>NZ_CP150251.1:0-32500 GCF_037975295.1 Bacillus sp. FSL R5-0523
ATGGAAAATATATTAGACCTGTGGAACCAAGCCCTTGCTCAAATCGAAAAAAAGTTGAGCAAACCGAGTTTTGAGACTTGGATGAAGTCAACCAAAGCCCACTCACTGCAAGGCGATACATTAACAATCACGGCTCCCAATGAATTTGCCAGAGACTGGCTGGAGTCCAGATACTTGCATCTGATTGCAGATACTATATATGAATTAACCGGGGAAGAATTGAGCATTAAGTTTGTCATTCCTCAAAATCAAGATGTTGAGGATTTTATGCCGAAACCGCAAGTCAAAAAAGCGGTCAAAGAAGATACATCTGATTTTCCTCAAAATATGCTCAATCCAAAATATACTTTTGATACTTTTGTCATCGGATCTGGAAACCGATTTGCACACGCTGCTTCCCTCGCAGTAGCGGAAGCACCCGCGAAAGCTTATAACCCTTTATTTATATATGGGGGCGTCGGCTTAGGGAAAACGCACTTAATGCATGCGATCGGCCATTATGTAATAGATCATAATCCTTCTGCCAAAGTGGTTTATCTGTCTTCTGAGAAATTTACAAACGAATTCATCAACTCTATCCGAGATAATAAAGCCGTCGACTTCCGCAATCGCTATCGAAATGTTGATGTGCTTTTGATAGATGATATTCAATTTTTAGCGGGGAAAGAACAAACCCAGGAAGAATTTTTCCATACATTTAACACATTGCACGAAGAAAGCAAACAAATCGTCATTTCAAGCGACCGACCGCCAAAGGAAATTCCGACACTTGAAGACAGATTGCGCTCACGTTTTGAATGGGGACTTATTACAGATATCACACCGCCTGATCTAGAAACGAGAATTGCAATTTTAAGAAAAAAAGCCAAAGCAGAAGGCCTCGATATTCCGAACGAGGTTATGCTTTACATCGCGAATCAAATCGACAGCAATATTCGGGAACTCGAAGGAGCATTAATCAGAGTTGTGGCTTATTCATCTTTAATTAATAAAGATATTAATGCTGATCTGGCCGCTGAGGCGTTGAAAGATATTATTCCTTCCTCAAAACCGAAAGTCATTACGATAAAAGAAATTCAGAGGGTAGTAGGCCAGCAATTTAATATTAAACTCGAGGATTTCAAAGCAAAAAAACGGACAAAGTCAGTAGCTTTTCCGCGTCAAATCGCCATGTACTTATCAAGGGAAATGACTGATTCCTCTCTTCCTAAAATCGGTGAAGAGTTTGGAGGACGTGATCATACGACCGTTATTCATGCGCATGAAAAAATTTCAAAACTGCTGGCAGATGATGAACAGCTTCAGCAGCATGTAAAAGAAATTAAAGAACAGCTTAAATAGCAGGACCGGGGATCAATCGGGGAAAGTGTGAATAACTTTTCGGAAGTCATACACAGTCTGTCCACATGTGGATAGGCTGTGTTTCCTGTCTTTTTCACAACTTATCCACAAATCCACAGGCCCTACTATTACTTCTACTATTTTTTTATAAATATATATATTAATACATTATCCGTTAGGAGGATAAAAATGAAATTCACGATTCAAAAAGATCGTCTTGTTGAAAGTGTCCAAGATGTATTAAAAGCAGTTTCATCCAGAACCACGATTCCCATTCTGACTGGTATTAAAATTGTTGCATCAGATGATGGAGTATCCTTTACAGGGAGTGACTCAGATATTTCTATTGAATCCTTCATTCCTAAAGAAGAAGGAGATAAAGAAATCGTCACTATTGAACAGCCCGGAAGCATCGTTTTACAGGCTCGCTTTTTTAGTGAAATTGTAAAAAAATTGCCGATGGCAACTGTAGAAATCGAAGTCCAAAATCAATATTTGACGATTATCCGTTCTGGTAAAGCTGAATTTAATCTAAACGGACTGGATGCTGATGAGTATCCGCACTTGCCGCAGATTGAAGAGCATCATGCGATTCAGATCCCAACTGATTTGTTAAAAAATCTAATCAGACAAACAGTATTTGCAGTGTCCACCTCAGAAACACGCCCTATCTTGACAGGTGTAAACTGGAAAGTGGAGCAAAGTGAATTATTATGCACTGCAACGGATAGCCACCGTCTTGCATTAAGAAAGGCGAAACTTGATATTCCAGAAGACAGATCTTATAACGTCGTGATTCCGGGAAAAAGTTTAACTGAACTCAGCAAGATTTTAGATGACAACCAGGAACTTGTAGATATCGTCATCACAGAAACCCAAGTTCTGTTTAAAGCGAAAAACGTCTTATTCTTCTCACGGCTTCTGGACGGGAATTATCCAGACACAACCAGCCTGATTCCGCAAGACAGCAAAACAGAAATCATTGTGAACACAAAAGAATTCCTTCAGGCCATTGATCGTGCATCTCTTTTAGCTAGAGAGGGACGCAATAACGTTGTAAAACTCTCTGCAAAACCGGCTGAATCCATTGAAATTTCTTCCAATTCGCCAGAAATCGGTAAAGTTGTGGAAGCAATTGCTGCGGATCAAATTGAAGGTGAGGAATTAAATATCTCTTTTAGTCCAAAATATATGCTGGATGCACTAAAGGTGCTTGAAGGAGCAGAAATACGCGTAAGCTTTACAGGCGCAATGAGACCTTTCTTAATTCGCACGCCGAATGATGAAACGATTGTACAGCTTATCCTTCCTGTCAGAACCTATTAATCCGATACACTGCTGCCGACCCGTCGGCAGCTTTTCTATTCGGTATCTGCTCCGACAAGTTTTCCCTTTCCCTAATTCGTTTTTTTTTAGTACAATTAGATATTAGTGATATTTGAAAGAGGTCGATATAATGGCAAATCCGATTTCAATTGATACAGAGATGATTACACTCGGACAATTCTTAAAATTAGCCGATGTGATTCAGTCTGGCGGTATGGCGAAGTGGTTTTTAAGCGAGCATGAAGTGCTTGTGAACGATGAGCCGGACAACCGCCGGGGCAGAAAGCTGTATGTTGGAGATGTGGTAGAGATTGAAGGATTTGGTTCATTTCAAGTCGTCAATTAAAGCGGGTGACACTGATTGTATATCCAGAACTTAGAACTGACATCTTACCGCAACTACGACCATGCTGAACTTCAATTTGAAAATAAAGTAAATGTGATTATCGGAGAAAACGCCCAGGGGAAGACAAACCTCATGGAGGCGATCTATGTCTTGTCCATGGCGAAATCGCACCGGACATCAAATGACAAAGAACTTATACGGTGGGACAAAGACTATGCTAAAATAGAGGGAAGAGTGATGAAGCAAAACGGGGCGATCCCGATGCAACTCGTCATCTCCAAAAAGGGTAAAAAGGGCAAGGTCAATCATATTGAACAGCAAAAGCTCAGCCAGTATGTCGGGGCCCTCAACACGATTATGTTCGCGCCGGAAGATTTAAATCTTGTAAAGGGAAGCCCTCAAGTGAGAAGGCGGTTTCTTGACATGGAAATCGGACAGGTTTCTCCCGTCTACCTTCATGATCTTTCTCTTTACCAGAAAATCCTTTCCCAGCGGAATCATTTTTTGAAACAGCTGCAAACAAGAAAACAAACTGACCGGACGATGCTCGATGTTCTGACCGATCAGCTTGTAGAAGTTGCAGCAAAAGTCGTCGTAAAACGCCTGCAGTTTACAGCACAGCTCGAGAAATGGGCGCAGCCCATCCATGCAGGCATCTCAAGAGGGCTTGAAGAACTGACCCTGAAATACCATACAGCTCTTGATGTATCAGATCCCCTAGATTTGTCGAAAATAGGAGATAGCTATCAAGAAGCGTTTTCTAAATTAAGAGAAAAAGAAATTGAGCGTGGTGTGACGCTGTCAGGGCCTCATCGCGATGATGTTCTTTTCTATGTGAACGGACGCGATGTGCAGACGTATGGTTCTCAAGGACAGCAGCGAACGACGGCGTTGTCCCTTAAGCTGGCGGAGATTGACCTGATCCATGAAGAAATCGGAGAATATCCCATTTTACTATTGGATGATGTACTGAGTGAACTGGATGATTATCGCCAGTCACACTTGCTTCATACGATCCAAGGCCGTGTACAAACGTTTGTCACAACGACAAGCGTTGATGGCATTGATCACGAAACCTTACGTCAAGCAGGAATGTTCCGTGTGCAAAATGGTGCGTTAGTGAAGTGAAGAAATGAGGTGAGCAATTGTATATTCATTTAGGTGATGACTTTGTGGTTTCAACACGAGATATTGTCGGCATTTTTGACTTTAAAGCCAACATGTCGCCTATTGTTGAAGAATTTCTGAAAAAACAGAAACACAAGGTGGTGCCTTCCGTAAACGGCACGCCCAAATCTATCGTAGTCACGGTTCAGAATATATATTACTCTCCCTTATCTTCCAGCACATTAAAAAAACGTGCGCAATTTATGTTTGAAATAGATTCTTAGAAATTTTTTATCACGAATATATCGTTTAGAAAAGTGTAGGTGAATGACGTGGCTATGGAACAGCAGCAAAACAGTTATGATGAAAATCAGATACAGGTACTAGAAGGATTGGAAGCTGTTCGTAAAAGACCGGGGATGTATATCGGTTCGACAAACAGCAAAGGCCTTCACCACCTGGTATGGGAAATTGTCGACAATAGTATTGACGAAGCCCTCGCCGGTTATTGTACGGATATCAATATCCAAATTGAAAAAGACAACAGTATCACGGTTGTAGATAATGGCCGCGGTATTCCAGTCGGTATTCATGAAAAAATGGGCCGTCCTGCGGTAGAAGTCATTATGACGGTGCTTCATGCCGGAGGAAAATTTGACGGAAGCGGCTATAAAGTATCCGGAGGATTACACGGTGTAGGTGCGTCGGTCGTAAACGCACTATCAACAGAGCTTGATGTGACGGTTCACCGTGACGGTAAAATTCACCGCCAAACCTATAAACGCGGAGTTCCGGTTACAGACCTTGAAATCATTGGCGAAACGGATCATACAGGAACGACGACACATTTTGTCCCGGACCCTGAAATTTTCTCAGAAACAACCGAGTATGATTACGATCTGCTTGCCAACCGCGTGCGTGAATTAGCCTTTTTAACAAAGGGCGTAAACATCACGATTGAAGATAAACGTGAAGGACAAGAGCGCAAAAATGAATACCATTACGAAGGCGGAATTAAAAGTTATGTAGAGTATTTAAACCGCTCTAAAGAGGTTGTCCATGAAGAGCCGATTTACATTGAAGGCGAAAAGGACGGCATTACGGTTGAAGTGGCTTTGCAATACAATGACAGCTACACAAGCAACATTTACTCGTTTACAAACAACATTAACACGTACGAAGGCGGTACCCATGAAGCTGGCTTCAAAACGGGCCTGACTCGTGTTATCAACGATTACGCCAGAAAAAAAGGGCTCATTAAAGAAAATGATCCAAACCTAAGCGGAGATGACGTAAGGGAAGGGCTGACAGCGATTATTTCAATCAAACACCCTGATCCGCAGTTTGAGGGCCAAACGAAAACAAAGCTGGGCAACTCAGAAGCACGGACGATCACCGATACGTTATTTTCTACGGCGATGGAAACATTTATGCTGGAAAATCCAGATGCAGCCAAAAAAATTGTCGATAAAGGCTTAATGGCGGCAAGAGCAAGAATGGCTGCGAAAAAAGCCCGTGAACTAACACGCCGTAAGAGTGCTTTGGAAATTTCCAACTTGCCCGGTAAGTTAGCGGACTGCTCTTCAAAAGATCCGAGCATCTCCGAGTTATATATCGTAGAGGGTGACTCTGCCGGAGGATCTGCTAAACAAGGACGCGACAGACATTTCCAAGCCATTTTGCCGCTTAGAGGTAAAATCCTAAACGTTGAAAAGGCCAGACTGGATAAAATCCTTTCTAACAACGAAGTTCGCTCTATGATCACAGCGCTCGGCACAGGTATTGGGGAAGACTTCAACCTTGAGAAAGCCCGTTACCACAAAGTTGTCATTATGACAGATGCCGATGTTGACGGCGCGCACATCAGAACACTGCTGTTAACGTTCTTTTACAGATATATGCGCCAAATTATCGAAAATGGCTACGTGTACATTGCGCAGCCGCCACTCTACAAGGTTCAACAGGGGAAACGCGTTGAGTATGCGTACAATGACAAGGAGCTGGAAGAGCTGTTAAAAACTCTTCCTCAAACGCCTAAGCCTGGACTGCAGCGTTACAAAGGTCTTGGTGAAATGAATGCCACCCAGCTATGGGAGACAACCATGGATCCTAGCTCCAGAACACTTCTTCAGGTAACTCTTGAAGATGCAATGGATGCGGACGAGACTTTTGAAATGCTTATGGGCGACAAGGTAGAACCGCGCCGAAACTTCATAGAAGCGAATGCGAGATACGTTAAAAATCTTGACATCTAATCATAAAAAGCCTTATTTCCAATAAGAAATAAGGCTTTTTTCTGAACAAGATCAGATGCAGCAATGCCTGCAATACCTATATATTCTAGCAATTTAATGTGTATAATCATAAGTTTATTGATATAATGGAGAATAGTGAAATCGTATTGAAGGTCATAATGGACAATCTACTCCCACATATTTCATGTGATACTTCAGGGAGGTTTTTTAATGAGTGAACAAAACACACCACAAGTTCGTGAAATAAATATCAGTCAGGAAATGCGTACGTCCTTCTTGGATTATGCAATGAGCGTTATCGTGTCCCGTGCTCTTCCGGATGTTCGTGACGGTTTAAAACCGGTTCATAGACGGATTTTGTATGCAATGAATGATTTAGGCATGACAAGTGACAAGCCTTATAAAAAATCCGCGCGTATCGTTGGAGAAGTTATCGGGAAATACCACCCGCACGGTGATTCAGCGGTATATGAATCCATGGTCAGAATGGCTCAGGATTTCAACTACCGTTATATGCTTGTTGATGGTCACGGAAACTTCGGTTCTGTTGACGGAGACTCAGCGGCGGCCATGCGTTATACAGAAGCAAGAATGTCTAAAATCTCGATGGAGATTCTTCGCGACATCACAAAAGACACAATCGATTACCAGGATAACTATGACGGGTCAGAAAGAGAACCTGTCGTTATGCCTTCAAGGTTCCCAAATCTGCTCGTGAACGGTGCTGCCGGCATTGCGGTAGGTATGGCAACAAACATTCCTCCGCACCAGCTGGGAGAAATCATTGACGGTGTACTTGCTGTCAGTGAGAATCCGGACATTACCATTCCAGAGCTTATGGAAGTCATTCCAGGGCCCGATTTCCCGACCGCGGGTCAAATCTTGGGACGCAGCGGTATCCGGAAAGCATACGAATCAGGCCGAGGCTCTATCACGATTCGGGCAAAAGCTGAGATCGAACAAACATCTTCGGGTAAAGAAAGAATTATCGTTACAGAGTTACCTTACCAAGTAAATAAGGCGAAATTAATTGAGAAAATTGCCGATCTCGTAAGGGACAAAAAGATAGAGGGTATCACAGATCTGCGTGATGAGTCAGATCGTACAGGTATGAGAATTGTCATTGAAATCAGACGCGATGCCAATGCGAATGTCATCTTAAACAATCTGTACAAACAAACTGCTCTACAAACATCTTTTGGCATCAACCTGCTTGCACTTGTTGATGGCCAGCCGAAAGTTTTAACTCTTAAGCAATGCCTGGAGCATTACCTTGACCATCAAAAAGTTGTCATTAGACGCCGTACTGCTTATGAATTGCGTAAAGCAGAAGCGAGAGCTCATATCTTGGAAGGATTGAGAATTGCACTGGATCATCTCGATGCAGTTATCTCCCTTATCCGTAATTCTCAAACGGCTGAAATTGCGAGAACAGGTTTAATTGAACAATTCTCACTGACAGAGAAGCAAGCACAAGCGATCCTTGATATGAGGCTCCAGCGTTTAACGGGACTGGAACGTGAAAAGATCGAAGAAGAATACCAATCTCTTGTTAAATTAATTGCAGAGCTAAAAGACATCTTGGCAAATGAATATAAAGTGCTTGAGATCATTCGTGAAGAACTCACGGAAATCAAAGAGCGTTTTAACGATGAAAGACGTACTGAGATTGTCACTTCTGGACTGGAGACAATTGAAGATGAAGATCTCATCGAGAGAGAAAATATCGTAGTTACTCTGACGCACAACGGATACGTCAAACGTCTTCCTGCATCAACTTACCGCAGTCAAAAACGAGGCGGAAAAGGTGTACAAGGTATGGGAACAAACGAAGATGATTTCGTTGAGCATTTGATCTCTACGTCAACTCATGACACGATTCTCTTCTTCTCGAACAAGGGGAAAGTGTATCGTGCAAAAGGGTATGAAATCCCTGAATACGGCAGAACGGCAAAAGGAATCCCGATTATTAACCTGCTGGAGGTAGAAAAGGGTGAGTGGATCAACGCGATTATTCCAGTCACGGAATTCAATGCGGAGCTTTACCTTTTCTTCACTACAAAGCATGGGGTTTCAAAACGAACATCGCTATCTCAATTCGCTAATATCCGCAACAATGGTCTAATCGCTCTGGGTCTTCGTGAAGATGATGAACTGATGGGTGTACGTCTGACTGACGGCACAAAACAAATCATCATTGGAACGAAAAACGGTTTACTGATCCGTTTCCCTGAAACAGATGTCCGGGAGATGGGAAGAACTGCGGCGGGCGTAAAAGGCATCACCCTGACGGATGACGACGTTGTTGTCGGCATGGAGATATTAGAGGAAGAATCACACGTCCTTATCGTAACTGAAAAAGGGTACGGGAAACGAACTCCGGCTGAAGAGTACAGAACCCAAAGCCGGGGCGGAAAAGGACTCAAAACAGCGAAAATCACCGAGAACAACGGCCAACTAGTAGCAGTGAAAGCTACTAAAGGTGAAGAAGATCTAATGATTATTACAGCCAGCGGCGTACTCATCAGAATGGACATCAATGATATCTCCATCACCGGACGTGTCACTCAAGGTGTGCGTCTCATCAGAATGGCAGAAGAAGAGCATGTTGCTACAGTAGCTTTAGTAGAGAAAAACGAAGAAGATGAGAATGAAGAAGAACAAGAAGAAGTGTGAGAAAAAGCGCAGCTGAAATAGCTGCGCTTTTTTGTGTCATAACCCTTTACAGTCATAAAAATTATGGTATAATCATTTCTGTTGTCTTTTTAAAGACACAAGCATGACCATTATGACTAGTAAAAACTTTTTTAAAAAAGTATTGACCTAGTTAACTAAAAATGTTACTATTAAGTAGTCGCTTCGAGAGAAGCACACAAAGTTCTTTGAAAACTAAACAAGACAAAACGTACCTGTTAATTCAGTTTTTAAAAATCGCACAGCGATGTGCGTAGTCAGTCAAACTACTTTATCGGAGAGTTTGATCCTGGCTCAGGACGAACGCTGGCGGCGTGCCTAATACATGCAAGTCGAGCGGACAGATGGGAGCTTGCTCCCTGATGTTAGCGGCGGACGGGTGAGTAACACGTGGGTAACCTGCCTGTAAGACTGGGATAACTCCGGGAAACCGGGGCTAATACCGGATGGTTGTTTGAACCGCATGGTTCAAACATAAAAGGTGGCTTCGGCTACCACTTACAGATGGACCCGCGGCGCATTAGCTAGTTGGTGAGGTAATGGCTCACCAAGGCAACGATGCGTAGCCGACCTGAGAGGGTGATCGGCCACACTGGGACTGAGACACGGCCCAGACTCCTACGGGAGGCAGCAGTAGGGAATCTTCCGCAATGGACGAAAGTCTGACGGAGCAACGCCGCGTGAGTGATGAAGGTTTTCGGATCGTAAAGCTCTGTTGTTAGGGAAGAACAAGTACCGTTCGAATAGGGCGGTACCTTGACGGTACCTAACCAGAAAGCCACGGCTAACTACGTGCCAGCAGCCGCGGTAATACGTAGGTGGCAAGCGTTGTCCGGAATTATTGGGCGTAAAGGGCTCGCAGGCGGTTTCTTAAGTCTGATGTGAAAGCCCCCGGCTCAACCGGGGAGGGTCATTGGAAACTGGGGAACTTGAGTGCAGAAGAGGAGAGTGGAATTCCACGTGTAGCGGTGAAATGCGTAGAGATGTGGAGGAACACCAGTGGCGAAGGCGACTCTCTGGTCTGTAACTGACGCTGAGGAGCGAAAGCGTGGGGAGCGAACAGGATTAGATACCCTGGTAGTCCACGCCGTAAACGATGAGTGCTAAGTGTTAGGGGGTTTCCGCCCCTTAGTGCTGCAGCTAACGCATTAAGCACTCCGCCTGGGGAGTACGGTCGCAAGACTGAAACTCAAAGGAATTGACGGGGGCCCGCACAAGCGGTGGAGCATGTGGTTTAATTCGAAGCAACGCGAAGAACCTTACCAGGTCTTGACATCCTCTGACAATCCTAGAGATAGGACGTCCCCTTCGGGGGCAGAGTGACAGGTGGTGCATGGTTGTCGTCAGCTCGTGTCGTGAGATGTTGGGTTAAGTCCCGCAACGAGCGCAACCCTTGATCTTAGTTGCCAGCATTCAGTTGGGCACTCTAAGGTGACTGCCGGTGACAAACCGGAGGAAGGTGGGGATGACGTCAAATCATCATGCCCCTTATGACCTGGGCTACACACGTGCTACAATGGACAGAACAAAGGGCAGCGAAACCGCGAGGTTAAGCCAATCCCACAAATCTGTTCTCAGTTCGGATCGCAGTCTGCAACTCGACTGCGTGAAGCTGGAATCGCTAGTAATCGCGGATCAGCATGCCGCGGTGAATACGTTCCCGGGCCTTGTACACACCGCCCGTCACACCACGAGAGTTTGTAACACCCGAAGTCGGTGAGGTAACCTTTTAGGAGCCAGCCGCCGAAGGTGGGACAGATGATTGGGGTGAAGTCGTAACAAGGTAGCCGTATCGGAAGGTGCGGCTGGATCACCTCCTTTCTAAGGATATTATACGGAATATAAGACCTTGGGTCTTATAAACAGAACGTTCCCTGTCTTGTTTAGTTTTCAAGGAACTTTGTTCCTTGAATAAGTTAAGATGGGCCTGTAGCTCAGCTGGTTAGAGCGCACGCCTGATAAGCGTGAGGTCGGTGGTTCGAGTCCACTCAGGCCCACCATCTTATATAACGGGGCCTTAGCTCAGCTGGGAGAGCGCCTGCTTTGCACGCAGGAGGTCAGCGGTTCGATCCCGCTAGGCTCCACCAACGTGTTCTTTGAAAACTAGATAACAGTAGACATCACATTCAATTAGTAAGACAAGATATCACATAGTGATTCTTTTTAACGGTTAAGTTAGAAAGGGCGCACGGTGGATGCCTTGGCACTAGGAGCCGATGAAGGACGGGACGAACACCGATATGCTTCGGGGAGCTGTAAGCAAGCTTTGATCCGGAGATTTCCGAATGGGGAAACCCACCACTCGTAATGGAGTGGTATCCATATCTGAATTCATAGGATATGAGAAGGCAGACCCGGGGAACTGAAACATCTAAGTACCCGGAGGAAGAGAAAGCAAATGCGATTCCCTGAGTAGCGGCGAGCGAAACGGGATCAGCCCAAACCAAGAGGCTTGCCTCTTGGGGTTGTAGGACACTCTGTACGGAGTTACAAAGGAACGAGGTAGATGAAGAGGTCTGGAAAGGCCCGCCATAGGAGGTAACAGCCCTGTAGTCAAAACTTCGTTCTCTCCTGAGTGGATCCTGAGTACGGCGGAACACGTGAAATTCCGTCGGAATCCGGGAGGACCATCTCCCAAGGCTAAATACTCCCTAGTGACCGATAGTGAACCAGTACCGTGAGGGAAAGGTGAAAAGCACCCCGGAAGGGGAGTGAAAGAGATCCTGAAACCGTGTGCCTACAAGTAGTCAGAGCCCGTTAACGGGTGATGGCGTGCCTTTTGTAGAATGAACCGGCGAGTTACGATCCCGTGCAAGGTTAAGCAGAAGATGCGGAGCCGCAGCGAAAGCGAGTCTGAATAGGGCGCATGAGTACGTGGTCGTAGACCCGAAACCAGGTGATCTACCCATGTCCAGGGTGAAGTTCAGGTAACACTGAATGGAGGCCCGAACCCACGCACGTTGAAAAGTGCGGGGATGAGGTGTGGGTAGGGGTGAAATGCCAATCGAACCTGGAGATAGCTGGTTCTCTCCGAAATAGCTTTAGGGCTAGCCTCAAGGTAAGAGTCTTGGAGGTAGAGCACTGATTGGACTAGGGGCCCCTACCGGGTTACCGAATTCAGTCAAACTCCGAATGCCAATGACTTATCCTTGGGAGTCAGACTGCGAGTGATAAGATCCGTAGTCGAAAGGGAAACAGCCCAGACCGCCAGCTAAGGTCCCAAAGTATACGTTAAGTGGAAAAGGATGTGGAGTTGCTTAGACAACCAGGATGTTGGCTTAGAAGCAGCCACCATTTAAAGAGTGCGTAATAGCTCACTGGTCGAGTGACTCTGCGCCGAAAATGTACCGGGGCTAAACGTATCACCGAAGCTGCGGACTGTTCTTCGAACAGTGGTAGGAGAGCGTTCTAAGGGCTGTGAAGCCAGACCGGAAGGACTGGTGGAGCGCTTAGAAGTGAGAATGCCGGTATGAGTAGCGAAAGAGGGGTGAGAATCCCCTCCACCGAATGCCTAAGGTTTCCTGAGGAAGGCTCGTCCGCTCAGGGTTAGTCGGGACCTAAGCCGAGGCCGAAAGGCGTAGGCGATGGACAACAGGTTGATATTCCTGTACCACCTCCTCACCATTTGAGCAATGGGGGGACGCAGGAGGATAGGGTAAGCGCGGTATTGGATATCCGCGTCCAAGCAGTTAGGCTGGGAAATAGGCAAATCCGTTTCCCATAAGGCTGAGCTGTGATGGCGAGCGAAATATAGTAGCGAAGTTCCTGATTCCACACTGCCAAGAAAAGCCTCTAGCGAGGTGAGAGGTGCCCGTACCGCAAACCGACACAGGTAGGCGAGGAGAGAATCCTAAGGTGATCGAGAGAACTCTCGTTAAGGAACTCGGCAAAATGACCCCGTAACTTCGGGAGAAGGGGTGCTCTGTTAGGGTGCAAGCCCGAGAGAGCCGCAGTGAATAGGCCCAGGCGACTGTTTAGCAAAAACACAGGTCTCTGCGAAGCCGTAAGGCGAAGTATAGGGGCTGACGCCTGCCCGGTGCTGGAAGGTTAAGAGGAGCGCTTAGCGTAAGCGAAGGTGCGAATTGAAGCCCCAGTAAACGGCGGCCGTAACTATAACGGTCCTAAGGTAGCGAAATTCCTTGTCGGGTAAGTTCCGACCCGCACGAAAGGCGCAACGATCTGGGCACTGTCTCAACGAGAGACTCGGTGAAATTATAGTACCTGTGAAGATGCAGGTTACCCGCGACAGGACGGAAAGACCCCGTGGAGCTTTACTGCAGCCTGATATTGAATGTTGGTACAGCTTGTACAGGATAGGTAGGAGCCTTGGAAACCGGAGCGCCAGCTTCGGTGGAGGCATCGGTGGGATACTACCCTGGCTGTATTGACCTTCTAACCCGCCGCCCTTATCGGGCGGGGAGACAGTGTCAGGTGGGCAGTTTGACTGGGGCGGTCGCCTCCTAAAAGGTAACGGAGGCGCCCAAAGGTTCCCTCAGAATGGTTGGAAATCATTCGCAGAGTGTAAAGGCACAAGGGAGCTTGACTGCGAGACCTACAAGTCGAGCAGGGACGAAAGTCGGGCTTAGTGATCCGGTGGTTCCGCATGGAAGGGCCATCGCTCAACGGATAAAAGCTACCCCGGGGATAACAGGCTTATCTCCCCCAAGAGTCCACATCGACGGGGAGGTTTGGCACCTCGATGTCGGCTCATCGCATCCTGGGGCTGTAGTCGGTCCCAAGGGTTGGGCTGTTCGCCCATTAAAGCGGTACGCGAGCTGGGTTCAGAACGTCGTGAGACAGTTCGGTCCCTATCCGTCGCGGGCGCAGGAAATTTGAGAGGAGCTGTCCTTAGTACGAGAGGACCGGGATGGACGCACCGCTGGTGTACCAGTTGTTCTGCCAAGGGCATCGCTGGGTAGCTATGTGCGGACGGGATAAGTGCTGAAAGCATCTAAGCATGAAGCCCCCCTCAAGATGAGATTTCCCATTCCGCAAGGAAGTAAGATCCCTGAAAGATGATCAGGTTGATAGGTCTGAGGTGGAAGTGTGGCGACACATGGAGCTGACAGATACTAATCGATCGAGGACTTAACCACATTTTGAATGATGTCACACCTGTTATCTAGTTTTGAGAGAACACCTCTCTAAAGGCGGAAGGTAAGGAAACTCCGCTAAGGGCTCTCACATCCTGTGAGAAACGCCCAGTACCTTCATCCTGAAGGCATTTGTTTGGTGGCGATAGCGAAGAGGTCACACCCGTTCCCATACCGAACACGGAAGTTAAGCTCTTCAGCGCCGATGGTAGTCGGGGGTTTCCCCCTGTGAGAGTAGGACGCCGCCAAGCAAGCTTAAACCCAGCTCATTGAGCTGGGTTTTTTGTTTGTTAAAAATGAAGAAGAAACTGTGAAGCGTATTTAGGGAATTTCTTTTCTGTTACTAATAAAAACTGCTGAATTAACACGTAGTCATCACTTATATGCTGTGTTAATAACTCATACCACCATTCTGTTTCATACCTTGCAATCATCCCAACGTTGTACAAAATCAAATAATGAATTGTCATTTCGGGAAGCCTCAGAAATTGCTCCCTTTGAGAAGGGATATAATATTGGTTCTTTTCCATGTCAAACAATAAGCTGGTCGATGTCCATGGCTCCTTGTCTTGTGGTGAAATTTCGAACAGCAGCCCGTGTTCATTTTTTTTTGTAAAAGACCATTGATAATGATGGGACATGTATTCAGCAAACCTTGAATCAGACATTTTGTAATTGATTACTACTTCCTCCGGTACAAAAATTTCGTTCTTATCCTTCTCAACTTTTGTCATAAATCGTTCTTTCTGCTGAAAGTAGAAAATATCGCTAAGTTCTGGAATGGCCATTAATAATTTTTTCATGGTATACCGTTCATCTACTATATCCGATTGTCCGAATAAATGTTTCATAAAATGTACGCATAGGCCATTCCGTTGTATTTTCACTTCATCGTCGCTAAAACAATAATTTTGTTTCTTTCGTTTTCTTGTTGTTACGCCATGTGCCAGTACTGATGTATGGCTTGGATAATGAGGATCACATGTAATTAAGCATGCTTTGATAAGCTGCGCCATTCCATAAAATAAAAGAATCGGTTTGATTTCTAAGGGAGAATATGCGGCTTGTTTATAAAACGATTCGGCATGCTTTAAGAAATAAATAAACCGTTCACTGTTTTTAAAAGAGTTTTTTTTCGCATCGTCAATACCGTTTAAGGTATAAACCTTTTCTAGAAATTTCTGGGTTGATTCAACGGAGTAAAATAGCGCTAAGTCTTTCCACTCATGATATGTCATGTATATTTCTTAATCCTTTCCGTTATCTAAATATTTCAACTCTTTCCCGCTTCCTTGACATGCTCTTGGCTAGTTGATAATCTACATATAATATTTTGCCGAAAAGAGGGGGATTTACTAATGTGGGAAAGTAAATTTTCAAAAGAAGGCTTAACGTTCGACGATGTGCTGCTTGTGCCAGCAAAGTCTGAGGTACTTCCGCGTGATGTGGATTTATCTGTAGAACTTACAAAAACGTTAAAGCTAAATATTCCTGTCATCAGCGCAGGTATGGACACTGTAACAGAATCAGCAATGGCAATTGCAATGGCAAGACAGGGCGGCTTGGGCATCATTCACAAAAATATGTCCATTGAACAGCAGGCTGAACAAGTTGATAAAGTAAAGCGCTCTGAGCGCGGCGTTATCACAAATCCCTTCTTTTTAACTCCTGATCACCAAGTATTTGATGCGGAGCATTTGATGGGGAAATACAGAATTTCCGGTGTTCCGATTGTAAATAACGAAGAAGACCAGAAGCTTGTTGGAATTATTACAAACCGTGACCTTCGTTTTATTTCTGACTACTCAATGAAAATCAGCGATGTCATGACGAAAGAAGAGCTAGTTACTGCATCTGTAGGAACTACTCTGGATGAAGCTGAAAAGATTTTGCAGAAACATAAAATTGAAAAGCTTCCTCTCGTAGATGACCAGAATAAATTAAAAGGTCTTATCACAATTAAAGACATTGAAAAAGTCATTGAGTTTCCGAACTCATCTAAAGACATTCACGGCCGCCTGATCGTTGGCGCGGCAGTTGGTGTAACTGGCGATACAATGACTCGCGTCAAAAAGCTTGTTGAAGCCAACGTTGATGTGATTGTTATCGATACAGCTCACGGACACTCTCAAGGCGTTTTAAACACAGTCACAAAAATCCGTGAAACGTATCCAGAATTAAACATTATTGCTGGGAACGTAGCAACAGCTGAAGCGACAAGAGCGCTTATCGAAGCTGGAGCAGACGTTGTCAAAGTTGGAATAGGGCCTGGTTCAATTTGTACTACACGTGTTGTAGCCGGCGTCGGTGTTCCGCAAATTACAGCAATCTATGATTGTGCGACTGAAGCAAGAAAACACGGCAAAACAATCATCGCCGACGGTGGGATTAAATTCTCTGGCGATATCACTAAAGCATTGGCAGCCGGCGGACATGCTGTTATGCTCGGAAGCTTGCTTGCAGGCACATCAGAAAGCCCTGGTGAAACTGAAATCTACCAAGGCAGAAGATTTAAGGTATACCGCGGCATGGGATCAGTTGCTGCAATGGAAAAAGGAAGTAAAGACCGTTACTTCCAAGAAGAAAACAAAAAATTTGTTCCTGAAGGAATTGAAGGACGCACACCTTACAAAGGACCAGTTGAAGAAACCGTTTATCAGCTAGTCGGAGGCCTTCGTTCTGGTATGGGGTATTGCGGGTCCAAAGATCTGCGTGCGCTAAGAGAAGAGGCTCAGTTCATTCGCATGACTGGCGCAGGACTTCGCGAAAGCCATCCGCATGACGTACAGATTACAAAAGAATCACCTAACTATACAATTTCATAATAAATTGTTACAAATTAAAAACATTTGACAGGGTCTCTGACTCTGTCTATTTTTTTTATACTGATTATGATAAAATTTATACTGTTGTGCATTGAAAATGTCCTTAACGGCTTAATTATAGATGAAGAAAATGAAATACGGAGGTCGTACGATTGAACATCAAGAAATGTAAACAGCTACTGATGTCATTGGTTGTGTTAACTCTAGCTGTCACGTGTCTGGCTCCAATGTCAAAAGCAAAAGCAGCCAGCGATCCAATTGATATCAATGCATCTGCTGCTATTATGATTGAAGCTTCTTCAGGTAAAATTCTTTACAGTAAAAATGCAGATAAGAGACTGCCAATTGCGAGTATGACAAAAATGATGACAGAGTATCTGTTATTGGAAGCAATTGATCAAGGTAAAGTGAAATGGGACCAAACCTATACGCCTGATGACTATGTGTATGAAATTTCCCAAGATAACAGCTTATCAAACGTTCCTCTTCGGAAAGACGGGAAATACACAGTAAAAGAATTATATCAAGCTACAGCAATTTATTCTGCAAATGCTGCTGCTATTGCGATTGCAGAAATCGTTGCCGGTTCTGAAACTAAGTTTGTTGAAAAAATGAATGCAAAAGCAAAAGAACTAGGCTTAACAGATTACAAATTTGTTAACGCAACAGGTCTTGAAAACAAAGATCTTCACGGGCATCAGCCTGAGGGGACAAGCGTAAATGAAGAAAGTGAAGTTTCTGCAAAGGATATGGCGATTCTTGCGGATCACTTGATTACTGATTACCCTGAGATACTGGAGACTTCCAGTATCGCCAAAACGAAATTCCGAGAAGGCACCGATGATGAAATGGACATGCCGAACTGGAATTTTATGCTGAAGGGGCTTGTCAGCGAGTATAAAAAAGCGACTGTAGACGGACTGAAAACAGGTTCTACTGACTCTGCGGGTTCATGCTTTACAGGAACAGCTGAACGCAACGGTATGCGTGTCATCACTGTTGTTTTAAACGCAAAGGGCAACCTTCATACAGGCCGTTTCGATGAAACGAAAAAAATGTTTGATTATGCTTTCGACAATTTCTCCATGAAAGAAATTTATGCTGAAGGCGATCAAGTAAAAGGCCATAAAACAATGTCAGTTGATAAGGGTAAAGAGAAAGAAGTAGGCATTGTGACAAACAAGGCGTTCTCTCTTCCTGTCAAAAATGGTGAAGAAAAGAATTACAAAGCGAAGGTCACACTGAATAAAGACAACTTAACTGCTCCTGTGAAAAAAGGAACCAAGGTTGGGAAGCTGACTGCGGAATACACAGGTGATGAAAAGGATTACGGATTCCTTAACAGCGATCTGGCTGGCGTAGACCTTGTTACAAAAGAAAATGTAGAAAAAGCAAACTGGTTTGTTTTGACAATGCGCAGTATCGGCGGATTTTTTGCCGGAATTTGGGGAAGCATTGTTGATACGGTAACCGGCTGGTTTTAATCAATTGAAAGAGCTCTGATGGATGTTAGGGCTCTTTCGCGTAATATACTGAAAAAACTCAATTTTTAATAAAAAATGATTTTCAAAGCGCTAAAAACCGAATAAAATAGTATATATCCATATGAATTATTGGATTTCTAGGATACAATAAGGATTAGAAATCATATAACTATACCTTGATTAGGGGGACCAAGAAATGGCTCAAACAGGTACTGAACGTGTAAAACGCGGAATGGCAGAAATGCAAAAAGGCGGCGTCATCATGGACGTCATCAATGCGGAACAAGCGAAAATCGCTGAAGAAGCTGGAGCTGTCGCTGTAATGGCGCTAGAACGTGTGCCAGCAGATATTCGCGCGGCTGGAGGAGTTGCCCGTATGGCTGACCCTACAATCGTGGAAGAAGTAATGAATGCAGTATCTATCCCGGTAATGGCAAAAGCGCGTATCGGACATATTGTTGAAGCGCGTGTGCTTGAAGCTATGGGTGTTGACTATATCGATGAAAGTGAAGTTCTGACGCCGGCTGACGAAGAATTTCATTTAAATAAAAATGAATACACAGTTCCTTTTGTCTGTGGCTGCCGTGATCTTGGTGAAGCAACACGCCGTATTGCGGAAGGTGCTTCTATGCTTCGCACAAAAGGTGAGCCTGGAACAGGTAATATTGTTGAGGCTGTTCGCCATATGCGCAAAGTTAACGCTCAAGTGCGCAAAGTAGTTGCGATGAGTGAGGATGAACTAATGACAGAAGCGAAAAATCTAGGTGCTCCTTACGAGCTTCTTCTTCAAATTAAAAAAGACGGCAAGCTTCCTGTCGTTAACTTTGCCGCTGGCGGCGTAGCAACTCCAGCTGATGCTGCTCTCATGATGCAGCTTGGTGCTGACGGAGTATTTGTTGGTTCTGGTATTTTCAAATCAGACAACCCTGCTAAGTTTGCGAAAGCAATTGTGGAAGCAACAACTCACTTCACTGATTACAAATTGATCGCTGAGCTGTCAAAAGAGCTGGGTACTGCAATGAAAGGGATTGAAATCTCAAACTTACTTCCAGAACAGCGTATGCAAGAACGCGGCTGGTAAGAACATAGGAGCGCTGCTGACATGTTAACAATAGGTGTACTAGGACTTCAAGGAGCAGTTAGAGAGCACATCCATGCGATTGAAGCATGCGGCGCGGCTGGTCTTGTCGTAAAACGTCCGGAGCAGCTGAACGAAGTTGACGGGTTGATTTTGCCGGGCGGTGAGAGCACGACGATGCGCCGTTTGATCGATACGTATCAATTCATGGAGCCGCTTCGTGAATTCGCTGCTCAGGGCAAACCGATGTTTGGAACATGTGCCGGATTAATTATATTAGCAAAAGAAATTACCGGTTCAGATAATCCTCATTTAGGTCTTCTGAATGTGGTTGTAGAACGTAATTCATTTGGCAGGCAGGTTGACAGCTTTGAAGCTGATTTAACAATTAAAGGCTTGGACGAGCCTTTTACAGGGGTATTCATCCGTGCTCCGCATATTTTAGAAGCTGGTGAAAATGTTGAAGTTTTATCGGAGCATAATGGTCGTATTGTAGCCGCGAAACAGGGGCAATTCCTTGGCTGCTCATTCCATCCGGAGCTGACAGAAGATCACCGAGTGACAAAGCTGTTTGTTGAAATGGTTGAGGAATACAAGCAAAAGGCACTTGTATAAAACAGTTGAAAGCTGTGGAAACTTATAGTACATTATAAGCACAAATAAAGATCGAAAAGCGTTGATAGGAATTAGTAGGGAGCCTCTCTTTCTAAGAGAGCCGATGGTTGGTGCGAATCGGTGAAAGATGCTGTCTGAATCCATCCTTGAGCGAAATGCTGAAACAAGTAGGCATTTACGGGATAACCGTTATGTTTGAAAGTGGAAAACGAGTCTTTGATTTGTTTTCAATCAGGGTGGCAACGCGAGAGCTCTCGTCCCTTTATGGGGATGAGGGCTCTTTTTATTTTCGACAAATCAATAAAAAAAGGAGTGTTTAGCATGCTTGATACGAAAATGCTGAGAGCAAATTTTCAAGAAATTAAAGCAAAGCTTGTACACAAAGGCGAAGACTTAACTGATTTTGATAAGTTTGAGGCGCTGGATGATAGACGAAGAGAGCTTATCGGCAAGGTTGAAGAGTTAAAAGGAAAACGAAATGAAGTTTCTCAGCAGGTTGCTGTGCTGAAGCGTGGGAAAAAAGACGCGGATCACATTATTAAAGAAATGCGTGAAGTCGGCGAGGAAATTAAAAAGCTTGATGAAGAATTACGGACAGTGGAAGCTGAGCTTGATACAATCCTTCTCTCAATCCCAAACATTCCGCATGAGTCTGTACCTATCGGTGAAACAGAAGACGACAACGTAGAAGTGCGTAAATGGGGAGAAAAGCCTTCATTTTCTTATGAGCCGAAGCCGCACTGGGATATTGCGGATGAGCTGGGTATTCTGGATTTTGAACGTGCTGCCAAAGTAACAGGAAGCCGTTTCGTGTTCTATAAAGGCTTAGGTGCTCGTCTGGAGCGTGCGCTTTATAACTTTATGCTTGATCTGCATGTGGATGAGTATAACTACACTGAAGTGATCCCGCCATATATGGTAAACCGCGCAAGCATGACGGGAACTGGGCAGCTTCCTAAATTTGAAGAGGATGCATTTAAAATCAGGGAAGAAGATTATTTCTTAATTCCAACGGCGGAAGTGCCGATTACAAACATGCATCGCGATGAAATCCTTTCAGGTGACAGCCTGCCGATCAACTATGCGGCATTCAGTGCTTGCTTCCGTTCTGAAGCTGGTTCAGCAGGACGTGACACACGCGGATTAATTCGTCAGCACCAATTTAATAAAGTTGAGCTTGTAAAGTTTGTGAAGCCTGAAGATTCTTATGAAGAATTGGAGAAGCTTACAAACCAAGCAGAACGGGTTCTTCAGCTGCTTGAGCTTCCATACCGTGTCATGAGCATGTGTACGGGTGACTTAGGCTTTACGGCTGCGAAAAAATACGATATCGAAGTTTGGATTCCAAGCCAAGACACATATCGAGAAATCTCTTCTTGCAGCAACTTCGAAGCGTTCCAGGCGAGACGTGCGAATATTCGTTTCAGACGTGAAGCGAAAGGCAAGCCTGAGCATGTACACACACTGAACGGTTCAGGACTGGCGGTTGGAAGAACAGTTGCCGCTATATTAGAAAATTATCAGCAGGAAGACGGAAGCGTTGTGATTCCGAAAGTGCTCCGTCCTTATATGGGGAATAGAGAAGTAATGAAACCGTAAATTATGGAAAGGCGTGCCTGACAAGGTGCGCCTTTTTGCTTATGTAAACACGGCATTTTCATAAAAACAAAAAAAGTTTTTAAAAATGCTTGACCGCACGAGAACATACGTGATATAGTAAGTCTTGTCGATACGGAGGAATACCCAAGTCCGGCTGAAGGGATCGGTCTTGAAAACCGACAGGGGTGTCAAAGCCCGCGGGGGTTCGAATCCCTCTTCCTCCGCCATATTGATTTTAATTCTAATGAAACACAAGCATATATTGGAGATTGTTTTGTCCGTTGCATTCGGTGCGGCGGATTTTTTATTTTAAAGAAAAAGTGAATCTCGACTGAGATTCACTTTTTTTGATTATCATGAATAACTGAAGCAATTTGATCTACAATATTTTCAATCGAGTTTTCGTCGTTCAGAAGATCATAATCTTCAATGCGAAGTTTTAAAACAGGGCAGGCATTAAAACCGCTTATCCAGTTCTCGTAGCGTGTATGCATTTCTTCCCAATAAGACCTGCTTGTCTGAAGCTCCATCTCACGGCCGCGTTGTTCAATCCGGTTTAAAATGTTCTCCAGATCTCCTTCTAAATAGATCAACACATCTGGGTGTGGGAAATACGGTGTCATTACCATTGCTTCGAAAAGGCTTGTGTAAGTCTTATAATCAACCTTTGACATTGTCCCTTTATCAGCATGCATTTTTGCGAAAATTCCTGTATCTTCATAAATCGAACGATCCTGTACAAAACCTCCGCCGGCTTCAAAAATTGTTTTCTGTTCTTTGAAGCGTTCAGCTAAGAAATAAATTTGAAGGTGAAAGCTCCAACGTTCAAAATCATGATAGAACTTTTCCAAGTATGGATTATGATCGACTTCCTCCAAAGATGTTTTAAATCCAAGCCGTTTAGCTAAAGTTTTCGTTAAAGTCGATTTTCCGACACCTACTGTTCCTGCTACTGTAATAATTGAATTGTTAGGGATATGATGTTCCTTCATACGATAAGCTCCTTTACATGGGCGGCAATGCGTTCAAAGTCGCTCTTATTCAAAACGAAATCCTTTGAATCACCATCTACGGTTAACACTGTAAGTTCAGGGTCTGCTTCCTGCAGCTGCTTGATGGCGACTTCATAATCTGAAATCAGCTGCTCCAAATAGCTAGTTTCAATTTTTTTCTCAAAGGGGCGCCCGCGTTTTTCAATGCGATGTAGCAATGTAGGCAGACTGGCCTTTATGTAAATGATGAAATTCGGCTTTGGCAGATCATCCGTTAGCAGGTGATATATCTTTTTGTATTTTTCCAGCTGATGTGGAGACAAGGTGCGTTCCGCAAAAATCACATTTTTATAAATATGATAATCAGCTATTACAGGCTGTCCCTTTTTTAAAAAGTGATCACTGGTGTCTTCAAGCTGTTTGTATCTGTGACAAAGAAAAAACATCTCGAGCTGGAAGCTCCATTCCTCTATATTGTCATAAAACTTATCAAGGTACGGGTTATCCTCTACAATCTCATTGATCATAGGGAATCCGAATTCTTGTGAGAGCATCGTTGCGAGAGTTGTTTTTCCTGCCCCGATAGGACCTTCTATTGCAATAAAAGGGGCTGTATTCATCGGAATCCTCCTTATATCTGAAAAACGTGCGTCAGTTACCGACCTTCATATTGTATCACAACCCTTGGGTGCCCCCATGAAAAAAAGACGTTTCCAAATTATCGAAACGTCTTTTTGACAACATTAAATTGATCAGACAGCAGCAGCCAGTTTTGTGGAAAGGAAAGACCCAGCTTCCAATAGCTGATGCCTCTTAAATTCAGCTCTTTAATCAGATTGAATTTTGCTTGAATCGAGCGGGCATCCTCGAACCATACCTCGTGCCTTCTGTTTTCTGCATCAGTATAGCGGAAGAAAGGAGCTTGAGCGGTTTGGTCATACTGAATGGAAGCATTGTTCTGATCAGCTATGACAATGGCTTGCTGAGGGCTTACTGCTCTTGCCGGAGTTCCCCCCGCTGTATATGGCAGCGTCCAGTCATACCCATATAAATTCTGGCCCATGACGATTTTATTCGCAGGCATTTCAGTCAAAGCATATTCTATGACATCACGGACAGGGCCAATTGGAGAAACCGCTTGAGCCGGCCCGCCGCTATAGCCCCATTCATATGTCATGAGAACAACAAAGTCGACAATTTCGCCATGTGCCCTGTAATCATGAGCTTCATACCATCTGCCCTGCTGTGTTGCACTTGTTTTAGGAGCAAGAGCCGTAGAAATTTCTAAGCCCTCTCGATGGAAAAGATCCCTTGCTTCGCGGAGGAATTGATTATAGGCCTCTCTATCCTGGGGCCGCAAATATTCAAAGTCGAAATGAATGTCACGGAAGCCATATCTTCTGGCATTCTCGACTATTTCATTTAGAAGCCGTCTTTTTACAGTTTCGTCGTTCAAAAGGATCCGGCCAAGTTCATCGCTGAATGCTTGGTTTTCTAGGTTCGTTATAATCATCATCAATGTTGTATTTTGACTTTCTGTAATGCTCCTTAAATTCGTTAAAGGCGGTGCGACTAAGGTTCCGTTACGCTGTGCCTGGAAGCTGAATGCGCCAAGGTACGTTAAGTAGGGTGACGCTTCTCTGGCCGCCTGCTGGAGATTTTCGCTGACTTGATTTCCTCGGGGCTCCAAATAAGCATTTGATTCGATGTCTCGTTTAGGAGCTGGAGGGATGTATAAACGGAAACCAATCTGAAGCACGGTATTTAACTGGATGCGGTTAACCCTTGCGAGCTCGGCTGCTGTTGTATTGAACTGCCGGGCGATGGATGTCAGGGTATCACCTCGCTTCACATCATAGAACTGGCCAGCTATTGGAATGACAATGGTTTGTCCGACAACAAGGCTGTCGGGATTCGGTATTTCATTCGTTTCAGTGATCTCATTTGCGGTTGTTCTGTATTGTGAAGCGATAGCAGAAAGAGTGTCGCCTTGTTTTACCACATAAATTTGAATGAAAAACGCCTCCTTTCATATCGCTATCAATGTATGAAAGAAAAGCGCTGATCATGTTTATTTTTCTGTAATTTGTTCTTCCGTCGTAATTTCTGCGAAAAGAACATTCTCCATCATAGTTAAGGCGAATTCGTTATCTTCGTCACTGTTTGACGCGATACAGTCCTTAGGAATCGTGATGCTGTATTCCCTCATATAAGCGTCATTAGCGGTAAACAGCACACATATATTGCCAGCTATACCTGTTAAGATAATATGTCTCACCTGCAACTCAGTAAGAAGGGTGTGAAGTGCAGTTTCGTAGAAAGCGGAATGTTTTGGTTTGATTAAAAAATAATCAGCATCTTCCGGAGCTATCTTTGTGATGATATCCTTGCTTCTTTCATTTGTGCATTCTTGCTGAATGTTTTTAATGTCAGCTTGCCAAAGTCCATAATGATCATTGATGTAAATAATCGGCCATTCATTTTGTCTCGCGTGCTCCTTTAATGATAAAATATGAGGAACGATTTTTTCTGTTTTTTTAGCGAGGGTTTCTCCCATATCGAATTCAAAATTATTGATCATGTCTACAATGAGAAGGGCTGTATCTGCTTTGGACAATCGACAGTCTCCTTTCCGTTTCAGTTATAGTTAATATGTAGCCTTTTTAGGCAATGAAAAAACTTTGAAAAGAGAGCTTATCCTTATGACACAAGATGAACTTTATATGAAAGAAGCAATTAAAGAAGCGAAAAAGGCTGAAGAGAAGGGTGAAGTGCCAATAGGTGCGGTGCTTGTCGTTAATGATGAAATTATAGCGCGTGCACATAATTTAAGAGAGACTGAACAGCGATCTATTGCCCATGCAGAAATGCTTGTAATTGATGAAGCGTGTAAGGCACTCGGAACATGGCGGCTGGAAGGTGCGACTCTTTATGTGACGCTTGAGCCTTGTCCAATGTGTGCTGGTGCAGTCGTACTTTCTCGAGTGGAAAAAGTGGTTTTTGGCGCATTTGACCCGAAAGGTGGCTGTTCAGGTACGCTAATGAACCTTCTTCAGGAGGAACGCTTTAATCATCAGGCTGAAGTGGTGAGCGGTGTGCTTGAAGAAGAATGCGGCGGTATGCTCAGTGCGTTTTTCAGAGAACTAAGAAAAAAGAAGAAAGCCGCCAGGAAAAACTTGTCTGAATAGTACGGTTGCAATTTTTAGGGGAAACAGATATACTTAAGTGTGCATCGTAATAGATGCAACATAAAATTTGATATTTATTTTGCCGTGCTAAGCGGGGAGGTAGCGGTGCCCTGTACCTGCAATCCGCTCTAGCAGGGCCGAATCCCTTCTCGAGGTCCGTTTACTTTAAGGCCTGCCTTAAGTAAGTGGTGTTGACGTTTGGGTCCTGCGCAATGGGAATTCATGAACCATGTCAGGTCCGGAAGGAAGCAGCATTAAGTGAAACCTCTCATGTGCCGCAGGGTTGCCTGGGCCGAGCTAACTGCTTAAGTAACGCTTAGGGTAGCGAATCGACAGAAGGTGCACGGTAAATCAATCATCAAATTTTCAGACTCACCTAACATTAGGTGAGTTTTTTGTTATGTAAAAAGAGCTTTTGGAATCGAAACAAGGTTCATGTATAATGGGAATGATGAATAACGGAGGAGGGCAAACCCGTGAGTTACCAAGCTTTATATCGAGTATTCAGGCCTCAGCGCTTTGAAGATGTGGTCGGACAAGAACACATTACAAAAACGCTGCAAAATGCCCTTTTGCAAAAAAAGTTTTCTCACGCCTATCTGTTTTCCGGGCCAAGAGGAACCGGAAAAACCAGTGCAGCCAAAATATTTGCTAAGGCTGTCAACTGTGAACATGCTCCTGTTGATGAGCCATGCAACGAATGTGCGGCCTGTAAAGGGATAACAAACGGGTCAATATCCGATGTCATAGAAATTGACGCCGCTTCTAATAACGGTGTTGATGAGATTCGTGACATTCGCGATAAAGTGAAGTTTGCCCCATCGGCCGTCACATATAAGGTATATATCATAGATGAGGTGCATATGCTTTCTATCGGCGCTTTTAATGCATTACTAAAAACATTAGAAGAGCCGCCTGAGCATTGTATTTTCATATTAGCAACAACTGAACCGCACAAAATTCCTTTAACCATTATCTCTAGATGTCAGCGTTTTGACTTTAAACGAATTACCTCCCAAGCGATTGTAGGCCGCATGAATAAAATTGTTGATGCTGAACAGCTGCAAGTGGAGGAAGGATCGCTGGAAATCATTGCGAGTGCTGCAGACGGAGGGATGAGGGATGCCCTGAGCCTTCTTGATCAGGCCATATCATTCAGCGGCGATATCCTGAAAGTCGAAGATGCGCTTTTAATTACGGGTGCTGTTTCTCAATTATATATCGGGAAGCTTGCACAGTCCCTGCATGATAAAAACGTTTCTGACGCACTGGAAACATTAAATGAATTGCTTCAGCAAGGAAAAGATCCAGCTAAGCTGATAGAAGATATGATTTTCTATTTCAGGGACATGCTGCTGTACAAAACAGCCCCTGGCTTAGAGGGAGTGCTTGAGAAAGTAAAAGTTGATGAAACGTTTCGGGAACTAAGTGAACAAATTCCGGCTCAGGCCCTATATGAAATGATTGATATTCTGAACAAGAGCCATCAGGAAATGAAATGGACAAATCATCCGCGTATCTTTTTCGAAGTGGCCGTTGTGAAGATTTGCCAAACCTCACATCAATCTGCTGCTGATCTCCCGGAAGTGGATATGCTGATGAAAAAAATCCAGCAGCTCGAACAGGAAGTAGAGCGGCTCAAAACAACGGGCATAAAAGCAGCTGCGGAAAGCCCGAAAAAAGAAGCGCCGCGTGTGCCAAAGGGCGGGAAATCCAATTACAAAGCGCCAGTAGGCAGAATTCATGAGATTTTGAAGGAAGCCACAAGACCGGATCTTGATCTGCTCAGAAACAGTTGGGGCAAGCTTCTTGCTCATCTCAAACAGCAAAACAAAGTATCACATGCCGCTTTGCTGAATGACAGTGAACCTGTGGCTGCCGGATCGGCGGCATTTGTTCTGAAATTCAAATATGAAATTCATTGTAAAATGGTCGCTGAGGATAACAACGGAGTCCGGACTAATCTTGAGCAGATTTTAGAATCGATGCTCGGAAAAAGAATGGATTTGATTGGCGTTCCAGAAGCACAATGGGGTAAAATAAGAGAAGAATTTTTAGAAGATCATCAGCAGGAAAATGAAGGATCAAATGAACCGGCTGAAGAAGACCCGCTTATTGCCGAAGCGAAAAAGCTTGTTGGAGCGGATTTAATTGAAATAAAAGACTAACAAAATGAAAGAGAGTGAATGCTATGCGTGGCGGAATGGGTAATATGCAAAAAATGATGAAACAAATGCAAAAAATGCAAAAGGACATGGCGAAGGCTCAAGAAGAGCTTGCAGAAAAGGTTGTTGAAGGAACTGCAGGCGGCGGTATGGTAACAGTAAAAGCAAACGGCCAAAAAGAAATCCTGGATGTTATCATCAAAGAAGAAGTCGTTGATCCTGAAGATATTGATATGCTTCAAGATTTAGTGCTTGCTGCAACGAATGAAGCTTTGAAAAAAGTTGACGAAATCACAAACGAAACAATGGGTCAATTTACAAAGGGAATGAACATGCCAGGTTTATTCTAGGGGGATAAAAGAACATGCAATATCCTGAACCAATATCAAAGCTGATTGACAGCTTTATGAAATTGCCAGGGATCGGACCGAAAACAGCGGTTCGTCTGGCTTTTTTTGTTCTAGGTATGAAAGAAGATGTAGTATTAGATTTTGCGAAAGCATTAGTAAATGCGAAACGCAACCTGACATATTGTTCAGTTTGCGGGCATATTACAGACCAGGACCCTTGCTATATATGTGAAGATACGCGCAGGGATAAGTCTGTTATCTGTGTTGTGCAAGACCCTAAGGATGTTATCGCTATGGAGAAAATGAAGGAATACAACGGGCAGTATCACGTTCTTCACGGCGCTATTTCTCCAATGGACGGCATCGGACCGGAGGATATTAAAATACCAGAATTGTTAAAACGATTACAGGATGATCAAGTGACAGAAGTGATCCTCGCGACAAACCCTAATATAGAAGGGGAAGCAACGGCGATGTATATATCAAGGCTCCTCAAGCCGTCTGGTATTAAGCTCTCCCGTATTGCCCACGGACTGCCCGTCGGCGGTGACTTGGAATATGCTGACGAGGTCACTCTTTCTAAAGCACTTGAAGGAAGACGTGAATTGTAAGGAGGAAAAAGCGATCCATGGGTTTTCTTCGCAAGAAAACATTAAGAAGAGAGTTTGATGAAAAACTAACCGAGCAGCTTTTTAAGCAAAAGGAAGAGTGGAACAGGCAAAAAAAGCTGGTTGAAAAAAGCTTAGAACCGTCTGCTGAAGTGTTATACGAACTGAAAGTAGCTGAAGCGAAGTATTTTTTTTACTTAAGGGAAGCGAAGCAGCGAAATTTAAAAATCAGCCGGTGGAAGTAAGTGGTCTAAACTCCTGGATCTTCTCATAAGCTTGTACTAGAACAAGCGAAGGAGATGAGAAGATTCATGGAGCCTATTTTTATTATTGGGATTATTTTAGGACTGGTTATTCTTCTTTTTTTATCAGGTTCAGCTGCGAAGCCTTTAAAGTGGATTGGCATCACAGCTGTTAAATTTGTGGCAGGTGCTTTGCTACTGGTTTGTGTAAATATGTTTGGCGGCAGTCTTGGCATTCATGTGCCGATTAATCTGGTTACAACAGCTATCAGCGGAATTTTAGGAATACCCGGAATAGCTGCGTTAGTCGTCATTAAGCAATTTATCATTTAATTGATATTATGTATTGACTTAGACAACTGAAGGTGTTATTCTAATATACGTCGCTGATGACGAACAGCTTTTTTGAAAAGAAAATGCTAAAAAGTTGTTGACAGTAGCGGCGGTAAATGTTATGATAATAAAGTCGCTTAAACGAGCGGCAAACAAAGTTCTTTGAAAACTAAACAAGACAAAACGTACCTGTTAATTCATTTTTTATAAATCGCACAGCGATGTGCGTAGTCAGTCAAACTACTTTATCGGAGAGTTTGATCCTGGCTCAGGACGAACGCTGGCGGCGTGCCTAATACATGCAAGTCGAGCGGACAGATGGGAGCTTGCTCCCTGATGTTAGCGGCGGACGGGTGAGTAACACGTGGGTAACCTGCCTGTAAGACTGGGATAACTCCGGGAAACCGGGGCTAATACCGGATGGTTGTTTGAACCGCATGGTTCAAACATAAAAGGTGGCTTCGGCTACCACTTACAGATGGACCCGCGGCGCATTAGCTAGTTGGTGAGGTAACGGCTCACCAAGGCGACGATGCGTAGCCGACCTGAGAGGGTGATCGGCCACACTGGGACTGAGACACGGCCCAGACTCCTACGGGAGGCAGCAGTAGGGAATCTTCCGCAATGGACGAAAGTCTGACGGAGCAACGCCGCGTGAGTGATGAAGGTTTTCGGATCGTAAAGCTCTGTTGTTAGGGAAGAACAAGTACCGTTCGAATAGGGCGGTACCTTGACGGTACCTAACCAGAAAGCCACGGCTAACTACGTGCCAGCAGCCGCGGTAATACGTAGGTGGCAAGCGTTGTCCGGAATTATTGGGCGTAAAGGGCTCGCAGGCGGTTTCTTAAGTCTGATGTGAAAGCCCCCGGCTCAACCGGGGAGGGTCATTGGAAACTGGGGAACTTGAGTGCAGAAGAGGAGAGTGGAATTCCACGTGTAGCGGTGAAATGCGTAGAGATGTGGAGGAACACCAGTGGCGAAGGCGACTCTCTGGTCTGTAACTGACGCTGAGGAGCGAAAGCGTGGGGAGCGAACAGGATTAGATACCCTGGTAGTCCACGCCGTAAACGATGAGTGCTAAGTGTTAGGGGGTTTCCGCCCCTTAGTGCTGCAGCTAACGCATTAAGCACTCCGCCTGGGGAGTACGGTCGCAAGACTGAAACTCAAAGGAATTGACGGGGGCCCGCACAAGCGGTGGAGCATGTGGTTTAATTCGAAGCAACGCGAAGAACCTTACCAGGTCTTGACATCCTCTGACAATCCTAGAGATAGGACGTCCCCTTCGGGGGCAGAGTGACAGGTGGTGCATGGTTGTCGTCAGCTCGTGTCGTGAGATGTTGGGTTAAGTCCCGCAACGAGCGCAACCCTTGATCTTAGTTGCCAGCATTCAGTTGGGCACTCTAAGGTGACTGCCGGTGACAAACCGGAGGAAGGTGGGGATGACGTCAAATCATCATGCCCCTTATGACCTGGGCTACACACGTGCTACAATGGACAGAACAAAGGGCAGCGAAACCGCGAGGTTAAGCCAATCCCACAAATCTGTTCTCAGTTCGGATCGCAGTCTGCAACTCGACTGCGTGAAGCTGGAATCGCTAGTAATCGCGGATCAGCATGCCGCGGTGAATACGTTCCCGGGCCTTGTACACACCGCCCGTCACACCACGAGAGTTTGTAACACCCGAAGTCGGTGAGGTAACCTTTTAGGAGCCAGCCGCCGAAGGTGGGACAGATGATTGGGGTGAAGTCGTAACAAGGTAGCCGTATCGGAAGGTGCGGCTGGATCACCTCCTTTCTAAGGATATTATACGGAATATAAGACCTTGGGTCTTATAAACAGAACGTTCCCTGTCTTGTTTAGTTTTGAAGGAACTTTGTTCCTTGAATAAGTTAAGATGGGCCTGTAGCTCAGCTGGTTAGAGCGCACGCCTGATAAGCGTGAGGTCGGTGGTTCGAGTCCACTCAGGCCCACCATCTTATATAACGGGGCCTTAGCTCAGCTGGGAGAGCGCCTGCTTTGCACGCAGGAGGTCAGCGGTTCGATCCCGCTAGGCTCCACCAACGTGTTCTTTGAAAACTAGATAACAGTAGACATCACATTCAATTAGTAATACAAGATATCACATAGTGATTCTTTTTAACGGTTAAGTTAGAAAGGGCGCACGGTGGATGCCTTGGCACTAGGAGCCGATGAAGGACGGGACGAACACCGATATGCTTCGGGGAGCTGTAAGCAAGCTTTGATCCGGAGATTTCCGAATGGGGAAACCCACCACTCGTAATGGAGTGGTATCCATATCTGAATTCATAGGATATGAGAAGGCAGACCCGGGGAACTGAAACATCTAAGTACCCGGAGGAAGAGAAAGCAAATGCGATTCCCTGAGTAGCGGCGAGCGAAACGGGATCAGCCCAAACCAAGAGGCTTGCCTCTTGGGGTTGTAGGACACTCTGTACGGAGTTACAAAGGAACGAGGTAGATGAAGAGGTCTGGAAAGGCCCGCCATAGGAGGTAACAGCCCTGTAGTCAAAACTTCGTTCTCTCCTGAGTGGATCCTGAGTACGGCGGAACACGTGAAATTCCGTCGGAATCCGGGAGGACCATCTCCCAAGGCTAAATACTCCCTAGTGACCGATAGTGAACCAGTACCGTGAGGGAAAGGTGAAAAGCACCCCGGAAGGGGAGTGAAAGAGATCCTGAAACCGTGTGCCTACAAGTAGTCAGAGCCCGTTAACGGGTGATGGCGTGCCTTTTGTAGAATGAACCGGCGAGTTACGATCCCGTGCAAGGTTAAGCAGAAGATGCGGAGCCGCAGCGAAAGCGAGTCTGAATAGGGCGCATGAGTACGTGGTCGTAGA
>NZ_CP150251.1:35000-92500 GCF_037975295.1 Bacillus sp. FSL R5-0523
TCTAAATAGTGTATACAATATCCGTTTTAAGGGGAGGCTAATTGTACGGAGGTGGAGAAGATGGACGAAACAGGTAAACTTAATCATACATGTGTGATTTGTGATCAAGAGAAGAATAGAGGCATTCATCTTTATACGAAATTCATATGCTTAGATTGTGAGAGAAAAGTAATTTCTACATCAACTTCTGATCCTGACTATGCGTTTTACGTAAAAAAACTAAAGAGCATTCATACACCGCCATTATATTCATAGACCTGAAAAGGTCTTTTTTTGTACTCTTAATAATAAAAAGAAGATGAAACTTGTTTAAGGATTGAACGTAGTAGATAATAATATTAAAACTGATTATAGACACAGGAGTCGATTATCTCATGCAGAGATTTTTTCACTTTTTGATGTGGAGTTTAACTAGCAGTGCGACTTTTGTTTTCATAGGAATATTGAGCTTTTTCGGTTTAAACCAGTCGCTTTTTTTATCTATTGTTTATGGGCTTGCTTCTGGAGCAGCCGTATATATAGCTGGCATCTGGAATGCAAGACGGTTATTTCTTAAAAAGCATGAGTTGACAGGAAGAGAGTATGCTTACATTAAGAAAAACTTAGAGGAAGCAAGGCAGAAAATGATCCGTCTTAGGAAAGCCTTGTTTCAGGCTAAAAGCATTCAAATGTTTAAGCAAAATGCAGAAATGCTAAGGATTGTGAGAAGGATTTATCTCCTCACCAAAAAAGAGCCAAAGCGGTTTTATCAGGCAGAACGATTTTTTTATCAAACTCTCGATTCGGTTGTTGAATTGACAGAGAAGTATGCTTTTCTATCATCTCACCCAAAAAAAAGCAAAGAACTGTCGATGTCGTTAAGTGAGACACGTATCACTCTTACTGAATTGAACAAGCGTTTAGAGGAAGATTTAACTCAAGTAATGGGTGATGAAATTGACGAGTTGCAGTTTGAAATAGATGCAGCAAAACATTCATTAAAGAAATAAGGGAAGAGGGTAAGAGCGATGAACCGAGACCAAAGCGACCTTCATATAGATGAATTATTGGCAGATCCTTTTGGTGGTAACATAGAGATACCAGGTTCGGAGGCTGTAAAAGCAGAGAAAGAGCAAGTAAGGCTTGTTGATGTTCTTCCTGAGGGAAACAAGGAAAAAGCAATTCAGCTTGCTGGACAGATTGATCATAAAAATATGCAAAGCATTGTCTTATACGGTTCACAAGCTCAATCTAAACTGCTGAACTTTTCTCATGATATGATTAATCATGTTCAAAAGAAGGATGTCGGGGAGATTGGCGAAATACTTGGAGAGCTGATGAAAAAGCTGGAGCAAGTAAATCCTGATGATCTCCAATCTAAGAAAAAGGGTTTTTTGGCACGCATGTTTGGAAGAGTATCAAGTTCTCTTCAAGAGGTGCTGTCTAAATACCAAAAGACCAGTGTGCAGATAGACAGAATCAGCTTGAAGCTGGAGCACTCTAAAAATGCTTTAATCAGTGACAACAAGCTGTTAGAGCAGTTATATGAAAAAAATAAAGAATATTTTGCCGCGCTGAATGTTTATATTGCTGCAGGAGAACTGAAGCTGGAGGAATTAAAAACGAAAACAATTCCTGAACTGAAGCAACAGGCTGAATCGAGTGATCATAACCAAATGGCCGTTCAAGAGGTGAATGATTTAATTCAATTTGCTGACCGGTTAGATAAAAGGGTGCATGATTTGCTGCTGAGCAGGCAAATTACAATCCAAAGTGCACCGCAAATCAGGCTGATTCAAAATACAAACCAAGCGTTAGCTGAAAAGATTCAGTCATCCATTGTGACAGCGATTCCGCTATGGAAAAATCAAGTTGCCATTGCACTGACGCTTTTAAGGCAGCGCAATGCAGTGGATGCACAACAGAAAGTATCTGATACAACCAATGAGCTTTTGCTGAAAAATGCGGAGCTTTTAAAAACCAATACAATTGAAACTGCACGGGCAAATGAAAGAGGCCTTGTTGATATAGATACCTTGAAGAAGGTGCAGGAAAGCTTAATAAGCACGCTTGAAGAAACACTGACTATACAAGAAGAAGGACGAATCAAACGCCGTCAGGCAGAAGAAGAGCTCATGATGATGGAAGGCGACCTGAAGCAAAAGCTGCTTACAATAAAGGAAAGATAGTTACCAGTAAGTCTGGCTTTAAGTTCTGTCAGAGGCACGATATAATAAGGTGTAAGAAGACACATTCAAAGGATTGTTTTCATGAACACACCTTTATATAAAGCATTAATTCAACATGCGAGAAGAAATTCTCATTCATTTCATGTTCCGGGACATCACAATGGAGATGTCTTTTTTGATGACGCTAAGTCAATATTTGATCCGCTTCTCACCATTGATGTAACTGAACTGGCAGGATTGGATGATCTCCATCATCCTTCCGGGGTGATTAAGGAAGCTCAGGAGCTTGTCAGTCAATTATATGGATCGGCGGAAAGTTTTTTTCTGGTAAATGGTACGACTGTCGGAAACTTAGCGATGATTTTATCTGTTTGTGAACCTGGTGATACAATTCTGGTTCAAAGAAACTGTCATAAATCTGTATTTCATGCTGTTGATTTGGCCGGTGCTGAGCCGGTTTATCTTGCACCTGACGTTGATTCAGCAATGCATGTGCCTACGCATGTTCCGCTTGGAACAATTAAAGAGGCCCTGGCAGCATATCCAGATGCGAAAGGCTTGGTACTGACCAATCCGACATATTACGGACATAGTGCTGATTTGACTGAGATCATTACTGAAGCCCATCATTACGGGATTCCTGTTTTGGTCGATGAAGCGCATGGCGCACATTTTATTTTAGGTGAGCCTTTTCCGGTCTCAGCTTTAAAAATGGGGGCAGATATTGTTGTTCAGTCGGCCCACAAAACGCTGCCTGCCATGACGATGGGTTCTTATTTGCATCTCAACAGCAGCTGCAGGATTAACAGGGATCGGGTGGCAGAGTATTTAAACCGATTACAAAGCAGCAGCCCGTCTTATCCGATTATGGCTTCGTTAGATATTGCCCGCGCTTATGTACAGCATATTATAGAAGAACAAAAGCTTTATGACATTCTGCAGCGGATACAAACACTTAAACAAACGTTTGATTCACTTACAAATGCAGAAGCTGTTAACCCTGCTAATCCACTGATCATCACGGACCCGCTGAAGCTCACAATTCGTTCAAAACGCGGGCATTCTGGCTATACGCTGCAAAGCATATTAGAGCGTGCCAACATATTCACTGAGCTTGCTGATGAAAATCAAGTTCTGCTCGTTCTCCCATTGGGAGGAAAACGGAGAATAAACGCTGAAACCATTAGAAGCATCGATGAAGAGATTGAGAAAACGCCTCCGGATCAGACGTTTGTTTCTGCAGAGTGGGGTGTGCAGCCTGTTACTGTCTTGCCTTATCCAAAAAAGGTCATACATTCGTTTAAGAAAGAATATGTGGACTTTGAGGAAGCAGCTGGCCGGCTGAATGCAGAAGATATCATCCCTTATCCTCCGGGTATCCCGATGATTATGGCGGGAGAAAGAATAACAAAAGAAAGTGTGCAAAAGCTCAGCCGCTTGATCAGCATGAAAACGCATGTTCAAGGGAATATGAAAATCAAAGAGAAACAACTACTTGTTTATATAGAAGAGGAGAAATCATGAGCGGTTTATTTATTACATTCGAAGGTCCTGAAGGTGCAGGAAAAACGACTGTTCTGCAGGAGATCAAAAACATACTGACAGCAGAAGGCCTTCAGGTTATGGCAACTCGAGAGCCAGGCGGAATAGATATTGCAGAACAAATTCGAGAGGTTATTCTGAATGAGAACAATACATTAATGGACCCAAAAACAGAAGCTCTCTTATATGCGGCTGCAAGACGCCAGCATTTAGTTGAAAAAGTAAAACCTGCTTTAGAACAGGGGTTTATCGTTCTTTGCGACAGATTCATAGACAGTTCTCTTGCGTATCAAGGATATGCAAGAGGACTTGGAATTGATGAGGTTCTGTCCATTAATGAATTTGCCATTGGAGATATGATGCCCCATGTAACGGTTTATTTTTCAATTGATCCGGAAGAAGGACTGAAGCGTATTTATGCAAACGGCTCACGGGAGAAAAACAGGCTCGATTTAGAAAAACTGGACTTTCATACAAAAGTACAAGAAGGTTATCAAGAGCTGATGAAGCGATTTCCGGAAAGATTTCATTCAGTTGATGCCGGGCAATCCAAAGACCTCGTCGTTCAGGATGTTCTAAAGGTGATCGATGAAGCGTTGAAAAAAATTCAATTGTGACCTGTTTCCCAATAGTTGATATAATAATGTAAACGAGATCACGTTGTTTCCAATCTAAAGGAGGCCTTCACAGATGAAATTGATAGTGGCAGTTGTACAAGATCAGGACAGCAACAGACTTTTGAAAACCTTAACGGATCACAACTTCAGAGTCACAAAGCTTGCGACGACAGGAGGATTTCTTAAATCAGGCAATACGACGTTTATGATCGGTGTCGAGGATATACGCGTCAATAAAGCGTTGAGTCTCATTAAAGAAAACGGGCAGAAACGTGATCAGATGATTGCCCCTGTATCTCCAATGGGCGGAAATGCTGATTCCTATGTCCCTTATCCAGTCGAAGTTGAAGTTGGCGGAGCGACAGTATTTGTCCTTCCAGTCGATGAATTTCATCAATTTTAAGGATCTGAAACTGTGAAAATTAATAAAGATATACGTACATTTATAGATAATAAGCAGATTCCCTCTGTGAAAACATCTGAGATCACAGCATCGTTTAAAACATCAATGGAAAACCAAAGCAGCAAAATGAAGCTTGATCAGCTTACCAGGCTGTTATCTGATATAGAGGCATTCGGAAAAAGGCTAACGAAATCTCGGAATTTTAAAGACTTAGCGAGATTTAAAGGCCTTGTGAAACGTTTTGTCAAAGAAGCTGTGGACAGCGGCCTTTCACATGAAACATCGAAAAGCTTTGACCTTTACGGGAACAGCAGAACGCTGGGACTTGTGAAAGAAATAGATGACAAATTGATACAGCTTACGGAAGAGATGATGGATCAGGAAAAACCGGCAATTGATTTGCTGGAGCGTATTGGCGAAATAAAAGGTTTATTAATTAACCTTTACACATAGAGAGTGATACAATGGCAATATCCTGGAAGGAAATGAACGAGCTTCAGCCCAGAGTGATGAAGCTTTTATATAATAGTATTGAGAAGGACAGACTATCACACGCTTATTTGTTTGAGGGAAAAAAAGGAACAGGCAAGCTTGATGCCGCGCTGCTTCTTGCAAAAAGCTTCTTTTGTCTGGAGGATGGCGCGGAGCCTTGTGAGAGCTGCCGAAACTGTAAACGGATAGAGTCAGGGAACCATCCTGATCTCCATCTTGTTCAGCCTGATGGCTTATCAATCAAAAAGGCGCAAATTCAAGCGCTCCAAGAAGAGTTTTCTAAAACAGGACTTGAATCGCATAAAAAGCTGTATATTATTTCGCACGCAGATCAAATGACAGCAAATGCGGCGAACAGCCTGCTGAAATTTTTAGAAGAACCGAACAAAGACACAATGGCCGTCCTCATCACTGAGCAGCCCCAAAGGTTATTGGATACCATCATTTCAAGATGCCAAACCCTTCCTTTTCAGCCTTTGCAGCCGAAAGCAATTGAAGACAGACTGATCGAACAGGACGTCTCGCCTTATATGGCAAGGCTTCTGGCCAACATGACCAATAATGTAGCAGATGCAGTCGAATTAAGTCGAAATGATGAGTTTGCAGAGTCTAGAGCGAAAGTGATAAAATTGTATGAAGTCCTACACCAGCGGAAAGGACATGCTTTTTTCTTTATTCAAGATCAATGGATGCCCTTTTTCAAAGAAAAAACCCATCAAGAAATGGGTCTTGATATGCTCTTATTGATATATCGTGATGTGTTGTCCATCCAAATAGGAAATGAAGATAAATTGATTTATCAAGACTTATTCCAATCAATAAAACAGCATGCGCTACAATCAACACAACAAAGCGTTACGAATCAGATACTTGCTGTTTTAGAAGCAAAGAAACGGCTTCATTCCAATGTGAATGTACAAGGATTAATGGAGCACTTGGTGTTAATGTTGCAGGAGGGATAAGCTTGTACAATGTAATTGGTGTCCGCTTTAAGAAAGCGGGTAAAATATATTATTTTGATCCGAATGGATTTCATATAGAACATGACAGCTGCGTAATTGTAGAAACTGTCAGAGGCGTTGAGTACGGCCAGGTCGTAATTGCAAATAAACAGGTGGATGAGCATGATGTGGTGCTTCCCCTTCGAAAAGTGATACGTGTAGCTGACGAGCGCGATCTTCTCATTGTAGAAGAAAATAAACAGGAAGCACTATCAGCATTTGATATCTGCCAAAAGAAAGTGATTGAGCATGGCTTGGATATGAAGCTGGTCGATGTTGAATTCACGTTTGATCGCAATAAAGTCATTTTTTACTTCACTGCTGACGGCCGAGTCGACTTTAGAGAGCTTGTAAAGGATTTGGCTTCTATCTTTAAGACAAGAATTGAGCTGCGCCAAATCGGAGTGAGGGATGAGGCAAAAATGCTCGGAGGAATCGGTCCTTGCGGAAGAATGCTTTGCTGTTCAACGTTTCTTGGAGATTTTGAACCCGTTTCCATTAAAATGGCCAAGGATCAGAACTTGTCTTTAAATCCTACGAAGATTTCGGGTCTTTGCGGACGATTGATGTGCTGTCTAAAATATGAGAACGATGAGTATGAGACGGCAAAAGAACAGCTTCCGGATATAGGAGAAATGATTACGACAGCAAACGGTCCCGCGAAGGTCGTCGGACTAAATATTCTGGAACGGGTGCTTCAGGTGGAACTGATAAACCGTGAAAAAGTGATAGAATATACTTGGGAAGAGCTCTTGGAAGAGGGCGTCGTATCCGCACAAACCACAGATTAACGAGGTGTGGAACCTTGGATAAAAAAGAGTTATTTGATACAGTCATTAACTTAGAAGAACAAATTGGTTCACTGTACCGGCAGCTGGGGGATTTGAAGCAGCATATCGGTGAGATGATTGAGGAAAATCATCATTTACAGCTTGAAAACAAGCATTTGCGCAAACGGCTGGACGATACGACGCAGCAGATTGAAAAGTTCAAAGCTGATAAAAAAGAATCAAAAACACAGAAGACAGAGCAAACTGATATAGGGGAAGGATATGATAATCTGGCACGTCTGTATCAAGAAGGATTTCATATCTGCAATGTCCACTATGGAAGTGTTCGAAAAGAGGATTGTCTTTTCTGTCTGTCATTCTTAAATAAAAAATAGGGAAAAGGCTTCCGCATAAGACGGGAGCCTTTTTCAAAGGTACTGAAAGGATAAGAAGATGGTTTCATTACATGATGATGAAAGATTAGACTATTTGCTGGCAGAGGACATGAAAATCATACAAAGCCCAACAGTGTTTGCTTTTTCGTTGGACGCTGTGCTTCTGTCCAAATTTGCGTACGTTCCGATTCAAAAAGGGAAAATCGTTGATTTATGCACCGGCAATGGTATTGTGCCGCTGCTGCTCAGTACAAGATCAAAAGCAGACATTCTGGGAGTCGAAATACAAGAAAGGCTGCATGATATGGCTATTCGCAGCGTGGAGTATAATAAGCTGGACGATCAGATCGAGATCATACATGATGACCTGAAAAACATGCCGGAGAAACTTGGACATAATCGATATGATGTTGTCACCTGCAATCCGCCGTATTTTAAAACGCCGAAACAAACTGAACAAAATATGAACGAGCATCTCCGAATCGCAAGACATGAAATCCACTGCACGCTGGAGGAGGTCATTTCAGTCAGCAGCAAGCTGCTCAAGCAAGGGGGAAAAGCAGCTCTTGTTCACCGGCCGGGAAGGCTTCTGGAGATTTTTGAACTGATGAAGGCTTATCAAATCGAGCCGAAACGTGTACAATTTGTCTATCCGAAGCAAGGGAAAGAAGCCAATACCATTTTGGTTGAAGGTATCAAAGGCGGGCGCCCGGATTTAAAAATTCTTCCTCCTTTATTCGTTTATGATGATCAAAATGAATATACAAAAGAAATCAGGACCATTTTATATGGAGACAAATAACCATTTCTTCTACGTCGTGAAATGTAAGGACAATAGCTGGTATGCCGGGTATACCAACGATCTTCATAAACGAGTGAAAACACACAATGATGGAAAGGGCGCAAAGTACACAAAAGTAAGACGTCCGGTTGAATTAATTTTTGCCGAGAGCTTTTCAACAAAGCGGGAAGCTATGCAGGCGGAATATTATTTCAAAAAACTAACTCGGAAGAAAAAAGAGCTTTATATAGAAGAAAAGCGAAACAGCAAGGAGGCTGTATATGTTAAGGCGCCAAATGAGCTTTAATGGAAAGTCGGACATGGGGATTCTTTACTTGGTCCCAACCCCAATCGGAAATCTAGAGGATATGACATTCCGGGCGATCGACACGCTGAAATCAGTGGATGCGATTGCTGCGGAAGATACGAGGCAAACGAAAAAGCTTTGTCATGTATATGAAATTGAAACACCGCTCGTCAGCTATCACGAACACAATAAAGAAAGCAGTGGGCACAAAATTATTGAATGGCTGAAATCGGGAAAAAACATTGCTCTTGTCAGTGATGCCGGTCTGCCGACGATTTCTGATCCCGGAGCGGAAATTGTAAAGGATTTTACGGATATAGGCGGTTATGTTGTTCCGTTGCCGGGAGCAAATGCTGCATTAACAGCTCTTATTGCATCAGGTATTGTACCGCAGCCTTTTTTCTTTTACGGTTTTCTCAACAGACAGAAAAAAGAAAAGAAGAAGGAGCTTGAAGCCCTTAAAAAACGGCGGGAAACGATCATTTTTTATGAAGCGCCTCACAGATTGAAGGAAACCTTGTCAGCGATGGCAGAGATATTAGGAGATCGGGAAATTGCTGTAACGCGTGAACTCACTAAGAAATATGAAGAGTTTATCCGAGGAACGATATCCGAGGTCATTGGATGGGCAAACGAGGATCAGATACGCGGCGAGTTTTGTCTTGTTGTAGAAGGAAGTAATAATGAAGAGGTAGATGAGGAAGAACAATGGTGGGAAACCCTCACTGCGAAAGAACATGTCGAGCATTACATCTCGAAAGGCGCTACGTCTAAAGAAGCCATTAAAAAAGCAGCAGTCGATCGCAATGTACCAAAGCGTGAAGTGTACGATGCTTACCATATTAAGCAATAAAAAAACGTTCTTGTGTCATAACAAGAACGTTTTTTGTACAAGAAATGATTATTTAAGGTTTTGAAGCTGGTTTTGGATTTCGCTGATGATTTGCTCAGCGCCTTCTTTACTAAGAACCAATTTACCGCCTGCAAGTTTAAGGTTATCATCAGAAACTTCACCAGTTACTTGGCAAGTCATGTTTGGTTTATATTTTTTAAGGATGATTTTTTCATCATCAACATAGATTTCAAGAGCATCTTTTTCTGCGATTCCAAGAGTACGACGCAGTTCGATAGGAATAACTACACGTCCTAATTCATCAACTTTACGTACAATACCAGTAGATTTCATAAACATTCTCCTCCCAAGAGATACTTATTTGTTTAAATTATATTTTTCTTCGTCATTATTCGACAAAATCCTTACCTTCATAGCATAACAAGGTTTCCAATAATCGTCAATCATTTTGTTTACTATTGATTGTAAGAATTAGTTCTTATAGTCAGTAATGTCTTAGAAACTACCGAAATAACAGCATTTTATAAATATTTAATAAAGCTATTATCCTACTAAAAATCCTTTTAAATCAAGACTTTCGAACCAAAGTTTTTTATTTCATTTGATTATATACGACAAAATTCGACACGAACAGACTTTTTTTATTTTCATTAAAGATTTTTAATTTTAATTATTCTTTTTCAGGGTGTATGTATATATTCTTGATCTTAAAGGCTAAGATGGTATCATAGATAAAGGATAAATATAAATAATATTCATATATGATTTGCACTTATCGCCGCTCTCGTCCTTTGGGCGGGAGCTTTTTGACATTCTGATTAGGAGGTTTCAAGATGCCGCAAGAAAACAATACATTTTACATTACAACACCGATTTATTATCCGAGCGGAAAATTACATATCGGCCATGCATATACGACAGTCGCGGGAGATGCAATGGCACGTTACAAAAGATTAAAAGGGTTCGATGTTCGCTATTTAACGGGAACGGACGAGCATGGACAAAAGATCCAGCAAAAAGCTGAACAGGAAAACATTACACCTCAGGAGTATGTGGATCGCGCAGCGGCAGATATTCAAAAACTGTGGAAGCAGCTTGAAATCTCAAACGACGACTTTATCCGCACGACAGAAAAACGTCATAAAGTTGTCATTGAAAAGGTGTTTCAAAAGCTTCTTGATAACGGGGACATCTATCTTGATGAGTATGAAGGCTGGTACAGCATCCCTGATGAAACGTTCTACACGGAAACTCAGCTCGTTGATATTGAGCGGAATGAAAAGGGAGAGGTCATCGGCGGAAAAAGCCCTGACAGCGGTCACCCAGTTGAATTGATCAAAGAGGAATCTTATTTCTTCCGCATGGGGAAATACGCGGATCGCCTTCTGAAATACTATGAAGAAAACCCGACATTCATTCAGCCAGAATCACGCAAAAACGAAATGATTAATAACTTTATCAAACCTGGACTTGAGGATTTGGCAGTATCACGTACCACTTTTGATTGGGGCGTGAAGGTGCCGGAAAATCCAAAGCATGTTGTATATGTTTGGATTGACGCACTATTTAACTATTTAACGGCACTCGGTTATGATACAGAAAATGATGAACTTTATCAAAAATATTGGCCTGCCGATGTTCATTTAGTCGGTAAGGAGATTGTACGATTCCATACTATTTACTGGCCAATTATGCTGATGGCGCTGGATCTTCCGTTGCCAAAGCAAGTATTCGCGCATGGCTGGCTTTTGATGAAAGACGGAAAAATGTCGAAATCAAAAGGAAACGTTGTAGATCCGGTTACATTAATTGAGCGCTATGGTTTAGACGAGCTTCGCTATTACCTGCTTCGCGAAGTGCCGTTCGGATCTGACGGTGTATTTACGCCGGAAGGATTTGTTGAGCGAATCAACTATGATTTAGCGAATGATTTAGGAAATCTATTGAATCGTACTGTTGCGATGATTAATAAGTATTTTGACGGACAAATCGGTTCTTACAAAGGTGCTGTTACGGAATTTGACCAAACGCTCACTTCTGTTGCTGAAGAAACAGTGAAAGCTTATGAGAAAGCAATGGAAAATATGGAGTTCTCGGTAGCACTTTCGACTTTATGGCAGCTCATCAGCCGCACAAACAAATACATTGATGAGACAGCTCCATGGGTGCTTGCGAAAGATCCGGCAAAAGAAGAAGAATTGCGATCCGTTATGTATCATCTCGCTGAATCATTGCGTATTTCAGCGGTACTGCTTCAGCCATTCTTAACAAAAACACCTGAAAAAATGTTCGAGCAGCTGGGCATTACTGATGAATCTTTAAAAGCTTGGGACAGCATTACAACTTTCGGCCAGCTGAAAGATACAAAAGTACAAAAAGGCGAGCCATTGTTCCCTCGTTTAGAGGCAGAAGAAGAAATTGCTTACATCAAAGGGAAAATGCAAGGTTCAGCACCAGCGAAAGAAGAAACAAAAGAAGAAGAGCCGCAAGAGGTCGATCGTTTACCTGAAATTACGATTGATCAATTCATGGATGTAGAGCTTCGCGTAGCTGAGGTCATTGAGGCAGAGCCAGTGAAAAAAGCAGACCGTTTATTGAAGCTGCAGCTTGATCTTGGTTTTGAAAAGCGCCAAGTGGTATCCGGCATTGCGAAGCATTATACGCCTGAAGAGCTTGTTGGAAAAAAACTCGTTTGTGTAACAAATCTAAAACCGGTTAAACTCAGAGGAGAGCTTTCTCAAGGTATGATCCTTGCAGGAGAAGCAGACGGCGTTTTAAAGGTCGTGTCTATCGATCAGTCGTTACCAAAAGGCACAAGAATTAAATAATGATAAAACAAAAGGTGTTTCACGTGTAACAATTCGTCGAACACCTTTTGTGTTTCGACAAGAAAGGAGTTTTTCACTTATGTTATTTGACACTCACGCGCATTTAAATGCAGAACAATATGATACTGATCTGGATGAGGTTATTGAACGGGCAAAAGCTGAAAAAGTTGAACGAATTGTCGTAGTTGGTTTTGACCGTCCGACGATTACCCGTGCGATGGAAATGATTGAGGAATATGATTTTATTTATGCAGCCATTGGCTGGCACCCTGTTGACGCTATTGACATGACAGAGGAAGACTTAGCGTGGATTAAAGAGCTTTCTGCTCATGAGAAAGTGGTAGCGATAGGGGAAATGGGACTGGATTATCATTGGGATAAATCACCTAAAGATATTCAAAAAGAGGTGTTTAGAAAACAAATCGCCTTAGCGAAAGAGGTCAATTTGCCTATTATCATTCATAACCGTGATGCAACGGAGGATGTCGTGACCATTTTGAAAGAGGAAGGCGCAGAATCTGTGGGCGGAATCATGCACTGCTTTACAGGAAGTGCGGAAGTGGCAAGAGAATGCATGAAAATGAATTTTTATTTATCATTTGGGGGACCGGTGACATTTAAAAATGCGAAGAAACCGAAGGAAGTAGTGAAGGAAATTCCCAATGACCGGCTGCTGATTGAAACGGACTGCCCGTTTCTCACACCGCACCCTTTCCGCGGGAAAAGAAATGAGCCAAGCTATGTGAAATATGTGGCAGAACAAATCGCCGAATTAAAAGAAATGACCTTTGAAGAGATTGCTTCCATCACGACTGAAAATGCGAAAAGACTTTTCCGTATAAACTGACAAAAAACGCTAGCGGGTTTTGTAAGAGCTTGTCCCTTACAGCGTTTTTCTATAAAAGTTCTACATGCTTTCTTCTCCTCATAGGATAGGTTTGTCGACAAGTCTTTCTTCCGTTTCTCAGTGTATTTCAGGATAATGAAGAGGACACTGAGCTTTTGGGAGAAAGAGAAGGGAGGGTTGACAGCCTTTTAGATACTCTATATAATCTCTCCGAGGAGAAGGAGGCGTTTTTCATCACACAAAAAATGAAAAAGCTGTTTTCCGTAAAGCTTAGCAAAAGCAAAGTCATTCTGGTTGCTGCTTGTTTGCTTTTGGCAGGAAGCGGGACTGCGTACGCGGCTCATGAGCTGACGAAACAATCAGTCTCAGTTTCTATCAATGGCAAAAAGAAACATATACGCACACATGCAAATACAGTCGGTGATCTTTTGGAGATGCTTGATATAAAGACAAGAGACGAAGACAAGATCACACCTGCTAAACAGACAAAGATAACAGCAGACATGGACGTTGTGTATGAGGCTGCAAAACCTGTGAAGCTTACAATAAACGGGGAAGAAAAGACGTTATGGTCAACAGCAAAAACGGTCGGTGCATTACTGGACGAACAAGATGTTGATGTGAAAGAACAAGATCAAATTGATCCCGCAATAGATACAGATATTTCGAAAGACATGAAGATTAACATAGAGCCCGCATTTCAGGTTACTGTGAATGATGCAGGGAAACAAAAGAAGATCTGGACGACTTCGACTACGGTCGCTGACTTTTTAAAACAGCAAAAGATGAACATAAAAGACGAAGATAAAATCAAGCCTGCGTTAGATGCAAAGCTGACGAAAGGAAAGGCTGATATTACAATTACTCGTATCGAAAAGGTCACCGATGTAGTTGAAGAGAAGATTGCGTTCGATGTGAAAAAGCAAGAAGACGCTTCTCTTGAAAAAGGGAAAGAAAAGGTCGTCCAAAAAGGAAAAGAAGGCAAGCTAAAAAAACATTTCGAAGTCGTTAAAGAAAACGGCAAAGAAGTGTCCAGAGAGCTTGTAAAAGAAGAAACAGCTGAGCAAAGCAAAGATAAAGTGATTGCTGTCGGCACAAAGCAAAGCAGTCCAAAAGTTGAAACGGTCAGTGCTTCAGGTGATTCAAAAACAGTTGTGTCCCGCAGCAATGAATCAACAGGCAAAGTCATGACTGTATCATCTACGGCTTATACGGCAAGCTGCAGCGGTTGTTCAGGACATACAGCGACAGGCGTCAATTTAAAAAATAATCCGAATGCCAAAGTCATCGCTGTGGATCCAAATGTCATTCCGCTAGGCTCCAAAGTCCACGTGGAAGGCTATGGATATGCCATTGCTGCAGATACCGGTTCAGCGATTAAAGGGAACAAGATAGACGTCTTTTTCCCAGAGAAATCATCGGCGTACCGATGGGGAAATAAAACAGTCAAAATTAAAATCTTAAATTAATATATACTTATGTATTCAGAGGGTTTTGCGCCCTCTGTTTTTTTCGTTATAATAGACAAAGTGCATTTTCTGCTTATTAGACGCTCGATATAAGAAAAAGTTTCATGAATATACAAAAGTTTTTATTTTGTCTTGGAGGAAATAATGAAAATTAAAGAGATCATTGTGGTCGAGGGGCGTGACGATACGGCCCGCATCAAATTGGCTGTTGATGCAGACACAATTGAAACAAATGGTTCAGCCATCGATGATCATGTGATTGACCAAATCCGTTTGGCCCAGAAGACCAGAGGCGTCATTATTTTAACGGATCCGGACTTTCCGGGAGAGAAGATTCGCAAAACCATCTCAGAGGCTGTACCCGGCTGTAAGCATGCATTTTTGCCAAAACATCTTGCCAAACCTAAAAACAAGCGGGGAATTGGTGTGGAGCATGCATCGGTTGAAAGCATTAGGGCATGTTTAGAAAATGTGCATGAGGAGATGGAAGCGCAGCCGAGTGACATTTCAGCTGAGGATTTGATTCATGCCGGACTAATAGGCGGACCTGCGGCCAAACGCCGCCGGGAACGACTGGGTGATCTGTTGAAAATCGGCTATACAAATGGCAAACAGCTTCAAAAACGGCTGCAAATGTTTCAAATTAAAAAAAGTGATTTTATGAGTGCGCTCGATACCGTTATGCGGGAGGAACAGAATGAATAAAGATATTGCGACACCGATTAGAACGAAAGAGATACTGAAGAAATATGGTTTTTCTTTTAAAAAGAGCTTAGGACAGAATTTCTTAATTGATACGAACATTTTAAACAGAATTGTCGATCACGCAGAAGTGACGGAGAAAACAGGTGTCATTGAAATCGGCCCGGGAATCGGGGCTTTAACCGAACAGCTTGCCAAGCGGGCGAAAAAGGTCGTGGCATTTGAGATTGATCAGCGATTATTGCCGATTCTGAAGGATACACTGTCACCTTACGACAATGTCACTGTCATCCATCAGGACGTGTTAAAGGCTGATGTCAAATCAGTCATTGAAGAACAATTTCAAGATTGTGATGAGATCATGGTAGTTGCCAACCTTCCTTATTACGTAACAACACCGATTATCATGAAACTGCTTGAAGAACATCTTCCGCTGAAAGGGATTGTGGTCATGCTGCAAAAAGAAGTAGCTGAGCGCATGGCGGCTGATCCTTCATCTAAGGAGTACGGCTCGCTTTCAATCGCGGTGCAGTTTTATACAGAAGCCAAAACGGTGATGATCGTTCCGAAAACCGTATTTGTTCCTCAGCCTAATGTCGATTCCGCAGTCATCCGGCTGATTCTCCGAGACGGCCCGGCAGTGGACGTGGAAAACGAATCCTTTTTCTTTCAGCTCATTAAGGCAAGCTTTGCACAGCGCCGTAAAACGCTGCTCAATAACTTAGTTAACAACCTTCCTGAAGGAAAAGCACAAAAATCAACGATTGAGCAAGTGCTCGAAGAAACAAATATTGAAGGCAAGCGCCGAGGTGAATCCCTGTCTATTGAGGAATTCGCAGCGCTGTCTAACGGATTGTATAAAGCCCTTTTCTAAAAGGGCTTTTTGTTTTGCGCACCACATGGACTGCCGCTACATAGGCTAGAGAAGGACCTTTCATTCAATGATAAGAAAAACTTGGACTCAGCGAAAAAAGGCGCTTTCTCAAGGCTCTTTCTTTCATGATGAGGCTTAGTCTATGTGTGGAGTGAGGAACGTGCAATTTCAAATAGGGGATATGGTAGCCAGAAAATCCTATCAGATGGATGTTTTGTTTCGAATTATAAGAATAGAGCAAACAAGCAAAGGAAATTCAATTGCTATTTTGCATGGAGATGAAGTCAGGCTGATTGCTGATTCGGATTTTTCTGATCTGGTAGCAGTGAAAAAAGATGAGCAGATGATGCGGAAAAAGAAAGATGAGAGCAGAATGAATGAGTCGCTCGAATTACTCCGCCAGGATTATAAACTGCTCAGAGAAAAGCAGGAGTACTATGCGACAAGCCAATATCAGCATCAGGAGCATTATTTCCATATGCCGGGCAAAGTGCTTCATCTGGATGGTGACGAAGCATATCTGAAAAAATGCCTGAATGTCTATAAAAAAATTGGAGTGCCGGTCTATGGCATCCATTGCCATGAAAAGAAAATGTCTGCTTCTATTGAAGAATTGCTCGACAAATATCGACCTGATATCCTGGTGATCACAGGGCATGATGCGTATTCGAAGCAAAAGGGCGGTATTGATGATTTGAATGCGTACAGACATTCTAAGCACTTTGTTGAAACAGTTCAAACAGCCCGAAAAAAGATCCCTCACTTAGATCAGCTTGTTATTTTTGCGGGGGCCTGCCAATCCCATTTTGAATCACTCATCAGAGCGGGTGCGAATTTTGCGAGTTCACCGTCAAGAGTCAATATTCATGCGCTTGATCCGGTATATATCGTCGCGAAGATCAGCTTTACGCCGTTTATGGAACGGATTAATGTATGGGAAGTGCTCCGTAATACGCTGACAAGAGAGAAAGGGCTTGGAGGTATTGAAACAAGAGGAGTTCTGAGAATTGGTATGCCTTATAAGTCCAATTAACAGTTGAAAACCTGCATAGGAGAGCTATGCGGGTTTTTTATTTTACATAATGATACATAATTTACCGAAACTTGCGGAACATAATTGAGGAATCATAGAATTTTGTCAAAATAATTTTATTGACAACGTCTTGTTAACGTTGATATAATTTAAATTTTATTTGACAAAAATGGGCTCGTGTTGTACAATAAATGTAGTGAGGTGGATGCAATGGCGAAGACGTTGTCCGATATTAAAAGATCGCTTGATGGGAATTTAGGTAAAAGGCTGACGTTAAAAGCAAACGGTGGCCGCCGAAAAACGATTGAGCGTTCGGGCATTTTAGCTGAGACGTACCCTTCTGTTTTTGTGATACAACTAGATCAAGACGAGAACTCGTTTGAAAGAGTTTCATACAGTTATGCTGATATTTTGACTGAGACTGTTGAGCTGACATTTAATGATGACGCCGCAAGCTCAGTGGCATTTTAACGGGCAGTGAACCTTTTGTTTACTGCTTTTTGTTTTGCCCTTTTTTGGTTTCCAATAATTTTAACGAAAGTTCCATCTGATTTAACAAAAGATAAAACAGTCACATATTATCGTGACGTGCACGAATGGCTATCACTTCTAAAAAAGGGGTTGTTTCGTTTGGGCAGACGTCGTGGAGTTATGTCAGATGAGTTTAAATATGAGCTGGCTAAAGACCTTGGTTTTTATGACACAGTAAAAAATGGCGGCTGGGGCGAAATTCGGGCTCGCGATGCCGGTAACATGGTGAAGCGTGCTATTGAAATCGCCGAACAGCAAATGGCTCAGAATCAGAATAACCGATAAGGATGTGACCCGGGGGACGTGCTGTTCCCTGGTTTTTTTATTTTGGATATAAATACATAATGGGCTGAATATGGATATGTTCATCCTGTACTTCAAATGTGATACAATGTTCATACTTATGTTTAGATGGAGAAGTAGGTGAAAGCTATGCGTATTTTAGAAAAAGCGCCAGCTAAGATCAATCTGTCACTTGACGTCACCCGAAAACGCCCGGATGGCTATCATGAAGTCGAAATGATCATGACGACAATTGATTTAGCTGATCGAATTGAATTGACGGAGCTTGCAGAGGATGAAGTGAGGGTTTCCTCCCACAACCGATTTGTGCCTGATGACCAAAGAAACTTAGCTTATCAGGCTGCCAAGCTGATCAAGGACAGATACAACGTGAAAAAGGGAGTTTCCATCATGATTACGAAGGTAATTCCGGTGGCTGCCGGTCTTGCCGGCGGAAGCAGTGATGCGGCGGCGACGCTCAGAGGGCTGAACAGACTGTGGAATTTAAATCTGTCTGCGGAAACGCTTGCTGAGCTTGGAGCGGAAATTGGCTCCGACGTTTCATTTTGTGTCTATGGCGGAACTGCATTAGCAACAGGGCGCGGCGAGAAAATTAAACATATCAGCACGCCTCCGCACTGCTGGGTCATTTTAGCGAAGCCGACAATCGGTGTTTCAACTGCTGAAGTGTACAGAGCGCTGAAACTGGATGGTATAGAGCATCCCGATGTACAAGGCATGATCGAGGCGATAGAAGAAAAGAGTTTTCAGAAGATGTGCAGCCGGTTAGGCAATGTGCTTGAATCTGTTACACTCGATATGCATCCTGAAGTTGCGATGATCAAAAACCAGATGAAACGCTTTGGTGCAGATGCCGTGTTAATGAGCGGGAGCGGCCCGACAGTATTTGGACTGGTTCAGTATGAGTCGAAGGTGCAGAGAATTTATAACGGGTTAAGAGGCTTCTGCGATCAAGTTTATGCGGTGAGAATGATCGGCGAACAGAACGCTCTTGATTAAATCCGTATGTTAAGTTATATTGATCTTAAAATATTCGGATTTTGGGGGTAAGTTCATGAAGTTTCGTCGCAGCGGCAGATTGGTGGACTTAACAAATTATTTGTTAACCCATCCGCACGAGTTAATACCGCTAACCTTTTTCTCTGAGCGGTATGAATCTGCAAAATCATCGATCAGTGAAGATTTAACAATTATTAAACAAACCTTTGAACAGCAGGGGATTGGTACTTTGCTTACTGTTCCCGGGGCTGCCGGAGGCGTTAAATATATTCCGAAAATGAAGCAGGCTGAAGCTGAAGAGTTTGTGCAGACACTTGGACAGTCGCTGGCAAATCCTGAGCGTATCCTTCCGGGCGGTTATGTATATTTAACGGATATCTTAGGAAAGCCATCTGTACTCTCCAAGGTAGGGAAGCTGTTTGCTTCCGTGTTTGCAGAGCGCGAAATTGATGTTGTCATGACCGTTGCCACAAAAGGCATCCCTCTTGCGTATGCAGCTGCAAGCTATTTGAATGTGCCTGTTGTGATCGTTCGTAAAGACAATAAGGTAACAGAGGGCTCCACAGTCAGCATTAATTACGTTTCAGGCTCCTCAAACCGCATTCAAACAATGTCACTTGCGAAAAGAAGCATGAAAACGGGTTCAAACGTACTCATTATTGATGACTTTATGAAAGCAGGCGGCACCATTAATGGTATGATTAACCTGTTGGATGAGTTTAACGCAAATGTGGCGGGAATCGGCGTCTTAGTTGAAGCCGAAGGAGTAGATGAACGTCTTGTTGACGAATATATGTCACTTCTTACTCTTTCAACCATCAACATGAAAGAGAAGTCCATTGAAATTCAGAATGGCAATTTTCTGCGTTTTTTTAAAGACAATCTTTTAAAGAATGGAGAGACAGAATCATGACAAAAGCAGTCCACACAAAACATGCCCCAGCGGCAATCGGTCCTTATTCACAAGGGATTATCGTCAACAATATGTTTTACAGCTCAGGTCAAATCCCTTTGACTCCTTCAGGCGAAATGGTGAACGGCGATATTAAGGAGCAGACTCATCAAGTATTCAGCAATTTAAAGGCGGTTCTGGAAGAAGCGGGTGCTTCTTTTGAAACAGTTGTAAAAGCAACTGTATTTATCGCGGATATGGAACAATTTGCAGAAGTAAACGAAGTGTACGGACAATACTTTGACACTCACAAACCGGCGAGATCTTGTGTTGAAGTTGCGAGACTCCCGAAGGATGCGTTAGTCGAGATTGAAGTTATTGCACTGGTGAAATAATAAGAAAAGTGATTCTGGGAGAGCCCGGGATCACTTTTTTATTTACCTTATGCCCGAAATGAAAGCTTTATGTCCTAATTGTGTAACTATATCCTATTTTTTCAAAAAATATTTTAAAAACGAGCAGGATTTCAGAAAAAATCGTGGAATTGATACACTAATGCTTTTATATAGGGAAAAGGTGGTGAACTACTGTGGAAGTTACTGACGTAAGATTACGCCGCGTGAATACCGATGGTCGCATGAGAGCGATTGCATCCATCACGCTGGATCACGAATTTGTTGTACATGATATTCGTGTGATTGATGGAAACAATGGTCTTTTCGTTGCGATGCCGAGTAAACGCACCCCTGATGGAGAGTTCCGCGATATTGCTCATCCTATTAATTCAAGCACGCGAGGAAAGATTCAAGATGCCGTGTTAAATGAGTATCATCGTCTGGGTGACACTGAAGCATTAGAATTCGAAGAAGCTGGAGCTTCTTAAAAAATAACCAAAAAGCAAGGACTGCTGAAAGGGCTGACATAAGCCTTTTGCCGGCGGTCCTTTTTTAATTCTGATTTTTCAAACTTAGCTGCACTCAATAGAAAATTCTTGCACTTCATGAAGTCTCCTTGAAATCAGAAGATATTTAGGATATATTTTTCTATGGATAAAAGGGATATTGGAGGCCAATAAATGGATAAGCGGTTTGCAGTTGTTTTAGCGGCTGGACAAGGAACGAGAATGAAATCGAAGCTTTATAAAGTCCTTCATCCAGTTTGCGGTAAGCCTATGGTAGAGCACGTCGTGGACGAAGCCTTAAAATTATCTTTATCAAAGCTTGTCACGATTGTCGGACATGGTGCGGAAGAAGTGAAAAAGCAGCTTGGTGATAAAAGCGAGTACGCGCTTCAAGCAGAACAGCTTGGCACTGCTCATGCTGTAAAACAGGCACAGCCATTTCTTGCTGACGAAAAAGGCGTCACAATTGTCATTTGCGGAGATACGCCGCTTTTGACAGCAGAGACGATGGAACAGATGCTGAAAGAACATACACAAAGAGAAGCGAAAGCTACGATTTTAACTGCGGTTGCAGAAGATCCAACTGGATACGGCCGCATTATTCGCAGCGAAAACGGAGCGGTTCAAAAAATCGTTGAGCATAAGGACGCCTCTGAAGAAGAACGTCTTGTAACTGAGATCAACACCGGTACGTATTGTTTTGACAATGAAGCGCTATTTCGGGCTATTGATCTGGTGTCTAATGATAATGCCCAAGGCGAGTATTATTTGCCGGATGTCATAGAGATTCTTAAAAATGAAGGCGAAACTGTTGCCGCTTACCAGACTGGTAATTTCCAAGAAACGCTCGGAGTTAATGATAGAGTTGCTCTTTCTCAGGCAGAACAATTTATGAAAGAGCGCATTAATAAACGGCATATGCAAAATGGCGTGACGTTGATCGACCCGATGAATACGTATATTTCTCCTGACGCTGTTATCGGAAGCGATACTGTGATTTACCCTGGAACTGTGATTAAAGGTGAGGTGCAAATCGGAGAAGATACGATTATTGGCCCTCATACGGAGATTATGAATAGTGCCATTGGCAGCCGTACGGTGATTAAACAATCGGTAGTCAATCACAGTAAAGTGGGGAATGATGTAAACATAGGACCTTTTGCTCACATCAGACCTGATTCTGTCATCGGGAATGAAGTGAAGATCGGGAATTTTGTAGAAATTAAAAAGACTCAATTCGGAGACCGAAGCAAGGCATCTCATCTAAGCTATGTCGGCGATGCTGAGGTAGGCACTGATGTAAACCTGGGCTGCGGTTCTATTACTGTCAATTATGATGGAAAGAATAAGTATTTGACAAAAATTGAAGATGGCGCGTTTATCGGCTGCAATTCCAACTTGGTTGCCCCTGTCACAGTCGGAGAAGGCGCTTATGTGGCGGCAGGTTCAACTGTTACGGAAGATGTACCTGGAAAAGCACTTGCTATTGCCAGAGCGAGACAAGTAAATAAAGACGATTATGTGAAAAATATTCATAAAAAATAATCCTAAATTCGGAGGTTTATCCATGTCTAATCAATACGGAGATAAGAATTTAAAGATTTTTTCTTTGAATTCGAATCCAGAGCTTGCAAAAGAAATCGCAGATATAGTTGGAGTTCAATTAGGGAAATGTTCTGTCACAAGATTTAGTGACGGGGAAGTCCAAATTAATATCGAAGAAAGTATTCGCGGATGTGATTGTTACATCATCCAGTCTACAAGTGACCCCGTTAACGAGCATATTATGGAACTGCTGATTATGGTAGATGCGTTAAAACGCGCTTCTGCAAAAACGATTAACATTGTTATTCCTTATTACGGTTATGCGCGTCAAGACAGAAAAGCAAGATCCCGTGAGCCAATCACAGCTAAACTTTTCGCTAACCTGCTTGAAACAGCCGGTGCGACTCGTGTGATTGCACTTGACCTGCATGCGCCGCAAATTCAAGGATTCTTTGATATACCGATTGACCACTTAATGGGTGTTCCGATTTTAGGAGAATATTTTGAAGGCAAAAATCTTGAAGATATCGTCATTGTTTCACCAGACCATGGCGGTGTGACACGTGCCCGCAAACTGGCTGACCGACTAAAAGCGCCAATTGCGATTATCGATAAACGCCGTCCGCGTCCAAATGTGGCGGAAGTCATGAATATTGTAGGTAACATCGAAGGTAAGACTGCTATCCTCATCGATGACATTATTGATACTGCAGGTACGATTACACTTGCTGCTAATGCGCTCGTTGAAAACGGAGCGAAAGAAGTATATGCATGCTGTACACACCCTGTACTATCAGGCCCTGCGGTAGAACGGATTAATAATTCAACAATTAAAGAGCTTGTTGTGACAAACAGCATCAAGCTTCCTGAAGAAAAGAAAATTGAACGCTTTAAGCAGCTTTCAGTCGGACCGCTTCTGGCAGAAGCAATTATTCGCGTTCATGAGCAGCAATCAGTCAGCTATCTGTTCAGCTAAACCATTTTTCGAGGTTTAAATCCTTATCGTTATGGGTATTGTTTGTAATAGGACAACTAAAACGACAATAGGATGGTGCTGAATATGGCAACTTTAACGGCAAAAGAAAGAACGGACTTTACTCGTTCGTCTCTTCGGAATATCCGTACTTCAGGACATGTTCCAGGTATCATATATGGGAAGGATACGGGTAACAAACCTGTGTCATTAGACAGTGTGGAGCTCATCAAAACGCTGAGGGACGAAGGCAAAAATGCAGTCATTACGCTTGAGGTCAGCGGAGAAAAGCACTCAGTCATGGTAACAGACCTGCAGACGGATCCGCTGAAAAATGAAATCACTCATGCTGATTTTCAAGTAGTTAATATGAGTGAGGACATTGAAGTGGAAGTTCCGATTCATCTGACCGGAGAAGCCATTGGAGTGAAAAACGGAGGCGTACTGCAGCAGCCGTTATATGCACTTACTGTAAAGGCCAAGCCAAAAGCCATTCCGCAAACGATTGAGGCTGATATTTCAAGCCTCGATGTAAATGAAGTACTGACGATTGCGGATTTGTCTGCTGGCGGTGACTACTCCTTTAATCATGAATCAGATGAGGTTGTGGCTTCAATCCTTCCTCCGCAGCAGCAGGAAGCAGCTGAGGTCGATGAAGAGGAATCTGCCGATGCTCAGCCAGAAGGTGAAAACGAACAATAATAGCTTAAGGCGTAACCCTCCCGCGGTTACGTCTTTTGTGCTAGAATGAGAAGAATTATAGCCCGTTTATGAAGACGGGAGTTATGTGACTAAGGGAGGATTCGCCATGCTTGTGATTGCCGGTCTCGGAAACCCGGGGAAGAACTATGAAAATACACGGCATAATGTCGGATTTATGGTGATAGATCAGCTTGCAAAGGAATGGAATATAGAGCTGAATCAAAATAAATTTAACGGATTATACGGAACCGGATTTGTTTCCGGCAAAAAGGTTCTACTTGTTAAACCGCTTACATATATGAATTTATCAGGAGAATGTTTGCGGCCTTTAATGGACTACTATGATGTCGATAACGAAGATTTGACAGTCATTTACGACGACCTTGACCTTCCGACTGGCAAGATCCGTTTAAGAACGAAAGGAAGCGCCGGAGGGCACAATGGCATCAAATCACTGATCCAGCATCTTGGAACGTCCGAGTTTGACCGTATCCGCATCGGAATCGGCCGGCCTGTAAACGGCATGAAGGTCGTTGATTATGTGTTAGGCTCCTTTACCAAGGAGGAGGCACCTGAGATCGAAGAAGCGGTTGATAAATCTGTGAAGGCTTGTGAGGCTTCTTTGAGTAAACCGTTTTTAGAAGTCATGAACGAATTTAACGCAAAGGTATAAAATGTAACAACAAAGTCCATACTACACCAAAATGACTTTTTCATCAGGAGGTCCCTTGTATGGCTTTGCATTATTATTGTCGTCATTGCGGAGTGAAAGTAGGCAGTCTCGAATCTTCAACGGTATCGACAGACTCACTTGGATTTCAGCACTTAACAAATGAGGAAAGAAACGATATGATTTCTTATAAAGAAAATGGAGATGTCCATGTTTCGACGATATGTGAAGACTGCCAAGAGGCGCTTGACCGAAATCCGCATTACCACGAATATCACACATTTATTCAATAAAAAGCTTTGGTGTAGACACTAGACCAAAGCGTTTTTCTGTTCTCACAGGAAACAGAGAGGAGGGGCCATATGGACAACATTCAAACCTTTATAAAAGAAAGCGATGACTTTAAATCCATCATCAACGGTTTACACGAGGGCCTGAAGGAACAGCTGCTCGCCGGTCTGTCGGGTTCCGCGCGTTCTGTTTTTACTTCTGCTCTGGCTAATGAAACGAATAAGCCTATCTTTTTAATCACCCATAACTTATATCAAGCCCAGAAAGTTACAGATGATCTGACTTCACTTCTAGAGGATCGGTCTGTCCTTTTGTACCCCGTCAATGAACTCATTTCATCAGAAATCGCAGTTGCAAGCCCTGAATTGCGGGCGCAGCGATTAGATGTCATTAATAGACTAACGAATGGAGAAGCGCCAATTGTCGTTGCTCCGGTAGCGGCAATCAGAAGAATGCTGCCGCCTGTAGAGGTGTGGAAAAGCAGCCAGATGCTCATTCAGGTAGGCCATGATATCGAACCTGACCAGCTTGCCTCACGGCTGGTAGAGGTAGGGTATGAGCGGTCTGATATGGTTTCTGCGCCTGGGGAATTCAGTATTCGCGGGGGAATCATTGACATTTATCCGCTGACTTCAGAGAATCCGGTGAGAATTGAACTTTTTGACACCGAGGTGGATTCAATCCGCAGCTTTAATTCAGATGATCAGCGGTCAATTGAGACCCTTACCTCGATCAATATCGGTCCCGCGAAGGAATTAATTATCAGACCGGAAGAAAAAGCGCGGGCGATGGAGAAAATCGATAGTGGTCTTGCCGCGAGCCTGAAAAAATTAAAGGCTGACAAACAAAAAGAAATACTTCATGCGAATATTTCTCACGATAAAGAACGTTTGTCTGAAGGCCAGACAGATCAGGAGCTCGTGAAGTATCTCTCATATTTCTATGAAAAGCCTGCTAGTTTACTAGATTATACACCTGATAATACACTTCTGATTTTGGATGAAGTCAGTCGGATTCATGAGATGGAAGAACAGCTTCAAAAAGAAGAAGCGGAGTTTATCACAAATCTTCTTGAGGAAGGGAAGATTTTGCATGACATTCGTTTGTCATTCAGCTTCCAGAAAATAGTAGCTGAGCAAAAACGGCCTCTGCTGTACTACTCTTTATTTTTGCGGCATGTACACCATACGAGCCCGCAAAATATCGTCAATGTGTCAGGCCGGCAAATGCAGAGTTTCCATGGCCAAATGAACGTGCTTGCGGGCGAAATGGAGCGTTTTAAAAAATCAAATTTCACTGTTGTGTTCTTAGGAGCAAACAAGGAACGTACACAGAAATTATCATCTGTTTTGGCTGATTATGATATCGAGGCCGCCGTGACAGACAGCAAAAAAGCGCTTGTTCAGGGACAGGTCTATATCATGGAAGGCGAGCTCCAATCGGGATTTGAGCTGCCGTTAATGAAGCTTGCCGTTATCACGGAAGAAGAACTGTTCAAAAACCGTGTAAAGAAGAAGCCGCGAAAACAGAAGCTTACCAATGCAGAGCGCATCAAAAGCTATTCTGAGCTTCAAATTGGAGATTATGTCGTTCATATTAATCACGGGATCGGAAAATACCTGGGGATCGAAACTCTTGAAATCAACGGCATTCATAAAGACTATTTAAATATACATTATCAGGGCAGTGACAAGCTTTACGTCCCTGTAGAACAAATTGATCAGGTCCAAAAATATGTCGGCTCCGAAGGAAAAGAGCCAAAGCTGTATAAATTAGGCGGAAGTGAATGGAAGCGGGTCAAGAAAAAAGTAGAGACATCCGTTCAGGATATTGCTGACGACTTAATTAAGCTGTATGCCGAAAGAGAAGCGAGCAAGGGCTATGCGTTTTCTCCTGACCATGAGATGCAGCGTGAATTCGAATCGGCTTTCCCTTATCAAGAGACTGATGATCAGCTCCGTTCGATTCACGAAATCAAAAAAGACATGGAAAGAGAACGTCCGATGGACCGCTTGCTGTGCGGAGATGTGGGCTACGGTAAAACAGAGGTTGCCATACGTGCCGCGTTTAAGGCGATCGGTGACGGAAAGCAGGTAGCTCTGCTCGTTCCGACAACCATTTTGGCACAGCAGCATTATGAAACCATAAAAGAGCGCTTCCAGGACTATCCGATTAATATCGGCCTTCTCAGCAGGTTCAGAACGAGAAAAGAAGCAAACGAAACAATCAAAGGGCTGAAAAACGGAACGGTTGATATCGTCATCGGGACGCATCGGCTTTTATCAAAGGATGTCGTGTATAAAGATTTAGGGCTCCTCATCATTGATGAAGAGCAGCGTTTCGGTGTAACCCATAAAGAAAAGATCAAGCAAATAAAAGCTAATGTTGATGTATTAACGTTAACAGCAACACCGATTCCGCGTACGTTGCATATGTCTATGCTTGGCGTAAGGGATCTTTCAGTCATCGAGACTCCACCGGAAAATCGCTTCCCCGTACAGACGTATGTTGTGGAATATAACGGCGCTCTTGTCAGAGAGGCGATTGAACGTGAGCTTGCACGCGGAGGCCAGGTCTATTTCTTGTACAACCGGGTAGAGGACATTGAGCGGAAAGCGGATGAAATTTCAATGCTAGTCCCTGACGCGAAGGTAGCATATGCGCATGGGAAAATGACAGAAAATGAATTAGAAACCGTTATGCTAAGTTTTCTTGAAGGAGAATCAGACGTTCTCGTCAGCACAACCATTATCGAAACTGGCGTGGACATCCCGAACGTCAATACGCTGATCGTATTTGACGCCGACAAGATGGGACTTTCTCAGCTTTACCAGCTGCGGGGGCGTGTCGGCCGTTCTAACCGTGTGGCGTATGCGTACTTCACGTATCGCCGGGATAAAGTGCTGACAGAAGTGGCTGAAAAAAGGCTGCAGGCTATTAAAGAATTCACAGAGCTAGGTTCCGGTTTTAAAATCGCAATGCGTGACTTAACGATTCGCGGAGCCGGGAATCTTCTTGGTGCCCAGCAGCATGGCTTCATCGATTCGGTCGGATTTGACCTCTATTCACAAATGCTGAAGGAGGCCATTGAGGAGCGCAAAGGAGACACAGCGAAGACAGAGCAGTTTGAAACAGAAATTGATGTCGAGCTTGATGCGTATATTCCGGAAACTTATATTCAAGACGGCAAACAGAAAATTGATATGTATAAACGCTTCAGGTCTGTGGCGACAATCGAAGAGAAGAATGAGCTTCAAGATGAAATGATCGACCGCTTTGGAAACTATCCAAAAGAAGTCGAATACTTGTTTACTGTTGCAGAAATGAAAGTCTATGCGAGACAGGAACGTGTCGAGCTGATTAAGCAGGATAAAGATGCTGTCAGATTGACGATTTCTGAAGAAGCAAGTGCTGAAATTGACGGGCAGAAGCTGTTTGAGCTTGGCAATCAATATGGCAGACAAATCGGACTGGGAATGGAAGGGAAAAAACTCAAAATCTCCATACAGACGAAAGGCCGTAGTGCTGATGTATGGCTCGACACCGTGCTGGGCATGCTGAAGGGCTTAAAAGATGTGAAAAAGCAAACCATTTCATCAACGTAAATTTTGTTACTCTCTGGTGTATATTACATTTGATGTGACGGATACTAATTTCAAGCGAGGCGGAAGGTACATAAAGTAACTGCTTTAGGTCTTTCCCACATGTATATACCATCAAATGAAAGAGAGGCACCAGAGATGAAAGCAACCGGTATCGTACGTCGTATTGATGACTTAGGTCGGGTCGTGATTCCTAAAGAAATTCGAAGAACTCTGAGAATCAGGGAAGGCGATCCGCTTGAGATTTTTGTAGATCGTGACGGAGAAGTGATTTTGAAAAAGTACTCTCCGATTAGTGAGCTTGGAGACTTTGCAAAGGAGTATGCAGACGCGCTTTACGACAGCCTCGGCCATTCAGTGCTGATTTGTGATCGTGATGTATATATTGCCGTGTCCGGCAGCTCCAAAAAAGATTACTTAAACAAGTCAATCAGCGAAATGCTGGAAAGAACAATGGATCAGCGCAGCTCCGTGCTTGAGAGTGATGCGAAATCAGTACAGCTTGTGAATGGAATTGATGAGGACATGAATTCTTATACTGTCGGCCCAATTGTGGCGAACGGTGATCCGATAGGTGCTGTGGTGATCTTTTCAAAAGATCAGACAATGGGCGAAGTAGAGCATAAAGCCGTTGAAACAGCAGCTGGATTTTTGGCTCGTCAAATGGAACAGTAGGTCTTATTCCTTTCTTCGAAAATAGGTATGTAAAGAACAGCTCTCCTTGGGACGCTGTTCTTTTTCATGCGTGCCGAAAAAGGAATCCAAGGGTTGGGATGTGGTATAATAACCTCGTTTTTATTTGTGCCGCGGTAATACGTGAACCGTATTGCCCCTGACGTTGGGAAGGAGCTTTTGGATGGACGATTCAATAGGCGTTAAACGGCATTGGATTTGGCAGGGGGCTTTTGTTTTAATTCTGGCAGGCGTCATCACAAAAATTTTAAGCGCTGTTTACAGAGTCCCGTTTCAAAACATTGTCGGCGATGTTGGATTTTATATATATCAGCAGGTATATCCCTTTCTTGGTATTGCGGTCATGCTGTCCACATCAGGATTTCCAGTCATTATTTCAAAGTTGATGAATGATTATAGTGAAAAAAATCATCACACCATATTAAAAATATCAGCGTTATTTTTGTCTTTAATCGGTATTTTATTATTTCTTTGTTTATATCTGGGTGCTGTTCCTATTGCACTCTTTATGGGGGATTCGCATCTAGCCGTGTTAATTCAAGTGGCCGCGTACGCGTTTCTGCTGTTCCCATTTGTCGCATTGCTTAGAGGCGGTTTTCAGGGGCGGCACGAAATGCTCCCTTCAGCCTTATCACAGATGACAGAGCAGTTTCTGCGTGTTGCGGTGCTCTTGGGTTTATCATTTTGGCTCGTGAAAAAGGGAGCCTCGCTTTATACTGCGGGAGCGGCAGCCGCTTCAGGCTCTCTTGCCGGAAGTTTGGTTGCATTGATAATACTGGGGTTTTTTTGGTTCAAAACGAAAAGAGACAACCAAACGGATAGGCAAAACGAAAATGTCATCACAACAAAAGAATTGACGAAAAAACTGCTTTTATATTCGGTTACAATTTGTGTAAGCAGTTTGCTGCTTTTGTTTATCCAGCTTGTTGATGCTTTGAATTTATATGCATTGCTTTCGGGTGGTGAGGCAAGCGAAGAAGCAAAACGCCTAAAGGGGATCTATGATCGGGGGCAACCCTTGCTGCAGCTCGGCTCAGTTTTTGCCGTAAGCATTGCGACGTCACTCGTTCCGTATATTTCTATGGCTGTAAAAAACAAAGAGCTGAAGATCATGAAAGAAAAAATTACGTCATCTTTGAAACTATGCCTTGTGCTCGGTACAGGCGCATCGGTTGGGTTGATTTGCATTCTAAAGCCGGTAAATATCATGCTGTTTCAAAATGGAGAAGGGACAGGTGCGTTACAAGTATTTAGCTGCTCCATTTTATTTGCATCCTTGGCGGTAACGGCAGCGGCAGTCTTACAGGGAGCGGGATACACAGTTTTTCCTGCGATAGCGGTGGGCGCGGGTGTTGCAGTGAAATGGGTGTTAAACACACTTTTGGTTCCGCGCTATGGGATTGAAGGCGCATCGCTTGCGACAGCGGCTTCCTTTGCGGCTGTCGCCGGCCTTAACTTGTATCAGCTTCGGCAAAAGGAATGGCTCGATAAGCTTAGCGGCGTTTTGATTCCGATTATTGGATCTGCTCTTTTGATGTCAGCTGTTTTGCTTGCGTATACGCGTCTATGGACTTTCTTGTTTCCTGCAACAGGAAGAGGAGTTGCTGTGATTGAGAGTCTTTCTGCTGTTGCAATTGGTGGCGCGGTGTTTATTTATTGTATGATGAGATTGGGAATATTTACAGATGAAGAGCTGAACAGTGTGCCATTCGGCAGCAAGTTAAGCAAATTCATGAGAAGGAGAGAACAAAATGGCGTGTGAAATTACAGTCGTGGGACTTGGTGCCGGAGACATGGACCAGTTGACAATTGGTATATACAAGCTGCTGACGAAGGCAGATACGCTGTATGTCAGAACCAAGGATCATCCTTTAATTGAGGAGCTTGAAAAAGAAACGAAGAACATCCGTTTCTTTGATGATATATATGAGAAACATGATCAGTTCGAGGCGGTATATGAAGAAATTGCTGATATCCTCTTTGAAGCGGCGCGGCGTGAGGACGTGGTTTATGCTGTGCCGGGACACCCTTTTGTCGCAGAAAAAACAGTTCAGCTGCTGACGGAGCGGCAGGAAAAGGAAAACGTTCAAGTGAAAGTTGCGGGTGGACAAAGTTTCCTTGATGCCACATTCAATGCCTTGCAAATTGACCCGATTGAAGGTTTTCAATTTGTGGATGCCGGCACATTGTCTGCGGATGAGCTTGAGCTCAGACATCATCTGATCATATGTCAGGTTTACGACCAAATGACGGCTTCTGAAGTCAAGCTGACATTGATGGAGAAGCTGCCTGATGATTATGAGGTCGTCATTGTGACTGCAGCAGGCAGCCGTGGCGAGGAGATCAAGACAGTGCCATTATTTGAGCTGGACCGCAATGTCGCCTTGAACAACTTAACAAGTGTGTATATTCCGCCGATTAAAGAAGAGAAGCTGCTTTATCACGAATTCTCCACGTTCCGAAGCATCATCAGAGAGCTTCGCGGACCTAATGGATGTCCGTGGGATAAAAAGCAGACGCATCAGTCATTAAAACAGTACATGATTGAAGAATGTTATGAGCTTCTCGAAGCTATTGACGAAGAAGACACAGACCATATGATCGAAGAGCTTGGCGACGTTTTGCTTCAGGTCTTGCTTCACGCGCAAATTGGTGAAGATGAAGGTTATTTCACAATTGATGATGTCATAAAAGGAATCAGTGAAAAAATGATCCGAAGACATCCCCATGTGTTTAAAGATGTTAAGGTTCAGGATGAAAACGATGTTTTGGCCAATTGGGAAGACATAAAAAAAGCCGAAAAAAACACATCCGAATCATCCTTATTAGACAGCGTGCCGAAAACTCTTCCAGCTCTTTCGAAAGCCGCTAAACTGCAGAAAAAAGCAGCGAAGGTCGGTTTTGACTGGGAAGATGTCAGCGATATTTGGGAAAAGGTAAGTGAGGAAATGAAGGAATTTTCTTCTGAGGTTTCTGAAGCTCCTCACGAACACAATCTTAAAGCCGAGTTTGGCGACATTTTGTTCGCGCTGGTGAATGTAGCCCGCTTCTACAAAATAGAGCCGGAGGAAGCGCTGGCCATGACCAATGACAAATTCCGGAGACGGTTCTCATATATTGAGACGTCAGCGAAGGAAAAGGGAATCGAACTGGCTGATATGTCTCTTGAGGACATGGACAAACTGTGGAATGAAGCAAAAGAAACTGAGAGGAGATCATAAATATGAGACTAGATAAATTTTTGAAAGTATCACGGCTGATCAAACGGCGTACACTAGCAAAGGAAGTAGCCGACCAAGGCCGCATCTCTATTAACGGAAACCAAGCTAAAGCAAGCTCAGACGTAAAACCGGGAGATGAACTAACGGTCCGCTTCGGCCAAAAGCTTGTAACGGTTCAAGTTAATGAATTGAAAGACACGACGAAAAAAGAAGAAGCTGCAAACATGTACACGATTCTAAAAGAAGAAAAACTCGGCGAATAGGCTTGTTCTAAAAAAATCCCCCACCTCATACAATGCAGTAATAATGCTAAAAGTATCGAGGATATGGGGGCTGAATAGATGAATTCATATTATGATCAAAAAGGTTCTTCGTCTGTTCCGGAACAGCATGATGTGACAATGAAAGGCCGGAAGCATTTAGATATTTCTGGGGTTAAGCATGTGGAGAGTTTTGATAACGAAGAATTCCTGCTGGAAACGGTGATGGGAATGCTCTCCGTCAGAGGCCAAAACCTGCAGATGAAAAATCTTGATGTGGAAAAAGGGATTGTTTCGATAAAAGGCAGGGTATTTGATTTAGTGTACTTAGACGAACAACAAGGGGATAAAGCTAAAGGGTTTTTTAGCAAGTTGTTTAAATGACGCTGACGACACAATTCTATACAATGCTGGCGATGTCCGGTATGGGTCTCTGGCTTGGTGCTTCGCTTGATACATACCGGCTCTTTGTCATTCGTCCCAAAACAGCCAGATGGCTATTATTTATTCATGATATTCTTTTCTGGATTGTGCAAGGACTGCTTTTCTTTTATGTCTTGCTTCATGTAAATGAGGGAGAATTCAGGATTTACATCTTTTTAGCGGTTCTGCTGGGCGTTGCGACGTATCAGAGCCTTTGCAAACGAATCTATATAAAAATACTGAAATTCTTCATTTACCTTGTTGTTTCTGTTTATCAATTCTTCAAAAAACTCATTCAGCACGTGTTATTTCGTCCTATTGTGTGGACATGCGGAGCGATCATCTGGCTGGCGGCATTTTTATTCAAGAAAACATACAGCCTGATTGGTTTTCTCCTGCTGTGTCTATATAAAATAGTCATGGTTCTGTGTTTTCCGATCCGTTTTATCGCGAAACAATGTTTGAAACTTCTTCCTGTGAAAATGCGTCTAACTTTTAGACGTTATTTTGAAAAAGGTGCAGGATTTCTCAAAAAGAAGAAGAAACTATTGATAACCATAAGAACGACCATTACACGGTTTTTGAAGAAATGAAAGGAGGACCGTCTGGTTTGAATTTTTCCAGGGAACGAACGATAACTGAAATACAAAACGACTATAAAGAACAAGTAGAACGGCAAAATCAGCTGAAGAAACGAAGACGCAAAGGGCTGTACAGACGGTTAACTGTATTCGGCGCCCTAGTATTCCTGACGGCAATTGTGCTGGCAAGCTCTGTCTGGTCCCAAACATCTTCCCTTAGTGCAAAAGAAGAAAAGAAAGAACAGCTTGAAAAAGAACTGAAAAGTTTAAAGACAAAACAAACGGATTTAAAAGAAGAAATATCCAAATTGAAGGATGAGGATTACGTCACAGAGCTTGCCAGAAGGGACTTATTCATGTCTGGAGACGGAGAAATTATTTTCAATGTGGAGAAGAAGAGCAAGTAGCCTTGTTGACACTTAAATTTTTATTTAGGTATAATTAAGCAAACGATCTTTTTATAAGCCTAAGGAGGAGCACTTTTTTTATGTCGATTGAAGTTGGCAGCAAGTTGCAAGGGAAAATTACAGGTATTACAAATTTTGGAGCGTTTGTTGAATTGCCTGGAGGCTCAACCGGTCTCGTTCACATTAGTGAGGTAGCTGATAATTATGTCAAAGACATTAACGACCACTTAAAAGTCGGCGACCAAGTTGAAGTGAAAGTCATCAACGTTGAAAAAGACGGGAAAATTGGTTTATCTATTAAAAAAGCTAAAGACCGTCCGCAAGCCAGACCTAGAAATGATTTCCGTCCGAAAGAATCTTTTGAACAGAAAATGAATAAGTTTTTAAAAGACAGCGAAGATCGCTTGTCATCTTTAAAACGCAATACGGAATCAAAACGTGGAGGGCGCGGAGCAAGAAGAGGATAACTTGCTGCTTTCTATAAAATAAATGAAGCATCCGTTCATCCCGACGGATGCTTTTTTATTATCCTCACCCTCATTAATAGTCAGAAAATTATAACATTAAAGTTTCTGTTGACGAAAGAGACAAACCTTTGTATTATATAACTTGTGCTTAGAAGCACAAAACAATATGGCGGTGTAGCTCAGCTGGCTAGAGCGTACGGTTCATACCCGTGAGGTCGGGGGTTCGATCCCCTCCGCCGCTACCATATTTGTTTGGCCCGTTGGTCAAGCGGTTAAGACACCGCCCTTTCACGGCGGTAACACGGGTTCGAATCCCGTACGGGTCATCCTAAAAAATCGGTTTCTCTTGCAGAAGCCGATTTTTTTCATTTTTAGACAACATTCCGGAAATTCTTTTCATAAACGAATATCAAGGCAGAAACCGTCGAAGATTTCTTTGGTATTGTTACCTTCTTTTGACAAAATCCTATCTGTGCTTTCGCTATAATGACAGGCAACGAATATAACAGGTGGGAGATGAGAGGAATGGAAAAAGCAGAAAGAAGAGTGAACGGGCCAATGGCGGGACAAGCTTTGGAAAAACTCCAATCGTTTTTTAACAGGGGCACGAAGCTGGTGACTCATCATTTGCATTCACTGTTTTTCTATAAAGGATTCATTTATGTTGTCATCGGATTTTTGCTTGGACGGGCTTTCATATTATCCGAGGTGCTTCCTTTCGCACTTCCTTTCTTTGGAGCGATGCTTCTTATCAGAAGAGACAAAGCGTTTTATGCGGTTTTGGCTGTGCTTGCAGGTGCGCTGACCATATCTCCAAAGCACTCATTGCTCATACTGGCGGCATTGCTGGCATTCTTCGTATTTTCTAAAGTGGCTGCCTTCATTACCGACGATCGTGTAAAAGCACTCCCGATTGTCGTGTTCTTCTCGATGGCTGCAGCAAGAGCCGGGTTTGTTTATGCCCAGAATGGTGTATTTACAACCTATGATTATGTAATGGCTATCGTTGAGGCTGGACTGTCGTTTATCTTAACACTGATTTTCCTTCAGAGCCTTCCGATTTTTACTGTGAAAAAAGTGAAACAATCATTAAAAATAGAGGAAATCATTTGCTTTATGATTCTTATTGCCTCTGTTTTAACGGGGCTGGCCGGCTTGTCCTACCAAGGGATGCAGGCAGAACATATATTGGCTCGTTATGTTGTATTGAGTTTTTCCTTTATTGGCGGAGCAAGCATCGGCTGTACGGTTGGTGTTGTGACCGGCCTGATTCTTGGCTTGGCGAATATCGGAAACCTATATCAAATGAGTCTGCTTGCTTTTTCCGGTTTATTGGGAGGTTTGCTGAAGGAAGGAAAAAAAGCGGGTGCAGCAATCGGTCTTATCGTTGGTTCACTTCTTATATCTTTATATGGTGAAGGCTCTGCCGGTCTGATGACAACGCTCTATGAGTCATTAATCGCAGTCGGCCTGTTTTTGCTCACACCTCAATCTATTACAAGGAAAGTGGCGAGATATATTCCGGGAACTGTCGAGCATCTTCAAGAGCAACAGCAATACGCTAGAAAAATCCGTGATGTCACTGCTCAGAAGGTAGACCAGTTCTCCAATGTATTTCACGCGCTGTCTGAAAGCTTTGCAACCTTTTATCAAGCATCAGACGAACAGACAGATGACAGCGAAGTTGATCTGTTCTTAAGCAAAATCACGGAGCATTCCTGCCAGACGTGCTACAAGAAAAACAGGTGCTGGGTACAGAACTTTGATAAAACATATGACTTAATGAAACAAGTTATGCTTGAAACAGAGGAAAAAGAATATGCATCAAACCGAAGGCTGAAAAAAGAGTTTCAACAGTATTGTTCTAAATCCAAGCAGGTTGAAGAGCTGATTGAGGATGAGCTCGCACATCATCATGCCCATTTGACACTCAAGAAAAAAGTCCAAGACAGCAGGCGCCTTGTTGCTGAACAGCTTTTAGGCGTTTCTGAGGTTATGGCCGACTTTTCTCGGGAAATAAAAAGAGAGCGAGAACAGCACTTTCTACAGGAAGAGCAAATCATAGAAGCGCTTCAGCATTTCGGAATTGAGATTCAGCATGTCGAGATCTATAGTCTTGAACAAGGAAATATCGATATTGAAATGACCATTCCGTTCAGCGGACATGGAGAAAGCGAAAAAATCATTGCTCCTATGCTTTCTGACATTCTGGAAGAACAAATTCTTGTGAAAGCCGAACAGCACTCTCCGCATCCGAATGGATACAGCCATGTCGCCTTTGGATCAACAAAATCATACAGGGTGTCCACAGGAGCTGCTCACGCTGCGAAGGGCGGCGGCCTTGTCTCCGGCGACAGCTACAGCATGATGGAGCTTGGAGCCAGAAAATATGCTGCAGCAATCAGTGACGGAATGGGCAATGGCGCAAGAGCGCACTTTGAAAGCAATGAAACGATCAAGCTTCTTGAAAAAATCCTTGAATCGGGAATTGATGAAAAAATAGCAATTAAAACGATAAACAGCATACTGTCTCTAAGGACAACTGACGAAATATATTCCACGCTTGACCTATCTATTATCGATCTTCAAGATGCCAGTTGTAAATTTTTGAAGGTTGGATCGACGCCTAGCTTTATTAAACGGGGTGACCAGGTCATGAAAGTTCAAGCGAGCAATCTGCCAATCGGTATTATTAATGAATTCGATGTGGAGGTTGTGAGTGAACAGCTGAAAGCGGGTGACCTCTTAATTATGATGAGTGATGGCATTTTTGAGGGGCCTAAGCATGTGGAAAATCACGACTTATGGATGAAGCGTAAAATGAAAGGGTTGAAAACAAATGACCCGCAGGAGATTGCCGATTTGCTTATGGAAGAAGTCATCCGCACAAGGTCCGGCCAAATTGAGGACGATATGACTGTTGTTGTCGTCCGGATTGATCACAATACACCGAAGTGGGCATCCATTCCTGTTCCGGCAATCTTTCAAAACAAACAAGAAATTTCATAACGCTTCCGTATAAATCAAATTTCTTCTGGCGAAGATGGGAATATATGAATCTGAGAATCCTCGTATTCTCCAGGAGGAATGAATGTGAACAACGGACATTTAAATCAAATTTTGCTGATAACGGATGGCTGCTCAAACCATGGGGAAGACCCGCTTGCAATGGCTGCTTTTGCTAAAGAGCAGGGGATTACGGTAAATGTCATTGGTATAATGGAAGAAAATCAAATTGACCCTGAGGCAATGAAGGAAGTCGAAGGGATTGCACTTGCCGGAGGAGGCGTGCACCAAGTCGTTTATGCATCTCAGCTTTCACAAACTGTTCAAATGGTAACAAAAAAAGCGATGACGCAAACCTTACAAGGTGTAGTCAATCAAGAACTGAAACAGATTCTCGGAAAGAATGTGGAAATGGAAGAGCTTTCTCCGGAAAAACGCGGAGAAGTCATGGAAGTGGTAGACGAGCTTGGAGAAACGGTGCATCTTCAGGTTTTGGTTCTTGTTGATACAAGTGCAAGTATGGCGCCAAAGCTTCCAACAGTAAAAGAGGCGCTGATTGATTTGTCTGTAAGCCTCAATTCCCGAATTGGGAATAACGAATTTGCGATGTGTATATTTCCCGGGAAAAAACAAGAGGTCGAGCTTGTGCTGAACTGGACACCGAAGCTGCAATCTCTTTCCACACTCTTTGCAAAGCTTTCGACAGGCGGCATCACGCCGACAGGTCCGGCGATTCGTGAAGCGACACTGCAGTTTGAAAAAATACGCTCAAGAAGGGGCATGCTGGCAGATGATGAACGACGCTTTGACGAGTTTAGCATGTAGCCTCAAGCCGGGTACGACAATCAAAGGCAAGTGGAATGGAAACACTTATACATTGCGTAAACAGCTTGGTAAAGGGGCCAATGGAATTGTGTATTTGGCAGAAGCATCAGATGGACATGTTGCCTTAAAGGTGAGTGATGACAGCCTGTCTATTACTTCTGAAGTGAATGTCTTGAAATCTTTCTCAAAGGCCCAGTCCGTTACGATGGGGCCTTCTTTTTTTGATACGGATGATGCCTATATTCCCAGTGCCAATACGAAAGTTTCATTTTATGCAATGGAATACATAAAAGGGCCGCTGCTTTTGAAGTATGTCAGTGATAAAGGAACAGAGTGGATACCGGTATTAATGATTCAGCTGTTATCCAGCTTATCGGTGCTTCACCAGCAAGGATGGATATTCGGCGATCTTAAACCTGATAATCTGATCGTAACTGGTCCGCCCGCAAGGATCCGCTACATTGATGTAGGTGGCACGACAAAGGAAGGCCGGGCGATAAAAGAGTATACGGAGTTTTATGACAGAGGCTATTGGGGGTATGGAACAAGAAAGGCAGAGCCATCCTATGATCTGTTCGCAGTTGCCATGATTATGATCAACAGTGTGCATAAAAAAGAATTTAAGAAAACGAACCAGCCCAAAGAACAGCTTAGGTCTCTCATCGAAGGAAACCCGCTGCTTCAAAAGTATAAAAAAGTGCTTTTTTCAGCCTTGAACGGAGATTATCAATCCGCAGATGAAATGAAAAAGGATATGCTAGACGCGGGGCAAAAAGCAGCACAAAGAAAACAGCCTATAAAAGCATCACCGCAGCCTGCCACACGACAAAGACAGCAAATACCGCGCCAAGGAAAAATAACGAAGACGCGATATACCCCAAAACAGAAACCGGCTAAGTCGGGGGGGTTATTTGAAACAACGCTTATCGTGATCAGTGTTTTAGCGCTTTATTTCGCCTATATTATCTTTTTCTTAATCTGAAAGGCGCAAACTGCAGAGCCTATGCTTCTTCTTTGCTTGGAGGGGTTGAAAGTGTTAGGATATGAATATCTTTAAAATACCTGCTCATTGTGAGGAGGACATTGTGAAAAGTGTCAAAGATTTTTTAAACAAACACAATCTTACGTTAAAAGGGGCGACAATCATTGTAGGCGTTTCCGGCGGTCCGGACTCAATGGCTCTTCTTCACGCGTTGCATACGTTATGCGGCCGTTCAGCGAATGTTATTGCAGCTCACGTTGACCATCGTTTCAGAGGTGCGGAATCCGAGGAGGACATGCGTTTTGTCCAAGCTTATTGTAAAGCTGAACAGCTCGTGTGCGAAACGGCTCAAATCAATGTAACCGCATATGCACAGGAAAAAGGACTCAATAAGCAGGCTGCAGCACGCGATTGCCGCTACCAGTTTTTTGAGGAAATCATGTCGAAGCACCAAGCGGACTATCTGGCTCTTGCGCATCATGGTGATGACCAGGTTGAAACAATGCTTATGAAACTGGCTAAGGGTACGCTTGGAACGGGACTTGCGGGAATGCAGCCGGTTAGACGTTTTGGGACGGGGCGGATCATCAGGCCGTTCTTACCCATTACAAAGGAAGAGATCCTTCACTATTGCCGTGAAAACGGCTTGAGCTACCGGACGGATGAAAGCAACGCCAAAGATGACTACACAAGAAACAGATTCAGAAAAACAGTGCTCCCGTTTTTGAAGCAGGAATCTCCGGATGTGCATAAAAGGTTTCAGAAAGTGAGTGAAGCACTGACGGAAGATGAGCAATTCTTACAGTCATTAACGAAAGATGAAATGAATAAAGTAATCACAAGCCAGTCTAATACATCAGTTGAAATCAATTCCTCTCAATTGCTTGCCCTCCCGATGCCTTTACAAAGAAGAGGAGTTCAACTAATATTAAACTATCTTTATGAAAACGTTCCATCATCCTTTTCGGCCCATCACATTCAGCAATTTCTCGATTGGGCGGAAAATGGCGGTCCTTCAGGAGTACTGGACTTTCCGAAAGGGCTGAAGGTGGTCAAATCATATCAGACATGTTTGTTTACATTTGAACAATGGCAGTGCAAAAATGTTCCCTTTGAATACCAAATTAGCGGAGCTTCTGATGAAACGGCAGTGCTCCCTAATGGATATCTGATAGAGGCAAAGCATTATGCGGACTCGCCTGAAGAACATGGGAATGCTGTTTTTATCACAAGTGAAAAAAAGGTGCGATTTCCCTTAACAATCCGGACGAGAAAAGCTGGAGACCGGATCAAACTAAAAGGGATGAACGGATCAAAAAAGGTAAAGGATATATTTATTGATAAGAAACTGCCTCTCCAAGAAAGAGACAACTGGCCGATTGTGACGGACGCAAGCGGTGAAATTATCTGGATACCTGGCTTGAAAAAATCAATTTTTGAAGATCTTGTGATTCCAAACAGCGACCGCATTGTATTACAATATAGACAGCATGAAAAGTGTAGGGGGCAAGCAAAATCATGATGAAACATGATATCGAGAAAGTACTGATCTCAGAGGAAGAGATACAAAAGAAAGTAAAAGAGTTAGGTGCAGAATTAACGAGCGAGTATCAAGATACTTTTCCGTTGGCAATCGGTGTGTTAAAAGGAGCACTTCCTTTTATGGCGGATCTTATCAAGCATATTGATACATATTTGGAAATGGATTTCATGGATGTATCAAGCTACGGAAATTCTACGGTTTCTTCTGGAGAAGTAAAAATCATTAAAGATTTGGATACATCTGTAGAGGGCCGGGACATCTTAATTATTGAAGATATCATCGACAGTGGGTTAACCTTAAGTTATCTCGTAGAGCTCTTCCGATACCGTAAAGCAAAATCAATTAAGATTGTTACCCTTTTGGATAAACCGAGCGGAAGAAAAGCGGACATCAAAGCAGACTTTGTCGGTTTTGAAGTTCCTGACGCGTTTGTAGTGGGTTACGGACTTGATTATGCTGAGCGCTATCGCAATCTGCCTTATATCGGAGTGTTAAAACCGGCAGTTTATGAAAGCTGATCGGCAGCCTGCTTCCGAGATGGTTATTGTTTGTATTGGAATGATTTTCTATGGTACTATTGAACATAGTTGTGCTTACTGTGGGAGGAGGTAAGGAATGAATCGGGTCTTCCGTAATACCATTTTTTATTTACTTATTTTATTAGTAGTAATCGGGGTTGTGAGCTACTTCCAGACCTCAAATCCGAAAACAGAAAATATGTCGTACAGTACGTTCATCAAAAACCTGGATGACGGGAAAGTTGATAGCGTATCGGTTCAGCCTGTCAGAGGTGTTTATGAGGTAAAAGGGCAGCTGAAAAACTACGACAAAGATCAATACTTTTTGACTCATGTTCCTGAAGGAAAGGGAGCAGACCAGATATTTAACGCTTTGAAAAAGACAGACGTAAAGGTTGAGCCCGCGCAAGAAACAAGCGGATGGGTGACGTTCCTGACGACCATCATCCCATTTGTCATTATCTTTATTCTGTTTTTCTTCCTGCTCAATCAGGCTCAAGGCGGCGGCAGCCGTGTCATGAACTTTGGCAAGAGTAAAGCGAAGCTGTATACAGAGGAAAAGAAACGCGTCAAATTTAAAGACGTTGCAGGGGCTGACGAAGAAAAGCAAGAACTTGTTGAAGTTGTTGAGTTTCTGAAGGATCCCCGCAAGTTTGCCGAGCTTGGCGCCAGAATACCGAAAGGCGTGCTTTTAGTCGGACCTCCGGGTACCGGTAAAACATTGCTTGCTAAGGCTTGTGCAGGTGAAGCCGGCGTACCTTTCTTCAGCATCAGCGGATCTGATTTCGTTGAAATGTTTGTAGGGGTCGGTGCTTCCCGTGTGCGTGACTTGTTTGAAAATGCGAAAAAGAATGCGCCTTGTTTGATCTTCATTGATGAAATTGACGCAGTCGGACGCCAGCGTGGCGCTGGTCTCGGCGGTGGACACGATGAACGTGAACAGACGCTAAACCAATTGCTTGTTGAAATGGACGGATTCAGCGCTAATGAAGGAATTATCATCATTGCTGCGACGAACCGTGCGGACATCTTGGACCCAGCCTTACTTCGTCCGGGACGTTTTGACCGTCAAATCACAGTGGACCGCCCAGATGTCATTGGCCGTGAAGCTGTATTGAAAGTCCATGCGAGAAACAAACCGCTGGATGAAACGGTTAACCTAAAATCAATTGCCATGAGAACACCAGGCTTCTCAGGCGCTGACTTAGAAAACCTCTTGAATGAAGCTGCGCTTGTAGCGGCTCGTCAAAACAAGAAAAAAATCGATGCGCGTGATATTGACGAAGCGACGGACCGTGTAATTGCCGGACCCGCTAAGAAGAGCCGCGTTATCTCCAAGAAAGAACGCAATATCGTGGCTTATCACGAAGGCGGACACACCGTTATCGGTCTTGTTTTAGATGAGGCAGATATGGTTCATAAAGTAACGATTGTTCCTCGGGGCCAGGCTGGCGGTTATGCTGTTATGCTGCCAAGAGAAGACCGTTATTTCCAAACAAAGCCGGAGCTGCTTGATAAAATTGTCGGCCTCTTGGGCGGACGTGTTGCTGAAGAGATTATCTTCGGTGAAGTCAGCACAGGGGCGCACAATGACTTCCAGCGTGCGACGAATATTGCAAGACGAATGGTTACGGAATTCGGTATGTCAGAAAAACTGGGACCGTTGCAATTTGGACAGTCTCAGGGTGGCCAGGTATTCTTAGGCCGTGATTTCAACAACGAACAGAATTACAGTGATCAAATCGCTTACGAAATTGATCAGGAAATTCAGCGCATCATCAAAGAATGTTATGAGCGTGCGAAACAAATCCTGACTGAAAATCGTGACAAGCTTGAATTGATTGCCCAAACGCTTCTGAAAGTTGAAACGCTTGACGCTGAACAGATCAAACACCTTATCGATCATGGAACATTACCTGAGCGTAATTTCTCAGATGATGAAAAGAACGATGATGTGAAAGTAAACATTCTGACAAAAACAGAAGAAAAGAAAGACGATACGAAAGAGTAATTCGCTTTCTTTCTAAAAAAACTGCCGGCTGACGCTGGCAGTTTTTTTATGTAAATGATGGGCTCAGGTGCGGCTTTTACAATCATCCAATTCTGGTATCGATTTGTTTACAAATGAGCCGCTGATCGTGTATGGTATTGTAGAATGTTTGTAAAAAGTAAAGTAGAGAAACTATTCAAAAGTGGTGATAGAGGTTGTTACTGGTTATCGATGTGGGGAACACCAATACTGTACTTGGTGTATATCATGATGGAAAATTAGAATATCACTGGCGTATAGAAACAAGCAGACATAAAACAGAAGATGAGTTTGGGATGATTTTGCGCTCCTTATTTGATCACTCAGGGCTTATGTTTGAACAGATAGATGGCATTATTATTTCGTCAGTAGTGCCGCCAATCATGTTTGCGTTAGAAAGAATGTGCACAAAATACTTTCATATCGAGCCGCAAATTGTTGGTCCAGGTATGAAAACCGGTTTAAATATAAAATATGACAATCCGAAAGAAGTGGGGGCAGACAGAATCGTAAATGCTGTCGCTGCGATACACTTATACGGCAATCCATTAATTGTTGTCGATTTCGGAACCGCCACAACGTACTGCTATATTGATGAAAACAAACAATACATGGGCGGGGCGATTGCCCCTGGGATTACGATTTCGACAGAGGCGCTTTACTCGCGTGCAGCAAAGCTTCCGCGTATCGAAATCACCCGGCCCGACAATATTATCGGAAAAAACACTGTTAGCGCGATGCAATCTGGGATTTTATTTGGCTATGTCGGCCAAGTGGAAGGAATCGTTAAGCGAATGAAATGGCAGGCAAAACAGGAACCAAAGGTCATTGCGACGGGAGGCCTGGCGCCGCTCATTGCGAACGAATCAGATTGTATAGACATCGTTGATCCATTCTTAACCCTAAAAGGGCTGGAATTGATTTATGAAAGAAACCGCGTAGGAAGTGTATAGGAGGTTTTGTAATGGATTATTTAGTAAAAGCACTTGCGTATGACGGAAAAGTTCGGGCTTATGCAGCGAGAACGACTGATATGGTAAATGAAGGACAGAGACGCCATGGTACGTGGCCGACAGCATCCGCTGCATTAGGGCGCACAATGACAGCTTCACTTATGCTCGGCGCTATGCTGAAGGGCGAAGATAAGCTGACTGTGAAAGTCGAGGGCGGAGGTCCGATCGGAGCTATTGTAGCTGATGCCAATGCCAAAGGAGAAGTCAGAGCCTATGTCTCTAACCCGCAAGTTCATTTTGATTTAAATGAACAAGGCAAGCTTGATGTCAGACGTGCGGTTGGAACAAACGGAACGTTAAGTGTCGTAAAAGATTTAGGTTTGCGCGAGTTCTTCACAGGACAAGTAGAAATCGTTTCAGGAGAATTAGGAGATGATTTCACTTACTATCTTGTATCATCTGAGCAGGTTCCTTCATCAGTGGGCGTAGGTGTGCTCGTAAATCCTGACAATACCATTCTTGCGGCAGGGGGCTTTATTATTCAGCTGATGCCGGGAACAGATGATGAAACAATCACAAAAATTGAACAGCGTCTATCTCAAGTAGAGCCGATTTCTAAGCTCATCCAAAAGGGGCTGACACCAGAAGAAATTTTAGAAGAAGTCCTAGGCGAGAAACCTGAGATTTTGGAAACGATGCCTGTCAGATTCCATTGCCCTTGTTCAAAAGAACGGTTCGAAACAGCCATTTTAGGACTAGGCAAAAAAGAAATTCAAGATATGATAGAAGAAGATGGACAAGCCGAAGCAGTATGCCATTTTTGTAATGAAAAGTACTTATTTACAAAAGAAGAGCTGGAAGGGCTTCGTGACCAAACTACCCGCTAAGCTCTTTAGCGGGTTTTTAAATTGAGAAAAGGGGCTGAAAGCAGGTTTGAAATCAAGAACAATCTGGACCATTATTTTAGGGGCGCTGTTGGTTTGCTGTATTGCTGTTGCATATACGCTGACGAAATCCCAAGCCGGCGCATCGTCATCCGGTGAGTCTATTGCGACTATCGGAGGCAAGAGTGTGACAAGAGAAGAATGGCTGAAAGAAATGGAAGACCAGTATGGTAAGTCAACGCTTGAAGATATGATCAATGTCCGAGTTGTTGAGCAGCTGGCTAAAAAGAACAACCTTAAAATATCCAAAAGCGAAGTTGATCGTGAGTTTTTGCTGATTAAAGCGGTCAATAATTCCTTTTACGAAGATGAACATACGACGGAGAAAGAGTGGAAAGACCAAATTCGTTATAATATCCTCCTTGAGGAATTGTTAACAAGGGATATTGATATCTCAAACAAAGAACTGGAATCATTCTATAATAAAAATAAGGAACTATATCAGTTTGATGATTCGTATCGAATTCGGCACATTGTTGTAAAAGATGAAGAAGAAGCGAGAGAAGTCCTGAAAGAACTGAAAGGCGGATCAAGCTTTGAAGCTGTCGCTGCCGAAAGGTCCACTGACAGATATACATCACCATACGGCGGAGATTTAGGTTTTGTCACAGAGGCATCAGACAACATTCCATCAGCATACATTGAAGAGGCGAAAACACTCAAAGAGGATGAATGGTCTCAGGAACCAATAAAGGTCAGCAATGGATATGCCATTATCCAGCTGAAAGAAAAACTAAAGGCAAGAACGTTCTCATTTGATGAAGTAAAAGACCAGATCAGACGGCAAATCGCAATGGATCAGCTAGGCGATAAAGCGACAGTTAAGACACTTTGGAAAGAAGCCGATGTATCTTGGTTTTATGGGGAAAAAAGTACTAAGTGATTGACAAAAAATTTTGAAATTGATAGATTATATACATAATACCAATACAAATAGTCGGAAATTGAGGTGTCGAGAATGGTACGTGTAGCAAACTCCATTACTGAATTAATTGGGAATACGCCAATCGTTAAATTAAATCGCCTTGCAGATGAAAACAGTGCGGATGTATATCTAAAACTTGAATACATGAACCCTGGAAGCAGTGTAAAAGACCGTATCGGTTTAGCCATGATTGAAGCGGCTGAAAAAGAAGGAAAATTAAAAGCCGGTGATACAATCATTGAACCGACAAGCGGAAATACTGGAATCGGGCTTGCAATGGTTGCTGCTGCTAAAGGATTAAAAGCCATTTTGGTTATGCCTGATACAATGAGCATGGAGCGCCGCAACCTTCTTCGCGCATACGGTGCTGAGCTTGTGCTGACTCCTGGTGCGGAAGGCATGAAAGGTGCCATTAAGAAAGCTGAAGAGCTTGCTGAAAAGCACGGATACTTTGTGCCGCAGCAGTTTAACAACCCTTCTAACCCAGAAATTCACCGCCAAACAACAGGTAAAGAAATCGTTGAGCAATTCGGTGATGACCAGCTTGATGCATTTGTAGCCGGAATCGGAACGGGCGGAACGATTACGGGAGCGGGTGAAGTGCTGAAGGAAGCATACCCTTCCATCAAGATTTACGCTGTTGAACCGTCAGATTCCCCAGTGCTTTCAGGAGGAAAACCAGGCCCCCACAAAATTCAGGGAATCGGAGCTGGATTCGTGCCGGACATCTTAAACACTGAAGTATATGATGAAATCTTCCCTGTGAAGAATGAAGAAGCATTCGAATATGCCCGCAGAGCTGCACGTGAAGAAGGAATTCTCGGAGGCATCTCATCAGGTGCGGCAATTTATGCTGCTCTTCAAGTAGCAAAAAAACTCGGAAAAGGCAAAAAAGTATTGGCCATCATTCCAAGTAACGGCGAACGTTATCTAAGCACGCCGCTGTATCAATTCGATTAAAAAAAGCCAAAACTCCCGGTCCGCCGGGAGTTTTTTTATATTTCGTGCATCAAATATGCCATGTCTGCGACGAATGTTATTCTTGGAAGAGAAATTCACTTTTTTCACTAACAACATTGCTTTACAATTAAAAACAAGTAAAAAAGAAAATAGAGGAATGATACAAATGGCACAACGCAGACCGGCAGGCATAAAAGTACCTTTTCAAAAAGACTCATTCTTACAACAATTTGAGAAACTTGCGCAATCCCGGAAACATCATGTACTTCTCGAAAGTGCAAGAGGCGGCAGATATAGTATAGCCGGTCTTGATCCAATTGCGACTGTGAAAGGAAAAGACGGAATAACTACAATTAAGCATGGTGATGAGATGCTGTTTAAAGAAGGTGATCCGTTACGGGCCTTCCACAGCTGGTTTAAAACGCTGGAAACAGAAACAAATCATGAGTTCCCTGACTTTCAAGGCGGGGCAATCGGGTTTCTCAGCTATGATTACGCACGGTACATTGAAAATTTTAAGATGCTCTCGTTAGATGATCTAGAAACACCAGATATTTATTTTCTTGTTTTTGATGATATAGCAGTTTATGACCATCAAGAAGAGTCTCTATGGCTGATTACTCATGTTAATGGTTCTGATCAGGAAACAGCGGATGTGAAGCTATCTGAGTTAGAGCAGATGTGGCTGACTGAGCTTCCCGCTGTCTCTTCGCGAGAGATGAACCCTGAAACAGATGGTTCTTTCGCGGCGCCATTTACCGAGGATGGGTTCTCACAAGCTGTAGAGAAAATCAAACAATACATTGCCAGCGGAGATGTGTTTCAAGTCAATCTATCAATAAGGCAGTCACAGTCACTGTCTGCCCACCCATATCAAATTTACAAAACCTTGAGAGAAGTAAATCCTTCTCCTTATATGGCGTATTTAGAAACACCTGATTTCCAAATCATTTGCGGATCGCCTGAACTGCTTGTCAGCAAAAAGGGCAAGCTATTAGAGACGAGACCGATTGCGGGCACCCGTTCCAGAGGGAAAACAAATGAAGAAGACGAGGCGCTAGCAAACGAATTGATACACAATGAAAAAGAACGCGCGGAACATGTCATGCTGGTTGATCTTGAGCGAAATGACCTGGGAAGAGTATCACGTTATGGGTCTGTGCGCGTAAATGAATTCATGGCAATTGAAAAATACTCGCATGTGATGCACATTGTGTCTAATGTCCAAGGTGAACTGCAGGATGGGTATGATGCTGTAGATATTATTCATGCTGTGTTTCCCGGAGGAACCATTACTGGTGCACCGAAAGTAAGAACGATGGAAATTATAGAAGAACTTGAGCCGACACGCCGAGGGCTTTATACTGGATCTATAGGATGGTTTGGATATAATCACGATCTGCAGTTTAATATCGTCATTCGAACCATTTATGCAACCGGAGGGCAGGCATTTATGCAGTCCGGCGCAGGAGTTGTGATTGATTCTGTTCCGAAGCACGAATACAAGGAATCATTCAAAAAAGCTTTTGCGATGCAAAGAGCATTAGAGCTGAGCAAAGAAGAGACAAAAATTAGATGAGGTGAGCGGAGAAATGATTTTAATGATTGATAACTACGATTCATTCACGTACAACTTGGTACAGTATTTGGGCGAGCTTGGGGAAGAGCTGGTTGTGAAACGCAATGACAGCATCACAATCGAAAAAATTGAAGAACTGTCTCCGGACTTTCTGATGATATCTCCCGGACCGTGCAGCCCTGATGAGGCGGGAATCAGCCTCGAAGCAATTAAACATTTCGCAGGGAAAATTCCTATTTTCGGTGTATGTCTCGGACATCAGTCCATCGCACAAGTGTTCGGCGGTGATGTTGTTAGGGCAGAACGGCTTATGCACGGGAAAACCTCGGATATCGAGCATGACGGCAAAACCATTTTTGAAGGGTTGAAAAACCCCCTTGTTGCGACGCGATACCACTCGCTGATCGTAAAACCTGAGACGCTGCCAAACTGTTTTACAGTAACAGCACAAACGAAAGAAGGAGAAATCATGGCTATTCGCCACAATGACCTCCCGATAGAGGGCGTGCAATTTCACCCAGAGTCTATTATGACCTCCTTTGGGAAAGAAATGCTCAGAAATTTTATTGAGACATATCGCAAGGAAGTTATTGCGTGATGATATATGTGAACGGCCGGTATATGGAGGAGAAAGATGCAGTTCTTTCTCCTTTTGACCATGGGTTTTTATATGGGATCGGTGTTTTCGAAACCTTCAGGCTCTACGAAGGCTGCCCGTTTCTGCTTGATTGGCATATAGAACGGCTTGAACGCGCACTTAAGGATCTGCAAATCGAATATACTGTTTCAAAGCATGAGATCCTTGAGATGCTGGACAAGCTGCTTAAGCTAAATGATATCAAGGATGGCAATGCCCGCGTCAGACTGAACATATCAGCGGGGATCAGCGATAAAGGTTTTGTCGCCCAGACGTACGATAAGCCGACCGTTTTATGCTTTGTGAATCAGCTGAAACCAGAAAGGCTTCCTTTGCAAAAAGAAGGGAAGGTTTTATCGATACGGAGAAACACTCCAGAGGGATCGTTCCGGTTAAAATCACATCATTATTTAAATAATATGTATGCGAAACGTGAAATTGGAAATGATCCGCGTGTCGAGGGAATTTTCTTAACGGAGGATGGAGTTGTTGCAGAGGGTATCATATCTAATGTCTTCTGGAGAAAAGGTCGCTGTATCTATACGCCATCGCTTGATACCGGTATTCTGGACGGCGTCACGAGACGTTTTATCATAGAAAATGCAAAGAATATCGGCCTGGAGCTCAAAACGGGCCGATATGAGTTAGAAGCTCTCTTGACAGCTGACGAAGCGTGGATGACGAACTCAGTTCTTGAAATCATCCCGTTTACTAAAATAGAAGAAGTAAACTATGGAAGCCAAAGCGGAGAAGCAACCTCCGCTCTTCAATTGTTATACAAAAAAGAAATAAAGAACATGATTCATGAAAAGGGAGGAAGAGCATGGCGCAGCACACAATAGATCAAACACAAGTAATCCACACTAAGCCCAGCGCTTTATCATATAAAGAGAAGACGCTGGTGATGGGAATTTTAAACGTAACGCCTGACTCTTTCTCGGACGGCGGAAAATATGACAGCTTGGACAAGGCGCTGCTGCACGCGGAAGAGATGATCAATGATGGTGCCCATATCATTGATATCGGAGGGGAATCGACAAGGCCTGGCGCTGAGTGCGTATCTGAGGATGAGGAGATGTCCAGAGTCATTCCGGTGATTGAGCGGATTACGAAAGAGCTTGGTGTTCCTATTTCTGTAGATACGTACAAGGCTTCTGTCGCAGATGAAGCTGTGAAAGCCGGCGCATCCATTATCAATGATATTTGGGGAGCCAAACATGATCCGAAGATGGCTTCCGTTGCAGCTGAACACAATGTTCCAATTGTTCTCATGCATAACCGCCCAGAAAGAAACTACAATGACTTATTGCCGGATATGCTGTCGGACTTAATGGAGAGTGTAAAAATTGCTGTTGAGGCCGGAGTAGACGAGAAGAACATTATTCTTGATCCCGGTATCGGTTTCGCGAAAACCTATCACGATAACTTGGCAGTGATGAACAAACTAGAGATTTTCAGCGGGTTGGGATATCCGGTTCTTCTGGCAACCTCCCGAAAAAGATTCATCGGACGTGTTCTGGATCTTCCGCCTGAGGAGCGGGCTGAGGGCACAGGCGCGACTGTGTGTCTCGGCATTCAAAAAGGCTGTGACATTGTCAGGGTCCATGATGTAAAGCAAATTGCCAGAATGGCGAAAATGATGGACGCGATGCTGAATAAGGGAGGGGTGCACCATGGATAAAGTTTATGTAGAAGGTATGGAGTTTTACGGATATCACGGTGTGTTCAAAGAAGAAAACAAACTTGGCCAGCGGTTTAAAGTCGATTTAACCGCTGAGCTGGATTTAAGCAAAGCTGGACAAACAGACGACCTTGAGCAAACGATCAACTATGCTGAACTCTATCACGTATGTAAAGATATCGTGGAAGGGGAGCCTGTAAAATTGGTAGAAACGCTGGCGGAACGTATTGCTGGCACTGTTCTCGAAAAATTTCAGCCTGTTCAGCAATGTACGGTGAAAGTGATTAAGCCAGACCCGCCAATTCCCGGACACTATAAATCAGTAGCAATTGAAATTACGAGAAAAAAGTCATGAACAACATAGCTTATATTGCACTTGGATCTAATATTGGAGATAGAGAAACGTATTTAAGGCAAGCAGTGGCTTTACTGCATCAGCATGTTGCGGTGACAGTCACTAAAGTGTCGTCTATTTACGAAACTGACCCGGTCGGATACGAAGATCAAGCTCAATTTTTGAATATGGCTGTTGAAATCAAGACATCACTGAACCCTTTTGAACTACTTGAACTGACGCAGCAGATAGAAAATGAATTAGGCAGAACAAGGGAAGTAAGATGGGGGCCGCGGACGGCAGACCTTGACATTTTGTTATTTAATCGTGAAAATATTGAAACAGAGCAACTAATTGTTCCGCATCCGAGAATGTATGAGCGTTTGTTTGTCCTTGCGCCGCTTGCGGAAATTTGCCAGCAGGTTGAAAAAGAGGCTACAAGCGCCGAAACAGACCAAGAAGGTGTAAGAGTATGGAAGCAGAAATCTGGGGTAGACGAATTCGTGCATTCAGAAAGCTGAAAGGTTATACTCAAGAAGGATTTGCAAAAGCATTAGGTATATCAGTTTCTATTCTCGGCGAAATTGAACGCGGAAACCGATTGCCGTCAGCTGCCATCATTCAAGATGCAGCAGATGTTTTAAATATAAGTGCGGACGAATTGGCGCCGCCAGAAAAATAGAACAAATGAAAGGAGGAGAAAAATTGTTCAAAATCGGAGATATTCAATTGAAAAACCGGGTTGTGCTCGCACCTATGGCTGGTGTCTGCAACTCTGCGTTCAGATTGACTGTAAAGGAATTCGGAGCCGGATTGGTATGCGCTGAAATGGTCAGTGACAAAGCGATCCTTTACAACAATGCAAGAACAATGGGTATGCTTTATATTGATGAACGTGAGAAACCACTGAGCCTTCAAATTTTCGGAGGGAAAAAGGAAACCCTTGTGGAAGCGGCGAAGTTTGTAGACCAAAACACAACTGCTGATATCATTGACATTAACATGGGATGTCCCGTGCCGAAGATTACAAAATGCGATGCGGGAGCCAAATGGCTTCTCGACCCTGATAAGATTTACGAAATGGTTTCTGCAGTAGTGGATGCTGTTAATAAACCAGTTACAGTGAAAATGAGAATGGGCTGGGATGAAGACCACATTTTCGCAGTGAAAAATGCACAGGCTGTAGAACGTGCGGGCGGTAAAGCAGTGGCGCTTCACGGCCGTACGAGAGTGCAGATGTACGAAGGAACGGCAAACTGGGATATCATCAAAGAAGTAAAACAATCAGTATCGATTCCGGTTATCGGAAACGGCGATGTTAAGACACCGCAGGATGCTAAGCGTATGCTCGATGAGACAGGAGTAGACGGGGTCATGATCGGACGCGCTGCATTGGGCAACCCGTGGATGATTTACCGTACGGTTCAGTATCTTGAAACAGGTGAATTAAAAGAAGAGCCGCAAGTACGCGAAAAAATGGCCGTATGCAAACTGCATCTTGACCGCCTGATTGACTTAAAAGGTGAAAACGTAGCGGTAAGAGAAATGAGAAAGCATGCTGCATGGTATCTGAAAGGCGTGAAAGGCAATGCGAACGTTCGTAATGAAATCAATCATTGCGAGACGAGAGAAGAGTTTGTACAGCTTTTAGATGCATTTACGGTTGAAGTTGAGGCAAAAGAGCTTCAAAATGCAAAAGTAGGATAATACTCACCTCTATTTGCTGCTCACTGCTAGTTTTACGCTGGCAGTTTTTCTGCTTTTTTCATGAAACAATATCTGTAATGGAGTGATAACAATGAGTCAAGAAGAGCATAACCATGAAGAATTGAACGATCAGCTGCAAGTCAGACGCGATAAAATGAATCAGCTGAGAGATAACGGCATCGATCCATTCGGCGCACGTTTTGAAAGAACTCATCAGTCTCAAGAAGTTATTTCGGCATATCAAGATCTAACCAAAGAAGAGTTAGAAGAAAAAGCGATTGAAGTTACAATCGCAGGCCGCATGATGACAAAACGCGGCAAAGGAAAAGCCGGCTTTGCCCATCTTCAGGATTTAGAAGGCCAAATCCAAATCTACGTAAGAAAAGACAGTGTCGGTGACGACCAATATGAAATCTTCAAGTCTTCTGACCTCGGTGATCTTATCGGCGTAACCGGAAAAGTCTTCAAAACAAATGTAGGCGAATTGTCTGTTAAAGCAACTTCCTTTGAATTGCTGACAAAAGCTCTTCGTCCGCTTCCTGACAAATACCATGGTTTAAAAGACGTTGAGCAGCGCTACCGTCAGCGCTACCTGGATCTTATCGTAAACCCAGACAGCAAACATACGTTCATTACACGAAGCAAGATCATTCAAACTATGAGAAGATACCTTGATGATCATGGATACTTAGAAGTAGAAACACCTACAATGCACAGCATTCCTGGGGGAGCTTCTGCACGTCCGTTTATCACTCACCACAACGCGTTAGATATTCCACTCTATATGCGTATTGCTATCGAACTGCACCTAAAACGTCTAATTGTCGGCGGTTTAGAAAAAGTATATGAAATCGGCCGTGTTTTCCGTAACGAAGGTGTCTCTACACGCCATAACCCTGAATTTACAATGATTGAGTTATATGAAGCATATGCGGACTATAAAGATATCATGAGCTTAACTGAAAACCTTGTCGCTCATATCGCCCAAGAAGTGCTTGGCACAACTACGATTCAATACGGGGAAGAGCAAATCGACCTTAAACCGGAGTGGAAAAGAATCCATATGGTTGACGCAGTCAAAGAAGCGACCGGCGTTGATTTCTGGGAAGAGGTTACTGTTGAGCAGGCGCGTGAATATGCAAAAGAACATGGTGTAGAAATTAAAGATTCTATGACAGTAGGGCATATCATCAACGAATTCTTCGAACAAAAAATTGAAGAAACGCTTATTCAGCCAACGTTTATTTACGGGCATCCTGTAGAAATTTCTCCTCTTGCTAAGAAAAACCCTGAGGACCCGCGTTTTACAGACCGTTTTGAGCTGTTTATCGTTGGCCGTGAACATGCCAACGCGTTTACAGAGCTGAATGATCCTATTGATCAAAGAGAACGCTTTGAAGCGCAATTAAAAGAGCGTGAAGCCGGTAATGATGAAGCTCATTTAATGGATGAAGACTTTGTTGAAGCTCTGGAATACGGTATGCCGCCAACAGGAGGTTTAGGCATCGGTATCGACCGTCTGGTTATGCTGCTGACGAATGCCCCTTCTATTCGCGATGTGCTGTTATTTCCGCAAATGAGACAACGCTAATAAAGAAGAGCGGTATCCTCCATAGAGAAAGGATGCCGCTCTTTTTAAATTCCTTAGTATTTCTTCAAAAAAACTATTGCACTATTATTTACTAGGTGGTATATTATTATTCGTTGCCGCTAAACAAGGCGATAACGAAAAAATAACTTAAAAAAAGTTATTGACTTCACTGAGTCAACGAGTTATAATAATAAAGTCGCTTGAATGAAGTGGACAAAATGATCTTTGAAAACTAAACAAGACAAAACGTACCTGTTAATTCAGTTTTTTAAAAATCGCACAGCGATGTGCGTAGTCAGTCAAACTACTTTATCGGAGAGTTTGATCCTGGCTCAGGACGAACGCTGGCGGCGTGCCTAATACATGCAAGTCGAGCGGACAGATGGGAGCTTGCTCCCTGATGTTAGCGGCGGACGGGTGAGTAACACGTGGGTAACCTGCCTGTAAGACTGGGATAACTCCGGGAAACCGGGGCTAATACCGGATGGTTGTTTGAACCGCATGGTTCAAACATAAAAGGTGGCTTCGGCTACCACTTACAGATGGACCCGCGGCGCATTAGCTAGTTGGTGAGGTAATGGCTCACCAAGGCAACGATGCGTAGCCGACCTGAGAGGGTGATCGGCCACACTGGGACTGAGACACGGCCCAGACTCCTACGGGAGGCAGCAGTAGGGAATCTTCCGCAATGGACGAAAGTCTGACGGAGCAACGCCGCGTGAGTGATGAAGGTTTTCGGATCGTAAAGCTCTGTTGTTAGGGAAGAACAAGTACCGTTCGAATAGGGCGGTACCTTGACGGTACCTAACCAGAAAGCCACGGCTAACTACGTGCCAGCAGCCGCGGTAATACGTAGGTGGCAAGCGTTGTCCGGAATTATTGGGCGTAAAGGGCTCGCAGGCGGTTTCTTAAGTCTGATGTGAAAGCCCCCGGCTCAACCGGGGAGGGTCATTGGAAACTGGGGAACTTGAGTGCAGAAGAGGAGAGTGGAATTCCACGTGTAGCGGTGAAATGCGTAGAGATGTGGAGGAACACCAGTGGCGAAGGCGACTCTCTGGTCTGTAACTGACGCTGAGGAGCGAAAGCGTGGGGAGCGAACAGGATTAGATACCCTGGTAGTCCACGCCGTAAACGATGAGTGCTAAGTGTTAGGGGGTTTCCGCCCCTTAGTGCTGCAGCTAACGCATTAAGCACTCCGCCTGGGGAGTACGGTCGCAAGACTGAAACTCAAAGGAATTGACGGGGGCCCGCACAAGCGGTGGAGCATGTGGTTTAATTCGAAGCAACGCGAAGAACCTTACCAGGTCTTGACATCCTCTGACAATCCTAGAGATAGGACGTCCCCTTCGGGGGCAGAGTGACAGGTGGTGCATGGTTGTCGTCAGCTCGTGTCGTGAGATGTTGGGTTAAGTCCCGCAACGAGCGCAACCCTTGATCTTAGTTGCCAGCATTCAGTTGGGCACTCTAAGGTGACTGCCGGTGACAAACCGGAGGAAGGTGGGGATGACGTCAAATCATCATGCCCCTTATGACCTGGGCTACACACGTGCTACAATGGACAGAACAAAGGGCAGCGAAACCGCGAGGTTAAGCCAATCCCACAAATCTGTTCTCAGTTCGGATCGCAGTCTGCAACTCGACTGCGTGAAGCTGGAATCGCTAGTAATCGCGGATCAGCATGCCGCGGTGAATACGTTCCCGGGCCTTGTACACACCGCCCGTCACACCACGAGAGTTTGTAACACCCGAAGTCGGTGAGGTAACCTTTTAGGAGCCAGCCGCCGAAGGTGGGACAGATGATTGGGGTGAAGTCGTAACAAGGTAGCCGTATCGGAAGGTGCGGCTGGATCACCTCCTTTCTAAGGATATTATACGGAATATAAGACCTTGGGTCTTATAAACAGAACGTTCCCTGTCTTGTTTAGTTTTGAAGGATCATTCCTTCGAAACGTGTTCTTTGAAAACTAGATAACAGTAGACATCACATTCAATTAGTAATACAAGATATCACATAGTGATTCTTTTTAACGGTTAAGTTAGAAAGGGCGCACGGTGGATGCCTTGGCACTAGGAGCCGATGAAGGACGGGACGAACACCGATATGCTTCGGGGAGCTGTAAGCAAGCTTTGATCCGGAGATTTCCGAATGGGGAAACCCACCACTCGTAATGGAGTGGTATCCATATCTGAATTCATAGGATATGAGAAGGCAGACCCGGGGAACTGAAACATCTAAGTACCCGGAGGAAGAGAAAGCAAATGCGATTCCCTGAGTAGCGGCGAGCGAAACGGGATCAGCCCAAACCAAGAGGCTTGCCTCTTGGGGTTGTAGGACACTCTGTACGGAGTTACAAAGGAACGAGGTAGATGAAGAGGTCTGGAAAGGCCCGCCATAGGAGGTAACAGCCCTGTAGTCAAAACTTCGTTCTCTCCTGAGTGGATCCTGAGTACGGCGGAACACGTGAAATTCCGTCGGAATCCGGGAGGACCATCTCCCAAGGCTAAATACTCCCTAGTGACCGATAGTGAACCAGTACCGTGAGGGAAAGGTGAAAAGCACCCCGGAAGGGGAGTGAAAGAGATCCTGAAACCGTGTGCCTACAAGTAGTCAGAGCCCGTTAACGGGTGATGGCGTGCCTTTTGTAGAATGAACCGGCGAGTTACGATCCCGTGCAAGGTTAAGCAGAAGATGCGGAGCCGCAGCGAAAGCGAGTCTGAATAGGGCGCATGAGTACGTGGTCGT
>NZ_CP150251.1:95000-162500 GCF_037975295.1 Bacillus sp. FSL R5-0523
AATTGGTAGAGCAACTGACTTGTAATCAGTAGGTTGGGGGTTCAAGTCCTCTTGCCGGCACCACTTTTATATGATATAATACTCAAGTCTCTTGTAGAAGAGCCATTAGCTCAGTTGGTAGAGCATCTGACTTTTAATCAGAGGGTCGAAGGTTCGAGTCCTTCATGGCTCACCATTTTACGCGGGTGTGGCGGAATTGGCAGACGCGCTAGACTTAGGATCTAGTGTCTTTATGACGTGGGGGTTCAAGTCCCTTCACCCGCATTATATAGGATAACAGTTAGAAAAACTGGACATCCTGTCTGCGGAAGTAGTTCAGTGGTAGAACACCACCTTGCCAAGGTGGGGGTCGCGGGTTCGAATCCCGTCTTCCGCTCCAACTATACCATCCACGCCGGGGTGGTGGAATTGGCAGACACACAGGACTTAAAATCCTGCGGTAGGTGACTACCGTGCCGGTTCAAGTCCGGCCCTCGGCATTATGTTTTGCGCCCGTAGCTCAATTGGATAGAGCGTTTGACTACGGATCAAAAGGTTAGGGGTTCGACTCCTCTCGGGCGCGCCATATCTTTTAATAGAATAGATGGGAAATCGGGAAGTAGCTCAGCTTGGTAGAGCACATGGTTTGGGACCATGGGGTCGCAGGTTCGAATCCTGTCTTCCCGACCATTTTTTATGGGGCCTTAGCTCAGCTGGGAGAGCGCCTGCTTTGCACGCAGGAGGTCAGCGGTTCGATCCCGCTAGGCTCCACCAAAAGTTTTTAAAAAAGTTGTTGACTTTGAAGAAGTGACATTGTATACTAATAAAGTTGCTTTAACAAAGCGGACAAACAAAATGATCTTTGAAAACTAAACAAGACAAAACGTACCTGTTAATTCAGTTTTTAAAAATCGCACAGCAATGTGCGTAGTCAGTCAAACTACTTTATCGGAGAGTTTGATCCTGGCTCAGGACGAACGCTGGCGGCGTGCCTAATACATGCAAGTCGAGCGGACAGATGGGAGCTTGCTCCCTGATGTTAGCGGCGGACGGGTGAGTAACACGTGGGTAACCTGCCTGTAAGACTGGGATAACTCCGGGAAACCGGGGCTAATACCGGATGGTTGTTTGAACCGCATGGTTCAAACATAAAAGGTGGCTTCGGCTACCACTTACAGATGGACCCGCGGCGCATTAGCTAGTTGGTGAGGTAATGGCTCACCAAGGCGACGATGCGTAGCCGACCTGAGAGGGTGATCGGCCACACTGGGACTGAGACACGGCCCAGACTCCTACGGGAGGCAGCAGTAGGGAATCTTCCGCAATGGACGAAAGTCTGACGGAGCAACGCCGCGTGAGTGATGAAGGTTTTCGGATCGTAAAGCTCTGTTGTTAGGGAAGAACAAGTACCGTTCGAATAGGGCGGTACCTTGACGGTACCTAACCAGAAAGCCACGGCTAACTACGTGCCAGCAGCCGCGGTAATACGTAGGTGGCAAGCGTTGTCCGGAATTATTGGGCGTAAAGGGCTCGCAGGCGGTTTCTTAAGTCTGATGTGAAAGCCCCCGGCTCAACCGGGGAGGGTCATTGGAAACTGGGGAACTTGAGTGCAGAAGAGGAGAGTGGAATTCCACGTGTAGCGGTGAAATGCGTAGAGATGTGGAGGAACACCAGTGGCGAAGGCGACTCTCTGGTCTGTAACTGACGCTGAGGAGCGAAAGCGTGGGGAGCGAACAGGATTAGATACCCTGGTAGTCCACGCCGTAAACGATGAGTGCTAAGTGTTAGGGGGTTTCCGCCCCTTAGTGCTGCAGCTAACGCATTAAGCACTCCGCCTGGGGAGTACGGTCGCAAGACTGAAACTCAAAGGAATTGACGGGGGCCCGCACAAGCGGTGGAGCATGTGGTTTAATTCGAAGCAACGCGAAGAACCTTACCAGGTCTTGACATCCTCTGACAATCCTAGAGATAGGACGTCCCCTTCGGGGGCAGAGTGACAGGTGGTGCATGGTTGTCGTCAGCTCGTGTCGTGAGATGTTGGGTTAAGTCCCGCAACGAGCGCAACCCTTGATCTTAGTTGCCAGCATTCAGTTGGGCACTCTAAGGTGACTGCCGGTGACAAACCGGAGGAAGGTGGGGATGACGTCAAATCATCATGCCCCTTATGACCTGGGCTACACACGTGCTACAATGGACAGAACAAAGGGCAGCGAAACCGCGAGGTTAAGCCAATCCCACAAATCTGTTCTCAGTTCGGATCGCAGTCTGCAACTCGACTGCGTGAAGCTGGAATCGCTAGTAATCGCGGATCAGCATGCCGCGGTGAATACGTTCCCGGGCCTTGTACACACCGCCCGTCACACCACGAGAGTTTGTAACACCCGAAGTCGGTGAGGTAACCTTTTAGGAGCCAGCCGCCGAAGGTGGGACAGATGATTGGGGTGAAGTCGTAACAAGGTAGCCGTATCGGAAGGTGCGGCTGGATCACCTCCTTTCTAAGGATATTATACGGAATATAAGACCTTGGGTCTTATAAACAGAACGTTCCCTGTCTTGTTTAGTTTTGAAGGATCATTCCTTCGAAACGTGTTCTTTGAAAACTAGATAACAGTAGACATCACATTCAATTAGTAATACAAGATATCACATAGTGATTCTTTTTAACGGTTAAGTTAGAAAGGGCGCACGGTGGATGCCTTGGCACTAGGAGCCGATGAAGGACGGGACGAACACCGATATGCTTCGGGGAGCTGTAAGCAAGCTTTGATCCGGAGATTTCCGAATGGGGAAACCCACCACTCGTAATGGAGTGGTATCCATATCTGAATTCATAGGATATGAGAAGGCAGACCCGGGGAACTGAAACATCTAAGTACCCGGAGGAAGAGAAAGCAAATGCGATTCCCTGAGTAGCGGCGAGCGAAACGGGATCAGCCCAAACCAAGAGGCTTGCCTCTTGGGGTTGTAGGACACTCTGTACGGAGTTACAAAGGAACGAGGTAGATGAAGAGGTCTGGAAAGGCCCGCCATAGGAGGTAACAGCCCTGTAGTCAAAACTTCGTTCTCTCCTGAGTGGATCCTGAGTACGGCGGAACACGTGAAATTCCGTCGGAATCCGGGAGGACCATCTCCCAAGGCTAAATACTCCCTAGTGACCGATAGTGAACCAGTACCGTGAGGGAAAGGTGAAAAGCACCCCGGAAGGGGAGTGAAAGAGATCCTGAAACCGTGTGCCTACAAGTAGTCAGAGCCCGTTAACGGGTGATGGCGTGCCTTTTGTAGAATGAACCGGCGAGTTACGATCCCGTGCAAGGTTAAGCAGAAGATGCGGAGCCGCAGCGAAAGCGAGTCTGAATAGGGCGCATGAGTACGTGGTCGTAGACCCGAAACCAGGTGATCTACCCATGTCCAGGGTGAAGTTCAGGTAACACTGAATGGAGGCCCGAACCCACGCACGTTGAAAAGTGCGGGGATGAGGTGTGGGTAGGGGTGAAATGCCAATCGAACCTGGAGATAGCTGGTTCTCTCCGAAATAGCTTTAGGGCTAGCCTCAAGGTAAGAGTCTTGGAGGTAGAGCACTGATTGGACTAGGGGCCCCTACCGGGTTACCGAATTCAGTCAAACTCCGAATGCCAATGACTTATCCTTGGGAGTCAGACTGCGAGTGATAAGATCCGTAGTCGAAAGGGAAACAGCCCAGACCGCCAGCTAAGGTCCCAAAGTATACGTTAAGTGGAAAAGGATGTGGAGTTGCTTAGACAACCAGGATGTTGGCTTAGAAGCAGCCACCATTTAAAGAGTGCGTAATAGCTCACTGGTCGAGTGACTCTGCGCCGAAAATGTACCGGGGCTAAACGTATCACCGAAGCTGCGGACTGTTCTTCGAACAGTGGTAGGAGAGCGTTCTAAGGGCTGTGAAGCCAGACCGGAAGGACTGGTGGAGCGCTTAGAAGTGAGAATGCCGGTATGAGTAGCGAAAGAGGGGTGAGAATCCCCTCCACCGAATGCCTAAGGTTTCCTGAGGAAGGCTCGTCCGCTCAGGGTTAGTCGGGACCTAAGCCGAGGCCGAAAGGCGTAGGCGATGGACAACAGGTTGATATTCCTGTACCACCTCCTCACCATTTGAGCAATGGGGGGACGCAGGAGGATAGGGTAAGCGCGGTATTGGATATCCGCGTCCAAGCAGTTAGGCTGGGAAATAGGCAAATCCGTTTCCCATAAGGCTGAGCTGTGATGGCGAGCGAAATATAGTAGCGAAGTTCCTGATTCCACACTGCCAAGAAAAGCCTCTAGCGAGGTGAGAGGTGCCCGTACCGCAAACCGACACAGGTAGGCGAGGAGAGAATCCTAAGGTGATCGAGAGAACTCTCGTTAAGGAACTCGGCAAAATGACCCCGTAACTTCGGGAGAAGGGGTGCTCTGTTAGGGTGCAAGCCCGAGAGAGCCGCAGTGAATAGGCCCAGGCGACTGTTTAGCAAAAACACAGGTCTCTGCGAAGCCGTAAGGCGAAGTATAGGGGCTGACGCCTGCCCGGTGCTGGAAGGTTAAGAGGAGCGCTTAGCGTAAGCGAAGGTGCGAATTGAAGCCCCAGTAAACGGCGGCCGTAACTATAACGGTCCTAAGGTAGCGAAATTCCTTGTCGGGTAAGTTCCGACCCGCACGAAAGGCGCAACGATCTGGGCACTGTCTCAACGAGAGACTCGGTGAAATTATAGTACCTGTGAAGATGCAGGTTACCCGCGACAGGACGGAAAGACCCCGTGGAGCTTTACTGCAGCCTGATATTGAATGTTGGTACAGCTTGTACAGGATAGGTAGGAGCCTTGGAAACCGGAGCGCCAGCTTCGGTGGAGGCATCGGTGGGATACTACCCTGGCTGTATTGACCTTCTAACCCGCCGCCCTTATCGGGCGGGGAGACAGTGTCAGGTGGGCAGTTTGACTGGGGCGGTCGCCTCCTAAAAGGTAACGGAGGCGCCCAAAGGTTCCCTCAGAATGGTTGGAAATCATTCGCAGAGTGTAAAGGCACAAGGGAGCTTGACTGCGAGACCTACAAGTCGAGCAGGGACGAAAGTCGGGCTTAGTGATCCGGTGGTTCCGCATGGAAGGGCCATCGCTCAACGGATAAAAGCTACCCCGGGGATAACAGGCTTATCTCCCCCAAGAGTCCACATCGACGGGGAGGTTTGGCACCTCGATGTCGGCTCATCGCATCCTGGGGCTGTAGTCGGTCCCAAGGGTTGGGCTGTTCGCCCATTAAAGCGGTACGCGAGCTGGGTTCAGAACGTCGTGAGACAGTTCGGTCCCTATCCGTCGCGGGCGCAGGAAATTTGAGAGGAGCTGTCCTTAGTACGAGAGGACCGGGATGGACGCACCGCTGGTGTACCAGTTGTTCTGCCAAGGGCATCGCTGGGTAGCTATGTGCGGACGGGATAAGTGCTGAAAGCATCTAAGCATGAAGCCCCCCTCAAGATGAGATTTCCCATTCCGCAAGGAAGTAAGATCCCTGAAAGATGATCAGGTTGATAGGTCTGAGGTGGAAGTGTGGCGACACATGGAGCTGACAGATACTAATCGATCGAGGACTTAACCATATTTTTGAATGATGTCACATCTGTTATCTAGTTTTGAGAGAACACTCTCAATTTGTTTGGTGGCGATAGCGAAGAGGTCACACCCGTTCCCATACCGAACACGGAAGTTAAGCTCTTCAGCGCCGATGGTAGTCGGGGGTTTCCCCCTGTGAGAGTAGGACGCCGCCAAGCAAGCTTAAACCCAGCTCATTGAGCTGGGTTTTTTGTATTTTGGTTTATTGGTATCATAAAATTCCACTTAACTGTATAATATAATAACTTTATACCGAATTTTAAATCAGCAATCAGGTTTTGTGGACCGGGAAAATGGAAATAATAAAGGATAGAGCGAGAAAGTTGAAAATTCTCGAGAAACGGCTTATAGTAAGATTAAAGTCAAATATAGTCAAAGTCAGTAAAGGAGGGGGTTGAGTGGGACATAATATTTCTGACATCATTGAACAATATTTAAAACGAGTGTTAGATCAAAATGGCAAGGAAATTTTAGAGATTAAACGAAGTGAAATTGCAGATAAATTTCAATGCGTTCCTTCCCAAATAAATTATGTCATCAACACCAGATTTACAAGCGAAAGAGGATATATTGTTGAGAGCAAACGCGGGGGCGGCGGTTACATCAGAATCATTAAAATTAAAATGAACAATGAAGTTGTCCTAATCAATAATATTATTTCTCAAATTAATACCCATTTGTCTCAAGCAGCCTCTGATGACATTATTTTAAGGCTATTAGAAGACAAGGTAATTTCAGAAAGAGAAGCAAAAATGATGGTCAGCGTAATGGACCGCTCAGTTTTACACATTGACTTGCCTGAACGTGATGAATTAAGAGCGAGAATGATGAAGGCAATGCTGACTTCTTTAAAATTAAAATAAGCGGGTGAAAAGATTGATTTGTCAAGAGTGCCACGAGAGACCAGCCACTTTTCACTTTACAAAGGTTGTTAACGGAGAAAAAATAGAAGTTCATATTTGTGAACAATGTGCCAAAGAAAATAGTGATTCATATGGTATAAGTGCAAATCAGGGTTTCTCTATTCATAATTTACTTTCGGGTTTACTGAACATGGATTCTTCATTTCAAAATGCAGGAACTCAAATGTTCAGTCACTCGGAGCAAATATCTGCTTGTCCGAAATGCGGAATGACTTTTCAGCAATTCAGAAAAATTGGCCGTTTTGGATGTTCTGAATGTTACAAAACATTTCATAGCAACATTACACCAATCCTACGTAAAGTGCACAGCGGAAACACTGTGCATGCAGGTAAGATACCGAAACGAATAGGCGGCAATCTTCATGTCAGACGGCAGATTGATATGCTAAAAAAGGAATTAGAATCCTTAATCCATCAAGAAGAATTTGAAAATGCAGCTCATGTAAGAGATCAAATTCGTTCATTAGAACAATCACTCAAAAGTACAGATAGTGAGGAGGAACAGGAGTAATGTCGCTAAAGCATTTTATTCAGGATGCACTAAGCAGTTGGATGAAGCAGAAAGGACCTGAAAGTGACATTGTACTCAGCAGCCGCATACGTTTAGCAAGGAACTTTGAGCATATTCGGTTCCCTACGCGGTATTCCAATGAAGAAGCCTCATCCATCATACAGCAATTTGAAGATCAGTTTTCAGAGCAAGAAATTCCCGGAATCGGCAAATTTGTTTTGATTAGAATGAATGATGCACAGCCTTTAGAGAAGCGTGTACTTGTTGAAAAACATCTAATCAGTCCGAATCTGACAGAGTCTCCTTTTGGCGGCTGTTTGCTTTCTCAAAATGAGGAAGTAAGCGTCATGCTAAATGAAGAGGACCATATTAGAATTCAGTGTCTTTTCCCTGGATTTCAGCTTTTAGAAGCAATGAAAGCCGCAAACCAGGTCGACGACTGGATTGAAGAAAAAGTTGATTATGCATTCAATGAGCAAAGAGGTTACTTAACCAGCTGTCCTACAAACGTAGGTACAGGTTTAAGGGCTTCGGTCATGATGCATCTGCCGGCACTGGTTTTAACTAGGCAAATAAATCGAATTATACCGGCAATTAATCAATTAGGCTTAGTTGTTAGAGGAATTTATGGGGAAGGCAGCGAAGCAGTAGGGAATATCTTTCAAATTTCAAATCAGATCACGCTTGGTAAGTCAGAGCAGGATATTGTAGAGGATCTTAACAGTGTTGCTGCTCAGTTGATTGAACAAGAACGATCTGCCCGAGAAGCGATTTATCAAACTTCTAAAATCGAACTTGAGGATCGGGTATATCGGTCTTATGGGGTCTTGTCTAATTGCCGGATGATAGAATCGAAAGAAACTGCAAAGTGCCTTTCAGATGTTCGGTTAGGCATAGACCTAGGCATTATAAAAGGACTTTCAAGCAACATACTTAACGAACTTATGATTTTGACGCAGCCAGGGTTTTTACAGCAATACTCGGGAGGCGCTTTGCGTCCGAACGAAAGGGACATTCGAAGAGCGGCTCTCATCAGAGAACGGCTTCACTTAGAAATGAATGGGAAAAGACAGGAGGATGAATCGATATGATGTTTGGAAGATTTACAGAACGAGCTCAAAAAGTACTGGCGCTAGCACAGGAAGAAGCACTTCGGTTAGGTCATAATAACATTGGCACTGAGCATATTTTATTAGGACTGGTAAGAGAAGGAGAGGGCATTGCTGCTAAAGCTCTTCAAGCGCTTGGACTCGGTTCAGATAAAATTCAGAAAGAAGTAGAAAGTTTGATCGGGCGCGGGCAGGAAATGTCTCAAACGATTCATTATACTCCTAGAGCTAAAAAAGTCATTGAGCTTTCAATGGATGAGGCAAGAAAACTCGGTCATTCTTATGTTGGAACAGAACATATTCTTCTTGGTCTGATTCGTGAAGGAGAAGGTGTTGCTGCGAGAGTTCTGAATAATCTCGGTGTCAGCTTAAATAAAGCAAGACAGCAGGTGCTCCAGCTTCTAGGAAGTAATGAAACAGGATCATCAGCGGCAGGAACAAACAGCAATGCGAATACGCCTACGCTTGACAGCTTGGCAAGAGACTTAACTGCTATTGCGAAGGAAGACAGCCTTGACCCTGTAATCGGCAGAAGCAAGGAGATCCAGCGTGTCATTGAAGTGTTAAGCCGCAGAACGAAAAACAACCCTGTTCTCATTGGGGAACCAGGTGTAGGTAAAACGGCAATCGCAGAAGGTTTGGCACAGCAAATTATCAATAATGAAGTACCCGAAATTTTGCGTGATAAACGTGTGATGACATTAGACATGGGAACAGTTGTTGCCGGCACAAAATACCGCGGAGAATTTGAGGATCGCCTGAAGAAGGTCATGGATGAAATTCGCCAGGCAGGAAATATCATTCTATTCATCGATGAACTCCATACATTAATCGGGGCAGGCGGAGCAGAAGGTGCTATTGATGCATCTAATATTTTAAAACCTTCACTTGCTCGCGGCGAACTCCAATGTATTGGTGCAACGACTCTTGATGAGTACCGTAAATATATTGAAAAAGATGCAGCACTGGAACGCCGTTTTCAGCCGATTCAGGTTGATCAGCCATCTGTAGATGAAAGTATTCAAATTTTACAAGGTCTGCGTGACAGATACGAAGCCCACCACCGCGTTTCTATCACTGATGATGCCATTGAAGCTGCGGTTAAGCTTTCTGACAGATATATTTCTGACCGCTTCCTTCCGGATAAAGCAATTGACTTGATCGATGAAGCAGGTTCAAAGGTGAGACTGCGCTCATTTACAACACCTCCTAACTTAAAAGAGCTTGAGCAGAAGCTTGATGAGGTTCGTAAAGAGAAGGATGCAGCAGTGCAAAGCCAAGAGTTTGAAAAAGCTGCTTCCTTGCGTGATACTGAACAACGCCTGCGCGAGCAAGTAGAGGATACGAAGAAATCATGGAAAGAGAAGCAAGGGCAGGAAAACTCAGAGGTTACTGTAGATGATATTGCGATGGTTGTATCCAGCTGGACCGGTGTGCCTGTATCTAAAATCGCCCAAACTGAAACTGATAAGCTTCTCAATATGGAAAACATTCTTCATTCCCGGGTCATCGGCCAGGATGAAGCAGTTGTAGCTGTTGCAAAAGCCGTCAGACGTGCGAGAGCAGGATTGAAAGATCCTAAACGCCCAATTGGCTCATTCATTTTCTTAGGCCCTACAGGTGTAGGTAAAACAGAGCTTGCACGAGCACTCGCTGAATCCATTTTTGGTGATGAAGAATCCATGATCAGAATTGATATGTCTGAATACATGGAAAAACACTCAACTTCAAGACTTGTTGGTTCACCTCCGGGATATGTGGGATATGATGAAGGCGGTCAATTGACAGAGAAAGTCAGAAGAAAACCTTACTCTGTCGTGCTTCTTGATGAGATCGAGAAAGCGCACCCTGATGTCTTCAATATCCTTCTGCAAGTTCTTGAAGACGGACGATTGACTGATTCTAAAGGACGCACAGTCGATTTCCGCAATACCATTCTGATCATGACATCAAACGTCGGAGCAAGTGAGCTGAAACGCAATAAATATGTCGGCTTTAACGTTCAGGATGAAACTCAAAATCATAAAGACATGAAAGATAAAGTGATGGGTGAATTGAAACGAGCGTTCAGACCTGAGTTCATCAACCGTATTGATGAAATCATTGTCTTCCATTCACTTGAGAAAAAACATCTTACTGAAATTGTGTCATTAATGTCTGATCAATTAACGAAACGCCTGAAAGAACAAGATCTTTCTATCGAATTGACAGATGCAGCAAAAGCGAAAGTCGCGGAAGAGGGCGTTGACCTGGAATACGGTGCCCGTCCGTTAAGAAGAGCGATCCAAAAACATGTCGAGGATCGTTTATCTGAAGAACTCCTCAGAGGAAATATTCATAAAGGACAGCATATTGTTCTTGATGTAGAAGATGGCGAATTTGTCGTAAAAACGACTGCTAAAACGAATTAATATAGAAGACGGAAATGAGGCATACAGCATGTAAGTGTATGCCTCACTTTCATATCAAGAAATAGAACAAGGGAGAGGTCTTACACTATATATGGCTAAAACAAAATCGAAATTCATCTGCCAATCCTGCGGCTACGAGTCTCCAAAATGGATGGGGAAATGTCCGGGCTGCGGTGCTTGGAATACAATGGTGGAAGAAATGATTAAAAAAGCACCGGCCAATCGGAGAGCGGCTTTTTCTCATTCTGTTCAAACTGTACAGAAACCTTCACCTATTACATCAATCGAAACATCAGAAGAACCCCGCGTCAAAACCCAGCTTGGCGAGTTTAACAGAGTACTCGGCGGAGGTGTCGTTAAAGGCTCCCTCGTTTTAATTGGCGGTGATCCTGGTATCGGAAAGTCAACGCTATTACTGCAGGTTTCCGCTCAATTATCAGGCTCATCAAACAGTGTCCTGTATATTTCGGGAGAAGAATCTGTAAAGCAAACGAAGCTGCGGGCAGACCGTCTCGGCATTAATAATCCGTCACTGCATGTTTTATCTGAAACCGATATGGAGTATATTTCGTCTGCTATACAAGAGATGAATCCAGCGTTTGTCGTTGTTGACTCTATTCAAACGGTTTACCAAAGCGATATTACATCGGCTCCAGGCAGTGTGTCACAGGTCAGAGAATGTACCGCTGAGCTGATGAAAATTGCAAAAACAAAAGGTATTCCGATTTTTATCGTAGGGCACGTGACGAAAGAAGGGTCTATTGCAGGTCCGAGACTGTTGGAGCATATGGTTGACACTGTTTTATATTTTGAAGGAGAACGCCACCATACTTTCCGTATTTTGCGGGCTGTAAAAAACCGTTTCGGATCTACAAACGAAATGGGCATTTTCGAAATGCGGGAAGAGGGGCTCACTGAGGTTTTGAATCCTTCGGAAATTTTCTTAGAAGAACGCTCTGCTGGTTCCGCAGGCTCGAGTATCACTGCCTCTATGGAGGGCACTAGACCGATTCTCGTTGAAATTCAGGCGCTCATCTCGCCAACAAGCTTTGGCAACCCAAGGCGTATGGCAACGGGAATAGACCATAACAGGGTTTCTCTGTTAATGGCTGTGTTAGAAAAAAGAGTAGGGCTGCTGCTGCAAAATCAGGATGCTTATTTGAAAGTGGCTGGCGGCGTTAAGCTTGATGAACCGGCAATTGATCTTGCGATTGTGATTAGTATCGCATCAAGCTTTAGAGACACACCTCCAAATCCTGCAGATTGTTTTATTGGAGAAGTGGGATTAACCGGAGAAGTCCGGCGGGTTTCAAGAATTGAACAGCGTGTGAAAGAAGCGGCAAAGCTTGGTTTTAAACGCATGATCATACCCGCGGCAAATCTGGACGGATGGACAAAACCAAAAGGGATTGAGGTTATCGGAGTAGCAAATGTTGCAGAAGCGCTTCGTACTTCATTAGGAGGATAATAGATGGAAAAAGAGAAAAAAGGGGCGAAACACGAGTTAGACCTGTCATCTATATTGCAGTTTGTTGCTCCGGGTACACCGCTCAGAGCGGGGATGGAAAACGTCTTGAGAGCAAATACAGGCGGTCTGATTGTTGTTGGATATAATGATAAAGTAAAAGAAGTGGTGGACGGCGGCTTTCACATAAACACGGCTTTTTCTCCGGCGCATTTATATGAGTTGGCTAAAATGGATGGAGCGATCATTTTAAGTGATTCGGGTCAAAAGATCCTCTACGCGAATACTCAGCTGATGCCGGATGCCACAATTTCTTCATCAGAAACAGGAATGCGGCACAGAACTGCCGAAAGAGTAGCTAAGCAAACTGGCTGTCTTGTGATCGCTATTTCTGAAAGAAGAAATGTCATAACGTTATATCAGGAAAACATGAAGTATACACTAAAAGACATAGGATTTATTTTAACCAAGGCGAACCAAGCCATTCAAACACTTGAAAAATATAAGACAATCCTCGATAAAACGATTAATGCACTGAACGCGTTAGAGTTTGAGGAACTTGTCACCTTCAGTGATGTCTTGTCTGTCATGCATCGTTATGAAATGGTACTGAGAATCAAAAACGAAATTAATATGTACATCAAAGAGCTGGGGACAGAAGGGCATCTGATCAAACTGCAAGTCATTGAACTGATTACGGATATGGAAGAAGAGGCCGCTTTATTTATTAAGGACTATGTAAAAGAAAAGATTAAAGATCCGTTTGTTCTCTTGAAGGAGCTGCAGGATATGTCCAGTTATGATCTGCTGGATGATTCCATTGTGTATAAGCTTCTCGGTTACCCTGCTTCTACTAATCTTGATGATTATGTATTGCCGAGAGGATACAGGCTGTTAAATAAGATACCGCGTCTTCCGATGCCGATTGTTGAAAATGTTGTAGAAGCATTTGGAGTCCTACCAAGGATTATTGAGGCGAGTGCAGAAGAATTAGATGAAGTAGAGGGAATCGGTGAAGTACGAGCCCAAAAAATCAAAAAAGGATTAAAACGCCTGCAAGAGAAGCATTATTTAGACAGACAACTGTGATTTCGGTTAAAACCTTATGAATACGGGTATATTAATGTTGGTTTTTGTTTATTCTGATATTCGTAGGATGCATAAGACTTTGTGAAATTAAAATGTTAAAAAAGGAGGTGGGGGTATGTTAAAACGAATAGTTCAGGCGTTCTTCATTATTTTTGGCGGCGTTGTTGGTATATTTTTGATACCTGAATTGTTTGTACTGTTAAATATACAGGACATACCTTTAATAACAAACGCATATACGTCTGCGGCAATAGGAGCAATTATCTTTTTTCTCATCAGTATATGGGGTACAGAATACGTTGTGAACTGGGTGAAGTGGATAGAGGATTCATTGTTAAAAGCGCCGGTTCCAGATTTGTTATTTGGAAGTCTTGGCTTAGTTTTTGGACTTATAATTGCTTATCTTATCGTAAATGTTATTCCTTTAGACAATATACCTTACCGCATATTCAGCACAATAATTCCTGTATTTTTGGCTTTCTTCCTCGGTTATCTGGGCTTCCAGGTGGGCTTTAAGAAAAAGGATGAATTGATCAGCCTGTTTTCCATTTCCGCCAGAATGCAAAAGAAAAAAGGAACAGCTGATGAAGAACATGAGGTTCAAGACAAGAAGCTGAAAATTTTGGACACTAGTGTTATTATTGATGGGAGAATAGCAGATATTTGTCAGACTGGTTTTTTAGAGGGAGTTATCGTGATTCCGCAGTTTGTCCTTGAGGAATTGCAGCATATTGCAGACTCTTCAGATGTTTTAAAACGAAACAGAGGACGCCGCGGTCTTGATATCCTGAACCGCATTCAGAAAGAATTAGACATTGAAGTTGAAATTTACGAAGGCGACTTTGAAGATATTCAGGAGGTTGACAGCAAGCTCGTCAAACTTGCTAAGCTGACATCCGGGGTCGTTGTGACGAATGATTTTAATTTAAATAAAGTGTGCGAGCTTCAGAAGGTAGCAGTATTAAACATTAATGACCTTGCCAATGCGGTCAAGCCTGTTGTGCTTCCTGGCGAGGAAATGAATGTTCAGGTCATTAAGGACGGGAAAGAGCATAATCAGGGAGTTGCCTACTTGGATGACGGTACGATGATTGTCGTTGAAGAAGGACGAAATTATATCGGCAAGCATATTGATGTACTCGTCACAAGTGTGCTGCAGACAGCAGCGGGACGAATGATTTTTGCGAAGCCTAAGCTGTTGGAGAAGGCGCTCTAAAGGGAGAAGAAACAATGAGTTATGATGTGGTGATTCCTGCAGCCGGACAGGGAAAGCGGATGAAGGCAGGGAGAAATAAACTGTTCATTGAGCTGAAAGGAGACCCGGTGATCATACACACGTTAAGAGTGTTTGACAGCCACCGGCAGTGCGATAAAATCATTTTGGTGATTAACGAGCAGGAGCGGGAGCACTTTCAGCAATTGCTGTGCGATTACCCGTTTCAAACTTCGATTGAGCTTGTTGCAGGCGGAGATGAGCGTCAGCACAGTGTGTATAAGGGGCTGAAAGCCGTAAAGCAGGAAAAAATTGTCCTTGTACATGACGGTGCCCGCCCATTTATAAAACATGAACAAATTGACGAACTGATCGCAGAGGCGGAACAGACAGGAGCGGCCATCCTTGCTGTTCCGGTAAAAGATACGATTAAACGCGTTCAAGATTTACAAGTCAGTGAGACGATTGAACGTTCAAGCTTGTGGGCTGTCCAAACGCCACAAGCTTTTCGTCTTTCTTTATTGATGAAGGCTCACGCTGAGGCCGAGCGCAAGGGATTTTTAGGGACGGATGACGCCAGCCTCGTTGAACAGATGGAGGGCGGTTCGGTCCGTGTTGTAGAAGGCAGCTATACAAATATTAAGCTGACGACGCCAGACGATTTGACGTCAGCTGAAGCTATCATGGAATCAGAAAGTGGGAATAAACATGTTTAGAATAGGACAAGGATTTGATGTGCATCAATTAGTGGAGGACCGTCCTCTCATTATTGGCGGAATTGAAATCCCGTACGAAAAAGGGCTGCTTGGCCATTCTGATGCAGACGTATTGCTGCATACTGTCGCTGACGCCTGCCTGGGAGCTGTGGGTGAAGGAGACATCGGCAAGCATTTTCCTGACACAGATCCCGAGTTCAAGGACGCAGATTCTTTCAAATTACTTCAGCATGTCTGGGGAATCGTGAAACAGAAAGGGTATGTCCTTGGGAACATTGATTGCACCATCATAGCGCAAAAGCCGAAGATGCTGCCGTACATAGAAGATATGAGAAAAAGAATTGCTGAAGGCCTTGAGGCAGATGTTTCTCAAGTAAATGTAAAAGCAACAACGACAGAAAAGCTTGGATTTACAGGCCGGGCGGAAGGAATAGCGGCTCAGGCGACAGTACTGATACAAAAAGGCTAACTTGTTTTGATGCCGGGTCTATTTGGTGGTAGAATAGATTCATACATTTTTGCCTGAGGCCATACATGACATGAAAGGAAGTATTTGAAAATGGGAAACGAAGTACGCGTCCGTTATGCACCGAGTCCAACCGGACATTTGCATATTGGAAATGCCAGAACGGCGCTTTTTAATTATTTATTTGCCCGCAATCAAGGCGGTAAGTTTATCATTCGAGTTGAGGATACAGATAAAAAGCGCAATATTGAGGGCGGAGAACAAAGCCAGCTGAATTATCTGAAGTGGCTAGGTATTGACTGGGATGAGAGTGTGGATGTCGGAGGAGAGTACGGCCCATACCGTCAGTCAGAGCGTAACGATATCTATAAAGTGTACTATGAAGAGCTTCTTGAAAAAGGGCTTGCTTATAAATGTTACTGTACGGAAGAAGAGCTTGAAAAAGAGCGTGAAGAACAGATTGCCCGCGGAGAAATGCCTCGTTATTCCGGAAAACACAGAGACCTGACTCAGGAAGAACAGGAGAAATTTATCGCTGAAGGCAGAAAACCGAGTATTCGTTTCCGCGTGCCGGAAGGAAAAATCATCGCCTTCAATGATATCGTAAAAGGCGAAATTTCTTTTGAATCAGATGGCATCGGCGACTTTGTTATTGTGAAAAAGGACGGAACGCCGACTTACAACTTCGCGGTAGCGATTGATGATTACTTAATGAAAATGACACACGTGCTGCGCGGTGAGGATCATATTTCTAACACACCGAAACAGATTATGATTTATCAAGCATTCGGATGGGATATTCCTCAGTTCGGACACATGACGCTGATCGTAAACGAAAGCCGTAAAAAGCTCAGTAAACGTGATGAATCCATTATTCAATTCATCGAGCAGTACAAAGAGCTTGGCTACCTGCCAGAAGCACTGTTCAACTTTATCGGCCTGTTAGGCTGGTCACCGGTTGGAGAAGAAGAGCTTTTCACAAAAGAGCAGTTTATTGAAATTTTTGATGTAAATCGTTTATCTAAATCACCAGCTTTGTTTGATATGCATAAGCTAAAATGGGTTAACAACCAATATGTGAAGAAGCTGGATCTTGATCAGGTTGTTGAATTGACGCTTCCGCATTTGCAAAAAGCCGGCAAAGTTGGCACTGAGCTTTCTGCTGAAGAACAAGAATGGGTTCGTAAACTGATTTCCCTGTATCATGAGCAATTAAGCTACGGTGCGGAAATTGTTGAGCTGACTGATTTGTTCTTTACGGATGAGATCGAGTATAATCAAGAAGCGAAAGCTGTTCTGGAAGAAGAACAGGTTCCTGAAGTGCTCAGCACATTCGCAGCGAAGCTTGAAGAGCTTGAGGAGTTCACTCCGGATAACATCAAAGCATCGATCAAAGCAGTGCAGAAAGAAACTGGCCATAAAGGGAAAAAACTGTTTATGCCGATTCGTGTTGCTGTAACAGGGCAAACTCACGGTCCGGAACTGCCGCAATCAATTGAATTGATCGGTAAAGAGACTGCAATTCAGCGTTTGAAAAATATCTAAATAAATGATTGTTGATAGGGAAGAGTATAAAGCTTTAGGCCATTACAGAAAGGATCTCCATTGGCTGAGAGAGATCCATGAGCCGGGTTTTAGAAGTGCGCCCTTAAGACCTTTGAAGAACGTTTTTTGAAACCAGTATTCAAAGGCGGCCGCCGCCGTTACAGGCTGAAGTTGGGAGAGCAGAAGTCTGCTTTTCAAACAGAGTGGAACCGCGCGGTTAAAGCGTCTCTGTCATGTTTACATGCAGAGACGCTTTTTTTATTGGGTAGTAGAGGAAATCAGATAGAGAAACGGGGGGGAAGCATGTGTTTTTTAGAATGCTCAAAGAAGACATTGATACTGTGTTCGATCAAGATCCCGCAGCAAGAAGCTATTTTGAAGTGATTTTAACTTATTCCGGTTTACATGCTATATGGGCGCATCGGATTGCACATGCTTTATATAAACGAAAATTTTATTTCCTTGCACGCCTTATATCTCAAGTAAGCCGATTTTTTACCGGGATAGAAATCCACCCCGGCGCTACAATCGGGAGAAGATTTTTCATAGACCACGGCATGGGGGTTGTCATTGGGGAGACATGTGAAATCGGCAATAACGTAACCGTTTTTCAGGGGGTTACCCTCGGGGGAACGGGGAAAGAAAAGGGAAAAAGGCACCCAACGATTAAAGATGACGCATTGATAGCCACAGGTGCTAAAGTGCTCGGTTCTATTACGGTCGGTGAAGGCTCAAAGATTGGGGCTGGTTCAGTAGTGCTGCATGATGTTCCTGATTTTTCAACAGTTGTCGGTATCCCTGGACGGGTCGTTGTACAAAATGGCAAGAAAGTAAGACGCGATTTAAACCATCAGGATTTGCCCGATCCAGTTGCTGACCGCTTTAAGTCTTTGGAACAGCAGATTTTAGAGCTGAAGGCAGAACTTGAAGACAGAAAAGAAAGGATCAATCAAAAATGACAATCACACTTTATAATACATTGACTAGACAGAAGGAAACATTTGTTCCTCTTGAAGAGGGAAAAGTGAAAATGTATGTATGCGGACCCACGGTTTACAATTACATTCATATCGGGAACGCGCGTCCGGCAATCGTTTACGATACGGTTCGAAACTATTTAGAGTATAAAGGCTATGATGTGCAGTATGTCTCTAACTTCACAGACGTAGACGATAAATTAATTAAAGCGGCAAATGAACTCGGTGAGGATGTACCCACCATTTCAGAGCGTTTTATTAAAGCATATTTTGAAGATGTAGGTGCACTCGGATGCCGAAAAGCCGACCTTCATCCGCGAGTGATGGAAAACATGGATGCCATTATCGAATTCGTAGATCAGCTCGTGAAAAAGGGCTACGCTTATGAATCAGAAGGTGACGTTTATTTCAAAACAAGAGCGTTTGAAGGATACGGAAAGCTTTCTCAGCAATCAATCGATGAGCTAAGATCAGGTGCACGCATCCGGGTCGGCGAGAAAAAAGAAGATGCTCTTGATTTCGCACTGTGGAAAGCGGCAAAAGAAGGAGAAATCTCTTGGGATAGCCCTTGGGGGAAAGGACGTCCGGGCTGGCACATTGAATGCTCAGCAATGGTGAAAAAGTATCTCGGTGACCAGATTGATATCCATGCGGGCGGACAGGATTTAACATTCCCTCACCATGAAAACGAAATTGCGCAATCTGAGGCGCTAACAGGCAAAACGTTTGCGAAGTACTGGCTTCATAATGGTTATATCAATATTGATAATGAAAAAATGTCAAAATCACTAGGCAACTTTGTGCTTGTGCATGACATCATTAAACAGCATGATCCGCAGCTTTTGAGATTCTTTATGCTATCTGTTCATTATCGCCATCCGATTAACTATTCAGAAGAGCTTCTGGAGAATACGAAAAGCGCGTTCAACCGTTTAAAAACAGCGTACAGCAATCTTCAGCACCGTCTGAACAGCAGTACGAATTTAACCGAAGATGACGATCAATGGCTTGAAAAAGTTGAAGAACACCGCAAAGCATTCGAAGAAGCGATGGACGATGATTTTAATACGGCGAATGCCATTTCAGTCTTGTTTGACTTAGCGAAACACGCCAATTATTATCTTCAGAAAGATCATACGGCTGATCATGTGATTACGGCGTTTATTGAGATGTTTGACCGCATTGTTTCTGTCCTCGGTTTTTCGTTGGGTGAGCAGGAACTTCTCGATCAAGAGATTGAAGACTTAATCGAAAAGCGAAATGAAGCGCGCCGGAATCGCGATTTTGCATTGTCAGACCAGATCCGCGACCAGCTGAAAAGCATGAATATCATTCTTGAAGATACGGCTCAAGGCACTCGCTGGAAACGGGGAGAATAACAGATGCTTGAATTTGATACGATAAAAGATTCTAAGCAGCTTAACGGTCTTGCGCTTGCTTATATAGGTGATGCCATTTTTGAAGTGTATGTCAGGCATCACCTGCTTAAGCAGGGCTTTACCAAACCAAATGATCTTCATAAGAAATCAAGCCGGATTGTTTCAGCAAAGTCACAGGCTGAGATCCTATTTTTTCTGCAGAATCAATCATTTTTTACGGAAGAAGAGGAAGCGGTGCTGAAAAGAGGCAGAAATGCCAAGTCAGGGACAACACCTAAAAATACAGATGTTCAGACGTACCGCTACAGTACAGCATTTGAAGCGCTTCTGGGCTACCTTTTTCTAGAGAAAAAAGAGGAACGACTTAGTCAGCTCGTAGCCGAAGCTATACAATTCGGGACGTCAGGGAGGAAAACAAATGAGTCAGCAACATGATTACGTCATAGGGAAAAATGCAGTGATCGAGACGTTAAAATCTGATCGGAAGCTGTATAAGCTGTGGATGGCGGAAAACACCGTAAAGGGACAAGCGCAGCAAGTGATTGAGCTTGCCAAAAAGCAGGGAATCACGATTCAATACGTCCCGAGAAAAAAACTCGATCAAATGGTGACAGGACAGCATCAGGGCGTAGTGGCACAGGTTGCAGCGTATGAATATGCAGAACTGGACGATTTATATAAAGCAGCCGAAGAAAAAAATGAACAGCCTTTCTTCCTCATTCTGGACGAGCTTGAAGACCCTCATAATCTTGGTTCCATTATGAGGACAGCAGATGCGGTCGGCGCTCATGGCATCGTTATTCCAAAACGGAGAGCTGTCGGGCTGACAACAACAGTGGCAAAAGCTTCAACAGGAGCAATTGAGCACATTCCTGTAGCAAGAGTCACCAATTTGGCACGGACGTTAGAGGAGATGAAAGAGCGGGGAATCTGGGTTGTCGGAACGGATGCGTCCGCGCGTGAGGATTACCGCAATATGGACGGCAATATGCCTTTGGCTCTAGTCATCGGAAGTGAAGGAAAAGGGATGGGCCGCCTTGTGAAGGAAAAGTGCGATTTTCTCATTAAACTCCCGATGGCCGGAAAGGTAACTTCACTAAATGCATCTGTCGCGGCTGGTCTTTTGATGTATGAAGTCTACCGGAAACGAAACCCTCTGGGAGAATAAAGACCCATGGATATCCTGTTAGTAGACGGGTACAACATGATTGGAGCCTGGCCGCAGCTGAAGGATTTAAAAGCGAACAGTTTTGAAGAGGCGAGAGACGTACTGATTCAGAAAATGGCGGAATATCAATCGTATACAGGAAACAGGGTTATTGTTGTTTTTGACGCGCATCTCGTAAAAGGGCTTGAGAAAAAACAGACCAACCATAGAGTTGAAGTAATTTTTACAAAAGAAAATGAGACGGCTGATGAGCGGATAGAAAAGCTCGCTCAGGCTTTGAATAATATTGCGACTCAAATTCACGTTGCGACCTCTGACTATACTGAGCAGTGGGCGATTTTCGGACAGGGGGCATTGCGGAAATCGGCCCGGGAGCTTTTGAGAGAGGTAGAAACAATTGAAAGGCGAATAGAGAGACGGGTAAGAAAAATCACTTCCGAAAAGCCGGCGGGTAAAATTGCTTTATCGGAAGAGGTTTTGAAAACGTTTGAAAAGTGGAGGCGGGGAGACTTAGATTAAGTTGACGCTTTTTTGCCCAATACTGTATAATATTTCTATCTACGTGCGCCGGGGGGATCGGAGTGAATCTACAGAACAACAAGGGAAAATTCAACAAAGAGCAGTTTTGCCAGTTGGAGGACGAGCAGGTCATTGAAAAGGTTCATGTTGGGGACAGTGATGCGTTAGATTACTTGATTACGAAGTACCGAAACTTTGTTCGGGCAAAAGCAAGATCCTATTTCTTAATAGGGGCGGACAGAGAGGATATTGTTCAGGAAGGCATGATAGGCCTCTATAAGTCTATTCGTGACTTCAAAGAGGACAAGCTTACCTCATTCAAAGCTTTCGCAGAATTATGTATTACCCGCCAAATTATTACCGCAATAAAGACAGCTACTCGCCAGAAACACATTCCTTTGAATTCCTACGTCTCATTAGATAAACCGATTTTTGATGAAGAATCAGACCGAACGCTGCTGGATGTCATTTCAGGAGCGAAAACCTTAAATCCTGAGGAAATGATCATTAATCAGGAAGAATTTGATGATATTGAAATGAAAATGGGAGAACTATTAAGTGATTTAGAGAGAAAAGTACTCGTCTTATATCTCGACGGGAGAAGTTACCAAGAGATTTCTGATGAACTGAACCGACATGTGAAATCGATCGACAATGCCCTTCAGCGTGTGAAACGCAAGCTGGAGAAGTACTTGGAAATTCGTGAAATCAGTTTGTAATAGGAATTTATGCTATATTGACAGTATTTTTCTGACTATGATATGTTACTAAAGATAAGAACTAATGTCTATTTAGAAAAAGGTGTAATGACATGAGAAAAAAGATTACGTTAGCATGCAAGACATGCGGAAACCGTAATTATACGACAATGAAGAGCTCTGCATCAGCGGCTGAGCGATTAGAAGTAAAGAAATACTGCAGTACTTGCAATTCACATACAGCTCATCTTGAAACAAAATAGTTTTTGCGCTTTTAAATTGTGGAGGTCTTTTACATGCGTATTATGAAATTCTTTAAAGATGTTGGGAAAGAAATGAAAAAGGTAAGCTGGCCTAAAGGAAAAGAGTTAACGCGTTATACCATTACGGTAATTTCAACAGTTATCTTTTTTGTTATCTTTTTTGCCCTCCTTGACACAGGAATTTCTCAATTAATTCGTTTAATAGTTGAATAATGATCAGCAATACGTGCTATAATAGATCATAATATTACTTGCCAAAACCCGTTCAGCGGGTTTTTTATTGTGGCTTAAAATGAAAGTTATCATAGGCTTGCCGCCTATTTTTTGAAGCGTTATGGTAATTCACTAAAACCAAATGCGGGGAGGGAAGGACTGGACAGTCCTGAATAGAATGGAAAAGAATTGGTATGTTGTTCACACGTACTCTGGTTATGAGAATAAAGTAAAAGCCAACTTGGAAAAACGTGTTGAATCAATGGGGATGCAGGATAAAATTTTCCGTGTAGTCGTACCCGAAGAAGAAGAAACAGATATCAAAAACGGCAAGAAAAAAGTCGTGAAAAAGAAAGTATTCCCTGGTTATGTGCTTGTTGAAATTGTAATGACAGACGACTCTTGGTATGTTGTCCGCAACACGCCGGGCGTTACTGGATTCGTAGGATCTGCCGGGTCAGGTTCAAAACCGACGCCGCTTCTTCCGGGCGAAGCAGAAACCATTCTGAAGAGAATGGGCATGGATGAACGAAAAACTGATATTGACTTTGAACTGAAAGAGACAGTGAAAGTAATAGACGGACCTTTTGCTAACTTTACAGGATCAATTGAAGAGATTGATTATGATAAAAGCAAGGTCAAAGTTTTCGTTAATATGTTTGGCCGTGAAACGCCGGTTGAGCTGGAATTTACCCAAATCGATAAATTGTAATGTGAAAAAACTTGAAATTGCTATATATAAATGATAATATAGCAAAGGTACGTCTTGGACTTATCCAAGGCAACTAGCATGATATTTCGTCATTCATATAAAGAATGAAACCTTGAGTGGGAGGGTTTACCCTATTACCACATCACGGACTTAAGGAGGTGTGTCTCGTGGCTAAAAAAGTAGTTAAAGTTGTAAAATTGCAAATTCCTGCTGGAAAAGCTAACCCAGCACCACCAGTTGGACCTGCACTTGGTCAAGCCGGTGTTAACATCATGGGATTCTGTAAGGAGTTTAACGCTCGTACAGCTGACCAAGCTGGTTTAATCATTCCTGTTGAAATTTCGGTTTACGAAGACCGTTCATTTACATTTATTACAAAAACTCCACCTGCTGCAGTATTGCTTAAAAAAGCAGCTGGAATTGAGTCTGGTTCTGGTGAACCAAACCGTAATAAAGTGGCAACCGTTAAGCGCGATAAAGTACGCGAAATCGCTGAAACGAAAATGCCTGACTTAAACGCAGCAGACGTTGAAGCGGCAATGCGCATGGTTGAAGGTACTGCCCGCAGTATGGGTATTGTAATCGAGGATTAATTTGTTTCTTGTCGGGTTGCGAGTTTTAACAAGTTCGCAACCCTTATTCGTGGGAGGTTATTCCGCTATAACCACATAAGGAGGAAATTTTAAAATGGCTAAAAAAGGTAAAAAGTACGTTGAAGCTGCTAAGCTTGTAGACCGTTCTAAAGCTTACGACGTCTCTGAAGCAGTAGCTCTCGTTAAAAAAACAAACACAGCTAAATTCGACGCTACAGTTGAAGTGGCTTTCCGTTTAGGGGTTGACCCTCGTAAAAACGACCAGCAAATCCGTGGAGCAGTTGTGCTTCCAAACGGAACTGGTAAAACTCAGCGCGTTCTCGTTTTCGCAAAAGGCGAAAAAGCGAAAGAAGCTGAAGCTGCTGGTGCAGATTTCGTAGGCGACACTGACTACATCAACAAAATTCAACAAGGCTGGTTCGATTTCGATGTTATCGTAGCTACACCTGACATGATGGGTGAAGTTGGTAAAATCGGTCGTGTACTTGGACCAAAAGGTTTAATGCCAAACCCTAAAACTGGTACAGTTACTTTCGAAGTTGAAAAAGCGATCGGCGAAATCAAAGCTGGTAAAGTTGAATACCGCGTTGATAAAGCTGGAAACATTCATGTTCCTATCGGTAAAGTTTCTTTCGAGGATGAAAAACTTGTTGAGAACTTCACAACAATGTACGATACAATCCTTAAAGCTAAACCTGCTGCAGCTAAAGGCGTTTACGTGAAAAACGTTGCTGTTACTTCTACTATGGGACCTGGTGTCAAAGTAGACTCTTCAACTTTTAACGTAAAATAATATTGACATGACATCAACATTCTGATATTATTCAAAATGTTGTAAAATAGAATATCATTTATACCGTAGACAGTAGGGGCCTAACCGCTTAATTATCCTACCGAGGTGTATATTATCACAGCTATTACGTTACGTATGCTTGTATATACAGCCTCCATGTCTCATGGAGGCTTTTTATATGGAATCCGTCGTCTCAGTCGTGATCACCTAACGGTATAAGTGTTACACAAGAATCTACAGGAGGTGTAACCATGAGCAGCGCAATTGAAACAAAAAAAGTTGTTGTTGAAGAAATTGCTTCTAAACTGAAAGAAAGTAAATCAACGATCATCGTTGACTATCGCGGACTTAACGTTTCTGAAGTAACTGAACTTCGTAAACAGCTTCGCGAAGCTAACGTTGAGTTCAAAGTTTACAAAAATACGATGACTCGCCGTGCGGTTGAACAAGCTGAGCTTAATGGTTTGAATGATTTCTTAACTGGACCGAACGCGATCGCATTCAGCACTGAAGATGTTGTCGCTCCGGCTAAAGTTCTTAATGACTTCGCTAAAAATCACGAAGCTCTTGAAATCAAAGCTGGCGTTATCGAAGGTAAAGTTTCTACTGTTGAAGAAGTGAAAGCTCTTGCTGAACTTCCATCACGCGAAGGCTTGCTTTCTATGTTGCTTAGCGTACTTCAAGCTCCAGTTCGCAACCTTGCTCTTGCTGCAAAAGCTGTGGCAGAACAAAAGGAAGAACAAGGCGCTTAATCTAATCAGTTTTTCATAAATTAAAACAAAATGGAGGAATTACAAATGGCTTTAAATATCGAAGAAATCATTGCTTCCGTTAAAGAAGCAACTGTACTTGAATTGAACGACCTAGTAAAAGCAATCGAAGAAGAATTTGGCGTAACTGCTGCTGCTCCTGTAGCTGTAGCTGGCGGAGCTGCTGCAGGCGGAGCTGCTGAAGAGCAAAGCGAATTCGATCTTATCCTTGCTGGTGCAGGATCTCAAAAAATCAAAGTTATCAAAGTTGTACGTGAAATCACTGGTCTTGGCTTGAAAGAAGCTAAAGAACTTGTTGACAACACTCCAAAACCACTTAAAGAAGGTATTGCTAAAGAAGAAGCTGAAGAGCTTAAAGCTAAACTTGAAGAAGTTGGCGCTTCTGTAGAAGTTAAGTAATCTTCACTTACCTGTAGGGGAAGCTCGCTTTTATGAGGCGAGCTTTTTCTTTGCCATTCTTTAAGCCATGAAAAAAGGAGGTTCTAATAATGAGTGAGCACTATTATTCAGAAAAACCTTCAGTGAAAAGCAACAAGCAAACCTGGTCTTTTAGGCTTCGGAATAAAGATTTCACGTTTACCAGCGACAGCGGGGTTTTTTCTAAAAAAGAAGTTGATTTCGGCTCCCGCCTGCTGATTGATTCTTTTGAAGAGCCTGAGGTTGAGGGCGGCATTTTGGATGTAGGCTGCGGGTACGGCCCGATTGGTTTATCGCTGGCCAGCGACTTTAAAGACCGGACTATCCACATGATTGACGTTAATGAGAGAGCCGTAGAACTATCAAATGAAAATGCGGAACATAACGGAATAACAAACGTTAAGATTTATCAAAGTGATTTGTTTTCAAACGTTGATTCTGCTCAAACATTTGCTTCTATTCTTACAAATCCCCCAATCCGAGCCGGAAAAAAAGTTGTCCATGCTATCTTTGAGAAAAGCGCTGAACACTTAAAAGCTTCAGGTGAGTTGTGGATCGTCATACAGAAAAAGCAGGGCGCGCCTTCTGCCATTGAAAAGCTCGAGGAACTGTTCGATGAAGTTTCCGTCGTTCAAAAAAAGAAAGGCTATTATATCATAAAAGCAAAAAAAGTTTGACTCGGTATTTTAACTATGTTAATATTGTAAAATGCCAATGTATATATTTTGCTTGATATGATGAATTGTCAATATCTATGTATAAATTATACAAGTATGGAAATGCTAATAAAATCGGTATTTGTTTTTGGATGTGGTTTTCTTAATTAGAAACCCTTTTTTCTTTTGTCTTGTAAAAGTATTTTCTTTCTTTGGAAGAAATGCTTATTACACATATAATACGCATGATTTGAGGGGTGAATCAGTTGACAGGTCAACTAGTTCAGTATGGACGACACCGCCAGCGCAGAAGCTATGCTCGCATTAGCGAAGTGTTAGAATTACCAAATCTCATTGAAATTCAAACCTCTTCTTATCAGTGGTTTCTTGATGAGGGTCTTAGAGAGATGTTTCAAGACATATCACCAATTGAGGATTTCACTGGTAACCTCTCTCTTGAGTTCATTGATTATAGTTTAGGTGAGCCTAAATATCCTGTAGAGGAATCAAAAGAACGTGATGTGACTTACTCAGCTCCGCTAAGAGTGAAGGTTCGTTTAATTAACAAAGAAACTGGAGAGGTAAAAGACCAAGATGTCTTCATGGGTGATTTCCCTATTATGACAGATACAGGTACTTTTATCATTAACGGTGCGGAACGTGTTATCGTTTCCCAGCTTGTTCGGTCTCCAAGTGTATATTTCAGTGGTAAAGTAGACAAAAACGGTAAAAAAGGTTTTACCGCAACTGTCATTCCAAACCGTGGCGCATGGTTAGAATACGAAACTGATGCGAAAGATGTTGTTTATGTCCGCATTGATCGCACACGTAAGTTGCCGGTTACGGTTCTTTTGCGTGCTCTCGGCTTCGGCTCCGATCAAGAGATTCTTGATCTCATAGGAGAAAACGAATACCTGCGAAATACGCTTGATAAAGATAACACAGAAAACAGTGACAAAGCGTTGCTGGAAATTTACGAGCGTCTCCGTCCTGGAGAGCCGCCTACAGTAGAAAATGCGAAAAGCTTGCTTGATTCTCGTTTCTTTGATCCGAAACGATACGATCTTGCCAATGTAGGACGCTATAAAATTAATAAAAAACTTCATATTAAGAATCGCCTCTTCAATCAGAGACTTGCTGAAACGCTTGTTGATCCTGAAACAGGAGAAATCCTTGCTGAAAAAGGCCAGATTCTTGATAGAAGAACACTTGATAAAGTACTGCCATACTTAGAAAACGGAATCGGTTTTAGAAAGCTGTATCCGAATGGCGGCGTTGTTGAAGATGAAGTGACTCTTCAATCAATTAAAATCTTTGCTCCGACTGATCAAGAAGGAGAACAGTTTATTAATGTAATCGGCAATGCTTACATCGAAGAAGAGATTAAAAACATCACGCCTGCTGATATTATTTCTTCAATCAGCTACTTCTTCAACTTGCTGCACGGAGTAGGCGACACAGATGATATCGATCATCTTGGAAACCGCCGTTTACGTTCTGTAGGCGAGCTTCTCCAGAACCAATTCCGTATCGGTTTAAGCCGTATGGAGCGTGTGGTTCGTGAGAGAATGTCAATTCAAGATACGAATACAATTACGCCTCAGCAGCTGATCAATATTCGTCCTGTTATTGCGTCCATTAAAGAGTTCTTTGGAAGCTCACAGCTTTCTCAATTCATGGATCAGACAAACCCGCTTGCTGAATTAACGCACAAGCGTCGTCTGTCAGCATTAGGACCGGGCGGATTGACACGTGAGCGTGCCGGAATGGAAGTGCGTGACGTTCACTACTCCCACTATGGCCGTATGTGTCCGATTGAAACGCCTGAGGGCCCGAACATCGGTTTGATCAACTCACTATCATCTTATGCAAAAGTAAACCGTTTTGGCTTTATTGAAACGCCATATCGCCGCGTTGACCCTGAAACAGGGAAGGTAACGGGCAGAATCGATTACTTAACTGCTGATGAAGAGGATAACTATGTTGTCGCTCAAGCGAATGCTCGTCTTGATGACGAAGGCGCCTTTATTGATGACAGCATCGTAGCTCGTTTCCGCGGGGAGAACACTGTTGTTTCCAGAAACCGTGTAGACTACATGGATGTATCGCCTAAGCAGGTTGTATCTGCTGCGACAGCATGTATTCCGTTCTTAGAAAACGATGACTCCAACCGTGCCCTCATGGGAGCGAACATGCAGCGTCAGGCTGTGCCTTTGATGCAGCCGGAAGCTCCATTTGTTGGAACTGGTATGGAATACGTATCAGGAAAAGACTCTGGTGCCGCTGTTATTTGTAAACACCCTGGTATCGTTGAACGCGTAGAAGCGAAAAACGTTTGGGTTCGCCGTTATGAAGAAGTAGACGGTCAAAAAGTAAAAGGAAACCTGGATAAATACAGCCTGCTGAAATTTGTCCGCTCTAACCAAGGTACGTGCTACAACCAGCGTCCGATCGTAAGTGTCGGCGATGAAGTGGTAAAAGGAGAAATCCTTGCTGACGGTCCTTCTATGGAGCTTGGTGAACTTGCACTTGGCCGTAACGTAATGGTCGGCTTCATGACATGGGATGGCTACAACTATGAGGATGCCATCATTATGAGTGAACGCCTAGTGAAGGATGATGTTTATACATCTATCCACATTGAAGAATACGAATCAGAAGCACGTGATACGAAACTTGGACCTGAAGAAATCACTCGCGATATTCCAAACGTCGGTGAAGATGCGCTTCGCAATCTTGATGACCGTGGAATCATCCGTATTGGGGCAGAAGTAAAAGACGGAGATCTTCTTGTTGGTAAAGTAACGCCTAAAGGCGTAACTGAACTGACTGCAGAAGAACGCCTTCTTCACGCCATTTTTGGCGAGAAAGCCCGCGAGGTTCGTGATACTTCTCTTCGTGTGCCTCACGGCGGCGGCGGAATTATCCATGACGTTAAAGTCTTCAACCGTGAAGACGGAGACGAACTTCCTCCAGGTGTTAACCAGTTAGTACGCGTATATATCGTTCAGAAACGTAAGATTTCTGAAGGGGATAAAATGGCCGGTCGTCACGGTAACAAAGGTGTTATCTCTAAGATTCTTCCTGAAGAAGATATGCCTTACCTTCCTGACGGCACACCAATTGATATCATGCTTAACCCGCTGGGCGTACCATCACGTATGAACATCGGGCAGGTATTGGAACTTCACATGGGTATGGCCGCTCGTTACCTTGGCATTCACATTGCATCTCCTGTATTTGACGGAGCGCGAGAAGAGGATGTCTGGGAAACACTTGAAGAAGCCGGCATGTCTCGTGACGCCAAAACAGTGCTTTACGACGGACGTACTGGAGAGCCGTTTGATAACCGTGTATCTGTCGGTATCATGTACATGATCAAACTAGCTCACATGGTTGACGATAAACTTCATGCACGCTCTACAGGCCCTTACTCACTTGTTACGCAGCAGCCTCTTGGCGGTAAAGCGCAATTTGGCGGACAGCGTTTTGGTGAGATGGAGGTTTGGGCACTTGAAGCTTACGGTGCGGCTTACACTCTTCAAGAAATTCTGACTGTTAAGTCTGATGACGTGGTTGGACGTGTGAAAACATACGAAGCCATCGTTAAAGGCGACAATGTTCCTGAACCAGGTGTTCCGGAATCATTCAAAGTATTAATCAAAGAACTTCAAAGCTTAGGTATGGATGTCAAAATCCTTTCTGGTGATGAAGAAGAAATAGAAATGAGAGATTTAGAAGACGAAGAAGATGCGAAACAAGCTGACGGCCTGGCATTATCAGGTGATGAAGAGCCGGAAGAAACAGCATCTGCAGACGTTGAACGCGATGTAGTAACAAAAGAATAATCTCTAGTTATAAAGGCAAGTGACATCGGTTAATCCGAAGATAAAAAGGGAGGTAGGCCCCTTGCTAGATGTGAACAATTTTGAGTATATGAACATCGGTCTTGCTTCACCAGATAAAATCCGTTCATGGTCTTTTGGTGAAGTGAAAAAGCCTGAAACGATAAACTATCGTACGTTAAAACCTGAAAAGGACGGTCTATTCTGCGAACGCATTTTCGGACCGACTAAGGACTGGGAATGTCATTGCGGGAAGTACAAGCGAGTTCGTTATAAAGGCGTAGTTTGTGACCGCTGCGGAGTCGAAGTAACACGGGCTAAAGTCCGTCGTGAGAGAATGGGGCACATTGAACTGGCTGCCCCAGTTTCCCACATTTGGTATTTCAAAGGTATTCCAAGCCGTATGGGTCTTGTGCTGGATATGTCACCTCGTGCTTTAGAAGAAGTCATTTACTTTGCTTCTTACGTTGTAACTGATCCGGCGAATACACCGCTTGAAAAGAAACAGCTTCTGTCTGAGAAAGAATATCGTGCTTATCTTGATAAATACGGTAATAAATTCCAAGCATCTATGGGTGCTGAAGCAATTCATAAACTTCTTCAAGATATCGATCTTGTAAAAGAAGTTGATATGTTAAAAGAAGAGCTGAAAACTTCACAAGGACAACGCCGTACTCGTGCGATCAAACGTCTTGAAGTTTTAGAAGCCTTCCGTAACTCAGGAAACAAGCCTTCTTGGATGATCCTTGATGTGCTTCCTGTTATTCCTCCGGAGCTTAGACCGATGGTTCAGCTAGATGGCGGACGTTTTGCGACTTCTGATTTGAATGACCTTTATCGTCGTGTCATCAACCGTAACAATCGTTTGAAACGCCTTTTGGACCTTGGTGCGCCTAGCATCATCGTTCAAAACGAAAAGCGTATGCTTCAAGAGGCTGTCGATGCCTTAATTGACAACGGCCGCCGCGGACGCCCTGTAACAGGCCCTGGTAACAGACCGTTAAAATCTCTTTCTCACATGCTGAAAGGGAAGCAAGGCCGTTTCCGTCAAAACCTTCTTGGTAAACGTGTCGATTACTCCGGACGTTCTGTAATCGTTGTTGGTCCTCATTTGAAAATGTACCAATGCGGATTACCGAAGGAAATGGCGCTTGAACTTTTCAAACCTTTCGTTATGAAAGAACTTGTTGAAAAAGGTCTTGCTCACAACATTAAGAGTGCGAAACGCAAAATTGAGCGCGTACAGCCTGAAGTTTGGGATGTACTAGAATCAGTTATTAAGGAGCATCCGGTACTGCTGAACCGTGCCCCTACACTTCACAGATTAGGTATCCAGGCGTTTGAACCAACGCTTGTTGAAGGACGCGCAATCCGTCTTCACCCGCTCGTATGTACAGCTTACAACGCTGACTTTGACGGTGACCAAATGGCGGTTCACGTACCATTATCTGCTGAAGCACAAGCTGAAGCACGCATCTTGATGCTTGCTGCTCAAAACATCTTGAACCCTAAAGATGGTAAACCGGTTGTAACACCGTCTCAGGATATGGTACTAGGTAACTATTACCTGACACTTGAGCGTGCCGGTGCTGTCGGTGAAGGTATGGTCTTCAAGAATACAGACGAAGCGCTTCTTGCTTATCAAAACGGATATGTTCACCTTCATACGAGAGTAGCTGTTGCAGCTAACTCACTTAAGAATGTGACATTTACCGAAGAACAGCGCTCAAAATTGTTAATTACAACTGTCGGTAAGCTTGTCTTCAATGAAATTCTTCCGGAATCATTCCCTTACATGAATGAACCAACGAAGAGCAACATTGAAGAGAAAACACCTGACCGTTTCTTCTTAGAAAAAGGTGCTGACGTTAAAGCTGTTATCGCACAGCAGCCAATCAATGCGCCGTTTAAAAAAGGCATTCTGGGTAAAATCATCGCGGAAATCTTTAAACGTTTCCATATTACAGAAACGTCTAAAATGCTTGACCGCATGAAAAACCTAGGTTTCAAATATTCAACAAAAGCTGGTATTACAGTTGGGGTTTCTGACATCGTCGTACTCGATGATAAACAAGAAATTCTTGAAGAAGCGCAAAGCAAAGTTGACAACGTTATGAAGCAGTTCCGCCGCGGTCTTATCACTGAAGAAGAACGCTATGAGAGAGTCATCTCTATCTGGAGTGCTGCAAAAGACGTTATCCAAGGCAAACTGATGAAATCACTTGATGAACTCAACCCGATCTACATGATGAGTGACTCTGGTGCCCGTGGTAACGCATCTAACTTTACGCAGCTTGCCGGAATGCGCGGCCTGATGGCCAACCCGGCTGGACGTATCATTGAGTTGCCGATCAAATCAAGTTTCCGTGAAGGTCTGACAGTATTGGAGTACTTTATCTCCACACACGGTGCGCGTAAAGGTCTTGCCGATACCGCTCTTAAAACTGCTGACTCAGGTTACCTTACACGCCGTCTCGTTGACGTTGCGCAGGATGTTATCATTCGTGAAACTGATTGCGGAACTGACCGAGGCATTCTTGCTAAGCCTCTTAAAGAAGGAACTGAAACAATTGAGCGCTTAGAAGAACGCTTAATCGGACGTTTTGCAAGAAAACAAGTGAAGCACCCTGAAACAGGTGAAGTGCTTGTGAATGAAAACGAACTGATCGATGAAGATAAAGCACTGGAGATTGTCGAAGCCGGCATTGAAGAAGTGTGGATCCGTTCTGCCTTCACATGTAATACGCCTCATGGTGTATGTAAACGATGCTATGGCCGAAATCTTGCAACTGGCTCCGATGTTGAAGTCGGTGAAGCTGTCGGAATCATTGCTGCCCAATCAATCGGTGAGCCTGGTACACAGTTAACAATGCGTACATTCCATACAGGCGGGGTTGCCGGAGACGACATCACACAGGGTCTTCCGCGTATCCAAGAGCTTTTCGAAGCGCGTAATCCGAAAGGTCAGGCAACAATTACAGAAATCGACGGTACAGTCGTTGAGATCAATGAAGTTCGTGATAAGCAACAGGAAATTGTGGTTCAAGGCGCAGTGGAAACACGTTCTTATACGGCACCTTACAACTCCCGCCTGAAAGTAGCGGAAGGAGATAAAATTACTCGAGGCCAAGTACTGACAGAAGGTTCAATCGATCCGAAAGAACTTCTTAAAGTGACTGACCTGACAACTGTTCAAGAGTATCTTCTCCATGAGGTTCAAAAGGTTTACCGTATGCAGGGTGTTGAAATCGGTGATAAACACGTAGAAGTAATGGTTCGCCAGATGCTTCGCAAAGTACGCGTAATTGATGCCGGTGACACTGATGTGCTTCCAGGTACATTGCTTGATATTCACCAATTTACTGAAGCGAACAAAAAGGTATTGCTTGAAGGCAATCGACCTGCTACAGGCCGTCCTGTCTTACTCGGTATTACAAAAGCATCTCTTGAAACTGATTCATTCTTATCTGCTGCTTCCTTCCAGGAAACAACACGTGTCCTTACAGATGCAGCGATCAAAGGTAAGCGTGACGAGCTTCTCGGCTTGAAAGAGAATGTTATCATCGGTAAGCTTGTTCCAGCTGGTACAGGAATGATGAAATACCGTAAAGTAAAACCAGTATCAAATGTTCAGCCGACTGACGATATGGTCCCGGTTGAATAACTGATTTAATGCTGCTGAAAGACTGCAAAAACAGTCTTTCAGCAGATATATTTATGAAAAAGTCACTCTATGAGAAGAACGAAACTAAAAAATGTCATACCTTGTTGACATTCGTCTCCTAGAATGATAATATAACCAAGGTGCTCGAAATAAACCTGTTACTTTGGAGGATATGTTTATGTCTTATGATAAAGTATCACAGGCCAAATCAATTATTATTGGTACGAAGCAAACAGTGAAAGCTCTAAAGCGAGGTTCAGTAAAGGAAGTAGTCGTTGCAAAAGACGCAGATCCGATACTCACGTCAAGTGTTGTTTCACTTGCTGAAGATCAAGGTATCTCTGTCTCAATGGTTGAATCCATGAAAAAGCTCGGCAAAGCCTGCGGAATTGAGGTAGGAGCAGCCGCTGTTGCCATTATTTTATAACGTACTTTTGTTTTTGCGTAAGATTCCATCTTGTGTAAAGACATTGTTTTTTGCCTTTTGATGAACCACCTGGGTATGTGGGTTATAAAACGTAATGAAGGGAGGAAAAATTCATGCCTACAATTAATCAGCTAATTCGCAAAGGACGCGTGAGTAAAGTAGAAAACTCAAAGTCTCCTGCACTTAACAAAGGATACAACAGCTTTAAAAAAGAGCACACTAACGTATCTTCTCCACAAAAACGCGGGGTATGTACTCGTGTTGGTACAATGACACCGAAAAAACCGAACTCAGCACTTCGTAAATATGCTCGTGTTCGTTTGACTAACGGAATCGAGGTTACTGCTTACATTCCTGGTATCGGTCACAACCTGCAAGAGCACAGTGTTGTACTTATCCGCGGCGGACGTGTAAAAGACTTACCAGGGGTACGTTACCACATCGTTCGTGGTGCGCTTGATACTGCTGGGGTTGAAAACCGTGCACAAGGCCGTTCTAAATACGGTACGAAAAAACCTAAAGCAAAATAATATACGAAAATACGCATAATTGATGAAGGGAGGATATTCAGATGCCACGTAAAGGTCCTGTAGCAAAAAGAGATGTTTTACCTGATCCGATTTACAACTCTAAGCTTGTATCTCGTTTAATCAACAAAATGATGATCGATGGTAAAAAAGGTAAGTCTCAAACAATCCTATACAAGTCATTCGATATCATTAAAGAACGTACTGGCAATGATGCAATGGAGGTTTTCGAACAAGCATTGAAAAACATCATGCCTGTACTTGAAGTAAAAGCACGCCGTGTAGGTGGTGCGAACTACCAAGTTCCTGTAGAAGTTCGTCCTGAACGTCGTACGACTCTTGGACTTCGCTGGTTAGTTAACTACGCTCGTCTTCGCGGAGAAAAAACGATGGAAGAGCGTTTAGCTAACGAAATCCTTGACGCAGCTAACAACACTGGTGCTGCTGTTAAGAAACGTGAAGACACTCATAAGATGGCTGAAGCAAACAAAGCATTTGCTCACTATCGCTGGTAGGATTTATAGATTAACAAAACACAATTTCCTAATAAGGAAGGAGAAATTACCCAATGGCAAGAGAGTTCTCCTTAGAAAAAACTCGTAATATCGGTATCATGGCTCACATCGATGCCGGTAAAACGACAACTACAGAACGTATCTTGTTCTATACTGGTCGTATCCACAAAATTGGTGAAACTCATGAAGGAGCTTCACAAATGGACTGGATGGAGCAGGAACAAGAACGTGGTATCACAATCACTTCCGCTGCGACAACTGCACAGTGGAAAGGATACCGCGTAAACATCATCGATACTCCAGGACACGTAGACTTCACAGTTGAAGTTGAACGTTCTCTTCGTGTACTTGATGGTGCTGTTGCTGTACTTGACGCGCAATCAGGCGTTGAGCCTCAAACAGAAACTGTTTGGCGTCAGGCAACAACTTATGGAGTACCGCGTATCGTTTTTGTTAACAAAATGGACAAAATCGGTGCAGACTTCCTTTACTCTGTAGGAACTTTAAGAGACCGTCTTCAAGCAAACGCTCATGCAATTCAATTGCCGATCGGTGCTGAAGATAACTTCGAAGGTATCATTGACCTTGTAGAAAACGTTGCGTATTTCTACGAAGATGACCTCGGAACTCGTTCTGATGCAAAAGAAATCCCTGAAGAGTACAAAGAGCAAGCTGAAGAGCTTCGCAACAGCCTTATTGAAGCTGTATGTGAGCTTGATGAAGAGCTTATGGATAAGTACCTTGAGGGTGAAGAAATCACAATTGACGAGTTAAAAGCAGGAATTCGTAAAGGTACATTAAATGTTGAATTCTACCCTGTTCTTGTTGGTTCTGCTTTCAAAAACAAAGGTGTTCAACTAGTACTTGATGCTGTTCTTGACTACCTTCCTGCACCAACTGACGTTGCTGCAATCAAAGGTACACGTCCTGATACAAATGAAGAGATTGAGCGTCATTCTTCTGACGAAGAGCCATTCTCTGCATTAGCATTTAAAGTTATGACTGACCCTTACGTTGGTAAGTTGACGTTCTTCCGTGTGTACTCTGGAACACTTGATTCTGGTTCATACGTGAAAAACTCTACTAAAGGCAAACGTGAGCGTGTTGGACGTATTCTTCAAATGCACGCTAACAGCCGTGAAGAAATCTCTACTGTATACGCAGGGGATATCGCAGCTGCTGTAGGTCTAAAAGATACAACTACTGGAGATACTCTATGTGATGAGAAGGATCTTGTTATCCTTGAGTCAATGGAATTCCCAGAACCAGTTATCGACGTTGCTATTGAGCCTAAATCAAAAGCCGACCAAGATAAAATGGGTATCGCTTTAGCGAAACTTGCTGAAGAAGATCCTACATTCCGTACTCAAACAAACCCAGAAACTGGCCAAACGATCATCTCTGGTATGGGTGAACTTCACCTTGATATCATTGTTGACCGTATGAAACGCGAATTTAAAGTAGAAGCCAATGTTGGTGCTCCTCAAGTTGCGTACCGTGAAACATTCCGTACCGGTGCAAAAGTTGAAGGTAAATTCGTACGTCAGTCTGGTGGACGCGGTCAGTTCGGACACGTTTGGATCGAATTCGAACCAAACGAAGAAGGCGCTGGCTTTGAATTTGAAAATGCGATTGTCGGTGGGGTTGTTCCTCGTGAATACATCCCAGCTGTTCAAGCAGGTCTGGAAGATGCACTTGAAAATGGTGTACTAGCAGGCTTCCCGCTTATCGACATTAAAGCTAAACTTTTCGACGGTTCTTACCATGATGTTGACTCAAACGAAATGGCATTTAAAGTTGCTGCTTCTATGGCATTGAAAAATGCAGTCAGCAAATGTAACCCAGTTCTTCTTGAACCAATCATGAAAGTAGAAGTGGTTATTCCAGAAGAATACATGGGAGATATCATGGGTGATATCACTTCACGTCGCGGACGCGTAGAAGGTATGGAAGCACGCGGTAACGCTCAAGTTGTTCGCGCTATGGTTCCTCTTGCTGAAATGTTCGGTTACGCTACTGCACTTCGTTCTAATACGCAAGGTCGCGGTACGTTCACTATGCACATGGATCACTACGAAGAAGTGCCGAAGAGCGTCGCAGAAGAAATTATCAAAAAAAATAAAGGCGAATAATTGATTTTGCCGCTTAACTCAAGTATAACTACTATTGTAAGATGAGGAAGTGAAAGCTTTCTTTCACTTCCTATCACTCTATACATTACTAATTAAAAGCTCTTAAGGAGGATTTTAGAATGGCTAAAGAAAAATTCGACCGTTCCAAATCACATGCCAATATTGGTACAATTGGACACGTTGACCATGGTAAAACAACTTTAACTGCTGCTATCACAACAGTACTTCATAAGAAATCTGGTAAAGGTACAGCTATGGCGTACGATCAAATTGATGGTGCTCCAGAAGAACGCGAGCGCGGTATCACAATCTCTACTGCACACGTTGAGTACGAAACTGAAACTCGTCACTATGCACACGTTGACTGCCCAGGACACGCTGACTATGTTAAAAACATGATCACTGGTGCTGCGCAAATGGACGGAGCTATCCTTGTAGTATCTGCTGCTGATGGCCCAATGCCACAAACTCGTGAGCACATCCTTCTTTCTAAAAACGTTGGTGTACCATACATCGTTGTATTCTTAAACAAATGCGACATGGTAGACGACGAAGAGCTTCTTGAACTAGTTGAAATGGAAGTTCGCGATCTTCTTAGCGAATACGACTTCCCTGGTGATGATGTACCAGTTGTTAAAGGTTCTGCTCTTAAAGCTCTTGAAGGAGACGCTGAGTGGGAAGCTAAAATCTTCGAACTTATGGATGCGGTTGATGAGTACATCCCAACTCCAGAACGCGACACTGAAAAACCATTCATGATGCCAGTTGAGGACGTATTCTCAATCACTGGTCGTGGTACAGTTGCTACTGGCCGTGTAGAACGCGGACAAGTTAAAGTCGGTGACGAAGTTGAAATCATCGGTCTTCAAGAAGAGAACAAGAAAACAACTGTTACAGGTGTTGAAATGTTCCGTAAGCTTCTTGATTACGCTGAAGCTGGTGACAACATTGGTGCCCTTCTTCGCGGTGTATCTCGTGAAGAAATCCAACGTGGTCAAGTACTTGCTAAACCAGGTACAATCACTCCACACAGCAAATTCAAAGCTGAAGTTTACGTTCTTTCTAAAGAAGAGGGTGGACGTCATACTCCATTCTTCTCTAACTACCGTCCTCAGTTCTACTTCCGTACAACTGACGTAACTGGTATCATCCATCTTCCAGAAGGCGTAGAAATGGTTATGCCTGGAGATAACACTGAAATGAACGTTGAACTTATTTCTACAATCGCTATCGAAGAAGGAACTCGTTTCTCTATTCGTGAAGGCGGACGTACTGTTGGTTCAGGCGTTGTTTCTACAATCACTGAGTAATAGTATGAATTTAAACGAGACCCCTGCGGGTCTCGTTTTTTGTTTGCTTATCTTTTTCTTGTATAATAGGATCTATCATATTCGAGGGGCTAATATTTATGATTCCTGAAAAGAAATCAATCGCAATCATGAAAGAACTAAGCATTGGGAATACAAAGCAAATGCTAATGATTAATGGAGTTGATGTGAAAAATCCATTGCTGCTTTTTTTACATGGCGGGCCGGGAACGCCGCAAATCGGATATGTTAGACATTATCAAAAAGAGCTGGAACAGTATTTTACAGTAGTTCATTGGGATCAGAGAGGATCGGGGCTTTCTTATTCTAAGCGAATTTCGCATCACTCTATGACAATAAATCACTTCATTAAAGATACAATCCAAGTCACTCAATGGCTTTTAGCTCATTTTTCAAAATCAAAACTTTACCTAGCCGGTCATTCGTGGGGGTCAATACTGGCGCTTCATGTGCTGCAGCAGTGTCCTGATTTATTTTACGCGTATTATGGAATCAGCCAGGTTGTTAACCCCCACGATGAAGAATCAACTGCTTATCAACATATTCGTGAAATTTCTGAATCAAAAAAAGCCAGCTTATTATCTTTCCTCACACGTTTCATTGGTGCTCCGCCTTGGAAGCAGGATATCCAGCACCTTATCTATCGGTTTTGTGTTGAGCTAAGCAGGGGAGGATTCACTCGCCGTCATCGTCAATCTCTAGCTGTATTATTTCAAATGCTTACTGGCAATGAGTATGGAGTGCGGAACATGCACAGCTTCCTCAATGGATTGCGCTTCAGTAAAAAACATTTAACTGATGAGTTGTACCGGTTTAATGCTTTTACATCAGTTCCTTCTATTAAAGTACCGTGTGTTTTCATTTCAGGGAAACATGACTTAATTGTTCCTGCTGAAATATCGAAACAGTATTATCAAGAACTTGAGGCACCCGAAAAGCTCTGGTTTCAATTTGAGAACTCAGCCCACACCCCGCATATTGAGGAGCCGTTATTATTCGCGAACACATTAAGTCGACATGCACGACACCATTTATGATAGATCCTTGATAATTAAGAAAAACCCCTGTATAATGATAAAAGTGTGCAAACCATGCATATTTTAAATAAGTCTTGCAACATGCGCCTATTTTCTGTATAATGGTGTATGTTGGTCTTTGACTGCGATGAAGTGAGAGGTTGCTGACACACCCGGCCGCTTTGCCATGGCAAGGTGTTCAGGTTTTTCTCACGGAGAACTGTCTAACGTGATGTAGGCGAAAAGGAGGGAAAATAATGGCAAAACAAAAAATTCGTATTCGTTTGAAAGCATATGATCATAGAATCCTTGATCAATCTGCAGAGAAGATTGTTGAAACGGCAAAACGTTCTGGTGCCAGTGTATCTGGTCCGATTCCGTTGCCAACTGAAAAATCAGTTTACACAATCCTTCGTGCGGTGCACAAATACAAAGATTCTCGTGAGCAATTTGAAATGCGTACACATAAACGTTTAATCGACATTGTGAACCCAACACCACAAACTGTTGATGCTCTTATGCGATTAGACTTACCATCTGGTGTCGATATCGAAATTAAACTTTAATTCTAAAATATAGAATGATCTTAATAGGAGGTGTGACGAATGACCAAAGGAATCTTAGGAAGAAAAATTGGTATGACGCAAGTATTCGCTGAGAATGGTGATCTTATTCCGGTAACTGTTATCGAGGCTGCTCCAAACGTTGTTCTTCAAAAGAAAACAGCTGAAAACGACGGTTACGAAGCAATCCAGCTTGGTTTTGACGACAAGCGTGAAAAGCTTTCTAACAAACCTGAAAAAGGGCACGTTGCAAAAGCGGAAACTGCTCCTAAGCGCTTCGTTAAAGAATTACGCGGAGTGGAAATGGATGCGTATGAAGTTGGTCAGGAAGTCAAGGTTGAAATTTTCTCTGCTGGAGAAATCGTAGATGTAACAGGAGTATCTAAAGGTAAAGGTTTCCAAGGTGCGATCAAGCGCCACGGACAATCTCGCGGACCTATGTCTCACGGTTCACGCTACCACCGTCGTCCTGGTTCAATGGGACCTGTAGATCCTAACCGTGTATTCAAAGGTAAATTATTACCTGGACGTATGGGCGGAGAGCAAATCACTGTTCAAAACCTTGAAATCGTAAAAGTTGATGCAGAACGCAATCTTCTTTTGATCAAAGGTAACGTACCTGGTGCGAAGAAATCTTTAATCACTGTTAAAAGTGCTGTTAAATCTAAATAATTCTCTTAGGAAAGGAGGAAATTGATTATGCCAAAAGTAGCATTATACAACCAAAACGGTTCTACTGCTGGTGACATCGAATTAAACGCTTCTGTATTTGGTATCGAACCAAATGAGAGTGTTGTATTCGACGCTATTCTTATGCAAAGAGCTTCCTTACGTCAAGGAACTCACAAAGTAAAAAATCGTTCTGAAGTACGCGGCGGAGGTCGTAAACCATGGCGTCAAAAAGGTACTGGACGTGCCCGTCAAGGTTCAATCCGTTCACCGCAATGGCGCGGAGGTGGTGTCGTATTCGGCCCAACACCACGCAGCTATTCTTATAAATTACCTAAAAAAGTTCGCCGCTTGGCAATCAAATCAGTATTGTCTTCTAAAGTGATCGACAACAACATCATCGTTCTTGAAGATCTTACTCTTGATACGGCTAAAACAAAAGAAATGGCAGCTATCCTTAAAGGATTATCTGTTGAGAAAAAAGCTTTAATCGTAACTGCGGATGCAAACGAAGCAGTAGCATTATCTGCTCGTAACATTCCTGGAGTTACTGTTGTTGAAGCTAACGGAATCAACGTTTTAGACGTTGTCAACCACGAGAAGCTTCTGATTACAAAAGCAGCGGTTGAAAAAGTAGGGGAGGTGCTTGCATAATGAAAGATCCTCGTGATGTTCTAAAGCGCCCCGTCATTACTGAACGTTCTGCCGATTTAATGACTGAAAAAAAATATACTTTTGAAGTTGATGTAAGAGCTAACAAAACAGAAGTGAAAGACGCGGTTGAAAGCATCTTTGGAGTGAAAGTTGACAAAGTCAACATCATGAACTACAAAGGCAAATCAAAACGTGTTGGACGCTACACTGGTATGACTAGCCGTCGCAGAAAAGCGATCGTAAAACTTACTGCAGACAGCAAAGAAATCGAAATTTTTGAAGCTTAATTATCTGTAAAAAGAAGGAGGGAAATTCAAAATGGCGATTAAAAAGTATAAACCGACCTCTAATGGACGTCGTGGCATGACAACTTCAGATTTTGCTGAAATCACGACTGACAAGCCGGAAAAATCCTTGCTTGCTCCCCTTCACAAAAAAGGCGGACGTAACAACCAAGGTAAATTGACTGTACGTCACCAAGGTGGCGGACATAAACGCCAATACCGTGTTATCGACTTCAAACGCGATAAAGATGGTATACCTGGACGCGTTGCTACAGTTGAATACGATCCAAACCGTTCAGCTAACATCGCTCTAATCAACTATGCAGACGGAGAAAAACGTTACATTCTTGCTCCTAAAGGAATTCAAGTAGGTACTGAAATCATGTCAGGTCCTGAAGCTGACATTAAAGTAGGTAATGCACTTCCACTTATCAACATCCCTGTTGGTACAGTTGTGCATAACATTGAATTAAAACCTGGTAAAGGCGGACAGCTTGTACGTTCAGCTGGTACATCTGCTCAGGTTCTTGGTAAAGAAGGTAAATACGTTCTTGTACGTCTTAACTCTGGTGAAGTTCGCATGATCCTTTCTGCTTGCCGTGCTTCTATCGGTCAAGTAGGCAACGAACAGCACGAACTTATCAACATTGGTAAAGCTGGACGTTCTCGCTGGAAAGGCATCCGTCCTACTGTTCGTGGTTCTGTAATGAACCCTAACGATCACCCACACGGTGGTGGTGAAGGACGTGCGCCAATCGGACGTAAATCACCAATGTCTCCATGGGGCAAACCAACTCTTGGATTCAAGACTCGTAAGAAAAAGAACAAATCCGATAAATTTATCGTACGTCGTCGTAAAAATAAATAACGGGGTTGTCTACGGTTCTTTTCGGACCGTAGTGCAATCACGAAGGGAGGTTCCAAAATGGCTCGCAGCTTAAAAAAAGGACCATTTGTCGATGGACACTTGATGACTAAAATCGAGAAATTAAATGAAACAGACAAGAAACAAGTCGTAAAAACTTGGTCTCGTCGTTCTACTATTTTCCCACAGTTTATTGGTCACACAATCGCAGTCTATGACGGACGTAAACACGTGCCTGTATTCATCTCTGAAGATATGGTAGGGCACAAGTTGGGTGAATTCGCTCCAACTCGTACGTACAAAGGTCATGCTAGTGATGACAAAAAAACAAGACGCTAAGAGAGGAGGCTTTTAAATGCAAGCTAAAGCTGTTGCAAGAACAGTCCGTATTGCTCCTCGTAAAGCACGTCTAGTAATGGACCTGATTCGAGGCAAGCAAGTAGGTGAGGCAGTATCAATCTTGAACCTTACACCAAGAGCTGCTTCTCCAATTATCGAGAAAGTATTAAAATCCGCTATTGCAAATGCTGAGCATAACTATGAAATGGACGCTAACAACCTGGTTATTTCTCAAGCATTCGTTGACGAAGGCCCTACGTTAAAAAGATTCCGCCCACGTGCTATGGGACGTGCGAGCCAAATCAACAAACGTACGAGCCACATTACAATCGTTGTATCAGAAAAGAAGGAGGGATAAGTAGTGGGTCAAAAGGTAAATCCAGTCGGTCTTCGTATCGGAGTCATTCGTGATTGGGAATCTAAGTGGTACGCTGGTAAAGATTACGCTGACTTCCTGCACGAAGATTTAAAAATTCGTGAATACATTAGCAAACGCCTTTCTGACGCTTCTGTTTCTAAAGTAGAAATCGAGCGTGCAGCAAACCGCGTTAACATTACGATCCACACAGCTAAGCCTGGTATGGTTATCGGTAAAGGCGGTTCTGAAGTCGAAGCACTTCGCAAAGCCCTTAACAGCCTTACTGGCAAGCGTGTACACATTAACATTCTTGAAATCAAAAGAGCAGATCTTGATGCACAGCTAGTTGCTGACAACATCGCTCGTCAATTAGAAAACCGTGTTTCTTTCCGCCGTGCGCAGAAACAACAAATCCAACGTACTATGCGTGCTGGAGCACAAGGTGTGAAAACAATGGTTTCTGGTCGTCTTGGCGGTGCAGATATCGCTCGTTCTGAATACTACAGTGAAGGAACTGTTCCATTGCACACATTACGTGCGGACATTGACTATGCAACATCTGAAGCTGATACTACTTACGGTAAGCTTGGTGTAAAAGTCTGGATCTATCGTGGAGAGGTTCTTCCTACTAAGAAGAAAAATGAGGAAGGAGGAAAATAATATGTTATTACCAAAACGCGTTAAATATCGCAGAGAGCATCGCGGAAAAATGCGTGGCCGTGCGAAAGGCGGTACTGAAGTACATTTCGGAGAATTCGGTATCCAAGCTCTTGAAGCTTCTTGGATTACTAACCGTCAAATCGAAGCTGCACGTATTGCGATGACTCGTTACATGAAACGTGGCGGTAAAGTTTGGATCAAAATTTTCCCTTCTAAACCTTACACTGCTAAACCACTTGAGGTACGTATGGGATCCGGTAAAGGGGCTCCAGAAGGTTGGGTAGCTGTTGTAAAACCGGGCAAAGTTTTATTTGAAATTTCTGGTGTGTCTGAAGAGGTTGCTCGTGAAGCGCTTCGCCTTGCATCTCACAAATTGCCAATTAAAACGAAGTTCGTAAAACGTGAAGAAATTGGTGGTGAATCAAATGAAAGCTAATGAAATTCGTGACCTTACCACTGCTGAAATTGAACAAAAAGTAAAGTCTCTTAAAGAAGAACTTTTCAATCTTCGCTTTCAATTAGCGACAGGACAACTTGAAAATACTGCTCGCATTCGTGAAGTGCGCAAAGCTATCGCGCGCATGAAAACTGTGATTCGTGAAAGAGAAATTGCTGCTAATAAATAATCACTGAGGGGAGGTCGTGAGCATGAGCGAACGTAACCAACGCAAAGTTTACCAAGGCCGTGTTGTTTCTGACAAAATGGATAAAACCATTACTGTTGTTGTTGAGACATACAAAAAACATACACTTTACGGTAAACGCGTAAAATACTCAAAAAAATTCAAAGCACATGATGAAAATAATCAAGCTAAAATCGGTGACATCGTTAAGATTATGGAAACTCGTCCATTGTCTGCAACTAAGCGTTTCCGTCTAGTTGAAGTTGTCGAAGAAGCTGTTATTATCTAATAAAGTTCGGAATTCTTTTTCCGAAGGGAGGTAACAAATAATGATTCAACAAGAGACTCGTTTAAAAGTAGCTGACAACTCTGGCGCACGTGAAGTACTTACTATTAAAGTTCTTGGTGGTTCTGGACGTAAAACAGCTAACATTGGTGATGTAATTGTTTGCACGGTTAAACAAGCAACACCAGGAGGCGTTGTCAAAAAAGGTGAAGTCGTAAAAGCTGTTATCGTTCGCACTAAAAGCGGAGCGCGCAGAAGTGACGGTTCATACATCAGCTTCGATGAGAATGCATGTGTTATCATCCGTGACGACAAGAGCCCACGCGGAACTCGTATCTTCGGACCAGTTGCTCGTGAATTGCGTGAAAACAACTTTATGAAAATTGTTTCTCTAGCTCCAGAAGTTATCTAATGAAATAAATGCCTTACTCAAGGAGGTGCGATCAGGATGCATGTAAAAAAAGGCGATAAAGTTATGGTTATCTCTGGTAAAGATAAAGGCAAACAAGGAACAATCCTTGCTGCTTTCCCTAAAAAGGACCGCGTTTTAGTTGAAGGTGTTAACATGGTAAAGAAACACTCTAAACCAACTCAAGCTAACCCTCAAGGCGGTATTTCTAATCAAGAGGCGCCAATTCATGTATCAAACGTTATGCCGCTCGATCCTAAAACAGGTGAAGTGACTCGCGTAGGATACAAAGTGGAAGATGGCAAAAAAGTTCGTGTAGCAAAAAAATCTGGGCAAGTTCTAGATAAATAGTATTAAAAGGAAGGGAGGTCTATCTCATGAACCGCCTTAAAGAAAAGTACAATAAAGAAATTGCACCTGCTTTAATGACTAAGTTCAACTATGATTCAGTCATGCAAGTGCCTAAAATCGAAAAAATCGTAATCAACATGGGTGTTGGTGACGCTGTTCAAAACGCCAAAGCAATCGACAGTGCTGTTGAAGAATTAACGTTTATCGCAGGTCAAAAACCTGTCGTTACTCGTGCGAAGAAATCAATTGCTGGATTCCGTCTTCGTGAGGGAATGCCTATCGGTGCGAAAGTAACTCTTCGCGGAGAGCGCATGTATGATTTCCTTGATAAACTTATTTCTGTATCTTTACCGCGTGTACGTGACTTCCGCGGGGTTTCTAAAAAATCTTTCGACGGTCGCGGCAACTACACACTTGGTATCAAAGAACAGTTAATCTTCCCTGAAATTGACTACGATAAAGTAACAAAGGTTCGCGGAATGGACATCGTTATCGTAACAACAGCTAATACTGACGAAGAAGCTCGTGAGCTATTAACTCAAGTAGGTATGCCGTTCCAGAAATAATCAATGAAAGGGAGGCGAAATCGTGGCTAAAAAGTCTATGATTGCGAAACAACAACGTACACCAAAGTTTAAAGTACAAGAGTACACACGCTGTGAACGCTGCGGACGTCCGCATTCAGTCATTCGTAAATTTAAACTTTGCCGTATTTGTTTCCGTGAGCTTGCATATAAAGGACAAATTCCTGGCGTGAAAAAAGCCAGCTGGTAATCCCCAAGAAAGGGAAGGAGGTAATTATATAATGGTTATGACAGATCCAATTGCAGATATGCTAACTCGTATTCGCAATGCAAACATGGTACGTCATGAGAAGCTTGAAATTCCTGCTTCTAAATTGAAAAGAGAAATTGCTGAAATTTTAAAGCGTGAAGGTTTCATTCGTGACGTTGAGTTCGTAGAAGACAGCAAACAAGGTATCATCCGCGTTTTCTTGAAATACGGACAAAACAACGAGCGCGTTATCACTGGTCTTAAAAGAATCAGCAAGCCTGGTTTGCGTGTTTATGCTAAATCTAATGAAGTACCCCGCGTACTTAACGGTCTTGGAATCGCGATTATTTCTACATCACAAGGTGTTTTAACGGACAAAGAAGCCCGTGCAAAACAAGCTGGTGGAGAAGTTCTAGCATACGTTTGGTAAGAAGTTTAACATGAATGGAGGTGTTTGGTATGTCTCGTGTAGGTAAGAAGCTACTTGAGATTCCTTCTGATGTTACAGTAACGTTAAATGATAACAACACTGTAGCTGTGAAAGGACCAAAAGGAGAATTAACTCGTACGTTTCACCCTGATATGGAGATTAAAGTAGAGGACAATGTGCTTACAGTCGCTCGTCCTTCTGATCAAAAAGAGCACCGTGCCCTGCATGGTACGACTCGCAGTCTGCTTGGCAACATGGTTGAAGGTGTATCTAAAGGATTTGAAAGAGGTTTGGAATTAGTCGGTGTCGGTTACCGTGCTTCTAAATCCGGAAATAAACTTGTTTTAAACGTTGGATACTCTCATCCTGTTGAGATCGTTCCTGAAGAAGGCATCGAAATCGAAGTTCCTTCTCAAACAAAAGTAGTTGTAAAAGGTACAGACAAAGAACGCGTAGGAGCTATTGCTGCTAACATCCGCGCTGTACGTTCTCCAGAGCCTTACAAAGGTAAAGGAATCCGCTACGAAGGTGAAGTTGTTCGCCGTAAAGAAGGTAAATCTGCTAAGTAAGATCGCTTAAAGTGAAGAAAGGAGTGACCTAGATGATTACGAAAACTAGCAAAAATGCTGCTCGTCTTAAAAGACACGCTCGTGTTCGCGCTAAACTTTCCGGTACTGCTGAAAGACCGCGCCTGAACGTTTTCCGTTCTAACAAGCACATTTACGCTCAAATCATCGATGATGTAAATGGTGTAACACTTGCTAGTGCATCTACTCTCGATAAAGACTTGAACGTTGAAAGCACTGGAGATACTTCTGCTGCTACTAAAGTTGGAGAACTAGTTGCAAAACGCGCTGCTGAAAAAGGCATTTCTGACGTAGTATTTGACCGTGGCGGATACTTATACCATGGACGTGTAAAAGCTTTGGCTGATGCCGCTCGTGAAGCTGGACTTAAATTTTAATAAAAGAAGGAGGGACACATGATTATGCGTCGTATTGACCCAAGCAAATTAGAGTTAGAAGAACGCTTAGTTACGGTTAACCGCGTAGCGAAAGTTGTTAAAGGTGGTCGTCGTTTCCGCTTCGCAGCTCTAGTCGTTGTCGGTGACAAAAACGGACACGTAGGATTCGGTACTGGTAAAGCACAAGAAGTACCAGAAGCGATCCGCAAAGCTGTTGAAGATGCGAAAAAGAATTTGATTGAAGTACCAATGGTTGGAACTACAATTCCACACGAAATCATCGGACGTTTCGGTGCAGGTAACATCTTGTTAAAACCTGCTTCTGAAGGTACTGGAGTTATCGCTGGAGGCCCTGTACGTGCGGTACTTGAGCTAGCTGGTGTAGCTGATATCCTTTCTAAGTCTTTAGGTTCTAACACACCGATCAACATGATTCGTGCAACACTTCAAGGTTTAAGTGAACTTAAACGTGCTGAAGACGTTGCGAAGCTTCGTGGAAAATCTGTAGAAGAACTGTTAGGATAAGGAGGGAACATTAATGGCTAAATTAGAAATTACCCTCAAACGAAGTGTAATCGGTCGCCCGGAAGACCAACGCGTTACTGTAAGAACACTTGGTTTAAAGAAAACAAACCAAACTGTTGTTCATGAAGACAACGCTGCGATCCGTGGTATGATTAATAAAGTATCTCATTTAGTTTCTGTTAAAGAACAATAAAAATATTTGATCGGATAAGGAGGTGTCCTAATGAAACTTCATGAATTAAAACCTTCAGAAGGTTCACGCAAAACGCGTAATCGCGTAGGTCGTGGTATTGGTTCTGGCAACGGTAAAACAGCTGGTAAAGGTCACAAAGGTCAAAACGCTCGTTCTGGCGGCGGTGTACGCCCTGGATTCGAGGGGGGACAAATGCCTTTATTCCAACGTCTTCCTAAACGCGGTTTCACTAACATCAACCGCAAGGAATACGCTGTAGTCAACCTAGACAAATTGAACGGTTTTGCAGAAGGAACGGAAGTCACTCCTGAACTTCTTCTAGAGACTGGTGTTATTAGCAAACTTAATGCAGGAGTAAAGATTCTTGGCAACGGTAAATTAGAGAAAAAATTAACTGTAAAAGCCAATAAATTCTCTGCTTCTGCGAAAGAAGCTGTTGAAGCTGCTGGCGGTACAGCTGAGGTGATCTAACTTGTTTAAAACAATCTCCAACTTTATGCGTGTGAGTGATATCAGGAATAAAATCATATTCACTTTACTCATGCTTATCGTCTTTCGCATAGGTGCGTTTATTCCTGTGCCTTACGTTAACGCTGAAGCGTTACAGGCGCAGTCTCAAATGGGTGTTTTTGATCTCCTTAATACATTTGGCGGCGGTGCGCTTTACCAATTTTCCATTTTCGCAATGGGAATTACTCCTTATATCACGGCTTCGATCATCATTCAGCTGCTTCAGATGGATGTTGTACCGAAGTTTACCGAGTGGTCTAAGCAAGGTGAAGTTGGCCGCCGTAAATTAGCTCAGTTCACAAGGTACTTTACGATTGTGCTTGGTTTCATCCAAGCATTAGGTATGTCATATGGATTTAACAATCTGGCAAACGGTATGCTGATCGAAAAATCCGGTGTATCGACATATCTTATCATTGCTTTAGTGCTCACTGGCGGAACTGCCTTTTTAATGTGGCTTGGGGAACAAATTACGTCTCATGGAGTAGGCAACGGAATATCGATCATTATCTTCGCGGGGATTGTGTCTAGTATTCCAAAAACAATTGGGCAAATATATGAGACTCAATTTGTCGGTAGCAACGATCAGTTGTTTATTCATATTGTGAAAGTCGCACTTCTTGTGATTGCGATTTTAGCAGTTATTGTTGGAGTTATTTTCATTCAGCAAGCCGTACGGAAAATTGCGATTCAATATGCTAAAGGCACAGGTCGTTCACCTGCTGGCGGAGGTCAGTCTACACACCTTCCATTGAAAGTGAATCCTGCAGGGGTTATTCCGGTAATCTTTGCGGTTGCGTTTTTGATAACGCCGCGGACGATCGCGTCATTCTTTGGAACAAACGATGTGACAAAGTGGATTCAAAACAACTTTGATAATACGCATCCGGTGGGTATGGCGATATATGTTGCGTTGATTATTGCCTTTACGTACTTTTATGCTTTTGTACAGGTAAACCCTGAACAAATGGCTGATAACCTTAAAAAACAGGGTGGCTATATCCCGGGGGTTCGTCCAGGGAAAATGACTCAAGATAGAATTACGAGCATTTTGTATCGACTTACGTTTGTGGGTTCTATATTCTTAGCCGTGATTTCCATTCTTCCTATCTTTTTCATTCAATTCGCTGGATTGCCTCAAAGTGCACAAATTGGCGGAACATCTTTGTTAATTGTTGTCGGGGTAGCCTTGGAGACAATGAAACAACTAGAAAGCCAGTTGGTGAAACGAAACTACCGTGGATTTATGAAAAACTAGAGGAAATGGATTTATCCATTCCCTCTTAATAAAGAGAGGACGGGGGAAATCCGAATGAACTTAGTCTTAATGGGGCTTCCTGGTGCCGGTAAAGGCACACAGGGCGAACGAATTGTTGAGGATTATGGGATTCCTCATATCTCAACAGGAGATATGTTCCGTGCTGCTATGAAAGAAGAAACACCACTCGGACTCGAAGCAAAATCTTATATTGATAAGGGAGAGCTCGTACCTGACGAAGTCACAATCGGAATTGTAAAAGAGAGACTTGGCAAAGATGATTGTGAAAGAGGTTTTCTTCTGGACGGATTTCCGCGAACAGTCGCTCAAGCCGAAGCTCTTGAAGAAATTCTTGAGGAATACGGCAAGCCGATTGATTATGTCATTAACATTGAAGTCGACAAAGACGCTCTTATGGAACGTCTGACTGGACGCAGAATTTGCAGTGTTTGCGGCACAACCTATCATTTAGTCTTTAATCCGCCGAAAATGCCGGGTATTTGTGATAAAGACGGAGGCGAACTCTATCAACGGGCAGATGATAATGAGGAAACAGTCTCTAAACGGCTTGAGGTAAACATGAAGCAAACTCAGCCTTTACTCGATTTCTATTCAGAGAAAGGTTATCTTGCAAACGTGAATGGCCAGCAGGACATTCAAGACGTTTATGCAGATGTGAAGGATCTTCTTGGAGGATTAAAAAAATGATTATCTGTAAAACCCCACGTGAACTTGGTATCATGCGGGAAGCAGGGCGAATCGTGGCTTTAACTCATGAAGAGTTAAAAAAGCACATTAAACCAGGAATCTCGACAAAAGAATTGGATCAAATTGCCGAACGTTTTATTAAGAAGCAGGGTGCAATCCCATCTTTTAAGGGGTATAATGGGTTTCGCGGGAGCATTTGCGTATCAGTTAATGAAGAACTCGTTCACGGCATACCTGGCAGCAGGGTGCTGAAGGACGGTGACATCATCAGTATTGATATCGGTGCTAAATTAAATGGTTATCATGGTGACTCTGCATGGACATATCCGGTAGGAAACATCAGCGATGATGACAAAAAACTTCTGGAAGTGACAGAGGAGTCTTTATATAAAGGCTTGCAGGAAGCAAAACCAGGTGAACGTTTGTCGAATATTTCCCACGCAATACAAACGTATGTCGAAAATGAGCAGTTTTCAGTTGTTAGGGAGTATGTCGGACATGGTGTTGGTCAAGACTTGCATGAGGACCCGCAAATTCCTCATTACGGTCCGCCCAACAAAGGACCACGGCTTAAACCTGGCATGGTTCTCGCTATTGAACCTATGGTGAACGCTGGCAGCCGCTACGTGAAAACATTGGCTGATAACTGGACGGTTGTAACGGTAGATGGGAAAAAGTGTGCTCATTTTGAACATACGATTGCGATTACGGAAACGGGTTTTGATATACTGACGAGAGTCTAGATGATGAAAATAATTCCGAAGACAGATGTTTTTCAAGCTTGATAGGGCAGAAAGCTTGGGTGAACATTGGCAAGACCGAATTCATCTTGCTGCTTGTCGTTGGAATTTTAACCATCATCAATGTACTAACAGCAGACGGAGAAAAGCGTACATTTCATTCTCCTAAGAAAAAGAATATCAATCATTTAACCCTTTATGATTGCGTATCTCCGGAAGTTCAGAACAGTATAAACGAAACAGGGCGTGTGACAAACTTCTTTTGAAATTTGTCAGAAAGCAAGTTACTGATTTGAAGAAGGGAGAACACTTGAATGGCGAAAGACGATGTAATTGAAGTGGAAGGTACTATAGTCGAAACACTGCCAAACGCGATGTTCAAAGTTGAACTTGAAAATGGCCACACTGTTTTGGCTCATGTATCTGGTAAAATCCGCATGCACTTCATTCGCATTTTACCTGGAGACAAAGTTACGGTAGAATTATCTCCATATGACTTAACTCGTGGCAGGATTACGTACCGTTACAAATAAAGCACTCCGGAAACTGAAGGAGGTTGGAAACACATGAAAGTGAGACCATCAGTTAAACCAATCTGCGAAAAATGTAAAGTTATTCGCAGAAAAGGAAAAGTAATGGTGATCTGTGAAAATCCAAAGCATAAACAAAAACAAGGATAATTTATAAGGAGGTGCCCAGAGAATGGCTCGTATTGCTGGTGTAGATATCCCACGTGACAAACGTGTTGTTATTTCTTTAACATACATCTTCGGAATTGGCCGCACAACGGCTCAGCAAGTTTTAAAAGAAGCTGGAGTTTCAGAAGATACTCGTGTGCGCGATCTTACTGAAGAAGAACTTGGTAAAATCCGTGATATTATTGACAAACTGAAAGTAGAAGGTGACCTTCGCCGTGAAGTTTCTCTTAATATCAAACGTCTGATCGAAATCGGAAGCTACCGCGGAATCCGTCATCGCAGAGGATTACCTGTTCGCGGACAAAACTCTAAAAACAACGCGCGTACTCGTAAAGGTCCGCGTCGTACTGTAGCTAACAAGAAAAAATAAGTAAGGGAGGTTCTTAAACAATGGCTGCTGCTCGTAAATCTAACACGCGTAAACGTCGCGTGAAAAAGAATATTGAGTCTGGAATTGCTCATATTCGTTCAACTTTCAATAACACGATCGTTACGATCACTGACACTCATGGTAATGCTATTTCTTGGTCTAGTGCCGGAGCTTTAGGATTCAGAGGTTCTCGTAAATCTACTCCTTTTGCTGCGCAAATGGCTGCAGAAACAGCTGCTAAAGGTTCAATCGAACATGGTCTTAAAACTCTAGAGGTTACTGTTAAAGGACCTGGTTCAGGCCGTGAAGCTGCAATCCGTGCACTTCAAGCTGCTGGACTAGAAGTCACTGCTATCAGAGACGTAACTCCTGTTCCTCATAACGGATGCCGTCCACCAAAACGTCGCCGCGTGTAATTTGTTTGTATAGATTTTGTGTCCCTGTCAATAATGGGTTATGATACAGTTATTTATGAAACGAATGCACCGACTCGTTGCCTGAGCACATACGGGACTAAACAATGGGGAATTTCGGATGGAATCTCATATGATTCTATTCGAGGTTTCGACGTTTTGAAGGAGGGTTTTAAGTAATGATCGAGATTGAAAAACCAAAAATCGAAACGGTTGAAATCAGCGACGATGCCAAATTTGGTAAGTTTGTCGTAGAGCCACTTGAGCGTGGATATGGTACAACTCTGGGTAACTCCTTACGTCGTATCCTCTTATCCTCACTCCCTGGTGCCGCTGTAACATCAATCCAGATAGATGGTGTACTGCACGAATTCTCGACAATTGAAGGCGTTGTGGAAGATGTTACAACGATTATCTTACACATTAAAAAGCTTGCATTGAAAATCTACTCTGATGAAGAGAAGACGCTAGAAATTGATGTACAGGGTGAAGGAACTGTAACGGCAGCTGATATTACACACGATAGTGATGTAGAGATCTTAAATCCTGATCTTCATATCGCGACTCTTGGTGAGAATGCGAGTTTCCGAGTTCGCCTTACTGCTCAAAGAGGACGTGGGTATACGCCTGCTGACGCAAACAAGAGAGACGATCAGCCAATCGGCGTGATTCCGATCGATTCTATCTATACGCCAGTTTCTCGTGTATCTTATCAGGTAGAGAACACTCGTGTAGGCCAAGTTGCAAACTATGATAAACTTACACTTGATGTTTGGACTGATGGAAGCACTGGACCGAAAGAAGCAATTGCGCTTGGTTCAAAGATTTTAACTGAACACCTTAATATATTCGTTGGTTTAACTGACGAAGCTCAACATGCTGAAATCATGGTTGAAAAAGAAGAAGATCAAAAAGAGAAAGTTCTTGAAATGACGATTGAAGAATTGGATCTTTCTGTTCGTTCTTACAACTGCTTAAAGCGTGCGGGTATTAACACGGTTCAAGAGCTTGCGAACAAGACGGAAGAAGATATGATGAAAGTTCGAAATCTAGGACGCAAATCACTTGAAGAAGTGAAAGCGAAACTAGAAGAACTTGGACTCGGACTTCGCAAAGACGATTGACTAGTTTCCCTTGTGAACTAGGATTTTCGTGTGTTTTTTATTCAGAAACAGCATTCCAATAAAGGAGGGGACATCACATGTCATACAGAAAACTAGGACGTACGAGTGCACAGCGTAAAGCTATGCTTCGTGATCTTACAACTGATTTGATCATCAACGAAAGAATCGAAACAACTGAAACACGTGCGAAAGAACTTCGCTCTGTAGTTGAAAAAATGATCACGCTTGGCAAACGCGGTGATCTTCACGCTCGCCGTCAAGCTGCTGCATACATCCGCAACGAGGTTGCAAACGAAGAAAATAACCAAGATGCACTTCAAAAATTATTCTCTGACATTGCAACTCGTTACGAGGAGCGCCAAGGCGGATACACACGTATTATGAAGCTTGGTCCTCGCCGTGGTGACGGAGCACCAATGGCAATTATCGAATTGGTTTAATCACATATTTTTGTGTATCTAAAGAAGGGCGGGACAGTTTCTAACTGGATCTATGCCCTTTTTTTAGATACTGCAACTTTTAATAGAGAGAAAAGCAGAGCATTAGCTGAGAGGAGGCCGGTTTTCCATGAATCAAAATCAGTTGATATCGGTAGAGGATATCGTATTTCGATATCGGAAGGACGCAGAAAGACGAGCACTAGACGGCGTCTCCCTGCAGGTGTATGAGGGTGAATGGCTTGCAATCGTAGGTCATAACGGTTCAGGGAAATCAACACTGGCCCGGGCATTGAATGGTTTAATTCTTCCTGAATCAGGCGACATTGAGGTTGCCGGGATTCAATTGACAGAGGAATCTGTTTGGGAAGTGCGTAAGAAGATAGGTATGGTCTTTCAAAATCCGGATAACCAATTTGTCGGAACGACTGTTCGCGATGATGTGGCTTTTGGTTTAGAAAACAATGGTGTACCGCGGGAAGAAATGATTGAGAGAGTAGACTGGGCAGTAAAACAGGTGAATATGCAAGATTTTCTCGATCAAGAGCCGCACCATCTCTCCGGAGGCCAAAAGCAGAGAGTTGCGATTGCGGGGGTTATTGCCGCACGTCCTGATATTATTATCTTAGATGAAGCAACATCCATGCTTGATCCGATCGGGCGAGAAGAAGTGCTTGAAACGGTAAGACATTTAAAAGAGCAGGGCATGGCGACTGTCATATCCATTACACATGATCTGAATGAGGCAGCAAAAGCAGACAGGATCATTGTCATGAATGGCGGTAAAAAATATGCTGAAGGGCCGCCTGAAGAGATTTTTAAATTGAATAAAGAACTTGTTCGAATTGGGCTTGATTTACCCTTCTCATTCCAGCTTAGCCAGCTTTTAAGAGAAAATGGACTGGCTTTGGAAGAAAACCATTTGACTCAGGAAGGGCTGGTGAAAGAGCTGTGGACATTACAATCAAAGATGTAGAGCATCGTTATCAGATGAAGACGCCGTTTGAGCGCCTAGCACTGTATGATATCAATGCATCGATTAAAGGAGGAAGCTACGTAGCCGTTATCGGGCATACAGGCTCTGGCAAGTCCACTCTTCTTCAGCACCTAAATGGTCTCCTGAAGCCGACGAAGGGACAGATATCACTAGGCAGCACTGTCATTCAGGCAGGGAAAAAGAATAAAGATCTGAAAAAACTTCGTAAAAAAGTCGGAATCGTTTTCCAATTTCCTGAGCATCAATTATTCGAAGAAACAGTTCTTAAAGATATTTCATTCGGACCGATGAACTTTGGTGTTAAAAAAGAAGATGCTGAACAAAAAGCGAGAGAGATGCTGCAGCTTGTAGGTTTATCAGAAGAGCTTTTGGACAGGTCACCCTTTGAATTAAGCGGGGGACAAATGCGCAGAGTTGCAATTGCCGGCGTACTTGCAATGGACCCTGAAGTGCTTGTTCTGGATGAACCGACTGCAGGATTGGACCCAAGAGGTCGAAAAGAGATTATGGACATGTTTTATGAGCTTCATCAACGTGGGAACCTGACGACGATCCTTGTGACACACAGCATGGAGGATGCAGCTGCATACGCTGATGAAATGATTGTTATGCATAAAGGAACGATACAAGCATCAGGCAGTCCGCGGGATCTGTTTTTAAAGGGTGAAGAGATGGCCGGCTGGGGGCTGGATCTTCCTGAAACAATAAAATTCCAAAGACACCTTGAAGCTGTACTGGGTGTGAGATTTAATGAGCCTATGCTCACAATCGAAGATGCCGCTGCTGAAATCCGTGCTCTTTTTCAGGGGGAGAAGACTTTATGATGGACAGCATGATTATCGGCAAGTATGTACCGGGGACTTCACTTGTGCACCGGCTAGACCCCAGAACAAAACTGATCACGATCTTTTTATTTGTCTGCATTGTATTCTTAGCCAATAATGTTCAGACATATGCGTTGCTTGGTTTATTTACAATTGGCGTCGTTTCTTTAACAAGAGTTCCTTTCTCTTTTTTAATGAAAGGGCTGAAGCCAATCATCTGGATTGTCCTTTTTACGTTCCTTCTTCACATCCTTATGACACATGAAGGACCGATTATCTTTCAAATAGGTTTTTTCAAAGTCTATGAGGGCGGTCTGGTTCAGGGGATATTCATTTCTCTTAGATTCGTCTATTTGATTTTAATCACAACCTTATTAACGCTAACGACCACACCGATTGAGATTACCGATGGAATGGAGCAGCTGCTGAACCCATTGAAAAAATTAAAGCTTCCTGTTCATGAGCTGGCTCTTATGATGTCAATTTCTTTACGGTTTATTCCGACACTGATGGAGGAGACAGATAAAATCATGAAGGCTCAGATGGCGCGAGGCGTTGATTTTACAAGCGGGCCTGTCAAAGATAGAGTGAAGGCTATTGTCCCGCTTCTTGTCCCGCTCTTCGTCAGCGCATTTAAACGCGCCGAAGAGCTTGCGGTGGCAATGGAAGCAAGAGGCTATCAAGGCGGAGAAGGACGTACGAAATATAGAAAGCTTGTATGGACAGGAAAAGACACTTCTGTCATTGTCAGCTTAATTGTATTAGCTGCTTTGTTATTTTTCTTAAGGGCTTAGAGGTGCTGTATGAGACTGAAATGCACGATTTCTTATGACGGACATTTGTTTAACGGTTATCAGGTTCAGCCGGGCAAAAGAACGGTTCAGGATGAACTGGAGAAGGCTTTGGCTGTCCTGCATAAGTCAAAAGACAGAATTCCGGTCGTTTCGTCTGGAAGAACAGACAGCGGGGTTCACGCAGCCGGACAGGTGATTCATTTTGACACTCCGCTGTCTATCCCGGCTGAGAGATGGCCATATGCCTTAAATGCACTGCTTCCGGACGATATCGCAGTCAAACAGGCAGAAATTGCGGATGATGGGTTCCATGCACGATTTAGCGCAGTCAAAAAAGAATATCGCTACTTTGTATACACGGAGAAACACCCGGACGTATTTAAACGGCATTACGCTTACCATTTTTCATATCGCCTTAATGTGCAGGACATGAGAGAAGCGGCAAAGCATCTTATAGGGACACATGATTTTACGAGCTTTTGCGCGGCTAAAACAGAAGTGCAGGACAAGGTAAGAACGATTTACGAACTTGATTGGACTGAGACGGCTGATGGCCTGCAAATGCGGATCACAGGCAGCGGTTTCTTATATAATATGGTCAGAATTATTGCGGGTACTTTGCTTGATGCAGGTATTGGAAAAATTTCTCCCGATGAGGTGAAATCCATGCTGGAAGCAAAGGATCGCGAAGCGGCAGGGCGCACAGCGCCGGGGCACGGGCTATATTTATGGAACGTTTACTATGACAACTAAACCAGGTGTATAATATTTTCTTGACAGAGTCTGCATAAAGTTATAAGATATCATATGGTATGTATTTCAACCCCACGATAAGCCCCGGAACTTATTGTGTTGTGAAATAGAACGTAATCGAAGTTTATTGAAAATGACAGATCATTTAGGAGGGAAATTCAATGCGTACAACACCTATGGCTAACGCAAGTACTATTGAACGCAAGTGGTTAGTTGTTGATGCTGCTGGCAAGACTTTAGGTCGTCTTTCTTCAGAAGTTGCAGCTATCCTTCGCGGAAAACACAAACCAACTTACACACCACACGTTGATACTGGAGATCATGTGATCATCATCAACGCTGAAAAAATCGAGTTAACTGGTAAAAAGTTAACTGACAAAATCTACTACCGTCACACTCAACATCCAGGCGGATTAAAATCAAGAACTGCTCTTGAAATGCGTACAAACTACCCTGAGAAAATGCTTGAGCTTGCTATCAAAGGCATGCTTCCAAAAGGTTCTCTAGGTCGTCAAATGTTCAAAAAATTGAACGTATACCGTGGTTCTGAGCATCCACACGAAGCACAAAAACCTGAAGTTTACGAACTTCGCGGTTAATTAAAAAGGAGGTTACCAATTTGGCACAGGTTCAATATTACGGTACTGGCCGTCGTAAAAGCTCTGTAGCGCGTGTGCGTTTAGTTCCAGGAGAAGGCCGTATCGTCGTTAATAATCGTGAAATCAGCGAACACATCCCATCTGCAGCTTTAATCGAAGATATCAAACAACCATTAACTTTGACTGAAACAGCTGGCACTTATGATGTTTTAGTAAACGTACATGGAGGCGGCTTATCTGGTCAAGCTGGAGCAATCCGTCACGGTATCGCTCGTGCTTTGCTTGAAGCAGATCCAGAATACCGTACAACTCTTAAACGTGCAGGTCTTCTGACTCGTGACGCTCGTATGAAAGAACGTAAAAAATACGGTCTTAAAGGCGCTCGTCGTGCACCTCAGTTCTCAAAACGTTAATTTTACGTTTTCAAAAAGCTCTCGACCTTGGGTTGGGAGCTTTTTTCTTTTAATATAACGTAGCCAGCTCCGCATAAAAATAACACTGAATGGACGCTTGACGGGGTTAAACAAATTGTTTGTTTATAAACGGTCTCACTGTAAAAATCATGATAGCTTTCATTTTTATTCAATTGGAAGTTCGGTCAATGTTTATTATCGTTATGTCGACAGCCCAGCTCCATTTAACCACTGTATCTCATCCGTTAAAGTTCACTGCTGATTAACCCGGAGAAACAATAGCTCTCATTGCTAATGGCTTTATGTAACGAAGTAAAAGTAAATCTGATGATATAAATCACATATCTCCTTTGTGATTTTTTTGCGTTTTTATGAACTTTTTTCTAAATATGCAAAGGGAAAGCGATATCAATCTAGAAATATTTGTTATACTCTATACATTAAAGTAAGGAGAAGATTCATGAATGCGTTAGTAGCTCATAATAGCAAAGCCTGGGATAAAAAAGTAGAAACAGGCAATGAATGGACTGTTGCTGCTGAGCAGCAGGTTATCGAACAAGCAAAAAAAGGCAATTGGGATATAAGGGTAACGCCAATGAAAGATGTACCGAAGGATTGGTTTCCGCCGGTCAAAGGTCTGAAAGTACTCTGTTTAGCATCAGGCGGCGGCCAGCAGGGTCCAGTTTTGGCAGCCGCAGGCGCGGATGTCACCGTATTAGATAACTCAGAAAAACAGCTGAATCAGGATAGAATGGTTGCTGAGCGAGATGGTCTCACGATACACACTGTCAAAGGAAGCATGGACGATTTAAGTGTATTTAATGATGAATCATTTGATGTCATTGTACATCCTGTTGCCAATGTTTTTGTTGAGAATGTCCTCCCGATATGGAAGGAAGCGCACCGTGTGTTGAAAAGGAACGGCATTCTAATCTCGGGTTTTGTCAATCCTGTTGTATTTCTGTTTGATACAGAATTAGAACAGCAAGGTGTTTTAAAAGTAAAACACTCCATTCCATACGCTGACCCAGAAGATCTTCCGAAACATAAAGTGAAAAAACTGATCGAAAATAATGAGGCTCTGGAATTCGGCCATTCCTTAGAAGACCAAATCAAAGGCCAAATTGATGCCGGTTTTATCGTTACTGGTTTTTATGAAGATAAAGGCGGGTTTGTATTAGACCAATATATCCATACATATTCTGCAACAAGAAGCGTGAAAGTATGAAAAGCAGCGACCTGTTAGAGGGGCTGCTTTTTTCATAACTAAATACAGAACGTTTGTTCCCGACCCTGCAGAAAGTTGATTTTTTATCGATTTTACACCTTCATTTGGGCGAATTTCCAACCGAATTCGGGCATTGTTTCATCATCCAAACCTCAAAATAATCGGTAAAAGGAGAGTGAATTTATATGGCAGAAGTACTGTCTTTTATGGATGTGAAACGCCAAAAGGATTTTGAATTAGAAAAGAACTTGCTCAAAGAACTCTCTCTGAGACAAATTATCCAGTCTGTTAAGGATTGTTTGGAACCATTATTTCCATTTTTACATGATGAACGAGATATTATTACTGAAGGCTGTATTGATTTTGCGATTGAAGCTTATTTGTTAGGCGGGCGTTTTGGGATATTCGGCTATTACGGAGAATCCATGAAAAGTATCAGTGCCCGCTCTGCAAGAGAAGAAGAAGAGCTACGTATGGAGTTTTTTGATTATCTCTATAATTGGATACACGAGCAATACTCAACACTTGATAAAAACACGGTTTATGAAGCGGCACGCAAGTTCATTAAAGATTGGTGGACAGCGGGGTTTGTTCAAAGAGAAAAACAGTGTAAGCTTCGCATGCGATAATCATATTTCCCGGCCCTGTCCCATAGTTATGTAATAACGGACAAGCGGGAGGGGAAGGGATGAGGAAAAAGCTTAAATGGCTCGGTTTTTTGCTAGGCTTCATCGTATTACTATTTCTGTTCAAATATCAGTTCAGCAATAACGACTCTTGGAAGCCGTGGAGCCTGCCCTTGAGCGGTAAAATCATTTATCTAGATCCAGGTCATGGCGGGCCTGACGGCGGAGCAGTCGGCGGAAAGCTGTTAGAGAAGGATGTTACCCTGGAAGTGGCCTTTAGAGTCAGGGATTATCTTCAAGAACAAGGAGCGCTTGTTATCATGACCAGAGAAAGTGATACTGATCTTGCTCCAGAAGGAACAAAAGGCTATAGTCGACGAAAAGCTGAGGATCTAAGACAACGAGTCAAATTAATAAACCATTCAGAGGCGGAGCTCTATATCAGCATTCATCTTAATGCGATTCCGTCACAAAAATGGAGCGGAGCCCAAAGCTTTTATTACGGGAAATATGCGGAAAATGAGAAAGTCGCAAAATACATCCAGGATGAGCTTAGAAGAAATCTGGAAAACACAACCCGGAAAGCAAAGCGGATTCATGGTATCTACTTAATGCAAAACGTCACCAAACCGGGGGCGCTTATAGAAGTCGGATTTTTATCCAATCCAAGTGAAGCAACGTTGCTCGGTAAACCGAAATATCAAGACAAGGTGGCATCTTCCATATATAAAGGCATTTTGCGATATTTCACAGAAAAAGGAGACCCTCCGGAGTAATGGAGGGTTTTCTTGTGGTTCTAAGCATAAGACACCCGCCATTTATGTATGATATAATAATAATTGTAAACGAATACACAAAAGGGTGAGGTTCGATGATAAGAGAAGATGAAGTAAGAAAACTAGTCGGAGAAATGCGCGAACCTTTTCTTCAAAGACCTCTGGGAGAATTGGATGCCGTTAAGGAAATTAAAATAAAGCCTGAAAAACGGCATATCAGTGTAAAAGTCGCTCTTGCAAAAACAGGAACTGCAGAACAAATGCAGATTCAGCAAGAGATCGTAAACGTATTAAAAGGGGCAGGAGCTGAGACAGTCGGCCTTCGATTTGAAGAGCTGCCTGAAGAAACGGTTGCTAAATTCCGGGAGCCGTCAGCTGAGAAAAAAACATTATTAAATATGGATAACCCGCCAGTCTTTCTTGCTGTAGCAAGTGGAAAAGGCGGCGTAGGCAAGTCAACTGTGTCAGTAAACCTAGCTATTTCTCTGGCTCGTCTAGGGAAAAAGGTTGGTTTAATTGATGCGGATATTTATGGGTTCAGTGTGCCGGACATGATGGGTATCACTGTGCGTCCAACAATTGAAGGAGAGAAACTTCTTCCTGTTGAACGCTTTGGAGTAAAGGTCATGTCAATGGGCTTTTTCGTAGAAGAAAATGCCCCGGTCGTATGGAGAGGGCCGATGCTCGGCAAAATGCTGAATAACTTTTTCCATGAAGTAGAGTGGGGAGAAGTAGACTATATTGTTCTTGATCTTCCGCCTGGTACAGGGGACGTTGCTCTCGATGTACATACAATGCTTCCGAGCTGCAAAGAAATTATCGTATCTACGCCACATCCGACAGCTGCTTTTGTCGCGGCCAGAGCGGGCTCTATGGCGATTAAAACCGATCATGAGGTCGTGGGTGTTATAGAGAACATGGCTTATTATGAAAGTGCAAAGACAGGGGAAAGAGAATATGTGTTTGGAAAAGGCGGAGGAGATAAACTGGCTGAGGAACTAAACGTGCCTTTACTCGGCAGAATCCCATTGAAACAGCCCGATTGGGATAAGGACCAATTTGCTCCGTCTGTTTATGACGAAAATCATCCAATCGGAGAAATATATCAGGACATCGCAAAAAAAATAGATGCAAAAATATCAGTGCAGGTATAAAAGGTGAACCGGGATTCCAGATCCCGGCTTTCCCTTTATTCACTTTCTTTGGCCGTGTCTTTTGCTGCTTTTTTCAGTTCATCTTCGAACTGTTTTTTGTAAAGCGGACTAGAAAGTGTTTCGTTAATAACCTCTTCTAAATAACTGCGGAATTCTTGGCTTTTTGCCAGCTGGCTGTACTTTTTATCCATGCCGGGATCCTGCATAACGCTCATCAGCATCTTCTGGTAATCTGGATCCTTCATCAGCTTTTTAATCACTTTTTCATGCTCTGTTTGAAGAGTTTTGGCAAAGCCCTCAGCAAAATCAGTGTCTTCAAAGATGTTTTTCCAAAATTCTTCACCTTTTTTAGATGTGAGTGTTTTTTCTATTGTTCCTTTAATTGCATCTTGGTCAATCACCAGCGCTTCATTCATGGCATCATCATTTAATAATTCCTTAATAGCTTTCTTTCCATCATCAGTTTTTAATATATCAACAACCATTTTTTTGGTCTGATCATAGTCCATATCCGCTGCTTGGTCTTTTGGAGCGCAAGCTGTTACAGATAATAATAAAAAACAGCTCATCAATAGCGTTTTGGCTTTTGACATGCTTAAGCTCCTTTCACATACTTGTCTTACCTTTAATATGATTCATCTGTTTGGAATTATACATAACAAAATATCGCTGTTCGCGATTTTTGAGGGGATGAATAAAGAAATGAAAAGCCGTGGTTTAGTTCGTTTTTTCTTTTCTATTTTAGCTGTCGGGGCGCTTATCACGAGTATTGTGGGTTTTGCTTTAAAATGGGGAGAATATAGAGGGCTGTTTCTGACATTTGAAGCGGGACAGATTTTCTCTGTTTTATTTTGGTTTATCGGTGTAGGCATGATTTTCAGTGTGATCAGCCAAATGGGTTTTTTCGTGTTTTTAACAGTCCATCGGTTTGCGCTTGAGATATTAAGGTCCTCCTCTTTGTGGAATTTGCTGCAGTTGTTTTTCATCCTGTTTGTTGCTTTTGATTTAATGTACGTGCGTTTTTTATTTTTTGGAGAGAGCGGAGAATCGCTGGCTGGGTATGCGTGGTTACCGGTGTTTTTATTGATCTTTGGAGTGATTACAGCTTATATAAAGCAAAAGCAGTCCTCTAAGAAAACATTTGTGTCATCGTTGTTTTTGATGGTTGTGATTACCGCATTAGAATGGTTCCCTGCATTAAGAGTAAATGATGAGGACTGGCTTTATTTAATGCTTTTTCCGTTAATGGCATGTAATGCCTTCCAATTGCTTATGCTGCCGAAGTTTGCAGCAAAGTAATTACTTTACCTCTGCGGATCTGGCATCAGAATTTGCGATGAGATCACCCACGGTTACATTTTTTAATCCTTTTTCTTTCAGCCGATGGATGATATCAGGCAATGCTTCTTCTGTTTGTTTTGCCGAATCGGAGGCATGTAAAAGAATAATGTCTCCACCGGAAACTTGCTTGGTCACATTGTCGATGATTTTTTCAACTCCGGGATTTGTCCAGTCTTGAGAGTTCACACTGTAATGAACGACTGTATAATTGTATTGCTTTGCGACCTTTAGAACATTCTTATTGAATTGGCCGGTAGGGGGTCTTAATAGCTGTATGTCTTTGACCCCTAACTTTTCAAAGGCTGTTTGCGCACGGTTCATGTCCTTTTTTATTTCGCTGCTCTCTAAATTGGCATAGTTTTTATAAGCGTAGCCCATGCTCCCGATTTGATGTCCGTCCTTTACGATACGGGCCACTGTGTCGGGATGGCGTTCTGCCCAAGAAGCGGAAAGAAAAAACGTTGCGTTTTTAATCCCGTTTGCTTTCAGAGTATTAAGTATCGGTTCTGCTCTCTCATCACCCCAGCTGATATCGAAAGTAAGTGAAATATCTTTAGAGTCTGTTTCTCCTTTATAAATGGCTTTAGGTCCGGTGTCAGTTGAAAACACGGGAAGCGGAACAGCTCTTTGGATATAAAAAAAGCTGGCAGCTGCAAATGCGGCGATAAGTATAATAATTAATTGTTTTACCCGTTTAATGTGCCACACATAGAAGTGATTCACTGATGATGCCTCCTTATCTTGTCCATCATTCTTGTTTTACATCTTATGAGCATGGACAATTGAATATAACCGATAAAATGTCTCTTCACATACAGCCTAAATTGGGTGTTGACCTTTTGATAATATCCGTGATATATTATTATTCGTCGCTGATAAACAGCTGACATCAACTAAAAGCTTCATTAAGTACTTTGAAAAAAGTTGTTGACTTAAAAGAAGTTAAATGTTATAGTAATAAAGCTGCTTCGTTAAGCGGCGGTAATGATCTTTGAAAACTAAACAAGACAAAACGTACCTGTTAATTCAGTTTTATAAATCGCACAGCGATGTGCGTAGTCAGTCAAACTACTTTATCGGAGAGTTTGATCCTGGCTCAGGACGAACGCTGGCGGCGTGCCTAATACATGCAAGTCGAGCGGACAGATGGGAGCTTGCTCCCTGATGTTAGCGGCGGACGGGTGAGTAACACGTGGGTAACCTGCCTGTAAGACTGGGATAACTCCGGGAAACCGGGGCTAATACCGGATGGTTGTTTGAACCGCATGGTTCAAACATAAAAGGTGGCTTCGGCTACCACTTACAGATGGACCCGCGGCGCATTAGCTAGTTGGTGAGGTAACGGCTCACCAAGGCGACGATGCGTAGCCGACCTGAGAGGGTGATCGGCCACACTGGGACTGAGACACGGCCCAGACTCCTACGGGAGGCAGCAGTAGGGAATCTTCCGCAATGGACGAAAGTCTGACGGAGCAACGCCGCGTGAGTGATGAAGGTTTTCGGATCGTAAAGCTCTGTTGTTAGGGAAGAACAAGTACCGTTCGAATAGGGCGGTACCTTGACGGTACCTAACCAGAAAGCCACGGCTAACTACGTGCCAGCAGCCGCGGTAATACGTAGGTGGCAAGCGTTGTCCGGAATTATTGGGCGTAAAGGGCTCGCAGGCGGTTTCTTAAGTCTGATGTGAAAGCCCCCGGCTCAACCGGGGAGGGTCATTGGAAACTGGGGAACTTGAGTGCAGAAGAGGAGAGTGGAATTCCACGTGTAGCGGTGAAATGCGTAGAGATGTGGAGGAACACCAGTGGCGAAGGCGACTCTCTGGTCTGTAACTGACGCTGAGGAGCGAAAGCGTGGGGAGCGAACAGGATTAGATACCCTGGTAGTCCACGCCGTAAACGATGAGTGCTAAGTGTTAGGGGGTTTCCGCCCCTTAGTGCTGCAGCTAACGCATTAAGCACTCCGCCTGGGGAGTACGGTCGCAAGACTGAAACTCAAAGGAATTGACGGGGGCCCGCACAAGCGGTGGAGCATGTGGTTTAATTCGAAGCAACGCGAAGAACCTTACCAGGTCTTGACATCCTCTGACAATCCTAGAGATAGGACGTCCCCTTCGGGGGCAGAGTGACAGGTGGTGCATGGTTGTCGTCAGCTCGTGTCGTGAGATGTTGGGTTAAGTCCCGCAACGAGCGCAACCCTTGATCTTAGTTGCCAGCATTCAGTTGGGCACTCTAAGGTGACTGCCGGTGACAAACCGGAGGAAGGTGGGGATGACGTCAAATCATCATGCCCCTTATGACCTGGGCTACACACGTGCTACAATGGACAGAACAAAGGGCAGCGAAACCGCGAGGTTAAGCCAATCCCACAAATCTGTTCTCAGTTCGGATCGCAGTCTGCAACTCGACTGCGTGAAGCTGGAATCGCTAGTAATCGCGGATCAGCATGCCGCGGTGAATACGTTCCCGGGCCTTGTACACACCGCCCGTCACACCACGAGAGTTTGTAACACCCGAAGTCGGTGAGGTAACCTTTTAGGAGCCAGCCGCCGAAGGTGGGACAGATGATTGGGGTGAAGTCGTAACAAGGTAGCCGTATCGGAAGGTGCGGCTGGATCACCTCCTTTCTAAGGATATTATACGGAATATAAGACCTTGGGTCTTATAAACAGAACGTTCCCTGTCTTGTTTAGTTTTGAAGGATCATTCCTTCGAAACGTGTTCTTTGAAAACTAGATAACAGTAGACATCACATTCAATTAGTAACACAAGATATCACATAGTGATTCTTTTTAACGGTTAAGTTAGAAAGGGCGCACGGTGGATGCCTTGGCACTAGGAGCCGATGAAGGACGGGACGAACACCGATATGCTTCGGGGAGCTGTAAGCAAGCTTTGATCCGGAGATTTCCGAATGGGGAAACCCACCACTCGTAATGGAGTGGTATCCATATCTGAATTCATAGGATATGAGAAGGCAGACCCGGGGAACTGAAACATCTAAGTACCCGGAGGAAGAGAAAGCAAATGCGATTCCCTGAGTAGCGGCGAGCGAAACGGGATCAGCCCAAACCAAGAGGCTTGCCTCTTGGGGTTGTAGGACACTCTGTACGGAGTTACAAAGGAACGAGGTAGATGAAGAGGTCTGG
>NZ_CP150251.1:165000-170000 GCF_037975295.1 Bacillus sp. FSL R5-0523
CAGGTTGATAGGTCTGAGGTGGAAGTGTGGCGACACATGGAGCTGACAGATACTAATCGATCGAGGACTTAACCATATTTTTGAATGATGTCACACCTGTTATCTAGTTTTGAGAGAACACTCTCAATTTGTTTGGTGGCGATAGCGAAGAGGTCACACCCGTTCCCATACCGAACACGGAAGTTAAGCTCTTCAGCGCCGATGGTAGTCGGGGGTTTCCCCCTGTGAGAGTAGGACGCCGCCAAGCAGATTTATTAATTCTACCATGTTTGTTTATGAAGCTTTATATTATTCCGCAGTAGCTCAGTGGTAGAGCTATCGGCTGTTAACCGATCGGTCGTAGGTTCGAATCCTACCTGCGGAGCCATTGCTTCCATAGCTCAGCAGGTAGAGCACTTCCATGGTAAGGAAGAGGTCAGCGGTTCGAGCCCGCTTGGAAGCTTTATTAAATGTATTATTACCAAGGTTTCTCATAAGGAGAAAGCTTTTTTTATTGCGATATGCGGAAGTAGTTCAGTGGTAGAACACCACCTTGCCAAGGTGGGGGTCGCGGGTTCGAATCCCGTCTTCCGCTCCATTTATCCCAACGGGATATTGTAAATTGAATTGCGCCCGTAGCTCAATTGGATAGAGCGTTTGACTACGGATCAAAAGGTTAGGGGTTCGACTCCTCTCGGGCGCGCCATATCTTTTAATAGAAATAGATAGGAAATCGGGAAGTAGCTCAGCTTGGTAGAGCACATGGTTTGGGACCATGGGGTCGCAGGTTCGAATCCTGTCTTCCCGACCATTTTTTATGGGGCCTTAGCTCAGCTGGGAGAGCGCCTGCTTTGCACGCAGGAGGTCAGCGGTTCGATCCCGCTAGGCTCCACCAAAAGTTTTTAAAAAAGTTGTTGACTTTGAAGAAGTGACGTTGTATACTAATAAAGTTGCTTTAACAAAGCAAGCAAACAAAATGATCTTTGAAAACTAAACAAGACAAAACGTACCTGTTAATTCAGTTTTTAAAAATCGCACAGCGATGTGCGTAGTCAGTCAAACTACTTTATCGGAGAGTTTGATCCTGGCTCAGGACGAACGCTGGCGGCGTGCCTAATACATGCAAGTCGAGCGGACAGATGGGAGCTTGCTCCCTGATGTTAGCGGCGGACGGGTGAGTAACACGTGGGTAACCTGCCTGTAAGACTGGGATAACTCCGGGAAACCGGGGCTAATACCGGATGGTTGTTTGAACCGCATGGTTCAAACATAAAAGGTGGCTTCGGCTACCACTTACAGATGGACCCGCGGCGCATTAGCTAGTTGGTGAGGTAACGGCTCACCAAGGCGACGATGCGTAGCCGACCTGAGAGGGTGATCGGCCACACTGGGACTGAGACACGGCCCAGACTCCTACGGGAGGCAGCAGTAGGGAATCTTCCGCAATGGACGAAAGTCTGACGGAGCAACGCCGCGTGAGTGATGAAGGTTTTCGGATCGTAAAGCTCTGTTGTTAGGGAAGAACAAGTACCGTTCGAATAGGGCGGTACCTTGACGGTACCTAACCAGAAAGCCACGGCTAACTACGTGCCAGCAGCCGCGGTAATACGTAGGTGGCAAGCGTTGTCCGGAATTATTGGGCGTAAAGGGCTCGCAGGCGGTTTCTTAAGTCTGATGTGAAAGCCCCCGGCTCAACCGGGGAGGGTCATTGGAAACTGGGGAACTTGAGTGCAGAAGAGGAGAGTGGAATTCCACGTGTAGCGGTGAAATGCGTAGAGATGTGGAGGAACACCAGTGGCGAAGGCGACTCTCTGGTCTGTAACTGACGCTGAGGAGCGAAAGCGTGGGGAGCGAACAGGATTAGATACCCTGGTAGTCCACGCCGTAAACGATGAGTGCTAAGTGTTAGGGGGTTTCCGCCCCTTAGTGCTGCAGCTAACGCATTAAGCACTCCGCCTGGGGAGTACGGTCGCAAGACTGAAACTCAAAGGAATTGACGGGGGCCCGCACAAGCGGTGGAGCATGTGGTTTAATTCGAAGCAACGCGAAGAACCTTACCAGGTCTTGACATCCTCTGACAATCCTAGAGATAGGACGTCCCCTTCGGGGGCAGAGTGACAGGTGGTGCATGGTTGTCGTCAGCTCGTGTCGTGAGATGTTGGGTTAAGTCCCGCAACGAGCGCAACCCTTGATCTTAGTTGCCAGCATTCAGTTGGGCACTCTAAGGTGACTGCCGGTGACAAACCGGAGGAAGGTGGGGATGACGTCAAATCATCATGCCCCTTATGACCTGGGCTACACACGTGCTACAATGGACAGAACAAAGGGCAGCGAAACCGCGAGGTTAAGCCAATCCCACAAATCTGTTCTCAGTTCGGATCGCAGTCTGCAACTCGACTGCGTGAAGCTGGAATCGCTAGTAATCGCGGATCAGCATGCCGCGGTGAATACGTTCCCGGGCCTTGTACACACCGCCCGTCACACCACGAGAGTTTGTAACACCCGAAGTCGGTGAGGTAACCTTTTAGGAGCCAGCCGCCGAAGGTGGGACAGATGATTGGGGTGAAGTCGTAACAAGGTAGCCGTATCGGAAGGTGCGGCTGGATCACCTCCTTTCTAAGGATATTATACGGAATATAAGACCTTGGGTCTTATAAACAGAACGTTCCCTGTCTTGTTTAGTTTTGAAGGATCATTCCTTCGAAACGTGTTCTTTGAAAACTAGATAACAGTAGACATCACATTCAATTAGTAACACAAGATATCACATAGTGATTCTTTTTAACGGTTAAGTTAGAAAGGGCGCACGGTGGATGCCTTGGCACTAGGAGCCGATGAAGGACGGGACGAACACCGATATGCTTCGGGGAGCTGTAAGCAAGCTTTGATCCGGAGATTTCCGAATGGGGAAACCCACCACTCGTAATGGAGTGGTATCCATATCTGAATTCATAGGATATGAGAAGGCAGACCCGGGGAACTGAAACATCTAAGTACCCGGAGGAAGAGAAAGCAAATGCGATTCCCTGAGTAGCGGCGAGCGAAACGGGATCAGCCCAAACCAAGAGGCTTGCCTCTTGGGGTTGTAGGACACTCTGTACGGAGTTACAAAGGAACGAGGTAGATGAAGAGGTCTGGAAAGGCCCGCCATAGGAGGTAACAGCCCTGTAGTCAAAACTTCGTTCTCTCCTGAGTGGATCCTGAGTACGGCGGAACACGTGAAATTCCGTCGGAATCCGGGAGGACCATCTCCCAAGGCTAAATACTCCCTAGTGACCGATAGTGAACCAGTACCGTGAGGGAAAGGTGAAAAGCACCCCGGAAGGGGAGTGAAAGAGATCCTGAAACCGTGTGCCTACAAGTAGTCAGAGCCCGTTAACGGGTGATGGCGTGCCTTTTGTAGAATGAACCGGCGAGTTACGATCCCGTGCAAGGTTAAGCAGAAGATGCGGAGCCGCAGCGAAAGCGAGTCTGAATAGGGCGCATGAGTACGTGGTCGTAGACCCGAAACCAGGTGATCTACCCATGTCCAGGGTGAAGTTCAGGTAACACTGAATGGAGGCCCGAACCCACGCACGTTGAAAAGTGCGGGGATGAGGTGTGGGTAGGGGTGAAATGCCAATCGAACCTGGAGATAGCTGGTTCTCTCCGAAATAGCTTTAGGGCTAGCCTCAAGGTAAGAGTCTTGGAGGTAGAGCACTGATTGGACTAGGGGCCCCTACCGGGTTACCGAATTCAGTCAAACTCCGAATGCCAATGACTTATCCTTGGGAGTCAGACTGCGAGTGATAAGATCCGTAGTCGAAAGGGAAACAGCCCAGACCGCCAGCTAAGGTCCCAAAGTATACGTTAAGTGGAAAAGGATGTGGAGTTGCTTAGACAACCAGGATGTTGGCTTAGAAGCAGCCACCATTTAAAGAGTGCGTAATAGCTCACTGGTCGAGTGACTCTGCGCCGAAAATGTACCGGGGCTAAACGTATCACCGAAGCTGCGGACTGTTCTTCGAACAGTGGTAGGAGAGCGTTCTAAGGGCTGTGAAGCCAGACCGGAAGGACTGGTGGAGCGCTTAGAAGTGAGAATGCCGGTATGAGTAGCGAAAGAGGGGTGAGAATCCCCTCCACCGAATGCCTAAGGTTTCCTGAGGAAGGCTCGTCCGCTCAGGGTTAGTCGGGACCTAAGCCGAGGCCGAAAGGCGTAGGCGATGGACAACAGGTTGATATTCCTGTACCACCTCCTCACCATTTGAGCAATGGGGGGACGCAGGAGGATAGGGTAAGCGCGGTATTGGATATCCGCGTCCAAGCAGTTAGGCTGGGAAATAGGCAAATCCGTTTCTCATAAGGCTGAGCTGTGATGGCGAGCGAAATATAGTAGCGAAGTTCCTGATTCCACACTGCCAAGAAAAGCCTCTAGCGAGGTGAGAGGTGCCCGTACCGCAAACCGACACAGGTAGGCGAGGAGAGAATCCTAAGGTGATCGAGAGAACTCTCGTTAAGGAACTCGGCAAAATGACCCCGTAACTTCGGGAGAAGGGGTGCTCTGTTAGGGTGCAAGCCCGAGAGAGCCGCAGTGAATAGGCCCAGGCGACTGTTTAGCAAAAACACAGGTCTCTGCGAAGCCGTAAGGCGAAGTATAGGGGCTGACGCCTGCCCGGTGCTGGAAGGTTAAGAGGAGCGCTTAGCGTAAGCGAAGGTGCGAATTGAAGCCCCAGTAAACGGCGGCCGTAACTATAACGGTCCTAAGGTAGCGAAATTCCTTGTCGGGTAAGTTCCGACCCGCACGAAAGGCGCAACGATCTGGGCACTGTCTCAACGAGAGACTCGGTGAAATTATAGTACCTGTGAAGATGCAGGTTACCCGCGACAGGACGGAAAGACCCCGTGGAGCTTTACTGCAGCCTGATATTGAATGTTGGTACAGCTTGTACAGGATAGGTAGGAGCCTTGGAAACCGGAGCGCCAGCTTCGGTGGAGGCATCGGTGGGATACTACCCTGGCTGTATTGACCTTCTAACCCGCCG
>NZ_CP150251.1:172500-942500 GCF_037975295.1 Bacillus sp. FSL R5-0523
GTAACCTTTTAGGAGCCAGCCGCCGAAGGTGGGACAGATGATTGGGGTGAAGTCGTAACAAGGTAGCCGTATCGGAAGGTGCGGCTGGATCACCTCCTTTCTAAGGATATTATACGGAATATAAGACCTTGGGTCTTATAAACAGAACGTTCCCTGTCTTGTTTAGTTTTGAAGGATCATTCCTTCGAAACGTGTTCTTTGAAAACTAGATAACAGTAGACATCACATTCAATTAGTAACACAAGATATCACATAGTGATTCTTTTTAACGGTTAAGTTAGAAAGGGCGCACGGTGGATGCCTTGGCACTAGGAGCCGATGAAGGACGGGACGAACACCGATATGCTTCGGGGAGCTGTAAGCAAGCTTTGATCCGGAGATTTCCGAATGGGGAAACCCACCACTCGTAATGGAGTGGTATCCATATCTGAATTCATAGGATATGAGAAGGCAGACCCGGGGAACTGAAACATCTAAGTACCCGGAGGAAGAGAAAGCAAATGCGATTCCCTGAGTAGCGGCGAGCGAAACGGGATCAGCCCAAACCAAGAGGCTTGCCTCTTGGGGTTGTAGGACACTCTGTACGGAGTTACAAAGGAACGAGGTAGATGAAGAGGTCTGGAAAGGCCCGCCATAGGAGGTAACAGCCCTGTAGTCAAAACTTCGTTCTCTCCTGAGTGGATCCTGAGTACGGCGGAACACGTGAAATTCCGTCGGAATCCGGGAGGACCATCTCCCAAGGCTAAATACTCCCTAGTGACCGATAGTGAACCAGTACCGTGAGGGAAAGGTGAAAAGCACCCCGGAAGGGGAGTGAAAGAGATCCTGAAACCGTGTGCCTACAAGTAGTCAGAGCCCGTTAACGGGTGATGGCGTGCCTTTTGTAGAATGAACCGGCGAGTTACGATCCCGTGCAAGGTTAAGCAGAAGATGCGGAGCCGCAGCGAAAGCGAGTCTGAATAGGGCGCATGAGTACGTGGTCGTAGACCCGAAACCAGGTGATCTACCCATGTCCAGGGTGAAGTTCAGGTAACACTGAATGGAGGCCCGAACCCACGCACGTTGAAAAGTGCGGGGATGAGGTGTGGGTAGGGGTGAAATGCCAATCGAACCTGGAGATAGCTGGTTCTCTCCGAAATAGCTTTAGGGCTAGCCTCAAGGTAAGAGTCTTGGAGGTAGAGCACTGATTGGACTAGGGGCCCCTACCGGGTTACCGAATTCAGTCAAACTCCGAATGCCAATGACTTATCCTTGGGAGTCAGACTGCGAGTGATAAGATCCGTAGTCGAAAGGGAAACAGCCCAGACCGCCAGCTAAGGTCCCAAAGTATACGTTAAGTGGAAAAGGATGTGGAGTTGCTTAGACAACCAGGATGTTGGCTTAGAAGCAGCCACCATTTAAAGAGTGCGTAATAGCTCACTGGTCGAGTGACTCTGCGCCGAAAATGTACCGGGGCTAAACGTATCACCGAAGCTGCGGACTGTTCTTCGAACAGTGGTAGGAGAGCGTTCTAAGGGCTGTGAAGCCAGACCGGAAGGACTGGTGGAGCGCTTAGAAGTGAGAATGCCGGTATGAGTAGCGAAAGAGGGGTGAGAATCCCCTCCACCGAATGCCTAAGGTTTCCTGAGGAAGGCTCGTCCGCTCAGGGTTAGTCGGGACCTAAGCCGAGGCCGAAAGGCGTAGGCGATGGACAACAGGTTGATATTCCTGTACCACCTCCTCACCATTTGAGCAATGGGGGGACGCAGGAGGATAGGGTAAGCGCGGTATTGGATATCCGCGTCCAAGCAGTTAGGCTGGGAAATAGGCAAATCCGTTTCTCATAAGGCTGAGCTGTGATGGCGAGCGAAATATAGTAGCGAAGTTCCTGATTCCACACTGCCAAGAAAAGCCTCTAGCGAGGTGAGAGGTGCCCGTACCGCAAACCGACACAGGTAGGCGAGGAGAGAATCCTAAGGTGATCGAGAGAACTCTCGTTAAGGAACTCGGCAAAATGACCCCGTAACTTCGGGAGAAGGGGTGCTCTGTTAGGGTGCAAGCCCGAGAGAGCCGCAGTGAATAGGCCCAGGCGACTGTTTAGCAAAAACACAGGTCTCTGCGAAGCCGTAAGGCGAAGTATAGGGGCTGACGCCTGCCCGGTGCTGGAAGGTTAAGAGGAGCGCTTAGCGTAAGCGAAGGTGCGAATTGAAGCCCCAGTAAACGGCGGCCGTAACTATAACGGTCCTAAGGTAGCGAAATTCCTTGTCGGGTAAGTTCCGACCCGCACGAAAGGCGCAACGATCTGGGCACTGTCTCAACGAGAGACTCGGTGAAATTATAGTACCTGTGAAGATGCAGGTTACCCGCGACAGGACGGAAAGACCCCGTGGAGCTTTACTGCAGCCTGATATTGAATGTTGGTACAGCTTGTACAGGATAGGTAGGAGCCTTGGAAACCGGAGCGCCAGCTTCGGTGGAGGCATCGGTGGGATACTACCCTGGCTGTATTGACCTTCTAACCCGCCGCCCTTATCGGGCGGGGAGACAGTGTCAGGTGGGCAGTTTGACTGGGGCGGTCGCCTCCTAAAAGGTAACGGAGGCGCCCAAAGGTTCCCTCAGAATGGTTGGAAATCATTCGCAGAGTGTAAAGGCACAAGGGAGCTTGACTGCGAGACCTACAAGTCGAGCAGGGACGAAAGTCGGGCTTAGTGATCCGGTGGTTCCGCATGGAAGGGCCATCGCTCAACGGATAAAAGCTACCCCGGGGATAACAGGCTTATCTCCCCCAAGAGTCCACATCGACGGGGAGGTTTGGCACCTCGATGTCGGCTCATCGCATCCTGGGGCTGTAGTCGGTCCCAAGGGTTGGGCTGTTCGCCCATTAAAGCGGTACGCGAGCTGGGTTCAGAACGTCGTGAGACAGTTCGGTCCCTATCCGTCGCGGGCGCAGGAAATTTGAGAGGAGCTGTCCTTAGTACGAGAGGACCGGGATGGACGCACCGCTGGTGTACCAGTTGTTCTGCCAAGGGCATCGCTGGGTAGCTATGTGCGGACGGGATAAGTGCTGAAAGCATCTAAGCATGAAGCCCCCCTCAAGATGAGATTTCCCATTCCGCAAGGAAGTAAGATCCCTGAAAGATGATCAGGTTGATAGGTCTGAGGTGGAAGTGTGGCGACACATGGAGCTGACAGATACTAATCGATCGAGGACTTAACCATATTTTTGAATGATGTCACACCTGTTATCTAGTTTTGAGAGAACACTCTCAATTTGTTTGGTGGCGATAGCGAAGAGGTCACACCCGTTCCCATACCGAACACGGAAGTTAAGCTCTTCAGCGCCGATGGTAGTCGGGGGTTTCCCCCTGTGAGAGTAGGACGCCGCCAAGCAAGCTTAAACTCAGCTCATTGAGCTGGGTTTTTTATTTTATATCTGTGCAGATTTGCTTTCATCAGTATCCATTTTATCAAGCTTCTGCTTTTTAAGTTTTCTAATACTTTTGAATCCCAATACAATCACCAGCATGATCAACATGAGAGTCATAAATAATCAAAATGCAGGTTGTACGGGAGACTCATCCAGACTCCATCCGACTGCAATTGGCAGGATAGAGCCGCCAATCCATTGGCAGCGAGCAGCATGCCTGTCATATGTTCTGTTTTTCCATGATAAAATTGATTGGTGACATTTAAGATAATGGTGAACATGCCGGCTATAAATAAGTCCTAAGAAAAAATAAAGAATAATCCCTGCAAAAGCTATTTTATTGATTGCCAAACAGAGTTAAATGAGGCCCGCTCATATTTATCAGCCTGAGATAATGATGATAGGTTATTTTTTCGGAAACCGGCTCGGGTTGCCAAATGGGAGAAAAGATATTACTGTCATTAAAACGATTCTTGGTTTCATCCGGATATGATAAAATGTCTCAGACTATATTTGAGCCATTTTTTTCTTCAGCATTCATCTTGCGTAATTGATAAAAATTTATTATGATACTCTTTGTATGACAACTCCTTGCCTCAATACAATATACTCAACGTTTCCCCGTTTTCTCCGGTCGTTTTTCTTTTCATTTTCTCCCGTAAAATAAAAAAAGCTTCCAATACAATAGATATGGTGCGGATTTATTTTTTACTAAAAAGGAGTCGTTATATTTGAATAATAGTTTTACATTAAAACAGCAATGGTTCGGGAATATCCGAAAAGACATTCTTGCTGGCATTTTAGTTGCGTTAGCGTTAATACCTGAAGCGATTGGCTTTTCTATTATAGCCGGTGTGGATCCAATGGTCGGTCTTTATGCGTCATTTTGTATAGCCATTATTATTTCTATTTTTGGCGGCAGACCTGGCATGATTTCAGCTGCGACAGGCTCAATGGCAGTCGTTATGGTGTCGCTGGTTGCTGATCATGGGCTTCAGTATTTATTTGCGGCTACGATTTTAACAGGCATTATTCAGGTGATTTTAGGTATCAGTAAAATTGCAAGATTAATGAAATTCATCCCGCGTTCTGTGATGATCGGTTTTGTGAATGCGCTGGCGATTCTTATCTTCTCTGCGCAGCTTCCCCAGTTTGAAGGTGCTTCTTGGAGCATGTATGCGATGCTTGCCGGGTCGTTGGTTATTATTTATGTGCTGCCAAGGTTTACGACTGCTGTTCCGTCTCCGCTTGTGGCGATTATTGTGATGACAATTATTGCGGTCACTTTCCATGTGGATGTGCGGACAGTTGGTGATATGGGCAATATTTCTAGTTCATTGCCTCATTTCTTAATCCCTGATGTTCCGTTTACCTTTGAAACACTGCAAATTATTTTTCCTTATTCAATTGCTTTAGCGTTTGTCGGGTTGCTTGAATCTTTGCTGACAGCACAGATTATTGATGAAATGACGGATACGGACAGTGATAAAAATAAAGAGAGCCGCGGACAGGGAATTGCGAATATCGTGACTGGATTCTTTGGCGGAATGGCAGGCTGCGCTATGATCGGACAATCTGTCATTAATACAAAAGCGGGTGGTCGCGGACGTTTGTCAGCATTTGTTGCCGGTGCTTTTCTGATGTTTTTAATTGCGGTGTTAAGTCATGTCGTGGTGAAAATCCCAATGGCGGCGTTAGTGGCTGTAATGGTTATGGTGTCTGTCGGCACATTTGATTGGTCTTCCTTAAAAGGTCTCAAAAAAGCGCCGCTCACGGACTCGATTGTCATGGTTGTGACTGTGGTTACGGTTGTTGTGACGGATGACTTATCTAAGGGTGTATTTGTCGGCGTTCTTTTAAGTGCCGTGTTCTTTGTGGCAAAAATCTCGAAGCTGAAAATCGTTTCTCATGCAGAGGATCAAAAGCTTAGAACGTATCAAGTGAAGGGGCAAATCTTTTTTGCGTCAGTGACGGATCTTGCAAATGCGTTTATTTATCAAGAGGATATTGAGCGGGTCGTGATTGACTTAACTGAAGCTCACGTATGGGACGATTCTGGAGCGGCCGCACTTGATAAGATTGTTGCGAAGTTTAAGGAACAAGGTATTGAAGCTGAGTTAAAAGGTTTGAATAAAGCGAGTAAATCTCTAATGAAACAGATGGCATAACATAGAGAAGTCCAGATGAATGAGATCTGGGCTTTTTTATATAACATACACTTAAGCAGCATTGATATAATAGAGAGAAGAGAAATTTTAAATAGGGGACTTGCATATGATGCTTCAGAAGCTGAACCGTGTATTGGGGAGAGTGATGCCGCTGTTGACGCCGACTAGTGTGGTGCTGGGCGTGCTGCTGTCTCAGTTTTTAAATGGGTATGAATGGGCTGTGCCTTGGATCTTTGCTTTTATTACGTTTGCAGGCAGTTTAAGCGCGAACTTTCAATCTTTGAGACATGCATTGTCTCACCCTCTCCCTATGATTCTTGCACTATTCGTTCTTCATATTTTCATGCCGCTTTTTGCTTGGGGCAGCGGCCATCTTATATTTAAAGGTGATCCTTTGACGATTACCGGTTTAACATTGGCTGTTGTGATTCCTACGGGGATTACAAGCTTGATTTGGGCAGCGATGTACAAAGGGAATGTCGGTTTGACACTTTCGATTATTTTAATTGATACTGTGCTGTCACCGCTAATCGTACCGCTGAGTCTTTCATTGCTGGCCGGCGCTCAGGTTCATATGGATGTGTGGGGAATGATGAAAGGTCTGATTGTAATGGTCGTGATTCCTTCTTTTCTGGGCATGCTGTTTAATCAGATGTCATCTCCAGATAGAACTGCGTCTTTGAGCAGTGCGCTGTCGCCTTTTTCAAAGCTTTGCTTGATGGCAGTGATTGCGATCAACAGTTCAGCGATTGCTCCTTATTTCAAATCCATTGATTTGAGATTTGCAGGAATAGCTGTAACGGTATTCTTTATCGCGTTAACAGGCTATGCCGCTGCTTGGCTGATCGGAAAAATGATGAAAAGGCGGCAAGAGGAAATAGTCTCTCTTATATTTACGGGAGGCATGAGGAATATTAGTGCCGGCGCAGTTCTTGCCGTTACGTTCTTCCCGTCTCAGGTTGCCGTTCCTGTTGTGATCGGCATGCTGTTTCAGCAGATATTGGCTGCTTTGTTTGGCTATATGCTGAATCGTTTTGAATTAAAACCAATGTTGCAGAAAGCATAAAAAAACCGCTCATAGGGTTGAGCGGTTTTTTCCGTATAGCCATTCGAGCGCGTTGATGAACTGTTTGCAGAAATACTTGCGGTGGTGCACCGCTCCTTTTTCAATTGAAAGACACAACTGGTCTTCAGTGAAGCCTTTTTCTTTTAGACTTTGATGAACTTGCTTTGTTTTTTTCAGCATATTTCGCTGAATGGATTGTTTTTCACGGCCTTCTTCACTCCCGACAGACATGAAAACACGTACAGTGCCTGGCTTTAAAGAAGATATATGAATGGTTTCCGCTGCGTTCTCGTACCAGTATGAACCTGATATAGAGCCTATTTTCCCGAACATTGACGGATATTTTAATAAGGCGAACATTGAGATGAGGCCGCCTAATGAGGCACCGATCATTCCTCTTGACTGCGGTTCCCTGGTGACGTTCCAGTTTTCTTCGATTAGCGGAATGAACTGGTTCGTTATATCAGACAGATAGTGATATCCCATTCCGCCGAAGTCCGTGAACCGATCACTGAGTGATGCAGCCGGCCAAGGTGTGTATTCATTTAGCCGGTTTTCGGGTTCGATACCGATCAGCACGAGTTCAGGGAGCCTTTGCTGTTGAAACATGCTTTCTAAAAATTCAATTTCGTCGTGAAACAAAGAACTGCCATCTTGCACATAAACAGCAGGAAATCCCCCGCTGTCTGTGCTGTAGGAAGGAGGGAGGTACAGCGTGAACCTCCTGTTGCCGGCTTTGTGTTCTGAAAGAGATCCTTTCAAGCATTCTCCCCCTTTTTTTGCTTGAAAAGCAGATATAAGAAATAAGGAACTCCGAGGATCGCCAAAATGATGCCTGCGGGCACTTCTGCGGGCTGAAAAAACAGTTTTCCGGCAAAGTCTGCGCTTATCACAAGCAGCATCCCGATTAAACCGCTCAGTGGCAGGATATAGCGATGTTCGACGCCAGCCAGTCTCCGTGAGATATGGGGAGCAATTAAGCCGACAAACGCCATGCTTCCCGCTACGGAGACACAGGCGCTGATGATTGCTACACAGGCTACGAGCAGGATGGTTTTTTCTTTATTTGATGAAATGCCGAGGCTTCTGACTGTGTCTTCATCAAAACGAATGGTGTCGAGCAGGCGGGATTTGCCGATAAGAATCGGTATAAACAGCAGCATCCATGGGAGTACGGCTGTGATATACGTCCAGTTGGCAGACCAGATGCTTCCGTTTTTCCACACCATGGCCATTTGATAGTCTTGCGGGTCCATTTTTAAAGATAAAAACAAAGACAGGGCGCTGAATCCTGAATTGATGGCAATCCCTACCAGAATAATTCTTCCTGAATCTAAATTTCCTCTGTGCCATGCAAATATGTAAATCAGGATCGCCGCGATGAGCCCGCCTATCAATCCAAAGAGCGGCATTCCCATCGCTGCAGCTATGGATGTCACTTCCTTCTGGCCTTGGAATAAGAGCATAAACGCTACAATGCCGGCTCCTGCCCCTGCGTTGATTCCGAGAATTCCAGGATCAGCAAGCCCGTTTCTCGTGATGGCTTGGATAACAGCGCCTGCAATGCCAAGACCGAGTCCAATAATAGCAGCCATGACAACCCGCGGCAGTCTTAAATCGAACAGTAAAATTTCATACTGCGGATTCGGGTCGATTTGAAAAAGAGTGGAGAGCAGCTCAGCAGGACGAACAGAAAATGATCCGCTCGTTAAGCTGAAATAGCTGACAACAAGAATCAAAGCGATGAACAATGCATATTTTTTAGCCATTTTGCTCCCCTCCTTTTCGTTTAATTAAATAAAGGAAGAAAGGTACGCCGATAATGGATGTTACGACCTCAATCGGTGTTTCAAACGGATAGTTGATAAATCTGCTTGCGAGATCACACAGGGTTAAAAAGATTCCGCCCAAAATACAGGAGCACGGAATCAGCCTGCTGTAATCAGAGCCGACGAGAAATCTCGTGATATGCGGAACAACCAACCCGACAAACGCAATTTTTCCGGCCAGCGCTACGGCACTGCCGGTTAAAATGATGACGGAAAGCATCGCCATGATTTTAATGGTTTTTTTCTTTTGCCCCAGGCTTTTAGAAATGTCGTCCCCTAATGATACAGCGGTTACCTTTTTGCTGAGAGAAATGGCCATTATGATGCCAATCAGGAAAAACGGAGCGGCAAGCTTCAGGAAATCCGGACTCATTTGATGAAGTCTGGCACTGTACCAGAAACTGAGATCCTGAGAAATTTGAAAATAAATCGACATGGCCGCTGATAAGCTGCTGAGCAGCATGCTTGTGACTGTGCCGATGATGGCGAGCTGCACGGGGGTAAATCCGTTTGGCATCACGGCGGCAAGGCCGAATACTAACACCGCTCCTAACGCTGAGCCGATAAAAGAGTATATCATCATTTCAATCGAAGATGATTGCGGGAGCAGAACCATGCAAAGCGTAATGATAAACGCTGAACCATCTGAAACACCCATAATGGATGGCGAAGCTAAATAATTGCGCGTAATGCCCTGCATAAGCGCTCCAGAAACAGCAAGGGCTGCCCCTATGAGCAGAGCGCCGGCAGCCCTTGGAATCCGGGAGTGCCATATAATTTGATGGTCTGTGTTTCCCGGATCGAAATGAATAAGAGATGTAAAAACAATATCTGTGCTAAGATGCTTTGCCCCATAAAGGATTGAAAGCAAAAGCGACAGCGTTATAGCAAATGGAGAAGTAATCAATATGATACGTGTCCACTGTTTTGAATACATACAAAAACCTACTCTGAATTAGTTTTGTGTCAATTTTTCAGCAGCCGCTTTCAGGAAACGGACTTTACTCCAAGCTGTGCCGCCTTGTGCGAGAGGGTCCACTGAGTTGACATACACATGGTCGTCTTTGACTGCTTTAAGGCTTTTCCAGATTGGATTTTTCTCTAAATCTTTTAAGGCATCAGGTTTGTCTGCATTTTCATCATCAGAAAATTGGACGAAAATATGGTCCGGGTTCATTTCACTTAATTTTTCTAATGAAATCAGCTCTTGCGCTTTTGCAGCTTTTACTTCGTTCGGCGCCTTAAGGCCTAAATCACCGTATAGTGTGGAGTTGAAATACACTTGTTCAGGGTAAATGTAAATGTTGCCTTGTCTGATTCTGATGACAAGCGCTTTTGAATCTTTCGCTTTATCGTTGATTTTTGTTTTTGTTTCTTTTAGATCCTGTTCATAGTCAGCAATAATTTTCTTTGCTTTTTTCTCTTTTCCAGTCAGCTGGGCAAGCAGCATCATGTTTTCCTTCCAGTTTGAAGAGATATGAGAAACTGGGATCGTCGTGCCTGCTGTGCTGATTTTTTGAAGCGTTTTTTCCGGAAACTTTGTTGAAGCAAGGATAACATCTGGCTTCATTTCAAGAATCTTTTCAATATTTGGCTCCATTTTTTCTCCGGTTGGTTTGGCTTTATCAGTGATGTCTTTGAACATATCAGGGAATTTGCCGGAGAATGAAATTGCGCCTTGCGGATGAACGTCAAGCAATTTCGCGTCTTCCATTGATTCAACGCTTCCCGTAATGGCGATTTTGTCTGTCGGTACAGTTACTTCATATGTTTTATCAAGGTATTCAATTTTCTTCTTCTCAGATGCTGTGCCGCTTGCCTTGCTGGCAGTTGATTCATTTTTGCTGCCGCAAGCTGCCGCCGTCAGCGCGAGAAGCAAGATTAATAAGGTAAGAGATATCTTTTTCATCTATAGAGCCTCCTGTTCAATTGATAACTATTATCAATTGGAATTATAGAGAATGAACAGATATAACACCATGGACAAATTCCTGATTTATCATGGACAATCTCCGGATAGTAAAGAAACAGTTTGCTGAACGATGCGTTCGTGCCCGCAAGCTGAGTATTCATTCCACGGGTCAAGGGATAGAAGATAAACACGGTTATTCCGTACCGCGCTTAGGTTTTGCCATGCTTCTGTCTGCTGTAATTGCTGGTAGTAAGCTATGGTCTCCGGCTCTTTAAAAAGAAAAAGCATCATACTGTCAGCTTGGTAATTTGCGATATTTTCTAACGAAATCGCTTGTTCTGAAGGTGTGTCAGCCGTTGTTGCCGAGCTGAATCCTAAATCCCCAAAGAAAACTTCGCGGACACTTCGGTTATGAGCCAGATAGAAGTTTTGCTTATGCAGCCTCAAAAAGAGAAAACGCAACCCTTGGACGTGCTGAAGTGTTTTTTTGGCGGCTGTTGTCTGCTGGTCATAATCCGCTAGCCACTTTTCTGCTTCGGACTCCTCCTTTAAAAATGAGGCAGTTTGGAGAAAGTGGGTTCTCCAGCTTTCTCCTGAAGGAAGGTACATGACTTCTGCGATGCGATTCAGGCGATCTTGTTCTTCTGGGGAAATAGAATCCATGCTGACAATCACATCTGGTTCTGCCTGTGATAACGTGTACAGGTTTTCTTCCCACTTTTCATTAAACCGGTATGCACTGAGCTGGACGGGTATATCTGTCGAATAATGCTGATAGTAGTAAGACGTCCATTTCGGATGCAGAGCGGCCGCAAAAGGTATGTGGTGAAGAGGGATGAGATGGCCCATTGTGCCCCTTCCGTATGCGGCGATTTTCTTTCGGCGTTTTTTCATATAGCTTGTAGGTGAACAGCCTGTATATTTTTTAAAGATTCTGCTGAAATAAAATTCATCTTGATAACCGGTTTGGTGTGCGATTTCTTTCAATTTGCAGTTTGATTTTGCCATGAGCCGTTTTGCCTTTGTGATTCGTGTTTTCGTAATAAATTCTGTTACGCTCTGTCCTGTCCATTTTTTAAAACTTTCACTGTAGTGTTTGGCACTGATTCCTGCCATTTGCGACAGCTGGGCAAGCGTGATTTTTGTATCGGCATGGGTTTCGATATAGTGTTTTGTTTTTTCGATTGCTGAATGTGTATTCGTTTGATCAGATAAACTGGCAGTAAAAAGGTCATAAATCAGGCTTTGTACTTCAATCACACATTTTAGCTGAGAAAGCTGAGACGATTCATTCCATAGTGCGGCAAGCTCTTGAAGCCGGACTGCAAGATTCTCGATATGTGAAACATTCATAAGCTTCAGGTTAGCTAATTCCGATTCTGTGCACGGTGTGAAAATATCTTGTCCGGATTCCTTGATATAGCTTTGAAGCCTGATCAGACAGGCATCTATATGTCCATCGGCTGCTGGCGTAAAGCCAAAGGTATCGTTAGGCGGACAAACATAAAGTGTCTTTTTTTGCAGAGGATTGGTGTTTGTTCCGATCGAAATATAGCCGTTTCCTTTTAAATGAAAAATCAGCACGAATGAATCGGCTAATTGCTGTTCTGAGAAGAGATCACTTGTCTTTTTTAGATATTCAATTTGTATCGGTTGATAAATCACTGCATTTTGCACGAGTAGACCACCTTTTCAGAAGCTTTCAATTGATAATCATTTTCAATAAAAATTGTACCAAATAAATGAAAGTTTTCCTATATAAAGCGGGTGGGTTTTTAGCATGAAAAAAACCCTTACTTATGTGTAAAAGTAAGGGTCTTTCGTTCGGTAAGAGTATGTTACACGTGTAACATACGATGCTTACGTTCTAATAAATGAGATATTTTTTTCTTGTTTTGCTGAATTGTTGGAGTGTTTTTTCATAGCTGTTTATGATGTTCTCAATCGAAGTTCCATTTTCAATTTTTGTCCTGATCCAGCCGTTGCCTGCCAGTTTATCGAATGAACCTGTTGACAGGAACTCAAAATCCTCAGGATAGAGATCGTGTATGGTTTTAATGACTGAAAGACCCGTTTTAACGGCTTCAAACTTATCTCTGTCTGTCACATAGAGCTGCACACCGTGGCAAAGCGTTCCTTGATGTTTAGAAAACGTCGGTGTGAAGGATGCTGCCCTAAATGTTACGCCCGGCAAATGGAGGCTGTTTAATGTTTCTTCAAGTTCTGTGCTTTTGATAAAGGGAGCTCCGATCAATTCGAATGGCTTTGTTGTCCCTCGCCCTTCGGATATATTTGTTCCTTCAATCAGCCCGGTTGCAGGATAAACAAATGTGCTTTCCACCGTCGGCATGTTAGGCGAAGGGAGGACGAAAGGCAATCGGGTATCGTCAAAATCCATTTTTCGTTTCCAGTGTTTCATTTTTACCACTGTAAGATCGGCATCAATATCAAATTCTTTGTTGAACAGTAAAGCCAATTCGCCTATCGTCATCCCATGCTTCAATGGAATGGGATACAATCCGACAAATGAGGCGTATTCAGGTTCTAAGATTGGCCCTTCAATATGATTCCCGCCTTGAGGATTCGGACGGTCCAGCACCATAAATGGAATGCCGTTTTCTTTAGCGGCTTCCATTGCGTATGCCATTGTATAAATGTACGTGTAGAAACGGGTCCCGACATCCTGAATGTCAAACATTAGAATATCGACATTTTTTAGCATTTCTGGAGTCGGTTTTTTCGTTTTTCCGTAGAGGCTGTATACGGGAACCCCGGTTTTTTCGTCAATGTAAGAGCCTACTTCGTCTCCAGCCTGGGCGTCACCGCGGACGCCGTGTTCAGGGCCGAATAAAGCTGTCAGTTTGATATCCGGGTTCTCGTAAAGAATATCGACACTGCTTTTCAGAGATGCGTTTACTCCGGTTGGATTGGTGATCAGTCCGATGCGTTTTCCCTTGAGCTGTTTTTTATAGTCTGGCAAGAGCGTGTCTATACCAGTCTGGACTTTAGGTTTTTTAGCTGTTTGATTCTTGTCATCGGGTGAAGCAGAGGCAGCGGTTATCGTTCCGAACATCATGAGCCCTGTCAGAAAAGCGAATATTGTTTTTCTCATGTGTCCCTCCTTATTAAAGCGGTTTTCCCGTTTTGATATTTAATCCGTAGCCATATGGGTAAAGGGTGTTCCCTGGTTTCGTGACTGACGGAATGTCAACTGGAAGTGTGCCTTTAGGTTTTGCCTGACCGAATATCGCCATCACTCCGGCCGGAATATTAGGTTGAAGATAACGGCCATTTGCGTATCCTTTAAAGCCATAGACTGCAATCAGTGCCTTTGCTTCTTCGAAATTGGCTGCATCATAGGGGTTGCGCAGGCTCATTAAGACAAATGGTTTGTTGTGCTGCAGTGCGGCTTTCATGACAGCTCTCGGAAACACGGTGGCCCATTTGCTCGAATCTGATATTGTGTCGTCGATGACACCGTCGTTGACGACAGGGTCATTTTTGACGACATAGGAGCCGGTTATGATATAATCAGCCTTTTTTACTTGTTTTGCATGCTCGGCCTTAAATACTTGGTTGGCAAAATTCATTTTGTCGACAGACACGGGTTTGATTTTCTTTCGCTTGATGAGATCGTGAATGGTTTGTTCGATTGAAGCAGTTTGTTCTTCGTAAGGTGCCACAATTAAGATGTGGCTGCCTTTTTTAGGCTTGAACGGCAAAGTGTGCTGTTCATTTTTTAATACAGTTACTGCTTTTTCAGCTATTTTTTTCTCTGCTTTCAGGTGCTGCTTGCTTCCTACGATTTTTTGGGCTTTGGCTATTTTTTCTTTTGTACTGTCGTCGTTTCGTGCTGGATACATACCGCGTTTTATTTTTAGGGAAATGATTCTTTCAACTGATTTGTTGATTTGTTGTTCAGGAATATCCCCGTTTTTTATGGCCTCTTTTAAAGCTTGAATGACACGTGCGAATTTCTGTTCTTCTTTCATTGAAGTGACTGAGACTGGCATTAATGCAATATCGACACCAGCTTTTACGGCCATGACCACAGCCTCTTCCTGTCCGAAATGATCTGCGATTGCCTTCATATTGAGTGCATCGGTAACGATCACACCATTAAAGCCCATTTCCTGACGAAGAAGACCTGTCATCACTTTTTTTGAAAGTGTAGCTGGAACCAGAATGTCCGATCCATCGAGTTTGCTTTTGTATGTGGTGTCGTCGAAGGCAGGGAATTGAACATGGGCTGTCATCACCATATCAGCACCAGCATCAATTGCTTTTTGGAAAGGATAAAGCTCGACCTCACGAAGCCGTTCTTGGCCATGGGAAACGAGCGGCAGTCCATAATGGCTGTCAACGTCCGTGTCTCCATGTCCCGGGAAATGTTTGAGGGCAGACGCGATATCCTGCCGCTGCAACCCTTTCATCGTGTATAGACCGAGTCGTGATGTCAGTTCTCGATTGGAGCTGAATGACCGTACGCCGATTACAGGATTATCAGGATTATTGTTAATGTCCACGACAGGGCTGAAATCTGTATTGATGCCTAAGGCAGAGAGCTCTTTCCCGATGATGCTGCCGGTCTGATACGCATTGATTCTGCTTCTGGCTGCGCCCAGTGCCATATTCCCTGGGAAATTAGTGCCCTCCCCTAACCTCGTTACAATGCCACCTTCCTGATCAATACTCAGCATGAGCGGGATTTTTGGACTTGCCTTTTGGTAATCGTCTGTCAGTTGGACAGTTTGCTTTGTTGTTTTTACATTTTCTGCAAAAAGGATGATGCCTCCGAATTGATATTTCTTGACGAGGCTGGCGACTTCATCATTCATTTCTGTAAGGGCTTGCAGAGAGGACTCGCCTTCCTTTTGCCAATTTCTAAAATCAGGCATCAGCATCTGGCCGAGTTTTTCATCTAACGACATACGATTGACAATCTGATTGGCATCAATTGAACGTTTGGATGCAGAGGCTTCTGTTTGTCTGGCCCCGAAAAAGCATGAAAGAAAGAGAACGGCTGAAAGGATAAGCGGAAAGACAGGTCTCATAGAAACTTCCTCCTATCGTCTAATCATTCACTCCATCGCTTCATAAATCGTGGTTATGACACTTCCATAACTGCCTGTTGCAAATTGATCACCCTCAAAGACGTTTGGATTTTCTTCCGGATCAATAACTGGTGTATGCTTTTTATTTGTTAACAATGCGATGCCTAAATTGTATGCTGGATCAATAATTGTAACTGTCCCCGTCCAGCCGGTATGCCCGTAAGCATTTTCGCTGGCATAAGGGCCAAACATCCATTCCATGCTTTTACTTCCGTTCCGCCTCCAGCCAAGAGCGAATGTCGGATCTGTTGCTGAAGGTGCTGTAAACAGGTCGGCTGTTTTCTGATCAAATAAAGAAATGTTTCGGTATGAACCTTTGTTTAACATAACTTGCAGCAGTATGGCCATATCATCTGCATTTGAGAACAATCCGGCATGCCCAGACACGCCATCCATTGAGTAAAACGCTTTTTCGTCATGCACCTCTCCTTGCAGCGTGTTTGTGCGGATGTTAGGGAATTGAATAACGCCGTCACGTGTATTGCCCATGCGTTCAGTAGCTGCGAACTGTTTCGGTTTAAAGCCCTTTTGCAGCGGATTGTATAAGGTATGCTTCAGCCTGAGCGGTTTGTAGAGCTCTTGCTCCGTGTAGACATCAAGCGGTTTACCGGTGAGTTTTTCGACAATACATCCGAGTAGCATATATCCAATGTCACTGTATACGTGCTTTGTCCCAGTTTGATAATCGAGCGGAATTTTCGTCAAATATTCAATCGTTTTGTCCCGTTCCTGGGAATAGTACTTGCCGGCTTTTTCAGGCGTGTAAAAGTAAAAGCTTGATGGGAGCCCTGATTGGTGCTGGAGGACATCGATGACACGTATCTTGTTTTTTCCTTTTATGAGGTCAACCGGCTGATCCTTGAAACCCGGCAAATATGCAGAAACTTTTTCATAGACGTCAAGTTTTCCTTGGCTGACTAAGCGCTGCAATGCAAAATTTGTTGCGTACATTTTTGTATTTGAGGCTAAGTCAAACATCGTGCGGGTTTTCATTTTGGCCGGACGGCGCAGCAGTTCTGCTCCTTCGTACTTTTTACTGTAGCCGTATGCTGCTTTTTTTATGATGCGTCCATCCTTCACCACCACAAGAACGGCGCCTGGAAATCCTGCTGCAATATCCCGTTCTATCATCTGATCTACCTTCCTTAGCTTCTTCGTCGAGAATTGTGCAGTTTCTGCATTTATGGTTTTCGGCTCAACCAAGTTGTCTGCTGTTTGTGCGAAGGTTTCATTTGGCGCAAATATCGATAGGGTTAAAATGGCACTGAATATGAACAGTGTCTTTGTTTTCACAGGCTAGCCCCTTTCTGTGCTTCTATCCCGTTTACTATCCCTAATACAGAAACAATTTAATCGAACTGAGAAGCCATTTCATCTTTATATCCGAATGCATAGGTTAATAAAAAGCCGGCCGCGTAGGAAATAAAGAGCCCAATGATATACAAAATGATTTGCGAAGGCAGGACTAGAAAGGAAAGCGGCAGTCCGGAGACACCAATCGCAATGGTGGCTACTTGAAAATAAGCTTGAAAGGCGCCGCCGATTCCAGCTCCTAAACATGCTGTTAAAAACGGACGGCCAAGCGGCAGCGTGACTCCGAAAATAAGCGGTTCACCAATGCCGAGCAGTCCCGATGGAAGCCCGCCGGCGATTGCTTTCCTCAGTGTTGTTTTTTTCGTCTTCACGAAAACGGCAAAGGCCGCGCCTACCTGTCCTGCACCTCCCATAGCCAAAATAGGGAGCAGAGGATCATTGCCAATTGAATTGATCAGTTCCATGTGCACAGGCGTCAAGCCTTGATGCAGTCCGGTTACGACGAGAGGAAGGAAGGTTGCGCCCAGAATAAAGCCCGCAGCGATGCCGCCGATGTCCAGGATGGACAGTAGGCCGGATGTAATGGCATCAGAAATGAATCCGCCTAAAGGCATAAATACGACATACGTTACGATTCCGGTGATTAACAGTGAAACGGTGGGTGTGACAATGATATCGAGTGATTGAGGAATAAAACGGCGAATAAATTGTTCGGTGTAAGCAATGAATATGGCTGCGAAAAGGACGCCGATCAGACCTCCCCTGCCCGGGAGAAGCTCTTCTCCAAATAAACTGATTTTTGCGATCTCCGGATTGATAATCAAGATCCCGGCCAAAGCCCCAAGTGCGGGTGTCCCGCCAAATTCTTTCGAAGCGTTAATACCGACGAGAATGCCGAGATAAGTGAACAGCCCTGATCCGATGACTGTCAGGATAACCGCAATTTGTGAGTCTGCAGAGAGCCAGCCTGCTTGAATAATTGCTTTGGTAATCCCAGTAATTAAACCGGAAGCGACTAGAGCGGGAATAAGAGGGATAAAAATGCTGGCAATTTTACGTAAGAAAAGTTTAAAAGGAGTGGCGTTTTTTCGATTGATATCGGCTTTCTTTTTGGCGGCTGCTTCTTTGACATCGGCACCTTCTTCTGCTGACACGAGCTTTGAGAAAGCAGCTGTAACATGATTGACGACTCCTGTGCCGAGGATAATTTGTAACGTTTCAGCTTCAACGACCCCCAATACGCCGTCAAGCTTTCTTAAACCCTGAGCATCTGCTTTGCTTTCATCGTAAGGCGTAATGCGCAGGCGTGTCATGCAATGCGTATATGAAGAAATATTGGATTTTCCTCCGCATAGCTCAAGGATTTTCTGTGCGAGATGATGGTAGTTATTTTCTTTGCTCATTAAAACCCCTCCCCTTCAAGATGCCTTATTTTTTTCTCATAGATTGGATGGCTGCTCTCGTTTTATCGATATAACCGATTGTCGTTTCATACTGCTCAGCCGCCATGCCTAAAAACAAAACATCAATTATAAAAAGCTGGGCGAGGCGGGAGGAAGTGGCCGCACTTCGAATCAAGGCTTCATTGGAATGGGCTGTATACAATGGGACATCAGCCAGTGCGGAGACAGATGTCTGACTGAATTGTGTGAGGCTGATCGTTGTGATGCCTTTTTCCTTGGCCATGGCGAACAGTTCAATGATTTCCTGTGTCTCTCCTGAAAACGAAATGGCGAATACGATGTCGTCTTTATCTGCATTTGCGATTAAAGATGCCACAAGATGAGTGTCTGTAAACGCGGTTGCTTGTTTATGAATGCGAAGCCACTTTTGCTGGGCGTCCTTGGCGACAATGCCGGAAGCCCCGAGGCCGATAAAATGCACGGTATGAGCTTTGAGAAGCAGAGAAACCGCTCGTTCAAGCTCTTTGTAGTCCATCAGGTCTGAAGTATCCTGAATGGCTTGAATGGCATTGCCGGCCGTTTTTTCGGAAATGGAGGGCAGCGGCTCGTGGGGAACAATATCCCGGTAGCCCTGAAAAGTAGGCTTTGCCAGATCGCCCGCTACTCTCATTTTTAAATCTTGAAATCCTTTTAAACCGAGTGATTTGCAGAGCCTGATGACGGCAGCGTCACTTGAATTGGCTAAGGCGCTGATTTCGTTGACCGTGCTTTCGATTGCTTTGTGGGGATGGGCTAGGATATAATCTGCAAGTTTGCGCTCGGATGGAGGGAGCTTATGCTTCATTGATTGGATGATCGCTAAACCGCCTGTGGCCATTCTAGTTCTCTCCTTATCATGGATGGTAATGTTCGATTGCTTTGTCAATGAAACCGTTTGCTTCATCGAGTAATGTCTTTGCTTGTTTCTGATCTGTGCTTGTTTTGAGCATGACGATTGCTGTTTTGACGTGATGATCGGCTTGTTCCAGAGTGTATCTTGCTGTGTCGTATGAAGCGTTTGTAAGGCTTTGGATGATGCTGATGGCGCGTTCTTTTAGTTTTTTGTTGCTGACGTTGACGTCTACCATCAAGTTTTCGTAAACCTTGCCGATTTTGACCATTACAGCGGTAGATATCATGTTTAGAATCATTTTATGAGCGGTTGCGGCTTTCATACGTGTTGATCCTGTAATGGCCTCAGGTCCGACGACAACCTCAATGCTGTGATCCGCATCCTTGCTGATGACGGAATTTTCATTGCAAGTAAGGGCGATGGTGTGTGCTCCGACTTTGCGGGCGTATCTTAGGGCGCCTGCGGCGTACGGTGTGCGGCCGCTTGCTGCGATGGCAATGACGGTGTCATTTGAAGTGAGCTGTATGTTTCTTAAATCTTCAGCTCCTGCTTCTTCACTGTCTTCAATGCCCTCTGCTGCCTGTAAAAAGGCTTTGGGGCCTCCAGCCATGATTCCGATGACTTGTTCAGGGCTTACGCTGTAGGTGGGAGGACATTCAACAGCATCCATGACGCCGAGTCTGCCGCTTGTGCCGGCGCCTGTATATATGAGCCGGCCTCCATTTTGAAACGATTCATATGCGCAGTCTACAGCTGTTTTGATGTCGGGGAGAACCTCCTGAACGGCTGCAGCGATTTTCATATCTTCGTTGTTGATCATTTTGAGGATGCCGAGAGTGTTTGCTTTGTGGATTTCAACTGTTTGGCTATTGCGTGATTCCGTTGTAAGACGGTGAAGGTTTAATGATTCTGACATGAGGATGCCCCCTGTTTTAAAATGATATATCTCAATATTCAGTATATTCATTTCTGTTATGATATTTCAACTATGATTTTAAATTTTTGAAATTTTATTTCACTCAAGACTATAAGAAATGATGAAGGATCAACTGTTCTCCAAGCGGGCCGATTCTTCGCCGTCCTTTATCAAGGAACCCGCTTTTCATATAAAGGTGTTTTGCGCGTATGTTCAGATGATTGACGGCCAAGATGATTTCGTCGCACCATGGAAAATATCCGCTCACAAAAGCGGGAAGCAAAAGCATGGCTTTTTTCGCATAGCCTTTTCCGTGATGCACAGCGTTTAAAGACAGGGAGCTGAGCAGTAAAGCAAATGGATTGTTAGAATAAGAAGCAAGCGTTTCTTTTGATGCATGTAAAATGAAAAAACCGACTGGAAGGTCGTCTTTTAAGATGACAACCGGGTATCGGTCCTGTATGCCCAGAGCCTGAGACAGCACCTCTTTCGGGAGGGAGGTAAAGCGTTTGTCATCGTTGGTGAGCGTGAATGATTGAAGCTCGGGCAAGTGTTCAGGCTTATAGAAGGATAAAGAAATGTCTTGAGTCATGTGGTGGCCTCCTTACAATATGTCGTCAAGCTCGTTTTCCGAAATGACGCGGTAGCCCGCTTGTTTTAACAGTTCGGCGGTTACTCCGCTGCCGGTGATTTTTTTGCCAGAGAATGTGCCGTTATAGATAAAACCGCTTCCGCAAGATGGACTGTTTTCTTTTAATATGACGGCAGAAGCGTTGATTTCTTTTGCGTAAGCCAATGTTTTCGCGGCGCCTTCCATATATAGTTCTGTGACGTCTTCTCCTGAAGCTGTCACGATTTTCGCTGTTCCATTGAGGACATCCTCGCCGGTGCCTCCTATAATTTCTGCGGGTTCGCGTGGGGTAGAGAAGCCGCCGAGAAGTTCAGGGCAAGCCATGACTGCTTTCTTTTCATCGACGAGTTTTCTGATTTTCTCCGACGCTGCGTGAGAGCCGTTATATCTGCATTCAATGCCTCCAAGGCAAGAACTGACTAGAATCATATTAGGTTCTCCTCTCTTGCTTTGCTTGTCTCTATCATAAAATAAATGGCTTTAGTTGGGAGGCTTTTTCAGTTAAAAAAGGAGTTAAAAAGTTTGAAAATAAAAAATTTAATTTTTCTCTTTACAAACAGGGGGTGACCTGTATATAATAACTTTTGTCAGCTCGACGAGAACACAACGGCCCGTTGGTCAAGCGGTTAAGACACCGCCCTTTCACGGCGGTAACACGGGTTCGAATCCCGTACGGGTCACCATTTGGAGGATTAGCTCAGCTGGGAGAGCATCTGCCTTACAAGCAGAGGGTCGGCGGTTCGAGCCCGTCATCCTCCACCATCTTGCCGGTGTAGCTCAATTGGTAGAGCAACTGACTTGTAATCAGTAGGTTGGGGGTTCAAGTCCTCTTGCCGGCACTGTTTTTTCAAAATTTTATGTGGAGGGGTAGCGAAGTGGCTAAACGCGGCGGACTGTAAATCCGCTCCCTCAGGGTTCGGCAGTTCGAATCTGCCCCCCTCCACCATTATTGGGCTATAGCCAAGCGGTAAGGCAACGGACTTTGACTCCGTCATGCGTTGGTTCGAATCCAGCTAGCCCAGTCACAGACACCTTTGATCAAAAGGTGTCTTTTTTCTTTTCGGAAAAATCATTCCAACTTCTAACTGTTCAGTCTGTATAATAATTTTAAAAATATGTTAAGGTAGTTTATTCACGAATTACCATCTACACCCTGCCAAAAATTTGATAAACTAATTTTATAAAAAAATTGAAACCTTTTGAAACGAAGCTCGTATACATACAGACCGGTGAAGGCAGAGGTTAGATAAATATGGAAATGATGATTAAAAAAAGAATTAAACAAGTCAAAAAAGGCGACCAGAATGCATTTGCGGACATCGTAGATATTTACAAAGATAAAATTTATCAGCTTTGCTACCGTATGCTTGGCAATGTGCATGAGGCGGAGGATATTGCACAGGAAGCTTTCATCAGAGCGTACGTTAATATCGACAGTTTTGATATTAACCGGAAATTTTCAACTTGGCTTTATCGAATCGCGACCAATTTGACCATTGACCGCATTCGCAAAAAGAAGCCGGATTATTACCTCGATGCAGAAGTGGCTGGTACGGAAGGCTTGACCATGTATTCTCAAATCGCCGCAGATGGTGTTTTGCCTGAAGATGCAGTTGTGTCGCTGGAACTCTCAAACACGATACAGCAGAAAATTTTAAAGCTTCCTGACAAATACAGAACAGTCATCGTATTAAAGTATATTGACGAACTCTCATTAATTGAAATCGGGGAGATTCTAAACATTCCTGTGGGGACTGTGAAAACCCGGATTCACAGAGGCAGAGAGGCTCTTAGAAAACAATTAAGGGATCTTTAAGTGGGGTGATGAAATGAGCTGTCCTGAACAAATTGTGCAGCTTATGCATATGCATCTTGATGGAGATATCCTTCCAAAAGATGAACACGTATTAAATGAACATCTGGAGACATGCGAGAAATGCAGAAAGCATTTTTACGAGATGGAGAAATCCATAGCGCTCGTACGGAGCACATCGCATGTCGAAGCCCCCGCGGATTTTACCGCTAATGTCATGGCAAAATTGCCTAAGGAGAAGAAAAGAGCTTCTGTAAAAAGATGGTTCAGAACCCATCCCGTTATCGCAGCTGCTGCGGTATTCATCATTTTGATGGGCGGAGGTTTTTTTAACAGCTGGCATAATGACCACAATTTCAGCGTGTCCAAGCAGCCGAATCTTGTGGTTCATAACCATACTGTGACCGTGCCAGAAGGTGAGACGGTCAAAGGTGATGTCACTGTTAAAAACGGCAAGCTGATTATTAAAGGCAAAATAGACGGGGATGTAACCGTCGTAAACGGCGAAAAGTATATGGCCTCTGCTGGACAAGTCACCGGTCAGATTGAAGAAATCAATCAATTATTCGACTGGACATGGTACAAGATGAAGTCTGCGGGGAAAAGTGTACTCGATGCATTCAGTCCGAACGGAGAAGAGTAAAGCGCGTTAGCCGCTTTGCTCTTTTTTTGCAGGCTGAGAGGGCTGGCACATTTCACTTGCTAAATCGAAATGTGGTATAATGGGCTCGCTATGTAAAGTACATATGCGTAACACGTAAAACACAAAATACGAAATGACTGAAATCTTGGAGGACGAGGAAATGGCTTTTGAGGATATCCCTTTTTTGCAGTACCTCGGCAATGCCGTTGATATTCTCCTTGTTTGGTATGTGATATATAAATTGATTATGGTGATACGCGGCACGAAAGCGGTTCAGCTGTTAAAAGGAATTGTAGTCATCGTGCTTGTTCGTATGGCCAGCCAATATTTGGGCCTCAGCACACTTCAATGGCTGATGGACCAAGCGATAACATGGGGATTTTTAGCAATTATTATTATTTTTCAGCCTGAGCTGAGAAGAGCGCTTGAACAGCTAGGCCGCGGCCGCTTTTTTTCGAGGAGCGGCACGCCTGTTGAAGAAGCGCAGCAGAAAACGATTGAGGCCATTACAAAAGCGATCAATTATATGGCGAAACGCCGTATAGGCGCCCTGCTGACCATTGAGCGGGATACTGGAATGGGGGATTATATTGAGACCGGCATACCACTGAATGCCAAAGTCAGCTCTGAGCTGCTGATCAATATTTTTATCCCAAACACCCCGCTTCATGACGGTGCGGTGATTATGAAAAATAATGAAATTGCCGCGGCCGCCTGTTATCTGCCGCTTTCTGAGAGCCCGTTTATTTCAAAAGAACTGGGCACGCGGCACAGAGCAGCTGTCGGTATCAGTGAAGTAACAGACAGTTTGACGATTATTGTGTCTGAAGAGACCGGCGGCGTCAGTGTGGCAAAGAACGGCGACCTTCACAGAGAGCTTACAGAAGAAGCGCTGAAAGAAATGCTTGAAGCCGAGTTTAAGAAAAACACCAGAGACACTTCTTCTAACCGCTGGTATTGGAGGGGCAAGAAAAATGGATAAATTCTTAAACAACCGCTGGGCTGTGAAAATCATTGCTCTGCTTTTCGCGCTCTTGCTTTATGTGGCGGTTAACAGCAACCAAGCACCGACTCCGAAAAAACCGGGTGAATCTTTCTTTCCGACATCAACAACTGATGAAGCAACTCTGACTGATATTCCGGTTAAAGCGTATTATGATGATGAAAATTACGTCGTGACGGGTGTTCCGCAAACGGTTAATGTCACGATAAAAGGCTCGACAAGCGCCGTGAAAAAGGCTCGGCAGACCAAAAACTTTGAAATATATGCTGATATGGAACATTTGAAAACCGGCACACATAAGGTTGAGCTTAAGGCCAAAAACGTGTCGGATGGGCTGACAATCTCAATTAATCCGTCTGTTACGACAGTGACCATTCAGGAACGGACGACCAAAAGTTTTCCCGTAGAAGTGGAGTACTACAACAAAAGCAAGATGAAAAAAGGCTATTCTCCGGAGCAGCCGATTGTCAGTCCGAAAAATGTGCAGATTACCGGATCGAAAAATGTGATCGATAATATTTCTCTTGTAAAAGCTTCAGTGAATTTGGAAAACGCAGATGAAACGATTGAAAAGGAAGCGAAAGTGACTGTCTATGATAAAGACGGAAACGCGCTTCCTGTCGACGTGGAGCCCTCGGTCATCAAGATTACCGTTCCGGTGACAAGCCCGAGTAAAAAAGTGCCCTTTAAAATTGAACGGACAGGAAGCCTTCCTGACGGTGTCAGCATAGCGAATATTGAATCCAGCCCCAGTGAGGTAACGGTTTACGGCTCACAGGATGTGTTGGATTCTCTTGAATTTATTGACGGCGTCAGCTTAGATTTAAGTAAAATTAACAAGGATTCCGATATCGAGGCAGATATTCCGCTTCCTGACGGTGTCAAAAAAATCTCACCGTCAAAGGTGACTTTGCATATAGAAGTCGATAGTGAAGCGGATCAGAAGTTCGAGAATGTCCCTATCAAGACTGTAGGGCTGAGCAGCTCACAAAACATTGAATTTCTTGATCCTGAATCACAAGCGATAGATGTAACGGCTAAAGGCTCTCCCACGAATATAAAAAAACTGAAAAAATCAGATATTGAATTGTATGTGAATGTTTCAGATTTAGAGGACGGGGAGCATAGCGTGAAGCTTGAAGTGAACGGGCCACAGAATGTAACTTGGTCCTTGGGGCGGAAAAACGCCAAAATCAAGCTGACGTCTAAGAAAAGCAATACATCAACGAATGATAACAGCAGCAATACATCTGGGACCCAGGATGACACAGATAAACAAACAAATGATCAAAAGAACAATCAGCAAGAAGATACAAAGAACACTGATAAAAACAAAAACGATCAAAACCAAGACGAAAATAAAGATCAAAACCAAGATCAGGATGAGGATGAATCCACTGCGAATTCACAATCCTCATCGGAATAAAAAAGGAGCGATTATAAAATGGGCAAGTATTTTGGAACAGACGGTGTAAGAGGTGTCGCCAATAGTGAGCTTACACCTGAGCTGGCCTTTAAAGTCGGACGTTTCGGCGGTTATGTGCTGACAAAAGACAAACAACGTCCAAAAGTGCTGATAGGCCGCGATACACGCATCTCCGGCCATATGCTGGAGGGAGCCCTTGTCGCCGGACTTTTATCCATTGGCGCAGAAGTCATGCGCCTGGGTGTCATTTCTACACCAGGTGTATCTTATTTGACAAAAGCGATGGATGCAGAGGCGGGCGTCATGATTTCCGCTTCTCATAACCCAGTGCAGGATAACGGCATCAAATTCTTCGGGGGAGATGGATTTAAGCTTTCTGATGAACAGGAGGCTGAAATTGAGCGCCTGATGGACGAACCTGAGGATAAGCTGCCAAGACCTGTCGGAGCAGACCTTGGACTTGTAAACGATTATTTTGAAGGCGGACAAAAATATCTGCAATTCTTAAAACAGACAGCTGATGAAGATTTCACAGGCATTCATGTGGCATTGGACTGTGCCCATGGCGCAACGTCATCCTTGGCTACACACCTGTTTGCTGATTTAGATGCAGATGTTTCTACAATGGGGACTTCCCCGAACGGATTAAACATTAATGACGGCGTCGGTTCGACTCATCCCGAAGCGCTCAGCGCGTTTGTCAAAGAGAAAAACGCGGATCTCGGTCTTGCGTTCGACGGTGACGGCGACCGCCTGATTGCTGTAGATGAAAAAGGAAATATTGTAGACGGCGACCAAATCATGTACATATGCTCAAAACACCTGAAATCAGAGGGCCGTTTAAAGGATGATACTTTGGTTTCAACCGTGATGAGCAACCTCGGCTTCTATAAGGCGCTCGAAAAAGAAGGCATCAAAAGCGTGCAGACAGCTGTCGGCGACCGCTACGTAGTAGAAGCAATGAAAAAAGACGGCTACAACGTCGGCGGAGAGCAGTCAGGACATCTTATTTTCCTTGATTACAACACGACAGGGGACGGATTATTGTCTGCTATTATGCTGATGAACACTTTGAAAGCAACAGGCAAGCCGCTGTCAGAGCTTGCAGCTGAAATGCAGAAGTTCCCGCAGCTGTTAGTCAATGTGAGAGTGACTGATAAATATAAAGTTGAAGAAAATGAAAAAGTAAAAGCAGTTATTTCTGAAGTTGAAAAAGAAATGAACGGCGACGGCCGGATTTTGGTGCGCCCTTCTGGAACTGAACCGCTCGTCCGTGTCATGGCTGAAGCGAAGACGAAAGAGCTGTGCGATGAGTATGTCAATCGCATTGTTGAAGTCGTCCGGTCAGAAATGGGATTAGAGTAACGAAGTCTATTATCAGAGAGTGAACAAGACAAGCGAGGTTTACATAAGATAATTGTGAGACATACGGCAAAGTTGTTTAAAAAACAATTGACCGTTTATGCCACATGTTGTAAAATCAAGCTTGTCTTGTTCTTATTTTCTCAATAGGAAAAGAAGACGGAATTATTGCTTTACCTATAATTATAGCGCCCGAACTAAGCGCCCGGAAAAAGGCTTAGTTGACGAGGATGGAGGTTATCGAATTTTCGGCGGATGCCTCCCGGCTGAGTATGCAGATCACAGCCGTAAGGATTTCTTCAAACCAAGGGGGTGACTCCTTGAACAAAGAGAAATCACATGATCTTCCAAAAAACATGTAGGAGGGGACGATTGAAAGTCCCCTTGAAATTTGACTTTCTTCGTCTCCTTTTACAATCTTAGGAGGAAGAAAAATATGTGTGGAATCGTAGGTTATATCGGTCAGCTTGATGCGAAGGAAATTTTATTAAAAGGGTTAGAAAAGCTTGAGTATCGCGGTTATGACTCTGCTGGTATTGCTGTTGCCAACGAACAGGGAATCCATGTGTTCAAAGAAAAAGGACGCATTGCAGATCTTCGTGAAGTTGTGGATGCCAATGTAGAAGCGAAAGCCGGAATTGGGCATACTCGCTGGGCTACACACGGCGAACCAAGCTATCTGAACGCTCACCCGCATCAAAGCGCACTGGGCCGCTTTACACTTGTTCACAACGGCGTGATCGAGAACTATGTTCAGCTGAAGCAAGAGTATTTGCAAGATGTAGAGCTCAAAAGTGACACCGATACAGAAATAGTCGTTCAAGTAATCGAGCAATTCGTCAATGGAGGACTTGAGACAGAAGAAGCGTTCCGCAAAACACTTACACTGTTAAAAGGCTCTTATGCAATTGCTTTATTCGATAACGACAACAGAGAAACGATTTTTGTAGCGAAAAACAAAAGCCCTCTATTAGTAGGTCTTGGAGATACATTCAACGTCGTAGCATCTGATGCAATGGCGATGCTTCAAGTAACCAACGAATATGTTGAGCTGATGGATAAAGAAATGGTTATTGTCACTGATGATCAAGTCGTCATCAAAAACCTTGATGGTGACGTGATTACACGTGCGTCTTATATTGCTGAGCTTGATGCCAGTGATATCGAAAAAGGCACGTACCCTCACTACATGTTGAAAGAAACGGATGAGCAGCCTGTTGTCATGCGCAAAATCATCCAAACGTATCAAGATGAAAACGGCAAGCTGTCTGTGCCTGGCGATATCGCTGCCGCTGTAGCGGAAGCGGACCGCATCTATATCATTGGCTGCGGAACAAGCTACCATGCAGGACTTGTCGGTAAACAATATATTGAAATGTGGGCAAACGTGCCGGTTGAAGTGCATGTAGCGAGTGAATTCTCCTACAACATGCCGCTTCTGTCTAAGAAACCGCTCTTCATTTTCCTTTCTCAAAGCGGAGAAACAGCAGACAGCCGCGCGGTTCTCGTTCAAGTCAAAGCGCTCGGACACAAAGCCCTGACAATCACAAACGTACCTGGATCAACGCTTTCTCGTGAAGCTGACTATACATTGCTGCTTCATGCAGGTCCTGAGATCGCTGTTGCGTCAACGAAAGCATACACTGCACAAATCGCAGTTCTTGCGGTTCTTGCTTCTGTGGCTGCTGACAAAAACGGCATCGATATCGGATTTGACCTCGTCAAAGAACTCGGTATTGCTGCAAACGCAATGGAAGCTCTATGCGACCAGAAAGACGAAATGGAAATGATCGCTCGTGAATACCTGACTGTATCCAGAAATGCTTTCTTCATCGGACGCGGCCTTGACTACTTCGTATGTGTCGAAGGCGCACTGAAGCTGAAAGAGATTTCTTACATCCAGGCAGAAGGTTTTGCCGGCGGTGAGCTAAAGCACGGAACGATTGCCTTGATCGAACAAGGAACACCAGTATTCGCACTGGCAACTCAAGAGCACGTAAACCTAAGCATCCGCGGAAACGTCAAAGAAGTTGCTGCTCGCGGAGCAAACACATGCATCATCTCACTGAAAGGCCTAGACGATGCGGATGACAGATTCGTACTGCCGGAAGTAAACCCAGCGCTTGCTCCGTTGGTATCTGTTGTTCCATTGCAGCTGATCGCTTACTATGCTGCACTGCATCGCGGCTGTGATGTTGATAAACCGCGTAACCTTGCGAAAAGTGTTACTGTGGAGTAAAAATGTTAACCCCTTTGGTTATTTTTGCGGCTTTAAAATAAAGTTACGACGTTTATAAAAATGTTGTTTTTCCCCTTAGATAATTTATGTCTAAGGGTATTTTTCTATTTTAACTAAAGAGGCAGGTAACTAAAAATTATAAGGGGATTCCAATTGATTTTTGGTCCCCTTTTTACATAAATGATGTGACACCAATCTTACAAAAATGTAACTTTAATCTCAAATAATGTAATTTGGTTCGATGGCAGGTCATCTAATTTTCTTTTATTATGTTCTAAAAAGAGATTGGATGGTGTTGGGTTTGGATATTTCAGAAGTTAATATATCACTGTTTAGACTAGTTAATGACTTAGGAAAAGAACATCCCTTTTTGAATCCTGTATTTAGTTTTATTGCTGAATATATGGTTTTTTTACTTGCACTAAGTATTCTTTTCATTTGGTTTACAAGAGATACGGATAATAGAATTATGATTCTTTGTGCATCTATCGCTTTCATTTGTGCCTTTACGATAGGGAAGGTTTCAGGGATATTTCACTCGAATTATCAACCTTTTGTTGAATTGGGAGAGGTTAATAAACTGATACATAAAGAAAAAGACAATTCTTTTCCAAGTGACCATACAATTTTATTCTTCTCATATTGTATTTCATTCTGGCTCTTTAAGAGAGGCTGGTCAATTTTATGGGTATTGTTAGCTGTTCTTGTGGGAGTCTCCCGTATATGGGTTGGGGTTCATTATCCTTTTGATGTTTTAGCAGGAGTATTAATAAGCCTAGCAGTTTCAACTTTTATATATTTAACATTCCCTAAACTAAATATTACTCAAACTGCCATGAAAATTTATGAAAAATGTGAAAACATACTTCTTTATCGCTTCAAAAGAAAGGAAAACAAGTCAAAAAACCTTTAGATTTATTCAACAATCGGGTGCTAATGTTCAAAAAATCGTAACCTAAAATGATAAACTCTTTTATAAAGATTCCATCTGTATTCAAAGCTGTAGAATCCATTTTGATCTATCTTTTTTTCTATGGATTCTTCAAATTTGCCGTAAACTGAAGGTTCATGTGTTATTTTTGATCAACCTTTATTTTAAAGCTACAGTTTTAGCCAAAGGGGTTTTTTGTTTTAAAGATGGCTATGTTTAATTTTACTGATATTTAGGATTGCCATAAGAATATGAAAATATTATAGAAGGTATTTTTAAGGAAAGTGATATCTACGGAGAAATTGGGGAATTCTAGCTATAACACTATCCACACAGCTAGTTCAATTTCTTGGTCGTTAAGGCTGTTGAAAATAAAGTAGGAACCAGTATTTATTTATAGTTCCTAATTGAACCCAGTTATTTACTAATCAAGAAAATAGAAAAATGATTATAAAATTCTTCTTGTATTTCTACAAAAAATTAAAGTGATAGATATCATAAGCCTTGGATAAAGATTCAGGATGTATATTTAAAGGGAAAGAAGGATTTGATACTTCATTCTCTGTATTCCAACATCTTGACAATGTTTAAAATTTAGCATATCTTATATTTATCTTAATAATCGCGACCAGATGTTTATTTTCGTTTGTTACATTATTAGGTCTTTAGCATTCTTTCAACTAATCTTGACAGGATGAAAAAGTATCCTAATTTAAGCGAAAGAGAAGCATAAGTCGATTTATTTATAATCAAGCACTATATTAAAGTGTAGCGGTGATTTCATTCCTTTAGAATGAACTTAAAATATTGTATAAAGTAAAATGATAAATAATAAGGCAGCACTTCAAAAAACTTCGCAGGAAGTTAGTTGAAGTGAAGCCGACAATTTTCAGGATTCAATGATCTAACATAATCATTGAAATTTTGAAGTTGTCGGCTTTTTTGTTGGAAAAAAATAGAGATAAATAAAAATTGAAATAAATAATAAACAAATATGATCTGATTGAAAGGTCTTTTGACCAATAATGAGTTTTAAAAAAGGGAGAATTTAGAATGTTAGTTTCGCTGAGTTTGTCATCATTATTAACATTATTTTTTATTATGCTTATGGCTTCTGGGATTAGTGGACTATTGTTTTTACATCCGCGTGTACCCTTGAGTTTTGTTCGCATTCATATTGGGATCTTGGCTTTACCACTTTTGGTTTCCTTACTGATTCTTGCCAATAGTGGTGTGAGTGGAAATGTTGGCCCTTGGCACTTAGATTCCTTAGCTTGTTTAATGACTTTCTTTGTTCTTGCAATTGGATTCATCATTCAGCGTTTTTCTGTACGTTACTTAATGGGGGATCGATCTTATCGAAAATATTTTACGCTTTTTACTTTCACAACAGGAGCTGCTTCAATGACATGGTTAAGTGGTGATCTCCGCTTGATGGTTCTATTTTGGGGAGCGACTCTTGTTGGATTAACCTTACTTATTAGGTTAAACAGTGCTTGGCAAGTGGCTAGTGAAGCAGCCAAAATTTCTGGCCGGTTATTTTTGTTAAGTTGGTTTTCTTTGTTTTTTGCGATGATGTGGCTTTTTCATGCCACAGGTCAATGGCAGCTATCATTGGTTGTAACAAATGAAAGTTTAGCTGGGCTGGGAGAATGGGAGAGAACAGGGATTCAGCTATTGATTGTACTAGCGGTGATCATTCCTGCAGGTCAATGGCCATTCCAAAGATGGTTGGTTGAGTCTATTGTTGCTCCAACCCCTGTTTCTGCAATTATGCATGCAGGTTTAGTAAATGCAGGAGGAATAATACTAACTCGATTTTCACCTCTATTTCATGGTGGTATCGCTTCGATTATTTTACTTCTGCTTGCTGGCCTTTCTGTATTGATTGGAACTGGAATTAGTTTAGTCCAGGTTGATTATAAACGCCAGTTAGTAGGCTCCACGATTGGACAAATGGGGTTTATGCTCATTCAGTGTGCATTAGGCGCCTATATAGCAGCCATTATTCATCTTATTTTACATGGTTTATTCAAAGCTACGTTGTTTCTACAAGCTGGTTCAGCAGTAGGGCGTCATGAAGTGTCGGTTCGTGTTAAGGAGAGATCATCCTATTTATGGCTCGTGGCTGGTCGTGCGTTAGCCTTAGTGATAGGTGTTGCTTTTTGGCTCACTGCTCCTGGAGACGGGTATCAATTCATTAGTGCGCTGATCTTAGGGTGGTCATTGTCCGTTTCTTGGACTCAGCTTGTCGCTTTTGGAGAGGGCCGAATTGGCCGAATTGTCGGCTTAACTGTTTTAGGAGGAGCAGCCCTCGTATATTTTATCATTCATAACCTTTTCTATAAGTGGCTGCATACAACCATTTTTCAAAGTGTTCAACCTCCAATGTCAGCTGTCATGATTGTCGTATGTCTCTTATTATTTGGCAGTGCTTTAGGTACATGGGTTGCTCGTTATCGTTCTTCCTTTTTTTTCGCGGTGCTCTATCTTTGGTTAGTTCGATTAGGTGAAGCAAAACCAAAGTCAGTAGAGAGTCACCCAGACTACCTTAAACAATATATTTCATAAGGAGCTAATCTGAGATGGGCATTACATCCGTATTAACGAAAGATAATGTAAAAAAGATAGATACAGATATTGATGTTCAAGAAAGGGATCTTAACGTTTTCATTACATCTGCCAGCCGAGTGATTGCGCCACTTTGGCCTATTTCTACATTTGCTGCACGTAATCCGTGGATGGGACTTGAAAACCAACCTTTTGATCAGGTTGCAAGTTGGTTGAAAAACACTCGCGATGTTGATATATACCCTAGTGCGTCTATGATCCGTTCAGCAAAGAATAAAGGTGAGATTGATGAAGATTTTGTGGAAATGGGGCTGCAGCGTTGGCTTGATTCACATTCTTATCACATCCCACGGGACGTGGCAGAGCGATTTTGTCATGCTGCATTAAAGTTAGATCCCCTGCCTTCCGACCTTTTATCATCACACGAGCTGGAGAAATTAGTAGGTGAATGTAGTGGATTGGATCATATCGAGAATGTGTTTATGCAACCACTAAGTTCGTATATAGAGAATCAAGATGGTGAAAGGCTAGTCAATATACTAGATCATCATGTCATTAAGTGGAGTAAATTATATCTTGATGACTCTCAAGCAGGCTGGACAATGCCTAATCGTGAGGAAGGTTTCTATCGTGCTTGGCAGCATCTTATTCAATATGATCCAGCACTTAGCAAAAAGCAGCGAGAAAGGGTAAAGGGTTGGCCGAAAGAGGCACATTTGGCTTTACAGAAAGCTTTATTCGCACTAGAAATCCCAGAGTCAGAAATCCAGACTTATCTTGAAGGTCATTTACTTTCATTACCTGGATGGGCAGGGATGATGCTTTGGCGCTCCCAACAATCGAGCCACGAACATGCACTCCTAACAGAATATTTAGCGGTTCGAATATCCATGGAGTTGGCTCTTATAAAGCCATATTTACCTTTGACTAATGAACGATCTAAGAAAACAATTTCAATTGCTCCCCTTATAGCAGCTTGGATTCATTGGGGTGGGCTTACATTAGAAGAATGGTCACAGATGACGGCCATTGAACAAAACGAATATTTATCATTTGCCTACAGCTTTGATGAGAAACTTCGCAAGAAACTTTGGTTAGAAGCTTGGGAACAAACGTACACTGATCGATTAAGCCAGAAGATCATCTCGAAACAACGTGAAACCGGCCGTAAAAAATCTGCATTAGCTCAATTAGCATTCTGCATCGATGTACGATCAGAACCTTTTCGTCGTCAACTAGAAAAAGAAGGCCCGTTTGAAACGATTGGTATTGCTGGTTTCTTCGGGGTGCCGATTGCAACTTGTGAACTTGGCAGTAAACACAGTCATGCTTCCTTGCCGATCATACAAAAACCGCAAAATAAAATAAAAGAGTTTGCAGATGAGGATGTATTCAAAAAATACAATCAACGGAAGCAAGCAATTCATTCTTTAAGCCATACCTTTAAAACGATGAAGCAGAATGCGCTCTCGAGCTTACTACTGCCTGAGCTAAGCGGACCTTGGCTTACTCTGCAAATGGCAGCCCGTAGCTTTATGCCAAGAAAGGCGGGTCATTTCATTCGTAATCTGCGTGAGGCTTGGTTACGCAAACCTGATACAAAACTCTCGCTTCATCATGATGCTACAGAGGCAGAAATACCTGTGGGTTTTACTGATGAAGAAAAAGTGAACTATGCTCGCCAAGCATTAAAAATGATGGGGTTAACAGAGAACATCGCACCATTGGTCGTGATTTGCGGGCATGGCAGTCAAAGTACTAATAATCCTTATTCTGCAGCCCTTGATTGTGGTGCCTGCGGTGGAGCGGCCGGTGGATTCAATGCAAGAGTTTTAGCTGCTTTATGTAATCTATCAGAGGTACGAGAAGCTCTTTTAGCTGAAGGAATTAAAATTCCTGAGGATACGGTTTTTGCGGCAGCTGAACATAATACAACAGTAGATGAATTACATTGGCTTTATGTACCAGAGCTTTCCGAAGCTGCACAAGAAGCATTTGAACAAATTGAAGCCGTTATGCCGAAAGTGAGACATCATGTAAACGCAGAACGTCTAGCCCAATTACCGAATTTCCAATCGAAGCTAAAAAATCCGAAGGCTGAGGCAAACCGATTTGCGGAAGATTGGAGTGAGATACGTCCGGAATGGGGACTGGCTCGTAATGCCGCCTTTATTATCGGTAAACGTGAACTAACTCAGGATTGTGATTTGGAAGGCAGAGCCTTTCTCCATAATTATGATTGGAAGCAGGATGAAAGCGGTGAACTCCTAGCAAATATTATTGCAGGACCTGGAACTGTAGCCCAATGGATTAATTTACAATATTACGCATCAACGGTAGCACCTCATTATTATGGCAGCGGAAATAAAGCAACTCAAACCGTTACTGCAGGTCTCGGCGTTATGCAGGGGAATGCAAGCGACTTGTTAGCCGGACTGCCTTGGCAATCGGTCATGGAATCAGATCACGAGGCCTATCATTCTCCTCTTCGTTTATTGATACTCATCCAAGCACCTAGAGAATATGTAGAACGGTTATTAAATCATGACTCAGCATTTCTGCAAAAAGTTCAAAATGGATGGGTCCGACTGGCTAATATTGATCCAGAAGGATGTTGGGAAAGCTGGTAATGATGAATCTAAGCATTTATCAAATGGATTTGTTATTCAAAATAAAAATAATAAACATAAGGAAGAGGTGTGCTGTATGAATGTAAACCAAAATAAAAAAGTATTATTTTTGACGGATATTGAAAACGGTTTGGAGCCTATTTTACAAGAAGCGACTAACACTTCTGCAGAGAATATGTTGACTATACAAAGCTATGGTGCCAGTATTTCACATCCTTATGGAGAAATCATGAGGTCTATTATTTTTGCGATTTACCAGGAAGATGTTGAGGAGATTTTTGTAGTAGGAACAAAAGATAAGAAGACTTCCGCAGGTAATGGACTAACTCAACTTGAAACAATGAAAGATAAAATACAAACATTGGATTATCTCTTTCAAAATTGCAAGCCTGAATTTTTTGGTGGTACGGTCGATGAATGGCTAAATGAAAATAGCAGTGACACCATTGAAAAAAGTGTTGATATGATTCGACATCATCCCCTAGTGCCGTCATATGTTAAAGTTAGAGGTTTATTCGTTCATCATAAGGATGGAGAACCCTCAATTGTGGAGGATCCAGCTATTAAAACAGGTCAAGCCTTACCTGATCATTGCTTGTCATGATGAAATGCAGGTTCAACTTCTAACGCACCCATATATGGAGAAAGCAGTTCTAAGGAGATTGTATGAGCGCTAATTTAACTGATTTTGTCACGAAAACAATAGAGGAAATGAACTCGTTTGATCGTGAAAATATGGAATGTATGAAAAAACTAATTAGAAAAGCAATTGATTTTTATCATCTAAAATCTTATGAAGAAGTTGAGGAAACCCATTCAGGAAACGTTCGATTTTTGCATGTCCACTCTATGATGGAAGAAAATATGTTATCCAAAATGATAGTGGTCACAAGAAACGGTAAAACTGATTTGGATATTGAAGGTGTATATGAAGGATATGTTGTAAGAGAATATTAATGAGACGAAATCACAAATAGAATATGCCAATTTTTTTGCTCAGGAGATGTATTAGATATGAAAAAGTCGAAGGGTTCTATTGAATCAGAGATCAGTAAGTCCATTACTCAATGGGAGAAGGATTATCTTGGGCGGGGGTCTGTATCTGTTAAGACTGATATATTGCGGGACATGATCATCGTCAATTTAAAAGGGATTTTAACACCAGCCGAATATGTAGTTTGTGGATCAAAAGAGGGAATGTTATCTATCAAACAAACTCGTTCGGAGTTAGTCGAATCAGGTATAGAAGGCCTTAAGGATATTATCTTAAAAATAACCGGAGAAAAAGTGAAAAGTTTTCATACTGATTTAAGCTCCCGGACAGGTGAACGAGTGATGGTGTTTAAATTATATAATGATCTAGAGAAAAATTTGGAAAAGCTCTTATAATCTAAAGAAAATAAATGTTTTGACGGTATGGAATTTGTTGTGAATTGAACATAATGAACTGCCGATTCTTTTGTTTTACAATTATGGCATCATTGATAACTTTTATTCATATCCTAAGCGGACATAAAGAGATGTCAATTCATAGTACACTGTCTTGTTATTCCTGTCGAAAGATCTAACATCCGCTGTTGTTATGTGCGGATGTTTTTTTACATCTATTTTAAATACATAAATTTGATGCTGGTGATTAGTCACTTGAACAATATTTGAAAACATCCTTGTCACCTGCCGGGTTCCCCCAAGTGTTTAGTGACATGATTATGAGACCAATTTCGTAAAGCTTGATGATAAATTTAAGCGGTGAACAAAATTGATATGCTGTCTTCAGTTTCATTTCACGGAATTAGTCAGAGATAAACCTTCAATTAAATATATCCAAAAAACGGATTGACATATCGGAATATAACGATATAATAATCGATATGGAACCAATTGAAGTATTCAAAGCCTTATCAAATGAATCAAGGCTGCAAATTTTACAATGGCTGAAGGAGCCCGATCGTCATTTTGCACCCCATGAAGGGATTGATATGAACACAATCGGGGTATGTGTCAGTCAAATAACAGACAAATTGAAAATGACGCAATCGACAGCTTCTCAATATCTTACCATCCTTTTAAGAGCCGGCTTGATTAAGGCGGAGCGTATTGGAAAGTACACATATTACAAAAGAGATGAAGAAGCCATTGGGAAACTTGCTGACTTTCTTAAAACAGAGATATAAAAATAAACATCAAAAGATGTTTATTTTTACACCATACATATCGACATATTACGATGTGTTTATTTTTTATAATAACATATCGATAATTCGTGATATGTTTATTAATGATTAAGGAGTGAATGTTTTATGTCTAACACTTGGAAAATTTATATTTTAGCCATTGTCAGCTTTTTAGTTGGAACCTCAGAGTACATCATTTCCGGAATTTTGGATCAAATTGCTCATACTCTCGGGATCACTTTAGCTGCCGCGGGCCAGCTTATTACCATTTTCTCACTTGTATATGCTCTTTCTACACCCATACTTATGGCGTTGACAGCAAGTATGGATAGACGCAAATTGATGATGTATGCCCTAGGTTTGTTTGTGTTCGGTAATGTCCTGGCTTTTGTATTGCCTGGTTATGGATGGTTTATTGCAGCGCGGATCATTATGGCGATGGGAGCAGGTGTGGTTGTTGTCACCGCATTAACGATTGCGGCTAAGATTGCATCGGAAGGGAAGCAGGGCAGTGCCATCGCTACGGTCGTGATGGGATTTACCGCTTCTTTAATCATAGGTGTTCCGCTTGGAAGAATGATAGCAGTAGCATTAGGCTGGAAGTCTGTATTTGGTGCCATTGCTTTGTTGGGATTGATCGCGATGGTCGTTATTTTCTTTACTCTTCCGCATACTGAAGGGGATAAGCCTGTGCCTTTACTTCAACAGCTTGCTCTTTTTAAAAAACGGAAAGTGGCTATGGGATTATCAATCACTTTCTTTTGGCTCGGGGGATATTCTGTTGCTTACACTTATTTATCGCCGTATCTCTTGAACATCTCAGGTATAAACGGCAAGCTGCTTAGCGGTGTTTTGCTTATATTTGGAATTGCCAGTTTGGTTGGATCGAAGTTTGGGGGATATAGCACCGACAAATGGGGAGTGTCCTTTACACTTGTTGGCGGGATGACATTGCATATCGTCACACTGATTCTGCTGTCACTTGTTACTCATTCCTATATCGGCGTGTTGGTGATTCTCATATTATGGTCGTTTGCCGCATGGTCCACCGGTCCGACACAGCAATTTCACCTGGCTACAATAGAACCGGAAATGTCAGGTGTTTTACTTAGCATGAATCAGTCAATGATGCAATTCGCCATGGCGGTCGGCGCAGGAATAGGAGGGGTTTTTGTGGAAAACGTATCATTGGCCTCGATTACCTGGGTTGGTGCGTTAGGGGTTATGATTGCCATTATTGCATCATTGAGGATTTTTCATTCACAACCGAAACAGACGTTAAAAGATATCAATCAATAATTTCGAAAGATCTAACATCCGCTCGTTATATAAGCGGGTGTTTTTTTATAAGCGTTCAAAGTCAGTCCATGCATGAGCCTTCCAAGGGCCGACATCGTTCTGTATGTGTCGAAGGCGCACTGAAGCTGAAAGAGATTTCTTAAGGCTTTGCCGCGGCGATCTGAAGTACGGTACGATTGCCTTGATCGAACACTGGAAACACAAGAGAACGTAAACCTGAACATCCGCGTAAACGTCAAGGAAGTTGCCACTTAGGGAGTAAACACTTGCATCATCTCGCTGAAAGGCCTAGACAATGCGGATGACATATTTGTATTGCCGGAAGTAAACACAGCGCTTGCTCTGTTTCCCGTTGTCGATTGCAGCTGATTGCTTACTAATGCTGCCCTGCATCTCGGTTGTGATGTAACCTTGTGAAGATTGTTACTGTGGAGTAAGATGTTTAACCCCTTTGGATATTTTAGCCGAAGGGGTTTTTAGTATAGATATTTGATTTAAATTACTGGAGACTTCATTCATTTAACCAAAGTCATTGCTTTCTTAATCACTAAAGTTTATTTGAAAATAATCTCTTGATTTAATTTCCTTGAAGAGATTGTTTGTCAATCTATTAGGCATCAGAATTTTTATAACAGAATGGATCGTCTTTTTGACGTTTTGTTTATAGAACAAGAAAATATTCAAAACATAAGTGGAAAATTAGGGGTGAGCTCCTATTATTCTCGAGAGGATAGCTTGTCAGCTTTTCTATTTTCAAAGGGTTAAAATATTCTATTTATACTAATTAATGTATTTTTTAGGATAATATACAAAATCCCCCTTACTTCGACAATTGCAATCTGGTATTATCGTATCGCATGGGAGCTATGTCAATAGACTCTATGCAAAAATTGAGAGGAGGTTTTCTTATGAAAAGAAACCAAAAAGAATGGGAATCTGTGAGTAAAAAAGGACTTATGAAGCCGGGAGGTACTTCGATTGTGAAAGCTGCTGGCTGTATGGGCTGTTGGGCCTCGAAGAGTATTGCTATGACACGTGTTTGTGCACTTCCGCATCCTGCTATGAGAGCTATTTAACATTTGAGAATAGGGAGTTGAGCGTATTTGCTTATACTCCTTATTTTCTCTTAAGGGGGATTTTATATGTCATATGATCGTGTTAAAGATTTTGATTTGCCAGAGTTAGCGGTTCATTTACAGCCTCATGGTGCTGTAATGATTGATAGAAAAAGTATGTTTTATTTCAGACTCAGTGGACGTGGAGCACAGTTGGCGTTTCTGTTATCAAAAAACAAAAACCTTCATAAAACGGCACGTATTTGGGAGATTATGAAAAAAGAAGAGATGAGTGCTGACCAATTAAAAGAAGAGCTTAGTGCCCATCCATTTACGGAGGCTTGGACGGAAGGGCTGTTAGATCAGCCTTTACACGTTTCGGGTTCGCTAGATTCATATTTACCTATTAGTTGTACCTTGCAGTTGACAAATGCTTGTAATTTAAGCTGTTCGTTTTGCTATGCCAGCTCAGGTAAACCATATCCTGAGGAATTATCTAGTGAACAATGGATATTGGTTATGCAAAAGCTAGCAGCCCATGGAGTTGCTGATATTACGCTGACCGGGGGTGAAGCAAAGCTGATCAAAGGGTTTAAAGAATTAGTCGTTGTTGCAAGTTCGTTGTTTACCAATGTGAATGTATTTAGTAATGGATTGAACTGGCGAGATGAAGAAGTTGAATTACTTAGTCACTTAGGCAATGTTTCTGTACAGATTAGTATTGATGGTATGGATAATACACATGACCAATTAAGAGGCAGAAAAGGCGGCTTTAAAGAAAGTATGAATACCATTAAAAAATTATCAGAAGCAAACATTCCAGTGATTGTCGCTATGACCATTAATGAGTCCAATGCTGATGAAGTATCAGATGTGGTGGAGCAATGTGCCAATGCGGGTGCTTTTATCTTTCGTGCAGGAAAAACGTTATCTGTTGGACGTGCGACAGAAGGCTTTAAGGCTTTGGATATTGATTTTGAAGAAATGGTTCAAATACAGCTTAGGGAAGCACGTCATAAATGGGGAGATCGCCTGAACATAATTGATTGGGAGCACGAAGAGAGTTCGTTCACAACAGATTTTTGTACACCAGGATATCTTGCTTGGTATATAAGAGCAGATGGATACGTAACTCCTTGCCAATTAGAAGATTTGCCGCTAGGGCATATTTTAGAAGATAGCATGGCTGACATTGGTTCACCTGCTCGTTTGCTTCAGTTAAAATGTGAAGCTAAAAATTGCAAATGTATAGGGAAAATTGAGCTATCTGAACCGGACTTGCCTTTTCAAAAAGAAGTCAAGGCAGGGATTCAGGAATGAATAGTCTATCATTGGTGTTCTGGAGTATTTTAGCAGTTGTTGGATTACTGTTATTTATTAAATTCAAACCCCCAACAATTGCTTCACTACTCTTAAGCAAAGATGAGGCAAAAGAAATAAGCATTCAATTTATAAAAGAGTTTGTTGGGATAGATGTAGAGAACTGGGATTTTTATTCGGTATATTGGTATGACCACGATACAGTAAATAAACTTCATCATTTAGGCATACTTAAGAAAAATAGAAAGGTTTTATATGATGTTGGGTTGGTCGAATCATGGAGAGTCCGTTTCGTTCACAAGAATCAATCATTTGTAGTTGGTGTCAATGCCAATCGAGAAATCACTTTTTTTTATGCGGACGTTCCGAAAAAGTCCCTTTCGGGGAAGTTCGAACAAGTTTCTCCAGAGACACTCAAGCAGAGGTTAATGGCTTCACCTGATGGACTTTGGTCTAGAGCAAATATGACTGGTACTGGTAAAAAAGAGGAGGATTTTCGCGAGGTCAGTACTTATTGGTACATAGCGGAAGCGGGAGATATTCGGCTCAAGGTGACTGTTGAATTACAGGGCGGCCGAATTTCTTATATTGGTACTGAGCAAGAAATACTAACAGATCAAATGAGTAAAGTCATTCGAGATGAACAAGTGGAATCGACATTCGGAGTATCTGGTATGCTGGGTTCAGCTTTAGCGATGATCCTTGCGATTCTCATCCTTGTATTTATGGATGTGCAAACAAGCATAATCTTCAGTCTTGTTCTGGGTTTGTTGATTATAATATGCCAGTCATTGACGCTGAAAGAAGATATTCAATTAACAATTGTAAATGCTTATGATGCAAGAATGAGTGTCAAAACTGTCAGTTTATTAGGTATTTTGTCTACACTTCTTACAGGATTATTAACAGGATTTGTAGTATTTATATGTTCATTGGCAGGAAATGCGCTTTCTGGTGATTTTGGATGGAAAACGTTTGAACAACCAATAGTTCAGATTTTCTATGGAATAGGAGCAGGGCTCATTAGTTTAGGAGTGACTTCTCTGCTGTTTAACTTATTGGAGAAAAAGCAATATTTACGAATTTCACCTGAGCTTTCTAACCGAACTGTCTTTCTATCAGGTTTTACCTTTAGGCAAGGATTGAATATGAGCATACAAAGTTCAATTGGAGAAGAGGTCATCTATCGGCTATTAATGATTCCAGTCATTTGGTGGATGAGTGGAAATATCCTCATCTCCATTATTGTATCTTCCTTTTTATGGGCGGTGATGCACCAAGTAACTGGATATGACCCAAGGTGGATACGTTGGCTGCATCTATTTATATTCGGTTGCTTTCTGGGAGTTCTCTTCATCAAATTTGGTTTTATTTGTGTATTAGTAGCTCATTTCATTCATAATTTAGTACTCGTCTGTATGCCGCTGTGGCAGTTCAAGCTTCAGAAACATATGCATCATGATCAGCCAAAGCATACTTCACTCTAATGATTAGGAGAAGATTTGATGCAATTGATGCAAGTGCAAAATTTAAGCAAATACTATCGAAATGGTGATGGGGTAGAACATTTGTCTTTCTCAATTCAACGAGGAGAAATCGTGGCGCTATTGGGGCCAAATGGAGCTGGGAAAACAACGACAATTCGGTGTTTGACAGGTCTCTATAAGCCGGATAAAGGAGATATCCTCATTGAGGGTTCTCCTCCAGGACATATAAATGTTCAAAAAAAAGTCGCGCTTATTCCTGATCAGCCATATCTGTATCCCGCTTTAACCGCTGCTGAACATATTCAGTTTAGGGCAAGAGGATATCATCCAGGTAAAAAAGATGTAAAAGAAAGGGTTTATCATGCATTGAAGGAAGTGCACTTGGAGGAGAAAGCAAACCAATTGTGTGGTCAGCTGTCAAGAGGCCAAAAGCAGCGGGTTGTCCTGGCGGGGGCGATTGTTCAAGACGCTTTGCTGTATATATTAGACGAACCGACTGTGGGCCTTGATATCCCATCAAAACAGTGGCTCTCTAACTGGTTAAAAACTAAAACCGATCAGGGGTGTTCAGCATTTGTATCAACTCATAGTCTAGAGTTTGTTTTAGAGACAGCAGACAGGGTGATATTAATTAGAGACGGCAAACTCATGCAGGATTTGTATGTTCCTGAATTCGAAGAAGAACAAGCGGAATGGAGAAAAGAAGTGATTCGTCTTCTGGGGGAATGGTCAGATGAATAATATCATTTCTTTTTTATGGCTTCAGTCAAAAAGGCGTTTTGTCAGTCAAGGTCAGGAAAAAAAAATGCCTTTTTTGATCATGCTCCTTTTTGTTGGGGCCATCGGATTTCAAGTAAGTTTTGTTTCTAGATCTACGACATGGGATATGAGTATTGCTGGTTGGGTACTTACAGGTGTTTTTATCCTTTATACGGCATTTGGACTTTTTTCAAATCGATTACCAAGTCAAATGGCAGATATTATATGGCTTTATGGCACTGCCACATCTTTTTCAAAAGTTGTGTATAGTGTTTTATTTTTCAGCGTCACTTGGAAGGTGTTGCTTTGGATCATCTCAGCCATATTCGGTGATGTATTAATTGTGCTTCTGTCTAGTGATCATATCAATTTATTAGGCCGATCCATAATTTTTGTAGGGCTCTTTTTTATCGCTGAAGTGTGGTTGATGTCGGTCTCTTGTGCCAGAACAGTGAAGAAAATGAAAAGGGTATACGTTTTAGTCTTTCTTCTAATGTTAGGCATTTACTCCATATGTCTTTATCGCTTCTTCTTTCTCCAACATTCATCTGGGATATGGGAGAGCATTGCCCGTTTTATTAGTGGCGTTGGATTAGTGTTTGATACATTGTCACCGTTGTATGTGGTTGTATTTATTGGGATTATCGCAGTCTCTTTTATGACAATTGCTTTTACGAGCCGTCAGGTAGAAATGAAGGAATCGTTGGTGAAAGAAGCTGAATTCTGGGAGGAATTTCAAGAACGTCAATTTGGTTCAGGTCAAATTATACAGAAACCAAAAACGACTTGGTGGGGCTTGCAAGGTTTAAATGGCATTTGGTCTTTTCTGTGGTTGGAACTGTTGCTTTTTAAAAAATATTTATTTTTTCATAGCATTCATACGGTCATGCTCAGTGGCGTCTTTTATTTCGTCATTTTCATGTATCCAGAATGGTTTTATCTTCTTTTCTTTCTTATCGTCTCGGCAGTCATGTTAAGTTCCTATTATTCAGGAATTGTCAGACATTCTCAATCAGGCACCCTTCATTTATTCCCCGGTGCCCTTTGGAAAAAAATCATTATTCTAGAGCTGACGAATACAGTCTGGTTGTATATTCTTTACTGTGTCTCTATTACTTTTATGGCAGTTGGGAATTTAGTTTATTGGTATATATATGGCTTAGGGATATATATATGGTTCATGACAATAAGGCTTTTTGCTTTTACCCATACAAACCGAAACGATATTAAGCTTTCATTGCCTCAATACTATAAGTCATTTTTTATGGCATTAGGCCTGAGCGGCATTTGTTTGTATGTCATTCATTTATTGACTGCTGACTGGTATACATTAGTGGTGGTTGTCTGTATAGGGAGCCTAAGTTGGTGCCTGTTTTATCGTTTCAGATAGTGGTTATATAGAGTTATTGTTTTAAAACGAGGAGAGGGGCTCTTTTATGAATTCAAATGGTGATAAATTGTCGTTATCTGTTCAGAATTTAGCGAACACAAATGAGATCACAATTGTTCAAGCGATAGGTGAGCTAAAGAAATCGGGAAAAGATGCAATACCAGTTTTGGTTGAGGCCTTAAAAGAGGAAGGCTCTTTGTGTAATATTGCTGCAGCTGTTTTAGGTGAGTTTGGAGAAGACGCGAGTGAAGCAGCGGAGGAGCTATCATGTTTATTAAAAAGTCATGCCGAAGATACAAGAATGGCAGCGGCGATTTCACTAATGAGAATCGGGAAGCCCAGTCTGCCCTTTGTCATCAAAATCGCTCAAGAAAGTGAAGGGCAATCGTGCTTTTGGGCATCCTGGTGTATTGCATGGATTGATCCGTCTTGCATTGAACCTAAGATGTATAAATGTCTAAAATACGAGCAAGAACATCCTTCAGGAATAGTTGCTCCGTTTGCGGCTGAAGAGGCATTAGGAAAGCTGATTGCTTTTCAGCTGAAAGATAAGGAGGACTGAAAGGATGAAAGATGAACAAATGTTGACTGAATGGCCAAGTCATTTACCATGGTTGAATCAATCACATAATGATTTTACATTTCCAAGTGACACATATCTTCTTCTTTATTTTTGGTCAATGAGCTGTCCACACTGTCACCAATTAACAGACAAAGTCCTTCAAGATATAAAGGATATGAATGTGAAAGTAATCGGAGTACATGTCCCTTATATAGAAGAAGAGAAATCTATGGAGGTTGTCTTGACGTATGCTCTTGATAGGGGACTAGCTATTCCGATTGTATTAGACCAAAACTATGAAATCGTCACAACTTGTCACGTACAAGGCATCCCCAGCTTTTGTCTATTAAGTCAATACGGTCAGATCATTACTAAAACGATGGGAGATGTTGGTTGGGATAAGATGTTAAAAAAAATTGCAGGCTTGTGAAATTTTCCGTCTTGTATGTGCGACAAACGGATGAATATTATGATGAAACGGTCCTTCCTATAAGCAGGAAGGTTTTTTAATGAAATATTTTTTTATTAGTAGGTAAATTCATCAAATGTTCTGCTATGCTCCAAATGTACACCTTTCCGTAAGGGCAAAGTCAAATGTGAAAATAAAACTGTGCCAAAGTTAATCAGAAATTTATTTTCATATTGTATCCTTTCAGTATCAAGTGAAAGGAGCATCATATGAAAACATTATGGAAAGTCCTAAAAATTGTTTTTGTCAGCTTGGCTGCTTTGGTTTTGCTTGTATCCGTCTCGGTATTTATTTATCACCATTTCCAGCTAAATAAGGAGGCGGCACTGCTGAAAGGTAAAGGCACAGTAGTCGATGTTGACGGTAAAAAGATGAATGTGTATCAAGAGGGAAGCGGGAAGGATACGTTTGTGTTTATGTCCGGTTCGGGGATTGCTGCGCCTGCTTATGAAATGAAGGGGCTGTACAGCAAGTTTTCAAAAGAAAATAAGATTGCTGTTGTAGATCGGGCAGGTTATGGATACAGTGAAGTGTCTCACGATGACAGAGATATTGATACGGTATTGGAACAGACGAGGAAAGCGCTTATGAAAAGCGGAAATAAGCCTCCTTATATTTTAATGCCTCATTCGATATCCGGGATTGAAGCGATGTATTGGGCACAGAAATATCCTAAGGAAATCAAGGCCATTATTGCGATGGATATTGGATTGCCCCAGCAGTACATCACGTATAAATTGAGCGGAGTTGACAGATTGAAAGTGAGAGGGTTCCACCTGTTAACCTCGATTGGTTTTCATCGGTTTATGCCTTCCGCTGTATATAATCCTGAGGTGATTCGGCAGTCGTTTTTAACTGATGAAGAAAAAGAAATCTATAAAGCCATTAACTTTAAGCAATTTTTTAATGCAGATATGGAGCATGAGCTTTTACAGTCTTACCAAAACGGCAGCAAATCTGTGAATCTGCCGGCACCAAAGGAGACTCCCGTCTTGATTTTAGATGCGGTCTCTGACCAAAATAGACATTCAAAGTATGCTATACAAAACCGAAAAGACTATGAAGCGTTTGCGGCTCAATTCAATACTGCCGATATAAAGGAACTGAGGGGAACACACAGTATTTATTTATATCAGCCTGATCAAATATATAAACTTTCCATGGAGTTTATGAGAAAGGTTCGCTAGGATGAAGGGTTATCATATTTTAATCGTTGAAGACGATGTGATGATTGGTGATTTGCTGCAAAAGATTTTGCAGCGTGAGGGATATCGTGTGATATGGAAAACAGATGGAGCGGATGTGCTTTCGGTGATTCAGAAGGTGGATTTGGTCATTATGGATGTGATGCTGCCGGGTGAAGACGGGTATCAAATGTCTGCAAAAATCAAAGAGCTGGGGCTGGGCATTCCGGTTATTTTTCTTTCGGCCCGTAATGATATGGACAGCAAGCTTCAAGGTTTGCAGATCGGCGAGGATTATATGGTAAAGCCCTTTGATCCGAGAGAGCTGCTATTAAGAATGCGGAATATGCTTGAGCATCATTATGGCACCTTTACGCAAATCAAACATTTGTATATTGATGCGGTAACGAAAAAAGTGTTCAATGAAAGCCTGCATGATGAGGTATTGTTTACTGCGATTGAGCGGAAAATTTTCTTTTATTTATATGAAAATAGAGACAGTATCCTGACAAAGGAACATTTCTTTGAATATCTATGGCAGCTCGAAGATAGAAACCCGAATATTGTCAATGTGCATATTAAAAAAATCAGAGCTAAAATCAATGATCAAGCGGGTGAGATGATTGAAAATATATATGGAGAAGGGTATCGGCTGAATACCGTTGTGAAGAAATGAAGCTCAAGACAAAATATCAGTTGTTATTGTTTACGGCCGTCATTAGTGTTCCGATGCTATTGCTGGCGGTCAGTGTTTTGATGTCGGTGATTTATGACAGCATGTTTAAACCGATGAATCATGGTATGCCCTTTCACAGGTCGTTTGCGTACCCGGCAATGATCGTTGTATTTTTGATATCACTCTTATTGTTAGCTTTTTTATTTTCAAAGTCGATTCATTCTCTTTTGCATAAAATCAATCTATTAAATCAAACCATTCGGCATTTGGCGAGTGATCAAAGGGTGCCCGATAAAATTGAAGTGAAGCGTGCTGATGAAATCGGGGAACTGATCAAGTCGGTCAATTTGTTAATTGAACGGACGACATATCGTGAACTGGAGCTGAGACAGCAGGAGGAAATCAAAAAGGAGCTTTTGCAAAAACTGCGGCATGACATTAATACACCTTTAACGGCTCTCAGGCTGCAGTTATTTTATTTGGAAGACCAATGTCATGGTCAGGCTGTATTCGAATCATTGTATCAGCAAATCGAATATATCTCGGAATTAACCAATGAATTCAATCTATATTCCGCTGAGACGCTGGAAAGCTCTTATATTGTAAATGAAGAAGTGCGTCTAAACGAGCTATTAGAAACAGCGGTGAAAAAGTGGGATTATTTATACAGTATGAGTGGGATTGAGCTGCACTATAAGCCGGCAGATCAAGATGTGATATGGATGAGCAACGCGTTATGGATGCAAAGGCTGTTTGATAATATTTTTCAAAATACGTTAAAGCATTCAAAAGCTGAAAAGATGGAAGTCACGATTGAACATGGCAATGTTTTTATTCGTGATAACGGTATTGGATTTGATCGGAATGAGAGCAGTGAGGGACTTGGGTTAAATATTATTGAGGATACATGCAGGCTGCTTGCGATTACTTATGAGCTGCATACAAATGATAACGGAACGGGGTTCTTGTTTTCAAAAGAGTGACCCTGCTGATGTTTTTCTTTCTCCTATAAAATTTATATAATAGGGAGAAAGAAATGGGGTGAACATCATATGTTTAAAAAAATCATCAAAACGATTAAGTACCTCTCAAGCAGTTCTAGTGACCGATATCGCAGACATCGGCATTACAGCAGCAGCCGGCGCAGACATTATCGCAGCTACAGCAGCAGCTCAGGCAAAAGAAGACACTACGACCGTTATGGCGGCAGTCATCGTTATAAACGCCGGAGCTACAGCAGCAGTTAATCCAAAAAAAGTTCTTGTTCCGCTTTTGGGACAAGGGTTTTTTTATGTGACCGATTGAATGGCCCGGTTTAGATCCTCGCGAATGGAAGCGGTGTGCTGATACTCTTCCTCAATGCCCAATAATCTTTTCAGCAGCAAGGTTACTTCCTTTGTCAGTGTTAATTCCTCCAGCCAAGTGCCGTTTTTCTTCTTTTTTCCTTTATATTGAGAGTACAGCAGGAATAATAGCGTTTCTCCGAGATCGAAGAAGTCATCCTGTTTTCGTACCTTTATTTCCTCCATTTCTTCAAGAGTCAATTGTTTGGCAAGGCCGAAATCGATGAGGCAGAGCCTGCCGTCATTGATGATGATATTAGGCGTTCTGATGTCGCTGTGGAAGATAAGGCGATCATGCAGGTATTCTATAATCTCAAGCAGCTGCGAAATCAGTTGTAACGCCATAAGCTCTGTGAACGGCTGTTTTCGAAAAAATAATAATTCTTCTATATTCTCTCCCTCAATGAACTGCATGACATAATAAGCCTGTCCGTCTATGATGAACTCATCTATGAAGCCCGGAATTTGCGGGTGGTGAATGCTTTTGAGCAGTTTTATTTCCTGTTGGAATCGGACTTTCTCTTTTTCCTTTTTGGCTTTTGTCGGCCGAAGCTGTTTTAAGACATAAGGTGTTTGAGTTAGGATATCGGTGCACAAATAAACCAAACCGTAGCCTCCCATACCGAGGCACTCTTCGATTTTGTATTGATGATTTAAGATAACGCCGTTCTTTAGAGGGCGGTCAAAAAGCAGTTTTTTTAGAAGTTTTAATGCCATGTCTGCACTTCCCTTGGTTGTACTGACTATAGTTTACCTTCTAGACGGAGAATAAAAAAGAGCCGGATAACCGGCTCGGTATAAGTTAAAACTGCTTTGTTACGTCGTATTCATAATCTATTTTTGCTTTAACATTGCTCATCGTCGATCTGGCTGTCGCTAATGTATTATATTTAAAACTCCATACCTTTGCCACACTGAGTTGATCTGACAAAGAGATATCATAAGACCCTGAAGTCGAGCTGTTTACAAGAGCACGGCGCCATTCGTTGTTTTCGCTCGTCATGATCAGGTGGCGTGTATTTCCCTGGCTTGGTGTTTGAGTGGCGGTTGTTTGAACTCTGGTTACAATGGCATCACGCGGTATCCCGGATTGGTTTGTTAAATCAACCTTGATCACGCTGGAATCAGAACCTGAGGGGCTAAGGCTTGTATTTCCTTTATTTTCAGCAACGCCGCTGAATTGGAATGTTCCGCTGCCTGATTTGATTCGGTCTTCAATTGAAAGTGTAAAATACATGTTTCCGGTATAGGTGCCTCGTGACACTTTCACATAAAAGGTATCTGTCGTGTTTTGGGCGTCTGCATTTGCATAAATAAAAGAAGAAAACGTATTAGGGTTAATGACTTCTGTCCCTTGAGAAACAGGTATTCTATTCTTATCATAAATTTCAATTTTCATCCCTGTATACGCGCTCTGGTATGTACTCCTCACGTATACTTTTTCTCCCTTATTAGCCGTAAAAGTGAAATAGGCTTCATCTTGACCAGCTTCCAGTATTGTTGTATCGATATTTTTATATTTCCAATAACCGATCGGCATTGCGGTATCAAATGAATTGTTTCCTGTGATAGCAGTGACTCCGACAGCTGATGCCGAATACGTAAAGGTGAATAAGACAGACAGCATAACAGCGAATGGAATAAGCCATTTTTTCACCATGTAAACAACCTCCTTTTATTTCCATCATACATAATAACGATTTAGGTGTAAATAAATGTTTTTTGAGGTTAATATATACATTATCTTTGCCGATAAAAAAGAATAAGAGAGAATACTCGGGAGGGAATTTAATGCGTCTGAATCGGCAATTTATCCGCACTCAGCTGATGGCACAGAACATATTGAGCAAGAATGCGCCTGCCAAACGGGAGAATGCGACTGAAAATCCAGCGGCAGTTCTGGAAAAGGCATACAGCAGGCTTAAGACACAATCTTCAACTAGGGGAATCAATCAGTTCAATTATTCTAAAACCAGCGTGTCGGGAAACAGCGGGACGTTCAGCAAAGTGTATCAATCAGCGAATGATCGAACAGTGACAGACACAGGGGAAGAAACAGTGATTCAATCCCAAAACCCCTATGAATCTGAGAGTGATATCAGAATCAAAATACTAGATGAAAAATACAGCAGGATGAATGCGATTAATAAAACAAAGTCTGATCCATTAGGCTATATTAAGGATAAGTACCAAAATTCAAAGTCTCCTTATTTCAGAAGTGATCTGTCAGCTGCAGAAAGACAGGCCGCTTACGATAATGAAACAGAATGGTTATTCAAAGGGAAGGCGCAAAACTATAACCTTCAGGATGCTGCGTTTCGGAATGTCACATTTCATGGGGAAGTGGAAGCTGAGAATGAAAAGGTGTATCAGCGGGGACAGGTTAACCAGCAGCTGCAAGTGCTGTTGAATCGAAACCATATTCATATTCCAGAGGGGACAGAGCTGACGTTTACAATCACACCGATTGACTATCAGGTGCGGGTAAGCGGGACAGACGATCAGGATCTGATCAAGCAAATTGAGCAAGTGCTGCAATCTGGAGACAACAGCAAAGAACTATTTTTGCACATCATGAAAAGCCAAAGCAGTGATTCAGCACAATTTTCCGAAGAGGCCTATCAAAAGTATCAGGCTGCTCGTGAGATGTATGAAGTTACAGGCTACCATTTGAAGGATTTAGAAGTGATTGATGGGCGGTACGTCACGCCTGAGGGACGTGACTTAATGGATGTATATAAGGAAGAGCTTGAAAAAGATCCAGTGCAGAAACAAACGGCTTCTTATGCTATATCTTACTATCGTTCAGAGCTCAGTAAAATCGCGGAAGCCGGGTATAATGCCATTCCGGATTTCATCCTATCAATTGATTACAGCAATGGATCTCTGAGAGATGTGGGACAAAGCAAGAGCTATGGGACCGGAGATACCGGGTGGCTTGAAGCATTAAAGCGTCAAACGGGTGTGAATTATTAGGTAAGCTGTTCATGTAGAACAGCTTATTTTTTATGAGAATCTAAGGGAGGTATTAATTTCAATATTCAAACAATTTTATTATTTTTATATAAAAGATTTTAAAAGAAGTGAACGATTCAAAACTCTGAACAAAGGTGTTTACCTGAAAAAAACAATTGTATTTTCCAGAGAAATTTATTATGATGAAATAAGTAATTTAGGAGATTATATAACAATTTTAAGTTTGAATTTTCTGATTGTTATCACTGATTCATGTGAAGGCAAGCAGGTCTGCTGTTTTCTCATTTATGAGTATTTTGTTAGGAGGAGGAAGAGGAGTGGCAAATAAAGAATTAAAGAGGGGCCTGGGCGCGCGCCATATTCAGATGATCGCCTTGGGCGGTACAATCGGTGTTGGCTTGTTTATGGGTTCTGCCAGCACGATTTCATGGACTGGCCCATCTGTCCTTCTGGCTTATGCAATATGCGGAATTTTTATCTTTTTTATTATGCGTGCGATGGGTGAAATGCTGTATGTCGAGCCGAGCACAGGCTCTTTTGCGACGTTCGGCCATCAATATATTCATCCGATGGCAGGTTATATAACAGCATGGAGCAACTGGTTCCAGTGGATTATCGTCGGCATGTCAGAAATTATCGCTGTCGGTTCTTATATGAAGTATTGGTTCCCGGATTTGCCTGCTTGGATACCTGGTATCGTGGCAATGGTGATTCTTGGTGCGGCGAATTTAATTTCTGTTAAGTCGTTTGGGGAATTTGAGTTTTGGTTTGCGATGATTAAAATCGTGACGATTATCTTGATGATTATTGCGGGAATCGGAATTATTTTCTTCGGTTTTGGCAACGGCGGAGATGCGATCGGTTTGTCGAACCTGTGGTCTCACGGGGGCTTCTTTGCAGGAGGTTTCTCAGGTTTCTTCTTTGCACTGTCTCTTGTCATTGCAGCCTATCAAGGAGTTGAGCTGATCGGGATTACAGCGGGTGAAGCGAAGGACCCGCAAAACACGCTAAGAAATGCGATTCAAAGTATTATCTGGCGTATTTTGATTTTCTACATTGGTGCTATTTTTGTGATCGTGACGGTGTATCCTTGGGATGAGCTCAACTCACTCGGAAGTCCGTTTGTGTCTACGTTCTCGAAAATTGGAATTACGGCAGCGGCCGGCATTATTAACTTTGTCGTGATTACTGCTGCAATGTCCGGCTGTAACAGCGGTATTTTCAGCGCGGGCCGCATGCTGTATACACTGGGTGTCAATGGACAAGCACCGAAATTCTTTAAGAAGATTTCACGCAATGGTGTGCCGCTGTATGGCACAATTGCGGTGCTGATCGGTTTGGCTGTCGGCGTTGTACTGAACTATATCGCGCCGCCGAAGATCTTTGTCTATGTATACAGCGCAAGCGTGCTCCCAGGGATGATTCCTTGGTTTATCATTTTGATCAGCCATATCGGATTCAGAAAAGTGAAGGGTGCTGCATTAGATAAACATCCATTCAAAATGCCGTTTGCTCCTTTTACAAACTATTTGACGATTGCTTTCTTGCTGATGGTTCTGGTTGGCATGTGGTTTAACGATGATACTCGTATCTCCCTGATTGTAGGCGTGATTTTCTTAGCGCTTGTGGTCATTAGTTATTATGTGTTTGGGATTGGCAAACGCACGCAGGCCAATTTGACAAAAAGCGAACAAGCAGCTGAATAACGATAAAAAAGAGACATTCACGGATGTCTCTTTTTTTATTTTTCGCGTATGGATTTTCCCTATTTTAGCAAGCTATAGGGTAAAGATAGCAGAAGGAAAGGTGTTCATGAAATGGATGTTACACTCGGTTATTTGCGCGAATCACTTTCGAATCATCTAGAAAATGAAGTCTGCCAGCGTATTTGCAAGAAGATGCTGGTGAAGCATTATGCAAATGAAGAGGAATTTGTAAAAGACTTAGATGGTAATGAAATGTCTTTTTTGAACCATGTATTAGAAAAAGAAATTAAGTATGCCCAGAATGAACAGGATCAAAAACGGGCCAAGGAATTAAACGAGGTGTATGAATTACTGCTTTGAGAAAGGCGGGTAAGAAATGGGAGCAATTGAACGAAGCGGATATACATTTCAGCCGGAGTTTAGCGTTGTCCGTCAAAACGGAGCCATCCATGTGTACCATCAAGGAGAGTTTGTGGAAGAAATCGAATTTGAATTTAACGGGGAATATCCCGATCATGATTTGATTGAAGAGCTTGTGAATCATTACTGTTTTGAGCATGAGATTTAGAGCCCTGCCGTGCAGGGCTCTTTTATTTAGGATGTGATCAGGCCATACTTTTTCAGGATATCCACGGTGATGTTTTTGGCTTTTGTGCCGGAATCATCGACATTGGTGACAAAGACATAAGAGCCATGCTCTGTTTTGATGAATCCGACAAACCATCCTAATCCCATATCAGTCAGGCGGGTTCCGGTTTTCCCGTAGAGCGTGTAATGATCGCCTTCCTCTTGAATCATCATGCGCTTGACGGTTTTCATTACCGGCTTGTCAAATGGAAGCTCCTCTTTAGCCAGTTTCTCCAAAAAAGTTTCTTGTTCCAGCGGAGATATTGTAAGCGAGCTTTGCAGCCAAAACTGGTCGATTCCCCCGCTGATATCCTCGTTGCCGTAAGATAGTGTATGAAGCCATGATTTCATCCTTTCCTCGCCGATATCTCTCGCTAATTCCTGATAATACCAGATTGCGGATTCGCGCATGGCCGAGCCAAGCGTATGGTCGCGGTTCCATGATTCGAATTCACGCTTGACCCCGTCCCATCGTTTAACATCGTATTCATCTCTTACAGCTTTGACCTGCAAACCGATTAAAGCGTTCACGACTTTAAAGGTGGATTGCGGAGTTTGTCTTTGATTTGCCCGTTTTCTGTTATAGACAAATGTCTGATCCTTTTGTAAATCGTGAAGAATGAAGGTTCCATCCGTATCCTTGAATTCATCATCGACATTCATTCTGCTGACATTCAAGTGTTTTTCATGAGCAGATGACGCTGCGTGGACGGAGAAGCCGCCGATCCCTGCAATACTCAGCACAAGCACAACATATATCCATTTTTTCATTTTGTTCACCCCTTCGTTTTGATTAACTACCTTTTCTCTCTTTCGTTTGTTCTTCCTTTAAAAAATAATCAAAAAGCGCTTAAATTTGGATTTGCAAACAAATACTGTTACTGGGTTTATAGTCGGAAGATAACGTGAAAATAGAGGGTAAAAAGGAAGGCAGGGTAAGCGGATGAATGAGCAGATTCCACATGACAAAAGTCTCGATAACAGTCTGACACTGCTGAAGGAAGGGTATTTATTTATTAAAAACAGAACAGAGCGCTACAATTCAGATCTGTTTCAGGCCCGTTTGTTGGGAAAAAACTTTATTTGCATGACTGGCGCTGAGGCGGCGAAGGTGTTTTATGATACGGATCGATTCCAGCGGCGGAACGCTTTGCCTAAGCGGGTGCAGAAATCGCTGTTTGGTGTTAATGCGATTCAGGGAATGGATGGCAGCGCGCATATCCATCGGAAGATGCTTTTTCTGTCATTGATGACACCGCCGCATCAAAAACGTTTGGCTGAGTTGATGACAGAGGAGTGGAAAGCAGCAGTCACAAGATGGGAGAAGGCAGATGAGGTTGTGTTATTTGAAGAAGCAAAAGAAATCCTGTGCCGGGTAGCGTGCTATTGGGCAGGTGTTCCGTTGAAGGAAACGGAAGTCAAAGAGAGAGCGGATGACTTCATTGACATGGTCGACGCGTTCGGTGCTGTGGGACCGCGGCATTGGAAGGGAAGAAGAGCAAGGCCGCGTGCGGAAGAGTGGATTGAAGTCATGATTGAAGATGCTCGTGCCGGCTTGCTGAAAACGACTCCCGGAACAGCGCTGCATGAAATGGCTTTTCACACACAAGAAGATGGAAGCCAGCTGGATTCCCGCATGGCAGCCATTGAGCTGATTAATGTACTCCGGCCTATTGTCGCCATTTCTTACTTTCTTGTGTTTTCAGCTTTGGCGCTTCATGAGCATCCGAAGTACAAGGAATGGCTGCGGTCTGGAAACAGCCGGGAAAGAGAAATGTTTGTGCAGGAGGTCCGCAGATATTATCCGTTCGGCCCGTTTTTAGGGGCGCTTGTCAAAAAAGATTTTGTATGGAATAATTGTGAGTTTAAGAAGGGCACATCGGTGCTGCTTGATGTATATGGAACGAACCACGACCCTCGTCTATGGGATCATCCCGATGAATTCCGGCCGGAACGATTTGCGGAGCGGGAAGAAAATCCGTTTGATATGATTCCTCAAGGCGGGGGACACGCCGAAAAAGGCCACCGCTGTCCAGGGGAAGGCATTACAATTGAAGTCATGAAAGCGAGCCTGGATTTCCTCGTCCATCAGATTGAATACGATGTTCCGGAACAATCACTGCATTACAGTCTCGCCAGAATGCCGTCATTGCCTGAAAGCGGCTTCGTAATGAGCGGAATCAGACGAAAAAGTTAAATTAAAAAGCTCTCTTCCTTTATCGAAGAGAGCTTTTTGATTACTTCTTTTTTTCATCGTAGTATTGGACGGGATACATGGAGCCTTCTGATACCATTTTGTTATCCTCGATATCTTGCGGGTCCGGGTGGCCGGCTTTATCAACTGGGAACGTTTCCATATCGGGCTGTTTTGTTATTTTCATCTTCATGCTGTGAATGAATTCTCTTGCCTTTTGGCGATTTGACGGGTCTTTTAATAGATAAGAAGTGATGCCGACAGTTGAAACAGCGAGACCTGAAAGTAACAGCTTTTGTTTCATGGTGATACTCCTTTCTATTTTAAGAATAGTGTTTCCTGTATCATTCCCGTTTTGGAAATTGCTAAACCTATTGTGTTTTTATCATTGGGATTAACAGTAAATTCCATTTAAGAAGAAACTAGTGACTTCATTCCTGCATTGGAAGGTAATATACATTGACTTATTATAGATTTCAGTCAAAATTCGATAAATATTGACAAAGTAAAGTAATCAGAATAATAATATAATTAGCAAGAGAATGTCATCATACATGAAAGGTGTTTACGATATGAATCAATTACATCGAAGAATGGGAACGTTTTCCCTCATGATGGTCGGGCTCGGGTCGATGATCGGTTCAGGCTGGCTGTTCGGGGCTTGGCGTGCGGCTCAAATAGCAGGACCAGCTGCTATTATTTCATGGGTTATTGGAATGGTCGTCATTTTATTTATTGCTCTTTCTTATAGTGAACTAGGTTCTATGTTCCCTGAAGCGGGGGGAATGGTAAAATATACGCAATATTCACACGGTTCGTTTATCGGTTTTATTGCGGGCTGGGCCAACTGGATTGCGATTGTGTCCGTCATTCCGGTTGAAGCGGTGGCCTCCGTTCAATATATGAGTTCTTGGCCTTGGGAATGGGCGAAATGGACAAGCGGTTTGGTGAAGAATGGAACGCTGACTGGGGAAGGACTAGCATTTGCCTCTGTATTGCTTCTCATTTATTTTCTGCTGAACTATTGGACAGTCAATCTATTTTCGAAAGCGAATTCATTAATTACGATTTTTAAAATTATTATTCCGGGTCTTACGATTGGAGCTTTGCTGTTTGTCGGATTCCACGGAGAAAACTTTACTGGCGGTCAAAGCATTGCGCCGAATGGCTGGGCAAGTGTGCTGACGGCGGTTGCCACTTCAGGTATCGTTTTTGCGTTTAATGGTTTCCAAAGCCCGATTAATATGGCGGGTGAAGCAAAAAATCCGGGGAAATCAATCCCGATTGCGGTTGTTGGCTCTCTTTTCGTTGCGACAGTGATTTATGTCCTGCTGCAGATCGCCTTCATTGGAGCTGTGAATCCTTCTGATATTGCTCACGGCTGGAGCCATCTGAATTTTAATTCTCCTTTTGCTGATCTGGCGATTGCGCTGAATATTAACTGGCTAGTTATTGTGTTATATGCGGATGCATTTGTATCACCGTCTGGAACGGGGATTACGTATACGGCGACAACGTCCCGAATGATTTACGGAATGGAAAAAAACAAATACATGCCGAGTATATTCGGGAAGCTTCATCCGATTTACGGCGTTCCGCGACAAGCAATGTTCTTTAACTTGATTGTGTCGTTCATCTTTTTGTTCCTGTTCAGAGGGTGGGGCGTATTAGCGGAAATTATTTCCGTTGCTACGTTAATTTCTTATATCACCGGCCCGATCACAGTCATGACATTGAGACGGACGGGGAAAGACCTGTACAGGCCTCTTCGTTTAAAAGGCTTAAACGTGATTGCGCCGCTTGGATTTATCTTTGCGTCACTGGTGCTGTATTGGGCGCGCTGGCCGTTAACAGGACAGGTTCTGTTTATTATCCTGATCGGTCTTCCGATTTATTTCTATTATCAGGCGAAGGCGAAATGGAAAGGGTTTGGCCGGAACTTTAAAGCCGGCGTCTGGATGGTGTTTTATCTGCTGGCCATGATGGTCATTTCTTATTTGGGCAGTGATAAATTCGGCGGCCTGAATGTCATTCATTATGGCTGGGATATGGTTCTGATTGCGATGGTATCACTTGTATTCTATGTGTGGGCGCTGAAGAGCGGCTACCAGACAGAATACTTAAAGGATGCGAAAGAGATAAATTCTCAGCTGCTTAATGGACAGTCAGAAGCTGCTGCCGGAAAAGAATAAAATATGAAGAAAACCTTGCGATAGTTGTCGCAAGGTTTTTTGCTTTTAATAACCCTTCTTTACTTTGTGGAAAAGATCAGGATAGTTGGTGAACACTCCTGTTACGCCCCAATCAAGCAGGCGATGCATATCAGCTTCATTATTGACTGTATAAGGGTGAAGCAGGAGGCCGTGGCTGCGTACCATACGGACGTTTTCTCGATTTAAAGCTTTATAATCCGGGCCCGCACCGACAGCGTATGTTTTGATTTCTTCCAGGGCAGCATCTGTCATTGACGCCATTTGTTTGGCTTCCAACAATTGAACGGTCGGCAGGTTTGGCTGTAATTGATGGACTTTTACCAGACTTTCTTTGCTGAACGATTGAATGATCACCTGGCCTGGCTTAGAATGCTTCCCCAGTAATTTATGTTTCTGCAAAGAAGCGATCAGTTTTTCTTCCATACCTGGGTAGGTGTCAGGCGATTTTGTTTCAATGTAGTAGTTCGCGTGCTTTCCGAAACGGTCTAATACTTCTTCTAATGTAGGAACTTTAAGGCCGACGTACTGCGGCTTTGCTTTTTCCGGATAGGCTTCATTAAACCAAGAACCGGCATCAAGCTTCTTAATGTCTGCGAGCGTATGGTCTTTCACCCAGCCCGTTCCGTTTGTGGTACGGTCCAGTTTTTCGTCATGCATGACAATCAATTTCCCGTCTTTTGTCATTTGCAGATCCAATTCAATATAATCTGCTTTCATTTTCTGAGCGGTTTCGTAAGACAGAATCGTGTGCTCAGGCACATATCCAGAAGCCCCTCTGTGCGCGACGGTCAGGATACGGTCAGGTGACAGCAGGTTTCCTTTTGACGCTGCCGACACTGGCGTTGTCATAAATGCGAGTAAGCCCAGCGACAGAACAACTAAGGCTAGTATTCTATTTTTTTTCATGATTTCTCCTCCTTGTTAATAAAGACTACCTGTCTTTCATATTAAAAAACGGATGTAAACGGCGTGTTGGAAAACGATTAATCTTTTATGTGTCTTTCTTAAACATGCTCTGCCCGTTTTCCTGTATTCCACGTCAAAGCCAAGAAGACGATGGCAAGAATGCAGGAAGAGATCAGCATGATAAAGCCGCCGTTCCAGTTAAAGCGGTCAACGACAAAGCCCATAATGGCGTTTGCGAAAGCGGATCCGCCGATGTATCCGAAAAATCCGGTTAAACCGGCTGCAGTTCCGGCTGCTTTTTTCGGTGCTAGATCGATCGCTTGCAGGCCGATCAGCATAACAGGTCCGTAGATTAAGAAGCCAATGCTGATCAGGGCGATATTGTCTACGAGCGGATTGCCGGCCGGATTCAGCCAGTACACCAATACGGCAATGAAAACACCCGCCATAAACAAAACGCCTGCCGGTGCCCGGCGGCTTTTGAAGAATCGGTCACTGATCCAGCCGCACAAGATTGTCCCCGGTATGCCTGCGTATTCGTAAAGAAAATACGACCAGCGTGAGTCTTCAGGAGAAAAGCCTTTGGCTTCTGTTAAGTAAGTAGGCGCCCAGTCAACCACGCCGTATCGCACGAAATAAACAAATACATTGGCAAAAGCGATGTACCAAAGAAATTTGTTGTTCAGCACATATTGAAAAAGAATTTCTTTTGTTGTTAATTCTTTTTCCTGATTTTTAAAAGCGTGTTTTGGATAGTCATTCCGATACTCTTCAATTGGCGGGAGTCCGCAGGATTGAGGCGTATCACGAACCAATAAAACAATTAAAAATGAAATGATAATGGCGATGATGGCAGGGAAGAAAAACACGCTTTTCCAAGTGACGAACATCGCGATCCCAAGAGTGACAAGCGGAGCAAGAATACCGCCGCCTATGTTATGGGCGACATTCCAGATCGACATTTTTGTGCCGCGTTCACTTATGGAGAACCAATGGGCCATCGTCCTGCCGCATGGCGGCCAGCCCATTCCTTGAAACCATCCGTTGATAAACATAAAAATAAACATGATGGTGACGCTCGAAGTCACCCAAGGCATTGAAACGAATAGAATATTAACGATTGCTGATAAAAATAGGCCTGTCGCCAGAAAATATCTCGGATTACAGCGGTCAGACACCATTCCCATGATGAATTTGCTGAAGCCGTACGCAATGGACACAGCGGCCAGCACCAAACCCAGTTCGGTTTTCGAAAATCCCTGTTCCTGCAGATAAGGAATGGCAAAGGCAAAGTTTTTCCGCAGCAGGTAGTAGCCTGCGTAGCCAATGAAAATACCAATGAATACTTGCAGTCTGAGCCGTTTGTATGCCGCATCCATCTTTGAATCATCCAGTCTCTCAATATGAGGAGCCGGTTTAAATATATTAAGCATTAACAATTATCCCCCTTTGCTGTTTGTGCTGGATGTGTGGCGTGCCTCCTTTCCCGAAAAACAAAAAGAGCCAGAAAACACCCCTTGTCAAAAGGGGTTGGATTCCTGGCTCTCCTCATCTCCATCCAAGCTATTAACTTATCATGATAGCGCTTTCTTAAATTATCATAGTCCGGAGCGAATGTAAACGGGTAATTTTTAAATTGAGCCTTAGGGAAGTAAATATTATCCTTTTACTAAATGCAGTTATGTTTTTTTACTAGTAACATAAAAATCTGGAGGGAGGCTGTTTAAAGGTGGATGAATTAGATATCGCATTCTTTATTTTACCGTTAGGAATTATGCTGCTATCGATTGTCGGGACCTGTATTTGTAAAAACCCGTATCTGATGCCAATGCTTAGTTTGGTGATTTCTCTTGTGCTCACCTTTACCATTTTTAATGAATCATTTTTGGGATGGGCTGTTGTCTATAGCTTGGTTTCTCTGGCTTTATCCTATATCACATTGATTGTGGTAAGGAAAAGGAAGGAACCAGGAAATTAAAAAGACCTCACTTTCTAACATATCGTTGACTAAAGCAACTATATGTGATTATAATTGGCTTAGTCAACAATATTAGAAAGTGGGGATTGATTTGAAAACAAGAGAATCATCTGTCGGGTTAAAATTCAGAAAGTTCAATCGATTTTACACAAACGTCCTTGGTTTCCTTAATGAGCACATTTACGACAGCCCGTTTTCCTTAACAGAAACACGGATTTTATTTGAGATTTATAATACGCCTAATTGTACGGCAAAAGCTCTTCAGGATAAGCTGGGGCTTGACCGGGGATATGTCAGCAGGATTGTGAAGCAGTTTGAAAAAGAAGATTTGATTTATAAACAGAGGAGCAAAGATGACGCTCGCCACCATTATATTTTTGTCACAGAAACAGGAAAAACGATTTATAAAAAGCTGGAGGAGAAAGCCAATGAACAAGTGGAACTGATGCTGAAGGAAATCAACCAAAAGGAGCAGCAGAAGCTTGCCGAGGCGATGGCAGAGATTGAAGCGATCCTTTCACAGTCGCTTTCTGCCAGAACGTCAGAGATATCGATTAGAGATTATTTTCTTTCGGAGGATCTTCAACTCCTTATTGAGAAACAAAGACAATTTTACACGGAGGCTCACGGTTGGGATGACACGTTTTTAGCTTATCTTCAGGAGACATTTGACGCTGACATCGAAAAAATATGGGTTGCGGAAAGCGGCGGGAAATTTGCCGGCTCTGTCGGGTTGGTCAAGCATGATGAAAAGACAGTCCAGCTCAGATGGTTTCTGGTTGATGCGGATTTTCGGGGCAGGGGGCTCGGCACGCAATTGCTGGAGCATCTGGTTGCATACTGCCAAGACATGAAGTTTGACCGCATTTTCCTTTGGACGGTGAGCACCATGGCTGAGGCTCGTCCGCTCTATGAAAAATTTGGATTCAGGATAAGTGAAGTAAAACAAGAAGCGCCATTATGGGGACAGCAGCTGACAGAAGAACGGTGGGATTTGGAGCTGTCATGAAAAGACTGCATTATGCGTGGATCATCGTCTCCGTCACCTTTTTGATCTTATTGGCGGTTCAGGGGGTGCGGCTGTCGTTTGGTGCGTTTGTGGAGCCGTGGGAACGGCAATTTTCAATGGATAGAAGCACCATCTCGCTGATTTCGACGATGAGTTTTATTGTTTATGGCATATCACAGCCTGTGATCGGTCGGCTTGTGGACAAATGGGGTGCCCGGGCTGTTTTGGCATGGAGTGCGTTACTGACAGGAGTCAGCATTTTCTTAACATACCTAGTGACTTCGCCTTGGCAGCTGTTTCTGCTTTATGGGCTGGGTGTCTCGCTTGGAGTGGGCGGAGCATCGAATGTGGCGGCAAGTGTATTGGTCGTCAATTGGTTCAGCAAAAAGCGGGGACTAGCCTTTGGGATCATGGAAGCAGGCTTTGGCGCGGGGCAAATGCTTCTCGTTCCCGGCTCACTCATGTTGATCCATTGGTTTAGCTGGAAGCTGACGGTTGTGGTGTTGGGAATGCTGTTAATCTTGATTGTCTTTCCGGCTGCCCTGCTGATGCTGCGGAACAATCCTTCAGAAAAGAATACAGAGCCGATAGGCGGACTGGCTGCATCAGAAAAAGAAACAGCACCCAAAACAACAGCTCTTTCAGTGGCCGGGATGTTTCGTATGAGGCAATTCTGGTTCTTGATTTTTCCGTTTTTGATCTGTGGTTTTACGACCGTGGGGCTGATGGATACCCATTTGATTCCGTTTTCTCATGATCATGGCTTTTCAACGACAGTCACGAGTGCTGCTGTCAGTCTTCTGGCAGGCTTTAATATTGCTGGCATCTTGCTGTCCGGAATTGTAGCGGACCGGTGGAGCAGCCGGAAAATCCTGTGCTTTTTATATGCGGTGCGGGCGCTGTCGATCGTGATTCTTATTTACAGCCACGAGCCCTACTTGCTTTTAGCCTTTGCGATTCTGTTTGGATTAGTGGACTTTGCAACGGTAGCACCGACTCAAATGCTCGCCACCCAGTACTTTCAAAACTACTCGATTGGCCTCATGATTGGCTGGCTGTCACTCGCCCATCAGATCGGATCGGCACTAGGTGCGTATGTGCCCGGCGTCATCTATACGGTAACGGGTGAGTATACACTGGCTTTTTATTTGTCGATTGGAATGCTCGTGCTTGCGAGCGTAATGAATGTGATGCTGAGGGAGCCAGCTGCGGTTACGCGTGACAGTGCGGCTGTGGTAGAGAAGTGATGAGAGCAGAGGATAAGCATCTCTGATTTGGGATTATTCAGAGATGCTTTTTTTGTATTTTTGTTCTAATACGAAGTCGATCATACCGACTATGCGGGCGTTTTCGGATTTTTGTTTGAAGCGTTCAGAAATTTGAACTTTTCTTGAAAATGGGGAAACACCAAATACCCATATTAGGCCAATTAACACAAAAAACATTTGTACACCCATTTCTATTAAATCACTATAATGAGAACTGAAAAAATAAATATATAACGTTATTAATGTTACTGTAAATACGATTTTGACAGTGTGTTTGAATGTGAGCTGTGGTTCAATTAAACACACTTTCATTTGGTTGAGTGTGAAAGAGTCTTGTTTCATTAGGTACAAAAGTAAATCATTATCGTTTTGACTGATAGGGTACAAGTCAGTTTCTATTTTTTTTGTGATCTCCTGATATTTATGTATATTACTTTTCATATAGAATCCTCCCATAAGAATAACTCCATGAGTCCTCTAAAAGGACCCATGGAGATCAAGACTATTAATAATGTACGGTAGAGTACTGCAACTGCTCCTGCTTCAGGGCCTTTTTTAAATGTAATCGAAGTTTTAAGTCCAGAAGTAGCGTTGTTATATATTGTAACGTCAAAAAGGTACAAATAAAGTATTCAATGTTTGAGTTATTGAATTACATAAAGTTCAGTCGGTAAGCAAAGACTGTTAGATAGATTTTGATAAACTCGATTTGGAACACAGTGAGCGCCGTTTGTGTCTGCCCATACACCCCGTGTATAGATGCCGTTAAGCATCCATTTTACATCCATTCTCCATCAGCTTCGCTTTCGGTTTCATCTCCGAGATGTAGAGGCCTAAAAGCGTAAGGGCGCCTCCTAGAAGAGCGATCCATGTCATGTTTTCATGCAGGATCAGGACGGAAGCAGCGATTGTGATAACCGGGACCATGTATATATACGCACTGGATTTGACGGCTCCGAGCACACCAACTGAATAATTCCAAGTGGCGAAGCACAGGGCAGAAGCGCCAATCCCTAAGAAAAGCATGTTGAGTATATTTGAAGCAGATGAAAATCGGCTTAGGTCAAAATGGAAGTCGAACAAAAATAAAGCGGGAACCATAAATAATAGGCCATACAAAAATACTCTCTGTGTCAGCTCGATAATGTGGTGTTCGTAAGCGCTTAATTTTTTCATGAATATCGAGTAGCCGCCAAACACGAGAGCAGCCCCAGCTGCCATGATGTCTCCGAGTGGATTTAGACGCAGTACGATATTGCCGTTGAACGTAATCAATAAAAGCCCGATCAGTGCCGAGCCAAATCCAATGAAAAAAGTCAGCCGCAGTTTTTCGCCTTCAAGCAGAAAATGGGCCAGCACCGCAGTGATCATCGGAATAATGGACACGATCATGCCGACATTGGATGCGTATGTATAGGTGAGAGCTATATTTTCTAATAGAAAGTATAAGGTTACGCCAAATAAACCAGCCCCGGCAAACAACAGCTCCTGCCGCCAATTTCTGAACGGAATCATGTTGGGACGGACGAGGATAAGAGCGATAAAGCCCATCAAAAACCGATAAAATAATATTTCCATTGGAGAGAAGTCAGCCAGCAGAACTTTTGTCGAAATAAAGGTCGTCCCCCAAATCAGAATGGTCACAATGGCTGCGATATGCCCCGAAGTTTCTCTTTGTATGTTCATCTGTGAAGCTCCTTTTCAAAAATCTTCATGTATTGCTTCGGCGTCAGCCCCACCTGCCGTTTAAAAAACTTCGTCATATGGCTCTGATCGCTGAATCCTGTCTGAAATGCCGCATCAATCGGCCTTACCCCTTGTTCAAGAAGTTTTTTGGCTTGATTAATCCGGATTGTTTCCATGTAGCTATTAGGGGTAATGCCTTTTTGTTTTGTAAATGAACGCAATAAATGATACTTGCTCCAGCCTGTTAATTCACTCAAATCATTGAGTGTGACATTTTCGGCATAATGCTCTTCTAAAAATTCACAAACCATTTTGACTTCGTCTGATGGTTCTGGAACGCTGCTAAGGAACGTGACATCTGAATAATGGCGGATCAGCTCCTCTAATAGATGAAGAAACAGCTCCTCCTTACGCAAAGCTTGTTTTTCCTCGGATATTAAAATATGCAATTCCTGCAGGCTGGCTGTCAGCTCATGGCGGAATAACACATGCTGGGAGAAATAAGGGAGATGCCCGGCGCCAGTAATCTCTTTCACCGCCTTCTCCATGATATCCGGCATGACATTGATACACCGATAATCAAGCGTCCGGCCGTCAATCTGTTTACAGCTATGCGTGTCACGGGGGTTAAAGAGGAGAAGATCACCTGGATTGATGATATATTCTTGATCCTGACAGGCCAGATACCGTTGCCCTTTTTCAATAAATCCAATCACATAATAATCGTGAAAGTGGTTCGGGAACTTTTGCATAATTCCCTTGAAGCGGTAGGCTTCTATATGAAGGTGTGGGTCAAGCTGCAGTGTGCGGGTTTCGTTTTGCATGGGATGCCTCCTGTCGGTGTGGTGGTCTTGGATTAAGTGTAGCATGATTTAGGGGGATTTCTTGTATGATGTTGCTGTTTAGGAATAGAGAAAGCAGACCGTTATTGGTCTGCTTTCGTTTAAGAATTTAAAAGATTTCATTCCTCAATAATAATTATCCCTTTTTTAATAAAAATTTATTTTTCAAATATTTCAGTTATAATGGTTTGGAACAGATAGGAGGGGCAAAGATGTATCAATCAAAGAAGGTTTTATTGTTAGGTTCAGGTGAGTTAGGTAAAGAGGTAGTGATTGAAGCCCAGCGTCTTGGGGTACAGACGGTGGCAGTTGACAGTTACGAGCATGCTCCGGCGATGCAGGTCGCGCATAACAGTTATGTTGTTGATATGCTGGACCCAGAGCAGATCAGAACCATTATTGAGAAAGAAAAGCCGGATTTGATTGTGCCTGAGGTGGAGGCGATCGCGACGGATGAATTGCTGAAGCTTGAAGAGGAAGGATTTCACGTCATCCCGAATGCCCGTGCGGCCAAGCTGACGATGGATCGGGAAGGCATCAGACGGCTTGCGGCGGAAACGCTTGGACTTGCGACGGCTGGCTATGAATTTGCGAATACATATGATGAATTTATACAAGCGGCAGCACAGATCGGTTTTCCTTGTGTCGTTAAACCATTGATGAGTTCTTCTGGAAAAGGCCAAAGTATCTGCCGCTCTGAAGCGGATTTAGAGAGCTGCTGGGAGACGGCGATGGAAGGCGGACGGGTGAAAAACGGCCGCGTGATCGTTGAGGAGTTTATCCCATTCGAATCAGAAATCACACTCTTAACCGTCCGTGCGGTTAACGGTACGGCATTTTGCGAGCCAATCGGTCATGTGCAAAAGGACGGGGATTATATCGAATCATGGCAGCCGCATGATATGACAGAGCAGCAAATAGAAGAAGCGAAGCATATTGCAAAAACGATCACGGATGAGCTTGGCGGATACGGTCTGTTTGGTGTTGAGCTGTTCCTTGCGAAAGATAGGGTATATTTCAGTGAGGTATCTCCTCGTCCGCATGATACGGGTCTTGTCACGCTGGTGACGCAAAATTTGTCAGAATTTGCGCTGCATGTCCGGGCGATTCTCGGCTTTCCGATTACAGAAATCACACAGCTTTCTCCTGGCGCCAGCAGGCCCCTCAAAGCGCCGGAAGAATTAGCGGATTACACTGTTGAAGGATTGGAAAACGCACTGGCAGTCCCAAAGACTCAAGTGCGCGTCTTTGGAAAGCCGATAACGAAAGCCGGACGTCGTATGGCAGTTGCGCTTTCTGCTGCTGATACAGTTGAAACGGCAAGAGAGAATGCTAAGAAAGCGTTGGACCAGCTAACGATAAAATAGAGTTTGAGCAGGCCTTGTCATGGTACAAGGCCTGTTTTTTTCTTCCTCCATAAAAGTTTTATCATAAGAATCAGAAACCTGATTATAATGTAAAAGTCTTCCATCGATACGGGTGGTTGACACTAAAGGAGGGAGATGACAAAATGAAATTAGTTCCAAGATTCAGAAAACAATGGTTCGCTTACTTAACGGTTTTGTGTTTGGCTTTGGCAGCAGCGGTTTCTTTTGGCGTACCGGCAAAAGCGGCAGAGAACCCGCAAACTTCTGTATCGAATACCGGTAAAGAAGCTGATGCTACGAAAAACCAAACGTCAAAAGCAGAACAGGTTTCCGCCCCTTATGAGGGAACCGGAAAAACAAGTAAATCGTTATACGGCGGCCAAACGGAACTGGAGAAAAATATTCAAACCTTACAGCCTTCGAGCATTATCGGAACTGATGAACGCACCAGAATCTCCAGCACGACATCTTTTCCATATAGAGCAACCGTTCAATTGTCAATCAAGTATCCCAACACTTCAAGCACTTATGGATGTACCGGATTTTTAGTCAATCCAAATACAGTCGTCACGGCTGGACATTGTGTGTACAGCCAGGATCATGGATGGGCTTCGACGATAACCGCCGCGCCGGGCCGCAATGGTTCGTCATATCCGTACGGTACTTATTCAGGCACGATGTTTTACTCCGTCAAAGGATGGACGGAAAGCAAAGACACCAATTATGATTACGGAGCTATTAAATTAAACGGTTCTCCTGGAAACACGGTTGGCTGGTACGGCTACCGGACTACAAACAGCAGCAGTCCCGTGGGCCTTTCCTCGTCAGTGACAGGATTCCCGTGTGACAAAACCTTTGGCACGATGTGGTCTGATACAAAGCCGATTCGCTCCGCTGAAACGTATAAGCTGACCTATACAACCGATACGTACGGCTGCCAAAGCGGCTCGCCTGTTTATCGAAACTACAGTGATACAGGGCAGACAGCTATTGCCATTCACACGAACGGAGGATCGTCATATAACTTGGGAACAAGGGTGACGAACGATGTATTCAACAATATTCAATATTGGGCAAATCAATAAATACAGCAAACTAGCCATATTCATGTCTATTTTGTTTTTATGCGGGTGCAGTTCGCAGACGCATTCTTCTCAAAAAGAAACGACTATTCCTGTCACTCTTCATGTGGAGGATGCTAAGGGGTTGCCGGTCGAAGGGGTTCAAGTGACGATTGTCAAAGCGCCCTCTTCAGATGAGGAGCCGAGTACAGAGATTGGCGAGATACTCGGTAAAACAGACAAAAACGGAGATATCAAATGGGATACCGGCAGAAAAGGCGATTACTCAGTCGCGTTGACGAAGGGTGAAACATCAGTAACCCATCACATCTCGTTAACAGAGGATAAAAACGATCATGCCATTCCATTAGTCTTCAAAGAATAGCAGTTTCCTTGATTTTAAGGGAACTGCCTTTTTTATTTATTGCAGGAAACCAAACTATATACTGGAAATTTATTATGTGAGATAATAAGAAATAGGTATTTTTTCTTACGAGACAAAAGGGGCGTTATCCTTTATTTTATATTAATCATACCCGGAGGAAAAAGAAGAAGATGATACAAGATTCAATGCAGTTTGCCGCGGTTGAAAGTGGTCTGCGCTTTTACCAGGCATATGATCAAAGCCTTTCTTTGTGGCCGATTGAGTCGGAAGCATTCTATGTTTCTACTCGTTTTGGAAAAACACATATCATTGCAAGTGGGCCAAAGGACGCACCTTCGCTCATTTTGCTTCACGGAGGCCTTTTCAGCTCTGCGATGTGGTATCCGAATATCGCAGCGTGGAGCAGTCAATTTCGTACATATGCGGTCGATATAATAGGAGACAAAAATAAAAGTATACCATCAGCAGCCATGGAAACGAGAGCTGATTTTGCAGAATGGATGAAAGATGTCTTTGATTCTCTTGGACTTGAGACGGCACACCTGGCCGGCCTTTCGCTTGGCGGGTCCCATATCGTGAATTTCTTACTCCGCGCGCCTGAAAGAGTAGAGCGAGCGGTTGTTATGAGTCCCGCTGAAGCGTTTATTTCATTTCATCCGGATGTCTATAAATACGCTGCAGAGCTTACAGGGGCAAGAGGAGCTGAATCATATATCAAGTGGATCACAGATAACAGATATGATCTGCATCCTTTACTGCAAAGACAAATTGTGGCGGGCGTGGAATGGCAGGATGAGCAAAGGAGCCTGAAGCCGACAGAAAACGGCTTTCCGTACGTGTTCACAGACCAGGAATTGAAATCAATACAAGTCCCGGTACTTCTGATGTTCGGTGAGCACGAGGTCATGTACCATCAGCAAATGGCCTTTGAGCGGGCATCGGTATTGGTGCCGGGAATTCAGGCTGAAATCGTAAAGAACGCCGGACATCTGTTATCTCTGGAGCAGCCAGAGTACGTCAATCAACGCGTCTTGTCCTTTTTATGCGGGGGATAAAATAGTAAGGAACATGAAAAGATTGGCATTCATTTTTCAAAAGGTAACAAATGTTGTATAATAATAGAATTTGAATGCTGCTTTTTTTGGGAGCATTCTATGTTATCATGCTTATTGGAGAAAAATTTTTCCTGTAACGCTATTCGATCACTATCGTCAAATAATATAGATGGTTTTACAATTGGAGGTTTGGTTACACTGTGAATTACATCCCCTGTATGATTACGATAGGAAACTTCATTTGCGGATTGCTGGCGATTCATTCCTTGCTATATCACAACATTCATTCAGCAGTGCTTTTTATTTTTACAGGCATGTTCCTTGATTTCTTTGACGGGATGGCTGCTCGTAAGCTGAATGCCGTTTCTGATATGGGGAGAGAACTGGATTCGTTTGCCGATCTGGTTACGTTTGGGGTGGCTCCTTCTATGCTTGCTTACAGTGTCGCGTTGTATACCCTGCCATTTATCGGGATCTTATGCGCATTGACGTACAGCATTTGCGGAATGCTTCGCCTCTCTAAATTTAACATTGAACAAAGCAAGCTCCCGACATTTATCGGTATGCCGATTCCGTTTGCGGGCATGTGTCTCGTTATTCTAAGCTTCACCTATAACCCGATCCTTCTGGCAATCGGCACTTGCGGACTTTCATATTTGATGGTGAGTAAAATAAAATTCCCTCATTTTAAAAAACATGCGGCAGAAAATCTGGAGTCCGGGAGATGGAATTAGTTCAGCAGCTCATAGCGGATTACGGTTATCTCGCTATTTTTTTGATGCTGGTATTAGGGATTGTAGGATTGCCGATTCCAGATGAAGTGATGATGACCGTTGTTGGCTATTTCACGCATACCGATGTATTGAATTATGAGCTTTCGATATTGATCAGTTTTGTCGGGGCTTTGTTAGGTATGCTGATCAGCTACATGATTGGCAGAAAAGCCGGACGCCCGTTTATCGACAAGTACGGCAAGTGGGTCGGCTTAAAAGAAAAAAGAATGATGAAAGTGGAGAAGTGGATGAAGAAATACGGTCCATATTCTCTTATTTTAGGTTATTTTATTCCCGGCGTCAGACATGTGACGTGCTACTTTTCGGGGATCGGCAAAATGGATCTGAAAACGTATGTTGCGTTTGCGGCAATCGGCGCTTTTTTATGGTGCTTTGTTTTTATTACAATCGGAAGGGTTATAGGGATTATTCATGTTTAATACGGCTGTAAAGATTCTGTATCGATCATTGATAGAGCTGACGAATCATCGTCTGTCATCCTATCTGATTAAAGGATTTTGCGAGTCAAAAATCAGCAAACCGGTCATTCCGCTTTTCTCAAAACATTTTCGGCTGAATTGGGATGATGTGGACGGTACGGCTGCTGATTACGGATCGCTGTCCGAATTGTTCATTCGACAAATAAATCTGGAGCGGCGCCCTGTATCAAAAGAGGCGCATGCGGTGGTCAGCCCTGTTGACGGTGTGGTTCAGACGGTAGGAATCATCAACCCGAATCAAACCTTTACGGTGAAGGGGAAAGATTACTCATTCGCTGAGCTGACCGGCTGTAAAAGCGCAGACCATCAATACAATGGCGGTTACTTCGTCGTGCTGTATCTAAGCCCGAGGCATTATCACCGTTTCCATTCTCCGATCAGCTGCAGGTATCAAAAGCTGGCCGAGCTCGGAAATCGCTCATACCCGGTAAATCAATTAGGCTTAAAATACGGGAAGGATGTGCTGTCGAAAAATTACCGGTTTGTGTACGAGCTGAATAGCGGCAGCCGAAATGTCCTGATGATTCCTGTCGGCGCGATGAATATTAATTCTATCGTGCAGACGAGCACCCGTGCTGAATTGGAGATCGGCGAAGAGCTGGGATACTTTTCATTCGGGTCAACCGTCATTTTGATTTTTGAAAAAGACGCGTTCCAGCCGTCCGCCCATTTAGCAGAAGGCCAAGAAGTCCAAGTCGGAGAACTGATAGGTTACGAAGAGTAAAAAGAGGAGCTTGCATAAACGCAGCGCCTCTTTTTTTGAAGAAAGGTGAGATTCATGGAGAAACAAATCATCAGCTGGATTACAGATTATCAGAACAACGGAGATGAAGCCATCCTTCGGCAAGTGCGAGAAGTGTGCTGGCCGATCGTTGAAGCGGTTTTGCATGAGAAGGCAATAGATGATGAACAAGCGAACAATTTACGCGACAAAGGAATCGAGCGGTTTCCATTCATCATCAGCAAATACCAAGCGGATGTGCAGCTTCCGGTTGAGACATTTTTACGAAATACGTATCGGTTTTACTTTCATCAGGTGATGAGAGAATCCAGCTAAAGCTTCTTTCAACAGAGAAGCTTTTTTTGTTGGCAGTAAAAGGAAACTTTTTCTATATCTATCTCGTAATGACTAGAGAACCTAGCAGAAAAGGAGAGATAGAATTGAAACGAATGATAGTGAGAATGACCCTGCCGCTGCTGATCGTTTGTCTGGCGTTTTCTTCTTTTTCAGCCTCTGCCCGTGCTGCTTCTGAAGAAAAATACTGGGATTCATGGATTAAACGACATGCACAGCCACTGGATACTTCCGATGCTTCAAACAAAGACCTTCGCTTTCTGAAGAAGGTGCTGAAAGGGAAACGAATCGTTCAGTTAGGAGAAACGACACATGGCGCTGGCGAAATGAATGCCACAAAGGTCAGAATGATCAAATACCTCCACGAAGAGCTGGGATACGATGTATTGGCATTTGAGTCTGGCTTTCCTGATACAAATGCATCTTACCTTAATATGGACCAATTAACCCCTAAAAGCACGATGAAAAACTCCATTTACGCTGTATGGCACACAGAAGATGTCGTTGAATTGTTTGATTACATGAAAGAGCAAAAAGAGAAAGGCGATCCGCTGATCCTTACCGGTTTTGATATTCAAAGCATGAAGAATTCATTCAAGGATGCTGCGACTCAATGGGTAAAAGCGGTGGACCCTGAGAAAGCAGAGTTGCTCTCCCAATCAGAAAATAATTTTTCAACATTAGTGACAGACAGCAATACGTTTGATGAATTTTCGCAAAAGAAGGAAAAGCTTGTGAAAAACTATCAGAAGCTGATCAAGTTCGCTGAAACACATGCTTCAGAGCTAAAAGAAAACCTTCCAAAAGAGCCGAAAGCTTATGAGATGTTTATGCGGTCTCTTCAGCTAAGAATTGACGTAATGGAAACGTATATGCTGGAAGAAATGAAAGAAAAACTAGAGGAGTATCCGGAGAATATTGAGGATTTTTCATTCTTTATGAGAGACCGCATGATGGCTGAACAATTTCAGTGGGTAGCTGACACCCTTTATCCGAAAAAGAAAATCATTGTCTGGGGCCACAATTACCATCTACGCAAACAGAATACGAAGATGATAAAGGACTGGGTACAGCTAAACGGCCCTAACATGGGTGATTATTTGCCGGAGCGGCTGAAAAAACAAACATATACGATTGGCATTTATGCTTACTCAGGTGCAAGTCTGGATAGTTCTGATAATAAGACGGTTATGCCGGTTACAAGCCCGCCGCCGTCTGGAAGTCTTGAAGCTTTGCTGAAAGCTGCGGATCATCCAGTTGTTTTTGTTGATTTTCTCCATACAAAAAACAAGAAAGGCACTTCGTGGATGTATACCCCGCGGACTGCGCTCTATTGGGGGTACATGGAAGAGCAGATGATCCTTAAGGAACAATATGACGGTGTCATTTGGCTGGAGCATATCACGCCGTCAGTCATTATCAAGTGAGCGATGTCCCCTGTGGTAAACAGGGGATTTTTACATATCGCAAAAATAATCAAAACATATAATCCGTGATCCATTATTCTAAAACAGAAAGGAGATTGGAGCGTGCAATGTATTATGAAAAAGCTGTCCAGAAAACAATCAATTGGATTGAATCACATTTACATGAGCAAATATCAAACGAGGATATTGTTAACGTTTCAAGCTTTTCAAAATTCCATTTTCATCGGATTTTTCAAAAAGAAGTCGGCATGTCGGTTGCTTCTTATATTCGGTTAAGACGTCTTGCGAATGCGGCGGCAGCTTTGCTTTATACAGATCATCGTATTATCGATATTGCTTTGTATTATCAGTTTGAATCTCAAGAAGCATTTACGAGGACGTTCAAAAAGATGTATCACATGCCGCCAGGAGCATACCGAACATTTATGAAACGCTTTACTTCAAAAAAGGAGGAATCTTACATGGAGAAAAAAATGAAAGGCTGGGTATTGAGCGGGAGCCATCCGTTCCAATTTGAAATGGGGATTGACCGGGAAAATGTACATCAGGGAAAAGCTTCAGGGTATTTAAAGTCAACGATGGTGCAGGATATCGGTGAATTTGCGACGATGATGCAGCAATTCAAAGCAGATCGCTATCTAGGAAAAAGGCTTCGTCTATCAAGTTTTATCAAAACAAAGGGGGTGCAGCATTTTGCCTCACTTTGGATGCGGGTTGACAGTGCTGCTGATGATGTTCTCCAATTTGATAATATGAGCAACAGACCTATTACCGGAACAACCAATTGGAATCATTATGCTATCGTTTTAGATGTCCCAGAAAATAGCGCTGTGATATCTTTTGGCGTTCAATTATCTGGGCCGGGTCAGGTGTGGATGGATCATGTTGTTTTTGAAGAGGTAGATGAGAGCGTTCCTTCAACAAACCTTGAAATGCCGGGAGAACTTTTAGATGAACCGGTAAATTTATCTTTTGAAGAGGAACTACAAAAAATAGTTTTCAGACAACTACTTTTATTAGTAAGTTAATGGAAAATACTATTTGTTATTAATAAACCCTTGTGCCGCTTAGGTTTGTAAGAGCTTGGATATTTTTATCAGTCTGGGCGGATCTGTTCATCTTTGCGGCATTTTCCTGTATGATATAGTAAGAGTGTGCATAGCAACTAACTATAATTGAACAGGGTGTTTAAAACATGGAAAAACAATACAGAGTATTACTTTACTATAAATATGTTCCGATTGAAGATCCAGAGGCGTTTAGAGAGCAGCATCTGGCTTTTTGTAAGGAGCTTGGTTTGTTAGGCCGTATCCTTGTTTCTTCTGAAGGAATTAACGGTACGGTATCAGGTACGGTTGAACAGACTGAAAAATATATGGAAACAATGAAAGCTGATCCTCGTTTTGCGGACATGGTATTTAAAATTGATGAAGCAGAAGGCCATGCCTTCAAAAAAATCTTCGTCCGCCATAAAAAAGAGCTTGTAACGCTTCGTCTTGAAGATGATGTCGATCCGAACGAAACAACAGGTCAGCATTTGAAGCCTGCAGAATTTTATGAGAAGATGCAGGATCCAAACACAATTGTCATCGACGCGCGTAACGATTACGAGTATGACCTTGGCCATTTCAGAGGTGCGGTCCGTCCTGACATCGAAGCCTTCCGTGAATTACCTGAATGGATCGAAGAACACAAAGATATGCTTGAAGGCAAAAAGATTTTAACGTACTGTACAGGCGGCGTGCGCTGTGAAAAGTTTTCAGGATGGCTGGTGAAGCAAGGCTTTGAAGATGTAGCACAGCTTGACGGCGGAATCGTGACATACGGAAAAGATCCTGAAGTGCAAGGCAAGCTTTGGGACGGCCAGTGCTACGTATTTGATGAAAGAATCAGCGTGCCTGTCAACCGTGTCGAGCATGTGATTGTCGGCAAGGACTACTTTACAGGAGAACCGTGTGAGCGTTATGTGAACTGCGCAAATCCATCTTGCAATAAAAAAATGATATGCACACCGGAAAATGAGTATAAATATATGCGCAGCTGCAGCCACGAATGCCGCACGAACCCAAGAAACCTGTATGTGAAAGAGCATAATATGACAGAAGAAGAAGTAAACGCAAGACTGGCAGCGATTGAAACAGAAGATCACGCTGCTGCTGAATAATAAAAAGAACACCTCGGATTGAGGTGTTCTTTTTTCTATATGCTTTCGGTTTGGCTGTTTGCGGAAACCCATTCTTTTTGGCGGAAGGCCTTTTCCCATTTTGATACCACGATACAGGCGATCGCATGTCCCGGTACGTTCACGCCTGTTCTCGCCATGTCCATGACGCGGTCAACACCCGCGATAATGGCAACGCCTTCAGCCGGCAGTCCTACAGCATTGGCAGTCGCCAGAAGAACTACAAGCGATCCTGAGGGTACAGCTGCAATGCCTTTACTGGTCATCACAAGCACAAGCATCATGAGCAGCTGCTGGGACAATGTCATGTCTACTTGAAAGGCCTGTGCGAGAAAGATACAAGAAACCGATAAATATAAGCTGGAGCCGTCACAGTTCAATGACAAGCCGGAGGGAACGACAAATGATACCACTCGTTTGGGACAGCCGTATTTCTCCATTCTATCCATCAGCTGAGGGAGAATGGTTTCAGTGCTTGTGGTGGAAAATGCAATTAAAAACAGATCCCATATCATTTTCAATACTTCGAAATACTTAATCTGAAAGATGAGACCGACAAGCGGAAAGAGGACAAAGAGGATCAGGAACAGGCCAAGGAATACGGTGCCAACCAGCTTAAACATAGGGAGGAGGAGTTCAATGCCATATTGGCCTACAGAAGCAGCCATCAGGGCTAACACGCCGATAGGAGCAGTGACCATGACGATTTGTGTGAGCTTGAACATAATCTGAGCTGTAGATTCAAAGAACTTCATCACTGGTTCAGAAGCTTTGCCGATACCAGCCGCGGCGACACCAAATAAAATGGCGAAGAAAATAACAGCAAGCAAATCATTTCTGGCCATGACATCAATAATGTTTGTAGGGATAATATCCAGGACCATTTGCTTGAAATCAACAACTTTGTCTGTGTAGCCGGAAAGTTCATGAATATCTTTTTTTGCCAAATGGGAGAGGTCAAGCCCGACACCTGGTTTTAAGACATTCGCTAATAAAAGTCCAAGCCCTAATACCAACGTTGTAATCACTTCGAACCAAATGATCGTCTTGATGCCGAGACTGCCCATTTTTTTCATGCTTCCGCTTCCTGCGGCTCCAATGACAATGGTAGAAAACACAATCGGCACAACAATCATTTTAATCAGGCGGATAAATCCATCTCCGACAGGTCTCAGTGCCATCCCGAAATCAGGAAAAAAGTGGCCGATCACCGCGCCGACAGCCAAAGCGATTAAAATTTGAAACGCGATTAATTTTTTCAAATGAATCCCCCTTTAGAATGATAGAATGTAGGCATATTCATATCATTCGTGATTCAAATGCAAACACCTTTTTTCAAGTTATTTTATTTTGATAGCGCTTTCATTATGTTGGCGAAAAAGTCCCCCGCAGCAGGGGGGACTTTTTTACTTCATTTGAATGTGCTTTAGATCTTCTTCAGAGGTATTTGTGAAAATAACCGGTGTTATGGCTGAAGCGGCATGCTGCTTGATGTAATTGAGATCAAAGGTGAGAAGCAGTTCGCCTTGTTTGACGGCTTGTCCGCTTGTGACATGTGCTTTAAAGCCTTCCCCATTCAGTTTGACGGTATCGATGCCGACATGAATCAGGATTTCAGTGCCGCCGGCGCTCATAAAACCGATGGCGTGTTTTGTCGGAAAAATCGAGACGATCTCGCCGTCCGCAGGTGCAACAACTTTTCCTTCTGATGGAATAATCGCAAATCCCTCGCCCATCATTTTTTCTGAAAAGACTTGATCAGGCACATCCCCTAAAGAGACTGTTTCTCCTTTAATCGGATAAATAAAGGTCTCACCGGAATCGGGCTTCAGCGGTTTGTCAGTTACCGTGTCCAGCGCGGCGGCGGTGGAAGGGACGCCACCGGCCATGATTGTTTTGATGTCGTCTTTTAAGGCATCGGACTTGGTTCCGAATATTGCCTGGAAGTTGTTGTTGACCTCCAGCACACCTACTGCACCAAGCCGTTTTAATTCATCCTTGCTGACTTGGCTTGGCTGATGAACGGTCACACGAAGCCTTGTGATACATGCATCCAGGTTAGCGATATTTTGCTGTCCGCCCAAGGCCTGCAGCACGTGAAATGCAAGCTGGTCTTTTGCAACTGGAGCTTTCTCCTCATTCTGACCGTCTTCATCTGTCTCACGGCCGGGTGTTTTCAAATTCCATTTCAGAATCGCAAATCGGAACAAATAATAATAAATGAAAGCAAACACGATCCCGACAGGAATGACAACCCAGCCGTTTGTAGACAGTCCGTAGTTCAAGACGTAGTCAATTCCCCCGCCTGAGAACGTATAGCCGTGGCGGACATGGAATAAATCACAAACGACAAAGATGACGCCGGCAAGAATAGAATTAATCAAATAGAGCACGGGCGCAACGAACAAGAAAGAAAACTCAACCGGCTCTGTAATTCCGGTCAGCATAGATGTGAGCGCCGCAGAAATCATCACGCCGGAGATCATTTTTTTCTTTTCCGGACGCGCGGTATGGATAATGGCAAGAGCAACTGCCGGCAGACAGAAAATCATGTAAGGGAAATCCCCCATCATAAAGCGCCCGGCTGTCGGGTCTCCCGCGAAAAACCTTGTCAGGTCGCCGGTTACGGTGTTGCCTGTTGATGGGTCTGTGTATTCTCCCATCATAAAATAGAAAGGTGTATAAAAAATATGATGCAGGCCAAAAGGAATCAGCAAACGATAGATCGTTGCATAAAAGAACAGTCCGACTGTTGAATCGGCAATTAAACTGCTGGCTGCGTTAATTCCATTTTGGATCAGCGGCCAAACGAATGAGAAAATGACACCGATCACCAATGAACTGACGGAAGTAATAATCGGGACAAAGCGTTTTCCAGAGAAAAATCCAAGGACCGGATGCAGCTCGATTGATGAAAATCGCTTATATAAATAGGCGGCGAGAAGCCCGATGATGATTCCTCCGAAAACCCCCATATCAATCAGGTGCTCGGCTCCTTCATACGGAGGCTGAAGGCCGAGTAATTTTCCCATATTGTCGAGGGTGACGGTTAAAATTAAGTATCCGATGACAGCGGCAAGTCCGGCTACACCTTCTCCGCCGGCTAATCCGATCGCGACCCCCACGGCGAAAATCAGCGGGAGATTATCGAATACAACGCCGCCCGCGTCCTTTATAATAGGGATGTTCAGTAAATCCTTGTCTCCGAAACGGAGCAAAAGACCTGCTGCCGGCAGGACGGCAACCGGAGTCATCAACGCGCGGCCAAGCTGCTGCAGAATTTGAAATGCCTTTTTAAACATGACAGTCTCCTTTTATTGTTTTATGAGCATGGTGCACTCTTTAATTTTTGAGCTGCTTTATAATCGGCGATAACGGTTACATGATTGTGTTTTTGAAGAATGGAGGCTGGTACTTCTGTCGTGACAGGACCTTCAGCCATCTTTTGAATAGCGTCTGCTTTTTCCTCGCCGCTTGCTAAAAGCACAATATGTTTGCTGAATTCCATGATGGTTTTAATGCCCATTGAAATCGCGAGTCTCGGCACCAGCACCGGATCACCGCCGAAGAATCTGGCATTTGCCTGTATCGTGCTTTCCGAGAGCTTCACAACACGTGTCCGGTCCTCAAAATCAGATCCCGGTTCATTGAAACCGATATGGCCATTGGCGCCGATGCCGAGAATTTGGACATCAATGCCTCCCGCTTGGCGGATGAGATCCTCGTATACTTTGCATTCCGCCTCAAGCTGCGGGTTGTCTCCTTGCGGGATATGAATATGATCAGGCTGCATATTGATATGCTGAAATAGATGCTCATGCATAAAGTGGTTATAACTTTGCGGATGAGATGGAGAGAGACCAGCGTATTCATCCAAATTAAATGTAGTAACCTTTGAAAAATCAATTTTGCCTGCCTGATAGTCTGAAATCAACTGCTTATACAAGCCGACCGGTGTGCTTCCTGTTGCCAGACCGAGAACGGCATCTTTCTTAGCTTGTATTTGTTCTTTAATAATGGCAGCGCTTAACTTACAGAGTTCTTCGTAGTGCTCGGCGATCAGAATCTTCATGTGACACCCCCTCAAAGAGATAGACAAGCACCATATTTGTTATGACCAATTTATGAGACTTGTCATTACGAATTTAGCACCGCCCTTATCAAACTGTCAATATTAATTTCTGAAAATTTGTTATAAAAGAAGGATACAAATCTTTCATATTGGGATGGCAAATGGTATTATGATCTCAATGAAAAAGAACGGATTGCATACACAGAATGGGGAGAATGAAATGACAGCTTTATATTCTGTTATCAAGTTTAAAATCATTGAGTTAATTAAATCGGGCAAATATCAGGCGAATGATCAGCTGCCGACAGAGAGTGAGTTTTGCGAACAATATGATGTCAGCAGAACAACTGTGAGACTGGCTCTGCAGCAGCTGGAGCTTGAGGGATATATTAAAAGAATTCAAGGAAAAGGGACATTTGTATCGGCGGCAAAAATACAAACGCCGATTCCGCATAAGATTACGAGCTTTGCAGAACAAATGAGAGGCCTTCGTTCTGAATCAAAAGTGCTTGAGCTTGTGGTGATTCCTGCCGATCACTCCATTGCCGAGCTTTTGAAAATGAAAGAGAATGAACCTGTCAACAAGCTTGTCAGAGTCAGATACGCCGAGGGGGAACCTTTGCAGTATCATACCTCATATATTCCCTGGAAGGCGGCACCGGGGCTGGCGCAGGAGGAATGCACCGGCTCGCTGTTTGAATTGTTAAGGACAAAATACAATATTGAAATCAGCAGGGGCACGGAATCGATCGAACCGATTTTAACGGATGAAACGATCAGCGGCCACTTATTAACCAATGTCGGAGCGCCTGCGTTTTTATCAGAATCCCTTACCTATGATAAAAATGAAGAAGTGGTGGAATATGCGCAAATTATTACCCGGGGAGACCGAACGAAATTCACCGTAGAACAGTCATATCATTCATAAAGCAATGTGTTTTAAGAAGGGAATGGTGGTTCTATGTTTTTATTTACGAATGGAAAAGTGCTGTGGGGAGCAGTGATTGCTGCATTCATCTTTTCAATTGTATTTTACCCTTTTCTGCCGACGCAGATGCCGATTCATTATGATGTTGCGAACAGTCCGGATCTGACGGTTAACAAGCTGGCGGGGACTGTGATGCTGCCTGTTTTGATGGTGGTGTTTGCATGGGCGCGGAAGATCAATTGGCAATTTGTATTCGCAGTGTATATTTTGCTGATTTGCCACATTGTCGTCCTTTGTTTAGCGGTCTAAATCAAACAGCCAGAATAAAACTGGCTGTTTTTCTTTAATTTCAGCTTCATCTGACAATGAATGTGGTGTATAATAGCTGATGATCCTAAAGAATATTCTGAAATTTATAGGTGTGAAGCGGCGTATCATGAAAGGAAGGGCTGTATGTTTTTTGCAGCCTTAAAAAGACTGAATATTTAAACAATTATATGAAAGGTGTGCTGATCAGATTGAATAAGCTTATCGAACGAGAAAAAACTGTATATTATAAGGAAAAGCCCGACCCGTCTTCCTTGGGGTTTGGACAATATTTTACAGATTATATGTTTGTGATGGACTACGAAGAGGGAATTGGATGGCATCATCCAAGAATTGCACCGTACGCACCGCTTACGCTCGATCCGTCTTCATCTGTTTTTCATTACGGCCAGGCTGTTTTTGAAGGATTAAAAGCATACAGAACAGAGGATGGCAGGGTGCTCCTGTTCCGTCCGGATCAAAATATCAAACGGCTGAACAGATCGTGTGAGCGCATGAGCATGCCCCCTTTAGACGAAGAGCTGGTGCTTGAGGCATTGACACAATTAGTTGAGCTGGAGAAAGATTGGGTTCCAAAGAAAAAAGGAACGTCACTGTATATTCGTCCTTTTGTCATTGCCACAGAACCGAGTCTCGGTGTGAAGGCATCCAGGAGCTATACATTTATGATCGTGCTTTCGCCTGTCGGCTCCTATTATGGCGACGATCAGCTGAAGCCGGTTAGAATCTATGTCGAAGATGAGTATGTGCGGGCGGTCAACGGCGGAGTCGGATTTGCAAAAACGGCTGGGAACTATGCCGCCAGTCTTCAGGCACAGCGGAAAGCGAATGAGCTGGGCTATGACCAGGTGCTGTGGCTGGACGCCATTGAAAAGAAATATGTGGAAGAAGTAGGGAGCATGAACATCTTTTTCGTCATAAACGGGGAAACTGTCACACCTGCTTTAAGCGGAAGCATTTTAAGCGGGGTGACACGTGCGTCTGCTATTGAACTGATTCGAAGCTGGGGCATTCCGGTTCGTGAAGAGAGAATATCGATTGATGAGGTGTATGCGGCCTCTGCACGCGGAGAATTGACAGAGGTCTTCGGCACAGGCACGGCAGCCGTCGTTACGCCTGTCGGTGAACTCAACATTCATGGAAAAACGGTGATTGTAGGCGACGGGCAAATCGGGGAGCTATCAAAAAAGCTGTATGAAACGATAACAGATATTCAGCTTGGAAAGGTGAAAGGCCCGTTTAACTGGACAGTGGAAGTGTGAAAATCGAAAAAGAACCTGCCCGAAGGCAGGTTCTTTTTATTTTGAATGAGTCATATCAGCATTCGGCTGGCTTTTGCGGTTCTTTACATAATACATTGCATAGCAAATGGCCATAAACGGAACACCGCAATAGAGTGCGATTCTTTGATTCGGATCAAAGGCAATGCCAACAACGGAAGCCAGGCATAACAGGAACGCGGCAATCGGCACGAACGGATACAAAGGGGTTCTGTATTTCAAATCAGTAACCTTGTTTCCCGCTTCGATATAACGTTTTCTGAACATGAATTGAGAAGCAGCGATACCCATCCACACGACAACTACAGCAAAACCGGAAATCGACACGAGCACAACGTATACAGTGTCTGGCGCAAATACGCTGGACAGCAACGACAGAATGCCGCCGATCATGCTGAACACCAGCGCGTTAAACGGGGTTCCTTTTGATGTCAGCTTTGCAAATGTCGGATGAAGCGTTTTTTCTTTTGATAAAGACCACAGCATCCGGGAAGAAGCGTAGAGTCCGGAATTAGCCGCTGACAGGATCGCTGTCAGGATAACAAAGTTCATGATATCGGCTGCGTATGGTACACCGACTCTGTCAAAGACAGCGACAAACGGGCTTTTGATGACACCTGCATCTTGAATCGGAATCAGCCCTGACAGCACAAAAATTGTTCCGACAAAGAAGAGTGAGAGACGCCAGACCGTTGTTTTAATCGCTTTTGGTATTGTCTTGTCAGGATCAACGCTTTCACCGGCTGCGATTCCGATCAGTTCCGTTCCCGAAAAGGCAAAATTGACGGACAGCATCGTCATCAAAATCGGGACAAATCCATTTGGAAAAAGCCCGCCTTCCGCCATGAAGTTGGACAGCATCGGAGCGGCTTCTCCGCCTTTGATCGGAATGATGCCAAACATGGCAGAGCCGCCTAAAAGAATAAATAATACAATGGCTAATACTTTGATGCTGGAAAACCAAAATTCTGATTCAGCGAAAAACTTAACCGAAAATGCGTTAAGCAAGAAAATGAACAGCGCAAAGACGGCACTCCACATCCAAACCGATGTATGAGGGAACCAGCGCTGCATTAACAGGCCGGCTGCTGTGAATTCTGATCCCAATGCCACGGTCCATGTCAGCCAGTACAGCCAAGCGACCGTAAATCCGGTGCCCGGCCCTATGTATCTGGCTGCATAGGTGTGAAAGGCGCCGGTCACAGGCATGGCGACTGACAGCTCACCGAGGCATAGCATGACCAGATAGACGATGCCGGCCCCGACTAAGTAGGCGAGTATCGTTCCGGCCGGGCCTGCTTGCTGAATGGTATAACCTGAGCTTAAAAACAGCCCGGTTCCGATGACACCTCCCAAGGAAAGCATAAAGAGGTGCCGGCTTTTCATACTTCTCTGAAAGGTTGTCTCATTCTTGTTGTGGGCAGAGTTCATCTTTTTCCAACTTTCTATCAGCGATTTATTTCCTCCTAATAAAAAATCTCATGTCAGAAAGTGACACGAGACGCCGACGAACCGGCTTTAAGTTAGAATATACAAACTATTCCGATAAGTCAAGTTGTTTTTAAAGAGCGGGCCCAAGCCGCAATTTCTTGAATATCTTCGGGTTTTGTCCGGCAGCAGCCGCCAATCAGCCTCGCCCCTTTTTCATGCCAGGTGCGGGCGCTCGTCCCGTAAGATTCTGCGCATGCTGCGCCGTTCCACGTTTTTGTTTCCGGATCATATTGCTCACCTGAATTCGGGTAGACAATGATCGGTTTTGACGTGTTCTTTTTTAACTCCTCTATCAAGGAAGGGATATGCTGAATCGGCGTACAGTTGATGCCGAGCGCTGCAATTTGGCGGTGTCCATCAAGCCACGATGCGCAGTCAGCTGCAGGTGTTCCGTCACTGATATGCAGGCCGTCTTTAGCACTGAAGCTGATCCATGCATACGTTTCAGGAAATTCCTTCAACAGCCGAACAATCGCTTTGGCTTCAGTCAGACACGGAATCGTTTCGCATGCCAAAACATCAACTCCGGCTTCAATCAGCGCCTTCATCCGGGGACGATGAAATTCAATCAGTTCATCTTCTGATATTGCGTAGTTGCCGCGATACTCAGACCCGTCTGCAAGATAAGCGCCATAAGGGCCTACAGAAGCCGCAATGATCGGTTTTGGCCGATTCAAACGGTTCTCTTCAAGCGACCAAAATTCATCACGTGCTTCAGCTGCGATGCTGACGGACAACTCGATGAGCCGGCGTGCTTCCGCTTCGCTCAGCCCGCGTGCGGCAAAGCCTTCAAATGTAGACTGATAGCTGGCAGTGATTGCACAATCGGCGCCTGCCGCGAAATAATCAGTATGTACTTGTTTAATCAGATTTGGCTCTTCCATCAGGATTTTTGCCGACCACAGACTGTCATTCAAATTACAGCCCTTGCGTTCAAGCTCGGTCGCCATGGCGCCGTCTAGCACAATAAGCGGGTATGTATCTAGTATGTGTTGGATAGGATTCATAGAATGTACCGATGCCTTCTTTCAGATTTTTTTGAAAAATATATGAAAATCGTAATGGAGGCTTACGTGTTTGTCAATAAACGCAAAAAGAGAAAGGTGTTCAGCCCATATGTCTGAACACCCTTTTCTTATGATATTTGTTTGTTGTGCGTGTCAGTCTTTGTGTCTGAAACTGGCCAGCACTCAATGCCATTATGGTTTTTGAGCACATCTTTATAAAAGACCGGATCCTTGCCTGCTTTTTTCTGGCGTGTATAGTCTTTCAGCGCTGTAAAAACGACCTTTGATAGTAAGAAAATCGCGATTAAATTCACGACGACCATCAAACCCATGAACAAATCAGCAAGATCCCAGACGAGCTGGACTTTGGCAACACAGCCAAACACGATCATTGCCAGCACGCCGATACGGTAGACAAAAATCAGTTTTTTGCTTTTGTTCAAAAAGCCGATATTGGTTTCGCCATAATAATAGTTTCCAATTAGAGCACAGAATCCGAATAACAAAATCAGAATGGCGAGAAAGCCTGATGCCCATGATCCGACATGGGAGCTGAGGGAGGCTTGTGTCAAGGCGATTCCGCTCAGACCCGGAGTATGATAGGCATCCGAAAACAGGATGATAAAGGCGGTGCTTGTACAAATGACCAGTGTATCTGTCAGTACACCAAAAGCTTGGATCAGCCCCTGTTTGACGGGATGGCTTGTTGTGGCGGTGGCAGCGGCATTCGGTGCGCTTCCCATTCCCGCTTCGTTTGAAAAGATTCCCCGTCTGACGCCTTGCATGAGTGCCGCGCCCAAAGCCCCGCCGGCGGCCTGGTCAAAACCAAACGCATTTTTCACGATTAGCGCAAGCACACCTGGCAGCTGCGTAATGTTGGAGAAAATGACGAAAAACGCAACTCCGATATACAGGACAGCCAATACGACGACAATGGATTCAGCCAGCTTTGCAATGCGCTTGACTCCGCCAAAAATAATCGTGCCGAATACAGCAATTAAAATGAGTCCCAATGTCAGGCGGTTTGTGCCAAACGCGTTTTCAAAGGCAAGGCTGACTGTATTGGATTGAACCGAGTTGAAGACGATACCGAACGATAAGGTGATTAACACAGCGAACAGCGCGCCCATCCACCTTTTGTTCAGCCCTTTTTCCATGTAATACGCAGGCCCGCCGCGGAAGCCGTTTACATCTTTTACTTTATAAATCTGAGCCAGTGTGCTTTCCACAAAGCTGGATGCTGATCCAATAATGGCGATAATCCACATCCAGAAGATTGCACCGGGCCCGCCGAGTGCAATGGCGATAGCAATGCCCGTAATATTTCCCGTTCCGACACGGGCTGCCATGCTGATGCAAAAGGCTTGAAACGGAGAAATGCTGTTTTTCGACCGGGAAGCAGCACCTTCTCTTAATACCCTGACCATTTCTTTCAGCATGCGAACCTGTAAAAACTTAAGCCTGAACGTAAAATAGATTCCCAGAGAAAGGAGCAAAACAATTAATAGCTTTGACCACAAAAGATCATTTGCAATACCGACGATATGTTCCAGGATTTGCTGCATACAATCACCTCTTTTTTCATGTTTAAAAAATGCTGAGCTCCCACTCCTGCGCCATATGCTTCAGCAGCATACCGCCAGTGAGGCTGTTGCCGTATTCATCAATGGCAGGCCCGTAAATGCCGATGCCGCATCCGGATTGAAAAGGCTGTTCTCTTCTGGCGCTTGGAGGCACCAGCGCCATGATGCCGCCGGAGACGCCGCTTTTGGCCGGCACGCCGACAAACGCCGCATATTTGCCTGAAGCGTTGTACATGCCGCACGTCAGCATTAATGCCTTGGCCAATTTTGCCACATCTTTTGGAATCACCTGCTCGCGTCGAATCGGATGATACCCGTCATGAGCAAGGATCAGGCCGATCAACGCAATGTCTTCTGTGGTGCTCTCCATAGCGCATTGCTTCAAGTACACCTCAAGTGTTTCTTCTACTTCAGCTTCTAAAAAGTTTGTTTCTTTTAAATAGTAGGCCAGCGCTCTGTTGCGGTGGGCGGTTTCCCATTCAGAACGGAATACTTCCTCATGAATTCTCGGCCGTTTTCCTATCAAAGTTTCCATCACCGAGTAAAGAAACTCGAGCTTTTCGTATGCCGATTCTCCGGGAAGGATTGAAGCGATGGTGAGGGCACCCGCGTTGATCATGGGATTGAACGGCTTTCCCGGCTTGTTGATTTCGAGCCGAATAATTGAATTAAAGGCGTCACCTGTCGGCTCGACATCTACGCGGTCCAGCACATAGGGAATGCCGCGGCTCATGCAGGCGGCAATAAAGCTAATCACTTTTGAAATGCTTTGCAGGGTAAAAGAGACGTTCCAGTCGCCGGCGTGTATCATCGTTCCATCAGGCTCCAATACACAGATGCCGAGCTGTGAATCATTGACTTTTCCTAAAGCGGGGATATAGTTTGCGCTTTGTCCATTGGCGGCAAAAGGGCGATAGTATTCAACCCAATCATGAAGCTGTAACGCCGGGTTTATGTCTTTCTGGTGCTCTTTTATCAATTCTTTCATCGAATTCCTCCTCACTGATTTTTTTCTTAAAGGACTGAGGTGTATCAAAACGAAGGCTAATGGGGCGTTAAACGCTTTCATAATAGCGGAAGGTATAATTACTGTATAATGGAGACTACGGAATCATACAAAATACGACAAAAACATTTTGAAAATAAGCAGTAAGATTTATAAAAACCTCATGTTCTGGGTCAAAAGCAATTTGCAGGTTTTCTCCCGATTCCCCAAAATTAAAAGCGAGGATGTGATCAACATAAAACTGGAACGGTTTATTGAAAAAGACGGATATATATTGGCCCTCATGCTGATTACGGTGCCGCTGGCCGGTGAACTGAAATTTTATCCCCTCAATGAAGAATTCCGGGTCAGCTTTGGGGCACCGGTTTTTTTCTTCTTTTTATCATTGTTGCGGCATGTGCCCGCTGTGCTGCCGGGTTTTCTGACTGGAGCGGCTGTTTTCATCTTTCGCGTCTTTCTGGAATTATGGGGCGGAGGACACAATGGACTGACTCCGATTCTGTATGATCAAGCGTCTGGCTTTTTCTTTTATATGACTTACGCCTGTCTGTTTTCCATATTAAAGGCCAATCGTTTCCGTGAACGGCCAATTATGCTCGGTTTCATTGGGTTTATGATTGAAGTTGTGTCAGATTGTGTCGAGCTGGCTGTGCAATTTCTCATTTTTCATACGGTTGTCACGCCTGAGAAAATCACTGACATTGCGGTGATTGCGATTTCCCACACATTTATTGTGATGAGCTTTTATAGTGTGCTGAAGCTGTATGAAACACAATCGAGAGAAAAACAGACAAGGCAGCAGCACGAGCACATGCTGATGATCGTTTCCAATTTATATGAAGAAACGGTGCACCTAAAAAAGACATTGAAAACGACAGAGAAAGTGACAAACGATTCGTATCAGCTCTATCGGGAAATGAAGGGCAAGGATGTTCAGCTGAGCGGCAGGATCCTGAGACTGGCCGGAGAGATTCATGAAGTGAAAAAGGACAACCAGCGGATATTCGCAGGGCTTTCAAAACTGATTTCGAATGAGAGTTTGAGAGATTATATGAGGGCTTCTGATTTGCTGCAGCTCGTGATTCGAATGAATGAAAAGTACGCTGAAGCACTAGGGAAGCAGATTGATTTTTACTGCTCGATCGAGGGAGAGCATGACGAATATCACGTATTTATCGTGCTTTCGATCATTAATAATCTAACAGCAAATGCGGTAGAGGCTATGGATGAAGAGGGAATGGTCAGCCTGAGGCTCCGTAAGCCAAATGAGAGTATGGTAGAATTCCAGGTGGAAGACAATGGCCCAGGGATTTCCGAGAAAATCGGAGACATTGTGTTTGACCCGGGCTTTACTTCAAAATATGACGAATTTGGCACGCCTTCTACAGGTATCGGACTTTCCTACGTAAAGGAAATCGTGACAGAGCTAGAAGGGGATATCACGTTTGATAATCAGCAGCGGGGAGTGGTGTTTGCCATCAGGCTGCCTGTCCGGCATTTGATTCAGAAAGGGTGAACCGAAAGCTATGCGTTTTTTTATTGCAGATGATGACCGTGCGGTGCGGTCAATTTTAAGGCAGATCATTGAGGACGAAGATCTCGGGGAAGCTGCTGGTGAAGCAGACGACGGAAGCCAAGTGGAAGGGCATATGCTGCAATTTAAGCAGATTGATATTTTATTAATCGATCTGTTAATGCCCGGACGAGACGGCATTGAGACGATTCGTCAGATCCAGAATACGTACTCCGGCAAAATCGTAATGATCTCTCAAGTGGAGGCGAAGGAAATGGTCGGGGAAGCGTACTCGCTCGGCATCGAATATTTTATCCATAAGCCGATTAACCGCATTGAAATTGTTACGGTTCTCCAAAAGGTGAAGGAGCGGATCGAGCTTGAACACTCGATTGGAGCCATTCAGCATTCTCTAAGCCGGCTTGTCAATCGGACTGAACGGAAAGCGCGTCCCCAGCAGAAGAGTGACAGCGGTTTAAAAGAGGCAGGAACATTCCTGTTGTCCGAGCTGGGTATGATGGGAGAAGGCGGCGCACATGATCTCATGGCGGTCCTGCAGTATTTAGCAGAACACGAGCAATCCGAGCCGCACGAAAAACAAAGCCCTTCGCTAAAACAAATATTCACCCAAGTAGCGGTACGGAAGCTGGGGACAGGGGCCTCACAGACGGATGTCAATCGCGAAATGAAAGCCTCGGAGCAGCGTATCCGCAGAGCGATTATTCATTCGCTGCACCATTTTGCTTCATTGGGCACAACTGATTTTTCGAATCCAAAATTTGAAACCTATGCATCGAAATTCTTTGATTTTCCGGTTGTCAGCCAGAAAATGAAAGAACTCCAATCCAAGGATGCAAAACCCCTTGCACCTGCTAGAATAAATATGAAAAAATTCATCCACGTGTTTTTTTTGGAAGCAAAGCTTTTGCATGAGACGATGAAACAAAGAAGGATATAAACCAAACAGCCGGCTGACCAGGCTGTTTTTTTGCTGCGCAGAATCCCGGCCGGACAGTGATTTACCGCTTTTTTATAAAATATCAGAAAATAAAGATATTGACTTATTGTTTATTTGTCTTACAATTAAACAAAAGGATATATGGGGAAGGAGCGGATGTGAAAGAAAAATTAATAAAAGCGCTTACAGATAGAGGCTGTATACACAAATAACAGGAGGTTATGTTGATGAGCCGTATCAGAAAAGCACCCGCTGGAATTTTAGGTTTTCCGGTTGCTCCTTTTAACACACAAGGAAAACTGGAGGAAGAAGCTCTTTTTCAAAACATTGAGTTTTTGCTGAATGAGGGCTTGGAAGCGATATTTATTGCTTGCGGGTCTGGTGAATTCCAATCTCTCAGCCAGAAGGAATATGAGCAAATGGTGGAAGTCGCAGTCTCGGCAGCCGGAGGAAAGGTGCCGGTCTACACGGGGGTGGGCGGCAACCTTAGCACAGCGCTTGAATGGGCGCAGCTGTCGGAGAAAAAAGGCGCCGACGGCTACTTGATTCTGCCTCCGTATTTGGTGCATGGCGAACAGGAGGGGCTGTACCAGTATGCGAAAACGATTATTGAAAGCACTGACTTGAACGCGATTCTTTATCAGCGCGATAACGCAGTTCTCTCTGTTGAACAGATCAAACGTCTGACCGAATGTGAACAGCTTGTCGGTGTCAAAGACGGGGTAGGAAATATGGATTTGAATATCAACCTCGTCTATACGATCGGCGACCGCTTGGGATGGCTCAACGGAATGCCGATGGCTGAAGTGACGATGCCGGCATATCTGCCGATCGGGTTCCACTCTTACTCTTCAGCGATTTCAAATTATATCCCACATATTTCGCGAATGTTCTATGATGCATTGAAAAACGGAAATGACGAGCTGGTGAAGGAACTCTATCGGCATGTGATTCTGCCGATCAACGACATTCGCAAACAACGAAAAGGCTACGCCGTATCCTTGATTAAAGCCGGTATGGAAATCATGGGTTTGAATGTAAGGAATACAGCCAGACCGCCTGTCGGCCCGGTTGAAAAAGATCATTATCAGCAATTGGAAGCAATTTTGAAGCAGGCGGCTGACCGTTTTCCGAAAAAAGCCGCGACGGTTTGACCAGAAAAAACACGAAAGGGGCAATGGGCATGTCTGTGATCACGGAACAAAACACGTACCTCAACTTTATTAACGGAGAGTGGGTTAAGTCTCAATCAGGCGATATGGTCAAGGTCGAAAACCCTGCCGATGTGAATGATATTGTCGGATATGTACAGAATTCAACGGCTGAAGATGTGGAACGTGCCGTCACCGCCGCCAATGAAGCCAAAACGGCTTGGAGAAAGCTGACGGGTGCCGAGCGCGGCCAATACTTATACAAAACAGCGGATATCATGGAGCAGCGCTTGGAGGAAATCGCCGCCTGTGCAACGCGTGAAATGGGTAAAACATTGCCGGAAGCGAAGGGAGAAACAGCCCGGGGGATTGCCATTCTGCGCTATTACGCTGGAGAGGGCATGCGAAAAACGGGTGACGTCATTCCGTCTACTGACAAAGACGCGCTCATGTTTACCACCCGTGTTCCGCTCGGTGTGGTCGGCGTGATTTCTCCGTGGAACTTCCCAGTGGCGATTCCGATTTGGAAAATGGCGCCGGCATTGGTATACGGCAATACCGTTGTCATCAAACCGGCGACAGAAACAGCTGTGACATGCGCGAAGATCATTGCCTGCTTTGAGGAAGCGGGGCTCCCGGCAGGAGTCATCAATTTGGTGACAGGCCCGGGTTCTGTTGTCGGGCAGGGGCTTGCTGAGCATGACGGTGTAAACGCTGTTACGTTTACCGGTTCGAATCAAGTCGGAAAAATCATCGGGCAAGCCGCTTTAGCGAGGGGAGCCAAGTACCAGCTTGAGATGGGCGGCAAAAACCCTGTTATCGTAGCTGATGACGCTGACCTTGAAGCTGCGGCAGAAGCAGTCATAACAGGGGCCTTCCGTTCAACCGGCCAGAAATGCACCGCGACAAGCCGTGTCATCGTACAAAGCGGAATTTATGAGCGCTTTAAAGAAAAACTGCTCCAGCGCACAAAAGATATTACAATCGGAGACAGCTTAAAAGAGGATGTCTGGATGGGACCGATAGCCAGCAAGAATCAGCTTGATAACTGCCTGTCATACATTGAGAAAGGCAAACAGGAGGGCGCTTCCCTTTTAATAGGAGGAGAAAAACTGGAGAACGGAAAGTATCAAAACGGCTATTATGTTCAGCCTGCCATCTTTGACAATGTGACATCTGAGATGACAATTGCCCAGGAGGAAATTTTCGGTCCGGTGATCGCCTTGATCAAGGTGGACTCGATGGAGGAGGCGCTGAACATCGCCAATGATGTGAAGTTCGGTTTAAGTGCATCCATCTTCACGGAAAACATCGGTCGAATGCTTTCTTTCATTGATGAAATCGATGCCGGACTGGTTCGGATCAATGCAGAAAGCGCAGGTGTTGAGCTGCAGGCGCCTTTTGGCGGCATGAAGCAGTCGAGCTCCCACTCCCGAGAACAGGGTGAGGCAGCGAAGGACTTTTTCACAGCGATCAAAACCGTTTTTGTGAAGCCGTAATGGTGCTGGAAAGAGGCGTGCGTCTCTTTCCCGGCTTTATCACAGCCAGCATATGATTCTCTACTTTGAAAAGGAGAAGATACTATGAAAAAAGACTTTGCGAATGTTACACCGGCGGGCAAAAAAACGTCCGTGCGCTGGTTCATCGTGTTTATGCTGTTTCTTGTGACCTCTATTAACTACGCGGATCGAGCGACGCTTTCCATCACCGGAGATTCCGTCCAGCACGATTTGGGATTGGACTCGGTCGCCATGGGATATGTCTTTTCTGCCTTTGGCTGGGCCTATGTCATCGGACAGCTTCCGGGCGGCTGGCTGCTGGACCGTTTTGGTTCAAAGACTATCATTGCGTTAAGCATCTTTTTCTGGTCGTTTTTTACGCTGCTGCAAGGGGCGATTGGCTTTTTCTCCGCCGGCACAGCGATTATCCTGCTGTTTGCACTGCGTTTTCTGGTTGGTTTATCAGAAGCGCCTTCATTTCCCGGAAACGGCAGAGTTGTTGCCTCATGGTTTCCAAGCTCCGAGCGCGGGACAGCTTCAGCCTTTTTTAATTCAGCACAATACTTCGCAATCGTCATTTTTTCTCCTTTAATGGGCTGGCTTACCCACTCTTTCGGCTGGCATTCCGTTTTCGTTGTCATGGGTATTGCAGGCATTCTTCTGGCTGTCATCTGGCTAAAAACGGTGTATGAACCGAAAAAACATCCGAAGGTTAATGAAGCTGAACTTGCGTACATCGAACAGGGCGGCGGGCTGATTTCCATGGATGACAGTAAAAGCAAACAAGAAACAGAATCGAAATGGCCGTATATCAAACAGCTGTTAACGAACCGCATGCTGATTGGCGTGTACATCGCGCAATACTGTATTACGACTCTCACCTATTTCTTTCTCACATGGTTTCCGGTATATTTGGTTCAGGCCCGCGGCATGTCTATTCTTGAAGCTGGGTTTGTCGCTTCCCTGCCGGCGCTGTGCGGATTTGCCGGCGGCGTCCTTGGGGGCATTGTTTCAGACATCTTACTAAAAAAAGGCCGTTCACTGACCTTTGCAAGAAAAGTGCCAATCATTGCCGGCATGCTGCTGTCTTGCAGTATGATTGTCTGCAACTATACAGATTCAGCGTGGCTTGTCGTTGTTATTATGTCGCTCGCGTTTTTCGGAAAAGGCTTCGGCGCATTGGGTTGGGCTGTCGTGTCGGACACGTCTCCGAAAGAATGTGCAGGATTAAGCGGCGGTTTGTTCAACACTTTCGGCAATATTGCCTCGATTACAACACCGATTATTATCGGATACATTGTTAATGCCACTGGATCTTTTAATGGCGCGCTTGTGTTTGTCGGCGCTAACGCGATTGCGGCGATCCTAAGCTATTTGCTGCTGGTCGGGCCGATCAAACGGGTCGTGTTAAAGAAACAAGAACAAGACCCCGATCAATCGTTGCCTGTCTAATACTTATGAAAGCGCTTTATAAAGGGAGGAAAATGCATGAGTTCACCGATACAAGAGCAGGTTCAAAAAGAGAAAAGATCGAATATTCCCTCAATTTATGAAATGAAGGTGATTCCTGTTGCGGGACACGACAGCATGCTGCTGAATCTAAGCGGAGCACACAGCCCGTTTTTTACCAGGAATATCGTAATCTTAACGGACAGCAGCGGAAATCAGGGAGTCGGCGAGGTGCCTGGCGGAGAGCATATTCGCCGCACACTGGAGCTGGCAGAGCCGCTTGTTGTCGGAAAATCTATCGGTGCGTACCAGGCGATATTGCAAACGGTCAGAAAGCAGTTTGGCGACCAGGACAGGGGAGGGCGAGGAAACCAGACGTTTGATTTGCGCACCACTGTGCACGCCGTCACCGCACTGGAAGCGGCTTTGTTAGATTTGCTTGGAAAGTTTCTTCAGGAACCGGTCGCAGCTTTGCTGGGCGAAGGGAAGCAGCGTGATGAAGTAAAAATGCTCGGTTACCTCTTTTACATCGGCGACCGAAAGCGGACGACCTTGCCGTATCAAAGCGATGAGCAGTCAGATTGTGCGTGGTTCCGTCTGCGCCATGAGGAAGCGCTGACGCCGGAGGCCATTGTGCGTCTTGCCGAATCCGCACAGGAGCGCTATGGCTTTCAGGATTTCAAGTTGAAAGGCGGGGTGCTGCGGGGAGAAGAGGAAATCGAAGCTGTTACCGCATTATCGAAACGTTTTCCAGAGGCAAGGATCACTCTTGATCCGAACGGGGCATGGTCATTAGAGGAAGCTATTGCATTATGCAAAGGAAAGCAAGATGTGCTCGCGTATGCGGAAGATCCGTGCGGGGATGAGAATGGCTACTCCGCTCGTGAAGTAATGGCTGAATTCCGCCGCGCGACAGGGCTTCCGACTGCGACAAATATGATTGCGACTGACTGGCGGGAAATGGGTCACGCGATTCAGCTCCATGCGGTCGATATACCGCTGGCTGATCCGCATTTTTGGACGATGCAAGGGTCGGTGCGGGTTGCGCAAATGTGCCATGATTGGGGTTTGACATGGGGCTCGCACTCCAACAACCACTTTGATATTTCCCTTGCGATGTTTACCCATGTGGCAGCAGCGGCTCCGGGGCGGATCACGGCGATTGATACCCATTGGATCTGGCAGGACGGGCAGCAATTAACGAAACAGCCTTTTGAGATTTCTTCTGGCTGTGTCAAGGTGCCGGATAAGCCTGGACTAGGCGTCGATATTGATATGGAACAAGTGGAAAAAGCGCATAAGATCTACCGGAAAATGAATTTAGGCGCACGGAATGACGCGATCCCAATGCAGTTCCTGATCCGCAACTGGGAATTTGACCGGAAGCGCCCGTGTCTTGTGCGATAAGTTTGTTTGTAAATATTGTCATATCCGCTATTTTGTCTTACAATTGAACAACTGAAGGGAGAGTTGTTCGTGTACGAAGGTTTAGAGGATTTGAAAGTCGATACAGTCAATCGGAAAACATTAGCCAAGCAGGTCATCGAACGGATTGTCTATTTATTATCGAGCGGACAGTTGAGGGCCGGAGACAAATTGCCGACAGAAATGGAACTGATGGACATTTTGCATGTCAGCAGGCCGGTGCTTCGGGAGGCACTCAGTTCACTTGAAACGCTGGGCGTCATTACGAGAAAAACACGAGGGGGCACATATTTCAACGATAAAATCGGCATGCAGCCGTTTTCCGTCATGCTTGCCTTGGCCACTGATAATCTTCCGGCTATCATTGAAGCACGGATGGCGCTAGAACTCGGACTCGTGACAATTGCCGCGGAAAAAATCAATGAGGAAGAGCTTCAGCGTTTGCAGAAGACGATCGACGATATTGCCAACAGCACTGACAATCTTTATGGTGAAGCGGATAAAGAGTTCCATCGAATTATTGCGTTAAGCGCCAATAACCCCGTCGTTGAAGGGATGATTCAGTCCCTGCTGATCACCCATGCGAAAATTGACAGCCAAATTCCGTACAGGGAGAGAGATGTAACGGTCGAATATCACAAAAAAATCTACGACGCCCTTGCTAAAAGAGATCCGTACAAAGCGCATTACCACATGTATGAGCATCTGAAATTTGTCCGTGACAAAATTCTAAAAGGAATGGATGAAAAATAATGGTGAACAACCGCAGTTGAAACGTAAGAGCTGCGGTTTTTTTAAAACCAATTTAGAAAACGCTTACTAAGATATGAGGAGTGATTTTCATATGGCGATGAACCTCAGGAAGAACCAAGCGCCCCTTTACATCAAAGTGCATGAAATAGATAACACCGCGATTATTGTAAATGATGGAGGACTGCCAAAGGGCACTGTTTTCTCATGCGGGCTCGTACTTGAAGAGGATGTTCCTCAAGGCCATAAGGTGGCCCTCACCGATCTCAATCAAGGGGACGAGATCGTGCGTTACGGAGAGGTGATCGGATTTGCTGATGAGACGATCAAACGCGGGAGCTGGATACGGGAAGCCCTCGTGAGGATGCCCGCTCCTCCGGCGTTAGACGATCTTCCTCTCGCAAACAGGGTGCCGCAGCCGCGACCCCCTCTTGAAGGCTACACGTTTGAAGGATACCGAAATGCGGATGGCAGTGCGGGGACAAAAAATATCCTCGGCATCACGACAAGTGTTCAATGTGTTGTTGGCGTTTTGGATTATGCAGTCAAACGAATAAAAGAAGAGCTGCTGCCGAAATACCCAAATGTCGATGACGTTGTGCCGCTGCATCATCAATACGGATGCGGCGTGGCGATCAATGCGCCCGAGGCTGTTATTCCGATCCGCACGATTCAAAATCTCGCGAAGCATCCGAACTTCGGCGGAGAAGTAATGGTAATCGGATTGGGATGTGAAAAGCTCCTCCCGGAAAGAATTGCCTCCGAAAATGATGATGACATTCTATCGCTCCAGGATCACCGGGGTTTTGCGGCGATGATCCAATCCATTTTGGAAATGGCGGAGGAACGGTTAATCAGGCTGAACAGCAGAACCCGGGTGTCATGCCCTGTTTCGGATCTGGTTATCGGCCTGCAATGCGGCGGCAGTGATGCGTTTTCCGGCGTGACGGCGAACCCTGCCGTGGGGTATGCGGCTGATTTATTGGTTCGCGCAGGTGCAACGGTTTTGTTTTCTGAAGTGACAGAGGTGCGGGATGCCATTCATTTGTTAACGCCGCGGGCTGTCAGTGAAGAGGTCGGACAATCGCTGATCGAAGAGATGAAGTGGTATGACAGCTATCTCCGGCGGGGAGACGCAGACCGAAGCGCAAACCCGTCACCAGGCAATAAAAAAGGCGGATTATCCAATGTGGTGGAAAAAGCGTTAGGCTCGGTAGCGAAATCAGGCACAAGCCCCATCTCCGGCGTGCTTGGCCCTGGTGAAAGAGCGGAGCAAAAAGGCCTGCTGTTCGCGGCGACACCGGCAAGCGATTTTGTGTGCGGCACCCTGCAGCTGGCTGCGGGTATGAATCTGCAGGTGTTTACGACAGGAAGGGGAACACCATACGGCCTTGCTGCTGCACCGGTGCTGAAAGTATCGACACGGCATTCCTTATCTGAGCATTGGGCGGATTTAATCGATATCAATGCCGGCCGAATCGCGACAGGAGAAGCCAGTATCGAAGACGTAGGCTGGGAAATCTTCAGGACGATTTTGGATGTGGCAAGCGGCCGCAAACAAACGTGGGCGGACCGTTGGGGCCTTCATAATGATTTGTGCTTGTTTAATCCTGCTCCAGTGACTTGATTTATTGTTCTAGTAGATTGAAATTGGAATATGATGTAAAATGATAATCAACAAACAAAGAACGGAGGGGTTCCAGCATGGCATTCATGAGATTCCGAGTGACACGAATTCAATAGTGAACAACTCTCGCCTGAATGCGAGAGAATCGGGATGAATCCGCCTATGTATGAGCCCTTACATGATTATCAAAAAAGAGGGTGGCGTGCCTGCCCTTTTTTGTGCCTTCAAGCATCCCTTCTCTCTACTGCAGGCCGGAGCATGAGAAAGGGGAAATGGGATGACAAACCTTAACGAAAAACAGCTTATCACTGAGATTGTCGGGCTTGCACGCAGCCAAGGTTTGACGGTTCATTCTGAGAACGCGCAATTGAATGAAACCGGAATGGACTTTCAAGTTGTATTTGCCAAGGACGACACAGGTATGCCATGGGTGCTGCGAAAACCGCGGCGAAGTGATGTTGTGGAAAGAGCATCTGCAGAAGGCAGAACGCTTGCCTTTCTCCGCGCGAATCTGACTGCTGATGTGCCGGATTGGAGAATTCACACGCCGGAATTGATCGCTTACCCCATGTTAAAAGGAACGCCGGCGGCCGGGATTGATTTGGAACAAAAGCAATATGTTTGGAATATGAATCATCAGCCGCCGTCAGACGACTTTGTCCGCACACTTGCCGACATACTGGCTGAATTACATGGCACGGATCAAATATCTGCTGGGCAATCCGGAATAGAAGTGATAAGTCCAGAAGATTTCAGGCAAATGACAGCAGACTCTATGGTTGATGTGAAGAATAAGCTTGGCGTATCTACGACGCTTTGGGAAAGATGGCAAAAGTGGATAGATGATGATGCATACTGGCCGGGTTTCTCTTCTTTGATACACGGCGATCTCCACCCGCCGCATATCCTTATCGATCAAAATGGACGTGTCACAGGAATTCTGGATTGGACAGAAGCGAAGGTTGCTGACCCAGCTAAGGATTTTGTTCTTTATCAAACCATTTTCGGAGAAAAAGAAACTGCCCGTTTGCTTGAATACTATGATCAAGCAGGCGGCCGGAAATGGGCAAAAATGCAGGAACACATCTCAGAGATGCAAGCGGCATACCCGTTGGAAATAGCTAAATTCGCTCTGCAAACACAGCAGGAGGAGCACGTCAATATGGCGCTAGAAGCACTCGGTGTAACATCGGATTAAGAATTGACTTCGTTTCATGAACCGAGTATTATAAACTCTACAAATAATAGAACGGATCAACAATCGTGAGGAAGAGCAAGTACGTGTCAGAATGGAGGTTCAGAGAGTCGGTGGCAGGTGTGAACCGATCCTCCCCTGATGCCGAATGGGCTTCTGAATTGCTTTGCTGAACGGATAGTAGGCGATGCCGGGTTTCTCTCCCCGTTACCAAGAGAGGAGTATCGAAACATAGGTTTTCTGTACTTAGAGTGAATGGCTGTATAGCTGTTAATAAAGGTGGTACCGCGAGACCCTCGTCCTTTGCATAGGACGGGGGTTTTTGTGTTTCTTAAAGGAGGTGACGGCCAATGGACGATGGCTGGTGGTGGCATAGCAGATGAGTTAGAAAGGAGGATATCAAATGGTCATTGCAACTGATGATCTTGAGGTCGCATGTCCTAAATGTGAAAGAGCGGGAGAAATCGAAGGAACACCTTGCCCGGCCTGCAGCGGAAAAGGTGTTATTCTGACTGCTCAAGGATATACGCTTCTGGATTTTATCCAAAAGCATTTGAATAAGTAAAGGAGAAAAGCTGAGCTGAGATGAGAGCAGAAGAGCAGAGTAAGATTCGTGAGGCCGCAGCAGGTACGATTTTTTTGCTGATCGGAACAGTTTGTTTTGCGTCTAAATCGATTTGGATAAAATGGGCATACCAAATGGGTGCTGAGCCAGATGCCGTGCTGCTATACAGGCAGCTGCTGGCTGTTCCGCTGTTTTGGCTGATTTTTTTAATATACCGACCTCCAATGCCAGACGGTAAGAAAAAAGGAGACCTATGGAAGGCTTGTGGCGCGGGAGTGTTTTGTTTTTTTCTGTCTCCCTTGCTTGATTTTATCGGGCTGAACCATGTATCCGCAATGGTTGAACGTATATTGCTGATGAGCTATCCGTTGTTTGTGTTTGGATTCACCGCGTGTCGTGACCGGAAAATGTCCTCAATTCAGGACCTTTTCGCAGTTCTGGCGGTCATGTTTGGGCTTTTCTTGGCGCTGGGCGGCTGGAATGCTGAGCTTTTCCAGGCGAATATGATTGGAGCTGTATTCATTTTGTTATCTTCGGCGGTCTATGCTGGTTATCTTGTCCTTTCCGGGCATCTCGTCCATCAAATCGGGGGGATCCGTCTCAATGCATACGGGATGACAGCTGCTGGAGCTGCCATGATGCTTTACACAGGGATAAAATCGGCGGCTGGCATGAATACGCCAATGGCAGCATATCCGCTTTCTATGTATGGTTTGTTCGCGGTAATTGCAGTCGTAACCACTGTGATTCCATTTGTGCTAATGCTTGAGGGCATAAAACGAATCGGGGCACAGCGAGCCGCCGCCATTTCAATGGCAGGGCCTATCCTGACGATTTTCTATGGAGCTTTATTTCTCGGTGAACGGCTCGGGCTTATTCAAGTCATTGGATGCGCTGCCGTATTCTTTGTCATTACGGGCATAGAATACAGGAAGCTGAAAACAGGAAAAAAAGAATAATTTTTATAAAACACACACGTTTTTCAATTACAATAAGTGTAATTACGTGTGTGTTTTTTGATTTTGTAAAGGTTAGGTGAGAAGATGCAGCGCATATTGCTTGTAGAAGACGACCACTCAATCAGTGAAATGGTGGATCATTATTTAACAAAAGAAGGCTTTGGAATTGTGCATGCTTTCGACGGAGAAGAGGGCATCCGGCTGTTTCAGCAGGGTTCATACGATTTGGTCCTCCTTGATATCATGCTCCCGAAGCTGAACGGCATAGATTTTCTGAAAATCATCCGGGAAAAAAGCAATATACCGGTCTTAATGATTTCGGCAAAAGACGGAGATGTGGACAAGGCATTGGGACTGGGCTTTGGGGCGGATGATTATATCGCCAAACCGTTTTCGATGATTGAGTTGACAGCCAGAGTAAAAGCCGCGATACGGCGGGCGACGCAATATTCGGCAGAGGAGCCGGCTGTGAATAAGGTGATCCGGATTCACCAGCTTGCGATAGACGTAGACAATGTTTCCGTTTTGAAAAACGGACAACCGCTCCAGCTGACGTCAACAGAATGGCAGCTGCTGTGCTTATTTGCATCAAATCCTAAAAAAGTGTTTACGAAAGAACAAATCTACCGTTCCGTCTGGAATGAAGAGTACTTTGATGATCAGAACATCATTAACGTACATATGCGGCGGCTCAGAGAAAAGATTGAGGATGACCCCTCCTCCCCTCAATATATTAAAACGCTATGGGGCATCGGTTATAAATTAGGAGAGTTTTAGAATGACAGTGCTATGGGTGGCCGCTGTCATCGCTCTGGCGTGTCTGAATGTGGTTCAATTCATAATGAAAAAGAAGCGGGACGGGAATCTGGCTTACACGGCTGACCAGCTTAGCTACATGCTCAGCCGGGATTCGGCAGGACAAATTTTGCTTCCTACAGACGATCATGCGCTCAAAGACTTGCTTGTTAACATCAATCTTATCGTTGAGAATCGTCAGCAGATCAGCGCTCAATTTGCCAAAACAGAGCAATCCATGAAGCGGATGCTGACCAATATGTCGCACGACCTGAAAACGCCGTTAACGGTCATTCTCGGTTATGTCGAAGCCATTCAAAGTGACCCGAAAATGCCGGACGAAGAGCGGGAAAGATTGCTGGAGAAGCTCCGCCAGAAAACGAATGAACTCATTCAGATGATCAACTCCTTTTTTGATTTAGCGAAATTAGAATCTGAAGATAAAGAGATCCCGATCACCAAAGTACATATGAACGACATATGCAAACGAAATATCCTGCACTATTATGACGCTGTTCAGTCAAAAGGCTTTCAAGCAGCCATCGATATCCCGGATACGCCGGTGTATGCGCAGGCGAATGAAGAGGCTTTGGACAGAATTCTGCAAAACCTATTGTCCAATGCGATTCAATATGGCGCGGCCGGCAAGTTAATCGGGCTGACGCTGTCTTATGATGAGAGGAACATCGCCATCACCGTATGGGATCGCGGAAAAGGGATTAGTGAAACTGATCAGCAGCGCGTGTTTGAGAGGCTGTACACACTGGAAGAATCCAGAAATAAAGCATTTCAAGGAAGCGGACTGGGTTTAACCATCACAAAACGGCTTACAGAAAAAATGGGAGGCACCATATCCGTCCAAAGCAAGCCGTACGAACGGACTGCATTAACGATCACATTGAAACGCATGACATATTAATCGTAAGAATTTCTTAAGGTTTGAGAAATAAAAATGACAGGGCTCGCCGCTACAATAGAAAACAGGAAAAGAGAGGGAAGGAGAAACAAAGTTGACTTATATCGTACAAACAAACGGGCTGACCAAAACGTATCAGGGCATAGAGGTCGTATCCAATGTCAGCATGCATATTAAAAAAGGTGAAATCTACGGCTTTCTCGGCCCGAACGGCGCGGGGAAAACAACCATTATGAAAATGCTGACGAGCCTTGTCAAACCGACAAGCGGTGAAATCATCATCCTTGGGAACAAGTTCACCCACACGTCATATGAGGTGCTGGGGAACATCGGCAGCATGATTGAATATCCGATTTTTTATGAAAACCTGACAGCTGAAGAAAATTTAGATCTGCATTGTGAATATATGGGATACCACAATAAAAAAGCCATACAAGAAGTGCTGGATATGGTGAATTTAAAACAAATCGACAAAAAACCCGTCAAAACCTTTTCCCTCGGAATGAAGCAGCGCCTTGGAATTGCGCGTGCCATCCTTACAAAGCCGGATCTGCTTATTCTGGATGAGCCGGTGAATGGGCTTGACCCTCTCGGCATTAAAAAAATCAGGCAATTGTTTCAAGTGCTGAGCAAAGAGTACGGGATGACACTGCTGATCTCAAGCCACCTGCTGGGTGAAATCGAACAAATCGCGGACACAATCGGCGTCATTCGGGACGGCAGGCTGCTTGAAGAGGTATCAATGGAGGATGTCAGGGGCCAGAACACTGAATACATCGAGCTTGTTACATCGAATCAGACAAGGGCCTGCTTTGTGCTGGAGAAAGAGCTGCAATTAACCAACTTTAAAATATTAAATGAGAAAACGATTCGAATTTACGAGGCTGAAGCCTCTCAGGCTGCTATATCCAAAGCGCTGATTTTAAATGATGTAGACATTGAATCATTGAACAGAAAGTATACGTCGCTGGAGGATTATTTTATCAAATTGATCAACGGCAACAGCATCAGTGCGTAAAGGAGGAGAGACACGTTGATGAATTTGATCAGAATCGAATTAAGAAAAATGAAAATGGGCTGGTATATCAGAGGTGCCCTTATTGCCAACGTGATCATTATGGGTTTTATGTGGCTGATCAGTTATTCCGAAAAAGCCGATGGCGGGGTTTCGTTCCAAAGTACGGATGAAGCATTCCTCATCATCGGCACTTTCGTCAGAGCGGTATTTATCGTATTTGGCGCTGTGCTGATCGTAAAATTGGTGATTTCGGAATATAAAAACAAAACCATTCTCGTGATGTTCACGTACCCGATCAGCCGTAAAAAGCTGCTCACCGCTAAGCTCATGATCGCGGGCGGACTGACGTTTATCACGATTTTACTTTCAAATATACTCATAGCCGCCGGTTTCTTTTGGCTGAACTCGATCTACCATTTCATACCGGGAGAGCTCACTTCCGAGATCATTTCTCAACAGGCGGTCAAAATGGCGGTTTTCGCTTTTGGCGCCGCTGGAACCAGTTTAGTTCCCATCTTTTTTGGGATGCGTAGACACTCGGTTCCGGCGACCATCATTTCATCTGTAGTAATTGTGATGCTCATCAGCTCAACAAGTCCGGGCTTCTCGATTTCATCTGTTGTGTATATCCCGTTATCGTTAGCGGCATTCGGATTGTTCTTTTCCTACATGGCGATCAGGAATGCGGACAAGCAGGATGCGTAAACAAAGGCGCCCAATATGGTATAAAAGGCCGATGCTGTCAGCACCGGCCTTTCCATTATGAGTCTGTTCTTGTTTCAAGATAATGCTTCTTGCCAATCTCTTTGCTCATCATATAGAAATGGAAGCAATATTCACCGATTGCCATGACAATCGCGCCGAATAAAGCCGCCAATGCAACTTCACCGCCAGTCATCCCCATAGAAAGCGGCATGCCCATCAGCCAGATCACGAGAAAGGCCAAACCAAAATCAGCCAAAGTTGCAATCATATTATTCCATTTCGGCAATACATAAAGATCGCCCAGCAAATAAGAAATAACCCCTAACACAATCGTCATTAGCAGCGTATCACCAAACGTGAACCCAAAGCCCAGACCAAGCACCAGATACAACACAATAATCGTCATAATACCTTTAATAGCGAGCGCTTTCACATGTGTCATTACAATTCCTCCTTTTGTCATTTGATTTGTTATGTATAATTCCTCAAATGTAAAAAGTTAAACCTTATTTCTTTTCGGAGGCGGGTGTAAATCTGCTGGGGAGGGGTCAATGATGTGAATCCAGGAATTGAGTCTGCGGCGCTTCGACAGCGGAAATGTGAAGCTTGTACTGCACCGGACGCTGCTTTGATGCCCAACAGCCCATTATGTTTGCTGTTTTTAGATGAATAAATTTAAAAACTTCTCCTGTCCCTCCGTCATCACTTCTGAAGTAATGAAATATGATGAAAAGAGATCAAGGGGAGGTGACGTGATGGCGGTCGTGAGAGCAACGAGTGCGGATGTCGATTTGATGGCAAGGCTGCTCAGAGCGGAAGCGGAAGGTGAAGGCAAGCAGGGGATGCTGCTTGTCGGCAACGTTGGAATTAATCGGCTGCGGGCGAATTGCTCAGATTTTAAAGGCCTCCGTACCATCAGGCAGATGATTTATCAGCCACACGCGTTTGAGGCTGTGACTCATGGATATTTTTATCAAAGAGCGCGGGATAGCGAGCGTGCCCTTGCACGCCGGTCGATTAATGGTGAAAGGCGCTGGCCTGCAAAATTTAGTTTATGGTATTTCAGGCCGGAGGGGGACTGTCCAGCCCAGTGGTATAACCAGCCGTTTGTGGCCAGATTTAAGTCACACTGCTTTTATCAGCCGACGGCGGAGACGTGTGAAAATGTATATAACACATTTTAGAGACAGGACACCGTTCAAGTTGAACGGTGTTTTTCTTTGAAAAGATGCAATGGAAAATATTTCTGTGAGATAATCGAAGAAAAAAGAGCTGACGGAGATGACAGAATGGCAACAATTGACCTGCAAAAGAAAAGTGTAAAGATCGTACTGGAGAAAAAGCAGTTAACGAAGGTGACGGCTCGTGTTGGACTGGTTCTTGATATGACGGGATCGATGAGACCGCTCTACAAAAACGGGACGGTTCAAAATGTGGTGGAGCGGATTTTGGCAGTGGCTGATCAGTTTGATGATAACGGTTTGCTGGATGTATGGGTGTATGATAATGAATTTTCCCGATTAAAGCCAGTTTCAGAAAAGGATTTTTCGGGCTATGTCGATCGTGAAATTTTAAATAATGACCGCTTGCATAAATTCGGCAGAAATGATGAGCCGCCAGTCATGAAGGACGTGCTGCGCAAATATGTTGCGGAGGAACCGAGCTCGTATCCTGCTTTCATTGTTTTTATCAATGACGGGGGCTGTAAAAAGTCAATCAAACCGATAATTGAAGCTTCTTCTGATAAACCGGTGTTCTGGCAGTTTGTCGGCATCGGAAACGGAAATTTTGATTTTCTCAATAAACTGGATACGTTAGAAGGGCGTGTCATTGATAACACGAACTTCCTGCATATCGAAGAGATTGACCGCATTTCTGATGATGAGCTTTATGATGCTCTGCTTGCTGAATTTCCATTTTGGCTGAAAGAAGCGAAGGAAAAAGGGATTGTAAGAGAACAAGAGCCTCCTGCTGAAAAGCCGAAAAAGAAGGGCTTTTTCAGCAGATTGTTTTCGAAATAACTGATAAGGCACTGAGTCATTCTGCGAAATGGCTCGGTGTTTTTGTTTTTTTAAGATCATGTGAAGAAAAATAGGCCGAATGGGCGGCTTGCAAACGACAGGATATGCAGAAAACGCGTCATTCAGCCAGCTTTCGGCATGTTTCAGCGGCAGGCTTGTGAGGGAAGACCTGTTTTTGATGTTCAGCGCTTACAATCGGTTCACACTTCTTCACAGTCGTTTAACAATGATTTCCTATAATGAAGACGATCAATGAGGAGAGAGGGGATCTTGAATGGCATACGACAGTCGTTTTGATGAATGGGTACAGAAACTGAAAGAGGAAAGCTTTCAAAACAATACGTTTGACCGCCGCAAATTTATTCAAGGAGCGGGGAAGATTGCAGGACTTTCTCTTGGATTAACGATTGCCCAGTCGGTTGGGGCTTTTGAAGTAAATGCTGCGCCTAAATTCTCAAGCTATCCATTTACATTAGGGGTAGCGTCAGGTGATCCGCTTTCTGACAGTGTCGTGCTCTGGACGCGCCTGGCACCAGATCCGCTGAACGGCGGAGGAATGCCGAAGCAAGCCGTGCCTGTCAAATGGGAGGTCGCAAAGGATGAGCATTTCCGCAAAATCGTAAGAAAAGGCACTGAAATGGCTAAACCGAGTCTTGCCCATTCTATTCATGTGGAAGCAGACGGGCTTGAGCCGAACAAAGTGTACTATTACCGTTTCAAAACCGGACATGAACTAAGCCCTGTCGGAAAAACAAAAACACTGCCTGCCCCTGGCGCCAATGTGCCGCAAATGACCTTTGCATTTGCTTCCTGCCAGCAATATGAGCACGGATATTATACGGCCTACAAGCATATGGCAAAGGAAAAGCTTGATCTTGTCTTCCATCTCGGTGATTACATATATGAATACGGCCCAAATGAATATGTATCAAAAACAGGCAATGTCCGCACGCACAACAGCGCGGAAATTATTACGCTGCAAGACTATCGGAACCGTCACGCTCAATACCGTTCTGACGCCAATCTTAAAGCTGCACATGCGGCATTCCCTTGGGTTGTAACTTGGGATGACCATGAAGTTGAAAACAACTATGCCAATAAAATACCTGAAAAAGGACAGTCGGTTGAAGCATTCGTGCTCCGCCGCGCGGCAGCATACCAGGCATACTATGAACATATGCCGCTCCGCATTTCCTCTTTGCCGAATGGCCCAGATATGCAGCTGTACCGGCACTTTACGTACGGAAACCTGGCGTCCTTCAATGTGCTTGATACCCGCCAGTACAGGGACGACCAAGCCAATAACGATGGCAATAAGCCGCCTTCTGATGAATCGCGCAATCCGAATCGGACCCTGCTTGGAAAAGAACAGGAGCAGTGGCTCTTCAACAATTTGAGCAGCTCGACTGCCCACTGGAATGTGCTGGCACAGCAGATTTTCTTTGCCAAGTGGAATTTCGGGACAAGCGCAAGTCCGATCTACAGCATGGATTCGTGGGACGGCTACCCGGCTCAGCGCGAACGGGTTATCAATTTCATTAAAAGCAAAAATCTGAATAATGTTGTCGTACTGACAGGTGATGTACACGCAAGCTGGGCATCGAATTTGCATGTCGATTTCGAGAAGACAAGTTCAAAAATATTCGGAGCCGAATTTGTTGGAACCTCGATCACTTCCGGAGGGAACGGAGCGGATAAGCGGGCGGATACGGACCAAATTTTAAAAGAAAATCCGCACATCAAGTTCTTTAACGACTATCGCGGATATGTCCGCTGTACAGTGACGCCTCACCAGTGGAAAGCCGATTATCGGGTGATGCCGTTTGTGACCGAGCCGGGCGCAGCCATTTCCACGCGGGCTTCATTCGTTTACCAGAAAGACCAAACTGGGTTGAGAAAGGTATCATCCACAACAATCCAAGGCGGGGTGAAGCAATCCGATGAGGTCGAAGAGGATCGTTTCTTTGCGCACAACAAAGCCCACGAAAAACAAATGATTAAGAAGCGGGCAAAAATCACGAATTAAGGAGTGGAAATTATGTTTTCAAACATTGGAATACCGGGCTTGATTTTGATCTTCGTCATCGCCCTCATTATTTTTGGCCCTTCCAAGCTGCCGGAAATCGGGCGTGCCGCCGGACGGACACTGCTGGAATTTAAAAGCGCCACAAAATCACTTGTGTCTGGTGATGAAAAAGAAGAGAAATCAGCTGAGCTGACAGCGGTAAAGCAGGACAAAAACGCGGGCTGAATGCTGATGAGGCAGACACCGGGTCTGCCTCTTTTTTTATGAAAGGGAGGGCTTTTTTGAATGGATAAAAAAGAAACCCATCTGATCGGGCATTTAGAAGAGCTTCGCCGCCGGATTATCGTCACCCTGGCGGCATTTTTTCTATTTCTCATCACGGCTTTTTTGTTCGTACAGGACATTTATGACTGGCTGATCAGGGATTTGGATGGAAAGCTGGCTGTGCTTGGGCCGAGTGAAATCCTCTGGGTGTATATGATGCTTTCCGGCATTTGTGCCATTGCGGCTTCTATCCCTGTTGCCGCTTACCAACTGTGGCGTTTCGTTGCACCGGCGCTGACGAAAACGGAGCGCAAGGTGACGCTCATGTACATACCAGGTTTATTTGCGTTGTTTTTGGCGGGCATCTCCTTCGGATACTTTGTCTTGTTTCCGATCGTGCTCAGCTTTTTGACTCATTTATCCTCCGGCCACTTTGAAACGATGTTTACGGCTGACCGCTACTTTAGGTTTATGGTGAATTTGAGCCTGCCGTTCGGCTTCTTGTTTGAGATGCCCTTGGTGGTGATGTTTTTAACAAGGCTAGGCATCTTAAATCCTTACAGATTGGCCAAAGCGAGAAAGCTGTCCTATTTTCTGCTGATTGTCGTGTCCATATTGATTACACCGCCTGATCTTATTTCTGATTTTCTCGTGATAATCCCGCTTCTTGTCCTGTTTGAAGTGAGTGTCACCCTATCGGCGTTTGTCTATAAAAAGAGGCTGAGGGAAGAAACAGCGGCGGCCGCTTAGTGCAGCGTACCGTCCGGTGACTTCACATCCTCATCATATTGTGCGGCCGTAACAGCGGCGATTCTCAATGCCCGGACAATCATGTCCAGGCTGAGGCTCGGCGCTGTTTTGTCGATTGTTTGCTCCGGAATGTAAGGAATATGAATAAAACCGCCGCGAATGTGCGGGGATGTCCGGCTAATGTGATCCATTAACCCGTAGAACAAATAGTTGCATACAAAGGTCCCCGCTGTGTAGGAAACCGCAGCTGGAATGCCGTGTTCCTTCATCTTAGCAGTCATTCGTTTTACGGGAAGCCCTGTCCAGTAAGCGGCGGGCCCATCTGGAGAAATCTCTTCATCAATCGGCTGATGTCCTTCGTTATCGGGGATTCGCGCATCTGCAAGGTTGATCGCCACTCGTTCCGGTGTAATCTGCATCCGTCCTCCTGCTTGGCCGACACAAATTACGATATCCGGCTGATGTTTTTGAATGGCTTGGCGCAGAGTCCCCAGAGCGGATCTAAAGACAGTAGGAATTTGTTCCGCTGTAATAATGGCTTCTTCTGTCTCGAAGCCATTAAGCCGTTTCGCCGCTTCCCATGATGGATTGACGGTTTCTTTGTCAAAAGGGTCAAAGCCAGTGATCAGCACTTTTTTTCTCATTCTCCCATCTCCTTTTTCTTTTATTCTATTGTTTATTTATGGGTTTTTCATCAAAATAATGTAAAGGAGTGAATCATAATGGAGCATTTGCCGCATCAGTATCGTCATTTATTCCCAACCTTGCAGACGCATACGATGCTTGCCAGCTGTTCTCAGAGCGCATTGGCAGAGCCAGTATCAAGGGCGATCCAGGATTATCATGATAGCCTGCTGTATATGGGGACGAACTGGAAAGAAGCGATCGAAAAAACAGAGTTTGCGAGAAACGAGTTTGCAAAGCTGATCGGGGCTGAACCGGATGAAGTGGCGATTGTGCCGTCAGTTTCTGATGCGCTGGTTTCTGTAGCATCGTCCTTAACTGCATTTGGAAAGAAGCACGTTGTATATACAGATATGGATTTTCCGGCGGTGCCTCATGTTTGGCAGGCACACTCCGATTATACCGTATCCGTCATTCCATCAATAGACGGCGTGCTGCCGCTTGAACAGTATGAAACGCATATTTCGGATGAAACAGTACTGACGTGTGTTCCTCACGTTCATTATCGTGACGGCTATGTTCAGGATATAAAAGCGATTGCCGAGATTTCTCAGAGAAAGGGCTCTTTATTGTTTGTAGATGCTTATCAATCAGCCGGGCATATTCCCATTGATGTGAAGGAATGGGGCGTAGATATGCTGGCAGCAGGCACCCGGAAGTATTTGCTCGGCATACCGGGTGTGGCGTTTCTTTATGTGAGAAAGGAGCTGGCTGACGCACTGAAGCCGAAAGCATCAGCTTGGTTCGGCAGAGAGAACGGATTTGATGGGGTTTATGCAAAAGACGCGCGCCGTTTTCAAACGGGCACCCCAGCTTTTATCAGCGTATACGCAGCTGCAGCGGCTTTATCGCTGCTGAATCATATTGGGGTTTCTCATATCAGGGATCATGTGAAAACGATCTGTGCCGATGCAGTTCAATATGCCGCTGAAAAAGGCCTGCAGCTGGCGGCGGCACAAGGTGGGGGTCAGCCGGGCATGGTTGCGATCCGGGATGAGCGGGCATCGGAAACGGCGGCGTTGCTGAAGAAGAAAAAAGTGATTTGCGCACCGCGGGAAAATGTTATCCGTCTCGCTCCCCATTTTTATAATACGAAGGAGGAAATGCGGCACGCGATTGATGAAATCGTGGCGAAAATGATCTACAAGTAAACATAAAAAAAGCCCCTGAACACTAGGTCAGAGGCTTTTTATATTAATGATCTACCTTCACGCGCTTCATAAAGAAAGCGCCAATTAAACCGATAATGGCAACAATCATTGCAAACACAAATGCGTGCTGTACACCCGCTGTCAAAGCTTGCGGGATGACTGCCGGATCGGCAGGGTTTTTAACTGTACTCATATAATCATGCTGGCCTGCAGCCATAATGCTGACCGCAACCGCTGTTCCGATAGCGCCGGCCATTTGCTGCAGCGTGTTCATAATGGCGGTGCCGTCTGGATAAAATTCACGCGGCAGTTGGTTTAAACCGTTTGTCTGTGCAGGCATCATGATCATAGAAATCCCGATCATCAAGCAGGTGTGCAGGATGATAATCAGCACAGCTGTTGAAGTGGTCGTTACATTTGAGAAGAACCATAGTACAACTGTGACAATCACAAATCCCGGAATGACAAGCCATTTCGGCCCGTATTTATCGAACAAGCGGCCTGTGACAGGGGACATAAATCCATTTAAAATACCGCCCGGCAAGAGAACAAGACCAGATGCAAATGCCGTCAGGACTAAGCCGCCTTGCAGGTACATCGGCAAAAGCAGCATAGATGACAGAATGACCATCATACAAATGAACACCATGATCACACCCAAAATAAACATCGGGTATTTGAACGCACGGAGGTTCATCATCGGCTGCTTCATTGTCAGCTGGCGGATTGAAAATAGGATAAGGCCGACAACGCCGACAATCAGCGACACGATAACAGTCGGGCTGGACCATCCCCCAGAGCCTTCACCCGCGTTGCTGAATCCGAACACAATGCCGCCGAAGCCAATCGTCGACAGGATGATAGACAATACATCGATTTTCGGCTTTGTCGTTTCAGATACATTCTGCATATATGCGATACCGAAAACAAGCGCCAGCACAAGGAATGGAAGAGAGATCCAGAAAATCCAGTGCCAGTTGAGATGCTCCAGAACCAATCCTGAGAAAGTTGGGCCGATGGCGGGCGCGAACATAATGACAAGACCGATCGTTCCCATTGCGGCGCCCCGTTTATGAGGCGGGAAAATCACCAAGATTGTGTTAAACATTAGGGGCAGTAAAAGACCGGTTCCAAGTGCCTGAACGATCCTTGCCGCCAATAAAAACGGGAAGCTTGGCGCGAGTGCCGCGATCAAAGTTCCTATAATTGAAAAGATTAGTGACACGGTAAAAAGCTGTCTTGTTGTGAACCACTGCAACAGCAGTCCTGAAACAGGAACAAGGATACCGAGTACAAGCAGGTAGCCCGTCGTTAACCATTGGACGGTTGCCGCTGTAATGTTCAATTCCTTCATAAGGTCGGTTAACGCAATATTCAGCGCTGTTTCACTGAACATGCCGATAAAACCGGCCAACAGCAAGGAAATCATAATCGGCATCACTTTGTATTGCTGAGATGCTTTAGCTGTTGTTTCCAAAATCATTTCCCCTCTCTATCAACTGCATGTAGTATGTCGTTTTTTTATCTCTTCAGCAGGTCAGGAATGCAGCTGGAGATATGAAGGAGCGGCGTACTGTTTTTTGCCGTCAAAGATAAAAGGATGCCGCCTTCAATCATCGCATTAACCACAGTGCTGGCTTCTTTTGCATGCCTCTCGCTGCAGCCAGTCTGCCGCAGTTTTTCCTCATACACAGAGGCCCATTCTTTGTAGGCTTCATGACAGGCTTCGCGCAACGGTTCGCTTTTCAATGACGTCTCAGCCGCTAGCAAGCCCACAGGCAAGCCTTCAATGTCTTCCGTACATGAAAACTGGCAGGAGAGCTCCTTCAAAAAGGCTTGAATGCCTTCCGCTGGATCGGTGCAGGCTTCCATGCAGTCCGCGATTTTCTGACGGATATACTCCTTCATCTCATTCACGGCTTCGATCGCAAGCTGTTCTTTACCCCCGGGAAAGTGGTAGTAAAGAGAGCCTTTAGGCGCACCGCTTTCCTTTATAATCTGGTTCAGCCCCGTGCCGTAATACCCTTGCAGCTGAAAAAGCCGGGTAGCTGCCGAAAGGATTTTCTCACGGGAATCTCCATAACTCATAACATTCCCACCTTACTGAATTGCAATCAAAAATATAGTGACTGGTCTATTATCTTGATTCAATCATCAATTGTCAAGAAAAATTCATTGTATGAAAAGACAAAAAAAGAAGGATATTACAAGTGAAAAAGGCTGAGAGAAAAGCTGACGCATATTTTGACTGAATATACAAAATATTGAATGATTAACTATCATAAGAATGTAAGGAGAGAAATAGATGAAAAAACAACGAATGCTTGTACTTTTTACCGCACTATTGTTTGTTTTTACCGGATGTTCACATTCTCCTGAAACAAAAGAATCCCCGAAAGAAAAAACGCAGACACAAAAAGTCTCTTCGGCTTCTGCCTCTGAAAAAAAGGATCTGCCGAATATTAGAATTTTAGCGACAGGAGGCACGATAGCTGGTGCCGATCAATCGAAAACCTCAACAACTGAATATAAAGCAGGTGTTGTCGGCATTGAATCACTGATCGAGGCAGTTCCAGAAATGAAGGACATTGCAAACGTCAGCGGCGAGCAGATTGTTAACGTCGGCAGCACAAATATTGATAATAAAATATTGCTGAAGCTGGCGAAACGCATCAACCACTTGCTCGCTTCAGATGATGTAGACGGAATCGTCGTGACTCATGGAACAGATACATTGGAGGAAACCGCTTATTTTTTGAATCTTACCGTGAAAAGTGATAAACCGGTTGTTATTGTCGGTTCGATGAGACCTTCCACAGCCATCAGCGCTGATGGGCCTTCTAACCTGTACAATGCAGTGAAAGTGGCAGGTGCCCCTGAGGCAAAAGGGAAAGGGACGCTTGTTGTTCTTAACGACCGAATTGCCTCAGCCCGATATGTCACCAAAACAAACACAACCACAACAGATACATTTAAATCAGAAGAAATGGGCTTCGTCGGAACAATTGCAGATGATATCTATTTTAATAATGAGATTACCCGTAAGCATACGAAGGACACGGATTTCTCGGTTTCTAATCTTGATGAGCTGCCGCAGGTTGACATTATCTATGGATACCAAAATGACGGAAGCTACCTGTTTGACGCTGCAGTAAAAGCCGGAGCAAAGGGGATTGTATTTGCCGGTTCTGGGAACGGGTCTTTATCTGATGCAGCCGAAAAAGGAGCGGACAGCGCAGTCAAAAAAGGCGTCACAGTGGTGCGCTCTACCCGCACGGGAAATGGTGTCGTGACGCAAAACAAAGACTATGAGGAAAAGGACCTGCTGGCATCGAACTCTTTAAACCCCCAAAAAGCACGGATGTTGCTGATGCTTGCGCTTACCAAAACAAATGATCCTCAAAAAATCCAAGCTTATTTCAATGAGTATTGAAGAAAAGAAGGCGAATAAGCCTTCTTTTTTTTAGTTTTTTAGGACCAATAATGACCTCTGAATCTTAAAATTTCTTTAAAAATAAGCCAAAATTACCCTTTACTTAATTAATTTGGTAACGTAATATAATTGGAGAATTTGTTACAAAAAAAGGAGGATATTATGAAATTTGTAAAAAGAAGGATCATTGCACTTGTAACAATTTTGATGCTGTCTGTTACATCGCTGTTTGCGTTGCAGCCGTCAGCAAAAGCCGCTGAACACAATCCAGTGGTTATGGTTCACGGTATTGGAGGGGCATCATTCAATTTTGCGGGAATTAAGAGCTATCTCGTATCTCAGGGCTGGTCGCGGGACAAGCTGTATGCAGTTGATTTTTGGGACAAGACAGGCACAAATTATAACAATGGCCCGGTATTATCACGATTTGTGCAAAAGGTTTTAGATGAAACGGGTGCGAAAAAAGTGGATATTGTCGCTCACAGCATGGGGGGCGCGAACACACTTTACTACATAAAAAATCTGGACGGCGGAAATAAAGTTGAAAACGTCGTGACGCTTGGCGGCGCCAACCGTTTGACGACAGGCAAGGCGCTTCCGGGAACAGATCCAAATCAAAAGATTTTATACACATCCATTTACAGCAGTGCCGATATGATTGTCATGAATTATTTATCAAGATTAGACGGTGCTAGAAACGTTCAAATCCATGGCGTTGGACACATCGGCCTTCTGTACAGCAGCCAAGTCAACAGCCTGATTAAAGAAGGGCTGAACGGCGGGGGCCAGAATACAAACTAATGAGATCAATAACCTTGAAGAGTCCTATTCTTCAAGGTTATTCTGCTTTCAGCACAATGGTTTTCGCCGCCATATCATGAACGGTTTGTTTTTTCTTCGTAAATGCGGCAGTCAAATAGATCAGGCGGGAGAATACATGCACCCACGCTATGATGTAACGGACAATCGCCTGTAGGAAAGAAATTTTCTCGTGTGTTTCGTCTCTTACGATTTGCAGTCCGATGATTTTTTTGCCCAGTGTGCCCTTCCAATTTGTCAGCGGCATCAGCAAAGGATACACAAGCAACATGAGTATGGCGACAATAATGACGCCTGCGGAGCCGTCGCCAAACGTAAATCCGGCTGCCAAAATCACTGCTGCGGCAATGATTACATCAAGTAAAAGAGCGCAGGCGCGCAGCATGAAACCAGCTAGTTCCAATAGAAACACTCCTTAAAATGTTAAATAAACACCTAATGATTGTAAAAAAGAAGGGCCTAAAGTGGGAATAGGTGATAAGCCTTAAATCACAAAAGTTGGTGAAAATGTCATAGGTAAATTGGCATAATCAGCCAGCTTATCACATTACCAAATTCTTTTTTAGCCCGAAACCAAGCCCTCAGAAGTTATTTTTGTTAAAATAGAAAAGTTACAACAGAATTCGGAGGGTTTATTGTGGGAAAAGTGAAACGAAATGCCCCTTGCCCATGCGGCAGCGGCAAGAAATATAAAAAATGCTGCGGAAGTAAAGTTGTCGACTTCCCGGCGGAACTAGCGGCAAAAGAAGCTAAACAAATTCAGGAAGACTTAGTGGAGTATGCCTTCACAGTACATAGAGAAAGCATTTCAGGCTTTATCAACCAGCATGATTTTCTTTCTGCTATGGACAGACAGACGAAAGACATCAGCGTATTTAACTTGGGTATCTGGGGAATCTTCTTCCATCCGCTTGCTGGTGAGAAGACAATCTTCGAAGAGTACCTTCAGAAAAAAGGCGATTCGATCACTCGTCCGAAAACGCGTGAGATCGTAGAATCATGGCAGAGCATGACGCCTGCTTTATTGCTGCTGAAGGACCTGAAGGAAGGCATCATTCACTTTGAAGATGTCATTACGGCAAAACAATTCGAAGTGGAAATGGACGCCAGCAATCAAGACCTTCCTCCAGTGGGAAGCCTGATTCTTGGATACCCAATCCACGAAGCGGAAAAAGCAGAATTCTTCATGCAGTTCACGATCTTCCCGGTGAAGAGAACAGAAGCGCTGATCAGCAAGGTGAAGAAATATGCGGATGCCGCTGTGAAGGAAGGCAAAACGCCGGAGGACTTCATGAAGCAGGAATTCAACAACGTTCTGTTCGCGTTGTTAGCTGAGAAAGATGAAGAGCCACAAGCAGAGAAAGCGGAAGTAAGCACTGTTGAGTGGGCAAACGACTTGGAGAAAGAAACCGCTGCGGCTATTGAAGAAGGCATGAGCGGGGAAGAGTATCCGACTGAATTGATCCCAGCTGTTATTGACATCTGGAAAACATTCTGCGAGAAAAAATCACCTGTCATCAGAAAGCCCGAAGCTTTTGCGGCGGCAGTTGAATATTATGTAAACGCGATTTCTCTTAACGGCGCGTCCGTTTCTCAAGCTAAACTGGCGAAAAAATACTGCGTCAGCGCATCAACCATTTCCAGCCGTTACAAAGAAATTGAAAGCACGCTGCAAGATGAAGCAGATCGTTTTGCACAAGCGTTATCCTCATAATGAAAAAAACCTTGAAAAGCCAGGCTTTTCAAGGTTTTTTTATTTCTGAAACGGAATTTTGATTTCTAACCGGAAGACGGGGTGGCGGTAGGTAAAATCCAGCCTGCCAAAAGCGCTCTTCACCAGTTTTTGAATGATATATGTGCCCATGCCTTCATGAGCGCCGTTTTTCGTTGAGCGGCCAAACGATTGATAAATTGTATCGAGCACTTTTGGGGCCATCCCGGGAGTGCTGTTTTCACAAGTCAGTACATAAAGTCCGCTGCGCAGTGAAGTCTCCAGTTTAATCTCTGCTTTTTCTCGGGTCTCCGCCGCGCTGTCGAGCGCGTTTTCTAATATGTTGCCGATTAAGCTGACCTGATCAGCAGGCGAAAACGGAAGGGAAGAAAGCGGTGTATGCATATGAAGCGAAACACTCACATTCGAGGCGCGGGCTTTTTCTAAAAAATCATAAAGCACTCCTGCAACGTACGCGTTCTCTCCTTTCAAAAAACGGTCATATTGACTGTATTGATCCGCCCAGTTTTGAATATATGCTTGTGTATCTGCCTTGTGCTGAGCTGATTTGATTGCAGTGATATGTTTCATTGTGTCATGATTCCGGCTTCTCACATCAATCAGCATTTGATTGGCGTGCTGTTCAGCCTGAGTCAGCTTATCAATTTGATCAGAAAGCCTTGCCTGCAAAGCAGACTGTCCGATACGGAGCCCTTCACACCCTGCAAATATCGCGATTACACATAATGCCGGCATGATGGTTGTGCCGATCAGCACCACTCCCGCCGACATCACTTGAATCACGGCAATCCATGCACAAAGCCCTGAGGAACAGTGTTTCCACACCCGCTTCGTTTTCCAAATGTACAATCCTGCAGCAGCTGCGCCTAAAACAGCGGTGAGCCAAGAGACGGCTGCGCTGTGTGAAAGAGCAGCAGCTCCCTGATAACATATGAAACTAAATAAAATCAGATAAAGACATTGAAAAAGGGTAATCACGTACTAAACTCCTCAAAAATAGTAGTTTTGAAAATAATCAAGCTGCTGCTTGGTGATCATCGCTTTTTTAGACGTTCCCTCAAAAGAAACTGTGAATGAATGCTTGGTATAAGCAGAAAAATGCTTTATGTAATGAATGTTGATAATAAAGGAACGATGCGAACGAAGAAAATCTTTTTCGGGCAGGTCGCCTTTAATATCATTTAATGTTTGATACGTTTGCACCTCTTCGGCGGTTGTCACAATCGTCGTCGAACGTCCCGTCCGTTCTGCGAAAATAATATCCTTCTTTTGCAGGACGTGCATTTCAGACTTTTGCTTTATCAATATACGCCCATTCAAACTCGTTTCCGTTTTCTTTTTCAAGTACCGGTCGAAGGAAGCGGCCAGACGGTCGGCATAGTACGGCTTCATAATATAATCATGGACGTTCAGGTCAAAGGCGTGAACCGCATAACCGCCGTGACCGGTAACAAAAATCACATCCACATCAAGTGAATGGGATTTGATCAAATCAGCAAGCTCGTAGCCAGACATATGGGGCATCTCGATATCGGCAAGCAGCAGATCAATGTCTCCGTTCTTTACCCGCCTGTAGGCTTCCTTCGCTGAATCGGTGGAAAAGACAATTTCGACGTCCTGCATTCTGGACACGATCGCTTCCAGCTTCTCTAAATCTACTCGATAATCATCTACAAGTCCGACTTTTACCATTATCATTCCCCTAGTTACATAGAATCATCTTTATTCTATCCCATTTCGCGACATAAAAAGAACTCTTCGCGACAACTTTATCCAACTAATCCAGCTTTTCGTATATAGTCATTACTAGAAATAAAGATAAGGGAGATTGTGACATGATTACACTGACCGATTGCAGCCGCAGGTTTCAGGATAAGAAAAAAGTAGTCAAAGCGGTGCGAGATGTAAGCTTAACAATTGAAAAAGGAGAAGTCGTCGGCATTCTCGGAGAAAACGGTGCCGGCAAAACAACGATGCTGAGAATGATTGCTTCCTTGCTTGAACCATCACAGGGTGTAATCACAGTAGACGGCTTTGACACGGTCAAGCAGCCGGCTGAAGTCAAAAAAAGAATCGGTGTCTTATTCGGAGGAGAAACCGGGCTTTACGACAGGATGACCGCTAAAGAAAATCTCCAATACTTCGGCAGGCTGTATGGGCTGAACCGCCACGAGATCAAAGCAAGAATAGAAGATTTATCGAAAAGGTTCGGCATGCGCGATTATATGAACCGGAGAGTGGGCGGGTTTTCGAAAGGCATGAGGCAGAAAGTCGCCATTGCCAGAGCGCTGATTCACGATCCGGACATCATTTTATTTGATGAGCCGACAACTGGGCTTGATATTACGTCAAGCAACATCTTCCGCGAATTTATACAGCAGCTGAAAAGAGAACAAAAAACGATTCTTTTCTCCAGCCACATTATGGAGGAAGTGCAGGCGCTCTGTGACAGTGTCATCATGATTCACAGCGGAGAGGTGATTTACCGAGGGGCGCTTGAATCACTATACGAGAGCGAGCGCAGTGAGGATTTGAATTACATCTTTATGTCTAAGCTTGTCAGGGGGATTTCTTAAATGCTGAGCCATATTTATAAAAAAGAAATGATCGACGCTTTGCGCGACAGAAAAACGATTTTACTCACAATCTTAGTGCCGATGATTATGATGCTTGGACTTGTCTTCTTTTATGAAAGCATGCTGTCCGACAAAGGGGAGCAGTACACGCTGGCTGTCGGCCATTCGCTTCCGCCCGCACTGGAAAGCAAGCTTAATGAGATTGACGAAATCAGCGTAAAAACATTTGCAAAGCCTGAAGAGGCAGTTGATGAAGGAAAAGCAGATGCCTATCTGAACGTCCCGAAAGAGTTCGACTCATATGTCAACAGCATGACACCTTTTAAGGTTGATGTTTACGGCAATTCAATCGATCAAGGGTCGTCAAATGCCATGCAGCTTGTGCAGTCTGCCTTAGATCAGTACAAAAATGAAATTGTGCAGCAACGTTTAACAAATAAGCATATTGATCAATCGGTGATCCAGCCGTTTACGATTCAGCAAAAGGAAGCGGATGAGGAGAAAGGGACTTCCGCTATTATGCTTTCCGCCATTCTGCCCATGCTGATTCTGACTTCCATTGTTTCCGGCGCAATGCCGATCGCTCTTGATATCATGGCCGGTGAAAAGGACCGGAAGTCAATCGAGGCGCTGCTATTAACGCCAGTCAGCAGAAACAAAGTGCTGGTCGGCAAGTGGCTTGCGGTTTCCACTTTTGCCGTGGCTTCAGGTGTATTGGCTTTGGTGTTTTTGATTTTGTCCACCGTGTTATTTACCGAAAATTTAAAAACGGCCTTCCAGCTGGGAGATCATATGTGGAGTGTAATCGGCGCTTCAGCCTTAATCATTGTGCTCTCTGCATTGCTGATCTCTGCGATGGAGCTTTTCATCAGCATCATGTCCAGCTCGGTAAAAGAAGCGCAAAGCTATATGTCTCTCGTCGTCTTTCTGCCTGTGTTCCCGATGTTTTTCATCTTCAGCAAGGCACCGAACCAATTTGACTTATCATACTTTCTCATCCCGTTTCTGAACCTGCATGCGTTATTTAAACAGCTTTTATTCGGGATGGTTGACCCGGCTGCCATTTTGTCTACGTCAGGAACCATCGCCGTGCTCATCGCCATCTTCTTTTTACTAGCCAGAGCCTGCTTCCTGAAAGACAAATGGGTTCTTCCAAAATAAACTTGCGAAAGGAGAAATACACTTTCTCCTTTTTGTATATCCTGAAAAAAGAAGGAAAATAGAAAAAGGATATCTAATACAAAAAGTGACCCTGCACTATTTTTCATCAAAATTGGTTTCAAAGGAGAAGGAACAATGGATCAAACACGTACACTCGGCAAAACGAAGCTGAAGGTGAAGCGGATCGGATTCGGCGCGAATGCGGTCGGCGGGCATAATCTATTTCCAAATCTAAATGATGAAACAGGGAAGGATTTAGTGCGCACGGCATTGGATGGCGGCGTCAATTTTATCGATACCGCCTTTATATATGGATTGGGGCGATCTGAAGAATTAATCGGCGAAGTCGTACAGGAACGCGGCGTGCGGAATGAGCTCATCATCGCCACCAAAGGAGCTCATAAAGAAGTGAACGGCAGCATTGAATTAGACAATAGCCGGGAGTTTCTTCGCAGCGAGGTGGAGAAGAGCCTGAAGCGGCTGAAAACAGATTACATTGATTTGTATTATGTTCACTTTCCGGATGGAAAAACACCTCTCGCTGAAGTGGCTGGCACTTTGAAAGAGCTGAAGGATGAGGGGAAAATCAAAGCAATCGGCGCTTCGAACCTCGATTATCAGCAATTGCAGGATTTTAATGCTGATGGCTATTTGGAGGTCTTCCAGGCCGAATATTCTCTCATACAGCGTGATGCCGAGAAAGAGCTTCTTCCATACTGTGAAAAACAAGGCATCTCCTTTATTCCTTACTTTCCGCTTGCGTCCGGACTGCTGACAGGAAAATTCACGCGAGACACCGTCTTTGATGATTTCAGAAAGGATAAACCTCAATTTCAGGGTGAAACGTTTATTCACAATCTCAAAAAAGTAGATAAGCTGAAAGCAGTAGCGGAGGAAAAACAAGCGGATACGGCACATGTCGCCTTGGCGTGGCTGTTAACGAGACCGGCGATTGATGCCATTATTCCAGGAGCTAAACGACCTGAGCAATTACAGGATAACCTGAAAACCTTGAACATTGAACTGACCGAAGATGAAGTGAATTTCATCAGCGACATTTTCAAATAAAAAGGAAATAGCCGTCATGGCTATTTCCTTTTGGTGTTTTATTCTTTGATGAATGCTTCGACTAATTCTGCTGCTCTGTAATCATCCATATCAAGCTGCCATTGGTCGATGTCATTTTTCTTCATTTTCACTTCAACTGTTTTTTCAGATGAAGCAGGTCCAAGCTTTTTGAATTCCTCAGGATAGACTTGAAGCGCGTATTTCACTGCCTCTTCATAGCTGGCACTAGAGTTTTTACTGTAGTAGTCTTTCACTTTGTCTTCGATACGGTCTGAAAGAGAAGATGCATCTACAGGTTTAACTGTGGCTTCAACAATTGCTTCGTCTTTAGAGATTGAAGTCGTTTTTGCCTGAATGGAAGAGTTTTTGCTTAATCCCTCTTTAATGCCGTTCACGATATTATCAAGCGCTTTGCTGTCCGCATATGTGCTGGAAAGGCCGGAAGCTGAGAGATAACCGTCTTTGGCTGATTCATTGAAATCATTTACAATTTCATTTTTGTTAGCGCCGGTGATTTTTTCGAAATCGGCGTTATCTTTGCCGAAAAGAAGGACATCAACATAAGCTGATAACGCTTTTGCAGAATCTTGGAGCTTATCTGCCGTCGCCAGGATTTTTTTGTCTTTTCCGTCAATTTTAAAAGTAACTGATTTTGGCTTTTTATCACCGTAAGATTCCGGCGTATAGTTAAGCTCGTATTGCTTGCCTTTATCTACAACGAAGAAAAGATTTCCTTCAACGGATTTGTCAGCGTTAATCGTGCTGCCTTGAAGCTTTTCGCTATAGTCTTCAGGGTCTGTGTCAGACATTTTGGTATCACCTTGATACAATGTGAAATCCATACTGTCTACATTCAGCGGGTCTTTTCCTGTGTTTTTCACCGCGACATTGACTTTTAACACAAGCTGGTCATCTGAAGTGGACTTATCATATTTAGACGGAAGCGTATAAGAGACATCCTTGATTTTGACTTGAGCTATATCTGAGCTTTTTTCTGTTTCTGATTCTTTCTTCTCCGCGCTTGTTTTGCTGCCGGAACAAGCAGCTGTAAACATCATCAGCAGAAGAATTAGGAAAACAGCGTACGTTTTTTTCTGAAACATTCATTTTTCCTCCTCAAATGGTTTAGGAAAGGGAGTCTTTTGTCTTTGAGAAATGGATCTTTTTGAATGGATTAGCATCATATAACCAAAAAAATCAGTTCTTTTCTCACGGTTTTCACCGGATTTTCTGGAAACTCCGCCCTCCTTTGTCATGAATGGACCTATAAAAAGTTACAACGGAATTAATTTTAAGATTATTAGCTTTTATATTGAATAGGTTCATCATCCTATTTTTGGTGAAAAATGTTCTGGTAAAACTGGTAAACTCAGAAAACTGTGTATTTTAGACTATTACTTTTTGATTAGTTGAAGGGAACTTAAGAAGGATGAAAGGGGCTGCCTTTGTGAAGAAAGAGGGACTGAAACAAAAAGCACTGGAAATCGGCCGGGTGCCGACACACTTAAAACTGGAAATTGAAGATTATGGCGGTGATGACAAAAGAGCCTATTTTTGTTGGACAGATCCTCAGGATGAGAATATAGGCATTATCGTGGAGCTTGGACCGGACGGGGAGCTGGAATCCCTTTCCCGTGATATTGAGCCTGAAAGCGGAGAAAGGCTGTCTGAGGAGAAACTAGAGGATATCATACGCCAATTTGTCGAGACTCATCATCCGGGGGCACTCTCTGCCTTTATTCGTGAAGAAAATGACCGTGCATACGGCGATAAAGTGAGATTTTCATATGTTCAAATGGAGGCTGGGCTTCCTCTCCCCATGAGCGGATTTATGGCTGATGTTTCCTTATCAGGTGAGATCGTCTACTTCCGCTATTACGGCGAAGCGGGCAGCATCATCAAGCCAAAGCGGGTTGCGGATGTTGAAGAGGCACTTGCCTTTATCAAGAAGGACGTGGAGTTCGACCTTTTGTTTGAGGTTCTCCATCGTTCTGTTTACAAAAACGGAGATGATCAGCCGCATTTGGTGTATGAGCCTGAATGTAGGGCGATTACCGTACCTGCGGATTTGGTTCAAGAAGAACAAGGAGGAGTTGATGATGACGATGATTACAGGGAGCCGGAGAGCTTTCCTCTCCCTTTATTCGAGGGCATCCGCGAAAAGGCCGATCCTGACAGCATGATTGGTATTGAAAAAGGATTTGTCAAAGAGCGGGAAGCGGATTTGGGAGATGGGAGACTCGGAATCGTTTGGCGGAATCCGGATGACCCTGTGTATCAGCCGGCGGATAAAAGCATGGACAGCTGGTTTAAGGGACGGACTCATCAAGTGCTGAAAACCATCTATAACAAAGAAACCGGAAAACTCGAAGGCGTCATGTCATTTATGGAGAAAGAAGGGCCGTTGACAGTAACTGAGGCAGAGTGCGAAAAAATCGCGGTTCGCTTTCTGTTTGCTTTATTTCCGAATGCCGATCAATATTTTAGGATCAGATACGACGAAAAAGATGAAGAAGAAAACGCAGTCGCTGTTTTTACATTTGAAGCGCATTGTCACGGAGTTCCGATCCGATTTGGGCAGATCAGAATTTGTGTCAGCCGCCAGACAGGGTATATCACCGTTTATATGGGACCAGATATTGACCCAAATGAGCTGGCAACCATTGATCCTGTGCCGGCCATTTCAGTTGAACAAGCCAAGTCTATCTTTTGGCAGCATTTTAAAGTTGAGCTGGGCTGGGAAAGAGAATATCACGATAATGAAGAACACAGCTACCGGCTCGTCTATAGGCCGGTGTATCCGCATTTTATCGATGCACATACAGGAGAGCCTGTCTTCAGCTCATGGTAAAATAGCCAAAAGTCACGCAATTGCCTCGGATATAGAAGAGAGTATGTGATGAAAGTAACAGAAAGAATCTCGAAAAACAATGACAATAATAGAAAAGGACCTTTCTTCACTTTAAATGAAGAAAGGTCTTTTTATATAATAAACAGGATTCTCTTTGTCGTAGACTCTTTGAAAGGGATGACTTCATTGGTTAATAAACAGCTGAAAAAGAAGGCGCAGGAGATCGGAAATGTACCGACGCATTATGAGCTTGAGATAGAAGATTACGACCAAAAGCAAAAGAAAAACGGGCAGGCATATTTTATCTGGAAGGACCCTAAAGATCCGGAAAAGCACATTACAGTTGAACTTAGAAATGACGGCGCTTTGCTCACCTTTTCAACAACTGTCCGCTCCGAGACAGACAAACAACTTCCAGATGCCGAGCTGAAGCTGACGGCTCTTCAGTTTGCCGCTGCCAATCATCCCGGCACATTTATGAATTTTCATTTTCAAGGCAAGGAAGAACGGGGGCAGCACATCCGGTTTGTCTATACCAAAATAGAGCTGGGGCTTCCGATTCCCAATTCAGGTTTTTTAATTGATATGACACGAAGCGGTCAGATTGTCCACTTTCTATATTACGGGGAAGGGCATAAAGCCGAAATTCCGACAGAATTTGTAGCAAAAGAGAAGGTTGTTTCCCATTACTTAAACACAATGTCTTTTGAGCTGATGTACGATGTCATTGATGGCGAACAGGAACCAAGGCTCGTATATGAACCGATTCTTCCGGGATACAGCTATCCCGCAGATGTAGACGAAATTGTGCCCGACCAGCATATCGCAGATGAAAGAATAGAAAACACGGCGCCACTGCCGCCGCTTCAGAACAAGGAAGAACTTGATATATTTTCCTTGCTGGGTTTTACCTCTGATATGCAGAAAGTCAGTGAAAGAGACTTTGGAGAACAAATTGGAAGCACGTGGCGCAGGGGCGCTGCGCCGGAGCGTAAGGATTTAAGCATAGGAAGCTATTTTGAAACGAGAAATAAAAACACAATCAAAATGAAGACGGATAAAAGAACCGGAAAATTAAAAGCAGCGCTTTCTTTTATGGACTGGCGGAACAACCGCCAATGCTCCACGGAAGAATGCCAAGAGATAGCGCTTCAATTTTTGTATGCCCTCTATCCGAGAGCGGCTGAGTTTTTCAGGGTGAATCCCGTCCGAATTGATGAAAGAGGGAGAGTCCGCAACCATTTTTCTGTCTGGTATAAAGGAGTGCCGCTGCGGTTCGGCGCTGCCCGCATCATTGTCAATCCGGAAACTGGGTTGATTGACGCTTTTATGGCGCCTGATATTGAACCTGAACAATTGGAAGCGATAAATCACAGGCCGGATGTTTCCGCTGAAGAAGCGAGAGAAGCGTTTTTAGCCGCTTTTGATGTGAAGCTGGAGTGGCAGCCTGACTTTACTGCAGGCAGTGACCAGCACTGCAAACTTGTCTATAAGCCGGTTTACCCTTCCTATATTGATGCGCACATAAGGAAAAAGAAAAGGCTGTGAGGGGTGTCTAGTTAGGAATCATCTCCAAGTGGGGGTAGTCCTTGAATCGTTTCCAATCCCCGCCCCATTCAAAACCGAGTGTCTTAGCGATCTCGACAACCTCCAGCCAATCTGATTTTTCGTTTTGATTGCCGTCATATTCCATATCCCATATGATGCTTCCATCCTTTTTTTGAAGGGCGAAATCAATCGCTAAACCATAGTTATGATACGATTCCCCTCCTCTTGCATAGGTGACAATATTCCCTTTTTTTGTACGTCCCTGTTTATATAATTCATCTTGTTCCTTAAAGGACCTGAATCCTTCAGTAATGACGACGGTAATGCCTTTATTCGCTGCAGCGGCTTTGAGTGCATCGGCATTCTGCTTCACAATCGGATGAAGATCCGAGGGGACAGGCATGTTCTGCAGGGCGTTTTGAGAATGCCATTCATGCCGAATATAACTAAAACAAAGATCTAGAAGAAATAGAATACATAAGATAACAAATGTTTTTGCGGGTAACTTCATATCGGTCTCACTTTCTCAAGATGTGCTGAATGTTAACGCTTTTAAGTGATTGACTCTCTCTAAAAGCGAACAGCTATGATAAAATATAACATAAATAGTAGCAGGAGGAAGGAGGCAGACCGATGAGAGCAAAGATTCCATCAGAAGAAGTAGCAGTAAAGCTGAATGAATGGTACAAGCTCATTCGCGCATTTGAAGCAGATCAAGCAGAAGCGTTAAAGCAGGAGATTGAATACGATTTAGAAGATATGGAAGAGAACCAGGACTTGCTTTTATATTTTTCTTTGATGGAATTCCGGCATCGAATCATGCTTGATAAGCTGATGCCGGTGAAAGACAGCGACACCAAGCCTCCGTTCTCTGATATGCTGAACGAAATTGAAAGCAATCAGCAAAAACTCACGGGCTTACTGGAATACTACTTTTATTATTTCAGAGGAATGTACGAATTCAAGCAGAAAAATTTCATATTAGCGATCGACCATTATAAACATGCCGAGGAAAAGCTCGAGTATGTCGAGGATGAGATCGAAAAAGCTGAGTTTCTTTTTAAAGTCGCAGAAGTGTATTATCACATCAAACAAACGTATTTTTCCATGAATTATGCGAGCCAGGCGCTTGATATCTATACGAAATATGAACTGTACGGTCGCCGCCGGGTTCAGTGTGAATTTATCATCGCCGGAAATTTGACCGATGTGTATCATCATGAAAAAGCACTGACCCACTTGTGCAGCGCTTTAGATCATGCCAGGCAGCTTGAAGAAGCGTACATGATCGCCGCTGCCTATTATAATGTCGGACACTGTAAGTACAGTCTGGGTGATTACAAAGAAGCGGAGGGCTATTTCAAAACAGCCGCCGCCATTTTTGAGGAGCACAACTTTCAGCAAGCTGTTCAAGCTGTATTTTCACTGACCCATATCTACTGTAAAGAGGGAAAATACGACAAGGCAGTAGAGGCGTATGACCGCGGGATAAAAAGCGCGGCTGAATGGGAAGATGACATGTACTTGACGAAATTCCGCCTCATTCATGAGCTGTATCTTGGAAGCGGCGACCTGAACGTGCTTACAGAATGCTTTGACCTGCTGGAATCCAGGCAGCTTCTTGCCGACGCCGAAGATCTGCTGCATGATACAGCGGAACGTTTCAATCAGCTGGAACATTACGAGTCCGCTGCTTTCTTTTACCGCAGGCTGATGAATATTAAAAAGAAGCTTGCCGAGCAGCGTTTTCAATAGGAAATGGCAGAGAACTACAGGTTCTCTGCTTTTTTTGTGCTGTTTTCAACTCGGAAAAACAGGGTATTTTCCACTGCATAGTGAGAAACAGAGGAGGATATCAAGTATGTACAAAGATTTAACCGGAAAAACAGCGATTGTGACAGGGTCTTCAAAAGGAATCGGGAAAGCCATTGCGGAACGGTTCGGACAGGAGAAAATGAATGTTGTTGTAAACTACCACAGCGACCCGTCTGGAGCTGATGAAACTCTGGAAATCATTAAGCAGAACGGAGGGAAAGCCGTCGCAGTTGAGGCGGACGTGTCAAAAGAAGAGGGGATTCAGGCGCTCTTGGACACAGCTTTAGAGCATTTCGGCACGCTCGATGTGATGGTAAACAACTCCGGTTTTAACGGCGTTGAGGCGATGCCGCATGAGATGAGTCTTGAAGATTGGCAGAGAGTGATTGATGTCAATGTTAACGGAACCTTTCTGGGAGCGAAAGCAGCACTTAACCACATGATGAAAAACAATATCAAGGGCAATGTGCTGAATATCTCAAGTGTTCACCAGCAGATTCCGCGCCCTGTAAACGTTCAGTATTCCACATCCAAAGGCGGCATCAAGATGATGACGGAAACGCTGGCGCTCAATTATGCGGATAAGGGAATCCGCGTCAATGCGATAGCGCCCGGCACCATTGCCACAGAATCAAATGTTGATACGAAAAAGGAAGAGAGCAGGCAAAAACAATTGAAAAAAATCCCGATGAAAGCCTTCGGAAAGCCTGAAGAAGTGGCGGCAGCAGCAGCTTGGCTCGTATCTGAGGAAGCAAGCTATGTGACCGGCACAACACTTTTCGTCGACGGCGGAATGACACTTTATCCGTCTCAGCTTGAATAGAAGACAAAACAGGGGGATTGCGGGATGAAAACGGACTGGTGGAAGGATGCAGTGGTGTACCAAATTTACCCGAGAAGCTTTCAGGACAGCAATGGAGACGGAATTGGGGACTTGCGGGGGATTATTTCCCGTCTTGACTACATAAAGGAACTTGGGGCAGATGTGATTTGGATTTGCCCGATCTATCCTTCTCCGAATGTTGATTACGGCTATGATGTGACAAACCATAAGGCGATTATGGATTCTTACGGAACAATGGACGATTTTCACGAGCTGCTGGACCAGGTGCATCAGCGGGGATTAAAGCTGGTGATGGACTTTGTGTTAAATCACACCTCGGTCGAGCATCCGTGGTTTAAAAAAGCGGGGCTGGACAAAAACAGCAAATACCGCAGCTATTATTATTGGCGTCCCGGCACAAAGAACGGCCCGCCGACAGACTGGCTCTCAGACTATGGCTGCCCGGTCTGGCAATACGAGGAGCACACCGGAGAATACTATCTCCATATGAATGCCGTCAAACAAGCTGATTTAAACTGGGAAAATCCCGAAGTTCGCCAGGCGGTGTATGACATGATGAAATTTTGGCTCGATAAAGGGGTCGACGGTTTGCGAATTGATCAGCTCCATCTCATTTCTAAGAAAGAATATCTTCCTTCGTATGAGGACTATATCAATCAGCAGGCAGAGCCGAAGCCCTTTCAGCCAAATGGCGAACGAATCCATGACTATTTAAAAGAAATGACAGATGAAGTGTTTTCTCAATATGATGTCATGTCTGTCGGAGAGGTCGGCAGTGTCACACCGGAAGAAGGCTTGAAATATACGGGAACAGATAAGCATGAGCTGAATATGATTTTTCACTTTCAGCATATGGAGCTTGATCAGCAGCCCGGAAAAGAACATTGGGATTTGAAGCCCCTTGAGCTTTCTGATTTAAAATCGGTTTTGACAAAATGGCAAAAGAAGCTTGAGCATCAAGGCTGGAATACATTGTTTTGGTGCAACCACGACCAGCCCCGGATTGTGTCCAGATTCGGAGACGATGGGGAATACCGTAAAACATCAGCGAAAATGCTGGCAGCCGTACTTTATTTTATGAAGGGCACGCCGTATATTTATCAGGGAGAAGAAATCGGGATGACAAACGCGCCGTTCACCCAGATTGAAGACTACAAAGATATCCAAACGATCAATATGTATCATAAACGGGTGTTTGAAAAAGGCTATGATCCAAATGATGTGATGAGATCGATCTTAGCCAAAAGCCGGGATCACGCCCGGACCCCGATGCAGTGGAACAGAGGCAAAAATGCCGGATTTACTGACGGCACGCCTTGGCTGAAGGTCAACCCGAATTTCACCGCAATCAATGTGGAGGAAGCGCAGGGAGATCCTGATTCGGTCTTAATCTATTACAAAAAGCTGATCAGCCTGAGAAAGCAGTATGCTGACCTCATGAAAGGAAGCTTTGATCTTTTGCTTCCGGACGATCCGCAGTTGTTTGTATACATGAGAGAAAACAGTAAACAGCAGCTTTTGTCGGTCAATAATTTTTCAAAAGAGCAGGCTGTTTTTCAGTGGCCTAAGAACTGCGGCAAAGCTCAGGCCTCTCTGCTTCTCAGCAATTATAACAACGATGATCTTGCTGACGAAATGGTGTTCCGGCCTTATGAGAGCAGGGTCTATCTTCTCGACAAAACAAACTAGCCCGGCATTCTTAGCCGGGTTTTTTTAGTACATATATTCGCTTTGCAGGCGGGAAGAATAAATGAAAATGAAATTTATTCTTGCAAAACGTAATGACTTCGGTTTATTATGATATAGGATTACAAAATCGTTATCATTTTGATTTAAAGTTACTGAAAAAGAGGGGATATACGATATGTTTAAAAAATGGAGCGGTTTGTTTGTGATTGCAGCGTGCTTTTTATTAGTTGCAGCATGCGGCAACTCATCAACAAAAGGGTCGGCGGATTCAAAGGATGATAAACTGCACGTTGTCACAACGTTCTACCCGATGTATGAATTCACAAAACAAATTGTAAAAGACAAAGGCGATGTGGATCTGTTAATCCCATCTTCCGTTGAACCGCATGATTGGGAACCGACGCCGAAAGACATTGCCAACATTCAGGATGCTGATTTGTTTGTTTATAATAGTGAATACATGGAGACATGGGTTCCGTCAGCTGAAAAAAGCATGGGCCAAGGCCATGCCGTTTTCGTTAATGCAAGCAAAGGCATTGATTTAATGGAAGGCTCTGAAGAAGAACACGAAGAGCATGATCATGGGGAGCATGAGCACAGTCATGCAATGGACCCTCACGTATGGCTTAGCCCTGTTCTGGCACAGAAGGAAGTTAAAAATATTACTGCGCAAATCGTGAAGCAGGACCCGGATAACAAAGAATACTATGAGAAAAATAGTAAAGAATATATTGCAAAACTGCAGGATCTTGATAAACTATATCGTACAACCGCAAAAAAAGCGGAGAAAAAAGAATTTATCACGCAGCATACAGCTTTTGGCTATCTGGCAAAAGAATACGGCTTGAAGCAGGTTCCTATTGCAGGGCTTTCACCTGACCAAGAACCGAGCGCAGCCAGCTTGGCAAAGCTGAAAACATATGCCAAAGAACATAATGTAAAAGTTATTTACTTTGAAGAAATTGCATCCTCAAAGGTCGCAGATACGCTCGCCAATGAAATCGGCGCGAAGACAGAAGTGCTGAATACACTGGAAGGCTTGAGCAAAGAAGAACAGGATAAAGGTTTAGGGTATATCGACATTATGAAACAAAACCTCGATGCCCTGAAAGATTCACTATTGGTTAAATCATAAGATAGTGTGCGCCGGAGGGTGCACACTATTTCTTTGTGAGAAAGGAAGATTAACATGAATCTCGTCTCATTGAAAGATATCGTTTTCGGCTATTCCCATACGCCTGTTTTAGATAAAGTATCACTTGATATTGAAAGCGGTGAGTTCGTCGGCATCACTGGGCCAAACGGCGCCTCTAAATCGACGCTCATAAAGGTAATGCTCGGCATGCTGAAACCGTGGGAAGGCACAGTGACGATCAGTAAAAGGAATACAGAAGGGAAACGCCTGACCATAGGGTACGTCCCGCAGCAAATTTCTTCATTTAATGCCGGCTTTCCGAGCACGGTGCTGGAGCTTGTTCAATCAGGCCGCTATACAAAAGGGAAATGGTTTAAACGTTTAAATGAAGAAGATCATCTTGAAGTAGAAAAAGCACTGAAAATGGTGGAAATGTGGGAGCTCCGTCACCGTAAAATCGGTGATTTATCAGGCGGACAGAAACAGAAAATCTGTATCGCCAGAATGCTCGCCAGCAACCCGGATCTGCTGATGCTGGACGAACCGACGACAGCTGTTGATTACGACAGCAGAAAAGGATTTTACGAATTTATGCATCACCTCGTGAAAAATCACAATCGCACAGTTGTGATGGTTACTCACGAACAAAACGAAGTACAGCAATTTTTAGATAAAGTGATTCGATTAGAGAGAGGAGAAAAAGGCGGATGGAAATGTTTGACTTGGAATTCATGCGACGAGCTTTTCTAGCAGGCGGCATGATCGCCGTCATGGCTCCGATACTAGGAGTGTATCTCGTTCTCAGAAGACAGGCCTTAATGGCTGACACACTTTCACATATCTCATTGTCAGGTGTTGCCATCGGCTTTTTTCTCAGCACCAATATAACCGCAGCAAGCATAGTCGTCGTGACCATCGGCGCGATCGGAATTGAATACATGCGGCGGGCGTATCGGACTTATTCAGAAGTGTCCATTGCGATCTTAATGGCAGCTGGTTTGTCCTTCGCGATGTTTTTAATCAGCCTTTCCAAAGGCACAGCCAATATGAGCATCGATCAATACCTATTTGGATCGCTTGTGACAGTAAACCAGCAGCAGGTCTATATTATCAGTATTATCACACTGCTGATCCTGCTTTATTTTATCGTACTGAGAAGGCCGCTCTACCTGCTGACGTTTGATGAAGCAACAGCCAAAACATCGGGAATCAATACAAACGTTCTCTCGTTGTCATTCAGTATTGTCACAGGCCTTGCGATTTCAGTCATTATTCCGATCATCGGGGTCCTTCTTGTATCGGCCCTGCTCGTATTGCCAGCAGCATTCGCCATCAGAATTGCAAAAGGCTTTAACATGGTTTTCATTACAGCCATACTCATTTCATTATTCAGCGTATTTACGGGACTGACATCATCCTATCAGCTCGGGACGCCGCCAGGTCCGTCTATTACCCTGCTATTGATCGTTTTGCTATTAATCGGATTTGCAGTTCAGGGAGTTTGGACGTTTATCAAAAAAGAAGCTCAGCGCAAAAAAAGAAGCCGATAACATGAAAAGCAGTTCTCCCTAGGGAAAACTGCTTTTTTTATAGAAACAATCCGGCAAGGCGCTCATAAGATTCTTTTTTCGCCTCAAAATCAAACACATTGCACAGAATCATGATTTCATTTGTTTCATAGCGGCCTGTGAGGTCTAACAGCTGTTGTTTGACAGTGCTTGGAGAACCGATCACCATCCGCTTTCTGTTTTCTTCTATGAGTTTTTTATCGGACGCTGTGTAGAGATGGGCTTTCGCTTCCTCGATGCTTGGCACGCGGCTGTCCAAGCCTTTTCCGATGCGAAGAAGCCACAAATCCTGGCTTAATGCGAGTTCTTCTGCCTCTTCATCTGTTTTTGCGCAAATGACAAAAATCGTAAACAGTGCGGATGGATTCGAAAAATGGGCTGAGGGCCGAAAGCTTTCCCGGTAGATGCGGAATGCATTTTCTCCTCGCTCGGGATTAATGAAATGCCCAAATACATATCCAATCCCCTGGTGCGCCGCGCGTCTTGCGCTGTTTTCACCAAGACCGAGCACCCATAGCTCGGGTGCCGTACCAATAAGGGGCGCCGCTTTGATTCCGGCATACGGATGGTCGGGAGGAAGGGAATCTGTTAGAAAATAAGAGACATCCTGCAGCTGTCTGTTAAATTCGGTTAAGCTTTTTTTCACCCCGTCCGTTAATGCAAGCCTGGTTTTTGTCGTGCCGCCGGGGGAACGGCCGACGCCGAGGTCAATCCGGTTTGGATACAGGGCCTCAAGCTGGCGAAAGGTTTCAGCCACTTTAAATGGGCTGTATTGGGGCAGAAGCACGCCGCCTGATCCGACACGAATGGTGTTTGTCTGTGCTGCGATGCGGGCGATCATGATTTCAGGCGCTGTGCTTGCCAGTCCTTTCGTGCTGTGATGCTCGGCAAACCAATAACGCTTATAGCCCCACTCTTCGCTTAATTGGGCAAGCTCAACCGAATGCTGAAGAGTTGTCACAGGGCTTTCTCCTTTAGAAACAGGTGCCTGATCAAGTATGCTTAAATGAATCAAAAGGCCGCTTCCTTTCTGTCTGTTTTTAGATGGTGACACCAGAATAGGCAAAATGACTTGCCCGCGTCAAATGGTTTGTTTAAGAAGCGCACTTTATAGCATTTGCAAATCATATATCAAATATGGAAGTTTTTTTTCGAGGTTTTTCGTCAATTATTCTTAACTTTTACGAAACTTTGATATAATAACAAACGTATATATTAGTAATTTACGGCTTATTTTCCTTGTGAGCGTAAAAATAAATGTGACTATCTTCACATTTCGATGAGTAGGAGTGAATCGTGTGGCAATTTCTTTAGAAAAAGGTCAACGAATTGATTTAACAAAAGGAAAAGCCGGTCTGTCAAAATTGATGGTCGGTCTCGGCTGGGACCCAGTGTCCTCAGGCGGAGGATTCTTCAGCAAACTGCTTGGCGGAGGCGGTCCGAATATCGACTGTGACGCTTCAGTGCTGATGCTGGAAAACGGAAAATTCACCGATAAGAAAAACCTGATTTATTTCGGCAACCTGAAAAGCCGCTGCGGCGGTGTACAGCATACAGGCGACAACCTGACGGGTGACGGTGCAGGCGATGACGAGCAAATTATGATAGATTTAGATAAAGTGCCTGGAAACATCGATAAGCTTGTATTTGTAGTGAACATTTACGATTGTGTCAGAAGAAAACAAGATTTCGGCATGATTCAAAATGCGTTTATCCGCGTAGTTGATCAATCTAATCACGAGGAAATGCTCAAGTACAATTTGAGAGACAATTACGCCGGCAGAACAAGCCTGATTACAGCAGAAATCTACCGCAGCGGCAGTGAGTGGAAGTTTGCAGCGGTTGGTGAAGGCACGAACGATACGAGATTAGAAGATATTATCAGCCGATACGTATAAAAGAAAAGGAGTGGATGAAACATGACAATTTCATTGGCAAAAGGACAAAAAGTAGATTTAACAAAAACAAATCCGGGTCTTTCAAAGGTTGTTGTCGGTTTAGGCTGGGATACGAACAAGTATGACGGCGGACACGACTTTGATCTTGACTCAAGTGTGTTTCTGTTAGACGCCGCAGGCAAATGCGCGTCACCAAACGACTTTATTTTCTACAACCAGCTTGAAGGCGGCAACGGTTCAGTCGTTCATTCAGGCGACAACCTGACTGGTGCTGGTGAAGGCGACGATGAGAATGTAAAAGTAAATCTCAGCGCTGTACCGGCAAACATTGATAAAATCTCATTTGTTATTACCATTCACGATGCAGAAGCGCGCAGCCAAAACTTTGGACAAGTATCAAACGCGTTTGTCCGCATCGTAAATGAAGAAACAAATGAAGAGCTCATCCGTTACGATCTTGCAGAAGATTTCTCTATTGAAACGGCAATCATTGCAGGGGAGCTTTACAGACATAACGGCGAGTGGAAATTCTCCGCAATCGGCTCAGGCTACCAAGGCGGCCTTGCCCGCATTGCAACAGACTACGGTTTGCAAGTCGGTTAAGACAAATACGAAGAGCAGAAAGGAGAGAGGCAGTATGGCCATTCAATTATCAAAAGGACAGCGCATTGATTTAACGAAAACAAATCCGGGACTGACAAAAGCGGTGATCGGCTTAGGCTGGGATACAAACAAGTACTCCGGCGGACACGATTTTGACCTGGATGCTTCGGCCTTTTTAGTTGATGCGCATGATAACTGCGTAAATGATCTCGATTTCGTCTTCTATAATAACCTTGAACATCCGAGCGGCGGTGTCATCCATACGGGTGACAACCGCACGGGTGAGGGCGACGGAGATGATGAGCAGATTATCGTTGATTTCTCAAAAATCCCTGCTCACATTGAGAAAATCGGCATCACAGTGACCATTCACGACGCTGAAGCACGCAGCCAAAACTTTGGACAAGTTTCCAATGCATTTGTCCGCGTTGTGGATGAAGAAACGCAGAATGAGCTTCTTCGCTTCGATTTGGGAGAAGACTTCTCCATTGAAACAGCTGTTGTCGTTTGTGAGCTTTACAGACACGGCGGCGAGTGGAAATTCAATGCGATCGGCAGCGGATTTTCCGGCGGGCTGGCTGCATTGTGCCGGAATTACGGTTTGCAAGTGTAAGCGAGTGACAAATAGAGAAGTCACCGTTTCAAATTAATAGGAGGAAAAAACTTGGACTTTTTACATCATATTTTGTCTACGTATGCTTCATTTTTCGATTGGAAAATGTGGGGGGAAGTTCTGACTGATCCTGTTTCCTGGGGTTTGATCGGTTCCCTTGTTGTTCTGGAAGGCCTTTTATCGGCCGATAACGCGCTAGTTCTTGCGGTCATGGTTAAACACCTGCCGGAAAAACAGCGGAAAAAAGCGTTAACGTATGGTTTATTTGGAGCTTATATTTTCAGGTTTATTTTCATCGGGCTCGGTATGCTTCTCATTAAATTCTGGTGGATCAAGGTGCTTGGCGCGCTTTACCTGGCTTGGCTCGTCATTAAGCACTTCTGGATTGGCGAAAAAGAAGAGGAAGCGGACGGCATCAAGAAAAACTCTTGGATGGTCCGTACGTTCGGGATCTTCTGGGCGACTGTCATTTCAGTAGAATTAATGGATCTTGCCTTCTCTGTGGACAGCATCCTGGCCGCGTTTGCAGTATCTGAAAAAGTATGGGTGCTTCTGATCGGCGGTATGCTTGGTATTTTAATGATGCGTACAGTGGCAAAAGTGTTCCTTGTGCTGATTGATAAAATTCCTGAGCTGGAAAACACAGCATTCGTCTTAATCGGCATTATCGCGCTGAAAATGGCGGGGAGTGCTTTCCATTACGAAATGCCGCACTCTGTATTCTTCATTATCATTATCGCTGCATTTGCGGTAACATTGATCATTCACTACATCAATAAACAAAAGCAGGTGCGCGAACAAACAGCCGCTTCAAAAGAAGAATAAAACAAAACAAGGAGGGAGGTTCAATGTCCTTCCTTTTTTGTTACCGAAATATCGTTCAATGACAAACCGGAAAGGAGGATATGATGAGACAAGAAGAACTAACCATTCATAAAGCACTTCCGGCTGATGGGGATTGGAAAAGCCTGCTGTTTCAGCCATTGCCGGAGCGGGATCACTATGAAACTGCACAAGGCCTTTCTTTTTCTCGTCTTGCCGGACAGATATTGGGCACGCCTATTGATGAGACGGACTACTATAATGAGCTGTATGAGCTGTCTGTAAACGACCGCATAACGATTTTGAGTGAAACGCTCGATAAAACAATCGAACCGGAAACATTTCAAAAGCTTCAGCATATTCATTCCATCAATCAGAAAGAAAAAGGGCTGTCAGTCAGCCGCTTTGTTGCCTTTCTGGACGGGGAAAAGCTGATTGCGAAGCACTCAAATCCCCTGATGCACCGCCATTTTAGAAAAGCGCTGATGACGCTTTTACATACCTTTGCGGACAGTCATGAAAAGGGGCTGAATCATCCTGATTTTCGCAGAGTGCTGCTTGATGTCTCGAAGTTTTCCTTAAACCATCTGAACCCTTGGCTGGAAAAAACCGATATAGAGCGGGAGATGCCGAAGGTTGTTTGGTATGGAGATGCGACGAAAAGCCAGCTCTATTTCTTATATTATCTGATGCTGGTCGGCTGTGATGTACTGCTGTTCCATCCGGCGGGAACGGATCAGCTGGCGCTTGTCGACCCGAAGCAGGAGCTCAGTTTTACGGAAAAGCTCCCGGATGTTTCGGAGCTTCAGCCGTTTCCGAAAGAAAAACCAGACCGGAAATCAACAGTGGCTTACCGCTCAACAAAGGAAATTGAACATGTGCTGAATCACGAGGAATCCATGCTGTATAAGCCGTGGCAGTTCAGAGATCACACACCGGTGTCCGTTACGCTGAAAACGACCTATGATGAATTGTTTTTAATCACGAAAGAACGCGCCTTTATTCGGCCGAATTTCAAAGCTGATAAACATTCCATTGAGATTCCGAATGTATTCGCCAAAATTATGGGCGTGTCGAAAGACAATAAGGAATATTGGAACAGGCTTCATACTCTAGCGGATTATCAGGAAACAGAAATGGTCAGAAGCTTTCCATTTACAGAAGAAATAAAGTCGAACTATCAATTTCACTACAGCCACGCACTTGATCAAGAAGGGAACATTGATCCGGACAAGCTGATGGCAAGCAATGTGTGGCAGTACAAACAGCTGCCGGCAGGCGTTCAGACTGCCATTGCCAAAACGATTTCGAGAATGTGCAGGCACCCGCGGCTTAAAGCTTTGCATCAGGAACAAGTCAAGGATGTTCAAATCTATTTGTTTAAACAAACAACAAACCTGCCTGCTAATCTGCTGAAATTGATTCAAATGTTCGACTATGCGCAAACCGTTCCGAAACTCGTTTTATATCATACGGAAATGAGCGGCGGACTCACGCGTTCGGATGCTGCCGCCCTGCTGTTCCTGAATGAAATCGGAATCGATATCATCATTTATAATCCGCCAGGACACCAGGATATTGAGCAGTTTATTGAAGAGGATCAGTATGATATCCACTGGCTGGATGACATGGTGTTTCAGCAGGACTACAAAGAGCCTTCGCTTGTGAAAAGGCTCTTCAGAACCATTACCCAAAAATAAGGAGAGAAGAAAAGCATGACAACAGAAAATCAAAATCCGCTTGTTCTCGATAAAAATGAAGAGATTTCCCAGCAAAAAGCTGACGATATCCGTCTTCAGCTCCGTCAGGAACCAGAAGTGAAGCGGCTTGCTCAACAAATTGACGTCAAAAACCAAATGGAGCTGCTTGAATACGGCAAGGAGCCGGCCGTTGAAATATCCAAGTTCTCTGACCGCATCTTAGGGATGATGAAAACAACAAGCGTGACAGACTCCGGCACAATGCTGACTCAGCTTGGGAAAATCATGGACCGCTTCGACAAAAATGATTTTGATGAGCCAAAGGGATTAATGGCGAAAATTTTCAAACGCGGCGGCAGCATGATTGAAAAAATCTTTAAAAAGTATCAGACACTTGGCGGAGAGATTGAAAAAATCCACGTTGAGATTTCAAAATACAAAGATGAGATGACGAAGACGAACTACACGCTCGATGAAATGTATGAAAACAATATCAAATACTATATGGAGCTTGAAAAATACGTCGTTGCCGGGCAGATGAAACTGGAAAAGATGCAGTCGATACTTCCTTCATATGAGGAAAAAGCGGCAAGCGGGAACCAGCTGGCGCAAATGCAGCTCGATACGTTGCGCAACGGCATTCAGGCGCTTGAGGAACGGGTGTATGATCTGGATATGGCACGGATGGTGGCGCTTCAAACTGCACCTCAAATCCGTCTTCTGCAGCGAGGAAATGCAAAGCTGATCGGGAAAATCAACTCCGCGTTTATCATTACCATTCCGATTTTCAAAAACGGCATTATTCAGGCTGTTACGGTAAAGCGGCAAAAGCTTGTGGCTGATTCCATGAGCGAGCTTGACCGCCGGACAAACGAGATGCTGAAACGAAATGCTGAAAACATCTCGAGCCAAAGTGTTGAAATTGCCAGAATGGCCGGCAGACCGAGCATAGATATTGAAACGATTGAATCGTCTTGGAACACGATTGTCAGCGGCATGCAGGAAACAAAACAAATCGAGGAAGAAAACAAACGCCTCCGCGAAGACGGCGCGAGACGAATTGCACAGCTTCAGGATAATATTAAAAAAGCAGCATTGCAGCAATAAGAAAAACCCCGCTTGTGGAACATAAGCGGGGTTTTTCAATTACATCATTTAGTTAATGACAATGTGTAAAGACAGGTGTAAACTTAAACGGTAATCATTTTGCATATCAGAGGTGTTGGCAATGGGAAAACAACAGCCTATATCCCAGCGTAAACTGCTGGGCGTCGCCGGTTTGGGGTGGCTGTTTGATGCAATGGATGTCGGAATATTATCGTTTATTATCGCCGCGCTCCATGTAGAGTGGAATCTGTCGCCCGAAGAAATGAAATGGATCGGAAGCGTCAATTCCATCGGCATGGCTGCGGGTGCGTTTTTGTTTGGTTTGCTTGCTGATCGAATCGGCCGCAAAAAAGTGTTCATCATCACCCTTTTATGCTTTTCCATCGGAAGCGGCATTTCCGCTTTTGTGACGAGCTTATCGGCATTTCTAATCCTTCGTTTCGTGATTGGTATGGGACTTGGCGGCGAGCTTCCAGTCGCTTCAACACTCGTTTCGGAAGCGGTTGTGCCTGAAAAGCGGGGCAGAGTGATTGTGCTTTTGGAAAGCTTTTGGGCCGTGGGCTGGCTCGCAGCGGCCTTGATTTCTTACTTTGTGATACCAAGCTTCGGCTGGCAGGCTGCCCTTCTGTTAACTGCGCTGACTGCTTTTTATGCACTGTACCTGCGGACGAGTCTGGCTGATTCGCCGAAATATGAATCGCTTTCTGCCAAAAAGAGGTCGGTGTGGGAGAATGTAAAAAGCGTCTGGGCAAGACAGTATATACGGCCGACGGTGATGCTGTCGATCGTTTGGTTCTGTGTGGTGTTTTCTTATTACGGCATGTTCCTATGGCTCCCGAGTGTCATGCTGCTGAAAGGCTTCAGCATGATTCAAAGCTTTGAATATGTCCTGCTGATGACGCTTGCTCAGCTACCGGGCTATTTCTCTGCCGCATGGCTGATTGAAAAAGCGGGCCGGAAGTGGATACTTGTCATTTACTTGATTGGCACAGCAGGAAGCGCCTATTTCTTCGGAACAGCGGATTCCTTAAGTCTTCTGCTTACGGCTGGAATGCTGTTATCGTTTTTCAATCTCGGTGCGTGGGGCGTGCTGTATGCTTATACCCCGGAGCAATACCCGACTGCGATTCGAGCAACAGGTTCAGGAACGACAGCAGCGTTTGGAAGAATCGGCGGCATCTTCGGGCCTTTGCTCGTCGGAACGCTGGCAGCCCGTCATATTTCGTTTTCGGTCATCTTTTCAATCTTTTGCATTGCAATCTTACTCGCGGTTGCTTGTATTTTGATTATGGGAAAAGAAACGAAACAAACTGAGCTAGAATAGGAAAAGCACCTCTTAAAAGAGGTGCTTTCAGCGTGTCGACAAACCCTCGCATTCGTTGTCAGTACTGCGCTTCGGTGCTCAATGCGAAGTGGATCAACGGCTAAATTCTCAGGCGTCCTGCCTAAACGCCGTCGTCATCACATCCTGTGAATGTCCGCTCCTATGCTCGTCCTTCCTAGACTTCAAGGGTTTTCAATCACGCTGAAAAGATGACAAAATCCTAAAATGAAAACCATTTTAGGATTTTGTCAACAATCTGAGGCACCTCTTGAATGAGGTGCTTTTTTACATTTGAGCCCGGGCTGCGGATTGGCGTTTCCCGGTTTTACTGATTGCCTGGTAGAGCGTCATAGAAAGTATGAACAGAATGGCAGTAAATCCTGTGACAGCTCCGAAATGCTGTGTGCTTTGATATAAAAAACCTGCAATACTTGTACCGACAGTGGTTCCGGCATACATAGCGGCATTGGAAAGGGAAGCGATGGTTCCTCGCGCATTTGGTGCAATGGATTGAAAGACACCCATCATTAACGGAAAGATGATGCCAGCTGTAAAGAACGTGAGAAAAAAGCCGGCTTCTACTAAAAACAAGTTTGGAAAGAAAGGAAGAGCGAAATAGAGAGCGCCCATTAGCAGCATCCCGCTGATCAGTGTTTTAAACATGCCCAGCTTTTCTGAAACCCGGCTGCCGATAAGGCTCCCGAGCATATTTCCCAGTCCGAGTACAAGCATAGCTGCGCCAATTTGTGACACGGTTAAATGATAATCCGCGGAAAGCCAAGCACCCAGAAAGCTGAACGAAGCGAAGTTTCCGGTTTGAAACAGAAAATAGGCAAGCAGAATGACCGATGTTTTCGGCAATGAAAAAAGCTCCCGATAGGGGTTGACAATTGATGGTCGCGCCAATGGTTCAGAAGGCCGGATATCAGGCATGACCGCCGCCAGGATCAATAGTAGAATAAGCGAGCACGCTGACAAAACGAAAAATGGCGTATGCCATGTAAAGGAAGCGAGAAACCCTCCAATAGGAAGTCCGAGCATTTGTGAAGCGGCCAAACCTGCTGTCGCAATCCCCATGCCTTTTATGATCTGAGAAGGGTGGACAATGACTGGGATGGACGCCCAAATTTGAGGCGTCACAAACGCAGCGCTAACGCCTGCGGCAAAACGGAACAGGCACATGGCGGCAAAAGAGGGAGCGATGCCGCATAAAAACGTGGATACGATAAAGCCTGCAAGTCCCCACAGCATGACTGTTTTCCTGTTCAGCCGGTCTGAGATTGGGCCTGCAATGAAAGCGAAGAGCGCATAACCGAGTGCATAAGCACTGACCATCCAGCCTGACAAATCAGTAGAGACATGAAACTGATTCTGTAAAAGGGGGAGAAGCGGCGAAAGCAAAAAGGTATCCGTGCCAATGACAAACATGACACTGAAGAAAAGCCAAATGCGATTCAAATTTTATCACTCCTATTGTTTTATAACTTTAAAACTATGAAACAGATATGTATAGAGAAAACCCTTTGTTAGAGGGTTTCCAAAAAGCCAGGCAGGTATGTGTGAAAGGTGTCTTCACGCAGACTGACGTATTTTGTCCGCGAATCTTTCCGGGTTGCCGTCAATCCCGCTTCACGCAGCGTTTTAAAATGATAAGATGCCGTGGTTTTGACAATATTGCACTTTTCACCTACTTCACCGCAGCTGAGTTCTTTTCCGCTGACATAAAGCGTACGAATAATGGCAAGCCTTGATTCATCAGACAGTGCTTTAAAAATTTGTGCTCTGATTTGATCATCTGATTGTTTCATAGTCATGAAACTATAATACATAATTGATGTTGAAAAAGCAACTTATTTTTCCAGTAAAGGAGAGGGAAGTCATAAGAGGAAGAAGGAATTCAATTCCAATAAAAGCGTTTTCAACTAAAGATAGGCGAAAAATCACCCGTAAAATACAATCATATAGGAGGATTACAGAGCATTTAGAAGCATAAATAAGATCATGTGGTCACATGGATGTTTATAAAGAAATGGTACAGAATAAAAGAGAATATGCTGTTTGTGTGGGAAGTTACATAAATGTTACGGTAATAAAGATTGCTTAATATGGAGGGAAAATATGAGTGTAGATGAGAAACCAATTAAGATAAAAGTCGAGAAAGTCTCTAAGATTTTTGGGAAACAAACAAAGAAGGCAGTTCAAATGCTTGCCAACGGAAAGACAAAAAAAGAGATCCTGAAAGCAACCGGATCAACCGTTGGGGTTAATCAGGCAGATTTTGAAGTATATGATGGTGAGATATTTGTCATCATGGGTCTATCAGGGAGCGGTAAATCAACTTTAGTACGGATGTTAAACCGGCTTATTGAACCGACTGCCGGAAATATTTACATTGATGGTGACATGATAACAAATATGTCAAAAGACCAGCTCCGGGAAGTCCGCCGGAAAAAAATCAGCATGGTCTTCCAAAAGTTCGCTCTGTTTCCGCACAGAACGATACTTGAAAACACAGAATACGGACTGGAGCTTCAAGGTGTAGACAAACAAGAGCGGCAGCAAAAAGCGCTTGAGTCTCTTAAGCTCGTTGGACTGGAAGGATTTGAACACCAATATCCCGACCAGCTTTCCGGCGGGATGCAGCAGCGTGTCGGCCTTGCCCGCGCGTTGACGAATGACCCGGACATCCTTCTGATGGACGAAGCGTTCAGTGCGCTCGATCCACTGATTCGTAAAGATATGCAGGATGAGCTTCTTGATCTTCACGATAATGTCGGAAAAACAATTATCTTTATTACGCATGACTTGGACGAAGCGTTGCGGATCGGCGACAGAATTGTCCTAATGAAGGACGGCAACATCGTTCAAATCGGCACGCCTGAAGAAATCCTGATGAATCCATCTAACGAATATGTTGAGAAATTCGTCGAAGATGTTGATTTGTCTAAAGTCCTCACAGCAGGCCACATTATGAAACGCGCTGAAACAGTGCGGATTGATAAAGGGCCTCGCGTAGCATTGACACTGATGAAAAACCTTGGAATTTCTTCAATTTATGCAGTGGATAAACAAAAGAAATTATTAGGTGTTATCTATGCGTCTGATGCGAAAAAAGCGGCTGAGTCTGATTTGTCACTTCAAGACATCTTGAATACAGAATTTACGACTGTACCAGAGAATACGTATCTGACTGAGATTTTTGACGTTGTGTCCGATGCGAATATTCCAATTGCGGTTGTGGATGAGAAGCAAAGAATGAAAGGAATTGTCGTAAGAGGCGCGCTGATTGGCGCACTTGCCGGCAATAACGAGTATATCAATGCTGAAGGCACTAACGAACAAACACAAGATCCTTCTGCACAGGAGGTGAAATAAGATGGATAGACTGCCTAGAATACCTTTAGCAGATATTATTGACCGTTTTGTTGACTGGATTACGATGACGTTTGGCGGATTCTTCGACGGAATCGCTAACGGATTGGCCGCTTTTGTAAATGGAATTGTCACTGGTCTTGGATTTATTCCATCTATTTTGTTAACGATTATTTTCGCCGCACTTGCGTGGTGGATCAGTACAAGGGGAATTGCGTTATTTACGTTGATTGGATTCCTCCTAATCGATTATTTAGGATATTGGGACCCAATGCTGCAAACATTGGCGCTTGTTTTGACATCTGTGATTATTTCGATTGTGGTCGGGGTTCCGATCGGAATTTGGGCGTCTCAGAAAGAAACGGTTCGCCGTATTGTAACGCCAATTCTTGATTTAATGCAGACAATGCCTGCTTTCGTATATCTATTGCCGGCGATTTTCTTCTTTAACATCGGTGTTGTGCCGGGTGTTGTTGCATCTGTTATCTTCGCGATGCCGCCGACAATCCGCATGACTGTTCTCGGTATTAAACAAGTGCCGGCGGATTTGATTGAAGCGACTGAGGCATTCGGTTCTACAACAGCTCAGCGTTTGTTTAAAGTTCAGCTTCCGCTTGCGACAAAAACGATTTTGGCCGGAATTAACCAGAGCATCATGCTTGCGTTATCAATGGTTGTTATCGCCGCAATGGTCGGTGCACCGGGACTTGGTTCTGAAGTATACAGTGCCGTTACACAGCTGAAAACCGGGGTCGGAGTAGAGGCCGGTATCGCCATCGTTATCGTTGCCATTACGCTGGACCGTATTACTCAAAATATTAAAGTGAAGAAGAAAAGCAGGGGGAATGCCTGATGCTTAAAAAAATCATCGGCATCGGCGTTTCCGCCATGCTGGCGCTCTCACTTGCGGCTTGCGGTTCAGAAAACGATGAAAATGCATCCGCAGCAGAACAGGTGAATAAGACCATCATCGGGATTGACCCCGGTTCAGGGATTATGTCCCTGACTGACAAAGCGATGAAGGATTATGACCTGAATGACTGGACATTGATTTCAGCGTCAAGTGCTGCGATGACCGCTACGCTTAAAAAGTCATACGACCGTAAGAAACCGATTATCATTACAGGATGGACACCGCACTGGATGTTCTCCAGATATAAGCTGAAATATCTCGATGATCCGAAACAATCTTATGGCAGCGCAGAGGAAATCCATACGATCACACGCAAAGGCTTCAGCAAAGAACAGCCGAATGCCGCAAAGCTTCTGAGCCAGTTTAAATGGACGCAAGACGAAATGGGCGAAATCATGATCAAGGTGGAAGAAGGCGAGAAACCTGCCAAAGTTGCTGCCGAGTACGTCAATAAACACAAGGATCAGATTGCCGAATGGACAAAAGGCGTTCAAAAGGTAAAGGGAGACAAAATCAACCTTGCCTATGTGGCGTGGGACAGTGAGATTGCAAGTACAAACGTCATAGGCAAAGTCTTAGAAGACTTGGGCTATGAGGTAACACTTACTCAGGTAGAGGCTGGGCCGATGTGGACTGCAATTGCGACGGGAAGTGCGGATGCATCACTTTCCGCATGGCTGCCGAATACCCATAAAGCATACGCCGCTAAATATAAAGGCAAATATGATGATATTGGCACCAGTATGACTGGTGTGAAGATGGGGCTTGTTGTTCCTCAATATATGAAAAATGTCAACTCAATTGAAGATTTGAAGAAGTAATCTAAAAAGCAGCCTGTGACAGGCTGCTTTTTTTGCGTTATTTTACGTAAGCGGCAGCGGGTGAATCAGCCTTTTGAAAAGTTTTTAATACGGCATTCGCTAAAATGTGAATGCCGTTGAACATCGCATTTCTGTCAAAGGTCATGTGCGGATGATGGAGCCCCGGCTGGAGCCCGCAGCCTAGTCCGAGCATCGTTGTTTTCAGATTCGGCACCTTCACGGCGTAAAAATGGAAATCCTCTCCGCCGGTGGTGACAAGCGGATCATCAAGCCGCTCAGCCCCGATGATATCCGTAATGGCTTCTGCCATGATCGCTTCAGCTTCTTTGTTTTGTGTTGCCGCAGGAAGGCTGTGTTCTTTTTGCAGCTCGATTTTTGCGCCGAATGCAGCGGCGGCCGCTTCACAGGCTCTTTCTGTTTCGGCGATTAACACCTCCATGGCTTCATTGGTCTGTGCGCGCAAATCAAGGCTGAACGATGCTTTTCCTGGAATGATGTTAGAGCTTTCACCGCCGGCTTGAAGTTTTGTCATTTTGACGGTATGCGGGATTTGCGGGTCAATATGAATGAGTCCGAGCTTATGTACAAGAAATGCCGCAATTTCAATGCTGTTTTTCCCGAGGTGCGGACGGGCGCCATGAGCCTCTTCCCCGATGATCGTTCCCTCAATGTGCTGGCTTGATCCGTGCAGAATAGACGGAGCGCAGCGGCCGTTCTGTGTTTCCTGGATCGGACGGACGTGAACGCCATACAAATAGTCGATATCATCAAGCACGCCTTCTTCTATCATTTTCAAGGCGCCGCCGCCTTTTTCTTCTGCCGGCTGAAAGATAAAACGGATTGTGCCCTTCGGAAGCTCAGGTTGTTTTTTGAGCAGCATTAACGTGCCCAATGCCATTGTCATATGTGAATCGTGTCCGCAGGAATGGTTGGCGCGAAATGTGCCGTTAACCTCCTGCCACAGCGCGTCAATATCAGCGCGTACCGCTACAACAGGTGAGCCTGAGCCGATTTCACCGACAACCCCGGTGCAGTCTGAAAACGTGCGCGTCCGGCACCCTAAATCCTCAAGCTTTTGTTTCAAAAATGAAGTTGTCTCATATTCCTTCCAGCTGACTTCAGGGTTCGCGTGCAGATGCTCGAAGATGTCCATAATGGTTTGTTTCATGTCTTCTGAAAGCTTTTGCATGGTAAGAAATACCTCCTTCTATCAGAATGAATTTTTACCTTCTTTACTTTATTTATATTGAAACAGGAAGATAGGCTGTATATAATATAGCACATATTGCTACTTTTCAGAATAATTAATATTTTCAAACAGAGGGGATGGATCGAAATATGACTATGCCAGCAGCCGAAACACAGCCTAAGAAAAAACGTACGACATTTAAAATGCCTGACGCCTATGTCCTCTTATTTATGATTGCTTTCATTTGCGCAATCGCTTCATATATTGTGCCGGCAGGTGAATTTGACCGCGTGACAAAGGGGGATGTCACGACCGCTGTTCCAGGAAGCTATCATTCAATTGAACAGTCTCCGGTCAGCTTGATCAGCTTTTTTACTTCTCTACAGGATGGAATGGTTGGATCAGCACCCATCATCTTTCTGATTTTATTCACAGGCGGCACCATTGCTATTCTAGAAAAAACGGGTGCCATCAATGGCCTGATTTACAATGTCATCAGCAAATTCCGCACAAAGCAATTATTATTTATTTGTATTGTCGGCGCATTGTTCTCCATTCTCGGAACAACCGGGATTGTCGTGAATTCAGTTATCGGTTTTATCCCCATCGGCCTCATTGTGGCACGATCTTTAAAATGGGACGCAGTCGCGGGAGCCGCTGTTATTTACATCGGCTGCTACGCTGGATTTAACTCCACCATATTATCACCGTCACCGCTCGGTTTATCACAATCAATCGCGGAGCTCCCTCTTTTTTCTGGAATCGGCCTGCGAGTTGTGATATACATATGCTTTTTGCTGTCTTCTATTATTTATATCTATTTGTATACGAGAAAATTAAAAAAATCAAAAGATGCCAGTGTGTTAGGAACAGATTGGTTCCCTGCGGCAGGAATGGGCGAAGCCGGTAAAGAAGAAGATCAGTCAGTGCCGTTTACCGTTCGCCATAAGCTGATATTGGCTGTGGCGGGACTCTCACTTGTCGGATTTTTATACGGCGCTTTGAAGCTTGGCTGGTCAGATTCCCAAATGGCTGCGACATTTATTTTTATTTCTGTCCTTGCCGGTTTAATAGGCGGACTTGCGGCGAACGATATTGCCAAAACCTTCATTACGGGCTGCCAAAGTCTTGTATACGGGGCGCTGATTGTCGGGATGGCACGAAGCATTTCCGTTATCCTTGAAAATGGAAAGCTTCTCGATACTGTCGTCAATGCTTTGGCTTCACTTTTGGACGGATTCAGCCCGATTGCCGGGGCAATCGGCATGTATATCGCCAGTGCGCTGCTTCATTTTCTCATCTCTTCAGGGTCTGGCGAAGCCGTTGTATTTATTCCAATCCTGGCGCCGCTCGCTGATTTGATGGGAATCACGAGACAGGTTGCGGTGGAGGCAGTTATGCTTGGAGAAGGGGTCGTCAACTGTGTGAACCCGACATCCGGCGTTCTCATGGCGGTGCTTGCTGCCAGCGGTATTCCGTATGTCAAGTGGCTGCGGTTTATGGTGCCGCTTGCTCTGATTTGGTTCTTGATCGGGCTTGTCTTTATCGTGATCGGCGTCATGATCAATTGGGGGCCGTTTTAACGATTGCTGCCCGCCGGCTTGTACGGCGGGCTTTTGAGTTATTCATTGCAGAAGCGCAGGCTGTTATTGTAACATGTAAGCCATAAGCCATTCGTAAAAGTGCGGGAGGAAGGTCATGAATAATCTGCGTAATAGACTTTCAGGCGTGAATGGGAAAAATAAGAGAGTAAAAGAAAAAGAACAAAAAATCTGGTCGGAGATTGGGATGATAGCGGGAGCATTTGCGCTGCTTGATGTGATCATCCGCGGCATTATGTTTGAATTTCCGTTTAAAGAATGGGCTGCAAGCCTTGTGTTTTTGTTCATCATTATCTTATATTACTGCATCAGGGCTGCGGCATCTGGAATGCTCATGCCGAGAATAGACACCAAAGAAGAACTGCAAAAACGGGTGAAGCAGCAGCGAATAGAATCAATTGCGGTTGCCTTTGCGGTAGTGGTGCTTACGATGTACGACAGGGGGATTCCCCATACATTCTTCGCTTGGCTGAAAATGATTCTTCTTTTTATCGTCTGCGGCGGCGTTCTGTTTCTGCTTCGGTATGTGATTGTGAAGCTGGCTTACAGAAGAGCAGTAAAAGAAGAAATAAAAAAGAAATAAAAAAGAAATCATCTTGAAAAATAGATGGTTTCTTTTTTTGTTTGGAAAGCGAGGGAAGCGTTCACAGTTTCGGGCATCTTTTTTTATAGGAACATTGATTTGTATTCACTCTGCCAAGTTGTTTTGATAGAGTGATTGTGATAATTTAAAATGTAAGCGTTAACAAAATTCTCCAGTCTTCACATCAGTTTGAAAGGAGGAAGCGGAAGAATGAAGTAAGAGGGATTTTTGACTCCGAAGTAAGTCTTCAAAAAATCAAATAAGGAGTGTCAAGAATGTTTGCAAAACGATTCAAAACCTCTTTACTGCCGTTATTCGCTGGATTTTTATTGCTGTTTCATTTGGTTCTGGCAGGACCAACGGCTGCGAATGCTGAAACGGCTAACAAATCAAATGAGCTTACAGCACCGTCGATCAAAAGCGGAACCATTCTTCATGCTTGGAATTGGTCGTTCAATACGTTAAAACACAATATGAAGGATATTCATGATGCAGGATATACAGCGATTCAGACGTCTCCGATTAACCAAGTCAAGGAAGGGAACCAAGGAAATAAAAGCATGTCGAACTGGTACTGGCTCTATCAGCCGACATCGTACCAAATTGGCAACCGTTACTTAGGTACTGAACAAGAATTTAAAGAAATGTGTGCAGCCGCTGAAGAATATGGCATAAAGGTTATTGTTGACGCGGTCATCAATCATACCACCAGTGACTATGCCGCGATTTCCAATGAGATTAAGAGTATTCCAAACTGGACACATGGAAACACACAAATTAAAAACTGGTCGGATCGATGGGATGTCACGCAGAATGCATTGCTCGGGCTGTATGACTGGAATACACAAAATACACAAGTACAGTCCTATCTGAAACGGTTCTTAGAAAGAGCATTGAATGACGGGGCAGACGGTTTTCGATTTGATGCCGCCAAACATATAGAGCTTCCCGATGATGGCAGTTACGGCAGTCAATTTTGGCCGAATATCACAAATACATCTGCAGAGTTCCAATACGGAGAAATCCTGCAGGATAGTGCTTCAAGAGATGCTTCATATGCGAATTATATGAATGTGACAGCGTCTAACTATGGGCATTCCATAAGGTCCGCTTTAAAGAATCGTAATCTGGGCGTATCGAATATCTCCCACTATGCATCAGATGTGTCTGCGGACAAGCTAGTGACATGGGTAGAATCGCATGATACGTATGCCAATGATGATGAAGAGTCGACATGGATGAGCGATGATGATATCCGTTTAGGCTGGGCGGTGATAGCTTCTCGTTCAGGCAGTACGCCTCTTTTCTTTTCCAGACCTGAGGGAGGCGGAAATGGTGTGAGATTCCCGGGGAAAAGCCAAATAGGCGATCGCGGGAGTGCTTTATTTGAAGATCAGGCTATCACTGCGGTCAATAGATTTCACAATGTGATGGCTGGACAGCCTGAGGAACTCTCGAACCCAAATGGAAACAACCAGATATTTATGAATCAGCGCGGCTCACATGGCGTTGTGCTGGCAAATGCAGGTTCATCCTCTGTTTCTATCAATACGCCAACAAAATTGCCTGATGGCAGGTATGATAATAAAGCTGGGGCAGGTTCATTTCAAGTAAAGGACGGTAAACTGACAGGCACGATCAATGCTAGGTCTGTGGCTGTGCTTTATCCTGATGATATTGCAAAAGCGCCTCATGTTTTCCTTGAGAATTACAAAACAGGTGTAACACATTCTTTCAATGATCAACTGACGATTACACTGCGTGCAGATGCGAATACAACAAAAGCCGTTTATCAAATCAATAATGGACCAGAGACGGCGTTTAAGGATGGAGATCAATTCACAATCGGAAAAGGAGATCCATTTGGCAAAACATACACCATCATGTTAAAAGGAACGAACAGTGATGGTGTAACGAGGACCGAGGAATACAGTTTTGTTAAAAGAGATCCAGCTTCGGCCAAAACCATCGGCTATCAAAATCCGAATCATTGGAGCCAGGTAAATGCTTATATCTATAAACATGATGGGGGCCGGGCAATTGAATTGACCGGATCTTGGCCTGGAAAACCAATGACTAAAAATGCAGATGGAATTTACACGCTGACGCTGCCTGCGGGCACGGATACAACCAACGCCAAAGTGATTTTTAATAATGGCAGCGCCCAAGTGCCCGGCCAGAATCAGCCTGGCTTTGATTACGTGCAAAATGGCTTATATAATGACTCGGGCTTAAGCGGTTCTCTTCCTCATTGAGGGCAATGCTAGACGGGACTTACCGAAAGAAACCATCAATGATGGTTTCTTTTTTGTTCATAAATCAGACAAAACTTTTCTCTTGCAAAAGTTTGTGAAGTATTGCACAATATAAATGTGAAATACTTCACAACCAAAAAGACATCAAAGAGAAACATACCCTGGAAGGATGATTAATGATGAACAAACATGTAAATAAAGTAGCTTTAATCGGAGCGGGTTTTGTTGGAAGCAGTTATGCATTTGCGTTAATTAACCAAGGGATCACAGATGAGCTTGTGGTCATTGATGTAAATAAAGAAAAAGCAATGGGCGATGTGATGGATTTAAACCACGGAAAGGCGTTTGCGCCACAACCGGTCAAAACATCTTACGGAACATATGAAGACTGTAAGGATGCGGATATTGTCTGCATTTGCGCCGGAGCAAACCAAAAACCTGGTGAGACACGGCTTGAATTAGTAGAAAAGAACTTGAAGATTTTCAAAGGCATCGTCAGTGAAGTCATGGCGAGCGGATTTGACGGCATTTTCTTAATCGCGACAAATCCGGTTGATATCCTGACTTACGCAACATGGAAATTCAGCGGCCTGCCAAAAGAGCGGGTGATCGGAAGCGGCACAACACTAGATTCTGCGAGATTCCGTTTCATGCTGAGCGAATACTTTGGCGCAGCGCCTCAAAACGTGCACGCGCATATTATCGGAGAGCACGGCGACACAGAGCTTCCTGTTTGGAGCCGCGCGAATGTCGGCGGTGTGCCGGTCAGTGAACTCGTTGAGAAAAACGATGCGTACAAACAAGAGGAGCTGGACCAAATTGTAGATGATGTGAAAAACGCAGCTTACCATATCATTGAGAAAAAAGGAGCGACTTATTATGGGGTTGCGATGAGTCTTGCTCGCATTACAAAAGCCATTCTTCATAATGAAAACAGCATATTAACTGTCAGCACATATTTGGACGGGCAATACGGTGCAGATGACGTGTACATCGGTGTGCCGGCTGTCGTGAACCGCGGAGGGATCGCAGGTATCACTGAGCTGAACTTAAATGAGAAAGAAAAAGAACAGTTCCTTCACAGCGCCGGCGTCCTTAAAAACATTTTAAAACCTCATTTTGCAGAACAAAAAGTCAACTAACCGCAACTTTAGAGTAAAGGGCTGATTGTCAATGTGGGAGCAGTTGTATGATCCGTTTGGAAACGAGTATGTGAGCGCACTTGTGGCGCTCACTCCGATTCTCTTTTTTCTTTTGGCTTTAACTGTTTTGAAAATGAAAGGCATTCTTGCGGCATTTCTTACCCTAGCCGTCAGTTTCTTCGTCTCCGTTTTGGCATTTCATATGCCGGTTGAAAAAGCGATTTCTTCTGTTTTGTTAGGAATCGGGAGCGGGCTGTGGCCCATTGGCTACATCGTCCTAATGGCGGTGTGGCTGTATAAAATCGCAGTGAAAACCGGGAAATTTACCATTATTCGGTCCAGTATTGCCGGCATTTCGCCTGACCAACGATTACAGCTATTATTAATTGGTTTTTGTTTTAACGCGTTTTTGGAAGGCGCGGCCGGTTTTGGTGTTCCGATTGCGATTAGTGCGGCGCTGCTCGTCGAACTTGGTTTTAAACCGTTAAAAGCGGCGGCGCTCTGCTTGATTGCAAACGCCGCCTCCGGAGCCTTTGGGGCGATTGGGATTCCTGTCATCACAGGGGCGCAGATTGGTGATGTGTCTGCTCTTGAGCTGTCTCGGACATTAATGTGGACACTGCCGATGATCTCATTTTTAATACCATTCCTGCTTGTATTCTTATTAGACCGAATGAAAGGAATCAAACAGACATGGCCCGCTCTTCTGGTTGTGAGCGGTGGGTATACAGCGGTTCAGACACTGACAATGGCGGTGCTCGGGCCGGAATTAGCAAACATTTTGGCGGCCTTATTCAGCATGGGCGGGCTTGCCCTCTTCCTCCGCAAATGGCAGCCGAAAGAGATTTACCGCGAGGAAGGGGCCGGCGATGCTGGTGAGAAAAAGGCATACCGTGCCACTGACATTGCGAAAGCGTGGTCTCCTTTCTACATTTTAACTGCGGCGATCACCATCTGGAGCCTTCCTGCCTTCAAAGCGCTTTTCCAAGAAGGCGGGCTGTTATATCAATCAACGCTCCTGTTCAAAATGCCTTTTCTGCATCAGCAAATTATGAAAATGCCGCCGATCGCGCCATCTGCCATGCCGTTAGATGCAGTCTTTAAAGTTGATCTGCTGTCAGCGACTGGTACAGCGATTTTAGCGGCGGTCATCGTGACAGGGCTGTTCAGCAAAAAGTTCTCCTCCCGGGATGCCTTTGCTTCCCTGAAGGAGACAGGAAAAGAGCTGTGGGTGCCGATTATGACGATCTGCTTCGTGATGGGGTTTGCCAATCTGGCCAACTTCGCAGGGCTCAGCTCTTCAATTGGGTTAGCATTGGCGAAAACAGGAGACCTGTTCCCGTTTGTCAGTCCTGTTCTTGGCTGGATTGGCGTGTTCATCACCGGTTCTGTTGTCAGCAATAATGCTTTGTTCGGCCATTTGCAGGTTGTCACCGGAGCGCAGATCGGTGCGGGTTCAGACTTGCTGTTAGCCGCAAATACGGCGGGCGGTGTCATGGCGAAACTTGTTTCTCCTCAATCTATCGCCATCGCTGCCGCAGCGGTAGGCCAAACAGGCAAGGAATCTAAACTGTTTAAAAGGACAGTGGCGTACAGCCTGATTCTGTTATTGATCATTTGTATATGGACGTTTATTCTTGCAAGATTTGGAGTGTAATAGAAAAAAGCAGTACATGCTCAGCATGTACTGCTTTTTTTATGTTAATTTGCTTTCTTTGTCATTTCGGCTGTTGTTTTCACTCTGGCTTTTCCCATAAACAAAATGGTAACCGCCGCGAGGACAATTGGAATCAAAGCGAGCAAAAAGACATACGTAATACTTGATGACATCGCGTCAATAATGCGATTCAGGATCGCATCAGGAATCTGGGAACGTGTTCCCGCTTGGAATATCTCTTGCGGGTCGCCAATATTTTGCGCAGCACCTGATCCCGCTGAGCCTTTCATGCCGCTGAAGGAGTCGGTCAGCTTGTTCGTGAATACGTTTGTTTGCACCGTTCCGAAAATGGTGACGCCTAAGGTCATGCCAAATGATCGCAAAAATGAATTTGTAGAGTTTGCTGTTCCCCGAAAGCGAGGTTCAAGATCATTCATCGATGCCGCCGGCAGCAGGGAGAAGTTAAAGCCTACACCAAAGCCTGAAATCATCATAAAGACTGTCAGCCATACCCGTGCTGTGTCAGGTGTCATATTGGAAAGAAGCAGCATGCCGATAAAGAAAGCTATAACAGATATCAGCATCAAATTGCGGAAGCTTGCCTTCGTTTGGAAGATCCCGCCGATCATGCTTCCGATGACTGATCCAATCATCATCGGCGTCAGAATGAAGCCCGCGCTTGTCGCCGAGCTGCCATAGACCGCCTGAACGAAAATCGGAATAAATACCGCTAAAATAATAAATGTTCCGCCATACAGAAAAGCGAGAATCTGCGCTGTGGCAAACAAGCGGTTCTTAAACATCCAGAAAGAAATAATCGGCTCCTCCGCTTTCCTCTCTACAATAAAAAAGGCAATGAAGAAAACGGCGAATACAATAAACAGCCCAATGATCTGAATGGAATTCCAATCGTATGTTTTGCCGCCAAGCTCAAGGGCGAACATCAGGCATACAATGGATACGACTAAGGTAATCGCGCCGCCCCAGTCTATTTTCTGCTTTCTGTGCTCCAGAGATTCTTTGTAGTAGCGAATAATGAAAAACAATGACAATGCGCCGATCGGCACATTGATGTAAAACACCCAGTGCCAGCTGATCGAATCTGTAATAATCGCGCCTAAGAGCGGACCAAGAACACTGGATAATCCAAATACAGCACCGAACATGCCGGACATTTTTCCGCGTTTTTCCGGCGGAAACAAATCAAAGATAATGGTAAAGGCAATCGGCAGGAGCGCGCCGCCCCCGATCCCTTGAATAGCCCGGAAGATGATCAGCTGATTCATCGTCTGGGCAATCCCGCATAAAGCCGAACCGATTAAGAAAAAAATAAGTCCAAACAGGAAAAAACGTTTTCGGCCGTACATATCGGAAAGCTTGCCGTAAATCGGCATGCCAGCCATAACCGCCACCATATAGGATGCCGTCACCCAGGCAAATTTATCGAAGCTTCCAAGATCGGCTACGATATTGCCCATCGCGGTGGCAACAATCGTATTGTCCATTGCAGACATCAAGATGCCCAGCAGGAGACCGAGGACCACAAATTTGGTGGAAGCCTGTTTTGCTGTTGTTGTGTCCATTTGTTCTACCTCCTCTTACTTTTCTATGTAAGTTCTGATATCATGATAATAGTTTGATCGTTGAATATCTCGATTATCAAGATAAACTCGATTTTATAGGGAGGACTGTCAGTTGTCAACAAGAAATTCCAGAAGTGAGTTGGAAAAGACTGCTGTTCAGCTTTTTCGAAAACTGGGCACAAGAACGGTTCTGTTTCATCAGGCAGCCGCTCAAGCTCTCGGTCTGTTTCCCACCGATTTGAAATCAGCTGACATCTTAAATGAAGCAGGTCCGATGACGGCCGGAGAACTGGGGAAAAAAACCGGCCTCAGCACGGGGTCAGTCACGGCACTGGTTGACCGGCTGGAAAAAGCGGGGTATGTGGCTCGTGAAAAGGACCCGAACGATCGCAGGAGAGTCGTAATCGTCCCTTTGACTGCTTCGAAAAAACATATAAAGGATTTGTTCCGTCCTTTGTCTGAGTCGACGATGGAGTTGTGCCGCGAATATACGGAAGAGGAGCTGGAACTCATTTTTAGTTTTGTAGGCAAAGCCGCCGATATTATGGAGGAAGAGCTTGAACGTCTGAAACAGTAAGTGAATTTGTGCATAGCTTGGCCCGTTCCCGAATAAATTGTACAAGTTACATAAGAGAAGGGAGTACGGGCCGGTGAACATTTTTTTGAGCTATATTGTGCTGGGACTGTCCTTGTCTGCGCCTGTGGGGCCAGTGAATGCGGCGCAAATAGACAAAGGAATTAAAAACGGTTTTTGGCATGCATGGATTTTCGGTTTAGGCGCCATGACAGCGGATGGGCTGTACATGCTTTTTATCTATTTCGGGCTGTCGCAGTTCTTGACCGCTCCATTTGTGAAAACGTTTTTGTGGCTGTTCGGCTTTTTTGTCCTGACCTATACCGGAATTGAAACGCTGAAAAACGTCAGAGAACCGATGGATGTGCGAAGCTCGCGAGGGAAACCGTCATACAGAAAAACATTCGCATCGGGTTTTCTCATTTCATTGTCAAACCCATTGAGCATCCTTTTTTGGCTTGGAATTTACGGAAGCATTCTTGCGAAAACAGCAGAGGCCTACAATATGAATCAGCTTCTAATCTATAGCTCCGGCATCATGATCGGCATTTTAATCTGGGATTTCTGCATGGCTATCACAGCCAGTACGTTCAGAAACCTGCTTCATGAAAAGCTATTGAGAGGATTGACCGGAATCGCCGGTGTATCCCTCCTTGTGTTTGGCTTTTACTTTGGTTATCAGGGCATCAAACAGTTATTGGGCTGATTCATGAAGGACAGTCACCTTCCGCTTCCAGTTTTAATATAGTATCCAGATGATACTGGAGGTGGATCAATGGTGAATGGGATTTACACCAAAAGTTTTCTGGAACGTAGTCAAGATGAGCTCCCGGAATGGCAAAGAATCGCTTTTGAGCTGCTGGCAGAAACGCTGGGGGACGAAGCGGATATGTTTCCGTGCATTCCCGGACGCCAGGCGTTTCTGACTGATCAGCTTCGGATTGCTTTTGCAGGAGATCCGCGGGAAAACCGTACAGCGGAGGACCTGGCTCCGTTGCTTGCGGAGTACGGCAAGATATCGCGGGACACGGGAAAATACGCATCCTTCGTTGTGTTGTTTGATACGCCGGAAGATTTGGCTGAGCACTATTCGATTGAAGCGTATGAAGAGCTGTTTTGGCGCTTTTTAAATAGACTGAGTCATCAAGACGAAAAAGAATGGCCGGAAGACATTCCGGCCGATCCCGAGCATTATAAATGGGAGTTTTGTTTTGACGGCGAGCCGTACTTTCTTCTCTGCGCTACACCGGCGCACGAGGCGAGAAAAAGCCGAAGCTTTCCTTTTTTTATGATCACGTTTCAGCCAAGGTGGGTGTTTGAGGACCTAAATGGATCAACTGCATTTGGCCGTAACATGAGCAGGCTGATCCGATCTCGTTTAGAGGCCTATGATCAGGCTCCAATTCACCCGCAATTAGGCTGGTACGGAGGAAAGGATAATCGTGAATGGAAGCAGTATTTCCTCCGTGATGACGAAAAACAGGTATCGAAGTGCCCGTTTTCTTATTTAAAGAATATGTTCAACAAAATGAAATAAATCACGAGCTGGCAGGGCGATCTTTATGACCCTGCTTTTTTTGATAGATCAAGGTAACGATGGCGATGATCACGAGAAAACCTATGCTGACGAAAAAACCGGGCCGGCTTGATTTTTCAAACAATGTACCGGACACAGCCGCAGCAATCAGAACCATCGCTAAATAAATTTGCGTTTTTCTCATGCCCTCGGGATCAGTCAGCTTTTTGCTGGAGAACAGGATAAACAGCCAAGTGTATAAAAGCATAAGCCCCGCAGCTGTTGTCATATGCTCATAAATGTTTTTAGGCAGCACTAACGACAGAATAATGGAGAGAACAAGCCCCGCAAACGTCAGCCCCAGTGCCGGCCAGCATATTTTTTTGCCTTCCTTTAGAGTAAAGCATTTCGGCGCGTCGCCGTCATCAGCCATCGTACAAAGCAATGTCGTAACCGCAAAAAGCGAAGCGACAAGGGTCGAGAACCCGGCGATGATGAAAATCCCGTTAAATATATCAAGGATGACCTCAAGGTGATATCCTTTTAACGACGTAATGAATGGACTGTCCTGTTCAGTAAACGCGTGTAACGGAACCAAAAGCAGAGCAAGCCCGATTGAAATGATATAAATAATCGCCAGCGTCGCCAGCATCAGTTTCCCTGATTTAGACGCTTCCTCAGGTTTTTTTAAGTGAACCGCCATCAGCCCCATAACCTCAATTCCGCCAAAAGCGTAAAACGCGTAGATTAAACCTGTCCACAGCCCCATGGCGCCGTATGGGAAAAACTCACTCGTCTTATTTGGAACATGTATACCATGATTTCCGCCTGACAGGATACCGCATAAAGCTAGGATGGCAATGACAATAAACATAAAAATAGCGGCTGTTTTAATCACTGCCAGCACGTTTTCTGTTTTTTCAAAGACAGACAGGCCGGTGAAAATAATAAGAAGCCCGAGGACCGCGTAGATTGAGGCAAACACCCATAGCGGCACTTGAGGAAACCAATGCTTCGTAAACAGCGAAATGGCTGTCAGCTGGCTGCCGGTAATCAGCATTTCTGACGACCAGTACACCCAGCCGTTGCTGAAGCCTGCCCATTTGCCGAATGCTTTTCGCGCATACGCACAAAACGAGCCCTTTTCCGGCTGCTTCGCCGACAGCTTGGCGAGCTGTTCAAAGACAAAATACGTACCGATCCCTGCGATCAGAAATGAAAGGAGAACGGAGAAACCACTTTTTACAATTGCGATGCTGGAACCGAGAAAAAAACCTGTTCCGATCGTGCAGCCGACTCCGATCAGTGACAGCTGCCACCAAGCCAGATTCCCTTTTGGCTGGTCTTTTTTTGTTTGGCTCATTATTTATTCAACCCCTTTTATCTAAGGTTAGATTGCGACCCGCCCGAAGCTTATATACATCGGATTTTTGCCTCTTTTTACATGGAGATGGAGGCGGACGCTCATACTAATGAAAAAAGGAGCAAACCAATGACACAGCAATATATTGTGGAGCCGAAAAAAGGGCTTGGGCTGAAGCTGAAAAAGGGGCAGATTTTAAAGGTGGTTGATGTAGAAGGGCAGCAGGTGGCTGATTTTGTCGCATACCATGCCAAGGATTTTTATGAACACCTTGATCAGGGAGCGACGATAGACGCCAATCACTCCATTCATGTGAAGGTCAACGACCATCTCTACTCCAACCTGTATAAGCCGATGTTAACCCTGATTGAAGATACGGTCGGTAAGCATGATCTGCTGCTGCCCGCCTGCCGTCCTGATATGAACAGGCTCTTATATGGGAAGCAAAAGGATGAGTTTCAGGATACGTGCTATGACAATATGAACCGTGCGCTTGAGCAGTTTGGCGTACCGAAGCCTCACATGCATTACCCATTTGCGATTTTTATGAATACTGTCCTTGATGAGAAAGGGAATCTGTCTGTGGAAACGCCGCTTTCGAATGCCGGAGATTATGTAAGGCTCAGGGCGGAGATGGATTTAATTGTCGCGTTTTCTTCCTGCCCGATTGAAAAAGGGAAATGCAATGGCGACAGTGTGACATCCATACGGGTTGAAGTCAGCTGATCTCTCTTGTTCACTGTGAATGAAGACCTGTGCTATATTTAATAGGGATACATAACAGTCATGATTCATTTTCATTGATTTGGGGAAATGATCAGTAACAAGGGAAAATGTACAGGAGGAATGATTGGGATGAGCATGCAGGAAAAGATTATGCGTGAGTTACATGTGAAGCCCTCAATTGATCCAAAGCAAGAAATTGAGGACCGAGTCAATTTTTTAAAACAATATGTAAAGAAAACCGGTGCTAAAGGCTTTGTATTGGGAATCAGCGGAGGCCAGGATTCAACACTTGCGGGAAGACTCGCTCAGCTTGCGGTGGAGAGCATTCGCGAGGAGGGCGGAGACGCTCAATTTATCGCGGTCCGTCTTCCGCATGGCACACAGCAGGATGAAGACGATGCCCAGCTTGCTTTAAAGTTTATTAAGCCGGATAAATCATGGAAGTTTGATATTAAGTCGACAGTCAGCGCTTTTTCTGATCAGTATCAGCAGGAAACAGGCGATCAGCTGACTGACTTTAATAAAGGAAACGTAAAAGCAAGAACAAGAATGATCGCGCAATACGCGATCGGCGGCCAGGAAGGCCTTCTTGTGTTAGGAACAGACCATGCTGCTGAAGCAGTGACTGGTTTCTTTACGAAGTACGGTGACGGCGGAGCAGACCTCCTGCCGCTGACAGGCTTGACGAAGCGCCAGGGAAGAACCCTGCTGAAAGAGCTGGGTGCACCGGAACGCTTATACTTAAAAGAGCCGACTGCCGATCTGCTCGACGAAAAACCGCAACAGTCGGATGAAACAGAGCTTGGCATTTCCTACGACGAGATTGACGATTATCTCGAAGGAAAAGAAGTATCAGCGAAAGTATCAGAAGCGCTGGAAAAACGCTACAGCATGACTGAACATAAACGCCAGGTTCCGGCGTCTATGTTTGATGACTGGTGGAAATAAGTTGAAGAAAGCCCGCTCTCGGAGCGGGCTTTTGTCGTGTACAGGAGCTTTATTTGATGCGGATATGATTCAGCTTTACCATTAATCTGTCGGTGAACCTTCGGAGGCTGCCTCTCGTATCAGGATCTAATGGGAGTTCGGCTCTCGCGGCAATGTACTCTGCCACATCCTGAATCGACAGGTTGTCTGTTTGAATGTGGTCCTCAAAAATGGGTGATGATAAACCTTTTACGCAGCGGTCAATTTGTTTGGCGGCCCATGAGTTTTTTCCTTCTGCTCTGGTGCGCAGCCTTTTTAATAAGGTTTCCTTTGAAGCCATTAGTGTAAAGTGGTGAACGATCCTGCCTTCATGTCTGAGCCTGCCGATGATCTCATTGAAGTATTCAGGATGTACAATCGTCATAGGCACAATAATGATGCCGCGGTATGTATCTGTCAGAGAAGCTAGCAAACTGTAATTGAACGCCCGCCATAAAGGATAGCTTTGAAAATCCTCCTTTGCGATCTCCTGCGGCACCATGGAGCGCAGCGCAAAACCCATTTTCTCGGGATCATACACGTAAGATGGGTTCAGCCTTCTGTGCAGTTCGAAGGCTGTTTGTGTTTTTCCGGAACCGAATGCCCCGTTTATCCAAATGATCATCGCCATTTCTCCCTTCCTATTCATCATACAGAAAAAGACCCTTCCATCGAAGAGTCAGCTGGAAAAACAATAAAGGCGGAAGGTTTTAATGCTTTTTTGCGTCGAAGTATTAAAATACCTGCAGAAATGTTGTACAATGAATGTCATTCAGGCAAAAATGGCTAAACAACAAAGCGCACTATAAGCTTGACCGGTAAAGCCGGTATCTATATAAATATTCGCTAAATAAGCATATAATGAAGATAAAATTTCATTCCTTAGGAGGATTTCGCCGAAGATGAACGCTAAACGAGCCATCCCAGTAAGAGAAAGAAATATCGTCCTGATCGGATTCATGGGTGTAGGAAAAACAACAATCGGCCAATTGGTCGCTAAAAAATTATATAGAGATTTTATTGATATTGACCAACAGATCGAAAAGGATTTCAATATGTCAATTCCTGAGATATTTGAGAAAAAGGGAGAAGACTTTTTCCGGAAAACGGAGAAGGAATATATTTTAGACATCTGCCATCATAAACGATTCAAAATCGTATCTCTGGGCGGGGGATCTTTTAAACAAGAAGAAATCAGAAATTGCTGTCTGGAAAACTGTCTCGTGCTTCATCTGGACCTGTCATGGGAGAACTGGAAGCAGCGCGCGGATTTATTGATCGAAAGCCGCCCTGTACTGCATAACCGTTCAATGGATGAAATGGAACAGCTGTTTAACGAAAGAAAAGTCATTTATGACAAGCACAATTCAAAAGTGGCAACAGACAACCTTTCCCCGGAAGAGGTTGCCGATTACATTGTTGAGACATTAAAAATTGGCTGGGATCTTTATCAGCCGATGTAAAAAGCCGTGCGCAGCGCACGGCTTTTTTTATCGTTTTATCCCTTGTATCAAAATCGCTTTTAAACAAAAAGAGTGAGGCTCTCCGTTTCGGTTTAATGTAATACAGAACGTGTCGCGTGCTTCGTCTGATGCGTGATTCAAGTGGGCAATGATTTGTTTTTCCCGGTCAGCGGGGGTTCCGCCTCGTTTGATCCAGTTATCGTATTGAATCGGCAAATTCCACTTTTGAATGTCTTGATAGGCCAGTTGATTGGCGCTGAACATCGACTGCCATTCTGATAATGAGCTTTCTCGAACATGGGAAGGGTCTCGAAGCTGGTTCAAATGATTGACAAACTCATCAAGAATGGGATCTTCAGGCGCGTAATGATCAACTAAGAGAAAACGTCCGTCCTGTTTCAGTACGCGTGCAACCTCTCTGACTGCTTTGCGGACATCAGAAAAATGGTGGGCTGCGTATCGGCAGGTGATGATGTCAAATGAATCGTCGGGGAAGGGGAGTGACTCTGCCGTTCCTTGCTGAAAGCGTACGTTTTCAGCTCCTTTTTCTTGCGCGAAGGAGGACGCAACCTCTACCATCTCTTTCGTCGCATCAACACCGATGCACTCCTGTACATAAGGAGAAAATGCCAGGGCCGTATGGCCGGCGCCCGCTCCTATATCCAGCACCCGATGCTCTGCCCGGCATTCCGCTGTTTTGATCATCAACCCCAAATCTTCCCCCTCGGCAAATACCTTTTCATCCCGATACATCTCGGCGTTTTTAGAAAACGGTGTTTCATTTGTCATTTGAACCAGCTCCTTCTTTTGTAAATGATGATATGGATTATGTTAGCAATTTTTGTTATGATTCGTCCAAGATATAAAAATGATGAAAACGATAGGTTCAACCTATGGGGGCTGAAATGGATATTAAAGTGATGGAATATGCAGCGGAAATTGCCCGGCGCCAAAGCTTTACAAAGGCGGCGGAACATCTTCATATCGCACAGCCGTCTCTCAGCCAGCAAATCAAAAAGCTTGAGGCTGAGCTGGGGCTTACCCTTTTTCACAGATCCCATGGCTCTGTTACACTGACACCCCACGGCAGGCGTTTCATTGAAAAAGCCGAGAACATCATTCGTTCCAGAGATGATTTGCTTCGGGAAATGCAGGAGCGATCACAGGGAATCGGTCATAAATTATCCATCGGGATTCCTGCTGTAACAGGGAGATATCTCTTTCCTCCGCTGCTGAAGCAGTTTTTGGCGCGCTATCCTCATGTGGAGGTTCAGCTTGTTGAAAAAGATCCGGTTTCATTAGAGGAGATGACGGCAAAGGGAGAAGTTGACCTTTCTGTTTTATCCTTGCCGATCGAGGATGAACGGCTCTCCATTATACCCTTGCTCACGGAACCGATTGTTCTCGCGGTGCCGAAGGAAAAACAAAGGTGGATGCCGCCGGAAATGGTCGCGCTGATTGAGAAAGCGCTGGAAGAAGATGAGGGCCGCCAGCCGTATGTGCCGCTTGACATGGTAAGGAACGTGCCCTTTATTCTGTTAAAAGAAGGCTTCGGCTTTCGCAGGACAGTTCTCGATCTCTGTGCGGAAAGCGGCTTTAAGCCGAATGCTGCCTTTAAGACGAGCCATATTGAAACCGCCCAATCTCTTGTGGCTAACGGATTAGGTGTGACAATGGCACCGAATATGGTCAGAAGGGATAAAGATCCGGGTGTGATCTATTTATCGATTCAATCCGCGCCATCACGAACCCTCGTCTTCGTCTTTTTAAAGAACCGTTATGTCAGTCTGACCGCCCAGGCCTTTATGGAACTAAGCCGGGAAAGTCTTAAACAAACGTTTGATGAAGGCTGTCTGGGAAACAAAGATGAAAATATTTAGAAAACAAAGCCGAAACGTGGTAGTATTGGAATACAAACTAAATCTTATAAAACAAAGGGGAATAATCGGAAATGCAACTATTCGATCTGCCGCTCGACCAATTGCAAACATATAAGCCTGAAAAAACAGCACCGAAAGATTTTTCTGAGTTTTGGAAATTGTCTTTGGAGGAACTTGCAAAAGTCCAAGCAGAACCTGATTTACAGCCGGTTGACTATCCTGCTGACGGAGTAAAAGTGTACCGTCTCACATATAAAAGCTTCGAAAACGCCCGCATTACCGGATGGTACGCGGTGCCTGACAAGGAAGGCCCGCATCCGGCGATCGTGAAATATCATGGCTACAATGCAAGCTATGATGGTGAGATTCATGAAATGGTAAACTGGGCACTCCATGGCTACGCCGCATTCGGCATGCTTGTCCGCGGCCAGCAGAGCAGCGAGGATACGAGTATTTCACCGCACGGTCACGCTTTGGGCTGGATGACGAAAGGAATTCTTGATAAAGATACATACTATTACCGCGGTGTTTATTTGGACGCCGTCCGCGCGCTTGAGGTTATCAGCAGCTTCGACGAGGTTGACGAAACAAGGATCGGTGTGACAGGAGGAAGCCAAGGCGGAGGTTTAACCATTGCCGCAGCAGCGCTGTCAGACATTCCAAAAGCCGCGGTTGCCGATTATCCTTATTTAAGCAACTTCGAACGGGCCATTGATGTGGCGCTTGAACAGCCGTACCTTGAAATCAATTCCTTCTTCAGAAGAAATGGCAGCCCGGAAACAGAAGTGCAGGCGATGAAGACACTTTCATATTTCGATATTATGAATCTCGCTGACCGAGTGAAGGTGCCTGTCCTGATGTCAATCGGCCTGATTGACAAGGTCACGCCGCCGTCCACCGTGTTTGCCGCCTACAATCATTTGGAAACAGAGAAAGAGCTGAAGGTGTACCGCTACTTCGGACATGAGTATATCCCTGCTTTTCAAACGGAAAAACTTGCTTTCTTTAAGCAGCATCTTAAAGGCTGATAAATGTGAAAAGCCGCCGCATATCATCAGGCGGTTTTTTTCTGCAAACTGCCGGAATGAGAACAGACTGGAGACGAATAGATATGAAACAAAGAATCATTGATGAATTAAAACGGATCGAGCAGTCATACGGAGTCAAAATCGTGTATGCCGTCGAGTCAGGAAGCCGCGCATGGGGATTTCCCTCGCAGGATAGTGATTACGACGTCCGCTTTATTTATGTGCCGAAAAAGGAGTGGTACTTTTCAATTGAGCAGGAGCGTGATGTGATTGAGGTACCGATTCACGATTTACTGGATATCAGCGGCTGGGAGCTGAGAAAGACGCTGCGCCTCTTCAAAAAATCAAACCCGCCGCTCCTCGAATGGCTGTCCTCAGACATTGTGTATTACGAAGCATTTACGACCGCAGAGCAGTTAAGAAAGTTGCGCACGGAGGCATTTAAGCCTGAAGCAAGCGTATATCACTATATCAATATGGCGAGAAGGAACGTCAAGGATTATCTACAAGGACAAGAGGTCAAAATTAAAAAGTACTTCTACGTTCTTCGGCCTATTTTGGCTTGCCAATGGATTGAAAAGCACGGAACCATTCCGCCAATGGACTTTACTGTTTTGATGAATGAACTTGTTGCTGAACCCGAGCTGAAGGCTGAAATGGAAACCTTGCTTGAACGGAAAAGAAGAGGAGAAGAGCTTGACCTCGAAGCAAGAATCGATGTGATTCACCAATTCATTGAAACGGAAATCGAAAGAATCATGGAAGCGGCAAAAGAACTGAAGGCAGAGAAAAAAGATATGACACCTGAATTGAACCGTTTGCTTTTGAATACGGTTGAAGAAGTGTGGAAGGATGGAGGAAGCTGATGTTTTTTGTCGCTTCCTTTTCCCCTTTATTCGACAGAATCCCCCCGACTTTCTAACTATCTGATTGTGGCAAAACCACAAAAATAATCAGAATCTTTGTATTTTGAGAATATTGTGAACGTCGGTTTTGTCCATTTACAATAAACTCATACAAATACTTCTTAGATTGCGGGGTGTTGAGGTTGGAAGTGATCACAAGAGATTTTTTCTTATTTTTATCCAAAAGCGGCTTTCTCAATAAAATGGCGAAGAACTGGGGAAGCAGAGTGGCAGCGGGTAAAATTATCGGCGGGAATGACTTTAACAGTTCAATCCCGACCATTCGACAGCTTAACAGCCAAGGTTTGTCAGTTACTGTCGATCATTTAGGCGAGTTTGTGAACAGTCCCGAGGTCGCACGGGAGCGTACGGAAGAGTGCATTCAAACCATTGCGACCATTGCGGATCAAGAGCTGAACTCACACGTTTCTTTAAAAATGACGTCTTTAGGTTTGGATATAGATATGGATTTGGTGTATGAAAATATGACAAAAATCCTTCAGACGGCCGAGAAACATAAAATCATGGTCACCATTGACATGGAGGACGAAGTCAGATGCCAGAAAACGCTTGATATTTTCAAAGATTTCAGAAAGAAATACGAGCATGTGAGCACAGTGCTGCAAGCCTATCTGTACCGGACGGAAAAAGACATTGACGATTTGGATTCTTTAAACCCGTTCCTTCGCCTTGTAAAAGGAGCTTATAAAGAATCAGAAAAAGTAGCTTTCCCGGAGAAAAGCGATGTCGATGAAAATTACAAAAAAATCATCCGAAAGCAGCTCTTAAACGGTCACTATACAGCGATTGCCACACATGACGACAAAATGATCGACTTTACAAAGCAGCTTGCCAAGGAACATGGCATTGCCAATGACAAGTTTGAATTTCAGATGCTGTACGGCATGCGGTCGCAAACCCAGCTCAGCCTCGTAAAAGAAGGTTATAACATGAGAGTCTACCTGCCATACGGCGAGGATTGGTACGGCTACTTTATGAGACGCCTTGCAGAACGTCCGTCAAACATTGCATTTGCTTTCAAAGGAATGACAAAGAAGTAAAAAAGGAGAGATTATCATGACAACACCTTACAAACACGAGCCATTCACAAATTTCCAAGATCAAAACAACGTGGAAGCGTTTAAAAAAGCGCTTGCGACAGTAAGCGAATATTTAGGAAAAGACTATCCGCTTGTCATTAACGGCGAGAGAGTGGAAACGGAAGCGAAAATCGTTTCAATCAACCCGGCTGATAAAGAAGAAGTCGTCGGCCGAGTGTCAAAAGCTTCTCAAGAGCACGCTGAGCAAGCGATTCAAGCGGCTGCAAAAGCATTTGAAGAGTGGAGATACACGTCTCCTGAAGAGAGAGCGGCTGTCCTGTTCCGCGCTGCTGCCAAAGTCCGCAGAAGAAAACATGAATTCTCAGCTTTGCTTGTGAAAGAAGCAGGAAAGCCTTGGAACGAGGCGGATGCCGATACGGCTGAAGCGATTGACTTCATGGAGTATTATGCACGCCAAATGATCGAATTGGCAAAAGGCAAACCGGTCAACAGCCGTGAAGGCGAGAAAAACCAATATGTATACACGCCGACTGGAGTGACAGTCGTTATCCCGCCTTGGAACTTCTTGTTTGCGATCATGGCAGGCACAACAGTGGCGCCGATCGTTACTGGAAACACAGTGGTTCTGAAACCTGCGAGTGCTACACCTGTTATTGCAGCAAAATTTGTTGAGGTGCTTGAAGAGTCCGGATTGCCAAAAGGCGTAGTCAACTTTGTTCCGGGAAGCGGAGCGGAAGTAGGCGACTATCTTGTTGACCATCCGAAAACAAGCCTTATCACATTTACGGGATCAAGAGAAGTTGGTACGAGAATTTTCGAACGCGCGGCGAAGGTTCAGCCAGGCCAGCAGCACTTAAAGCGTGTCATCGCTGAAATGGGCGGTAAAGATACGGTTGTTGTCGATGAGGATGCGGACATTGAATTAGCGGCTCAATCGATCTTTACTTCAGCATTTGGCTTTGCGGGACAAAAATGCTCTGCAGGTTCACGTGCAGTTGTTCATGAAAAAGTGTATGATCAAGTATTAGAGCGTGTCATTGAAATTACGGAATCAAAAGTAACAGCTAAACCTGACAGTGCAGATGTTTATATGGGACCTGTCATTGACCAAGGTTCTTATGATAAAATTATGAGCTATATTGAGATCGGAAAACAGGAAGGGCGTTTAGTAAGCGGCGGTACTGGTGATGATTCTAAAGGATACTTCATCAAACCGACGATCTTCGCTGACCTTGATCCGAAAGCAAGACTCATGCAGGAAGAAATTTTCGGACCTGTCGTTGCATTTTGTAAAGTGTCAGACTTTGATGAAGCTTTAGAAGTGGCAAACAATACTGAATATGGTTTGACAGGCGCGGTTATCACAAACAACCGCAAGCACATCGAGCGTGCGAAACAGGAATTCCATGTCGGAAACCTATACTTCAACCGCAACTGTACAGGTGCCATCGTCGGCTACCATCCGTTTGGCGGCTTCAAAATGTCGGGAACGGATTCAAAAGCAGGCGGGCCGGATTACTTGGCTCTGCATATGCAAGCAAAAACAATCAGTGAAATGTTCTAAGCGGGACTAAATGGGCATCCTCCCTGCGGGGGTGTCCATTTCATCCATATACTATAAAAAAGAGGAGGAAGTGCCATAGAAAACACACAGCTGATTATTTCGATTTGTATTTATATGGCGGGAATGCTGCTAATCGGCTACTTTGCTTACAAGCGTACGTCGAATCTGACGGATTACATGCTGGGAGGACGCTCTTTGGGTCCGGCAGTAACTGCTCTCAGTGCCGGCGCTGCCGATATGAGCGGCTGGCTGCTAATGGGGCTTCCGGGCGCCATGTTTTCTACTGGTCTGAGCGGAGTTTGGATTGTGTTCGGACTTTGCCTTGGAGCGTGGGCGAACTGGCTTTACGTTGCACCGCGGCTGAGAACCTATACTGAAAAAGCGGGGAATTCGATTACAATTCCCGGATTCCTGGAAAATCGCTTTGGAGATCAAACAAAGCTTCTCAGACTGTTTTCAGGAATTGTCATTTTAGTCTTTTTCACGTTTTATGTATCGTCCGGAATGGTATCCGGCGGCGTCTTATTCAACAGCATCTTGGGGATGGATTACCACACAGGCTTGTGGATTGTAACGGGTGTTGTTGTGGCATATACCCTGTTTGGCGGCTTTTTGGCAGTCAGCTGGACAGATTTTGTTCAGGGGATCATTATGTTTGCCGCACTCATTCTTGTGCCGATCGTTACGTTTTTCCACACGGGAGGAGCAGGTGATACAGTTGCTGAAATCCGCTCTGTAGATCCTGATATGTTTAATATTTTCAAAGGAACGAGCGTCCTTGGCATTATTTCTTTGTTTGCCTGGGGGCTGGGATACTTTGGCCAGCCGCATATTATTGTGCGTTTTATGGCGATCACGTCTGTCAAAGAGATCAAAAGAGCGCGCAGAATCGGGATGGGCTGGATGATTTTGTCTGCAGTAGGCGCAGTGCTGACCGGTTTGGGCGGAATCGCTTATTACCATCAGCGCGGCATGACACTGAAGGACCCAGAGACGATTTTTATTCAATTAGGGAATATCTTGTTCCATCCGATTATCACGGGTTTTCTGATTTCAGCGATTTTGGCCGCGATTATGAGTACAATTTCTTCCCAGCTGCTTGTGACATCAAGCTCTCTGGTAGAAGATTTGTATAAGTCGATGTTCAGACGCTCAGCTTCAGATAAAGAACTGGTGTTTTTAGGCCGACTGGCTGTTCTGGCTGTTTCAATTGTCGCGTTGGTTTTGGCTTGGGAGAAAAATAACACCATCCTTGGATTGGTCAGCTACGCATGGGCGGGCTTCGGTGCATCATTCGGGCCGGTTGTACTGCTCAGTCTGTTTTGGAAACGAATGACCAAATGGGGGGCACTCGCCGGCATGATTGTGGGAGCAGCGACTGTAATCATTTGGGCGAATGCCGGTCTTTCGGACTTTCTGTATGAAATGATACCTGGTTTTGCTGCGAGTCTATTATCTGTCTTTTTTGTCAGCGTATTGACGCAGGCTCCGTCACAAGCTGTCACAGACCAGTTCAACGACTACCAAGATACAATGTCACAATAAAGATCGAAAGGAGGAGGAAGGGGCTGTCCCTTTTTCCTCTTTTCTCCTTTTAAGCGGCCATTTTTTTCTTTTGGAAACAAACGTATTTTTTTCTATACAAAAAGACCCCGTATGGATATGATTAAAGTAAAAAAAGTATAGGAGAAAAAGGTATGGAAGAGCTTTTAGAGAGAGTTTTTTCATTTTCAGATGTTGATAAGCTGATTGATTTTATTAGCTATGAACTGCAAAAGCCAGTGATACTGGAAAGCGCGGATTTCTTTTTGTTAGCCTATAATTCTTACTATATTAACCATTTTGATTCTGCCAACCAGCAGACTATTTTTTCGAAAAAGTGTCCGGTCCAGATTTTTGAGAGGTTTCTGAAGGACGGAATTATTGAAAAACTGAAAACAGAGCCTGAGCCTTTTCGCGTCAATAAAATTGAAAGCATTGGGTTAAACCAGAGGGTGGTCGTGAGTGCAAAGCACAAAGGGGAAGTCATGGGCTACATCTGGATTCAGGAGCTGGACCAAAATCTGACGGATGAAGAGCTCGACTTTTTGTACGAGACCTCCTTCCATGTCGGGAAAATCATTTATAAAACGAATAAATTGAAACAGGAAAAGGAAGAAAAAGCAGAGGATCTCATCAAACGGGCGATCTATCAGCAATTTACCTCTGAGAAGGAACTCAGACGGGAAGCTGAAAGGATCAACACCGTGCTGCCTTCCATGTTTTCAGTTGTGATCCTGCACGCCGCAAATGGGGATGGGGAAGCGGTAGAGGATTTAAAGGAAAATATCAGGTCGTACCTGAATTTACGGGATAAGGTCAGTCATGTCTTAACGATCGAATCAAATATTGTCATCGTCGTAGCGAGTTTTTCCCAAAAAAGCTCCGTCTCCTCAGCAGCTTCTGAGTTTATTAACAAGCTGTTAACACATTTTCACTTTCAGAAAATACCTACCCCTATTTATATCGGTATCGGAAACGAATATAATCACCTATTAAAACTTGGCAAGAGCTACACAGAAGCACTTGAAGTCATCAAAGCCGCAGAAATCACCGGCAATCAGGAAAACATTCCATATGAATATGCCAAACTCGGCATTTACCGCTATTTAGAAAGCATCGAACAGAAAAATGAATTTTTAGAATACGAGAATAAAGATTTAGCTTTATTAAAAGCGAAAGACGAAGAAAGCAGCACTGAGCTGCTCAAAACCTTGGAAATCTATCTCCTCAACAACTGCAAAACAAAACCAGCGGCAGAACAGCTCTTTATTCACCAAAATACATTGAATTACCGCATCAAACAGATTACTGAGATGACGTCGATCGATTTAAGCGATTTCAGAACGCGGTGCCAGCTCTATCTCGATTTGATGCTGATGAAAAAGAAATAAAAAAGAAACCAGTACTTGTACTGGTTTCGTCTTCACTTAAAATCCTCTGTAAACATACGGATCATCAGGTTTTTTAATGGTATTCCAGTCAGTTACTTTGACGACAGGGAGAGTTGACTTGAATGGCTGGTAATATTCTGAGGCCAGAGTGCCCTTAATGTGAATCCATTCATCATCCTTAATGTCCATGTCCTTCGGAAATTCCACAAGCATCCCGTACACGCCGGAATCAGCAATACAGTGAATGATGCCAAACCTTAATACGAACAACTGATTTTTGTTAATTACGTTTCCTTTGTAAGCAAATCCATGGAATTCTATCGTCCGTCCGAGAAATTCACCCGGATAGTTATAGATGGTTTCCATTCCTTTTAGGAAATCGTCATCGGTCAGAGAAATCTCTTTTTTGCTGGAATACTTATTAAACAGCTGTTTCATTTGTTTGTCATAGCTGTCTTGCGCGTAATAAAGGCTGGCATCAGGCCGCAAATACTGTGTTTGGGAGTAGTGATCTCCGCTCTCCATCGCCTTAAACGAGAACCCTTTTGTTTTGACTATGGATGAGTCAAGCGTTGCAATTGGGAAGAAGATGCCTGACACCAAAGGAAAAAGAAAAACAACATAAATCAAATAACGCTGATAAAATGGCTTGTTTTGTTCATGGTCATGCTCGTGATCATGGCCGCACCCGCAATCATGGTCATGGTGATGTCCGCTTTTTTCAGGCGACTTGATAAATAGATATGCTTGGACGGCGGTCAGAATGGCCAGCAGGAAGATCGCAATAAAGGAAAGATAGGCATATTTCATATTGATATATTTTGTTAGATTTCCTGAGGCATGCAGATGATAAAAGAAAAACGTAAATCCCATCAGCACCAATAGACGAAACACCCAATCACCCCTTTACCATTAGTGATCCCGCTAAAACAATCACGACAATATATGTAATCAGCAGGAAAACAAATCGTTTTTTGAAGGCCGCAAGCATCATCAATAGATTCTTAATATCCACCATTGCGCCAAAGACGAGAAAGGCGATTAACGATCCTAATGAAAATGTGCTGCTGAAGGAAGACGCGATGAACGCATCAACTTCTGAACAAAGCGACAGGACAAACGCCAGACCCATCATCACGAGGGAAGAGGATACATCATTCTGCCCGATCGCAAGCAGAGTGGATGTTTTGACATACGTCTGCATAGCGGCTGCGATAAAGGCGCCGATGATTAAATATTTCCCCACGGAGAAAAATTCATCAATGGCATGCCGCAAGGTCCCGCCCAGTTTTTGGAGCAAGGTGCCGTGATGATGATGGTGGTGCCCGGGTTCATCAGGCTTTAAAAGCTGGTTATCCTTAAATTGATAGGATAAAATGACCCCGATGATCAGCGAAACGGCGAGAGCCAGTCCGCCTCTGTAAAAGACAACGCTCCATCTATTCCCGAACGCAATATAAGTAGAAAATAAAACGATAGGATTAATGATAGGCGCGGTCAGCATGAAAGCAACGCCCGCATGCAGAGGAACTCCCTTTAACAGAAGCCGCCTCGTAATCGGGATGATGCCGCATTCACAGGCGGGAAACAAAACGCCGGCCAGCGCACCGAATAAAACGGCGAGAAAACGGTTTTTCGGCATGATTCTTGCAATCATTTCTTCAGTAACAAACATTTGAATGATTCCGGAAAGTATGACGCCAATCAGAATAAACGGAATGGCTTCTATTAAAATGCTGATAAAAATAGAATTCAGCTGAAGAAAAGATGATTGTGCTGTCACAATAAAACCTCCGCTCATGTTAAGCTGCCTTTCTTATGATACCAGAAAAAAAGGCACTGCTTGTTTGACGGAGGAAGGGAAAGGATCGTTTCACTTTGGTTAGGATTCCAAAAAACCGAGTAGGATACTGTCTGTTTCTGCAGCTTCTTTTCCGAGCCAAATCAGGTGTCCCCATGAGTGAAGCAAACAGAGAACAGCGCCACGAATGTGCTCTTTTGCATGATGTGCATGTGACAAGTCAACCAATCCATCATAAACACTTTGCATAATCAGCACGGGACATATGATGGCTTGCAGGTCTTTTAAAGAGACAGCGGCGGTTTGTGACAAGTCAATCAGAAATCCTTCACCCGAGCGCTGCCGGCTGTTCATTTTCCGAAATGCTTCTATGTCTTTTTCATTCATCAAGGACTTGATTCGCTGAAACGGAAGCGTGCTGAATTGGGGGCTCATAGATCGAAACATCAGACGCGGGAAAGCGTTATTCAAAGAAGAAATCAGCTTCCATATCCACTTTTCCACCGGCGGGCGGAAGAGAATTCTCCCCAATTTATATTCAGTGTCTTTTGGGGTGAGCCACTCTTTGGTGACCGCGGATTGCAGGGTCAATGTATTTACTCTTTCCGGATAATGTGAGGCAAAGCATATGCCGCTCGGCCCTCCTGCTGAGATGGCGATCACATGGACACTGTCGATTTGTAAATGATCTAATAATTTCACATAGAAACGGCAGGCGTTGGCAAGACTTTTTCCAATTTCTTTTGACGTTCGTCCATAGCCGGGCCTTGAAGGCGTAATGATGGAATACCCTTGCTCAATCAACGCTGTGTATCCGAATTCCTCGTAACAATTTGAATGCCCGCCATGCATGACAAGGATGGGGGCACCCTTTCCAGCCACTGAATATTCTAGTGTATGTCCTTCGAAGGTGATCGTTTCGACTCGTCTTTTCATCTGTTACTCCCATTTGTTTTTTGCCTATTATAGGGTTTTCAACAATTGATCACAAGGTGAAGAAATGAATAAACACAGGCTCGTGAAATATGATATACTTTGTATTGATATTAATTCTCAATTAAAGCTTTGATATAGATGTGAACGGGAGGCAGGACGGATGGCTGAGAATCAAGAGGTATATGACATTACGATTATAGGCGGGGGGCCGATTGGGCTGTTTACTGCTTTTTACTGCGGGATGCGGGAGCTGAAAACAAAGGTAATCGAATTTTTGCCGAAGCTCGGAGGGAAGGTGTCTTTATTCTTTCCTGAGAAAATCATTCGCGATATCGGCGGCATACCGGGGATTGCGGGAAAGCGGCTGATCGAGCAGCTGAAGGAGCAGGCGGCAACGTTTGATCCTGATATCGTATTGAATCAGCGTGTGACCGGGTTTGAACGCCTAGATGACGGCACCATTGTTCTGACGGGTTCTGAAGGGGAAAAGCACTATACAAGAACTGTGATTTTGGCTTGCGGCATGGGTACACTTGAGGTCAATGAGTTTGACAGCGAGGATGCGGCCCGATATGCGGGCAAAAATCTTCATTATGGAGTGGAGAAGCTCGATGCGTTTAAAGATAAGCGCGTGGTGATATCAGGCGGCGGAGATACTGCGGTCGATTGGGCTAATGAGCTTGAACCGATTGCGGCGTCTGTGACTGTCGTTCATCGGCGTGAGGAATTCGGCGGAATGGAAAGCAGCGTGACGAAAATGAAGCAATCATCGGTGCGGGTGCTTACTCCTTATCGGCTGGAGCAGTTGAACGGAGATGAAGAGGGCATCAAAAGCGTGACCGTTTGTCATACTGAGTCTAGCCAGAGGGAAGACATAGAAATTGATGAGCTGATCATTAATCATGGCTTCAAAATTGATCTAGGACCGATGATGGAGTGGGGGCTGGAGATTGAAGAAGGCAGGGTGAAAGCTGACAGACATATGCGAACGAATCTTCCGGGCGTGTTTGTGGCGGGCGACGCGGCTTTTTATGAAAGCAAGCTGAGATTAATTGCCGGCGGCTTTACGGAAGGCCCGACAGCAGTCAACAGCGCTAAGGCTTATTTGGATCCTAAGGCTGAGAATATGGCGATGTATTCCACCCATCATAAAAAATTGGTACATAAATAAAACAGCCCTTGGGGGAAAGGGCTGTTTGCCATCAGCTGTGAAGGAGTTTTTTTTCCGCTTGTTGATTTTGGATGAAAGCAAATAATTCATCCTGTTCTTGGATGGCTGTGAATCCATAAGCCCCGGCAGCTGAGTCATCGCCTATACAGACGATAGGAGGCCGGCTTGCTGACGGTTCCGGCAAAATGCCAATTTGTTCGCCACCATTGATCAATTGCTGCACGGACAGCTTGTTCGGGCAAATGACCATGTGCAGCGGGGATTCACTGATGGTACGCTGAATCATGTGGGTGAACCGGTCATCTATGACGTTTTCATGAGTGATATAAAACGAACAGGATTCATGCTTTTGCATGTTTTCCACTGCATGGCGGCTCCCGACAACAAGACGTTTTTCTGAATCAGGCTGAATGGCGTTAACAAGAATTCCCCGTTTTTCAAGCTCCGTCTTTGCTTGTTCAGATGCTGCACTCAGTTTGGCTGTCAGCTGGCGGATGTCGATTTTCTGAGAAGCCAGTGCTCTGAAAAATTCACAAACCGCCCGGCGCGATGTGAAAAAAACGTCTTCAAAGGTGCCAATCTTTCGAAGAATGTCTTCATTGACAGGCATGTTTTCGGTCCGCCATTTCGGCCACTCGATGACATCGGCGCCGGAATCGCGCAGCTTGTCTGCAAGCGGGTCTTCATCTTCGCCATGAGTCACAACCATCAAATGCCGTCCGATAAGCGGTTTGCTTTCAAACCAGCTGTGTGTTTGAAAGTTGACGATGTCTCCGATGACGATAATCGCGGGGTTTGTAATCTGGTGTTCCTGCACTTTTTGCTGGATGTTCTCAAGTGTTCCTTTCACACTCCGCTGGCGGCCCCACGTTCCCCATTGGATGACAATGACAGGGACAGAAGGCGATTTCCCGTATGAAATAAGCTGCTGGCAAATATAAGACAAGTTCTTGACACCCATGTAAAAAACAAGGGTTTGAACGCTTCGGGCAAGCCCTTCCCAGTCAAGGTTCGGCATGCCTTTTAATGATTTATCATGCGCTGTAATCATGGCAAAAGACGATGCAAAATCCCGATGCGTGACGGGGATGCCCGCATATAGCGGCGCTGCAATTCCAGAGGTGATTCCCGGCACCATTTCATAGCGAATGCCGTGCTCATGAAGAGCATCTGCTTCCTCGCCGACTCTGCCGAATACGCTCGGATCTCCGCCCTTCAAGCGAACGACGGTTAACCCATTTAATGCTTTTTCAACCAGCAGGGCGTTAATTTCTTTTTGTTTCATAAAATGGCGGTCTGGCAGTTTTCCGCAATAAATAAACTGACAATCCGGTGATGCAAATTCGAGCAGCTTCGGGTTGGCGAGCCGGTCATATAAAATCACATCTGCTTCCTCGAGCGCCTGTTTTCCTTTGATGGTGAGCAGGCCTGGGTCGCCGGGTCCGGCTCCCACGAAATATACGATTCCGTTCTTCATGATCATGTCATCCTTCCGTCACTGTAAAAAATGAAGGACCACTAGAAAAGTGATCCGGTCTTTTGATCAATATACGAGATAAACATGTTCTCCTTCGATCAGCGTTTCATATGTTTTGACGCATCCGTGGTCAGGTTCTTGGACGATTCCGTCTTCTAAGGAAATTTTCCAGTCGTGCATCGGGCAGAAAACATATTGACCGCTGACGATGCCTTCTGCCAGGACGCCGCCTTTATGCGGACAGCGGTTTTCGATGGCGCGGATGCTTCCGTCTGAAAGCTTGAAAACCGCGAGCTCCTTATCTTCAATATACACTGTTTTGCCTAATTGTTCAGGCAATTCTTCAATTTTTCCGATACATACTTTTGTTACGTCTTTGTTTACCATGCCCATTCCTCCTCAATGATTGTTTTTGTCATTATGATGTGGTCACGACATTTTCAAATAATTCTTTCGAGGTTTGTTTATCCTCTAAAAAGTCTTTCCACGGATCCTTGTGAACAGAGAGTGTTTCATTCATTCGGTCGTTCAGCTCCTGCCGCTTTTCCGGATCGTTTAACACGGATTGGACATGGGGTAAACCGACGCGCTCAAGCCATGCGGACGTACGCTCCAGATAGTTTGCGGTTTCCCTGTAATATTGCAGGTAAGCGCCTGCGTATTCTAAGACTTCTTCATTTGTTTTCACCTTCATCAGCAAATCGCCGGCACGCAAGTGGGTTCCGCCGTTTCCGCCGACATAAAGCTCCCAGCCTCCGTCGATGCCGACAACGCCAAGGTCCTTAATGCCGGATTCAGCACAGTTTCGCGGGCATGCAGACACGGCCATTTTGACTTTGTGCGGCGTGTTCAGCCCTTCGAATTTTTTCTCAAGCGCAATGCCCAGTGCCATGGAGTCTTGTGTGCCGAAGCGGCAGAATTGCTCGCCTACACAAGTTTTCACTGTGCGGAGTGTTTTTCCGTACGCGTAGCCCGACGGCATATCAAGATCTTCCCATACCTTCGGAAGGTCTTCTTTTTTCACGCCGATAAGATCAATTCGCTGGCCGCCTGTCATTTTCACGAGCGGGATCTCATATTTGTCAACGACATCGGCGATCTTGCGCAAATCTGTGGAGTTGGTCACGCCGCCGTACATCCGAGGAACGACTGAGTATGTTCCGTCTTTTTGAATATTGGCGTGCATTCGTTCATTAACAAAGCGGGATGTCCGGTCATCCTCGTATTTGGTTGGATTGATCATGCCTAAGTAGTAGTTCAGAGCGGGCCGGCATTTGGAACAGCCTTCTGGCGTTTTCCAGCCGAGCACATTCATGACTTCTCTTGTATGTGACAGCCCTTTGGCTTTGATTTCTTCTACGACTTCATCTCTCGACAATGTGGTGCAGCTGCAAATGGCTTCTTTTTGCGCTGACGCATCAAAGTCTGATCCGAGCGTATGCTGGAGGATTTCTTCTACGAGTGGCTTACAGCCTCCGCATGAGCGGGATGCACCAGTGCATGCTTTGATCTCATCCGTTGACGAGCAGCCCTTTTCCTGTATGGCTTGAATAATGTCGCCTTTTGACACGCCGTTGCAGCCGCAGATGATTTCATCGTCGCTCATCGCTGCGGTAATGCTTGTGCCTGCTTGTTGGTCGAGAGGCTGTAAGATTGATATTTTTGAGGTTTCAGAGATATCGGCTTCTTTTTGAATCATAGAAAACAGGCGGTTGCCTTCGCTGCTGTCGCCGAATAAAACAGCACCGACTATTTGATTGCCTCTCAGGACGATTTTTTTATAGATGCCGTCCTGCTCATCGAAGACTTTAATCGCTTTTTTCTCTTCTGATTCGTTAAAGTCACCGGCAGAGAAAACCTCGACGCCTGATACCTTTAACTGTGTGGAGAGAACGGAGCCCTCATACGGTTTTGTTTCGATGCCGCAAATATGCTTCGCTAGCACTTTTGCCTGTTCATAGAGCGGTGCCACAAGCCCGTAGGCGATTCCTCGGTGCTCGGCACATTCGCCGACCGCGTAAATGTGCGGGATTTCAGTCTGCATATAGTCGTTGACAATGATTCCGCGGTTGACCGGAATGCCGCTTACTATGCCAAGCTGCGTATTCGGGCGGATGCCGACAGCCATGACGACTAAATCGGCTTCAATGCTTGTGCCATCTTTGAAACGAAGGCCTTCGACACGGTCATCACCGACAATTTCTTCTGTTTGCTTTTCAAGTAAAAAGGTCATACCTTGTTTTTCTAACTCGTTTTGCAGCAGGCGTCCTGCCGTTGCATCAAGCTGGCGCTCCATCAGGAATGGGGCAAGGTGGATGACGGACACATCCATGCCAAGATTCAGCAGTCCGCGAGCTGCTTCCAAACCAAGAAGTCCTCCGCCGATGACGGCAGCTTTTTTATATTGTTTTGACGCGGCGAGCATTGTGTCTGTATCTTTTATGTCACGGAAAGCTGTGACGCCTTTTTTGTCTGCGCCCGGAATCGGAAGGATAAAAGGGACCGAGCCTGTCGCCAGGATCAATTCATCGTAAGGCTGGATTCTGTCTGCATCTGTGATGACTGTTTTGTTTTCCGTGTCCACTTTGATGACTGTTTCATTTGTATACAATTGAATGTTGTTTTCTTCGTACCAGTCCCAATCGTTTAACGTAATATCTTTAATATCTGTATCGCCTTGAAGCACTTTTGACAAAAGGATTCGGTTGTAATTGGGATGCGGTTCGGCACCAAAAATTGTGATCTGAAACTCGTCTTTAGCAACACTCAGTATCTCTTCAATGGCCCTTACCCCGGCCATTCCATTACCAACAAGAACTAGCTGTTTTTTTCCCATCAGATGATCCGCTCCTTATCAATGTTTTTTCCAGCGTAGCACAGCAAAAAGGAATATTTAAGATACATGTTATAAAATGTAACAAAATATACGAAAAGTTCTAAAAATTTTATGAAAAATTTAAATGGGTCTGATTCGGACGGCACATACCTTAAAACCGGGCATTTTACAGGCTGGATCTAAGGCTTCCCCGATTAAATCATTCACATTTTGAGCGTCTGCCCAATGGATGGGAACAAAAACGGTATCTTTTCTGATTTGTTCTGATAGTTTGCTGCGGACGGTGATGCTTCCCCGCGGCGATTCTATTTTTACCAGTACACGGTCCTCGATATTGTAGGTCGCTGCTGTTTGCGGATGGATTTCCATAAACGATTCAAAATGTCTCGCGGCAAGGGCGGCGCTTTTTCTTGTTTGGACGCCTGTTAAGTAGTGAGACATGACTCTGCCTGTCGTTAAATAAAGCGGATAATCGGCTGTCGGCTTCTCTTTTGGAACAGGTGGTTCGTTTGGAATCACACTTAATGCCGCTTTTTGATCCGGATGAGCAAATGATTCTGTAAACAAGCGCCCAATTCCGGGATGATCAGATTCCGGACACGGCCAATGAATGCCGCCTTCACGTCTGAGCCTGCCGTATGAGATGCCTGAATAATCGGCAATCCCGCCTCGGCTCGCTTCTCTCAATTCATTAAAAATATCCTCCGCTGACGTATAAGAAAAGTAGCGCCCCTTGCCGAGAGCGGATGCGAGATCACAAATGATCTGCCAATCATGCTTGGCTTCGCCGGGGCATGGCCGGCTTGCCTCTCTTAATGTCACGCGTCCTTCTACATTTGTCATGGTGCCTTCATCTTCTAAGTAAGAGGAGGCAGGTAAAATCACATTTGCGTATTTCGCAGTCTCAGAAATAAACAAATCGATTGCAACAAAGAATGTCAGTTTCCTTAAAGCCTTTTTCACGAGATTCGCATTTGGACTGGAGACAGCAGGATTGGAGCACATGAGGAACAATCCTTTGATGTCGCCGTCATTGATTTTTTCCATCATTTCATAGGCTGAGACACCTTTTCGCGGCAGATCATCCTGATGGATTCCCCACACTTTCGCAACATGTGCCCGGTGTTGTTCGTTTTCAATAGATCGATAGCCCGGAAGCTGATCGGCTTTTTGGCCATGCTCTCTTGCACCTTGCCCGTTGCCTTGTCCGGTGATCGCCCCGTAACCTGAGTAAGGTGTGCCGATTTTTCCTGTGATCAGCACCATGTTTAAGAAGCCTTTCACAGCCGCTGTTCCATCGGTTTGCTGTTCAATCCCGCGGGCTGTAAACAGCATGCCGGACGTTTCCTTGGCAAACTTTACAGCAGCTTTTCTTATATCCGCCAGCGGGACACTCGTCTGTTCGGCGATGTCATTCAGGTCCAACGAGTCAGTATGCTGCTTCAGCTCTTCGAATCCATTTGTTCGTGATTGAATGAAATCCTCGTTTATAAGCTGTTCGTCAATGATGATTTTGACGAGACCGTTGGCAAGGGCGGCGTCTGTGCCGGGTTTGATTTTCAGATGAAGATCGGCGATTTTTGTTGTTGCTGTTTCACGCGGATCAATGGCAATGATGTAAGCTCCGTTTTCTTTCGCTTTTTCAAAATATGGCATAATCGTAGGCTGGCACTCCGCGATATTGGTGCCGGCCAAAATGATCACACGGGTGTGAGGAATGTCTGATAAGGGATTCGTTAAGCCTCTGTCCGCGCCGAATGTTTGGTTGGCTGCGGTTGCTGCGGCGGACATACAAAGCCTTCCGTTGTAGTCGATGTATTTAGTCTGTAAGCCCACCCGTGCGAATTTCCCTAACAAATACGCCTCTTCATTTGTAATCGAGGCGCTTCCGTATACCGCCATGGCGTCATGGCCGTGTTCTGCCTGGATCATCGTCACTTGGTCTTTCATGTAATTCAATGCTTCTTCCCAGGAAACAGGGATAAACTCGCCGTTTTTCTTCAGCAGAGGGCGGGTGATGCGAGAGGAGTTCAAGGCATGCTGGTGAGCATTCATGCCCTTCATGCATAGCCGGCCCTGTGTTGTAGGATTATCAATCCCGATCGCAGTGTACTTTTTGCGCGTGACGATGGTTTGTTCCACGAGCTGCATTTTGCACTGCATGCTGCAAAACGGGCATTGAGTGTCATATGTTTTTTCTGATTGGACGTCTTGCTGTTTATCACGGAAATATCTAAGCAGTCGTTCAGTCAAAATGCCTCATCCTTTCTTATATGCACCCGTCTCTACAGTCGGGTTTTGAATCAGTGACAGATCTGTTTGGAGGCTTTCCAGCAGCTGTGCCCTTAGGTCTTCTTCGAATAGCACTTCTCTGGTATGAACGATCCCGAGACGTTCTATCCACTGATGAACAGCTTCTAAGTAATGAGCCGTTTCCCGATAATACTGGATCAGTCCTTTGATCATGTCGGCAGTGCTGTCTTCGTTCTCAGTCACGCAAAACAGAGCTCCTGAACGGGCATGAGTTCCCCGGACGGCGCCGATGTGAATGTCCCAGCCAGCTTGTGTCCGAATTGCGCCGACATCTTGCAGGGCGGCATCGGTGCAGTCTGTTTCACATGATAAGCTGATAGAAATGGGAGCGGGTAAGGAAAGCGTCTCAAGTTGTCTTTCGATTTGGGCTGCCAGCTGCTGAATCGATCGATTTTGCCCGCATGTACATGCTTTGATGCTTTGCAGCGTGTGTCGGTGTTCATTGGTGTAAACGGGCATTTTCAGGTCTTTTTTTATGTTCGGGAGATCCGCAGGCTTGATCCCGGAAAGCTTCAGCCTTTGGCCGTGAGTGATGGATACGTCGGGAATGCTGTATGCCTCAATGATGTTGGCGATGGTTCTTAGCTGCTCCGCGTTTGTCCGCCCGCCGTACATTTGCGGAATCAGGATGCATGTCTCTTCAGTGGCTGGCTCAGGCTGGACAAACCCAGGGTACAGCATTTCCAGATAGTATTGAATCGCAGGAACACAAGTACTGCATCCTTTTTTTGTTTTCCAGTCAAGCTGGTTCATCACTTCTGCCGGATTAGTGAATGGCCTGCGCTGAAGCTCAGCGATGATGTCGTCTTCTGTAAAATCAGTACAGCTGCAAAACGAAGGTGTGCCGGCGGGCTTCGTATATTCGCTGTTGGTCATGTACCTCAAAAGGTCTTCAACGAGCGGTTTGCATCCTCCGCAGGACCCAGTGGCTTTGGTGCAGTGCTTGACTTCCTCAACAGTTGTTAAGCTTTTCGTGTTCACCGCGTCTTCAATCGCGCCTTTCGTTACTGTGTTGCATTGGCAAATCGTTTCACTGGAAGGCATGGATTCAAATAAAGTGCCGCTTGTCTCCGGTTCGATGATCTGCTTTTTGACAATGGAGATGTCTCGTTGTTTAAGCAGGCTGTCGAGAAGCCGCTGCTTGTCACGGGTGTCTCCGAATAAAATAACGCCGGCCAGTTTGTCATCTACAAAAAGCGCTTTTTTATAAACTCCTGCTTGTTCGTCGTAGATTTTGATGCTCGTCGTGCGTTCATCCTCTTGGATCTTTCCTGCTGACCACACATCGATTCCAGCTATTTTTAACGCCGCAGATGGTGCTGAGCCTTGATATTCCTCACATGGAACGCCGCAAATATGACTGGCGAGAGCTTTTCCCTGCTCATAAAGCGGAGCCACCAATCCGTACACCGTTCCGTTATGCTCAGCGCATTCACCAACGGCGTAGATATTCGGTTCGCTTGTCTGCATGAAGTCATTCACGATGATCCCGCGGTTCACTTTGATTCCAGCGGATACAGCTAATTCAATATTCGGTCTGACGCCGGCCGCCATCACAATCAAGTCTGCTTTTAATGAAGAGCCATCTTTAAAATGGATTCGGTCTGCCTTGGTGGCGCCGGAAATGGAGACGGTGTCTTTCTCCAAAAGAAAGGTTAGGCCTTTTTGTTCCAGCTCTGTTTGCAGCAGCCGCGCCGCTGTTTGATCGAGCTGTTTTTGCATAATGCCGGCGGAGTGGTGAATGACGCTGACATCCATACCGAGATGCTGTAAACCGACTGCAGCTTCCAGTCCTAATAAGCCGGCTCCGATTACCGCAGCCTTTTGAAAGTGCTGGGCCATGTTCATCAGCGCTTGGCAGTCTTCTATTGTCCGAAATCCATAGACACCTTTTTTGTCTGCCCCGGGGATAGGGAGAATATGAGGGGAGGAGCCTGTTGCCACTATTAATTTGTCATACGACAGAGTGCGTTTCCGATCTGTGATGACCTGCTGCTGATCTGTATCAATCTGAATAACCGTTTCGCCTGTGTAAAGCGTGATCCCGTGCTTGTCGTACCAATCCTTGCTGTTCAGTGTAATATCATCGAGTGACGCTTCACCCTGCAATACAGAGGATAAGAGAATGCGATTGTAATTGGGATGCGGCTCGCTTCCGAAAATGACAATCTCAAACATGTGGCGATTCAGCTTTAATACTTCTTCAATACAGCGGATTCCGGCCATGCCGTTTCCCGCTAACACCAATCGTTGTTTCTTCATGTATCAGACCTCCTTTGGCGAAGCTCGTAAGTTTTCTCCTATTAAAAATTATGTCACAATGCACTGTTAACGCATTAAACGTGTCACAAAAACTTACACATGTCTTTTCCAGAAAATAATGGTCCTATATCCTTGATTCAGAAAATGTAAAATAATGAGGGTCTAGAAAGGGGAATCTTATGAAGCTGTCGGAACTGAAAACTAGCGGTCATCCACTCACGTTGCTCTGTTCCTTTTTATACTTTGATGTCAGTTTTATGATATGGGTTATGCTTGGGGCGCTGGGTGTTTATATTTCTCAGGATTTTGGCCTGTCTCCTTTTGAGAAAGGGCTTGTCGTAGCTGTGCCGATTTTATCTGGATCAGTGTTTCGTATCATTCTTGGTATTTTAACGGACAGAATCGGACCGAAAAAAACGGCAGTGATCGGGATGCTGGTGACGATGATTCCGCTGCTTTGGGGGACATTCGGCGGCCGTTCCCTGACTGAGCTGTATGCCATCGGGATTCTGCTTGGCGTGGCGGGGGCAAGCTTTGCTGTAGCGCTGCCTATGGCCAGCCGCTGGTATCCGCCTCATTTGCAGGGACTTGCGATGGGGATTGCCGGAGCGGGGAACAGCGGCACGTTGTTTGCAACCCTGTTTGGCCCTCGTCTGGCAGAGCAGTTCGGCTGGCACATTGTCATGGGAATTGCGCTAATTCCATTATTGATCGTCTTTATTCTTTTTGTATCCATGGCAAAGGATTCTCCTGCACAGCCGGCTCCGCAGCCACTCAAAAGCTATCTGCATGTGTTCGGGCAAAAGGAAACATGGTTTTTCTGCCTGCTGTACAGCGTCACATTTGGCGGATTTGTCGGGCTCTCAAGCTTTTTATCTATTTTCTTTGTTGATCAATACCAGCTGTCAAAAATTCACGCGGGCGACTTCGTTACATTATGTGTGGCGGCGGGGAGCTTTTTCCGGCCTGTCGGGGGCTTGATTTCGGATCGTGTCGGCGGCACGAAAGTTCTTTCTGTACTGTTTGTCATCGTGGCACTGTGTATGGCCGGAGTCAGCAGCCTGCCATCTCTCTCAACGGTTATTGTTCTATTGTTTGTCGGAATGATGGGGCTCGGAATGGGTAACGGTGCAGTATTCCAGCTCGTGCCGCAGCGTTTTCGCAAAGAAATTGGCATGGTGACGGGAATCGTCGGTGCGGCCGGAGGAATCGGAGGATTTTTCCTGCCGAACATCTTAGGATCTCTCAAACAGATGACAGGCACATATGCTATCGGTTTTATCACGTTTTCCTGTATCGCGCTGCTGGCGTTTGCACTTGTGCTTGCCGCAGGCTATTACTGGCGGAAAAGCTGGAGCGCGGAAAGCAGCCCGGCGGATGTTTAGGGTTTTGACGGACACGCGTTTGTGCGTGTCTTTTTTATTTTCTCTTGATTTTCAACAGTGAACCGATCAAAATAAATAGTAATTATTACGATTTGTTAGCGAGAGGAGTTTTCTGAATGAATCAACATACGCTGCTCCCGAAAAAAACGGAGCGTCTTCAATACTTTGGATCGGTCAGTCCGATCAAAGGCGAGAAACCAGTGGAAAAAGAGAAAATGAAGGACCTGCAAAATATCAGGAAGGATTATTTTTTTGACATTCAGCATGTAGGTGTCGCTAATGTGTCCCATCCAGTCACAATCACTTCTGCCATGATGCCTGCCGAGCAAACAACTGCTGCGAATTTTACAATGACTTGTAATTTACCGAGAAATCAGAAGGGGATTAACATGAGCCGGTTAACAGAGCTGCTGCAAGTCTATCATCAAAACGGCTGGATTCTCTCATTTTCCTCTCTTCAGCAATTTACGAAAGAGCTTGCAGAAAACATGGACACATCATCTGCCTCAGTTGAAGTGAGGTTTCCGTGGTTTTTCGAACGGAAAAGTCCGAAGCTTGAGAAAGCGGGTTTGATGCATGCTGATATATTCATGTCTGTCACCTATCGCAAAGATCAGCCGTTTAAACAGCGTGCCGGCATCTCAGCAAAAGTAACGACTCTGTGCCCTTGCTCCAAGGAAATCAGCGAATATAGTGCCCATAATCAGAGGGGAACGGTCAGCATTTGGGCGGATATTCACCCGGCCGCATCGCTGCCAAGTGATGTTAAAGCTGATTTGCTTCACGCCGCAGAATCAAATGCCTCTGCGAGACTGCATCCGGTATTGAAGCGCCCTGATGAAAAAGCGGTGACAGAAACGGCCTATGAGAATCCGAGGTTTGTTGAGGATCTCGCTCGGCTGATTGCTGCAGATTTGTTTGAGCTTGAATGGGTGTCTGCCTTTGAGATTGAATGCCGCAATGAAGAATCGATCCATCTCCACGATGCCTATGCGAAGCTGTGTTTTTCGAAGGAAGTGGATAAAATATGAAACTCTCATTATTCATTATTGCAGTTCTTATGCCAGCCTGCCTGCTGTCAGCCTGCTCCGATCATGCAGAAGAACACGCAAGTATCAATACAAAGAAAACGGTCGAAAACATAACGGACGTTCGAAAAACAGCAAAAACAAGCATTGATTGGACAAAGCCTTCGGGTGGAGAATACCCGGATATTAAACAGAAGCATGTCTGGATTGATGTGAATGTGAAGGAGCAGAAGGCTTACATCAAGGAAGGAAGCAACACCATCTATACAATGATGATCTCTTCTGGTCTTGATCAAACAAAAGATGATGCTACGCCAAAGGGCACCTTTTATGTAGAGCCTGAACGGGGAGAATGGTTTTTCTCCGAAGGATACCAGGAAGGCGCAGAATACTGGGTATCATGGAAAAATCACGGTGAATTTTTATTTCATAGTGTGCCAATGACTAAGGATCAAAAAGTCATCAAAACGGAAGCAGAAAAACTAGGAACGAAAGCATCTCACGGATGTATCAGGCTGACCATTCCAGATGCGAAATGGGTATATGAAAATATCCCTGAACATACAAAAGTGGTGATCAGCTGAATTGAAAACCGTTGACAAAAAGGAAAAAAGACCATACAATTTAAATCGTAACAATTACGTTTTGTTGTAAATGCTTATCATTAGCTGTGCATCTGTGAAAAGCGGAAAGGCTAAGGATCTTGCTGTCATTGATCCCCATGAAGCGTCTCTTGAAAACTGGAAACGAAACCCAATCTACTTTTGATGAGATATTTGCGCTTTCCATCGGTTCAGCAACGCAAGTGGAGCAATTGCTTTATGCAAGCTGCGGTTTTCCGAATGTCGGCAAGGGGCAGGGATTTGCGATGGGGAAAAGGATTAAACGCGGTTGGAGCCTTTACGGATTTAGAAATCGGGCAGCAACGAGAATGTTTTCGGAGCGCGAAAAGCTGCTCTACACCATTGTACATATGGCGAAGTATACAATTTAAATCGTAATCATTCTATTTTAATGGAGGCATTATTATGAAAAAAATTCCGGTTACCGTACTGAGCGGTTATCTCGGTGCGGGAAAAACAACATTGCTGAACAGCATTCTGCAAAATCGGGAAGGCTTGAAAATAGCAGTTATCGTAAACGATATGAGCGAGGTGAACATTGACGCGGGTTTGGTTAAGCAGGAAGGGGGCCTTTCCAGAACAGATGAAAAGCTTGTGGAAATGTCAAACGGCTGCATTTGCTGCACGCTTCGCGAAGACTTATTAATTGAAGTTGAGAAGCTGGCAAAAGACGGACGGTTTGATTATATCGTCATCGAATCGACAGGAATCAGCGAACCAATCCCGGTGGCCCAGACTTTCTCTTATATCGATGAAGAGATGGGAATCGATCTTACAAAATTCTGTCAGCTGGATACGATGGTGACAGTGGTTGATGCCAACCGTTTTTGGCATGATTATCAGTCAGGCGAAAGCCTTCTGGACCGCAAAGAAGCATTGGGGGAAGAGGATGAAAGAGAAATCGCCGACCTCTTGATCGATCAAATTGAGTTTTGCGATGTACTGATCTTAAATAAATGTGATTTGGTCAGCGAGCAAGAGCTCGAACAGCTTGAAAACGTTCTTCGTAAACTGCAGCCAAGAGCCAGGTTCATTCGTTCCGTCAAAGGAAATGTAAAACCGCAGGAGATTTTGCATACAGGGTTATTTAACTTCGAGGAAGCGAGCGGATCGGCCGGCTGGATTCAAGAGCTGACGGCAGGCCATGCGGAACACACCCCGGAAACAGAAGAATACGGTATCTCTTCATTTGTATATAAGAGACGTTTGCCGTTTCATTCTACACGATTTTACCGTTGGCTGGATCAAATGCCAAAGAACGTGGTACGTGCCAAAGGAATCGTCTGGTGCGCATCTCATAACAACCTTGCTTTGCTGGTGTCGCAAGCAGGTCCGTCGGTTACGATTGAGCCTGTATCTTATTGGGTGGCGGCGCTGCCGAAGCTTGAGCAGGAGCAAGTCAAGCAGCAGGAGCCGGAAATCCTGGAGGAGTGGGACCCGGAGTTCGGCGACCGCCTAACACAGCTAGTTTTTATCGGAACTGACCTGGATGAAGAAACGATTACGAAAGAGCTTGATCAATGCCTGCTGACTGAATATGAATTTGATTCCGACTGGTCGCTGTTTGAGGACCCGTTTAAATGGAAGCTGAATCAATAGAAAAAAAGCCGTCCCCTGGGGAGCGGCTTTTTTTAATGAAACGTTTGTTTAAACATAATGAGCGTATTTTTTCTCAAGGATATTCTGAAAGACCGCGGCAATGGAGCAGATGGCCCAATAAATGAGAGCGGTCAGAATATACATGGTCATATAATCAAACTCTCTGCCCCCGATGATTTTCGCATGCTGGAGCAATTCCGGCACTGTAATCATCGCAGCGAGAGATGATGCCTTGATTAAGTCGAGCAATACATTGGCAAGCGGAGGCAGCGCAATACGTATCGATTGCGGCAAAATGATGCCCCTCATCGTCTGCCAATAGGAAAGACCCAGCGAGGATGCGGCTTCCCACTGTCCTTTTTCGACGGATGAAATGGCTGACCGGTTAATTTCCGCAATGTAGGCGGCGCTGTTTAGGCTAAACCCGATTAAAGCAGCCGTGACAGCGGAAAATTCAATGCCGATATAAGGAAACCCGAAATAAAGGATAAACAAAATCACCAAAATCGGAACGCCCCGCATAAATGAGATATAGAGCTTCGCTGGCCATCTTAACAAAGCAAGTTTAGACATTCTGGCGAGTGATATGAACAGGCCGATCACAGTTCCCGCAAACATGCTTACAAAAGAGATGAGCAGTGTATACCCAATGCCTTTTATGACATAAGGGAACGATTCAATAGCCAGCTTCGTGTTGAAAATATATTCCCATTGAATGCTATTGATCATGGCGTCCGATTACAAATCAACGTCCTGAACGTCGGCATCAATTTTTTTTGATACATCTGCTTTATTGAAGAATTGTTTCGATAGTTTAGTCAAAGAGCCATCCTTGCTCATCTCTTTCAATGCTTCGTTCATCTTTTTCTGAAGTGCCGCACTGCTTTTTTTCATGACAAGGGCCTGTTTGTTCGGCATGTACTTGATGTCAGGATGAATTGTAATGTTGAGATTCGGGAATGCCGCGAGCGCAAGTGTCTGCAGGTAATAGTCGTTTAAAATGACGTCAGTGCGTCCGTTGGCAACATCTTTTAAATATTGCTCATTCGTCGCATTATCATAAATCACTTCTTTGGCGCCGTATTTTCTCGCGACCTCCATGTAGACGGTTGTAGCCGCGCCAGCCGCTTTCTTCCCTTTTAAATCCTTAAGCGTTTTAATCCCGGATAAATCGTCTTTACGGACGATTGCCGTGCCGTATGAATATTTATATGGAGTAGAAAATGCGAACTTCTTCTCGCGGTCCTTCGTCACATCGATGTCATTTGCGGCTGCGTCAACCTGTCCGCTGTTCACCGCTGTCAGCATCCCGTCAATGCCCATCTCCTTGAACTCAACCTTCAGCCCTAAGCGTTTTGCCGCTTCACGAACAACTTCAACCTCGTAGCCCGTCAGCTTATCAGAGCCAGAGTCAGTATCGTGATAAGAAGTGGGATAGAGCGTACCTGATGTAGCGACTACGATTTTCCCTTTGTCCTTGATTTGCTCCCAGCCTGTATCCTTGGAATCGGCTTCATTTTTGCCGGAACAGGCTGCCAATATAAGAAAGAAAGCCATTGTGAAACTGAATATAACGGCTTTGGAATGCATGAATGATTTCACCTATAGTTCCCCCAATCTGTTAATCAACTAAAAAGATAGCATTGAACATAAGGGGTTGCAATATGTTGATCGCGTTTTCAAAAAGTTCGAATTGTGTATACAAAAAGCATAGGTGGGTGTTTAAAAGCGTCTATGAAGGGAAGAGGTGATGAAAAAAGGGGTTGTCCAAGGATGAATGCCAGACGTACCAAGGAAACGCATGTGAAAGTGAAGGATGCAGCAGACTCGTCACTCATCTATGCCAATACCGGAAGAAATGGTCAAGAAGCATGAAACCGATCTTCAGGATAAATTAAGTCTTGCTGATGCCCCTAAGGCATATGATATATTCGATGAGAAAGAAAATGGAAACATTTAAACCATAATGGGGAGTTAAATGAATATTTACAAACCAGCCTGATTGTACTGCTGTACTCTATTTATGCTGCCGGTGTTTTGGCGCGGCTACCTTATCGGAAAAAGAATCTGCGGAATCAGAATCGTAAAAAAAGACGGATCACAAGTCAGCCTGTTAACAATGTTTTTACGGGTTATTGTAGCCGGCCTGTTTTACGGTATAACCTTCGGACTCGGCTTGATCGCCAGCCTGATTCTGATTGCCGTACGAGAAGACAAACGGACCCTGCATGATTTAATCGCGGGAACGTATGTCACTTATGCGACACCAGGTGAAGAAGAACTTAATGCTGACGAAGAGATTAGAAAGAGCGAATAATGGTTCGCTCTTTTTATTTTTATGCATAAAAAATACAAGGCAGCAAAACATATGAAAAATAGGATTGGAGGAATAAACTGGATGAAACGAATAACCATCAACATCATCACAATGTTCATTGCAGCGGCTGTCATTTCTCTGACCGGTACAGCTGAGGCCGCTGAAAAACAGCAGCAGCCTCCCGCAAATGTTACACTGACAGATCAGCAAAAGAAAGAGATTGAACAACTGGAAGCAGAGATTCTTAAAAAGCGCAAAGACGTGATCTCAAAGTATGTACAATATGGTGTCCTGCCTAAAGAAAGAGGAGAACACATCAAAAATCACTTGGACAAACACTTTGAAATGATGAAACAAAACGGCTTTGTTCCAAAGCACCATCCTCATCCGCATAAATTTGAAAAAAGACATTAAAATGGTAAGCATCCAATGGGAATTGGGTGCTTTTTTATTGTTAAAAGTTACTGAATGAATTTTCCGAAAAAATATATCGCTTTTGTTGATTATATCTTACAATAAGATATAAATGGGGTGTATAATGATGGAAATGAATTTAATCTCTAAACTTAATCAGCAGTGGACAGATATTTATTATTTATTACATTATCAACATAAAGATAATATTTCTCACCAGGCAATACGGATTATGCAGCATATTGAAAAGCAAGGTGAGGCGACAATAGGAGCTTTGGCTGAATACTTGTCTGTCTCTCACAATACAGCGTCAGAGCATACTAAACGTTTGATTCAAAAGGGATTTATAGCTAAACGGCGAAGTCAACAGGATGAACGAAAAGTTTTAGTTTTCTTAACACAAGAAGGAAGATCTGTTCTTGAACAGCATACACAGCTAGATAAAGAGAAATTAAAAGAAATAATTGAACGAATGAGCACATCAGAAAAGGAATTACTTGAACAGGCATTTGAACTTTTAAGTAGGGAAGCTAAACAATGGCAGTTTTAAGTAAAGTAATCATCTCTGCGTTGATTATTGGTTTTGTTACTGAAATATCAAAAAGACATCCGACCTATGGCGGCATCATTGCCGCTTTGCCCTTGGTCAGTTTATTAAGCCTTTTTTGGATGCAAATACAAGGTGAAAAAACAGCTCAATTAAGTCAATTTGCGTCTGGTGTGCTTACAGGAATCCCAGCTACAGTTTGTTTACTAGCTATTTTGGCTTTTTTGCTGAAAATTCATATGCCGTTTTGGTTTGCATTATGTGTTGGAATACTAGGATGGGCTATGTTTTTATGGATGCAGAAGATCTTTCTCAATATATTATTTAACTGAGTATAGAAAGGAGATGCTATGTTTTTAAAAAAGGTTACTCTTCTTCGAGATAAGATTTTGGACTTTGACAGATTTCCTTTTACTATCCCTGCTATAAGTCAATTAAATGACATCTTATTTACTAGCCAAGTGACTTTTTTTGTGGGGGAAAATGGATCTGGAAAATCTACTTTGCTTGAAGCGATAGCAGATAAGTGTGAATTCAATACAGCGGGCGGAAGCCGAAATAATGTCTATGAATTACGGGAGTCAGATTCCCATTTAGGAGATTACATACGTTTATCTTGGCTTCCAAAGGTAACAAATGGCTTCTTCTTAAGGGCTGAATCGTTTTATCATCTTTCTCTTCATCTGGATGAGATGGAACTAGATGCTCCTCAGCCATACCGTTCCTATGGAGGGAGGCCGCTACACAATCAATCACATGGAGAGTCCTTTATGTCTCTATTCCGTCATCGTTTTAAAGAGAAAGCGATTTACCTTTTAGATGAGCCAGAAGCAGCACTTTCTCCAGCTAGACAATTAGCTTTTTTGAGAGTTATACATGATTTGGTGAAGGGCGGAAATGTACAGATGATCATTGCGACTCACTCCCCAATCCTACTGGGCTATCCCAATGCTAATATTTTAAGCTTTGATGGTGGAAGAATACATCATATTGAATATGAGAATACAGAGCATGTTCAATTAACTCGATATTTTCTTGGACATAGAGAAAAAATATTAGCTGAGCTGTTCCGCGACTAACATCGAGTTGATATGAAACGCGTTTCATAGCCTATGATAGGTTTATCAATAATTCAGGAGTGATAAACACTATGATCCACCAGCATCCAGAATCTTTTCCGAAACATTTTTTGTGGGGCTCTGCTTCTGCAGCGTACCAGATTGAAGGCGCTTGGAATGAAGATGGCAAGGGCCCCTCTGTTTGGGATGTGTTTACGAAAATACCGGGCAAAACGTTTAAAGGAACCAATGGCGACATTGCGGTTGACCATTATCACCGATTTAAAGAAGATGTCGCTCTGATGGCTGAGATGGGGTTAAAAGCATATCGATTTTCCGTCAACTGGCCACGGGTTTTTCCAAAAGGAAAAGGAGAGATCAATGAAGCAGGTCTAGCGTTTTACGATAGTCTGATTGATGAATTGCTTTCTCATCACATCGAGCCGGTTCTGACTTTATATCACTGGGATTTGCCTCAAGCGCTTATGGACGAATACGGCGGGTTTGAATCCAGAAACATCATAGAGGATTTTAATCACTACTGTATTACTCTTTATAAACGTTTTGGAGACAGGGTGAAATATTGGGTTACGTTAAACGAACAGAACTACAATTTTAATCACGGATTTATTACAGCCATGCATCCGCCTGGAGTGAAAGACAGAAAACGATTTTACGAAGCAAACCATATTGCGTTTCTGGCTAATGCAAAAGCCATCGAATCATTTAGAGAATATGTACCTGAAGGCAAAATAGGTCCTAGCTTTGCTTATTCTCCGGCTTACCCTTTATCAAGCCATCCAGAGGATATACTGGCATTTGAAAACGCCGAAGAATTTATGAACAATTGGTGGCTTGACATGTATTGCTGGGGAACCTACCCGCAAATTCCATTCCGCTACTTGGAAAAACAGGGATGGGCGCCGACAATTGAAGCAGGAGATATGGACCTGCTCGCCAAAGGGAAGCCTGATTTTGTAGGTGTCAATTATTATCAGACGATCACCTATGAACGAAATCCGCTTGATGGTGTGTCTGAAGGGAAAATGAATACGACAGGCCAAAAGGGAACTAATCAGGAGACGGGGATACCCGGAGTGTTCAAAACGAAAAAAAATCCGCATCTGACAACGAGCAACTGGGATTGGACAATTGACCCAATTGGGCTGCGTATCGGTCTTCGCCGAATTACAAGCCGCTATCAGCTTCCAGTGTTTATAACAGAGAACGGTTTGGGTGAATTTGATAAAGTTGAGGACGGCACTGTACAGGATGATTATCGAATTGATTATTTACGTTCGCATCTTGAGCAATGCAGACAAGCCATCAGTGACGGTGTCGATTTAATCGGCTATTGCAGCTGGTCGTTTACTGATCTGTTAAGCTGGCTGAACGGCTACCAAAAAAGATACGGATTTGTATATGTCAATCGTGATGAAGAAAGCACATCCGATTTAAAACGCTTGAAGAAAAAAAGCTTTTATTGGTATCAAGATGTCATCAAGACGAACGGAGAAAGTTTATAAAGAGTCCCTGAGAGTTATTCTCTCAGGGGTTTTTCATTACACAGAAACAGCATCAATAATATAAGTGTCGGCGTGCAAATCTGACATTTCAGCCGGCACAGTCCAGCATGTCAATTGATAGTCTCCTTTAGGCAGATCAAAGGACAGTCTTTTAGACATGATGCTTTCAATATGAATTCCGTTTTCTGTGACATGAAAAGGAACAGTCACTTTTTTTTCGTAGGAGCTTACTGTTTCTGAACTGTTCAGGCGCAAAAGAATAAAGGCCTTTGTATTTCGCTGTGCCTCAAAGGAAATGGCTCCGTCTGCCGCAGCATATCCTTTTTCAATCGCTTCGTCAGTCCAATCCATTACAGGAGGTGTAGAATCCTTTTGAAATACAGTAAATTGATGATATGAAATCGAAAGTTCTTGCGGCTTCCATGATTTGATCAATGTGCTGTTCCTCCTCTATGTACTGTTTACTGAATTGTGAATAAAACCTTTGTGCCGTCTGGGTAATCGGTAAGCTGATGCCCGACCCAAGAGCCTGCTCCGCGGTTGTCAGCGGGAGAAATGTATTCTACAGAAGCTCCCTCACCGCCTTCTTTGCACATGGCCATTGGCCATTCATCTCTGTCATACCCCTTTTTGGAAGGTACGTCCTTTAATGATTGCTCACGGCGTTCCTCAGCTCCGTCTCTGTCAATAGTGCACACCTCTGAGTGTCCCTCATTTATCGCATCCTTAATATGCTTGGCAGTTTCGGGATACCGGTCAGATGGGAAGGCGATTGTTTCATCATATTCTTTCGTTTGAGACGTTTTTTGATCAGCTGAGAAAAAGTCTCCTTTTATCAGGCCGACAGCTGCAGCTGCTATGATGACGATGACGAGAAGTATTGTTTTTATGATGTCCGTCGTGATGTTCACCTCCCGCTTTTAAAACTGACACAAGAGTAATCCAGAAAGCATTTGGTGTAAAGGTTTAAATTTTATGTTTTACGCTCAGTTTATTGCAGAAATCGTAATTTTAGCAGATCGAAATATTTGTTTTCAGCAAAATACGATTGCCAATTTACAATAATGATAGTAAGTCATCAGCCGTTTTCGGCTTGATTAATCATTTTAAATTGGCTTATGATACCGGTAAGCTCCTCAGCTAATTGAGACAGCGTTTCAGAAGCTGCGGTAATCTCCTCCATTGCAGCAAATTGCTCCTCTGTTAATGCAGCCGCTTGCCGGGTATTTTTAGTAGATTCTTTAATGTCGGCCGTATTGGCTGCAAAGGAATCATTTATTTGATGTGCACTGGCTGAAATGTTTGTTACAGATGCTGATAAATCACTAATCTCGGCACTGATTTCACCAGTTGCAGCTGCAATTTCCTTAAATGCATCTCTGGTGCGCTGGATCATGGTGACTCCTTCTGCAGCTTCTGTTTTCACATGCTCAACAGATCTTGCAGACCGGTTCATATCCTTTTGTATTTCTATGATCAGTTTTGAAATCTGTCCCGCAGACTGTTGAGACTCTTCTGCTAATTTCCGTACTTCATCAGCAACAACAGCAAAGCCTTTTCCTTGTTCACCGGCTCTGGCAGCTTCAATTGCTGCATTCAGCGCAAGCAGGTTTGTCTGATCGGCAATTTGGGTGATGACCGATAAAATTTGCTCAATTTGTTTAGAGCGTCCGTCTAACTGGTGTATGATTTCTCCGCTTTTCTGAATTGACTGGTGAATCGCATCCATTTGCGCCTGTACATTTGCAATTTCCTTTTGCCCAATGTCTGCTTTTGATTGCGCGAGCTGCCCTTTGTCAGCGATAGCGGCAGTATTTGCAGAAATATCCCGGATGTCTGCTGAAGCTTGTTTTAATGAGCTTTCACTGTTTTCAATTCGGGTGATCTGATCTTGGGCTCCATTTGCAATCTGCTGTACAGCTTCTGTGATTTTTTCTGAAGCTTGATTTGTTTCCTCTGCTCCGGCTGAGAGCTGCTGAGAGGCTGACGCAAGCTGAAGGGCTGATTGTTGTACGGTTTGTATGGTATCGTTCAGCTTCATTCTCATCTTATTATAATAGACGCTTAGTTCTGAAAGCTCGTCACCGGTTTTGTCTGACGCCTCTATTGTCATATCTCCGTTTCCGGCACTTTCAAAGGCGCTTTTTAAAGCGTTCAGCCGCTTGTTGATTTTTCTGGTGAAAACCAAGACAAGGATGACTGATACTATAATGACGATAACAAGAACGATAGCGAATTGAGTGAAAAGTGATTGTGTAAGTGATGCTAAAATACTTTGATTAGCTCCGGTATACAGCATGCCGATGATGTTCCCATTTTGATCTTTTAACGGCATGTATGCAGTCTGATAAGAAGAACCTGCTACATCTGCTTGTCCGTAAAAACGCTTTCCTTTCTTTAAAACAGCGGCAATAACTTCAGAAGAAGCCTGGGTGCCGACAGCTCTTTCGCCATTCTTCATGACATTGGTTGCAACACGAGTATCGCCTTGGAAAATGGTAATGGTATCACCTGTTTTTTCACCAAGCAGATCAACAATATCTTCATTTCCATTGATTTGTGTTTGCCCTTTATAGAGCTTATTGTTTTTCACCTGCCAGTCGCCTGACATGACATCATCAATATAAGTGCTGCTTAAAGCGAGATCACCTTTCGCTTTTTCAGTTGCCATTTGTTTCATGCTTTCAGTAATTTCTTTAAGCATCACAGTGCCAACTGATGCCGAAAACAAAAGAATCACCACGAAAACGAGGCAAAGAATTTTAGTTCCTAGCTTCATCTTAAGTCGTTTTATCAACATAATTCCTCCTTTTGCGATTTGTAGGTCATATTACTTATCGGATTTTTGGGTTTAAAGTTTTATTTTTAAAAAATAAAACCGGCCTGATCTTCAGGCCGGTTGTGTGATGCTATTCAAGGTTTGCGTGGTGAGTGAACATAGTTTCAGAATCGAGTCCTTTTTTCTCCATGAGTTTTAAAATCACTGCATCATAGAAGAGCAGCAAAGTTTGTTCAAATAATGATCCCATTGGCTGAATGGTTTTATAGCTTCCGTTAGACTGGTCTTTAGGAGAACCAGGCATTCTGATGATGAGGTCCGCTTGTTTTCCGATGCTTGATTCCGGATTGATGGTTAAAGCGGCAACAATTCCGTGTAAGCTTTTTGCTTTTGCTGCAGTATGAATCAAGCTCTTTGTCTCGCCTGATCCTGAGCCGATAATAACTAGATCTCCTTCGGCGAGCGGCGGAGTGAGAATCTCACCTACTATATGGGCGTTGAAGCCCATGTGCATCAGTCTCATCGCGAAGGATTTTGCCATCAGGCCAGACCGACCCGCACCCGCGGTGAAAATTTGGCGGGACGAAAGAATGTGATCGGCAAGCTGGTCAGCCTCTTCATTAGAAATATAAGCTGCTGAACGTTGTAACTCATTGAGAATTTCCGCTACGTATTCAGTCGTTTTCATCGGAGTTATCCTTGGACAATCAGCTGCTTCATTTTTGAAGCTGTTTCCGCCTTATCAGCTGCGCTTGTAATTCCGCCCCCGACAATGACAAGGTCAGGGTTTTGCTTGATCACTTCTGGCAGTGTATCAAGTTTGATGCCGCCCGCGATTGCGGTTTTTGCGTTTTTTACGGTATTTTTGATTGTCGTTAATTCTTCGAAAGAGTTTTTGCCCTCTGCTTGAAGATCATAGCCAGTGTGGACGCAGATGTAGTCAACACCGATTGCGTCAATTTCTTTCGCACGGGATTCGATATCTTTCACGTTAATCATGTCCACTAAGATTTTCTTCTTTTGTTTTTTGGCTTCTTCTACTGCGCCTTTAATCGTTGCATCGTCTGTAGCCCCTAAAACGGTGATGATGTCAGCTCCTGCTTCCGACGCTTTCATAATTTCGTAGCCTCCGGCATCCATGATTTTCAGGTCTGCAAGAACCTTCAATTGAGGAAATGCTTCTTTTATTTCTTTAACGGCTCTTAGGCCTTCATTGATGACGACCGGTGTTCCGATTTCAACTACGTCGATGTATTGTTCTACCTCTTTGACGAGCTCAATGGCTTCTGGGATGTTGACGAGGTCTAATGCAAGCTGTAATTCCATTGTTGATCCACTCCCTTTTTCGAATTATTGTTCATTCTATAGGTTCCTTCTTTTGTTGAGAAGTAGGCACTTTAAAGTCAACAAGTTACTTGGAGGATACTGTGAGGAGAGACAATCAGATTTCTTTCGCTTGATTTTATGAGTGAGTATAATGAAAAAAGAGTCTGCAAAAAAGTAAGTAAGTGATGATACGTATCTAACATACAAAAAGGTTACTAAGGGGGGATTCTATTGAGCCGGATGGACGACAAAAGGTTTAATTGTGAGAAGGAATTAACGCTTGCAGTGATTGGCGGTAAATGGAAAATGCTCATTTTGTGGCATTTAGGAAAAGAAGGCACAAAACGGTTCAATGAATTAAAAACATTGATTCCTGATATTACGCAGAAGATCCTCGTGAATCAGCTGAGAGAGCTTGAGCAGGATATGATTGTTCACAGGGAAGTGTATCCGGTCGTCCCGCCGAAGGTTGAATATTCTCTGACCCCGCACGGAGAAAGCCTCATGCCTATTCTTGAAGCCATGTATGAGTGGGGGAAAGGCTATATGGAATTGATTGATATCGACAAAAATGTCATGAAAGAATCGCTGTAAGACGCTCTTCGCAAGGGTGTCTTTTTTTTGCCTTTTTTTCGGTTTTTGCGCGGTACACATAGTCATGTAAAGATTGTAAATTGCATTCAGCATTAAAAAAAGATTGCACGCAGCAGTTTGGTTTAAAAATTTTTATTTTTCTGTAAATAATGTTTAGTGGAAATGATTGCGGCATCCCGCAAAAATATCCCTGTAAATAAACTGGAATCTTTCGGTATCCCGCATGAAACTTTTCACCCATTTTTCGGTGATAAAAACATTTTTTTCATTTAAAGTGAACGGTAGTAAGATAAAAAATATTGAAAACAATGAATAAATAGCCAAAATTGTTTCCTATTAGGATGGGGGATGTTGCGGTCTTTATCCGCTTATGTTAAACGCCGCAATGCTGACTGACGGCTGCCCGTTTTAATAGCGGCAATCTGTTTTTTTGTTTGGAAGCACTGCTTTTTAAGTGTAGTACTTTGGGCTATTTCGGTTGTTAGTTCATAAGAATTAAAAGCTGATATGGATAAGAAAGAGAAAATGCGTTGCACATGTTCACTGCTTATAAAGATTAGGGGAGGTATGACAATATGGAAATAACTTTTTACCCTTTAACAGATGCACAAAAACGAATTTGGTACACAGAAAAATTTTATCCTCACACGAGCATTTCAAATCTTGCGGGGATTGGTAAGCTGGTTTCAGCTGATGCGATTGATTATGTGCTTGTTGAGCAGGCGATTCAAGAGTTTATTCGCAGAAATGACGCCATGCGCCTTCGGCTGCGGCTCGATGAAAACGGAGAGCCTGTTCAATATATTAGCGAGTATCGGCCTGTTGATATAAAACATACTGACACTACTGGAGATCCGAATGCGATAGAGTCTATTTCACAATGGAGCCGGGAGGAAACGAAAAAACCCTTGCCGCTGTACGATTGTGATTTGTTCCGTTTTTCCTTGTTCACCATAAAGGAAAATGAAGTGTGGTTTTACGCAAATGTTCATCACGTGATTTCTGATGGCATCTCCATGAATATTCTCGGGAATGCGATCATGCACATTTATTTAGAATTAGCCAGCGGCTCAGAGACAGAAGAAGGAATTTCGCATTCATTTATCGATCATGTTTTATCTGAACAGGACTATGCTCAATCGAAGCGATTTGAAAAGGACAAGGCGTTTTGGAACAAGCAATTTGAATCGGTGCCTGAACTTGTTTCCTTGAAACGGAATGCTTCCGCAGGAGGAAGTTTAGATGCTGAGAGGTTCTCTAAAGATGTGCCTGAAGCGCTTCATCAGCAGATTCTATCGTTTTGTGAGGCGAATAAAGTCAGTGTTCTTTCGGTATTTCAATCGCTGCTCGCCGCCTATTTGTACAGGGTCAGCGGCCAGAATGATGTTGTGACGGGAACCTTTATGGGCAACCGGACAAATGCGAAAGAGAAGCAGATGCTTGGCATGTTTGTTTCTACGGTTCCACTTCGGACAAACATTGACGGCGGGCAGGCGTTTTCAGAATTTGTCAAAGACCGGATGAAGGATCTCATGAAGACACTCCGCCACCAAAAGTACCCGTATAATCTCCTGATCAACGATTTGCGTGAAACAAAGAGCTCTCTGACCAAGCTGTTTACTGTTTCTCTTGAATATCAGGTGATGCAGTGGCAAAAAGAAGAGGACCTTGCCTTTTTGACTGAGCCGATTTTCAGCGGCAGCGGATTAAATGATGTCTCGATCCATGTGAAGGATCGATGGGATACTGGGAAACTCACCATCGATTTTGATTACCGCACTGATTTATTTTCACGTGAAGAAATCAACATGATTTGTGAGCGCATGATTACGATGCTGGAGAACGCGTTAACGCATCCAGAACATACCATTGATGAATTAACGATGATTTCTGATGCGGAGAAAGAGAAGCTGCTTGCGAGGGCCGGCGGTAAATCTGTGAGCTACCGTAAGGACATGACGATCCCGGAACTGTTCCAAGAAAAGGCTGAGCAGCTTTCAGATCATCCAGCGGTTGTATTTGAAGGTCGTACATTGTCCTATCGAACGTTACATGAACAATCCGCACGCATCGCCAATGTGCTGAAACAGAAAGGGGTTGGCCCGGACAGTCCTGTCGCGGTTTTGATTGAACGTTCTGAACGGATGATTACAGCTATCATGGGGATTTTAAAAGCCGGCGGAGCCTATGTGCCGATTGATCCGGGTTTTCCTGCTGAGCGCATTCAATATATTTTGGAGGACTGCGGGGCGGACTTCATCCTGACTGAATCGAAGGTTGCGGCGCCTGAAGCCGATGCTGAGCTGATTGACTTAGATCAGGCGATTGAGGAAGGTGCAGAAGAAAGCCTGAATGCAGATGTGAACGCTCGGAACCTTGCCTACATTATTTACACATCGGGAACAACCGGACGCCCGAAAGGCGTTATGATCGAGCATCGCCAGGTTCATCATTTGGTTGAATCTCTGCAGCAGACGATTTATCAAAGCGGCAGCCAAACCTTGCGGATGGCATTGCTTGCGCCGTTCCACTTTGATGCGTCAGTGAAGCAGATCTTCGCGTCGCTTCTTTTGGGCCAAACCCTTTATATCGTACCGAAGAAAACAGTGACGAACGGGGCCGCCCTTGCTTCATATTATCGGAGAAACAGCATTGAGGCGACGGATGGAACACCGGCTCATTTGCAAATGCTGGTAGCAGCGGGCGATTTTGAAGGCCTAAAACTGAAACACATGCTGATCGGAGGAGAAGGCCTGTCATCTGTTGTTGCGGACAAGCTGCTGAAGCTGTTTAAAGAAGCCGGCACAGCGCCGCGTTTGACCAATGTGTACGGGCCGACTGAAACGTGCGTTGACGCGTCTGTTCATCCGGTTATCCCTGAGAGTGCAGTTCAATCAGCGTATGTGCCGATCGGGAAAGCACTGGGGAACAATCGCTTATATATTTTGGATCAAAAAGGCCAGCTGCAGCCTGAAGGCGTGGCGGGCGAGCTTTATATCGCGGGAGACGGTGTGGGCCGAGGCTATTTGCATTTGCCTGAATTAACGGAAGAGAAGTTTTTACAAGATCCATTCGTGCCGGGCGATCGCATGTACCGGACCGGGGATGTGGTGCGCTGGCTTCCAGATGGAACAATCGAATATTTAGGCAGAGAGGATGACCAGGTCAAAGTCCGCGGATACCGGATTGAGCTTGGGGAAATTGAAGCCGTGATTCAGCAGGCGCCAGACGTTGCAAAAGCCGTTGTTTTGGCACGCCCTGACGAACAGGGAAATCTTGAGGTTTGCGCATATGTTGTGCAGAAGCCTGGAAGCGAATTTGCGCCAGCCGGCTTGAGGGAGCATTCGGCCAGACAGCTTCCTGACTATATGGTGCCGGCTTACTTTACAGAAGTGACAGAAATTCCGCTTACGCCAAGCGGCAAAGTCGACCGCCGCAAGCTGTTTGCACTTGAGGTGAAGGCTGTCAGCGGCACAGCCTATACAGCGCCGCGAAATGAGACTGAAAAAGCAATCGCAGCCATTTGGCAGGACGTACTGAACGTTGAGAAGGCGGGGATCTTTGACAATTTCTTTGAAACTGGCGGGCATTCATTGAAAGCCATGACTCTTTTAACAAAGATTCATAAGGAAACAGGCGTCGAGATTCCGCTTCAATATTTGTTTGAGCATCCGACGATTGCGGCTCTTGCAGAGGAGGCTGATCACAGAGAAAGCCGGGCATTTTCGGTGATTGAACCTGCTGAAAAACAGGAACATTATCCGCTTTCTCTGGCACAGCAGCGAACATATATCGTCAGCCAGTTCGAGGATGCGGGAGTCGGATACAACATGCCGGCAGCAGCAATTCTGGAAGGGCCTTTAGATATTCAAAAGCTGGAGCGCGCATTTCGGGGGTTAATCCGACGCCACGAGTCATTGAGAACATCATTTGTTCTTGAAAACAGCACGCCGAGACAGAACATTCACGATAGCGTTGATTTCAACATCGAAATGATTGAAAGAGGCGGCCGCTCAGATGAGGCAATTATGGCTTCATTCGTTCGGACATTTGATTTGGCGAAAGCTCCGCTGTTCAGAATCGGTTTGCTGGGGCTTGAAGAGAACCGTCATATGCTGCTGTTTGATATGCACCATTTGATTTCTGACGGTGTATCCATTGGCATTATGCTGGAGGAGTTAGCACGCATTTATAAAGGCGAACAGCTTCCTGAACTTCGTCTCCAGTATAAGGACTACGCTGTATGGCAAAGCAGACAGGCTGCTGAAGGGTACAAGAAGGATCAGGCTTATTGGAAGGAAGTCTTTGCAGGCGAGATCCCGGTGCTTCAGCTTCTGTCCGATTACCCAAGACCGCCTGTTCAAAGCTTTGAAGGGGATCGGGTGTCAATCAAGCTGGATGCGGGGGTAAAGGATCGCCTCAATTGTTTGGCTGAACAAAACGGCGCCACTTTGTATATGGTAATGCTTTCCGCTTACTATACGCTTTTGTCAAAGTATACGGGGCAGGATGACATCATTGTCGGGACACCGTCAGCGGGCAGAAATCACTCCGATACAGAGGGCATTATCGGGATGTTCGTCAATACGCTTGCGATTCGCAGTGAGGTGAAGCAGGATGAGACGTTTACCCAATTGATCTCGCGTGTGCGCAAACGGGTGCTGGATGCCTTTTCTCATCAGGACTATCCGTTTGAGTGGCTTGTTGAAGATTTGAACATCCCGCGTGATGTTAGCAGGCATCCGCTGTTTGACACGATGTTCAGCCTTCAAAACGCGACAGAGGGCATCCCGGCTGTCGGCGATCTGTCCTTGTCTGTTCATGAGACCAATTTCAAGATTGCCAAATTTGATTTGACGGTGCAGGCGAGAGAAACCGATGAAGGCATTGAGCTTGATTTGGATTACAGCACGAAGCTGTTTAAACAAAGCACGGCAAACAGGCTGCTTACGCATTTTGCGCGTTTGCTTGAAGATGCTGCGGCTGATCCGGAGAAGCCGATTTCCGAGTATAAGCTTCTTTCTGAAGAGGAGGCTGCTTCGCAAATTCAGCAGTTTAACCCGGGCAGAACACCTTATCCGAAAGACAAAACAATTGTTCAGCTGTTTGAGGAGCAAGCGGCGAATACGCCAGACCACACTGCGCTTCAATATGAAGGCGAATCACTCACTTATCGTGAACTGAATGAACGGGCCAATCGTTTAGCCCGCGGCATTCTTTCTCTTGGAGCTGGCGAAGGCAGAACTGCGGCTGTCTTATGCGAGCGGTCAATGGATATGATTGTGTCGATTTTGGCAGTATTAAAATCAGGTTCGGCTTATGTTCCGGTCGATCCGGAACATCCGATTCAGCGGATGCAGCATTTCTTCCGTGACAGCGGGGCAAAGGTGCTTCTCACTCAGAGGAAATTAAAGGCTTTGGCGGAAGAAGCGGAATTTAAGGGCGTTATCGTGCTAGCCGATGAGGAAGAAAGCTATCATGCCGATGCGCGAAATCTCGCACTGCCTCTTGATTCTGCGGCAATGGCAAACCTGACGTATACTTCTGGAACGACTGGAACACCTAAGGGGAATATCGTGACACATGCCAATATTCTCCGCACAGTGAAGGAAACGAATTATCTCAGCATTACAGAACAGGATACGATTCTCGGTCTTTCCAATTACGTGTTTGACGCGTTTATGTTCGATATGTTCGGCTCTTTGTTAAACGGAGCCAAGCTGGTGCTGATACCGAAGGAAACCGTTTTGGACATGGCTCGCCTGTCCCGCATCATTGAACGGGAGAACATCAGCATTCTCATGATTACAACCGCTTTGTTCCACTTGCTAGTGGACTTGAATCCGGCGTGCTTGTCAACGCTTCGCAAGATTATGTTTGGCGGGGAACGGGCTTCGGTTGAGCATGTCAGAAAAGCTTTGCAAACGGTTGGAAAGGGCAAGCTCCTTCACATGTATGGGCCGTCTGAAAGCACGGTTTTCGCGACGTATCATCCTGTTGATGAATTGGAGGAGCACACGCTGTCTGTTCCGATTGGAAAACCGGTCAGCAATACGGAAGTATACATTCTTGACCGTACGGGACACGTGCAGCCTGCCGGGATTGCCGGAGAGCTTTGCGTCAGCGGCGAAGGGCTCGTGAAAGGCTATTACAACCGTCCAGAACTGACTGAGGAGAAATTTGTTCCCCATCCGTTTACATCCGGCGAACGCATGTATAAAACGGGAGACCTTGCGAGATGGCTGCCGAATGGCGACATCGAATTTATCGGGCGAATCGACCATCAGGTGAAGATTCGCGGACAGCGCATCGAGCTTGGAGAAATCGAACATCAGCTGCAAACCCATGATCGTGTTCAGGAAAGTGTTGTGCTTGCCGTTGATCAAGGAGCGGGAGATAAACTGTTGTGTGCTTACTATGTCGGAGAAGGAGACATCTCATCACAAGAGATGAGAGAGCATGCCGCGAAGGACTTGCCGGCATATATGGTTCCTGCGGTGTTTATCCAAATGGACGAGCTGCCGCTGACAGGGAACGGAAAAATTGACCGGAGAGCGCTGCCGCTTCCTGATGCCAACGTTTCAAGAGGTGTTTCATATGTTGCGCCACGCAATGAAACGGAACAAAAAGTCGCAGACATTTGGGCACAGGTACTTCAGGCAGAACAAGTCGGCGCTTATGACCACTTCTTTGACATTGGCGGACATTCATTAGCAGGCATGAAGATGCTTGCCTTGGTTCATCAGGAATTGGGCGTTGAGCTGTCTCTCAAGGATCTCTTCCAGTCACCGACGGTTGAGGGCTTGGCACAGGTGATTGCCTCTGCTGAAAAAGGGACAGCCGCAAGTATCAGCCCGGCAGAGAAACAAGATACGTATCCTGTTTCTTCACCGCAAAAACGGATGTACGTGCTTCAGCAGCTTGAGGATGCGCAAACGAGCTATAACATGCCGGCGGTTCTGCGCCTGACAGGTGAGCTTGATGTTGAAAGGCTTAACAGCGTCATGCAGCAGTTAATGCAGCGTCATGAAGCCTTGAGAACCACGTTTGAAATAAAAGATGGAGAAACGGTGCAGCGGATCTGGGAAGAGGCTGAGTGCGAGATAGCCTATTTCGAAGCCCCGGAAGAAGAGACAGAGCGGATCGTTTCTGAGTTTATTAAGCCTTTCAAAATCGACCAACTTCCACTGTTCAGAATAGGGCTGATCAAGCATTCAGACACTGAGCATGTGCTGCTGTTCGATATGCATCACATTATTTCTGACGGTGCGTCTGTCGGTGTGCTGATTGATGAGCTTTCAAAGCTGTATGACGGAGAAACCCTTGAGCCGCTCCGTATTCAATATAAGGATTATGCCGTGTGGCAGCAGCAGTTCATTCAGTCTGAGCTTTACAAGAAGCAAGAAGAGCATTGGCTGAAGGAGCTGGACGGAGAGCTGCCGGTGCTGACGCTTCCGACTGATTACAGTCGGCCTGCCGTTCAAACATTTGAGGGAGACCGCATTGCATTTTCATTAGAAGCAGGCAAAGCTGATGCTCTGCGCAGGCTTGCAAAAGAAACGGATTCCACGCTTTACATGGTGCTTCTGGCTTCATACAGTGCATTTTTATCAAAACTTAGCGGGCAAGACGATATCATCGTCGGTTCACCTGTGGCCGGACGATCTCAAGCGGACGTCAGCCGCGTCATCGGAATGTTCGTCAATACATTGGCGCTTCGCACGTATCCGAAGGGTGAAAAGACCTTCGCTGACTATCTTAACGAAGTGAAAGAAACGGCACTCAGCGCTTTTGATGCGCAGGATTACCCGCTTGAGGATTTGATCGGAAATGTTCAAGTTCAGCGTGACACAAGCAGAAACCCGTTATTCGATGCAGTTTTTTCAATGCAAAATGCGAATATAAAGGATTTAACAATGAAAGGGATTCAGCTTGAGCCGCATCCGTTTGAACGGAAAACAGCCAAGTTTGACCTCACGCTGACGGCTGACGAAACCGACGGAGGGCTTACATTCGTACTCGAATACAATACAGCTCTGTTTAAGCAGGAAACGATTGAACGATGGAAGCAATATTTGATGGAGCTTTTAGATGCAGTTACTGGGAACCTGAACCAGCCGCTTTCCAGCCTGTCACTGGTCACCGAGACAGAAAAGCAAGCGCTTCTTGAGGCATGGAAGGGCAAAGCGCTGCCTGTGCCGACAGACAAAACAGTTCATCAGCTATTCGAAGAGACTGTCCAGCGCCACAAAGACCGCCCGGCTGTCACATACAACGGCCAATCTTGGCCGTACGGCGAGCTGAATGCGAAGGCGAATCGTCTCGCGCGGATTCTGATGGACTGCGGCATCAGCCCGGATGACCGCGTCGGCATTCTCACGAAGCCGTCGCTTGAAATGTCCGCCGCGGTGCTCGGCGTCTTGAAAGCTGGAGCAGCGTTTGTGCCGATTGATCCTGACTACCCGGATCAGCGGATTGAATATATTTTACAGGACAGCGGCGCGAAGCTTCTCTTGAAGCAAGAGGGGATTTCAGTGCCGGACAGCTTTACGGGAGATGTCATTCTTCTCGACGGAAGCCGCACGATTCTAAGCCTGCCGCTTGATGAAAACGACGAGGAAAATCCAGAGACCGCTGTAACCGCTGAGAACTTGGCGTACATGATTTACACGTCTGGAACGACCGGACAGCCGAAGGGTGTCATGGTCGAGCACCATGCGCTTGTGAACCTGTGCTTCTGGCACCACGACGCGTTCAGCATGACAGCGGAGGACCGCAGTGCGAAGTACGCGGGCTTCGGGTTCGACGCTTCCATTTGGGAGATGTTCCCGACCTGGACGATCGGCGCCGAGCTTCACGTCATTGATGAAGCGATCCGCCTCGATATCGTCCGCCTGAACGATTATTTTGAAACGAACGGCGTAACGATCACGTTCCTGCCGACACAGCTTGCGGAACAGTTCATGGAGCTTGAGAACACATCACTTCGCGTCCTCTTGACCGGAGGAGACAAGCTGAAGCGCGCAGTGAAAAAGCCGTACACACTCGTCAACAACTACGGGCCGACAGAAAATACGGTCGTTGCCACAAGCGCAGAAATCCATCCGGAGGAAGGCTCGCTTTCCATCGGACGGGCCATTGCCAATACGAGAGTATACATTCTCGGCGAGGGCAATCAGGTGCAGCCGGAAGGCGTAGCCGGAGAGCTTTGCGTGGCGGGGCGCGGACTGGCACGAGGCTATCTGAATCGAGAAGACGAAACCGCGAAGCGGTTTGTCGCTGATCCGTTTGTGCCGGGTGAGCGCATGTACCGCACCGGCGATTTGGTGAAATGGACGGGCGGCGGCATCGAATACATCGGCCGGATCGACCAGCAGGTCAAGGTCCGCGGCTACCGGATCGAGCTCTCAGAAATTGAAGTCCAGCTCGCCCAGCTTTCTGAGGTGCAGGATGCGGCGGTGACAGCTGTCAAAGATAAAGGTGGCAACACAGCGATCGCGGCGTATGTCACCCCGGAATCAGCTGACATAGAAGCACTGAAATCAGCACTGAAGGAAACCCTGCCGGATTACATGATCCCGGCGTTCTGGGTGACGCTGGACGAGCTTCCGGTTACGGCAAACGGCAAAGTGGACCGCAAAGCCTTGCCTGAGCCGGACATCGAAGCGGGAAGCGGAGAATACAAAGCGCCGACGACCGACATGGAAGAGCTGCTTGCCGGCATCTGGCAGGACGTGCTTGGAATGTCTGAAGTCGGTGTCACCGACAATTTCTTCTCGCTTGGCGGAGATTCCATCAAAGGAATTCAAATGGCGAGCCGCTTGAACCAGCACGGCTGGAAGCTGGAGATGAAAGATCTCTTCCAGCATCCGACGATCGAGGCGCTTACCCAATATGTAGAGCGTGCCGAAGGCAAACAGGCAGACCAAGGCCCGGTGGAGGGCGAAGTCATCCTGACGCCGATCCAGCGCTGGTTTTTTGAAAAGAACTTCACGAACAAGCACCACTGGAACCAATCGGTGATGCTTCACGCCAAGAAGGGCTTTGATCCTGAACGGGTGGAGAAAACATTGCAGGAGCTGATCGAGCATCATGACGCGCTCCGTATGGTCTACCGTGAGGGACAGGAAGACGTCATTCAATACAACAGAGGTCTTGAAGCTGCTTCAGCTCAATTGGAGGTCATCCAGATTGAGGGCCAAGCTGCAGATTACGAAGACCGTATAGAGAGAGAAGCGGAGCGTTTGCAAAGCAGCATCGACTTGCAGGAAGGCGGCTTGTTAAAAGCAGGCTTGTTCCAAGCGGAAGACGGAGACCACTTGCTTCTTGCCATTCACCACTTAGTGGTTGACGGCGTGTCGTGGCGGATTTTACTGGAGGATTTCGCCGCAGTATATACACAGCTTGAGCAAGGCAATGAACCGGTTCTCCCGCAGAAAACACATTCATTTGCAGAGTATGCAGAGAGATTGCAAGACTTCGCGAACTCCAAAGCCTTTTTGAAAGAAAAAGAGTATTGGAGACAGCTTGAAGAACAAGCTGTCGCGGCAAAGCTTCCGAAAGACCGCGAATCTGGTGATCAGCGAATGAAACATACAAAGACAATTGAATTCTCGCTGACTGCTGAAGAGACAGAACAGCTCACCACAAAGGTGCATGAGGCATATCACACAGAAATGAATGATATTTTGCTGACGGCATTCGGATTGGCAATGAAGGAGTGGACGGGTCAGGATCGAGTAAATGTTCATTTAGAGGGGCACGGACGTGAAGAAATCATAGAAGACCTGACCATTTCCCGCACAGTCGGCTGGTTTACAAGTATGTACCCAATGGTGCTCGATATGAAGCATGCGGATGATCTGGGCTACCAGCTGAAGCAAATGAAAGAAGATATCAGACATGTGCCGAATAAGGGAGTCGGATACGGCATTCTGCGCTATCTGACGGCACCGGAACATAAAGAAGATGTGGCGTTCTCGATTCAGCCGGATGTCAGCTTCAACTATTTAGGTCAGTTTGACGAAATGTCGGATGCAGGTTTGTTTACGAGATCAGAGCTGCCATCAGGACAGTCATTAAGCCCTGAAACAGAAAAACCGAATGCGCTGGATGTTGTCGGATATATCGAAAACGGAAAACTGACGATGTCACTGGCCTATCATTCTCTTGAATTTCATGAAAAAACAGTACAAACATTCAGTGACAGCTTTAAAGCGCATCTTCTCAGAATCATTGAACATTGCCTATCTCAAGACGGTACGGAACTGACCCCGAGTGATCTTGGTGACGACGATTTGACGCTGGATGAGCTGGATAAATTAATGGAAATTTTCTAATAGAGGTGGCATATGAGCAAAAAATCGATTCAAAAGGTGTACGCACTGACACCAATGCAGGAGGGAATGCTGTATCATGCGATGCTTGATCCGCATTCTTCCTCGTACTTCACACAATTAGAGCTTGGGATTCACGGCGCTTTTGATCTTGAAATCTTTGAGAAAAGCGTCAATGAACTGATTCGGTCATACGATATTCTCCGTACGGTATTTGTGCATCAGCAGCTGCAAAAACCGCGTCAGGTCGTGTTAGCGGAACGCAAAACAAAGGTGCATTATGAGGATATCAGTCATGCAGACGAGAACCGCCAGAAGGAGCACATTGAGCGTTACAAACAAGACGTTCAGCGCCAAGGCTTTAACCTGGCAAAAGACATATTGTTCAAGGTAGCGGTTTTCCGCCTTGATGCAGATCAGCTGTATCTTGTCTGGAGCAATCATCATATTATGATGGACGGCTGGAGCATGGGCGTCCTCATGAAAAGCCTGTTCCAAAACTATGAAGCGCTCAGAGCAGGAAGGACACCTGCAAACGGTCAGGGCAAGCCTTACTCTGACTACATTAAATGGCTTGGAAAACAGGACAATGAAGAAGCGGAGAGCTACTGGAGCGAGCGCTTGGCGGGTTTTGAACAGCCCAGCGTGCTCCCGGGCCGCCTGCCTGTAAAAAAAGACGAATACGTCAATAAAGAATATTCCTTTACATGGGACGAAACACTGGTTGCCCGCATTCAGAAAACCGCAAACCTTCATCAAGTGACAGGGCCTAACCTATTTCAGGCCGTTTGGGGCATTGTTCTCAGCAAATACAACTTTACGAAGGACGTTGTCTTCGGCACGGTTGTATCGGGACGGCCGTCTGAAATCAACGGGATTGAAACGATGGCGGGGCTGTTTATCAACACCATTCCAGTGCGGGTAAAAGTAGATCAAGATGCTGCTTTCGCTGATATTTTCTCAGCTGTTCAGCAGCATGCAGTAGAGGCGGAGCGTTACGATTACGTGCCGCTCTATGAGATTCAAAAACGCTCAGCCCTTGATGGCAATCTCTTGAACCATCTTGTCGCGTTTGAAAATTATCCGCTTGATCAAGAGCTTGAAAACGGCAGCATGGAAGACCGCCTCGGGTTTTCGATTAAGGTAGAAAGCGCATTTGAACAAACGAGCTTCGATTTCAACCTGATTGTGTATCCAGGCAAAACGTGGACCGTCAAAATTAAATATAACGGAGCCGCCTTTGATTCCGCTTTTATCGAACGGACAGCGGAGCACCTTACCCGCATGATGGAAGCAGCTGTCGATCAGCCGGCCGCTTTTGTGCGTGAGTACGGGCTTGTGGGAGACGAAGAGCAGCGTCAAATTGTCGAGGTGTTTAACAGCACGAAAGCCGAACTCCCTGAAGGAATGGCTATTCATCAGGTGTTTGAAGAGCAAGCAAAACGGACGCCGGCGAGCACTGCCGTCGTATATGAAGGAACCGAGCTGACGTACCGCGAGCTGAATGCAGCGGCTAACCGTCTGGCGAGAAAGCTTGTCGAACAAGGGCTTCAAAAAGGGGAAACAGCAGCGATTATGAACGATCGCTCAGTAGAAACCGTTGTCGGCATCCTGGCTGTGTTAAAAGCAGGCGCCGCATATGTGCCGCTTGATCCAGCGCTTCCTGGGGATCGTCTTCGTTTCATGGCAGAGGACAGCTCCGTTCGAATGGTTTTGACCGGAAATTCTTATACAGGGCAGGCACATCAGCTGCAGGTGCCGGTTCTTACACTGGACATAGGCTTTGAAGAGAGCGAAGCGGCTGACAATCTCAACCTGCCATCCGCCCCGTCTGATTTGGCGTACATCATGTACACATCCGGTTCAACGGGCAAACCGAAAGGCGTCATGATCGAACATAAAAGCATTCTGCGCCTCGTCAAAAATGCCGGGTACGTTCCTGTTACTGAAGAGGACCGCATGGCGCAAACGGGAGCTGTCAGCTTTGATGCCGGAACGTTTGAGGTATTCGGCGCACTGCTGAATGGCGCAGCGCTTTATCCGGTCAAAAAAGAGACGCTGCTTGATGCGAAACAATTTGCTGCATTTCTGCGTGAGCAAAGAATCTCGACGATGTGGCTGACATCACCTTTATTCAACCAGCTTGCTGCAAAGGATGCGGGTATGTTCGGCACACTGCGCCATTTAATCATCGGCGGAGATGCCCTTGTCCCGCATATTGTCAGCAAAGTAAAACAGGCATCGCCGTCGCTTTCATTGTGGAACGGATACGGCCCGACAGAAAACACGACGTTTTCAACCAGTTTTCTGATCGACCGCGAGTATGGCGGCTCTATCCCAATCGGGAAGCCGATCGGTAATTCCACTGCCTACATCCTGGATGAGCAGCAATGCCTGCAGCCAATCGGCGCGCCTGGTGAGCTTTGCGTAGGCGGAATCGGTGTAGCGCGTGGGTATGTCAATCTCCCTGAGCTGACAGAGAAGCAATTTCTCGAAGATCCGTTCAGACCGGGTGAGAGAATTTATCGCACTGGTGACTTGGCAAGATGGCTGCCGGACGGCAATATCGAATTTTTAGGAAGAATCGACAATCAAGTGAAGGTGCGCGGCTTCCGAATTGAGCTTGGCGAAATTGAAACAAAACTGAACATGGCTGAGCATGTGACAGAGGCTGCGGTGATCATCCGCAAGAACAAAGCGGATGAAAATGAAATTTGCGCGTACTTTACGGCGGACCGTGAAGTGGCTGTGAGCGAGCTGAGAAAAACACTGTCTCAGTCTTTGCCTGACTATATGGTCCCTGCCCACCTGATTCAAATGGACAGTCTGCCGCTCACGCCAAACGGGAAAATCAACAAAAAAGAACTGCCTGCACCGCAATCAGAAGCCGTGCAGCCAGAATACGCAGCACCAGAAACAGAGAGTGAAAAGAAATTAGCGGAGATCTGGGAAGGAATACTCGGCGTCAGAGCAGGCGTTACCGATAACTTCTTTATGATCGGCGGTCATTCTTTGAAAGCGATGATGATGACGGCGAAAATTCAAGAGCATTTTCATAAGGAAGTTCCGATAAAAGTGCTTTTTGAAAAGCCGACTATTCAAGAACTGGCACTGTATTTGGAAGAGAACGAAAGCAAGGAGGAGCAGACGTTTGAACCGATCAGGCAAGCACCTTATCAGCAGCATTATCCTGTATCCCCGGCCCAGCGGAGAATGTATATCCTCAATCAGCTTGGACAAGCAAACACAAGCTACAACGTCCCCGCTGTACTTCTGCTGGAGGGAGAAGTAGATAAAGACCGGCTTGAAAACGCGATTCAGCAATTAATCAACCGGCACGAAATCCTCCGTACATCGTTTGACATGATCGACGGAGAGGTTGTGCAAACCGTTCATAAAAACATATCGTTCCAGCTGGAGGCTGCCAAGGGACGGGAAGAAGACGCGGAAGAGATCATCAAAGCATTCGTTCAGCCGTTTGAATTAAACCGCGCGCCGCTCGTCCGTTCGAAGCTTGTCCAGCTGGAAGAAAAACGCCACCTGTTGCTCATTGATATGCATCATATTATTACTGACGGCAGTTCAACAGGCATTCTAATCGGTGATCTTGCCAAAATATATCAAGGCGCAGATCTGGAGCTGCCACAAATTCACTATAAAGATTACGCAGTTTGGCACAAAGAACACGCTGATTATCAAAAAGATGAGGAATACTGGCTCGATGTCTTTAAAGGCGAACTGCCAATACTGGATCTTCCCGCGGATTTCGAGCGGCCTGCTGAACGGAGCTTTGCGGGAGAGCGCGTGATGTTTGGGCTTGATAAGCAAATCACGGCGCAAATCAAATCACTCATGGCAGAAACAGATACGACAATGTACATGTTTTTGCTGGCGGCGTTCAATGTACTCCTTTCCAAGTACGCGTCACAGGATGATATCATTGTCGGCTCGCCGACAGCTGGCAGAACACATCCTGATCTGCAAGGTGTGCCGGGTATGTTTGTCAACACGGTGGCACTCAGAACGGCACCAGCGGGAGATAAAACCTTCGCGCAATTCCTTGAAGAGGTCAAAACAGCCAGCCTTCAAGCATTCGAGCACCAGAGCTATCCGCTTGAGGAGCTGATTGAAAAGCTTCCGCTTACAAGGGATACAAGCAGAAGTCCGCTGTTTAGCGTGATGTTCAACATGCAGAATATGGAGATTCCTTCATTAAGATTAGGAGATTTGAAGATTTCCTCGTATTCCATGCTTCATCATGTTGCGAAATTTGATCTTTCCTTGGAGGCGGTCGAGCGTGAAGAGGATATCGGCCTAAGCTTTGACTATGCGACTGCCTTGTTTAAGGACGAGACGATCCGCCGCTGGAGCCGCCACTTTGTCAATATCATCAAAGCGGCCGCGGCTAATCCGAACGTTCGGCTGTCTGATGTAGATCTGCTTTCATCTGCAGAAACGGCTGCTTTGCTAGAAGAAAGACATATGACTCAAATTACCGAGGCAACCTTTGCAGCTCTATTTGAAAAACAGGCCCAGCAAACACCTGACCATCCTGCGGTGAAGGCTGGCGGAAATCTGCTGACCTATCGCGAGCTTGATGAACAGGCGAACCAGCTAGCGCATCATCTACGTGCCCAAGGGGCAGGAAATGAAGATATTGTCGCGATTGTTATGGACCGGTCAGCTGAAGTCATGGTATCGATTCTCGGTGTCATGAAGGCGGGGGCAGCTTTCCTTCCGATTGATCCTGATACACCTGAAGAACGAATCCGTTATTCATTAGAGGACAGCGGAGCAAAATTTGCGGTCGTGAATGAAAGAAACATGACGGCTATTGGGCAATATGAAGGGACAATCGTCAGCCTTGATGACGGTAAATGGAGAAATGAAAGCAAGGAGCGCCCATCATCCATTTCCGGGTCTCGCAATCTTGCATACGTCATTTATACGTCCGGTACGACCGGAAAGCCAAAGGGCGTGCAGATTGAGCATCGCAATCTGACAAACTATGTCTCTTGGTTTAGTGAAGAGGCGAGCCTGACGGAAAATGATAAGACTGTATTGCTTTCATCTTACGCATTTGACCTTGGCTATACGAGCATGTTCCCTGTACTTCTGGGCGGGGGCGAGCTCCATATCGTCCAGAAGGAAACCTATACGGCGCCGGATGAAATAGCGCACTATATCAAGGAGCATGGGATCACATATATCAAGCTGACACCGTCTCTGTTCCATACAATAGTGAACACCGCCAGTTTTGCAAAAGATGCGAACTTTGAATCCTTGCGCTTGATCGTCTTGGGAGGAGAAAAAATCATCCCGACTGATGTTCTCGCCTTCCGTAAGATGTATGGACATACCGAATTTATCAATCACTACGGCCCGACAGAAGCAACGATCGGCGCCATCGCCGGGCGGGTTGACCTGTCTGAGCCGGATGCATTTGCGAAACGCCCGACAATCGGACGGCCGATTGCGAATGCCGGCACGCTTGTCTTAAATGAAGCATTGAAGCTTGTGCCGCCGGGAGCGAGCGGACAGCTCTATATCACGGGACAGGGGCTTGCGAGAGGGTATCTCAACAGGCCTCAGCTGACAGCCGAGAGATTTGTAGAGAATCCATATTCGCCGGGAAGCCTCATGTACAAAACCGGAGATGTCGTACGGAGACTTTCTGACGGTACGCTTGCATTTATCGGCCGGGCTGATGATCAGGTGAAAATCCGCGGCTACCGCATTGAGCCGAAAGAAATTGAAACGGTCATGCTCAGCCTCAGCGGAATTCAAGAAGCGGTTGTACTAGCGGTTTCCGAGGGCGGTCTTCAAGAGCTTTGCGCGTATTATACGTCGGAACAAGCTATTGAAAAAGCAGAACTCCGGAAGCAGCTTTCCCTAACACTGCCGTCTCATATGATTCCTGCTTTCTTTGTGCAGGTTGACGCGATTCCGCTGACGGCAAACGGAAAAACCGACAGAAACGCTTTGCCGAAGCCGAACGCGGCACAATCCGGAGGAAAGGCCTTGGCTGCACCGGAGACAGCGCTTGAAGAAAGCTTATGCCGCATTTGGCAGAAAACGCTTGGCATAGAAGCTATCGGCATTGACGACAATTTTTTCGATTTAGGCGGCCATTCATTAAAAGGGATGATGCTGATTGCCAACATTCAGGCGGAATTGGAGAAAAGCGTACCGCTTAAAGCACTGTTCGAGCAGCCGACTGTTCGCCAGCTGGCGGCTTATATGGAGGCGTCTGCCGTTTCAGGCGGCCATCAAGTCCTCAAACCGGCTGACAAGCAGGCTATGTATCCATTGTCATCCGCACAGAAACGGATGTACGTGCTCAATCAGCTTGACCGCCAGACGATAAGCTACAACATGCCATCTGTTCTTCTAATGGAAGGAGAGCTTGATATTTCGCGCCTGCGCGACTCACTCAATCAGCTTGTGAACCGTCACGAATCATTGCGGACGTCATTTATGGAAGCTAATGGTGAGCCTGTTCAGCGCATCATTGAGAAGGCGGAGGTTGATCTTCATGTGTTTGAAGCCAAAGAAGACGAAGCGGACCAAAAGATTAAGGAATTTATCCGGCCATTCGACTTAAACGACGCACCGCTCATTCGCGCAGCTTTGCTTCGAATAGAAGCGAAAAAACATTTGCTGCTTTTAGATATGCATCATATCATCGCAGACGGCGTCTCAAGAGGCATTTTTGTAAAAGAATTGGCGCTGCTTTACAAAGGAGAGCAGCTTCCGCAGCCGGCGCTTCATTATAAAGATTTCGCCGTTTGGCAAAATGAAGCTGAGCAAAAAGAACGGATGAAGGAGCATGAGGCGTACTGGATGTCAGTTCTTTCAGGCGAGCTGCCAGAGCTTGATCTCCCGCTCGATTACGCCCGTCCGCCTGTGCAAAGCTTTAAAGGAGATACGATCCGTTTCCGTACGGGAAGTGAGACGGCAAAGGCGGTAGAAAAACTGCTTGCGGAAACCGGAACGACCTTGCACATGGTGCTCCATGCTGTTTTCCACGTCTTTTTAAGCAAAATTTCCGGACAGCGGGATATCGTCATCGGCTCCGTTACTGCCGGCCGGACGAATGCTGATGTTCAGGACATGCCCGGAATGTTCGTCAATACACTTGCCCTGAGAATGGAAGTGAAAGAACAGCAAACATTTGCGGAGCTTTTGGAGCAAGCAAAGCAGACGAACCTGTCAGCGCTTGAGCATCAGGAGTATCCGTTTGAAGATCTGGTTAATCAGCTTGATCTCCCTCGGGATATGAGCCGAAACCCATTGTTTAATGTGATGGTGACGACAGAAAACCCTGATAAAGAACAGCTTACATTGCAAAATCTGAGCATTTCACCTTGTGAGGCTCATCAGGGAACTTCTAAGTTTGATCTGACACTGGGCGGATTTACTGATGAAAATGGCATTGGCTTGCAGCTCGAATATGCGACAGATCTGTTCGCAAAAGAAACAGCTGAAAAATGGAGCGAATACGTTCTGCGGCTACTAAAGGCTGTTGCGGATAACCCGAACCAGCCGCTTTCCAGCCTGTCACTGGTCACCGAGACAGAAAAACAAGCACTTCTTGAGGCATGGAAGGGCAAAGCGCTGCCTGTGCCGACAGACAAAACGGTTCATCAGCTATTCGAAGAAACGGCTCAGCGCCACAAAGACCGTCCGGCTGTCACATACAACGGCCGGTCTTGGAAGTACGGCGAGCTGAATGCGAAGGCAAACCGTCTTGCGCGGATTCTGATCGACTGTGGCATCAGCCCGGATGAGCGCGTCGGCGTCCTTACGAAGCCGTCGCTTGAAATGTCCGCCGCTGTGCTCGGCGTCTTAAAGGCGGGAGCGGCATTTGTGCCGATTGATCCTGACTACCCGGATCAGCGGATTGAGTATATTTTACAGGACAGCGGCGCGAAGCTTCTCTTGAAGCAAGAGGGGATTTCAGTGCCGGACAGCTTTACGGGAGATGTCATTCTTCTCGACGGAAGCCGCACGATTCTAAGCCTGCCGCTTGATGAAAACGACGAGGGAAATCCAGAAACCGCTGTAACCGCGGAGAACTTGGCGTACATGATTTACACGTCTGGAACGACCGGACAGCCGAAGGGTGTCATGGTCGAGCACCATGCGCTTGTGAACCTGTGCTTCTGGCACCACGACGCGTTCAGCATGACAGCGGAGGACCGCAGTGCGAAGTACGCGGGCTTTGGATTTGACGCTTCCATTTGGGAGATGTTCCCGACCTGGACGATCGGTGCTGAGCTTCACGTCATTGATGAAGCGATCCGCCTCGATATCGTCCGCCTGAACGATTATTTTGAAACGAACGGCATAACGATCACGTTCCTGCCGACACAGCTTGCGGAACAGTTCATGGAGCTTGAGAACACATCACTTCGCGTCCTCTTGACCGGAGGAGACAAGCTGAAGCGCGCAGTGAAAAAGCCGTACACACTCGTCAACAACTACGGGCCGACAGAAAATACGGTCGTTGCCACAAGCGCAGAAATCCATCCGGAGGAAGGCTCGCTTTCCATCGGACGGGCCATTGCCAATACGAGAGTATACATTCTCGGCGAGGGCAATCAGGTGCAGCCGGAAGGCGTAGCCGGAGAGCTTTGCGTGGCGGGGCGCGGACTGGCACGCGGCTATCTGAATCGAGAAGACGAAACCGCGAAGCGGTTTGTCGCTGATCCGTTTGTGCCGGGTGAGCGCATGTACCGCACCGGCGATTTGGTGAAGTGGACGGGCGGCGGCATCGAATACATCGGCCGGATCGACCAGCAGGTCAAGGTCCGCGGCTACCGGATCGAGCTCTCAGAAATTGAAGTCCAGCTCGCCCAGCTTTCTGAGGTGCAGGATGCGGCGGTAACAGCTGTCAAAGATAAAGGCGGCAATACAGCGATCGCGGCGTATGTCACCCCGGAAACAGCTGATATAGAAGCGCTGAAATCAGCACTGAAGGAAACCCTGCCGGATTACATGATCCCGGCGTTCTGGGTGACGCTGAACGAGCTTCCGGTTACGGCAAACGGCAAAGTGGACCGCAAAGCCTTGCCTGAGCCGGACATCGAAGCGGGAAGCGGAGAATACAAAGCGCCGACGACCGACATGGAAGAGCTGCTTGCCGGCATCTGGCAGGACGTGCTTGGAATGTCTGAAGTCGGTGTCACCGACAATTTCTTCTCGCTTGGCGGAGATTCCATCAAAGGAATTCAAATGGCGAGCCGCTTGAACCAGCACGGCTGGAAGCTGGAAATGAAAGATCTCTTCCAGCATCCGACGATCGAGGAGCTTACCCAATATGTAGAGCGTGCCGAAGGCAAACAGGCAGACCAAGGCCCGGTGGAGGGCGAAGTCATCCTGACGCCGATCCAGCGCTGGTTCTTTGAAAAGAACTTCACGAACAAGCACCACTGGAACCAATCGGTGATGCTTCACGCCGCGAAGGGCTTTGATCCTGAACGGGTGGAGAAAACATTGCAGGCGCTGATCGAGCATCATGACGCGCTCCGTATGGTTTACCGTGAAGAGAACGGAGAGATCCTGCAAGCATATAAACCAATCAGCGAAAGCAAAGTCAGCTTTGAAATCGTGGACCTGTACGGCTCCGATGAAGAGATGCTGAGAAGCCAGATTAAGATTCTCGCGAACAAGCTGCAAGGCAGTCTCGATCTGCAAAACGGGCCGCTTCTAAAGGCGGAGCAATATCGCACAGAAGCTGGAGATCACCTGCTCATTGCTGTACACCATCTCGTGGTCGACGGTGTGTCATGGCGGATTTTGCTTGAAGATTTTGCCTCAGGCTACATGCAGGCTGAGAAAGAAGAGAGCCTTGTCTTCCCGCAAAAAACAAACTCCTTCAAGGACTGGGCGGAAGAACTGGCGGCATTCAGCCAATCAGCGCATCTTTTACAGCAGGCTGAATACTGGTCGCAAATTGCCGCTGAACAGGTTTCTCCTTTACCGAAGGATTGTAAAACAGAGCAGCGGATCGTCAAGGATACATCATCCGTCCTATGTGAATTAACGGAAGAAGACACGAAGCATCTTTTAACAGATGTTCATCAGCCATATGGAACTGAAATCAACGATATTCTTCTCAGCGCGCTCGGTTTGACAATGAAAGAATGGACAAAGGGTGCCAAAATCGGCATTAATCTTGAGGGACACGGCCGGGAGGACATTATCCCGAATGTGAATATCTCCAGAACGGTCGGCTGGTTTACGGCACAATACCCTGTTGTGCTCGACATGTCTGAAGCAGATGCCTCAGCTGTGATCAAAACAGTCAAAGAAAACCTGCGCCGCATTCCGGACAAAGGTGTTGGCTACGGCATTCTTCGTTATTTCACAGAAACAGCGAAAACAAAGGGCTTCACACCGGAGATCAGCTTCAACTATTTGGGCCAATTCGACAGTGAAGTCAAAACCGATTTCTTTGAACCGTCCGCTTTCGATATGGGGCGCCAAGTAAGCGGAGAATCAGAGGCGCTGTACGCTTTAAGCTTCAGCGGCATGATCAGAAACGGCCGGTTTGTGCTTTCCTGCTCCTACAATGAAAAGGAGTTTGAAAGAGCCACGATTGAAGAGCGAATGGAACGGTTTAAAGAAAACCTCCTGATGTTAATCCGCCATTGCACGGAAAAAGAAGACAAGGAATTCACACCAAGCGACTTTAGCGCCGAAGACCTTGAAATGGACGAGATGGGAGATATCTTTGACATGCTTGAGGAGAATCTAAAATAAAACGCAAGGGAATTACAGAAGGCGGGAGCGAAACATATGAGTCAATTTAGCAAGGATCAGGTTCAAGATATGTATTACCTATCGCCGATGCAGGAAGGGATGCTTTTTCATGCCATCCTGAATCCCGGCCAAAGCTTTTACCTTGAACAAATCACGATGAAAGTAAAAGGCAGCTTGAATATCAAATGTCTTGAAGAAAGCATGAATGTGATCATGGACCGGTACGATGTATTTCGTACCGTGTTCATTCACGAAAAAGTAAAAAGACCTGTCCAAGTCGTATTGAAAAAACGGCAGTTCCATATAGAAGAAATCGATCTGACACACTTAACGGGCAGCGAGCAAACAGCCAAAATCAATGAGTACAAAGAACAGGATAAGATCAGGGGTTTTGATTTGACGCGGGATATTCCGATGCGGGCAGCCATTTTCAAGAAAGCTGAAGAAAGCTTTGAATGGGTGTGGAGCTACCACCACATTATTTTGGACGGATGGTGCTTCGGCATCGTCGTACAGGATCTATTTAAGGTATACAATGCTCTGCGCGAACAAAAGCCGTACAGCCTGCCCCCCGTCAAACCGTATAAAGACTACATCAAGTGGCTTGAAAAGCAGGATAAACAAGCATCACTGCGTTACTGGCGCGAGTATTTAGAGGACTTTGAAGGACAAACGACGTTTGCGGAGCAAAGAAAGAAACAAAAGGACGGCTATGAGCCGAAAGAGCTGCTCTTTTCACTGCCGGAGGCGGAAACAAAGGCCTTTACCGAGCTTGCAAAATCGCAGCATACCACTTTAAGTACGGCGCTGCAGGCAGTCTGGAGCGTATTGATCAGCCGCTATCAGCAGTCTGGCGATTTGGCCTTCGGTACAGTTGTTTCAGGGCGTCCCGCGGAAATCAAAGGCGTTGAACATATGGTCGGGCTGTTTATCAACGTTGTCCCGAGACGTGTGAAGCTGTCTGAGGGTATCACATTTAACGGCTTGCTCAAGCAGCTGCAGGAGCAATCGCTGCAGTCTGAGCCGCATCAATATGTGCCGCTTTATGACATCCAAAGCCAGGCCGATCAGCCGAAACTGATTGACCACATCATTGTTTTTGAGAACTATCCGCTTCAGGATGCGAAAAATGAAGAAAGCAGTGAAAACGGCTTTGATATGGTGGATGTTCATGTTTTTGAGAAGTCGAATTATGATCTCAACCTGATGGCTTCCCCGGGAGATGAGATGCTGATTAAGCTTGCTTATAACGAGAATGTGTTTGATGAGGCGTTTATCTTGCGCTTGAAATCTCAGCTTCTCACAGCAATTCAGCAGCTCATCCAGAATCCGGATCAGCCTGTCAGCACGATCAACCTCGTTGACGACAGGGAGAGAGAATTTTTGCTAACCGGCTTAAATCCGCCGGCTCAAGCTCATGAAACAAAGCCTCTGACGGATTGGTTCAAGGAAGCAGTGAACGTCAATCCGGATGCGCCGGCGCTTACGTATTCCGGCCAGACCCTGTCTTATCGCGAATTAGAAGAGGAAACGAACCGCCTTGCACGCCGGCTGCAAAAACACGGTGCGGGCAAAGGCTCTGTTGTAGCGCTGTACACGAAGCGCTCACTTGAACTGGTGATCGGCATTCTCGGTGTATTAAAGGCGGGAGCAGCCTATCTGCCGGTTGATCCGAAGCTGCCAGAGGACCGAATCTCGTATATGCTGGCTGACAGTGCGGCAGCCTGTCTTCTGACGCATCAGGAGATGAAAGAACAAGCGGCTGAGCTGCCGTATACAGGCACAACGCTCTTCATTGATGATCAAACACGGTTTGAAGAACAGGCAAGCGATCCTGCAACCGCGATTGATCCTAATGATCCGGCATATATCATGTACACGTCTGGCACAACCGGAAAGCCAAAGGGCAATATCACCACTCATGCCAATATTCAAGGATTGGTCAAGCATGTAGACTACATGGCATTCTCTGAGAAAGATACATTCTTATCTGTTTCCAATTACGCCTTTGACGCATTTACCTTTGATTTCTACGCTTCAATATTGAATGCGGCACGGCTCATTATCGCAGATGAACATACGCTGCTTGATACAGAACGGCTCACAGATCTGATCCTGCAAGAGAATGTCAATGTCATGTTTGCGACAACCGCACTATTTAATCTTCTCACAGATGCGGGAGAGGATTGGATGAAGGGGCTTCGCTGTATATTATTCGGAGGAGAGCGCGCGTCAGTGCCTCATGTTAGAAAAGCGCTGCGGATCATGGGGCCGGGCAAGCTGATTAACTGCTACGGGCCGACTGAGGGAACAGTGTTTGCGACTGCTCACGTCGTGCATGATCTGCCGGATTCCATCTCCTCATTGCCGATTGGAAAGCCGATCAGCAATGCCAGTGTTTATATTCTGAACGAGCAAAGCCAGCTCCAGCCATTCGGGGCGATCGGTGAACTGTGCATCAGCGGAATGGGCGTGTCAAAAGGATATGTAAATCGTGCTGACCTCACGAAGGAAAAGTTTATCAAGAACCCGTTCAAGCCGGGAGAAACGCTTTACCGCACAGGGGATTTAGCGCGCTGGCTGCCGGATGGAACGATTGAATACGCCGGCCGTATTGACGACCAGGTCAAAATACGCGGACACCGGATTGAGCTTGAAGAAATCGAAAAGCAGCTGCAGGAATACCCAGGTGTGAAAGATGCGGTCGTTGTGGCGGACCGCCATGAGTCTGGCGATGCATCAATCAATGCCTACCTTGTGAACCGGACGCAGCTTTCAGCTGAAGACGTGAAGGCGCACCTGAAAAAACAGCTTCCTGCTTACATGGTGCCGCAAACCTTTACCTTCTTGGATGAGCTTCCTTTAACGACGAACGGGAAAGTCAATAAACGGCTGCTCCCAAAACCTGATCAGGATCAGCTGGCGGAAGAATGGATTGGACCGCGGAACGAGATGGAAGAAACAATCGCACAAATATGGTCTGAGGTTCTCGGCAGAAAGCAAATTGGCATTCATGACGATTTCTTTGCGCTCGGAGGGCATTCCTTGAAGGCCATGACCGCCGCGTCCCGCATCAAGAAAGAGCTCGGGATTGATCTTCCAGTAAAGCTTTTGTTTGAAGCGCCGACGATCGCCGGCATTTCAGCGTATTTGAAAAACGGGGGCTCTGATGGCTTGCAGGATGTAACGATAATGAATCAGGATCAGGAGCAGATCATTTTCGCATTCCCGCCGGTCTTGGGCTATGGCCTTATGTACCAAAATCTGTCCAGCCGCTTGCCGTCATACAAGCTGTACGCCTTTGATTTTATTGAGGAGGAAGACCGGCTTGACCGCTATGCGGATTTGATCCAGAAGCTGCAGCCGGAAGGGCCTTTAACATTGTTTGGATATTCAGCGGGATGCAGCCTGGCGTTTGAAGCTGCCAAAAAGCTTGAGGAACAAGGCCGTATTGTTCAGCGGATCATCATGGTGGATTCCTATAAAAAACAAGGTGTCAGTGATCTGGACGGACGCACGGTTGAAAGTGATGTCGAAGCGTTGATGAATGTCAATCGGGACAATGAAGCGCTCAACAGCGAAGCCGTCAAACATGGCCTCAAGCAAAAAACACATGCCTTTTACTCATACTACGTCAACCTGATCAGCACAGGCCAGGTGAAAGCAGATATTGATCTGTTGACTTCCGGCGCTGATTTTGACATGCCGGAATGGCTTGCATCATGGGAAGAAGCTACAACAGGTGCTTACCGTATGAAAAGAGGCTTCGGAACACACGCAGAAATGCTGCAGGGCGAAACGCTAGATAGGAATGCGGGGATTTTGCTCGAATTTCTTAATACACAAACCGTAACGGTTTCATAAATGAAGTGATGAAAGGAGGAGACAGCCAATGAGCCAACTCTTCAAATCATTTGATGCGTCGGAAAAAACGCAGCTCATCTGTTTTCCGTTTGCCGGCGGCTACTCAGCGTCGTTTCGCCCTCTCCATGCTTTTTTGCAGGGAGAGTGCGAGATGCTCGCTGCCGAGCCGCCGGGACACGGCACGAATCAAACGTCAGCCATTGAGGATCTCGAAGAGCTGACGGATTTGTACAAGCAAGAACTGAACCTTCGCCCTGATCGGCCGTTTGTGCTGTTCGGACACAGTATGGGCGGAATGATCACCTTCAGGCTGGCGCAAAAGCTTGAGCGTGAAGGCGTCTTTCCGCAGGCGGTTATCATTTCTGCAATCCAGCCGCCTCATACTCAGCGGAAGAAAGTGTCCCACCTGCCTGATGATCAGTTTCTCGATCATATTATCCAATTAGGCGGAATGCCCGCAGAGCTTGTTGAAAATAAGGAGGTCATGTCCTTTTTCCTGCCTTCTTTCCGATCAGATTACCGGGCTCTTGAACAATTTGAGCTTCACGATCTGACTCCGATCCAGTCGCCTGTTCATGTCTTTAACGGGCTTGATGATAAAAAATGCATACGAGATGCGGAGGGCTGGAAGAAGTGGGCAAAAGACATCACATTCCATCAATTTGACGGCGGGCACATGTTCCTGCTGTCACAAACGGAAGAAGTCGCAGAACGGATTTTTGCGATCTTGAATCAGCATCCGATCATTCAACCATGATCAAAAGCGGACAGCTTCGGCTGTTCCGCTTTTTTGTGTTGAATGCCAATTTTTGCATGGTATAATAGTCGAAATACTCAAATAAAGGCAGGTCGAAACATGCGCACGTCTCCCAGGATGAAATGGTTTGTATTGCTGTTTACGTTTGTTTTCGCCATCGGAATGAACTCATTCAGAAATTCCTTTCAATTTTTTATGCTGCCAATGGCGGATGCCTTCCATGCCGACAGGTCGCTGATCTCGGTTTCTGTCAGCATTTTTATGATCACAACCGGCATCGTCCAGTTTTTTGTCGGTTTTTTCATCGACCGTTTCAGTGTCAGAAAAATTATGGCGCTTGGAGCTGTCTGCATCAGCGCAAGCTTTTTGGTGCTTCCTTATTCACCGAATGTTCATGTGTTTTCCGCCATTTACGGTGTGCTTGGCGGAATCGGCTATTCCTGCGCGGTCGGCGTGACGACCCAGTATTTCATCAGCCGTTGGTTTGACACACACAAAGGTCTGGCGCTTGCTATTTTGACCAATGCCAACTCTGCGGGCCTGCTGCTTCTCTCGCCCATTTGGGCTGCGGCTCCGTATCATGCCGGCTGGCAGAGCACCTATACGATTTTGGGAATCGTCATGGCGGCTGTTCTGCTGCCGCTCCTCGTCTTTGGGATGAAGCACCCGCCACATGCGCAAGCGGAGTCTGTGAAAAAATCTTATGATTGGCGGGGATTTTGGAACGTAATGAAGCAATCCCGCCTCATTCATATCCTGTACTTCGGCGTGTTTACTTGCGGATTTACGATGGGAATTATTGATGCTCACCTCGTCCCGATACTGAAGGATGCGCATGTCTCTCATGTCAACGGAATGATGGCCGCGTTCGGAGCATTTATCATCATTGGTGGATTATTGGCGGGCTGGCTGTCCGATCTCCTCGGCAGCAGAAGCGTCATGCTATCCATCTTATTTTTCATTCGGCTGCTCAGCCTCATTTGCCTGCTCATTCCCATTCTCGGAATTCATCACAGCGAACTTTGGTATTTTGGCTTTATCCTGTTATTTGGACTCAGTTACACAGGCGTGATCCCGCTGACCGCGGCATCTATTTCTGAAAGCTATCATTCAGGATTGATCGGCTCGCTGTTAGGCATCAATTTCTTTATCCATCAGGTTGCCGGAGCTCTCAGCGTGTATGCGGGCGGTTTGTTTTTTGACATGACTCATGGTTATTTGCTGATTGTCGCTGTGTGCATCGTGTTTGTGGGTTTATCGGCTGTAATAGAGCTGGTGCCGTTTTTAGATAAACAAAAGGCAAAAGAAACCCACCAATCAATATAAAAGGATCAGCACTGTCAATGCTGATCCTTTTTAAATTTGAGTTTTTTTGTTTCGGTATTTTTAAGGATAATCTCCTTGAATCTGTTCATCTCCACTTCGGAATGAAAAAAATGTTTTGGTATTGCAATATATTGGCTGCTTGATGTATTGACCCTGAAGATATTTTTATATTCGAAAACAGCTGTGATTTCATCCCAATTGAAAATGAGGTCATATTTTTTAGAACATATACGAATTCCTTCTTGGTTCAGAGTATATGTTCTTTTAGATTTCATCCGTTCGTTCTTCTTGTATGCTCTTGAAAACTTCACATATAGAAGAAGGAGGAGCAGCAGTGTAAACAGAACGGACATCACGATAATCAACATACTGTTCATAAACAAGTTAAGCGCGTCACTGCCATAAACGATACGGGGCCATCCGTTAATGAAGTTAACTGCAGCAAATATGGCGCAAAACAACAGAAAGTAAAAACATGATAATTTTGCGAGTTGATAAAAAAAGATTTCTCTTACATCCTTAAAAGCGATTTCTCCTGGAAGATTGATACTTTCACTAGCATATTGAATCATACGGTAAACCTACACCTCTAACCATGTTTTTCCTTTCAGTCTAGCATAATTTCTCATTTTTTTGCAGGCATACCAGGGCGCTTTGTTTTTTTCTCCAGATTGATATTGCTCCCCACCACGCCAATCATAATACAAACAGCCCCGGCAAGATGATACCAGGCCAGGCTTTCGTTGAGAATCACAACTCCTGCAATCATCGTCACAATGGTAGATACATGATTAAAAGCGCTCATTTTAAACGCCTCAATTCGCGACAGCGTATAGTTAGACAGAAATGAAGTGACAAGTGAAGACAGCACGCCCAAATACACAATGGCGAGAACGAAGCCGGGCTCCCGGAACGGCAGAAAATAAGTGCCGACTGTTCCCGCCGCTCCGTGACGCACAAGGGCGATGGCGTTGAAGACGACAAAGCCGATGGCCGACATGATGTAGGTGAGCTCGGTCAGCTTGAACCGCTGCGTCATTTTTCTGGCAGCAGTATTGTACATCGCTGAAGACAAAGCGGACAATAGGATCAGCAAAGACCCTTTTAAGCTGGCTGATTCCACGTCAACGCCTTTCATCACAAAAATAAACATGACGCCGGCAACGGATAAAACCGTGAATCCCTTTTGCGTCCACGTTGGGCGTTCCTTTAAAACATAAGCGGCAAAGACCATCGTGAAAATCGGAATGGCTGCCTGAATAATTCCCGCTTCAGAGGAGGACGAGTACACAAGGCCGAATGCCTGAAAGCTGAAAAATAACGCGGGATACAGCAGGGCGAGCGGCAAAATGGCAATGACGTCCTTTACGCGGATTGATAGCTTTACCCAGCCGAATAAGATCGGTATAGTGGCCGCAGCAAACGCAATGGTGAACCGATGCGCCAAAATATCAAACGGCTCTGCTGTTTGCAGTGCGATTTTTACGAATAGAAAGGATAAACCGATAATGAACGAATATAAAATAGCCGCCATATAAGCGGGGGCTTGCTGATGTTTAACCATAATGGGAAGTGCTCCTTTACCTGAATTGCAGCGCCGGTCGCTCCCTTTATTGTATGGCCGCGGTCAGAACGGTACAATGAGAAAAACAATGAACTGTACCGGTACAAAACAGGGGGAGAAGGCATGGAGAAATATATGAGTCTAGTAACGAGGATAGAGGAGATGATGCAAAGCACCGCCTATCAAGAAGGAGACAGGATTCCATCTATCCGTCAGCTGTCCGCCCGCTACCAAGTCAGCAAAAGCACAGTGATCCGCGCGTTGCAGGAGCTGGAAAAGCGCCACCTTATCTATTCTGTTCCGAAAAGCGGCTATTATATTGTGAAAAAGACGGGAAAAGCCAAAAGCGGGCAGCAGGGTCCCATCGACTTTGCCACATCTGCGCCGGACCCAGATGTGTTTCCGTATCTTGATTTTCAGCACTGTATCAACAAAGCGATTGATACATACAAGAACGATTTGTTTATTTATGGGACGCCAAAGGGTCTTCCATCACTCATCCGTGTACTCCGAAAGCTCTTGGCCACTCAACAGGTATTTGCGGATGAACGGCATATTTTCATTACATCAGGTGTCCAGCAGGCGTTATCCTTGCTTTGTGCCATGCCGTTCCCAAATGGGAAAGAGAAGATCGCCATTGAACAGCCGGGCTACCATTTGATGGTCGAACAGCTTGAGACGCTCGGGATTCCCGCCATCGGGGTGAAACGAATGGAAGAAGGGCTTGATATAGCCGAGGTTGAGCGGTTATTTCAAACAGAATCGATTAAATTTTTTTATACGATGCCGCGCTTCCATAACCCGCTTGGCTGCTCATTGTCAGAGCGTGATAAACAGGAGCTTGTGAGACTGGCAGAAGCGTATGATGTCTATCTCGTTGAGGATGATTACCTCGGTGATCTGGAGGAAAATAAAAAGGCAGATCCGCTGTACGCATATGATCTGTCCTCACATGTCATCTATTTGAAAAGCTTCTCGAAAATGATGTTCCCCGGCCTTCGCGTGGGGGCGGCTGTTTTACCCGAAGCGCTGACTGACACGTTCTATGCGTACAAAAAGCTGAACGACATCGACTGTTCAATGATTTCTCAAGCGGCATTGGAGATTTACCTGAAAAGCGGTATGTACGGCAGGCATAAGGAGAAAATCAGAGATTCTTATAAAGAGCGGTCACTGAGGCTACATCAAGCCATTCGAACTCACAGGCAGCTGGGAAGCGGACGCTTTACGTTCTCCAGCGGGCAGGCACCCTGTATGCACACCCATCTGGTGCTTCCTCAGGATCTGCCCGCCTCAAGAGTGATTCATAGACTGAAAAAACAAGGGGTTCTCCTTGAGGCGATAGACCGTCATTATTTATCAGATTATCCGAAAGAAAATCTATTAAAAATCAATATTTCCAATGTGAAAACGGAAGATATTGAGCGCGGTGTCAAGCTGTTGATGAGTCATTTATAAAAGCTCTTCGTACGAGACCATTGTGATATCCTCGGGGAAATCAGGGTGTGCGGCGCATACAGCCATTTTGTAGCCGGGATCGACCTCATACGTTTTGATATAGCATGGGGAATGGCTGTCCGGAAGCTCAATGGATACTTGTCCGTCCTGATGCAGGCACACTGAAAAGGAATCAAGCGGAAACGATAAACCTTTGCCTTCCTGTTTGATAAAGCTTTCTTTCATTGACCATAGATGATAAAAATAGTCTGTCTGCTCGTCCTTGTCTTTTGCTAAAAGGTCGCTGTACTCTGTTTTTGAAAAGAAGCGCTTGGCGATCTCAAGGCTGATCGGTTTCGTTTTTTCGATATCTATGCCGATCGGCTGTGAATCAAACGCACCAATGACCCAGCGGCCGGAGTGAGAAATGTTGAAATGAGCGTCGGGAAGATCAGGGATGCACGGCTTCCCGTATTCCTGCGTGCTAAAGCGGATATCGGATTTGTCCAACTGATACTGCCTGCTTATGACTGAGCGAACGAGCACATCTCCCAGCAGGGTGCGGTGAGCATCTTCTTTATGATAAAATCTCCGGCATTTCTCCCGTTTTTCAGGTGATATGAAAGACATGAACCGTTCATTTTCTTCCTGTGAAAGCGGGCGGTCCATATAAATTCCGTAAATCTTCATTCTAGATCCTCCGTCTGCAAAAGATTGTCAAAACCATCCTATCATACTTCCACAAGACTCATATAGAGGAGAAAATAAAAAAACAAAGCCAAGGCGGCTTTGTTTTAGTGTACAGGCGGAGATGCTTTCACAGCGGCTGTCCGCCTTGCCACAGCATAATTCAGCAACTGGATTGACTGGGGCAATGAAAAGCGCAAAATAAGTCCTGTGAGGATGGCGGTCAAAATGGTGCCAAAACCGATCGGCCCGCCCATGCCCCATGCCGCAAACAAAATGGTTATTTCCATGCCGTTCCGCACCCATTGCACATTCCATCCGGTTTTTTCTGTAATCAGCATCATCAGTGAATCACGCGGCCCCGCGCCAAGGCCTGCTGATACATAAACACCGACGCCGTAACCGATCAGCACTACGCCGAGAGAGAAGACGATGATCGAGCCTGTGTAGGTCGAGGGGGCAGGCAGAATGAAATTGAAAAAATCTATAAATACACCGATGAGCACCATATTCAGGAGGGCCCCAATTTTCGGCCAAGCTCTCGTAAACAATGACGTCAATCCGACGATGAGCGCTCCAATAATGATGGACCACTGGCCGACGGTAAGCCCGAAGTGCTGAAACAGGCTGTAATGAAATGCATCCCACGGACTAATGCCGAGTGCTTTTCCTTCTATCGTCAGGGATACACCAAAAGCCAAAATGATCAAACCGGCAAAATAAAATGTCCAGCGCAGAACAAGTTCTTGCTTCACGTGAGGTCCCTTCTTTCGTAAAAATCAGTCGATTGTCATTGTAGCACATCTGACAGAAGGGCGGAATAGGCGAAAGGGGCTCAACAAAAAAACAGGGCCGCCGCGGGCGCCCTGTTCCAGCGTGTTGGAAATCCCTTGCATTCGTTGTCAGGCCTGCGCTTCTGTGCTCACGAATTTCACATTCGCTGTGCTCCAATGCTCGCCCTTCCTAGACTTCAAAGGTTTTCAATCACGCTGAAAATGACAAAATCCTAAAACGAAAATCGTTTTAGGATTTTGTCAACAATCTGTAACAGGGCGCAGGCGCCCTGTTTTTCTTATTACAGCGGGTTCAAAATCCGGTTCAAGAACCGCTGTGTCCGTTCTTCTTTTGGTGCGGAGAAAATTTGCTCCGGCGGTCCTTGCTCCACGATAACGCCGCCGTCGATGAAGATGACTTCATCCGCAACTTCCTGCGCGAACTTGATTTCGTGGGTCACGACGACCATGGTCCAGCCTTCATTGGCCAAGTCCTTGATAACCTTCAGCACCTCTCCGACAAGCTCGGGATCAAGCGCTGAGGTCGGTTCGTCAAACAGCATGAGCTCAGGCTGAATCGCCAGTGCGCGGGCGATGCCGACGCGCTGCTGCTGGCCGCCGGAAAGCTGGAACGGATATAAATCCATTTTGTCCTTCAATCCGACTTTATCAAGAAGCTGAATCGCTTCTTTTCTGACTTCCTCTTTGTTCCGTTTTTGCACCTGAATAGGGCCCTCCATCACGTTTTCGAGGGCTGTGCGGTGCGGGAACAGGTGATACGCCTGAAACACCATTCCGGATTTTCGGCGAAGCTTTAGGATATCCGCCTGTTTCACCTTTTTAGAGAAATCGATGGAGAAATCATCAAATGCAAGCTCTCCGCGATTCGGGATCTCCAGAGCGTTCAGGCAGCGGAGCAGCGTCGTTTTCCCTGAACCTGAAGGCCCAAGTATGGCGATGACTTTTCCTTTTTCAATCTTCATATCTATCTTTTTTAAAATTTCATTTTCACCGAATGATTTGTTTAATCCTTTAACGGTAAGCATACTCGGAACCTCCTTATTTGGCCACGTAGCGGTCAAGACGCCGTTCGATGACATGCTGGACGAGTGAGAGCAGGAAGCAGATAATCCAATAAATAAAGGCTGCTTCAATATAGATCACTAAAATTTGATCAAGATTCCGCGCGCCGATTTCCTGGGCTTTTCTGAACAGCTCAGCGACCAGAATTTGAGAGGCGAGGGATGTATCTTTAATCAGGCTGATAAAGGTATTGGATAATGGCGGGATCGACACACGAAACGCCTGCGGCAAAATGACGCGGAACAGCGTTTTTTGATGTGTCATGCCAATTGTGTAGCCGGCTTCCCATTGCCCTTTCGGCACGGATAAAATAGATGCCCGAATGATTTCAGATGCATAGGCGCCGACGTTTAATGAAAAGGCGATAACTGCGCTTGGAAATGGATCTAATGTGACGTTAAAGGCCGGGAACAGATAGAAAATGATGAACAATTGAACGAGAAGAGGAGTGCCGCGTATTGCGGATACGTATACGCTGAACACCCATCTCAAAGGTCTCACTTTCGACATTCTGGCAAGCGCCGTAATCAGCGCCAGGATCATTCCGAATATAAAGGAAAGAATCGTAAGGGGAATCGTATAGTAGATTCCCCCTGAAAGTATCGGCCAGAATGACTGCTGCACCAGATCCCACGGGATCGCCGTGCCAAGCGTCAATGCCGGCAGATTATTTAGAAACATCTTCGCCGAACCATTTTTTAGAGATTTTAGAAAGAGTCCCGTCCTCTTTCATTTCTTTTAATGCTTTGTTGACTTGATCAACAACCTCGCCGCTTCCTTTACGGAACGTGAAATAGGTTGACTGCGGATCGCCTGTTTCAAACGCGATTTTCACGTTTTTATTGCCAGATGTTTTTAAGTAGTTCAATACGGCAAGCTTATCGTTGTATGTCATATCGACACGGCCTTGCTGGATCATTTGAAGGGCCTGCGCCATGCCTTCAACGCCTTCTACTTTAGCGCCGGCATTTGTAGCTAATTTGTTGTAGTTGCTTGTCAGTGATTGAGCTGACGTTTTTCCTTTTACATCTGCTTCAGACTTAATATCGTTGTTGTCTGTTTTCGTCACGACAACGGCTCTTGATGTTGTGTATTTATCTGAGAAATCATACTTGTTTTCACGGTCTGTTTTTCCGACTTGGTTGGCAATGACGTCAAACCGTTTGGAATTCAGGCCGGCAAACATGCTGTCCCATTGTGTTTCTTTAAAATCGGCTTTAAGCCCGAGGCGTTTTGCGACTTCTGTGATAACTTCGACATCATAGCCAGTCAGTTTATCAGTGTCTTTGTCGTGGTAAGTGAACGGCTCATATGTTCCTTCCGTTCCGACTGTGAGCACACCTTTTTTCTTAATTGAAGCCCAAAGATCGCCATCTTTGGCATTATCTTTTGACTGATTGTCATTTCCTGCTCCGCAAGCTGCAAGAGCTGCAATACTTACGACCATGAATAAAGCCAATAATGCTTTTTTCATCTTATTCCCCACTTTTCTGGTTGATTTTATTGAAATAAAAAAATAGCTTACAAATCTAAAGGATAACTTTTTTTTAGTATGAGTCAAGTAATTGGTTTTCATAAGGCAAAATCTTTTAAAATAAATCCAAAAATTGCTGTGCCGGTTTAGGCAAATAACTGTCCGTTCTCCACATGACAGCCGGTGTCATAATGAAGGGATTATTTTCGATATGGACGGTGTGAACGTGATTTCTCATATGAACGGGAATCATTGTGACAGGCAAAATAGACGCGCCGAATCCGGATGACACGAGGCTGAGCAAAGTTGCAGAGTCGTGGCATTCACAAACAATGCGCGGCTCCAGGTTCAAACGATGAAATTCATTCATGACCTGATTATAGACGCCTTTTCCGTTGACAGGCCTCAGCAGGATCAGCGGAAATGAAGGAATGTCCTCCATCTTAATGGTGTCTCCGCACGGATATCCGGCTTCATCTGAAAGCACGAGCACACATGGAATGTCATCAAGCTGTTTGAATTGTACTGTGTCATTTTTGATCAGTGTTGTCGTGACCGCCGCATCGATTTGCCGGCTTTCCAGCAGTTCCAACAGTGTCGCGGGTTCATTTTCCCAAATATTAAAGGTGAGATGGGGGTATCTCTCTTTGATCTGTGTTACTTTTTCAAGCATCAGAGCCGCGCAATAAATCGTTGATCCCACGGCAAGTGTGCCGGCTACTTCCTCCTTCAGCTCCTGTACCTCAATGACTGCATCTTCAAACCTATGCAGAATCTCTTTTGCTCTTTTTAGAAAAACAGCTCCTTCATATGTAAGAGTCATTTGTTTTTTCTTGTTCCGGTCAAACAGGACAACACCAAGTTCGTCCTCCAGCTGTTTGAGCTGCCTGCTTAAAGGCGGCTGCGCCATGTGAAGCTTTTTGGCTGCGGACGTGATTTTCTGTTCTTGGGCAATGGTAATGAAGTATCGAAGCTGGCGAATATCCAAAAGAAAGCGCCTCCTTATCATACCTTTTAGGTATTAAATATAGATTTAATAGATATTTTTCATATGGATATATCAGGAGTATGATTGAAATGAAAGCAGAATTCAAGCGTAAAGGAGGGGGCAAAGTGAAACTCGTTGTCGGAATGACAGGGGCAACAGGGGCCATTTTCGGGGTCAGGCTGCTGCAGTGGCTGAAGGCCGCCGGAGTGGAAACCCATCTCGTTGTGTCTCCTTGGGCAAACGTCACGATCAAACATGAAACAGGCTATACCTTACAAGAAGTAGAACAACTGGCCACATACACTTACTCACATAAGGATCAGGCGGCAGCCATTTCAAGCGGGTCGTTTGATACCGATGGAATGATTGTTGCGCCGTGCAGCATGAAATCTCTCGCAAGCATTCGCACCGGAATGGCGGATAATCTGCTGACACGTGCGGCGGATGTCATGCTCAAGGAGAGAAAAAAACTCGTCCTCTTAACGAGAGAGACGCCTTTGAACCAAATACATCTCGAAAATATGCTAGCGCTTACGAAAATGGGCACCATCATTCTTCCTCCGATGCCGGCATTTTATAATCAGCCGAGCAGCTTAGAGGAAATGGTTGACCATATTGTATTCAGAACGTTGGACCAATTCGGCATTCGGCTTCCTGAAGCGAAGCGCTGGAATGGGATTGAAAAACAAAAAGGAGGAGCTTGATCATGGCTTATCAAGATTTCAGAGAATTTCTCGCTGCCCTTGAAAAAGAAGGACAGCTGCTTACAGTGAATGAAGAGGTAAAGCCGGAACCGGATTTAGGGGCCGCCGCACGGGCAGCCAGCAATCTTGGCGATAAAAGCCCCGCGCTCTTATTTAACAACATTTACGGCTATCATAACGCGCGAATTGCGATGAATGTCATCGGCTCTTGGCCAAACCATGCAATGATGCTGGGCATGCCGAAAGACACACCGGTAAAAGAACAGTTTTTTGAATTCGCAAAGCGTTATGACCAATTTCCGATGCCGGTCAAACGTGAGGAAACAGCGCCATTTCATGAAAATGAAATCACAGAAGATATCAATTTGTTCGATATACTGCCTCTTTTCAGAATAAACCAAGGAGACGGAGGCTACTATCTAGACAAAGCGTGTGTTATTTCTCGTGATCTAGAGGACCCTGACAACTTCGGCAAACAAAATGTCGGCATTTACAGAATGCAGGTCAAAGGAAAAGACCGCCTTGGCATTCAGCCTGTCCCGCAGCACGATATTGCAATCCATCTGCGCCAAGCTGAAGAACGCGGCATCAATCTTCCAGTCACTATTGCGCTCGGCTGTGAGCCGGTCATTACAACGGCGGCATCGACTCCGCTTCTCTATGATCAATCAGAATACGAAATGGCAGGTGCGATTCAAGGCGAACCATATCGCATCGTCAAATCAAAGCTGTCTGATCTTGATGTTCCTTGGGGCGCTGAAGTGGTGCTTGAAGGTGAGATCATTGCTGGAGAGCGCGAATATGAAGGGCCGTTCGGTGAATTCACAGGCCATTATTCCGGCGGACGCAGCATGCCGATTATCAAAATTAAACGCGTCTATCACAGAAACAATCCGATCTTTGAACATTTATACTTAGGCATGCCTTGGACAGAATGCGATTACATGATCGGCATTAACACATGCGTGCCGCTTTATCAGCAGTTAAAAGAAGCGTACCCGAACGAAATTGTGGCAGTGAACGCCATGTACACACACGGTTTAATCGCGATTGTTTCCACAAAAACCCGCTATGGCGGATTTGCGAAAGCGGTCGGCATGCGCGCACTCACAACGCCGCATGGACTTGGCTATTGCAAAATGGTCATTGTCGTTGATGAGGATGTCGATCCATTCAACCTTCCGCAGGTCATGTGGGCGCTTTCGACCAAAATGCATCCGAAACACGATGCGGTCATCATTCCGGACTTATCTGTCCTGCCGCTTGATCCGGGATCCAATCCATCAGGAATCACTCACAAAATGATTCTCGACGCCACTACACCGGTTGCGCCGGAAACAAGAGGCCATTATTCACAGCCGCTTGATTCTCCGCTAACAACGAAAGAATGGGAACAAAAACTAATGGACTTAATGAATAAATAAGGAAAGGATGTTCGAAATGCATACATGTCCTCGATGCGACTCAAAAAAGGGAGAAGTCATGAGCAAATCGCCTGTAGAAGGCGCATGGGAAGTTTATCAGTGCCAAACATGCTTTTTTACATGGAGATCCTGTGAACCGGAAAGCATTACGAATCCCGAAAAATACAATCCAGCGTTTAAAATTGACCCAAAGGAAACAGAAACAGCAATTGAAGTTCCGGCGGTGCCGGAACGAAAGGCTTGATCCGCGTGAACTGTATGTCAGACCGTCTCTTTGAGCTGCTTGACGGGAGCTGCCTGAATGAGAAGCAGCATGAGGCCTTCGTTCTGCAAACAGTATCAGAGGATGGCTGGCCGCATGCCGCTATGATCAGTGCAGGTGAAATCATCGCACTGAGCCGAACTGATATCCGAATCGCTCTGTGGAAAAACACAATGACTTCGGCCAACATCCTTCGTACAGGAAAAGCACAGTTCACGGCATGGTGGAAGGGAGCGGCCTATTATGTAAAGCTTGAATGCGCGCCTTTACCGCCTTTGAAAGATGCCGAATACGAAAGAGACCGTTTTTCCTGCCGCATCGTTTCAGTGAAGGAGGACGTTGCGAAATACGCTGATTTGACTTCAGGTGTCCGTATACAGCTTCACAGCGCTGAAGAGGTGCTGGGCAGATGGGAAAAGACCCTGGAAGATTTAAAGCGGTAATATCGATAGCCTGACGCCATGCGTCAGGCTTTTTTTATATAATGAAAACAAAGGGGGCGTGAGAAATGGAACGTGTGGGGATCTGTCACTCGGACGGCTTTGATTTAGCTTATCGAATTGAGGGCGAGGGCGCACCCATCCTTGTGATCGGGAGTGCGGTTTACTACCCGCGCCTTTTTTCCTCAGATATCAAACAGAAATATCAATGGGTCTTTATCGACCATAGGGGATTTGCTAAGCCTAAGCGGGAGCTTCGTGCGGAGGATTCGAGGCTTGATGCCGTCTTGGCTGATATCGAAAGGATGAGAACATTTCTTCAGCTTAAGGATGTTACTATCCTGGGACATTCCGGGCACGCTTTTATGGCTTTAGAGTATGCCAGGACATATCCCAAACAAGTTCGGAAGGTGGCGCTCTTCAATACTGCGCCTGATAACAGTGAAGAAAGACAGCGAAAAAGTGAATCATTTTTCATGGGAACAGCCAGTCTTGAGAGAAAGAAGCGCTTTGAAAAAGACATCGCGAATTTGCCACAGGACATCGAAAAAGATCCTGAAAGGCGCTTTGTGCACATGTGTATTCGCGCTGAAGCAAAAAGCTTTTATCAAGAGCGGCCGCATGCAGCTGCCTTATGGGACGGTGTATTCACGAATATGCCGATCATTGATGAATTATGGGGCAATACATTTGCCCGGATTGATCTTATTCAGCGGTTAGCTGATGTTCGTATGCCGGTGTATATCGGATTAGGGAGATATGATTATTTGGTTGCGCCCGTTGCGCTATGGGATGCAGTTGACGGTTTATATCCCCATGTGGATAAGGTTATTTTTGAAAGGAGCGGCCATCAGCCGATGCTGGAAGAACCGGAAGCCTTTGATCAAAGCTTCAGCAAATGGCTGGATCAATAAAAAAACAGCCCGCAGATCAAAATCCGCGGGCTGTTTCTGATTATAAGACCCCTTTCATCGCGCGTTTGATCATCGGCGAGAGCAGCAGGAGAATGCCGCCAAGAACGATAGAAATCAAACCGATGGTGCCGAAGTACATTGTTTCAGGAATTTTATCAAACAATCCGGCTACTTGGGCATTGATCGCTTGGGCTGCTGCGTTCGTCAGAAACCACATACTCATTGTCTGTGCAGAGAAGGCAGCTGGTGCCAGTTTCGTTGTCACGGATAAACCGACTGGAGACAGGCACAGCTCTCCAAGCACGACAAGCAGGAAGCTGAGAACGAGCCAAAGCGGGCTTACGAGTGCTTCTTTTCCTTGCATAGCAGGGAATACCATAATGATAAATGACAATCCGGCCAAAATAATTCCGATTGAGAATTTAACTGGTGTAGATGGCTGGCGTTTGCCAAGCTTCATCCAGAGCCATGCGAATATTGGCGCAAAAATGACAACAAATAATGGATTTAATGATTGGAACCAAGATGACTGAAGTTCGAATCCGCCCAATGAAAGTCTTATGCGTTCATCAGCGTATACCGCAAGAATGGTCGCTCCCTGTTCCTGAATGGCCCAGAACATGACTGCACCGATAAACAAAGGAATGTATGCGGCAAGACGAGATTTTTCTGTTTTGTCCGCTTTTTTGCTTGTAAACATGATGATGAAATAAATAACAGGAATCAAAATACCGAGAATACTTACAAGGTCGATGAAACGATTGATCGTCAGCACGCCTGTTTGTACAGAGATCATCACTGCGATCGCCACGATGATAACACCGATTCCGGTGCCAATCGCAGATTTTTTAGACAGCGGATTCGGCACATTGGAACCTGCAAGCCCGAGGTTTTTCTTTCTTGTCAAAGCAAATACGATGAGTCCGAGAAGCATTCCGACCGCGGCAGTTCCGAAGCCGAGATGATAGTTGTACTTCTGTCCGAGTGTTCCGACAATTAACGGCGCAAGTAAACCACCGAGGTTAATCCCCATGTAGAAAATACTGAAACCTGAGTCGCGGCGCGGGTCTTCTTTCGTGTAAAGATCCCCAACCACGCTTGAAACGTTTGGTTTTAATAAGCCTGTTCCGACAATGATAAGCACCATGCTGATATAGAATGCGATCGCGCTGCCCGGATAGGCGAGTGCAATGTGTCCGAACATAATGAATATGCCGCCGTAAAACACGGTGTTTGCGGTACCGAATACCCGGTCAGCGAGCCATCCGCCAATAATAGTGGACATGTATACGAGTGATCCGTAAATCGACATAATGGCAACCGCAGTGCCCTTGTCAAAGCCGAGCCCTCCGTTTACCGTCTCTGTATACAAATAGTAAAGTAAGATTGCTCTCATTCCATAGTAAGAGAAACGCTCCCAAAATTCGGTGAAAAATAGTGTAAATAGTCCTCGCGGGTGACCAAAGAACCCTTTTTGCGGGACGCTTTTAATGATACTTTCGTTATCAATCGAAGCCATGTCAGCCAAACCCTTTCTAAAAAAAGTGTATTATAAAAATCATATTCTTATATAATACTTGTGTCAATATAATTTATACTCATTTCAAATAGTTCCATAATGGAAAAATTATAAATACCTAAAAATAGTGATTTTCTCCTAATTTTTATACTCTTTATCGTGAGATTTTCTTACACAGCTATTCCTTTATATTTTTTTAATAAAATTTTAGAGAAATGTACAAGCAGATCGGGCCTTTGTGAGTAACATGATAGTAATCATAGAGAAGGAGGCTCGCAATTGGCTGAATTCATATTAAATGCAGCGGATTTCGGTGTTCCTGGAGATGGTAAAACGGATTCGACAGAACGGATTAATCAGTGCCTCAGTACAGCTGTTTCGAAAGGCTATCATACTGTCTGGTTTCCAAAGGGAACATATTTAATAGACGCAACGCTTGGCGGAGATCTTAATCAGAGGTTTCGTAACGCGGGGATCATTGTTCCCGGCAACCTTGAGATTATGATGGACCCCGAATGTATCATGAAAGTGATACCGAATAGTTCGTGGGGTTATTCCGCATTTTATGTAGGCAAGCAAGAGAATATAACCATTTCCGGGGGACAAATTATCGGCGAACGGGATGAGCATACGTATGCCTCGGCAGGGATAAGGTCAACCCATGAATGGGGCTTTGGCATATGTATTGAAGGATGCTCGAATGTTGTCATTGATGATGTGAAAATATCCGATTTTACCGGCGATGGGATCATAGTCAGCCCAAGGGGATTAAAGACCAATCAAGATTATCGAACGTCAGAGCAAATTATCATCCGCCGCTGTGAGGTTCGGCGGTCGAGGAGAAATAACATTTCCATTACCGGATGTGACATGGTCACGGTGGAGGAATGCTTGATTGAAGATGCCGGAACGGGGAATGGAACAGCGCCGAAATTCGGAATTGACATTGAAGGATATGGCGAAGGTGATGTTGATTATGAGGAACCGATTAATGTATCAATTCGCAATAACCACTTTGTTGGAAACGTTTCAAGTTCTGTGACCAATTTTAACGGGTATGGCATTTTAATAGAAGGAAATCACTCAGACAATACAATCAGCTACGGATATGGGACGCAAACAGTGATCAAGGGAAATATACTGAGGCGCCCTGAAGACGCGGCGGCTGCGCCAAGAGTCGGGATAACCGGACTCGGTGTATCACAAGGAAAAGAGACCAGTGATGCAGTGATCGCTGGCAACCTCATTACCGGATTTTCAACTGGAATTGATGTCAGGGGAAAGAGCGTTCTTGTGACGAACAACAAAATCAGCAACTTTGAAAACACAGGGATATTGGTTTATCAGTCCTCTGACGTAAAGGTAGACGGAAACCAAATTCAAAACGGACTGTCTGAAACAAGGCGCAGCGTCGGTCTTCGTGCAGTGCTTTCAGATGACACCGCTTTTCTGAATAACTGTCTCATTCAAGTCGTTGACGGTGTGAGCGTTTCGGGCGGAAACATGATCATTAAAGATAATCTCCTGAGAAAATTCAGCCGAGGCATTTGGATTGCTCAAGGGAACGCGGTGATTGAAGGGAATACACTGAATCCTGGCGCGTTTGAAGCAGTGCCGGAATCATATTCTGTTTCCGTTACAAACAATGCCGGCGCTATCATCAAAAACAATACATTTAAAGAGTTTAAAAATTACCCCATTTACTGCTCCACAAGTGCAAAAACCTCAATTATCGGCAACCACTTAGAGAGATCTCCGCTTTTGGTCACCATCTATATCAGCGCCGGTGTGCATGAGATTTTTGATAATACCATTTCAGTCAACAGAACAGCCGGGAATCCGATTGTGATTTATCTCAATGGCTCTGCAGGCTCTATCATCTCAGGAAACACCATCAATAACCTCTCCGCGGGCACTGCGACAGCTATTCAAACAAACACGTCAACCAATTCCAAAATCATCGGCAACCGCATTTTTAAAGGGACCATCAACAAACACAGCAGTGATGCAATAGACGGCAATATTATCGTCTGAAAAAAGCGCCCCCTCTAGGGGTTCTTTTTTTTCGATTTATAGATCACGTACATTTCTCTCACAAGTACTAACACAAAAAATAAAATCACGACCCATTCCGCAAATGTTGTCATCTTAAAGCTGGACATATTGTTATAAACGGCTTTTGTTAAACTGAACCCTTGAAGCATGTCCATCAATACAGAAATAGCTAATAAACAAATTAATATAACTCCTGTCACGCCCAATATCTTCATGCTTCATCATCCTCCGCTTTTAGTGTCTATCGTTGGCGGAGAAGTTATACCGCATCTAACCCTAATGCATAATCTCAATTTTAAAAGGAAGAATATGAGAAAACGACAAGGAAAGGTATTTGTGTATGCCTTTATTTTCTAAGCGAAAGAACAATACAAGTTCGAAAGACAAGCGCAATACAGAAGAAAGGAATCAGGAACAGCAGCAAGAAAAAGAAAGGCCGGTTCTCATTTCTCCAAGTTTGGCAAAGAATATAGCGGAAACGAAAAAGGAAGTCGGAAGCAGCTCTGACGTCATCATTCGCGAGATTAAAATCGGGGAGCAGGATCATGTCCACCTAGCTGTTATCTATATTGCTGGGCTGGTCGATAATAACACGATCCATGAGTCGTTAATTGACCCATTGGTACAGGATGAGTCTATCCAGAATACTCATGTGATCCAGCAAATTCTTGAAAAAACGCTCCCGCTGGGCGGGGTGAAAGCGGAAAAGAGCTGGGACAAGCTTTTTTCCGAGTTAATGCTCGGCAATGCGCTCATTTTTGCTGATGGCTATGATGAAGCTTTGATTTGCAGCACTCAAGGGGGAGAGCAGCGCTCCATCCAAGAGCCTAGCACCCAGGTGTCATTCCGCGGCCCGCGCCAAGGGTTTACAGAGTCTCTGCAAACCAATATTTCCATGATCCGGCGATACATTAAAAATCCGAATTTATGGGTTGAAAAAATGAAAAAAGGTTCTGTCACGAATACGGATATCGCTCTCATGTACATTCAAGGAATATGTGATGAAAAGGTGCTGAAGGAAGTGAAGCAGCGCCTGGAAAAAATAGATATTGACAGTATTTTGGAATCTGGATATATTGAGCAGCTGATTGAAGATGAAACCTTTACGACATTTCCGACCATGTATCATACAGAACGCCCTGATGTTGTAGCGGGTAATCTGTTAGAAGGAAGATTCGCGATTATTGTGGACGGAACACCGTTTGTGCTTATTGCCCCGGCCTTATTTGTCCAGTTTTTTCAGTCTGTTGAGGATTATTATTCGCGTTTTGACATTGCGACAAGCATAAGAATTCTTCGTGTTTTAGTCTTTTTCATTTCGCTTGTGGCTCCGGCTGTATACGTGGCAGCTACGACGTTTCATCAAGAAATGATACCGACTCAGCTGTTAGTGGTCATTGCGGCCCAGCGGGAAATTGTCCCGTTTCCGGCTGTTGTGGAGGCGCTGACGATGGAGGTTGCTTTTGAGATTCTGAGGGAAGCGGGAGTCAGGCTGCCCCGGGTTGTCGGCTCGGCAGTGTCAATCGTAGGCGCGCTCGTAATCGGCCAGGCTGCCGTACAGGCTGGTATCGTCTCTCCGGCAATGGTGATTATCGTGGCACTCACCGCGATTGCGAGCTTCGCAACACCGGCGTTTGCAATGGCGATTTCAGCCCGGCTTATTCGGTTTATTTTTATTATTGCCTCAGCTGTTATGGGTTTTTACGGGCTGATTTTAGGGATCATTATGATGTTTGTCCACTTATGCAGTCTTCGTTCATTCGGCGTTCCATATATGTCGCCGCTTGCACCCTTTTCTTCACAAGGTGTAAAGGACGCGCTTTTCCGGATTCCGTGGTGGGCTGATGAAAAAAGGCCGGAATCGATCAGTAAGGAAGATAAGGTGCGGCAGGGGAAGGATCAACGCCCAGAGCCGGCCGCTTCACGAGGAATGGTGAACAAAGACTTGGAAGAAGGGGATCAGAATGGTACGTAAATGTCTATTAGCCGTTCTTATGCTTTTGAGCGTCATTGTGCTGCCCGGCTGCTGGGATAAGCGTGAACTGACAGATCTTGCGATTATCTCGGCGATTGGCATCGATCGGACAAACGAAGGCAACTACGTGCTGCATCTTCAAATTATCAATCCCGGAAATGTCGCCGGCGGGCTTCAGGGAGGCGGTGCTGGGGACAGGCCGCCTGTATCTGTCTATTCAATTGAAGGCGACAATTTGACGGAAGCACTCAGAAAAGCCTCCATGAAGGTATCGCGGCGGCTTTATTTTGCCCATACCAACCTGGTCGTAATCAGCGAAAAGCTGGCGAAAGAGGAAGGGCTGGATTTTGTATTAGACAATCTTGACCGGGACACGGAATTCAGGACAACGGCGACCTTCGTCGTTGCCCATAAAACAAAAGCAGAAAATATCGTGAAAATCCTGACGCCTATTGATAAAATTCCGTCAAACAAAGTCAATAAAACCCTCGATTTCACGGAAGCGCAATACGGTCGGGTGGTCAAAACCAATATTCAGGACGTTTTGAAAACACTTGCCAGCGACACAAGGGCACCGATTATTCCGGGTTATTTGATGATTGGCGATGATAAAAAAGGAGTCAGCATGGAAAACACGCAGGCAACTGACCCGAAAGCCATTCTTCAGGCAGACGGCTTGGCGGTTTTTGATAAGGCTGGGTATTTAAAGTATTGGATTGAAGATGATGAAAGCGTGGGGGCAGTCTGGCTTATGAATAAGGTCCAGCATACGTTTATTAATGCTGATTGGGGCAAGAAGAAAGATGCGGTCAGCTTGCAGGTAACCCATCAAGATACAAAGCTGGTACCTGATATGCGGAACGGACGTCCGCACATCCATGTGAAAGTGACGGTTGAAGGAATTATAGATGCTGTCAAATACCCTTTCCAATTGTCTAATCCGAAGGTGCTGGCCGCTATTGAAAAAGCGCTCAACAAAGAGCTTGAAAAGGAAATCAGCCATACTGTGAAAAAAATCAAGAAGAATAAGATAGATTTTGTCGGTTTTGGTGACACGATATATAGAAAGTATCCGGAGCAGTGGGAGAAAATGAAGGACACATGGGACAAAGAATATTTGCCCGAACTGCCCATCGATGTGAAGGCCGAGACGTATATCAGAAGGACGGGATTGCGGAACAATCCGATCAAACACCAGTTTAAAGATGATTAGGTCTGAAGAAAGGGGAAGTGACAGATGGAAAAAGCCAGAATAAGCATAAGGCAGCTGTTTGTCATGATTATCATTTTTGAGCTGGGCAGCTCCTTATTGATTACACCCGGATCAATGGCGGGCAGGGATGCTTGGATCGCAGTTCTGTTGGGGTGTGCGGCCGGTTTGTTTCTTTTCTATTTGTATCAAGGCATTTATCAATGTTACCCCAATTCTTCTCCGAAAGAATATATGGATGATATGCTGGGAACCAAGCTGAGCTGGCTGTTTTCATTTCTCTATATCTTGTACTTTGCCTATATTGCCGCAAGGGTCCTGCGTGACTTTGGAGAAATGCTGCTGACATTTGCTTATCATGATACACCTATCATTATTGTAAATGGTTTGTTAGTGGTAGTTAGCATATACGCCGTAAGAAAAGGAATCGAAGTGCTCGCCCGCGCGGCTGAGCTGCTTTTCGGAGCCATGTATTTACTGGGCGCAATCGGCCTCTTGCTGATTGTTGTCTCAGGTTCTATAGACCCGCATAACTTAAAACCGGTTTTGGCAGACGGCATTTCTCCTGTCCTTTACTCTGTTTTCACTCAGACCATGTACGTTCCGTTTGGCGAAGTCGTTTTATTTGTGATGATTTTCCCTAACCTGAATGACAGAAAAGATGTGAAAAAAGTGGGGATGATCGCCATGGCTATTAGCGGATTGGTTGTGGCGCTCACCGTGGCGATTAATATCAGCGTGCTTGATGTTGATCTTACACTCAGATCCCAGTTCCCGCTTTTAAGTACGATTCAGACAATCAAGGTCGAAGAATTTTTAGACCGGCTCGATGTCTTTTTTATGCTGGCGCTGATCATCGGCGGCTTCTTTAAGGTTAGCCTCTACTTATATGCCACTGTGGTTGGGACATCTACGCTCTTTAAGGAAAAGAACCCCTCTCAATTGGCTTATCCGATGGGATTGGGCATCTTAATCCTTTCTATAACGATCGCGACTAACTTTTCAGAGCACTTGAACGAAGGCTTGAAAGTGGTGCCGCTGTATATTCATTTGCCTTTTCAATTATTGTTTCCGCTCTTTCTGTTTATTGTGGCTGTTTGGAAAAAGAAACGAAGAGAGAAGTCAAAAGGGACAGGAGCAAAAAAATGATAAAAAGAGCGGGGGGATGCAGCCGCCGCTCTTTTTATGTTCACTTCTATATAAAAGGGGGATATAGGGTGCGCCCCTGTCTGCACTGGCAGAGGCGCGTTTTGTTATACGACTGCGATGTTTTCCTTCACAGTAAAGCTTCCTCTTGAAAGTCTGATATTGATGTCTGACACTTTTGCAATTTGTTCATCGTGCGTCACCATGATGACACATTTATTTTCCTTGTGCGCCAGATCTTGAAAGAGCCGTACGATCTCTTTTGATGTGTCCTCATCAAGGTTTCCGGTCGGTTCATCGGCTACGATAAGATCCGTGTCACAGCAGAAAGCCCTTGTAATTGATACCCGCTGCTGCTGTCCGCCGCTCAGTGTGAGCACTTTTTGCCGGGCTTGTTTTTCGTTGATGCCAACCTTCTGCAGCATGTCAAGCGCATATGATTCTTTGTTTTTTTCTTTAGAACCTGTGATTTCCATAGCGGTTGTGACGTTCTGCAAAGCCGTCATATACGGGAGCAGGTTGTACGCCTGAAAGACGATTGATACATATTGATTTCTGAAATTGGTTAAGCCGATTTTAGAAACCGCTTTTCCGCCGTAAAGGATGTTTCCTTCTTTTGGTGCGTCAAGTCCGCCTGCCAGAGACAGGAAAGTGGTTTTCCCCGTCCCTGATGTTCCGACGATTGTGTAGAATTTTCCTTTTTGAAAGCTGATGTTAATATCCTGAAACAATGGCTGGCCTTTGTCTTTATACCAGTAGCCGACTTGTTGAAATTGTAATAAGCTCATAGGTTCCGCCTCTTTCTATTCCTGTTTTGTCAATATCGTTTTCGGATGAAGCCGCAGTACTGAAATTGACGGCAGCAATGTTGCAATGATTGCGATTAGGATGCCGATCCCGCCCAGAATAAGCATGTCGTTCATAGAAACCGCGACGTTCAGTGAATCGATAACGTCTACGTTTGATGAACTGTGGCTGAACATTTTGCCGCCCATGCCACCGCTGCCGGGCATTTGTCCGCTTACTGTTTGCGTTGAATCGGTTGATGAACTGATTTGCTGGGATAAAAGCTGATTTCCAAGCTGATTCGCGACGAGATTTCCCGTCACAGATGCAAGGCCGATAGCGATAACGGCCACAATCAGAATCTCAGTCAAGAACTGTCCAATCAATTTCCATCGTTTTTCACCGATGGCCATTAACACGCCCATTTCGTATTTGCGCTCCCTGATTGACATCATGACAATCAGGCCAAGAATGACGGCGCCTGCCACTGATACAAGATACACCACGTTTTTAGAGAAAGAAGCCACATTTTCAATCGGTCCGACCATTTGCTGGTAAAGCTGATCGTTTGTATTCAGTGTGTACGTATCAAAGTCAATTGATGTTTTCTTCGCTGCTTTTACGAAAGCATCCATATTTTTCGCGTCGTCCATATAGTAAACAGCTGAGTCAATCGTATTTTTATAGTCGTCGCCTTTCAGTGCCGCTGTTGCTGTGTAAGGCGTATAAAGCTTGTTATAAGGATTTAAGAAAGAGAAATTTTGGGCTTGGCCATCTCCTGAAGATGTTGTTTTATAAATACCGACGATCTTCAGCTTTACTGTTGTATCCTCATCCGTTGCTGATTCAATTGTGATCGAATCGCCAACGCTTAAATCATTTTCTTCCGCTAATGTTTCGTTGATCACTGTTACTTTTTTGCCGACATCTGATTTTGTAATCGCGCGTCCGTCTGTGATTTTTGAATCCCCGTCAGAGAAATCATCAACTAATGCTGTGCTGATGACACCTTCAATAGAAAGATCGGCTTGAACCATTTGCGGTCCGCCTTGTCCGCCACCTTGGCTGTTTTTAGCGTTTGAGCTTGAACTGCTTGAGCTGGAATCACTTGAACTAGAGCTTGAGCTTTCAATCGCATCAAAGTTTCCCGCGTTGGCTGAAGCTGATGTGGTGTAATTGTAGCTCTTCACATGATCAAGCGCTGCAAGCTTATTCGCATCAGACACTTTGATCGGTGTAGATTCGAAGCTGCGTTTTTCACCGCTGTCCTGCTGTTTTTCCATTTGCTTTTGGCGGTCAACCTGAAGTGTCACGCTTCCGCCGAGTTCCTGTCTGGCCAGTTCGCTTGACTTTTGTGCTGCCGACTGGATGGTGAGGCCTGATAGAACAAAGACACATATGACTGTAAACACAAATAATTGCAATAACGTTTTTCCCTTTTTAGCCTTCATATTCCAAAAGGCCCGTTTGATAAAGTTCATTTATGTTCCTCCGTATAGGTTTTTTTTATGGATGAGACCGCCTGTGGGGCGCGCCCCCTTGCTGATAAATTAATAGTAGTCCAAAGGTATGAAAAAAATATGAACAATCTATTTCTAGTTGATGAAATAAAAACTAACAATTGTGAAACGCAAAACCTTCTGTTTAAAATGGTGCTATTATATAAAAAAGCATCAAAACAACCGGAGGATATAATGAAAATATTAATGATAGAAGATAATGTTAGTGTATGTACGATGACGGAGATGTTCTTTTTTAAAGAAGGTTTTGAAGCGGAATTCGTTCATGACGGGTTAGAAGGGTACCAGCGTTTTACGGAAGAAAATTGGGATCTGATCATTTTGGATATCATGCTTCCATCTATGGACGGCGTGACCATCTGCAGAAAAATAAGAGAGACAAGCACGGTGCCGATTATCATGCTGACTGCCAAAGACACTGAATCAGATCAGGTCATCGGCTTTGAGATGGGGGCGGACGATTATGTCACAAAGCCGTTCAGCCCGCTGACATTGGTTGCCCGCATCAAAGCCGTCATCAGAAGATACAAGGCGACAGGCAAAGCGGTTATTGATGAAGATATGATCGAATCAGAATGCTTTACCATTAATAAGAAGACGAGAGAAGTATTATTAAATGGAGAGCCTGTAGAAAATCTCACGCCGAAGGAATTCGATCTGCTTTATTACCTTGTCCAAAATCCGCGGCAGGTGTTCTCCAGAGAACAGCTGCTTGAGCAGGTATGGGGCTATCAATTTTATGGAGATGAGCGAACGGTTGACGTTCATATCAAACGGCTGCGGAAAAAGCTTGCCAGCGAGGACAAGCCTTTCCTGTATACTGTGTGGGGAGTAGGGTATAAATTTGATGAAGATTAAATATTTATATCAGCTGCTGCTAAGCCATATCAGCATTTTGATTTTAGCGTTTGTCATTATCATTTCTCTGTTTTCCCACTTTGTGAAGGAATTTGCCTATCAGAACAAAGTAGAGGAATTGACGTCATATGCGGTGCAGATTGCAAATGAATTCCAAGCCGGCCAGGTGGACATGCGCAGGCTTTATCCTTATCAGGACATGTTAAGCACAAGAAAGACGCAATTTATCATCTTTAATGAAGAGCAGCAGCCTTATTTTCTTCCTGAAGGCTTTCATCACCCACCAAGGGAACAGCTGAAGAAATCAGAATGGAATAAGCTAAAAAAAGGGCAGACTGTCATGATCAGGGCAGATGGCCGTTTTGATGATGAAGTGTCACTTGTGGCGCAGCCTATATTTGTTCAGAACGAATTTAAAGGCGCCGTTCTGCTGATTTCTCCGATCAGCGGTGTTGAACAGATGGTCAATCAGGTCAACCTCTATATGTTTTACGCTGTGATCAGCACGCTTGTGATTACGATTCTCGTGAGTTGGCTTCTGTCCAAATTCCATGTCAAGCGGATTCAAAAGCTGAGAGAAGCGACAGATAAAGTGGCTTCCGGCGATTATGACATCCATTTGGAAAACAGCTACGGGGACGAAATCGGCGTACTGGCGTCTGACTTTAATATCATGGCGAAAAAACTAAAGCAGTCAAGGGATGAAATCGAGCGCCTTGAGAAGCGGAGAAGGCAGTTTATCGCTGACGTGTCACATGAATTAAAAACACCGCTGACGACGATCAACGGTTTGGTTGAAGGGTTGAACAGCCATACGATTCCTGAGGATAAAAAGGATAAATGCTTCTCGCTGATCAGTGAGGAAACGAAGCGCATGCTGCGGCTCGTAAAAGAAAATCTGGATTATGAAAAAATCAGATCCCAGCAAATTACCTTGAACAAGCTAGACGTTCCTCTGATCGAGGTGTTTGAAATCGTGAAAGAGCACTTGCAGCAGCAGGCGGAAGAAAAACAAAACAAGCTGATGATCCAAGTAGAGGATCACGTCATCGTACATGCCGATTATGACCGGTTCATTCAAATTCTCGTCAACATTACGAAAAACAGCATCCAATTTACGCAAAACGGTGACATTTGGCTGCGCGGAATGGAAGGTTATAAAGAGACGATTATTGAAATTGAAGACACGGGAATCGGGATTTCAAAAGAGGATATTGAGCATATTTGGGAGCGATTCTATAAAGCAGATATTTCAAGAACGAACACGGCATACGGTGAATACGGGCTCGGTCTCTCGATCGTCAAGCAGCTCATTGAAATGCACCAGGGCACAGTAGAAATCAAGAGTGAAGAAGGGAAAGGCACAAAGTTCATCATCCGCCTTCCTTTAACGGCAAAACAGCATTAGCATACAGGGCGGCGCATCATCTGATGCAGCCGCCTTTTTGCACACCGCTTCGGTTTATTGCGTGCTCCCGAAAACAAAGATTGCGTGTTTTTCGGGTTGGGACGGTCTATAAACATGATAAAATATGACATAAACAGTTTTTGATGGGAGAGGGTGAAGGAATGAAGAGCGGGGTAATTCCTTCTTCAGCGGTCGGTCAAAAAATTAACGAGTGGTACAGATATATCCGGACATTCAGCGTGCCGGATGCCGAAGTGTTAAAAGCTGAAATCCAGCAGGAACTGAAACACATGCAGCATGATTCCAACTTGCTGCTTTATTATTCACTAATGGAATTCCGGCACCAGCTTATGCTGGATTATCTTGAGCCGTTAGAGAAATTAAATATCGAAGACCAGCCAAGCCTGTCTGAATTATCAAGAAACATTGACAGCAACCAGGCAGATCTCAAAGGGCTGCTCGACTATTACGTGAATTTTTTCCGCGGGATGTATGAGTTTGATAAGCGAGAATTTATTTCTGCCATTACATACTATAAACAGGCGGAGAAAAAGCTCTCCTTTGTCGCAGACCATATTGAACGGGCTGAATTCTATTTTAAAATCGCGGAAGCTTATTATTATATGAAGCAAACGTATTTTTCATTGATTAATATAAAAAACGCTTATGAAATTTACGTGGAGCAGGAAACCTATAATGTGAGAATCATTCAGTGCCATTTCGTGTTCGGGGTTAACCTGATGGATGAAAGAAATTTCGAACAAGCCGCACGCCATTTCAAATTGGCGCTCAACATGGCCCAAGCAGAACAAAAAGCCCAGCTGGTTGGAAGAGCATACTACAATCTCGGGTTATGCTATTACAATCAAGACCTTCTAGACCCTGCCATTGATTACTTTGAAAAAGCGGTCTCCACATTTGAAAGCAGCAGGATCGTCAATTCTCTCCCGCAAGCCTATTTTTTAATCACCCTGATTTATTATAAACGGGGAAAACATGATAAAGCTTCGGAATATCACAAGCGGGGCTATGAATATGCTAAAGAAACAGACGATGCAGACTATGCCGTAAAATTCGAGTTTTTGCAATCCCTATATCAGGATCAGCCCAATGAAGAAGGAATCGAACGATGTTTCCAGTACTTAAAAAATAAAAATATGTACGCTGATATAGAGGATTTAGCCCTAGAAGTAGCAAAATATTACTATGAACAGAAATGGTTTAAACTGTCTGCTTCCTACTTTCTACAAGTTGAAGAGGCAAGAAAACAAATACAAAGGAGTGAAGGTTTGTATGAAATTGAAATCTAAGTTGTTTGTTATTTGTTTGGCCGCAGCCGCGATTTTTACAGCGGCTGGCGTTTCTGCTAATGCGGAAGCACTCGACTTTCATGTGACAGAAAGAGGAATGACGTAAGAACAAGCCCCTTCTCATTAGCGAGAAGGGGTTTTTCTTTTCAAAAAAACACCGCAAGACATAGTCTTGCGGTGCCGCCTTCATGGAGATTACGTTTATTTAGTAGCCTCCTACAAATGCAGTTCCCACAATGATCAAGAGGATAAATAACACAACAATCAAAGCGAAAGAAGTTCCGTAACCTGACATTTTGTGCACCCCCTTCGAGATTGCTTCAGCATATACTGCAAAACTGTGGCGGACAGGGTCCCGCAGAGACGGTCAGCAGCTTAGAAGCCGCCAACAAACGCAGTCCCTACGATAATTAAAAGAATAAACAATACAACGATTAAAGCGAAAGAACTGATGCCGCCGTAACCGCCGCCGTTAGAGTATCCTGACATAAGGTTTCACCTCCCTATGAAGGATACTATAAGATATGCTGAACCGATCCATTTGGCAGGGATAATAGTGGACAAGAGAAAAAATGAACAATTCGGCTATATGAGGGTGATATAAAAAATAGCGGGCGCTGCCGCCCGCTATTTATGTACGATTAAGAGATCAGCACGCCCGCGAAAAATTCCTGGTATAATGCTTGAACGGCTTTTCTTTCTTCGGCTTCTTTTACGCCAAACATCATGCTCACTTCAGAAGATCCCTGATTGATCATTTCGATATTCACCTGTGCCTCTGATAATGCTTTGGCGGCTCTTGCCGTTGTACCGACATTGTGGCGCATCGCTTCCCCTACAACCATAATCAGGGCGAGATGATGCTCGACGATGACTTCATCGGCATGCAAATCCTCTTCGATCCGTTTGATGACGCTGCGTTCAGTGGCGGCATCCATTTGCCCCTGCCGTAAAATGATTGTCATGTCATCGATTCCCGATGGAACATGCTCATACGTCAAACCATGCTCCTCCAGGATGTGAAGGGCTCTGCGGCCAAAACCGATTTCTCTGTTCATGAGATACTTGCTGATATAAATGCTGCAAAAACCAGTGTCGCTGGCAATGCCGACGACAGGCCCGTTTGTGTTATCCCGCTTGCTGACGACGCGGGTGCCTTCGGATGAGGGGTTGTTCGTATTTTTGATCTGAACAGGAATCCCCGCTCTGAATGCCGGAATGAGCGCTTCATCATGAAACACTGAAAAACCCGCGTAGGACAGCTCCCGCATCTCTCTGTATGTCAGCTCGCTGATTTCCTTTGGATTCTGAACGAAGGACGGATTGACAGAATACACAGCGTCTACGTCTGTAAAGTTTTCGTACAAATCGGCTTGAAGTCCGTTGGCAAGAATCGAACCGGTAATATCAGAACCGCTCCGTGAGAATGTGATCACATCGCCATCCTTGCTGAATCCGAAAAAACCGGGAAAAATGATGAGTCCGTCACGTTCCCGAAGACGATAGAGGTTTTGATAGGATTCAGGAAGAACTTGCGCGTTGCCGGGTTCATTTGTCACAAAGAGGCCGGCATCCTTCGGGTTTACATATTCCGCTTTGACGCCTTTATAACGGAAGTAAGCGGCGATCAGCTTGGCATTGTTATCCTCTCCGCTGGCCTTGACTGCGTCAAGGTATTGCTCGGGATTGCTTTTATCTCCTTCTAAAAGCGTAAACAGATCATCTCTGATTTTTTCGATAATGCTTTGCCCCAGCTGAAGCTCATTGGCGATGAGAGCGTACCGTTCCACAACAGCTTCCGCCAGTTCAGGTGCGCTGCCTGTTGCCAAATATTGTTCTGCACATGCGATTAAGAGATCAGTCACTTTCGTATCCTCGGCATAGCGTTTTCCCGGAGCTGAAACGACTACAGCTTTCCGTGCCGGATCTGAGGTAACGATGTGAAACACCTTGTCAAGCTGAGCGCCTGAAGCAAGTGAGCTGCCTCCGAATTTAACGACCTTCATGTTTACATCTCCTAATGTTTAAAATTTTCACACAAATTTAGTATTTATTATCTCTCTTTCAGTACTGTAAATCAAGGGGGAATTTCTTTCTGGGGAGAACATTTGTATTTTTCACGAGGAATAATGTCAGGTTTGCTGACCGTATACCTGCGTTATAAAGATAAATATGGTAAATAGCCTAACGTTTTGGGATGGAAAATGGTTAGAATGATTAGTAAAATGGATAAATGACTAGGTTAATATTTTTAAAGAATATTGACTAACCCTAGAAAAATGGTAACATGTAAATGATAATGATAATCAATTACTATATGGCCATATTGTTTTGAGTCCTTGCGGAGTAGGAGATACGTTCTTTTTGCTGTAAGGATGTAAGGAGGCAGCATGAAGCTACGTTACTTATTTATTCTACTTATCATATTAGCAGTCACATCTGTATTTATCGGTGTAGAAGATCTGTCGCCGCTTGATCTCTTCGATTTAAGCAAACAAGAGGCGTCAACGCTGTTTGCAAGCCGTTTGCCGCGATTGATCAGCATTATCATCGCGGGATTAAGCATGAGCATCTGCGGTTTGATTATGCAGCAGATCAGCAGAAATAAATTCGTGTCACCGACGACGGCGGGCACGATGGATTGGGCGAGGCTCGGCATTTTAATTTCCTTGCTGCTGTTTACATCCGCCAGTCCTTTAATCAAAATGCTGGTCGCGTTTGTCTTTGCCCTAGCAGGAAATTTTCTGTTTATGAAAATCCTTGAAAGAATCAAGTTTAACGACACCATCTTTATTCCGCTTGTCGGTCTAATGCTCGGGAATATCGTCAGTTCAATCGCGACATTTATCGCATATAAATATGACTTGATCCAGAATGTGTCATCATGGCTGCAGGGAGACTTCTCTTTAGTCGTGAAAGGAAGATACGAGCTTCTTTATCTGAGTATTCCGCTCGTGATCATTGCCTATGTGTATGCGGATAAATTCACATTGGCCGGTATGGGTGAAAGCTTTTCTGTCAACCTCGGCCTGAAGTACAAACGGGTTGTGAACATCGGGCTCATTATCGTGTCCCTGATCACGTCCCTTGTTATTTTGACTGTCGGTATGCTGCCGTTTCTCGGTTTAATCATCCCGAATATTGTATCGATTTACAGAGGAGACAATCTGAAGAGCAGCCTGCCGCATACTGCGCTGTTGGGAGCGGTGTTTGTGCTGTTTTGCGATATACTGGGCAGAATCATTATCTTCCCTTATGAAATCTCGATTGGCCTGATGGTCGGAATCATCGGCAGCGGCATTTTCCTGTTTATGCTGTTAAGGAGAAAAGCCTATGCGTAACCAGATGAAAATAGCTTTGCTCGTTGTTTTAGCCATTGTATGTATTGGCTTGTTTTTGTTTTATGACTTAGGCAATTGGGATTACACCCTGCCGAGACGAATCAAAAAAGTCGCTGCCATTGTGCTGACGGGGGGAGCGATTGCGTTTTCAACCATGATCTTTCAAACGATTACGAACAACCGCATCCTGACGCCGAGCATTTTGGGCCTTGATTCTCTCTACATGCTGATTCAGACTGGCATTATCTTTTTGTTCGGTTCTGCGAATATGGTCATCATGAATAAAAATATCAACTTTATCATCTCTGTTCTGCTGATGATACTATTTTCTCTTGTTTTGTATCAGATCATGTTCAAGGGTGAGGGGAGAAATATCTTTTTCCTTCTGCTTATCGGAATCGTGTTTGGCACGCTGTTCAGCAGCCTGTCTTCCTTTATGCAGATGCTGATTGATCCGAACGAGTTCCAAGTTGTGCAGGACAAGATGTTTGCCAGCTTTAACAATATCAATACGGATTTGTTATGGCTCGCGTTCATCATCTTCCTGCTGACAGGCGTTTATGTCTGGCGTTTTACAAAATTTTTCGATGTGCTGTCGCTCGGACGCGAGCACGCCGTGAATTTGGGCATTGACTACGACAAAGTGGTGAAGCAGATGCTGATCGTGGTTGCGATTTTGGTTTCTGTTTCAACAGCGCTAGTCGGGCCGATTATGTTTTTAGGCCTTCTGGTTGTCAACCTGGCGAGAGAATTCCTGAAAACATATAAGCATTCATACTTAATCGCAGGCTCCGTTTTCATCAGCATCATTGCGCTGGTCGGAGGGCAGTTTGTGGTTGAGAAAGTGTTTACCTTCTCAACGACGCTGAGCGTCATTATTAATTTTGCCGGCGGGATTTATTTTATCTACTTGCTGTTAAAGGAGAATAAATCATGGTAGAGGTCAGAAATGTAAGCAAACAATATGGCGGGAAAGTTGTTCTTGAAGAGACGTCAGTCACGATTCAAAAGGGCAAAATCACCTCGTTTATCGGTCCTAACGGCGCCGGCAAAAGTACGCTGCTGTCTATCATGAGCCGCCTGATCAAAAAGGATTCCGGCGAGATTTACATAGACGGACAAGAGATTGGAGCATGTGACAGCAAAGAGCTTGCCAAGAAAATGAGCATTTTGAAGCAGGCGAACCAAATCAATATCAGGCTCACGATCAAAGACCTCGTTAGTTTTGGCAGGTTTCCGTACTCACAGGGCCGGCTGACAGAGGAAGACTGGGTTCATATCAACCAGGCGCTCAGCTATATGAAGCTGGAAGACATTCAAGACAAATACTTGGATCAGCTGAGCGGCGGACAGTGCCAAAGGGCATTTATCGCCATGGTCATTGCCCAGGACACAGATTATATTTTTCTGGATGAGCCGCTGAACAATCTGGATATGAAACACTCAGTTGAAATTATGAAACTGTTGAAACGGCTGGTAGAGGAGCTTGGAAAAACGATCGTGATCGTTATTCACGATATCAATTTTGCTTCAGTCTATTCTGACCATATCGTCGCTTTGAAAAACGGCCGAATCGTAAAAGAAGGACCACCTGAAGAAATGATAGAAACATCAGTGCTTGAGGAAATCTACGATATGACCATCCCGATTCAGACGATTGATAATCAAAGAATAGGTGTCTATTTTTCTTAATATATAGAAGAGGTGAAGAGCATGAAAAAGTTCGCATTACTATTCATCGCTTTGGTGACAGCAGTTGTGATTTCTGCATGCGGAAACCAAAGCACAAGCAGCAAAGGTTCTGATTCTAAGGAAGAACAAATCACGGTGAAACACCAGCTGGACAAAAACGGAACAAAAGTACCGAAGAGCCCTAAAAAAGTTGTCGTATTTGACTTTGGAAGCTTAGATACACTAGATAAACTTGGTCTTGATGATAAAGTAGCGGGACTGCCGAAACAAGCCCTTCCTAAATATCTGTCCAAATTCAAGGATGACAAATATGCTGACGTCGGAAGCTTAAAAGAGCCAGACTTCGAGAAAGTGGCAGATTTAGACCCTGACTTGATCATTATCTCAGGAAGACAATCTGAGTCTTACAAAGAATTCTCTGAAATTGCGCCGACAATTTACCTTGGCGTAGACACAGCGAAGTATATGGAATCATTTAAGTCTGACGCAGAAACAATCGGTAAGATCTTCGATAAAGAAGATGAAGTGAAGGATGAACTCGCAAAAATCGATCATTCAATCGCAGATGTAAAGAAAACGGCTGAAAAGCTTAACAAAAACGGTCTCGTCATCATGGCGAACGACGGGAAGATCAGCGCATTCGGTCCTAAATCAAGATACGGCCTGATCCATGACGTGTTCGGCGTGACACCGGCTGATAAAAACATCAAAGCGTCTACTCACGGACAAAGCGTTTCTTACGAGTACATTTCAAAAACAAACCCGGATTACCTGTTTGTCATTGACCGCGGTACAGCGATCGGTGAAACATCATCTACTAAACAAGTCGTTGAAAATGATTATGTGAAAAATGTAAACGCAGTGAAAAATGATCATGTCGTCTACCTTGATTCTGCTACTTGGTACTTATCAGGAGGCGGTCTTGAGTCTATGGCACAAATGATCAAAGAAGTGAAAGACGGTTTAGAAAAGTAAAACCAAAAAGAGCCTCCGCTGAGTAGCGGGGCTCTTTTTTTGTTAATCAGCGTGCCGGCTGCTGTTCGGCAGGGCGCTGAGGTTTCTTTAATGTGAATGAGAGAAGGAAGCCGACAAGTGCAATGACGGCAGCCACAATAAAAGCGGCATTCATGCCGTGCAGGGCGGCGTGCTTTACATTTGTCGTGCCTGCATGTGCCGCCTGGTTGCTCATCACGGAAACCAATAGTGCGGTTCCGATCGAGCCGCCGACTTGGCGAATCGTGTTGTTCATCGCAGTTCCGTGCGGAATCAAGTGGCGCGGCAGCGCGTTGATTCCTGCTGTTGTCACCGGCATCATGATCATGGCGGTGCCTAAGAGACGAACGGTGTATAAAACGACAATCCAAGCGAGTGACGTATGGTCAGTCAGCTGCATAAACGGCAGAGATGTCAGGAAGATGATGCAGAAACCGGCAATCGCCAGCCCTCTTCCGCCGACACGGTCAAAAATTCTGCCGATAATCGGCGACATAAAGCCCATCACAACGGCTCCCGGAAGGAGCATAAGCCCTGTATCAAAAGCTGTGACGTCTCTGACATTTTGTGTATAAAGCGGCAGGATGGTTTCCGTACCGATCAATAATGCAAAGACGAGGGTTCCCAGCAGTGTTGTTAAGCTGAAAACGCCAAACGTGAAGACGCGGAATTCCAGCATCGGTTTTTCAAGCTTCATTTGTCTTGTGATAAACAAGAGCAGCGCGATGACACCCACCAGCAGTGAAATCAAGACGGTTGAACTGGACCAGCCGTAAGAGCCGACGCTTGAGAAGCCGTACAGAAGGCCGCCGAACCCAAATGTTGAAAGGATGACTGATAAAATATCAATCTGTGTTTTTCTTAAAGTCGTCACGTTTTTCATCAGGATGCTGGCAAGAATCAAATCAATCACAGCAAACGGAAGAATAATATAAAACAATGATCTCCAAGAGAAAGCTTCGACAGCCCATCCGGAAAGAGTCGGTCCGATCGCAGGCGCGAATGAGATGACCAATCCGACCATACCCATAGCCTGGCCGCGCTTTTCAATCGGAAAGATTGTCAGGAATACAGTCTGCATGAGCGGCATCATAATGCCGGCTCCAGCCGCTTGAATGATACGCGCTGTCAGCAGAACCGGGAAGTTCGGCGCGAACGCTCCGACGACTGTTCCGGCAGTGAAAATGCTCATTGCTGTGATGAGCAGCGCCCGGCTTGTGAATTTCTCAATTAAAAACGCGGTAATCGGAATTAAAATCCCGTTGGTTAACATAAATGATGTGGTCAGCCATTGTGCTTGGTTGGCATCGACATTGAAATCCCTCATGATATGGGGAAGTGCGGTAATCAACAATGTCTGGTTCAAAATCGCCACAAACGCTCCGGCTAACAAAATGCCGACAATGACAGAACGGTTAAAAGGTTTTTGTTCAATACTTGTGTTCAATACATATCCCTTCTTTTCTCTAAGTAATTAACAGTGTTTTTAACATGGAAACGGGCTGTGTTAAAACACCGGTTTGTTCCAGATAGCCAATCAGTGATTTGAGTAAAAAAGCGCGGGGTTCTTCCTTCTTCGCTTCTTCCTCCAGCATAGCGGCTGCGGATGTCAGTTCATCTACGTCATAGTCCGCGGCGGACAGGGAAGAGATGCCTTTATGTAATTCCTTCAGGCTTTCCGATAATAGGACTGATTTATCCTTTGGCTTGTAGGAGGATGCTGAATGAATATAAAGCTCGATGGCTTCGGGCGGAAGAAGAGACTGGCGGGTTTCCCTGTTTTTGATAATCTGATTGAGGGTGCTGATGATAAACTCTGCGATCGGGTCAAGCTCAAGCGGTTTTTCCTCGATTTTGATCAGCATTAAAAACTCACGCATCATGCCGTGAAGAATGATAACCAAATCCCACACAAACGGGAGAATGGTTTCTCCATACGCCTGGATCAGCGAATCGCGGTGCCAGCAGATAATCGTCGATCTGGTCTGATGGATATGCTGTTTGACCCGGTCATTGTGCAGCTTGGGGTTTCCGTAGGTCAGCATGTTGAAAAACTGCTGATTCCGCCTGAAGCCCTCCAGTTCCATTTTGACCTTTTGCGTCAAACGCTCCTCCGGTGTAAGTGCGGTATTTTCCTGAAGTCTTGAGGCCGCGGCCACCATTTGCTTCTGGTTAAATGACAGCAGCTCCAAAAGCAGATCTTCTTTAGATTGAAACAGCTTATATATCGAAGCTTTTGACATCTTACATTCTTCTGCGATCGCCTGCATGGAAACCGACGTAAAATCCTTTTCCGAAAAAAGCTTTCGCGCGGCTAACAAGATATCTGTTTTTTTATCAAGCATCTCATGGCTTCCTTCTTTCTTGAACATTAGAAAACCCATTGGTTCACAGAAAACCAATGAGTAACTATGAAAAAATTTTACCAAATAAACAAAATAGAAGTCAATGGATTTTAACCGGGTAAATGAAAGGCCTGCCGGAAAATCCGACAGGCCGAATAAGAGCTTATTTTTCAACTTTAAATCCTTGTTTTTCAAGCATTTCACGGATGTGCGGATAGTACAGGCGCTCATAGTAGGAAGCGATGCTCTGTGACCAGTTTCTTGTTTCTTTTCCGTTTGTCCGTTTATTCATGTATTCAGACATCTGTTCGTCGTATGCCTGAATGTGAGACGTCAGCTCATCCTGATTCAAATAAGTTTCCTGATGATTGACAGCTTCCTGCGGCAAGCGCGGTTTTTTCGCTGAACGGTCGGCGGGATGCCCAATGACAAGGCCGGATAAAGGGAACACGTATTTTGGAAGCTCAAGCAGTTCGATCAGCTCTTGAGGGTTTCCGCGAACCGCACCGATCGGAACTGTGCCAAGTCCGAGTGACTCAGCCGCTGCTGTTGCTGTGCCGAGGGCAATACCAGCGTCTACTGCGCCGACAAGAACAGATTCCAATCCATTTGTGATTTCCATTTTGAAATCATGCAGATCTTCAAGCGCGATTTTGGCCCGGTTGAAATCTGCGCAGAACAGCAGGAAAACAGGAGCTTGATCGATCCATGGCTGGCCGCCTGCCAGCTCGGAGATTTTCTTTTTGCGCTCTTTATCCTGGACTGTGATCACAGTCACTTGCTGTCCGTTGATAGAAGAAGGGGCTGATTGCACCGCTTCAATGATTTGGTCCAATTGCTCCTGAGCTACAGGCTCATCTGTGTAGCTGCGAATCGAGCGGTGGTCTGTTAAAGATTTAATCACTTCATTCATATGGGACACCCTTCCTTTACTCGCTAAGCTCTGTGCGGACAACATCAAGAGGAGCGCTCAGCAGTTCTTTTCCTTTTGCGACAAACCCTTGGAAATGTGCAGTTTCGTTATGGAATTTCATTGCCGCTTCATCTTTCCATTTTTCAAGCATGACAAATGTATTTTCTTCGCCTACTTTTTCAAATAGGTCGTATTGCGCGTTGCCTTCCTCAGCTCTTGAATGCTGAACAAGTGATTGAGCCTCGCTCAAAAATTCCTCGCGTTTTTCTGGTTTTACTTTCATGTAAGCTTGTAATACGATCATTTAAATCTCCTCCGTTGTTATGCGAATTTATTGTTCGAATTTCATCGAACTAAATGTAACATGTATTCTAAATGAGGTAAAGGAAAAACCCTTATATAGTAAAATTGTCATTCTAATTGTTGTGTGATACATTTGTGTCATGAACATTCCAAACCATCCAGAAACAGAAACATTGCAGCTGACAAAGGTTCTTCATGCACTTAGTGATCCGCTTCGTTTAGAGCTCGTCAAGCAATTAGCTGAAGCAAAAGAAAAAACGTGCAGCACCTGTGCAGATGTGCAGGTTGCCAAATCGACTTTGTCGCATCATTTTAAAGTTTTGAGAGAATCAGGCATCGCTCAAGTTCGGATTGAAGGAAAGCGCCGGTATTATTCGCTTCGCGCTGAAGACCTTGAAAAGGCATTTCCGGGCCTGCTTGAAGCCGTGCTGAATGTAGACCAGGACCGCTGGTGAATCAATCCCCTGTAACGGGGATTTTTTTATGTCCGTAAACCGCTTTGAAAAGCCGCTGCACACCCTCCTGAATATCTTCTTCCTTCAGCCGTGCAAAACCAATAATGAGAGCAGGCCTGCCCGTTTGCCGCTTGTTTTCCTTCAAGTTAAATCGGCTCATTCCGAATATTTCAAGCTGCAGCCCGGCAGCATGTGACAGGATGTCTTGTTCGGTGCGCCTGGTATCAAATTCGGTAACAAAATGCAGCCCCGCATTTGCTCCTTTTACGGTAACCTCTCCGCTGAACTCTGCTTCTAAAGCGGTGATCAGGCGTTCTCTCTTTTCTTTATAATGCTGCTTCATTTTTTTTATATGCTTCTGATATTCACCAGACTCGATAAATTCCTGCAGGGTGAGCTGTGTAAGTGATGAGCAAGTCTGCAGATCATAGCCCCGCTGTTTGTATGTCCTCAACAGTTCAGGCGGCAATACCATATAGCTGATCCGCAAACCGGGGAGAAGGGACTTTGAAAAGGTTCCCATATAGATGACATTTTGAAAACGGTCGAGGCTTTGCAGCGCCGGAATACTGTCTACATCATATGTGAATTCACTATCATAATCGTCCTCAATGATATATCGGCGCGGCTCCTCGGCTGCCCAGTTCAGCAGCTGAATTCTTCTGGATACAGGCATAATCGTTCCGGACGGAAACTGATGCGACGGGGTGGTCACCAGCACATCTGGCTGCTGTCTGGTGATTTCAGCAATCGACATGCCCTTTTCATCCAGCATGATCGTCTTGACTTGTTTTCCGGCATTCTTCAAAAGCTGATACATGCGCCTGTAGCCAGGCTCCTCCATCGCATACACGGCTTCCTTGGGTAAAAGCTCAGTCAACAGCTGCATGAGCACCTGTGTGCCTGCCCCTATGATCATTTGTTCTGGCCTGCATTTTACACCCCTCGTCAGGGAAATGAGCCTGGTAATGGCCGCTCTCACTTCATATATCCCTTGCGGATGTGACATATCGCCGAGCGTGCGGTATGAACGGGAGGCCGCTTTTTGCTCGCAGCGGAACCAGCTTTTGATCGGAAAATGGTCTGTATCGGAACTCATGTGTGAAAACGATATCCAATCGCTCTGGTCGATGTGAAACTCTTTTAGATCATCCGGCAGTGCAAATGGAGGGTGCTCCTCGGCGGAAAACATGTCTAGTTCCTCCACGAAGAAACCCTTTCGTTCAATGGCGTACAAATACCCTTCAGCCAGCAGCTGCTGATAGGCTGAATTCACTGAATTTACGCTGACCTTGAGATTTTCAGCCAGCTCCCGCTTGGAGGGAACCTTCGAGTGCGGCAGCAGATTGCGGCTGAGGATTTCTTTTTTCAGCTTTTGATAAATTTGCTGATAGATATAATCAGCTTGCTCTGAACGATCGAGTGTAATTGTGATATCCATTTTGTAGTTTCTCCTTCTGATACCATCAAAAAGTTATAATTGGTACTTTTCATCATACCAAAGAGAAGTCAGAATGATAAGAAAATACCGACAGGGGGATATTCACATGAGTCGAACAACAGCAAGCATCACAACTGCACAATGGCAGCAAAAACGGGATCAATTTGTGTCAAAAGGTGTGAGCAACGGCAACCGCAGTCTCGCGGTCAAAGGAGAAGGGGCCGAGCTGTACGATCTGGATGGCCGGAGATTTATTGATTTTGCAGGCGCCATCGGCACGTTAAATGTCGGACACTCGCATCCGAAGGTGGTTGAGGCTGTGAAGCGGCAGGCGGAGGAGCTGATTCATCCTGGTTTTAATGTCATGATGTACCCGACTTATATCGAATTAGCCGAAAAACTGTGTGGCATCGCGCCGGGCAGCCATGAGAAAAAAGCGATTTTTCTTAACTCAGGGGCGGAAGCAGTTGAAAACGCTGTGAAAATCGCCAGAAAGTATACAAAGCGTCAAGGCGTTGTCTCATTTACGCGCGGGTTTCATGGACGCACGAATATGACGATGAGCATGACAAGCAAGGTAAAACCTTATAAATTCGGTTTCGGGCCTTTTGCGCCAGAGGTTTATCAAGCGCCGTTCCCTTATTATTATCAGAAGCCGGCCGGCATGAGTGATGAAAGCTATGACGATATGGTCATTCAAGCATTCAATGATTTCTTTATCGCTTCAGTGGCGCCTGAAACGGTGGCGTGTGTCGTGATGGAGCCAGTGCAGGGAGAAGGCGGGTTTATTATTCCTTCGAAACGGTTCGTACAGCACGTCGCTTCATTCTGCAAAGAACACGGCATTGTTTTTGTTGCTGATGAAATCCAAACCGGCTTTGCCAGAACTGGCACTTATTTCGCAATTGAGCACTTTGATGTAGTGCCCGATCTGATCACGGTTTCTAAATCGCTTGCGGCAGGCCTGCCATTAAGCGGTGTGATTGGGCGTGCGGAAATGCTTGATGTTGCAGCGCCAGGGGAGCTGGGCGGCACGTATGCCGGCAGCCCGCTCGGCTGCGCGGCGGCTTTGGCAGTCTTGGATATTATCGAAGAAGAAGGACTGAATGAGCGATCTGAAGAAATTGGTAAAATCATTGAAGACAAGGCGTATGAGTGGAAACAAGAATTCCCGTTCATCGGTGACATCCGCAGACTCGGGGCGATGGCCGCAATCGAAATCGTAAAGGATCCTGACACGCGTGAGCCTGATAAGGCAAAAGCAGCAGCGATCGCGGCCTATGCGAATCAAAACGGATTACTTTTGCTGACAGCGGGAATTAACGGTAATATCATCCGCTTTTTGACACCGCTCGTCATCTCAGACAGCCTATTAAATGAAGGGCTCAGCATCTTGGAGGCGGGCCTGCGAGCTTAATCATTGGAAAGAAAACGGCTGGGTCTGCTATCATTTTAAGTAATCATGAAAAGAAAGGAATGTTCAATATGCCAGATCAATTAACGGTCTACAACCCGGCTACGGGCGAGGAGATCAAAACGATTCCTCAGCAATCAGCCACAGAGGTAGAAGAAGCCATTGAACGTTCACATCAAGCGTTTAAAACGTGGTCTAAAACATCAGCGAACGAAAGAGCGTCTCTTTTGAAAAAATGGTATGAGCTGATTGTTGAACATAAAGAAGAGCTTGCAGATTTAATTACAAAGGAAAACGGAAAACCATACCAGGAAGCAGTCGGCGAAGTGCTTTACGGTGCAGGCTATATTGAATGGTTTGCAGAGGAAGCGAAGCGTGTGTACGGAAGAACGGTCCCGGCACCGACAACGGGTAAACGAATTGTTGTCACACGCCAGCCGGTCGGCCCCGTTGCTGCTATCACGCCCTGGAATTTCCCGAATGCGATGATTACACGCAAAGCGGCGCCTGCTCTTGCCGCTGGCTGTACATTTATCATCAAGCCGGCGCCGGACACACCGCTGTCTGCTTATGAACTAGCGCGCCTCGCATATGAAGCGGGCATTCCGAAGGATGTTCTTCAGGTTGTAATCGGCGATGGAGAAGAAATCGGAAATGTGTTCACAAGCAGTCCGAAAATCCGCAAAATCACGTTCACAGGCTCAACACCTGTAGGGAAAATCCTTATGAAAAACAGCGCGGACACCGTGAAGCACGTCTCAATGGAACTCGGCGGACACGCCCCGCTGATCGTAGATGAAGATGCGGACATTGACCTTGCTGTTGAACAGGCGATGGCGTCCAAATACCGAAACGCCGGCCAAACCTGCGTATGTGCCAACCGCCTGATCGTTCATGAATCCATTAAAGATGAATTTGCTGCGAAACTGAGCGAGCAAGTGTCTAAGCTGAAAGTCGGAAATGGACTTGAGGAAGGCGTCAATGTCGGCCCGATTATCAACAAACGAGGCTTCGAAAAAATCGTCAGCCAAATTGATGATGCGGTTGAAAAAGGCGCGAAGGTTATTGCTGGGGGCACATATGACCGAAACGATGACAAAGGGTGCTACTTTGTGAATCCGACAGTGCTCACCAATGTCGATACGTCCATGAACATCATGCATGAGGAAACATTCGGCCCGGTCGCACCGATCGTCACGTTTTCTGATATTGATGAAGCGATTCAGCTTGCCAACGATACACCGTTTGGCTTGGCTGCTTACTTCTTCACAGAAAACTACCGCCGCGGCATCTATATTTCCGAGAATCTAGAGTATGGCATTATCGGCTGGAATGACGGCGGACCGTCAGCGGTTCAAGCGCCATTCGGCGGGATGAAAGAAAGCGGCATTGGCCGTGAAGGCGGTTCGGAAGGCATCGAGCCGTACCTTGAAACAAAATATTTGTCCATCGGTTTATAAAAGAATGCACGCTCTTGAGAGCTGCCGGATTTTCCGGCAGCTCTTTTTGTGTTCCGGCGAATAATCACAACAATTCCAGCCAAAATAACAGCAAATACATTTTGAAAGAAGGTTCCCCAACAATGGATTTATTATTGGCTCTTCTCCCGGCTTTGTTTTGGGGGAGCATTGTTCTCTTCAATGTGAAATTAGGCGGCGGGCCGTACAGCCAGACACTGGGAACGACGATCGGGGCACTCATTGTTTCTATCGTTATTTACTTTTTTGTTCAGCCTGTTCTGTCACTTCGCATTTTTATTGTTGGAATCGTATCCGGCTTATTTTGGTCACTTGGACAGGCCAACCAGCTGAAAAGCATTCAATTGATGGGCGTGTCGAAAACAATGCCGATTTCCACAGGAATGCAACTCGTTTCCACCTCGCTGTTCGGTGTGATCGTGTTCCGCGAATGGTCAACACCGATTGCGATTACGCTTGGCGTTCTCGCTTTGATCTTTATCATTGTGGGAATCATTCTCACGTCCTTGGAAGATAAGAATGATAAAAAAGAGGGCGAGCCAAGCAATTTGAAAAAGGGCATTTTGATTCTCCTTGTTTCGACTCTTGGTTATTTGGTTTATGTAGTCGTGGCTAGATTATTCAATGTGTCCGGCTGGTCCGCGCTGCTGCCACAGGCAATTGGCATGGTGGTCGGGGGGTTAGTTTTAACCTATAGGCACAAACCCTTTAACAAGTATGCGATCAGAAATATTCTCCCAGGCTTAATCTGGGCAGGCGGAAATATGTTTTTGTTTATTTCTCAGCCGCGAGTCGGCGTTGCAACGAGCTTTTCCCTTTCACAAATGGGAATTGTCATTTCTACGCTCGGCGGTATTTTCATCCTGCGTGAAAAGAAAACGAAACGCCAGCTTATAGCAATTGCGATCGGGATTATCCTGATTATTGCCGCCGCTGTATTCTTAGGAATCGCCAAAACAAATTCATAACAAATGGAGGAGGATGTATATGTATCCGGATTTAAAAGGAAAAGTCGTCGCTATTACAGGAGCTGCTTCAGGGCTCGGAAAGGCAATGGCCATTCGCTTCGGCAAGGAGCAGGCAAAAGTGGTTATCAACTATTATAGTGATAAACAAGATCCGAACGAGGTAAAAGAAGAGGTCATCAAGGCGGGCGGTGAAGCTGTTGTCGTCCAAGGAGATGTCACGAAAGAGGAAGATGTAAAAAATATCGTGCAAACGGCAATTAAAGAGTTCGGCACACTCGATATTATGATTAATAATGCCGGCCTTGAAAATCCTGTGCCATCTCACGAAATGCCGCTTAAGGATTGGGATAAAGTCATCGGCACGAACTTAACAGGTGCCTTTTTAGGAAGCCGTGAAGCGATTAAATATTTCGTAGAAAACGATATCAAGGGAAATGTCATCAACATGTCCAGCGTGCATGAAAGGATTCCGTGGCCGTTATTTGTCCACTATGCAGCTAGTAAAGGCGGAATTAAGCTGATGTCTGAAACGTTGGCTTTGGAATACGCGCCGAAGGGCATTCGCGTCAACAATATCGGGCCAGGTGCGATCAACACGCCAATCAATGCTGAAAAATTCGCTGACCCTAAACAGAAAGCAGATGTAGAAAGCATGATTCCGATGGGCTATATCGGCGAACCGGAGGAAATCGCAGCAGTAGCGGTGTGGCTTGCTTCGAAGGAATCCAGCTACGTCACAGGCATTACGCTGTTTGCGGACGGCGGAATGACGAAATATCCTTCCTTCCAGGCAGGCCGCGGTTAAACATAAAAAGCGACCCAGACATGACATCTGGATCGCTTTTTTTATTAGGCGCGTTTTTTCTTAACAAGCGCTGCTACAGATAAAATAATGGCAGCCGCAGACAGCACAATCGCTGTAATGTCTAGAGCTGAAGAACCTGAGTTTTCGGAATCGTCTTCTGTTTTCGTGGCACCGTGCTCATCTGTCACTTGTTTTGCAGACGTGATGTTTGTAATGGAATGAGGTGTATCGGCATCCTCGTCACCTGTCCACTCAACAATGCTGCCGTCTTTGTAATATTGGTATGCGTCCCAAGCAGCTTTCTCCGCTTTGTCAGGGTTTTTGGCAACAAAGGTAAACTGCTGGAACTGTCCTTCCTGAATGCCTCCGTCAGTCGCCTCCCATGTCACGGACACTGATTTGTCATCATGTTTTTGAGTGGAAACCTTCCAGCCCGGAATTGGCTCATATTGCTGGAATTCAACATCCTTCGGCATTTTGAGGACAACCTTCGTTGTCGGCAGATTTTTCTCAGAAGGAACCTTCATCGTATACGTTTCCCAAGAGCCTGCAGCAGACTCAGCCGGTTTTACAGAAACATGCGCGCTGGCAGGGGCCGTAAAGAATAAGAGGGAGCCGACAATAGCCGGACATAGTGTCAATGCGATTTTTTTCAACAACGTAAACACTCCTTAATTGGTCTTTGTAAACATGATATTGATTTCGTTAAAGTCGCCGGTCAGGCCGTGGACTTTGATCTTCCAGTTTCCTTTTTCATTAATCGACAGGTTTTGATCCTGGAAGACGCCTTTTGTTTTTTCTTTTAATGTAAAGGTGCTTTTGTTTTCGCTGCCTGACAGGCCTGTTTTATAAACGGTTAACGTGATTTGCTGGATGTTTTTCACGGGAGCTCCGTTATGGTCGGTGACACGCAGCTCAAAAACATTTTTTCCGGGCTGGTTTGGGCTGATGCTGAGAGAAACGCTTTGTCCGTTCTCAATCGCTTTGGTTTGGTAGAACGGTTCCGGCGCTGGCTCAGGCGGGCTTGGCAGGCTTGTAAACACGGCAGCTGTGATCAATACAGCGATGCCGATTGCCCACTCCGCTTTCAACGTTCGGCTGATTCCTGTGCGGCGCTGCTTTCTGGTAAGCAGAAAATGAATCGCACCTAAGACCAGCATGAAAACAAACAGCCCGCTTTTCACTAAAAGAGCTTGGCCGTACGCTGTATGGAACAGAGAATCCATTGAACGAATGATGAAAAATCCATTGAGCAAGCCTGAAAACAAAATGACGCCGACTGCAGTGAGCGCCCATGGAGAGAACCGTCTGACCGTCTCCCACGCGAGCGTTTTGTCAGGCTGCCTCCATTCTTTTGAGAGCAGCAAAACGAGTGCCGCTATTCCGCCGACCCAGATGGAAGCGGAAGTTAAATGAAGGAAATCCATCAAAATGCCGACCGTTTTTTCTTCAACGACAGCAGCATGCCCGGTAAACGCCTTGGCAAGCAGGAGACCGAAAAAGAAAATGAGCGGCGCTGTCCAATAGCCAAAGGATGAAAAGCGGTTTTTCCGTATCGCAGGGATGACAGACAGTGCGAGCAGCACGAACAGCGCGGCCTGTATGATCCAAATGGAGCCGCCTGCTGTCTCAAACAGTGTTTCTCTGATGTAGCCCGGCTGGAATGCGCTGCCCCAGCCGCCGCCTGCGTTCGCTTTTGTCTGAATCGGGAGCTGAAGCAAAAGCGCCAGCCCCAGTGCTGCGATCGAGCCGGTCAGGATACGTCTCGTCCGTTTGACGAGCTGTTCTGATTTCCCTTTATACCAGAAAAGATGGAAGAAAACTGTTCCGATAAACAGAGATAGGGCTGTATACAGAATCGCGCGATCTGCTGCTGTTCCCGGATTCAGCGCTGAGTCGGCTGCTTTTTGGCTGCTGAATCCGCCATCCGCTTTCCCGATGCTGAACGGAATGACGCCGGAAACAGGATGCCCGTCCGCGGATACGGCATTCCATTCCGCTCTGTACACATCATGAGGCAGATTCTTTTTCAGCTTCACTGTCATGATGTGCTGATTATCTTTTTTGATTTCAGTCTTGTCCGTATCCACACGGTCGCCGTTTGAATTATAGACTTTAATGTAATGAAACCCTTCTTCAACCGGTTCATTAAATTCGATTTCCACCTGTGCAGGGGCGCTTTTTAATTCGCTGTTTTCCCCAGGTGTAGATTTGACAATATAGGCGTGAGCAAAGCTTGTTTTCGGCAGGAAAACAAGAAATAGCAGAAGGATGATCCACCATCTGTTTCGCTTCATCACTCAGACACCACCTTCCGCTGTATGTGTTGTGTTATTTCTTGGTGCAGGTGCAGCGTTTCTTTCTGTCTTGAAGCATGTCTTCCAGCGCTTGGTCGAAAGTGCGGACGGCTCCGCCGAATCCTTTTTGAAATCGTTCGGCATGATCGAGTGTTGCAAACGGAATGGCCTGCGGCTGGCAGCAGTGCAGGTTTAATTCAGCATTTACGACGAAATAAGCCGAACCGGCACTGACGGTTGTCTGTAACAGAAAATCTCTGCAAATCAAGTGTGAAACCTCTTCCGTTTTATCCGCGTAACGCAAAAATGCGCAATGTGCGCAGCATAGCTGTTCAATGTCTTGGTTTACCGTAATCAGCTGAACCGAATGAGCTTGATTGACGGGCTTCAAGCAATAGCTGCACATATGATCCGTTTGAGGTGTTCGGGCGGGGAGCGTGATGCCGCCGGCGGTTTTTATGACTTGATTTGACTGAACCAGCTGATTGACATCTCTGTATACCGTCATTTCCGAAACGCCAAACCTTGTGCTGATGTCAGAAATTCTGAGCGCGCCTTCTTCTTTCAGCCACTTCAGTATGTGTTGCTGTCTATTAATCGGAAGCATTCATACACCCTCTTCATTAAGATCTATTTAAGCGTAGAGGATTTTAGAGACAGAGACAAGTAAGCTGATGATAAAAAATGTGAAAATGTGTTGAACAGCAACAAAACGAAACAGAAGGGACTCTGGTATAATAGACATATGGAATAGAAAGTGAGGAATACCCTATGAAAGAAACACCATGCCCGAACTGCGGCAAACCTTTGACAGGCGACATGGTCAGATCATCAAATGTGCCTTGTCAATTTCGCTGCGGACACTGCCGGGAACGGCTTTATGAATATAAAATATCAGCTCCGATTATGCTGGTATCATTAGCGGCCATTGTGCTGCTCATTTATCTTTTGCTGCTCCTCCGCAATGCGGCAGGTTCAATGCTGCCGGCTGTACAGCACGTGCCAATGGCTGTTTTTGCGCTTGTGTGCGCCTATCCCGTTTTTATTGTGAGTGAGCGAATGATCGCAAAGTACGTGATTCAAAACGGCAACATTATTTATAGAGGAAAAAGAAAAGGCTCCTGAAACCAGGAGCCTTTTTATTTTTAAAAAATTGTCACAGTCATGTGCCAAAGTCCTCTTTACTTTCAATTGTATAGGGACTGTAAGCGTTTTAACATAGAGTCAAAGGGAAGCATCATTCTCTGAACATATTTTTGTATCTTACAGCGACAAACAAAACAGGGAGGGTTTATATATGCAGCAGCAAGAACAGCAGCAAGGCGGCATGAAAGTGAAAGTGCAGCGCTTTGGGAGTTATTTGAGCGGAATGATCATGCCGAATATCGGCGCGTTTATCGCGTGGGGTATCATTACCGCGCTGTTTATTCCGGCAGGATGGTTTCCGAATGAACAGCTGAACACGCTGGTCAGCCCGATGATTACGTATTTATTGCCGCTTTTGATAGCGTATACAGGCGGAAAAATGATCTACGACCACCGCGGCGGAGTTGTCGGAGCGACAGCGGCAATTGGGGTGATTGTCGGATCGGATATTCCAATGTTTTTAGGCGCAATGATTATGGGTCCGCTTGGCGGATACCTCATTAAACAGACTGATAAATTATTCAAGGATAAAGTCAAGCAAGGCTTTGAAATGCTGATCAACAACTTTACGGCAGGGATTGTCGGCGCGGCTTTAACGATTCTCGCGTTTTACGCCATCGGCCCGGTTGTCTTGACGCTAAATAAATTGCTGGCGGCTGGTGTGGAAGTCATTGTACACGCGAATTTACTGCCGGTAGCCAGTGTTTTTGTAGAACCGGCGAAAGTGTTGTTCCTTAACAACGCCATAAACCATGGAATCTTAAGCCCGATCGGAATCGAGCAAGCATCTCAAACAGGAAAATCAATTCTGTTTTTAGTAGAAGCAAACCCTGGACCGGGGCTCGGCATTTTGCTGGCGTACATGTTCTTTGGCAAAGGATCTTCAAAATCAACGGCTCCCGGTGCGGCGATCATCCATTTCTTCGGCGGGATTCACGAGATTTACTTCCCGTACATTCTGATGAAACCGGCCCTGATTCTCGCAGCCATTGCCGGCGGAGCAAGCGGACTCTTAACGTTTACGATCTTTAATGCCGGACTTGTCGCGGCAGCGTCACCGGGAAGCATTATCGCATTGATGGCAATGACGCCAAGAGGAGGCTATTTCGGCGTATTGGCGGGTGTATTGGTCGCTGCAGCTGTATCGTTCATCGTTTCAGCAGTGATCCTGAAATCCTCAAAAGCTAGTGAAGAAGACCTGGCTGCCGCAACAGAAAAAATGCAGTCCATGAAGGGGAAGAAAAGCCAAGCAGCAGCTGCTTTAGAGGCGGAACAAGCCAAAGCAGAAGAAGCGTCTGAGCTGTCTCCTGAAAGCGTGAACAAAATTATCTTTGCGTGTGATGCGGGAATGGGATCAAGTGCCATGGGGGCATCCATCTTAAGAAACAAAGTGAAAAAAGCGGAGCTTGACATCAGTGTGACCAACACGGCCATTAACAATCTGCCAAGCGATGCGGATATTGTCATCACCCACAAAGATTTAACAGACCGCGCGAAAGCAAAGCTGCCGAACGCGACGCACATATCAGTGGATAACTTCTTAAACAGCCCGAAATACGATGAGCTGATTGAAAAGCTGAAAAAGTAATCTTATAGAAAGAGAGTGATACTCATGCAAGTACTCGCAAAGAAAAATATTAAACTCAATCAAACGGTATCATCAAAAGAAGAGGCCATCAAATTGGCAGGCCAGACGCTGATTGACAACGGCTACGTGACAGAGGATTACATTAGCAAAATGTTTGAACGTGAAGAAACGTCTTCTACGTTTATGGGGAATTTCATTGCCATTCCACACGGCACAGAAGAAGCGAAAAGCGAGGTGCTCCACTCTGGAATTTCAATCATACAAATTCCAGAGGGCGTTGAGTACGGAGAAGGCAACACGGCAAAAGTGGTATTCGGCATTGCGGGTAAAAATAATGAGCATTTAGACATTTTGTCTAATATCGCCATTATCTGTTCAGAAGAAGAAAACATTGAACGCCTGATCTCCGCTAAAAGCGAAGAAGATTTGATCGCCATTTTCAACGAGGTGAACTGACATGATCGCCTTACATTTCGGTGCGGGAAATATCGGGAGAGGGTTTATCGGCGCGCTGCTTCATCACTCCGGCTATGATGTGGTGTTTGCGGATGTAAACGACACGATGGTCAGCCTCCTCAACGAAAAAAAAGAATACACAGTCGAACTGGCAGAAGAGGGACGTTCATCAGAGGTCATTGGCCCGGTCAGTGCGATTAACAGCGGCAGTCAGCCCGAAGAGCTGTACCGGCTGATGAATGAGGCGGCGCTTATCACAACAGCTGTCGGCCCGAATGTGCTGAAGCTGATTGCTCCGTCTATCGCAGAAGGTTTAAGACGGAGAAACACTGCAAACACACTGAATATCATTGCCTGCGAAAATATGATTGGCGGCAGCAGCTTCTTAAAGAAAGAGATATACAGCCATTTAACGGAAGCAGAGCAGAAATCCGTCAGTGAAACGGTAGGTTTTCCGAATTCTGCCGTTGACCGGATCGTCCCGATTCAGCATCATGAAGACCCGCTGAAAGTATCGGTTGAACCATTTTTTGAATGGGTCATTGATGAATCAGGCTTTAAAGGGAAAACACCAGTCATAAACGGCGCACTGTTTGTTGATGATTTAACGCCGTACATCGAACGGAAGCTGTTTACGGTCAATACCGGACACGCGGTGACAGCGTATGTCGGCTATCAGCGCGGACTCAAGACGGTCAAAGAAGCAATTGATCATCCGGAAATCCGCCGTGTCGTTCATTCGGCGCTGCTTGAAACTGGTGACTATCTCGTCAAATCGTATGGCTTTAAGCAAACTGAACACGAACAATATATCAAAAAAATCATCGGTCGCTTTGAAAATCCTTTCATTTCGGACGATGTGACCCGCGTAGCGAGGTCACCTCTCAGAAAACTGGGAGAAAATGATAGGCTTGTAGGCCCGGCAAAGAAAATAAAAGAACCGAATGCACTGGCGGAAGGAATTGCCGCAGCACTGCGCTTCGATTTCACCGGTGACCCTGAAGCGGTTGAACTGCAAGCGCTGATCGAAGAAAAAGGATACAGCGGCGTACTTCAAGAGGTGTGCGGCATTCAGTCCCATGAACCGTTGCACGCCATCATTTTAAAGAAACTTAATCAATAACCGATCACCCGTGACACAATGTCACGGGCTTTTTTTACTATCTCGCAATCTAGTATAATAGAAAGCGCTTACGAAAACAGGGGAAGGAGAATGACAATGAAACAATTCGAGATTGCGGCAATACCGGGAGACGGTGTAGGAAAAGAGGTTGTAGCGGCTGCTGAGAAAGTGCTTCATACAGCGGCTGAGGTACACGGAGGTTTGTCATTCTCATTCACGGCTTTTCCATGGAGCTGTGATTATTACTTGGAGCACGGCAAAATGATGCCCGAAGATGGAATACATACGCTTACTCAATTTGAAGCGGTTTTTTTGGGAGCCGTCGGAAATCCGAAGCTGGTTCCCGATCATATATCGTTATGGGGACTGCTGCTGAAAATCCGGAGGGAGCTTGAGCTTTCCATTAATATGAGACCCGCCAAACAAATGGCAGGCATTACGTCGCCGCTTCTGCATCCAAATGATTTTGACTTCGTGGTGATTCGCGAGAACAGTGAAGGTGAATACAGTGAAGTCGGCGGGCGCATTCACAGAGGCGATGATGAAATCGCCATCCAGAATGCCGTGTTTACGAGAAAAGCGACAGAACGTGTCATGCGCTTTGCCTTCGAATTGGCGAAAAAACGGCGCAGCCATGTGACAAGCGCCACAAAGTCTAACGGCATTTATCACGCGATGCCGTTTTGGGATGAAGTCTTTCAGCAGACAGCCGCTGATTATAGCGGAATCGAAACATCATCTCAGCATATTGATGCGCTGGCCGCTTTTTTTGTGACGCGTCCGGAAACGTTTGATGTCATTGTGGCGAGCAACTTGTTCGGTGATATTTTAACCGACATCAGCTCAAGCCTGATGGGAAGCATCGGCATTGCGCCTTCTGCGAACATCAATCCATCCGGCAAATATCCGTCCATGTTTGAACCGGTTCACGGCTCAGCTCCTGACATTGCCGGACAGGGCCTTGCCAATCCGATTGGCCAGATTTGGACAGCGAAGCTGATGCTCGACCACTTCGGAGAGGAAGAGCTGGGGGCGAAAATTCTGGATGTAATGGAGCAAGTGACTGCCGACGGCATCAAAACACGCGACATTGGGGGACAAAGCACAACGGCTGAGGTCACTGATGAAATCTGTTCACGCTTAAGAAAGCTCTGATGAATCAGGCCGGGGCAGCCATCTGCCCCGGCCTGTCCATTTCCTTACGAAAATTTCCACGAAAGTCTAACCAAGCAGTTCCAAATGCTGTATAATAATTTGGGATTCTTAGGAAAGCATCGGGTGAAGGAAGTTGAATGCAAAAACAATCACGTTAAAGAAAAAAAGAAAAATCAAAACGATCGTTGTACTCAGTATCATTATGATCGCAGCTCTCATTTTTACGATCAGATTGGTGTTTTACAAGCCTTTTCTTATTGAAGGATCATCAATGGCCCCAACGCTTAAAGACTCAGAAAGAATTCTGGTTGATAAAGCAGTCAAATGGACTGGCGGGTTTCACAGAGGCGACATCATAGTCATTCATGACAAAAAGAGCGGCCGCTCATTTGTCAAACGTTTAATAGGTTTGCCTGGTGACAGCATTAAAATGAAAAATGATCAGCTATACATAAATGATAAAAAGGTGGAAGAACCGTACTTAAAGGAACAACAACAAGAGGTCAAAGAGTCGGGTGTAACCTTAACGAGTGACTTCGAAGTTGAGGTTCATACCGGTAAATATTTTGTAATGGGAGATAACCGTCTCAATTCACTGGATAGCAGAAACGGAATGGGCATGCCTTCTGAAGACGATATCATCGGTACTGAATCTCTCGTCTTTTATCCATTCGGTGAGATGAGACAGGCAAAATAAAGCTCAGTGCAACAAAGAACATGGGACGTACGGAACCAAAAAACGCGATAATAAAGTACTGTAAGCGATTAAAAAATTTCTGATGAAACAGGGCGGAGCCGTTTTTCCGCCCTGTTTTTTATGATAGAAAGCGTTTGGAAGAAAAGGGCCCTGTTGAAATAAACAGAATCAGGATTGGCGAAGCTGTGAAGCGCATCGAATTGATAAATCTCAAGATGGGTATGCTGTTTTTCCCGCAGTTTTTTGATAAGAAGCGCTACGTCAAACGACGGCTCATAATTAGGGAAAAACAATAGGACCGGGCAGGCTGGCACGTGATGAAGAGAGTCGCGTATCCGGGAACCGTAATAACAAACCGATCCGCTCACCTCAGGCATACTGCTGCATTTCCATGCGATAGTAGCCCCCACGCTGAATCCAATCACAAAGATGTGCCGTCCGGCGTTTTGCCTGATCACATTCTGGATGATGGTTTCTCCCTTTTTCAGCCGTTCGTGTTTTGTAAATTGTTCGTATGCCGTTTTTTCTTCTTGCAGTGTGTAGACTTCATCCTCGCCGAGCAGGTTGGGCGTCAACACATCATATCCAGCCATTTTGATCAGCCGGCCCATCTTTTTCATATGGCTGTTTACACCGTATATTTCGTGTACGAGAATGACAAGCGGTTTTGGGGACATAACGGCCTCCTTTTTTGTTTTTTCCATTATATCCTATCGTTTCACTTTAGGCTGAGATATAATGGTCAAAAAAAGGAGATATAAAATGAACTCATTATCTTTGCCTCACCGCTATCCATTTTTGTTTATTGATGGCGTGACGGATAGCGAGCCCGGCAAACACGCGGCAGCTTATAAGCTGATTAGTGAGAACGACTGGTTTATCACTGATACGCAAACAGAAATGCCATTTTCGCTTGTGATTGAAGCGCTTGCGCAAACCGCGGCTTTTGCAGGAATTACAGATGAGAACAGCTTGGGATTATTGTCTTCGGTGAAGAAAGCGGAAAAGCTGGGAGAAGCTGTGCCCGGTGACCGGCTTGATCTTACGTTTGAAGTCACGCGCAATCGGCGCGGGTTTGTGTTCGGACATGCCAAGGCATCAGTTGGAGAGCAGCCTGTTGCTGAAGCTGAAATCGGCATCTATATTGAAAAATGAAAAAAACCCTTCACAACATTTTGTGAGGGGTTCTATTTTGTGTCGTAATCCCGTTCGCTTTGAGAGTTATCTCTTTGCTGGCGTTTGTGTTTTTCATCATTCATATTTTCCTTCAGCTCTTCATTAGGAATCGGATCGGTTAAGTCGTTGTGCTCGGGGTTTTCATTTGGTTTGTTTTGCTGTTTTTTTTCTGTCATGTTTGATCACCTCACCGTTTGTTTTCCTCTTATCCATTCTCCTCAAACATAGGAAATCGCTTTTTTGTCCCGCTGGGTATAATGTATTAGAATAGAGAGAAGCACAACAAAAAGATAAAGAGAGGTACATATATGTCTGTTCAAAGAGAAGATGTAGATATCAAGCTGATCGCAATTGATATGGATGGTACACTGCTGAACGACGAGCAGCTGATCTCGGATGAAAACCGCAAAGCCATTCGTGAAGCGGAGGATAAAGGTGTGTATGTGGTGATCAGCACGGGCCGGACGCTGATGACGTGCAGGGAGCTGGCGGAATCGCTAAAGCTGTCATCCTTTCTAATCACGGCAAACGGCAGTGAAATTTGGGATTCGAATTTTAATTTGGTGGAACGGAAGCTGCTTCATACGGACCATATTCAAATGATGTGGGATTTGCGGAATAAGCACAACACTAATTTCTGGGCTTCTACGGTGAATAAAGTATGGAGAGGCGAGTTTCCGGAAAACATTACGGATCATGAATGGCTCAAATTCGGCTTTGACATCGAGGATGACGATATCCGAAACGAAGTGCTTGAGGAGCTGAGAAAAAACAAAGAGCTCGAAATCACAAATTCAAGTCCGACAAACATTGAAGTCAACGCGCTTGGCATCAACAAAGCTGCAGCCCTTGCCAAGGTTACGGAAAAACTCGGCTTTACAATGGAGAATGTGATGGCGATGGGCGACAGCCTTAATGACATTGCGATGATCAAAGAAGCGGGTCTTGGCGTCGCAATGGGCAATGCGCAAGACATCGTAAAAGAAACGGCTGATTATATCACGGATACAAATATTGAGGATGGTGTCGCTAAAGCGATTCGCCATTGGGTACTATAAAAAAAGAGAGTCCTAAGATGGACTCTCTTTTTTAGTTTGGCAGGTTTTATTCTGGGACCATGGTAGGTTTTCTGACAAAAGTATTTCACAAACTGATATGATTCACTTATAATGAAATAAAGTTCAAAAATTCGGAATAGTCGTTCCGAATTTCGGGACAATAAATGACATAAAGCATATCGTTTGCTTTGGCAGGAGGGATTCTGTGTTTCAGATTGATTTAAACTGTGATTTAGGAGAAAGCTTCGGAGCCTACAAGATAGGCCTTGACCAAGATATTTTAGAGTATGTGACATCAGCGAATATCGCATGCGGATTTCATGCAGGAGATCCTAGTGTTATGCGAAAAACCGTCGCGCTTGCAGCAGAAAGAGGCGTGAAAATGGGTGCGCATCCGGGCTTGCCGGATTTACTCGGTTTTGGGCGCCGCAATATGGCGATTTCTCCTGAGGAAGCGTATGATCTTGTCGTTTATCAAATTGGCGCGCTCTCTGGCTTTCTAAAAGCAGAGGGACTTCACATGCAGCACGTCAAGCCGCATGGCGCTTTATACAATATGGCGGCAGTCGATCAAAAACTGTCGGATGCTATCGCGAAAGCTGTCTATAAGATTGATCCAGGCCTGATTCTTTGCGGTCTTGCTGAGAGTGAGCTTGTAAAAGCGGGAGAACGGATCGGACTTCAGACCGCAAATGAAGTGTTCGCCGACAGAACATACCAATCGGACGGCACGCTGACACCGCGCTCCCAGCCGGACGCACTCATTGAAAGTGATGATGCCGCCGTCACCCAGGTCATCAAAATGGTGAAAGAAGGGGCGGTCAAATCTCAGCAAGGACATGATGTGTCATTAAAAGCAGATACAGTCTGCATTCATGGAGATGGAGCCCATGCGCTGACATTTGCGCAAAAAATCAGAAAACAGCTCAAAGCGGCTGAAATTGAAGTGACGGCTATTTCAGAACAGAGGTCAACATAAAGGAGGAACAATAGATGGAGCAGCAGAAAAAGACAGCAGGAAAAAAAGCGGGCAGCTGGTCATTGCTGATGGGCGCCGCCTTTTTAATGGCGACATCAGCAATCGGACCGGGTTTCCTCACCCAAACCGCAACATTCACAAACACACTCGCAGCAAGCTTCGGTTTTGTCATCTTAATCTCTATTATTTTAGATATTTTCGCCCAAACCAATGTGTGGCGCATCATCGCAGTTTCTGGAAAACGAGGTCAGGAAATTGCGAATATGGTGCTTCCCGGATTGGGGTATTTCATCGCCATTCTCGTCGTGCTTGGCGGACTAGCTTTTAATATTGGGAATATCGGAGGGGCCGGGCTGGGGCTTCAGGTGCTGTTCGGCATTACACCTGAAACAGGCGCCTTAATCAGTGCCGTTATCGCCATTTTGATTTTTGTCATCAAGGAAGCAGGAAAAGCGATGGACCGTTTTACGCAAATCGCGGGATTCGTGATGATTATTTTAACGGTCTACGTTGCGGCGACGACAGCTCCTCCGGTCGGACAGGCAGTCGCAAATACATTCGTCCCGGAACACATCAGCATATTTGCCATTGTTACCCTAGTGGGCGGAACCGTCGGCGGTTATATCACATTTGCCGGGGGACACCGTTTGCTTGATGCCGGAATTAAAGGGAAGGAATCCATTCCGCAGGTGACAAAAAGCTCGGTTGTCGGCATTTTAATTACATCTGTCATGCGTATCGCTCTTTTTCTTGCGGTTCTAGGCGTTGTATCGAAAGGCCTGCACATCGATGAAAGCAACCCGGCGGCTTCTGTCTTCAAGCTGGCTGCTGGAAATGTCGGTTATAAAATTTTCGGATTGATCATGTGGTCTGCGGCGATTACGTCTGTTATTGGAGCAGCCTATACATCTGTTTCATTTTTCAAGACCTTTTCTCCAAAAATTGAAAAGAATTCACGCAGTATTATTATCGGATTTATTGTGGTTTCTACGTTAGCTTTTGTCACAATCGGCCAGCCTGCGAAGATCCTCGTCCTTGTCGGTTCACTGAACGGCTTAATTCTGCCGATTGCGCTCGGAACGCTGCTTGTTGCCGCCTACAAGAAAAACATTGTCGGTGATTATAAGCATCCGCTTTGGCTGACAAGCACAGGCGCGCTTGTAGTGATTGTAATGGCAGTTATGGGAATCTACACGTTATGTACACAACTTCCTCAATTGTGGAGCTGATATAAGTGGAGCAATTAAACAAAATGGCGCCGAAGGATGTACGCGCCCTGATACGAGAGGGGAAAATAAACGGGCCGACCGCAGGCATGTCCGGCGGCTACGCCCAAGCGAATCTTGTGGTTTTGAAAAAGGACCTTGCGTTTGATTTTCTGCTGTTTTGCCAGCGAAATCAAAAGCCCTGCCCCGTGCTGGATGTGACTGAAGCAGGTTCGCCTGTGCCGTCTCTGGCTGCGCCTGATGCTGATATCAGAACGGACTTTCCGAAATACCGTATTTACAGGCACGGTATCTTAACGGAAGAAGTATCTGATATTACGCCATACTGGGAGGACGATTTTGTCGGCTTTCTGATCGGATGCAGTTTCTCCTTTGAACAGGCACTGATCAATAATGGGATAGCTGTCCGGCATATTGATGAGGGGACAAACGTCTCGATGTATAAAACGAATATCGATTGTGTTCCGGCGGGGGCGTTTCACGGACAGATGGTTGTCAGCATGAGGCCGGTTCCTGAACGGCTGGCTGTACGTGCCGCACAAGTGACCTCGCGTTTTCCGGCTGTGCACGGAGGGCCGATCCATATTGGCAATCCGGGAGCAATCGGGATTCGCGATCTCGGGAAACCGGATTTCGGAGATGCCGTTTCCATTCGTGACGGCGAGGTTCCTGTTTTTTGGGCATGCGGGGTGACCCCGCAAGCCGTGGCTATGAATGTAAAGCCTGAAATGGTCATCACACATGCGCCGGGGCATATGCTCATCACAGATATTCGAGACGAGTCGCTTGCGGTGCTGTAGCCTCTCGTCATCCTGTTGAACGAGAAATAAAAGAGGTGAGAAAGATGACTGTACGATATCAAATCGAACAGCTCGGTGATTCTGCAATGATGATCCGATTCGGAGAAGAAATCAATGAACAGGTCAACGGCATTGTCCATGCCGCGGCCGCTTATATAGAAGAACAGTCATTTCCGGGATTCATTGAATGTATCCCGGCTTTTACAAGTCTAACCGTATTTTATGATATGTATGAAGTGTACAAGCATTTGCCTCAAGGCATAAGCTCACCTTTTGAGAGTGTCAAGCGCGATGTCGAAGAGCGGCTGGTAGAAATAGCCGAAGACTATGAGGTCAACCGCCGTATTGTAGAAATTCCCGTCTGCTATGGCGGTGAATTCGGTCCGGATTTAGAAGAGGTGGCGAAAATCAATCAGCTGTCACCGGAGGAAGTAATCGACATTCATACAAACGGTGAATATGTGGTGTATATGCTTGGCTTCGCGCCCGGTTTTCCTTTTCTAGGCGGGATGTCAAAACGCATTGCAGCTCCGAGAAAATCATCGCCAAGACCGTCGATTCCCGCAGGTTCGGTCGGTATTGCGGGATTGCAGACAGGCGTTTATCCGATTTCAACGCCGGGCGGCTGGCAGCTGATCGGCAAAACGCCGCTGGCTCTTTTCCGGCCGCAGGAAAACCCGCCGACATTGCTGCGGGCGGGAGATATTGTGAAATTCGTTCGCATCTCAGAAAAAGACTATCACGCCTATAAGGAGGAGTCCAATTGAGCATGAAAGTATTAAAGCCCGGACTGCTCACAACGGTTCAGGATATAGGCAGAACGGGTTACCAAAAATACGGCGTTCTGGCCAGCGGCGCTATGGACACGGTTTCACTGCGCATTGCCAATTTGTTGATAGGAAACGGCGAAAATGAAGCAGGTCTCGAAATAACGATGATGGGGCCCGGTCCGTCGTTTCATTTTTCAAAACAGACACTGATTGCTGTGACAGGGGCGGACTTCACGCTGCGTATTAATGACGAGGAAGCGCCTTTATGGAAGCCTGTGCTCATCAAGGAAAACAGCACGGTCAGCTTTGGCCCCTGCAAACTCGGCAGCCGTGCTTATTTGGCGGCAGCCGGCGGCATCGAGGTGCCTGCCGTCATGGAAAGTAAAAGCACATACGTCAGAGGAAGCATCGGCGGACTTCATGGCAGAGCGCTTCAAAAAGAAGATGAACTGAACATTGGAGAGATGTCAGCTCTTTCGCAAACCATCCTTTCCCGCTTAAGTTCGCAGCTTGGAAAACAGGGATTTGCAGCACCGAAGTGGTCAGTCAGCCGCGGCAGATTTCTGCCATTGAAGAAGAATCCCATCATTCGGGTGCTGGAAGGAAAGCAATTTGCCTTTTTCACAGAAGAATCAAAAACGCGTTTTTATGAAGAAGCATTTCGTGTCACACCGCAGTCCGACCGTATGGGCTACAGGCTCAAAGGAGAACCGCTCGAACTGAAGGCCCCGCTTGAGATGGTGTCGGAAGCGGTTTCATTCGGAACAGTTCAGGTGCCGCCTGACGGCAACCCGATTATCCTGCTTGCAGACCGGCAGACGACTGGCGGCTATCCGAGGATCGCGCACATCATATCCGCTGATCTTCCGATTGTTTCCCAAATCATGCCGGGCGAGCACGTTCAGTTTGAGCCTGTGTCCCTTCAGGAGGCAGAAGCGCTTGCGGTAGAACGGGAACAGCATATAAAAGAACTGAAAACGAGAATGAAGATGGAATGGCTGACATAGCAAAGGGGATGAATGATGCAGAATAAAAATAAAACCGTAGTCAAATCTATGGCGCTGCTTAATTTGTTTTTGCATAAACCAAGCCTAACCTTAAGTGAACTGGTGTCGCTGACGGGAATGCCTAAGACCTCTGTTCACCGGATGGTCAGCTCCTTGGAGGAAATGGGGTTCCTCAGCCGGGATGCATCCGGCGCTTATTCGCTGGGATTGGTGTTTTTGGAATTCGGACAGCTTGTCGCTGACAGGCTGGATATCAGAAAAATAGCGAAACCGGTAATGGAAGAGCTGTGCCGGGAAGTGGATGAGGCCGTGCAGTTGATCATGAGGGACGGCAATGAAGCGATATACGTTGAGAAAATAGAAGGGACACAGACTGTGCGGCTGTATACGGCGATCGGCAGGCGTTCCCCCCTATACGCGGGAGCGTGCGCCAGAAGCATTCTGTCCTTTCTTCCCCGTGAAGAAATCGAAGCATACATCAAACAAACCGAGCTCATTTCGATTGGCTCCGGAACGATTACCGATCCCGAGAAACTGCTTCAGGAGATTGATGCCTCTGTGCAAAATGGCTATACTGTCAGCTATTCAGAGCTCGAAAACTATACGGCGGCGATCGGCGCCCCGATCTTTAACCATAAGCGCCAGGTGGCAGCCGGCATTAGCATTGCAGGCTTTGAAGCGAGATTTACAGAAGACAGGCTGCCCTATTTAACAGAAAAGGTGAAGGACGCCGCTTTACAGATTTCAAGAAAAATAGGATATACATAAGTAGCCAATCTTTTCTCTGCTGCGTACATTAACGTATCGACGTTCAAGAGTGGAGGAAAGAACATGGTGCTTCGATATACAGCTCTGGGCGATTCCTTGACGACAGGGAGAGGCTCCGGGCTGTTTTCACCCGGCTTCGTCCAGCGTTTTGGGGACTTGATGGAAGCTGACTTGAAAACAAGAACGGCAATAAACATATTTGCCAGATCAGGCCTGAATACAGAAGAGATTTTGGGACTCCTGTCATATCCCTATGTGCAAAAATGCATTCGAGATGCTGATATGATAACGATCACAGGGTGCGGAAACGATCTTATCGATTCGGTCTTAGCCTACCAAACCTCTAAGGATGAAACGATTTTCAGCTGTGTATCCGCCCATTGCCATGAGAATTTTGAAAAGATGATTGCCAAAATCGCCGAGATTAAAGGAGAAAATCCTTCCCCGTACGCCATCCGAGTGTTCAACTTATACAATCCGTTTCCCGGCATTGAAATCGCCGGCAAATGGATCACATCCTTTAATTCACATTTAGAAACACTTGCATCAGCACCCCATGTCAAAATCGCGGATGCCTATAGCATCTTCAAAGGCAAGGAGCGGGAATATCTGTCCTTTGACGGTGTCCATCCGAACTGCAAAGGCTATCAAGCGATGGCTGAAGCCGTTCACAAGTTAGGCTATAAAGAACTATCAGTTTCATAAAAAACGCGCCTCATGACAGGCGCGTTTTTTATGTGTGATCGAAATATTAAAAGAAACTTAAAATTCTCTGTCTTCTGTTCTACAGACAAACAAAGTGCGCTAGAATAATGGAGGACGTAGGCAAATATAGCCATAACGTTCAATATTTCGTATATAAGGAAGGATGGTCCTTTTGTTTCGGATTTTTAAAATGTCTTTTGCGGTTATCATTATTATACTGGCGCTTATTGCTTTTAACTATACGGAACACACCTCTGTTATCCAATCGGTCATGCTCGTCTTTCTTGGCGCGGTCATGTTTATGCAGGGGCTTGAAGAACGCAAAAAAGAAAATGACGGCTCAGGCGCTTTTAATATTTATACCGCCGTTTTTGTATGGTCTGTCTCCCTTATCGGTTTTACACTTCATATTATATAAATCTATTACACATCCTGAAAATGCTCGACCGTCGGGAACGGGGTATAGAATCGATGAAGCAAGGCTTTCCACTCTTGATACTCTGAAGAACCGCGAAAGCCTTCCGTATGGTTCTCAAGTGTTTCCCACTCCACAAGAAGCAGATATTTATGCGTTTCCTCCATGCATTTTGATAACGAGTGAGTGATATAGCCCTTCATGCCGGAAATAATCGGCGCCGCTTGCCGGAATGCATCCTCAAACTCTTGTTCAAGGCCTTCTTTAATGTGAAGCATTGCTGCCTCTCTGACCATGCTATCCCTTCTTTCTGTCTTTTCAAATAGTCTACAGCAAAAGATAGGAGATTTCTGCAAAATCGGTGAACTTTTCCTTCATTTTCAAAAAAATCTTGCACGCACCAATTCAATTAAGAGAAAATAACAAGTGGAAGGCAGGGGAAAGTCATGTTAAAAAAGTGTATTCTACTAGTATTTCTATGCGTCGGATTGATTGGGTTAATCGGATGCTCCAAAACAGATTCACCAGAGGATCGCATGGAAGCATTCGTGAAACAGTGGAACGATCAGCAATTCGATGACATGTATCAAAGCCTGACTAAAGATGTCAAAAAAGAAATCTCCAAAAAAGATTTCGTCAACAGGTATAAAGCCATCTATGAGCAGGCCGGCGTAAAAAATTTGAAAGTCACTGCGGGAGAAGTAGATAAGGACGATCAAGACAACAAGACGATGAAACATATCCCGTATAAAGTCAGCATGAACACAAATGCCGGCAAAGTCAGCTTCAAGAATACTGCTGTGCTGAAATTAGAAAAAACAGATGACGAGGAGTCGTGGAATATAGATTGGGACCCATCGTTTATTTTCAAGCAGCTGGCTGACGACAAAACCGTGCAAATTATGAGCATTGAACCGAAACGAGGCCAAATGTACGATAAAAATGGAAAAGGTTTAGCTGTCAATACAGATGTTCCGGAAATTGGAATTGTTCCCGAAGAGCTTGGCGATAAAAAAGAGAAAGTTATAAAAGAACTCGCCAAAAAACTTGATTTGACTGAAGACGACATCAAGAAAAAGCTGGATCAAGGCTGGGTAAAAGACGATTCGTTTGTGCCGCTCAAAAAGGTCAAGCCTGACCAGGAGAAATTAGTTTCTGAAGCGACGTCATTACAAGGCGTAACAAGAACGAATGTCAGCTCCCGCTACTATCCGTATGGCGAAAAGACAGCCCATTTGACAGGCTATGTCCGCGCCATTACAGCGGAAGAACTGAAGAAAAAGAAAGAAGGAACGTACAGCGATACGTCTAACATCGGTATCGCCGGACTTGAAAATGTGTATGAAGACAAGCTAAGAGGCACAACTGGCTGGAAAATCTACGTGCCGCAAACCGGGGAAGTCATCGCTGAAAAGAAAGCAAAGGACGGCGAGGATCTTCACCTCACAATTGATATCAAAACGCAAACGAAGCTGTATGATGAACTGAAGGATGACAGCGGGGCGGCAGTCGCGCTGCAGCCGAAGACAGGCGAAACACTCGCCCTTGTCAGTGCGCCTTCCTACGATCCAAACGGATTTATTTTCGGCTGGAGCGATAAGGAATGGAAAAAGCTAAACAAAGATAAAAACAATCCGTTTTCAGCGAAATTCAATAAGACATACGCGCCAGGTTCTACCATTAAACCGATTGCGGCTGCTATTGGAATCAAAAACGGCACCCTTAAAGCCGATGAGAAGAAAACAATCAAAGGCAAGGAGTGGCAAAAAGATTCGAGCTGGGGCGGCTATTCAGTGACACGTGTGTCTGAGAGACTTCAACAAGTCGATTTGGAAAACGCCCTTATTACGTCAGACAATATTTATTTTGCCCAAAATGCGCTTGATATGGGAGCGGACACCTTCACAAAAGGCTTAAAAACATTCGGTTTTTCAGAGGACGTTCCGTATGAATTCCCGATCCAGAAATCGTCTATTGCAAATGACAAGCTTGATTCAGACATTTTGCTTGCGGATACAGGCTACGGACAAGGGCAAATGCAAATGTCTCCGCTTCACTTGGCAACTGCTTACACGCCATTTGTTGACAACGGAGACCTTGTCAAACCGACGCTGATCAAAAAAGATTCACAAACAGCTGATGTTTGGCACAAGCAAGTGGTCACCAAGGAAGGAGCGGCAGACATTACAAAAGGTCTGAAAGGCGTTGTGGAAGATGAGCGCGGATCAGCGTATCAGCCTGTCGTGAAAGGAATCACAGTGGCCGGGAAAACAGGAACAGCCGAGCTGAAAACATCAAAAGATGATAAAGACGGCACGGAAAATGGCTGGTTTGTCGGCTACGATTACAAAAACAAAGACCTGCTTGTCGCCATGATGATCCAAAATGTGCAGGACCGCGGCGGCAGCCACTATGTCGTTGAGAAAGCGAAAAAGCAATTTCAATCGAATTAAAATGTCTTTTTAAAAGGAGCGAAAGGAAAAAGGGGATCTGAGGCCGAATGAACTAGTAAGGGGCAAAACCCGGTCTATACAAAGAAAAGAGGGATTTTGCATGCAGCGTATTCAATTGGCGGAGGATCTTCAATTTTCAAGAGTCATACACGGGCTTTGGCGGCTGAATGAATGGAACTATTCCGATGCTGAACTCCTGAGCCTCATTGAATGGTGTATCGATCACGGCATCACGACCTTTGATCATGCGGATATTTATGGAGGCTATACGTGCGAAAAGCTGTTTGGAAACGCCCTTGCCCTTTCGCCTGGATTAAGAGAAAACATAGAGCTGGTCACAAAATGCGGTATCGTTCTTGAATCGCCTGAACGGCCCGCTCACAGATCGCATCATTATAACACAAGCAAATCGCATATTTTGGCATCCGTTGAGCAATCGCTTATGAACTTAAGGACGGATTATATTGATGTGCTGTTGATTCACAGACCGGACCCGCTCATGGATCCGGAGGGGGTAGCAGAGGCGTTTCAGGCCTTGAAATGCTCTGGCAAGGTCAGGTACTTTGGCGTTTCAAATTTTAAAGATCACCAGTATCGGATGCTGGAATCGTATTTGCCTGAGAAGCTCGTAACCAACCAGATTGAGCTTTCCGCATACGAATTAGAAAATATGCTCGACGGCACTTTGAACCTGTGCCAGGAAAAACGGATTCCGCCGATGGCTTGGTCGCCTCTGGCAGGCGGCAAAGTATTCACTGGAAACACGGAAAAAGACCGGCGTGTCCGCACGGCGCTTGAATCCGTTCAAGCAGAGATTGGCGCCGCTTCATTGGACGAGGTGATGTACGCATGGCTGTATACGCATCCGGCCGACATCATGCCGATTGTCGGAAGCGGAAAGCGCGAGCGAATTTCCGCCGCGATAAATGCGTTGTCATACAAGCTTGACCAGGATCAATGGTTCCGCATTTTTACAGCCGTACAGGGTTACGATATTCCATAAAAAGCATCAGCTTACCAGCTGATGCTCAGGCTGTCGAGAAAATCTCGACAGCCTTTATTTTTCCCTTAAAATATCAATTCCCCTGTAATAAAATAAAAGAAAGACTGAAAAGGACGGTGTCTTTCTCATGTTCCACACAAGAAACTCTTCTCAAAACACAGCCGAATTTGTTCTGCTTGACCAACTCGTCGAAGAGGATCACCTGCTTCGAAAAATTGATCAATACATAGACTTCTCTTTCATCATTGAAAAGGTTAAACCTTACTACAGTGAAAACAAAGGCCGCCCCTCACTTGATCCGCTGATTTTATTCAAAATGATGTTTATCGGATACCTCTATGGTATCCGTTCAGAAAGACAGCTCGAAAAAGAAATTTACTACAATATGGCGTACAGATGGTTTCTTGGATTGAACATAAATGATCCAGTTCCGCACCACTCCACCATCAGCTGGAACAGACGCACACGCTTTAAAGATACAACCATCTTCCAAGACATCTTTGATGAGATCGTTCTTCAGGCCATCAACCACGACATGGTGGGCGGACGAGTCCTATTCACTGACTCCACACACCTTAAAGCCAATGCCAACAGGCATAAATACACAAGAAAAACAATTGCGCAGGATACCCAAAACTATATCAAGGATTTAAATGAAGCCATTCAAGAGGATCGGGAGGAACACGGAAAAAAGCCATTAACAGCCAAAGAGGAGGTGAAAGCTGAAAAAGAGATCCGCCACAGTACAACCGATCCGGAAAGTGGCTATCTGTATCGTGAAAACAAACCAGAAGGTTTTTTCTATTTAGATCACCGTACAACAGATATGAAATTCAACATTATCACCGATGCCTATGTCACACCCGGAAATGTCCATGATTCTGTGCCCTATCTTGACCGATTGGATCACCAAATCGCACGATTTGGTTTTCAAGTAGAAGCCGTCGCCCTTGATTCCGGATATTTAACGACTCCGATCTGTAAAGGATTATCTGACCGACAAATCTTTGGTGTCATCGCACATAGACGTTATCACCCTACCCGAGGGTTGTTTCCAAAATGGAAATTTCATTATGACAGTGAACAAGACAGATACATTTGTCCAAATCACCAAACACTTACATACTCAACAACTGACCGAAAAGGCTACCGGTCATACAAATCAAATCCTGAAATATGTTCCTCATGCCCGCTGCTTAAAAACTGTACAAAATCAAAGAATCAGCAGAAAGTGATTACTCGGCATGTATGGGAAGATCATAAAGAAAAGGTCAGACAAAATCGCTTGTCTGTTTCAGGAAAAAACCTCTACAAAAAAAGAAAAGAAAAAATAGAGCGAAGCTTTGCAGATTCAAAACAACTGCACGGGCTTCGCTATTGCAGGTTGAGGGGAAAACGGAATGTGAGCGAACAAGTTCTCCTCACAGCCGCATGCCAAAACATGAAGAAGATTGCCACATACCTAGCCAAGCAAGGCTAGGCATGTGGGAGTGCTTTTTCTGCACCTGAAATCAGATGAATATGTAAAGAAACAGCACAAAACAAAAAAGCTTGTAGAAAAAAACACCGTTTTCTCTACAAGCTGAGCATCAGCTTACCAGCTGATGCTTTTTCAATATTGTCACACCGCTTAGTGCCAAATTACCATTTATAAGTGATTGATTCTTTCTTGAAAGCGTTTTATATTAAAAGGAAACCTCTCTATATCCTCTACTGCATCTCCTTGCGACTTCATCCGCACATCAAGATTGTCTAGGAGGTCTTTTTTATGTATATGACTGCCAGAGAACAAAAGCTGTTAAAGCACTTGTTATTACAAAACAGATATATAACCGTAACTGAGCTTGCTGAGCTGATGGAGGTCAGCACGAGAACCATTCACAGGGAGCTCAAATCAATTAAGCCGCTGATGGAAACCGTCGGGCTTACGCTTGATAAACAGCCCGGCAAAGGGTTGAAAGCAGTTGGAAGTCCCGAAGATAAACAAAAGCTGCTCACCGATTTATCATATGAACACCATGAATACAGCGCGGACGAACGGAAACTGCTCATTCTCTGTTCGCTATTAGAGTCTCAGGAGCCCGTCAAGCTGTACACGCTTGCTCATGATCTTCAGGTGACGAATGCAACGGTCAGCTATGACTTAGATGAGCTCGAGAAGTGGATTTCTCCCTTCGGACTGACACTGATCCGCAAAAGAGGTTTTGGCATCCAGCTCATAGGGCCGGAGAATGCGAAACGGAAAATTGTCGGCAACTTGATTGTGAACCGTCTCGACATCCAAATGTTTTTGGAAGCGGTTGAATTAAACATCAAAGGAAAAACCGATTCTTCAGAGAAAATGTTCGGTGTTGTCAGCAAAGGTGAGCTGCTAAAAATGGAGCGCATCTTATTTCAGCTCAAAGAAAAAATCGCTTTTTCATTGTCCGACAGCTCCTATATAGCGCTCGTCGTCCATCTGACGTATGCGATCGAACGAATTAAGCTTGGGGAAACCATCACCATGGAGCAAAATGAGCTTGAGGAACTGAAGAATGCGAAGGAATACAGCTCTGCTCTTGAAATCGCGGGCGAGCTTGAACGTGCCTTCGGCGTGACGATTCCAGAGGCGGAGGTCGGCTATATTACAATCCACCTTCGAAGCGCCAATCGAAAATACAAAACAGAATACAAAGCGCAGGAAATTGAGCTGGAAACAGCCCTGCAAACAAAGCGGCTCATTGCTTTTATTTCAGACAAAATCAGAATGGATCTGACGAAAAACTACTCTTTATATGAAGGCTTGATTGCCCATTTGGAGCCGGCCGTCAGCCGCATAAAAGAAAATATTGAGATATACAATCCGATGAAGGAACAGATCAAGCGCGATTATTTTTTGCTTTATATGGCGATCGAAGAAGGCGTCGAAAAGTATTTTCCGGGCATGTCCTTTTCTGATGATGAAATCGCTTTTATCGTTCTTCACTTTGGCTCGGCTCTTGAAATCAAAAAAGAAGAAGCAAAAGTGAAAGCGCTTGTCGTCTGCTCAAGCGGGATTGGCTCTTCGAAAATGCTTGCCTCCAGACTGAAAAAAGAGCTGCCGGAAATTGAATCGTTTGATATGTCATCCCTGATCGAGCTAAAGGGGAAGGATGTTCAAGCCTATGATATGATTGTGTCCACTGTACCGATTCCTTATGAAAACATTGATTACATCATGGTCAGCCCGCTGTTAAATGAGGAAGACGCAAACCAGGTCAAGCAGTATATCAAGCGGAAGATTCCCCTTATTCTTAACAAAAAAAGAAGCCCGAAGGAAGAGGCGCAGCAAGCTGATGTACCTGATATGCTGGAAGCGGCGGAAAGCATAGGGCGGTATATGGAAGTTATCCAAGATGTTCTGCGCCATTTTACGCTAGCTCAACTCAAAACAAACCCGGACCATAGCATGCTTCTGCTAGAGCTTTTTCAACAGCTGAAGAAGGATGGCCTGATCTGTAATCCGGAAAAAGCCGCGGTTTGCCTGGCAGAGCGGGAGAAACAAGGGGGATTGGGAATCCCCGGAACAAACATGGCGCTCTATCATCTCAAAAATGATGAAATCGTCCTGCCTTTTTTCAAAATGTTTGATCTCAGCACCTCCTATGAAGTGGATGGCATGGACGGAAATACCCTCAGGATGACACGCATCCTCGTCATGATGGCGCCTAGCTCATTATCTGCTGAAGGCTCGGAGATTTTAAGCGCGATCAGCTCGGCAATTATCGAGAGCGGAGAAAGCATGGCGGGGTTTCAAGAAGAAGGAGAACAAGAATTGTATAAGCGGTTAAACCGCATATTTTTCACATGGATGAAAGAAAAAAACATACTGTAAACCTGCATGGCACACGTCAAAAATTTGGCGTGTGTTTTTCTTTGGACGGGGAACAAAATAAGAAAATGTGGGACTATTTTATCATTCAGTATTGGAATAATTCCAAAATGAAATAGTTTTACAAGTTATCTTTTTTGGGTTAAAATGGGTGAGGTAAGGAAGAAAATCTAACAAATTATTGAAGATTCAAGAGAATATAGGAGATGACGATATGGAAACATTACAGCATCTGATTCTGCATGACATGCCGAATAGCGAAGAAATAGAGGCTGTAAAAAGCGGAGACCATACACTGACATATAAAGGTTACCGTAAACGGATTAATCAGCTGGCGAATGCCATGCTTCAAAAAGGAATTCAAAAGGGCGACCGTGTTGCATTGCTTTGCAAAAACGGCCATCCCGCCTCAACTGTTATGTTCGCCGCACTTGAAATAGGTGCTGTTGTCGTACCTGTCAGCTGGCAGCTGAAACCATATGAAATGACAGGCATTTTAAAAGCAAGTGAACCGAAAGCGATGTTTTACGGAGCGGAGTTTAAAGAGATACTGGATGAAGTTCTTCCTGAATTGTCCTCACTGTGTGTAACAATGGAAACAGGAACAGCTTACGAAACATCTGCTGAATTTGAAGCGCTGTTTGCAGGTCCTGATCATTTGCCAGAGACGGAAATGGTTTCCCCTGATGATACAGCACTTCTGATGTTTACATCTGGAACAACGGGAAACCCGAAAAGATGCATGATTACACATGGCGGCATATACAGATACGTTAAAAAATCCAACAGCTCAATAGCACGCATGAAGGGCCTTCGTTTTCTCGCGTGCCATCCGATTTATCATACGAGTGCGCTCATTTGCATCATGCTTGGAACGTTTGCAGAAACAACCTTTGTGTTTACAAAGGATCAAGATCCTGTTCACATGCTGAAGGTCATTGAAGAAGAAAAAATTCAAACTGTGATGGCTCTTCCTGTGTTTTACACGTATTTGCTTGAAGCGTGGGAAACGCATCAAACCGACTTATCTTCGCTTGTGATTTTAATGACAGGCGGAACAAAAGTGCCGAGCAGCCTGATCCGCCGCTATCTTGATATCGGCATTCCGCTCGCGCACGGCTATGGAAGCACTGAGGCTTGGGGAATCAGCACATGGCTGCCTGAGATGGGAATGGATAAAGCGGCATCTGCAGGAAAACCTGTGGCAGGTGTTAAAGTCAAAGTGGAAGATCCTCTGACCGGAGAAGAACTTCCTCAAGGAGAAATCGGCGAAATCGTTGTTCATACTCCATTCTTATTTAAAGGCTATGAAGACAATCCTGAAGCAACAGCTAAAGTGCTGCAAAATGGATGGTTCAGAACCGGAGATTCAGGCTATGTGGATGAAGATGGCTTTATTTTCATCACGGGACGCTACAAGGATGTCATTATTTACGGAGGCGATAACGTCTATCCTGATCAGGTTGAAGAAGTTATCCAGCAGATCCCGGGAATCCTTGAAACGGCTGTGGTCGGTATTCCAGACCCGCTTTACGGTGAAAAACCGAAAGCTTTTATCGTGAAAAATGGCGGCCAGCGCATCACGGAAGAGGATGTCATCGCATTTTGTAAAGAACGCCTGTCCGCTTACAAAATACCTGAAGTTGAATTTGTTAACGAACTGCCGAAAAACAACCTTGGCAAAGTGAAAAAAGACGTCCTGCGCAATCAGGCTGTACATTCATAAAAGAAGAAGCCCGTCCACTTTATGTGGCGGGCTTCTTTGCAGTTGCACAGACGGAAAGCTCAGGCTTAATGTTCTTAAATTGTATATCAATGTCTTCGAAGCCGGCTGCTTTGAAGTCGGCAATCATCTGTTTTCCAAATGATTTGGTTTTCTCAGGGCTGGCATCCGCTTCCCGGGGCTGCATCGTAATGGCTGCTTTGCCGCCGGGCTTTAAGGCACGATAAATCTGTTTCATGCCTTTTGTTTGGTCATTCCAAATGGTGTAGTTGTTAACGGAAATCACTTTATCATAAAACGAGGCGGAAAGAGGAAATGTCTCGACGCTTCCTTGTATCAGGCGTACCTCCTCTGATTTCACTCTGCGGGCGGCCAGCTTCAGCATGGCCTCTGACACATCAATCCCATGAAGATGAACATCCTTTTTGCGTTTCAATATCTGCTGCATGCAGTATCCCGGGCCAAACCCGACTTCTAAAATGCTGTCCCCGCGCGTGATACCCAGCTGATTGATTGTCCACTGATTCAGTGTTTGATTTTCAGCAGCCATGATGTACCCGGCAATCATGCCGATGACGCCCTTTGGCCTGCTGAATCTTCTAGAAAGCATGTTAATCATTCAGCAACCAACCCCCTTTTTGAGTTAATTTCCTCCCAGCGTTCCATGTGAAACATTTTTCTGATAAAGCAATGCGAAGGTGCCAAGCCATGTTTATCCAAAGAGTGTGTGAGGTACACAACAAATAGACATGAAAACAAAGGAGGAGAATCATCATGACAAATTATCCAAAAGAACTGCCGGCACAAACTCAAAGTCGCCAGCCGGGAATTGAAAGCGAAATGAATCCAAGTCCGGTGTATGAGTACGAGGATTATAAAGGAGCAGACAAATTAAAAGGAAAAGTAGCTCTTATTACAGGCGGCGACAGCGGGATCGGACGCGCGGTTTCCGTCGCTTACGCAAAGGAAGGCGCAGACATCGCCATTGTGTATAAGGATGAGCATGAAGACGCTGAGAAGACGAAGAAACGTGTTGAACAAGAAGGCGTAAAATGCCTGCTGATTGCTGGTGACGTAGGTGAAGAGGAATTCTGCAATGAAGCGGTTGAAAAAACGGTCAAGGAACTAGGCGGCCTTGACATCCTTGTCAACAATGCAGGTGAACAGCATCCGAAGGAAAGCATCAAAGATATTACGAGCGAACAGCTTCACCGCACATTCAAAACAAACTTTTATTCTCAATTTTATTTGACTAAAAAAGCAATTGATTACCTGAAACCGGGCAGCGCCATCATCAATACGACATCCATCAACCCGTACGTAGGGAACCCGACACTGATTGATTATACAGCGACAAAAGGGGCGATCAACGCCTTTACAAGAACAATGGCGCAGGCGCTTGTTAAAGATGGCATCCGTGTAAATGCAGTCGCGCCGGGTCCAATCTGGACGCCACTAATCCCAGCTACGTTCCCTGAAGAAACAGTTGCTCAATTTGGGCAAGATACGCCGATGGGCCGCCCTGGACAGCCTGTTGAGCACGTCGGCTGTTATGTGCTCCTGGCATCAGATGAGTCCTCTTACATGACAGGACAGACCCTGCATGTCAACGGCGGAAACTTTGTGACGACATAAGAGGGAGTGAGACATATGGGCATCACGAAAGAAGAAGTGAACAGCTACTATCAAAAAGCAGGGATTGTATTAACGGACGAGGAAGTAGACCAAATCCAGCTGATGGATTACGGCTTAGGAAAAGAAAGAAAAGTCGGGCTCCAGCTCTTCGTCTACGTCAATACAAACCGTTATTGTTCAAAGGAATTGGTGCTGTTTCCGGGACAGACTTGCCCGGAACACCGCCATCCGCCGGTCGACGGCCAGGAAGGCAAGCAGGAGACCTTCCGCTGCCGCTACGGAAAAGTGTATCTTTACGTAGAAGGAGAAAAAACGCCGCTTCCAAAAGTTCTCCCTCCTCAGGAAGACAGAGAACACTATACGGTCTGGCACGAAATTGAGCTAGAACCGGGCGGGCAATACACGATTCCACCAAACACAAAGCATTGGTTCCAGGCCGGGGAAGAAGGTGCCGTCGTGACGGAAATGTCATCGACGAGCACGGATAAACATGATATCTTTACCGATCCAAGAATATAAGGATGGGCTTAAACAGCCCATCCTTTTTTTGTATTGAAAAAAACAGAATCATCGCTATAATGGGTAAAAAAGGAAAGAGGGCGAGGCAATGTTCACTTGCAAGGTAAATGAGCACATCACCATCCGATTATTGGAGCCGAATGATGCGGAGCGGCTGGCCGAACTCATTATCCAAAATCAGCAGAGGCTCAGCCAGTGGCTGTTTTGGGCGGTAGATCCAAGCAGCGCTGACACGTACAGAGAAACCATCATTCCAGAATGGCGGCATCAGTATGCAGACCTGACCGGCATCGAAGCGGGGCTCCTTTATGACGGCAGCCTATGCGGCATGATCAGCCTGCATAACCTTGATCAAGTGAATCGTAAGGCGGAAATCGGATATTGGATTGCCAAAGAATTTGAAGGGAAAGGCATTATTACAGCTGCCTGCCGAAAACTCATTACGTATGCTTTTGAAGAGTTTGAGCTGAATCGTGTGGCGATCTGTGCGGCTGTCGGAAACGAAAAAAGCAGAGCGGTTCCGGAGCGGCTCGGGTTTCTAGAGGAAGGCAGGGCACGGGACGGCTTATACGTAAACGGCATGCATCACGACCTCGTCTACTACAGTCTGTTAAAGCGTGAATGGGAAGCGAAAAATAAAGAGCACACTTTCTTGTTTAAATCTTCCCCGGATGTGGAAAAGTAACAGCGGAGACGTTAAAAAGGAGTGATTCGAGATGAATCAGCAAGACATTAAACAAAAAGTGCTTGATGTTCTAGATCACCATAAAGTAGGTTCGCTCGCAACAGTTCAAAAGGGTAAACCGCATTCCCGCTACATGACTTTTTTCCATGACGGGCTGACGATTTACACACCGACAAGCAAGGAAACTCATAAAGCAGAAGAAATTGAGAACAACCCCAATGTCCACATTTTATTAGGCTATGATTGTGAAGGTTTTGGCGACGCATATGTCGAAGTTGCCGGAAAAGCCAAAATCAACAATTCGGCAGAACTCAAGGACAAAATATGGAGTTCCAAATTAGAGCGCTGGTTTGACGGCAAGGATGATCCGAATCTGGTGATTCTTGAAATTGAACCGGAGGATATCAGATTAATGAATGCCGGGGAGAAAACACCGGTCTCACTCGAACTATAAAAAATTTGTGTTTTCAGGGGCGATATGTTATTATGAATAGCTAGTAAGAAAAATAAGCAAATAAAAAAGAAAGTAAACTTCTTTTTTCTGTTTTGAGAGAGAAGCTTACCGCTTCCCAAGCAGCATAACCAGCTGCCCTTATTCTTTTCCTTCATAACAAATCGCCCCTAACGATGAGATGGAAAAAAGACTTTTTTGTTTTACAATTCACACCGGCGCGGCTTCGGAGCCGCAGTGACGATTGAGAGGTAGGGCTTTCGTTGTCTTGTGTTCAAGAAATTTCCATGGTGTTTACTTTCCAGAATGATTCTTCGGAACAATGCTTTATGAATCTAACCCGCCTGACTTGGCGGATGATATAATCTTTATTTGCGTATAGAAAAGAATAAGACAAACCGCCCGGCGTACGCCGGACGGTTTTTTTATTGCAAAAAACACATCGTACTGAAACCTCCTTGTCTTCTTTCTAGTCTTATCTCTAGGATGAAATTGGAGGAAGAATAACGTGCATGTCATTACAACACAAGTACTTTTTATTTTTTGTTTTTTATTGCTGATTCACTCAATAGAAACCTTAGCCTATGCCACAAGGCTTTCCGGGGCCCGCGTTGGATTTATTGCGTCCGCGCTTTCTCTGTTTAATGTCATGGTCATCGTATCCAGAATGTCGAACATGGTGCAGCAGCCCTTTACCGGGCATTTAATTGATGATGCTGGAAAAAACGCACTGGCGATTGTAGGGGAGCAGTTCCGCTTTTTAATTTTAGGATCGACAGTCGGCACCATTTTGGGCATTATCCTGCTCCCGTCTTTTGTCGCTCTTTTTTCACGGGCGATTATTCACTTGGCGGGCGGCGGCGGCTCCGTTTTTCAAGTGTTCCGAAAGGGATTCTCGAAACAAGGATTCAAAAATGCCCTTTCCTATTTGCGTCTGCCGTCTATTTCATATGTAAAAGGATTTCATATGCGCTTGATTCCGAAGCGTTTGTTTGTCATCAACATGCTGATCACATCGATTTATACGATTGGCGTGCTTTCGGCTTTATACGCAGGCCTTCTGGCGCCGGAGCGCAGTACGACAGCCGTCATGGCTTCGGGTTTGATCAACGGAATTGCGACGATGCTGCTGGCTATTTTTGTTGATCCTAAAGTATCCGTTCTAGCTGATGATGTGGCAAAAGGAAAACGAAGCTATATCTATTTAAAATGGACCTCTGTCACAATGGTCACATCAAGGGTGGCGGGCACACTCCTCGCCCAGCTCATGTTTATTCCGGGGGCCTACTATATTGCGTGGCTGACAAAGTGGTTTTAATAAGAAAGGCTGGATCATAAAAATCCAGCCTTTTTTGCGTTCCCTTATTTATATTTCCTTAATCCGCGGTCGTACAAAAAATTTCCGAATGGGACGAAAGCGGCGATGAAGCCGGCAGCTGACCATTTCAGCGGCCATTTGACAGAGAAGGTTGCATAAGCCAAGACAAGCAAATACAAAATGAACAACCCGCCGTGAACCGAACCGACAATTGTCACCGCAAGCGGAAGGCCTGCCCAATATTTAAGCGGCATAGCGATGAACAGCAGGATTAAGAGTGACATTCCTTCAATAAAACCCATCGTGCGAAGTCTTCCGATCGGCGTGTGCAGCATAAATCGCCCTCCTTGTGGACACGTTTTCATTTTATACTATAAACAATCCGGAGGGGCATATGACAGCTTTCAAAAAATGTTCGGAAAACATTCATTTTTACATGCCTTTTCTAGGGAACTGTACTTGTCATTTACAAAAATACCCGAGATAATGTGTACAAAATCAAAAAAGAAGGATGTTGAAATGAAACTTGACCAGATTGATCTGAATATCATTGAGGAGCTGAAGAAGGACAGCCGTTTGTCGATGAGGGAATTAGGCAGAAAAATTAAACTGTCGCCTCCATCTGTAACAGAACGGGTAAGACAGCTTGAATCGTTTGGCATCATCAAGCAATACACGCTGGAGGTCGACCAGAAAAAACTTGGGCTTCCCGTTTCCTGCATTGTGGAAGCAACCGTTAAAAACGCGGATTATGAGCGGTTCAAAAGCTATATTCAAACATTGCCGAATATTGAATTTTGCTACCGGATTGCGGGTGCAGCCTGCTATATGCTGAAAATCAATGCCGAAAGCCTCGAAGCGGTAGAAGATTTCATTAACAAAACATCGCCCTACGCGCAAACCGTCACTCACGTCATTTTCTCAGAAATTGACACGAAAAACGGGCGCGGTTAGAGAGTGCCGCGTGAAGTCTGTTATAATAACAGGATGAGCGTGAAAGAAAGAGAAGTGATCAAGCATGTCAAAAACAGTTGTATTAGCTGAAAAACCTTCAGTCGGCCGGGATTTAGCCCGGGTGCTGAAGTGCCATAAAAAAGGAAACGGTTATCTCGAAGGCGATCAATATATTGTGACCTGGGCTTTAGGCCATTTGGTGACGCTTGCTGATCCGGAAGGCTACGGAAAAGAATTTCAATCATGGCGCCTAGAGGATCTGCCGATTATCCCAGAACCCTTAAAGCTTGTGGTGATAAAAAAAACCGGAAAGCAGTTCAATGCAGTCAAATCCCAGCTTACCCGTAAAGACGTCAATCAGATTGTCATCGCGACTGACGCAGGCCGGGAAGGTGAGCTTGTTGCGCGCTGGATCATTGAGAAAGCGAATGTCCGAAAACCAATCAAGCGGCTGTGGATTTCATCTGTGACGGATAAAGCGATCAAGGAAGGTTTTCAAAAGCTGCGCAGCGGCAAAGAATATGAAAACCTGTACCATTCTGCCGTCGCCAGAGCGGAAGCGGATTGGATTGTGGGGATCAACGCCACCCGTGCACTTACCACAAAATTCAATGCCCAGCTCTCATGCGGTCGTGTGCAGACTCCGACGCTAGCCATGATTGCAAAGCGTGAGGCAGACATTCAGGCATTTACGCCCGTTCCGTATTACGGCATACGTGCTGCAGTCGACGGCATGACGCTGACGTGGCAGGATAAGAAATCAAAGCAGACGAGAACGTTCAATCAAGATGTAACAAGCCGTTTGCTAAAAAACCTCGAAGGAAAGCAAGCGGTCGTAGCTGAGCTGAAAAAAACAGCGAAAAAAAGCTTTGCGCCTGCGCTTTATGATTTAACGGAGCTGCAGCGTGACGCCCACAAGCGCTTCGGTTTTTCTGCTAAAGAAACGCTTTCTGTACTGCAGAAGCTATATGAGCAGCATAAGCTCGTCACATATCCGCGGACGGACTCTAGATTTTTATCCAGTGACATCGTCCCGACGTTAAAAGACCGTCTGGAAGGCATGGAAGTAAAACCGTATGCCCAATATGTCAGCCAAATTAAAAAACGCGGCATTAAATCTCATAAAGGATATGTCAATGACGCGAAGGTGTCAGACCACCACGCGATTATCCCGACCGAAGAGCCGCTCGTTCTCAGCAGTCTGAGCGATAAAGAACGAAAGCTGCATGACCTGATTGCGAAACGTTTCCTGGCTGTATTAATGCCTGCATTCGAATATGAGGAAACAAAGGTCATCGCAGAAATCGGCGGAGAAACCTTTACGGCGAAAGGCAAAACCGTGCAGTCGCAAGGGTGGAAAGCCGTTTATGATATAGCGGATGAGGATGATGAGCAGGAGGATGACAGAGACCAGACACTTCCTGCGCTTCAAAAAGGCGACACACTTGCCGTCCGCACGTTAACGGAAACAAGCGGCCAAACGAAGCCGCCTGCCCGCTTTAATGAAGGGACCTTGCTGTCAGCGATGGAAAACCCAAGCGCATTTATGCAGGGAGAAGAAAAAGGCCTCGTCAAAACGCTTGGAGAAACAGGCGGCCTCGGCACGGTGGCAACGCGTGCCGACATTATTGAAAAACTGTTCAACAGCTTTTTAATCGAGAAAAAAGGCCAAGATATTTTTATCACATCTAAAGGAAAACAGCTCCTGCAACTTGTTCCGGAGGATCTGAAATCACCGGCCTTAACAGCAGAATGGGAGCAAAAGCTGTCTGCGATCGCGGCCGGCAAATTGAAATCGGCTGTTTTTATTAAAGATATGAAGGCTTACGCTCACCAAACGGTAAAAGAAATCAAAAACAGCAGCCAAACCTTCCGACATGACAATATCACGGGAACGGCATGTCCGGAATGCGGCAAAATGATGCTGAAAGTAAACGGCAAACGCGGGACGATGCTCGTGTGCCAAGATCGTGAATGCGGAAGCAGAAAAACAATTGCCCGAAAAACAAACGCACGCTGCCCGAACTGCCATAAACGGATGGAGCTTCGCGGCCAAGGCGAGGGCCAGACCTTTGCGTGTGTGTGCGGCCACCGTGAGAAGCTCTCCGTATTTGAAAAACGAAAAAACAAAGACAAAGCGCGTGCTACCAAACGGGACGTATCCTCTTATATGAAAAAACAAAATAAAGATGAGCCGATTAACAACGCGTTGGCAGAACAGCTGAAAAAACTCGGTTTGGATAAATAATAGAAAAACCTGTGCTTATCGCACAGGTTTTTCTATTGGACTTAGGTCCTATTTTCTTAATGTTCAAAAAGGGAAAAAAAAGCTAGCAATCTGCATTTTTTTCTTTTATAGTAAATGTACTTTGTAACATGGCAGTCATATTTTCGTCTATAACTATTTGTGAGCGTCTGATTTGCTTCAGGCGACAAAGGGGGATTTGCCTGTGAGGCATGTACTAATTGCTGTCATCTTATTCTTCTTATCTATCGGACTTTCCGCAGGGTGTGCTGAAGCTGGAAACAAGACCCAAAATCAGTCGGCGACAGAAGTGAATGCCAACCCGCTCCAGCCGGCGGAATATTTCATCTATCACAATTTAATGAATGACAAAGGGCTGATTAAAACCGATTTTTCAGACCAGCCTTCTTACTTGTCGGAATCTCTCGGACTGTGGATGGAGTTTCTGCTCAGCAAAAATGACGCACCGCATTTCCAGGATCAATATCAGCATCTGACTGATTCATTTCTGATGAGCAATCACTTGGTGACGTGGAAGATTCAAAATGGCCAAGCGAGCGGGACAAATGCGCTGATAGATGATATGAGAATTATGCTGTCTCTTGACCAAGCCGCCGCAAAATGGGGCCGCAGCGACTACGCGCAAACGGCTAGGGATATCGGCACGTCTTTGAAGACATACAATATGAACAATGGGTTATTTACAGACTATTACGACTCACAGGCCGCTTCAAAGGATGTGACGCTTTCATACGTCATGCCTGACGCCTTAGCTGTCTTAAAGAAGAATGGAATCATAGACGAAGACACAGAACAGCGGAATGCCAATGTTCTCTATTCAGCTCCTTTAAAAAATGGCTTTCTGCCGAAAACATACAGCTCGGAGACGAAGGAATACACATACGACAGTGAAATCAACCTGATTGATCAGCTTTACGCTGCTTGGCATTTGCCGGAAGGGGATGAAAAAGCATCTGTTTTAGCGGACTGGATCAAGCAGGAATTTCAGAAAAACGGAAAGCTGTACGGGCGGTATTCGGCAGATACCAAGGAGCCTGCCGTCCAATATGAGTCTCCATCCGTATATGCATTAGCCGCATTGTTTTTGACAAAACAGCATGAAAACAGTTCTGTCATCAAAGCCATATATGACAGAATGAATGACTTTGAAATTCATGATCCGGTGAAATCATATTATGGAGGCTATATGAGCGGCACTCAGACGCATTCATTTGACAATCTGCTGCCGCTGTTAGCCGAAAGGAAGCTTTTTAATGAAAATATCATTCAGTGAATCACAAAAATTATTTGCTTATTTTTCAGGGCTCATAGCGGCCCTGTCTTTGTTTATTTATTATGTGTCAGCCCAGCAATCAGAAGGTGCTCTGATCCTTTGCATCACATTTGTCGTCATCGCCGCAGGCATCTGGTTCGGCCCGATTTACGCGCTGGCAGTGACCTTAATCGTACTCTTTGTTCTCGGCACCTTAATGATGTTTTTCCAGACTGGACAGACATCGCTCTTTCCGGCTGAGGAAGGGCTGCGAATGCTTGTCGTGTGGGGAATCGCGCTTTTGCTGTTTTCTTTTATTTCTGGAAGAATCCACGATATTACAGCAGAGCTTCGGCGCTCGATTACACGGCTTCAATCCGAAATTAAAAGCTATGTTGCTGTTGACAGAGTGACCGGTTTTGATAACAAGCAAAGGATGAAGCTGGAGCTTTCAGAAGAAATCAAGCGGGCGGAGCGCTATGGCAATTCTTTTGTGTTTTTGCTGCTCCATATGCATTATTTCAAAGAGTTTAAGTCTTTGTACGGTGAAAAAGAAACCGACCGCCTCTTCCAATATGTCAGTCAGCAAATCAGGACAAGCGTTCGGGAAACGGATAAGAAATTCCGTCCCTCTGACGAGCGTATCGGGATCGTGCTGACGCACACGCCTGCTGAACATATGCCGGCCGTTCTGACCAAGCTGAAGAAACAATTGGATACATATCAGCTGGAGAATGGAAAGTATGTGTCGCTTACGTTCCACGTTTGCTATTTGCCCTACCACAACGATATCAAAACAGCTGATCAATTTTTAGAAGAACTGGAAAACGAGATGATGATGAATGAACTATAAAGGAATCACATTGCTATGCGTCATGATGTTTCTAGTTTCAGCTATTGCGTCTTTTCCCGTTTCTGCGCAAGCGAAAGATCAGGATGCCGGCATTCTCATCATCTACTCAACCTTGGACGGCAAAAAGTCGTCACAAGTCAAAATGCTCGATTTGCTTGCGGGCCACTTTACATCCCGTGTGACAGTCAAAAAAGATTCAGACGTTGAAGCGTCGGATTTCAAAGGGAAAGACCATGTGATTTATTACGGCCAAACGAAAAGAAAGCTCAGCAAAAAACTGCTGTCTCTTATCAGCGGCGTAAAAAAACCGGTTGTCGCCATTGGCTATAACGCAGGCCAAATCAGCCAATTTTCTGGGCTTTCATTAGCCCGCAAAGAAAATGTGTTTCAGGTTCACAGCAGGTCAGAAAAGGCCGATGTGTCTCTGGAAAGCGGGCTTAACGTGCTGAGTGTATCAGGCCTGAAAGGAACGGCGCTTTACACCTTCAAAGCCGATGAAGGCACCACGCATTCTTTTATATGGAAAACAAAAAAAGGGAATGTGTACATTGGATTAACAAATTTGTTAAATGACAATTTGATCGTGGCGAAACAGCTCAGAGAAGCTTTCGGAGAGAAGGCGGGGACGACGTTATTGTATTTGCGTCTCGAGGATATCAGCCCGATGTCTGATGAAAAACTGCTGCTTCAAGCCGGTACATACCTGCATAAGCGGCATATTCCTTTTATCCTGGCGGTCATTCCGGTTTACTTGAACCCGGAAACAGGCGACAAAGTGTATTTGTCTGATCAACCGAAGATGGTCAAGGTGCTGAAAAAGCTGCAAAGCATGGGCGGCAGTATCATTGTTCACGGCTATACTCACGCTTATCGCTACAGTGAAACAGGAGAGGGCTTTGAATTTTGGGATGCAAAGGCGGATCAGCCGATTACATCCGGAAATGCCGAAGACCCCCCGTCCATTTTGGAGAAGGCACAGGACTTCCCGAACGAACAAGCCTATCACAGCTATCTTGAACCATTTCGGGAAAAGGAAGAAACGTATACAAAACAAAAACTGACGCGTGCCATTGAGGATTTGACATCGTCGGGCCTTTACCCGCTGGCGTTTGAAGCGCCGCATTACACGATGTCCGATTATGGCTATCAAATCGCCTCGCGGTATTTTACAAGCATTTTCGGCCAGGTCCAGCTCAGCAGCACAACATGGAAAACATCCGGTGCACCTCCGTTTGTGACTGCTCCTTCGATGTTGCACGGAATGACGCTTTATCCGGAAACGATCGGTTTTGTCGACACATCAAAGCAAAACCCGCTCGGTGAGATGGAGGAGCACATCTCCCAGATGATTGATTTTGAAGGCGGAGTAGCCGGAGGATTTTATCACCCGTACCTCGGGATGAAATATCTGCCTGAGCTGGTTGATCAGATGGAACGCATTCCAGACAGTGAATGGCTCGATTTAAAGAAAACGAAACAAACCGTCAAAACAGACAAAGTGGAAATTCATACAAGCGGTGACGGAACGATTCAGGTGAAAAACGGTGTAAGCGCCATTGACGAGTTTTTCGATCATCACCGACAAACCCCTCTTGAAAAGGCGTTATGGATTCTCTCTGCTGTTGTGCTCTTATTTGTCATCATGTTTGTCAGTTATACGTTTTACTTGAGAGCCACATTGAAAAAACGAATTTTTAAGGAGAGAAGAAGCCTTGGGTAATACGCTGTTCTTTATCTCGCTAAGTTTAATATGGGTGATGCTTCTCTACCACATGTTCCTCATGCAGGGCGGGTTTCGCCACTATATGACCTTCGAACGGAATATTCCAAAGTGGAGAGAAAACATGAAGGAACTGCCGAAGGTCAGCGTCCTCATCCCGGCGCATAACGAAGAGGTTGTGATTCGGCAGACGCTGAAGGCGATGGTCAACCTTTATTATCCGAAGGACCGGCTGGAGATTATCGTCGTTAATGATAATTCATCAGACCGGACGGGTGATATCGTCAATGAATTTTCCGAGAAATACGATTTCATCAAAATGGTGATTACGAAGCCGCCAAATGCAGGAAAAGGAAAATCCTCTGCACTTAACTCGGGTTTTGCCGAATCAAACGGCGATGTGATCTGTGTGTATGACGCCGACAACACGCCTGAGAAAATGGCCGTGTATTATCTCGTGCTCGGCCTGATGAATGACGAAAAGGCAGGCGCCGTGGTAGGGAAATTCCGCGTTATTAATGCAGCGAAGACGCTGCTGACGAGGTTTATTAATATCGAAACGATCTGTTTTCAGTGGATGGCCCAGGGAGGCAGATGGAAGTGGTTCAAAATCGCCACGATCCCAGGCACCAACTTCGCGATCCGCAGAAGCATTATCGAAAAGCTCGGAGGCTGGGATGACAAAGCGCTCGCTGAGGATACTGAGCTGACCATCCGGGTGTATAATCTCGGCTACCACATCCGCTTTTTCCCTGCCGCCATCACGTGGGAGCAGGAACCGGAAACATGGAAGGTATGGTGGCGCCAGCGCACCCGATGGGCGCGCGGCAATCAATATGTCGTGCTCAAATTTTTGGCGCAGTTTTTTAAGCTGAAACGAAAACGGATTATCTTTGATTTGTTTTATTTTTTCTTTACGTACTTCCTGTTTTTCTTTGGCGTGATCATGTCAAATGCGATTTTTGTAGTGAATTTGTTTTATGATTTGCATTTATCGGTTGGATTTTTGGCAATGATTCTCTGGATTTTGGCATTTTTCTTATTTATGACAGAGGTCATGATTACGTTGAGCATTGAAAAAACAGAAATGAACAAGCAAAACTTTTTTATCGTATTTCTCATGTACTTCACATACTCGCAGGCATGGATTGTGCTTGTTATCTACTCTTTATTCGTAGAAATCAAGCACCGTTTATTCAAGCAAGAGGTCAAATGGTACAAGACAGAACGATACAATCAACATAAAAGCGGGTGACCTTTTTGAAACAAATAATGATTTTTCTCACAAGCTTCATGCTGCTGGCGATGACTGGACAAACAGCTCTTGCCAAAGACGTACAGGTCAGCGGTTCGCTCCTCGGGAAAAGCAGCCAAGAACAAGCCAAACAGCAGGTGCTGACAAGCGAGCTGATTACACTGTATGGATCAAAAGACAGCGCAGAGCTGACGTATCAGATCCCGGCAGGCGCTTCTTCAGGCAATCAGCAATTGGTAATCGAATACGAGGCATCAAATCTTTTAATTTCTCCATCATCGTTAACGGCTGTCATTGATGATGAACCGGTCAAGACGTTAAAGCTTGATGGTGATTCCAAACGGAAAACAGTGAAGCTGAATCTGAATAAAAGCCAGTCTGCGCAAGGCTATCACAACGTATCGTTGAAATTCTACGGCGTAATGAAAGAGGGCGTGTGCGTCAGACAGGATACATCAGGCAACTGGATCAAAATTTATCCGGACAGCCGGCTGACACTTGCTGACAGCAGTGAAGCGAAGGGAACGTCGCTGGACCATTATCCGTATCCTTTCGCCCAATCTGGAAATACAGCGGAAGAAACAGCTATCGTCATTCCGGATAACCCAAGTTCAGCAGAAATAGAAGCTGCTGTTAAAACAGAAGGCTATTTGAAAACGGTGGACAGCAGTGTCAGTATTGCGTATGTCACGGAATCTGAACTGAAAAAAATCGATAAGCCGACGATTGTTATCGGCGTGGACAAGCATTGGAACGGCAAAGTGAAAAAACTGTTGAAACAAGCCGGGCTACAGGCAAAAGGAGAAAACCTTCTGCTTGCGGAGCGGGTGCTGAAAGCAGAGGGCAAACAGCAGCCGGTTCTGTTTGCGCAAGCGGCGTCCGAGGACGCGCTCACTAAAAAAATCAGCGTGATGACAGATCAGACATATACAGGCCAGCTCAGCGGCGATACACTTTCAATCAGCAAGCTTCAGCAGACTGAAAAAAAAGAAAGCGATAAGCTGACCCTTGAGAATTTTGGAGCGGGTGATATCACAATTGGAGCTGACAAAACATCTTCAGCACATTATTTTTATCCGGCTTCGGCTGTTTTAGATGAAAACCAATCGGCGAAGCTGTCGCTTAAACTAAAAAAGTCCGAAACGATTCAAGCCTCAACGGCTGAAAACGAGTCAGCCTCTCAGGCTGCAGAACTGAAAGTGATGATCAACGGCCAGCCGCACTCGGTCCGGCTTGATGAATTAGGAAAAGAAGATAAAAACGGATTCTATCATGTCACAGTGAAAGTGGACCCTAAGCTGCTGCAAAAAAACCGCTACATTGATATTCAGTTTGTCACGACCGGTTTAAAGGAAAACAACCCTTGTAATACGACTGATGAAGAAAAGTGGGTTTTTATCGATAAAAACAGTACATTATCATACGCCATCAAAGGCATGTCTCCGTCAGCGGATTTTCAAGAGTGGCCGCTGCCTTACGCCGGAAACCAGGATCAAACAACGTTAATCGTGCTTCCTGACACCGTAAGCCAATCGAAGCTAGAGGAGCTTTCTCTCGTAACGGAATCCTTTGGCAGCGAAGCACAGCATTCATATACGGTAAAGAAATCATCTGACGTTACAGCAAAGGATGCGAAAGGACGAAACCTCATTTTCATAGGGGGGATCAATCAATTTTCTCTTCTGAAGGAGAAATCATCAGATCTGCTTGTGCCGCAGGAAAAGAACGGCTCGTTTGATGTATCTGGTTTCGAGATGCTGAATGAGACAACAAAACAAGTGGTATTTACCCAAGCATCGATTTGGGATTCACGCTATACAATGGCAGTCTTTGCACCGTCAAAAGGAGATGGCACGGCTGTCACAAAAGAGATCATCAGTTATCTGAACAGCAACGATGAGTCGGCAACCGTCCTTAATGAAACAAACAGCCAGCAGGTGTTTACAAACCACCAGCAGCTCAAATCGGAAACAAACAGTTCCGATGCAGAACAACCAACACAGGATCATAGCCAGAAATGGATGTATATTGGTGTGCTGGCACTCATTATGGTGATTGCGGCAGTATTCATTTGGATTGCCGTAAGACGCAGAAAAAGAAAGGCAGATACAGAATAAAACAGAGGCGATTTTAGCCTCTGTTTTTTTATTTTTGGTAAGTAAATTCCATTTGTGGAACCTGTCATTTTATTTTTTTCTCTCAGCCAATAAGCCTCTTTACAACGTGCGGGAACGGGAGTATGATCTCTTTTAGAAAACAAATCGCTTAATCTGAAATCAGAGCGGGGGACCCAATAGAACGGCTTTTTGCCGTTGGGGTGAATCCTTTTTAGGTAGGGCTAACTCTCATATGCCCGAATCCGTCAGCTAACCTCGTAAGCGTTCGTGAGAGGAGATGAATGAAACCTGTGTTCGATGTTATGGCACAGGGGCATCCGTTTGCCTCTGTGTTTTTTGTTGTTCATTTTTGAATGCAAATCGCATACAGAGACATCATAGCAGAAAGGACTATCATCAACATGTGAGAGCAAGACACTGATGTTTTATTGTTTTAATTGAAAAATGAGAAATTAAAAGGGGAAGACATCGATGTATCATTCAATCAAACGTTTTTTGATTGGGAAACCACTAAAATCCCAAGCAGCTGGAGAGCAAAAACTGACGAAATTAAAAGCCTTGGCTATGCTTTCCTCAGATGCGCTGTCATCTGTCGCATATGGGACAGAACAAATTCTAATCATTTTGGCAACAATCAGTGCTGCCGCATTTTGGTACTCCATTCCGATTGCGGTTGGCGTTCTCATCTTGCTGCTCGCACTGATTCTTTCATACAGGCAAATTATTTACGCTTATCCGCAGGGCGGCGGGGCGTATATCGTTTCTAAAGAAAATCTCGGTGAAAAACCGGGATTGATTGCGGGCGGTTCATTGCTTGTTGATTATATTTTAACAGTAGCGGTAAGTATTTCCGCAGGCACGGACGCCATCACGTCAGCCTTTCCTGCATTGCATGATTATCATGTGCCGATCGCTATTTTTCTCGTGTTAGTGATTATGATTTTGAACCTGCGCGGTCTTTCGGAATCGGCATCCATTCTTGCCTACCCGGTTTATCTGTTTGTGGTGGCGCTTTTGGTTCTCATTGCGGTCGGGTTGTTTAAACTCATGACAGGACAAATAGACCAGCCAGCCCATCATACACCGCTCGGCACACCTGTAGCGGGCATTACGCTGTTTTTGCTGCTTAAGGCTTTTTCCTCCGGCTGCTCAGCGTTGACCGGGGTTGAGGCCATTTCTAACGCGATTCCTGCATTCAAAAACCCGCCTGCGCGAAACGCGGCAAGAACGCTTGCGATGATGGGGATTTTGCTGGCGATTCTGTTTTCCGGCATCACGGTGCTTGCGTACGGGTATGGTACGGCGCCTAAGCCTGATGAAACGGTGGTTTCACAAATTGCGTCCGAAACCTTCGGGCGGAATGTGTTCTACTATGTCATCCAAGGTGTCACATCGCTTATTTTGGTTCTTGCGGCAAATACGGGATTTTCAGCCTTCCCGCAACTTGCCTTCAACCTGGCGAGAGACCAGTATATGCCGCGAATGTTTACAGTCAGGGGCGACCGCTTAGGCTTCTCAAATGGGATTATCTTTTTAGGCTTTGCCTCCATTGTTCTCATTATCTTATTCGGAGGACAGACGGAGCACTTAATCCCGTTATATGCTGTGGGCGTATTTATTCCATTTACGCTTTCACAAACCGGCATGTGCATGAAATGGATCAAGCAAAAACCAAAAGGCTGGATCGGAAAAATGCTGATCAACTCCTGTGGCGCTCTGATATCATTTATGGTTCTATCCATTCTGTTTGTGACGAAGTTTAATGTCGTATGGCCTGTGTTAATCTTTATGCCTATCGTCGTTTTGCTGTTTTTTGCGATTAAAAATCACTATACAGCGGTTGGTGAACAGCTTCGCATCGTAGACAAAGAGCCGGAAGAAATCAAAGGCACCGTTGTGATTGTGCCTGTGGCCGGTGTCACCACCGTCGTGCAAAAATCGATTCACTATGCGAAATCACTGTCCGATCAAGTGATCGCCGTTCACGTGTCATTTGACAGAGAACAGGAAAAGAAATTCGAAAAACGCTGGGAAGAGCTTAATAACGGCGTGCGTCTCGTTACGCTTCACTCCTCGTACAGAAGCCTTGTCCATCCGTTTGATAAGTTTTTGGAAACAGTTGAGGCAAAAGCGAAGAAGGAGCAGTTTTCCGTTATGGTGCTGTTTCCGCAATTTATAACGAAAAAACGCTGGCACACCATCCTTCACAACCAATCGGCCTTCCTCCTCAGAGTCCGGCTGTTCTGGAAAAAGGACATAATGGTTGCCACACTGCCGTATCATTTTAAAAAGTAAAGCTCTAGGACCAAGGGAATCACCTTGGTCCTTTTTTGCGAGAAAAGGAGGTATGGCGGTGTATACACAAGGTGCTTTTGTGATCGTATTGAACGAAAGTCAGCAAATTCTGCTGGTGAAACGAAAAGATGTCCCTCTATGGGATTTGCCGGGCGGCAGGGTTGATCCCGGGGAATCGGCTGAGGAAGCGGCAGTGCGGGAGGTATTGGAAGAAACGGGATACAATGCAGCGCTTTCTGCGAAAATAGGTGTTTACCAAAGGCCAAAGTTTCAAGATGAACAGCATCTGTTTTTCGGAAGCATTACAGGCGGACAAGCAATGGCTGACGGCACAGAGACAGCGGGATTAAAGTGGGTTTCCCCGGGGCGTTTGCCGCTTTTTATGGTGCCGAACCGAAAAAGGCAGATCAATGATTTCAAGAACGGCGCTCAAGATGTAAATGTCACCGTCAAGGATAGAGGGTTGCTCGCGGCGATCGACCTGTTGAAAAGAAGACTGGGCAAGTGATTCAGGTCTCCGGGTTTTAAAGCCTTTCTCCTGTGGTATTGAAAAAAGGAAAAAGGAGGATACGTTATGGCACACAAAACTGCAGGACAAGTAATGACAGAGCTGCTTGAGCAATGGGGAGTTGATCATGTATACGGCATCCCCGGAGACAGTATAAATGAGTTTATTGAAGAATTAAGACACGAAAGAAATCAACTGAAGTTCATTCAAACCCGCCACGAAGAGGTAGCGGCACTGGCAGCCGCAGCTGAAGCAAAACTCACCGACAAGATCGGAGTCTGTCTGTCAATCGCAGGGCCGGGAGCGGTGCACTTATTAAATGGTTTATATGATGCAAAAGCGGACGGCGCCCCTGTGCTGGCGATTGCAGGACAGGTTTCTTCTGGCGAAGTCGGACGGGACTATTTCCAGGAAATTAAGCTGGAGCAAATGTTTGAGGACGTGGCTGTGTTCAACAGAGAGGTACATAGCGCAGAATCACTTCCGGATCTCTTAAATCAGGCGATCAGGACCGCCTACAGCAAAAAAGGCGTTGCGGTATTGAGCGTGTCAGATGATTTGTTTGCGGAGAAAATCAAACGGGAGCCCGTGTATACTTCACCAGTGTATATTGAAGGGAACCTTGAACCGAAAAAAGAACAGCTCGTCACCTGCGCCCAATATATTAATAACGCTAAGAAGCCGATTATCCTGGCAGGACAGGGAATGAAAAAGGCGAAACGGGAGCTCTTAGAATTTGCGGACAAAGCCGCCGCTCCGATCGTTGTTACACTCCCGGCAAAGGGGGTTGTTCCTGATAAGCACCCGTATTTTCTCGGCAACCTCGGGCAGATCGGAACAAAGCCGGCTTACGAGGCAATGGAGGAATGTGATTTATTAATCATGCTCGGAACGTCATTCCCGTACCGTGATTATTTGCCAGATGACACGCCGGCGATACAGCTCGATTCAGACCCGGCAAAAATCGGAAAACGGTATCCGGTGACAGCGGGCCTTGTCTGCGATTCGGCTCTCGGTCTGCGCGAATTGACAGAGTATATTGAACGCAAGGAAGACAGAAGATTCCTGAATGCCTGCACAGAACATATGCAGCATTGGTGGAACGAAATTGAAAAAGATGAGACAGAGGCAACAACACCGCTTAAACCTCAGCAGGTCGTGGCCCGTCTTCAGGAAGCGGCAGCCAATGATGCGGTGCTCTCTGTCGATGTCGGCACTGTGACAGTCTGGATGGCGCGTCATTTCAAAATGAACGCGAACCAGGATTTCATCGTCTCCAGCTGGCTTGCGACAATGGGCTGCGGCCTGCCGGGAGCGATTGCAGCAAGCTTGTCCGAACCGGAACGTCAGGCGATCGCCGTCTGCGGTGACGGGGGATTTTCTATGGTCATGCAGGACCTTCCGACCGCCGTCAAATATAAGCTCCCGATCACAGTCGTCATTTTAAACAACGAAAATCTCGGCATGATTGAATACGAGCAGCAGGTCAAAGGCAATATCGACTATGTCACAAAACTTCAAAATGTCGACTATGCCGCATTTGCAGAAAGCTGCGGAGCAAAGGGCATCAAAGTGACTAAAGCGGAAGAGCTTGCGCCGGCATTCCATGAGGCGCTGCACTCTGACCAACCTGTCGTAGTGGATGTCATGATTGGAAACGAACCGCCGCTGCCTGGCAAAATCACCTACGGGCAGGCGAAAGGCTTTAGCAAGTACATGCTGAAAAACTTCTTCGAAAACCAAAAATTTGAAATGCCGTCACTGAAGAAAAGTTTGAAACGGTTATTCTAAAAAAACAGAGGCCCCAAAAGGCCTCTGTTTTTTGTTGGAAACAAACGTATTTTCAGCTATAACATGTTTGAATTCATAAAATGATCGGTGTATGTATTAGGAACTGATTTCGCCATACTCGAAACAGACAAAAGGACAAATGCATCTTGTTTCAAAGGAAGATGCATTTGTCCTTGCATGCTTATTCTTATCAAATCTTACAGAACTCTTCTCATTATAAGCTTATTTCTCTTTTTTCTTCAGCCCGAAGAAGAAAGGAAAAGCAGAACCGACCAAGAAGGTGCCGAATAAAAACATGCCGCCGATAAACACGTGGAAATTTGTGTGTCCGGCCGTAAACGCCGTGATTAAGGAAATGATACTGAGCACGATCATGGCAATGCCGGGCGCGACTCTCATTTTTCCCTTGGATTTATGGGCAGCAACAGAACATAAAATGCCGATAACAATAGGAACAATCCACAAATAAAACAGAATAAATACTGACATCATCAAAACTCCGATTTTTCTTCTATCATAACAAATTTCTGTCAAAAAGGGTATCAATGAGCTTTTGCGAAAAAATAAAAACCGGCTTTAGAAGCCGGTTTTTTTATCGAAACGTATCTACAATTAAAAACACATTCAAAGCAACGATCAATACAGCAATCAGCCAAGACACCACTGTGACCCATTTGGCGTTGATCAGAGAACCCATGATCCGTTTATTGCTTGTAAACATAATAAGCGGAATGAGGGCAAAGGCGATCCCGAAGGACAGCACGACTTGGCTCAGTACGAGAGCGGTCGTCGGATTAACACCTGACGCGATGATCAAGATCGGCGGAATGATCGTGATAAAACGCCGTACATACAGCGGAATGCGGTAGTTGATAAATCCTTGCATAATCACGTCCCCTGAAAGTGTGCCGACAGACGAACTGGATAGACCGGCAACGAGCAGCCCGATCCCGAATAAAGCCGCAGACATAGGGCTGACTAGATGTCCGAATTGCTGAAATGCGACGTCGAGATCCTCAACAAACAGGCCGTTTTTGAAGAATAATGCGGCAGCCACAATCAGCATACTTGCATTAATAGCCCCTGCAATCAGCATCGCTATTAAAATATCAATAAATTCAAACCTAAAGATTTTTTTCCGTTCTGCATCAGTTTTGCCAATCACCCGCCGTTGTGTAAGGGCAGAGTGTAAATAAATGGCGTGCGGCATAACAGTTGCGCCAAGAATACCCGCTGCAAGAAGCACACTGTCAGTGCCATGAAACGCTGGGACAAAAAGGCCCTTCATCACTGACACGGCATCAGGCTTTGCGAAAAAGGTCTGCAGCGCAAAGGCGATCACGACCACAAACAGCATACCGGCAATACCGGCTTCAAGTGAGCGATAACCGCGGCGCTGAAGCTCCAATATCGCGAAAGAACCGATCGCAGCTATAATAGACGCTTCAAGCATCGGAATGCCGAACAGCAAATACAGTCCCAGAGCCGCTCCGATAAATTCCGCCAGATCAGTTGCGATAATAACCAGCTCGCCCTGAATCCATAATCCGATCGAGACAGGCTTCGGGAATTCTTCACGGGCAACCTCAGGCAGATTTTTGCCTGTCGCAATACCGAGTTTGGCGGATAGGGATTGAATTAAAAGGGCCATGATATTAGAAAATAAGATCACCCATAAGAGCATATATCCGTATTTAGAACCCGCCGAAATATTCGTTGCGAAGTTGCCGGGATCAATATAGGCAATGGCTGCTATAAATGCAGGGCCGAGAAAAGGGAGCAGCCCTCTGAATCCTCTGATTTTCCCGTCAAGCGCATCTTGGACGGCTTTGGAACGGGGAGATTGTGCTGTGATGTCCTTGTTCATCATGTCTCACCTGAATTCTGTTTGTTTTTGCCGTACAACAAAGAGTTTCCTTAAGGCAAATTATTTTATCTACATCATATGACCATCCCGGTTTCTTGTCAACCGAAAATGTTCAAAATACACTCCTGAATTTTTCCCTGTTATGTAACATGATATGTAGGGATTCGGGATAAGGTCCCATATAAAAAGACATCGTTTCAGTTCGAAACGATGCCTTCTGTATCTAATGAGTCTAGGCTTCCTTCCGCAGCCCGCGGAATATAAGGCCCAGCAAGAACACGAAGATGGCTGCCCCGATGATGGCTGGGAAAATAGCAAAGCCGGCGAGGCTCGGCCCCCATGTGCCAAGAAGTCCGTGCCCGATCCAAGCGCCGATCAGCCCGGCAATCATAGAGCCGAAAATTCCTCCCGGCAGCCGGTTTCCTACAATGGCGCTCCCAATTAATCCGATAACAATAGCAACAACTAATGAAACCAAAAAGCTAAGCATCATGATCACCTCTCATAAATGATTTACCAATCAATAACCGCTCCTGATCATTTCGAAACACTTAAAAGCATATTCCTTTATGATCCTGTTTTAATCTTTCTCTGCACACTGCCGTCAGCTAAATGAACAATGACCTCAGTGCCTTTATGCGCCGCGATTTCCTTTGCCCGTTCAATCGCTTCTTTCTTTGTATCCTTGATGTCAGACACACGTTTGGCGCCCTCAGCTTTGACTGCCCAGCCTTTTTTATGCTTAATAACATGTTCTGCTTTGTTCATGAGCTCGGGGCCGCTGCCGCTGCTTGGATCAGCATCGCGTTCTGTCTCATCATCATGCGTCAGGAAATCATCAATTTCATCTGTAGAGGCGTTTTCCGCCCATTCCTTCGCTTTGCTTGTCGCAATTGGAATCGCGCGCCCTTCCTCATAGCCTTCATCAATCATCGCATTCGCAATGTCTATCGCCTTTTTTCTCACCGGCTTCTCAAGATTTTTTAATGAAGCAGGATAATCCTTCATCGACCAAGGCATGTCTATCACTCCTTTTCCTTTTATAAAAATGGTACCCGCAGGTGAAAAATAAAAACGCATCCGAAAAAATGAAGGTATACTATATAGTAGAAAAAACGGAAGGGAAGTGCGGGTTGGGTGCCAACAGAACGAAAAGAAGACTTACACCAGCAATTAAAAGAGATAGAAAAATGGGAAAAAGATCAGCAAAAAGTCTGGTTTTGGGAAAAGCTCAGCCGTCTCCCGTTTCAACTCCTGGACAAGCTGACACCGGAATTCATTCAGAAAAAGATCGGCAAGCTCTTGGATGAGATCGGCAGCTTTGTTCAAACAGGCGGACAGTACCTGACATCTGAAAAACAGATTATCAGGATGTTTCAAAAGAAACTGCCGGAGGAGATCTTTGAATCGCTGGAGGACATCCGGAAAGCGCCTCTTCCTGTCATGGATGAAATTGTGGAAGGAATGGGCAAAAACAGAACCAACGCAGCAACCGTTCAAGGCGCGACAACCGGTGTGGGCGGCGTGTTTACGCTGGCGGCAGACATTCCGGCAGTGCTTGGCTTATCACTAAAAACATTACAGGATATCGCAGTCGCATACGGCTATGACCCAAAGGAGAAAAAAGAACGCGTCTTCATTGTGAAATGTCTGCAGCTGACGTCGGCTGATGTTGTCGGCAAAAGATCGATTTTGCAGGAGCTAAAACACTACGATCAAGACCGTACATATAAGAATGTCGCTTCTCAAATCCAAGGCTGGCGAGAAGTCGTTTTGGGCTATCGAGACACGTTTGGCTGGAAAAAACTTTTCCAGATGGTGCCGGTCGCCGGAATGGTCTTTGGCGCGGCTGCCAATCGCTCAACATTAAACGACATTACCGAGACAGGCATGATGCTGTACAAAAAGAGGCGCATTCTTGAACGACTGAAAGAAACAGAACGAGAGATGGAATAGCAGAAAGCAGACGGACACCGCGATCCGCCTGCTTTTTTTAGTGGAAACACACCCAATGTGTTTTGTTTGTTTAAAAGAATTGATAGCGGGAATACAACAACCAACACCAATTAAAGGAGGAATTCAAAATGGCAGACGATAACAAAATGAGCAGAGAAGAAGCAGGTAGAAAAGGCGGAGAAACAACAAGCAAGAACCATGACAAAGAATTCTATCAAGAGATTGGGAAAAAAGGCGGAGAAGCCACTAGCAAAAACCATGACAAAGAATTCTATCAAGAAATCGGTGAAAAAGGCGGAGAAGCCACTAGCGAAAATCATGACAAAGAGTTCTATCAAGAAATCGGTGAAAAAGGCGGAGAAGCCACTAGTGAAAACCATGACAAAGAATTCTATCAAGAAATCGGCCGAAAAGGCGGAGAGGCAACAAGCAAAAATCATGATAAAGAATTCTACCAAGAAATTGGCTCAAAAGGTGGAAACGCCCGCAACAATGACTAATCAAAAGCATAAAGGCAGACAACCTGTAAATAAAAAAGCGATCCGGCACATCAGCTGGATCGCTTTTTTTTGGAATCTTCTCAATTTATGCCGCTATTGAGATACAATAAGTGAAAAAGGGGTTTTCGCTAATGTCCAAGATGCAAAACTTGCTCGCCATCGCAAACGAAGTCAAAGAAAAACACGCCAATTTTTCAATCTCAGAGGTCAACGACCACTGCGTGCGCCTTGCGGTGTTTACGGGAGAATATGACTGGCACCATCACCCTGACTCAGACGAATTGTTTATTGTTCTTGAAGGTGAGCTGCTGATCGATTTTAAAGACAAAGAAACCGCGGTGCTCAAAGCAAATGACAGCCTGCTGATCCCGAAAGGCACGATTCACCGCACACGCTCTTACGTCAGGACGGTAAATCTCTGTGTGGAGCATAAACAAGCCGAAACCGTCATCATAGAGGAGTAGCCATGCTGATCAAAAGGATTGTATGTGAAGTAGACGCTCCAAACGCTGAAGCATTTGCAAAAGCGCAGTCACAGTGGGGAGCATTATCGCATATAAGCGGCTTTATCAAACAGGCCGGCGGCTGGCGAAAAACGATAGACGAGCCGCTCACCGCAGAAATCATCAGTGTATGGGAAAACAGAGCAGCCTACGATCATTTTATGGAGAACGAACATGACAGCATATACGAGGAAAACGATCAGAAGGCTGTAATTCTTTCGATAGAGGTGACGGTGTACGAAGAGGATAAACCGTTCGTTCACGATCTGTTACATAACCCTGATATCCGGTACGAACCAGACTGGACGGTTCTTAAGGCATAATCAAAGCCCAAAACATCATGTTTTGGGCTTGTCTCTTTACTCGCGTCCCGGAAGTGTATTATGAACAAAAGGCGGTGCTGGTTTTAACTCCGGTTTTTCTCCAAACGTTTTTGCTTCTTTCACATATTCAAAGGCTTCTCCGTCCGGCGCTTTTTCATTCAGCCAGTTTTGCTTGGCGCTTTCTTCGCCTTCAGAGAAATTGATAAGCTGATGTGAGAACTCTTGTTTTTCGAGCGCTTTCGGGAAGGTACCCGGCACAACCGGGCCTTCCTGTGCTTCTAATTCTTTAATGGCGGCAAGCCATTGGTTCTGGTGCATTGTGTCACGCGCCAGCAGGAAGCTGAGCATATCTTTGACGCCTTTGTCATCCGTCATTTCAAACAGGCGTGCGACCTGCAGACGGCCCTGTGATTCTGCATTCAGGTTGGCGCGGAAGTCTGCCAGCAGGTTTCCGCTTGCTACGATATAACCGCCGCTCCAAGGTACGCCTGTACTGCTTTCCGGCATGGCGCCAAGTCCTGATACAATCGCATGGTGAGGGTTCATGCCGCCTAGGATGGAGCCGATGACCGGATCTTCAGCAGCTTTTTCCTGCTGATCAAGAGGGGCATCCTCAAGAAGTCTGGCAATCATCGTTGCGATCATTTCAACATGCCCGAGCTCCTCAGTTGCCGTATCCATCAGCAAGTCCTTGTATTTTTCATTTCCTCTTGTGTTCCAGCCTTGAAATAAGTACTGCATGGCAACTGAAATTTCTCCGAATTGCCCGCCTAAAATTTCTTGCATTTTTTTAGCGAATAATGGATCTGGACGATCTGGTTTAGCAGGATGCTGCAGCATTTTTGTGTGCTTAAACATGTACCCATCTCCTTTTTCGATTATCTTTTTTTATATTTCCGATCGATAGAAAGATAAACGAAAAACAGCGTATCGAGATGGGAACTATGAATCTTTTCGCAGCTCCAACAGTTCCCGGATCAGCTCCCGGCCAAAGATGGGCTCATACTGCCGGTAAACAGGGTCAAGACGCTTCATCCATTCTTGTTTCTCTTTATCTGACAGCTCATAAATATGTATAGCAGAGTTCTTTTTGATTTCTTCCAGCTGCTCCTTGTTCATTTGTTCGGCATACGTTTCATTCCACTCCGTCGTCTCCTTCATCGCTTCAGTCAAAATGCGCCTTGTTTCTGGTGTTTGCGCCTTCCAGAAGTGTTCATCGGTCATGACAGCGTAGCCGAGGTAACCGTGGCTGCTTATTGTCAAATAGTCCTGAACATTATAAAATTTTTTAGAATAGATGTTTGAAATTGTATTTTCTTCGCCATCGACTACATTGTTTTCTAACAGCTGAAAGGTAGAATTGAAGGATTCCTGATGAGGTGTTGCGCCAAGCAGCTTGAACTGATCCTCAATCACATCGCTTTGCATAATGCGCAGATCCTGCCCTTTTAAATCATCCGGTGTTTTGACCGGCCCTTGATTTGTTGTGATTTGCTTAAAGCCGTTCGTCCAATAGGCCAGTCCTTTTAATTGGTTTTTCTTTAGAGAATCAAACAGCTGTGTGCCGATGCTTCCGTTCAGCCCTTTTTTGACGGCGTTGTAATCTGTAAAAGCATACGGCAGATCCAGCACTCCCCATTCAGGCGAGAGCATGCCGAGCTTCGATGTGGAGGGGGCGATAAATTGAACATCGCCTTTTTGCAATGCTTCAATTTCTTCAATGTCCGAGTACAGGCTTCCATTCGGAAATACTTCTATTTTTATTTTCCCGCCTGATTTTTCGTTCACCAGATCAGCGAATTTATTGGCGGCCAGCCCTTTTGGCGTATTTTCAGCAACCACGTGGCTGAATTTAAACACGATTTGATCCTGCAGGCCTTCCTGGTCGTCATCATAAACAATCTTTTTATTGCCTGTATGATCATGGAATCCGATAAATAAAGCGGTTGCAATTCCAGCGATCATCAGTGCGAGACATGCAAGCAAACTCTTCATGAAAAGCCCTCCCCTATGTCAAGGATAATGGGGGCAATGACATTCGTAAAGACCTGAAAGGAGAAGCTGATGAACAAAAAGAAGCTCTCAATCCGTTGGAAAATCACGATCTTATCCTATATACTCGTCATTTTCTCCTTTTTGATCGGCGGCATTGTGCTCATCGGCAACATTCAGCATACAGAGGAGCGGGAGCTGAAAAAGCGGCTGATGAATACGGCCCGGACGGTGTCAGAGATGACAGAAGTGAAAGAAGCCTTGGCGCGAAAAAAACAAACAGAAGCTGTTCGCCATGCGGTTGAAGAAATCAGGATGATTAATGAAGCAGACTATATTGTCGTCATGGATATGAATCACATCCGATATACGCATCCTGTCAGCACAAGCATCGGCAAGAAATCAGAAGGTGCAGACGAGGAGGCAGCGTTTGCGGAGCACATTTATTTCTCTGAAGCAAAGGGCGAGCTCGGCACGGCGGTTCGCGCTTTTTATCCGGTTAAGGATCAAGACCTGAACCAAATAGGTGTGGTGCTTGTCGGAAAAACGCTGCCGGGGATCGCTGACATCCTGCTTCATTTAAAGCGTGATATCGCCTTCATCGTTGTGCTGACACTCGGCTTTGGCCTTGCTGGTTCCTTTTTGCTGGCCCGCCATATCAAAAAACAAATGTTTCAGCTTGAACCCCATGAGATTGTCCGAATGTATGAAGAACGGACAGCGACGTTTCACTCGATGAATGAAGGGGTGATCGCCATTGACAATCGTCTCATCATTACGATCTTCAATGAAAAAGCGAAACAGATCTTTGAAGTGCAGGGGGATCTGATCGGCAAGGTGATTTGGGAGGTTCTTAAGGATTCGCGCCTGCCCGAAATCGTGGAGCGGAACAAAGCGGTTTATAATGAAGAAATTCGTGTCAGCGGAAAAGTCATCATGAGCAGCAGAATTCCGATCGTCATGAAGAAAAAAGTGATCGGCGCCGTTGCGATTTTTCAGGACAGAACGGAAGCGGCCAAGATGGCAGAGGAATTGACTGGTGTCAGAAACTTTGTGGAGGCGCTCCGTGTCCAAAACCATGAGCATATGAATAAGCTGCACACGATCGCCGGTCTCATCCAGCTGGGGAAATCTGAAAAAGCCTTGCAGCTTGCATTCCAGGCGTCAACTGAGCAGGAAAATGTGACTGAATTTCTGCACCGCTCGATTCAAAATGACGCTGCGGCAGGCCTTCTTTTAAGTAAAATCAGAAGGGGGAGAGAGCTCGGCATTGCTGTTCATATAGATGAAAACAGCAGTCTTCAGCAATTTCCCGAGCATGTTGATCAGCATGATATTGTGGTGCTTTTGGGGAATCTGATTGAAAATGCCTTCGGCTCATTTGAAACCGTTCAATCTGAAGACAAACGAATTGACATTAGTATCGAACAAACAGATGATATCCTCGCTATTTTAATAGAAGATAACGGCTGCGGAATTGATCCGGCACATATGCCTCGCCTTTACGACAAAGGTTTTACGGTCAATAAAACTGGCGGCACAGGCTATGGCCTGTATCTAGTGAAACAAATCATAGACAAAGGATCGGGCACGATAGAAGTTGATTCACATGCGGGGCAGGGGACATCTTTTTCTATCGTTTTTCCAATGAAGGGGGAGGAAGCACAGCATGGCTCGTAAAGAATGGAAGGTTCTGCTCATTGAAGACGATCCGATGGTTCAAGAGGTCAATAAGGATTTCATTACAACTGTTAAAGGCGTTACTGTCTGTGCAACGGCAGGAAACGGAGAGGAAGGCATGAAGCTGATTAAAGAAGAACAGCCGGATCTCGTCATTCTCGATGTGTACATGCCGAAAAAAGACGGCATCAAGACCTTGCAGGAGATCAGAAAGCAAAAGCTTGAAGTGGATGTCATTGTCGTCTCCGCTGCAAAAGACAAGGAAACGATCTCACTCATGCTGCAAAACGGGGCGGTTGACTATATCTTAAAGCCGTTTAAGCTTGAGCGAATGAGACAGGCGCTCGAAAAGTACAAGCAATATAAGCAAAAAATCGAAGCGAATGATACGCTGTCCCAGGAACAGCTTGATGCGATCCTGAATATTCCGCAGCAGGCCGTACAGGATCTGCCGAAAGGGTTGAATCACTTCACGATGAATGAAGTCACTGCTTTTTTGAAACAGCAAACCGCATCCCTTTCTGCTGAAGAGGTCGCCAAGGCGCTCGGCATCGCCAGAGTGACAGCCAGACGATATCTTGATTACTTAGAAAAAACCGGGATCATCAAATTGGACGTTCAATATGGCGGAGTCGGCCGGCCGGTCAACCGCTACGTGTTAAAAGGATAAACCTGAGACCAAAAAGACCAAAATGTCCGTTATGATCATAAACTTCCCCAGACTGTATGAAAACGCTATCATTCTAGTAAGAAAGACACAAAAGGCGAATAGGACAGGGGGATGAAGGATATGAAACTGTTTAAAAATTTAACAGTTCAGGTCATAACCGCGGTCATCATCGGGGTCATTGTCGGGCTGGTCTGGCCGGATGTCGGCAAAGAAATGAAACCGCTTGGCGATACATTTATCAACGCTGTTAAAATGGTGATCGCACCAATTATTTTCTTCACAATCGTTCTCGGGATTGCAAAAATGGGCGATATGAAGAAGGTTGGAAAAGTAGGGGGAAAAGCGTTTATCTATTTCGAGGTTGTCACCACCCTCGCACTCATTATCGGTTTATTTGTTGTCAATATTATGAAGCCGGGCGCGGGTCTTGATTACAGCAAGCTTGAAAAGGGAGATGTATCACAATACACGCAAAATGGCGGTCAGGGGATCGACTGGATTGAATTTGTTACACACATTGTTCCATCCAACATGGTTGATGCCTTCGCAAAAGGGGACATTTTGCAGGTCTTATTCTTTTCTATTCTTTTCGGAGTGGGTCTTGCGGCATTAGGTGAAAAAGGGAAAAGCGTCATTGATTTCTTCGACAAGGTTTCTCACGTTTTTTTCAAAATTATCGGCTACATTATGCGTGCCGCGCCAATCGGAGCATTCGGGGCGATGGCGTATACAATCGGACACTTCGGGCTCGATTCCATCAAACCGCTGGCAAGCTTAATGATGTCTGTTTATATTACGATGTTCCTGTTCGTATTTGTTGCTTTAAATATCATCTGCAAGCTTTACGGATTCAGCCTGTGGAATTACCTTCGCTTCATTAAGGATGAGCTTTTGATCGTGCTTGGCACAAGCTCTTCCGAATCGGTGCTTCCGCGTATGATGGATAAAATGGAGCGCTACGGCTGTTCCAAATCAGTTGTCGGGCTTGTTATTCCGACGGGCTATTCGTTTAACCTCGACGGCACATCCATTTATTTATCAATGGCGACTGTCTTTTTGGCACAGGTGTTTGGAGTAGACCTCAGCATCGGCCAGCAAATTACGATTATCCTCGTTCTGATGCTGACATCGAAGGGAGCGGCAGGTGTGACGGGAAGCGGATTTATCGTCCTTGCCTCAACGCTGTCAGCGCTGCAGGTCATTCCGCTGGAGGGTCTTGCACTCCTGCTAGGGGTTGACCGTTTCATGAGTGAAGGAAGAGCCATTGTGAACCTGATCGGAAACGGAATCGCCACGATCATTGTTGCCAAAAGCGAAAATGAATTTGATGAAGCAAAAAGCGTAGAGGCTGTGGAAGGCATGAAAAAAATGAAAACAGCAGTCTGAAAAAAGAACGGCCCATCCATGGGGCCGTTTTTTTAATTGTTTAAGAATTATTAAGGTAAGGACAGAGACCTCAGCATTTTTTTGTTATATAATTTACAAATGGATACTATATTGAATGAAGGACGTTTGTCCTAACAGGAGTGTATAAATGGCCGCTTTAGTTAAATTTTTTCAGCACCCGGGAGTAAGGCGTTTCTCCATCTTTGTCGTGTTAACTGGTGTGTTATATCTATTTAAGAGCATGATCAACTTAATATTGCTTACCTTCATTTTCACATTTCTAATGGATCGTTTGGAGCTTGTCGTGCGGCAGTTTGTAAGCCAGTTCTTCCGCGTGAGCCAGCGGGTTGTCATTACGTTTCTTTACATGTTGCTGGCTGTGCTGCTTACAGTCGGGGGCTTTGTGTTTTATCCGGTCGTCGCGGCGCAGATCCAGCAGCTGGTAAAGCAGATTAAACATATTGCGTATCATCCTGACAGCATCCCTTTCTTTGATGAGATCACCAGTGTCTTCGGTGATATTAACATCAGTTCATATGTCAAAGAGGGCTTCAATGTAGTGTATACGTATCTGGCCGATATCAGCACATTCGGCTTGCAGGTCGTGATGGCGCTCATTCTCAGCATGTTTTTCTTATTTGAGAAAAAACGGCTTTCTGAATTCATGGCGAAATTTAAAACGAGCAAACTGAGGGTCTTTTATGAGGAAATTGCTTTTTTCGGAAGCAAATTTGCAAGAACGTTCGGCAAGGTGCTCGAGGCTCAATTTATCATTGCGCTCGTCAACTGTATTCTGACGTTTATCGCGCTTTGGATTATGCATTTTCCGCAGCTGTTTGGGCTGTCGATTATGGTGTTCTTCCTTGGATTGATCCCTGTAGCAGGCGTCGTCATTTCCCTGATTCCGCTCAGCATTATCGCCTACAGCACTGGCGGTGGAATGTATGTGCTCTACATTGTTCTTGTCATATTTGCCATTCATGCGATCGAAACATATTTCTTAAATCCGAAGCTGATGTCGGCGAAAACAGAGTTGCCAATCTTTTTCACCTTCACAGTACTTATTTTCTCTGAACACTTCTTCGGCATTTGGGGTTTAATTATCGGGATTCCGATCTTTGTGTTTCTCCTTGATATTCTGGATGTCACCAACAAGGAAGATAGGTCTAAAGGACCCCGAGAGAATAGCGATAAAATGTAGTTTAAAATCGAATAATGAGTGTGCCTCGATCTGCCGGCTTGCCTGTTCAAGGCATGGAATTAAGACTCGGAATCGGAGCTTGGCATTGCTTCGCACAGTGGTGAACACAACAGGTGACAATGCCTGTCATCAGTACAGAAACTGAAAAGAACAAACAGTCGGAGCAAACGCTCATCATCGGTTTAACCAAACATTTGGAAGCAACAAATGCTATAATACAAACAGTGCCTAATGTTGGGCACTGTTTATTTTTTGTCGAAAAAGGAGGAAGGCTTTATGGCTGAGCCGATTTTACATATTGAAGGCCTCGATAAAAAGATTGGGTCTAAACAGATTTTAAAACAGATCAACATGGACGTCATGGAGGGTGAAATCATCGGCCTGCTCGGTCCGAATGGTTCCGGAAAAACAACACTCATCCGTATCATCGTCGGGCTGCTGAAACAAAATAGCGGAAGCGTGACAATCAGCGGATTCCAGCATGATACAGAGTTTGAAAAAGCGATGGAAGCGGTTGGAGCGATTGTTGAGAACCCTGAGTTCTATCCGTACCTGACAGGCTGGGAAAACCTCAAGCACTTTGCGAATATGCACAAAAAAATAGCGGATGAACGGCTTGATGAAGTGGTGGAACGTGTCGGGCTGACGTCAGCGATTCATGATAAGGTGAAAACCTATTCCCTTGGGATGCGCCAGCGTCTGGGAATCGCCCAGGCAATTCTTCACCGGCCGAAGCTTCTCATTCTAGATGAACCGACAAACGGCCTCGATCCTGCGGGGATGAAGGATTTTCGCGATCATATTAAGGAACTCGCAGAAATGGAAGGAACAGCTGTCCTGTTCGCCACTCATTTATTGCGCGAGGTTGAAGACTTGTGCGACCGTGTCATCATCATTCAAAAAGGTGAGATCAAAGCGGAAGTCAGCTTACAAGGAACTGATCAAACCACAGAAAAAGCGATTATAGAAGTGCAGCCGCAAGAAAAAGCACTCAATTGGCTTACAGGCAATCAATATCAAGCTGAGAGCCAAGACGGGACGATTGTAGTTGAGGTGGCAAAAGAAAACATACCGGAGCTGAACCGATCACTTGTCGGACAAGATCTGAATGTATTTTCCATTACGCCTTACACGCAGTCACTGGAAGACGAATTTATAAAAGCGACAACAGCTCATCAAGAGGAGGGAGAAGAGCTTGTCTAAATTAATTTGGAATGAACATATGAAACTTTTTAATCGGAAGGTCACTTTGGTTTCCCTTATCCTGATGGCTGTTTTTCAATTCTTCATGGCATTGATCATTAAACGGATTGTCATCAGTGCCGGGACAGATGAAAACTTCATCGGCTATTTATCGTATACACCGAGCCTGAACATTTTGCTGCAGGCTTTAACGATCGTAATTGCAGCAACAATTGTTTCGATGGAATTTGATAAAAAGACGATCAAATTTTTGCTCATTCGTCCGGTTAAACGCCAAAAGGTCTTTTGGTCAAAATTAATCACAGTCGTGATGGTCAGCTTCTATTTGTATCTGGCATACTACATTCTGGCATTATTATTCGGTCTCGTGTTTTTTGGAACATCGGTGACTGCGGAATCAAAGACATTGCTGGTCAACACTTTGGCGCTGATCGGGTCAAACTGGCTTGAAGCTGTAATGATGGGATTATTCGGGCTGCTTTGTTCTTCGCTGTTCCGCAACAGCGCGGTAGCAGTTGTTGTTTCTTTTGTCGTTTTATACGGAGCGAGTACACTTGTTCAGCTCATGAAGTTGTTTGAAAACAAGTGGGGCAGCTTTTTGCTTTTTGCGAACACTGACTTTACGCAATACAGAAGCGGAGAGACAGCGTTGTTTTCAGGCATGACGCCATTGTTTTCAATTGGCATTCTCATCATACATGCCATATTCTTCATCGTTGTTGGCTGGTGGTGCTTCTGTAAACGGGATGTTCGGGTCTAAAGGCAAGGAATGACATTTTTGTGAAAAAGCTCACGTAAATCAATATCAAGTGATATTTTGGTTTATACTAAAGGTACTGACGGAGGTGTCTCGATTGAGGAACTTTATTACCGCTTTACCGATTGTATTGCTGCTTGGATTCTCATTTGTGTCATTCATGTTTCAGTTTGAACATCTTGTTTATTTCAGGCTCGCGCTTGGGTTGTTTTCTCTCGTGGGACTGTACATGATATATAAAATGAAGACGGGCATCCGCTATTTTATCATCTATCTGTATGCCAGCTGGATTGTGTTGGCCGCAGTGACCGCTTTTGAAGAGCCGATTTTCTCAAGCTTTTTCTTTGGCGGCCTGGTGATGACGATGGGTTACCTGACATATATGTTGATTTATCTCGGCATGAAACAAGACCGGGATGCAAATCCTGTGTAATCGCGCTGTTCCCTTGGGGAACGGCGTGTTTTTCTATACTGGACAAAAAGATTAACAGTTGCGGAAAAATGGCAGGAAATCTATAATACATATTAAATTTATCGGAATTAAAACTTGGGGGGCTGCCGGATGTCATTATTTATACAAAACGATCAACAGCGGCAATGGATGGAGAAAATCGGACGGATTGCGGATGAATTTCAGCAAACAGCTGCTGAAGATGACGAACAGGGACGTTTTCCTGCAGAGAAAATACAAAAACTGCGTGATGCTGGGTATACAGCATTAACGTTGCCGGCATCTCATGGCGGAGGGGGCATTTCTGTTTACGATATGCTCCTGTTTCAAGAACGGCTTGCACGGGGAGATGCTCCGACGGCTCTTAGCATCGGCTGGCATTTGAGCGTGATCGGGGAGCTTGGAGAAGGCAACAGCTGGGATGAAGACGTATTTGCATTTGTTGCCAAGGAAGTCCAAAACGGAGCCGTCATTAACAGGGCGGCGACTGAAGCGAAAACCGGAAGCCCGACAAGAGGAGGGCGTCCGGGTACACACGCCGTCAAAAAGGATGGCAAATGGGCAGTGAACGGGAGAAAAACCTTTACGACGATGTCACAAGCTCTGGATTATTTTTTAGTAACCGCATGGATTGAAGACAAACAAACAACAGGCGTGTTTCTCATTCATAAAGATGATCCCGGCTTGTCGATTGAAGAAACGTGGGATATGATGGCGATGCGGGCGACAGGGAGCCATGATCTTGTACTGAACGAAGTCATGCTTGAAGAGAATAAGCTGGTCGAATTGCTTCAAGGGCCTCGTGGAGCTAAGCCGAATGGCTGGCTGCTTCATATTCCGGCGATTTATCTTGGTGTGGCTCAAGCTGCGCGTGACTATGCAGTTCAATTCGCATCTGAGTATTCTCCAAACAGTTTGAATGGACCGATCAAGAATGTCCCGGCCGTACAGCAAAGAACAGGCGAGATGGAGCTTGAACTGCTCAATGCCAGACACTTTCTTTTCCATATCGCTCAATTGTATGACGATCCGGAGCGCCGGCCACACTTGACAAGCGAGCTCGGTGCGGCGAAACATATCGTCACAAACGCTGCGCTGTCTGTTGTTGATAAAGCGATGAGAATTGTCGGGGCCAAAAGCCTGGAACGAACCAACCCGCTTCAGCGCTATTACCGTGATGTGCGCGCTGGTCTTCACAACCCGCCGATGGATGACGCCGTGATACACAAGCTGGCGGCTGAAGCGTTTGAGTCATAAAAAAAAGAGCCTAGCCGGCTCTTTTTATGTATTGTTTTGCTCCTGCAGATTTTTTTGATGCTTGCGGTCAATTCTGTCATAAATAACGTTCATCAGCTTTGGATTGCCCATAATCGCCTCTTTGTTTTCCTGGATCAGCTGTTGGTAAGTTTTCACTTTACGCTTCGGCATGCTCCGGCGCCCTCCTGACATGGTTGTATTCACTTTCTAACTCCGTCAGCGACAATTCATACAGATGACGCTTTGACTTTTTGTATATACCATTCTGTATTAACAGATGAATGAGCTGTTTTTTTCTGATTTCTGCAGACTGAGGTGTCATTGTGTCACCAACCTCCAATCAAGCGATATTGATAATCATTATCAATTAACTTCAGTATACAATGTCCGCAATCGCCTGTAAAGATGAAAACAGTCCTATTCTTGGCCAATTTACAAACATTCAACAAATCGACAAAAAGTTTCCCGGGCAATAATTTGCTGTCGAAATGTCCCGCTTCATTGAACGCGTCCTGCTATTTTTCATGTTTTGAACCATACTATGTAATAGAATGGAGGCTGGTATTCAATGGAGTGGACAGAAAATCTGAAAAAGGGAGAAAAAGGGGCGCTCCTCAATATTTTTGCATATGTCATTCTTTCTGTTGTAAAGCTAGTCATTGGGATTCTATATCATTCTGAAGCACTGAGAGCAGACGGGTTAAATAATGGAACAGATATTGTTGCGTCAGTAGCAGTGCTCATAGGATTGCGGATTTCTCAAAGACCGGCTGACAGCGATCATCCATACGGCCATTATCGGGCTGAAACAATTTCGTCTCTTGTTGCGTCTTTTATTATGATGGCAGTCGGCATTGAAGTGTTAATCGACGGAGGAAAAGCGATTGCGGGCGGCACAACGGAAACGCCAAATCTTATCGCGGCATGGACGGCGTTAGGCAGTGCTGTGTTTATGTATGGCATCTATTTATATAACAAAAGGCTGGCAGCGGCCATTAAAAGCTCTGCCCTGATGGCAGCGGCAAAGGACAGCAGGTCAGACGCTTTTGTAAGTGCCGGCGCGTTTATCGGTGTTTTTTCGTCCCAGCTGAAGCTGCCGTGGATTGATCCGGTAACGGCTTTTATCATCGGCATCATCATTTGCAAAACTGCGTGGGATATCTTTAAAGACGCTTCACATTCCTTAACAGACGGCTTCCATTTAAAAGATCTTGAGCCTTACAAACAGACCGTCGGCAGGATCGAAAATGTGCATCGCCTAAAGGATGTGAAAGCGAGGTATTTAGGCAGTACAGTTCATATCGAGATGGTGATTACGGTTGATCCGAAGCTTACAGTAGAAGAAGGCCATGGAGTGGCGGATGAAGTAGAAGACAAAATAAAACATGAACACGATGTCACTCATGTTCATGTTCATGTAGAGCCTGACGACATAAAATAAGGCTGTTTAACGAATTAGCTTATATGTTCAGATAAAAATTCAGTCACTTCTTCAGGCGTTTTGGCATTGGCGCTGTGAAGGTGAGCTGTTTTTTCACCATTTTTGAAAATAAGCAGGCTGGGAATGCCCATTACTTGGTATTTTTCAGCCAGGTCAGGAAGCTCGTCCTTATTCAGCTCATACCAATCGTTTTGATTGTATTCTTCCAAAATATCGCCGATGAACATATTCATGCGTGTGCAGTCTGGGCACCAATCAGCATAAAACTTTACAATGATTTCTTTAGCGGATTGAATCAGTTCATTAAATTGTTCGTTTGTTGTGATTTTTTTCATATGTCACATCTCCTTTTCAATGCCATTTTAATATAAAATAAAAAGGAATTACATACAAATGCATTCAACATCAGCATGCCCAAAAATAATTAGATCATTTTCCGGTGAAAATGATAAGATAGTAAAGATGAATTGTAGTGGGGGGAGTATCCATTGAAAACAAGTCTAGGATTAGTGTACGGAGGAAAGTCGGCAGAACATAATGTTTCCCTGCAGACAGCTCTGGCTGTAATCAAAGCGCTAAATACTGAGAAGTTTGATATACATCCGATTTATATAACAGAAAAAGGCGAATGGGTTAGAGGCGCCCGTTTAACTGAGCCTGTTTCAAACGTGAAAATGCTTCAATTTGAGCAAGGAGGCAGTGCTTTTTCTCCAGCTGCCCTGAACCAGGAGATGTTTCCGCAGGAAGCGTCACAGCAAAATGAAGCCATCGACGTCGTATTCCCGCTCCTCCACGGACCGAACGGAGAAGACGGTACGATCCAGGGAATGCTCGAGCTGTTGAACATTCCTTATGTCGGCAACGGAGTGCTTGCTTCCTCAGCTGGCATGGATAAAGTTGTCATGAAACATTTATTTGCTCAGGCCGGCCTTGCTCAGGCTAAATACGCAGCTTTCCTTAAGAAAGACTGGACTCGTTCTCCGAAAGAAAGCTGTGAGCAGGTTGAACAGGAATTAGGCTACCCTTGCTTCGTAAAACCGGCGAACCTCGGCTCAAGTGTCGGAATCAGCAAATGCCGAAACCGTGAAGAACTGCAAAAAGCGTTTGAGCTTGCTTTCCAATATGATCGCAAAGTCGTCGTTGAAGAAGGAATTAACGGCCGCGAGATTGAGATCGGCGTTCTTGGAAATGATGATCCTAAATGCTCTGTTGTGGGAGAAATCGCACCGAAGACAGATTTCTACGATTACAAAGCGAAATATGAGGATGGAGATACTGATCTGATGATTCCGGCGATTGTGTCTGATGAGGAATACGCAACAATCAGTGATATGGCGATCAAAGCGTTTAAAGCGATCGACGGTTCAGGACTCGTCAGAGCGGACTTTTTCCTGACAGCTGACGGCGAAGTTCTGATCAATGAAGTCAACACAATGCCTGGCTTTACACCTTTCAGCATGTTCCCGCTGCTCTGGAAAGAAGCCGGAGTGGAATATGCTGACCTGATTGAACAGCTTGTGGAGCTTGCAAAAGAACGCCACGCTGAAAAACAATTGATTAAGCATACATTCTAATGAAGAAGGACACTGCCGGTAAAAGGGCAGTGTTTTTTCCCGTATATACAAAAGAAAGAGAGGGACCTTACTTGATTAAGCGAACAGTAAAAAACATTGCCGAAATGGTTAATGGCACACTAACAAATCCGCAATATGAACAAACAGTCATTCATGGAGTGGCGACCGATACAAGAAAACTGGAACAACATCAGCTCTTCATTCCGCTGAAAGGGGAACGTTTTGACGGCCACACTTTTGTGGAGCAGGCTTTTGAAGCTGGTGTAGCGGCTGTTCTTTGGGATCGGTCAGAACCAAATCCGCCCGAGAATCACGCCGTCATTTTAGTGGACGATACCCTTACTGCACTTCAGCAGCTTGCAAAAGCCTATTTGCAGGAGCTTGGCACGCGTGTCATCGGAGTAACCGGAAGCAATGGCAAAACGACAACAAAAGATATGATTCACGCCGTATTGGGGACCCAGTACCGTGTCCACAAAACTGGAGGAAACTTCAATAATCATATCGGTTTGCCTCTGACAGTTTTAGCGATGCCTGAAAATACGGAGATCGCCGTATTGGAGATGGGAATGAGCGCCAAAGGAGAAATTGACCTCTTGAGCCGACTGGCAAACCCGGATGCGGCAGTGATTACGAATATCGGCGAATCGCATATGCAAGACCTTGGCTCTAGAGAGGGTATCGCGGAGGCGAAGCTTGAAATCATTAACGGGCTTAAAGAAGACGGAGTGCTGATTTATATCGGGGACGAACCGCTCCTTCAAAATGCATACAGCTGCCAGACGAAAACGTACGGTACGGGAGCGCATAATGATTATCAGCTTCAGGATGTCAGCCAGAGTGAGGAAGGAACCCATTTTACAATCAAAGGGATAGAACAAACGTTTTTTATTCCAATACTCGGCAAGCACAATGTGATGAACGCCATGGCTGCAATTGCTGCAGGGGCTTATTTTGGCATCACGCCTGAGGATGCGGCAAAAGGACTGAGCGGCCTAAAGGTAACCGGGATGAGACTTGAACTCATCAAAACAGACAGCGGCCTTTCGATAATCAATGACGCTTATAATGCGAGCCCGACTTCCATGAAAGCTGCAATTCAATTGACAGAAAGCCTCGAAGGCTACGGCAAAAAAATGCTCGTGCTCGGTGATATGCTTGAACTCGGCGATCTTGAAGAAACGTTCCATAAAGAGTGCGGCGCTGTGATCAGCCCTGAGAAGATCGACCGCGTCTTTACGTACGGAAAACTGGGAGCTTTTATCGCGGAAGGCGCCCTGAAACACTTTGAGAAAGACCGCGTCAGCCATTACACTGAGAAAAAAGATCTCCTCCAAGCTGTGAAGGAAAACGCATCAAAAGGCGATTTGATTTTATTCAAAGCGTCCAGAGGTATGAAGCTTGAAGAAATCGTTAAAGATTTAATAGAGAGCCCGCTTTCATAAGAAAATATTTTGCGAAAAAACGCATATTGCATCATAAAATAACATGATATGCAAACACTAATGTATGCCGGCCGAAAATTATGTATATCTGGCCGGCTGCGGCTATGATACAATATATATAGGTTATTTCGCGATACGAACATATTCGTCCGGACTTTTCATCGTGACCCGAAGTTCTCCGCTGGATTCTTGGGAGCGGATGGAGCAGCAGCCGGCATATTCGAGATGCCGATCTGCTGCTCATCTTATTGAAAAACAAATAGTGTAATGGTAAGATAAAACTTAAAGTAATTCGGGCTTTGTATACGGATGGATCCTGTCCTTCTTGTCTAAAGGGCAGTTTTATAAGTGGTAAATCACGACATTACTGAAACAGCAATTAGAAGGAGTTTGAATAATTTGACTATAACGTTTCAAGATTTTAATTTAAGTTCTGATCTCATGAAAGCAATTAATCGTATGGGATTTGAAGAAGCAACACCGATTCAGGCACAAACAATACCGCTCGGACTTTCAAATAAAGACGTCATTGGACAAGCGCAAACAGGTACAGGTAAAACAGCTGCGTTTGGTATACCCCTTGTTGAAAAAATTAACCCCGAGTCTCCTAATATTCAAGCAATCGTAATCGCGCCAACCCGTGAATTAGCCATTCAAGTATCTGAAGAATTGTATAAAATCGGACAAGATAAACGTGCGAAGGTTCTTCCTATTTACGGCGGACAGGATATTGGACGGCAAATCCGGGCGTTAAAGAAGAATCCGAATATCATTGTCGGAACACCTGGACGTCTTCTTGACCACATCAACCGCCGCACAATTCGTTTAAACAATGTAAATACCGTTGTAATGGATGAAGCGGATGAAATGCTGAACATGGGATTCATTGACGATATTGAATCTATCCTTTCAAACGTGCCAAGCGAGCATCAGACACTTCTGTTCTCTGCCACAATGCCTGCGCCGATCAAACGCATTGCAGAGCGCTTTATGACTGAGCCGGAACACGTAAAAGTAAAAGCGAAAGAAATGACGGTTTCTAACATTCAGCAGTTCTATTTGGAAGTGCAAGAACGCAAAAAATTCGATACACTGACTCGCCTTCTTGATATTCAGTCTCCTGAGCTTGCGATCGTATTCGGACGTACAAAACGCCGTGTCGATGAGCTGGCTGAAGCCCTGAACCTTCGCGGATATGCAGCTGAAGGTATTCACGGTGACTTAACGCAGGCGAAACGTATGGTTGCGCTTCGTAAATTTAAAGAAGGCGCAATCGAAGTTCTAGTCGCAACTGATGTTGCCGCTCGCGGACTTGATATCTCAGGTGTCACACACGTATACAACTTCGACGTGCCTCAAGATCCTGAAAGCTACGTTCACCGTATCGGAAGAACGGGCCGTGCAGGAAAAACAGGTATGGCGATGACGTTCATTACACCGCGTGAGAAAAGCATGCTTCGCGCAATTGAACAAACAACAAAACGCAAAATGGACCGCATGAAGGAGCCTACACTTGATGAAGCGTTAGAAGGCCAGCAACAGGTTACTGTTGAACGTCTTCGCACAACAATCAGTGAAAACAACCTGAACTTCTACATGACAGCGGCAGCTGAGCTGCTTGAAGATCATGATGCAGTAACAGTGGTTGCGGCGGCTATCAAAATGGCTACAAAAGAGCCAGACGACACACCGGTTCGCTTAACAGACGAAGCGCCGATGGTCAGCAAACGCTACAAGAACCAGCGCTCTTCTAAACGCAGAGACGGTCAAGGCGGCGGCTACCGCGGCGGAAAAGGGAAAAGCAACAACCGTTCTTCCTATGACAAAAAGCGTTCAAACGATCGCCGTTCTTCAGGTGACAGACGCCAGAAAAAATCTTACTAATTGATCGATTCAGAGCCCAAAACATGATGTTTTGGGCTTTTTTATGTTCGCGATTTGTTATTCAGCAAACTTTCAGCTGACGGAAGCCATTTTTCTCTGTATGCTTAAGAATGAAACCTTTCTGTAAAAGAGACGTATAAATAACGACGAAAAAAAGGGAGGTAGGTATTTTTGAGAGAGCAGCCAAAAAACCAAATCAGTCCAGACGGATTAAAGGTTTGGCGACTTCAAGAGATCATCATATCCGCTGTTTGCTTGCTTATTGTCATTGCAGTTGCAATGTTAAGCTATTATTTTCATTGGCCGTACTGGATCAGCGGCGTGCTCGGCGCGGTTTGGCTGCTGGGATCGATTGTGACGATCTTTATCATTCCGAAGGTCCGTCATAAGGTGTGGCGATATGAAGTCCATGAACATGAAATAGATATTCAGTCAGGTATTTTTGTGGTGACACGTGTGATTGTTCCGATGGTCAGAGTTCAGCACGTCGATACGTCACAAGGGCCATTATTAAAAAGATACAACCTGGCAACGGTGAAAATTTCCACGGCCGCGACCGTTCATTCGATCCCCGCTTTAGAGATGGAGGAAGCGGATCGGCTGAGAGACTCCATTTCCCGTCTGGCGAGGGTGACTGACGATGATGTCTGAACCGAAACGCCTGCACCCGGCGGCAGTCATTTTGAATTTATGCCATACCATTATTCAAACGATAAAAAATATCATTCTGCCATTCTTTTTTGTGTATATTGTCAATTCAAACCATACTGTCCGTTTTTACGGAGCCATTGCGCTCGGTGTGCTGTTCATCTGGCTTGTAGCGGCAAGCATTATCAAATGGAGAAGGTTTACCTATCGAATTGAAAATGATGAATTTAGAATTGAAGAAGGCTTATTTGTTACGAAAAAGCGATACATATCGATTGATCGGATTCAAACAATGAATACGAGCGCGGGCCTTGTCCAGCAAATCTTTAAGCTTGTGAAGCTGCAAATTGAAACAGCAGGCGGAGGCAAGGAGGCAGAAGCCGTTCTTTCTGCTATTTCTGTTGAAGAAGCCGAACGCATCAAAGAAGCTGTCTTTAAGAAAAAAGCGCAAAGACGAGAAAATGAACTTGATGAAGAACGGCTTGAAGCTGAAGAGGAGTTGGTTCCGGCCGTTGAGGTGCAAGAGCACTATCGCATGAACGCGAAAGAATTGCTCATGGCCGCTTCTACCTCCGGCGGAATCGGAGTCATTATCTCCGCTGTATTTGCACTTATTTCCCAGCTTGATGAAGTGCTGCCAATGGATTGGTTATTCGATAAATTTTCCTTCCTTCAGCACGCCAGTATTGGTATTTACGCGGTACTCATTTTTATCGGTTTATTTATCGCCTGGATTTTCAGTATCGCGGGCATGATGTTTAGATACGCAAACTTTCAAATCATAAAAAAAGAACAGGAACTGGTGATTTCAAGGGGAATTATTGAAAAACATCAAGTCACGATTCCGCTGCGAAAAATACAAGCCATTAAAATCAAAGAAAATATCATTCGCCAGCTTTTCGGCTTTGTAACGGTGTCCATCGTCAGCGCAGGAGGCGGCGACCGGGAAAAAGAAGAAGGCGCTTTGACCATTCTCTTTCCAATGATTCATAAAAAAAAGCTTCCGCACATGCTCCGAACATTTACACCGGAATATACGCTGGAAGAAAACTGCCGCCGCCTGCCGCGGCGCGCGTTGAAACGCTATTTGTTCCGTTCTGTCATTTTTTCACTCTTTTTGATCATCCCGTTATGTATCTTCTTTCAGCCATGGGGCTATCTGTCAGTGATCCTGCTGCCGATAGAATTGTTCTTCGGCTATCTCGCGTATAAAGAGGCTGCATGGACGATCAACGGGGACCGTCTTCAGCTGACGTCTAGATTTATAGGCAGAACAACCGCCATTGTACTGAAAAAACGAATGCAGGTCTGCAAGTTCAGCCAATCCTATTTCCAAAAGAAAGGCCGCTTGTATACCATTTCTACTTCGGTGAAATCATCGAGCCATATGGAAGAATTAACGGTGAGGGATGTAGGTGAAGAGGATGCAGCCTTCATTTTAAACTGGTACTCATATGAAAAAGCGGACGGTTAATACCGCCGCTCTTTTTTTTGCACGCATAAAAACGAAAGAAGAAACCCTCCGCATAGTCCAAACAGATGGGCCATCATGTTAATATTGGAGTTGATAAACGACATGAGAACGGCAAATGCGAGCAGTGTGATGATCATTTTGGAATGCTCCTGCCCTATTAGCTCATTGCGAAAAAGAACCATAAACAGGTACACGCCGAATAGCCCGAAAATGGCGCCTGAAGCACCGACATGCACGTAATCAAGCGGCTCTGTAACATAAGTGCCAATATTGCCGATGATGCCGGAGCCGGCGTATACAAGAAGGAAACGCGCTTTTCCCAGCATGCGTTCCAAAGCCGGGGCAAATAAAAAGATGGACATGGAATTAAACAGCAGATGTGTGAAACCGGCGTGCAGCAAAATCGGTGTGACCAGCCGCCACCATTCACCGTTTGCGACACCTAGATTATAGCCTGTGACGGTATCCCTCCATAACACGACTGAATGGGCAGGAAGTGAAAAAAACAGCCAGAGAACAGCTTGCAAAGCCAATATAAAGGTGACAACGGGGTAAAGCCTGATAAATGTTTGAAAATTTTCAGTCCGTATAAACATTCCGAGCCCCTTTTCTTCATTTTGGTATATCTATAGTAACACGTTTATGAGACAAACCATTTAAATAGTACGTACGCAAAGGAGGTTATCATACATGATTTACGGCATTGGGCTGGACATTACCGAGCTTAAACGGATCGCCTCTATGGCTGGGCGCCAGAAAAGATTTGCCGAGCGGATTTTGACGCGAAGCGAGCTTGACCAATACTATGAGCTTTCAGAGAAAAGAAAAATTGAATTTCTCGCGGGCAGATTCGCGGCAAAAGAAGCTTTCTCGAAAGCATTTGGCACCGGCATTGGGAGGCAGCTCAGCTTTCAGGACATTGAAATTAGGAAAGACCAAAATGGCAAGCCCTATATCATTTGCACGAAACTGAGCCAGGCTGCCGTTCACGTATCGATCACTCATACAAAAGAATACGCTGCCGCGCAGGTTGTGATTGAAAGGTTGTCAAGCTAGTCTGCATATTAGGGAAACCCCACTCATATATTTGATAGTGCATTAAGGGAGACAAGTTGTTTGAGGCTTTTATGGTACGCATCTGTTCTGCCTAAACGTGTACCGAGCGTACCGTTAAAGTCAAACAAGCGATTTCTTCCTTTTACATCAATTGAGAAAAAGGGGTTGAAAAAGGTGAGAAAAAGCTTTGTTTTGCTTTTAACGGGACTGCTTGCTGTTCTTATTCTTTCTGCCTGCGGGCAAAAAACACAGCAAGATATTGTGGCCGGGTTAGATGAAAAGGCGAAAGAATACACCTCGTACAAAGCAAAAGCGAAAATGACCATCGAGACAGGGAGTGAGCCTCAAGTATACAATGTGGAAATCTGGCACAAAAAGCCGTCTCTGTACAGGGTTTATTTAGAAAATCCGAAAAAGGACCAAAACCAAGTCATTTTACGAAATGAAAACGGAGTATTCGTTCTCACGCCGTCTTTAAATAAGAGCTTCAGATTTCAAAGCGATTGGCCGAACAACAGCAGCCAGGTTTATCTGTTTGAATCGCTCGTAAAGGATGTTCAAAACGATTCGGATGCAGTTTTCACAGCGAAAGAAAAGAAATACGTATTCGAAACAAAAACAAACTATCAGCATAACAAAATGCTGCCGACGCAAGAAATCACATTTAACAAAAAAGATATGAGCCCGTCATCTGTCAAAGTGATGGATACTGACCGGAAAGTGATGGTCAAAGTAGAATTCAGCAGCTTTGAATTTAATAAACAATTTGATAAAGAATCATTTGACGAAAAGAAAAATATGACTCTTTCTCAAATGGATGTTGCCACAAGCGCAAAGCCTTCCGATACATTCGCGGTCAAAACGCCGCTGGAACTGCCGCTTGGCGTCAAGCTGCTTGAAGAAAAAGATCTATCTACTGAAGACGGGAAGCGCATCATCATGACGTACGGAGGAGAAAAATCATTTACGTTAATTCAGGAAAAAGCCCAGATTGCCAAGGCTTCCTCCTCCGTTACGCTGAACGGCGAACCGGTAAATCTCGGCTACACCATCGGCGCCCTGTCGGATGCATCATTGTCATGGACATATGACGGCGTAGATTACCTTCTCTCTTCTAAAGATCTTTCTAAAGAGGAAATGGTGACAGTAGCGAAAAGCATGCAGGGACAATCATCGAAATAACCGCCAAAGGCCAAACATGATTTGGCCTTTTTTTCGTTAGACATCGTTTCCCTTTAGCCTTTAATTTTAGTATGATATGTAAATGATATTGAATAAAAGCTAGGAAGTGTCGTAATGAGCACAAAACCTTTTTACAGAGATACGTGGGCGGAAATTGACTTGTCCGCGATAAAGGAAAATGTCAGCAATATGAAAAAACATATCGGTGAACATGTCCACTTGATGGCAGTTGTGAAAGCAAACGCCTACGGGCATGGTGATGCAGAAACAGCAAAGGCTGCTCTTGACGCAGGTGCTTCATGCTTGGCTGTGGCTATTTTGGATGAAGCGATTTCACTGCGCAAAAAGGGCTTGAAGGCGCCTATATTGGTGCTTGGCGCGGTTCCCCCGGAGTATGTGGCAATCGCTGCTGAGTATGACGTGACCTTAACAGGTTATTCTGTTGAATGGCTTCAGGAGGCAGCCCGCCACACGAAAAAAGGTTCTCTTCATTTTCATCTGAAGGTCGATACGGGGATGAACAGGCTTGGTGTAAAAACAGAGGAAGAAGTTCAGAACGTGATGGCCATTCTTGACCGCAACCCTCGTTTAAAGTGCAAAGGGGTATTTACCCATTTTGCGACAGCGGATGAAAAAGAAAGAGGCTATTTCTTAATGCAGTTTGAGCGCTTTAAAGAGCTGATTGCTCCGCTGCCGTTAAGGAATCTGATGGTCCACTGCGCGAACAGCGCCGCCGGACTCCGGCTGAAAAAAGGCTTTTTTAATGCAGTCAGATTCGGCATCGGCATGTATGGCCTTCGTCCGTCTGCTGACATTTCGGACGAGATACCGTTTCAGCTGCGTCCGGCATTTACCCTGCATTCGACGCTGTCGCATGTCAAACTGATCAGAAAAGGCGAGAGCGTCAGCTACGGAGCCGAGTACACAGCGGAAAAAGACACATGGATCGGGACGGTGCCTGTAGGCTATGCGGACGGCTGGCTCCGAAAATTGAAAGGGACTGACATCCTTGTGAAGGGAAAACGCTTGAAAATTGCCGGCCGAATTTGCATGGACCAATTTATGGTGGAGCTGGATCAGGAATATCCGCCGGGCACAAAAGTCACATTAATAGGCCGGCAGGGGGATGAATATATTTCCATGGATGAGATTGCAGGAAGGCTCGAAACCATTAACTATGAGGTGGCCTGTACAATAAGTTCCCGTGTTCCCCGTATGTTTTTGGAAAATGGGAGTATAATGGAAGTAAGAAATCCTTTATTGCAGGTAAATACAAGCAATTAACTTACCTAAATGGAGAATTCATAAAACAGCTTTGCTTGAAGAGTGAATAATGGTATCATTATCACTGGATGGATAAAAGAGTCGTATCCGTAAGTTTGGTGGAGGTGTATGTTTTTTGTCTGAATCCAGCGCAAGAACCGAAATGAAAATCAGCTTGCCCGAAAACCTAGTAGCTGAATTGGATGGTGTAGCGATGCGGGAGAAACGAAGCAGAAACGAACTGATATCACAAGCAGTGAGAGCGTATGTCAGCGAACGAACAACTCGTCACAACCGTGATTTGATGAGACGCGGCTATATGGAAATGGCGAAAATCAACCTGAATATTTCTTCTGAGGCTCACTTTGCGGAGTGCGAGGCTGAAACGACAGTTGAGCGCTTAGTCAGCGGAGGATAATCATTTGATTGTGAAACGCGGCGATGTTTATTTTGCTGATTTATCTCCTGTTGTTGGCTCAGAGCAAGGCGGGGTGCGCCCGGTTTTAGTGATCCAAAATGACATCGGAAATCGCTTCAGCCCAACTGCTATTGTTGCAGCCATAACAGCACAAATACAGAAAGCGAAATTACCAACCCACGTCGAAATCGATGCAAAACGCTACGGTTTTGAAAGAGATTCCGTTATTTTGCTGGAGCAAATTCGGACGATTGACAAGCAAAGGTTAACGGATAAGATTACTCATCTGGATGATGAAATGATGGATAAGGTTGATGAAGCCTTACAAATCAGTTTGGCACTCATTGATTTTTAGACATATTTGCAGGTTGCTCAAATAGAGCAACTTTTTTTGTTTTCAAAAAACATAAACGATATAATAGTGAAATAACGAAAAAAATATGTTGTTTTTTATTGGGAGGTAAGCGAATTTGATGTCGAATCAGACTGTATACCAGTTCATTGCCGAAAATCAAAATGAACTGCTCCAACTGTGGACTGACACACTAAAAGAATTAAGCGAGCAAGAATCCTATCAGCTGACTGACCAAGTGTATGAAAATATATCTAAAGAATATATCGACATTCTTCTTTTATCTGTTAAGGATGACACCGCTGCAGAGGAACAAATTAGCGAACTGGCGCTGAGAGCCGTCCAAATCGGAATTTCTTTGAAGTTTTTGGCTACTGCGCTTGCTGAATTCTGGAAACGTCTCTACACGAAAATGAATGATAGGAGATTGCCAGATCAAGAGAGTACAGAACTAATCTGGCAGATTGATCGTTTTTTCAGCCCGATTAACACAGAAATCTTTAATCAATACTCAATCTCATGGGAAAAAACAGTATCCCTGCAAAAAATCGCGCTGCAAGAGCTGTCTGCGCCGCTTATCCCGGTGTTTGAAAATATTACTGTGATGCCTCTTGTCGGAACAATTGATACCGAACGCGCGAAACGAATTATGGAAAATCTTCTTAATGGCGTCGTCAAACACCGTTCTCAAGTCGTTTTAATTGATATTACGGGCGTGCCGGTTGTAGATACGATGGTTGCTCATCATATTATTCAAGCATCTGAAGCGGTAAGGCTTGTCGGAGCAAAATGCCTGCTGGCTGGAATCCGTCCGGAAATTGCTCAAACAATCGTCAACCTGGGGATTGATTTATCCCAAGTTATAACTAAGAATACCCTGCAAAAAGGAATTCAAACCGCTTTGGAAATGACGGATCGAAAAATCGTTTCATTGGGGGAATAACATTTTGAGACATCCGAAAATCCCGATCTTGAAACTGTATAATTGCTTATTAGTATCCATTCAATGGGAACTTGATGACCAGACAGCATTAACCTTTCAAGAAGACTTATTAAATAAAATATACGAGACAGGTGCTAACGGAGTCGTCATTGACCTGACATCTGTGGATATGATTGATTCATTTATCGCAAAAGTGCTGGGCGACGTCATTACAATGTCTAAGTTAATGGGGGCAAAAGTCGTCTTGACCGGCATTCAGCCCGCTGTGGCAGTGACGCTGATTGAACTTGGAATCGCGCTTGAGGAAATCGAAACTGCGCTCGACTTAGAGCAGGGGCTTGAGACATTGAAGCGGGAATTGGGGGAATAGCGAATGAACGACCAATCCTGTGTAAGAATCATGACAGAATGGGATATTGTGGCCGCCAGACAGCTGGGACGAAACGTTGCGAAAGAACTGGGTTTCGGCACGGTAGACCAGGCCAGAATTACAACGGCTATTTCAGAATTAGCCAGGAATATTTATTTATATGCCGGCAAAGGGCAGATTGGAATTGAACAGGTCGCAGACAGAGGAAAAAAAGGCCTGAAAATCATAGCGGAAGACCAAGGGCCGGGAATTCCTGATATCCGAAAAGTCATGGAAGACGGGTTTTCAACGTCTGGAGGACTTGGTGCGGGACTTCCCGGTGTCAAAAGGCTGATGGATGAATTCAGCTTAAATTCCGTAGCGGGGGAAGGAACAGAGATACAAGCCATCAAATGGCTTCGGTAGGAGGTAAGAACGTGGATTTTAGGGAGGTTATTGAGCAGCGGTATCATCAGCTGCTTAGCCGATATATAGCCGAATTAACAGAAACATCTTTATATCAAGCCCAAAAATTCAGCCGAAAAACAATCGAGCACCAAATTCCTCCGGAAGAAATCATCAGCATTCACCGAAAAGTGCTGAAGGAGCTGTATCCAAGTCTCCCGGAAGATGTGTTTCATTCGCTGGATTTTTTAATAGAAGTCATGATTGGTTATGGAATGGCTTATCAGGAGCATCAAACCCTTAGAGGGATACAGCAGGAAATCAAATCAGAAATTGAAATCGCAGCTAATGTCCAGCAGACGCTGCTCGGAACAAAAATTCCGCAGGAGGACGCGCTGGATATCGGCGCCATCAGTGTGCCTGCCAAACAGATGAGCGGTGACTACTACCACTTCGTCAAAGACAAGGAATCCATTAATATTGCAATCGCGGACGTGATCGGAAAAGGCATTCCAGCGGCTCTTTGTATGTCCATGATTAAATACGCAATGGACTCTTTGCCGGAAACGGGCATACACCCTTCTCAGGTGCTGAAAAATTTAAATCGTGTTGTTGAACAAAACGTTGACGCCAGTATGTTTATTACGATGTTTTATGCCAATTACAATATGGACAAGCATCAATTTACATATGCTTCGGCTGGACATGAACCGGGATTCTATTATTCTCAAAAGGACAACACGTTTTATGATTTAGAGGCCAAAGGACTCGTTCTCGGCATCTCGCAGGACTATGACTACAAACAATTCGATCAGCATCTGGAAAAGGGCGATATGATTGTTTTATTTTCTGACGGCGTCACAGAATGTAGAACAGAAAACGGTTTCTTGGAGCGTCCTGATCTGCAGAAGCTCATTGAGGAACATATGTGTTCCTCCGCGCAGGAAATGGTCAAAAACATTTATGACAGCCTCCTCAAATTACAGGACTTTCAGCTTCATGATGATTTTACGTTAATTGTTTTGCGGAGAAAGGTTTAGCGTCTGCCAGCCGAGGGTATAAAGAAACTAGTGATTTGAAGGAAAATTTGAGGTGATACGAATGAATATAAATGTTGATGTGAAGCAAAACGAGAATGATATACAAGTAAACATTGCAGGAGAAATTGATGTATACTCAGCGCCGGTGCTCAGAGAGAAGCTTGTGCCCCTGGCAGAACAAGGCGCGGACTTAAGAATTTGCCTGAAAGATGTCAGCTACATGGACAGCACCGGATTGGGCGTTTTTGTAGGGATCTTTAAAACAGTGAAAAAACAAGGCGGTTCGCTGAAACTTGAAAATCTTTCTGACCGGCTGATTCGACTGTTTGACATTACAGGCCTGAAGGACATCATTGATATTTCTGCAAAGTCAGAAGGTGGAGTGCAATGAAGAATAAAGCTGATTACATCGAAATGAAAGTGCCGGCCCAGCCTGAATACGTGGGAATTATCAGACTGACGCTGTCAGGCGTCGCAAGCAGAATGGGCTATACGTATGATGAAATTGAAGATTTGAAAATCGCAGTCAGTGAAGCGTGCACAAATGCGGTTCAGCATGCTTACAAAGAAGATAAAAATGGGGAAGTGTCAATTCGATTCGGTGTGTTTGAAGACCGTTTAGAGGTGATTGTGGCGGATGAAGGAGACAGTTTTGACTTTGATCAAAAGCAGCAAGATCTAGGGCCGTACACACCTTCGCACACAGTTGATCAATTATCAGAAGGAGGGCTCGGTCTATATTTAATGGAAACGCTCATGGATGAAGTCAGAGTGCAAAACCACTCCGGCGTCACTGTAGCGATGACAAAGTATTTAAATGGGGAGCGAGTTGATCATGACACAACCATCAAAAACTACGAAACTAACTAAAGATGAAGTCGATCGGCTCATAAACGATTACCAAACAAAGCAAGATGAACAGGCGCAGGAAACGCTTGTGCGGGTGTATACAAATCTGGTTGACATGCTTGCGAAAAAATATTCAAAAGGCAAAAGCTTCCACGAGGATCTCCGCCAGGTCGGCATGATCGGGCTGCTCGGCGCGATTAAGCGTTACGATCCTGTTGTCGGGAAATCGTTTGAAGCTTTTGCAATTCCGACAATCATCGGTGAAATTAAACGTTTCCTCAGAGATAAAACATGGAGCGTTCACGTGCCGAGACGGATTAAAGAACTGGGTCCAAGAATCAAAATGGCGGTTGATCAGCTGACGACTGAAACACAAAGATCGCCGAAAGTCGAAGAGATTGCCGAATTCCTCGATGTTTCTGAAGAAGAGGTTCTTGAGACGATGGAAATGGGCCAAAGCTATCAAGCCTTATCCGTTGACCACAGCATTGAAGCGGATTCGGATGGAAGCACCGTCACGATTCTTGATATCGTCGGATCACAGGAGGACGGATATGAGCGGGTCAACCAGCAATTGATGCTGCAAAGCGTGCTTCATGTCCTTTCGGACCGTGAGAAACAAATCATAGACCTTACGTATATACAAAACAAAAGCCAAAAAGAAACTGGGGACATTCTCGGTATATCTCAAATGCACGTCTCGCGCTTGCAGCGCAAAGCTGTGAAGAAGCTCAGAGAGGCCTTGATTGAAGATCCCTCGATGGAGTTAATGTAATGATCCAGGTTGAAGAAAACGAGCATATTCAAACTCTAGTATATCAACTGAATAAAGAAGGAAAATCGATTTGCGGCGACAGCTTTTTTATGAAAGCTGATGACAAGGAATTAATTTGTGCGGTTGCTGACGGGCTTGGAAGTGGATCACTTGCTAACGAATCCTCTGCAGCCATCAAAGACTTAGTGGAAAACTATGCGAATGAAGACGTAGAAAGCATTATCGAACGCTGTAATCAGGCGATGAAAAACAAAAGAGGCGCTACAGCATCTATCCTGAAAATCAATTTTGAGCAAAGGCAGTTTACGTACTGCTCTGTCGGAAATGTACGGTTTATTCTGCATTCCCCGTCTGGTGAAAGCTTTTATCCTCTGCCGATTTCGGGCTATTTATCAGGCAAGCCGCAAAAATACAAAACGCACACCGCCACCTATGAAAAGGGTTCAAAGTTCATTATACATACAGATGGACTCAACGTACCTGATATCCGCTCCCATTTGAAAAAAGGCCAATCGGTAGAAGAAATATCGAAATCGCTGAAAATGTATACGACATCGAGAAAAGATGACCTGACCTATATTCTCGGACAGCTGTCCTAGAGAATAAGAACAAGAAGAAGCTGGAATACCGGCTTCTTTTTTTATGTGTTTTTTTCGGTTTTTGATACACTAGAGAAAGAACGACAAAATTGGAGGCTTTGGTTACATGGAAACGTCAGCCCTTTTAAATCAGCAAATTGCGAAAGAAATAGGTTTATCACAAAAACACGTTGAAAGTGTCATCCGCTTGCTTGAGGACGGCAATACAGTCCCGTTTATTGCCCGGTATCGAAAAGAGCAGACGGGTTCAATGGATGAGGTTCAGATTCAGACGATTTCTGAACGCTGGCAATACATACAAAACCTGAATCAGCGAAAAGAAGAAGTCATCAGGCTGATTGCAGAGCAGGATAAACTGACAGATGATCTAAAACGTAAAATCGAGCAATCGGTGAAGCTTCAGGAAGTGGAAGACCTTTACCGCCCTTATAAACAAAAACGTAAAACAAAGGCGACAGTCGCCAAAAGCAAAGGCCTTGAGCCGCTTGCCGACTATATCCTGACACTTCCCCAAGATGATCGTCTGGCAGCAACTGCAGACCAATACATCAGCGAAGAAAAAGAAGTGTTCACAAGAGAAGAAGCGATTGAAGGCGCCAAGCACATTATTGCGGAACAAATTTCAGACGAGCCGACCTTCAGAAAGTGGATTCGCCAGGAAACCTTCAAAAGAGGAACCATTAAGTCTGCAGCCGGAAAGTCGGCAGACACCGATGAGAAAAATGTGTATGAAATGTATTACGAGTATGAAGAGCCAATTGCAAAAGTTGTTCCGCATAGGGTGCTGGCAATGAACCGCGGCGAAAAAGAAGACATTTTAAAGGTAGCGATTGAACCGCCTGCGGATCACATTAAGGCGTATTTAGAAAAACAAATCATCAAAAATCGCTCAACATCCGTAAGAGAGATTTTGCAGGAGACAATTGAAGACAGCTATAAAAGGCTGATCCAGCCGGCAATCGAGCGTGAAATCAGGAAAGAGCTCTCAGAAAAAGCTGATGAACAGGCGATCCATATTTTCTCAGAGAACTTGAGAAAGCTTCTTTTGCAGCCGCCGATGAAAGGCAAAACTGTTCTCGGTGTTGACCCAGCCTTTCGAACTGGCTGTAAGCTCGCTGTGTCAGACGATACTGGAAAAGTCTTGAAAATTGATGTGATCTATCCGCATGCGCCAGTCAACAAAACAAAAGAAGCCCATGAAAAAGTGAAAAAGATTCTTGAACAGTATCAAGTCGAGATGGTGGCGATCGGAAACGGCACAGCATCCAGAGAAACAGAACAATTCATCGTCAATGTACTGAAAGACATGCCGCGCAAAATTTATTATGTGATCGTCAATGAAGCGGGTGCAAGCGTCTATTCGGCTTCAGAGCTAGCCCGAGAAGAATTCCCTGACCTTAAGGTTGAAGAGCGCAGTGCCGTGTCTATTGCGCGAAGACTTCAAGACCCGCTCGCGGAGCTCGTTAAAATCGATCCGAAGTCTGTTGGTGTCGGACAGTATCAGCATGACGTCAGCCAAAAACGCTTAAATGAATCTCTGCGGTTTGTCGTCGAAACGGTCGTAAACCAGGTGGGAGTAAACGTCAACACAGCCTCCGCCGCGCTGCTTCAGTATGTAGCGGGATTATCGAAGTCTGTAGCAGGCAACGTTGTCAAAAAACGTGAGGAAATCGGAAAGTTTTCAAATCGAAAAGAACTGAAGGACATCCCAAGGTTAGGTGCGAAAACCTACGAGCAATGTATCGGTTTCTTAAGAGTGCAGGAAGGGACAGAGCCTTTGGATAGAACAGGCATCCACCCGGAAAGCTATAAAGAAACAAAAGCACTTTTGAAAAAACTCGGACTTTCAACAGAACATATCGGCACGGCGGAATTGAAGGACAAAATCAATCAGCTGGCGCTTTCTGAAACGGCAAAAGAGCTGGGAATCGGCGAAATCACTCTGAAAGACATTTGTGAACAGCTGACAAGGCCGGAACGCGATCCACGCGATGAGGTGCCTAAGCCTTTGCTGAAAACAGACGTCCTTCAGCTGGAAGATTTGAAAGAGGGAATGGAACTGCAGGGCACCGTGCGCAATGTAGTGGACTTCGGAGCGTTTGTTGATATCGGAGTCAAACAAGACGGGCTTGTGCATATCTCAAAATTGAGCAATCAATTCGTCAAGCATCCTCTTGATGTCGTATCTGTGGGCGATATCGTGACAGTTTGGGTTGACGGCGTAGATGTACAAAAAGGCAGAGTATCGCTGTCTATGGTAAAATAAAAGCACTGCTTACGAGCAGTGTTTTTTCCTATAGAAATACCAGCATTGATTCAGCAGTTTAATTTGGTAATTATCTTTTTCAAGGAACGCTTTTTGCATCTGCTTTTTAAGCCAATTTGGCATAGGCTCATTCCTCCTCAGCTTTTATCATAAGAGGGACGGTGATTACCATATTGTATGCGTACGGTGAATTGTCCCGTTCAATGTTTTTTAAGTGAGGTGCACTATGGATAACAAAGAGCTTCAAAAGCTGACAGAGGATATTTCTAAAACATATTTTAAAAAGCCGTTCCGCCATCAGGCGCTTTTTAATGACAGGCTTAAAACCACGGGTGGCAGGTACCTGTTAACCTCCCATAACATTGAATTGAACAGAAAATATTTGATTGAACACGGCAGGAAGGAACTGATTGGCATCATCAAGCACGAGCTCTGCCATTATCATCTTCATCTTGAAGGAAAAGGGTACAAGCACAGAGACAGGGATTTTAGAATGCTTTTGCAGCAGGTCAACGCGCCGAGGTTCTGTACACCCCTTAAGAAAAAAGCGGAAAACAAAAAAACTTATATGTATATCTGTACGGCCTGCGGCCAAAAGTATATAAAGAAGCGCGCCATGAACCCTGACAGATACAGATGCGGAAAATGCCGCGGGAAAATAAAAAGAGTTTTTTCGTGAAAAAGGTTGACGAATATGGCAAGCCTATGTTACATTATAAAAGTCGTTACGAGAGATAAATAAAAACATTTACCTCTTGACACTGTAAATCAAGGCTGATATAATAAGTCTTGTCTCATTATTCCACAGTAGCTCAGTGGTAGAGCTATCGGCTGTTAACCGATCGGTCGCAGGTTCGAATCCTGCCTGTGGAGCCATATTGGAGAAGTACTCAAGTGGCTGAAGAGGCGCCCCTGCTAAGGGTGTAGGTCGCGTAAGCGGCGCGAGGGTTCAAATCCCTCCTTCTCCGCCATAAGATTTCGATATAAGTTCTCAACCATCGGCCCGTTGGTCAAGCGGTTAAGACACCGCCCTTTCACGGCGGTAACACGGGTTCGAATCCCGTACGGGTCATTCCATTTCGTTGGGCTATAGCCAAGCGGTAAGGCAACGGACTTTGACTCCGTCATGCGTTGGTTCGAATCCAGCTAGCCCAGCCATTTTTATTTTTGAAATCTAATAGTAAGAGCCATTAGCTCAGTTGGTAGAGCATCTGACTTTTAATCAGAGGGTCGAAGGTTCGAGTCCTTCATGGCTCACCATTTGTCTTTTTGCGGGTGTGGCGGAATTGGCAGACGCGCTAGACTTAGGATCTAGTGTCTTACGACGTGGGGGTTCGAGTCCCTTCACCCGCACTTTATTTACAAAGTGCACGCAAATCGGTTTTACTAGGTTAAGAGCCTACTAAACCAGCACAAACACAATTTAATGATCACGCGGTCGTGGCGGAATGGCAGACGCGCTAGGTTGAGGGCCTAGTGGGTGAATAACCCGTGGAGGTTCAAGTCCTCTCGGCCGCATCAATGATACCAAGGGTTGTAGACCTTTGGTATTTTTTTATGCTCTCTTTTAATTTTAAGGTTTACTCCTTTTTACTCCACTTGTTAGAATAATTCATCCAGCTATCAGCAGTTTCTTTTTGTTTATTAGGAAAGAGATGACCATAAACATCGATTGTTTTGATGGAAGCATGTCCTAGTCGTTCTATTATTGTGATGTAATAGCGGGCAGCGTAAGCGACCAGACGGCCAGCGGCGAAGGAGTGAGCGAAGCGAATGGATGAGCTAAAACAACCCCCCCACGCTAACAGGGGGGTAGTAATCGTAAAAGAAAAAAATGAAACCGTTGAAAGTCCTTTGGTATCAATGGTTGATTATATTCGAGTCTCTTTTAAAACTCATGATGTTGACCGAATTATTGAAGAGGTTCTTCACCTTAGCAAAGACTTTATGACTGAAAAGCAATCTGGTTTCTATGGCTACGTTGGCACGTACGAACTGGACTATATCAAAGTCTTTTATTCGGCGCCAGATGATAACAGAGGTGTTTTGATAGAAATGTCCGGTCAAGGTTGCCGTCAATTTGAATCCTTCTTGGAATGCCGGAAGAAAACATGGTACGACTTCTTTCAAGATTGCATGGCTCAAGGTGGTTCATTTACTCGCTTTGATTTGGCGATTGATGATAAAAAGACGTACTTTTCCATACCGGAATTGTTAAAGAAAGCCCAAAAGGGCGAATGTATTTCACGCTTTAGAAAATCCGATTTTAATGGCTCATTTGATCTATCTGATGGAATTACAGGTGGAACGACAATATATTTCGGTTCTAAAAAGTCAGAAGCGTACCTTTGCTTTTACGAGAAAAACTATGAACAAGCAGAAAAGTATAACATTCCGTTAGAAGAACTAGGCGATTGGAATCGTTATGAACTGCGGCTCAAAAATGAACGTGCACAAGTTGCGATAGATGCTTTATTGAAAACAAAGGATTTAACCTTAATCGCTATGCAAATCATTAATAATTATGTAAGGTTCGTTGATGCTGATGAAAACATCACTAGAGAGCATTGGAAAACGAGCCTTTTTTGGTCTGAATTTATAGGGGATATTGGGAGACTTCATTTGTACGTCAAACCACAAAAAGATTTCTATCAAAAATAAAGAAACTGGCTTCGTAACTCTTGCGCTCCTACTATGAAAATGGTGCTTGAAGCTGATAAGCACCTAGGGAAAACTGATCTGTCAGACATGATTGTAGAAGCTGAACTGGCAGACAAACATGAAAAAATGTTGAATGTGTTTATAGCTGATGTTGCTGATATGGTCGTTTAAAAACAAGCTGCTAAATCTTTATAAACACAGGTGATGCGATTAAACGTATGTGTCAACGGTACCGGAACGAAGTGAGGATAAGGAGTTGACATATTCAGCGCTACCCAAACCCTCTTGGCATTGAACAAACAACCGTTTGTTCCTGCCTACCGGCGAGGGAGTCCCCCGATGATTCGGGGGAATAGGGGGCTAGATTAACAGCAATCCAACCAAACGCGCCAGTTTGAGGAATAGTACCTTATAATAAAAACTGCTGAGTGCTACCTAGACTGAATACTCCACCCATGTGTTTTAAGCTTTTTTATATAATCTTCAACACTAATTTTTTCAACTTCAATTGCTAACGGCGTCAGTGAAACAAGGCACTCATTTGAAGCATAATTTATTGTAACTTTTACCACCTCGTATCCATTATGGAAGCCTGAATCAAATCCAGGATCGTCAATTATATCTCCTACTTGAGGGCGAAAGTCAGATTCAAATGTTTTCACTAATGTTTGAGTATTTTCCTCTGTAGGTTCTTGATTAATTGATGAGACAAATAATATTAAATTTATATTCAAAACATTTACCCCTTTTCTATGCTGTTTAAATAATCTTTAGTTTAATTCTATTGTAATTGATGATTGAGTGCAAAGCTTCCGTTGGTGGGTTTGGGTGAAACCCAAGAACTTAATTCAATATAAGGATGGTGAATATGTTACTTGCGATATTTTTTGTAATCGTGAGTTTACTTGGCGGCGGTCTCTTATTCCTTTTGATATATTCTAAGCTTCAAAGTTTGGCTGGCCGTTATAGTTGGACAGAAAATACGATTTTTATTATGGCTGTATCTGTGACAGTGGTAGCTTCAATGTTCGGTCTAATTTCTGAGAGTGTTAATTCAGATGTCATTGCAAAGGTATTGTATTATACCTTTGTTTTTTTATGGGGTTTTTCAATCTGCATAGGCGTTTATCTAAGAGAACGTTAAGGGAGGAAATCAGATGTTTAACATTAATCTGTTGAATCAGGTCCAACTAGAGAGTGATTTGGAGTCTCTAGGTTGTTTAGAAATTGCTGAGGAACTCATTGAAAAAATGATGGAAGATGTCTTTTACAGTGATGTTGTTCAAAGAGTCATAGTCCAAACTCTTGCGGTTATAGATAACGTGAATGCCAAACTTCAAGCCACATTCAACATACTGGAGGATGAAGACATCGAGACAGATGAAAGAATTGTAGAGTTTGAAGGAATTAGCTACTATCAATAAGGGGTGAAAATGTGCGGTGTCTGCTGTAGACAAACGATTCAAAAGCTTGGGTTTTAATGTGGGGACGATTCATTACCGGCTGCGGATAGAGTGGGGGCATAGACAAATCAAGAAGCTTAATCTTTTTTTGGATTAAGCCTTTTGATAAAAAACGATACGATAAGAAGGAAAGCGAGATACTCACTATTAGAGAATGGCATAGATTCATGAAAAAATTTAAACTAACATAGAAGAACTCGAAAAGTATCATAAAGAAACAAGTCATCACTTTTTAAAGATGCAATTATATTTCTTAATCAATGTACGCGTTGAATTAATATTTCATCAATATAGCACAAGCGGTATATCCAGCACCAATCGACCAAAATATAATATAATCTCCTCGCTGAACTTTTCCGGTTTCTACTGCTTTTTGTAAAGCAATAAAAGGACTGCTGGTCCCAGTGTATCCGTATTCATCACCAATCACAAACAACTTATCAGGATCTTCTTCTATTGGCTGCAACATATTATTGACAGCATCAAAAGAAACTTGAGTGCAGAAATATTGTTTTATATCTTTAGTAGTTAAACCATGTTTGTCCAGCAAACTTGTAATTTGAGTCGTTCCGTAATCAAATACTCTTCCACAGCTTAAATTGCTTGCCCATACAAACAGCTTTTCCTCTTTAGGGATATCTTCGTTTAAAATGTTTGACATACCACATGCAGGGAAGACCAATTCTTTATAGTAATGCGAATCTGTATTATAAGAGGAGTCCAAAACGCCCAGCCCTTCTGCATTTACTTTTTCAAGAATGATCGCACAAGAAGCATCTCCAAAATTGCCATAAGAAAATGGGTCGTGTTTTTCAGCATAGTGGAACATTCTCTCTGACCCAACAATTAAGGCATATTTTGAATTTGGATTGCCAAGCAAGGCTTTAGATACTTGATCTAATGATACAACCATCCCTACACAAGCTGAGTTTGCATCATAAACCACTGCTTCTCGTTTACCATGGATCTCATTATGAACAATGAGTGAATTAGGTGGAAATAAATATTCAGGAGTTCCGGAGGAAAATACAAGAAGATCAATATCTTCCCCAGATAAGTTTGCCTTTGCCAAAGCTGCTTTTGAGGCTTCTATGGCCATAGATAATGTAGTCTCTCCATCCTCAGTGATATATCGATCTTTTTTGCCTATTTTTTTTAAGAAGTTTTCTACTTCTTGTTCATCTTGCCCAATAGATGTAAAATGCTTTAGCGTTTCTTTATTGGTTACTTTTCTTTTGGGATGGTACATTGCTAATTCTTTGATGACTACACTTTGAACGGTCATTTAGAATAATCTCCTTAATTGTGTGATTTGTCTAACTATTTAAAGTATTATAATGTATGCTTCTCGAGAAAGTAAATAAACTTTGTGAAAATTTTGACTAAATACTTGTATTTTAGAGATGAATCTCCAACTTTTGAAAATCCTAATTGTTTGTTAAACATCTCATAATACAAAGCCATAACTTGAACGCTTGCTCAGGCAATAAGGCTTATTGTTTGAAGGATTTACTTCAAAATAATTGATCCAAATCAGTGTAAATAAAATAAACAGATGCTTTAAATAAACGCTTTTGTAAATGGTGATATGTTTTTACTAGATTGAGGGGCTCGAACTAACAAAGAAGATACCAAACTATATTGGTATCTTCTTTTGTTTTTGCATCAGAGTCAAATTCTATATTGATGATGCTGATCAATGGTTTGTTCTTCTCACTCCCTATTTTTTACAATCGTGATTTGAACAAAACACTTATAACTAGGAATTCAAGAAAATTCAAACAAAAAAGTACTAAATGCCCTTTACAAATTACGACAAATACTTGCTGTTTTTTGCAATCTAACCTTATTTTATGACAAATATATGAATATTTTGTCACATTGTAAAAGATTTATTTGTTATATATATTTAAGTCGAGAGGAGGTCATATAAAGAACGAATATTCCGATTCGTTTGAATTTATCGGGAGGTAGGTTCATAAAACAATTAAATAATGGGAGTGGGAGTCTATGAGAAAGGGCTTTGTGCCTAAAGCTTACATACTGAATCTTAGGAAAACCCTAATGATTTTTGCAACCTTGTTATTGGTTGCTGGCAATGTGTTGACTGTTTTGCCCAATCATATTCATGCTGCAGATAATATAGACGTAACTCAAACTGCTGATAATACATGCCCGGCTCCGGTCGCGCTGATTAACGGAAGCTTTGAACAAGGTGCTGCGAGAGGATCTGCAATCAATGGTTCGGGTATCTATTTTTACGAATCCGAGGTTCCTGGCTGGAAGACGACTGATGATGCAGCTGGCTATAAAGTAATTGAAATATGGAACCATGCTCAGAATTTACCTTCTGGTGCAAAGTATTATCCTGCACCTCCAGATGGAAAGCGGTGGGCGGAATTAAACGCCGTGGAAAACGGGATGTTGTATCAAGATGTGAAAACAACGCCAGGACAAACCATTTATTGGCGCCTATCCCATATGGGTCGGGCAGGGGTTGACACTATGCAGGTACGCATCGGGGCAGCGACTAAGAGCCCGTACGATACCGTCGTCCAAAAACAAATGTCTGATGGGAGAACAGCTTGGGGAACTCATACAGGTTCTTATACTGTACCGGCAGGACAGACTACAACCCGGTTCGGTTTTGAAGCGGTGAGTTCAGCCAGTGGAAGCATAGGAAACGGAAACTTTTTAGATGATATTTTCCTGGGTACAGAACCATGTGTCACAGCGCATAAAACGGTTTCACCACAGGGAGAAGTACAAGCCGGGGATGAACTTACATACGCGGTTCAAATCAAAAATGAAGGCGGAGACGTTGCTTCTGCTGCAAACTTTTCCGATGCAATTCCAGAGGGAACTGAATATGTTCCGGGATCATTAAAATTAATTAACGGTTCGACAACAAAGAATTTAACTGATGCATCCGATGGTGATGAAGGCAATTTCGATGGCAATAAAGTAAATATTACATTAGGAAATTTGCCTAACACCAAAAACTTGCCTAATGGGATGACTGTACAGTTTAAAGTGAAAGCCAAAACAGGTTATGCAGGTAAAGAAATTTCTAATAAAGCGCAAATAAACTATAACAGTTTACTAACGAATACAAGTAAAAAAACCGAATCAAACGAAGTAACGACTCCGGTTGTTTTTAAAGATCCTGTACTGGAATCAAAGAAAACGTCTGCTATTAAGGCAAAAGCGGATGGAAACCAAGATGCGGATCACCCAGAAGTGGGAGATACACTTCTTTACACGATACAAACGCGGAATACCGTTGAAGACAGCCAGGTGAAAAACCTAATCATTTCAGATGCGGTGCCAGAAGGCTTGGAATTTGTTCCGGGCACTTTGAAAGTGGACGGCGCATCAGTCAGTGATGCTCAAGATGATGATAAGGGACAATATACGGATGGCAAAGTGTCGGGACAGATTGGTAATGTATCCGATACTGAATGGCATAATGTGACCTTTGAAGTGAAAGTGAAGCCTGGTCAAGCAGGAAAGAATATTATCAATACGGCAAACATTTCAGGAGATAATATCCAAACACCGGATAAGCCAAATAATGAAGTGAAAGTGTATCCTAGGAACCCTGCTTTAGAATCAAAGAAAACAGCAGCAATTAAGGAAAAAGTGGAAGGAAACAAATATCCGGATCACCCAGAAGTCGGAGACACGCTTCTTTACACAATCCAAACACGAAATACTGAAGAAGACAGTGAGGTAAAAGCCCTTACAATTTCAGATGCCATACCAGATGGACTGGAGTATGTTCCAGGCACTCTGAAAGTAGACGGTACAGCAGTCAGCGATGCTAAAGACGATGACAAAGGTGATGTGACAGCTGGCAAAGTGTCAGGCCAAATTGGTGATGTAACTGACATGGAGTGGCATAATGTGACCTTTGAAGCGAAAGTAAAGCCCGGCCAAGCTGGTGAAACGATTAAGAACACGGCTACCGTTTCTGGCAGCAACATCGAGACACCAGATAAGCCGAACAATGATACCGAGATTTATCCAAGAAAACCGGATGTAGAATCGAAGAAAACCGCAAGCCTTCAGGAAAAAGCAGAGGGCAATAAAGATGATAAACATCCAGAAGCAGGAGATACCCTTCTTTATACAATCGAAACGAGAAATAAGATTGAGGACAGTCTTCTGAAAGATCTCGTTATCTCAGATGAACTTCCGGATGGATTAGAATACGTTTCAGGTTCTTTAAAAGTAGACGGCACAGCAGTCAGCGACGCCCAAGATGATGATAAAGGCGATATGACAGACGGCAAAGTGTCAGGTCAAATTGGTGATGTGACTGATACAGAATGGCATACAGTTACATTTGAAGCGAAAGTGAAAGCTGGCCAGGCTGGCGAAACAATTCAAAATACGGCTAATGTTACCGGCAGTAATCTCGAGACTCCGGATAAGCCGAATCATGAAGTCGCAATTTACCCTAGGAACCCTGTCTTAGAGTCAAAGAAAACAGCAAATATTCAAGCAAAAGCAGAGGGCAATAAAGAAGAGAATCAGACACAAGTGGGAGATACCCTTCTTTATACGATCCAGACAAGAAACACGGTTGAGGACAGCTTGGTGAAAAATCTTGTCATCTCAGATGAACTTCCAGAAGGACTTGAATACGTTTCAGGGACACTAAAAGTAGACAATAAAGCAGTTAGTGATGACCAAGATGATGATAAAGGCGATATGACAGACGGCAAAGTGTCGGGTCAAATTGGTGATGTGACTGATACAGAATGGCATACTGTTACCTTTGAAGTGAAAGTGAAAGCTGGGCAAAATGATCAGAAAATTGTGAATACTGCCAGCGTCACAGGTGACAATATTGATAAACCAGACAAACCAAGCCATGAAGTTAAAGTTTATCCAAGAAATCCAGTGTTAGAGTCAGAAAAGACAGCAAAGAATCTGGATTCCGATAAAGAGAAGTATGAAGTAGGAGATACGGTTGTTTACACGATCAAAACAAGAAATACAGTTAAGGACAGTAAAGTAACTGATCTTGTCATCGCAGATAAACTGCCGGCAGGCTTAGAATATGTTCCTGGCACACTAAAAGTAGATAATAAAGAAGTCAGTGATGCCCGTGATGATGATAAAGGTGACGTGACAGACGACAAAGTATCAGGCCAGTTTGGCGATGTGACTGATACGGAATGGCATACTGTTACATTTGAAGCAAAAGTAAAAGCTGGACAAGCCGGTAAAAATATTGTCAATACGGCTAGCATTAGCGGTGACAATACTGATAAACCTGATACACCAAGCCAAGAGGTCAAAGTTTCTCCGAAAGATCCTGTATTAAAGTCAGAAAAGTCAGTGAAAAACCTCGATTCAGATAAAGAGAAATATGAAGCGGGAGATACGGTTGTTTACACGATCAAAACAAGAAATACAGTAGCGGACAGTAAAGTAACTGATCTCGTTATTTCAGATGAACTTCCAGACGGTCTGAAGTACATTGAAGGCAGTTTGAAAGTAAGCCATGAGGGCAAAGGAAGTTTTGAAAACGGTAAGGTATCTGCTGATTTTGGGGACGTCACAGACACGGAATGGCATACTGTGACATTCCAAGCGAAAATTGAGTCCGGATATGCGGAAAAAACGATTAAAAACGTGGCAACCGTTGATGGCGGCAACATTGATGATCCTGATAAACCGGGAACAGATATCAAAGTTGACCCGAAAGATCCTAAGCTGGAATCAAAGAAAACAGCCTCCATTAAGGAAAAAGCTGATGGAAATAAAGATGAGGACCATCCGGAATCTGGCGACACGCTTCTTTACACAATTCAAACCCGGAACACGGTTGATGACAGCCTTGTCAAAAATCTTGTTATCTCGGATTCTCTTCCAGAAGGATTAGAATATGTTTCGGGAACATTGAAAGTAGATGGCACAGCGGTAAGTGATGATCAAGACGATGATCATGGATATTATGCCGACGGTAAGACGTCAGGTGAGTTTGGCAATGTGACCGATACGAAGTGGCACTCTGTGACATTCGAAGCAAAAGTGAAGTCTGGTCAAGCAGGAAAAGATATCGTCAACACTGCAAGTGTCAGCAGCGATAATATCAAGACTCCTGACAAACCGAGCCATGAAGTGAAGGTATATCCGCGAAATCCTGTTTTAGAATCTGAAAAAACAGCGAAGAATCTCGACACAGACAAAAAGAAATACGAAGCAGGCGACACTGTTGTTTACACGATTAAGACACGGAACACAGTATCCGACGGTAAAGTAGAAAATCTGGTTATTTCAGATGAACTTCCGGCAGGATTGAAATATGTCGAAGGCAGCTTGAAAGCGAGTAACGGAGGAAAAGCAACAATCAAGGATGGTAAAGTCACTGCCAACTTTGGTGACGTCACTGACACTGAGTGGCGGACTGTGACATTCCAGACGAAAATTGAGTCCGAATATTCAGGTAAAACAATTACAAACGTTGCAACTGTAGAAGGCAGCGGTATCGATAAGCCAGATAATCCTAAAGTAGATATTACTGTCGAACAGAAGGATCCTCCTGTGTCTGATAAATCAGAGGAACCTGTAAAACCTAGCAAGCCTAATAATCCAAACAAAGATCAGGGAACAGAATCAGGAAATGAGCTTCCAAATACAGCAACAAATACGTATAATCTGATCCTTGTTGGTTTGGTATTGTTAGTAGCAGGAACTGCATTTTGGTACTTTAGAAGAAAAAGAAATGCCTGATGTTGCATGAAGAAATATCTTCCTATATTCATCATTATTGCCGGACTCGTTTTTATAGGTTACGGGATCTGGGAAGTGGTGGACATCAGTCATAAGACAAAACAAACTTTAGATGAGGCTAAACTTGCACTAAAGAGCCCTTCTGGAAAAAATGAAGGCTCAGATAAAGAAGAATTTAAGCCTAAGTTTGGAGAGGCAGTTGGCATTTTGGAGATTCCAAAGATCAACGCAGAGCTTCCGATTGTAGAGGGAACCGATGCGGATGACCTGGAAAAAGGAGTCGGCCACTACAAAGGCAGTTATTATCCAGATGAAAACGGACAAATTGTTCTATCAGGGCATCGGGATACCGTCTTCCGCCGAACGGGAGAACTGAAAAAAGGTGATCAATTAAAGGTGAAGCTGCCATATGGAAGTTTTCAGTATAAGATTGAGAACATGAAAATTGTCGATAAAAATGATACTTCCATTATTACGCTGCAGCATAGTGAAGAGGAGCTCATTCTAACTACGTGTTATCCATTTTCATACATTGGAAATGCTCCAAAGCGATATATCATTTATGGAAAACGTATATGAGAAAATCTAGAAGATCAAGATTAGGCTGACGAATTTTCGTCAGCCTTTTTATAATAAGGAAGAGATTAAAATTCTTAATCGATATAAATGAAAAAGCAAGGACATTCATTGTTTTGGCTCCCCATTTTTTAACCATAATTCATATAAACGTATAGAAATGATGTCAAATCAATATAAGGAGTGTAATGAATACAAGCTCTCATAACCAATGATATGCTTTTACTATATTGAGGGCCTAGTGGGTGAATAACCCGTGGAGGTTCAAGTCCTCTCGGCCGCATCCCAATAATACCAAGGGTTTAGAGTACCTTGGTATTTTTTGTGTCTTTTGAACAGAACGTATTTTATGACTAAAACTGACCACCTACTTAAAGTAAGTGGTCTGATTTGTCCGCAAAAGTATATAGTTAAATAAGATAAAAAGGGCATAGTATATTAGCATACAAAATATGTTATGTCCTTTTTGTTTTAATAACGCATCCGTTATTTTAAGCGTACGATTTTACTTTATTATGGAATAAAAACAAGTGTCGGTCAGCTTGCTTCCATCTGCGGATAAATCATCATTTCTTAAAGTGCCTTCGAATACAAACCCAAGTTTTTCTGGAATAGCACGACTTTTGAGGTTTGTTGATTCACATCTTATTTCAATTCTTCTAAATTTAATATTATGTAACCCAAAGGTAGCTAATTTTTTTACTGCTTCTGTCATATATCCATTCCCGCCAAATTTAGTATTTACCCAGTACCCAATTTCACATTTAGGAATGGTCCAGTCAATCCTCTGAAGGCTAGTTATTCCAATAAAGTTATTGCTATCTTTATCAAAAATAAGAAAACGAAAACTTTCCCTCTTTAAAAAAATTATATGAGCATTTCTTAAATTTATCTCTGTTTCTTCAACAGTAGGAAGTTCTTGAGCAAATGGCAACCAGGCTTTTAATTCATTAAAGGAACCCCTAATTGCTTGGTTTACAATTTTCCCGTCTCCTGTTTGGTGTGGTGCTCGAAGGATTAGTCTTTCTGTTTCCAATTGTAAAGGCACATCTAACAATAAAGGATTCATTTGATAACTCCTCTCGGAAGTTCAATGTTAAAAATTGAAAATAAGTAATGAAAACACTTATCTCTAAGAAATAATTCTTGAGGGCGAGTTACAACTTCTTGGTATCTATTTGTTTATCTATGACGCCTCCAGTAAGAATTGAATGTTTTTTATTCTCATCAAAGAATTTTTTCACTCTAGAGTAATTCACATTTAGCCTCACATACATTTAATTTTGGTTTGCAATTCATCGATCTTATTAAGTTCGTACTCATAATCACAGTTTTCTTCTAAAACAAAATTCATAGTTTCAAAGAAACTTTTCGCATTCTTTAAGAGTGATTCAAAAAAATCAAGTTTCGGTAGTAATACTTTTTGTTTTTGGTCAATTTCAAATAACAACATATCATTCGATATTGATTTCATTTTCAATAAAAGGGGTTGATCTGGAAAATAAGTTTCGCTCTCTCCTGTTTCAATAACTTCTTCAATTAGATTTAAAAAATAAGCCCACAATTGGTCAACCAAGTCCCACATAGTGACATCAAGCAAATCTTGTTCACCATATTTTAAAATAATCGCTCCAGATAAATAGTAAGAGTCTAGCTGTGATTTTATGTTCTTTAGTCCCTCTATATCGCTAAGTGGAACAAAGTAATCGTCAATATTATTTTTTAAGATTGAAAGATCGTTTATCTTCTTATTTGGCCTAAGAATTAATGATTGAATATAAAACATTTTACCTCTCCTATTTTTCCGGATAGAATTGTCCTACTCTTCCTTTTTGAAAGCCTACAACATATTGTTGACCTTCATATGATCCTCTGATTTGATAACTAAATTTGGTTCCTTTTTTCATTAACTCTTCACGGTTTTGTTTCATAATTGATTCTATCGCATCTGCAACATCGTTAACAGTCATCTCTTTATTGAGAAAAGATTGTTGAGACTTAATTGAACCATCCCATAAATTAGGATGATGGCGCTCTAAAATATGCTTCATTCCTCGCTTATCAATGAGGAATGATTGTCCTCCAAAAGTGTATTTTCTGCTTTGGAAAGTTTTTAATTCGTTTACAACTTCATGCGGCTTAGCTTTCTTTAATCCTTGTACAGTAGACGAGGCCTCTAATATTTCAAGTGCAGAGTTTTTATAATTCTCTCCATCAATCACGTTAAAAGGAAAAGTCCCTGAACCACCAGCCATTGCATACTGTTGTTCAAAAACATTTGGTATTTTAACGTATTCAATACCTTTTTTTATTCCTGCTTTTGAAGCTTCAAGTGCCTTAATTGCAGCAACTTTTGAACCGGCTTTTGCAACTTTGGATACTTTATCAATACCTTTCGGACCAACTATTGCAAGAACAACAGTACTGCCTACATAGGAAACCCATTTTGCTCTGCTGTAGCTATCTCCATTAATCATATCACGTTGAAATGTGTCTTCTATGTCTTTTGCTATGATCTTATAAGTATCGATTGGATGTAAGGCTGCGTTCACAGTTCCAGAAAGCGTTTCAATCGGGTGTCTTGCAAGTTGATAGAGACCCATCACTGTATCTTTACCTGCTTCATACATTCCCATTGCAATACCTTTTCCAATTTCAGCTTTTTGTTGGAGTTCTTCGAGTTGGCGGAAATAAACTTGCTGGTCAGGTTCCAAATTCTCGTATCCTATTTTCTTCGCAATTATTAAATACTCGTCTGGATCTGTTACCTTTACAAGCTGTTTTTTCAAATCTTTTATTTCGCGTTTTTTAGATTCTTCTTTTTTGATCTTCAAATAAGCTTCAGATTGCTTCTCGATATCGCTTTTTTTCTTATGTATATCGCTCTCACGATATGCCTTGGCATTATAGTGAAGGGGTGTAGCATTCTTGCCCTTACCTGTTGATTCCTGTAACTTTTGAAAGTCTGCTTTAATGAATTGTTCGTTAGGTTCAGTTATTGCATATTCAGTTTTTAAGTTTTCGTCCACATCGCATATTTTATCAACAGTCTTTTTCCGTTTGTTTTCGGCAGAAGAGAGCTCATCCTTAAAAGTCTCTGTTGAAAATAAATCAAGTGGAAGAATGTCATCGATATCATTCAGAATATCTTTCATTGCTTTCTTCTGCTCAGACATAATTGATTTTGATTTTTTATATGCGTTTGTTAGTTCATGTTCTAAGAAGGATTCCTCGATATATGCGTCAGATAAGCTGGCATCTTCTAAAACACCGGAGATACTAGTAAGGAAAGCGATCTTCATTTCAATTAAATCAATCCATTGATCAGTGACACCCACATGATCGTGATAAAAAGCTTTAATATTGTTTGCTCCCTTGCCAGAGAACTCACTGTCATCAAGATCGGCAACAGCCTTAAATGCTTTTCTTAGCTTAATCATTTGATTTTTCAATTCTTTATAATCTTTTGCTCGGTTTTCAGCTTCAGATAACAAAGACTTAGCTTCAAATACCTTCATTGTCCAATCCTTTCAGTGATTTTATATCTAAATATTACCATGGATAAGTTATGAAGTTCGGAAAAATTATTTAAGGATAGGTAATGAATTGAACGAAATGAGAATTCATTGGTGTAAAATAAGAGCTTACATCCCATTTATTACACATAGATTGGAGTTAACAATGAAAAAAAGTAACTTTATTTTAGCGAGTATTGTTTCTGTTGGGCTGCTAGTTTTTTTAGCATGGTTTATTTATGCTGGCACCCACCAACCTCCTATTTTGAAGGGTAATTCAAAAGATGGAAAATGGAGTGTTATCTATTCTCCTGAAAAAGACATAGATCTGGCAAAACAAGACTTATGGGCGGTTCATATTACATGGAAAAGGGATTCTGAGTTTTCAGTAAAAGAGGTTGTGTTTAAAGAAAATGGTGTTGTTGAGGCATCAGGTGACGCAACAGATGAACCTAAGAATGCAAAAGAAATAGCAGTAGCGATAATGGCAGATCCACCAAAAACGACCAATGATTATCAGGTAGAAGTCACTTGGGAAGAGAATGGGAAAACACAAAAAGACATTATTCAAGTAAATAAAGAGATCAAACGGTCATTTGTTATTCCTAATGTAATAAAAAGAATTTTAAGTTTAGGATAAAGCTATAATACTCTCATGGCATAAAAGCAGGTAAAAAGCGCCTGCTTTTTTCATGTTTAATCTTAATTTTTCACCTTAATGATTACTTCGAGCAGGGTTGTTACTAAGTAAACATCAATAATAAGGTAACTTTTTTTAAAAAAAGAACGCTACTCCATTTTTACTCCTCAATATGAATAAATCATTATAAAACCTTATAATCAAAATAAATAAACACTGAAATATAAAGGTTTTGTAACAGAAAACACAGATTCACTTTATTGAGGGCCTAGTGGGTGAATAACCCGTAGAGGTTCAAGTCCTCTCGGCCGCATCAATGATACCAAGGGTTGTAGACCTTTGGTATTTTTTGTGCTTATTTTTAAAATTGTCTACTGCCCTCAAGCTGCCTACTTACCTTCAGTAAGCCAACTAATTTAAATTACTAGTGATTTTCTGTTTGTTTGGATTTAGCTGCTCGTAAACATCAATTGTGTCCACAACTTCTGCCCCTTCAGAGTGGTAACCAAGAATTGTTGTTCGGTTTGCACCATCAGAACCGTTTACTGTTGTTTTTGGGAATTGATCACCTGTTGCATCACTGAATATCATAAAATGTACCGCCAAGAACCACAAATTACACCAGATCGATAAGTGAACCTGACGGAATCATGAATTTCGTCAGGTTCTTTCTGCATTCTGGTTCATGATTAAATCAAAGTAATCTTAGTTAACATAAAAGTATTTTATATTTTTGTATAAGTTTACTTTACTTTTTTGTAAGGTGAGTTTATAATTTGGTTCAAGAGGTGATGGTCATGAAGAAAGATTTTGGTGATTCGATCTCAAATAAGGTTTATGAATATCGTGTACTTGCCAGATTGTCTCAGCAAGAATTAGCTAAGAAAGTCGGGGTTTCCAAACAAACCATCTTTGTAATGGAGAAAGGAAATTATGTTCCGACTCTGCTGTTAGCTTTTCGAATTGCCGAATTTTTTAATGTGGATGTAAACGAGATTTTTACTTATGAGAAAGGAAATGATCAAAAATGAAAATGAATTCGATCACAGATACGATCACTAACGCTATTTTTTCTCCTTTAAAGTCCTGGGCTGAACATTCTCCGGGAAATTGGAGTATTCTCATTGGCAGCGGATTTGTATTGCTTGTAGTTGGATTGATTCTAACAATCGTATTTACTAAAAAAATGGGTAAGAATGACGAAAGAACAAACCAAATCGCTTTAAAAGGTTGCCTCTGTATGTTATATGCACTAATTTTGTGCGACTTGGTTTTCCCAAAAGAATATATGTGGCAAGTTTTCTTCTTATTTAAGTATTCTATTGCATTCTTCGCTTCAGCAATCTATCTAGCCGTTCGATATAAAAAAGATTTTTTGTGAATTCAATTACCGAGAAAGATAGTGTCTCTGTCGTTGTAATTGTTTTAGGAGAGGGAACGAATACGAAATATAATGAGATTTGGAGAAGTGAGGAAGTGGGTTTTTGCTCACCAATTATTAACCATAATTCATACAAACTTATCGAGATGATGTAAGTGGAGTTAGAAAGTGCAATGAAAACAAGCGTTCATAACTAATGATATGGATTTACTATGTTTAGGGCCCAGTGGGGTGAATAACCCGTAAAGTTCAAGTTCGTCGGCAGCACCCCAATAATACCAAGGGTTTTACAATCTTTGGTGTTATTTTTTTATGCAGAAAAACGGCTATGGAAGATCGTATGCTAACCAATACTCACCAGTTATTTAAAACCACTTATTATATTTAATATTCCCCTGTATCCCCAAACCAATAATTCAAAAAACGGTATCCTACATAGAACAGGATTCAGAGAGCATGTAATGAACGGAAGAGATAATTATTTATCACTTTTATTATTGTACGGTGTTCCTTTGGCATTAAGTTCAGTCAATTTTGGTCTAACTGTTTTCTTTTTTGAACATTTTCATCACCTCTCCATATTATCAACAAACACGAAAAGGATTTTAATGAAAATAAAATGATTAGCGTATGTATCTCTAATTCTCAAAATGAATGAATAGTCCTTTTTAAGATTTACACACAGTTATTCTCCAAGGAAAAATGACTCAATTTTTCGATTTTTTATGTAAATCAAAAAAGAATCATGTTAGAGTAGGTGTGCTGAAAATAATTCAAAAAATTATTTTGAGATATGATTAAAGTAATATTGCCAGAGAGTTTCAATTGGACAAAATTGTAAGTGTTTAATACACTGGGGCTGCAATCAAATATGCACCTGGAATCAATTGCTATACGGGGGAGTTTATATGAACAACAAGAAAAATATCTTTGATATTGTAATGTACATTATTTTCGGTGTGTTAAGTCTTTTTCTAGTTGCAAAAACTGATTATGGCACTGGAGTTTTAGTGTTTGTTGCAATTTTATACCTCGCTGTTATTGCTTATAAAATTAAGCAAGTATTTAGTAATTCAGATTCTTAAGGTGTAACACAAGGAGGATTTCAATTGAGAAAGAAAAGAGTTATTACTTGTGTTATGGCTGCATCATTGACTTTAGGCTCACTTTTACCTGCAGGTTACGCTTCTGCAAAGGAGGGCTCTAAGCCAACCCCTTCTTACGATGAACTAGCTCTACATTACAAAATGAAAAGTGAAAAAATTTCATCGAACGGGAAATTAGTTGAAATTGAGTATGTGAGTGGAAATGAAACTCACAAAGTTCAGATGAACGGAAATGATCATACTGTAAAAGTCGATGGCATAGAACAAAAAGGCTTAAACTTTGAGTATGATGAAAATGTTGCTAACAGAACAAATTATGAAAACAATAATTTGAAATCAAATGAATTCACAACACAGGCTGCAAAACCTAAAAAGGGATACCATTATGTGGGGACTTTATCTGGACATACAAAAGCAGCTAAAAATGCGTTATCAGTTACAATGTCATTAGTCGGTATTGTCCCTGGCTTGGGATGGGGGAGTAAGGCTGCCACTATTTTATTTTCTTATTGGGCAAAAGAACAAATCCCTGATGCGTATTATAAATATGATTTATACGAAAAAGGAGCAATGACTGATAGTTGGTATCAGTATGCTACAGTTCAATTTTTTGAAGATAAAGCTCATAAAAAGAAAATGGGCAAACCTTGGACAAGTACTCCTGCAAAAGTAGATTTACCTAATAGCTAATTTTAAAATCACTTTGTCTTTATAAAGGACAAAGTGATTTTTTGTTATACAGAAGTAAAATCCCTCGTCTGAGGAATCTTGGAAAAAACTTGGTTCAATTTTGATATAACATGTTTTTTTCTTGCTAATTTAGTTTATCTACCACATTCTAAAAAATTAGATATTAGCCGGACGGTTGAATGCCAAACTCAAAAGTTATATGGAAGTCAAAGCATTAAAAGGGTGTTACAATGTGTAGTCTTCTTTTTATTTTGCCAACGAAACAAGTGTGAAAGTAATGATTTGTAGAATAGTTAAGAAAGATTTAAGGTTGAATATTGAAAAAATTTATATATTTTCAGTAAAATACTGGTACTATTATAAACGTATATAGATTGTCTGGAAATGTAATTAATTTAAAAGGAGTTTTCTAATTGCGTTGGAGTAAATGGTTCAATATTTTTTGCATAGTTGCATTGGGATCAGTATATGGTTATAAATTATTTACTAACCAAGAAGTCGGTACTACTCGTTTAATAATAGCTTCTGTAATTGTGTTGTGGAATATTGTTGGACTTTTTAGCAAAGAACCAGTAAAACAGACACAGCAAGCAAATTAAAAGTCATAACTGGGAAAGAAGGATGTTACTTATGTAGTATCCTTCTTTATTATTCCTTGAAAAATGAAACAAATTGGAGATTACAGCTTATATAATCAATTGAAGTCGTTGATTATTTTCATGAACAGGAGATTAATGCTTTCTGATGAATATTATCGTATGAATGTTGAAGCAAGAGGAAACGTTACGCAAAGATTACAGGAATGTGATGAACACTCCTCTTTATCGCACTCACCTGCCCCAAATTGTTGGGGAGGGGCAGGTACGGAAGATAGAGTATTTTTTCTTCATAACAAATCGAAAAGGTTGGATAATAAAAAACTTATAATCTAAGGCGGTATATAGTTGTGAAAAAGGCGTTATTTCTTATATTAGACAGTATGCAGATTGGGAAGGTGTTTACTTAGCATCTGCATTAAATCAAAGAGAAGATTGGTCGGTTCATACTGTTTCTTTAGACCCTATTGTCAGTTCTATAGGTGGTTTTAAAACATCTGTCGATTACATAATTGGGTTAGAACCTGCGAATTTTCATTTACTAGTTATGATTGGCGGAGATTCTTGGAGTAATGATAATAAAAAACTTTTACATTTCGTAAAAACTGCATTTCAAAAAGACATTCCAATAGCAGCGATATGCGGTGCAGTGGATTTTTTGGCGAAGAATGGTTTGCTGAATAATCATAGCCATACAGGTAATTTTGTTTACTTATGGAAAGATTACGAACAATATAAACCGATTAGCAGTTTTGTAGAGAAACAAGCAGTAAGAGATAAAAATTTGGTTACCGCAAATGGAACCGCCCCTATTGAATTTACTAATTTGATTTTAGAGATGATTGATTTTGATACTCCTGAGAACATAGAGAAATTGATGTATATGAATCGTTATGGTTTTTATAAATTTTGTGATAAATATGGAAATCCCTTTGTTGATTCATCTGCGGGAAATGGTTTTCCTGAATAGGGGCTTTAATATAATAAGGGAGCTCCAAAACAATAGGGGTTTCTATTTTATATTTATAAATGATTATTAAAAGGACGGCATGTGTTGTCGGAAATCATGTTAATTGGTCTTACACCGGTGTCTTTTGTAGTTTTTGAATGGGATCGTCTTAGCTTATGAAAGAAAATAACATACGAAGAAGCCAAATAGAGGAGTAAACCATTGGTTTGCTCCTCTATTTTTCTGTCTATAAAGTGATGTCCTGTGAATTTAATGGGCTTTTTAACGATTTAGTCAGTTTAACTTTTTCTATTATAAATGATAGGCCATACCTATCATTTCTATATAACTAATTGAATTGTAATATAAGCTAGGCTGACCTATACTTTTATTGAAAATTGACTTTGTGAGAAACCATCAAGGTATAAGACAATTGTTAAAGTGCCGACCTCTGCACAAAACCTTTGCGCGAGTCTGCACTTTTATTCTGCGAGATACACTGTCCCTTATCTTCGATTATGGAAGAGTTTATTTTAATCCGTTGTTAGCCGCGCCGATACTTGGCTTTTAGAGGCTTTTTTTAAGTGGCTAAAACCGACAAATTTTTTTCCTTCTTCATCCCATAGGCGGAACTTTAACGACTTAAGACTTGTTGCCAATGTAATGGTCGGGACGTTTTGCAATGGTTCAGTGTTGTTATGCACTTTTTCAAGCTTATAGTTTGGGACTCTTGGGCTTAAGTGATGAACATGATGAAAACCGATATTGCCTGTTAGCCACTGCATGACTTTTGGAAGCTTATAGAAAGAGCTTCCTTCAACTGCTGCTTTTACATATTCCCAATGCTTATCTTCTTCAAAATAAGAATCCTCAAACGTATGCTGAATATAAAACATCCAAATTCCGAGAGAGCCCGATATCATAAAAATCGGCACCTGAACCAGCAGGAAGTTCTGCCAGCCAATAGCCCAACTTAAAAGTGCTGCCAAAGCGACAATCCCCAAGTTCGTTACATACGTATTCATCCGTTCTTTGCGTTTTGCCCCTTTTCGATTAAAACGATTGGTAATCCCGAAGACGTAAATCGGCCCAATAATAAACATAACAAACGGGTTTCTGTACAAACGGTACATTATTTTTGTCTTCGTTGAGGCTTCCTTATATTCCTCAACGGTCAGTACCCAAATATCGCCTGTACCGCGTTTGTCCAGGTTGCTGCTTGTCGCATGATGGACAGAATGGTCGTGTGCCCAATGATCAAAAGGATGCAGAGTCAGAATTCCTGTTAATGTTCCAAGGATTCGATTCGCCTTTCTGCTCTTAAAAAAGGAATAGTGGCAGCAATCATGAAAGATGATGAAGGTTCTCACTAAAAAACCCGCCGCAACGACAGAAATCGTTAATGTAAGGAAATAAGAAATCGACAAGCTTTTATATGCCAAATACCATAACAGGAAAAACGGTACCAATGTGTTAATGATTTGACAAATACTTTTTCGTAAATCGGACTTTTCATAAGGTGTAACCAGTTTTCTCAAAGTCCTTAGGTTTTGTTCTTTCATTTTTAAAAGTTTCTCCTTCCCTGGTGATCTTCTAAGTGTAGAAAACGTTTTATAGCCTTTGAAGGCCCAACGTCATACACCACTTATATGATAAGTATTCTTCCCATCCATCTGTGAAATTATTGGAAATGATAAACTGATTTCTAGTTCAATTCCATCTTTATTAGCGAATCAGCCGGAATACAAAAAGCGTATGAAGATTATACCCGGCTCTATATCGGGTCAAACTCTCTCACTGCTCCCCTATGAGAATCGATTTATTTAGACCGTGAACATTGATTGTTTGAGGAAAGAGGTTTTGGACAATGATAATGAAGCAATGAGGGTATCCACATGTTTAACAAATAATGCTATGAGGAAAACGGAAATATTAATTTGCAGTTATTTCCGATTCCTGATATAATAAAGAAGAATTATTTTTGTTCGGTGTAAAGGATAGTATGAATATTGACTTTTCGTCTTGATGATACTTTGGGCAAGGATAGTATATATTGTGTGTTCACACACTAGGAGGCAACAAAAATGGAACAAGGTACAGTTAAATGGTTTAATGCAGAAAAAGGTTTTGGTTTTATCGAACGCGAAAATGGAGACGATGTATTCGTACACTTTTCTGCAATCCAAAGTGACGGATTCAAATCTTTAGACGAAGGTCAAAAAGTAACGTTTGACGTTGAGCAAGGTGCTCGTGGAGCTCAAGCTGCTAACGTTCAAAAAGCTTAATCTTCAATCGTTTATACAAACAGGCTCTTTATATAGGGCCTGTTTTTTTATGTCTATATCATACTCAATAAAAAACCCTACTCAACGTTCGAGTAGGGAGATGCTACAAGGTAATAGAAAAAGATTTAAAACTTCAAAGGTTTGTTTACAGTATAACATACTGGATTGACAATATGCGGAATGTATATAAATTATTTAATTTTTTGTTCAAATATAGATAACTGACTCTTTTTTCACTAACCTGTTCGTTCATTTAAGTAAGATTAGATGAATTATAAAAATGGTTTCATCTAGATGTTATCAACTCGCATATCTCTTTTATGAGAAGAAGATAAACAATTATTATTCAATGTGGCAGTGGATATAAGAAATTCAAAAATAATGAGGAGATCGATTGTTTTTTTCTCCTGGAAATAATCACTTAGAGATACCTAAAACAATGAAAGCCCTACCTCTCTTCCATCCTTACGGCTCCTTGTCCGTGCCAGTGTGAATCAGGATACTAAAAAAAGTGACTATTTTATTGAGTTTTTTGGTAAAACTTCAATCTTCGCAGAAGAAATGTAAATAATAAAAATGGATTAGAATGTAGGAATAACAAAAGAGGTCGTTAATGTTCTAAACATAAGTTGGAGAAGATTTGCTTTTCATCATAATATTCCGAAATATTTTTTGGGATGCAATACACTATCTAACCAAAACTTTTTATTTGATTTTCAGTGATTCCTTTAATTACTTCCAGTTCACTAATCAAAAATTCATATGCATTATCCAGCATTTTTTTTTCGCTTGCATTAAGTGCTTTTTCTTTCTTCATACGCATTAAATCACGTACAACTTCAGCGCCTTCTTGTATTTCACCCGTTTTTATTTTGTCCGTGTTTATTTTATACCTTTGCTTCCATGGCAGTAACCTATCTGATTCTCCATGCTGAAAAATGTGCATAATGTGTTTTAATGCAAGTATATCGGTAACTGGTCGTATATTCGAACTCAATATTTTACGCGTTGGAATCATAACGGTCATATTACTGATTGACATTCTTATGACATAATACTGTTGTTTTTCCTCTAAGAATTCTTTTTCTTCTATGGCTTCAATTATACCTGCTCCGTGCATTGGATAAACAATGTTATCGCCAATTTGAAACATATCATCCACCTCCATATATGGTAACCTTCTTAAGATTATCATATATGGAGGTGGAATATCAAAATTTTAATAATAACATGTTCGAATTTTTGATGTCAATAACTTTTTTGGAAAAACAGATCAAGCAAAAACAACATCAAACAATAGGGAACGTGGCGGATTTCCAATCAAGGAAAAGGTCAATTGATCCGTGTATATCCTGAAACCTCGACTAATTAGCATAGATCAGTTTTTCATTGTAAATGAGATATTAAATCTCCTTTTTAGGTATCTTTTTTGTAAGGGGAATTCTGTATTGCTGTTAAATTTAATATCTTCACATGATCCGCATGATTCCCTGCCCCTTTCATTGGCTTATTATTTTGTTGTCTTAATTTCAGAGGAGTGATAAAATACCAATTAACCAAACATCCTATGTTTGATAAATGCTTTACAGGAGGATAAACAAATGCTTCAGAAAACAAACCGGCAGACGCTGGTTGAGCAAGTCGCTCTACAAATGGAAAGTCTGATCGAATCAGGTAAGTGGGGTGTCGGGATGCGCATTCCTGCCGAACCTGAGTTGATGACCGAGCTGAATGTTAGCCGCAATACATTAAGGGAAGCAATTCGGGCATTGATACATGCAGGACTTTTGAAGACGAAACAAGGTGACGGAACATATGTCTGCTCTTCAAGTGCTTTGGGGGTCGTATTGAAAAAACGCATTTCGCGCACCGATACGTTGCAAACATTAGAAGTTCGGTATGCTCTTGAACGTGAGGGAGCCCATCTTGCTGCACAACGCAGAACCGATGACGAGGCCCGCGAACTTCTTCTCCAACTGGAACGCTGCGAGGGAGCGGCAGAAATCGGTAACATTGATGACTTTGTAACAGCGGATATCTGTCTACATCAAAGCATTGTAAAGGCGTCGCATAATGAAATATTGATCGAAATATACAGCCATATCGCTGAAGCATTACAAGATTCGATTACAAGGCTGACTAGTTTTGAAGTCGATACGGATTTTTTGGAAATGCACCGACAACTAGTCGAAGCAATTGTCGGTCAGGATGCGGATCGTGCCGTGGAGGCAGTTCATCGTTATATCCAGGAATCGAAGGATGTTATCGCCGCTGAAGAGGGGGAACGGCCATGAGCGTACAAAGTGGTACCAAACCAACTGAGACAAAGCGTTCGCTCTCATTGAGTTGGCCGATCATCATAGGCATCGTCCTTATATCACTGACGATGCGGTCACCGTTAACGTCGGTAGGCCCACTGGTAGGATCGATTCGCGAATCTCTTGGATTATCGCATACCGCGGCAGGCTTGCTTACAACATTGCCGCTGCTTGCTTTCTCGCTTCTTTCCCCCTTCGCGCCAATCTTGGCACGCCGCTTCGGGATGGAACGGATTATACTTTATGCATTGGTTCTGCTTATGCTAGGTATCACTGTCCGCTCGCTGACTGCAACAGTTCCTTTGTTTGCAGGCACCGTTTTGCTTGGGCTCGCAATTGCGGTATGCAACGTGCTAATTCCAAGTATTGTTAAACGAGATTTTTCTCGCAATGTCGGTCTTATGACAGGGCTGTATTCATTGTCGATGAATTTATGCGGTGCGATAGCTTCCGGTGTAAGTGTCCCAATCGCCCGCAGTTTTGGCTGGAATGGCGCACTTGCAGTCTGGGGCCTGCTCGCTCTGATAGCTGCACTATTCTGGTTTCCTAAAGCGCGGACGAGTCAAGCGTCAGCCATGGTAGCAACTAGCGGTGCGTCGACGCGGCGAAGTCTGTGGCGTTCACCGCTGGCATGGATGGTTACACTTTTTATGGGATTGCAGTCTCTGCTTTTCTATGTATTGATCGCTTGGTTACCTGAAATCATGACAAGCCGTGGCTTGAATGAAGACAGCGCTGGCTGGATGCTATCGCTATTTCAATTCGCCTCGCTTCCCGTATCATTCATCGTACCGATTGTTGCCGGACGCATGAAGAACCAGCGTTTACTGGTTGTCATGATGACTATCCTGTTTTTTGTTTCATTGGGTGGCCTTTATTTCGGCGATAATGCACTTATTTTCTTATGGACAATTTTACTCGGAATTTCTGGGGGATGTGCGTTCAGCTTGGCTATGATCTTTTTAAGCTTGCGGACGAAGGATGCCTCCGGTGCGGCTTCTTTGTCGGGGATGTCGCAATCTGTTGGATATTTGCTGGCTGCAACAGGACCGACCTTGTTTGGTTTGCTCCATGACGTCACGGCAAGCTGGAACTTCCCAATATTACTTTTGCTTATGGTCAGCATTCTGCTGTTCATATTCGGCATGGGTGCGTCAAAAAATCACATGGTATAAGAGGTTTGTTTCAGTAAAGCTTTTGCTAGAGAGCCCATGGAACTGCCTAAGCCAACCGAATCATTGAGCATTGTATTATACAGATGTCCCAAAATTTATGACGTGCTATTAGAAAGAGAGCATAGATACTCAAATATTGAAGTTTCCAGCTGAAACAGTGTAGGCCCAACATGAATATAAAATAAGGGTAATAAATGACTTCAAATGCTAAAATGACGTGCTTTTGTAGCTGAAAATAGAAGACTTCCACTTTATTGAGATCATTTTTGAAACACACCAAAATTCAGGTGTGTTTTTATTTTGCTTCCTTTTTAAACTCATGACGTTCCACTAATTGCTAGATGAACAGCCGATTCATACATGAGAAGAGGCACCATTAACAGGGAATTGAATAAACCTTATGAATTAATGTCTCATATGAATTTTTTTGTATGATAATGGCGTCATATTCATCGTTTGTTGAAATTTACTTATGAAATAACTGGTACTGTTAAATCCAACTTGATAAGACACTTCTGTCACATTAGATTCAGGGTGTTGCAGTAATAATAAGCTTTTTTGAATTCTATAATCCATTACATAACGTAATGGCGTCTTATTCAGCATTCGTTTAAAATAACGGCAGCACTCAGAACGGCTCAGTTGGCCAGCTTTTGCAATGTCCTCTAATGTGATTTTTTCAGCATAATGGAGATGGATCCAGTTTAACATTTGTTTCATTCGATGACTTTTTATCATTTCAGATTGATCGTACTCTAATTGAAAACCATTAACGACCAGGTTTTTCCACATTAACGTTAATTGCATCGTAATGTCAATCTCATAGAGCGATGTCTTTTGTTGAATCAATTGATTTATTTTTTTAACAGCATCTAGAATATTTTTTGCCCACTGTTGATTTCCATCCAAAAATAAATAGGGCAAATTGGTTGAAAACATATAGGGCTGAACATAGCTTGAATACAGTTCCTGAGATAAAACGAAATAGGGTGACACATTCAAGCAAATATACGTACAATCCGAGCCTTCCTTTTCTTCGGCCATGTGCAGGCAGCCACTATTGATAAATAATCCATCCCCTTCGTGAACCTCTATTTTTTCTTCATTTATTTGAAAAAGAGCTATCCCTTTTAGTATCAAAACAAATTGGATTTCATCATGCCAATGAAGCGGAATATAGCCATTTATATTTTGATTGATCCTTGTCTCGTAACAGGCAACTGGTAATTCTACCGTTCGATGCTCTGTTAATTCTTTTAAATTTTGATCGATCACAAAATTCTTCATTCTGACTTCTCACCTCAATATATTTATATTTTTTCATTCAATTTGAGTATTTTTTATCATGTTTTGCATTTATTATAACACTATTATTATATTTATTAGTGAGGAGTCATGTATGAATACTTCCAATAGAAGAATGGGATTGTTCTATGTTATAACAGGGGCGACATGTTGGGGGATTGGAGGCACAGTAGCCAAAAAACTTTTTCAAGAATATCAAATTGATGTCAATTGGCTTGTAACGACACGCTTGCTTACGGCTGGAATGTTACTTTTAATGCTGCAACTGTTCAGAAAGGATCGGTCTCAGGTTATTGAGGTTTGGAGAAACAAAGCGTCGGCTGGCCAGCTTCTTATTTTTGGCCTATTGGGAATGCTAGCTGTGCAGTACACATATATGGCATCCATTCAACATGGGAATGCTGCCGTTGCTACATTATTGCAATATTTATCCCCAGTAATCGTCATTATCTACACGCTTTTGCGAAAACAAACGGTTCTTACCAAACAAGATATCATTACTGTTGTACTTGCTTTAGTGGGTTGCTTTTTTTTGTTAACAAATGGTTCAATGTCTCAACTTTCAGTGCCGGCAGCTGCAGTAGTATGGGGAGTTTTATCAGGATTCGCGGCAGCTTTTTATACTTTGTATGCCGTTGGTTTATTAAATAAATTTGATTCTCTTGTCGTTGTAGGTTGGGCTATGATTATTGGCGGTTTTGCATTGGGTTTTATCCATCCGCCATGGCAACTGGATTTTCAACGATTAACTGCTGAGGCGTATGCATATATTTTATTTGTGATATTATTTGGAACAATGATTGCGTTCTGGTTCTTCATAAAAAGCTTGGAAAGCCTCTCTCCAAAAGAAACAAGCCTACTAGGCAGTCTAGAGCCTCTATCAGCTGTTGTAACAACTGTCGTTTGGTTAAAAGCGCCATTTGGTTCTTTTCAATGGATTGGTGCTATTTGTATTATAGGGATAACTTTAATATTGGCTTTACATAAAGAGCCTTCTATGGAGAGTGAAAAATCGATATTAAAGATTAGGAATCATGCAAATCGGGATATATAGGGGCTTTTTTTGCTTACATGACCGGTCCGACAATGAAAAACACTGGTGGAGTTTGAGCCCTCTCGGCAATATCAAAAATACCAAGGGTTTTGACGCCCTTGGTATTTTTTCTTCAAGAACCTTCAATTTTTCTTTTTTGTAATTGGTATCCAAATTTCACTTTTAAAAGATGGTGATGTTACATCCTTATGCTCGTTCCACAAAATTTCTGGACCTTCTATTTGTTCGTAATTTGACGATGGAAACCATTCGGAATAAATGCGTCCCCATACTTCTTGCAGTGTATCCGGAAATGGCCCGATTGATTCGAATACAGCCCATGTTGAGGCAGGAACTTCAAGCCGTGAGAAATTATCTGGACACTGTTTCGTTGTGGGTGCGCCAATATAGTGATCGAGCTCTCCGTTTTCCTCTGTCCGACCTTCAGAAAAATTGGTGGATGCACTAATGAGGCCTGATGGTGCTACATTAGAAAGCTCTTATAGTTTATTTATTGCTTTTTCATCTAAACTTTCCCACATAGATGCAATCTCCGGATTAATCCCTTTAAAAATAATAGGAACTCTTTTTTTAATGCCAACGATGCGAAATGCCTCTTTTTCTTCAATACGGTAGTTCATTTCATTTCCTCCTTTAATTGTTAGCTGGAAGGTCATTCGTGGATAAGCTTTAAGGGAATGGCCATTAAGTCTGGCTTTTGATGGGTTTATGCCATGTAAATTTTGGAATGCCCGTGCAAAAGAATCAGGTGAGTTATAACCGTACTTTATTGCAATATCAATCACTTTTACATTGCTGTCTTTCAGTTCAAAAGCTGCAAGAGTAAGACGTCTGCGACGAATATATTCCGATAATGAAATACCTGCAAGGAAGGAAAACATCCTTTTAAAATGATATTCAGAGCAGAAAGCAAGCTTTGCTGCCTCTTGAAAATCAATATCATTAGTGAGGTTTTCTTCAATATACTTTAACGCCCTATTCATACTTTTAAGCAAATCCATTTATTTGGCCTCCTTTAACCAAAGAATAACAGGAGTGAAATGTATTTATCCGACATTCTGTGCACAGTTTTGCAGGATGACTTATATGAAATAAAGTAAGTGATTCACTTGTATTTGTACAGGTTTTATTGAAGCATGCTGTTCATAAAAAGGCATCAATAAAAGAAAGTTATAATTGTCTTATAAACGGCACATTCATATAATTGAGTGAAAAAGGATGCGTATCATGCCTATCAATTCTTTTGAAAATTATCCGATGAGCTGGAAGCCATCGATTGATAAAGCTGAAAAGCCTATTTATAAAGCACTTGCAGGGCAATTGGAACAGGATATTTTAAACGGAGTTTTATTACCTGGAACAAAACTTCCTCCACAGCGAGAATTGGCCGATTATTTAGATTTAAATGTGAGTACGATTTCAAAAGCATTTAAAGTGTGTGAGTTAAAGGGGTTGTTAAGTGCGACTGTAGGGAGCGGCACATTTGTATCGTATGATGCGTTGTCGAATGCGTATTTACTTGAGGATACAAAGCCGACACATTTAATTGAAATGGGAGCAATACTTCCAGATCACGCTTCATATGAGCCCTTGTTACACCAACTGAAAAACATGATTCAGGAGGAGGATTATGAAAAATGGTTTAGCTACGGCCGGGCAGGCGAAAGCCTTTGGCAAAAAGATGCAGCTGTAAAGCTCATCCAAAGAGGCGGATTTGAAACATCCGTTGATCACATTTTATTTGCAAATGGAGGCCAAAATGCGATTGCAGCGACATTGGCGAGTCTTTGTAAGCCTGGAGACCGCATCGGAGTTGACCATCATACGTACCCTGGTTTAAAAACTGTTGCATCATTGCTTAGTGTGCAAATCGTACCGATAAAATCAGAGAACGATGAAATGAGTCCGGAGTCACTTGAATATGCGTGTAAAAATGAAAATATTAAAGGTTTGTATTTAATCCCGGATTACCATAATCCGACGACTTCCTTTATGTCTGTTGAGAATCGAAGAATGGTTGCAGACATTGCAAAGAAATATAATCTATTTGTTATTGAAGATGCATCGTACCATCTTCTCAACAAAAATCCGCTTCCGGCGCTCGCCTCATTCGCACCGCAACAGGTTATCCATATTGCAAGTTTATCAAAATCGTTAGCGCCAGGCCTGCGTTTGGCTTATGTAGCAGTGCCGAGACAATATAAGGAGCCAATATCAAAGGCGCTTTATAATTTAAATATAACCGTTTCCCCGCTATTAGCTGAACTTACTGCTCGCACGATTGTATCAAATCAATTTGAAGTCTTAATTGAGAGTCATCGTGAACAAACCATTCGCAGAAATCAACTCGTAAACCGATATGTTGCGGGATATGCATGTTTAGGTGTTGAAACAGGCATTTTTCGTTGGTTGTTGTTACCGGGTAAAATGTCTGGTGCCGAATTTGAAGAGTTGGCTGCTCGACATGGCGTGCAAGTGTATGCGGCTGAACGCTTTGTAGTGGGAAATAGTTGTCCTGAAAGGGCTGTAAGGGTTTCTGTCTGTGCACCAAAAACACTTGAAGAGCTTGAACAAGGATTAATGATCCTGAGACGTTTGCTAGACGATCTTACCTAATATTGTTTGCCATACAATTATGACATTGTATGGCTTTTTTGTGCGTGTTATGATGATCCACATCTAGAGGGAGGTTTATACAAAATTGGCTTTTAGAAAGGAAGGTCAGATGATGTTAGACAAGGACAGCGTAAAAGCAATAGATGTTCAAACTGCTTCATTACAAAGCTACATCAGTTCACCAGAAAAACAAAAATCGTTATACAAGCGTACATTGTTCGTTGTGAGTATCTCACAAATTTTTGGCGGTGCGGGGCTGGCGGCAGGAGTGACTGTCGGTGCGCTTATTGCACAGCAAATGCTTGGCACTGATGCGTTTGCTGGTCTGCCTTCTGCTTTATTTACTTTAGGGTCAGCAGGATCTGCATTAATTGTTGGAAGACTTTCTCAACGTTATGGCCGTCGAACAGGTCTTTCAGCTGGCTTTATGATTGGCGGACTTGGAGCAATAGGCGTTATTATGGCAGCAATCATAAATAGTATTTTCTTGTTATTTATTTCATTGCTTATTTACGGTGCAGGAACAGCCACAAATTTACAAGCCCGTTATGCTGGTACAGACTTAGCAAATCGTAAGCAGCGAGCGACTGCTGTTAGTATTACGATGGTTTTTACTACATTTGGCGCAGTGGCAGGTCCAAGCTTAGTGAATGTGATGGGGGATTTCGCTCTTTCTATTGGTGTTCCATCACTTGCTGGCCCTTTCATTTTAGCCGCAGCAGCATATATTTTAGCAGGTGTGGTCCTTTTCATTATGCTTCGTCCAGATCCATTAGTTATAGCAAGAACAATAGAAGCGGCAAATGAAGAGCCGGGTGATACAGGACATTTGGCGGCAGCTGAGCATTCAGAAAACAAAAAAGGCATAATCGTTGGGGCAACGGTTATGGTTCTTACTCAAATTGTAATGGTAGCTATTATGACAATGACACCGGTCCATATGAGACATCATGGGCATGACTTGGGTGCAGTCGGTCTTGTTATTGGTTTTCATATAGGTGCTATGTATCTCCCTTCACTCGTTACAGGTGTTCTTGTAGATAGGTTGGGACGTACCGCAATGGCCATTTCCTCTGGAACAACGTTGCTTTTGGCAGGTGTAATAGCAGCGTTTGCTCCGGGAGATTCTATGGTTCTTCTCGTCATTGCTCTTTCTTTACTGGGATTAGGGTGGAATTTTGGTTTGATAAGCGGGACTGCCCTTATTGTAGATTCAACTGATTCTGCCACACGAGCTAAAACGCAGGGGACAGTGGATGTTCTGATTGCGTTGTCAGGAGCTGCTGGCGGGGCATTATCTGGAATGATTGTGGCAGGTTCAAGTTACCTAGCATTATCACTTACTGGAGGGGTTTTGTCCTTATTACTCATTCCAGTGGTGGTATGGTCTAGGGCCGCTAAAGGGTAGGATTGTTTAGTTTACATTAATTTGTTATATTGTTAGATAAAGTCTATTGCATCGTCTAATATTCTAACGAACTATAGTTGCTCCATTAAATCTATTATAAAGATTTGACCAGGATTCCTTATAGCTGTGTCACTCACTGCATATTCTTTAATTGAATCACATAAAATGGTTATCGGATTTGAAAAAGGCAGGATTACTCGCTTTAGGTAAAGGAGTCATAACGTTGTTAAAAAGGTTTTCTCTTGTTTTTGTTACACTAATGATGTCTATCGTTGTTGTTTTAGCGGCCGCTAAAGAGTCGCCTGGAGATCATGTCATCTCATTTGATGAACCTCTTATCTTGATGATCTCAATTGGGATCGTTGTATTTTTATTTATCCCTCCATTAGTCATGTCCTTTTTTGGCAATTTGGTTGTAAGAATAATATCTGGTGTATACCAATGTTTTATCGTTTTCACTTTTCTGGGGCTCATTCCAATTGGTTTTCTTATTCCCAATGGCTTTTTGACAATTCTAGTTTCTACTGCAGGAACTTTAGTCAGTATAGCTAGTGTTGCCGTAACCTTATGCATTGGCAAGAATAAAAAAGATATATAATAATCGAATTGTTATTTTTTCAGATTGTCAGTGAAATAATTATACAAAAAGAGAAGGCTTGTGGGCCTTCTTTTTTTTTGTTGTTGCATCATCCCTACTTTAAGCTTAATCTATTGAATAATAAGAGAAGGAACCTATAGAAGAATAAAATAAATACCGAGATGTCAAAAATAAAACTGGACTTCATTATTGTCAATTCACGTAAATGTAAAAAGCTTGGAAAGAGAGGAATTCCTTCATGACAAATAGCAGAACGAATCCGAAGGTTGATGAATTTTTAAGTAAAACCAAAAAGTGGAAGGAAGAATTTGAGAAGTTGAGAACCATCATTCTTGACTGTGAGCTGACTGAAGATTTTAAGTGGATGCATCCTTGTTACACATACAATAATAAAAATGTCGTTTTAATACATGGGTTTAAAGAATATTGTGCGCTTCTGTTTCACAAAGGTGCCCTATTACAGGATGCCCATGGAATTCTCATTCAACAAACGGAGAATGTACAGGCGGCGCGCCAGATTCGGTTTACAAATGTTCAGGAAATAAATGAGCTAGAAAACATTTTGAAAGCCTATATTCACGAAGCCATTGAAGTTGAAAAAGCCGGTTTGAAAGTGGATGTTAACAAAAATATTGAATTGAACATTCCTGAAGAACTTCAAAATAAATTCGATGAAATCCCTGCCTTGAAAACTGCTTTTGAAGCATTGACCCCGGGACGGCAAAGAGCGTACACTCTTTATTTTTCTCAAGCCAAACAATCCAAAACCCGAGAATCGAGAGTCGAAAAATATGTGCAAAAAATTCTCGATGGAAAGGGATTAAAGGATTAGGCGCCAAGGTTCAGGCTAAAGGAATAGCATCATAGCGTAATAAGATCCTTTCTATAGAAGAAAAACAAGCATAGTAAGATGCTTGTTTTTTCTTAGGACAACATTCACTTACTGCTGAAATGCTTCTTTTGATTAACATTGTATGCCACTAGCAGCGCTATAAAATATTAATGCAACACCTAGAAATAGCTCATCGGTACGGCTCATCACATTTAGAATGCCTCCAACTGATAGGAGAACTAATAGAACCGGAAGATTTTTAGCAAGTTACTACACTCCAAACTTTGTTTTTGTATTAATATACCTTATTAACCATTGTATTTAGTCAGGTACAGACAAACGAATACTGATTAATGAATCATCATGATATCAATGAGCCGCTTGATTTTTTCATTGTTACCTGTATCAACATACACTGTTTTTCTGTTTTTTATGATATTCTCAGTCACTTCCCTCATGACGCCTTTTTCTACATCATCAGCAGAATCCCATCGTAAAGGCACATTATATACATGAATCGTGCCATCCCCATTGCCATGATAAGTGACTGATCCATCCACTAAACGAGAGCCAGCTAACTGGGTTACATCTTCTGGATAGCTGGCACTTGTATCATCATTAGGATTAATTGGCTCGCCAGCCGAAATATGTCGAACATTTAATTCATCTATCTCTTGATTAGGTCCGAGTTGAAGCCAAACTCTGGCATATTCGATTTTTTCCGAAGAGTATGCTGCCAATACATTGTCTTCTTTGCTTTTCTCTTCTGCTGAAGAGGTATCATTTGCAGCTTTTGTTGCGGATTCTTCTGATTCTGTTATTGGCTCCGCTTCATCCTTGCGTATTTTGGTGCTCTCTTCAGGCTCAGTGTGTTTTTCGTCAGATTGTACAGCAGAAGCTTGATTTGAAGGTTGTTGTGCTTCTCCATTCTTACTGTCCGTACATCCAGCAAGCAAAATCATAAGCAGCAGGGCAGTATTGCAATAACATATCTTTCTGCGTTTCTTCATTTTTTCATTCCTCTCTATTAATTCAGGTCAGCTTCATATATAAGTTTATGTATCTAAATATTACCATGGAATAGATAGGATGATATTGAAAACCGTTTAAGAAGAGGAAACGATCTTGAATAGCATCGCGAAAACTTAAGAATTCTTAAGAAGTTTTGCCCCTTTTTCTTCAGGTTTTGAATGTAAAGTGGGATATAAAAGCAAAACAAATGGAGAGATTAGATATGAAACGTCTGTTATTCTTATTTCAGTATATAGTGAATCCGAGAACTGTTGGTGCGATCCTTCCTAGTTCAAGGTATCTTGGAGATAAAATGGTGAAAGGAATTGATTTCAAGAAGGCTGCATACATTGTCGAATACGGGCCGGGTACGGGTGCATTCACAAAAAAACTGCTTGAAAAACGAAGACCTGAGACGACTATTTTATTAGTGGAGCAAAATGAAGAATTTTATTTCCTATTGAAAGAGACATTTAAAGACGAAAAGAATGTATTTATTGTAAATGGATCTGCAGAAAATAGCAGCCAGTATGCAGAGGATTATGGTATGCCTTATATAGACTATGTGATATCCGGCCTTCCCTTTGCAAGCTTGCCAAAAACGGTTTCAGCCAACATTTTATTAGATACCGCAAAAATTTTAAAAAGAGATGGTGAATTCATTACTTTTCAATACACTACGTTGAAAAAACCGTTTTTTGAACAGTTTTTTACCAAAATAGATGTAAAAAGAGAGCTTAGAAATGTACCGCCGGCTTATGTCTTTAGCTGCTCAATGCCGCAAAATGATTTGGAGGAATTATATGGAGTCGAACGTTCTTATTGTTGATGATGACAAAGACATTAGAAATCTCATCTCTGTTTATTTAGAAAATGAAGGCCTGCACACTCAAAAGGCTAAAGACGCAATCGAAGCTTTAAGCATGCTGGAACAAAAAGAATTTGACCTCATGATTTTGGATATTATGATGCCCAACATGGATGGAATTGAAGCATGTATGAAGATTAGGCAAGAACGAAATCTGCCTATTATCATGCTTTCTGCAAAATCGGAGGATATGGATAAAATTCAGGGACTTGCCGCGATTATTTATCAAAACCGTTTAACCCATTAGAATTAATCGCCAGGGTCAAATCTCAGTTAAGAAGATATAAAAAATACAATACTGATACAAGCAGCACGAAGAACATCATTGAAATTGGTGACTTGACCGTAAATACAGATACACGGCAAGTATGGGTGCGGGGCCGGGAAGTGAGGCTAACCCAGCTGCCGTAGGGTTAAAATACCGTGTTTACATTTTAACTGTCGTTATTACGAATATTCCCCTATTGATTTTTTCTAGCTTTATTGTCATTAACTTTAGCGAGTCGTTAGCGGGTACTGTTTTGGTTATCGTATCATTTGTTTTGATTTCAGTCGTATCTATTAAAATGTGGAACAGCCTTAAACAGAAGCAAAACACATAGGGGGATAAACTTTAAGTTGTAGATGATGTGATGTTCTGGATATGAAAGGAGATACCATGCAAAACTGGTATCTTTTTTATGTGAGTTTTCCGTAATAACCTTTATATTTCATATATGACAGTTAGTTGATACTATATCGAATCAATTTGAGGAAACTGATTGATGATATATTGCTTGAAGTTTTCGGTGACAGGTGGTAGATATTTCCCTTCAATCCAAGAGATACCGACTGTACGCTCAAACCTTGGCCAACTAATCCGAACCTTTGCGATATTTGTTTGGTCTAACCCTTTAAAATCAGGAAGAATTGAAACACCAAGACCCGCTGCCACAAAACCTGCGATTGTAGCAGCTTCCTCACCTTCAAATACAATGTTTGGGTTAATATTAACCTGTTCAAATATATGATCTATTGTTACTCGAAGAGCGAAACCTTCCTTCATTAGCACAAAAGGCTCATTAGCTATTTCGTTTAACGTAATATCCTCACGAGTAGCTAACACTTGATTTTTGGGCAAAAATAAAAAGAGCTCCTCCTTCCATAAGGGTTTCCACATTATATTTGATTCGACTGGAAAAGAAGCAAGCAGGCAAAGATCTAGTTCACCTGATTTTAGTTTATCTAAAAGCTGATTAGAGTGAGACTGGTTTAGTTGGAAATGAACATTTGGGTATTGATTCTTAAATGCTCCAATTAAATTTGGAACGATAGTCGTACCCAGAGTATGTAAAAAGCCTAAAGACACTTCACCTTGATCTGGTTTTAAAAGGGATTGAATTTCTTCCTTTCCTTCAGTAAATTCTTTAATTATGGAATCGACCCTCTTTAGGAATCTTTCCCCATATTTATTTAATTTTATGGACCGGCCTTGTCTATCAAAAAGCGGAACACCTAATTGATTTTCTAACCTAACAATAGATCGAGAAAGTGCTGGCTGTGTAATTGATAACGTTTCAGCAGCTTTCGTTACATGCTGTATACGAGCAAGAGTTTGGAAGTACTCTAATTGTTCCCATTCCATTAAAAAAATCCTCCTTTTTTATAATTCATTACATGAAGGAATTAAAATCATATTTATTATGCATTATACATCATAATTTATGAGTGTTATGATAAATTCATCAACAAAATATATAAACTCTTATATAAATTTTAAACTAATTATGTGTTCAGAAGGAGGACTATTTTAATGAACTATCGAATTGAAAAAGATACTTTTGGAGAAATAAAGGTGCCTGCTGATAAGTTTTGGGGAGCGCAAACACAACGTAGTAAAGAGAACTTCAAGATAGGTTCTGAAAAAATGCCAAAACGTATTGTTAAAGCTTTTGCTATATTGAAGCGCAGTACAGCGATTGCTAATAATCGTTTAGGGAATTTGGATAGTAAAAAAACAGAGGTTATTACCGCAGTTTGTGATGAAATTCTTGAAGGTAAATATGATGACAATTTTCCACTCGTTGTTTGGCAGACGGGAAGCGGTACACAAAGCAATATGAATGTTAACGAAGTTATAGCAAACCTTGCAACACTTTTATTAAAAGAGAAAGGCTCTACACAAACTATACACCCAAATGATGATGTCAATCGCAGTCAAAGCTCGAATGACACTTTCCCAACAGCGATGCATGTTGCAGGTGTATTAGCTATCTATGAACAATTAGTTCCTGCACTTGATCAACTTCGGAACACATTAGATGAAAAAGCAAAAAAATTCAATGACATTGTAAAAATAGGTCGTACACATCTTCAAGATGCTACCCCTCTTACCCTTGGACAAGAAATTATCGGTTGGGTATATATGATTGATCGTTCGAAAGAAATGATATTGGAAGCAACTGAAAAAATGCGTGAACTTGCTATCGGGGGTACGGCAGTAGGGACAGGTATTAATGCACATCCACAGTTTGGAGAAGTTGTCTCAGAGGAAATCTCGAAGTTTACAGGCCAACAGTTTAAAAGTTCACCTAATAAGTTCCATGCCTTAACTAGTCATGATGAAATAACGTATGTACATGGTGCTATGAAGGCATTAGCTGCTGACTTAATGAAAATTGCGAACGATGTTAGATGGCTTGCAAGCGGTCCTCGCTGTGGGATCGGGGAAATTTCAATCCCGGAAAATGAGCCTGGCAGCTCCATTATGCCAGGTAAAGTTAACCCTACTCAATGTGAAGCCCTTACCATGATTGCGGCTCAAATTATGGGGAATGATGCAACTATTGGTTTTGCTTCAAGTCAGGGCAACTTTGAACTAAATGTATTTAAACCAGTTATTATCTATAACTTCCTTCAATCCGTGCAGCTACTGAGTGATGGAATAAAATCTTTCCATGATCATTGTGCGGTTGGTATTGAACCTAATGATAAAACCATTAAAGAAAATCTTTCTGGGTCTTTAATGCTTGTTACAGCATTGAATCCTTATATAGGATATGAAAATGCTGCGAAAATTGCTAAGTTTGCTCATAAAGAAGGCTTAACGTTAAAAGAGGCTGCTGTCCAACTCGAACTATTAACGGAAGAACAATTTGATGAGATGGTTAAACCAGAAAATATGGTGAAACCAAACATGTAAATCTTTTGAAATAAAAAACTAGTTACTAATCAGTAACTAGTTTTTTATAATTGTGATGAAACCATGAAGGTGTTCTTACTTCTATATAAGATTTTAATCGATGAAAGAAGCTTGTATGTTACTATGATTGGGTAGTTACATAAACGTGACACCAATAACCAATCGGATAATGCTTTAGACCAAGCCATTGCTTGATCACGAAGTAGGGATAGACGCCAAACTGACGAAAGAATGTCATAGATAGCAACATGAGATCTCTATTCAATCATTTTACCGTCTTCAATACGCAAAAGACACCGGCAACTGGAGTTCTGTATGCTTCCAAAACAATCGGCTGCAATGTCATCTTCAGCTCTATCGCTTTAATTGGCATTTAAAATCCGGGAAAAGCATCAAAGTTTTTCTTTTCAGATTCTATTAAACCATCTACACTCGGAAACGGTGTATCTAATTGCGGGGTAGAATACAAAGTCTTTTTAAGGCACTATACTTCAATCGTTTCAAAAAAAGCGACGCACTCATTCTGTATTGTTCTCACCGGATATTATAACCCTACCCGTCATTAAATAAGCATTTAAAATGAGTATGATTCGCCATCATCAGGCACTAACACATGAGAGGAGATTCCTTTTTCATGAATAAAGGATTTTAATTCTTCTCTTGATAAACCCCAATGGTTGACAGCTTCCATGTGGCTCACGATGATTTTTGCTTTTGCTGCAGCCTTATACGTTTCATAGATATCTTCTTTACCCATGACGAGAGAACCGCCTTCATAGAATTGATTATCTCCGCCGTTCACTACAACGATTTCCGGCTGGTGTGTATCAATCTCTTCTTGAATCGCATCATACCAGACTGTATCTCCAGCTACATATAACGTTTTCTCACTTTTGTGTTTGAACACAACGCCGCATACAAGGCCTGCGAGTTTTAAAATGTCTCCTCTTCCGTGTTCGCCTTTTGTTTTAATAAGCTGAATCCCTTCAAAGACCGTATCTTTTGTTAAAACTTCGACATTTTTGAATCCGGCATTTCGTATTTCTGTTGCGTCTTCTTCATTTTGGGAGAACAGCTTGATATCTTTTGGCAATACCTCTTTAGCTGCCTCATCCCAATGGTCGAGGTGTAGATGGGTAACAATAACAGCATCGATATCGTTAATAATATGGTCAACAGAGGCTGGCAATTCAACCAAAGGATTGTTTTGATCCTGTCTTGGGGCATTTGGGAATGGGGGATAAGCACCCTTCTCAGCTAACATTGGGTCTATTAAAAACGTTTTGCCCGCATATTCGACAACAAGTGTGGCATTACGAATTTGCTGAATGTTCATGTGTAAAACTCCTTTTCTTTAATATCTGTATAGTGTACAGACAGCACCTGAATAAATACATGGAAAAAATCAAGTCTTTCTGTCGATTGACTTGATTTTTGAAAGTATGTAATTTATTTTGTATAAATTGTCATTAAGGCAGAATCAGATTAATTAAATGAAACAAATGTTAAAGCAATGTGCAGGACTGCACCTTTTTAGAGAGATGATGAACAGAAAGATTTTAGAAGGGATTTGATTTGTTGGATTACACAGACATGCAAATATTAGAGGAGTTATCTCAAAATAGCCGTATTACGATGAAAGAATTAGGTGATAAAGTTCATTTAACAGGGCAAGCAGCAGCCTCAAGGGTTGCCAAATTAGAAGACAACGGCGTTATAGAGGGATATACAATTAAAGTGAACCAAGTGAAATTAGGGTATTATATACATGCTTTGCTTAATATCTATACAAAAAGCACCCATCATCAGCCATACCTGTCATTTATCAAAACACAAAAGAAATATGTCATGAATAATTATAAAATCAGCGGGGATGGCTGTTATCTTTTAGAATGCAGATTTCCGTCTAATGAAGCATTAGATCAATTTTTAGTGGAATTAAATAAGCATGTCAATTATAAATTATCGATTGTGATTAACAAGTAGGAAAAACCTTTTCACTTCTTTATGTGAGGTTCAAGTCCTCTCGGTAGCATGAAAAATACCAAGAGCCGCAGACTCTTGGTATTTTTCATGCTTTCATTTATTTTACTCATCCGGCCGATCTGCCTTACTTTGCAAATCTCCGAGCTGCTGCAACGCACATGATAACGGCGATATTCACTGCTACGAGTGCCCAGCCCACTTTCTCGTGCAGAATCACTGAGGCAAGCAGCAGCCCAAAAAAAGGCTGGAGAAGCTGGAGCTGCCCAACCGCCGCAATTCCGCCTTGGGCAAGACCGCGATACCAGAACACAAAGCCGATCAGCATGCTGAATAAGGATACATATGCAAGACTGAGCAGTGCGGGAACGCCGATCGCCGACCATGAGTCCGGCGTAAAAAAGAACGACAATGGCAGCATAAGAGGAAGCGACAGAACGAGTGCCCATGAGATTACCTGCCAATTCCCCAGACGCCGTGAAAGCCTTGCCCCTTCTGCATAACCGAGACCGCATACGACAATAGAAGCCAGCATGTACGCGTCGCCAAGCGGGGATGAACCTCCCCCCTGAATGAGGGCGAAACCTGCTACTAACAAGCTGCCAACGGTTGAGAAAATCCAGAAGACGGGCCGAGGGCGTTCACCCCCGCGCAGTACGCCGAAGACCGCCGTTGCGAGTGGAAGAAGTCCAATGAAGACAATGGCGTGTGCGGAAGTGACATGCTGAAGCGCTAAAGCTGTCAGCAACGGGAAACCAATCACTACGCCAAACGCTACCACTAATAATGAAATGAGGTCTCTTTTGGAAGGATGCTGCTGCCGGAAGATGAGAAGGAGACCTCCCGCCAGTACACCAGCTATCGCAGCGCGGCATACGGTGAGGAACAGCGGATCGAAGTCCGACACAGCCAAACGGGTCGCAGGCAGCGAGCCGCTGAAAATGAGTACGCCTATAAAACCATTTATCCAGCCATTTGTTCGTTTGTTCATTACAATCACTCCACATATCTTTCTTGTTCATTGTCTGTATTTTCTTAACAAAACCAGTAGCTAAGGATTACAATGACTATAAACTGGAATTGGCCTTTTATAAACAGCCAGTTTTCATAAAAAAATGCATACCAGTTAGGAGAACAACGCGCAAATGGATATCACGCCTTTTTTGGATAGAAATCTGGATATTCCGCTTTATCAGCAGCTTTATCGATATTTTAAAGAAAATATGCATCGGGGCCGTATTCAAAAAGGAATGAAGCTTCCTTCAAAAAGACTCCTGGCGAATCAGCTTTCCATCAGCCAAACGACTGTAGAGCGTGCCTATGAACAGCTCGCTGCTGAGGGCTATATTGTGAGCAAGCCAAGAAGCGGGTGGTTTGCTGATTATTATGATTCAGATTTTGCTTATGATAGAATGCCAAGCACAACACCCATTCAACAAGAAGCAGAAGAAAATAAACAATCGATTGATTTTCATTATGGGAATGTAGATTCTTCTTACTTCCCTTTTTCCGCATGGCGAAAAAGCATGGTCAATAGCTTAGACCAATATGGACACGAGCTTTATCGGCCGGGACATGTTTTAGGAGAGTTTGAGCTGAGAACACTTATTGCAGAGTACCTGTATCAATCTCGGGGTGTTCATTGCGGCCCTGAACAAGTGATTATAGGTGCCGGGAACCCTATTCTGCTGCAAATCTTGTGCCAAGTTTTTGAGCCGAATATTTCTATAGGGTATGAGGATCCTGGTTATCCGAGAGCACGCAAGATTTTTGAAGCCAATCGCATGAAGATTGTTCCAATACCAGTTGATGATGAAGGGATCTCTATACAGAAGATCAAAGAACAGCAGCCAAATCTTGTATATGTCACACCTTCCCATCAATTTACGCTGGGAACAATCATGACGATCAATAGAAGAATTCAGCTCCTCAAATGGGCGGCTGAAAATCAATCCTTTATCATAGAGGATGACTATGACGGGGAATTTAGGTACACAGGACAGCCGGTTCCTTCTCTGCAGGGGCTTGATCAGCATAACCGCGTCATTTATATGGGCACTTTTTCTAAGTCTCTTTTGCCCTCGCTGCGTATCAGTTATATGATTCTTCCTTTGCCTCTTTTAAAAAAAGGCCATGAAATCACGTCCTTATATAAGCAGACAGTGTCCTGCCACAGTCAGCTAACGCTAGCTGAATTTATAAAAAATGGAGAGTGGCAAAAACACATCAACAGAATGAGAAAACTTTACCGCAAAAAAAGAGCCATTGTATTAGAGGCAGTGCAAAGGGAATTAGGAGAGCATGTCAGAATTCGTGGAGAAAACTCTGGGCTTCGTATCTTACTAGACGTTTATTTGCCATTTGGTGAAAAAGAGTTAATTGAGAAGGCGAAAAAACATGGAGTAAAAATTTATCCTGTTTCTCTTTCTTATCAACATCATCCTCCTGCAAAAACGGTCTCGCTCGGGTTTGCAGGGGTTTCTGAATCCGACATAAGAGAAGGCATAAAAAAACTGAAGGCTGCCTGGAAGATATGAGGGAGCTTTCAGTTTAGCAAAATGGCCAAGTGACGGAACTAAGTGTTGAGAGCTGTTCAATATTTTTTAAGTATATGATGAGTGCCAGCAGTCCAGCCCACGATATGTCTGTTTAGCGAAAAACAGAATTTTTTATTTGCTCCTCACAGTGCTAAAATAAACAAAATAGACAATTGAAAAAATAGAGGTGTAAGAATGAAGTTAGATGAGTTTACAATTGGACAGGTATTCAAAACGAAATCATTAAAAATAACAAAAGATGATATTATGCGGTTTGCGGGTGAATTTGACCCTCAGTATATGCATGTAGATGAAGAAAAAGCGAGTAAAGGCAGATTTAATGGAATTATCGCTTCCGGCATACAAACACTGGCCATATCTTTTAAACTTTGGATTGAAGAAGGTTTCTATGGAGACGATATTATAGCCGGAACAGAGATGAATCATATGACATTCATAAAACCCGTATATCCGGATGATGAATTGTTTACAATTGTTGAGGTTCTTGATAAGCAGCCGAAGAGAAATGAATTGGGAATACTCACAGTATTGCTATCTACTTATAATCAAAAAGAAGTAAAAGTGTTTGAAGGTGAGTTATCTGTATTGATCAAACGATAACTCAGAAAGCCCGCTTTTCGCGGGCTCGATTGAAGCAGATGGGTGAAAGATGTTAGCGAGTTTCCTTTGAAAAATAAGAGGTTAAAACATCATAAACAATAGGCAAAGAAGTAAATCCCTCATCTTCTAGAAAATGACCTCCGTGCTGAACTTCATATAACGCAGCATCAATTTGTTGTGCCAGATCCTTGCTGAATGAAAATGGAACAATTTGGTCGTTCTTAGAAGCAATGACAGCACGGTGCTTCGCGGACTCGATGATTTTTTGATGATCAAACGATCCCTGTGTAAATTCATCTAACATTTTTAAAGTGGGCAATGATTTGGCAAAGCCGGAAACAAGTATGATTCCGCCAAGCTGTTTTCGTAATTGAATATGTTCCAAAAATCTCAAAATGGCTGGGCACCCTAGGCTGTGTGCAACCAAATACGTATTTTCATGTAAAGTGTGCTGATAAAAAGAGAGTGTATCCAGCCAATCCTCAAGTCTTGGCTGGAGCGGATTAGGCATGTTTAAAATGTCTGCTTGGACCCCATCTGCGAGCAGACGTTTTTTCAGCCAAGGGAACCAATGATTTGTTGAGGAGGCTCTGTAGCCATGAATGATATAGACTTGTTTTGTCATTTTTTCCTCCACAAGAAGCATTTTCATTCAGTATAAAATTCCTCTCATTGGGAAACAAGTACGCACTTTTTTGTAAGTAGTTTTACATATGAGGCATTCCTTGTGCCATTCCCCACTTACACATTTCATCTATGAGGGGATACAAAGATCGCCCTCTGTCAGATAACGAATACTCTACTTTCAGTGGGGTTTGAGAAACCTCAGACCGATGAATAAGGCCGTCAGTTTGCAATTCCTTAAGCTGTGCGCTTAACATTTTATGGGTGATGAAGGGCATAGCCCTTTTCAGCTCGCCGTATCTCATCGTTTTTTCACACCCTAGCTCATAGAGAATTCTCATTTTCCATTTGCCCCCTATAAGAGATAAGGTGTATTCAAATGGGGCTTGTTTACTGCGGCACAGGTTATTCATTGTAATCAAACCTCCTTTTTTAAGTATCATATCAGAATAAATTAGGATTTTCGGTGTTGAAGTTTGAGGGCGATTCACGATCTGAAGTGAAAGGGGCCGCTTGCTCAACAGGCGGCACGGTACATGAATGTTCTAAGTCAAAGAGGGTTACCTTACTGTTAATTACTTTATTTAAAAAAACGGATGTTTTTAGCTGGAAATATCTATTATGGTATATTTAAATATAACGAAATATTTGAGAAATGAGGAATGGTATGAATACAACCAAAAAACATAAGAAATTTAAAGCGAAAATGATTTTCCAAATCATCATGGTTATCATTGGAGGAATCATAGCGGCGTATGGACTAGAAACAGTGCTCATTCCAAACAGTGTATCTGATGGAGGGGTGACGGGTCTTAGCATCGTTGGTTCACAGCTATTCAACTTGCCGCTGGGGATTTTGATTGCTGTGATCAACATTCCATTTGTCTGGTTAGGATATAAGCAAATTGGGAAAAGCTTTGCATTATTATCAATTATCGGAATCGTATCGCTTGCCGCGGGGACAAGCTTTTTCCACCACACACCCGCTATCATAGAAGGAGATACCCTGTTAATTACCGTTGTCGGCGGGATTATCCTTGGATTCGGAATGGGGCTGGCGCTGCGTAATGGCGGCGCATTAGATGGAATTGACATGCTTGCTGTGCTGCTATCCCGAAAACTGCCATTCGGAACGAGCGATCTCATTCTATTCTTAAACCTATTTGTGTTTATTTTTGTTTCCACAGTATTTGGCTTACAAGGGGCATTGCTTTCAGTCATTGCTTACTACATTGCATCCAAAGTGATTCATGTTGTGGAGGAAGGCTTAAGCGGTTCTAAAACCTTTCAAATTATTACAACCCAACCTGAATTAATGGTAGAGACAATACGTGATCAATTAGGCCGAAGCGCTACATATAAAGAAGCTTACGGTGGTTTTTCCCACGAGAAATTTAAAGAAATCACATGTGTCATCAACCGTTTAGAAGAAACCAAACTAAAGGAAATTATTAATGATATTGATAAATCCGCCTTTGTCACTGTATATGACGTAGCTGAAGTGAAGGGCAGCAATTTTAGAAATCTTAATCATCATTAAAAAATAGAATGACCTTTTTAACGGTAACTGACATGCCGCCGGTAAATGTAATCAAAAACACTTTTTGAGGGCTTGTGGGTGTCAGCGGTGAAGGTCTGAATCACAGAAATACCAAGGGCGTCAAAACCCTTGGTATTTTTTCTGCCAAAAATAAGCCATTTTGGTGAAAGATTATTTCTCTGTGATGAAATAAAGCAAAGCGATGACCGGAAAAGCGATTCCAATCCATAGTGCTGTACCCCATCCGCCTGAGGCATATGCCCATCCTCCAATTGATGACCCTATCGCACCGCCTAGAAAGAAGATCGCCATGAATAATCCGTTTAATCGACTGCGAATTTCAGGCGCCAACGAAAAAATGGCACGTTGACTGAGCACAAGGTTTGCAGATACACCCATATCTAACAGAATAGCTGCTGCCACTAGAACTGTTATACCGACGGGGGAGCTGCTCTGAATCATGAGCGGCAGTAATAAAGAGACAACGACAACACCGAGAGCTATTCCAGTGGCAAGCCTGGTTAAGCCTCGATCAGCCAGCCGGCCGCCTATTGGTGCAGCGACTGCACCCGCAATGCCAACCAATGCGTAGAGTGCTATTGCCTTCTGAGAAAAATGAAAACCAGGACCGGACAATAATAAAGGAACGGTAGTCCAGAACAAGCTGAAAGCTCCAAATACAAACGCATGATAGATGGCACGGCGGCGTAAGACTGGAGTCGTGCGCAGCAGCTTCCACATTGAACCGAGTAAGGCAGTATAGTTTGTATTTGCTGTTGGTTTTCTGGCAGGAAGCACTTTTGATAATACGATGGCCAGGATAACACTTACCACGGCGGACAAAGCGAATATTGCATTCCACCCCCAGATATCAGCGACTAGACTAGATATCGGACGGGAAAGCATAATACCGAGTAATAAGCCGCTCATGACATTGCCGACAACCCGGCCGCGTGCAGCGTCTGATGCAAGGTATGATGCAAATGGAACAAGCACTTGGGCTGCGATTGATCCCAATCCGACGAAAAACGCAGCTGCTAAAAACAGTATTCCATGCTTCACAAATGCTGTTAGTGTCAAAGCCGCTGCGCTTAGAAGGAGCGATACAACAATAAGTTTTTTGTTTTCGATGATATCTCCTAAAGGGACAAGAAATAGTAAGCCGGCAACGTATCCGATTTGGGTGAGTGTAACAATCAATCCAGCACTGCTTGGAGAAAGTCCAATTGCATTACTAATTAATCCGACCAAGGGTTGTGCATAGTAAAGATTAGCAACAATGATACCGCATGCAGTTGCGAGAAGAAGGGTTAAACTGGGTGAAATCCTCTGACCTGCTTGTTTGTTACTATTAGCCATAAGAATGAACTCCTTTTTAAGTGTTTTTTTGAGTGTAATGATGACTTCTCAACACAAGCAATTTTATAAACTGAACGTTCAGTTTTGTTGATTAATGAAAATAATAAACTAAACGTTCAGTTTTGTAAATGGATTTCTGTTTTCTTTTTTATTCAGGTTAAGTATACTGAACGTATAGTTTTGTATTTCGGGAAGGAATGATTCATGTGCAGAGTAAACGAGGGCGGCCGCGTGATGAAGGAACGCATAAGGCGATTCTCTCTGCAGCCTATGACCTATTGCTGGAAAAAGGCTTTGATGCGGTGACAGTCGATAAAATTGCAGAGCGTGCGAAAGTGAGTAAAGCAACGATTTATAAATGGTGGTCTAACAAAGCTGCCGTTATCATGGACAGCTTTCTTTCGACCGCGACGGACAGGCTGCCTGTGCCTGATACAGGGTCGTCAGTACAAGATATAGTAACCCACGCCACGAATTTAGCTAGGTTTTTGACAAGCAGGGAAGGAACCGTTATTAAGGAATTAATAGGTGCAGGGCAGTTGGATGAAAAATTGGCAGAAGAATATCGCACACGATTTTTCCAGCCTCGCCGCCTCCAAGCGAAAGGCCTTCTAGAAAAGGGAATTCAGAAAGGTGAATTAAGAGAGAATCTTGATATTGAAGTAAGCATAGATCTCATTTACGGACCAATTTTCTATCGTCTGCTTATAACAGGGGATGAGGTGAATGATTCCTATGTGCATGATTTGGTGATGAATGCGTTTAAGGGAGTTCAAGCTACCTCTGCTACAGAGAGTATGTAACTGATAAGAACTGCAAAAGCTACGGATTATATGACAAATTGGTTCCATCGTACAGTGAAATATAAGATTTTTGTTGCTGAGCGGAATCATCGAGGGAACTCTTATCGGATGTCGAAAAAGAAGTCATTCAATCGTGAATACATAACATCATATTATTACATTCCTTTTCATCGATTGGAACAAGGGTTCTATACTTCAATGGAATATCGCAAAGTTGGAGTATTTAAAGAACAGGAGAAAATCGATGGCCATTATGTAGGTGTCATGGCAATGGAAAAAATACTTGCAATGTAAACAGGCCTCTAAAGAGACCTGTTTTTTAATATCCAAAAGATTGTCTATTTTCATCTTGGGCTCTATGACCACTTCCATAACTGAAATAGTCTAATATTTATACCAGACTGGATTATGATTGAAAACACCCGGAATCCCATAATAAACTTGATTAAAATAGAAACGCATTCTTTAAAAATGGAGCAGCTTCGACAATGGATAAAGGTAAATAAGGCAGAGTTCTCATAAAGAGATTGATATTCATTGAATCAAAAATATTTGATGATCCAAATATCAGGGATTGTTTATATAAATAAAAGTTTATATAATGACGGGGGCGCTAAGGAAACGCGGGGAGCGACTCAGGTTTTCGTTTCGAAGTTTTGATTCTTAAGAGCGCTACATATGGAAACGTAAAGGGGAATGTATAATCATTTGGCGTGTATATAACGATTTGCTTATATATTGATTTGGGAAGGAGGAGCCATATGACGATTGATGTTGCGGCGATGACTCGCTGTTTAAAAACACTTAGTGATCAAACTAGGCTTATAATGATGAGATTATTTCTTGAAAAAGAATATTGTGTCTGTCAATTGGTTGATATGTTCGAAATGAGCCAGCCCGCCATAAGCCAGCATTTGCGTAAATTAAAAAACGCAGGGTTTGTGAATGAGGACAGAAGAGGCCAATGGCGTTATTATTCAATAAATGGTTCCTGTCCTGAGTTTGATACATTGCAATTGATCTTACATCAAATCGATCAGGAGGATGAATTGTTAAACCATATCAAACAAAAGAAAACTCAAGCGTGTTGCCAGTAAGGAGGCATTAGATTGACATCAATGATTTTGGCAGTATTCATCTTTTTATTAACTCTAGTATTGGTCATATGGCAGCCGAAAAATTTATCTATAGGGTGGTCAGCCTGTGGAGGCGCAGTGTTAGCGCTGATTGCAGGCGTTGTCAATTTTCATGATGTGTTAACTGTGACAGGGATTGTTTGGAATGCGACCTTAGCTTTTGTGGCCATCATACTGATATCGTTAATTCTTGATAATATCGGTTTCTTTGAATGGGCAGCGCTTCATATGGCTAAGGCTGCAAAAGGAAACGGTGTGCGGATGTTCGTTTATGTATCTCTATTAGGAGCTATTGTCGCCGCGTTATTTGCAAATGACGGTGCAGCTCTTATATTGACACCAATCGTATTAGCGATGGTCAGAGCTTTAAACTTCAATGAAAAATTAGTTTTTCCTTTTATCATTGCCAGCGGATTTATTGCGGATACCACTTCGCTTCCTTTAGTAGTGAGCAATTTGGTCAACATTGTTTCAGCGGACTATTTTCATATTACGTTTATTGATTATGCATCCAGAATGATTGTCCCGAACTTGTTCTCGTTACTGGCGAGTATCATTGTACTGTACCTTTTCTTCAGAAAAAGCATACCAAAACGCTATGATCTGACTGAGGTGAAAAAACCTGTTGAAGCAATTAAAGATCAAAACATGTTCAGACTGTCATGGTATATCTTAGGGCTGCTGTTAATTGGATATTTTGCAAGTGAATTTTTTTCTATCCCTGTATCAGTGGTAGCGGGCAGCATTGCGATCATTTTCTTAATCGCTGCGCAAAAGAGTCCGGCCGTCCATACAAAGAAAGTGGTGAAAGAGGCGCCATGGGCTATCGTATTCTTTTCAATTGGCATGTACGTTGTTGTGTATGGTGTCCGAAATGCCGGATTAACGAATGTCCTTTCAGATGTGATTCAAGCCGCAGCTGATCAAGGATTGTTTGCTGGGACAATTGGAATGGGCTTTATTGCGGCAATTCTTTCTTCCATTATGAATAACTTGCCGACTGTTATGATTGACGCATTGGCTATTGCCAGTACAGATACACATGGGATGATGAGAGAAGCGCTTATTTATGCAAATGTGATCGGTTCAGATTTAGGACCTAAAATAACACCGATTGGTTCCTTGGCGACATTATTATGGCTTCATGTTCTGTCGCAAAAAGGTTTGAAGATTTCCTGGGGCACGTATTTTAAAACAGGAATCATTCTCACAATACCCACTTTATTGATCACACTTGTCGGCCTGTATATTTGGCTGCTGGTGATCCATTCATGTTTCTAAAAGGACAAGGTCACTATATCAAGGAAAACAATGCACAGGTAACTCTTGCCGCAGTCAAATGGCTGAAGGGTGGGGGAGAAAATACCTTGGGGACAAGTGGAATGTGTACAGCGCAGGAATCGAATGTCATGGATGACATCTGAAAGCTGTCAAAGCTATGAAAGAAGCAGGGATTGATATTTCAAATCAAACATCGGATAAATTTGATGATCCGGCAAAAGCACACGGAACAGAAGAAGTGTTTCCAAAGGGTCCGTGATGAAATTGGTGACCGTTTAAAACAGTTTGCTGTAACTGGGGAATAAAGAATCGATATACTCAGCGTTTCCTTGGGTTTATATAATGCAATGTGTTGTTCAACAGGTGTCTGTGAGCTGAGTGCAGACATCTGTTTTTATTTGTCTGAGATCCGTAACAGGGAAGTTATTTAGCTGTTACAGAGGAAAATTGATTTTGTGAACAGAATCATGAAGGAGACGGGGTTTTAAAGGAGTTGTCTGTTTTGCAGGAATTAACAAAAGAAAAATACAGTAGCTTAAAAACAATGTTTGATGACAAATATTGTCCCACATTTGTCTATTCAATATTAGACCAAACCATTCCGGGAGCTGTTTATGCAGATGATCAAACCTTTCCTAAATCGTTTTTTATAGGAACTGAATCAGGCATTTATTTTATTGCGGGAGACCAAGGGAATCGGGATTTTCATGATTTCATTGCAGGATATTATGAAGAACAAGTGAAATCATCAAAACGATTTACCTTGTTTTCTTCCAGTGATACATGGGATAGCGTACTTAAACCCATACTGAAAGATGACTTGAACCAAATGAGAAGAGCTGCATTTTCTTATCAACCAAAATCTTTCAAAAAGACTTTGCAACTGCCAAAGGGTCTTGTATTGAGAAGAATAGACGAAGACATCATTTCACACAGCACAGCGTTTAACAGCGCGTATTATGAGGAGTATTGGGATTCTGTCTCACAGTTTGCTTCAAAAGGTTTTGGATTTGCCGTATTACATGGCAATCACGTAGTAAGTGAGTGTACCTCTATATTTTTAGGGCATAATCGAGCGGAAATGGATATCTATACACTTGAAGAATATAGAGGACTGGGGTTAGCTTATTGCGTAGCAAATAGGTTTATAGCGTTTTGTGTGGAAAATGGGATTGTTCCTAGCTGGGATTGTGATATCTGCAACAATTCGTCCATTGCATTAGCAGCTAAACTAGGGTTTAAGCCAGTAACTGAATACTCCATTTACTTTTCTGGAGAATCTTAATGAAGGAACCTTTAAAGGAGATACCAAACGATGTTGGTATCTTTTTTGTTTTAGAGTTTTTTAACCCTTTTAGCAGAAAAATGGGTGTTGAAAATCTTATTCATTTTATTTACTTTTAGGTAGGTAAAACATACTCCGCTGACTGTAACCACTCCGCCCAGCAGAGAAAGAAATGCAGGTATTTCGCCTATCCATACCCATGAAATGACCAAGGCTAAAGCCGGTGTTACATAAAGAGAAAGAGTTGCTTCTGAAGCGCCGACGAGTGCAGTGACATATGCTAGTGCGAAGTAAGGAATAACCGTCGGCAATAATCCTAAGTAAACGATAGACAAAGTTGCGCTTATTGAAGCGTTTATCATCTCTTCGCCTAAGCCTGGCAGAAACACAAGCATGGGTATTGTTCCGCCCCAAATGGTGAATGTAACGAATGGAATAAAACCATATTTTTTTATATAGCGGGCTTGAAAAACGAAATAAATACTCTCCGAAAATGCTGCCAGCAGGATGACCAAGATACCGCTCATTGAATATGTAAAGTCTCCCGCCCCAAATGCAATCAATAATACACCCAATAAACTGATCATAGAGCCAAGCCATTTCGTAAATCCAAAATGCTCTTTATAAAACAGGCGGGATAGCATGGCTGAGAAGATCGGTGCCGTAGTAACGAGTAAGCTTGCAACTCCGGCACTAACTGTTTTTTCACCGATGTTCAGCAAAATGTGATAGAGTGCAAATCCTAAAAACCCTAAAAGAAAAATGGCAGGAATGTCTTTCAAGTCGGGTAGGCGCATCTGAGTCAAAACAGCAAAAAGCAATAATGCCATAGAGCCGATTAACAAACGAAATAAAGCAAGGTGTTCTGGTGTGTACCCTTCTAGTCCTGCGCGAATTCCCGGAAAAGCAGATGCCCATAAACAGATCATCAGACTGTTTGAGGTTATCAATTGAACTGTTTTCTTTTGCATATTTCCCACTCCTCTTTACAAAAACCAACCAGTTATTTAATGTGTTTTTATATTAATAAAGATTTGGTGATATGGCTTCAACCAGTTAAACGGATTTTGACCCAACCAATTTATTTTAAGGAGACCGATTCTATGAGCTTTCCAGAAGAAAAAAAGATGAAAAAGCTCCCTAAGTACAGACAAATCGTTCATTTTATTAAAGAGAAAATAGGAAATGGAGAGTGGCCGATTGGAAGCAAGATTCCAAGCCAGCGCACGCTTGCAAAAGATTTTCAGGTAAATCGGAGCACAGTGATTACAGCGTTAGAGGAATTGATGGCCGATGGGCTAATAGAAGGCACAATGGGGAAAGGCACAGTTGTTATCAACAACACATGGACACTGATGGCTAAGAATTCTGCTCCCGATTGGGATCAATATGTCACTTCTGGCATTCAGATGCCAAGCCGAAAAATCGTTCAAGAGATAAATCAATCAGAATCAAATACAGACCTTATACAGCTCAGTAAAGGTGAACTTTCAGCTGAGATTTTTCCTTTGGCTGTTATGAAAGAAATGATGGGGAAGGTATCTCAACACATGGAGGCATTCGGATATGAAGAACCAAAAGGTTACTTACCTTTGAGGGAGGCATTAAGCAACTATTTAAAAACCATTGGAATCAACGTCTCATCTTCTTCCATTCTGATTGTCTCAGGAGCGTTGCAAGCCTTGCAGCTGATATCAATGGGGCTGTTACAAAGAGGATCAACCATTTATCTTGATCAGCCCTCTTACCTTTATTCATTACACGTATTTCAATCAGCTGGTATGAAGCTGACTGGACTTCCTATTGATAATGAAGGACTTTTGCCTGAAAATGTTCATTTAACAAGAGGAGAGCGTGGAAGGGCTATCTTATATACAAATCCATGTTTTCATAATCCGACTGGTATTCTCATGTCTAAAAAGCGGCGTGAAGAAATCCTAGCAGTAAGTGAGAATACACAGCTTCCTATTATTGAAGATGACATTTATCGTGAGTTATGGATCGATGAACTTCCGCCATATCCTATTAAAACAATTGATAAAAATGGACACGTACTGTATATAGGAAGTTTATCGAAAACATTAAGCCCAGGCTTGAGGATTGGATGGATCGTCGGACCGGAACCGGTGATTGAACGTTTATCTGACATTAAAATGCAAACAGATTACGGATCCAGTTCGCTATCCCAGAGAGTAGCGGCAGAGTGGTTTACTTCCGGCCACTACCAGCAGCATGTAGAAAAGGTTAGGCAGCAATTAAAGGTGAGAAGAGAATTGGCCTTGAGTGCTATAGAAACTCATTTGAAAGATGTGGCGACATGGAATATCCCAAAAGGAGGGTTTTTTGTCTGGATAAAAATATTGCCTTCCATATCAATGAAATTACTTTATACTAAAGCCTTATCAAAAGGGATTCTGCTCAATCTCGGCAGTATCTATGCTCAGGAAAAAGGGAATTATATTCGCTTATCATATGCTTATGCATCTCTTGAAGACCTTCAAAAGGGGATTTATGAGTTGGGTTTAATGATAAAAGAATTGGCAAGCAGGTAACTTTTATATCCTTAAATGGATGTTTCACTAAAAAAGAGATCAAGCCTAATGATCGCTTGATCTGATAATAACAAGGGTTACTAGAATAGACCAAATCATGGTTCGGTCTTAAAATGATCATGTCTCTGAACGAAAAGTCTTTCCGACTTCTCTTCCTAAACCAAAGTAATGTCTGAAATTATAGATAAGCGGGCTCCATTTGGAAGGGTTGATATGGTTTTCGTCCAGTATAATACTTTCCTCGGCATGAAAATGTAGTGCCTGCGTCTCTACAATTGCGAATGACGATTCATATTCTGGAATCCGAATATGTTTCACTTCGGCTTCGATTTGGATAGGGCATTCTTTAATTCGTGTTGGTGATACTGTTTTTGATTGTAAAGGCGTTAACCCTGCTGCCTCGTATTTTTCTTTTTTATATGAAAATCCGAGCTGTTTCTTCAAAGGCGGTATACTCTTTTTTCCGCTATAAGATGAAATTCTTTCAATGTTTTCCCATAATTCCGGGCCAGGCAAGTTTATGACACATTCTTTGTGTCTTTCCAAATTGTCGATGGCTTTTCCTCCCAGTCCTACTCCAAGGATTATATAATGTCCAAGAGCCCAAGAAGAAGACATAGGACTAATATTAGTGGTTCCATCCTCATTCAATGTGGTTAGAAGAAATGTCGAGGTACCATAATACATGATCTTGGGTTTGATTTCCTTAAATCGATGAGTGTCTTGTTTTTTGATCTCCAACGTTTTTTCCTCCTTGTCACGCTTACATTTATATTGTAAAGGATTAACATTTCAACTATCATCGAAATATGAATGTAAGGAGGAAAATCATGCATCCTAATATTGCAAAAATCTCTTCGTTGCTATCAGATCCCTCGCGTTCTTCCATTCTTCTCAGTCTGATGGATGGAAGGATACACCCTGCGGGAGAGCTTGCATATCTCGCTAACATTAAACCTCAAACTGCAAGTTTTCACCTGAATAAATTGCTTGAAGCAAAGCTGATTAGCGTAGAGAAGCATGGGAGACATCGGTATTACAGATTGGCTGACTCAGATGCTGCAAATGTGATCGAACAATTGCTTCATATTGCGCCTGAAGCAAAAGTCAAATCTTTAAAAGAGTCAAAGGAGAAAAAGGACTTGCATTTCGCCCGTACCTGTTATGATCATTTGGCAGGTTATGTGGGCGTGCAAATAGCACATTCACTAGTTGAGCAGGGGATGTTAAAAAAAGTTGATTTAAATTTTGAGGTGACCTCAGAGGGGACTTTATTCTTTTCGAAGTTAGGCATCAATGAAGAGCAACAACGGAATAAGAGGAGAGCTTTTGCCCGCTGCTGTTTGGATTGGAGTGAACGGCAGCATCATATTGCAGGGGCATTAGGAAACGCCCTATTGGTGCGCATGTTAGAAGAAGAGTGGATCGTTCGTATGCCTAAAACGAGAGCGATTAGGATTACACAAAGCGGGAAAATCGCGTTTGAAAAGCACCTAAACGTGAAGATTTAGGATGTTGAAGCGAAGGCACGATATCCAGGAGGAGGAGTAAGATTTGTTCTAATCTTACTCCTTCTTCTTATTTTGAAGCAGCTCGATTCCCCATTGCAATAGAGATGCGGTTCCAACTGTTTATTTGATTAATGATCAGAACAAGGTCAACATATTGTTTCTCATCATAATGTTCCCGCACCCGATGGTATATCTCATCAGGAACCCTTTTAGATGGGATGAGCGTGATGTGTTCAGATAGTTCGAGAGCCGCTTTCTCTTCAGGTGAGTAAAAATCACATTCATTCCAAGCATGTAAACAGTAAATTCGCTGTTCAGTTTCGCCCATTTTGCGGGCATCAGAAGTATGCATATCTAAGCAGAAGGCACAGCCGTTCATTTGAGAGACTCTGATTTTAATTAGCTCTCTCGTAGTTCGGTTAATTGAGGATTGTTTCGTGTATTTCTCCATATCCATCATGATTTTCATACCTTCAGGTGCAATCTCATAGTAGGACACTCTTTGACTCATAAGGCAAGACTCCTTTCCATAGAATACCTAGATTGTATCCCGGTATTGATCATTTTACCAATGTGCGGTTTGAATGACTGCTGTTTCACCGTCTTTTGGAAAGAAGTTTCTTTGAATAAAAATAAGGGTAGCCAGCAATGATGAGTGGAGCTGATAATGCAAGCAGTCTCCATGAGCCTGATTGGCTGTCTTTAGTGACTCCAATGAATATATAAGTACCGATCAGAAAATATAATAAAGCGCCTAAAAACCAATACATGTTCATTCCTCTTTTTCCTTGCATGTGATTTTTGATTGAGTATGTTTGTCTTTCTCATTGCTTAATCGATCAAGGCACTGATTTTTTAACACTTTTTCGGTCCGGATTCCTTTTCTCTTTAATGATAAAATTGTGAGATCAATCGATTTCAATGATGATCATTCCTTTTAAATAGTGACTTCTCCATTATTGTAAATGGAAATTCGGAAAGATAAAACGTACATAAAGGCAGAACGCTTATGTACGTTTGGGCAATGATTCATGTTGGAAACGCTTATGCTTCACCGCATCTTTGTATTGTTGAGTACCTTCTCTTCCTATAAAATGATGGGATACATGTATATGTGGCTGGAGTGTATATCGCTTCTGCCAATGGAAAGGAAGTGAATGAGGTTTGCGTATCAGGAATCCTTTCAAAGAAAAATACTACTCGCATGATAGACGGGCATTAAACATGCTTGCACTCAGAGTGCCGGGCCTGGCTTTTATTCTCATGATCTATGTAGCCTCTGTCGTGCTGCAATTTATTACTGCGAGCTGGTCCATTTTATTGCTTAATGTCTTCACGATATTGATGGCTGTTTTTTCTTTTCTGCATTGGCATTCATATCGCTGGGTGAAGAAAAGGGTCATTCTATACTTTGTACTGCAAGGTTTGATCACTTTTACACTTGCTAATCTCATGACGGGCTTCTTAGTGCTGGTCCTCATTGGCCTTTATGCATTTTTGATTGGACAGATTATAGGAATGGCAGACAGAAGAAAAACTTTCCTCATTCTATTTTTATTGCTTCTTCTGTTAATAAATGTAGCTAATCAGATTCACAAAGGTGAATATTTGCATTTTATTGTGATTGCTGCACCTATCATGATCGTGATTATTACTTATGCCGCTACATTATTTGCCCAAGTCGATGAAAGGATAAAAGCGCAGCTGACTCTCGAAAGGCTGGAGCTGGCTCATCAGCAGGTAGAACAGCTGACGCTGCAGAACGAAAGACAGCGGATGGCCCGAGACTTGCACGATACGCTTGCTCAAGGTCTTGTCAGTTTAAATATGCAGCTGGATGCGATTCATGTTCATCTCGCCAAAGGCAACACAGAGAGAGCAAAAGAAATCGTTCAACAATCGATGAATAGAGTGAAAAGCACATTAGCTGATGCACGTTCAGCTATTGACGATCTCCGCAGCAAATCAGAAGAAATCGGTGTTTTAAAAGAAAGAATTACCTCGCTAATGGATCATTTTATAGAGTCGACAGGCATGGCTTGTTTATTAGATTACAGATTGCATCAGGTGCTGGATGTGCGTACAGCTGAAAACTGTTATTACATCATTGGAGAATGCATGACGAATGCGGCAAAGCATGCTGAGGCGAAAACAATCTGGATATCCATTTGGGATGATGAAAAGGGAAGGCTCCATTTAACAGTTAAGGATAACGGCAAGGGATTTGATGTTGAAAAAGGAAAGAAAAAGAGAGGACATTATGGGCTTCTTGGCATACAAGAACGCGTCAGGGCAATAAATGGCCAATTCAATATCAAGAGTACAAAATTGAAAGGAACACAAATTGAGATCACTGTACCAATTCAGGGAGAGATGCAAGATGAATAAGGTTTTAATCGTTGATGACCATCTTGTCGTGAGGGAAGGTCTGAAGCTTTTAATTGAAACGAATGATCAATACACCATTATAGGAGAGGCGGAAAATGGAAAAGTCGCAGTCCGTCTTGCAGATGAATTAGAACCGGATATCATTCTGATGGATTTGTATATGCCGGAGATGAGCGGGTTAGAGGCCATTAAACAAATAAAAGAAAAACACGATACCCCCATCATTATTTTGACTACATATAATGAAGATCACTTAATGATTGAAGGGATTGAATTAGGGGCGAAAGGATATCTGTTAAAGGATACGAGTTCAGAAACCCTTTTTCACACAATGGATGCAGCGATCAGAGGGAATGTGCTGTTGCAGCCTGATATCCTCAAACGTCTGCAAGAAATCCAATTTGAGCGGATGAAAAAGCAGCGCAATGAGACGCAGCTGACAGAAAAGGAAGTCATTGTTCTAAAAGCAATTGCTAAAGGTCTTAAAAGCAAAGCGATTGCCTTTGATTTGGGCGTCTCTGAGCGAACAGTAAAGTCCAGATTAACGTCCATTTACAATAAATTAGGCGCGAATTCAAGAACTGAGGCGGTAACGATTGCCATGCAAAAAGGTATTCTGACAATAGACAACTAAACTGCATATTTGAAAATTGCCCAAACGTACATGCCCGAATGTACGTTTTTTTCATTTCATTGTCAACTACAATGATAAATGTGATCAAGCAATGTGTTGAAAGGAGATTATCATGTCAAAAATGTTATATACATTAGGAGGATGGGTTGCTCGGCATCGCATAAAAGTAATATGTGCATGGGTCGTTGTGTTAGTTGCTTCGATTGGCCTTGCAATCACCTTAAAGCCAAGTTTTTCTGAGGATATGTCCATACCTGACACACCTTCGGAAAAAGCGATGGATGTGATTGAAAAAGAATTTCCTCACGGTCCTGATAAAGGGAGCATACGGGTGATTTTCGGTGCTGATGATGGGGAGAAACTGACTTCAAAGCCAGCGAAAAAAGCTATAGAAAAAACGTTCAAGGAAATCAGTAAAGATGATTCTGTTGACTCGATTGCAAGTCCTTTTGTGACAGGAACAATCGCGAAAGATGGCACAGTTGCCTATGCTGATATTAAGTATAAATCATCAGCAGATGATATAAAGGATTACTCTATCAAACACTTAAAAGACAGTTTGAAAATGGCTGACGATGAGGGGTTGCAAACTGAGCTAAACGGAGATGTACCGGGAGCCGAGATGGAGATAGGCGGTGTCTCTGAAATTGTCGGCATTATCTTGGCCTTTGTCGTTTTAGCCATTACATTCGGTTCTTTATTAATAGCAGGTTTGCCGATTTTAACTGCGCTGCTTGGTTTAGGGGTAAGCATTGGACTGGTTTTGGTTGGGACACAAGTATTCGATATTGCTTCCGTCAGTCTTTCATTAGCCGGAATGATTGGCCTTGCTGTTGGTATTGATTATGCTTTATTTATTTTTACGAAACACCGCCAGTTTTTAGGCGAAGGCATACAAAAGAATGAATCAATTGCGAGAGCCGTGGGAACAGCGGGAAGCGCAGTCGTTTTTGCCGGACTTACTGTTATCGTTGCACTTTGCGGATTAACTGTCGTTAACATTCCTTTTATGTCTGCGATGGGGCTGACAGCAGGGCTTAGTGTACTGATGGCTGTTTTGGCTTCCATCACACTTGTGCCTGCGGTCTTATCGATTGCAGGGAAGCGGATGATTCCGAAATCAAACAAGAAAATAGAAAAACAAAGCACTGAAACAAATGTTTGGGGACGCTTTGTCACCAAAAATCCTATCATGCTAAGTGTATGCAGCATTCTGATTTTGCTCGTCATTAGTATCCCGTCTATGCATTTGGAACTGGGCTTGCCTGATGCTGGGATGAAAGCTAAGGATAATCCGGATCGCCGGGCATATGACTTGCTTGCCGAAGGCTTTGGAGAAGGATTTAATGGCCAATTAACAATCGTAGCGGATGCCGCAAATGCTGCAGAAAATAAGGCGGAGGCTTTCGCAGATGCAGTGAAAGAAATAAAGGGATTAGACCATGTAGCAAGTGTCACCCCTGCAATGCCTAATAAAGAAGGGAACTTTGCCATCATTACGGTCGTTCCGGAATCAGGTCCAAATGATGTCGCAACAAAAGATTTGGTACACGATGTACGCAGTTTGTCAGATAAAAACGGAGTAGATTTGCTTGTTACTGGATCGACTGCAGTGAATATTGACATTTCAGATCGCCTGAATGATGCGATACCGGTGTTTGCTGTACTTATTGTTGGCTTTGCGTTTGTATTGCTGACCATCGTTTTCCGTTCGCTGCTTGTGCCGCTTGTTGCTGTTGCAGGTTTCATTTTAACGATGACAGCCACTCTTGGAATCTGTGTATTTGTCTTGCAAGACGGCAATCTCATCGATTTTTTCAAAATACCTGAAAAAGGGCCGATACTCGCCTTCCTGCCGATTTTATCGATTGGGATTCTGTTCGGGTTAGCCATGGATTATCAAGTATTTCTTGTCAGCAGAATGCGTGAAGAATATGTAAAAACAAAGAATCCAGTACAAGCCATTCAGGCTGGATTAAAACACAGTGGTCCTGTTGTTACAGCAGCCGGCTTGATCATGATCTTCGTTTTTGCAGGATTTATCTTTGCAGGTGAAGCTTCTATTAAAGCCAATGGGCTGGCTCTTTCCTTTGGTGTGCTCTTTGATGCCTTTATTGTAAGAATGACACTGATTCCAAGTGTCATGAAGCTGATGGGGAATGCAGCCTGGTATTTGCCGAAATGGCTGGACAAGATTATTCCGAATGTGGATATAGAAGGGCATCAACTGACAAAGGAAATACAGCCAGAAATAGATCATGAACAAAAGAAACAAATCAGTGTGTAATAGAAAAAGCAGATCTTTAATGATCTGCTTTTTTAATTATGGTATTATTTGGAGGATGAAGTCAGCAGTTAAAAGGAGACGCTTATGGCGCAATCACTCATTTTCGATATGGATGGAACTTTGTTTCATATTGGCAGAAGCTGCGTCATGCTAGCAGGCATCCCAGGAGAAGTGATAAAGCACATCAAATGATTTTTTTGACGCTGCCTTCTCTCCATAATGCCTAGGTTCTTGATAATTCTAAGAATAAACCAACTGATCATATAAGAAACCTAAAGAAACAAGCACACAAAACCAGCTGCGGGTTGTGTCCAAGAAAAATAGAGTCCATAAGAGAGACTCTATTTTTTGAAATGCCCGGCTAGAAGCATATTCAGGACTTTAGAAATGCAAATCACTATCTTATAAGCCCTTACCGTGAAATGCCTGTTTCTGCACTGAAAAAACGAATTACACGTTCATTTACGTAAGCGGGTTGTTCCATCGATAAAACATGTCCGGCATTTTTAATGACTTCCGCCTCAATATCAGGAACGAATGAAGAGGCTCGGTGCAGGGCTGAGTGGGGATCATAGATGACTTCATGTTCACCAAGTAATAATAGGATAGGAACTCTTGCTGAACGTAATTCCTCATCGGTAAAAACATACGGAAATCCGTCGGCTTTAGGATTTGGATTTCTTGATCCATCCTGCCACATTACCCCTGACTGAAACTGCTTCACAAAAATCGGGTGCAGCACATTGTGATCACTCATCATCCAATTTAAGAATGTTTCAACTCCATTTGACGCTGTAAGGCCAAGAGCGTATTTGTAGAAATCGTGATGAAATGGCAAAAACGTTTCTGCCGGACTCAGTAAAGCTGCGCTTTTTACTCTCTCAGGCATACGTAAAAGGAAATTCATCGTATGGAGACCGCCAAGCGAAAGTCCGATCATGTGGGACTTTTCGATCCCCAGATTGTCAAACACATCAAGAAGCCAATTGGCATAATCCGTTCTTGTACCGCTTAAATTCTCAGGAATACTCTTGTTTTTATCACCTATGATATCAACTGCATAAGTTCTGTAGTTGCTGCTCCAATCGGCGATGTTGGGATACCACATCGTCGAGCTGAATAATGCTCCGTGGAGTAATACAAGCGGCGGGGCATCCTCTGGGCCGCTCGCAATCACATGTGTTTGACCAAAACGAGTAGATATATAGAATGATTTGCAACGGACCGGCCAAAGACTAAGGCTTTCATTATAAGTTTGATAATAGCGGATACCGTTGTCACTTAATTCGGGAATACTAGATGAATGGTTTGACATACAAATGCCCCTCCCAATTTTGTTTAAATGAATGTGCCGTTTCGTGATGGGGAATCTGATTTTGATATAACAGACTTAATTTACAATATAATACAGTTTTTATTCGACGTCAAATCCAAGATGAAAAGGAAATAAAACGATTGAAACAGATTATTGAAAATCAATATAACAGAATATTAACCTTCTTTGTGGAGCCGCTTCATTAAAACCGCAATCCAAATGCATGAATCACAAAAATCACAACAGGAGGGATCAAGAGGGAAGGCAGCAAATTCAATGTTTTGAACTTCTTGATTCCAAGAATGCTTAGACCTGAACTGAGGATGAGTATGCCTCCCACAATTGTGATTTCATTAATAAGGTCTGTATTGATTGCGCTCTCCATTACTTTAGCAAATAAATAGATGGAGCCTTGCCAGGCAAATAATACAATGGCGGCAGCCGCTATTCCAAAACCAAAAGTTGAAGCGAGCACAATGGAGGTGATCCCATCTAACATCCCGTTTGTCAGGAGGTATGTATAATCTCCATGCAAAGCGGCTTCAACAGGGCCCAATATTGACAGCGAACCTATACAAAATAATAAGACCGCAGTTGATAAGCCCTCTGCTAAATTGCTTTTAGAAAATTTGTTCACCAGCTTGTTGAATCGTAATTCTAAATTGATGATCTGGCCTAGCAAACCTCCAATGGCTAAACTCACGATGAATAGAATGGGGTATTTACTATCAGGCAAATGCTGTGTAATGGCGTTGATCCCCAGTGCGACCGCAGCGAATCCCATTGCCTGCATCAAAATATCCTGGTATTCATCTTTAATGCCTTTTTTGAATATCCCCCCGATTATGCTTCCTGCAATGATCATCACTGTGTTAAAAATCGTTCCAAACATAAGCTTTCTCCTCCAAAAATCATTCCTGCATAAAAAATAAACCCTCTAGTTAGTAGAGAGTCAAGGGAGATCAAAACATATTCATGAGATTATTTGATGGGCAGCAGGATTTCAGTCACATAATTATCTAGGTTATTCGTAATGCCATAATCAATGAGTGTGATTTCGATTGAGTCCCCTGCTACCTCATAATGATGTTTTTTCATATATGCCAGTAATTTTTTGTAGTATGGTTCGGCTTCTGGATGTGACCCTTTAAACCTAATTTGCAGATATTCTCTTGAAGGAAAGATGATTTCTGAAGAAGTTTTTTCATTTTCATCTTCAAGAATCATAAATATACTGGAATATTTGTCAAACTGTTTTGCTTTCACATTTGCTGCAGAAATGGATAAACCAATCTTGCCTATGAATATATCTTCGTTTACATTCAGGTGGGTTCTCAATTCAGCTAACGAATGTTCGATATCATGGCCGAGAACATATTCATGCTGCAAGTAAGCCACACGCATTGCGGGAAGTTTGATTTTTGAAATTTGATGTAACGGCATGTTAACGGCATCTTCTATATGTGCGATGCGTCGGGAGATCTTTCGTTCGATGCATTCCAATTCTTTCTTCTTGCGATCAATTTCAGCCTGCTGGCTTTTTAGTAAATGAAGAAGAGTGTTTGTATTTTGAGAGTTATAAAAATCAAGAAGCTTATTGATTGGCAGGCCTAGAGCCCTCAAATACTTGATGGTATCAAGCCGCTCAAACTGTTGGGTAGAATAATATCTATAGTTCGTTTGCTCATCTTTATATTCCGGTTTCAAAAGGCCGATTTCATCATAATACCGAAGAGCAGAGATTTTCACATTGAATAACTTTGACACTTCTCCAATCGAAAAAAATTCCTTCATTCTAACAACCTTTCTGTCCCTATGATTGATATACACACATTATATAGTACGGCGAGTTCTAAAGGTAAAGTTTGCAGCATAAAGAAAAAACTCCTTCTAAAAAGGAGCTTTTCATTCTTCGAAATAAGGATTCACATGGATGAGCACTTCTTCAACATCTGAAAACTGTCTTTTGATTTCATTTCGAATTTCGCGGGCAATGTCGTGTCCCTGCTTAATTGTCAAATCATGATCCAAAGACAAACGGACATCAAGCAATTTATAGTGGCCGTGTTCTCGCGCGCGGATTCTATCAATTCGTTTTACTTGATCACATTGAAAAATAACAGCTTTATATTCCTCTATCAGCTCGGGATCAACACTCTTTTCCATGAGCACATCAACAGACGGCCTGATTAATTCCATTGAAATCTTAAAAATGAGGTAAGCAACGATTGCACTGGCAATGGCATCGGCGTACAACAGATAGGACCATCCGCGGGTGTTTCCGATGATAGCCAACAGGACGCCGATAAAAGCGGCAAGAGAGGCAACGATATCGCCTTTGTGATCGTACGCAATCGCTATAATCGCTTTGCTGTTCCATTTTTCCCCTTGCTTTATAGAATAACGATATAAGATTTCCTTAGCCACGTACGAAATCAGAGCCGCAAACAATGCGCTGTATTGGGGAACGCTTGGCCCTTTAACAAAGGACAGAATCGCTTCTATGAGGATATAAACGGATACGATCACTAAGATAATTCCTACAATCGCCTCACTAATGACTTCAGCTTTTCCGTGACCAAAAGGATGGTCTTGATCGGGCGGTTTATTGGAAATGCCGATCACTGCCAAGACTGCAATCGAAGCAACGACATCTGCCGCGGAATGTATTCCGTCTGCAAACACGGCTTCACTATCGCCTGCCAGCCCAAAAAAGACCTTTCCTGCCATTAAGATCAGATTGGCGATCAATGCAATCAAAGCAACTTTTCTGCTTATTTGTTCTCTTTCACTTGCCATTTTTTCCTCCTATAAAACTGCACAAAAAAATAGGAGTGCTCTATATACGCTCTCCGTATCCTTTCTTGTGTAATCACTTTGCTTATCATACCAATTCAATTTCGAGTGGGTCTATAGCAACGTTGTTTCCTGTTTACTAATAAATAAGGTGACAGAAAAAAAGTTGGAGCTGTGCTAAAAGGTCATAAAGCAAACAAATGAGTTCTTATGTAACAACAGTGATGATTCGCTATTAAAATGCTGCCGTCAGTGAAAAATTTCCACCTAATTTTCAAAAACCTATTGACATGAGAAGATCTGTATTTTATTATTATCTCATATTCAAGATATTTAAATTCGAGATATTTGATTGAAAAGATCAGCGATCAAGCGCAATTCTAAGTGTTCAATCGTTGTCAGTTCTTTTACACAATATTCAATATAGATTTTTTATAATATAATATCTCGAATTCGAGATAAAAGGGAGTGTAGCGTAATGGCTGAATTTACACAGTTAGTCAATGAAAGACGATCTGCAAGCAATTTTCTTTCAGGTCATCCAATCACAAAAGAAGACCTCAATGAAATGTTTGAATTGGTTGCATTGGCGCCATCGGCTTTTAATTTGCAGCATACAAAATATGTGACGGTTCTTGACCCGGACGTAAAAGAAAAGCTGAAGCAGGCCGCAAATGGACAATATAAAGTGGTTAGCTCATCTGCGGTTCTCTTGGTATTAGGGGATAAGCAGGCATATCAACAAGCGGCCGATATCTATGAAGGTTTAAAGGTATTAGGGATATTAAATAAGCAAGAGTATGACCACATGGTGCAAGACACCGTTTCGTTTTATGAAAACAGAGGAGAACAATTTAAGAGAGATGAGGCGATAAGGAATGCTTCACTTTCTGCGATGATGTTTATGCTGAGTGCTAAGGAAAAAGGCTGGGATACCTGCCCGATGATCGGCTTTGATGCGGAAGCCGTAAAACGGATTTTGAACATAGACGACCAATTTGAGGTTGTCATGATGATTACGATTGGAAAAGAAAAAACAGAGAGCAGAAGACCGCGCGGCTACCGGAAGCCTGTGAATGAGTTTGTTGAGTATATGTAAAAGGAGCGGATAAAAATGGCTAAAAAAACGATGGGAATTCATCATATTACAGCGATTGTCGGTCATCCTCAAGAGAACACAGATTTCTACGCAGGAGTGCTTGGGCTTCGTTTGGTCAAGCAAACTGTCAATTTTGATGACCCAGGTACGTATCATCTTTATTTTGGGAATGAAGGCGGGAAGCCGGGAACAATCATTACCTTCTTTCCGTGGGCCGGAGCCCGCCAAGGCGTCATTGGTGACGGTCAAGTTGGCGTGACATCGTATGTCGTGCCGAAGGGGGCTATGGCATTTTGGGAAAAGAGACTAGAAAAGTTCAACGTTCCATACACCAAAATCGAGCGCTTTGGAGAACAATATGTAGAATTTGATGATCCTCATGGCTTGCACTTAGAAATCGTGGAAAGAGAAGAAGGAGAGGCTAACACGTGGACTTTCGGAGATGTAACGCCCGATGTTGCCATTAAAGGTTTTGGGGGGGCAACCCTATTATCAGCGCAGCCTGACAAAACCGCTGAGCTTTTAGAAAACATCATGGGGCTGGAACGAGTCGGCAAAGAAGGAGACTTCGTTCGTTATCGTTCTGCCGGTGATATCGGAAATGTGATTGACCTTAAGTTAACGCCTATTGGCCGCGGGCAAATGGGGGCCGGAACGGTGCATCACATCGCTTGGCGGGCTAACGATGATGAAGATCAGTTAGATTGGCAAAGATATATTGCTTCCCATGGATATGGTGTAACTCCTGTTCGGGATAGAAACTATTTTAATGCCATTTACTTCAGGGAACACGGGGAAATCCTGTTTGAAATCGCAACTGATCCCCCTGGCTTTGCACATGATGAAACACAGGATACAATGGGCGAAAAACTGATGCTGCCTGTGCAATATGAACCGCATCGCACACAAATTGAACAAGGGCTGCTGCCGTTTGAAGTAAGAGAGTTAGATTGATTTGACACATAAAAAATAAAGAAACATATATTCAATTGATGATTGCTGGATACCGTCAGCAAAGAATTAGATAAAATCAAAGATGAGGAGAGATACAAATGGAAGATGCAGGACTGTTGCTTATTCGTATAATGATTGGTGTGGTGTTTTTGTTTTATGGCACACAAAAATTATTCGGCTGGTTTGGCGGATACGGGATTAAAGGAACCGGACAATGGTTCGAGTCAATTGGGGTGAAACCAGGAAACGTTGCGGCCGCTCTATCAGGTCTTGGGGAGTTAGTAAGCGGAATTCTATTTATTTTAGGCGTATTCCTCCCGCTTGGAGCTGCTATCATAACGATCATTATGTTAGGTGCCATCGTAAAAGTCCATGGAGCGAAAGGTTTTGCGAATGGCGCGGGAGGTTTTGAATATAACCTGGTGCTCATTGCAGTTTCCATAGGGGCTGCACTCATCGGTTCAGGAGCTTACGCTTTGCATTTTTAATAAGAAAGTATGTAAGAACAGTTGCTGCTTGTCAGTAACTGTTCTTTTATTTTGACATTTTCGGCAAGCTTGCAGGTACTCTGCAAAGCAAAAAAGCGGATATCATAAATAAAAATCTGTATATTGAATGATACGTATTGATGAGCTTGGTCATGAAAAACAGACCTATTTGAAGGAGTAAATGGATGAAAGAGATGACAGAATTACATTCATTAGTTTCTATAGAAAACTTTATCAAACAGCACAAATTCAGTTTTATTTATATATCGAGGCCTGGCTGTACAGTATGTCACGCAGTTCTGCCCCAGCTCAGAATAGTATTGGATCAGTTTCCAAACATCAAATTGGGGCATATCAATGCTGACGATGTAGCAGAGGTCGCCGGCAGATTTTCAGTTTTCACCGTTCCTGTGCTTCTTTTGTTCATTGATGGGACTGAGTTTCTAAGAGAAGCCCGTTTTGTTCATTTTGAACAGCTTGAACAAAAGCTGAAAAGGGTTTATCGATTATATGAAGGCGAATAAAGAAATAAGAACTCAAATGAGTTCTCAGCTTGTAGAGAAAACGATGTTTTTTCTACAAGCTTTTTTGTTTTGTAATGTTTCTTTAGATTTTCAGCTGATTTCAAAAACAGAAAAAGAGCTCCCACATACCTAGCTCTGCTTGGCTAGGTATGTGGCAATCTTCTTCATGTTCTGGCATGCGGCTGTGAGGAGAACTTGTTCGCTCACATTCCGTTTTCCCCTCAACCTGCAATAGCGAAGCCCGTGCAGTTGTTTTGAATCTGCAAAGCTTCGCTCTATTTTTTCTTTTCTTTTTTTGTAGAGGTTTTTTCCTGAAACAGACAAGCGATTTTGCCTGATCTTTTCTTTGTGGTCTTCCCATACATGCCGGGTGATGACTTTCTGATGTTTTTTTGATTTTGTGCAGTTTTCAAGAAAAGGGCATGAGGAACATGTTTCAGGATTTGATTTATATGACCTGTATCCTTTTCGGTCAGTTGTTGAGTATGTGAGTGTTTGCTGGTTCGGGCAAATGTACCTGTCTTTTTCAATGTCGTAATGAAATTTCCATTTTGGAAACAAGCCTCTAGTAGGGTGATATCGTCTGTGGGCAATGACGCCAAAAATATGACGGTCAGATAATCCTTTACAGATAGGAGCTGTTAAATATCCGGAATCAAGGGCGACAGCTTCTACTTGAAAACCAAATCGTGCGATTTGGTGATCTAATCGGTCAAGATAAGGCACGGAATCATGGACATTTCCCGGTGTGACATGGGCATCGGTGATAATGTTGTATTTCATATCCGTTGTGCGGTGATCTAAATAGAAAAAACCTTCTGGTTTGTTTTCGCGATACAGATATCCACTTTCGGGATCAGTTGTACTGTGGCGGATCTCTTTTTCAGCTTTCACCTCCTCTTTGACTATTAGTGGCTTTTTTCCGTGTTCCTCTCGATCTTCTTGGATGGCGTCATTTAAATCTTTGATATAGTTTTGTGTATCCTGTTCAATCGTTTTTCTTGTGTATTTATGCTTGTTGGCATTGGCTTTAAGGTGAGTGGAATCGGTGAATAGGACACGTCCGCCCACCATGTCATGATTGATGGCCTGAAGAACGATCTCATCAAAAATATCTTGGAAGATGGTTGTATCTTTAAAACGTGTGCGTCTGTTCCAGCTGATGGTGGAGTGGTGTGGAACTGGATCGTTTATGTTCAATCCGAGAAACCATCTGTACGCCATATTGTAGTAAATTTCTTTTTCGAGCTGTCTTTCTGAACGGATACCATAGAGGTATCCGATAAACATCATTTTGAATAAAATCAGCGGATCAAGTGAGGGGCGGCCTTTGTTTTCACTGTAGTAAGGCTTAACCTTTTCAATGATAAAAGAGAAGTCTATGTATTTATCGATTTTTCGAAGCAGATGATCCTCTTCGACAAGTTGGTCGAGAAGAACAAATTCAGCTGCGTTTTGAGAAGAATTTCTTGTGTGGAACATGGGAAAGACACCGTCCTTTTGAAGTCTCTCTTTTATTTTATTACAGAAGAATGGATATTTTAAGAAAAAATAAAGGCTGTCGAGATTTTCTCGACAGCCTGAGAACTCAAATGAGTTCTTTTTTTATTCTTCACTAGGCGAAGAAGGGTTATCAACCTGCCCTTGATCACTTGTATCATTATCACAACTTGCTGAAATAATAATTGAATGAGATGGAGAGTAATCTCCTAATGTGAAATTGACTCCGTAATTTTTGCTGTTCGCAGTATGGCTGTTTTGCAAGTTTTGTCCGATATCTGTATTGGCGTTTTGTGTCATTCCATTTATCGTGAGATTTGAGATGTTGATTTGAGATCGCATGCTTCAAAAACTCCTTTCACTCAGAAGTAGCCGTCATAGAGGACGCTGGCAGTCTGTTTACTTCTATGATATTGCGTTTTTATATCATTGCATCAACATAATGGTAAAAATAATAGCGCCTCTTTAAGCGAGTGAATGAGCACCTTTTTTGAAGATGGTCAAACTATCAGCAGAAATAAAGCCGCCTGATAAAGAGGCGGCAGATCGTTATATGTCATCTATGAATTTGATGTATCGTTTTTCGTTTGCCTAAAGGATAAGATGGTCGTTTTTAATGATGAGTAGGAGCCTATAGCAGCGTAGCCATAAAACCAGCCCATAAATACGCCAGAAAAGAGGCTGTGTCGATGGCTTATGAAAACAGAAATGACAAGGCCTGTTATTAAGGCAACTGACGGTACAAAAGTTTTGGGGATTTTCAATAATATTTTGAGGATTTGGGTTATCAATATGATGATTGGAACAGCTATCACAGCATCCCAAAAGTTTGTGTGAATAATTGGAAAATCCATACGGCACCTCATGAAGTGTTCATTTCTTATTTTTACGCTAAAAGCTTGGAAAGCAGTTCTTGGACCGCATTTGTAACATGTAGGGCTTGATTGGCCGAGCTTGTTTGGCTTAAAGCATTTGATTCAAAAACCAAACCTGTATTATTCCCTCCGGAACCATCTGTCTCTTTAGAAACAGAGAAAGGGCTGATGGAGAATGCAAAACCATTATTAAAAACGCTGTTTCCGGATATCGAATGAATATAAACTGGGAATTTCATCATTCATCTCTCCTCTCCGTTATGACTGTTTATACAATATGGTGTGTGAGCAGCAATTGCTTAAACAAAACGGCAAAAACATTCAGTGAGAGACAAAAACCTGCAAAATTCTCCAAGTGCCTTTTGTTAATGCAGTTTTTTAGGGATGTTTTTTTTATTCTTTTTACCAATTTCATCAAAAATATTCTGATTGCTAGACAAATGGGCTTGTCCGTCCTTATTAATGAAATTCGGGTGAATGAGTTTTTTTAGATCCCTGACAGTTAAAGGTTTGGCGTCATCAGTTAATTCTATTCCTAATTGCCCGTTTGCCTCTAATGTCGCAATTTTGACATCTTGTATAGCCGTAACGCCGTGAAGCCGTAGCTGCATTTCAAGCTGATCAACTGTAAGTCTCATCTTCTTTAAGTTTTCGATATGAAGCTGTCCGTTTTCAATAACAACTTTTGCTTTTCCGGTCAACATCTTTTCAATAAAGTTCGATCTCATTTGGATCCATTCTATAACGATGAGTGTTATTGTGAAAATTGCCGCCGCAATTAATGTTTTGAAAAGGCTGTACTCGATGATTGGCTGAACGATAATAGTTCCGATTGAAATCATGACAACCGTTTGAGTTGAAGTCATTTGTGCGATTGATTTCATTCCTGAAATTCTCAGCAAAATGACTCCGGCTACAATGAGAACTAGAGATTCCCAAGTGAAATTCATGCTACCACCTGACCAATGATGAATTAGATTTGTCATGGGATTGGCTTTCCTTCAGGCCAATCGCAATTTAATATATCCGAAAGGCAGTCGGTTCATTCTGTCCTGAACCGAACAATATTTTTGGTATAGATGGATATAGTAAGCCAAACAATGATAGCAGCAGGAGTTTTGGCCAAAACAATCTGGGAAGCGGGGAGCGCCATAAGATGATTGAACTTGAAGTTGTCATTAGAACGGTTGCCAGCTTTGGCTTGCTGTTAATCGCAGAACGAATTTTAGGCAAACAGACAATCTCTCAAATGACGATTTTTGATTTTATTGCGGCGATCACACTAGGGGCGATTGCTGCCGGATTAGCTTACAATACTTCAATAAAACCGCACAATATGGCCATTTCGTTTAGTATTTTTGTGTTAACCATTTTTCTAATTTCGTTTCTGTCGATAAAGAACAGGAAGCTGAGGAAATTTTTTGCCGGAGATCCAACAGTGCTGATTCAAAACGGGAAGATACTTGAATCAAATATGAGGAAAATGCGTTACACACTTGATTATTTAAATCAGCAATTACGGGAAAAAGAAATATTTAATATCGAAGAAGTTCTTTTTGCCATTCTTGAAACGAATGGTCAGCTGACTGTGTTAAGAAAACCGCAATTCCGACATGTGACCAAACAGGATTTAATGATTGCGGTAAACCAAGAACACAGGCTTCCGATAGAGCTTATTATGGACGGAGAAATCATTGAGAATAATTTAAAGCAGAATCGTTTGACGGAATCCTGGCTTTTGGAGGAATTGCGAAAAAGAGACATAAAGGTGAAAGAGACCGTGTACGCAGTGCTGCTGGGTAATGGAGATATTTATGTGGATCAATATAAAGACCATATATCAGTCCCTATGGATAAGGAATGAAGGAAATCAATCTTAAAGCCCCTTATTGAACGCAATGGTTTCAACTTGTCTTGGGTACGAAATGTGCAGAAGCCCGTTTAACAGCTGAATCTGTAATAAATGAAATTCAGTAGCTTCAGGAAGCTGAATCGTCCGCTCAATTTCGCCGTAATACCGTTCACGCTGCACCTCCATTTCGGCAGGAAAAAGAGGGGTGACGGTTCCTTTGATCAGCAGCTGGGTTTCAGATAGTAAGCGTATCGTTAATTCCTCCTCATACACACCGGGCATTTCCACTATAATAAAATTATATTCTTCATCTTGATAAAAATCATAAACGAGCGTATAAGCATCGGAATCAAAAAATTGTTCAGGAGCTTTATACTTGAGCACATTTGTCCAAAAGTCACTTTGCTTATATTCATTCGTAATCTCAAGCCATTTTCGAATTTTTTCGAAATCCATATGAGATTCTCCTTAAATTTGATTTGAAATCGGTGCAGAAGGGTTTCCGATTTGGTCTTGGTCACTAACGTCTGAATCAATATTTCCAGTGTTTAAAAGTGAAGACGTAGGCGAAAGATCTCCTAAGGAAAAGTTTGCACCAAAGTATTTGCTGTTTGCTGTATGGCTGTTGTGCACGGTTGGGCCGACATCTATATTTCCGTTTTGCGTGACGCCGTTGATCTTAATATTTGCGATATTAATTTGATATGGCATAGACGAAACCCCTTTAATCTAAAATTGGCGGTGGTGCAATCGGAGGAGCATTAACATTGGATGTATCAGAGTTGCCGATAGATGTCTGGTCATTTACATCAGGATCGTTTAAGAAGTTTTCCATTACGGATTCTGTAGGTGATGTATCACCGAAAGAAGAATTGGTTCCTTGAGATTTTTGATTGTTGGTAGGGCTGTTATAAGCAGCTTCGCCTATTGTAATTGAACCATTGCCCGAAATACTGTTGATCTTCAAATAATATAGGTTGATTACTGTAGACGGCATCCTATCACACCCTTCCATCATTCTGTACAGTACAGTATGCGCCGCTGCACCCAATTGTTCCTTGCATTTACGGGCAAAACTCTATCTGGCCCCGGAGTGATGCTCGTTAGAAAAAAGAATAAAGTTTGTCACAGCCTGAATGTCAATCTATTTGGCAAATACTTATCAGTTGAATGAAAAGCCATTGAATATAGTAATCAATGAATTGATTCAGTTATTCGAAATACATGAGACCCTTTAATAAAGGAAGCTGGCAAACAGGATCAGTTTGAAATCATTGACAATGAAGCTAATGCCATGAAATAATACTCGTGAGTAACATTACTTTCGAGTATTATTTTTGGGGGTGGTCCTCGTTGAAAAGCAAAAAAGGACGTAAAGGAGAAGAAAGCCGGAAACGGTTACTCAAAGCTGCCGCTAATGAATTTTCGATTCGGGGATTCCATGACGCGAAGGTAAGTGAAATTGTGAAAAAAGCTGGGTTCACGCAGCCTTCATTTTACCTGTACTTTCAAAGCAAAGAAGCCATCTTTGCCGAGTTAATAACCGATTTTCACTCTCGAGTCAGAAAGCTGACAGAGTCACTTCTTCTGGAAAACGGATTAAACACGGAGGATGTATCAAAACGGGTACTGCTAGCTGTAGAGACTGTTTTTCAATTTTTGGCTGAGGACAAGGATTTAACCAAGATCGGCTTTTTTCTCAACCCGGAAGCACAACAAATGAAAAAAGACTTGGCGATGGTTTTGAAAGAGAACTTAGAAGCAGAACAGCGGCTTGGCTATTTTCACTCTGAACTGGATATGGAAACTGTCGCTGAGTGTTTGGTCGGCATGATTGAACATTTAACCGATTCATTTTTGTTAACCGGAATCAAAGATCCGGCAAGCCTCGCAGCAGAGGTTGTGAATCTTTTAATATACGGGATGCTTCCGAAAGGGAATGATGTAAGATGATATCTATTATTATGAAAGTCAGTTTGGCAGTTTTTATGCTTGCGGGAGGCATCATAAAGGTAAGCCGCGTTCCCTTTCAAGTTGAGCATTGGCGGCATTATCAATATCCATTATGGTTTCTGACTGTTACCGGCATTCTCGAAATAGCCGGGGCACTTGCTATGACAGCGGGAATTTGGAATCGGTATGCAGCGATTGGAGCAGGTGTTCTGTTTGTCGTTCTCATGGCGGGAGCCATTCATGCGCATATGTTTCGAGCAAGACAATCGGTCATCATGGCGATACCAGCGATGATTTGTTTGATTGTTTCTATCATGATCATCATGGGGAGTTACACGTAAGCTTTTCACTAATGTTTAAGAACAAGCCTATTTGCAGGAAATCTCCTTTTCTTATCGAATAATAGAAAGTCCAGGAATTAACTGAATCAGTAAAATAGAGCTCCATTTCTGCGTTATTCGTCCGGCATCAGCTGGGCTTTTTTTATAAAGGAGGAATACAGGATGACATTAACTTTGGAAGACATGACTGAGGAAGAGTTCGAAGCCTTTCGCGGGATGTCCGTGCATAATTATGCGAAACAAAACATAACGTCAGGAACTTGGACGGAAAAAGAGGCATTTGAGAAATCGGAGCAGGCATATGAGAACATGATTCCGAATGGGCGAGACAGCAGTAATCATTATTTTTGGAACATCACAAATGACCAAGAGGAAAGAATGGGCTGGCTCTGGCTGTATGCTGATCCGTTTCATCCGCAAAAGGAAGCGTTTATCTATTCCTTTGGATTGTATGAAGCCTTTCGCGGAAAAGGACTTGCTCAATTGGCGCTTCAAACGCTTGATGAAAGAGCAAGAGAGCTTGGTGCGGAAAGACTGGCCCTCCATGTGTTTGCGCACAACGAGACAGCCGTCTATCTTTATCAGAAGATGGGCTATGCCATGACCAATATTCGTATGCGAAAACAGCTATGCTGAAAAGTCGCTTACGTTACCCAAACACAACATGCCTATCTGGAGGCAGTGGCAGGGTACTATAAGTCATCATTAGAAACATTAAGGTCATGGGAAGGCTTGAACATATAAAGAAAAAAGGACAACAGCTGTTGTCCTTTTCAATGCCGCTTGAACTTTCTCCCTCAGTCTTTTTTGTCTTGATGATCCAGCTCTTTTATTCGTTTCGTAAGCTCATTGAAAGCCTGATCAAGCTCCTTATACCCTTTATCATTTGGCGTCATAAAACTGAGCTTTCCCAGCACTTCTTGTCTTTCTGTCTCAAGCTTTAACCGAAGCTCCTCCCGCTCATTTCTTTCTATAGGAGCGTCGTTTAACTGCTTTTCGATGCCTTTGTTTGAGATGACGAGTTTACTGTTTGTTGTTTTTTCGAGAAAGTATCGGTCATGTGAAACCGCCAGCAATGTGCCGCTGTATTGTGACAGTGTTTCTTCCAGCTGTTCGCGTGACGGCAGGTCGAGATGGTTTGTCGGCTCATCTAAAATCAGCACGTCTTTTTCCTCCAGAATATAGGCCATCAGTTTGATCTTTACACGCTCACCCATACTCATATGCTTGATCGGTTCAGTCCATTGGGCAGCTGTAAAACCTAAGTGCCTCATCAGATTTTGAACGTGCCCTCTTGCTTTAAATGTTTCATTCTCAAATAACTCTTCCGGTGTTTGTTCTAATGGCAAGTCAAACACCTCCTGCGTTAAATAGCCGATGTTTGCAGACGGTGATACCCATACGCTTCCTTCTGCTGTTTCCTGTCCAAGAATGATGTTCAGCAATGTCGTTTTTCCGCTGCCATTGGGGCCTATGATGGCAACCTTTTCGCCATGCTGAATTGTAAAGTTTGCGTTTTTAAAGAGGGTCCTTTCTCCAAACGCTTTTGTTACATTTTGAACTTCTAAAAAACGTTTTCCTGTTTTGTGGGTTGTATCGATTGAAAAGCGGACTGTATATTCTGGGGTAACGGGTTCCGCCTTTGCTTTTTCCAGCTCTTTTTCAAGCCGCTTCTGCTTGGATTTTATCTGGGCATCCGTACGCTTCGCTTTAACCCTGTGATATTCTTTAAACCCTTCCTTTTTCGTTGATTGGGCGTGGGCTTTTTCCGACCAAGAAGCGAGCTCATTCATTTGTGCTTCAATCCGTTCAACCATTTTTTGCTGCTTTTCATATTCACGCTGCTGGGTGAGTCTTTTCTTCTCCCGGAACTTCATATACCCGGAGTAATTCCCTTTGAATTCAATCAGCGTCTGATCCTCAAGCGACCATATTTTTGTTGTTGCTTCGTCTAAAAAATATCGATCGTGAGAAACGAGAATCACAGTGCCGCTATAATGTTTCAGCTGTTGGATGAGAAATTGCAAGCTTTTTTCATCAAGGTGGTTTGTCGGTTCATCTAACAGCAGCAGATCTGCATCCTCTGAGAGTCCTTTCGCCAGCCGCGCTTTCAGTTTTTCACCGCCGCTTAACTGATGAAATTCACGAAGGGGCACATGCCATTTCTCCAGTAACTTCTTTTCGGCAGGTGTCTGATTGGCAAAGGAATACGCCGCGGTTTCCTGTTCGACCAAAGCCATTTTTATATCCGCACGAAGGATTTGTCCTTGTGCAGGGGCCAAGTCGTTGTGAATAAGGTGCAGCAGCGTAGATTTCCCAGCGCCGTTTTTGCCGATAATCCCAATGATATCTCCTTGCTGAACACGGGCATTTACGTTTTTAAAAACAGATAGATCCTTCACTTCGTAGCTCACGTTTGTTAATGTTATCATCTCTTTCATCCATATCCCTCGCTTTAAAGGGAGAATAAAAAAATCCTCCCAAATGTGTTGGAAGGATTAGCCGTGCCTGTGCATGATCAAATAAGCTATTCTTTATAAATAGCGGTGTCGTTTATATAGAAAATGGGCAGACTAATCCTATTTTTTCTGATTTGAAATATTGATTTCAAACGGTAAAAATAAGATTAGTTAATCATTGTCCACCCATCATCCCTTCTTGTTTTGATTACAAACACTATAGCATACCTTCAAATTCAAAAGCAAAGGTCATTTTCATCAAAAAAAACTCCTGCTCTCATTTTTGAGGCAGGAGTTTCGAGTCTTATTGATGCTTCGCTTTTCTCACTTTATAAATCACAATCAGCAAAATAAACCAAACCGGTGTGACAAATAAGGAAACACGAGTATCCTGTGCCAGTGCCAGCACAACCAGGACAAACGCCAGGAACGCAAGAATCAGGTAATTTGTAAACGGATAAAGCGGAAGCTTAAACTTGTTTGTTTTCGCTAATTCAGGTCTTGTTTTGCGGTATTTCATATGGCAGATGACCGTAATCCCCCAAATGTAGATAAAGCATACGGTTGAAATGCTTGTGATCAGGGTGAATACGCCTTCTGGCATGATGTAGTTTAACGTAACACCGATTAAAATCACGATAGCCGAAAAGAATAAAGCATTTCTAGGCACTTTACGCTGAGTCAGTTTCGCCATTGACTCAGGCGCATTGTGATCTTTCGCCAGGGAATAGACCATACGGCTTGTACTGAATACAGCGCTGTTGCATGCTGAAGCAGCGGATGTCAACACAACAAAGTTGATAATACTTGCAGCCCCGACGATGCCAACAGCGACAAATACTTGTACGAATGGGCTTTCGCTGGGATTGATGACATCCCAAGGATAGATGCTCATAATCACGAGAAGAGCCCCGATATAAAAAAGCAGCACACGGACAGGGATATTGTTGATCGCCTTAGGGATTACTTTTTCAGGGTTTTCTGTTTCACCGGCTGTAAGCCCGACAAGCTCAATGCCGACAAAAGCAAACACAACCATCTGGAACGAGAGGATAAACCCATGCATGCCATTCGGGAACAGGCCTCCGTGGCTCCAGAGATTTGTGAAGCTGGACACTCCTGAGCTTGTGGAAAAGCCTTTGAAAATCATCACAAGGCCAATGACGATTAACGCCAAAATGGCAATGACTTTAATCAAAGCAAACCAAAATTCTAATTCTCCAAACAGCTTGACTGTCGCCAGGTTCATAATCAGTAAAATAATTAGAGCGATTAAGCCAGGCACCCATTGCGGCACACCCGGGAGCCAATATTGAGTGTAGAGCCCGACTGCTGTCAGATCAGCCATCGCAATGGAAATCCAGCAGAACCAATATGTCCAGCCGGTGATAAATGCTGCCATATCGCCTAGGTAGTCTTGTACAAAATCCACAAAAGAGTGATAGTTCAAGTTTGATAACAGCAGTTCACCCAGCGATCTCATAATTAAAAAGCAAATGATCCCTGTGATCATATAAGCAAATAAAATCGAAGGTCCGGCAAAATGAATCGATTTGCCCGAGCCGAGAAATAAGCCTGTCCCAATGGCTCCGCCGATGGCGATGAGCTGGATATGCCTGTTTTTCAAGCCTCTCTGCAACGTTTGCTGATTTATATTGTCTTTCGTCATGTCGTCTGTCACTTTATGTGTTCCTCCATTGAAAATTGTTTATTGAGTCAGCAATCTATTTTTAATGATTATTATAACACTAAAATTTCTATCTTTTTTACTAAAAAAGGATTGATGAAAAGAATTTTAATGTGATTTGGACTATTTCCCGAAAAAAGCGGCTCCATTTAGGGAGCCGCTTTTTTATGCTTTTTCAGTTTTTTTCATAAACAGGTAGAGCCCGTAATCTGTCGGTGCGGATGCGTAGCCTGCCTGCCGCAGCATTGCTGTGATATTGCCGCGGTGGTATGTCCCGTGGTTGACAACGTGGGGAAGCAGTTCGGAAACAGTTGTTTTCATGATTCCGCTTGAGGGATTTTGAATCTGGAGTGGCTTATTGAGCTGTTCTTTTTGCTGTAAAAATAGTATATAGCGCTCGGATAACCTCAGAAAAAGGTCTTCCATTTCCTCTATTTCTTTTGCCTCTGTCTGTTCTTTAAGCTGTTCAGCTAAAGCCAACGCATCGCTCAAGGTTTTGCCGGAAAACACTTCAATCCAGCCGAGATCAGAAAGATAAACATGAGACAATACATGGGATATTGATGGAAACACGCTTTGAATTTCTTGATGGTATACCTCTTTTGGAAGCTCTTTTAATCGGTTGAATATTTGCTGATTGGCCCAGACGTTATATTCATACAATTCGAATGCAAAATCTGACATGTTAAAATTCCCCCTTCGTGTGTATAGCTTCTATTATACACGAACGTGCGTTCTTATGGAGAGTGCTCGAAAATAAAATTTGTTGACATATATAGTTTAGAGGAATAAACTAATTGACATTGAACATAAAGTTTAGCGGGGTAAACTATAATGAGGAGGGGAAGATATTGAATGAACAAAAGCTATGTCAGGCGATAAACCTGTTTGTGGAAGTCCTGCTTGAAGGGACAGAATTTGTGCATCGTGAAATCAATCAGGATGTCTTCAAGCATATCTCAAGGGAACAGGCAGACCTGTTGAAAATTTTAAAAGTCAAGGGCCCAACCTCTCCCGGCAGCCTGGCCATGTACCAAAATGTACATAAGAGCGCGATCTCTAACAGACTGAAAAAGCTGCTCGAAAAGGGATTGGTTCAATGGGACGACTGTCCGGAAAAAAGTGATAGGCGCTCTAAGCTTATTAACATTACACCTAGTGGTGAACACATACTAGAAGAATTAGATTCTGCCATCTTTAACGCGCTCAAACCGCTGATTGATGATATAGATGAGGAACACTTACATTCCATCATCGAGATATTCACCATTTTAAAAAGCAAATTTAAAGGAGGAGATTCTGCCGAATGAGAGCAATCATCAAATTCAAGTGGGCAATTGCAGCCATAGTATTAGCACTTACCGTCGTTTTGAGTTTGTTTTCTCCGAACTTAACGGAGCTGGCCAATCAAAAGGGGCAGGCCCAGCTTCCCGCTGATGCTGTTTCAGAAAGGGCAAACGCCATTTTAAAACAAGCGGGAGAAGACAATAATTCGATCAGTGTCGTCTTTACATTAGACAACGCTTTAAAGAAAGAAACAGAGAATCAGCTTCGGATAATGATCGATAAAATTAAAAAGATCGACGGTGTAGAAGAGGTAACATCTCCTCTGTCAGCGGAAAAAGAAGTCAAATACCAGTTGATGTCGAAAGACAAGAAAACCGTTCTCATGCCTGTCACGATTACAGGTTCTGATAAAAAGGCGGAAAAAATTGCGGACGAGATTTATCAAATCGTTCCTGATGATTTGACGGCATATATTACGGGAGCTTCCCTTATCAACCAGGATTTCGCTCACAGCTCAGAGGAAGGGCTTAAGAAAACGGAAGTGATCACAGTCTGCCTGATCATCGGTTTACTGCTGATCGTGTTCCGATCTGTTGTGACGCCTTTTATCCCGATTGTGGTTGTCGGTTTTTCTTATCTGATCAGTCAATCCATACTGGGCATCCTTGTATACAATGTTGATTTTCCTATCTCGACGTTTACGCAAACCTTCTTAGTTGCGATCCTGTTCGGCATTGGAACAGATTACTGCATACTGCTTCTTACACGGTTCCGTGAAGAATTGGCAAACGGGCATGATAAAAAAGAAGCGGCGCTTATCGCTTACCGCACAGGGGGAAAAACCTTATTTATCAGCGGATTCGCGGTATTAATCGGATTTTCCGCCTTAGGATTTGCGAAGTTTGCGATTTTCCAATCCGCAGTAGGGGTAGCAGTCGGTGTGGGAATTTTAATGATCATCCTCTACACACTGCTGCCATTATTTATGGTGACGCTGGGTGAAAAATTATTCTGGCCTTCTAAGAAAGTGCTGTCGCACAGTGATAACAAATTATGGGCGTTTCTCGGCAGGCATTCCGTCGCTCGTCCGTTTCTGTTTATAGTCATCACGGTCATTATCACGCTTCCGTTCATCTTGACCTATGATGACCAGATTTCATTCGACTCAACTGCGGAAATCAGCAGCGATTATAAATCTATAAAAGCCCTCGAGGCCATTAAGGATGGATTCGGGGAAGGAAAAGCGTTCCCGATCAATGTTGTCGTAAAAGGAGACAAAGATCTTACAACAGCTGATACAATCCCTTATCTAGGAAATATCAGCAAAGCGATCGAGAAAGTCGATCATGTTGACTCTGTCATGACCATCACGCAGCCGACTGGTGAAAAAATCAAAGATTTATATATTGATAACCAGCTAGGATCGGTTTCAGACGGGCTGGATAAGACGGTAAAAGGGATTGCTGATGTCCAAAGCGGATTAACGGATATAGAAAACGGACTGAATCAAATGGCAGGGCAAACTGGCTCGGCCTCAAATAGCAGCAGCTCTGGCGGTTCACTGGAGAATGCGGCAGATGGCTTGGGCAAAATCAATCAGCAGCTGCAGCTCGTGAGCAAACAGATTTCTCAAACCGGCAACACCGCACAGACCGTGCAGCAGCTTACGGCAATCAGCGGACAGCTTGGCCAGATTCAAACCGGCCTTGAACAAGCGAACCAACAGCTCTCAGGCCAGCAGGCACAAGCCGGAACGCTGACAGAAAGCCTGAAGAAGCTGTCCGAAGGCGTGAAAAGCGCAAATGATGGCCTGACGAAAGTCTCTGACGGTATTACAGCTTCCAGTGATATGTTAGAGGACATGAGCAAAAGTCCAACTGTAAGAGATACAGGCATATTCATTCCTGATCAAGTAATGAAGGACAAAGACTTTAAGAAGTCAATTGACCAGTATTCCTTTGCAGACGGCAAAGGTGTTCAATTAAGTGTCGTTCTGGATTCAAATCCGTACTCAGAACAAGCTATTACGACAATAAACCAAATCAAAAAAGCTGTCTCAAACGAAGTTGACGGCACTCCTTTGGAGGATGCTCAGATCGTGTACGGCGGGGTCACGAGTATGAATGCGGACTTAAAAGAGCTGTCCACAACGGACTTCTCCAGAACAATGGTGATCATGATTATAGGCCTGTTTATCGTGTTAACCATTTTGTTCCGCTCCATGATCGTGCCGATTTATATGCTCGCGTCACTGCTGCTGACGTACTATACGTCGATATCCATAACAGAATTAATTTTTGTAAACGGCTTAGGAAACGCGGGTGTCAGCTGGGCAGTACCATTCTTCAGCTTTGTCATCTTGATCGCGTTAGGGGTAGATTATTCAATCTTCTTGCTGGATCGATTTAAGGAAGAGGTGCACCTTGGCATTGAGCAAGGTGTTGTCAGGTCAATGAGCAAAATGGGATCTGTCATTATTACAGCTGCCATTATATTGGCCGGTACGTTCGCGGCGATGATGCCTTCAGGCGTCAATACACTGATGCAGGTGGCAAGTGTTATTATCATCGGGCTCTTGCTTTACGGCCTTGTCATACTTCCGCTTTTCATCCCGGCAATCATTGCGACCTTTGGAGAAGGAAACTGGTGGCCGTTCGGCAGGAAGAAAGGAAAAGAGTAATCGAGAGAAGAGTGATGAATGGTCATCACTCTTTTTTCATGATCTAAACGACGAACTTCAGACGTGTTACCCAAAAAAGGTCAGACGATCAAACGGCGGCTGTACTTAAAAACAAAGAGCCCGGAAAACATTCCCGGGCTCTTTGTTTTATTTCCATTCTGCAATTGTATCAATCGGCAGACGGTAGGAAGCATAGCCTTCGTCTGCTGCTTTTCCGATAGAAAGTAGCATAACCGGTACATAACGTTCTTTATCTAATCCGAAGGTTTCCGCGATGTTTTCTTTATCGTATCCGCCGATCGGGTTTGTATCGTAGCCATGCGCGCGTGCAGTCAGCATCAGCTGCATGGAAACGAGACCTCCGTCAATCAGGATCGTTTCACGGTTGACCTGTGCCGGAAGCTTTTCAAAATGTGCGGTCAGCGCGGCGATTTGTCTGTCTTTAACCTCCTGCGGCATGTAACCAAGTTCCACGGCTTTTGAATAGATTTCTTCTAAGTAGTCTGCATTGTTCATGTCTGCAAATACAGCGATGACAGCAGATGATGTTGTGACTTGTGTTTGGTTAAAGCTTGCAAGCGGTGCGAGCTTTTCTTTTCCTTCCGGGCTGTCAATGACAAGAAAACGCCATGGCTGCGCGTTAACAGAAGATGGCGCAGTTGTTGCTTCCTCTAAGATCTCTGTCATTTCTTCTTTGCTGATTTTTACTGTCGGATCATAGTTGCGAATAGAACGGCGGCCTTTCATAATTTCCATAAAATCGTTTGTTTTGATCATGTTGATACACTCCTCTTAAGCTTCGATATTATTTATATTGTTTCGCATGCGCGCCAGCACATCAATGAGCAGGCGGCGTTCTTCTGCGCTTACATTTGCGAGCATTTCCTTCATGAAACGCTCCTTTTCCTTCTTAGAAGACTCGATTCGCTCTCTTCCTTGGTCTGTTAACCGAACAAGGGTGATGCGGTTGTCCTCGGGCTTGCGCCGCCTTGATACCATGCCTTTGGCTTCCAGCTGTTTCAGGTGTCTGGTAACGGCTGCGCTATCGATATTTACTTTCTTTTGAAGGTCGCTTTGACTGATCTCATCTGCATGATAAAGCAATGTCAGCAATTCCAAACGAGATTGGCTGATGCCCGTGCATGCCTCGAACTTCACGCCAATCACCTTGTTCACGCCTTGCAGCTGATATAAAATCTCGGCTTCCTCTGAACAAAATGACGCCAAAACCCATCCCTTCTTTCCTGTCAAAACTATTAATTGATATATCAATGATTGACACGTCAATTAATATACAACGATTGATTTCATCTTGCAAGCCATTTGCATCTTCGAAAAACCTCCCAGCGGAATATCACTTTGCCGAGCCCGTGCTCAAGCGGCTTTCACAGGCTGAAAGTTATGATACAATATACAAATGTTTCACAGCTTCAATCCATTGTTGGAGCTGACATCCATTATATAAGGGACTAGGTTGAAGGGAAGGTTTGATAACATGCTGCACAATCCAACTGGAAAAGAACGCTTGGCACTAGCGTTTCTGCTCGGCATGCTTGCTATATTGGGCCCGCTTAATATAGATATGTATTTGCCAAGTTTTCCTGAAATCGCGGAAGATTTATCAGCAAGTGCTTCACTTGTTCAGTTAAGTTTAACAGCCTGTCTGGTCGGGCTTACGATCGGCCAGCTGATTGTCGGGCCGGTCAGCGATGCGCAGGGAAGACGAAAACCGCTATTAATCTGTATCTTTTTATTTGCGTTATCTTCTCTGTTTTGTGCACTGTCGCCCAATATAACAACTTTAGTGGCTGCGCGTTTTTTACAGGGCTTCACTGCTTCTGCAGGGCTTGTGCTGTCTCGCGCAATCGTCCGCGATGTGTTTACCGGAAGAGAGCTTTCTAAATTTTTCTCGCTGTTAATGGTCATTACCGCGGTGGCGCCAATGGTTGCGCCTATGACAGGCGGTGCCATTTTGCTTTTGCCGTTCGCAACGTGGCATACAATTTTTCACGTCCTCATGATCATCGGATTTTTACTTGTTCTTCTGATTGCATTGAGATTAAAAGAAACGCTTCCGCCGGAAAAACGGATTCCAAGCTCAATCGGAACATCCGTCAAAACGATGGGCAGCCTGCTGAAGGATCGATCCTTTATGGGGTACGCGTTAACTGTCGGATTTATTCACGGGGGAAGCTTTGCATATGTGTCTGGTACGCCTTTTGTATACCAGGATATCTACGGGGTGTCTCCGCAGGTATTTAGTATTCTTTTTGGCATTAACGGGCTGGCGATTATATCGGGCAGCTTTATCATCGGACGCTTTGGCGGAATCATTCATGAAAAAAGCCTGCTTCGTATAGCGGTCATTACGGCTATAATTGCGACGGCTGTGCTATTAACCATGACCATGATTCACGGTCCTCTTGCTACATTAGTCATATCCATTTTCATTTACATGATTACGATCGGCATGGTTCTGACCAGCACGTTTACCCTGGCCATGGAAAAGCAGGGGCACCGCGCCGGAAGTGCAAGTGCGCTGCTTGGAATGCTTCCGCTGCTCCTCGGTTCAATCGTGTCACCGCTTGTAGGCATTAATGAGACAACAGCCGTTCCGATGGGAGCCATCATGTTTGTGACAGCTGTCATCGGCTCATTAGCTTTTTTTGGATTAACGAAAGAACGAGTAGGGCAGAATTCATAAAAAAACCTGACATGACGTCAGGTTTTTTGTTTTATTTAGAATAACAACAGCAGGCCTGCAATCGCCGGAGTCAAAAAGATGGCTGATTTCAAAACCACCTTTGGCATGAGGTTGGTGAATTTCGCGCCTACATAGGCACCGCACATTGTCCCGACCAGAACTTTGACAAGCAATACATAATCAACAAAACCTTCTGTGATATATCCGATGCCTCCACCTACAGCCAGAGGGATGATCACAAGCATCGTCGTTCCGACAGAATGGCGAATAGACAGATTCAGCATAATCATTAAACCGATTTGAATAAAAGGTGCCGACCCGATGCCGAATGTGCCGGAAAGCACGCCGGCTACAATTCCTAAGATGACCGCTCTCGTATACGTTGAAAGAGTGCTTTGATTCACTTGAGCCTTCTCTTTTAAAATAAATAATCTGATTAAAATGAGAATTGCTGATAAAAATAACATTCCAGCCGTCAAATAATGAAGCAAATCAGCCGGAATAAAAGATGTCAGCTTGGCGCCGAAAAATGAGCCAACCGCAGCAAAGCCTCCGACTATTAAGCCGATTTTCATTTGAATGTTGCCCTCGCGATAGTGGCTGTATGCCCCTGATAAGCTTGTAAAAGCCATGCCGGCAAGCGAAGTGCCTAAAGCCGTATGAATCGGGATATGGAAAAGAAGCGTTAAAAGGGCAATGACAAAGCCGGCTCCACCGGCGCCAATAAAGCCTAAAATAATTCCTAGAAGAAACATAACAAGAATAATGAGCATATTTTTTCCTCCATTGAAAAGATGTAAAAATGTAATCGTGCGCTATTCTGGCGGAGGTATGGTGTCCTATTGACGAAGAAAAACACGCCGTTTTTCAGTTGCCAGTAGTCCGTCGACCGTCGTTCAGCAAACATATCGTACCTCAAATTTTGAGATCTGACAAGGCAGTTTGTTGCTTCCCATTACCATCTGTTATATGATTTTGATGAAGAAAAGCCCTTGAATATATTCAAAAGAGGTATTATATATGGACGATTTTAAATTAGATAAGCCGACCCCCTACTACCTGCAATTTTATAACCAGCTAAAAAAAATGATCTTCAACGGGACTTTTAAGCCTGGGGAACGGATAAACGAAACACAGCTGGCGAAAAGCTTTGGTGTCAGCCGCTCTCCGATAAGGGAAGCCATGCGATTGCTTGAGAAAGATGGTTTGTTAAAAGCGGATGACCGAAATGGATTTTCGATCACGTCATTAACGGCAAAAGATGTAGATGAGATTTATAAAATCAGAATTCCGCTGGAGCAGCTGGCAGTCGAATTAGTCATAGACGAAGCGGACGAAGAAGAGCTGACCATACTCGAAAAACAGCTTGAAGAAACAGAGAAAGCCATTCACAACGGCACGGAAGATACGGAAATCATTCGTTTAAACCAAAAATTTCATGAGCTGCTGGTTGATTTCAGCCATAACAGACATTTGAAAAATTTGCTTGAGCATGTAAATGATCTGATTCATTTTTGCAGAATCCTTAATTATACCGGCGACCACCGTGCAGAAACGATACTGCGTGAGCACCGCAGGATATTTGAAGAAGTGAAAAAGAAAAACAAAGAAGCAGCCAAACAACATGTACTGGCTCATTTCAATCATGACTGTGAGCATTTGAAGCATGTGCTTGAAGAAGGCAAAGAGAATTGATTTTTATGATCCGGTACCAAGGGGGAGCAGAACCCTTGGTATTTTTTTATGTATTCACCACATATCTAAGAGGCCCCGTTAATAAGATTTTATGATGGTTTGACTAACGAATAATGGGGGTTAAACATGTTTATCCATATCGTCGGGCCTGGTGATTCTTTGTTTTCAATAGGCAGAAGATACGGTGCTTCTGTTGATCAAATACGGGGTGTGAATGGTTTAGATGAAACGAATATCGTGCCGGGGCAGGCTCTGCTTATCCCTCTTTATGTATATACAGTCCAGCCGGGAGATACGCTTACCGCCATTGCAGCTAAAGCGTTTGTGCCATTAGAGCGACTGCGAGCCGCCAATCCGGGCATCAGCCCAAATGCTTTACAAGCAGGAGCAAAAATAACGATTCCTTCGATCTCAAATTACATTGCGGGAACATTAAGTTTTTATGTGCTCCGAAACCCAGACCTCGATCGGGAATTAATCAATGATTATGCGCCATACTCGTCTTCGATTTCGATTTTCGAATACCATATTGCACCGAACGGGGACATTGCAAACCAATTGAATGATGCGGCTGCTATCGAGACAACTTGGCAAAGACGAGTCACGCCGCTGGCGACTATAACAAACCTTACATCAACAGGATTCAGTACAGAACTCGTTCACCAAGTCCTGAACAACCCGACAGCGAGAACCAATCTGGTCAACAATATTTATGACTTAGTTTCCACAAGGGGATATGGCGGTGTGACAATCGATTTTGAACAGGTGAGCGCCGAGGATCGTGACCTTTTCACTGGTTTTTTGCGTCAGCTGAGAGATCGCCTTCAGGCGGGAGGATATGTGCTGACGATAGCTGTTCCGGCAAAAACAAGCGATAATATCCCCTGGCTGAGAGGCTATGATTACGGAGGAATAGGAGCGGTTGTTAATTATATGTTTATCATGGCTTATGATTGGCATCATGCCGGAAGTGAGCCGGGTCCTGTAGCGCCGATTACTGAAATAAGGAGAACCATTGAGTTTACGATTGCGCAGGTGCCGAGCAGAAAAATCATTATCGGAGTCCCGCTCTACGGGTACGACTGGATCATCCCGTATCAGCCGGGCACAGTTGCTTCAGCGATTTCAAATCAAAACGCAATCGAAAGAGCGATGAGGTACCAAGCCCCGATACAATATTCAGCCGAATATCAATCACCGTTTTTCCGGTACAGTGATCAGCAGGGGCGGACGCATGAGGTATGGTTTGAGGATGTCAGGAGCATGAGCCGGAAGATGCAGATCGTCCGCGAATACAGATTGCAGGCTATTGGCGCTTGGCAGTTAACGCTGGGCTTTACACCGGGCCCATGGCTTCTGCGGAAATTTTTTACGATCAGAAAAGTATAAAAAAAGACACCAGAGTTTGGGTGTCTTTTTTTTGATTAAGTCCAGAGCAGCAGAATAGTTCATTCATTTGTACCTTGCATGGGTTGTGTTCCCATTTTACGATTAGTAGTAGTCTGATCAAACAAAGAGTCAGAATACGATTTGAGAGGGAGTTGTCTACATGAAGACAGTATTGATTTTGAATTTTCCTGCGGAAGGCCATGTGAATCCTACCTTAGGCATTACAAAAGCGTTTTCCGATAAGGGATATGATGTCCATTATATATCCACTGAAAAATATAAAAAACGATTAGAAGCAGCGGGAGCAACGGTCCATCTTCACCGGGATCTGCTGCGAACGACACCTATTCATGTCGGTTCGCCCAATGGCATTCTTGATTTCTTGAAAATCCATATCAAAACGTCATTGGACATTTTACAGATTGTCAAAGACTTATCTAAGAGCATTCAATTTGATTTTGTTTATTATGATAAATTCGGCGCGGGGGAATTGGTGAGGGATTACTTAGATATTCCAGGGGTCTCTTCATCGGCGTCTTTCTTGTTTGGCGAGGAGCACCTGAAAATCCTGCCGCTGCATCCGGAGTCTGGAGCGCCGCTTGAATTGGATCAAGAGTGCGAAGATCTTTTGGCAAAAATGAAAGAAACGTACGGTGTCGCTCCGAAAAACCTGGTTCAATTCATGAACAATCAAGGGGAATTGAATGTGGTGTATACGAGCCGTTATTTTCAGCCTGAAAGCGATCGTTTCGGGGATGAATATCTGTTTATCGGTCCCAGCTTTCCAAAAAGAGCGGAAAAAACAGATTTCCCGATAGAACAGCTAAAAGGTGAAAAGGTCATTTATATTTCAATGGGGACTGTACTAGACGAAACAGAAGAGTTTTTCAACTTATGTATAGATGCATTTTCTGATGTCAAGGGCAAGGTCGTGATAGCTGCGGGAGAAAAAGCTGATCTGACAAAATTAAAGCAAGCGCCTGAGAACTTTATCATTGCTTCGTATGTGCCTCAATTGGAAGTGCTGGAACAATCAGATGTTTTCATCACTCACGGGGGAATGAACAGTGTAAATGAAGGCATTCATTTTAACGTTCCGTTAGTTGTAATGCCGCACGATAAGGACCAACCAATGGTGGCCCAGCGGCTGACTGAATTACAAGCCGGTTATACAGTATCTAAAGACCATGTAACCGCACAGTCATTAAAACATGCAGTGGAAGAAGTGTTGAATAACGATCGATATATAGAAGGGATTCAAAAAATCAATCAAAGCTTTCAGGATTGCATGAATATGGAAGAGGCAATGGAGCGGATCGATCAATTTATAGAGCAGAGAAAATAAACAGCAAAAATACCTTCGCATGAAATAAGAAAAAAGAGTGAGATGAAAACGGTCTCACTCTTTTTACTGATAGAGTCTTATTGGCATTGTGGAGATAACCGGAGCCATTTTGCGGATCATCGGTTTTGGCAAAAGGATGATATATGTAAGGGCTCATTTTCAGAGGGAGACGGCAGCAGAAGGAATACTTTCGATTAATTCACACTCAAAATCATTTTTCATATTATGAATAAGCGTATGGAAAGTGCAGTTATAAAAGGATGTGAATAGAAACTATGTCTTGGAAATCGTCACATAGGTGCCCTTACTGTGGATCTAACTCTTCAAGCCCCAGTTGTAGAGTGGGCCCCAAAAAAAATCATGAGCCTAAACATTCATGTATGTGCTGCTGTTGCGTAAGGGTAGCAAGAGGGCCGCAGGGACCACGCGGATTACGCGGTATTCCAGGCAGTATTGGAGCCACAGGACCACAAGGACCACAAGGACCACCGGGGCTGCCAGGGCTGCCCGGAGCAACAGGGGCCACAGGACCACCAGGACTGGCCGGAGCCACGGGAGCCACGGGAGCGACAGGAGCTACGGGGGCCACGGGGGCCACAGGAGCTACAGGGGATGCCGGACCAGCCGGAGCGACAGGAGCCACAGGGGACGCCGGACCAGCCGGAGCCACGGGAGCCACGGGAGCGACAGGAGCTACGGGGGCCACGGGGGCCACGGGGGCCACAGGGGATGCCGGACCAGCCGGAGCGACAGGAGCCACAGGGGACGCCGGACCAGCCGGAGCCACGGGAGCGACGGGAGCCACAGGAGACGCCGGACCAGCCGGAGCCACCGGAGCGACGGGAGCCACAGGGGACGCCGGAGCCACGGGAGCCACCGGAGCGACGGGAGCCACAGGACCACTAGGGGCGACCGGAGCAACAGGAGTCACGGGAGCCACAGGAGACGCCGGACCAGCCGGAGCCACGGGAGCGACGGGAGCCACGGGAGCTACAGGGGACGTCGGACCAGCCGGAGCCACGGGAGCGACGGGAGCCACGGGAGCTACAGGGGACGTCGGACCAGCCGGAGCCACCGGAGCGACGGGAGCCACAGGAGCAACCGGGAACGCCGGACCAGCCGGAGGCACAGGGGCCACAGGAGCTACAGGGGACGCCGGACCAGCCGGAGCCACCGGAGCGACGGGAGCCACGGGAGCTACAGGGGACGTCGGACCAGCCGGAGCCACCGGAGCGACGGGAGCCACAGGAGCAACCGGGAACGCCGGACCAGCCGGAGGCACAGGGGCCACAGGAGCTACAGGGGACGCCGGACCAGCCGGAGCCACTGGAGCGACAGGGGCCACAGGAGCAACCGGCACAGGAGCAGCTGGGTTATCCGAATACGGGTATATATATAACTTAAGCGCTCAAACGGTAGCTATAGAGGCTGATGTCATTTTTGATTCAACAGGGATAACCACCCCAGGAATTACACATGCTCCCGGAACTTCTCAAATTGCAATTACCACTCCGGGAGACTATGAGGTCACTTTTTCTGTTTCGGGAGTAGAACCTAACCAATTCACACTATTTTTAAATGGTGCGCCGATTACGAATACAGTCTACGGTTCGGGTGCAGGTACTCAGCAAAACAATGGTCAGGCTATAATAGCCATAGCAGCTGGCGATGTTCTAACTCTTCGAAATCATACGTCCGCTGCCGCAGTGACTCTGCAGACTTTGGCAGGAGGGACACAAACTAACGTAAACGCTTCAATTGTAATTAAAAAATTAGACTAACAATTAGCACTGTGTCATGAACAAACAAAAAGTACTCTATTGATTTTACTAGTACTTAATACTTCAACAGTGCTTTTTTTTGATCTTGTTTATGTTAATCATACAAACGATCCAAGTCCTTTTTATCTCAGGTATTTATTTTGTATGGGGAGAAGAAAAAAATACTGAATTTCATAACTCACTGATAGACTTTTATCACTATAGCAAAGAAAAAGAAGTTCGATTTACTTTATTTCCTTCAAGTGATAACTGGGATAGGGTGCGTAAAACACTAAAAATCGGTATTGTAGAAATGAGAAGATATACCTTTTCTTTTAATCGCTTAAACAGGGTTTACAGCATCTAAAGATTGCACTATAAAAAGAATTGACGAAGAAATGACTACAAACAGCTCAACTAAACGTTTTGGATATGCCATCACCAAGATAGGATAGTGAAGTTAACAATTTAGCATCGATAAGAACAGCTCCAAAGTTAGGGCTTGATGAACAGATGAATTATTCTATTTTCGCCCAAAAAAATAAGATCGTATCTGTTTAACTTCACCGATAAAAAAACCTTCCATGTTGGAAGGCAATCGTTAAAATTCAATTTTGATCTTTTTAGAATTACTGATCTTCTTATGGTTTTGGTCAAAAACGTCACTTGTTGTAATTTCAATCCACTTGATCTCTTTTTTCTTCTTATCAGCTGATTGTTCATCATGAGCATGGCCGCTTGATGCGTTTACAATAAAACCGAGATTTCCGGACTTTTCGGCTCCGCCTTCCAATTCGCCATTTAACTCTTCAAGATAAATATCTTTGTTCCAATCAAAAGTTTCCCCTGTATTTGTTTTCATCAAGGCAATCGGCGCAACATTTACTTTCTTTGAAGATGTGTTCTTGATGTCAACAAAGACCTTAACAAAATCAAACTCTTCATCGTGTGTTAACACATGAAAGTAATCAATCATGCTGTAGTCTGGGCGCAAGTGGATCAGCTTCATTTCTTTTACTGTTAACTCCACGTCGCTAATCTTATATGTTTGATTCACTTGCTTGATATCCTTTAAAGCAGCTTTTCCCTTGTCATCAGAAAACGTTTGGCCCACCTTCAGCAATGACCGGTCATCGGTTACTTGGGAATTAGGCTGGTAGTCATCTATGCTGTCTTTTTGAGATGATGTGCTTTGCGGTGTAGCTTTTACCGCTTGCTCTCCGCCAGTACTTTGTTTTTCTGTATTGGTGTTCGATGAGCAGCCCGCGAGCACGACGATAAAAACGAAGATCGAAAGAATTCCTCTCATGATGATTCCCCCATTAATAAGAGAGCCCGTTACTTCATACAAGCAACGGGACACCTTGTATTCTTTTACTTATCTTTAATCTTAATGTTGTATTGTAAAGCGTTGAAGACATTTTTGGCAATTTCAGTATTATCAATTTGGCCTGCAAATTCCTCGCTAGACGGTCCGTACGCATAGACCGGAACATCTTCACCAGTATGTCCGCCTGTCGTCCAGCCGGTGTGGGAGCGTTTATTGAATATTTCCTCGATCGCATTATCGATTTCAAGCACTTCTTTCGTTTTTGCGGCTTTTTCAACAGATTGAATTTCTGATTCAGTTAAAGCTAATTTCTTTTGATCAATATACGTTTTTAATATTTTTTCAACATCCGCGCCGTCAGCGATCTTTTCTGCCATAAAGTCAGGTGTGCGTTTTGCGGCTTTAATGGGTTCACTGAACCAATTGTAGATGCCGTCCGCACCGATGGAATATCCGCCGGTTGAGTGGTCAGCCGTTGCGACAACCAATGTGTGCTTGTCTTTTTTAGCGAAATCAATAGCCGCCTTATAAGCTTGTTCGAAGTCTTCCATCTCGCTCATGGCGCCGACGATATCATTGTCATGGCCCGCCCAGTCAATTTGGCTGCCTTCTACCATGAGGAAGAATCCGTCTTTATCCTTGTTTAATTTTTTAATGGCTGTGTTTGTCATATCTTTAAGTGATGGAACATCCTTCGTCCGGTCAATCTTTTTAGGCAGGGCGCCGTCAGCGAATAGGCCGAGAACTTGGCTGTCTTTGTTTTTCAGCATGTCCTTGCGGTTATCCACATAGCTGTACCCCGCTTTTTTGAATTCCTTGATCAAATTACGGTCCTTACGGTCAAAATTGCTCTTTCCTCCGCCTAGAAGGACATCAATTTTGTGCTTGCCGTTGACCATTTCATCAAAATAATCATCAGCAATCGAGTTCATATTTTTTCGGCTGTGGTCATGTGAACCGAAAGAGGCCGGAGTGGCGTGTGTAATTTCTGAAGTGGCCACAAGTCCTGTTGCTTTTCCTTTTTCTTTCGCAGCTTCAAGCACCGTTTTGGCTTCTGATCCGTCGTTATCAACGGCTATGGCATTATTGTATGTTTTAATTCCCGCAGACATAGCCGTTGCCGCCGCTGCAGAATCCGTTATATTTTGTTCAGGATCATCGGGGTAAGTTGTTTGCTGGCCGACAAGATACTGATCAAAAGCCGTAGGCTCCACAACTTTTGTCTTTTTATTATCCTTTAAGTATCGATAAGCAGACGTATAAGACACACCCATACCATCACCAATCAGAACAATAACATTCTTAATTTCGTCGTGGTTCCCCTTTTTCTTTTCCTGGGCGCTGGCTTCAGGCACACTGCCGCTGGCTAAGCTGCTGAACGCAATTGATGATAAAACCGCGATAGGCAGTAATTTCTTCGGGAATTTTTTCAACTGGATAACCTCCTAAATATAGATGAATCTCAATGACAACCCAATTATATTTTTAAACTGTTAAGCTAGTATTAATCGATTTTAAAGATTGGATTTACAAGAATAATGAACTGCTATCAAGAGAAAGGAAAGAGTGATAGTACTATAGAAATAAATTGGAGGAATAGATACTGGCCGTGGATAGGCGGACTGAAATCTGCTATAGTCGCATACAAGCAACCCGCTTACATCTTGAACAATTTTAAGTATTATGTTGGAAAGAGGTATTGTGTAAGCACATGTCTGAGCAATTCATATGGAGTGGCATCATTTTATTTTAGGAGGGAACAACATGGACGTTTTTTCTGAGTATTTAGCCGGGATTGATGACCCGTTCCACCGAGAAAGAACGGAAGAGGTGTTAACTTGGATAAAAAATAAATATCCAAATTTACATACAGAAATAAAATGGAACCAACCGATGTTTACGGATCACGGTACATTTATTATTGGCTTTAGTGTTTCTAAAAAGCATTTAGCTGTCGCTCCTGAAAAAGTAACGATAGCGCACGTAGAGGATGATATTGTGAAGGCAGGATATGACTACACCGAGCAGCTGATACGTATCCTTTGGAATGATCCAGTTGATTACACGCTACTTGAGAAAATGATTGAGTTTAATATTCGGGATAAGGCAGACTGCTCCACTTTTTGGCGAAAATGAAGGAAAAAGGCATAACATATGAGCTGTATAAAATATGTTACACCTTTTCATTTGTCTATTTTTCGTTTTGATCATCTATTGCTGCTTTTCTTCAAACAAGGTCTTTTCATTGAGCGTAAGCTGGCTCGCAGAATAATGATTACCTTGTTTCCATTTCACTTCAATCGTAATATCATGGCCTTCAAGCTCATGTTCATCTAACCGCTCTAAAAAAGAAACGGACTTTTCTTTTGCGCTTCCATCAGAAAAAGTGCCTCCAGCATAATCATGCATCGGGATTTCCGTGTCAGAACTCAGCAGAATTTCATCATCCTTTTTTACAATCAGGGATTCCAAATAAGTGTTGTCTATTTCAATTGTATCACCGATCCAATAAAGTTTGCCGCTGTATTCATTCGGTGCATCTTCATTTTTTTTGAAAACAGCTTCCCAATTCTGGTCTTTGCTTTCTCCCTGCCAATTCGGATACTCCAAACGAACATGATGAATCAGGTGATAGGAAAAAAAGATCAAGCAGAAAGCGATTAATAGGAATGCCGTGAAAATGAGAGGGTATTTATAATGACTGGACATAAAAAGACTCCTATTCGTTTAATCAATTACCTTCGAAAATAGAATTTCATCCCGAATCAAAATGCCGTTTTCAGCCACCTCGGGAATCTCCGGCTTGAGTCGGCGCGCTTTTTCAACTGCGTTCGGAAACACTGCAGCGAATTGATAGCCTCTCTTTTGATAAAACGCCATCGCATGTACATTATCATTCGTTGTGATAAGCTTTATTCGTTGACAATGTGCATATTTAGCCGTCTCTTCAACCTGCTGAAGTAAAGCTGTGCCGATTCCTTTATTTTCAATCATACTATCTAATGAAATAATTTCAAAATCTTTCCCATCTATCAAGTATGTAATACAGCCAATGATTTCGCCGCTTTCATTTACTGCGGCAAATCCATCTAATTCATCACACCGAAAAATGCCGCTGGAAATCGCCATCTCGGGTGTACCCCATTGCTTGGCAAAAAAATCGGTCAACATATGTTTCGCTATCTCATTGTTTGGGATGATGATCATCATAACACTCCTCTATTGAAAGATTGCATATGTACTATCAATATAAACAATATATAACAAAAAAAATAGATATTGAGGTGACGGCATGGAAATCAGCGATGTTATTTACGGGCACCACCATATAGATGGAGTACTGGAAGAGCTTATCAAAAGCGCTCCTGTGCAAAGATTAAAAGGGATCTATCAAGGCGGAGCAAGCTTTTTAGTCAATCGAAGGTGGAATGTGACCAGGTATGAGCACTCCATCGGCGTAATGCTCCTCATCAAAAAGCTCGGAGGAACGATAGAAGAACAGATTGCGGGTCTGCTCCACGACGTATCACACACAGCTTTTTCTCATGTGGTCGACGTTGTCTTTGAAAATCAAGCAGAAGACTATCATGAAAACATCTTTCAACAAGTCATTGTTCACTCTGAAATCCCGGACATTTTACAAAAACACGGCTATCATACTGAAGAACTTTTATCTGACGATTCAAGGTGGACATTGCTCGAACAGCCCGCACCGGAGCTGTGTGCTGATCGGACAGACTATACGCTGCGTGATATGTACCGATATGGACACATTAGCCTGCACGAAGCGCAAACCTTTTTGGATCATCTTATTGTGAGAAACGGAAGGATGTTTCCTGATAGTATTGAAGCTGCCGAATGGTTTGTCAGTGTGTACTACAAGGAAGTGATTGATTTCTTTTTGAATCCCGTGAATGTATATGGATATGAATATTTAGCGCGAGCATTGAAGGCAGCGCTGCGGCATGATGTCATATCCGCAGAGGATCTGCTGAAAACGGACCAAGAGGTACTGAACATCCTGCGTGCATCAAAAAATGAAGAAGTCCTGAGCTTGCTTACATCCATTCATCCCGGCATACAAGTAATAGAGGATGACATCCAGTACGATTTCCATCAAAAGAAGAAAATGCGCCTAATCGATCCATCCATTTTTTTTGATGGCGAATGGATCAAATCCTCAGATGCTTCTGAAAAGGTGAGGAAAATGGGTGAGGCCGCTTATCAAAAAGCAAAAAAAGGTGTGTATATAAAAATCTTAAATCAGTAAATGCCGCCTCACAGCGGCCTTTTTTCATGTTTGGCTTTGCAAACAAAGGGGAATAGGACAAACTGCGGGAACGCTTTATGAGAATATCAGCGTATTTACATACCATTCGGGGGTATAGTATTATCGAGAGGGCGTGTTTTCATTGTCTGCGGGCAAAAGTTACAGGAAAAAAATGAAGCAAAGGAGAATGAACATGAAAATCTCTAAAAATGCACTGGGAATTCTGATGTTATCTCTTGTTTTAGTTTTATCAGCATGCGGCAATAACAACAGTACGAAACAAAGCACACATGACAATCATCCAGACTCCTCAACACATGAAGAGATGGACCATTCCGGATCAGCTGACGTTCCAGAGGGATTACAGGAATCTAAAAATCCGAAATACAAAATAGGAAGCCAGGTAATCATCAATACTTCCCATATGAAAGGCATGAAAGGTGCCGAAGCTACGGTAACAGGCGCCTATGATACAACGGCGTATGTTGTTTCTTATACTCCGACTAATGGGGGACAGCGTGTGGATCATCACAAATGGGTGATCCAAGAAGAAATCAAAGATGCTGGAGATAAAACGTTACAACCCGGAGATCAGGTGATTTTAGAGGCTTCTCATATGAAAGGCATGAAAGGAGCAACAGCCGAGATCGACTCGGCAGAAAAAACAACTGTATACATGGTTGACTATACATCGACAACGAGCGGCGAAAAAGTGAAAAACCACAAATGGGTCACAGAAGATGAGCTTTCAGCTAAATAATAAAAAATCCTCCTTTTACAAGGAGGATTTTTTTGCTGTTTGAACAGGTCTTGTTAAAGAAATGAAAGCAAACAGGACAGCGATGATCACAATCGATCCGCCGCACCATGCAGTTGACACCACAGTACCCGTCTGATCCAAAACAACACCGCCAATGGCTGAGCCAAGGGCAATTCCGACTTGGAGGGCCGATGTGTTAAAGCTTTGCTGAATGTCAGACGAATCAGGTGCAATTTCAATTAAATAGCTTTGCTGAGCCGGGGCGAGGCTCCAGCTCAGAAGACCCCAAATCACCATGACAGGCAAAAAGAAAATCATAGACGATGTAGACAGCGGCAGTAAGAACATAATGATGGCAAAGGAACCGGTCACCAGCAAAATGCTCTTAAAGGAACCAAGCCGGTCAGATAGCGCTCCTCCGAAAGGGCCTCCGCATACAGCAGATATCCCGAAAAGGAAATAACAAATGCTGACCCAGAAAGAGCTCAGGTGAAGAGTCTCTTCTAAAAACGGTGCAAAGTAAGCGTAAAGCGTGTAGTGGCCAGCTAATGTAAACATCGTGACGAGGTGTGAACTCGCGATTTTCAGATTACCGATCGTCTTGAGTTGTTCCCGGAAAGGAATCATTTTTTCCGCCGGTATTCTTTCAAAGAAGATTGAAATAATCAGCATGGAGATCAGCGCCAACAGGCCGATGCCAAGGAACAAAATCCGCCACCCGAAGGAATCGCTGATTAAGATTCCGACCGGCACGCCTAATGCGATAGCAGAGCTGAATCCCATAAAAATAATTCCGATTGCGCGGGCTCTGTATTCAGGCGCTACAATTTTCGGGGCAATTGTTAAAGAAAGCACAACAATCAGCCCTGTACTCATTGCTGCCAATACCCTAGATACCATCAGTGTTGCGAAATTAGGGCTGAAATAGGCGACAAGATTGCTAAGGAAGAAAACAAATAAAGCAATTAGATATAAGCGCTTCCGCTCAATCTTCGCAGTCAATGCCAAAAGCAGCGGCCCAGATACTGCATATCCCAGCGCAAACACACTGATCAGCTGTCCGGCTGAAACAATGGAAATGTCTAAATCATTTGCGATCTGAGGAAGAATTCCCCCCACAATTAACTCAACCAATCCGACTGCAATCGTAGAAGCTGCAAGCAGGAAAACTTTGAAATTCATAACAAACTCCTTTACTTAAATGTTTTGATAAATAAAAAAAATCCTGATTACAAAAAATGTCATAAACAAATTTTGTAATCAGGATTTTACGGTTCCTGGTAGACACCCTCAAACCATATTATTGAGGTTATACAAGTGATAATAGCTATTTAATTGATTCGTTTCCGTTGATGAGTGTACCACATTATGAATGAATCTTCCATAGAAAAATTTACAAAGTAATGAACCGGACAAGTGTATGATTATATTTATTTTATAAAAGTATAGACATTTAAAAATAAATGACTATAATAATCCGTGTAAGCGTTTTAATCACAAGGGGGGATAGCAGTTGAAAAAAATATTACTCGCGTGCAGTTCAGGAATGTCTACCAGTTTATTGGTGACAAAAATGAAGGAATACGCACAGTCTATCGGTGAGGAAGTAGAGATTTGGGCTGTTGGCCAAGATAAGGCAAAAGAAGACATGAGAAAAGCGGATGCCGTTTTGATCGGTCCGCAAATGAGCTTTCTGAAAAGCGAACTCCAAAAAGAAGCGGATCAATACAACATTCGGGTTGAAGTCATTGACATGATGGCCTACGGAATGGCAGATGGGAAAAAAGCGTATGAGCAGGCATTGTCCTTAATGGTGAATCAATAATGGAACAGGTGAAAATCACGAATTTAACAGACGAGCAAATCAGTTTTCAGCTAATCCTGCACAGCGGAAATGCCCGCAGCTGCATCCTACAATCACTGCGCGCCTATAAAGAAGGAAACAAGGACGAGGCTGATGCCCTCATTGCCAAGGCGGAGCAGGATTTATCCGCGGCCCATGACATTCACTTTCAAATGATACAGAAGGAATCCGGCGGAGAAGCAGCAGTTTTCTCATTGCTGCTTATGCATGCAGAGGATCATCTGATGTCAACATTATCCATGAAAGAATTAGTGAAAGAGATGCTTGATCTCTTTAAAACCAAGAATCTATAAATAATCGGGGTGGATAGGGTGTTCGAGAAAATCAGCCAATTCCTTGTTCCAATTGCAGGGAGGTTAAACAATAACCGCTATTTGCAAGTGCTGCGTGATGCATTTATGCTGGCTTTCCCGCTGACGATATTCGGGTCCATTTTTGTCGTGTTAACGAATTTGCCGTTTCTAAACAAAATCATGAACGCCTCAATGCTTACATCGTTTCAGTCTCATTTCGGCATTGCCTCCACGACGACAATGGGCATTATGTCTGTCTTTGTTGTGTTCGGGATAGGCTATTACCTGTCAAAAAGCTATCAGGTCGAAGCTGTATTTGGCGGAGCGATCGCTTTGGTTTCCTTTTTGCTCTTAACGCCATTTATCGTTCAGCCGGAAACAGGAGATGCCGTTACAGGGGTTATCCCGGTCGACCGTCTCGGTGCAAAAGGGATGTTTCTTGGGATGATTACGGCATTTCTTTCTGGCGAAATCTACAGAAGAATCGTTCAAAAAAACCTGACAATCAAAATGCCAGCCGGCGTTCCGCCTGCTGTAGCAAAATCATTCGCCGCACTTATTCCGGCTTTTATCACATTGACCGTATTTTTGCTGATTAACGTAATGGTAACTCTGTTTTTAAAAACAAATATGCACGACGTCATTTATCACGCAATTCAGGCTCCGCTTGTCGGACTTGGAAGCGGTATCATTCCAACGCTGATTGCCGTGTTTTTCATTCAAATTCTTTGGTTTTTCGGACTGCATGGACAGATCATTATCAACTCCGTGATGGACCCGATTTGGAATACACTGCAGGTAGAAAACCTTTCTGCTTACACGGCGGGAAAAGAAATCCCTCATATTATTTCAAAACCGTTTATGGAGATTTATACAGTAGGGATGGGCGGAACCGGGATGACGCTTGCGATTGTGTTTACCATTCTCATATTCATGAAAAGCAGGCAGATGAAGCAAGTATCAAAACTTGGCCTTGCTCCCGGTATTTTTAACGTCAACGAACCGATTATCTTCGGGCTTCCGATTGTCATGAATCCGATCATTATTGTGCCTTGGGTGCTGGCGCCGATGGTTGTTACGCTCGTCACCTATTTGGCCATGTCGGCGGGGCTCGTTCCGCCTCCGACTGGTGTGACGGTGCCGTGGACGGTTCCATTATTCATTAATGGCATCATGGCGACGAACTCGATCATGGGGGGCGTGATGCAGCTTATCAATCTGCTGATTGTCTTCGTGATTTGGTTTCCGTTTCTAAAAGCAATGGATAAATTAAATCTGGCAAAAGAAAAAGAACAGGCTGTACAGGAAACAGCTGCTCAGCAAAATGATAACAGCATAAAAATGTGACATAAGGGGAGAGAGACTTGGCACAAACAGAACAATATCGTTTTCCAAAGGATTTTTGGTGGGGATCATCCGCTTCAGCAACACAAACGGAGGGTGCCGCCGATAGAGACGGAAAAGGCCAGAATATATGGGATTATTGGTTTGAAAAAGAACCGCATCGTTTTTTTGATCATATCGGACCCGCAGAAACATCCCAATTTTACGACAACTATAAAGAAGATATCAGGCTGATGAAGGAGCTTGGCCACAACTCGTTCCGGATGTCGATTTCCTGGTCACGTTTAATACCAAACGGAACGGGCGAGATCAACGATACAGCCGCAGATTTCTATAACAATGTCATTGATGAGTTGATCGCTAACGGAATTGAACCTTTTGTCAATTTGTTTCATTTCGATATGCCGATGGTGCTTCAAAAAATCGGCGGCTGGGTCAATAGAGAGACGGTTGACGCGTATGAAAACTATGCAAGAACTTGCTTCCGTTTGTTTGGCGGCAGAGTGAAAAAATGGTTCACGCATAATGAACCAATCGTTCCCGTAGAAGGCGGCTACTTATATGATTTTCATTATCCAAATAAGGTCGACTTTAAAGAGGCCGTCCAAGTTGGATTTCATACGATGTTATCAAGTGCCCGCGCCATTCAGGCTTACAGGGAGATGAAGCAGGACGGAAAAATCGGTATCATCTTAAATTTGACCCCTTCATACCCGAGAAGCAGCCATCCGGCGGATGTGAAAGCCGGGGAAATCGCAGACGCGTTTTTTAACAGATCCTTTTTAGACCCATCTGTCAAAGGTGAATTTCCAAAAGAGCTGGTTGACATTTTGAAGCATGAAGGCTTTATGCCAGATTACAACGCTGAAGATCTTGACATCATCAAAAAGAACACGGTTGACCTGTTGGGAGTGAATTATTACCAGCCGAGACGTGTGAAAGCGAAAGAACATCTTCCGAATCCCGACGCTCCTTTTTTGCCTGACAGGTATTTTGATCCCTACGTCATGCCGGGCCGCAAAATGAATCCGCATCGTGGCTGGGAGATCTATGAAAAAGGCGTTTATGATATTTTGATTAATTTAAAAGAAAACTACGGCAACATCGAGTGTTTTATCTCTGAAAACGGTATGGGGGTTGAAGGTGAAGAGCGATTCAGGGATGAACAAGGCATCATTCAAGATGATTACCGGATTGAATTTATAAAAGAGCACCTCAAATGGATTCACCGCGCCATACAGGAAGGCTCGAACGTAAAAGGCTATCACTTATGGACGTTCATGGACAACTGGTCTTGGACAAATGCCTATAAAAACCGATACGGATTTGTATCAGTCAATCTTGAGAAAGACGGAGAAAGAACCGTCAAAAAGAGCGGAAAATGGTTCAAAAAGGTTGCTGAGCAAAGCGGTTTCTAGATTTTCCTAAAGGTCAAGATCTTCCGGCAATCATCATAACGAATAGAGATGACGAAAATCCGCAACATTGATGAAATAGGGAAAAGAACTTATGATATCCGTAAAAGCTTATGTGATATCAAACTCTAACAGCTGCCGGAGGATACCAATGAATAAATACGAAATCATTGCAAATGAAATGAGAAATAGAATTAAAAATAACGTATATCCGATCGATCAGCCCATTCCTGATGAAGTATCTCTTGCAAAAGAATTTAACTCAAGCCGCATGACGATGAAGAGAGCCTTGGATAATTTAGTTGCCGAGGGTCTGCTGTTCAGAAAACGAGGCCATGGCACGTTTATTATTCAATCTGCAATACAGGATGACCATGTCCATGTAGTCAGCAATGAGATTCTCGGATTGACCAACTTGCTGAAAGATAAAAAAATCCAAAGCAAGGTCATTCAGTTTGAAGTGCAATTTCCCACTGAGGAAGTGGCCGCCCATTTGTCTATTGATCAGAAAACACCGGTTTATTATGTCGTTCGGCTGCGAATTGTAGAAGGTGAACCCTATGTATTAGAAAAAACATATATGCCGACTCATTTAATACCGGGCATTAATGACGATGTCCTTCATGATTCGATCTACAATCATATTACAAATGTGCTGCAGCTCAAAATCGCCGGAACGCATCGGAAAATCAGAGCCTGCAAATCTGATCATATTGACCAGCAGCATCTGGGCTGTAAACAGGATGATCCAATTCTTGAAGTGGAACATGTGGGCTTCTTAGATACCGGGATTCCATTTGAATATTCCTTTTCACGTCATCGGCATGACAAGTTTGTTGTGACTTCTGTAAACATACGGCGCTGATTGCGGAGACAACAAGGAGGCCATCTGCATGCTTGGCGGTATTGAAGCAGGCGGCACAAAGATTGTTTGTGCTGTCGGTAAGGAAGATGGAACAATCATTGACCGAATAGAATTCCCCACAAAGATGCCGGATGAAACGATAGAGAAAGTAATTCAATATTTTCGCCAATTTTCATTACAGGCAATCGGCATCGGTTCCTTTGGTCCCGTAGATAACGATAAAACCAGTCAAACATACGGTACCATTATGGCCACGCCGAAAGCGGGCTGGAGACACTACCCCTTTTTGCAAACCGTTAAGAACGAAATGAAAATCCCAGTCGGATTTAGTACAGATGTCAACGCTGCGGCGCTGGGTGAATTCCTTTTCGGTGAAGCGAAGGGTCTCGACAGCTGCCTGTATATAACGATTGGTACTGGCATCGGTGCGGGCGCAATTGTAGGGGGCAGGCTCCTTCAGGGGCTGTCGCACCCAGAGATGGGCCATATTTATATCCGGAGGCACCCGGATGACGCATACCAAGGGAAGTGTCCTTATCATGGAGATTGCTTTGAAGGCTTGGCTTCCGGTCCCGCCATTGAAGCGCGCTGGGGAAAAAAAGCCGCGGATTTATCAGATATAGCACAAGTCTGGGAACTGGAAGGGTACTATATTGCCCAAGCACTGGCTCAGTATATTTTGATCCTTGCACCTAAAAAAATCATTCTTGGCGGCGGCGTCATGCAACAGAAACAAGTGTTTTCTTATATCTATCAATATGTACCAAAAATCATGAACAGCTACTTAGATTTTTCTGAATTATCAGATGATATAAGTGATTATATTGTACCTCCACGTTTAGGCAGTAACGCAGGAATCATCGGCACGCTGGTTTTAGCGCATCAGGCCTTACAAGCAGAGGCAGCATCCGGGGAGGTACGATCATGAAGCATCCTTTATTTTTGGAGCCTGTCTTTAAAGAAAGACTATGGGGAGGGACGAGGCTTCGTGACGCTTTTGGCTACGCAATACCCTCACAAAAAACAGGTGAGTGTTGGGCCGTTTCTGCACATGCCCATGGTCCGTCGGCTGTAAAAAATGGCCCGCTGGCAGGAAAGACACTAGATCAAGTATGGCAAGATCATCCAGAGATATTCGGGTTTCCGGATGGTAAGGTGTTTCCGCTGCTGGTAAAGCTGCTGGACGCCAATATGGATCTCTCCGTGCAAGTCCATCCTGATGATGATTATGCAAAACTGCATGAAAATGGTGACCTTGGTAAAACGGAGTGCTGGTATATCATTGATTGCAAAGATGACGCCGAACTGATTTTGGGACATCACGCAAGCACAAAGGAGGAATTCAAACAACGAATAGAAAGCGGTGATTGGAACGGGCTGCTGAGGCGAATCAAAATCAAGCCCGGAGATTTCTTTTATGTGCCAAGCGGTACACTCCATGCTTTATGTGAGGGAACCCTTGTCCTTGAAATCCAGCAAAACTCTGATACAACGTATCGCGTATACGATTATGACCGCTGTAATGACCAGGGCCAAAAAAGAACTCTTCATATAGAAAAAGCCATGGAAGTCATAACGATACCGCATATCGATAAAGTGCATACACCGGAAGTAAAAGAAGTTGGTAACGCTGAGATCATTGTTTATGTGCAATCAGATTATTTCTCAGTGTACAAATGGAAGATTAGCGGCCGAGCTGCTTTTCCTTCACATCAAACCTATTTGCTGGGGAGTGTTCTGAGCGGATCAGGACGAATCATAAATAATGGTATTCAGTATGAATGCAATGCAGGCTCACACTTTGTCTTGCCTGCGCATTTTGGCGCGTTTTCAATAGAAGGAACATGTGAATTCATGATATCTCATCCTTAATGAATGGGGGAGTTGCATTTGTTTAAGAAACATACGATCTCTTTGCTCATTATATTTTTACTTGCGTCTGCTGTTTTAGCAAAACCAATTGAAGCGCATACTGTGTCGCCTGTGAATCCTAATGCCCAGCAGACAACAAAAGCAGTGATGAACTGGCTTGCGCACCTGCCGAACCGAACGGAAAACAGAGTCCTTTCCGGAGCGTTCGGAGGTTACAGTCATGACACATTTTCTATGGCTGAGGCTGATAGAATCCGAAGCGCCACCGGGCAATCGCCTGCTATTTACGGCTGCGATTATGCCAGAGGATGGCTTGAAATAGCAAATATTGAAGATTCAATAGATGTAAGCTGCAACAGCGATTTAATATCGTATTGGAAAAATGGTGGAATCCCGCAAATCAGCATGCACCTGGCGAATCCTGCTTTTCAGTCAGGGCATTTTAAAACACCGATTACAAACGATCAGTATAAAAAAATACTAGATTCTTCAACAGCAGAAGGGAAGCGGCTGAATGCCATGCTCAGCAAAATTGCTGAAGGACTTCAAGAGCTGGAGAACCAAGGTGTGTCTGTTTTGTTCAGGCCGCTGCATGAAATGAACGGTGAATGGTTTTGGTGGGGACTTACATCATATAACCAAAAGGATAATGAAAGAATCTCTCTATATAAACAGCTCTACAAGAAAATCTATCATTATATGACCGACACAAGAGGACTTGATCATTTGATTTGGGTTTACTCACCCGACGCCAACCGAGATTTTAAAACTGATTTTTACCCGGGAGCGTCTTACGTGGATATTGTCGGATTAGATGCGTATTTTCAAGATGCCTACTCGATCAATGGATATGATCAGCTAACAGCGCTTAATAAACCATTTGCTTTTACAGAAGTCGGCCCGCAAACAGCAAACGGCAGCTTTGATTACAGCCTATTTATCAATGCAATAAAAGAAAAATATCCTAAAACTGGCATGGAATGATGAATGGAGCCCAGCAGTAAACAAGGGTGCTTCAGCTTTATATCATGACAGCTGGACACTCAATAAGGGAGAAATATGGATTGGCGATTCTTTAACGCCAATCGTTGAATGAATCAGTAATGTACAATAAGAAGGTGCTCAAGAAGTTTCTTGAGCACCTTCCCACTGGATTAAGCATTCATATCGCCTAACCCAGGACTGTGTTCATTCGGTATTTCAGGAAGCACTGGTACGGGAAACCCTGCCGGAGGATCTATTACTTGTAACTCTCCGCCATTTCGGCTTGGAGATTTCCCTTGATAGATTTCACCGATTCTCGTTTCATCCAACCTAAAGTTAAACTGTGCATTATGGTAGCCTAATTCGACATACTTTCTGCACTCAGGATATTTATTAATGTCATAATTCGGTACAGGGAGGAGCTTCGCCCACTCAACGCCCAATGTCTCGAGCGCTTTCGCGAATGCATTCTGGTGAGCATTGTCGCGTACAATCAGAAAAGCAAGTGTTTCCCGGAACGTCTGATTAGAGCTCATTTCATAAATTCTTGTTTTTTGCAGCACACCTGTCGACTCAAGAAGCAGGTTATCCAGCAGGTCAGTAATTAAGTTTCCGTGGTTATACACCCACGACCCGTTCCACGGATTGCCCCCTGCATCAACAGGAAGGGAACTTTGCGCTCCAATAATATAATGATGAGGATTAGCATGTTTAACCGCTTCATCAAGTGGCGCTTGATCTGTACCTTGACTGCCGACACCTTCACCGCCTGATTCATCTAATAAAGCATTGATTGTGTTTTGAACCAGTTCAACGTGGGCAATCTCCTCTAAAAAAATGCCGCGAAGCAGATCGCGGTACTGTTTCTGCTTTCCTCTGAAATTAGAGCTTTGAAAAAAAAACTGCATCATTGTACGCATTTCTCCGTAATGACCGCCTAATATCTCCTGCAGGACCTTAGCAGCTGCCGGGTCTGGCTTGTCCGGTTTAATGATATTAATCAGTTCCTCTTTGTAGTAATACATAACACGCCTCATTTCTTCTTAAGAGATTTTCTTATATTATTTGTAAGATGAGATAAAATATATACATGATAAGCATGGGAAGGCGTGATAGAAGAAAATAAAAAAATACAGGAAAAGTGTTGACCAAATAAAACAGGCATGGTATATTATTAAACGTCGCTGATGAACAGCGTGAAACAAAACAGAAAAACAAAAAAGTTTTTCTAAGGTGTTTACAAGATTTTAAAAATGTGTATAATAAGAAAAGTCGAATTGAAAATCATTCGAAAAACATTTTTAAAAAACTTCTTGACTTCAACATCAAATGATAGTATGATAGTTAAGTCGCTTAATAAGCGCCCGTAGCTCAATTGGATAGAGCGTTTGACTACGGATCAAAAGGTTAGGGGTTCGACTCCTCTCGGGCGCGCCATATAAGATACCACGCGGGTGTAGTTTAGTGGTAAAACCTCAGCCTTCCAAGCTGATGTCGTGAGTTCGATTCTCATCACCCGCTCCATTATTGAATGATCTTTGAAAACTAAACAAGACAAAACGTACCTGTTAATTCATTTTTTATAAATCGCACAGCGATGTGCGTAGTCAGTCAAACTAGAGCCTGCACGACGCAGGTCACACAGGTGTCGCCGCAGGAAGCGGTGAACTTAACCTGTGATCCATTTATCGGAGAGTTTGATCCTGGCTCAGGACGAACGCTGGCGGCGTGCCTAATACATGCAAGTCGAGCGGACAGATGGGGGCTTGCTCCCTGATGTTAGCGGCGGACGGGTGAGTAACACGTGGGTAACCTGCCTGTAAGACTGGGATAACTCCGGGAAACCGGGGCTAATACCGGATGGTTGTTTGAACCGCATGGTTCAAACATAAAAGGTGGCTTCGGCTACCACTTACAGATGGACCCGCGGCGCATTAGCTAGTTGGTGAGGTAATGGCTCACCAAGGCAACGATGCGTAGCCGACCTGAGAGGGTGATCGGCCACACTGGGACTGAGACACGGCCCAGACTCCTACGGGAGGCAGCAGTAGGGAATCTTCCGCAATGGACGAAAGTCTGACGGAGCAACGCCGCGTGAGTGATGAAGGTTTTCGGATCGTAAAGCTCTGTTGTTAGGGAAGAACAAGTACCGTTCGAATAGGGCGGTACCTTGACGGTACCTAACCAGAAAGCCACGGCTAACTACGTGCCAGCAGCCGCGGTAATACGTAGGTGGCAAGCGTTGTCCGGAATTATTGGGCGTAAAGGGCTCGCAGGCGGTTTCTTAAGTCTGATGTGAAAGCCCCCGGCTCAACCGGGGAGGGTCATTGGAAACTGGGGAACTTGAGTGCAGAAGAGGAGAGTGGAATTCCACGTGTAGCGGTGAAATGCGTAGAGATGTGGAGGAACACCAGTGGCGAAGGCGACTCTCTGGTCTGTAACTGACGCTGAGGAGCGAAAGCGTGGGGAGCGAACAGGATTAGATACCCTGGTAGTCCACGCCGTAAACGATGAGTGCTAAGTGTTAGGGGGTTTCCGCCCCTTAGTGCTGCAGCTAACGCATTAAGCACTCCGCCTGGGGAGTACGGTCGCAAGACTGAAACTCAAAGGAATTGACGGGGGCCCGCACAAGCGGTGGAGCATGTGGTTTAATTCGAAGCAACGCGAAGAACCTTACCAGGTCTTGACATCCTCTGACAATCCTAGAGATAGGACGTCCCCTTCGGGGGCAGAGTGACAGGTGGTGCATGGTTGTCGTCAGCTCGTGTCGTGAGATGTTGGGTTAAGTCCCGCAACGAGCGCAACCCTTGATCTTAGTTGCCAGCATTCAGTTGGGCACTCTAAGGTGACTGCCGGTGACAAACCGGAGGAAGGTGGGGATGACGTCAAATCATCATGCCCCTTATGACCTGGGCTACACACGTGCTACAATGGACAGAACAAAGGGCAGCGAAACCGCGAGGTTAAGCCAATCCCACAAATCTGTTCTCAGTTCGGATCGCAGTCTGCAACTCGACTGCGTGAAGCTGGAATCGCTAGTAATCGCGGATCAGCATGCCGCGGTGAATACGTTCCCGGGCCTTGTACACACCGCCCGTCACACCACGAGAGTTTGTAACACCCGAAGTCGGTGAGGTAACCTTTTAGGAGCCAGCCGCCGAAGGTGGGACAGATGATTGGGGTGAAGTCGTAACAAGGTAGCCGTATCGGAAGGTGCGGCTGGATCACCTCCTTTCTAAGGATATTATACGGAATATAAGACCTTGGGTCTTATAAACAGAACGTTCCCTGTCTTGTTTAGTTTTGAAGGATCATTCCTTCGAAACGTGTTCTTTGAAAACTAGATAACAGTAGACATCACATTCAATTAGTAACACAAGATATCACATAGTGATTCTTTTTAACGGTTAAGTTAGAAAGGGCGCACGGTGGATGCCTTGGCACTAGGAGCCGATGAAGGACGGGACGAACACCGATATGCTTCGGGGAGCTGTAAGCAAGCTTTGATCCGGAGATTTCCGAATGGGGAAACCCACCACTCGTAATGGAGTGGTATCCATATCTGAATTCATAGGATATGAGAAGGCAGACCCGGGGAACTGAAACATCTAAGTACCCGGAGGAAGAGAAAGCAAATGCGATTCCCTGAGTAGCGGCGAGCGAAACGGGATCAGCCCAAACCAAGAGGCTTGCCTCTTGGGGTTGTAGGACACTCTGTACGGAGTTACAAAGGAACGAGGTAGATGAAGAGGTCTGGAAAGGCCCGCCATAGGAGGTAACAGCCCTGTAGTCAAAACTTCGTTCTCTCCTGAGTGGATCCTGAGTACGGCGGAACACGTGAAATTCCGTCGGAATCCGGGAGGACCATCTCCCAAGGCTAAATACTCCCTAGTGACCGATAGTGAACCAGTACCGTGAGGGAAAGGTGAAAAGCACCCCGGAAGGGGAGTGAAAGAGATCCTGAAACCGTGTGCCTACAAGTAGTCAGAGCCCGTTAACGGGTGATGGCGTGCCTTTTGTAGAATGAACCGGCGAGTTACGATCCCGTGCAAGGTTAAGCAGAAGATGCGGAGCCGCAGCGAAAGCGAGTCTGAATAGGGCGCATGAGTACGTGGTCGTAGACCCGAAACCAGGTGATCTACCCATGTCCAGGGTGAAGTTCAGGTAACACTGAATGGAGGCCCGAACCCACGCACGTTGAAAAGTGCGGGGATGAGGTGTGGGTAGGGGTGAAATGCCAATCGAACCTGGAGATAGCTGGTTCTCTCCGAAATAGCTTTAGGGCTAGCCTCAAGGTAAGAGTCTTGGAGGTAGAGCACTGATTGGACTAGGGGCCCCTACCGGGTTACCGAATTCAGTCAAACTCCGAATGCCAATGACTTATCCTTGGGAGTCAGACTGCGAGTGATAAGATCCGTAGTCGAAAGGGAAACAGCCCAGACCGCCAGCTAAGGTCCCAAAGTATACGTTAAGTGGAAAAGGATGTGGAGTTGCTTAGACAACCAGGATGTTGGCTTAGAAGCAGCCACCATTTAAAGAGTGCGTAATAGCTCACTGGTCGAGTGACTCTGCGCCGAAAATGTACCGGGGCTAAACGTATCACCGAAGCTGCGGACTGTTCTTCGAACAGTGGTAGGAGAGCGTTCTAAGGGCTGTGAAGCCAGACCGGAAGGACTGGTGGAGCGCTTAGAAGTGAGAATGCCGGTATGAGTAGCGAAAGAGGGGTGAGAATCCCCTCCACCGAATGCCTAAGGTTTCCTGAGGAAGGCTCGTCCGCTCAGGGTTAGTCGGGACCTAAGCCGAGGCCGAAAGGCGTAGGCGATGGACAACAGGTTGATATTCCTGTACCACCTCCTCACCATTTGAGCAATGGGGGGACGCAGGAGGATAGGGTAAGCGCGGTATTGGATATCCGCGTCCAAGCAGTTAGGCTGGGAAATAGGCAAATCCGTTTCCCATAAGGCTGAGCTGTGATGGCGAGCGAAATATAGTAGCGAAGTTCCTGATTCCACACTGCCAAGAAAAGCCTCTAGCGAGGTGAGAGGTGCCCGTACCGCAAACCGACACAGGTAGGCGAGGAGAGAATCCTAAGGTGATCGAGAGAACTCTCGTTAAGGAACTCGGCAAAATGACCCCGTAACTTCGGGAGAAGGGGTGCTCTGTTAGGGTGCAAGCCCGAGAGAGCCGCAGTGAATAGGCCCAGGCGACTGTTTAGCAAAAACACAGGTCTCTGCGAAGCCGTAAGGCGAAGTATAGGGGCTGACGCCTGCCCGGTGCTGGAAGGTTAAGAGGAGCGCTTAGCGTAAGCGAAGGTGCGAATTGAAGCCCCAGTAAACGGCGGCCGTAACTATAACGGTCCTAAGGTAGCGAAATTCCTTGTCGGGTAAGTTCCGACCCGCACGAAAGGCGCAACGATCTGGGCACTGTCTCAACGAGAGACTCGGTGAAATTATAGTACCTGTGAAGATGCAGGTTACCCGCGACAGGACGGAAAGACCCCGTGGAGCTTTACTGCAGCCTGATATTGAATGTTGGTACAGCTTGTACAGGATAGGTAGGAGCCTTGGAAACCGGAGCGCCAGCTTCGGTGGAGGCATCGGTGGGATACTACCCTGGCTGTATTGACCTTCTAACCCGCCGCCCTTATCGGGCGGGGAGACAGTGTCAGGTGGGCAGTTTGACTGGGGCGGTCGCCTCCTAAAAGGTAACGGAGGCGCCCAAAGGTTCCCTCAGAATGGTTGGAAATCATTCGCAGAGTGTAAAGGCACAAGGGAGCTTGACTGCGAGACCTACAAGTCGAGCAGGGACGAAAGTCGGGCTTAGTGATCCGGTGGTTCCGCATGGAAGGGCCATCGCTCAACGGATAAAAGCTACCCCGGGGATAACAGGCTTATCTCCCCCAAGAGTCCACATCGACGGGGAGGTTTGGCACCTCGATGTCGGCTCATCGCATCCTGGGGCTGTAGTCGGTCCCAAGGGTTGGGCTGTTCGCCCATTAAAGCGGTACGCGAGCTGGGTTCAGAACGTCGTGAGACAGTTCGGTCCCTATCCGTCGCGGGCGCAGGAAATTTGAGAGGAGCTGTCCTTAGTACGAGAGGACCGGGATGGACGCACCGCTGGTGTACCAGTTGTTCTGCCAAGGGCATCGCTGGGTAGCTATGTGCGGACGGGATAAGTGCTGAAAGCATCTAAGCATGAAGCCCCCCTCAAGATGAGATTTCCCATTCCGCAAGGAAGTAAGATCCCTGAAAGATGATCAGGTTGATAGGTCTGAGGTGGAAGTGTGGCGACACATGGAGCTGACAGATACTAATCGATCGAGGACTTAACCATATTTTTGAATGATGTCACACCTGTTATCTAGTTTTGAGAGAACACTCTCAATTTGTTTGGTGGCGATAGCGAAGAGGTCACACCCGTTCCCATACCGAACACGGAAGTTAAGCTCTTCAGCGCCGATGGTAGTCGGGGGTTTCCCCCTGTGAGAGTAGGACGCCGCCAAGCATTACTTTTATCATCGCGGGGTGGAGCAGTTCGGTAGCTCGTCGGGCTCATAACCCGAAGGTCGCAGGTTCAAATCCTGCCCCCGCAACCAAATATATGATTAAATAAGGAGTGCCCTAAGGGTACAACTAAAATAATCTTATACAAATATGGTCCGGTAGTTCAGTTGGTTAGAATGCCTGCCTGTCACGCAGGAGGTCGCGGGTTCGAGTCCCGTCCGGACCGCCATTAATGTAAACGAAACGATCATGTTTTCGTTTTTTTTGTGTTTTCTTTTACTGTATCTTCTGCTTGGTGTCATAGCCAAGCTTTCTTTATATCGGGAACATCTTGGATATTTCAGCAAAATTCGATAAACTAGGAAGAGCACATATAGGCATAAGCAGGGTTGAAAGGAGATTTTGGTTCATGGATGAATTTGATTTGATACATAGCATTACTCCGCGGACCATTCACCATTCTTCCGTTGATGTAGGAATAGGTGATGATGCAGCGCTCTACACTGCGAAACACGGCGTTCAGGAAATTGTTTGTGTTGATACTATGGTAGAAGACGTGCACTTCAAATTACACTATTCCTCACCTGAAGATATCGGGTATAAGGCGTTAGCCGTTAATATAAGTGATATTGCCGCGATGGGAGGCATTCCGAAATTTTATCTGGTATCACTTGCGGTACCTTCAAAATGGACTGAATCTGAAATCAAGGCGATGTATGAAGGAATGAATGAACTGGCGAAACTATATCATATGGATCTGATTGGTGGCGATACAGTTTCTACCGCTGACAAATTAGTCGTTACAGTCACTGTGATCGGTGAAATTGAAAAGGGACAGGCCTGTTTGCGCAGCTTAGCAAAACCGAATGATATTGTGTTTGTAACCGGTGAAATCGGTTCTTCTGCAGCAGGACTTTCTTTATTATTAGAGGAGACTCATCCTCAAAATTCTTCTATTGACACGGATTACTTTATCCACAGGCATAAACGGCCTGAGCCAAGAGTAATTGTCGGCAGATTATGCTCGAGTCTTAAACGGGCAGCTTTAAATGATGTTAGTGACGGATTGGCTAGTGAACTGAACGAGATTGCAGAAGCCAGCTGTGTTTCAATTGAAATTGTTGAAAGCATGCTTCCAATTCATTCTGATTTACCTAAGCTTCATCCTAACTGGAAAGAATGGGCTTTGTTTGGCGGTGAGGATTTTGAGCTGACAGGGACGGTTTCAAAAGAGGAGTGGGAAGTGTTGAAGCAGCAGTGCGCAGCACGTCAACTTCCCATTACAAAGATTGGCCATGTCAGGGAAAAAACAAAATCTAAAGTGATCCTAAAAACAGATCAAACATCAATGATCTTAGAGAAAAAGGGATATAATCATTTTAAATAAGACGGGTGACTCGTGTGAAGCAATTAAAATGGAGAACTGTAAATCCAGAAGAAACAAAAGCAATTGCCAAGCTTGCGGCAGCGTTTGCTAAACCGGGAGACGTCCTGACATTAGAGGGCGATTTAGGTGCAGGAAAAACGACTTTTACGAAAGGTTTTGCAGAAGGGCTGGGAATTACACGTATTGTAAACAGTCCGACTTTTACAATTATAAAAGAATATAACGATGGCGTACTTCCTCTTTATCACATGGATGTGTATAGAATGGAAGATGAAAGTGAAGATTTGGGACTTGATGAATATTTTCACGGACAAGGTGTCTGTCTCGTTGAATGGGCTCATTTAATTGAAGAACAGCTGCCACAGGAGCGACTGCAAATTGTCATCAAAAGAGCTGGTGATGATGAGCGGGAAATTACCTTTACTGCTGTCGGGAATCGGTATGAAATGCTTTGTGAGGAGTTAAGTAGACATGACAATATTAGCAATTGATACATCAAATTATACATTGGGCATTGCGCTGCTTCGAGAAGACACTGTTATAGCAGAATACATTACATATTTGAAAAAGAACCACTCTGTAAGAGCGATGCCTGCTGTTCATTCATTGCTGAATGATTGTGATATGGCACCGCAGGACCTTTCTAAAATTGTCGTTGCAAAAGGCCCTGGTTCATACACAGGAGTAAGAATAGGTGTGACGTTGGCCAAAACACTTGCCTGGTCTTTAGACATTCCAATAAGTGCTGTATCAAGTCTTGAGACGCTTGCGGCAAATGGCCGGCATTTTGACGGTCTGATCAGCCCAATCTTTGATGCTAGACGGGGACAGGTGTACACAGGTCTGTATCAATATAAAAATGGGCTTTTAGAGCAAGCTGTTCCAGATCAAAATGTGATGCTGGCAGATTGGCTGGAGATGTTAAAAGAAAAGGATCGTCCTGTTTTGTTTTTAGGTCACGACACTTCTATTCACAAGCAGATGATAGAAGATGTTCTTAGAACAAAAGGATTCATTGGAACTGCCGTCCAGCATAACCCGCGTCCTTCAGAATTGGCTTTTCTCGGGAAGGAAAAGGAAGCAGCTGATGTTCATGGGCTTGTCCCGGATTACTTGCGGCTGGCAGAAGCTGAAGCGAAATGGATTGAAAGTCAAAAGTAGGGTGATAGGATGAAAACAAAAGCAGCGGTCAGAAATATGCGGCTTGAAGATATAGATCACGTATACGAAATCGAAGCATCCTCCTTTACGTCTCCTTGGACGAAGGATTCGTTTTATCATGAGCTGCTGGAAAATCCATATGCTCATTATCTCGTGATTGAAAAGGACGGCCATGTTGCTGGGTATTGCGGGATTTGGATTGTGATGGACGATGCCCAAATTACAAATATAGCGATAAAACCAGAGTATCGCGGCCAGTCTTTAGGAGAAACGCTTTTTCGCTCAGCTGTTGAACTGTGCAAAGAAAAAGACGCAAGGCGGCTTTCGCTTGAAGTGAGGGTTTCGAATCATCCTGCTCAAGGCTTATATAAGAAATTCGGGATGCAGCCCGGCGGAATAAGAAAGAACTATTATACTGATAACGGGGAAGATGCGTTAATTATGTGGGTGACGATAAATGAGTGAGCAAAAAGACATGTACGTATTAGGAATTGAAACAAGCTGTGATGAGACTGCTGCAGCTATTGTGAAAAACGGGAAAGAGATCATTTCAAACGTAGTAGCCTCTCAAATTGAAAGCCATAAGCGCTTCGGAGGCGTTGTTCCGGAAATTGCTTCAAGACATCATGTTGAACAAATCACTTTGGTTATAGAAGAGGCGTTTCGCAAAGCTGGCATGACGTATAGTGATATTGATGCGATTGCAGTAACAGAAGGTCCGGGACTGGTGGGGGCGCTTCTTATCGGAGTGAATGCCGCTAAAGCATTGAGCTTTGCACATAACATTCCGTTAGTAGGCGTTCATCATATAGCCGGTCATATATACGCGAACCGTCTTGTAGAAGACATCGTGTTCCCGGCACTGGCATTGGTCGTTTCAGGAGGCCATACAGAACTGGTTTATATGAAGGAACATGGATCATTTGAAGTCATTGGGGAAACCCTTGATGATGCGGCTGGAGAAGCCTACGACAAAGTGGCGCGGACGATGGGATTGCCGTATCCGGGTGGACCGCAAATTGACAAGCTAGCTGAAAAAGGGAATGACAATATTCCGCTTCCTCGCGCATGGCTTGAAGAAGGCTCTTACAACTTCAGCTTTAGCGGATTGAAGTCTGCGGTGATCAATACGCTTCATAATGCATCCCAAAAAGGGCAAGAGATTGCTCCGGAAGATTTGTCTGCCAGTTTCCAAAATAGTGTGATCGATGTCTTGGTCACCAAAACGGCGCGCGCGGCAAAGGAATATGATGTCAAACAGGTCCTTTTAGCCGGAGGAGTAGCTGCAAACAGAGGCCTCAGAGCTGCATTAGAAAAGGAATTTGCCCAGCATGAAGGGATTACGCTTGTTATTCCTCCATTAGCTTTATGCACGGATAATGCTGCGATGATTGCTGCTGCTGGTACAATTGCTTTTGAAAAAGGAATTCGCGGTGCATATGATATGAATGGGCAGCCCGGCCTTGAATTGACTTCTTATCAAAGTCTCACGAGATAATAGCGTGAGACTTTTTATATGTTTGTTATTAACAGATAATTCACAATTTATCCACATGTCTGTGAGTAATTATAGAGATATAGATGGATAAAGGGCTTAAGTCGCTGTTAATAAAGTGGATAAATTCAGAATATTTTGTGGATATTGTGTATAAAGCGCTTACTTTGTTTTGCTTATTAGGGTATGTTCTGTGGATAAAAAGCACCTCTAAAAAGAGGTGCTTGACTTTTTTAATCTTCTTCTGTGGATAGTTCTTCCCATTCGGACAAAAGAGATTCCAGCTCCTGATTGAGCTTCTCATTGTCTGCATGGATAGCTTGTACTTTTTCATGATCCTGATAGACTTCAGGGTCACATAGCAATTCATCATTGCGGCTGATGTTTTCTTCAATGGTTTGAACAGTGGTTTCAATTTCTTCAATCCGACGGAGTCGTTGGCGCTCTTTCTTTTTCCATTCTTTTTCTTCCTCGTAGGAACGTTTGGAGTCAGACTTCACTGTAGCTGGCGTTTTTTCAGTTTCCTCTTGCTGATTTATTTTCTCCAATTCAAGCTGCTCTGTTTTTTTCTCTGTATAATAATCGTAATCTCCCAGATACTCCTCTATATGGCTTGAAGAAAGCTCCAATACTCTTGTGGCGATTCTGTTAATAAAATATCTGTCATGTGAGACAAATAACAGTGTGCCTGGATAATCAATCAGCGCGTTTTCGAGAACTTCTTTGCTGTCTAAATCCAGATGGTTCGTCGGTTCATCAAGGATGAGAAAGTTGGCTTTTTGAAGCATCAGCTTAGCTAGAGCCAATCTTGCTTTTTCGCCACCGCTCAGTGAATGAACTGGTTTCAGCACATCATCTCCGGAGAATAAGAAATTTCCGAGACACGTTCTGATTTCTTTTTCTGGGAGCCCGGGGTACTCGTCCCACAGCTCATCAAGGACACGTTTAGAGGAAGTCAGCTCAGCCTGTTCCTGATCATAATAGCCGACACTGACATTTGAGCCGTATGAGATCGTTCCTTGATCTGGTTTTAGGGTGTCTATTAATGTTTTCAGCAATGTCGATTTACCAATTCCGTTAGGGCCGACAAGCGCTGCGCTTTCTCCTCTTGTGAGCATGAATGACACTTCTGTTAAAAGCGGCGGCTGGTTTTCATAGCTGATTGTGAGATCCTGAACACGAAGGACTTCATTTCCGCTCTGTTTGGTAATATCAAAATGAAAGTTTGCTGATTTTTCATCGCCAAGCGGTTTTGACATGACATCCATTCGCTCAAGCTGCTTTCTGCGGCTTTGCGCCCTTTTGGTGGTAGAGGCTCTCGCCAGATTTCGGTCTACGAAGTCCTGCAGCTTTGCAATCTCGTCCTGCTGCTTTTCATAAAATTTCAGATCTTTTTCATACTGCGCGGCTTTTTGGTCGAGATAAGCGCTGTAGTTGCCGTGATACTTTTTGCTTTCTGCTCTTGATACCTCGTATACCTGGTTTACTACTTTGTCCAAAAAGTAGCGGTCATGCGAAACGATGAGAATGGCGCCTGAATAGCCTTGTAAATAATGCTCAAGCCAGGTAAGCGTATCAATATCCAGATGGTTTGTCGGCTCATCGAGAATGAGCAAATCAGGCTGTGTTAACAGAAGCTTACCTAAAGCCAGTCTTGTTTTCTGGCCTCCGCTGAGGCTTTGAACCTGTGTAGAATCGTCAAAATGGCTGAAGCCGAGACCATGCAGCACAGATCTAACATCCGCTTCATATTGATAGCCGCCTTTATCTTTGAATTCCTGCTGAAGGCGGTCGTAGGTTTTCATGATGCTTTCTAATTCACCCGGGTCAGCTGCCGCCATTTTTTCTTCTATAGCCCGCATTTCCTTTTCCATTGCTTTTAAATGGTCAAAAACAGTCAGCAGCTCTTCTTTTATGGTAAGCTTAGAATCCAAGCCAGTATGCTGGGCGAGATATCCCATTGTAATATCTTTCGGTTTAATAATTTCGCCCTTTTCATACGAAAGCTGACCTGCGATAATTTTAAGGAGCGTGGATTTTCCAGCGCCATTTCTTCCTACAATGGCGATGCGATCACGATTTCTGACTTCCAGCTTTATATTGTTTAAAATAGTATCAGCACCAAACGATTTGGACAGCTGATTAATTTGTAAGATCATCATATTATTTCACCTCTGCTATAATAAGTTAAGTGTAGCTTATGAACCAGAAGTCAGCAAACAATACATTGGCCATATAAGACATAGAGAAGAAAATAGTGTATGATCTGTTTAAGGAGCGTTTTAATATGAATAGATTTTCTCATTTTAATGAACAGGGCAGAGCCCAGATGGTGGATATCAGCGAAAAATCTTCGACTGTCCGTACTGCGGCGGCTGTTTCAAGCGTACACATGAAGAATGAAGTGTACGAGAAAATACAGAGTCACGATATCGGCAAAGGAGATGTACTGGCTGTCGCGCAGGTGGCAGGCATTATGGCCGCAAAGCAAACGTCGAATATCATTCCGATGTGCCATCCGCTTTCATTGAGCGGGGTAGATATATCGTTTGACTGGAAAATAAAAGAAGCAGAAGTTATACTTCATATAAAAGCACAGGTCAAAACGAAAGGGAGTACAGGTGTGGAAATGGAAGCGCTCACTTCTGCATCGGTGTGCGCTCTTACCGTTTACGATATGTGCAAGGCCCTTGATAAGGGGATGGTCATCGGCCCTACTTTCTTGCTGGAGAAGACAGGAGGGAAAAACGGTGACTTTAAAAGAGAACTATCCGAGTATAATTTGGAGGACCAAAAATGAATAAGGATCAATCAAAAATTCCGCAGGCGACGGCGAAACGGCTGCCGCTTTACTATCGCTTTTTAAAGAATCTGCATGCGTCAGGAAAACAGCGTGTATCATCCGCTGAACTCAGTGATGCCGTAAAGGTTGATTCTGCCACGATTCGGAGGGATTTTTCCTATTTTGGAGCTCTTGGCAAAAAAGGATACGGATATAATGTGGATTATTTGCTGTCTTTTTTCCGAAAAACGCTTGATCAGGATGAGATGACAGACGTCATCTTGATTGGTGTCGGGAACTTGGGAACGGCATTTCTTCACTATAATTTCACAAAAAATAATAACACAAAAATTTCTATGGCTTTTGATATAAATGAGAGTAAAATAGGAACTGAGGTAGGCGGCGTGCCCGTCTATAACCTTGATGACCTTGAACAACACGTAAAAGATGAATCAGTTGCCATTCTTACAGTGCCTGCAGTTGCCGCTCAATCCATTACAGACAGATTGGTCGCATTAGGAATCAAGGGAATCCTTAATTTTACGCCGGCCCGTTTGAATGTGCCGGAACACATTCGAATTCATCATATAGATTTAGCAGTTGAGCTTCAGTCACTGGTTTATTTTTTGAAGCATTATTCAGTTTTAGAGGAAATCGAATAGAGGGAAAGGAGGAGCCCAAATATGCCGATCGGTCCTGGAAGCCTTGCTGTTATCGCAATCGTTGCTCTGATTATCTTTGGTCCCAAAAAGCTGCCTGAATTGGGGAAAGCAGCGGGAGACACACTTCGTGAATTCAAAAACGCTACTAAAGGGTTAACGAGTGATGAAGAGGAAAAAAAGAAAGAAGATCAGTAAGTTAGGATGACACGAATGAAAGTGAATCAAATGTCGCTGCTGGAGCATATTGCTGAGCTTCGAAAACGGTTGCTGATTGTAGCGCTGGCGTTTGTCGTTTTCTTTATTGCTGGATTTTTTTTAGCGAAGCCGATTATTGTGTACCTGCAAGAAACAGATGAAGCGAAGCAGCTTACGCTTAACGCGTTTAACCTGACAGACCCGCTTTATGTGTTTATGCAATTTGCATTTATCATCGGCATAGTCTTGACCTCGCCGGTTATTCTTTATCAGCTTTGGGCTTTTGTGAGCCCGGGCCTCTATGAGAAAGAGCGCAAAGTAACGCTCAGCTACATTCCGATCTCTATTTTGCTGTTTTTAGCGGGCTTATCTTTTTCATATTATATTTTATTTCCTTTTGTTGTTGATTTTATGAAGCGAATTTCTCAGGACTTGAATGTCAATCAGGTGATCGGAATTAATGAATATTTTCATTTTCTTCTGCAGCTGACGATTCCGTTTGGACTGCTGTTCCAAATGCCGGTCATCCTCATGTTTTTGACTAGGCTCGGAATTGTGACACCGATGTTCTTGGCTAAAATCAGAAAGTATGCGTATTTTACGCTGCTGGTGATCGCAGCCCTGATTACACCGCCTGAGCTTCTGTCCCATATGATGGTCACAGTCCCGCTTTTGATTTTATATGAAATCAGTATCCTTATATCGAAGGCCGCTTATCGGAAAGCACAGAAAAGCAGTGCAGCCGATCGGGACGTGTCTTCTGGGCAATAATAAAAAATCCATTTCTCATGCGAGAAATGGATTCAGCGTGTTGACAAACCCCCGCATTCGTTGTCAAGTCTGTGCGTTGGTGCTCACGAATGAAAACATTCGGTCCGCTCCAATGCTCGCCTTTCCTAGACTTCAAGGGTTTTCAATCACGCTGAAAATGACAAAATCCTAAAACGAAAGCCGTTTTAGGATTTAATTTGAATCCATTTCTCATTCAGAAATGGATTTTCTTTATTTTTGGTTCTTTTTGATTTTAAATGAAAAGGCGAACATCTTAAAAGAAATGCTGATGTTGTAAGCGGCGAACACCATCAGCAGGATGGAGTAAAATGACCACATGCTGCCTGGCGAGCTTGCGGCAAGATAAGTAAAGATGCACCCTACGGCAAAGTAGATCATTCCCCAAACTACCGGGTTTCTCATAAAAATAATCCTCCAATAATCAATTGCATTTGTGTGCTCTGCTGTTCAAGGTAATTCCGAACAGGCTCAAGCTGCATGATGACGACGAATGTATTCATCATTAAATGGGCGAAAATCGGCACCCATATCCGTTTTGTTCTCGCATATAAAAAGGCAAAGGTAAAGCCCATTGCTGTATATAGAAGGAGATGCTTCAAATCAGCGTGAACAATACCGAAGATAACCGAGCTGATCAGTCCTGCAAAAAAGAAATTCGTTTTTTCGTACAGCGCGCCGAAAATGATTTTTCTGAAGATAATTTCTTCTAATATAGGCCCGACGATGGAAGAAACGATAATCATGAGCGGCACTGCCTGAATGACATCCAGAATCGCTTGTGTATTTTCTGATTCTCTCCCGATGCCAAAAACATAATATTCAATAGAGCCTGCTATTCCTTGAGAGAAAAGGGCAATGAAAAAACCGGCTATCGCCCAAAGGATAGAAAGTCCGATTGAGCCCTTCTGTCCGTTTCGCAGCGTTTCTTTCGGAACGGTTCTCAGAATGAGCAGAACAACAACGAGACAGGCGATAAAGCTGATAACGGACCATAATCCTTGTGCATGCAGCATATTTTCATCTGTAGGCTGTCCTCCGGCATAACCGAATTTAAATAACAAGGGAATCGCGATTAATGCGGAAAACTGCATGATGATATATGTCAAAATAATAAACCAATACTGTTTTCTCAAATGGTATGTACTCCTTTGTTAAGTGGGTTTCGTTCATCTACAGCTATTGTAACATAATCGGTACGGGGGTGAAAAAGCTAACGGAAAAGGGAGCGGAAAAGAATGATGTAAGCGTGAAAAATTTTTTATCTTATCACTTGAAATTGGAAGGGAGATTCTTTATTATAAGAATTGTGTTAGCACTCTTTAGTGCTGAGTGCTAAAATTACATATTCATACTATTGAGGAGGTTATTACATTGTTAAAGCCATTAGGTGATCGCGTTGTCATTGAACTCGTAGAATCTGAAGAAAAAACTGCCAGCGGAATTGTGTTGCCGGATTCTGCAAAAGAAAAACCGCAAGAAGGCAAAATCGTGGCAGCTGGTTCAGGTCGCGTGTTAGAAAGCGGAGAGCGCGTTGCTTTAGAAGTAAAAGAGGGCGACCGCATTATCTTCTCAAAATACGCAGGTACTGAAGTGAAATACGAAGGTACTGAATACTTAATCTTACGTGAAAGCGACATTTTAGCTGTTATCGGCTAATTCTTAAATAAACAATATTTAAAACATTTGAGGAGGTCTTGTAAACATGGCAAAAGAAATTAAGTTTAGTGAAGAAGCTCGCCGCGCAATGCTTCGCGGTGTCGATGCACTTGCTGATGCTGTTAAAGTAACTTTAGGACCAAAAGGACGCAACGTGGTTCTAGAGAAAAAATTCGGTTCTCCGTTAATCACAAATGACGGTGTAACAATCGCTAAAGAAATCGAGCTAGAAGACGCGTTTGAAAACATGGGTGCTAAGCTTGTTGCTGAAGTAGCCAGCAAAACAAACGACGTTGCCGGTGACGGTACAACAACTGCAACAGTTCTTGCGCAAGCAATGATCCGTGAAGGTCTTAAAAACGTAACAGCAGGCGCTAACCCTGTAGGTGTGCGTAAAGGGATGGAACAAGCTGTAGCGGTTGCGATCGAAAACTTAAAAGAAATTTCTAAGCCAATCGAAGGCAAAGAGTCTATCGCTCAGGTTGCTGCGATCTCTGCTGCTGATGAGGAAGTCGGAAGCCTTATCGCTGAAGCAATGGAGCGCGTAGGAAACGACGGCGTTATCACAATCGAAGAGTCTAAAGGCTTCACAACTGAGCTTGAAGTTGTTGAAGGTATGCAATTCGACCGCGGATATGCGTCTCCTTACATGGTAACTGACTCTGATAAGATGGAAGCGGTTCTTGACAATCCTTACATCTTAATCACAGACAAAAAAATCACAAACATTCAAGAAATCCTTCCTGTGCTTGAGCAGGTTGTTCAGCAAGGCAAACCATTGCTTTTGATCGCAGAAGACGTTGAAGGCGAAGCGCTTGCAACACTTGTTGTAAACAAACTTCGCGGCACATTCAACGCAGTTGCTGTTAAAGCTCCTGGCTTCGGTGACCGCCGTAAAGCAATGCTTGAAGACATCGCTGTCCTTACTGGCGGAGAAGTCATCACAGAAGATCTTGGCCTTGACCTGAAATCTACTCAAATCGCTCAATTGGGACGCGCTTCTAAAGTTGTCGTTACTAAAGAAAACACAACAATCGTTGAAGGCGCTGGCGAAACAGACAAAATTTCTGCCCGCGTGACTCAAATCCGCGCTCAAGTGGAAGAAACAACTTCTGAATTCGACAGAGAAAAATTACAAGAGCGTCTTGCGAAACTTGCTGGCGGCGTAGCTGTCATCAAAGTCGGCGCTGCGACTGAAACTGAGCTGAAAGAGCGTAAACTTCGCATCGAAGACGCCTTGAACTCAACTCGCGCAGCTGTTGAAGAAGGCATCGTATCCGGTGGTGGTACAGCGCTTGTAAACGTATATAACAAAGTCGCTGCAGTTGAAGCTGAAGGCGATGCTCAAACAGGTATCAACATCGTGCTTCGCGCGCTTGAAGAGCCAATCCGTCAAATCGCACATAACGCTGGTCTTGAAGGATCTGTCATCGTTGAGCGCCTCAAAAACGAAGAAATCGGCGTAGGCTTCAACGCTGCAACTGGCGAATGGGTAAACATGATCGAAAAAGGTATCGTTGACCCAACGAAAGTTACACGCTCAGCTCTTCAAAACGCTGCGTCTGTAGCTGCAATGTTCTTAACAACTGAAGCCGTTGTCGCTGACAAGCCAGAAGAAAACGCTGGCGGCGGAATGCCTGATATGGGCGGCATGGGCGGTATGGGCGGCATGATGTAATCAAACGGCGAAAACCCTTGATATACCAAGGGTTTGTCGGCAACGGACGTCATTTTTGATGCCCTTTTGATGCCATTTGTAAATTTCGAGGCTTCTCATGAGTGCATTGAACTTGTGAGAAGCTTCTTTTTTTCTGTCTTTTTTGATGTGTAAATAAACCTGTGTAGTATGTAGGGGCATACATGGCATTTATGGACCGAAAACAAAAGCAAAAAAGGACTACTGAGTCCTTTTCTAAAATCGAAGCAGACTTTTTTGCCAAACACGTCATCTGCAATTGATATTATTTTATCTGGCATTTTACCGTCTCGATAACGATTAGAAACGTTTACTATATATGACTCGCTTTCTTTATGGAAGCTATGTAAGTATCCGAATGCAATTTCTTCCCTATCTTCAAGATCAAAAGTTTCAGGAGAGGGGGTAGCGCTGAATAAATTTTGACATATTCTAAATAATCTTTTGGGAACTTTACTTGTAATGTGTCTTCTACTTCATTAATTTCCTTATTACTAACAGGTTGCTCTCCGAAATCCCATTCAATCATATGAAATCTCCGCCTCGATATGTAAAACCCTTCTTTATGTAAGAAGGGTTTTAATTTTATTCAGCCTTTAAATATGTCCGGAATTTTATCTCGCCATATTAATAGCAATTCTTTAAATTGATCGGTTTCAATTGAGTTTTCATAGGGTTCTTCTATCCTAAAAGAGTTTTCAACAATTGTCACATCTTTTTTAATGAGAACACTTGTAGCATTTAACTCAATCTCAAAATCTTCATATATCCCTTCTAAAACCTTCTCAATGTAATCTATATACTCGTTGGCTTGTTCTTCTGTAGCGATGTTTTCAATGAAATCAGAGAAAATACTGATTTCTTTTGGCAATACTATTCCTAAATCACCAAATGGATCTTCTTCAAATTTATATGGATATTTCATATGTTATTTCACCTTCAAGATTATTTTTTATATAACGGGTATGCAGTTGCTATTGTTCCATCCTTATTTAAATACATTTCTATTTTAATACCCGACGCAGACATGCCCCTGAATTTATTTGAGCCGATTTGCTTTTTAGTTTGGTAAGCTTCATCAATAGCTTTTAATACATCTGCACGGTTCCACTCTCTAGGGAAGAAACTAGAATCAGCTATTTTTTTAACACCGTCAACCTCAACCTTTGCCATATAAACTCCGTTTTTATCAGGTTTTTTTTCCGTACCCTGAATAATTTTTCCGCCCATCATACTTTCATGGTGATAACCAACTGCTTTACCGCGTTTATTTATTTCTCCATGGTAGATGTGCTTCATTGTACCTGTGGTATACTTTCCATTACCCGAACTGAAATTAGATGTTGTAGATTTAGTTAAAATACTCTCTTTTTGATTTTCAATAATACTTTTTAACAAAGGAGTATTTTTTGCATTATACGTATTGTCAATATCTTTAGCTATCCCTACAAGTGCAGGTTCATATTTATTTTTTAATAAGGGGTTAATAAAGTCTTTTCCCTTTAAAAGCCCTTTATTGACATGAGCAGCGGCTGTTCCACCTTCAACTACTTTACCTACTTTAGAAAGCTTGGTAGTCGTTTGCACTGCGGCACCTGCACCTTTTGGGCCAACGATATTTCCTATCGCATAACTGATATAATGCCCTTTTTCGTATGCATCGCCATTTACCATTTTATCATTCCATGAGTCGATCAGGCTTGTCCAGATGATTTTTGAATAAGAGGGCACGCTTAAAACTGTTGAAATTGTTTTTGTGAGTTTTAGTTCGGTAGGAAGCTGTGAATATTCCCATGTACCTACAACCAAGTCTTTGATGCCATATATCGTATCGTCAATCACATCGTCAATTCCATCATTAACTCCGTCGACGAAGTCAATTACTGTCTTACCGGTATTGATTACACTTTCACCGACGGCCTTCAGCTGTTTTGCTTGTTCAAGCTGTACCACATACTGGAGCTGTTCAGGGGTAAGATTCTCATAGCCGACCTTCTTGGCAATTTCTAAGTATTCATCCGGATCTGTCACTCCGTCAGCTAGCTTCTTCTTCAATTCTTTGATTTCTCGTTCTTTCGCTTCGTCTTTCTTGATCTTCAAATAAGCCTCAGTTTGTTTCTCAATATCGCCTTTTTTCTTATGTATGTCACTGTCACGGTACGCCTTGGCATTGTAATGGATGGGGGTAGCATTCTTGCCTTTACCTGTTGATTCCTCAAGCTTGTGGAAGTCCTTCTTGATGAATTGCTCGTTTGGCTCTGATTGGGCATATTCAGTAACAAGTGATTCGTCTACGCTGCCTAGTTTATCGACTGTTTTTTTACGTTTGTTCTCTGCATCAGCAAGTTCGTCTTTGAAGACTTCTGTCGAGAACAAATCAAGCGGAAGAATATCGTCGATATCATTTAAGATATCTTTCATCGCTTTCTTCTGTTCAGACATAATGGATTTTGATTTTGTATAGGCGTTAGCCAGCTCGTGTTCTAAGAAGGATTCTTCTATGTATGCATCCGATAAGCTAGCGTCCTCTAAAGCGCCTGAAATGCTTGTCAAAAAAGCAATTTTCATATCTATTAGATCAATCCAATTGTCAGCCACACCAGCGTGATCTTGATAAAATGCTTTGATGTTGTCAGCGCCTTTTCCGGAAAACTCACTGTCATCTAAATGAGCTACGGATTTAAAGGCTTTTTTAAGATTGACCATCTGGCTTCTTAATTCCTTGTATTCTTTTGCACGTTTATCTGCTTCTGAAAGCAGTGTTTTGGCTTCAAATACTTTCATATTCATATCCTTTCATTTAAATAGATCAACAAGATTTTACCATGGGAAAATGAAGAAACAGACTAAATGTGATACAAAAGTGTGAAATGGTCAACTTTAACTATGTCATTTTACCTATCTGAATCTCTTGTTTGGGTTACCGCCACGCCTATAGCTAGAAGGGCTTTCTACAGTTAGATTTATAGACCGAAAAAAAATTGAGGTTATTGAAATTAAAAATTCCCTCTCATAGAGAGAGGGAATTATTTATTTTTGTTATAAAAATTCATTGTAAAAAAAGATAAAACTAATAAAACTAGAAAATAGACTATGAAGGTTGAGATAAAGTTCCAAGAGAAAAAGTTAAAGTCTTTATTTAGAGAATAAAATACAATTTGACTTACTAAAGTTATTACGAAAACAACTGTTATTAATTTAGAGAATTTTTTGGTCATGACAAAACACCTCTTCTATTTTAGTGAAATAAACCCATTTAATATAGTAGAATATTTGGTAAAATATAGTATGTAAATAACGATTAGGAGGATGTTCTATGAAAAAGCTTTTAGCTGTAGTGTTAACATTTACTATGATAACACTAATGTTCGGAAGTACGTCAATAGTTCAAGCGGAGGAAAAGTGTCCAACCTGTGAGAAAACAGATCCTTTGGTAGCACCTACCACAAAAGATCTAAATAAAACTATTGAAATATTAAAAGACAATAATGTGAACACGTTAGCTTTGGATAAAGAAAAAGCTGCAGTAGTCGAAAATGATAAAGACAAAGCTGTAATTATCGCAGAAAAGCTAGGTGATAGTAAAGATAAGATTGAGTATAACCAGTATTTTGTTGACGTTAATAACGAAAAATTTGTAACTTTAAAACAAAAAGTTGAAAAACTAGATGATAAGACTGTAAAAGCTGAAGTCATAAACGCAGAATCAGGAGCAAAATATTCTGTTACAATTGATAAAGATGGAAATAAATTAGATGAAAATTTTATTTCAGGAAAGTCTGCTGATTTTAAACAATCAAGTTTATGTAGTGCTATCGTAGGTGCAGTTCTTGGTACAGGATCTAAATTTGCTTGTATTGCAGCTTGTACAGCTGTAACTGGAGGTTGGGGAGCAGTTGCATGTGGTGTATTATGTGCAGCAGTAACTGGCGGAATAAGCTGGGCTGGGGCAAAAGATATGTGTGAACAATTATTCGGTTGAAAAACGACGCTCCTATATAGGAGCGTCAGGCTGTCGAGAAAATCTCGACAGCCTTTATTTTTTCTTAAAATATCCATTCTTCTGTAATAAAATAAAAGAGAGACTTCAAAAGGACGGTGTCTTTCCCATGTTCCACACAAGAAATTCTTCTCAAAACGCAGCCGAATTTGTTCTTCTCGACCAACTTGTCGAAGAGGATCATCTGCTTCGAAAAATCGATAAATACATAGACTTCTCTTTTATCATTGAAAAGGTTAAGCCTTACTACAGTGAAAACAAAGGCCGCCCCTCACTTGATCCGCTGATTTTATTCAAAATGATGTTTATCGGATACCTCTATGGTATCCGTTCAGAAAGACAGCTCGAAAAAGAAATTTACTACAATATGGCGTACAGATGGTTTCTCGGATTGAACATAAACGATCCAGTTCCACACCACTCCACCATCAGCTGGAACAGACGCACACGTTTTAAAGATACAACCATCTTCCAAGATATTTTTGATGAGATCGTTCTTCAGGCCATCAATCATGACATGGTGGGCGGACGTGTCCTATTCACTGACTCCACACACCTTAAAGCCAATGCCAACAGGCATAAATACACAAGAAAAACAATTGCGCAGGATACCCAAAACTATATCAAGGATTTAAATGAAGCCATTCAAGAGGATCGGGAGGAACACGGAAAAAAGCCATTAACAGCCAAAGAGGAGGTGAAAGCTGAAAAAGAGATCCGCCACAGTACAACCGATCCGGAAAGTGGCTATCTGTATCGTGAAAACAAACCAGAAGGTTTTTTCTATTTAGATCACCGTACAACAGATATGAAATTCAACATTATCACCGATGCCTATGTCACACCCGGAAATGTCCATGATTCTGTGCCCTATCTTGACCGATTGGATCACCAAATCGCACGATTTGGTTTTCAAGTAGAAGCCGTCGCCCTTGATTCCGGATATTTAACGACTCCGATCTGTAAAGGATTATCTGACCGACAAATCTTTGGTGTCATCGCACATAGACGTTATCACCCTACCCGAGGGTTGTTTCCAAAATGGAAATTTCATTATGACAGTGAACAAGACAGATACATTTGTCCAAATCACCAAACACTTACATACTCAACAACTGACCGAAAAGGCTACCGGTCATACAAATCAAATCCTGAAATATGTTCCTCATGCCCGCTGCTTAAAAACTGTACAAAATCAAAGAATCAGCAGAAAGTGATTACTCGGCATGTATGGGAAGATCATAAAGAAAAGGTCAGACAAAATCGCTTGTCTGTTTCAGGAAAAAACCTCTACAAAAAAAGAAAAGAAAAAATAGAGCGAAGCTTTGCAGATTCAAAACAACTGCACGGGCTTCGCTATTGCAGGTTGAGGGGAAAACGGAATGTGAGCGAACAAGTTCTCCTCACAGCCGCATGCCAAAACATGAAGAAGATTGCCACATACCTAGCCAAGCAGAGCTAGGTATGTGGGAGCTCTTTTTCTGTTTTTGAAATCAGCTGAAAATCTAAAGAAACATTACAAAACAAATAAGCTTGTAGAAAAAACATCGTTTTCTCTACAAGCTGACGCTCCTATATAGGAGCGTTTTTTTATCACTAGTAATATGGAGAAATTAATAAATAAACTAAAACACCCGTAAGGCTAACATACAGCCAAATTGGCATTGTCCAACGTACTATTTTTCGGTGTTTTTGTGTCTGCATTGTTAAACCCCAAATTAATGAAAATAACGCTAAAGGTACGACAATACCAGCAAGAATACTATGAGAAGTTAGAATAATGTAGTAAAAGTATTTGGCGAGCCCTTCTCCTCCATAATGAGTGGTCTCTTGAGATAAGAAGTGGTAAGTTAAATATGAAAATAAAAATAATATTGTTGAAGAAAATGCTGCAAGTATGAAGGCTCTGTGAAGTTTAATGTTATGCTTTTTTATAAAAATTAAAGCTGCTATAAGAAAGATGAACGTAAAGCTATTTAGAACAGCATTTATACGAGGAAAGATGGTTATATTAAAATTCACCTCCCCCTTATACCCTAAAGGCGAAAAAAATAATAGCAAGATAATCACATTAGCTAAAAGTGAAAGTGTGATTACTGTTTTTGTATAATTTGAGTTCTCCTTGGACCTTTGAGTCTTTATTCTATTCAAAATTTTCACCTCCCTCTCTAAATTAACATGATTTTTTCCATAATGGGCCCTATATGAAAAAAACAAAACTTAATTCCTATTCTACACAATATCTATTTAAGGTTGTAAAAGTTATTATATAAGTATGAAAAAATATTTTAATACAGTTCATGAGATATTGCCGTTTTGCTCATTTTGGTTATTGTGATCGTTGCAATTAACCTGACCGATGAGGTATATCTGAGCTGATTGCGCATACTGTATTGATGATAGCCGTTGTTTTTACCTTGTTAAAAGGGACCATTATAATGTGGAGAGAATGCCGACATGAAAGAAAACGAAAAAATTAAGTTTATCCAGAAAGAAGTTTTGACTGCAGCGGAAGTGGGATAACTGCTTGGAATCACTCGGCACGTTTAAGCTACTCTTGTGACTTCACGGAAGCTCAAGCCTGTTAAAAAGGTTGGGACAGTTGCAATGTTTTTGCTTGAACATGTACAAGCCTTTAAAAAAGAATTAAAAGCCGGCCGGAAGAAGGCCCTATGATAAATGAAGCTCCTCTTATATTAAAAGGAGCTTTCGTACGTTTTTATGAAATCCTCTTATATAAATCATCACAACATGTGGATATATGGGTGCAAAAATTAAAAAATGGTGAGATATCTATCGGGTGAAAAAAGGACATAAATAGGGGCAATGCATGGGGTGGAATGATGTAATCTGCCCTCCTAGGCCCTTGATATTTAGGGATTCAGAAGTTATTTTTACTCTAAGAAGACTTAAAATATCAGGGATTAGTGAGACCTTTCATACATTCGATGCATGTACGAGGGGTCTCTTTTTATTGGTTATGTGTAATTCGTGAAAATTACAAGACGAATTGTTGACTGGGTAGTTATAGAATGATATGATTTAAATTGCAATTAGATTAAGTAATTTTAAAGAAATACTTTTTGAAGAGGGCGGGTTATGCGACTTGAAGAGATTGTAACGGTTAAAATAGGGAGAAACCTTTCCAGAGGACATGAGAAAAATGATCCTACATTAGTTGCTTATACATATGAGGACTTAATAAATGATTTAGATGGCTCTTTTCTAGACTCACAAGTTAGTTCTCGTGCTGAACAATCAAATCATACAGAAAGCTATTTGAGCAGTGTCGGGGATGTTGTTTTCAGCTTTGTTAGTTCGAAGGCTGGGATCGTGAGTGACTTACATCACGGAAAGGTCATCAACCAAAACTTTGCGAAACTCATGATTGAACATAATGATTTGGATAGTCGATATTTATGTTATGCATTAAATGAGTCGCACGCTATGAAAAAACAAATGGCGATTTCCATGCAAGGAAGCACTGTACCGAAATTGACTCCTTCAATATTAAAAGAATTGGAGATTGAGTTACCTAGTATTGAGAAACAACAGACGATTGGAAACGCTTATTTCTGTTTGAGAAAGCGTCAAGCTTTGGCGAAGAAACAAGCGGTACTTGAAGAGCAACTTTATTTAGAAGCATTGAAGAGATTAGACCAACAATAGAAAAAGTGAGGAACACAACTATGGCTGAATTACACTCAAAATTATTTAGTGCCGCAGACAACTTGCGAAGCAAAATGGATGCATCAGAGTATAAAAACTACTTATTAGGATTGATCTTTTATAAATACTTATCTGATAAGTTATTAGAAAAAGTCGTTGAAATCGCAGATGAATCGCTAGAAGAATACTACACTCAAGAAAAACAAACGCAGTTGTACCGGGATTTATTAGCGGATGAAGAGATCAAAAATGATTTGATCGAGACGTTAGTCGATACATTAGGTTATGATATTGCGCCGAAGCATTTATTCAATGTATTAGCCAATCAAGCGAAACAAAATACGTTTCAGCTGAATGATTTGAATAAGGCATTTATCGATTTGTCCACGAAGTATGACCAATTCAACGGTCTGTTTGATGACGTGGATTTGACATCAAAAAAACTGGGATCAGATGACCAACAGCGAAACATTACGATTACTGAAGTATTGAAGAAACTAAATGATGTCAATGTAATCGGTCATGATGGGGATGTCATTGGGGATGCCTATGAGTACTTAATTGGCCAATTTGCCTCAGAAGCTGGTAAGAAAGCGGGAGAATTTTACACACCTCATCAAGTATCTGACATGATGGCGCGTATTGCCGCAATCGGTCAAGAAGACAAAAAATTGTTTAGCGTATTTGACCCCACGATGGGATCTGGTTCTCTAATGTTGAATATTCGAAACTATATTCATTATCCAGATAGTGTGAAATATCATGGGCAAGAACTAAACACAACAACTTTTAATCTAGCGAAGATGAACTTAATTTTGCATGGTGTGAATAAAGAAGATATGCGGTTACGCAATGGGGATACATTGAACAAAGATTGGCCGACAGATGAGCCATATACCTTTGATTCTGTTCTTATGAATCCGCCTTACTCTGCAAAATGGTCTGCAGATGCTACATTCTTAGATGATTCACGTTTCAATCGTTACGGAAAGTTAGCGCCAAAATCAAAAGCCGACTTTGCTTTTCTTTTACATGGGTTCTACCATTTGAAAGATTCGGGAACGATGGCCATCGTCTTACCCCATGGGGTTCTGTTCCGTGGTGCGGCAGAAGGTGTGATTCGCAAGAAATTATTAGAAGATGGCAGCATTGATGCCGTGATTGGTATGCCAGCAAACTTATTCTTTGGCACATCGATCCCAACAACAGTCATCATCTTGAAGAAAAATCGCAGCACTCGTGATGTGTTATTTATTGATGCAAGTAAAGAGTTTATAAAAGGAAAGAACCAAAATAAACTTTCTAAAGAACATATTGATAGGATTGTCGAAACGTATAAGAAACGAGAAGATGTGGAGAAATATGCCCACGTTGCTACATTCGATGAAATCAAAGAGAATGATTTCAATTTGAACATCCCTCGATATGTCGATACGTTTGAAGAAGAAGAACCTGTGGATATGGCTGCAATTGGCTCGAAAATCAAAGATATTCGAAAAGAAAAAGCGGAACTAGAAGCTAGCTTGTATGACATGGTTTCTTCATTGCAATATGATGAAGAAAATGCAGAGTGGATCAAGGGTGCGTTAGAGGTGTTTAATCGTGGGAAATAAGCGTGTACCAGAAGTGAGATTTGAGGGATTTAATGGGGACTGGGAAGAGCGAAAGTTGAATGAAGTAGCTGAAATTATTGGTGGAGGAACGCCAAGTACTGCTGTTCAAGAATATTGGGATGGTGATATAGATTGGTATTCACCAGTAGAAATTGGAAAAGAAATATATGCTGTTGGTAGTCAAAGAAAAATAACTTCACTTGGATTAAAAAAGAGTTCTGCCAAAGTACTACCTGCGAACAAAACAATTTTGTTCACCTCTCGTGCTGGAATTGGAGATATGGCTATCTTAAAAAAAGATGGAGCTACAAACCAAGGCTTTCAATCTTTAGTAGTTAACAATAATTACAATACTTATTTTGTTTATTCTATAGGACATAAAATAAAAGAGTTTGCATTAAAACATGCATCGGGATCAACTTTTTTAGAAATATCAGGAAGGCAATTGGGAAAAATGGTTTTATTTGTACCGTCATTAGAAGAACAAACTAAAATCGGCATCTTCTTCAAACAACTAGACGACACGATCGCTCTTCATCAACAAGAACTAACCACCCTCAAACAAACAAAACAGGGCTTCTTGCAAAAAATGTTTCCAAAAGAAGGGGAGTCTGTGCCGGAGGTTCGTTTTCCGGGATTTACTGGGGAGTGGGAAGAGCGTAAGTTGAAAGAAGTTGCTACATTTATAAACGGTAGAGCATACAAACAACACGAGTTATTAAATTCTGGTAAATATAAAGTGTTACGAGTTGGTAATTTTTATACAAACGATTCTTGGTATTATTCTGATTTAGAACTTGATGAAAAGTATTACGCAGAAAAAGGAGACTTACTATACACATGGTCTGCCACATTTGGTCCACATATCTGGTATGGAGATAAAGTCATTTATCATTATCATATTTGGAAAGTGGATTTATCAAATAATCTTGATAAACAATTTGCGATTCAGCTATTAGAATATGATAAAGCAAAAATATTAAGTGATAAAAATGGTTCAACAATGGTTCATATTACGAAAAAAGGAATGGAAGAAAAAAAAGTTTTGTTAACATCAATCGAAGAGCAAACCCAAATCGGCAACTTCTTCAAACAACTAGACGACACGATCGCCCTTCACCAACGCGAATTAGATGCCTTAAAAGAAACGAAAAAAGCTTTCTTACAAAAGATGTTTGTCTAACGAATCAAGAGGGGGAGAATCATGGCAACGATCCAATATAAAGATGAAGCAGAGGTAGAGCGCCGCCTGATTGAAGTGTTAGGCGAAGGGTATAATCAGTGGAATTATCGTCCTGATTTGAAATCTGAAGAAGACCTGTGGGAGAACTTGCGTCAAAAGATTACGCAAAATAACTTATCAGAAATTGGGGAACATCCAATGACTGATAAGGAATTTGACACAATAAAGACAGAGTTATTATCGAAAACACAGACACCCTTTGATGCTGCAAAATGGCTCAAAGGGGAAAATGGAATTGCTCGTATTACGATTGAACGTGAAGATGTTTCATTGGGTTCGATGTCGTTGGTGCTGTACTCCAATCAAGACATTGGCGGAGGCATTTCTACATACGAAGTCGTTCACCAGATAGCGAAACAAAAAGCAAACGTTGACGGTCGAGATCGGCGTTTTGACGTGACACTTCTCATTAATGGATTGCCCATTGTTCAAATTGAGTTAAAACAGGCCAGTGCAAAAGACGGCGTATTCCAAGCCTATCATCAAATCAAGAAATACGCAGAAGAAGGAATGTTTCGAAACAATATCTTTTCCACCCTGCAGTTATTTGTCATTTCCAACGAACAAACGACTCGCTATTTTGCCAATGCGCTTCCAAAAGATATGCATAAGAAATTGATCTTTAGCTGGCGGACAACGGATAATCGAAAAGTAGAAAATCTCTATGAGTTTGTGAAACAAGTGTTAAACATTCCAGATGCACACCGCTTGATTGCCAATTATACAATTGTGAGTGAAGACCAAGACAACAAAGCTCTAGTGGTGTTAAAACCGTATCAAATTCATGCCATAGAAGCCTTGTTTACGTCCGCCATGAGGCATCAATCCGGCTTTGTTTGGCATGCGACCGGTTCAGGAAAAACGTTGACAAGTTTTGTGTCTACGAAGTTATTGGCTCGCAAACCAGGTGTAGACCGTACCATTATGCTGATTGACCGAAAAGACTTAGATAATCAAACGACGACAGAATTCACCAAATTTGCTTCCGAATTTAATACCGGTATTTCTTCTGGTGATGCAATATCGAATAGCTTGATTGTCGGAACTGGAAGTGCGAAGGAGTTAAGTGATACTCTACTGTCTGATGCCAATTCCAATACAGTGATTATTACCACTCGTCAAAAACTAGAAGCTGCCTTGCGCTATGCCCAAAGGCAAGAGGAGCAAAAAGGTACTCAGCGCTTTAAGAAACTGCTGGGACAACATATTGTCTTTGTCGTGGATGAATGCCATCGTGCGTTAAGTGCAGAAGGCATGGAAGTCATTAAGGGGTTCTTTCCAAATTCGACTTGGTTTGGATTTACAGGGACACCGATATTTAATGAAAATAAAAAACAAGCTAAAGGCCGATTAGCTCGCACCACCCGTGACCAATATGGAGACGTATTGCACACGTACACCATTAAGAATGCGTTAGACGATGGTGCTGTTTTAGGGTTTCAAGTAGAGCATGAAGATACAATTGACCCCACTTCATTAAATAATCATATTTTCGAACAGCTGCGTCATCAAGAAAAATACGCCAATTGTAGTGATGATGAAATCAACGATATGATTGATCGAATGGATGGAATCGAAAAAGAAGCATACCTTGAACCATCTTCGTTCGAGAATGATGAACATATTCAAAAAGTCATTCATAAGATTTTTAGGCCGGATAATGCCTATATTAAATTTGATTTTCAAAACGGCCGCCCGCAAAAATCAGCTATTTTAACAACAAGTTCCATTGATATGGCGAAACGTTACTATCAGGCAATTAAAGAAATGACGAAAGATCCAGGTTGGTTAACAAAAGAGTTTGCGGGACACCCGATCCGAACAGGGCGTACAATTGAGGATCCTGATTTTCCTCGGATTGCAATTACGTATTCAATGCAAGAAAACGAGGAAGATTCCAAGCAAACTCAAGATGAAATGATGGAGATTATTAAGGATTATAACGATTACTATCACACTGCTTGGTCGATAGAAGATATTGAACGATATAATGGTGATATTAACAATCGGTTAGCTCGTAAAAAAGGGGAATTTAAAGAATTTGGGAAACAAATTGACCTTGTCATTGTTGTCGATCGGTTATTGACTGGTTTTGATGCCCCAACGATTCAAACGTTATTTGTGGATCGGAATTTAAGTTATGCCAATTTAATTCAAGCCTTTTCCAGGACCAATCGTACGTATCCAGGAAAGACAAAAGGATTAATTGTCACATTCCGTAAACCTTTTACAATGGAACAAAACGTAAAGAATGCGACGAAGTTATATTCTCATGCACAAGAGGAATCTAGTCTTGTTTATCCAACGTACGATGAATCGAAGAAACGTTTTAAAAAGGCTCATAAAACGCTAACGACACTTATTCCAAATCCAACCGACATTGATGAGCACTCCCCTCTTGACACTCGGATTGAATTTGTGAAAACGTTCCAAGAGCTAAACAATTCATACGAAGCGTTAGTGACGTATGATGACTATAACGATGATATAGAGAAATCAACAGCACTTCAAGAACAGGTCAAAACATTAGAAGAATATATTGGTATCTATAACACGATTAAAGGTTCACTTATAGATGAAGAGAATCAAGATGGTCCGGAGCCGGATTTCTCAGACATTGAATTTTATGGAGAAAACGCAGTGAAGATCTATGATATTGATTCAACGTATATTGATCGACTTTTAGAAACATACTCGGCCAATAACCAGAATATCCGTGATGAGATCGAAAGCGCACTTCAAAAACTGGAGAAATCAGACATTGTTAAAGATGTATATCGTGAGATGTTAAATGCCATTGATACGAAAAAAGTAGATGAAGAGGAAGATATTCTTGTAGTGAAAAGACGCTTCTTCACGAAAGAACGCAGCCAAGCAGTTAGGGAATTTGCGAATACTTGGTTTGTGGCAGAGGATGAACTGTATTTATCTGCAGTTCAATATGTGGTAGGGGCAGATCCTATTCCGAATATCGGGGGAATTATCAATAGCAAGCAATTTGATCAGTATAAAGCCGTACATCCAGATGCAAAACCGTTGAAATACGGACCAGAGTTGAAGCGTCAGTGGAGAAAGATGTTAGATGAAGTCATTGTACCTTTGGATGGCGAGCTGAGATAAAGACATTTTGAACTAAAGGAATCTATATAACGAAAGGCCAACTGCGATTTCAGTTGGCCTTTCCTATTTATAATAAAGAAACTGAGGGATTGCTGACAGAACTACTATGCGTACTAGTCGTTTTCTTTAATCACCATTGCCAGTTCTTCCACCTCATCCCGAATCCCAATCGCAGGCTCCCACGAATCAATCAAACGAATCGCTCTCTGATTAGCTTCCATCGCTTTCGTTTTCTCTCCTTTACGGTTCAACAGCTGCGCCATCCCGTAAAAATAATAGATCAACTCAACCTGATTGGCGTTATGTTTGTCATAGAGCATTTGCTCAAAGGCTTCTTCCGCTTTCTCAAATTGACCACATTTCACGTAAGCGACACCCAGATTGAAATAGGCTTCTATCGTTTTTTCGCCGCCGTACGTGGAGCTGATTTCATTTGCCGCTTCGTATAATTGAATGGCTTCTTCATGATGACCTCTCGCAAAGCTTAAGTCACCGCGAACCAATAGAACTCTGTGTTGAATGGTAGGGGAAATCGGTTGATTTTCGATTTCGTTTAAAATGGTCTCTGCATTTTCCTGTTGCCCGTCTTTTAAAAAAAGCCTTGCTTTGAGTGCGTGTCCCCAAACCTTTAGATCATAGGCATAGTGAGCGTCTGATTGTTCCAGAATCCCCAGCCCGGCTTCAATTTGCTGTAAGGCCCTGTCTAAATCATTGACTTCCATCAGAGCCCAGCCTGCTGTGTCGATTCGGAAGTACGCTTCTCGTGTGTGTTTGCCTAATTGATGGGCGGCGTCGGCGGCTTTGCATCCGTATTCGATACGCAGGGGCAGGTTGATTCTGCTTAGAAAATGGCTGATGCGGGTGATGAGTTCGATTAGGATTTCTTTTTGTTCAGTTTCACTTGCCCATTGGATGACCTTTAAGATGTTTGGCCATTCTTGTTTCATATGATCTAAGTTCCGTCCCAGCAGGTAGCTCCAATAGATAGAGTTGGGCTGTTCCCGCTTTAAATGGGTTTCGGTATAATCAACATAATAGTGCGCCCAGCGATTGCGGGCTTCTTTTTCATATTCGTGCTGTTCGGACAAGTGCTGTTCTCCGTAAGCGACAACGGTTTGGTGCGCTAAGTATTGTGTCCTGCCTTGGCTTCGTTCCGGCTGAATCAGCGCATATGACCGCATTTGTTCCATAGCGTAATGAAAACGGCGGGCGACTAATCCGGCTGCTGCAGCCAGGCTTTTCTCATCTGGCGGCTTGCTGAAAAAGCAAAGCGTCTGCCATAGCTTTCGCGTATCTTCATTGCATCTATCCCAGGTGCGGCCAAAGAGGAATTCAAACAATTCCAGCAGTGAGTAGCCTGCTTTTCCAAGCTCATGAATCAGCTGCTGAGCGGGGATGTCATCGTCTGACATATAGGCAATGCTGAGTGCCATGGCTTTCGGGTTTCCGGCAGTCGCTGAAATGAATTCGTTTTTCAGGTCAGATGATAGATGTAACAGCTGCTCCAGCTTTTCCCGTTTATTTTGAATGTTGCATGTTTGTAAGCATCGGTGCACTTCTTGCTGAAAAAAATCCAAGGCATCTGTTTGGTCAAGGCCGCTCAGCTGAATAGCTGTCATTTCTCCGAAGCTTTCCCGATAGGTTTGCTTTACGTTTTCCCGCGCTGTGAGGAGAACTTTCACGCCTTGCGGAAGGCTGGTGATAAATTCATGAATGTCACGTTCTGCAGTATCAATGCTGTCAACGATCAGCAGGATCGGTTTTTCTCTAGTGTAATTAGCTAACGCATTGCGGACGACGAACCGTTTTTCATTGATTGATTTATCGATTTGTTCTGTGCGCCCGAGCTGATAGGCGATCGTATTTAAAAAATCGCTAAAGCTCAATCCTTTCCAATCGGCGCTGACCCAAATGATACTGTTGAACGCCGGCCAATCTGAAGTATCATCGACACAGGAATAGGCGGCTTCAAGAGCGATTGTGGTTTTTCCCATGCCGGCCCAGCCGGTGATTAAACAGACTGGTGACGGAGAAAGCATCCATTGCCGTATTGCTTCCATATCAAAGCTGCGCCCGATAAAGCGTCCGGACCAGCGTGAGGGTAAATTATGAGTGATAGGCTGTTCTGTAAGCGCATTCGTTTCATGGCCGGGTCTGTCATGAAACAGCCGTTTTACTACATTTTCAATTTCGCCTTCACTCGGAGCCCCGAATAATCCGTCTTTTCGAAGTATTTTCGCTTTTTTCAAACAGGATGCTGCCCATACAGGCAATGCGGGTTTGATGACTGGGATAGTGGTGGCTTCCAGCAAGTCGGTCAACCACTCGATATCCAAGTCGGTCTTTTCGAGAATGATCCAGATCATTCCGAACAGTTTTCCGTCGTCGATTCTCCCGGGAATGTAGTTTGCCCCCATCTGTCCGATCCAGCTTTTGATCGTGTTTGGGGAGACTCCCAGCTGGAGTGCGATTTTATCTATGTAAGACTGTCCTGTTTTTTCGTTCATTTTCCTTCTGACTTTATAATCAGGATGAAGTTTTAGCGTTTTGACGCCAGGTGCCAGCAGTTGTGCAAATTGTTTTCGGTTTTCAAGTTCAGCCATAAGCCTGCACCTCCTATTAGTACTATTTTATCAATCCAGCGTTTTTTGTATATGAAAAAATAAAAGTACAGTGCCGCTGTCCTTTTATACAGCAGGAAAGGCTGTTGAACGTGTTGAAAAGCAGATAAAATGGGGGCAGTAACAGAGAAAACAAAAATGTATGCACTTACATTTTATTTTCTAAAGAAAGGAACTTGCCAAATGACTCACACAGTACCTCAAAACATGAAAGCGGCTGTTATGCACAACACAAGAGAGATCAAAATTGAAACATTGCCTGTGCCTGATATCAATCATGATGAAGTGTTGATTAAGGTGATGGCTGTCGGAATTTGCGGATCTGATCTGCATTACTATACAAATGGCCGAATAGGCAACTATGTTGTGAAAAAACCATTTATCCTTGGGCATGAATGTGCGGGTGAAATTGCCGCTGTCGGATCATCTGTCGATCAATTCAATGTGGGAGACCGCGTCGCTGTAGAGCCGGGTGTTACGTGCGGACGATGTGAAGCGTGCAAAGAAGGGCGTTATAACCTTTGTCCGGATGTACAGTTTTTGGCTACACCGCCGGTAGACGGCGCGTTTGTCCAATATATTAAAATGCGTCAGGACTTTGTTTTTTTAATCCCAGACTCACTTTCTTATGAAGATGCTGCTTTGATCGAGCCGTTTTCTGTTGGCATCCATGCGGCGGCCAGAACGAAGCTACAGCCCGGATCAACGATTGCGATTATGGGGATGGGTCCTGTTGGGTTAATGGCTGTTGCCGCAGCTAAAGCATTTGGGGCAGGTACAATCATTGTCACCGACTTAGAGCCGCTGCGGTTAGAAGCTGCGAAAAAAATGGGAGCGACTCATATTATTAATATACGTGAACAGGATGCACTTGAAGAGATTAAAACGATCACGAATGATAAAGGCGTTGATGTTGCTTGGGAAACAGCAGGGAATCCAGCGGCATTGCAATCCGCACTGGCTTCTGTGCGCCGGGGCGGAAAATTGGCGATTGTCGGTTTGCCTTCACAGAACGAGATTCCGCTCAACGTGCCGTTTATTGCGGATAATGAGATTGATATTTACGGGGTCTTCCGTTATGCCAATACGTATCCAAAGGGAATCGAATTTCTTGCTTCAGGCATTGTGGACACGAAGCATCTAGTAACGGACCAATATTCGCTGAAGCAGACGCAAGATGCCATGGAGCGGGCGCTTCAATTTAAGAATGAATGTTTAAAAGTGATGGTGTATCCAAATCGCTGAGTGAACAGGGAGGATCTTCGTATTCTCCCTCTTGTTTACTGGAAATGAAAACGGATTCTTGGGGTGGGAAATATGATTGAAACAGAAAAAGTAACGGCAATGAATGCGAAGCGTCAGTCAAAATCCAGTACCGGACTGTCCTGGTTTGAACGAATCGGTTATGGATTCGGCGATATGTCGTATAATATTATCTTTCAGTTTGTAAACGCATACTTATTATTCTATTATACAGACGTCGGCGGCATTCAGCCTGCGGTGATCGCAACTTTGTTTCTTGTTGTGCGTGTGCTGGATGCTATTTTTGACCCGATCATGGGATTGATTTTAGATAAAACGAATACAAGGTGGGGAAAAGCAAGACCATATTTGCTGTGGGTGGCATTTCCTTTTGCGCTATTCACATTCTTATGTTTCACGACGCCTCATTTCGGTGAGACGGGGAATATGGTATATGCGTACGTCACCTATATTCTGCTTGGGATGTCCTTTAGTATGCAAACAATCCCGGTGAACAGCTTAACGGGGCGGATGACGAATTCTGTGGAGGAACGGACGGTTCTGACCACAACTCGGATGATTTTGGTGTATATCGGCATTCTTTTATCCATTTCCTGTGCGACACCGCTTGCAACTGCTATCGGAGGAGAGGATCAGGCGTTTGGATTTCAAATGACGGCGCTCATCTACGCGGCTGTCAGCATCGTTTTGAATTTATTCAGTTTCTTTACTGTCCGGGAGCGGATTCAGCCTAAAAAGAGAAAAAAACAAGGGATCAAAAAGACGTTATCCGTTTTATTCCGAAACAAACCCTTGCTTATGTTAATTTCATCATTTTTGGCTTTTGCGATCGGGTTTAATATTAAGCTCAGCACGATGGTGTATTATTTTACGTATAACGTCAACCATAAAGAGTTCGTATTTATGGGCACCGTTTTATTTTTCGGAGCAGCGCTGATCAGTAATTTGTTTATTCCTTTCTTTTCTGAGAAGTGGGGCAGAAAACAAGTCATGATCATCACGGCAGCTCTATCGCTTATTTCTTATGCCGGCCTGCATTTTACGCCGTATTCTTCAATTCCACTCATTTTCATTTGGCTTTTCGCTTCAGGATTTTTCACAACGCCTTTAAATACGCTTGCTTGGGGAATGGTTGCGGATTGTGTTGATTATGCGGAATGGAAAACTGGAATTCGCGCGGATGGTGTGGTGATTTCGAGCATGAGCTTTATTAATAAGCTGGGTGTTGCATTAGCCGGGTCATTTTCGGCCATTTATTTAGGGTTCGCCGGGTATGTGGCGAATACAGACCAGACAGTTGCGTCATTGAATGCGATTAAAAACATGAATGCTTTGATTCCGGGATTTTTCATTTTGCTTTCTATTATTCTTATCGCCTTCTATCCTTTAACGGAAAAAAGATATAAACACATCATCTCTGAGCTGGAGCAAAGGTCTGCGAGATAAATATATGTAAAATTTTTAATATTCAATGTTGTATTTATGGCAGAAAGTAATATACTGAGACTGTAATCTAGACTTTATAAATGAGTGTGATAATATGCGTAGTCATTCTGTAGTTTGTATTGGGGAATTGTTGATTGATTTCTTTTGTACCGATGTTGACGTTGATTTAAAGGAAGGGCGCCAATTCTTGAAAAGTGCGGGCGGTGCACCGGCGAATGTGTCGGCAGCAATTGCCAAGCTGGGAGGAGACGCCGCTTTCAGCGGAAAAGTAGGAAAGGATCCGTTTGGGTATTTTCTGAAGCAAACATTGGACGCTGTACATGTCGATACCTCTATGCTGGTGATGGATGAGAAAGCGCCTACAACGCTTGCTTTTGTTTCATTAAAACAAAATGGAGAGCGTGACTTTGTTTTTAATAGAGGCGCGGACGCTTTGTTTACGCTGGAGGATATTGACCAGGAAAAACTAAACGAAGCGAAAATTCTTCATTTCGGTTCTGCGACGGCACTGTTATCGGATCCGTTTTGCTCAGCCTATTTACGGCTGATGTCGATTGCGAAAGACAATGGACAGTTTATTTCGTTTGACCCTAACTACCGTGAAGATTTATGGAGGGGAAGAGTCTCAGAGTTTGTAAGTGTTGCGAAAAAAGCGATCGCTGTAAGTGATTTTGTGAAAGTCAGTGACGAGGAGCTTGAGATTATCAGCGGTGTGAAGGATCATGAAAAGGGTGTTGCGATCCTTCATGAGATCGGAGCCAACATTGTCGCTGTGACACTTGGGAAAAGCGGAACGCTTCTTTCCAATGGAAAAGACCGTGAAATCATTCCAAGCATTCCGGTGACATCAATCGATTCAACAGGGGCGGGAGATGCTTTTGTCGGTGCGGCTTTATATCAATTGGCAAACACGGATCAGATTCAATCTGTAGATGCTGATTTTGTGAAACTGCGTGAGATTGTGGCATTTGCCAATAAGGTCGGAGCTCTTGTGTGCACTAAAATTGGAGCGATTGATGCACTGCCGAGCTTGGATGAGATTGAAGTTTCTTTGTAAACATTGAAGATGTTTCTTGAAAGTCTTTGGACTTTTGGAGGCATCTTTTTTTATTACTTACATTTTTGTTCGGGTAAAAAGTTGTGTATTTTTTGTTTGAAATGTCATTTTTTATTAAAAAAGTGAAACTTTTAACGATAATAAATAGTATATGTAACAAGGGTTACCGAATTAGCTTTAGGAGGAACGATATAATGAGTATCATTGGAAGATTTAAAGATATTATGTCTGCGAATATCAATGCTTTATTGGACAAGGCTGAAAATCCGGAGAAAATGGTAGATCAATATTTAAGAAATATGAATAGCGATTTGGCTAAGGTTAAGGCAGAAACAGCAGCTGTTATGGCCGAGGAGCAGAGAGCAAAAAGAGAATATCACGAATGCCAGGCGGATATGGAAAAGATGGAAAGCTATGCAATGAAGGCGCTGCAAGCCGGGAATGAGAGCGATGCGAGAAAATTTCTTGAAAGAAAAACATCTTTGGAGTCAAAGCTTTCTGAGCTGCAGGCGGCGAATCAAATTGCTGCAACCAATGCCGCACAGATGAGAAAGATGCATGACAAATTGGTATCTGACATTGGAGAGCTGGAAGCACGTAAAAATATGATCAAGGCGAAGTGGGCAGTAGCGAAAACGCAAGAAAGAATGAACAAACTGGGCGCTTCTGTTTCAAGTACAAGCCAATCAATGTCTGCATTCGGCCGAATGGAGGACAAAGTAAATAAGGCACTTGATCAGGCCAATGCAATGGCTGAACTGAACAGCGCTCCGCAGGATGATATGGCTGATCTGACTGCAAAGTATGACACTGGCGGTTCAAGCCAGGTTGATGATGAACTTGCGGCGTTAAAAGCGAAAATGATGCTCGATAAGTAATACATAGGAGGCCGCAGCTCTCGGCTGCGGCGTCATTTTATCATAAGATGTGAGAGGGAACGGTAATGATAATATCTTATAAGTGTCCGAACTGCGGCAGTAATATGGCATTTGACAGTGAAACCGGCTCGTTATCCTGCGGCAGCTGCGGAAGACAGGACAATATTGAAAGCCTTCCGAAAGAAAACATTGCGGCACGGTTTTCTGATGATGAAGCAAAAGAATATCAATGTGAAAACTGCGGCGCCGTTTTGATCACGGAAGCTGAAACGACAGCAACGACGTGCAGCTTCTGCGGAGGTGCTGCAATACTTGCCGATCGTTTATCGGGACATTTGGCACCGGCGAAAGTCATCCCATTTACAATCAGCAAGCAAGAAGCCGAGCAGGCATTTCGAAAGTGGTGCAAAAAAGGCCTTCTGACACCAAGAGGTTTCATGTCTGCCGATCGCATTAAAAGCATCACCGGCATGTATATTCCGTTTTGGATGTTTGATTTAAATAGTGAAGTACAGGTGAGAGCAAACTGTACCAGGGTCCACCGGTATGAAGAAGGGGATTATATTTGCACGGAAACAGAGCACTTTGAAGCGTTTCGTGATATCAATCTCGATTATTTGAAAATCCCTGTCGATGCCTCTGAAAAAATGAAAGACGAATTAATGGACAAATTGGAGCCTTATTCATACGAAGAGCTGAAGGACTTTCAAACGGCATATTTGGCCGGTTATATTGCGGAAAAGTACAATTATACCGATGAGGAGCTTTTTCCGAGGGCAAAAGAGAAAATCAGCAGTTATATAGATTCATACATCCATTCTACTTTTTCCGGATATACGTCAGTCAATGTGAGGGAAAAACATATTCACACGAAAAACGTGAACAGCTTTTACGTTTTGCTTCCTGTTTGGATGGTCAGTTACGATTATGAAAGAGCGGAGCATATCTTTGCGATGAACGGGCAAACAGGAAAGGTTGTTGGAAAGCCGCCGATCAGTCGAGGAAAAGTGGCGGCATGGTTTAGCGGAATAGCAGGCGGGACATTTCTTGCGTTGAAGCTCGTCTCTTTGATGATGGGAGGCGGATTTTGATGCGTGGATTTTTTGGGAAAGCGATCTTTGTTGTGCTGGCTGTTTTCATCATGATGCCTTTACTGGGTATCGAAGCGGCAAGAGCCTCTGAATCGCAGCAGCATGTGTACGATCGCGCTCATCTATTGTCAAAAGCGGAGATCGGAAAACTTGAATCTCTCTCGGCAGAGCTGGGTGCAAAGAGGGACACTGATTTCATCATTATTACGACAAAAAGCACAAACGGTGAAGATATTGCAGACTATACCGGCGATTTTTATGATCGTTACGGAAAAGGCAGTACAGCCATTCTGACCATTGATATGACAAACAGAGAAGTGTTTATCGCAGGCTTCAAAAAAGCCGAACAGTATTTGGACAACAGCAGGCTCAATAGCATCAGAAATACGATTTCATCTGATTTATCCAATGAAAATTATTTTAAAGCTTTTGAGACATATATTCAGCTTTCCTATAAAGATATGGGCATAAAACCGGGAGTAAACCCTGACAACATATTCTTTACATGGTGGTTTCAGCTGATTGCTGCCATCGCAGTCGGGGGAATTGCGGTTTCAATCATGCTTTATCATGCAGGCGGCAAAGTAACGGTTAATGGAAATACATATATGGATCAGCGTACGTCTGATGTGATTGATCAATACGACACTTATATTAGAACGACTGTAACAAGAGAAAGAAAACCATCAGATAAAGACAGCGGCAGCGATGGCGGTGTTACGAAAGGCGGCACGTCATACAGTGGGAGCCGGGGCAGTTTTTAAATGTAAGAAATAGAGAAAGGGAGAGGCGTAATGTCGTTTTTCAGAAATCAATTAGCGAATGTAGTAGAGTGGGAAGAATTTAGAGATGATATGATTTTTTATAAATGGAACAATCGTGAAATCAAAAAAGGGAGCCGTTTAATCATTCGTCCCGGACAGGATGCTGTCTTTTTGAACAATGGGCGGGTTGAAGGAGTCTTTCAAGATGATGGCGATTATGATATTGAATCAGAAATTATTCCATTCCTTTCAACGTTAAAGGGCTTTAAGTTTGGCTTTAACAGCGGCATGCGAGCTGAGGTGCTGTTTGTCAATACGAAGGAATTTACCGTAAGATGGGGAACAAAACAGGCGATAAATATTCCGGCAGCGGGAATGCCAGGCGGGATGCCCATTCGCGCAAACGGCACATTTAATTTCAAGGTGCAGGACTATATCAGCCTGATTGATAAAATCGCTGGCGTGAAAGATCAATATTTTGTAGAGGATATTAAAACCCGTATCATTTCTATTCTGGATCAGCTTCTCATGAAGTGGATCACAAGAGAAGGGAAAGATATGTTTAATCTTCAAGCAAACGCTTTTGATATTGCCAAGGGAATTCAAGAGGACTTAGATATGCAATTAATAAGCGACGGGATGACGGTCACTGGTTTTCAAATCATGAGCTTTAATTATCCTCAAGAGGTTCAAGATATGATTACAAAGAACGCTTCCTACGGTATGGTTGGGGATGTGAACAGATACCAGCAAATATCAATGACGGATGGAATGGCATCCGGAAAGATGAGCGGAGGCGGAGCGGCTTCGGATATGGCTGGAATGATGATGGGAATGAATATGGCCAATCAGATGATGAACCAAATGAATCAAAATCAGCAGGCACAGTCATCAGGCCCACAGTCAACTGGCAGCGGAAGCAAACCGAATTTCTGTCCAAACTGCGGAACAAAAACGGGCGAAGCCAATTTTTGTCCGAATTGCGGCCAGAAGCTTGTGTAAGACTCATACAGTGAAAAGTCCGGAGTGATCAGCGCTCGGGACTTTTTTATTTAGGAGAATAAGCGTTACCTATTGCTTGCTCCTGAACTGGCCATTTTCGAGCACCCGCTTGGATAATTCCCAGCAGCAATTGACGACGTTCCTTTATTGAATTGACGGCAATTTGAAATGTTTGCTTTGATGAAGCCGGTATGCCTGATTGTTGAAGCTTTGAGAGGTCTGGTTCCGGCGGCGCTTGTTCTGCAGGATGGATATAGGCAGTATGAACGGTATCCAGATAGTTTTTGATGCTTGAGCGCGCTTCTTTGATATGAAGCTGATTCGGCTGATATTGTTCAGGAATTCCGTATTTGAAAATGGTTAGAGCCTCATCCAATACAGCAACAGCTATAATGGATGATTCCTGATGCTGCGTGCTGTGGTAAAAATGAAGGATGGGGAAGGCGTTATGCTGAGCGGTCAGCTTTCCCAGCTCTGATGAGGCGGCGACAAGAAGAAAATCAATGTCGTGAAAGTCTTTGCCATTCCATGCATTATGGACGATTTCTGTTCCGTCATGCCCTAGACTTAATACACTTTGGGCAAAGGAGCGTTTTTGATTAACCGCACTCAAGACGGAAATCAAATACGTGACAGAAAACGTGATGGTAAGCAGTCCTTGAGCTGTTTCAATAATCGTGACAAGCTTCCATAGGCCTCCGTTCGGAGCGAGGTCGCCATTTCCTAATGTAAACATGACATAGCCGGAAAAATAAATTCGGTCTGACCAGGAAGCCGGTTCTTTTGATTGAGTTTCCATAAGTGAGTGAGGGTCACTCGAGTAAATTAAAACCCACCCGCCCCAAAACAGACTGATCCATATCACTAATGTCAGGCATAACAGCAGAGGACCAGCCATACTTAGAACCTTTGCGTGGTCACCGCTGATTCTGCGGCAGCCCTTCCAAAGCCAGGCAGACAGGCATCTTGTGATCGGGCCTGCACCGCTCTCTAACCATAACGTGGTCCATAAAAAATCAATCATCCCCGCTGTCAATAATAAAAGGCCTGCAATGATATAACCCTCATTCATTTTGGTTACCTCCCTTAAGTCAGCCTTCTTTTATTTTCTTCTCTATTTCCTTTTATCCTGAGTCTGAAACAATTGAACGAATGTTTGATTTTACAGAGAAAAACAGGAGAAGTTACCCAACACTTACTCATTTATCGATATGAACAAAAAATCACAGGATTTTTGACTTGATTCACACATTTTCATGAAGAAAAACGTTCATTTTCCCCTTGAATTGGTGATTTTCCTTTTATAGAGTAAAAAATTTTCAGAAATTTATATTGACTGAAAACGTTTTTATAATTATGATAATATCAGATATAACAAGAATGTCACTATAACATCACTACGATTGAACTATCAAGTGACTAATAAATACCAAATGAACAAGGTTATGCACAAAGAAATGACCATTGCTCTTTTAGTGAGAAATGAAATCGCTTCCATTTGGACTGACATGCTAAGAAGAAGGGAAGGTTATGAGGTTATTGGATAAAAACATGAACAACTATTTTCTGAAGCCTGCTTACAAAATGTGAGGAAGGCAGCAGCCCTGGAATAAGTTTTTGACATACGCATTTTGAAAAAGACTGGGGGAAACAGTATGAATAAACAAGGCAATCAAATGTCATTTTTACGTACAATTATTTTAGTCTCCACTTTTGGCGGGCTTCTTTTTGGCTATGATACCGGTGTGCTCAATGGAGCTTTGCCGTATATGGGAGAGCAGGATCAGCTTAATCTCAATGCCTTCACAGAGGGCCTTGTCACCAGTTCACTTCTTTTTGGAGCCGCGCTAGGTGCTGTGTTTGGCGGCAGGATGTCTGATTTTAACGGCCGCCGCAAAAATATTTTATTCCTCGCTGTTATATTTTTTATTTCGACGATCGGGTGTACGTTTGCTCCGAATGTTACGGTCATGATCATTTCACGTTTTGTGCTTGGTATTGCGGTAGGGGGTGCATCAGTAACGGTGCCTGCCTATTTAGCAGAGATGTCTCCTGTGGAAAGCAGGGGACGGATGGTGACGCAGAACGAATTGATGATTGTATCAGGACAGCTATTGGCCTTTGTTTTTAATGCAATCCTTGGAACAACAATGGGAGACAACTCCCATGTGTGGAGGTTCATGCTGGTCATTGCGTCGCTTCCAGCCGTGTTCCTGTTTTTCGGGATGATCAGAATGCCCGAGAGTCCCCGCTGGCTTGTTTCTAAAGGAAGAAAAGAAGATGCTTTACGTGTATTGAAAAAAATCAGGGATGAAAAACGGGCAGCAGCTGAGCTGCAAGAAATTGAATTCGCTTTCAAAAAAGAAGATCAGCTTGAAAAAGCGACGTTTAAAGATCTTTCAGTCCCATGGGTGCGCCGTATTGTGTTTATTGGATTAGGGATTGCGATTGTACAGCAAATTACAGGTGTGAATTCGATTATGTATTATGGGACTGAAATTCTAAGAAATTCCGGTTTCCAAACGGAAGCCGCTTTAATCGGAAATATTGCGAATGGAGTGATTTCGGTATTGGCAACATTCGTCGGAATCTGGCTGCTGGGAAGAGTGGGGCGCCGGCCGATGCTGATGACAGGCTTGATCGGTACGACAACAGCGTTATTGCTAATCGGGATATTCTCACTTGTACTTGAAGGATCACCGGCACTTCCGTATGTAGTCCTGTCATTAACGGTCACATTTCTTGCTTTTCAGCAGGGCGCCATTTCACCAGTGACTTGGCTAATGCTATCTGAAATTTTCCCGCTTCGCCTTCGCGGACTGGGAATGGGTGTTACGGTATTCTGTCTGTGGATGGTGAATTTTGCAGTCAGTTTCACGTTTCCAATATTGCTGGCAGCCATCGGGCTGTCCACAACGTTCTTTATCTTCGTTGGATTAGGAATTTGCTCTGTCTTGTTTGTGAAGAGGTTTTTGCCGGAAACGAAAGGGCTTTCGCTTGAGCAGCTGGAGGAAAACTTCCGCGCTTATGATCACAGCGGGGCAAAGAAGGATTCTGGGGCTGAAGTGATTGGATAATTTAAAAAAGAATCCGCACCCGAGTGCGGATTCTTTTTGGTTTCAAATTAGTTAGGTCTGACAAGGATTTTGACTTGGCTTTTCTCTTTAATAAGAGCCCCGAAGCCTTCCTCGATCAAATCATCTAGTACGATTTTTTTCGTTACGAGTTTGTCGGCTGAGAAATAGCCTTCTTTCATTAATGACAATACAGCCGGGAAGATGTCGCGGTATCCGATAATTCCTTTTACTGTACGTTCTTTGATTACGATATCGTTCGGATGGATTTCAGCACCTTTTTCCCAAATGCTGACGATGACGGTTTCACCGGCAATTGTAGTGGACTGGATGGCTTGTCGTAACACCACTGGGACACCCGTGACTTCGAATGCTACGTCAACACCGCCTCCTGTACGTTCTGCAATCTCAGCGACTACATCGTCTGTTTTAGACGGATCAACGATGATCGCGCCAAGCTCCTCAGCTTTTTGCTGGCGTTCAGGAGAAAGCTCAACAGCGTAAATATCAGTTGCACCGGCAGCCTTCAGCGCTTCAATGACAAGAAGTCCGATCGGGCCGCAGCCGAATACAGCCGCTTTGTCGCCTGCTTTGAGTTTGCTTGAGCGGACAGCGTATAGAGCAACTGCAGAAGGTTCAACGAGCGCGCCTTGTTCATATGATAATTCATCAGGAAGTTTGAACAAAAGCTCTTCATCTACAGAGACGTATTCAGAGAAACCACCGCCTCCGCCGGCTAAGCCGAGGAATCCCATTTGTTCATCAAGGTTGTAGGCGCCTTGGTGGCCGTGTGTAGCAAAAATCGGCTCGACTACGACGCGGTCTCCAACTTTATAATTTTCAACGCCTTCTCCGACTTCGACAACTTCACCGGAGAATTCATGCCCCATTGTGACAGGTGCCGTTTCATTTGTTAATGGATGCGGTTTGTCAACCGGAATAAAGATCGGGCCGCCCAGATATTCGTGTAAATCACTTCCGCAGATGCCGCACCATTTGACTTTGATCTTTACTTTTCCCGGCTCCGTTTTTGGCTCCTCGATATGTTCAATACGGATATCCTTTTGGTTATGCCATCTTGCTGCCTTCATGGATTACCACTCCTATAGCTTTTGATGTGAGTAATTCCGCACCGGTCAATATGAACTGTTCACAAAATCGCCATTTTTAAAACCAAAAAAGAAATGAAATTTTTATATAATATAATCTACGTTTTTTTGAAAAAAGAAACTTTGAAGAAAAAAGGGTCTCGCACACTCTTTTTTCTTTATATGAGAGTATCAATCGTTTACATAGCTATGAATTTGGTTTGAACAATACGGTAATGGTTCGTTCATATTGAATGCGACAACTACTCTATCAATAATTATAACGCTAATACCGCTATTATAATAGGATAATCTTCCATGGTTTAATTTAACAGAGGTAACTTTTTTGACTTTGTAACATTACTGTAAGGATATTGAAATAAAAAATAGCTGGTTGATCGTGTATAATCTTCCTAGATGTTAACAAACAGGGGGACGAAATGTTGAAGAAAGTCATTTTAGCCGCTTTTATCTTAGTAGGAAGTACTTTGGGAGCTTTTAGTTTTTCATCAGATGCCAGTGCGAAACATGTGAACGGAAATATTACTTGGTATAATGGAGTCGGGAAAAAAGGCTCTTCAGGTAAGAAACTTGGACATTGGGATTGTGCGACCAAAATCGGATTTGATGTTCCTAGAAACGGGACAAAAATCAGAGCTTATGCAAAAGCGAAGCCTAAAAAGGTGATTACGGTTTATAAAAATGATGTTGGCAGAATGCCTAATGCGGTGCTGGATGTAAGCCCTAAAGCGTTTAAAGCGCTTGGATACCCATTAAGCAAAGGTAAGGTAGCGGGGCATTACAGCTATTAATGTACATATATAATCTGGAAAGCAAGAAGTCACATTCTTGCTTTTTCTATTGGTGGAGATAAAAGATGAAAAAAAGAATCATATTATTGTTAGCAGTGACAATAGCGGCAGCTGCCGCGGGAGTTGCGTTTTATGTTGCAAAGGATAAAGGCCATGAGAAGGCTGCTGATGTTTCAGTCAATACCGAAAGCGGTGATGAGCTGCTGGTTTCAATTACAGATACGGATCTGCTGACAAAGTATTATGAAAATGACAAGGTGATCCATGAGGAGAAGCTGACCAGCTATCCGGCATTTGCCTTGGATCAAAAACAGCAGGTGCTCTATTATACGGGCAATAATGAACAGAATGAAATGAGGCTTTTTAAACTGGATCTAAAGTCTAATAAAAAGACGGTGCTTTATAAAGGCGCGGAGAGTGCGGACAGTTTGTTTTTATCAAAGGACCGTTCAACCATCTATTTCCGCTTAGGAAAAGCGGACGAAAACAATTTTCGGATCGCCGCTTTTGATCTGAAAACAAAAAAGTACAAAAATCTTTATCCTGCCGCTAATGATCAGGATAACACCGTTAGCAGCTTCTTTTATAACCAAAAAAACGATTCATTTGCATTGCTTCATTATTCTGTAGAAGAAGACTACAAGAAAACAGATGAAGCAAACGAAAAGGGAATCGACCCTGAACCGACAACGATTCATTTTGCGGAAGGCCGCCAACATAAATTTAATGAGCTGAAAAGCCTGAACCAATTTATCAGCGATATTGCTGTTTCTGATGATGATAAACGTATTTTATTCACATCATATACGCAGAAAGGAACGGAGCAAACCGCTTCTATTCAGATGCTCAATGCGGATACGAAAAAATATGAAAGCATCATCTCAAATCAAAAATCATTTAAGCTGTTAATTGACGCACAGCCTCAGTTCTCTAAGGATGGAAAGAACATTTATTTTCTTGCCGAAGCCAAGGGGGCTAAAAAGCTGAAGGACGAAACAGGGCGTGAAGCTAAGGTGCGGACGATTTATTCCTATAGCCTTGAAAATAAGACCTTCAAAAAAGTATGGGAAAATTCGAACGGCATCATCAACAGCTTTTCTGTGATTAACTAATAAAAACCACTCGGCATAAGCTGAGTGGCTTTTTTAATGGATGAAGTGCAGGGCTAATGATCCGAGCCATTTAAAGATATGAATCAGAGGTATCGACAAAAACAGAAGTTCAACATACAAGTTCATTGCAACATTCAGCTTTTTGAACGCAGCTCTTTTTTTCAAGTCTTTTTGCTGCTGGTTTGAGATCACGTTATCCCTCCTCTTATATCCATATTATACCATTGAAGCAGACAAAAAAGCCCTAAACGTTTACAGTTTTGGGCTTCTTTCTTCGTATTTGGCCTCTTGCAATAAGAGGCTTTTATTCTGAAATATAGAATTTTGTCTCCGTTTGAGGTTTGTTTGCTTGCGGGAGACTGCATTTGTTATAGGGAAGAACTAGCTTGTTTTCGTTTGGCTGTTGTTTTGGAGATTCACTAATGAACGGATGCCGTCGACCATTTTACTTCCGCATAAAGGGCACAATGGCGTATCACTGCTGGCGAAGTTTTTTCGGGTCCAGCCATTACAGTCTTCTTTTGTGCATTCCCAAGTACTCACATCTTCTTTTGGCAGCGGTTCTTGATTTCGTTTGTTATAGTAAGACATAAAGTCACTTCTTCCCTCATGTATTTTACTGCACATTTCTTATTGTCTCATACTTTTCCCTAATCTCCTAATTCCTTTTTCTTTATGACTTTCCAATAACCCCATCTAAAAAGGAGAGGAGTGTGCTGTTAAAAGCATCTGGCTCTTCTAAAAACGGGCAATGGCTGCTTTTAGAAAAGGTAACGAGTGTCGCGTTCGGAATATTGCTGCGCAAGTGTTCCCCAGCTGCTGTAGAGAAAAATTTCTTGTCTTCCCCGAAGCACAACAATGTCGGCACATTGATGTTTTGGAGGGTGCTCCGGTAATCAGCGGCCGTTTGGTTAAATAAAATCGTGCTAGAAATGGCAGCCGGCTGTTTGAGGATTTCTGCCAGCATCCATTCTGTTTCGGTCTCGGCAGGCGGTTCTGCGAACATATTCTGGATGAAGCTTTCGTAGAAAGGCAGCGGGTCAGTTTGAATGGCGTGCATCGCTGTTTTTAAGCCGTCAAAATCAAATGGACCGTGTTCCCAGCCCTCCCATTGATAGTCGGAAGCGGATTGATCGATGATCACAGCGGCTTGAATGTTATCATTCCCAAATTGATTGAGATAATCCCATACGACAAAAGCGCCCATTGACCAGCCGGCAAGAACGACATGGCCAAGCTCCATTACATTTAGAAATTCCCTTATGTCACGGGCATATTGGGAAATGGTGTGGCCGTGAAGCACTTTGTCAGATTCGCCGTGTCCTCTAAGATCAAGACGAATACATTGATAATTGGCAGAAAGCGCCGAAAATTGTTTGTGGAAAAATTGTCCGCTCATCAGCACCCCATGTATAAACAGGATCGGCGTCCCGCTCCCGTGTGTTTCATAGTAAAGGCGTGTCTGATCTTCTAATGTGATGTATGGCATGTTTCTCCTCCTTTAGTTTCCATCATGAGTATGGCTGGCTGCTGTTGAGCTGATGATGGCAGCTGTCGCGGCTGCCTGCTGTGCTTGAATGACTGTTTCGATAGCGGTGTATAGTCCTGATTCCATCAGCAGATTTTTCTCCATATGCTCACTGAGATAGAGGCTGACAGCAATTTTAAAGTTCATTTCCTTTTGCCATTTAAAAGCTTTTTCCTGGTTTAATTCGTCAGTGATGCACAAAACGGTTTTGATATCTGGCTCTTCCAGAAAGGTGAGGAGAGCAAGGTCTGGGTAATGATAATCCTTTGGTTTTTTGACAGATTCAGTGATCGATTGATATATCTGTTTGCAAGCGGAAACAAGCATTTCGGGCTCTTTTTCACTTTGCAAGGCCAGAATATGGCTGACCTGATGTAAGTACTGTCCTTTTTTAAAGCCGTTGGCCGCCAGCAGCTGATAGCATGTTTCCGCCTTCTGTAGCGCCTGCAAACCTTCTCCGTTTTCTCCAAGCAGTACGGCAAGCGGAACATTCTGAGTTGAAGTGAGGAAATAATGATTTTTTTTCATCTGCTGATAAACAGCTAGCCCCATGCTCATCTGTTCTTTTTGGTTTGTCGTTTCAGATTTTCCGGTGAGCAAGATCAAAGCGGAAAGGTATGTGAACATATCCCGCTTATACCCTAGCTTCACCATTTCATTGTATACATCGATAAAAGTATGAAATGTTTGTTTTGCCTCATGCTGAAAATGAATGTCCAGAATAGATGCAACAGTAAAGCGGTGGTGTGAATTGAGTGTTGAGAAGCTGCCGATGTTTGATTTGATATAGCTGCTCAAATCATAAAAGCGCTGAAAATCAAACTCTCTTTTATTCACAATATATGCAGAAGAAATGAGCATTAATATCTGATCGTGTGAAACTTTCCATTTTAATTTTGATTTTAATTCAGCATAAATGGAAATGTATTGCTTTATTTTTTCATGTAGGTCGTGTGTCAGCATAAAAAGCAGCTCCTTTTTGCTGTTTTTACGTAATACGATAAATAGGGCCGAAGGTTTCATAAAGAAAAAACTTGCCTGCTAGAGGCAAGTTTGTCGGGTTATTTATAGGGATCTGTTATATCCATCGGTCTCATCATGTCATAGTCTTCATGCTCTAGAATATGGCAATGCCATACGTATCGTCCGCTGTACGGACCGAATGTCGCCGCGATTCTCAGGACTTCACCTGCATGCGCTTGAATGGTGTCTTTCCAGCCCTTTTCACTTGGCGGCGGCGGGACAGCCGGACCGGTATAGGACAATTCCCCGCTTTCTTGATAACGGGCGATATCAAACGGCCGCCGGTCTAATACACGGAAGGAGACTAGATGCAGGTGAATCGGATGTGTTCCGCGTGTCGGGTTGATAATGGACCATATTTCAGTTGTGCCGACTTTTGGTGCTTCTGTGACGGGATCGTGCCAGCGTTTGTTATTAAGCAGAAGGACGGGTCTGCCGTATTCGTCCTGGGTGCCTGCCAGTTTTAACGTTCTGATGTTTTGTATTCTTTCATGCTGTACCGAAGGGTATGAGGCGAGGTACTTCGGCTTTCTGCTTTCGTCTTTTTGTGCCAAAGGTTTTGTGACTCTGAATTGTATGATATTCGCATCTGTTTCGGGATTGACGTCTCCGCCGCAGCCCGCGCTGTTTGCCAAAATGATCGATTCTCCTTCATATGCTGTGAAGTCAATGATGATATCATAACGTTCAGCAGGCGCAAGGCTGAAAGAATTCAGTTTAACAGATCGCGGCAGGAGCCCTCCATCTGAACCTATCTGAATAAACTCTCCGCCATTATCGAGTGACAGGTTATAGGTTCTTGTATTGGAGGCGTTGATGACACGGAATCGGTATTTCCTTGGCTCGACCTCCAAGTATGGCCATACCTTCCCGTTGACGAGTATGGTTTCTCCGCAAAAAGCCGGAACGATTGAAGGATTAGGCAGTGACGGAGAAGGGTTTTCCGGTGCGCTCGGATAAAACAAAGAACCGTCCTCATTGATCGTGCGGTCTGTGATAAGAAGCGGCACATCGTATTCGTCTGAAGGCAGTTTTAAGCGTTTTTCCTTTGGGTCATGAATGATATAAGCACCGACAAGTCCGGCATAGACATTTAGCCTGGTGAGCGCCATGGCGTGATCGTGATACCACAATATAGCCCCGCGCTGCTGGTTTGGATAATGATAAACCTCTCTTTTGAAATAAGGTCCTGTTTGTTCAAAGTCTTTGGAAAACCAAGCCTCCGGATACCCGTCACTATCATCTGGCGTGACGCCGCCGTGTAAATGAACAACAGTCTTTACCTCGGGCTCTTCATGCTGGCTGTCACTGTGATGAATGGTGTGATCAATCGGAAGGAAATGCGTGGAAGGAAGGTTATTCATCCATTTTACATATACGTTTTCATTTCTTTTAACCTCAATGGTCGGCCCCGGAAATAAGCCGTTGTAGCCCCACAGGCGGGTTGGAGGGAGATCGCGATGGAGCTGATGAGTGCATTCCTCCATGGTGACTTCGTAGTATGTTTTTTCTTTTGATTGCTGTACTGGCTTTAGTGTATCTGGGATTGGGAGAGCATCCACAAATTTTTCAAGTGTCATTTTCATCTGTCCTTATCTAAATTTTCCAAATTGGTACTATAGTTAATGACAATAAGGACGTGATGGTTACAAAAAATCTTCGTGCTGCAGACCGCCCGAAGAAGAAAATAACTAAATCCTAAACGGCAGGCCGTTTAGGATTTGATCAGCATTAAGGCAGGATATCGGGCTGCTGCTGTGTGACTGGGTTGGCAGCCGCTTTCTCGCTCACCTTGCGTTTTCTGAACACAAGGTAAGAAATCAGAACGATTCCCGTGATGACGCCTGTCAGCAGCAGCTCGTCTCTCATTGAATCAATAAACGCCATGGACACTAAAATTCCGCAAATGGCGAGGATGGTCAAGTAGGTTAGGAAAGGGAAGAGCCACATTTTAATCTTCAATGCTTCTGGGTTTGTTTTTTCGAGTTTTTTCCGCATTTTCAGCTGGGAAACTGCGATGACAAGATAGACGAGTAAAGCGATTGCGCCTGATGAGTTGACTAAGAATAAAAAGACGGTATCCGGTGAAAAATAGTTCATTACGACCGCGATATAAGAGAAAAATGTCCCGGCCACAATGGCTTGTACGGGAACGCCTTTTTTGCTCAATTTCATAAAACGGCGCGGCGCTTCGTTTCTTTCTGCAAGTGAATACAGCATTCTGGATGTGGTATACAAACCTGAATTCAGGCAAGAGAGTACGGCTGTGAGGACGATAAAGTTCATAATCTGTGCGGCTGCCGGCACTCCTATATGCTCAAGTACAGCGACGAAAGGGCTTTCTAAAATATTTGCTGAATTCCATGGCAACAGCGCTACGACAATGGCGATTGAGCCCACGTAAAAGACGATGATGCGCCATACAACGGATCTGGTGGCTTTTGTCACAGATTCGACCGGGTTGGATGTTTCCCCTGCTGCAATGGCAACGATTTCAGTTCCCATAAAAGAGAAGATGACAACGACAATGCCGAGCAAAACAGAGCTGATGCCTTCCGGGAAAAATCCGCCTTTGCCTGTAAGATTCGATAAACCGACTGGCTCACTGCCCGGTGCAAAGCCAAAAATAAAGGCAAAACCAACGATTAGAAAAGCAATGATAGTCACAACTTTAATGAGAGAGAACCAATATTCAAACTCACCGAAAGACTTAACGGAGTAGACGTTTGTCAGGGTGAGTACAATGGTCAAGATCAAACTTGTCAGCCACAGCGGAATATCATGGAACCAGTATTGAATAATGCCAGCACCGGCGATGGCTTCAATCGCGATGACGATCACCCAGAAAAACCAGTACAGCCAGCCGATTGTAAATCCTGCCCACGGTCCGATGGCGTCGTGAGCGTATTGAGAAAACGATCCGCTCGTCGGGTTTACGGCAGACATCTCACCGAGCATTCTCATAATAAAAATCACCAATAATCCGGCTAACGCGTAAGAAACAACGGCACCCGGACCGGTCGAGTGAATCACTGAACCGCTGCCTACAAATAGGCCGGCTCCGATTACACCGGCAATCGAAATCATTGTCATATGGCGGGTCTTTAATTCCTTTTTTAATCCTGATTGAGATTGGTTCATAAGTTACCTCCTTTTAAAATGCAATCATTACTGAATATTATGATAATTGAAACTCTATCATAAATATACAGTTTGTCGAAAATTCATGTGAGAAAATATAACGTTTTATTTCAAATTTGTAGTGTTTTGTTTGCGCTTTCAGCGAATGTGTGGAAAAAATGTTTCGTTTTTTATTTGCTGTGTGATTTTGTGTACTATTTACAATTCGATAGAATGCGAGAAGCGCTGGTGTCATTGGATCTGATGGGCTTTTTGGCGGAGCAAATAAATTGGATGAGAGAAAAAGTGTTCCATCGTCACTATTTTTCTGTGGCGGGTGAATCATGTTTCTGTAGACCCACTGCGGATCAGCTTTGTAAGATAATAATAGGAAAATGTGAGCGGGGAGGAGGGTTTTGTATGGAGAGATATGATGAACTGAAAAAGGGAGAATCCGGAGCGCTGGTCAGCATTGCCGCGTATCTTGTTCTTTCCGCAATTAAACTGATCATCGGTTATCTTTTTCACTCGGAAGCACTTACCGCAGACGGGTTAAATAACACAACTGACATTATTGCTTCTGTTGCTGTGCTGATTGGCCTGCGCATCTCTCAAAAGCCTCCTGACGAAGATCATCCATACGGCCACTTTCGAGCGGAAACGATTGCATCGCTTATCGCATCGTTTATTATGATGGTTGTCGGACTGCAAGTGCTGTTCAGCGCCGGAGAATCTATTTTTTCTGCTAAACAAGAGACGCCGGATATGATTGCGGCCTGGACGGCAGCGGGCGGGGCAGTCCTGATGCTGATCGTTTACCGGTACAATAAAAGGCTGGCCAAAAAGGTGAATAGCCAGGCGCTCCTTGCTGCGGCTGCTGATAATAAATCAGACGCATTCGTCAGTATCGGCACATTTATCGGCATTGTGGCTGCTCAATTCCATCTTGCTTGGATTGATACGGTCACTGCGTTTGTGATCGGTCTGCTTATTTGCAAGACCGCATGGGATATCTTTAAAGAGTCATCTCACTCTTTGACAGATGGATTCGACATAAAAGACATTTCCGCTTATAAACAAACAATCGAAAAAATCTCCGGTGTGAGCCGTTTAAAAGACATAAAAGCAAGATACTTGGGCAGTACGGTTCATGTTGATGTGGTGGTTGAGGTATCGGCAGATTTAAATATTACGGAAAGCCACGATATAGCCAATGAAATTGAGCGGAGAATGAAGGAGGAGCATGCGATTGATTATTCGCATGTTCATATGGAGCCTTTAGAACACAAATAATTGAGCTTCCTGCACAGGAAGCTTTTTTGTGTGTTTTGGCCAGCTTTATTGGAAACAATTTGCTAGAATCGTTTTTTTATACAGATTGCTTTTTGTGGTAAAGTTAGGTTACATTATGATGAATTTTGTAGATGACTAGGAGGAAAAGAATGGCATATCAAGAAGAACTGCATCCTTTGCTGGGGAAAGCAGTTGAACATATTAATAGAGTAATGGTTGGAAAACGAGACATCGCCATACTCAGCTTAGCAGCCCTTCTTGCCAAAGGGCATGTGCTGCTTGAGGATGTACCCGGAGTCGGAAAAACGATGATGGTCCGCGCGCTGGCAAAGTCAATCGGCGCCGATTTCAAAAGAATCCAATTCACTCCGGATTTGCTGCCATCTGATGTAACAGGGGTATCTATCTATAATGCGAAAACGATGGAATTTGAATATCGTCCCGGCCCGATTATGGGAAATATCGTACTGGCAGATGAAATCAACCGTACCTCTCCGAAGACACAGTCGGCTTTGCTCGAAGCGATGGAAGAGGGGAGCGTCACGGTAGATGGCCATACGATGCAGCTTGCCGATCCGTTTTTTGTGATGGCAACGCAAAACCCGGTCGAATATGAAGGGACCTATCCTTTGCCGGAAGCTCAGCTTGACCGTTTTTTATTCAAACTTCGGATGGGTTATCCGTCCTTTAATGAAGAGCTTGACGTCTTATCTCTTCAGGAAAAAAGCCATCCGATTGAGACGCTTGAGCCGGTTATTGCAAAAGAAGACTTCATCTTTTTACAGAGGGAAGTGCAAAATGTCCGTGCTGATGACAGCATTAAGGAATATATCGTTGAAATTGTGCAGAAAACGAGACAGCATCCTTCTGTTCAATTAGGCGTCAGTCCGCGCGGCTCAATCGCCCTCATGAAAGCGGCACAGGCATACGCGCTGCTGCATCATCGCGACTATGTCATACCGGATGATATTCAATATTTAGCTCCTTTCACGCTGCCGCACCGGATGATGCTTCATCCTGAGGCAAAATTTGAAGGGATTCAGGCAGAAGCGATCGTAAGGGAGATCATGTCAGCTGTGAAGGTGCCGGTTCAAAGGTCGTCGATCCGCTGATGAATAAGAAATGGCAATGGCTCGTTTATGGTTGGAAGCTGATTATATTAACTTTATTGACGGCTGCTGTTTTTTCTTATGCGATGTTTCAGGGCGGCTTTGTCAGCTGGTTTTTGTTTTACGCGTTTCTCCCTTTTGTCTTGTATGCCGGGCTGTTGGCCTTGTATCCGCTCCGTTCTTTTCAGGCTTCGAGGCAAATGGATAAAACACAATTGCATGCGGGGGACAGGCTGGGCGTAACGGTTACGCTGAGAAGAAAGCTGCCATTTCCCCTGATGTATATGGTGATTGAAGATTGCCTGCCAGAAGGTATCGAGTCATTAAATCGAGACGGAGCCGCGGCCAAACGGCTCGTTTTTCCTTGGTTTAAACGGAGCATGACGATGTCGTATGAATTAGCTCGGGTACCGCGCGGAGAGCATCACTTTCATTCTGTCAGGGTGCGAACCGGGGATGTTCTTGGCTTGATTGAAAAAACAGCATTTTTTGAGCTGGATGATACCCTGTTTGTTTATCCATCCTTTCAGCGTTTTTCCTATCAGGTGAATGAGAGGCATCAGGAAGACGGTGTAATCGGTTCTTCTCCTATTCATCAGCACCATTCCTCAGTCGCAGCAAGTGTGCGGAATTATCAGCCGGGAGACCGGTTTGCTGCGTTAGATTGGAAGACCTCTGCGCGCCGGAGCCAGCTGATGACGAAGGAATTTGAGCCTTCTCGCAGCAAAAATCTGTTTCTGCTGATGGACCGTTTTTCCTCTGACGCATTCGAAGAGGTCGTTTCAGTGACAGCTTCGATTCTTCATTCTGTTTTAAAAAACGGCGCGGGTGCTGGCTTGGCTTCCATCGGAAAGGAAAAAAACATTTTCCCTATTCAGGAAGGGGATCAGCATTTTAAGCACATGCTTCGGCATTTAGCCATCGCTCATTGTGATGCGGCAGACCCGATAAGCCGATATGCACGGGAAGAGCTGCGAAAGCCATCTGTTCGCCAAGCTGATCAAGTTGTTGTCACGGGACAGTTAACGGAAGATATGCTGCACCTCGCAGAAATAGGAGGCGGCCGGGTTACGGTGATACTGGCAAAAGAGAAAGATGCTGAGCTCTCTCAAGCTGAAAATGCCATGATTGAACGCATGATGAAACGCCAAATCAGAGTTCGGGTCATGAGGGGCGGGCGAGTTTCGCGTGTTGTTTAGAAAGAGAGGTGACTGGTTCACATGCCGCACGATGATCACAAGGGAAGCCGTTTGAGCTTGCTGTTATTTTATTTTCTGGCTTTTTTATTGCTGTGGGAGTGGCTCAGGCCGCTTGACAGTTTTACTGAAACGAAACATACAGGCTTTTTTAGTGTCTTTATCGGCTTGACGTTTCTGCTGACTTTTTTCAGGATGAGGTGGTTTGTCACCGTTCCTTTTTGTGTCATATTTACATTGATCTCGATACACATCCTGTTTTATCAAGGATCTATATTCGACTTGAGCTGGGTCAGCTCTTTTTTGAAGGATGTCTATCTGAATATCACGCTGATTCAATCTGGGCAATGGAATGACATGATTCCTTCATTTCGGACCCTGCTGTTTTTTGTGCTGCTGTGGCTGCTGGTCTATCTCCTGCATTATTGGGTGATTTACCAGAGAAGAATTTTGTTTTTCTTTTTGATGACAGTAGCGTATATTACGATTCTTGATACCTTTACGCCATATGATGCCACTTTTGCCGTCATCCGTATCGTGCTGATCGGCTTCTTTATGCTGGGCCTTTTATACTTGGAACGCATTAAGCTGATGGAAAGAATCACACTGCCAAAAACATCTGTCCTGAAATGGTTTCTTCCTTTATCTGTATTGGTTTTGGCTGCAACGGGATTCGGACTCGCCGCTCCAAAATCAGAGCCGGCCTGGCCTGATCCGGTGCCTTTTCTTAAAAAAATCACTCATCAAGACCGCGTGTCTGCAGGGGAAAGCAAAATCGGATACGGGAATCATGATGAATCACTCGGCGGCCCGTTCCAGCAGGATGCTACACCTGTTTTTACATGGCAGGGAAAAGAGCGTACGTATTTCCGTGTGGAAACGAAGGACACGTATACCGGAAAAGGCTGGATTGAAACAGACACAGGCATGTCGTATCAGCTTAGCAATGGAAAAGTTGAAAATCTGTGGTTTGACCATAAGGTTGCGACAGAGCGCCGCACCGTCCGTGTAAAAGTCGATAAGCACTACGGGTATAACCATTTGATGTATCCGATTGGTGCGGAAACCATTCAGCCAAAGCAGGCTGTCTCACTTGAAATGAACGGCAACACGGAGCAAATTTCTCCGATCAGTGAACAAGCCGGTGAAATCAGAAATATGGGGAATTATACTGTAACGTACAATTCCCCGGTCTATAAGCTGGATGAACTGAGAAAGGTAAAAGTGAGAAAAAACAGTGAGGAGTACACATTCAGCGATCGCTACATGCAGCTTCCAGATTCACTGCCAGAGCGGGTGAGAACCCTTGCGATCAAACTGACTCAGGATCACGACAATATGTTTGATAAGGTGAAAGCGGTTGAGGACTATTTAGGGTCAAATGCGTTCACCTATGAAACAGAAAACGTGACCATTCCTAAGAATGATGAAGATTATGTCGATCAATTTCTCTTTGAAACGAAAATGGGTTATTGTGATAACTTTTCTTCCGCCATGGTGGTGCTCTTGCGCTCGGCCGGCATTCCGGCCCGCTGGGTAAAGGGTTATACGTCCGGCGAATACAAAGAAGCAGGGAACAAAAATGGCAGCATTTATGAAGTGACAAATAACAATGCCCATTCCTGGGTAGAGGTGTATTTCCCGGAACAGGGCTGGGTTACATTTGAGCCGACTAAAGGGTTTACAAATCCGGCTGAATTTACTTCTTCTGACACAAAGGACTCCGGCAGCGATAACAGCAGCTCGCCGAAGAAAGCACAAGAGAAACAGAAAGAAGAGAAAAAACAGCCGCAAAAAGAAGAAAAACAAAAGGAAAAACGGGAGCCAGCTGTTTCTAAAAAGCCGTCCGCTTCACATACCAATGCCGGTGCGGGCTTGTATGCAGCGCTTGCGGTTCTTGCAGTCCTCCTGGTGGCAGCTGTATTGCTGTATGTTTTCCGCTCGTTATGGATTCCTGTTTTCGCCGTGAGGAAATTGAAGCGGCGCAGCGATCAGCACGCGTTTTTTGAGGCATATGACGCGCTTCTGAAACAACTGAAGAGAAAAGGGCTGCCGAAACGAGGCAGTGAAACGCTGCGTGATTATGCAAAACGAATCGATGAAAAATACGACATAGAAGACATGTCAAAGCTGACATTAAGCTATGAAAGGGCGCTTTACAGAAATGAAGATTCTTCAGTGCTTTGGAATGATTCCAGAGAGTTATGGGAAAATTTAATTAAAAGAAGATGGTCTTGACCGCTTATCAACGTGTTGTTAGAATTAGTGAATATTATCGGAGTCTGGGAGCGAGTTGGCCTGACTCCGGCAAACGGCCTTGCCAAAGAGGGCGGAGCGAGCTTCATATCTGTCCTCGTTTTTTTCTGTGTCAAAAAACTTAGAGGAGATTAGGTGACAACCATGACAAAGTTAGTGAATGAAATGATTCTTGTCCTTGATTTCGGCAGTCAGTATAACCAGCTGATTACACGCCGTATCCGTGAATTCGGTGTTTACAGCGAGCTGCATCCACATACATTGACGGCTGAAGAAATTAAAAAAATGAATCCAAAAGGAATTATTTTATCCGGCGGTCCAAACAGTGTGTATGATGAAAACTCTTTCCGCTGTGACGAGAAAATCTTCGAGCTTGATATTCCTGTTTTGGGAATTTGCTACGGCATGCAGCTGATGACTCATTACCTTGGCGGTAAAGTTGAAGCGGCAAGCCAGCGTGAATACGGAAAAGCAAATATCCGCATCGAAGGCACACCTGATTTGTTCAAAGATCTTCCAAACGAACAAGTGGTTTGGATGAGCCACGGCGATTTGGTTGTAGAAGTTCCTGAAGGCTTCACTGTTGACGCGACAAGCCATCACTGCCCGAACTCAGCAATGAGCAAAGCGGACAAAAAATGGTATGGCGTTCAGTTCCACCCGGAAGTGCGCCACTCTGAATACGGCAATGATCTTCTGAAAAACTTTGTATTCGGTGTTTGCGAATGCGAAGGCGAATGGTCAATGGAGAACTTTATCGAAATCGAAATGCAAAAAATCCGTGAAACGGTCGGAGACAAACAGGTTCTTTGCGCGCTAAGCGGCGGCGTTGATTCCTCTGTTGTTGCTGTTTTGATTCATAAAGCGATCGGCGACCAGCTGACTTGTATCTTTGTAGACCATGGTCTTCTCCGTAAAGGCGAAGCTGAGGGTGTTATGAAAACATTCAGCGAAGGCTTTAACATGAATGTGATTAAAGTAGACGCAAAAGATCGATTCTTAAACAAACTAAAAGGCGTTTCTGATCCTGAACAAAAACGCAAAATCATCGGTAATGAATTCATTTACGTGTTTGATGATGAAGCGGACAAGCTCAAAGGCATCGACTACCTTGCACAAGGTACGCTTTACACAGATATCATCGAGAGCGGTACAGCAACGGCGCAAACGATCAAATCTCACCACAATGTCGGCGGACTTCCTGAAGACATGCAGTTTGAGCTGATCGAGCCGTTAAATACGCTCTTCAAAGACGAAGTGCGCGCGCTTGGCACAGAGCTCGGCATTCCGGATGAAATCGTATGGCGTCAGCCGTTCCCAGGACCGGGACTCGGAATCCGTGTTCTTGGCGAAGTAACAGAAGAAAAACTTGAAATCGTTCGTGAATCAGATGCAATCTTGCGTGAAGAAATTGCAAATCACGGCTTAGAGCGTGATATCTGGCAATACTTCACTGTTCTTCCTGACATCCGCAGCGTTGGCGTTATGGGTGACGCAAGAACATATGATTACACAATCGGAATCCGTGCCGTTACATCAATCGACGGCATGACATCTGACTGGGCGCGTATCCCGTGGGATGTGCTTGAAGTCATTTCGACACGTATCGTAAACGAAGTGAAGCACATTAACCGCGTGGTGTACGATATTACAAGTAAGCCGCCTGCGACGATTGAGTGGGAATAAGTAAATAACAATGAGAAAAACGTCCCTTTTTCAAAAGGGGCGTTTTTTTTGTTAACTTTTTGAAACCGTTTCGACAGTTTTCGTATCTAACAACATAGGAGGTGGATAAGGTGAAGGAAGAAAGATTGATTACAAAGGCGAGAAAAGGAAATGCTCGGGCCTTTGAAAAGCTTATGCTTGCACATCAGGAGACTTTATATAAAACAGCTTATCTCTATTTAAGAAATAAAGAAGATGCACTTGATGCTGTACAGGAAACAGCTTATAAAGCTTTTATCAGTATAGAAAAACTAAAAGAGCCAAAGTATTTTTTAACGTGGCTCACCCGAATTCTTATTAATTCAATTTTTGCAATGAAGAAAAAGCAGGGGGAATTAGTTCCGTTTGAAAGCCATCATGACACTGGCACGGACCAAAGGAATATTGAAGAATATATAGACTTGCGCAATGCGCTGGATACACTTGATGAACATGTTCAGTTAACAATTCAGCTCTATTATTTTCAAGATTATTCGATTTCAATGATAGCTGAACAAACAGGAATGGCAGAAGGCACAATTAAAACCCATTTACATAGAGCGAGAAAAGCATTGAAACAGGAGCTGGAAAAGGAGGATCAAAACAAATGGACAAACACCAAATGAAGCAGATGTATGATGACATAGCAGTGCCAAAGAAAGCACTCAAAAAGGCAATACATCAAGCTGTCGTTCGTGCTGAAAATGAAAGTAACACAAGGCGCCGTTTTAAATGGGCACGAACTATTACAAATGGAATGGCTATTGCTGCTGTGGTATGTATTTTGTATTTATCATCTGGTCTTTTTCTTCCCTCTGTAAACAAAGCGATGGGAAGCATACCCATTGTCGGACAAATTTATAAGGATTTTCAAGATAAAGTTGGTCTATCATTGTTTAAAAGCAATTTGGTCACAGCTTTAAATGAAAAAGCAGAGTCCAGGGGAATCACTGTTTCTGTAAACAGTTCCTATTACGATGCCGGACAGCTTGTTTATAACTTCACTGTTGATAACTTCCACTCTGATGAAAAAGAGATCATGTATGATGTCGACGAAACGAGTTATAGCGACAACTTTTCAATCAACTACGATTCCTTAATGCTTAAAAAATTAAATAACAAGCAATACGCAGGACAATTAAGGATTTATACAAATGGTACTGAAATAAAAAATGGGGAAACCGTGCCCTTTGTAATTACTCATATCAATGAAATACAGGGAAATTGGAGATTCAAACTGCCTATTACCAAAAAGAATGCGGGTTATTTAGAAAGCTCAAAAGTTATATCGGCTTATCATAATCGTTATCAATTTTCCAATATTCAAGTGGAAAACGGGAAACTTGGATCTGTCCTTCAATTTACAATCGATTATCAAGGCATAGCAAAGCATGATACGGTTGAAATTAACGAAGTTAAAGATGATTTAGGAAACACATATGAGATGTCAGCATCAAACATCGAACTTGGAGATCGCATAAAGGTAAACGAGAGAACGGTAAGAGCAAAAGGACAAACACAGTTAGAATCACCAATTAATCCAAAAGCGAAAAAGCTAACATTAATTGCAGATATTAGATCTGAGGCTGAGGGTAGTGAAATCGTCCCGCTTAATGCAGGGATGCCGTATCGTCTTTCGGAAACAAAACATCAAAACATAGGGATTGAAATCGAGAACATTAAACAAGAAGGGAGGAAAGTATTGGTACATTACCGTTTCACTGGAGTTGATACTTCAAATATGTCAAAAGATGACTTAGTGAATATAGGTGAAATGATTGGCCTTGGTGATATGAAAAAAATGCAATCATGGTCTGATCCAATGGCTTATTATGAAGAAGGTTATTATTTGAAATGGAATAAAGCTGAAGTGAAGAATATGGACACAGCCGAAATGGTATCAACTTTTGAACTGGATGACGCTTATCTTGATAAGCTGTCTTTAAAGCATTTTGAGTTTAATGAATACGGTCTGTATATTGATAAAGGCGTTTTAAATGACCTGATTCAACTAAAGCCATTCTCGTTTACTGTACCAGTGCATCAGGTGAGTCAGCCTACCGAAAAAAAATAATCATAAGTTGAAAAGCCGTATGTTGCCATACATACGGTTTTTATCATTGTTACCAATTTAGTCAATAGACGAATAAACCAATTTTTTTAATAAGTAATGTTCGTTGTTTATATTGTCAATTCAAAATGAACTTGGTACAATAGACACAGAAATCAAATAAGATGAATTCGTATAATCGCGGGAATATGGCTCGCAAGTCTCTACCAAGCTACCGTAAATGGCTTGACTACGTAAACATTTCTTTCGTTTGATATAAATAAAACACGTTTATTTATTCGAACTGAAATCCGTCTGTAGTCAAGCGTCCCAAAATGATTGGGGCGTTTTTTATTTGGCGATTTCAGGGCAGGATAAATAGCAAAGAGTGAAGGGAGTTAAATAGCTTGAAAAAGTATTTTCAGTTTGATGAGCTGGGCACCAGCTATCGCAATGAAATCATTGGCGGATTAACGACTTTTTTGTCTATGGCATATATTTTGTTCGTCAATCCGATTACGCTTGCTTTGGACAGCGTGAAAGATTTTCCGGAGGCGCTGAGAATTGACCAAGGTGCGGTCTTTACGGCGACAGCGCTGGCGTCTGCAGCAGGTTGTATCTTAATGGGATTAATAGCGAGATATCCGATCGCCATCGCGCCCGGTATGGGGCTGAATGCGTTTTTTGCGTTTTCTGTTGTCCTTGGTATGGGTATTTCATGGCAGGCAGCTTTGTCTGGTGTTTTTATTTCAGGTCTTATTTTCGTTGCTCTTTCTTTAACAGGTTTTCGTGAAAAAATCATCAATGCCATTCCGCCTGAGCTGAAATTGGCAGTCGGTGCGGGGATCGGCCTGTTTATTACATTCGTTGGCTTACAAGGATCAGGAATCATTACTGCAAACCCTTCTACGCTCGTCACGATCGGAAACATTCACAGCGGTCCTGTGCTGTTAACGATTTTCGGTGTGATTGTAACAGTTATTTTAATGGTGCTTCGCGTGAACGCAGGCGTGTTTATCGGGATGCTGTTAACAGCGGTTGCCGGCATGATTTTCGGTTTGGTCCCGGTTCCGACTCAAATCATCGGCAGTGTGCCGAGCCTTGCGCCGACTTTCGGACAAGCGTGGATTCACCTCCCGGATATTTTCTCCGTACAAATGCTGATCGTTATTTTAACATTCTTGTTTGTCGGTTTTTTTGATACAGCTGGTACACTTGTTGCTGTGGCAACACAAGCTGGTTTAATGAAGGAAAACAAATTGCCGCGTGCGGGGCGTGCGCTATTAGCTGATTCATCTTCTATTGTGATCGGTGCCGTGCTTGGTACGTCTACAACAACTTCTTACGTGGAATCAAGCTCAGGTGTCGCTGCGGGTGCCCGGTCAGGATTTGCCGCAATTGTAACAGGGATTCTCTTTTTACTGGCTACGTTTTTCTCGCCGCTCCTATCAGTCGTTACGTCAAATGTAACAGCGCCGGCGCTTATTATTGTTGGTGCATTGATGGTGGCGCCGCTTGGCAAAATCGCTTGGGATAAGTTCGAGGTGGCCGTTCCTGCTTTCCTTACCATGATCATGATGCCGTTAACGTACAGCATTGCAACTGGTATTGCCATCGGATTTATTTTCTATCCGATTACAATGGTGTGCAAAGGGAAAGCAAAAGAGGTTCATCCAATCATGTACGGGCTGTTTGTCGTATTTATCCTGTACTTTATCTTCTTAAAATAAGAATTGAAAAACCAGCTGCACCGGCAGCTGGTTTTTTTGTTGCAAAAGATAAAACCATTTCATACGATATACCGTCATGTAGATGTGCCGCCATGCTTTACTTAAATGGAAATGACTTGACTGTTCAGGAAGGCTTCGGTACCTTATATAAGTGTTTTATTTTCTTGCTGAATGGTATTCCGCCGTATTTTTTTGATAGGAGTTGCTGACATGACGGAAGAAAGAAAAGAAACGTTTGAAGAAGAAATTAACCAGAGTGAAAGAATAGATGCAGATGAAGAACCGCTATCGAGAATGTCCAGAAAGGCGAGCCGGCAAAGCAAGCAGAAGCAAAAACAAAAGCAGAAACCGCGCCAGGAACGCGGTGAATCAACTGTTAAAGACAAGCTTGCGTCTGTTTGGGCAGCCATCAACAGATATTGCGGTTTTGCGTTCTCGATTTTAAAATCTCCGGCAAAAACTGTCGTAACGGATGGTTTTTCTCATTATAAGTACGGTCTGATTTCAATGCTTATATTCAGTATCATTTTTTCAATTGGGAATTGGTTTCAGTTAAAGGCAAGCTGGAATCGGCCGCTCGGTTTCGGAGAACGCCATCATGCTTTCTATGACGGGTTTTTAGTTGTTCTTGTGTATTTGCTGATCTTTTTTGCGGTAATGGTCTTTGCTATATGGGCTGTCTCCCGCTATATGATGAAGCATAAGGTGACGTTCAGAGAAGCGGCTGCCGTATTGGGTTCATTGCTTGTACCGGTAGTTGCTGTTTCAATCCTTTGGCTGATCTTTGCGATCGTAAATATCCCAATGCTGACAGTACTGTTTACGGTGCTGATCTTGTTTTCCATCTTTTTTATCATCGCGCTGTATGTACAGCGTGTGTACCAGGCGGCACAAGATGCACCAATTGATTATATCTATTGTGTATTTGCAGTGGTTGCGATAGCGCTGCTGTTTACAGCAGTGACTTGGCCGTTCATTTCTGAATATTTTACGGCGTCGCTGATTCCGCTTTAATGAAAAAACCGGCTAATCCTAGCCGGTTTTTTTATGTCACACTTTTTACAAATATATCTAAAAAACATAGTTGATTTGTAGGAATAACCCGTGTATGATGGGGAAAATGCTGAAAACGTCCAGCGCAAAAACCTTTATGTTTAAGGAGGATGATGGACATGGCTGATGTGCTTCGCCGAGCAATTAATCAAAAGAAGCAATTTTTAAAAACCAAATTACTGCTCTCGGAATTTTATCAAGGAAGAGGGGAACAGCTTGCTGACTACACGCTGAGTGAGCTTGAGAAAGAATACAAGTCCCTTCAGAAAATGAAAAAAGAGATCTGACAATAGATATAAAGAGGTGAGTCTGCTGAAAAGCGGGCTTTTTTGTTTTGATTTTGAAAAGGCGAGAAAGAGGGTAAACTACTACTGTTCAACTCATAAAAGCATGTCGAAATATTTTGCTTAAACTTACGGGCGAAGCTGATTGTAAACGGCTCATTTCTCTAGTAGAATATGAATGCTTTGTGCAAGCTGAAGAGTAGGGGGATGAATAAAATGATGCAAACCATCTTATCAAATGGGATAGCCATGGTTCTCATAATTCTCATTATTAATATTGTCTATGTGTCATTTTTTACGATAAGAATGATTTTAACGCTGAAAGGACAGCGTTATTTAGCGGCCGGCATCAGTACGATTGAAATACTGGTTTATGTGACAGGGCTGAGTCTGGTGCTCGATAACTTAGACCAGATTCAAAATGTGATCGCGTACGCGCTCGGTTACGGTCTTGGCGTAATTGTCGGCATGAAAATAGAAGAAAAATTGGCGCTTGGCTATATTATGGTCAATGTGATTACGAAGGAGCTCGATCTTGATCTTCCGAAGCAGCTCCGTGAAAAAGGCTACGGCGTGACAAATTGGGTGGCAGGCGGGCTTGAAGGCGACCGCACAGCCCTTCAGATCCTGACGCCGAGAAAATATGAACTCCAGCTATATGATACGATTAAAACACTTGATTCAAAAGCCTTTATTATTGCGTACGAACCAAAAACAATCCACGGCGGCTTCTGGGTCAAAGCGGTGAAGAAGAGGAGAATTAAAGAATAATGGCAAAGCCGAAGAAGAAAAAGTTTGAAGTGACAGAGCAGCAAACGATTGATGCGGTGCTTCAGCAAATGAAAGAAGAAGGATATCTGCCTGTAAGGCGAATGGAAGAGCCTATTTTTATGGAAAAAAAGGAAAATGGGTCAATTCAGATCGTTCCGTGCGGGAAAAAAATCGTATTTGAAGGGAAATTGATCTAAAACACGAACATTAGTAGAATGAATTTTTGTATCGTTCGATAATATCGTTGACATTATCCATGTCCGTTGTTAAGATAAACATGAAATCAAAACACGACCTCATATAATCTTGGGAATATGGCCCATAAGTTTCTACCCGGCAACCGTAAATTGCCGGACTATGCAGGAAAGTGATCGATAAAACTGACATGGATATATCGCAGAAGCGAACGACTGACGATACATGTACCATGCCCGGTTTGTATTGCTTCCTCATAAGTGCAATGCAGAGCGGGTATTTTTTATTTTCTGAAAACAAAAGCATTAGAAGGTGGGGAACAGAATGCAGCCGCTAGTAGGAATCATCATGGGAAGCACTTCCGATTGGGAGACAATGAAACACGCATGCGACATACTTGACGAACTCAATGTTCCGTACGAAAAAAAGGTCGTTTCCGCTCACCGGACGCCTGATTTCATGTTTGAATATGCTGAAACTGCTAGAGAAAGAGGCATCAAGGTGATTATTGCCGGTGCCGGAGGGGCAGCGCATCTGCCAGGGATGACGGCTGCGAAAACAACACTGCCAGTCATTGGAGTTCCGGTTCAGTCCAAGGCGCTGAACGGAATGGATTCACTTCTTTCCATCGTCCAAATGCCTGGAGGCGTGCCTGTTGCGACAACATCCATCGGCAAAGCGGGTGCTGTGAACGCAGGCCTGTTAGCGGCGCAAATTTTGTCAGCATTTGACGAAGTCCTTGCCCGTAAGCTGGATGAGAGAAGAGAAAATACAAAACAGACAGTGTTAGAAAGCAGTGATCAGCTTGTCTAAACAAATCATCTATCCGGGAGCTGTAATCGGCATTATCGGCGGCGGCCAGCTTGGGAAAATGATGGCTGTGTCCGCCAAACAAATGGGGTATAAAGTCGCGGTCGTTGATCCGGTGAAAGATTCGCCGTGCGGGCAGGTTGCGGATGTCGAAATTACCGCTCATTATAATGACCGTGAAGCGATTCGAAAATTGGCTGAAATCAGCGATATCATCACATATGAGTTTGAAAACATCGACTATGATGCGCTGCATTGGCTGAAAGATCATGCGTATCTCCCGCAAGGAAGTGAGCTGCTGCTCATTACCCAAAACCGTGAAACAGAGAAAAAAGCAATTCAATCCGCGGGCTGTGAAGTCGCACCGTACAGCATCGTCAAAACAAAGGATGAACTGAAACAGGCGGTACGGGAGCTCGGGCTTCCGGCAGTGCTGAAAACATGCCGCGGCGGGTACGACGGCAAAGGCCAATTTGTGATAAAAGAAGCGGCGCAAATGGAGCAGGCAGCCGCTCTGTTAGAACACGGAACCTGCATTCTTGAAAGCTGGGTTTCTTTTAAAATGGAACTGTCGGTGATCGTCGTCAGATCGGTAAACGGTGAAATTTCAACATTTCCGACAGCTGAAAACATTCACCACAACAATATTCTTTTCCAAAGCATCGTGCCCGCACGGGTAGAGGAAGGGATTCAGCAGAAGGCTGCTGATCTCGCAGTTAAGCTTGCAGATGAGCTTAGCCTTGTCGGACCGCTTGCTGTTGAGATGTTCCTGACAGAGGACGGAGAGCTTTTGGTCAATGAACTGGCGCCAAGACCGCACAATTCTGGGCATTATACGCTGGACCTTTGCGAGACGAGCCAGTTTGAGCAGCATATCAGAGCGGTATGCGGGCTTCCGCTTGGGAAGACAGATTTGCTGAAGCCGGGCATGATGGTGAATCTTCTCGGCGATGAAGTGAAGCTTGTTGAGGAAGACCCGGTGCTTTTAAAAGAGGCAAAGCTATATATATACGGGAAACATGAAATCAAAAAAGGCCGCAAAATGGGGCATATTACATTTATGAAGCAGCCTGAAGACGAATGGATTCAGGAGATCACAAATAAATGGATGAATAGAGACGGAGGACAAGCAGAATGATCGAACGTTATTCAAGACCTGAAATGTCCGCGATTTGGACGGATGAAAACAGATTTCAAGCATGGCTGGAGGTAGAGATTCTTGCCTGTGAAGCGTGGGCGGAGCTTGGCGTTATTCCAAAAGAAGACGTAAAGCTGATGCGCGAGAACGCGTCATTTGACATCAACCGCATTTTAGAAATCGAACAGGACACGCGCCATGACGTTGTCGCTTTTACACGCGCCGTTTCCGAATCACTGGGCGAAGAAAGAAAATGGGTGCATTACGGCTTAACGTCAACTGACGTTGTTGATACGGCCCTTTCCTACTTATTAAAACAGGCAAACGATATTCTGCTCAAGGATCTTGAGAGATTTGTTGACATTATAAAAGAAAAAGCGAAAGAACATAAATACACAGTCATGATGGGGCGCACGCACGGCGTACACGCTGAGCCTACAACTTTCGGCTTGAAACTTGCGCTTTGGCATGAAGAAATGAAACGTAATCTTGAGCGCTTCAAACAAGCGAAAGCAGGCATCGAGGTTGGAAAGATTTCTGGCGCTGTCGGCACATATGCGAACATTGATCCATTTGTTGAACAATATGTCTGTGAGAAGCTCGGATTGAAAGCAGCACCAATTTCCACTCAAACCCTTCAGCGTGACCGCCATGCTGACTATATGGCAACACTAGCTTTGATCGCGACAAGCATCGAGAAATTCGCTGTGGAAATCCGCGGACTGCAAAAGAGTGAAACACGTGAAGTTGAGGAATTTTTCGCGAAAGGGCAAAAGGGTTCATCTGCAATGCCGCATAAACGAAATCCGATTGGCTCTGAAAACATGACAGGCATGGCGCGCGTGATCCGCGGCTACATGATGACAGCTTACGAAAATGTTCCATTATGGCATGAGCGCGATATTTCTCACTCTTCAGCAGAACGGATTATTCTTCCGGATGCGACAATTGCGCTGAACTACATGCTGAACCGCTTCTCCAACATTGTGAAGAACTTAACGGTCTTCCCGGAAAACATGAAGCGCAACATGGACCGCACTCTCGGCCTTATCTATTCTCAGCGTGTGCTGCTTGCTTTGATTGACACAGGCCTTACACGTGAAGAAGCCTATGATACAGTTCAGCCGAAAGCAATGGAAGCGTGGGAAAAACAAGTGCCGTTCCGCGAACTTGTGGAAGCGGAAGAGAAAATCACGTCACGTCTTTCTCCGGAAAAAATTGCTGACTGCTTTGATTACAATTACCATCTGAAAAATGTTGATCTGATCTTTGAACGTTTAGGTTTAGCATAGAAGAAGCTTTTAGCGGCTTCTTCTAAGCCGCCGCAGTTTGAAAATTCCCAACATTCGGGTTAGGAGGCCTTCCGTGAATATTGTGAAGAATGAACTTTTATACGAAGGAAAAGCAAAAAAGATCTACAAAACCGATGACGAAAACACGCTGTATGTCGTGTATAAAGACTCCGCTACTGCCTTTAACGGCGAGAAAAAAGCAGAAATAAGCGGGAAAGGGCGCTTAAATAACGAGATTTCAAGCTTGATTTTCAAACACCTTCATGCAAAGGGCATTAACAATCACTTTATCGAGCGCATTTCGGAAACGGAACAGCTCATTCAAAAGGTAACGATCGTGCCGCTTGAAGTCGTCGTCAGAAATGTTGTGGCAGGAAGCATGTCCAAACGTCTCGGCATTCCAGAAGGCACGGAGCTTGAGCAGCCGATTATCGAGTTTTACTACAAGGATGACGCGCTGGGTGATCCGCTCATCACCGAAGATCATATTTGGCTTTTGAAGGCGGCGACTCCTGAGCAGGTAGAAACCATTAAGTCCATTACAAAAACAGTAAATGAAGAGCTTCAAAGCATCTTCGACGATTGTCATGTCAGATTAATAGATTTCAAGCTTGAATTCGGTTTAGATGCAGAAGGGCAAGTGCTTTTGGCGGATGAAATTTCTCCTGACACATGCCGCTTGTGGGATAAAGATACGAACGAAAAGCTGGATAAAGATTTATTCAGACGCAATCTGGGAAGCTTAACCGACGCATACGAAGAGATTTTCAAAAGACTGGGAGGCATTCATCATGTATAAAGTAAAAGTTTATGTCAGCTTAAAAGAAAGTGTACTAGATCCACAAGGGAGCGCTGTCCAGCATGCCTTGCACAGTATGACTTATAACGAAGTTCAAGATGTGCGCATCGGGAAATACATGGAGCTTACCATTGAAAAATCTGACCGTGATCTTGACGTGCTAGTGAAAGAAATGTGCGAAAAACTTCTTGCGAACACAGTGATTGAAGATTACAGATATGAGGTTGAGGAGGTAGTCGCACAGTGAAATTTGCGGTGATTGTGTTACCCGGCTCCAACTGTGATATCGATATGTATCATGCTGTAAAGGATGAGCTCGGCCATGAAGTGGAATACGTCTGGCATGAGGAAACAAGTCTTGACGGCTTCGACGGCGTGTTAATTCCGGGAGGATTTTCTTACGGCGATTACTTAAGATGCGGCGCCATCGCCCGATTTGCGAATATTATGCCAGCTGTCAAACAAGCAGCGGCTGAAGGAAAACCTGTTCTTGGCGTCTGTAACGGATTCCAGATTTTACAGGAGCTTGGGCTGCTGCCAGGCGCAATGAGACGCAACAAAGATCTGAAGTTTATTTGCCGTCCGGTTGAATTGATTGTTCAGAACGACGAAACCTTATTCACAGCTTCCTACGAAAAGGGAGAATCGATTACAATCCCGGTTGCCCATGGTGAAGGGAATTTCTACTGTGATGACGAGACGCTTGCTACATTAAAGGAAAACAATCAAATTGCTTTCACATACGGCTCTAATATTAATGGAAGTGTCAGCGACATTGCCGGTGTCGTCAATGAGAAAGGCAACGTATTAGGCATGATGCCTCATCCTGAGCGCGCGGTCGATGAACTGCTTGGAAGCGCCGACGGTCTTAAATTGTTCCAGTCTATCGTGAAAAATTGGAGGGAAACTCATGTCACTACTGCTTGAACCAAGTAAAGAACAAATAAAAGAAGAGAAACTATATCAGCAAATGGGTGTCAGTGATGATGAGTTTGCATTGATAGAATCCATTCTTGGAAGATTGCCAAACTACACAGAAATCGGGATTTTTTCTGTCATGTGGTCTGAGCATTGCAGCTACAAAAACTCAAAGCCGATTCTGCGTAAATTCCCGACAAGCGGCGAGCGTGTGCTGCAGGGGCCGGGGGAAGGCGCCGGAATCGTTGATATCGGTGATAACCAAGCGGTTGTGTTCAAAATTGAATCACATAACCACCCATCAGCTCTCGAGCCTTACCAAGGCGCTGCGACTGGCGTAGGCGGAATTATCCGTGATGTATTCTCAATGGGTGCCCGTCCAATCGCTGTATTGAACTCTCTTCGATTTGGTGAACTGACTTCACCCCGCGTGAAGTACTTGTTTGAAGAAGTAGTAGCGGGTATCGCTGGATACGGCAACTGTATCGGCATCCCGACAGTCGGCGGAGAAGTGCAGTTTGACAGCAGCTATGAAGGAAATCCGCTCGTCAACGCAATGTGCGTCGGTTTAATCAACCATGAAGACATCAAAAAAGGCCAGGCAAAGGGTGTCGGCAACACAGTAATGTACGTAGGAGCGAAAACAGGGCGTGACGGAATCCACGGCGCTACGTTTGCTTCTGAAGAAATGTCAGACTCGTCTGAAGAAAAGCGTTCTGCTGTCCAAGTTGGCGATCCGTTTATGGAGAAGCTTTTGCTTGAAGCATGTCTGGAAGTTATCCAATGCGACGCCTTAGTCGGCATTCAGGATATGGGAGCTGCCGGTTTAACAAGCTCAAGTGCAGAAATGGCAAGTAAAGCCGGTTCTGGCATTGAAATGAATCTTGACCTGATTCCTCAGCGCGAAACAGGCATGACCGCGTATGAAATGATGCTTTCTGAATCACAAGAACGGATGCTTTTGGTTATTGAGCGAGGACGTGAGCAGGAAATTATCGATATTTTTGACAAGTACGATCTTGAAGCGGTTTCTGTCGGACATGTGACAGATGATAAAATGCTTCGCCTGACACACAAAGGAGAGGTTGTATGCGAGCTGCCTGTTGATGCCTTGGCAGAAGAAGCACCGGTTTACCATAAGCCTTCTCAAGAGCCTGCTTACTATCGCGAGTTTTTGGAAACGGACGTTCCGGCTCCGCAAATTGAAGATGCGAATGAAACGCTGAAGGCCCTTCTTCAGCAGCCGACGATTGCGAGTAAAGAGTGGGTTTATGATCAGTATGACTACATGGTGCGCACGAATACAGTTGTCGCTCCTGGGTCTGATGCTGGTGTTCTCAGAATCCGCGGAACGAAAAAGGCGCTGGCGATGACGACAGACTGTAACGCGCGTTATCTCTATCTTGATCCTGAAGTCGGAGGGAAAATTGCTGTCGCTGAAGCAGCGCGCAACATCATTTGCTCAGGCGCAGAACCGCTTGCGGTCACAGATAACCTTAACTTCGGAAACCCGGAGAAGCCGGAAATCTTCTGGCAGATCGAAAAAGCGGCAGACGGCATAAGCGAAGCATGCAATGTTCTCAGCACACCGGTTATCGGCGGTAACGTATCGCTTTATAACGAATCAAACGGCACGGCGATCTATCCGACACCAGTTATCGGCATGGTTGGCTTAATTGAAGATACAGCACACATTACAACACAGCATTTCAAACAAGCGGGAGATCTCGTATATGTGATAGGCGAAACAAAACCAGAGTTTGCCGGAAGCGAGCTGCAAAAAATGACAGAAGGCCGTATTTACGGCAAAGCGCCGCAAATCGATCTTGATGTAGAGCTGTCTCGTCAAAAAGCACTGCTTGACGCGATTAAAAAAGGCTTCGTTCAATCTGCGCATGATGTGTCTGAAGGCGGCTTAGGCGTAGCGATTGCGGAAAGTGTCATGACGACGGAAAACCTTGGCGCTAATGTGACTGTAGAAGGGGAAGCGGCATTATTATTCTCTGAATCTCAATCCCGCTTCGTCGTATCAGTGAAAAAAGAACATCAAGCAGCGTTTGAAGCAACTGTCAAAGATGCGGTTCATATTGGTGAGGTAACGGCTGACGGAATTCTGGGGATTCAAAACCAAGACGGACAACAAATGATTCATGCGCAAACGAAAGAGCTTGAACGCGTATGGAAAGGAGCTATCCCATGCTTGCTGAAATCAAAGGCTTAAATGAAGAATGCGGCGTTTTTGGGATTTGGGGACATGAAGAAGCCCCGCAGATCACGTATTACGGTCTCCACAGCCTTCAGCACCGAGGACAGGAGGGTGCAGGCATCGTAGCGACTGATGGTGAAAAACTGACGGCGCACAAAGGCCAAGGGCTGATCACTGAAGTATTTCAAAATGGCGAGCTCAGCAAAGTAAAGGGAAAAGGCGCTATCGGGCACGTTCGGTACGCAACGGCTGGAGGCGGCGGATACGAAAATGTTCAGCCGCTCCTCTTCCGTTCCCAAAACAATGGCAGCCTGGCGCTTGCACATAACGGAAATCTTGTCAACGCCACTCAGCTGAAGCAGCAGCTCGAAAATCAAGGGAGCATCTTTCAAACCTCTTCGGATACAGAGGTTTTGGCTCACCTGATCAAAAGAAGCGGACATTTCACGCTGAAGGACCAAATTAAAAACTCGCTTTCTATGCTGAAAGGCGCCTACGCGTTCCTGATCATGACCGAAACAGAAATGATTGTCGCACTTGATCCAAACGGGCTGAGACCGCTATCCATCGGCATGATGGGCGACGCTTATGTGGTCGCATCAGAAACATGCGCATTTGACGTCGTCGGCGCAACGTACCTTCGCGAGGTAGAGCCGGGAGAAATGCTGATCATTAATGATGAAGGAATGAAATCAGAGCGTTTTTCCATGAATATCAACCGTTCCATTTGCAGCATGGAGTACATTTATTTCTCCAGACCAGACAGCAATATTGACGGTATTAACGTACACAGTGCCCGTAAAAACCTTGGAAAAATGCTGGCTCAGGAATCCGCAGTTGAAGCTGACGTCGTAACCGGGGTTCCGGATTCCAGTATTTCTGCGGCGATCGGCTATGCAGAGGCAACAGGCATTCCGTATGAGCTTGGCTTAATCAAAAACCGTTATGTTGGCAGAACGTTTATTCAGCCGTCCCAGGCTCTGCGTGAGCAAGGCGTCAGAATGAAGCTGTCTGCGGTGCGCGGGGTTGTAGAAGGCAAACGCGTCGTGATGGTGGATGACTCTATCGTGCGAGGAACAACTAGCCGCCGGATTGTCACGATGCTAAGAGAAGCGGGTGCGACAGAGGTGCATGTGAAAATCAGTTCACCGCCGATCGCTCATCCGTGCTTTTACGGCATTGATACTTCCACACATGAAGAACTGATCGCGTCTTCGCATTCTGTTGAAGAAATCCGTCAGGAAATCGGAGCCGATACCCTCTCATTTTTGAGTGTGGAAGGGCTGCTGAAAGGCATTGGCAGAAAATACGATGACTCGAATTGCGGACAGTGTCTCGCTTGCTTTACAGGAAAATATCCGACTGAAATTTACCAGGATACAGTGCTTCCTCACGTAAAAGAAGCAGTATTAACCAAATAAAACTTGAAAAATGACATAAAGGCAGCGCAGTTCGGCTGCCTTTCTCTTTCTGCCCTCTTTCGGGGAGATATTTTGAAAAGCGCCTTAAAGGAGTGAATAGGATGTCTGAAGCATATAAAAACGCAGGAGTTGACATCGAAGCCGGATATGAAGCTGTAAAACGAATGAAAAAACACGTGGAGCGCACGAAACGGCTTGGCGTTATGGGCAGCCTTGGCGGTTTTGGCGGCATGTTTGACCTGTCTGAGCTTTCTTATCAAAAACCAGTTCTCATTTCGGGAACGGACGGTGTCGGAACAAAATTAAAGCTCGCTTTTTCCATGGATAAACATGACACGATTGGCGTGGACGCTGTTGCAATGTGTGTCAATGACGTGCTGGCACAAGGTGCAGAGCCGCTGTTTTTCCTCGATTATTTAGCGGTCGGCAAAGCGGACCCAGTGAAAATTGAACAGATTGTACAAGGTGTGGCGGAAGGCTGTGAGCAGTCAGGTTCAGCCTTAGTCGGCGGTGAAACGGCTGAAATGCCGGGACTCTATACAGCTGATGAATACGATATTGCCGGTTTCTCAGTAGGAGTGGCAGAAAAGGACGAAATCGTGACTGGAGAAAACATCGAAGAGGGCCATCTTTTGATCGGCCTCAGCTCCAGCGGCCTTCACAGCAACGGCTTTTCCCTTGTCAGAAAAGTGCTTCTGGATGATGCGGAGCTGGACCTTGATACAACATATGAGCCGTTTGAACGCCCGCTTGGCGAGGAATTGCTTGAACCGACAAGGATTTACGTGAAGCCTGTGCTTGCCGCGGTCAAAAGCGGAAAAATCGACGGCATGGCGCACGTGACAGGCGGAGGATTTATAGAAAATATTCCGCGTATGCTTCCGGAAGGCTTAAGTGCGGAAATTGATCATGGCTCATGGCCGATCCCGCCAATTTTTTCTTTCTTGCAAGAGTACGGCAAGCTAAAGGAAGAGGACATGTTCAACGTCTTTAATATGGGTATCGGTTTTGTTTTGGCTGTCAAAGAAGAGCATCTGACAGATGTGATCGGAACGCTTGAAAGCCATGGCGAAAAAGCCTATTTAATCGGGCGTGTGAAAAAAGGTGAAGGCGTCACATTCGGCGGTGCGGCACTTTCATGAAAAAGTTTGCGGTATTTGCATCAGGAAACGGTTCAAACTTCGAAGCCATCGTCACGCGTTTGAAGGAGGAGAACTGGGATGCGTCAGCAGCGCTCCTCGTTTGCGACAAACCGCAGGCGAAAGTCATCGAACGGGCGGAAGCATTCCACATTCCATCCTTTGCATTTGAGCCGAAGTCTTATGAAAACAAGGCTGCATTTGAAAAAGCCATTATTGAACAGCTTCGTCTTCACGAGGTTGAATTGATTGTTCTTGCCGGCTATATGAGGCTGATCGGTGATACGCTCCTTCAAGCATATGGAGGAAAAATCATTAACATTCACCCGTCGCTTCTTCCGGCGTTTCCTGGAATCGACGCAGTCGGACAGGCATACCGGGCGGGTGTGAAGGTGGCCGGAATCACCGTGCATTATGTCGATGAAGGAATGGATACAGGTCCGATCATCGCTCAAAAGGCAATCGAAATTGATGAACATGATACATTGGAAACAATCGAACAGCGGATTCACAAGCTTGAGCATAAATGGTATCCGAGTGTGATTAAACAGCTATTAGGATTAAATAACAGAGGTGAAAAGGCATGACCATTAAACGTGCGTTAATCAGTGTTTCAGATAAAACAAATCTCGTTCCTTTCGTAAAAGAACTGACAGAGCTTGGCGTTGAAGTCATCTCCACAGGCGGAACGAAAAAGCTTCTTCAAGAAAACGGTGTGGATGTGATCGGAATTTCGGAAGTGACAGGCTTCCCTGAAATTATGGACGGCCGGTTAAAAACCCTTCACCCGAATATTCACGGCGGCCTTCTGGCGGTTCGCGGCAATGAAGAGCATATGGCGCAGATCAATGAACACGGGATTCAGCCGATTGACCTCGTTGTCGTCAACCTCTATCCATTTAAAGAAACGATTTCAAAGGAAGACGTCACATATGAAGAAGCGATCGAAAATATCGACATCGGCGGACCTGGCATGCTGCGTGCGGCATCAAAGAACCATCAGGATGTCACGGTTATCGTCGATCCGGCCGATTACAGCCCAGTGCTGAATCAAATCAAAGAAGAAGGCAGCGTATCTCTTCAGAAAAAACGCGAGCTCGCGGCAAAGGTATTCCGTCATACTGCGGCATATGATGCACTGATCGCTGACTATCTGACAAATGTTGTCGGTGAAAAAGAACCAGAGCAATTCACTGTGACATTTGAGAAAAAACAATCGCTTCGCTATGGAGAAAACCCGCATCAGGAAGCAACTTTCTATCAAACAGCTCTTCCTGTCAAAGGCTCCATTGCGCAAGCAGAACAGCTTCACGGAAAAGAGCTTTCTTACAACAACATTAAAGACGCGGATGCGGCAGTTCAAATCGTTCGTGAATTCACTGAACCTGCTGCTGTTGCCGTGAAGCATATGAACCCGTGCGGCGTGGGAACAGGAAAAACGATCGCAGAAGCGTTTGACAGAGCGTTTGAAGCGGATAAAACATCTATCTTCGGCGGCATTATCGCGTTGAACCGTGAAGTGGACAAGGCAACTGCCGAAGCGCTTCACAACATTTTCTTAGAAATCATCATTGCGCCTTCATTCAGCCAAGAAGCGCTCGACGTCCTGACTGCGAAGAAAAATCTCCGTCTGCTGACGCTAGACGTATCCGCCGCTGTTCAAAAGGAAAAACAACTGACATCTGTTCAAGGCGGGCTATTGATTCAAGATTTAGATATGCACGGCTTTGATGATGCTGAGATTAGCATTCCGACAAAAAGAGAGCCGAACGAGCAAGAGTGGGAAGACTTGAAGCTTGCTTGGAAAGTCGTGAAGCATGTGAAATCAAATGCGATTGTTCTCGCGAAGGACAACATGACAGTCGGCGTGGGAGCAGGCCAAATGAACCGCGTCGGATCGGCAAAAATCGCAATCGAGCAAGCAGGGGAAAAAGCGAAAGGCAGCGCGCTCGGATCTGATGCATTTTTCCCAATGCCGGATACTGTTGAAGAAGCGGCAAAAGCGGGCGTTACGGCTATCATTCAGCCGGGGGGATCTGTGCGTGACGAGGATTCCATCAAAAAAGCGGATGAATACGGCATTGCCATGGTATTCACCGGCATCAGACACTTCAAACATTAAGGGGATGAAACGACGTGAATGTATTAATTATCGGTAAAGGCGGAAGAGAACATACGCTGGCGTGGAAGGCAGCGCAAAGCAGCCTCGTCGAGAATGTATTTGCCGCTCCTGGAAATGACGGTATGGAAGCTTCCGCACAGCTTGTAAACATTGAGGAAAGCGACCACGCAGGGCTTGTCTCGTTTGCAAAAGAAAACCAGGTCGGCCTAACCATTGTCGGCCCTGAGGTTCCTTTAATTGAAGGTCTGGTGGATGAATTTGAAAAAGCGGGTCTGCGCGTGTTCGGCCCGTCAAAAGCCGCGGCGATCATCGAAGGAAGCAAACAGTTCGCTAAGGATTTAATGAAGAAATACGACATTCCGACCGCAGAATACGACACGTTTACATCCTTTGATGAGGCGAAGGCATATGTGCAGGAAAAAGGTGCTCCGATTGTGATAAAAGCAGATGGACTTGCAGCTGGAAAAGGCGTTACTGTGGCTATGACAGAGGAAGAAGCAATTGCGTGTCTGCATGACTTTCTTGAAGATGAAAAGTTCGGTGATGCGAGCGCGTCCGTTGTCATTGAAGAATATCTTTCTGGTGAAGAATTTTCTCTGATGGCCTTTGTCAAAGGGGAAAAGGTGTATCCAATGGTGATTGCCCAGGATCACAAGCGTGCGTTTGACGGAGACAAAGGCCCGAATACGGGCGGAATGGGCGCTTACTCTCCAGTTCCGCAAATTTCGGAAGAAACGGTCCGCCATGCTGTAGAAACGATCGTGAAGCCGGCCGCAAAAGCAATGGTACAAGAAGGCCGTTCCTTCACTGGCGTTTTGTACGCTGGATTGATGCTTACTGAAAACGGCTCGAAGGTCATTGAATTTAATGCCCGTTTCGGCGATCCGGAAACACAGGTCGTGCTTCCGCGCATGGAATCTGATCTGGTGCAGGTGCTTCTTGATCTTTTAGATGATAAGGAAGTTGACTTAAGATGGAAGGATACCGCTGCTGTTAGTGTGGTGCTTGCTTCTGAAGGATATCCGGAAAGCTACGCAAAAGGCACGCCGATCGGCAGCCTTGCTGCGGAAACTGAGCAGGTCGTGGTCTTCCATGCCGGAACGAAAGCAGAAGGCGGAGAGTTCGTTACAAACGGGGGGCGCGTCGCAAATGTGACGGCTTTTGATGAAACGTTTGAAGCGGCTAGAGACCGAGTGTACAAAGCGGTTGATGAAATTTTCAAACCGGGACTCTTTTTCAGAAAAGACATTGGGGCACGCGCTTTAAAGGCTGCCCAAAAATAAGTGAGGAAAACCCGCAGAATAGCTGCGGGTTTTTTGTTATCAAAAAGCGGGATGGCAGCTGGAAGAAGAAAGGACAACGAGCGTGGTTGGTTTTCCATGGGCCATCGAGGCGTCAATAAAATCCTCAAGCGTATGTACCGAATCAGTCACGACCTTTGTCACATAGCTGTACATCCCTGTGATGCGGTGATTTTCTGCTACATCAGGATGCGATGTTGCAAAGGCGGCGTAGTGCTTGCAGCTTTTTGGCTCCATGAGAATAAAAGCGGTGACATGCTTGTTTAGTTTTTCGTAACAGATATTCGCACTGTAGCCGGTAATCACTCCTTTGTCTTCAAGCTTCCTGACACGCTCCGCCGCGCTTGGCGAACTGAGTCCGACAAGCTTTCCCAGCTCAACCATCGTTAATCTGCCGTTTCGCTGCAAATGCGAGAGAATTTGAAGGTCTGTACCGTCCATTTGTCTGACTCCTTTACATATTTAGGCGAATGAATGAAAATTCCTTTGATCGTAAGGTAATGCTGTTGATTTACCTTCATTGTAGCATATGGATGCCGTCTTATTTTTTCTATAATAAAGCCATCAACGGGAGAGGAGGCATCATGTTGCCAGAATTGCAGCGTTCGATCACTTGGATACAAGGAACGGCCTTAACGATTGGGGCGGTTTTAGGCTGCGGGATTTTAATCCTGCCGTCTGTCACCGCGGACACGGCCGGTCCGGCTTCTTTATTCGTCTGGGTATTCATGTCTTTTTTATCTTTTCTTCTCGTCGGCACGCTGGCCCGGCTTGTGAAAATAGCGCCCAGCGCGGGAGGAATCACGGCTTATGTGCAGCTGGCCTTTCAGAAAAAAGCCGGGGCTATTTTGGGCTGGATCATGTTAGGGTCCGTTCCGATCGGCGTTCCCATCATCGCTTTGACTGGCGCGCATTACGTCAGTTACATCACAGAGGCGGCGGATTGGCAGGTTACATCGATTGCTGGTTGTATGCTGGCTATATCTATTTTGCTTCATATGAGAGGGATTCAACTATCCGCAAACATCAGTACACTCGTTATATGTGTCATCGTATTTCTGCTTGTCACTTCTATTGCTGTGTCATTGCCACACGTCACGATAGCAGAATTCAAGCCGTTTCTTCCGCATGGCTGGTCTGCCGCGGGATCTGTTTCAGTTATGATTTTTTTCTCTTTTGTAGGGTGGGAAATGATTACCCCATTGGCTGAGGAGTTTCATCGCCCTGAAAAAGATATCCCGCTCAGCTTGTTTTTGGCAGCGTCTTGTGTGGCAGGGCTGTATATCTTGCTGTCATTTGTGACGGTAGGAACTCATTCATACGGAGAGAATGGAGAAATTGCATCGCTTGCCATGCTCATCTCAAAAGGAGCAGGGGAAAGCGGTGTATATGTAACGGTTTGTTTAGCGCTGTTTATTACATTCGCCACCATCCATGCCAATATTGCTGGTTTTTCAAGAATGGTGTACGCATTGGCGAGAGAGGGGCACATACCCGTATTTTTTGGAAAACTCAGTGCGACAAAACGTACGCCTATCCGTGTTTTGACAGCGATGGCCGCAGTGTTTGGCTTAGTGCTTGCGGCGCATGGCGTGTTTCAAATCGATTTGACGACTCTGTTGAAAGGGCCGAGCGCGGCTTTCATCGCATCTTACATATGTACAATGGCGGCAGCACTGAAACTGCTGGGCAGGAGAGATATAGGCTGGTGGATGGCGCTCGGGGCATTTGCGGCGTGCGCGGTGATTTATTCATTCAGCGGCTGGGCACTGCTTTATCCGGCAGTGCTGGCAGCTGCAGGATATTTCTATATGAAAACAAAGGGTGGGCATAAAAAAAAGCTCGATCACGTTTCGTGATCAAGCTTTTTCATTTATCCGTTATGCTGGCCGTTATTTCCAGAATCGCTGTGTTGAAACATGTAGGTCACAGGGCAGAATCGAAGGATTCCCGAACCCGCTTTCATGGCCCCCATAAAGATGTAAAAGAGATGCATTCTGCACCAAGGTTTTTTCGTAAACTTTGCGCTGGCGGCTGACATAATCGTCAATCCGCAGGCGATTCTGAACACGGCATTGATGAGACTGATGTTTGGCTTCAAGGAAATCCGCTCCTTTTACTTAAAAAAGTTTTTTAATCGAACCTTCAAAAATTTGTAACGTTTTTATCGTGCGTGATGAGGAAGGATGTGATACCATGAGTCTAATACATGTAAAGGAGAGTATGTGAATGTCCGAACGCACCTTTAACTGGAAAAACAAAGACATCAGGGCACAGGTTGATGTTGTAGACTCAAAGCTGCTTCCAACGCTCCTTTTACGGAATGCTCTCGTCTTAAATCCATATGTAAAACAATGGCTGAAAAAAAACATTTGGATTTATCAGGACCGCATTGTTTATGTGGGTCATGAACTTCCGAATAGAGCCGAAGAAATTCATACAATTGATTGTGAAGGAAAATACATTGTGCCAGGTTATATTGAACCGCACGCCCATCCTTTTCAAATATATAATCCCCAAACACTGGCGGAATATGTGTCTCAATACGGAACAACGACATTCGTGAATGATAACTTATTTTTGCTTTTGCAAAGCGGAAAAAAGAAAGCGCTTACGATTTTGAATGAACTCAAAAAGCAGCCTGTCCAGTATTTTTGGTGGTCACGCTATGACCTCCAGACCGAGGTTCTGAACGAGGACCACGTCCTTCCATTTGACGTCAGAAAACAGTGGATTGAACATCCGGATGTGATTCAAGGCGGAGAAATGACCGGATGGCCTCGCCTGGTAGATGGTGATGATTTAATGCTCCACTGCATGCAAGCTACAAAGAAACAGCGAAAACGCATTGAAGGACATTTTCCCGGCGCTTCTGATAAAACGCTTACAAAAATGAAGCTGTTCGGTGCGGATTGTGATCATGAAGCGATGACAGGTGATGAAGTGATGAGAAGGCTGGAACTGGGCTATTATGTTTCCCTTCGGAACTCTTCCATTCGCCCCGATGTAAGAAAAATCTTGCAAGAGCTGCATGAGAAGGGCTTCCGCTATTATGACCACTTCTTTTACACGACAGATGGCGCAACCCCGAATTTCTATAAAGGCGGCATGACAAACGAGCTGATTCGCATCGCTTTAGAAGAAGGTGTACCTGCAATCGACGCCTACAATATGGCATCATTTAATATCGCAAAGTATTACCAAATGGATGATTATTTAGGAGTTGTCGGACCGGGTAGACTGGCATCGCTCAACATACTGGAAGATCCGTTAAATCCGAATCCAGTGACTGTTCTGTCAAAAGGGACCATTCTGCGTGAAGACGGCTGTGATTTGAAGGCGTTTACAAAGACGGACTGGCACAAAGGCGGTCTTGTCCCGCTTGAGCTTTCATATGATATGACGATGGATGACTTGCAGTTTTCTATGCCGATGGGCGTGAAAATGCGGAATGCGGTTATTATGGAGCCATATATGATTGAGATCGACAATTCGATGGAACAGCTCTCGTTTGACCATGATGAAAGTTATTTGACGATGCTCGACAGACACGGGAAATGGCGCGTCAATACGATGATAAAAGGGTTTGCCTCAAGCGTGCAGGGATTTGTAAGCTCCTTTACGACGACGGGCGACATTGTCGCGATTGGAAAAAATAAAGCGGATATGCTGCTCGCTTTCGCCCGCATGAAAGAAATCGGAGGAGGAATTGTTTTAGCGGAGAACGGAAACATTCTGCATGAAATCCCGCTTGCGCTGTGCGGCTGCGCCTCTTCGGAAGCGTATGAAGACGTGCTTGAGAAGGAACAAAAGCTGAGAGATCTTTTGACTGAAAGAGGCTATGAGTTTTGCGATCCTATCTATACGCTGCTCTTTTTGCAAAGTACGCACCTTCCGTATATACGCATTACGCCTAGAGGAATCTTCGACGTCATGAAAAAAACTGTACTCTTTCCATCGATAATGCGTTAAAATATAAAAGAGCAGGGAGCCGACATATGAAAAAATGGATGACAGTTTGCGCGCTGTGTTTCGTGTTTTTTCTGCTGGTATCCTGCCAGCAGAAGGACGCTGTCCCGGATTCCGCAAAGAAGCAGAAAGCTCCTTTGACGGGACTGGAGATTGAACAGAAGGTGACTGAACGCCGGCCTGTTGCTGTTGTGGTGAACAATCACCCGAAGGCGAGGCCGCAGTCTGGACTGTCTAAAGCTGACATTGTCATAGAAGCGCTTGCCGAAGGGCAGATCACACGATTTCTGGCTATTTTCCAAAGCCAGATGCCTGAAACTGTCGGACCTGTGCGGAGCGCGCGGGAATATTTCGTCACTCTCAGCAATGGCTTTGACAGCATATTTGTCCATCACGGCTGGAGTCCCGGCGCCAAAGAGCAGCTAGAATCCGGAGCTGCCGATTATATAAACGGATTGGATTTTGACGGAAGCTTATTTTGGAGAGCTGATTTCAGCAAACCGCCCCATAATTCCTACACGTCTTATGATTACATAAAAAAGGCGGCGGAACAAAAGGGATATGAGCTGAAGCGGGAAACAAATCCGCTGCTGTTTCAAACATCAGAAGCAAAACCTGCAAATGAATCTTACAATGTTCGGGTAGATTATGGAACAAATAACGTTACAAATCTTGTCGAATACAACTATGATAAAAAAGCTGAATCTTATACAAGAAGCTCTGATGGTGTCATAACGACAGACCGGGAAACCGGAAAACCGGTTGCAATGCAAAATATTTTCATTGTTGAAGCCAGCCATCATATTATTGATCAAGATGGAAGGCGGGACATCGACTTGGAATCAGGAGGAAAAGGTCTGTTGTTTCAGCACGGAAACGTCATTGAAACAGACTGGAAACAAGTGAATGGCAGAATTGTGCCGGTAAAAGACGGCAAGTGGCTTCCGTTTGTGCCAGGAAAGACTTGGATCAATATCGTACCTGATCTTGATGCGGCTTCCATTAGTAAAGGAGAAGGTGTGTAACGATGCAAATCGATAAATTACGCGGCAAAGAGCTGGACCAGTTATTTAACTCGATCTTATCGCTGAAAGACCTGGAGGAATGTTACCGATTCTTCGATGATCTATGCACAATTAACGAAATTCAATCGCTGGCTCAGCGCCTTGAAGTGGCGCGCATGCTTCGCGAAGGAAACACGTATCATAAGATTGAAACAGAAACAGGCGCTTCCACGGCTACGATTTCCCGTGTGAAACGCTGCTTAAATTACGGGAATGACGCTTATGAAATGGCGCTTGACCGTGTGAAGGAGAATGAAACAGAGTCTTCTTCCAAATAAAAAACCGCCCTGCCGTCTGGCAAGGGGCGGTTTTTTTATGAAACAATTTTCTCAATCAGATTGTCAATGTCAACTGTGCTGCCATCCTCTTTCCGATAGACAACATGCTCCTTGGAAAAGTGAATCGGCGAATTGATCCCTGCTGCGGCTGCAAGGTTAAACAGCCCCTCGCGCAGGGAAATGACGTAGTTGCAGACACGATGCTGTTTTTCCTCAACGCTCAACGCTTTTTGCAATTTCGGATCTGTCGTCGCCACACCTGCCGGACAGGTGTTGGTGTGGCAGACGAGAGCGCGGATGCAGCCAACGGAAAACATCATGCCGCGTGCGATGTTGACAAAGTCAGCGCCGAGGGCTAAGGCGACCGCGATTTTATCAGGAGTCAGGAGCTTTCCGGAAGCAAAGATTTTCAGCTGGCTGCGCAAGCCGTACTGTTTAAGAAGCGTGTCAACAATAGGCAGCGCTGTCATAATCGGAAGGCCGACTGTATCCGCGAGCTCGTAAAAGGAAGCTCCGGTACCGCCTTCACTTCCGTCGATCGTGATAAAATCCGGATGCTTTCCGCTTTTCTGCATATGAGAGAAAAGCTCATGCAATTCTTCAGGATGCCCTGCGACCAGTTTGATGCCGACTGGCTTTTGCCCGACATCTCTAAGTTTTTCAATAAAGTCGAGCATTTCAGGAGGGTTTGAGAATTCATAAAAGCGGTTCGGGCTGTCAATCGACTTTCCAGGTTCGACATTCCGAATGTCTGCCACTTCCTCTGATACTTTGGCGCCGTCCACATGGCCGCCCCGGGTTTTCGCTCCTTGTGCCAGCTTTAGCTCAAACGCTTTAATCTGGTCAATCCTGCTTTTTCTTTTAAATTCCTCCCATGAAAATTCTCCGTTTCTTTTGCGAACGCCGAATAGGCCCGGACCGATTTGGCAAATGATATCGGCGCCGCCCTTTAAGTGATACTCAGACAATCCTCCTTCACCTGTATTCATCCAGGTTCCGCCTGCCTGATGGAGCCCTTTTGAGAGCGCCGTAACAGCCCGTTCTCCAAGAGAACCGTAGCTCATGGCAGACTGGCCGACTAAGCCCTTCACATAAAATGGCTTCTCGCATGTATGCTCGCCAATCACCTGCACATCATCAGGATGGAGAAAGTACGGGTCTGCCTTGATATGTTCGGCATGCTCCTTGCGTTTGAACAGATTGTCAGCATCCATTTTATAGATTTGGGTTTCAATTTTTGGCGTTTGATTTACGTGCATTTCTTCCCTTTGTTTTGGAAACATAGCGTTACGGATATAATAGCCAGGTTTATCAAAATCTCTTACAGATCCAAAGCCCATCATTCTGCTTTTGTATTTGCCGGAGATGACGGTTTGCTCATATTCCTTTCGTGAAAAAGGCTGCTCCTCATTGTCATTGCTGTATAAATACTGCCTCAGCTCCGGCCCGATTTTTTCAAGGATATACCGAAACCTTCCGATGACGGGATAGTTGCGAAGAATTGAGTGCTCCTGCTGTTTTTCATCCTTTATGTAGATCCAGGCAAACAAGACGATCGGGATAGCGATGATCCCTATGATAAATGCGATGAGTGCTATTATGATGGTTTCCATCTCTCAGCCTCCCTTTTTATGTAACCATTTCCACAGTTGAACACTTTCCAAACAATAGCAGAAGGAATCTGGTGAAAAATGTGTGCTTTTGCCGATACAGGACTCAGCAAGCAGGTACTGCCATATGCTCTCTTTTTTTATGAAAAAAGAATCAAAACACCTTTTTCAGTGAATAACGAGATTAACGGCTTTTTCCGTTTTTCCGCGCTATGTGAATTTGTTATAATGTTTAAATGGTAACAAACGAATGGAGGAACGTATGACGTGTACGATGTAACGGAGTGGAAGCATGTCTTTAAACTCGATCCAAATAAAGATTTGCCTGACGAACAGCTGGAGATTCTTTGCGAATCAGGAACGGATGCGGTCATTATCGGAGGCAGTGATGGTGTAACAGAGGATAATGTCCTGCGGATGATGTCTAAGGTAAGACGGTTTTTGGTGCCGTGTGTCCTTGAGGTATCAGCGATTGAAGCGATCGTTCCCGGCTTTGACTTATATTTTATTCCGAGTGTATTAAACAGCAAAAACGCGGATTGGATTGTCGGAATGCACCAGAAAGCCATGAAGGAATACGGAGAACTGATGTCTATGGAAGAAATCGTGGCGGAGGGCTACTGCATCGCAAATCCAGATTGCAAAGCCGCGGCACTGACTGAAGCGGACGCCGATCTGAATATGGATGATATTGTCGCCTATGCGCGTGTGTCGGAGCTGCTGCAACTGCCGATTTTTTATTTAGAATACAGCGGCATGCTTGGAGACATAGAAGCTGTCAAGAAAACGAAGGCTGTATTGGAAACGTCCACCTTGTTTTATGGCGGCGGCATCAAAGATGCGGAAACGGCCAAACAGTACGCAGAGCATGCGGACGTGATCGTTGTAGGCAATGCTGTGTATGAAGATTTCGACAGGGCTTTGAAAACAGTAGCGGCTGTGAAAGGCGAGTAGTAAATTGTACGGATTTGGTTTATGATAGAACATATGTTTTGTATAGGCGGGTGAACAAATTTTGAATTATATTAGCAATCAATTACTAAGCGGTTTAAACCCCGTTCAGCAGGAAGCTGTCAAAACAACGGACGGGCCTCTTTTGCTGATGGCGGGAGCGGGAAGCGGAAAGACGCGTGTCCTGACACATAGAATTGCTTATTTAATGGCAGAAAAGCATGTGGCGCCGTGGAACATTCTGGCAATCACATTTACAAATAAAGCGGCACGCGAAATGAAAGAACGTGTGGAAAGCATCCTCGGACCCGGCGCGGACGATATCTGGATTTCCACATTCCACAGCATGTGCGTGCGGATCTTGCGCAGAGATATCGACCGGATTGGGATCAACCGAAATTTCTCCATCCTCGATACGGCTGACCAGCTTTCAGTGATCAAGGGGATTTTGAAGGAGCGCAATCTTGATCCGAAGAAGTTTGACCCGAGAAGCATCCTCGGTACGATCAGCAGTGCGAAAAACGAATTGACCGAACCGGAGGAATTCTCTAAAGTTGCCGGCGGCTACTACGATCAGGTGGTCAGCGATGTATATGCTGATTATCAGAAGAAGCTATTGAAAAACCAGTCGCTCGATTTTGACGATTTGATTATGACGACGATTAAATTGTTTGACCGAGTGCCGGAAGTACTTGAATTTTATCAGCGCAAATTCCAGTACATCCATGTTGATGAGTATCAGGATACGAACAGGGCGCAATACATGCTCGTTAAGCAGCTTGCCGAGCGTTTCCAGAACCTTTGCGTTGTGGGGGATTCAGATCAGTCAATCTACAGATGGCGCGGCGCGGATATCACCAACATCCTTTCATTTGAAAAAGATTATCCGAATGCAAGCGTGATTTTGCTAGAACAAAACTATCGTTCAACGAAACGGATTTTGCGCGCGGCAAACGAGGTCATTAAAAACAACTCTAACCGCAAACCAAAAAATTTGTGGACGGAAAACGATGAAGGCATCAAAATTTCCTATTATCGCGGTGATAATGAATTCGGTGAAGGACAGTTTGTGGCCGGTAAAATTCATCAGCTTCACAGCTCAGGCAAGCGGAAGCTGTCTGATATCGCCATATTATACCGGACAAACGCGCAGTCCCGTGTGATTGAGGAAACGCTTCTCAAAGCGGGCTTGAACTATAACATTGTCGGCGGTACAAAGTTCTATGACAGAAAAGAAATTAAAGACATTCTTGCGTACCTGCGCCTCGTATCCAATCCGGATGACGATATCAGTTTCACGCGCATTGTCAATGTGCCGAAGCGCGGAGTCGGCGCGACATCACTTGAAAAAATCGCTTCGTATGCGGCCATAAACGGCTTGTCATTTTTCCAAGCGATTCAGCAGGTTGATTTTATCGGCGTCAGTGCCAAAGCGGCAAACGCGCTTGACAGCTTTAGACAGATGATTGAAAACCTGACCAATATGCAGGATTACTTATCCATTACAGAGCTGACAGAAGAAATTCTTGATAAGACGGAATACAGAGAAATGCTGAAGGCTGAGAAATCGATCGAAGCCCAAAGCCGTTTAGAAAATATCGACGAGTTCCTGTCTGTTACGAAAAACTTTGAACAGAAAAGTGAAGACAAGACACTCGTTGCGTTCCTGACAGACTTAGCGTTGATCGCAGATATTGATCAGCTCGACCAGAAGGAGGAAGAGTCAGGCGGCAAGGATGCGATCACCCTGATGACACTGCACGCCGCGAAAGGACTGGAGTTCCCGGTTGTTTTCTTGATGGGGCTTGAAGAAGGCGTCTTCCCGCACAGCCGTTCACTCATGGAGGAAGCGGAAATGGAAGAAGAACGCCGCCTTGCGTACGTTGGGATTACAAGGGCGGAACAGGAGCTTTATCTGACCAATGCTAAAATGCGCACCTTGTTTGGCCGGACAAATATGAACCCGGAATCTCGCTTCATTGCTGAAATACCGGATGATTTACTGGAAAACCTAAATGAGAAAAAAGAAACAAGAGCGACGTCTGCGAGAAAAATGCAGCCGAGACGCGGCCCTGTTTCACGCCCGGTATCCTACGCCAGCAAAACAGGCGGCGACACCTTGAACTGGGCAGTCGGAGATAAGGCGGGCCATAAAAAATGGGGAACAGGAACTGTTGTCAGCGTGAAAGGCGAAGGAGAAGGGACGGAGCTCGATATTGCCTTCCCGAGCCCTGTCGGCGTGAAACGCCTGTTAGCAGCATTTGCTCCTATTGAAAAGCAGTAATTGAAGAGGAAAGGAAGAAGCAGATGGACAAAGAAACAGCGAAGCAGCGGGCAGAAGAACTGCGCCGCACCATCAACAAGTATAGCTATGAATATTACACCTTAGATGAACCGAGCGTCCCAGATGCCGAATACGACAGATTGATGCAGGAGCTGATTGCGATTGAGGAGGAGCACCCAGACCTCAGAACGCCTGACTCTCCTACGCAGCGCGTCGGCGGAGCTGTGCTTGAAGCGTTTCAGAAAGTCACCCACGGCACACCGATGCTCAGTCTGGGCAACGCCTTTAATGCTGATGATCTTCGTGATTTCGACCGCCGTGTGCGCCAAGCCGTCGGCGACGATGTGGCGTATAATGTGGAGCTGAAAATAGACGGTCTTGCTGTTTCTCTCCGTTATGAAGATGGCTATTTTGTCAGAGGGGCCACAAGAGGTGACGGAACGACGGGAGAGGATATTACGGAGAATCTGAAGACGATCCGCAATATCCCGCTCAAAATGAACCGTGAGCTGTCAATCGAAGTGCGCGGCGAGGCGTATATGCCGAAGCGTTCGTTTGAAGCTCTTAATGAGGAACGAATTAAAAATGAGGAAGAACCGTTCGCCAATCCGCGAAATGCCGCGGCGGGATCACTCAGGCAGCTCGATCCGAAAATTGCAGCGAAACGAAACCTCGATATCTTCGTCTACAGTATAGCGGAGCTTGACGAGATGGGTGTGGAGACCCAAAGCCAGGGGCTTGATTTTCTCGACGAACTCGGATTTAAAACGAATCAGGAACGAAAAAAATGCGGCAGCATAGAAGAAGTCATAGTGCTGATCGATGAGTTTCAGGCGAAGCGCGCTGACCTGCCGTATGAAATAGACGGCATTGTCATTAAAGTCGATTCCCTCGATCAACAGGAGGAGCTCGGTTTTACGGCGAAAAGCCCGCGCTGGGCCATCGCGTATAAGTTTCCTGCTGAAGAGGTCGTGACGAAGCTTCTCGATATCGAATTAAATGTCGGCAGAACGGGTGTGATCACGCCGACCGCGATTCTTGAGCCGGTAAAAGTTGCCGGCACAACGGTCTCAAGAGCATCCCTTCATAACGAAGATTTAATTAAAGAGAAGGACATTCGGATTTTGGATAAGGTTGTCGTCAAAAAAGCGGGCGATATCATCCCGGAAGTTGTGAATGTCCTCGTTGAACAGCGCACAGGAGAAGAACAGGAATTCAGCATGCCGACGGAATGTCCTGAATGCGGCAGTGAGCTCGTCCGGATCGAAGGAGAAGTGGCGCTTCGCTGCATAAATCCTGAATGTCCGGCGCAAATCCGGGAAGGGCTGATCCATTTCGTTTCCCGCAATGCCATGAACATTGACGGGCTCGGCGAACGAGTGATCACACAGCTGTTTGAGGAAAACCTTGTCCGCAATGTGGCAGATTTATATAAGCTGACGAAGGAACGAGTCATCCAGCTCGAGCGCATGGGTGAAAAGTCCACTGAAAACCTGATCAGCTCTATCCAAAAATCAAAAGAAAATTCGTTAGAGCGTTTGCTGTTTGGGCTTGGCATCCGTTTTATCGGATCAAAGGCCGCAAAGACGCTTGCCATGCATTTTGAAAGCTTGGAGAACCTGAAAAAAGCCTCTAAAGAGGAACTTCTCGCGGTAGATGAAATCGGTGAAAAAATGGCTGATGCTGTGATCACCTATTTTCATAAAGAAGAAATGCTTGAACTCTTGAATGAACTTCAGGAACTGGGCGTAAACACGCTCTACAAAGGCCCGAAAAAAGTAAAAGCAGAGGACAGCGATTCTTACTTTGCCGGTAAAACAATTGTTCTGACAGGAAAGCTGGAAGAGCTGTCAAGAAACGAAGCCAAAGCGCAAATTGAAGCGCTGGGCGGAAAGCTGACTGGAAGCGTCAGCAAAAACACAGACTTGGTCATCGCCGGAGAAGCGGCGGGAAGCAAGCTGACAAAAGCACAAGAGCTGAACATTGAAGTATGGAATGAAGAACAGTTAATGGGAGAGCTAAAGAAATAAGAGGAGTGTTTTCTATTGAAAAAGATGTTGGCATTGGCGGCAACGGCGGCAGTATTAATGCTGTCTGCCTGCTCGTCAGGTTTCGGGGGGGAGAAGGAGGAAGAGATTACGCAAAAGACGGCGAAATCGTCAGAAAAAGCGATTGTCCCGAAATATAATATCTCTGACTCCTATTACAAAATGGTGCTGCCGTTTAAGGCAGGCAAAGCGCGCGGCTTAACAACGGAACAGCTGAATACTAGGCTGGACATTGACGAGTTTGAAACAGGGCTGATGCGTCTTGCCCAAGATTCTTTCTCGACTGACGATTATCTGTTCCAAGAAGGACAATATTTAGATGAGGATACAGTATTAAGCTGGCTGGCACGGAAAAAAACGGGCTCTGATTTGAAAAAAGCCGAAAAAGAAGATAAAAACTTCAAAAATGAAGGCTTGAACCCAGCGCTCCCGAGTTCTGGTTCAACAGAAGAAAAGAACGAAAGCAGCCCGATTTATTTAGCATCCATGCTTGAGCACGATTATTTAGTCAGAAAGGACAAGAATTCTATCCAGCTTGGCGGCGTCATGATCGGACTGGCGTTAAACTCCGTGTATTACTATCGTGAAAAAACTGGCGACCCGCAAAAAGAAGTGGAGATTAAGGACAGCACGCTTCGCCAGCAGGGAGAAAAAATTGCACAGGAGGTTATTAACCGCCTCCGCAAAAAAGATAACTTGAAGAATGTGCCGATTACCGTCGCGCTTTATAAGCAGGCGTCAAAAACATCGATTGTGCCGGGGAACTTCATCGCCAAAACAGAGGTCAAAGCAGGCTCTACTGATATCTCAAATTGGGATGACATCAATGAAAAATATGTATTCTATCCGGCAGATACAACCACAGCAGAAAAATACCCGGATGACACCGAGGTCTTTAAGCGGTTCAAAAACTCAATTGAAGAATATTTCCCGAACTATACAGGCGTTGTCGGTACAGCGCTGTATGAAAATGATGAAATGAAGAAAATGAAGATTGACATACCAATGCAATTCTACGGAAAAAGTGAAGTTGTCGCGTTTACCCAGTTTTTAACGGGTGAAGTGATGGACTACTACTCTAAAGGCTCAGTTGATGTCGAAGTCAATATCACGTCCTCAGACGGACAGGAAGCGGTCATTATCCGCAATGCCGGAGATAAAGAGCCGACTGTTCACATTTATAACTGATAGAAACCCCTTGTGCCATATTGGCACAAGGGGTTTTATGTTACAATTAACAGGAAAAGGGAAATTATTTTCGCTTCTGCCGAAACACAAATCAAGGGGAGGTATGTTGATGCTGGAAATCGTGTGAAAACAATCATTATCAAATCTATAGCAATGAAAGGATGTTAGACATGCATAAAGATATCAAAAAAATATTTGAGGAAGAGCAGGTTTTGGCAGAAGCTGCAGCGAGATACGGTTTCTCAAAAGATCAGGTGCGTTTTCTGGCTGATGCGGAAAACTATGTATATGAATGTATGAAAGACAATCAACCTTATATTTTAAAGATTACCCATACGATTCGGAGATCTTCTGATTATATAATGGGAGAGATGGAATGGCTCCGTCACCTTGCAATAGGGGGAATTTCAGTAGCCAAACCGCTCCCGTCGCTGAACGGAAAAGACGTAGAAGCAGTGCCGGACGGAAACGGCGGGTCATTTTTATTGAGAGTGTATGAGAAAGCTCCGGGGCAAAAAGTGGATGAATCGGACTGGAATGAAACGCTATTTTATGAGCTTGGCAGATACACAGGCAGCATGCACAGCCTGACAAAAAGCTACAAATTGAGCAATCCCGCTTTCAAAAGACAGGAATGGGATGAAGAGGAGCAATTAAAGCTGAGAAAATATGTGCCTGAAGATCAGATAAAGGTGTTTCAGCAAGCCGATTCTTTGATGAATGAACTGCGGAGGCTCCCGAAAAGCCAGGACAGCTACGGCTTGGTGCATGCGGATCTGCACCATGGCAATTTTAACTGGGATCATGGCAAAATCACGGCATTTGATTTTGATGATATCGGCTACAACTGGTTTGTTAACGATATTAGCATTCTTCTCTACAATGTCCTGTGGTATCCTGTTGTGCCATATGATGATAAAGCTGCGTTTACAGAAGAATTTATGACGCATTTTATGAAAGGGTACTGGGAGGAAAATGAGCTTGACCCTGCATGGCTGATGATAATACCTGATTTCCTCCGCCTTCGCCATATGCTGATTTACGGATTGCTGCATCAGATGTTTGACCTTAACACAATAGGAGAAGAAGAAAAAGAAATGCTGGCCGGTTTCAGAAGAGATATAGAGAATGGCACGCCGATTACAGCATTTGATTTTTCAGCACTGGTGTAGATAGAAAAAGCCAATGGGATTCCAGTCCCATTGGCTTTTATAATGTATCACACTTCACGCCGACTACGCCTTCAATGGCTTTAATGTCATAGTAGACGTCGGTCGTGTATCTGTTTTTATGGACGCGGACCTTCACTTCCATAATTGGAAAATCCTTTTCGCCTAGGTCGTCGATCCGAACGGAGTGTGCTTTGATATCTCTTCTTTTCATTTCTTTTAAAATCTCTGTCATTTTGTCTTTATCAGAAAGTGACATTCTGATGCGGATGTCTTTTTCCTGCAGGCGGTCGGGGCCGATTTTTCTGACCACCCATGGGAGAAATTCCACGCTGATCAGGATGAACAGAAGACTGGCAAACGCTTCTTTATAAAAACCGGCTCCCGTAGCAAGCCCGAGCCCCGCTGCCCCCCAGATCATGGCCGATGTCGTCAGGCCGGAAATGACATCATTGCTTTTTCGCAGGATGACACCCGCGCCGATAAACCCGACGCCGGAGATGATTTGTGCCGGCAGACGAAGCGGATCCATCATGATGCGGTAGTATTTAGGGAAATGATATGCCGCATTAATACTGACGATCGTCAGCATGCATGAGCTGACTGCGATGACAATACAGGTTTTTAATCCGAGCGGCTTATTTTTTAATTCGCGTTCAAGCCCGATGACCATGCCAATCAATGTGGCAATGCCCAATTTCAATAAAATATCAGGATCAATATACCAGCTCAACAGCAACTTCCCCCTTCTCTATGGTGTTTTTAAATAAATATGATTTTCTCACAGTATTTATAGCAAAACAAGAGCACAAAAGCCACCAAGCTGCGCTTGATGGCTTATTGCTTACTTTTTGCGTTTTAACAGCTTTTCCATGACACCGAATAATCGGTAAGAGGCTTTTGCAGGACGTTTTGTGATCATGCTGACAATGATGCCGGCAATCATACTGAGAATAAACCCAGGAATAATTTCGTACACACCGGTTGATTTTGCCAGGCCGGTTGTAATCCAGATCAACACGGTCGCAGCCCCGACAATCATGGCAGCAAGCGCGCCCCATTCGTTCATTCGCTTCCAATACAGACTGAGCAGAATCGCAGGCCCGAAAGCTGAACCGAAGCCGGCCCAAGCGTATCCGACCAAATCAAGAATGGTGCTGTTCGGGTTCAATGATAAGAGTACCGCGATAACGGCAATGACTAAGACGGACAAACGCCCGATCATGACCAATTCTTTATCGGAAGCTTTTCGTCTGAAAAATGACCGATATAAATCCTCTGTTACAGCACTTGCTGTGACTAAGAGCTGTGAGGAAATCGAACTCATGATGGCAGCCAAAATAGCTGACAATAAGAACCCTGTAATTAATGGGTGGAACAAAATTTTAGAGAAGATAATGAAAATCATCTCCGGATCTTTTACAGCAACTCCGAATTTATGGGCGTATGCAACACCGATTAAACCCGTCAGCACGGAACCTAGAACTGTAATGATCATCCAGCTCATGCCGATTCGGCGTGCAGGCTTCAAATCTTTAATGTTTTTAATCGCCATAAATCGGACGATGATATGAGGCTGGCCGTAGTAGCCCAAGCCCCAGGCTAAATAGGAAATAATGCTAATGACGCTCGCGCCTTTAAAAATATCCAATAAGTGTGGGTTAACAGCGCCGATTTCATGGAGAGTCGGAGCAACGCCGCCCACATGGGTAAAAGCAACGATCGGCACAAGCACTAGTGCTGCAAACATGATCGCACCCTGCACGAAGTCAGTCAGACTGACAGCAAGGAAACCGCCAAACAGTGTGTATAACACGACAACTGCGGTGGTCAGAAACAAGCCTAATTTGTAATCCGCGCCAAAAGCAGATTCAAACAGCCGTCCGCCAGATACCATACCGGAAGAGGTATACAATGTGAAAAAGATCATGATGATCAAAGCAGATACGATTTTCAGCAGTGATGAAGAATGCTGGAATCGTTTATCAAAGAAATCAGGAATCGTAATCGCATCATCTGCCGCTTCTGTATAAGCACGCAGCCTTGGAGCCAGCAGCAAGTAATTTGAGTACGCCCCGATTGTAAGGCCTAAAGCAAGCCATAAGGTGGACAGCCCTGTCGCAAACATCGCGCCGGGAACACCCATCAGCATCCATCCGCTCATATCGGCCGCGCCGGCAGACAAAGCAGTAACGAATGGTCCGAGGCCTCTTCCTCCAAGCATGTAATCATTGATGTCAGTGGTTTTCTTGAATGCATACCAGCCGATTAACAGCATGGCAATAAAGTAAATTCCTAAAGATATAATAATTTCAATACTCACGTTTTACCCTCTCTTCATTTCTAATAATGTTGCATCACCTCTCAAATTGATGGTGCCAGTTAAGCAGCCTGGCGTAAGTGCAAAACAAAAGAAATTCCTTTGCGGGTGCACTTGGTAACTTAACCTAACAAAGTATTCCCGGCCATTCAAGCAATGAAACCTTGATCATGAGCGGGGAAAACCGTTGCAAACCTAGAAGGGAATAAAGAATAAAACGCTTTCAATAAATAATTAAAGTAAAAATATTCAGAAAAATGTTTCGTTTCTCCTTCTCCTCATTTTAGTATAAAATATATAGGGTATTGTTTCGAAAACACAGGCCTGTCTCAAGGCGTTTTGTTGCTTTAAAGGGCTTGTTTTTGATATGATCAGTATTATATGACTTAACGGAGAAATATGTGGAGGTGGATCATATGTCACGAATTTCAATAGAAGAAGTAAAGCACGTTGCGCACCTTGCAAGACTTGCGATTACTGAAGAAGAAGCAAAAATGTTCACTGAACAGCTCGACAGTATCATTTCATTTGCCGAGGAGCTTAATGAGGTTAACACAGACAATGTGGAGCCTACAACTCACGTGCTGAAAATGAAAAATGTCATGAGAGAAGATGAAGCGGGTAAAGGTCTTCCGGTTGAGGATGTCATGAAAAATGCGCCTGACCATAAAGACGGCTATATTCGTGTGCCATCAATTCTGGACTAAAGGAGGGACACAAGAATGTCATTATTTGATCATAAAATCACAGAATTAAAACAGCTCATACATAAAAAAGAGATTAAGATTTCTGACCTGGTCGATGAATCTTATAAACGCATTCAAGCTGTAGATGATAAGGTACAAGCCTTTTTGGCATTAGATGAAGAAAAAGCGCGCGCGTATGCGAAAGAACTTGATGAGGCGGTTGACAGCCGTTCTGAGCATGGTCTTCTCTTTGGTATGCCGATCGGCGTAAAAGATAATATCGTAACAAAAGGGCTGCGTACAACTTGCTCCAGCAAAATTCTCGAAAACTTTGATCCGATCTATGACGCTACTGTCGTTCAGCGCCTTCAAGACGCTGAAGCGGTCACAATCGGAAAACTGAACATGGACGAATTCGCCATGGGATCATCTACAGAAAACTCAGCTTACAAGCTGACGAAAAACCCTTGGAACCTGGATACAGTTCCCGGCGGTTCAAGCGGCGGATCTGCAGCTGCGGTTGCTGCGGGAGAAGTTCCGTTTTCTCTTGGATCTGACACAGGCGGCTCCATCCGTCAGCCGGCATCTTTCTGTGGCGTTGTCGGTTTAAAACCTACATACGGACGTGTATCTCGTTACGGACTGGTCGCATTTGCGTCTTCATTAGACCAAATCGGACCGATTACACGTACGGTTGAGGATAACGCGTTTTTACTTCAAGCGATTTCCGGCGTAGACAAAATGGACTCCACGAGTGCAAATGTGGACGTGCCTGATTTTCTTTCTTCATTAACTGGCGACATCAAAGGACTGAAAATCGCCGTTCCGAAAGAATACCTTGGTGAAGGTGTCGGCAAAGAAGCGAGAGAATCTGTCCTGGCAGCGCTGAAAGTCCTTGAAGGTCTCGGCGCTACATGGGAAGAAGTGTCTCTTCCGCACAGTAAATACGCGCTTGCGACATATTACCTGCTGTCATCTTCTGAAGCGTCAGCGAACCTTGCACGCTTTGACGGCATCCGCTACGGCTACCGCACAGACAATGCGGATAACCTGATCGACCTTTACAAGCAAACGCGCGCTGAAGGTTTTGGAAATGAAGTTAAACGCCGCATCATGCTTGGAACGTTTGCTTTAAGCTCAGGCTACTACGATGCGTACTACAAAAAAGCGCAAAAAGTGCGTACGTTGATTAAGAAGGACTTCGAAGACGTATTTGAAAAATATGATGTTATTGTTGGACCGACTACACCGACACCTGCGTTTAAAATCGGTGAAAACACGAAGGATCCGCTCACAATGTACGCAAACGATATCTTAACGATTCCGGTCAACCTTGCCGGCGTACCGGGAATCAGCGTGCCATGCGGATTAGCAGACGGACTTCCGCTCGGCCTGCAAATCATCGGAAAACACTTTGATGAAAGCACTGTATACCGCGTTGCTCATGCATTTGAACAAGCGACAGACCATCATAAAGCAAAACCTGAACTGTAAGGGGTGAAAAGAATTGAACTTTGAAACGGTAATCGGACTTGAAGTCCACGTTGAGTTAAAAACAAAATCAAAAATTTTCTCAAGCTCTCCAACGCCATTCGGCGCGGAGGCGAATACGCAGACAAGCGTTATTGACCTCGGATATCCGGGCGTCCTGCCTGTTCTGAACAAAGAAGCCGTTGAATTCGCAATGAAAGCCGCTATGGCGCTCAACTGTGAGATCGCAACGGATACGAAGTTTGACCGCAAAAACTATTTCTATCCTGACAACCCGAAAGCGTATCAGATTTCTCAATTTGATAAGCCAATCGGCGAAAACGGCTGGATCGAAATTGAAGTCGGCGGCAAAACAAAACGCATCGGCATCACGCGCCTTCACCTTGAAGAGGATGCTGGAAAACTGACGCATACGGGCGACGGCTATTCTCTTGTTGACTTCAACCGTCAAGGAACGCCGCTTGTTGAGATCGTATCAGAGCCGGACATCCGCACGCCGGAAGAAGCGTACGCGTATCTTGAAAAGCTGAAATCCATCATCCAGTATACAGGCGTTTCTGACTGTAAAATGGAAGAAGGCTCACTTCGCTGTGACGCCAATATCTCTCTTCGTCCGATCGGGCAAGAGGAATTCGGCACAAAAACTGAATTGAAAAACTTGAACTCCTTTGCGTTTGTTCAAAAAGGCCTTGAGCATGAAGAAAAACGCCAGGAGCAGGTTCTTCTTTCCGGCGGCGTCATCCAGCAGGAAACGCGCCGTTATGATGAAGCAACGAAGAAAACCATTCTTATGCGTGTCAAAGAGGGATCTGACGACTACCGTTACTTCCCAGAGCCGGATCTAGTCGAGCTCTACATTGATGATGAATGGAAGGAACGCGTAAAAGCAAGCATTCCTGAGCTTCCGGATGAGCGCCGCAAGCGTTATATCGAAGAGCTTGGCTTGCCTGCATATGACGCGATGGTTCTGACGCTGACAAAAGAAATGGCTGATTTCTTCGAAGAAACCGTTCAAAAAGGCGCTGAAGCTAAACAAGCGTCTAACTGGCTGATGGGTGAAGTGTCAGCTTACCTAAACGCAGAACAAAAAGAGCTTGCCGACGTTGCCCTGACACCTGAAGGCCTTGCCGGCATGATCAAATTGATTGAAAAAGGAACCATTTCTTCTAAGATTGCGAAGAAAGTGTTTAAAGAATTGATTGAAAAAGGCGGCGACGCTGAGAAGATTGTGAAAGAGAAAGGCCTTGTTCAGATTTCTGACGAAGGCGTGCTTCTGAAGCTTGTCACTGAGGCGCTTGACAACAATCCTCAATCAATCGAAGACTTTAAAAACGGAAAAGACCGCGCGATCGGCTTCCTAGTCGGACAGATTATGAAAGCGTCCAAAGGACAAGCCAACCCGCCGATGGTCAACAAAATTCTGCTTGAAGAAATTAAAAAACGCTAATAAAAAAGCAGCCCTTAGAGGCTGCTTTTTTTATGGTCAAATTGAGATAAAGACAGAGATGAGGGCCCGAAGCCTTTCAACTTCTTTGTCGTTGGTTCCGGTCAAATTGGACAGCATGCCTTTAATAATCGGTTTGCGCGGTTTATCCTGAGTCAATTCTTCCTCGATAACATCAAGTGATACGGTGATATCCTCGGGCAGCGTGCTGTTTTCTTTCACTTTCTGAATGTCCTCAAGCAGCTGGTCTTTTCCCGCAGGCATCGGGTTGAAAATGTCTTTTGATACAATCGGATTGAGTGCAGAACGGCTCAGCCCCTGTACAAGATCATCCAGTCTCTCAATAATAAAGGCTGAGATTTCTTCTGCATCGATATTAAGCTCACCGTTAAATACCATCACGTTCATATAAGAATGCACAATGCCTCTTGCCATAATGGACAGATCTGCGACATACCGCTCGATTCCTTTTCCATAGGATGACAGCAAGGCGTTCCGGTACAGCTTATCCGTCTCCATGGTTACTTTGTAAAAGTATTGCTTGATTTCTTGATTTTCCGGAATGATATTTTCGGTAAGCAAAAGTACGATAAAATCTTTATGATCACGAAAATCCTCAAATTGAGCGCCAATTTGTTTTTTCAAAACTTCTTTAGGCGGCTTTCCGGCGAGATCTTCTTCTATATTTTTCATTTTGTTCATAGACATACCGATATAATATTCACAGGCAGATAACAGCAGCGCTTCTTTCGATTTGAAGTGCAAATAAAAAGCGCCCTTCGAAATGCCGCATTCACTGGCGATTTCTTGGATCGTCGTAGCTGCGAATCCTTTTTTCGCAAATAAACGAATGCTGGTTTTTATGATTCTCTCTTTTTTTTCATTCATGACGTGCTTCCCCTTAATCCTTGAAAAATTTAGTAAAATTTTCTGGTATATGAGTTGACGTTGTTGCGTTATAACGTTTAGTATTATATAGAATGACCAGTCAGTCAATAAAAAATGTAATGGAGGATATGATGAATCACGTTATTAATTTCGTTCTGAAAAACAAATTCGCCGTATGGCTGATGACGATTATTGTAACGGCAGCCGGCTTGTATGCGGGTATGAATATGAAGCAAGAGTCTATTCCTGACGTGAACATGCCTTACTTGACGATCAGCACGACATATCCGGGTGCGACACCAAGCCAAGTGGCTGATGAAGTGACCAAACCGGTTGAACAAGCCGTGCAGAACTTGGACGGTGTCAGTGTTGTGACTTCGACGTCCTATGAAAACGCATCGTCGGTCATGATTGAATATGATTATGAGAAAGATATGGACAAAGCGAAAACAGAAGCAGCTGAAGCGTTAGAAAACGTCAACCTGCCTGATGACGCGAAGGATCCGGAGATTTCACGCTACAGCTTGAACTCATTCCCGATTCTGACGCTGAGCGTGTCCAGTGATAAAGATAACCTGCAAGAGCTAACGAAACAAGTGGAGGACAGCCTCGTTTCTAAGCTTGAAGGCATAGAAGGTGTTGCGTCCGTCCAAGTATCAGGCCAGCAGGTGGAAGAGGTTGAATTCTCTTTCAAAGAAGACAAACTGAAAGAATACGGCCTTGATGAAGATACAGTCAAGCAAGTGATTCAAGGTTCAGATGTGACAACTCCGCTTGGATTGTACACATTCGGAAATGAAGAAAAATCTGTCGTCGTCAGCGGCGATATTGAAACAATTAAAGATTTGAAGAATATGAGAATCCCGACGGCATCTGCTTCAAGTGCAGGCAGCAGCGCAGCATCTCAAGCGGGTGCGCAGAGTGCTCAAGCAGCTCAAAGCGCGCAAGCGGCAGCACAGGCGCAGCAAAGCGCAAGCACAGCAGTGCCGACGGTCAAGCTTTCTGACATTGCCACAATTAAAGATGTGAAAAAAGCTGAATCTGTTTCACGCACAAATGGCAAAGACAGCATCGGCATCAATATCGTCAAAGCAAACGATGCGAATACGGTAGAGGTTGCCGACAATGTCAAAGCTGAGCTGAAGAAGTTCAAAGAAGACCATAAAGGCTTCAATTACAGCGCAACTCTCGACATGGCGGAGCCGATCACACAGTCAGTTGACACGATGTTAAGCAAAGCCATCTTCGGTGCTATTTTTGCGATTGTGATTATTCTCTTATTCTTAAGAGATATCAAATCAACATTAATTTCTGTTGTTTCAATTCCATTATCATTGCTGATCGCACTCCTTGTACTGCAGCAGCTTGATATCACATTGAATATTATGACGCTCGGCGCAATGACCGTTGCCATCGGACGTGTAGTCGATGACTCCATTGTTGTCATCGAGAACATTTATCGCCGAATGAGACTCAAAGACGAGCCGCTCCGCGGAAAAGCCTTGGTTCGTGAAGCGACGAAGGAAATGTTTAAACCGATCATGTCATCGACGATCGTGACAATTGCGGTATTCCTGCCGCTCGCACTTGTTGGCGGACAAATCGGTGAATTGTTTATTCCATTTGCCTTAACGATTGTTTTTGCGCTTGCCGCATCCCTGGTGATTTCAATCACGCTTGTGCCGATGCTCGCACACAGCCTGTTCAAAAAATCATTAACGGGCGCGCCGATTAAAGCGAAAGAACACAAACCTGGCAGACTTGCAAACATCTATAAAAAAGTATTGAACTGGGCGCTGAGCCACAAATGGATCACGTCTATCATCGCTGTTCTGATGCTCCTTGGAAGCTTGTTCCTCGTACCGTTAATCGGTGCCAGCTACCTGCCGTCCGAGGAAGAAAAAACGATGCAGCTCACATACAGCCCAGAACCGGGTGAAACGAAAAAAGAAGCCGAAAATGAAGCTGAAAAAGCGGAAAAAATCCTGCTTGACCGCAAGCATGTCGATACGGTTCAGTATTCATTAGGCTCTGGCAGCCCGCTTGCCGGAGGAGATTCTAACGGTGCGTTATTCTATATCAAATATGAAAGCGACACGCCTGACTTTGATAAAGAAAAAGATAACGTTCTGAAGGAAATCCAAAAGCAATCTGACCGCGGAGAATGGAAGTCACAGGACTTCAGCTCTTCAGGCAATAACAACGAATTAACATACTATGTGTATGGCGATTCTGAAAACGATATTAAAGACACGGTCAAAGACATTGAAAAAATCATGAAAGATGAAAAGGATCTGAAAAACGTAAATTCAGGCCTTTCCAGCACATATGATGAGTACACATTTGTCGCTGACCAAGAAAAACTAAGCAAACTCGGTTTAACTGCGTCTCAAATTTCTCAGGCCTTAATGTCACAAACATCGCAAGAACCGCTCACCACAGTGAAAAAAGACGGCAAAGAGCTTGATGTGAACATTAAGACAGAAAAAGACGAGTATAAGAGTGTGAAAGATTTAGAGAATAAAAAGATCACTTCCGCGACTGGCCAGGAAGTCAAAATCGGCGATGTGGCAAAAGTGAAAGAAGGATCAACATCAGATACCGTGTCAAAACGTGACGGAAAAGTCTATGCGGATGTCACAGGTGAGGTTACATCTGACAATGTCACAGCCGTATCAGCTGCTATCCAGAAGAAAATTGATAAGCTTGACCATCCTGATAACGTATCGATTGATACAGGCGGCGTATCAGCGGATATCGCTGATTCCTTCACGAAGCTCGGTTTAGCGATGCTGGCAGCAATAGCGATCGTTTACCTTGTGCTCGTGATTACCTTCGGCGGAGCACTAGCGCCATTTGCGATTCTGTTCTCATTGCCGTTCACAGTCATCGGTGCCCTGGTCGGACTTTACGTATCAGGTGAAACGATCAGTCTGAACGCAATGATCGGTATGCTCATGCTGATCGGTATCGTTGTCACGAATGCCATTGTCTTAATTGATCGCGTGATTCATAAGGAAGCGGAAGGCCTGTCTACGAGAGAAGCGCTCCTGGAAGCCGGCTCTACACGACTCCGTCCGATCCTGATGACAGCCATTGCGACAATCGGCGCCTTGATTCCATTAGCCCTCGGCTTCGAAGGCGGAAGCCAGGTCATTTCAAAAGGACTCGGCGTCACGGTTATCGGCGGTTTAATCAGTTCAACACTTCTGACGCTCTTGATCGTGCCAATCGTATATGAAGTATTGGCGAAGTTCCGCAAGAAAAAACCTGGAACGGAAGAAGAGTAAAAAACAAAAAGCCTCAGCTCTGCTGGGGCTTTCAGCTTGTTGAAAAACCCTCGCATTCGTTGTCAGGTCTGCGCGTCGGTGCTCACGAATTCTACATTCGCTCCGCTCCAATGCTCCCCCTTCCTAGACTACAAGGGTTTTCAATCAAGCTGAAAGAATGTTAAGGATGACAAAAGCTCAAAACAAGAATCAGTTTTGAGCTTTTGTGCGTTTTCACCTGTAAGATTATGTACATTTTGTTGCGATTTTTTTAACTCATAGTATAATTAAAGGTTGTTAGTGTAAAAATGGATCGGATACTCTTAAGTAGGATGATGAGATAATGAAACGTGCACGCATAATATACAATCCGACTTCAGGACGGGAGATCTTTAAAAAGCATCTTGCCCAGGTCCTGCAAAAATTTGAACAAGCCGGCTATGAAACCTCCACCCATGCGACAACATGCGCAGGAGACGCTACACACGCTGCCAAGGAAGCGGCATTGCGTGAGTTTGACCTGATCATTGCGGCAGGCGGAGACGGAACGATCAACGAGGTCGTCAACGGGCTTGCGCCTTTAGACAACCGTCCGACACTTGGTGTGATTCCTGTCGGCACAACGAACGACTTCGCCAGAGCGCTCGGCATTCCGCGAGAGGATATTTTAAAAGCGGCAGATACGGTCATTAACGGCGTCGCCCGCCCGATTGATATCGGACAGGTCAACGGCCAGTATTTTATCAATATCGCCGGAGGAGGCCGTCTGACAGAGCTGACGTACGACGTGCCAAGCAAACTCAAAACAATGCTAGGCCAGCTTGCTTATTATTTAAAAGGAATGGAAATGCTGCCTTCACTTCGTCCGACAGAAGTCGAGATTGAATATGACGGCAAGCTGTTTCAAGGTGAAATCATGCTGTTTTTGGTCACGCTGACAAATTCCGTCGGCGGGTTCGAAAAACTCGCGCCGGATTCCAGCCTGAATGACGGCATGTTTGATTTGATGATATTAAAGAAAGCAAACCTTGCTGAATTTATCAGGGTCGCCACGATGGCGCTTCGCGGCGAACATATCAACGACCAGCACATTATTTATACAAAAGCGAACCGCGTGAAAGTCAATGTATCAGAAAAGATGCAGCTGAACCTGGACGGCGAGTACGGCGGCATGCTGCCGGGCGAATTCGTGAATCTGTACCGGCACATTCACGTCGTCATGCCGAAGGAGAAAGCGGAACAGCTGGATGACTAAAACTTGGCTTTGTAAGCCAAGCTCAGAATGTTGACAAAATCCTAAAACAGTTTTCGTTTTAGGATTTTGTCATCTTTTCAGCGTGATTGAAAACCTTTGAAGTCTAGGAAGGGCGAGCATCGGAGCACAGCGAATGTTGAATTCGTGAACACCGAGGCACAGGCCTGACAACAAATGCGAAGGTTTGCCTACACGCTGAAACTTTGCTTGAATAGGCCAAGTTTTTCTTTCGCTTAAAACAAGAGGTGAACATACATGAAAATGAAACCCCCAGTAGAAAAAAACGAATACTACGACGTGACATTTGAGGATTTGACCCACGAAGGAGCGGGCGTCGCAAAGGTTCAGGGATTCCCGATATTCGTGCCGAACGCTCTTCCGGAAGAAAAAGCCCAAATCAAAGTGACCCGCGTAAAAAAAGGTTTTGCTTTCGGACGCTTGATTGAGCTGAAGGAAGAAAGCCCGCATAGAACGGACGCCCCATGCCCGATTTACAAGCAATGCGGAGGCTGTCAGCTTCAGCACATGACCTACGAAGGCCAGCTCCTGTTTAAACAGAAACAAGTCAAAGACGTCTTAGAACGCATCGGCAAGCTGAACCTGTCAAACGTCACCGTGCACCCGACACTCGGCATGGAAGACCCGTGGAACTACAGAAACAAAGCACAGGTGCCGGTAGGAGAACGGGAAGGCGGACTCGTCGCCGGATTCTATCAGCAAAGAAGCCATGACATCATCGATATGAGCGCCTGCCTGATCCAGCAATCCAAAAACGACGAAGCCGTCCAAGCCGTCAAAGACATTTGCGCCAAATACGGTGTCAAAGCCTACAATGAAGAACGCCACAAAGGCTGGCTCCGCCACATCATGGTCAGATACGGCGTTGTTACGGGCGAAATGATGATCGTCTTCATCACAAGAACAAGCGATTTCCCGCATAAAGCGAAGATCATCGAAGACATCACAGCGCAATTCCCGCACGTCAAATCCATCGTGCAAAACATCAACCCAAACAAAACAAACGTCATCTTCGGAAACGAAACAAACGTCATCTGGGGCGAAGAATACATCTACGACCTCATTGGAGATGTCAAATTCGCCATCTCCGCCAGATCGTTCTACCAGGTCAACCCGGAGCAAACAAAAGTGCTGTACGACAAAGCACTTGAGTACGCAGAGCTGCAAGGTGAAGAAACCGTCATCGACGCCTACTGCGGCATCGGAACGATTTCTCTCTTCCTGGCAAAGCAGGCGAAAAAAGTGTACGGCGTTGAGATTGTGCCAGAAGCAATTGAAGACGCCAAACGAAATGCCGAACTAAACGGCATCACAAACGCAGAGTTCGCGGTCGGGGAAGCGGAAACCGTGATTCCACAATGGTATGAAGAAGGCATCACGGCCGATACGCTAGTCGTCGATCCGCCAAGAAAAGGCTGCGACGAAGCTCTTCTGCGGACGATTGTGGAGATGAAACCGAAGCGAGTGGTGTACGTTTCCTGTAATCCTGGCACGCTTGCGAGGGATTTGCGGGTGCTTGAGGATGGCGGGTATGAGACGCGCGAAGTGCAGCCTGTGGATATGTTTCCGCATACGAATCATGTGGAGTGTGTGGCTGTGCTTAAACTTAGAGAAGGCAACTAACCCTTGGGGGTTGTTGCCTTTTTTGATTGTTATAACTGGAAAGGCTAAACTTCATGGTTTTTCTTGAATAATTTTATAGTTAGATCACTAATTTTAGATATACCACTCAAGTGAGGTCATCGTTTTGTGGATTTCAAGCAGAAGTTAATCAGCATCTTGAACATCAACATTCTATCACCTTGTCACCTATTTCTTCAGAAAAAGAGACACAGCCTAAGCTGCGTCTTGTCCTTAACCAAGCGTTCCGTTTTCTGCAATCGTCATTTCCTTGTCAAAGATGGCTTTGTCTGCTAGGGAGTTCGTTGAATCGTTTGCAGCTTTGCTTGTCATGTTTCTGGATGCTACGTTTACTTCATTTCCTAAGGAAGAACTGATAAAGCTTACACCGATCAAAGCAATTACAGCGCACAAAGTCAGTTTAAATTTCATACAAACAATCCCCTCTCTGAATTTGTTTGCGGGCATGAACCATCTTTTTGAAACAGATAACAGAATCATCCATCTGCCCAATTTCAGTATAAAACTTTGCGGCTAATAATGCCAACTCTTCCATATAAGGATATCCTTGGGATGTCTCTAATTTGTTGAAAACATTTAATAAAATGGATGCTTCTCCTTTTTTGATAAACAGCGCCTGCAATCCTTCAAACATGATTTTAAATAGGTTATCGCCGAATTTACATGCGAAGCGTACGCCTTTTCTGAAACAATCCATTGCTTGGTCTTGTTTATGTTGAAGAAAATAAATTAAGGCTAAATCGTGGTAAGCTTGTGTCAAGTTGTTGAAATTTGATTTTTTAAATTGGAGTATCGATTTCTCCATATATTTTGCTGCTTTCGTCAATTCGCCCATTTTAAGGTAACAATTTCCGATATTGAATAAAGCTTGGCCGTAAATCCGCTTGTTTTTGCTTTCAAGCAGTCGTGCGCCTTTTAGCGCCTGCTCGAGGTGAGGGAGTGCCTTTTCATGACTTTCTAAATCGTCGTAGTTACCTGCGATCACAAAATGGCATTGTATGCGGCGGACTGAGTAAAGATCGTGCGTTTTATAGATGTTATACGCCTGAGAAGAATAGTGCATGGATACGTGGGTTTGTTTCATATGATAAAACACTTCAGCCATTTTAAAATAAAATTCCGCCCGCTCAATTTCATCTGAAATATAGGGAATTGTGTTTTCCGCTTTTTGATAGAATGTAATGGCACTTAAGAAATTGCCCTCTTTGAATTCATACATCCCTTGAAAAAAGTAATAGTAGTATTCAACGAGTTTCTCCATCTTTCTGTTGCTGTCTTCAATTCTCTTTGAATATTCTGATAACTCCATTTGGTTTCCTTCAGATGGAATCACATAGTCAATCATAAGCTGATGGCGAAATGCAATGAGCTGATAGTAAATCAAGAGGTCTTGGTCTTCTTCCATGATGTCAATGTTCCGTTCGATCTCAGCTTTAAGCATTTCAGCATCTGTCACATTAAACTTTTGAATATGCCGGTTCCATTCATTAATTTTTATCCCAACGTGCGGAGACGAAATCGTGCCCAAACTTCTCACCCTTCCTCTTCTCACTAATTATGTAAATTTTATCAATACAGAAATTTAATAGGAAGGGGTTGAGCGAACGCAAAAAAAATTTTCGGTGCTGTCCGCAAAAGGGAGTTTGGGTGTTTTGCGTTATATTTGGTTTTGTGAAGGTTAGCGGAAACTCAATTCGTGAAGTTAGGATTGCGGTTATTACGACTGAGTAGTAGTTTCGTCATACTCTTTTAGCAGTTTTTCTGTCTTATGCATTTCTTTGAGCATCGGATTCATGTAGTCGTTAGCTGATTCTAGATATGCTCTTGTCAGAGTATCTAGTTTATTTTTAACTTTAGAGAGGTCTTCTTCGAATTGTTCCTTTGTTGAATGTTGGATAAATTCTTTTGCCTCTTCATATCTTTTTAATATGTTTTTCACCATTGGAGTTGGATTCTTTTGATTGTTTGTTTTTATTGCTGTGATTGTTAAATTAATTTGTTTTATTAATTCTTTTCTTACTGTCAAGGTGATGCTTCTTTTATAAAGTGAGATGAGATAAAAATAAAGCCCTCGAGTAAGAGGGCTTCATATTTATTTAGAATTTTTTACTTAAACATAGGATACTGCACCAATAAATTTAAATGAATAGTTTTTATCGTTTATTTCTTTCTCCCTGCCGTCATATTCAAAATTATATAAAAGAACAGCAGCATTGATGTGTTCAGGAATTGCGGTACCTACTATTTTCTCAAATCGAGGTAAGATGACACTATCGTACGAACAGCCGCCAATTAGTTCAGATAAATTATTACAATTTTTTTCATGTGCAACTTTTTCTATAAAATCTTCATCTAATTCATCTATATCTATATCAAAATCAATTAAAAATTGGGAAGGAAGAAAATCACCTTCATCCTCATTGTAATCTAATTCAACATATTTACTTAATGATTCATCATCATTTATACTTCCAATCCACAATGATACGAAATTTTGACGTTCCATATTAACCTCCTATTATTTAGTCCTTAATCCTTCTGGCAGTGCTGCCGCTCCACCTTTTAGCCTATAGTTCGCCCAATTATTTAATCTTCGGACAAACATATTATAGTTTAAGGATGAATCAATAATTCCTAGCAATTCATTATGAGCAGCGGTTGAACCCAATCCTCCGTGTTTACCAACTGGATTCACAAACTCGACTTTGTTTATGGCAGTTCTTAAATCTCTAATTTGTTCAGCTGTAACTCCCCAATGTTTGAAAGTAGGGGCCCGAGAAACTAAATGCCATTCGTGCATGCCGCCGGGTGCTCTCAATTGTCTTTCAATTGCTCTTCTAACTTTCTTATCTGTCCAAAGCTCATCAAGTTGCTTCGTTGTTAATGAGTTGAACCAATTATTAAATTCACCACTTTTTACTGTAGGAATTATTGTTTTTCTAGGTTTCTTTATGTTCTGTGTTTTTCTTTCAGTTTTTTGCAATGCATTTGATTTCTGTTCTTCAATTTCTTTTTTCAGAAGCGATGTATTCTTTACATTATGCGTATTCTCAATATCCTGAGCAATCCCTGCAAAAGCGACTTGATTTTTACCTTTTAAAGCACTGCTGAAATCTTTTGTTTTCTGGATCCCTGTCTTTACATGTTTAGTAGTAGCTTTTTCTCCAGCTTCAAGCACTTTATCGATTTTGGCAGCACCTGCTTTACCAAGTTTACTTGTTACTTTCACAACAGAGCCAGCACCTTTTAGTCCGACGAGGCTCCCGACCACATAGGTAATATAATGAGATCGTGAGTATGCATCACCGTTAACCATTTTATCATTCCATGAATCTGCTATGTTTGTCCATATGATTTTTGCATAAGAAGGTGTCTTCAATACAGTTGAAATTGTTTTGGCTAATTTTTGTTCTTCGGAGAGCTGGGAAAACTCCCACGCTCCGACAGCTAAATCTTTAACACCAGTCACAGTATCCTTAGCGACATCGTAGAGACCGACTCCAACTCCTTTCAGAACTTCCCATGTGGTTTCACCAACTTCTTCGAGCTGTTTTGCTTGCTCAAGCTGCACCACATACTGTAACTGTGCAGGCTCAAGGTTCTCATACCCAATCTTCTTCGCAATTTCTAAATATTCATCAGGGTCAGATACCCCATCCGCAAGCTTTTTCTTCAATTTTTCAATCTCGCGTTCCTTCGCTTCCTCTTTCTTAATCTTCAAGTAAGCCTCAGTCCGCTTTTCAATGTCGCCTTTTTTCTTATGTATGTCGCTCTCACGGTACGCTTTGGCGTTGTAGTGGATGGGTGTGGCGTTTTTGCCTTTGCCTGTTGCTTCTTGGAGCTTTTGGAAGTCGGATTTAATGAATTGTTCGTTTGGTTCTGACAGGGCGTATTCTGTCTTCAGGTCTTCGTCCAAGGCGTCCAATTTTTCCAGTGTTTTTTTGCGTTTGTCGTTGGCATCGGCCAGCTCGTCTTTAAAGGTTTCTGTTGAAAACAGGTCGAGCGGGAGGATGTCGTCGATATCGTTCAGGATGTCTTTCATCGCTTTTTTCTGTTCGGACATGATGGATTTTGATTTTTTATGGGCATTTGCCAGTTCGTGCTCCAGGAAGGATTCTTCGATGTATGCGTCTGAGAGGCCTTTGTCTTCGGCGGCTCCGGCGATGCTGTTGAAAAATGCGATTTTCATGTCGATGTAGTCGATCCACTGGTCTGTGACGCCGACGTGGTCGTGATAGAATGCTTTGATATTGCTGGCGCCTTTTCCTGAGAATTCGCTGTCACTGAGATCAGCGACTCCTTTTAACGCTTTTCTCAAGTTGACCATTTGCGTTCTTAGTTCTTTGTACTCTTTTGCACGGTCTGTCGCTTCCGAAAGCAGTGTTTTCGCTTCAAATACTTTCATGACCATTTCCCTTCTTTTGTTCACTCAATATCAAAATTTTACCACGGTGTGGGATGATGGTGGGTGTGAGAACGTGTTTTAGTGGAAAAATGAGTCATTTGGCATGTGTCTTTATTCGTGGAGGGATTGGCAGAAACATGATCGAAATGTATTGTCGCTACACATTTTTTGGAAGTTTGTATTCTATATTATTTTTTAAGGAGCATGGTGATGAAGAAAAAATGGATTACATTTGGTTTATTAGGGTTAATGGTATGCATCATACTGTTTGTTCAGTTACGCAATAAAGACAGTATTCCTGTCCAATCTTCCACCATTCACCCCAAAGAAGACCGGATCTTTTTTATCTACTCCAATCCTTTCATAAAAGAAAGCGTGCTGCTTTCAACCTCTACAGGTGAACGGTTTAACAGGCGCACGTTCAAGGTGGCGGATGTGCCTTATATTCAAACGAAATCTTATGCATCAACAGACCTTGTACTATTAGCGGAACACGAGCCTTTTTACTACACGCTGGAGAAGGATGCGATCAAAGAGCATCTGCTGTCAGATCCATTTGCGTTTTGGTATGAGGGGAAGGATGTCTCTGTTAAGGCCTATAATGTTGATACGACGGGAAATGAGATCCACATAAACGACAGAAAAACGAAAAAGGAATATAGCCTTACCTTGCCTTCGCTTGTCACGATGGGGGCCAGTGATGAGAACTATATTTATATTATTCAAAGCATGGCTATTTACGTGATTGACAGAAAAACAGAGGAAATGATTGAGACCCTGAGTTTAGCCTCGTACGCTGATCAATTCGCAGAATCGGAGGAATTTATTGTCGCGAGTTCGGATCATAAATTGACTGTGATTGAAAAAGGGACATGGAAAACGACATATATTCCGTATCCTGATGATCTTAAATACGCTGATACCGTATACTATGACAAAGAAAGCGGCAGTTTTTACGTTACGTACGAGGACAAAGAGGGTGAGGCGAACTTGTTGGAATATTTGAAGGATTTTTCTTTTCACACATACAGCTTGAACTTCCCTTATATGGAGGCGAAGTTTAAGGGGAATCTATTGTATATAGTTGCCCAGGAAGAGCATAAAAAGGGCATCGGCGGGTATGTGGGTGTGTTTGATATCCATTCTAAGAAGAAGCTTTATCAGTTTGATTTGCCTGAGGAACAGGTGAAGGTGCAGGATTTTGTGGTGGTTGAGTAAGCTCATTTCAGTCTCTTTCTGCCTATGTAAAAATCAAATGTACAAACCTGCAAAAGACCTATAAAATGAGAAAGCTACCATGAGAGAGCAGAAGGGTGAGAGAGACGATGAGTTATAAATTGGGTGCGCTGCTTTTATCTATTTTATTTCTTTTATCAGCGTGTTCTGATAGCGGAGCTTCTGATAAAAATCAGGAAAAGCAAGCCGTGAAGAAAGCTAGCGTTGCGAAACTGACGGAGCAGGAAGTAAAATCAGCTTTGAAAAACGATATTGATTCGATCTTTAATGCATTTGATAAAGCGGGAAAAGAAAACGGCTGGAGCACGGCAAACAAGGCGGATTTCAACAAGCTGCGGCCTAGTGTGCTGCCTTATGCAACAGAAACGTTTGCAGATCAGACCTTAAAGGATTTGGCTGGGGAGTACTTTTGCGAGTGTGATGCTCCTTTTCAACCCGGCACTGATTTTGATGTGCGTTTTACATATGAACAGAACAAGAATAAGATAGAGGCTTCATCAATAGATCCGGCAACAGAATTAAACAATATGGGCACGTTATGGACGTTTGAATTGGTGAAGGAAGATGGCGATTGGAAGATCAACAAATGGGACAGCAAGTCGCTTCAAGGGGATGATATCAAGCTGACAAAAGAAGAAGCGAAAACGATTCTGTCTAGAAACGGTGAAACGGCGGAATTTGTGAAGTCCTATGAATCGAAGGCTGCTGGCGGAACAGCTTATCTTTTCAATGTGAAAAGTTCAAATGGGGAAAGAAAGGCAGCGATCAGCTCAAAGGATACCAGTCTGGTAAGTGATAATGAAAACGAGACTGAGGCCCCGGAGCAAGAGACAGCTCAGAAGACTGCGGAAACCGCATCGCCCGATACAGCGGATACACAGAGCAGTGAGCAGACAACGGGAAGCACAAAAGTAGATTATGCTGCCAAATTGTCAGCGACAGAACAGAAAGAAAAGCACAATGACTATCAAAGTGATTATCAGATGATTGAGGATTACGGTTATAATTATCAAATGTGGGACGGATTGCTGAACGAGATATACGGCGTGCTGCAAAATCAGCTTTCTGCTTCAGACATGGCGGCATTAAAAGGGAAACAGCGCCAATGGATAAAGGATAGGGATGCTGCGGCCCAGAAACGATATGATGAGGAGGGCGGCGGTTCATTATCCCGAGTCGTCCAAACGGAAGAGCTTGCCAAACAGACGAAAGAGCGCTGTTACGAGCTCGTGAATACGTATATGAAATAGAATGACAAAGACCCTTGCGTAAAGGGTCTTTTTTGCGGAGAAAAACAAATTGACAGGATGAAAAAACAATTTCTTCCTTCTGTGTTGTTTTCAAAATTTGGGATTGATAGAATATGACATATCTCATAGAGAAGGAGGGAAGCCGTTGAGTCAAGCCATACCGTCTTCGCGTGTCGGTGTTAAGATTAATGAATGGTACAAGATGATTCGCCAGTTCAGTGTTCCGGATGCTGAGGTTCTGAAAGCGGAGGTTGAGCAGGACATTCAGCAAATGGAAGAAGACCAGGATTTACTGATCTATTATTCTCTGATGTGTTTTCGTCACCAGCTGATGCTTGATTATTTGGAGCCGGGACAAACATACGGGAATCGCCCTACAGTGACAGAGCTTCTTGAAACGATTGAGACCCCTCAGAAAAAACTCACAGGCCTTTTGAAATATTACTCTTTGTTTTTCCGCGGCATGTATGAATTTGATCAAAAAGAATATGTGGAAGCGATCGGGTATTATCGCGAGGCGGAGAAAGAACTGCCGTTTGTGTCAGATGAAATTGAGAAAGCGGAATTCCATTTTAAAGTGGCCGAAGCGTATTATCACATGAAGCAAACCCATGTGTCGATGCATCATATTCTTCAAGCCTTAGACATTTATCAAAAAAATCCCCTATACAGCATTAGAACGATACAAAGCTTGTTTGTGATCGCCGGCAACTATGATGATTTCAAACATTATGATAAAGCGCTCCCGCATTTAGAGGCGGCGCTGGAATTGGCAATGGACATTCAAAATGACAGGTTTATCGCCATTTCTCTATTGAACATCGCGAACAGCTATGACAGATCAGGAGACGATCAGATGGCTGTAGAACATTTCCAAAAAGCGGCGGAAGTAAGCAGAGAGAAAGTGCCTGATCTGCTTCCGAAAGTCTTGTTTGGATTAAGCTGGACATTATGTAAAGCTGGCCAAACACAGAAGGCGTTTCAGTTCATAGAGGAAGGATTAGACCATATCACAGCACGTTCTCACAAATTTTATAAAGAATTGTTTCTGTTCTTGCAGGCCGTGTACAAGGAGACTGTTGATGAACGAAAAATTCATGATCTTTTAAGCTATTTCGAAAAAAAGAACCTGCACGCTTACATTGAAGCATGTGCCCGGAGTGCTGCCGCTGTTTTTGAAAGCAGCTGTCACTTTGAACAAGCCGCTGCGTTTTATCGGAAAGTGCTGAAAGCCCAAGAAGATATTCTAAAAGGAGAGTGTTTATATGCCTATTAAGAAAAAAGTGATGATGTGCCTGGCTGTTACTCTAGTTTTCGGAAGCATGTCGTTTCCATTCCTGACAAACTCCGGCGGATTTAAGGAAACAACAGATCGAAATACGACGTATATCGATCATTCCCCTTACAAACTTAGTGATCAGAAGAAAGCCCTTAGCTAGGGCTTTTTCTTGCTTTACGGAAGACGTTCCATTTTCCACATCGCGGCGTTCCTTCTATTTCTAACGCAAGACACTCGAAACAACTAAACCATTTGAGGTATAATGGATAAAGTGAATAACAGTATTTAGATTGATATATATGAAAGAGAGTGGAACATCATGGGCCGTAAGTGGAACAATATTAAAGAGAAGAAGGCGTCTAAGGACGCAAATACGAGTCGAATTTATGCGAAGTTTGGCCGTGAGATTTATGTGGCGGCGAAACAGGGCGAGCCTGATCCGGAATCCAACCAGGCGCTGAAGGTTGTGCTTGAGCGTGCGAAGACTTACAGCGTGCCGAAAAACATCATTGAACGTGCGATCGAGAAGGCGAAGGGCGGAGCGGAAGAGAATTACGATGAGCTTCGTTATGAGGGCTTCGGGCCGAATGGATCAATGATTATCGTTGATGCGCTGACGAATAATGTAAACCGTACGGCGCCGGAAGTGCGTGCGGCGTTCGGGAAAAACGGCGGAAACATGGGTGTGAGCGGATCTGTTGCTTACATGTTTGACGCGACGGCTGTAATCGGTGTGGAAGGCAAAACTGCTGACGAAGCGCTTGAAATCCTGATGGAAGCGGATGTTGATGTACGTGACATTTTAGAAGAGGATGACAGCGTGATCGTATATGCTGAGCCTGATCAATTCCATGCGGTGCAAGAGGCGTTTAAAAACGCGGGTGTCGAGGAATTTACAGTAGCGGAGCTGACAATGCTTGCGCAAAGTGAAGTAACGCTTCCGGATGATGCAAAGGAACAGTTTGAAAAATTGATTGATGCATTAGAAGATTTGGAAGATGTTCAGCAGGTATATCATAACGTTGATTTAGGTGAGTAAGGAGTGAGCAGGCTGTTATGGCCTGCTTTTTTTGTCCTGGAAATTGTTTTAGCTGTATGTAGGCGGCCGCCTATACGATCTATAAGATATTCTCATACTCTGGACTGTAACCTATGTGAAGGAGAGAGTGAATATGACTGATACAAGACATATGTATGGCGGACCTGGTTTTGGTCATTATCAGGGCTTTGGTATTGGCCACCCGGGTTATGGCATGTATGGAGGCCACCCGGGCTTTGGCATGTATGGAGGCTACCCAGATCACGGCATACATGGAGGTGTCGGCGGCTATCCGGGATATGGAACGTACGGAGGATCCGGCGGTTACCCAAGCGGCGGCTATGGAGGCTCTCCGGGAACTGGAAGCTATCCGAACATGCACCATGAAAATGATGGGCATCACCACTATTATCACCACCATCATCATGATGGAAAAGATAATCTTCATCACCATCATCACCATGTTGGAAAGGATAATTATCATCACCATCATGATGGTCATTATGGCCACCATCACCACCATATGGGCCACTGGGGAAAAGAAGGTTATAAATAAAGAAGATGATGGTATAAAGAGGACACTCTTGCAGATCAAGAGTGTTTTTTATCTTTTTTCTTGACTGTTCAGTCTGGAAAATGGTAACATTTGTTTCAGGAGGTGATCGTCTTTTGGGGAGGAATAAAGAATTTGATACGGCACTTGTTCTTCACAGAGCGATAGAGGTTTTTGGAGAGTATGGCTACGAAGGAACGTCTCTTCAGGATCTGCTCTCTCATTTAGGGATTGCGCGCCAAAGTTTGTATGATACGTATGGCACGAAGCGTGATTTGTTTTTGTCAGCTGTGAAAACATATCTTGAAGGGAAAAACACTGCCGTTATGGAAAGGCTTGAAGCGCCAGGATCTGTAAAGGAAGCCATTCGTGATATTTTTCAGGAAGGTGTCAATGCTCTGAGGGACCCTGAACGGGCGAAGGCGTGCTATATCATTAACAGCGCGATTGAACAGATTCCGCATGACCCTGAGCTTGCCCTGTATTTTGAAAGACAATCCAAGCAGCTTGAGGACGCTTTTTATCAGGCGCTTTTAAGGGCGAAGGATCAAGGAGAATTGAATGGCGAAGATCATGATATATCTGCGCTCGCCCGGTACCTGAATCAGAGCAGGCTGTCACTGACATTTATTGCAAAAGTGACGGCAGATATGGATCGTCTTCAGGACCATGTTGACGTGAGTTTATCAGTGCTTGATTAACATGTGGTAAAGAATTCTTTGCCCATGTGTGTATTTTTTGGACTGAATGGTCTGAAAATAAAAAAAGAGGTGATGATGAATGTTGATGAATGAATTTGAAAAAGCATGTGAAACATTGAGAAAGTTTATGGCTTATATGCTTGAGAAGGACATGAAGAGCTGGACGGAGCTTTGGGATGAGAATGCTGTATTTGAGTTTCCTTATGCGCCAGAGGGATCGCCAAAAAAAATAGAAGGAAAAGCGGCTATTTACGATTATATTAAGGATTATCCTAAGCAGATCCATCTTTCTTCATTTACGGCTCCGACAGTGTACCGTTCAGCGGACTCGAATACGATGATTGCGGAGTTTCAATGTGACGGGCATGTGATTGAGACTGGACTGCCTTATCGCCAAAGCTATATCAGTGTCATCGAAACGAGAGACGGCCGCATTGTGCGTTATAGGGATTATTGGAATCCGCTTGTTGTAAAAGAGGCCTTTGGAGGATCATTATTGCAAACAGAGGAGAGTGGAAAATGATGAAACAGAATCCGATTTTAATCACGGGCGGGACCGGCACAGTCGGCAGCCGAATCGCCAGCCGTTTAATAGAGCTGGGGCACAGGGTGCGTATTGCGAGCCGGAAAAAGGGCGCGCTTGCTGATGCTGAGTATGTGTATTTTGATTGGAAGGACGCCTCCAGTTTTACGCCTGCTCTGGAACAGGTAAAACAGATCTATCTTGTTGCTCCGGTCGGTGTATTTGATCCGGCTCCCTATGTGCTCCCCTTTTTAAAGGAGGCAAAGCGTCTCGGTGCAAAGCGTGTAGTGATGCTAAGTGCGTCTGTTGTCCCTGAGAATGGTCCCGTGTTTGGCGCGCTTCATCAGGCAGTGCGTGAGTTTCCAGAATGGACGGTGCTGCGGCCTTCATACTTTATGCAAAATTTCATCAATGTCCAGCATCGAATGTCGATTCAAACTGAGGGGCGCATCATCACGGCTTCGGGCGAGGGAAAGCTAGGATTCATTGATGCTGATGACATTGCAGAAACAGCCGTGCGTGCTTTGACTGATGCCGTCCCTCATCAGACACATCATATCCTGACAGGACCCGAGGCGCTGAGCTATGCCGAAGCGGCAGAGATGATCAGTGCAGCGGCAGGACGCCGGGTGGAGCATGTCAGCATTTCTCGTTCCGAGCTGCAGCATAAAATGGAGGCAGGAGGTTTGCCCGCGGATTATGCCCATTTTATGGCGAAGCTTGATGAGGCAATCAGCCATGGTGCGGAACATCGGGTAACGGATACAGTGAAGCGTGTGACGGGAAAAGAACCTCGTTCGCTGTCAGAGTTTGCGGCTGCTCATGCTGCATATTGGAAACACTGACCTCATTTTGGACTGAATAGTCTAGAAAGACCTTCGGCTTTTCCGAAGGTCTTCTTATTGAAAAAGCTAAGCCGTGTTTCAGTCATAATCATGCCCCCTGCCTCATACCTATTAAGGTCATTGTTTTTGAGAAAGGAGGAGCCGGAATGAAGGATATGCAGCCGTTTACGCCTGTCAAATCATATACGCCCTTTCACAGCCGTTTTGATCCCTGTCCGCCTATAGGGAAGAAATATTACAGAACGCCCCCTAACCTTTATATGACCTTTCAGCCTGAGCACATGGAGCAGTTTTCGCCGATGGAGGCTTTGAGGAAAGGCACCCTTTGGAAGGATCTCTATGATTTTTATGAAAACCCTTATCGAGGGGGAGACGCACATGGCAAAAAAGGTTGATGCCGAATATTATCGTCAGCTAGAGCAAATACAGGCTGCTGATTTTGTGCTTGTTGAGCTGAGTCTTTATTTAAATACACATCCTCATGATGAAGATGCGCTGAAGCAATTCAATCAATATTCCGGCTATTCAAGGCACTTAAAAAGACAGTTCGAATCCTCTTACGGACCGCTTCTGCAGTTCGGCAACAGCCCCGCGGGCAAGGATTGGGATTGGGGAAAAGGGCCATGGCCGTGGCAAGTATAAGGAGGAATGCCTGAATGTGGGTGTATGAAAAGAAGCTGCAATACCCTGTCAAGGTCAGTACGTGCAACCCGACGCTGGCGAAGTATTTGATTGAGCAGTATGGCGGAGCGGACGGCGAGCTGGCCGCAGCTCTCCGGTATTTGAACCAGCGTTATACGATTCCTGATAAGGTTATCGGCCTTTTAACAGATATCGGCACGGAGGAGTTTGCCCATTTGGAAATGATTGCGACCATGGTCTATAAGTTAACGAAAGACGCCACACCGGAGCAGCTGCGTGAAGCGGGGCTTGGCGATCATTACGTCAATCACGACAGCGCGCTTTTTTATCACAATGCGGCGGGCGTGCCGTTTACCGCGAGCTATATCCAAGCGAAGGGCGATCCGATTGCCGATTTATACGAAGATATTGCCGCAGAAGAAAAGGCGCGGGCGACGTATCAATGGCTGATTGATATTTCGGATGATCCTGATTTAAACGATTCCCTGCGTTTTTTGCGTGAGCGTGAAATCGTACACTCTATGCGCTTCAGGGAAGCGGTTGAAATTTTAAAAGAAGAACGGGATAAAAAGAAGATTTTCTAATAGGCAGATTGGCCTCTCTTTCATACACCCTTTTACATACAGAGAAAATGGTCTGTTTTTGCAGTTTGGTCTGCATTATAATCAAGGGTGTGTGCAAGCTTACTTTTTGATTGGGAGGCCTTTATGTCAGCTTTTAAGATTGAGAACGAAACGATTGCAGATGGATTTTACGCGTGTCCGGCCGTCTATGAGGATGCAGAATCGATTACCGGGTTGCTCGTCCGAACAGCTGAATGGCTCCGAGATCGGGGTTCTAACCAATGGAGCGGACTTCTGAAAGGGCAAGATATACATGATATCACGGGGTCAATTGAAAAGGGACATGTGTTTGTGTTTAAAAAAGATGAAGAGCTTGCGGCTGTCGTGATGCTGCTGCCTGAACCGAGCGAGTGGGACCGGACGCTTTGGGGAGACGATGGGCATGAGGAGTCCATTTATTTGCATCGCCTCGCAGTAAGCCGCCGGTTTGCGGGACAGGGGCTTGGAGCCCGCGTCCTTCAGTGGGCGGAGACGGGCATACACTTTCCGGGAAAAACACGGATCCGGCTTGACTGTGTCGCTGATAGCGACGCCCTGCATTCCTTTTATCGGCGTATGGGATATGAATTCATGGGTGCTGATGCGTCCGGATATCATTTGTTTGAGAAAGAGATTACGTCAGAATAAGCGTCCTTTGCAGGGGGCTTTTTTGTCTTTTCTAAAAGGGAGGGCAGGCGATGTTGTGGTCAATTTTATTTGTGACAGGGATTGTGACGGCTTGTCTGTTTGCTGGCGTATCCGTTTTGATGCGGATGAGATTTCCTGACAAAAGTCGGCCGGAATGGATGTTGGCCGGGCTGATCGTCCTTGGTGTGTTTGCGATCTGGTACAGCCTCGTATATGTACGCGGCTGGGAAGGGGCTGCGCTCGGAATGCTTGGATTCAATGTCATTTTCGGAGCCATTGCCGGATATTTGATCGATAAGGCCATTCGGCGTTACAGGAAAAGATAGGGCTGCTGCCGTCTCTCATCATGTCGAAATTTTCACAGAACGGCAGGAATTTTCTTTCGAAAGGAGAAATACATATTACTTTAAAATGAAAGCGTTTTCCAAGGCGGGAAGGTGATGTTGATGATACACAGTGTGACAAATGGGCTGAATCATTTTTGTACGTGGGTGATGAGACTGGCCTATTTGAATGTGCTTTGGATTTTGTTTTCTCTTGCAGGCCTGGTTGTGTTTGGGCTGATGCCCGCTACTGCCGCAATGTTTACAGTGGCGAGAGAATGGGCGAAGGGGAATACAGATGCCCCGGTGTTTTCTGTCTTTTTTCGGGCGTTTAAAAAAGAATGGCGGGCATCACAGATCCTTGGGCTTATCGTTGTGACGGCTGCCCTGTTTCTGTTTGCGGATATGCGGATAGCGGCTCAGATGGACCAGCCTGTGCTCGTCAATGTATTCCTGAGCATTAGTTTGATTTTCGCGTTTGTTGTGCTGTATGTGTTCCCGGTGTTTTCTCATTTTGATGTAAAAATCAGAGAGGTGCTGAGCATCAGCTTTTTGATTGCTTTCAGCCGTCCGGCGGTGACGCTTTTGATGGCAGCGGGCGCTGTCGGTGTGCTTTGTCTCGTTCTGTTTCATGTCACGTTTCTATTGTTTTTCAGCGGGAGTTTACTCAGCCTGATCTTAACGAAGCTGTCCTTTAAAGCGTTTCGGTCAATGGATCAGCGGCAGGAGAAAGAAAAGGCGGCATGAAGAAAAGAGTTGCTGGCTGGTACAGGCGGATGAAGATTAAGGATAAGCTGTTTGTGTTTCTATCGTTGATTATGGCCGTATCCTTTCTGTTTGTATACAGCGGGGTCCAGTATGCCTTTCATGTGTATGATGAGCAGATTTACCGCAAGTCCTCGGAGGTGCTTCGGATGTCTTCTGAAAGGATCGAAGACGAGCTGAAGAAGATAGAGGATGTGTCATATGAAATCATTACAGACGAACAGATTCAGCGCATCCTGAGCATGCAAAATCGGGATGATACGTATGATCAATATCAAATGAAGCAGGAGCTGTGGGATCAGCTTGCGGGATATGCCAGCGATGAAAAGTACATCGATTCCATTCATTTGATTGATGCCCGCGGCTCAGAGTATTCAGCCGGAAGCAGTTCTTCAGATCTTTTGCAGCAGGAGCAGGAAGAGGTATTTAAGCGAGCGAAAGCGAAAAATGGAAGAAATCTTTGGATGACGCTCGGCGGGTCAGATCCTATCCTGATTTCAGCACGGCAGATCAGGTCCTATCACCAGCTGAGTCTGAACGGCTTGGGCATGGTGCTGATCCAAGTCAATGTAAAACAGATGATTCGTGATGTGCCGAAGGATTGGGGCGATTCAGTCGGAGACATTATGATTGCTGACCAAGGCGGTAATTTGGTGTATACGGCACATGCATCAGCGCATGTTCCTGTGGCAGCAAAAGAGACGCTGAAGCACCCCGGTTATGACTTGATAAAAAAGAATGGCAAACGTTACTTTATTTCTTATCTTCAATCATCCTACCAAAATTGGAGCTACTATAACGTTATCCCCTTTGATCAGATGTTCGCGAAAATTTCCTTTATGAAAACAGTGATCGGCACATGCTTTCTCCTCTTTTTCTGTGTGGTTTTGCTTTTCGGAAGGAAAATCGCCAACAGTATCACGGAGCCGATTGAACAGCTTGTGACCGCGATGAAATCGGTACAGCACGGCGGCATTGAAGCGGGTGTGTCGCTTTCTCTGCCGGAACATACACAGGATGAGGCCGGCATGCTGAACCGCCATTTTACTGTCATGATGAAACGGATTAATGAGCTGATGGAAGAAAATGTGGAAAAACAGCTCATTATTAAAGAAACCGAATTGAAAGCACTGCAAGCCCAGATCAATCCGCATTTTTTATATAACACGCTCGAGTCCATCAATTGGCTGGCAAAGGCGAATCAGCAAAAGCAAATCTCAAAAATGGTGGAATCGCTCGGTTTTCTTCTGCGAAACAGCATACATATGAAAAAGGATATCGTGACCATTCAGGAGGAGGCGGACATTGTACGTCACTATATGACCATTCAGCGATTTCGATTTGAAGAGCGCCTGAATTTCACGTTGGATATTGACGATGAGGTGAAGCATTGCCTCATTCCGAAACTGACGCTCCAGCCGCTTGCGGAAAATGCGATTCAATACGCGCTTGAACCCTTTACAAGGCCATGCGCCATCCGGATTCAGGCGAAAAAGGCGAAGGAATGTGTCTGTATTACGGTCGAAGATAACGGCCCTGGCATGGATGGACGGATTCTTGAATCAACGGGCGGAAGAGGAATCGGACTGTGGAATATTCGCGAGCGCATCAGCCTGACATTCGGAGAGCCATACGGATTGCGGATTCATAGTGAGCATGAAAAGGGGACGAGGATTGTGATCACAATACCGTGCCGAAATGAGGTGGTGTGATGTATAAAATACTGCTGGCTGATGATGAGAGGATTATCCTTGATGGAATGGCGGGAATCATTGAGTGGAAGGCGCTTGGCGCTTCACTGATCGGTAAAGCGCAGAACGGACATGAAGCATATGAAAAGATTGTACATAAGCAGCCGCATATCGTCATCACAGACGTCAAAATGCCCGGCATGGACGGGCTTGAGCTGATCAAAAAGGTGTCAGCCGTCAGCCCGTCGGTGCAATTTATCGTCCTGTCCGGGTTTGGAGAGTTTGAGTACGCAAAGGAAGCCATGAAATATGGGGTGAAGCATTATTTGCTGAAGCCCTGCAATGAACAGCAGATTATCAGCTCGCTGGAGGAAATTATTGCTGAGCTGAAGCGGCAAGATGTGCACAAAAAGAAAACAGACCATCTGAAACACGAGCTGGACCATATCCGTTCCTTTGCAGCCGATCAATACTTGGAAGGCTTGATCGCCGGTGTGGCCCAGCTGTCTCCGCCGCCTTCACTTGCCGGAAAAAAGATCCGCCTCTTGATCTTAAAAGGGGAACAATCTATTGATGCCACAGCCAGAGAGGCACTCGGGTCGGCACTGACAGCGGTTTGCAGCAGCGGAGAATGGACCGTGCTCGCCGTAGAGGAGAACGCCGCTGAAAAGGCGGCGGAGGTTTTTGTAACCCGCAAGATGGCCATCAGTCAGGCGGGAGAACTCCGGCACGCGGGGCAGCTGTTTCGTGACACAGCCGAAGCGTCTGGTGACCTGCACGGGAGCGCAGTGATTTCAAAAATGATCAGGCTTATTGCCGACGAGCTCGGAAATCCGAATCTGTCCTTAAAATGGGCGGCGAAGGATATGCTGTTTATGAATCCTGATTATCTCGGGAAGTTATTTAAGCAGGAAACAGGTGAGAAATTTTCCCAATATGTTACACGAGTGCGTCTTGAACATGCGATGAAGCAGATGAAAATAAGGCGGGACGCGAGTGTATCAGAAATTGCTGAAGAAATCGGGTTTGGTGATAATCCGAAGTATTTCAGTCTTGTTTTTAAAAAATATACCGGTCTGACACCGTCAGAATTCAGAAGAAAACAGGGAGGCGCTTCCGCAGGATAGCCATCTCTGTTTTTTTGACTTTTCCCACTGTTTTTTGAGTGTTTCGCCTCATCTGAACGCTTTAAAATAAATGTAAGCACTTACATTAAAGGGGGGATTGGTTTGAAGAAGATTTGTTACGTGCTGTTATCGCTTGTCTGCGTCTTTTTTTTCAGCGGGTGTTCAGCGGGTGAAGAGGCCTCGGGGAAAAAAGAAGACATTACACTCAGAATCGCATGGTGGGGCGGGCAGCCAAGGCATGATTATACAACAAAGGTAATTGAACTTTACGAGAAAAAGAATCCGCACGTCCATATTGAGGCGGAATTTGCGAACTGGGATGACTATTGGAAAAAGCTTGCGCCCATGTCTGCCGCCGGCCAGCTTCCTGATGTCATTCAAATGGATACCGCTTACTTAGCCCAATACGGAAAGAAGAACCAGCTGAAGGATTTAACGCCGTATACAAAGGATGGAACGATTGATGTCAGTTCAATCGACGAGAATATGCTGTCGGGCGGAAAAATCGATAATAAGCTCTATGGGTTTACGCTAGGCGTCAACGTGCTGTCTGTGATTGCGAATGAAGATTTGCTGAAAAAAGCCGGTGTATCTATCAATCAGGAAAACTGGACGTGGGAGGATTACGAGAAGCTGGCGTATGATCTTCAGGAAAAAGCCGGCGTCTACGGCTCCAATGGAATGCATCCCCCTGATATTTTCTTTCCTTATTATTTGCGCACGAAGGGTGAGCGTTTTTATAAAGAAGACGGCACTGGCCTCGCGTATCAGGATGATCAGCTGTTTGTCGATTATTTTGAACGGCAGCTGAGGCTGGTGAAAGCGAAAACGTCCCCAACACCTGATGAAAGCGCACAGATTAAAGGGATGGAGGACGATTTTATCGTCAAAGGCAAATCAGCGATTACATGGAACTACTCCAATCAATATTTGGGCTTTGCCCGGTTGACAGACTCGCCGCTGTCTCTCTATCTGCCGCCGGAGCAAATGAAGGAAAAGGCGCTGACACTGAAGCCGAGTATGCTGTTTTCCATTCCGAAAAGCTCTGAGCATAAAAAAGAGGCAGCGAAATTTATTAATTTCTTCGTGAATAATGAGGAAGCGAACCAGCTGATTAAAGGCGAGCGAGGCGTTCCAGTCTCCGACAAGGTGGCGGATGCGATTAAACCGAAGCTGAATGAGGAAGAAGCCAACATCGTGGAGTATGTAGAAACCGCGTCAAAAAACATCAGCAAAGCCGATCCGCCAGAGCCTGTGGGAAGCGCGGAGGTCATCAAGCTGCTGAAGGACACGTCTGATCAGATTCTGTATCAGAAGGTATCCCCGGAAAAAGCCGCCAAAACGTTCCGGAAAAAGGCCAATGAGATATTAGAGAGGAATAATTGACGGGAAATGGGGCTGACGCTATGAAACAAAGCCGGAGTATGAGAAAAGACAATCTGGCGGGATATGCTTTTATTTCTCCGTTTATCATTGGGTTCCTATGCTTTACGGTGATCCCGATGGGGGCGTCCCTGTTTCTGTCCTTCACAAGCTATGACTTGTTTACGGCGCCGAAATGGATCGGGCTCGACAACTTTAAGGAAATGTTTACGGGTGACGAAAAGTATTGGCAGTCTCTGAAGGTGACGTTTACGTATGTACTTGCCGGGGTTCCGCTCCGCCTCGGCTTCGCGCTTTTTATCGCTGTCATTTTAAACAATGCAGCAAAAGGAACGGCCATTTATAGAACGCTCTTTTATCTGCCTTCGATCATCGGCGGGAGCGTCGCCGTGGCGATTATGTGGCGCAATATTTTTGGCAATGACGGGGTCATCAATGCGCTGCTGTTTTTTGTCGGGATTGATCAAAAAATTCTTTGGTACCAGAATCCGACAAGTGCACTGTGGACATTGATTCTGCTGTCCGTCTGGCAGTTCGGGTCGTCAATGCTGATTTTTCTGGCCGGGCTGAAAAACATTCCGTCTTCGTATTTGGAAGCGGCAAGTGTGGATGGGGCAAATCGGGTGCAGCGTTTCTTCAAAATCACGCTTCCGATCCTTACACCGATTATTTTCTTTAATCTTGTGATGCAGACGATTTCTGCTTTTATGACATTTACACCTGCCTATATCATTTCGAAGGGCGAGGGCGGGCCGCTTGACGGGACACTTCTCTATTCGCTTTATTTGTTCCAGCGGGCGTTTAACTATTTTCAAATGGGCTACGCATCGGCGATGGCGTGGGTCATGCTTGTCATTGTCGGGCTGATTACGCTCATATTGTTTAAAACATCGTCATATTGGGTTCATTACGAGTCAAAGGAGGAATGACGGATGGAGCCGGTCAACGAGCCTGTCAGGAAAGCCCCGGTTTTTGAAAGAAAAAAAGCCGGGCGCGTCAGTCCCAAACGCATACTGTTCCATGTTTGTACAGGAACACTGGCGGTGTTACTGCTGTACCCGGTCATTTGGCTGTTTGTCAGCTCGTTTAAAGAAAGCGCCAGTATTTTTACAACCTCTCATTCACTCATTCCAGACCCTTTTATTCTCAGTAACTATGCTGAAGGGTGGAAGGGGATCGCGGGACAGCCGTTTCTGACGTTTATTAAAAACTCGGCGATTATTGTCGGGCTGTCAACAATCGGTGCCGTCCTGTCATCGGCTGTCATTGCGTACGGATTTGCGCGTATTCCGTTTAAGGGAAAAAAATTTTGGTTTGCGTGCATGATGGGGACGTTAATGCTGCCTCATGAAGTGTTGATGATTCCGCAGTATATTATGTTTGCGAAATTAGACTGGCTGAATTCCTTTAAACCAATTGTCGTTCCGCAATTTTTCGGGCATGCGTTTTTTATCTTTCTGATGATCCAGTTTATCAGGACGATTCCCGAGGAGCTGGATGAAGCCGCGCGAATCGACGGATGTGGGCGCTTTGCCTGCTTTTGGCGGATCATTCTCCCGCTGATTGCCCCCGCGCTTGCGACGTCTGCGATTTTCTCCTTCTATTGGAAGTGGGAGGAGCTGATTCAGCCGCTCTTGTATTTGAATAAGCCGGAGCTTTACCCTGTTTCACTTGCGCTGAAGCTTTTTCTCGATACAGAGTCGGCTTCGAACTGGGGCGCGATGTTTGCCATGTCGGCCGTCTCGTTATTGCCTGTGATTCTTGTATTCTTTTTGTTTCAGAAATATATCGTTCAGGGCATCAGTACAACCGGATTAAAATAAAAAGGAGTGTTGCAGATGGCACAGCTTATCTTTGATGAAGAAAAGGTGACGTCCGTCATTGACCGGATCGTGAAACGGACATTTCAGATGGATTTTGCGTGGGATTGGCCGGGCGGCGTCGCGTTTTACGGCGTGGCGGAGGCCTATGAAGCGACGGAAAACGAGGAATATATCAATCTGTTAAAAACGTGGGTGGATGAACAGCTGGAGGATGGGCTGCCGCCGCTTTCGATCAACGGAGTTTCCATCGGGCATACGCTTTTGTTCCTCCACAAGGTGACGGGTGATGACGTGTATTTGGAAACAGCGGCCGAGATGGCGGAATATGTGCTGCATAAGGCGCCGCGCTTTGGCGAGGGTATCCTTCAGCATACGGTGAATGCGGCAGAATACGTATTCCCTGAACAGGCATGGGCGGATACGCTGATGATGGCTGGGCTGTTTATGCTGAGAATCGGGCGGGTCATGGAGCGTGAGGATTATTTTGAAGACGGCCTGCGCCAGTTTCACGGACATGAGGATGTGCTTCAGGACCCTGTCACGAATTTGTACTACCACGCCTGGGACAACAAAGCGCAAAATCATCTGTCGGGGATTTATTGGGGCAGGGCGAACGGCTGGGCGGCACTCACGATGGCAAAGGCGCTCCCGCTCATTGAGGTGACACATCCTTCCTTTATGATCATCGACGGATCGCTCAGAGACCAGCTGAGCGCGCTTGTCCGGCTTCAGGATGAATCAGGGCTGTGGCATACGATTTTGGATGATCCGGATTCTTATCTGGAGGTTTCGGCATCAGCGGGTATTGCTTCTGCTCTGATATCGAGCGGAAAGCTGTATACAAAATATGTGCAGAAATCGCTTGCCGCCATTTTGGATGCGGTGGAAGAGGACGGACGGGTCAGCAAGGTATCGGCCGGGACAGCCGTCATGAAAAATGCCGAAGGATACAAACAGGTGCCTTACAAACGAATACAAGGATGGGGGCAGGGACTTGCGCTGACGTTTCTTGCTGATGTTTTGAAAACGAAAAAACGCGTGTATCAGTAAAGACAGCGGCGGGGGGAAAGGGATGAAAAAACAGCCTCAACAGAAGGAACGGGTTTCTCGCTGGAAGGGAACGTATTTCAAAAGAAACTTTGTCTTCATTTTGCTGATTGCCTGTATTCCCGGATTGCTGACTGGCGGCGCAATCTACTTTCTTTCGATCGACAAGGTGGAGAAAGAGCTGCAGAGATCGCATGAAACACAGGTGGCGCGTGAGGTCAGCCGAATGGATGAGAAGCTGGGAGTGCTTGAACTGGCACTCACCCAGATGGCCTACGATTCTTCACTGATGAATGGATTGGCCGAGAGGGATTTGGAGAAAGACTTTACGTTCTCCTATCAATTAACGAAAAAGCTGTTTCTTTTGCGGGACCAGCAGCCGCTGATCGAGCAGGCTTCCATCTTTCTGAACAGCCCCCGGCCACTTGTGCTGAGCCCTGAATACAGCGCTTTGACAGAACAGGAGGCGCTTCGCAAGTATCGCTCGCTGCTTGCCTCAGACCACAGCATTTATTGGAAACGGTCGAGAAACCAAGCGATGCTGATCCAGCTCATTCCGGGCGCGGCGGAGAAACCGTTCGGCGCGATCTTGCTGGCGGTTGATCCGAAAGAAATGGAATCAATCCTGCAAAGCTTGTCCCCCTATCCTGATGGCAGTGCGCTGCTTTTAGATCAAAATCGAGAGGTGCTGTTTCATGAGGGGGAAAAAGATTTTGAAAAGACTTTACTTCATGAGATAAAAAAACAGCCTGCTGAGAACGGCCATTTTCAGATGGAATGGGAAGGCAAGGTGTATTCTGTCTCCTTTGGAGAAATGAACCGGATGCATCAGCAATGGACCTTTGTGTCAGCGGCGCCTCTTTCAGCTATTACAGCGCCGATGGTGTTTTTATCAAAAGTGATCATCGTGATGCTGGTCATTTGCATCGGTTTGGCGGTATGCATGACATGGTATGCATCAAAAAAAATCTATCGTCCCATTCAGCATTTGCTTGGCTTGTTTACCGGAGGAGAGAAGAAAGTATGGCAGGCGTCCGGGCAGGATGAATTCAAGTGGATTGAAAAGAGATGGCAGGATCTATCCCTTGAAAGCCGGAAGCTCCAAGAGCAGCTCCTGCGGCAGACGCCCCATATGAAAAAGAGTTTTTTGCAGCATCTCTTGCAGGGCGATTTTTACTATGACAACGAGGAAAGCCTCAGATTGCGGATGGAGGAGGCTGGCTGGAACATCGGCGGAAACGCGTTTCATGTGCTTGATCTACAGGTGACAGGGCTCCGTTGTGAAAAAAGCATCTTCCGTGAAGGTGATGAACAGCTTGCCGTGTTTACCCTGACCAATCTGGCTGAGGAATTGGCGGATAAACGCGTTTTTCAGCTCTCCATACTTGATATCGGCCGGCTTTCTGTCACCGTTCTTGTGATGAAAACAAACAGCTCTGATCTGAAGGCGTATATAACGGAGCTGGCACGCCAATTTGGGGATGTAACAGGACTATGCCTGACCTCGACATTGAGCAGCGAGACGGAGCGTGTCACGGAAATTCCTTCTTTATTTCAGAATGTGAAAAGCGGCAAATCCCGCAGGCAGTTTGCCAACCGGGATCAGGTCATTGATTTGCAGGCCGACTTCCCTCAGGATGAGCAGTTCGCTCCTTATTATCCTTTTGAACTGGAAAAACAAATTGTTCAGGCCATCCGGCTGGAAAGAAAACAGGAAGCCAAGGAACTGATAGATGGATGTATGAATGAACTGGCGGAAAAGGCGGTCATAGACAGGCATGTGCATTCCGCCCTGATTCAGCTGTTTTCCCGCATTCAGGAGGATATTTTACATTCTGGGCTCAATCCCAGCGAACTGTTTCAGCACCGGAATCCGTTTCTTGATATTTCAGAATTGCGCGAACCTAACGAAGCGGCGGCCTGGCTGATGGATGTAGTGGTGACGCCTTACCTTTCCAAGCTTGAGGGCAGAAAAAACAGACAGCAAAAGCAGCTGGCAGAACGTGTGATTGCGATGATTCACGAACAGTATATGGCGGATATTTCATTGGAAAGCTGTGCCGATGCGCTTGGCATGAATTCATATACGTTAAGCAAGGCATTTAAGCAAGTGACCGGCATTAATTTTATCGATTATGTGACCCAGATCAGAATCGAAAAGGCGAAAGAACTGCTGGTCAATACGAATAAAAAAATTCATGACGTGTCAGAAGAAGTCGGCTACCGCCACAATTACTTTAACCGGATTTTTAAAAAACAGGTCGGCATGCCGCCGGGTGTCTTCAGGCAAATGTATCAGGAAACGCCGTGAAAGGAGAGAACATGTGATGAAGAAACCAATTCAAGTATTTTTAGCGGGAGATTCCACTGTGAGTGACTGCCCGCCTCATGAAGCGCCGATGGCGGGGTGGGGGCAGGTATTCGGGCAATTGTTTTCTGAAGATGTGCTGGTCCGCAATCATGCCAAAGGAGGAGCGAGCACCAATTCTTTTGTGGAGGAAGGAAGGCTTCAAGCAATTGCCGAGCGCATCACACAAGGCGATTATTTGTTGATTCAATTCGGCCACAATGACCAAAAACCGCGGGGGACGAAGCCGTACTCCACATTTCAGCAGTTTCTTACCTTGTTTGCAGATACGGCACGCGAAAAGGGCGCGCATCCTGTGTTCGTCACATCGGTGCAGCGCCGCCGCTTTGATGAAAACGGACGAATCGAGCATTCCCTCGGTGAGTATCCCGATGCGATGAAAGCACTGGCGAAGGAGCTCGATGTACCTGTGATTGATCTGCTTGCGAAAACAAAGGTGCTGTATGAAGCATACGGGCCGGAGGAGTCGAAGCGATTGTTCGTTTGGTTTCAGCCGAATGAACATCCGAATTACTCGGACGGCATTGAGGACAATACGCATTTTTCGGAAGAAGGTGCAATGGAGGTTGCGAAGCTTGTGGCAGAAGGCATTGAAGAGCTCGGACTTCCGCTTAAGAACCACCTTGTGAGCCGGGAGGGGAAAGAACATGTATAAGGAAGGCGCGTGCCTGTACCGCAATCCGCTCCGGTCTAAAAGCGATGTGAAGGACTGGCGGATGGAGGGAGGCGGACAGATCTCATTTGACGATCACAGCTTGCACCTGTCACATGTTCAGGACGAAGCGCACTTTGTCTTTTGGTGTCCGGAAACCTTTCCAGACGGCATCATTGTGACATGGGACTTCTCCCCGATCGAGCAGCCGGGATTGTGTATGCTGTTTTTTTCTGCTGCGGGAATGGGAGGCGAGGATTTGTTTGATCCAAGTCTCCAGAAAAGAACGGGAAAATACCCCGAGTATCATTCGGGGGACATCAATGCGCTCCACCTGTCGTATTTCCGCAGAAAATACCCGGAGGAAAGAGCGTTCCGCACCTGCAATTTAAGAAAAAGCCGCGGTTTCCACCTCGCCGCAATGGGGGCCGATCCGCTGCCTTCTCCAGACGACGCTGATTCTCCGTATCGTATGAAGCTGATCAAAGACAAAGGCTATGTGCACTTTTCAATCAATGGTCTGCCCATTCTTGAGTGGATGGACGACGGCAGCACATATGGGCCTGTGTTAACAAAAGGAAAAATCGGGTTCCGGCAGATGGCCCCCATGAAAGCCGTTTACAGGGATTTTGCCGTGCATCAAGCGGTGAGAAGATGAAGACGACTGTAACGGATGCGCTTTATGCAGGCTGCGAAGCGGTGGTGAAAATAGCATGGCTCAACGGGCTGTGGCTGTTGTTTACACTTTTGGGCGGCGTTCTTTTCGGATGGGCGCCGAGCACAACCGCGATGTGTGCCGTTATAAGGAAATGGCTGATGGGGCAAAAGGATGTCCCGGTATTTCCGTTATTTCTCGATACCTATAAAAAAGAGTTTCTCAAGGTTAATGCGATCGGATTGGCGTTTTCGGCTCTTTTGCTCATATTGTCCGCGAACTATCATTATTTTTCTGCCAGTACGGATTGGCTGTCCTTTGCCGTAACAGGCTGCACGCTGCTTGCAGGGCTTTTGTATATCATCGCGCTGATGTATGTGTTTCCCCTTTATGTGCATTACCAGCTCCCGCTTCGGAAATATATACCGCAGGCACTGCTGTTTGGCGCCATGAGGCCGCTGACGACCGGCTGTATGCTGATCGGGTGCGGATTTGTCCTTTATTTGCTGTATACGCTTCCTGGCCTGATCCCGTTTTACGGCCCATGTTTATTTGGGCTTGTGTTGATGTTTTTTGCTCTTAGGGGATTTCAAAAGACGGAGGCCCAGCATCATCAAGCCGGGTAACAAAAAAGTGACAAATACGCAAAAAAGTGCAGTGTCTGAAATAGGCAGATGCAAAAAAGTGAAATTGAAGACAGCTCACACAGCGCATAAAATCCAATTTAAGTAAGCGCTTATAGATAAATGAGAAGGAGCTGTCTGATGATTACACGAAGGAAACGCATGTTTACCGCTGTTACGTTGCTGGTCTTGTTGGTGATGGGAACCTCTGTATGTCCTGTGAAAGCTGAAGGGGCAGCGCGGCAGATGGAAGCGCTGAACCGGGGGCTTGTAGCGGTCAAGACGGACGGGGGCATTTTTGTCAGCTGGCGGTTTCTTGGAACCGAAAACGCATCTGTTTTGTTCAATGTGTACAGAGACGGGCAAAAACTGAATGCTGCGCCTGTCAAAACCACGAACTATGTGGATAAAAACGGATCGGCGGGCTCAACGTATACGGTTCGGGCTGTTGTAAACGGTACCGAACAGCCGGCTTCTGAAAAAGCCTCCGTATGGGCGCAGCCGTATCATTCCGTCCCGCTGGATAAACCGGCTGGCGGCACGACGCCAAAGGGTGAAGGTTACACGTACAGCGCTAATGACGCAAGTGTTGGCGATGTGGATGGTGACGGGCAATACGAGCTGATCCTGAAATGGGACCCGTCTAACTCAAAAGACAATTCACAGGATGGCTATACGGGTGACGTGCTGATTGACGCGTATAAACTGGACGGCACAAAGTTATGGCGGATCAATCTCGGCAAAAACATCAGAGCGGGCGCGCACTACACCCAGTTTATGGTGTATGACCTTGATGGTGACGGAAAAGCAGAAGTGGCAATGAAAACGGCAGACGGGACAAAAGACGGCACGGGCAAAGTAATTGGAAATGCCAATGCAGATTACAGAAATGAACAGGGGCGTGTGCTTTCAGGCCCTGAATATCTCACTGTGTTTCAAGGTTCAACCGGGAAACAGCTTGTCACCGCAAATTTTGAACCGGCGCGCGGCAATGTGTCGGATTGGGGAGACAGCTACGGCAACCGTGTTGACCGTTTTCTCGCCGGCATTGCCTACCTTGATGGACAGCGGCCGAGCCTGATCATGACCAGAGGGTATTACGCTAAAACCATGCTAGTTGCCTATAACTTCAGGGACGGAAAGCTGTCAAAGCTTTGGACGCTGGACTCCTCAAAGTCAGGAAACGAAGCGTTTGCCGGACAGGGGAATCACAACCTGAGCATCGCGGATGTTGACGGGGATGGAAAAGATGAGATTATTTTCGGCTCAATGGCTGTTGATCATGACGGGAAAGGCATGTACTCGACCGGCTTAGGCCATGGGGATGCCCTCCATACAGGAGATCTTGATCCGGGCCGGCCGGGGCTTGAGGTGTTTCAAGTTCATGAGGACAAAAATGCAAAATACGGCTTATCTTTTCGGGATGCTGCAACCGGAAAAATCCTTTGGGGCGTTTATGCCGGCAAGGATGTAGGCCGGGGAATGGCTGCTGATATTGACCCGCGTTATCCGGGACAGGAGGTGTGGGCAAACGGTTCTCTTTACTCAGCGAAAGGGGTCAAAATCGGAAGCGGGGCTCCGTCCTCGACCAACTTCGGCATCTGGTGGGACGGCGATCTGCTCCGGGAACAGCTGGACAGCAACCGAATTGATAAGTGGGATTATCAATTCGGCGTATCGAAAAATGTGCTGACTGCATCAGGCGCAGCGGCTAACAACGGCACAAAAGCAACACCGGCGCTTCAGGCTGATCTGCTCGGTGACTGGCGCGAGGAAGTCGTGTGGAGAACGGAGGACAGCAGTGCTCTGCGCATTTACACGACGACCATTCCGACTGAGCACAGGCTGTATACGCTGATGCACGATCCGGTGTACCGACTTGGCATCGCCTGGCAAAATGTCGCCTATAACCAGCCGCCGCACACAAGCTTCTTTTTAGGAGACGGCATGGCGGAACAGCCAAAACCGAATATGTATACGCCTTAACTGAAAGGGGGGAAGGAACGGGCTGCGCGCAGCCCGTTCCCATCAAATGAAACCAAAAAAGAGGCAAATGGAATACTTGACCAGAGGTTTGATTGCGGTAAAGACAGATCAGGGCGTGTTTGTCAGCTGGCGTTTTCTCGGAACAGATCATGAGACGACGGCTTTTCACCTTTATCGGGATGGAAAGCGGATCACCCGCGATCCAATCGCTGAAAGCACTAATTTTCTCGATCAAAACGGAACGGCTGACTCTGTTTATCAAGTGGCGGCTGTCAATAAAGGACGGGAAGAAAAGCTTTCCAAGGAAGCTCGTGTTTGGCAGGAAAATGTTCTGGAGGTTCCGCTTGCCAGACCGGAAGGCGGTGTGACGCCGGATGGAAAGCCGTACACCTACAGCGCCAATGATGCCAGCGTCGGGGATGTGGACGGGGATGGAGAATATGAAATCATCCTGAAGTGGGACCCGTCCAATTCAAAAGACAACGCCCATGACGGTTATACCGGGGAGGTGCTCATAGATGCCTATAAACTGGACGGCACCTTTTTGTGGCGCATCAACCTCGGCAGAAACATCAGGGCGGGCGCTCATTACACGCAATTTATGGTGTATGACCTGGATGGTGACGGAAAAGCAGAAATCGCCATGAAAACAGCTGACGGCACAACAGACGGGAAAGGACATATCATCGGTGATGAGCATGCCGATTTTAGAAACGAACAGGGCAGAATTTTGTCCGGTCCGGAATATTTGACGGTGTTTAAAGGAGAAACCGGTGAGGCGCTCACAACCGTGGAATATGAACCGCCCCGCGGCAAGCTGGAGGATTGGGGAGACGGCTATGGAAACCGGATGGACCGTTTTCTCGCCGGGATCGCTTATTTGGATGGGGAGCGGCCGAGCCTTGTAATGGCACGCGGCTACTATACGAGAGCCGTGCTCGTGGCATACGATTTCAGAAACGGAAGGCTCAAAAAACGCTGGGTATTTGACTCCAACCAGCCGGGACATGAAGCGTACGCAGGACAGGGGAACCACAGCTTAAGCGTGGCGGATATCGACGGAGACGGAAAAGATGAAATCATATACGGCGCAATGGCTGTCGATCATGACGGAACCGGCCTGTACTCAACGGGGCTCGGGCACGGAGACGCGATGCATGTAGGGGATCTGGACCCGTCACGAAAAGGGCTTGAAGTGTTCCAGGTGCATGAGGACGCCACGAAGCCGTACGGACTGTCGCTGCGAGATGCCGGAACCGGTGAGATATTATGGGGCGTCCATGCTGGAACTGACGTTGGCCGGGGCATGGCGGCTCATATTGACCCAAGCTACAAAGGGTCGCTCGTCTGGGGAATTGATCCGCCGGGCAATGATGGCATGTCGTATGGGCTTTTTACGAGCAAAGGCGAAAAAATCAGCGACAAAGCACCCGCTTCAGCCAATTTCGCCATCTGGTGGGACGGTGATTTGGTCAGAGAACTGCTTGATCATGACTGGGACGGAACGATTGGCAGGCCAAAGATTGAAAAATGGGATGCTGAAAACGGCTGTCTGAAGACGATATTTCAGCCGGCCGGCGTGCTGTCCAACAACGGCACGAAAGGAAACCCGGTTCTTCAGGCCAACCTGTTCGGAGACTGGCGGGAAGAAGTGATATGGAGAACGGAAGACAGCAGCGCGCTCCGTATCTATACAACGACACATCTCACCCGCCACCGCTTTTACACGCTGATGCATGATCCAGTTTACAGGCTCGGCATCGCCTGGCAGAATACCGCCTACAACCAGCCGCCGCACACGAGCTTTTACCTCGGAACGGGAATGAAAAAACCGCCGAAGCCCGCCCTGTACATAGCGGGAAGTAAAGCGGAGGCGCCGCTGTAGGAGGACTAAGGGATAAGACGTAAAGGCTGAACGCTACGACAAGATGATTAGAGAACGGGCAGGACGAACCAATGCACAAACGCTGTACGCACCGGTTTTTTCAAGGGAAGAGCTATCCGTGATGGAAGCTGTATAAAAAACGAGGGGGAATGAAAAATGGCAAATCATATTTATCTTGCCGGCGATTCGACTGTTCAAACGTATGGAGACAGCACAAATCAAGGGGGGTGGGGGCAGTTTCTCGGCTCGCATCTGCCTGAGCATATTCAAGTGATCAACAGAGCGATCGGGGGAAGAAGCTCGAAAACATTTGTGGAGGAGGGCAGGCTTCAGGCAATCCTCGATGTGATCGAGCCGGATGATTGGCTGTTCGTGCAGATGGGCCATAATGACGCGTCGAAAAATAAGCCGGAGCGCTACACCGATCCCTACACTACTTATAAACAATATTTAAAGCAGTATATCGCAGGCGCGCGGGAAAAAGGCGCCCATCCGCTTCTCATTACCCCCGTAGCCCGCTTTCATTACGAAAACGGCGTGTTTTTGAACGATTTTCCAGATTACTGCATTGCCATGAAGCAGACGGCTGAAGAGGAGAATGTCCAGCTCATTGATCTGATGGAGAAAAGTCTCGCTTTCTTTACTGAGAAGGGCGAGGAAAAAGTGTACACCTATTTTATGATTTCAGAAGGGATTAATGATTACACGCATTTTACAAAAAAAGGCGCAAATGAAATGGCGAAACTTGTGGCAAAAGGCATAAAGGAGCTCGGCCTGCCATTGACAGAATTGATCATCAAAGAAAGGTGAAAATGGGATGAGAAAACTGTATCATGGCGCTTGCTATTATCCGGAATTATGGGATGGAGAGACGATTCAGCAGGACATTGACATCATGCGTGAAGTTGGCGTAAATGTTGTGCGGATCGGCGAATTTGCCTGGTCTGTCATGGAACCTGAAGAAGGAAAAATTGACGTCGGTTTTTTCAAAGAAATCATCGCCCGGCTGTATGAAAGCGGGATCGAAACGATTATGTGCACGCCGACGCCTACCCCGCCAATTTGGTTCTCACACGGCCGGCCCGAACGCATGCATGTCAATGAAAAAAGAGAGATCATGGGGCATGGCTCCCGTCAGCATGCCTGTACGAACAACCCGTATTTCCGAAAAAAAGCCGCCATCATCACCACAGCCATCGCCAAGGAGCTTGGCCGGCTCCCGGGGCTGATCGGATGGCAGCTAGACAATGAGTTTAAATGCCATGTTGCAGAATGCATGTGTGAGACATGTTTGCGCTTATGGCATGACTGGCTCAAAAATCGCTACGTGGTGATTGAGCGCTTGAATGAAGCTTGGGGAACCGATGTGTGGAGCGAAACCTATCAGACGTTTGAGCAAGTCCCGCAGCCGGGACCGGCCCCGTTTCTGCATCACGCTTCCCTAAGCACTATGTATCAGCTGTTTTCGATGGAGATGATCGCTTCGTTTGCGGATGAACAGGCCAAAATCATCCGCTGCTATTCAGATGCTCCGATCACGCATAACGGATCAGTCATGTTCAGCGTGGACAATGAGCGAATGTTTCAGAATCTCGATTTTGCCTCCTATGACACGTACGCTTCGCAGGAAAACGCCTCTGCCTTTTTATTGAACTGTGATTTATGGAGAAATTTGAAACAGGGGCGCCCGTTTTGGATTTTGGAAACGAGTCCGTCGTATGCCGCCTCGCTTGAAAGCTCCGCTTACCCGCACACAGACGGGTATTTGCAGGCCGAAGCCGTATCGTCCTACGCCTTAGGAAGCCAGGGGTTTTGCTACTGGCTATGGCGACAGCAGCGTTCAGGCAGCGAGATTTCCCACGGTTCGGTTCTCAGTGCCTGGGGCGAACCCACCATCGGCTACCAAAATGTGCTGGCGGTTGAGCGGGCAAGAAAGGAAATCGAGCCTGTTATTCTATCGACTGAACCCGTTCAAGCCGAGGCGGCGATGACTTACTCTGACAGAGCAAAAGCATTTATTAAAACTGAGCCTCACCGGGGACTCCGGCATCGTTCGCTTGTGACGCATTTTTATGAACGTATTCTCAACACAGGGATTCACCGTGACCTTATTCCGGAAGGCGCTCCGCTGGACGGCTACCGCTTGCTGTTTACGCCATTTGTGCCGTATTTGTCTGCTGAATTTATCAAAAAAGCTTCGGCATTCGCTGAAGCGGGCGGCATCTGGATCACAGGGCCGCTGACAGGAGGGCGCACATGCGAGCATACCATTCATACCGATTGCGGACTTGGCGAACTTGAGAAAACGTCAGGGATCAAAACACTTTTTACCTATCCGATGAATGAGAACGTGAATACAGGAAAAGCGTTTGGCATCACGGCGCCGCTCGGACTATGGAGCGCGGTGTGTGACACAGAGAGCGGAAACACCCTTGGCACGGTTGAATCAGGACCGGGGGCGGGCCATGCTTTTCTGAAGGAACGGAATTACGGCGAGGGGAAAATTGTCATGCTGGGCTCGCTTCCATCCGGGAAAGAAGGGGATGCGATGCTGGAAGCGCTCGTCAGGCATTATGCGGAGGAAGCTGTTATTTCCAGCCGGTCGGATGTGACACCCGGCACGATCGTTGCCCCGCGTATAGGCGAAAACGGCCTTGTGTGGATCGTTGTGAATATGGATGGAAAAGGCGGGAGCGTGACATTGCCGGAAGCGGGAATGGATTTGTTGACGAACTGTTTGACCAAAGCGGGGAGACTGGCAGTCGGACCGCATGAATACCGTGTGATTCAATTTGACAATCACAGCTGATTCTTTGCATCGAATCAGCTTTTTTCTATGGAGGGAGAGGCCGATGAAAAAGATCAAATGGTTATCAGAACAGCCAAAGTTGACAAGCGGCGTGACGTGGGGCGTGCCATGGAAAAAAGGAGAATTAAAAAAAGGAGACCGTCTGGCGCTTATGAATGAAAACGCGGAAACGCGATATGTGCAAAGCGAACCGTCGGCCTATTGGCGGGACGGGAGCATCAAGTGGACGAAGCACGCGGCGGTGTTTGGCGGTCAGGAAAACCAAAGCTTTACAGTTCGCAAAAGAGAAGTGCCGCAGCCAACTGAATCGCTCAGCATTCTTGAGACAGAGCATGACATCCAAGTGAATACAGGAGCACTCGTTTGTACCATTCATAAAACAGGATCTGATTTCATTCAATCATTGCAGATCAACGGAAAGCCGATCGCCGCAGGCGGGAGGCTCGTTGCAATAAGAGAAACGAGAAAGGAGTCAGCGGCGGAAACGGTTCTTTTGCATGAAAGGTCTGTCAGCTTTATCAAACGGGCGGCGATTGAGCAGAGTGGTCCTGTCAAAGCGGTGATCAAAATCGAGGGAGTGCATGTGCTCCATAAAACGAATGAAGAATGGCTGCCGTTTGTCATCCGATTGACGTTTTATGCCGGGCTGTCTGAGATCGGCCTTGTGCACACGCAGCTGATTGACAGGAGCGGTAAACAAGAATTCATAAAGGGGCTCGGCATCGAATTTGCCCTTTTTTTGGAGGGAGAGCCGTACAACCGCCATTTCCGCTTTGCGGGAGAGAAAGGGATGTACAAAGAACCCGCCCAGCTGTTTGGCACACGTAAATTCAATGAACGATATCCGCTTTATGAAAAACAAATCAATGGCGAAATGCTGTCTTCAGATGAAGAGCATAAGGAATGGTTTGCACATGGCACACAGAATGCGGTTTGGGACGATGTCAAGCTCGTGCAAGATTCCAGCGATCATTACAGCCTGTCAAAACGGACCGGAAAAGATTATGCGTGGGTTGGAATGCTGCATGGCAGCCGGGCGAAGGGGCTCTGCTATGCGGGCGGAAAAAATGGCGGTGTGGCTCTCGGCCTGCGGTATTTCTTTGAGAAATATCCTTCAGCACTGGAGATCACAGGTCTTGCCGGCAGCCGCCCCAAAATGACTATCTGGCTTTGGCCCCCGGACGGCGAAGCGATGGATTTGCGGCATTATACAGGAAACACCCACGTGGCCAGCGCGTATGAAGGCTTTGATGAAATGCGCTCTGATCCGACAGGCATTGCGAACACAAATGAAATCAGCCTGGCGTGCTTTTCGCACATGCCGTCTGACGAAGTCCTCAATGCGCTCGCTGACAAATGGCAGGCGCCGCCGCTCATTGTATGCGAGCCGGACGTTTATTACGAATCAAAAGCACTCGGGGTTTGGAGCATCATTGACACATCCCATCCGCTCAAAAAAGAGCTGGAGGAACATCTAGATGCGGCCTTTCTGTTTTATAAAAAGGAAGTAGAGCAACGCAGATGGTACGGTTTTTGGCATTATGGCGATGTCATGCATACGTATGACCCGATCCGGCATATGTGGCGGTACGATCTCGGCGGATACGCATGGCAAAACAATGAGCTCGTTCCGACCTTATGGCTGTGGCAGGCGTTTTTCCGCTCAGGCAGAGAGGATATCTTCCGAATGGCAGAAGCCATGACCCGCCATACGAGTGAAACGGACAGCTTTCACCTCGGTGAATATGCCGGGCTTGGCTCACGGCATAATGTTGTGCACTGGGGATGCGGCTGCAAGGAAGCGAGAATCAGCATGGCCGGGCTTTATAAATTCTATTATTATCTGACGGGTGATGAGCGGACGGGAGATCTTTTGACAGAAGTGAAGGATGCCGATTATGCCCTCGTCAAAACCGATCCGATGCGCGCTTTTTACGAGAAAGGCAAGCACCCGACTCACGCCAGAACGGGACCGGACTGGGCGGCGTTTTGCTCGAACTGGCTGGCGGAATGGGAGCGGACCGAAAATCCTGATTATCTCCACAAAATCCAAACAGGCATCAACTGTCTGAAGCGGCTGCCGCTCCGCTTATTATCTGGCCCGACATTTGAATATGATCCGGCGACCTCGATGCTTCATCATATGGGAGACGGCATTGCGGGCGGATATCATATGATCATTGCCTTCGGCGCGCCGCAAGTGTGGATGGAGCTGGCTGAGCTTCTTGATGACCGGGAATGGGAGGATATGCTGAGTGAATTCGGCGAATTTTACACACTCAGTGACGAGGAAAAACGGAAAAAAAGCGGAGGCGCTCTTCATGACGGGCATTTTCACTGGCCGATGTTCGCCGCCGGTATGACAGCCTACGCCGCAAGAAAAAAACAAGATCCTCATCTCGCCGCCAAAGCGTGGAATCTTTTGCTAGAAGATAAGCTCAGCCATACGCCGCTTCCGATCAAACCGGAGCGCATCGAGACATGGACGCAGCTAGAGGAGCTTCCATGGGTGACAACGAACACTGTCTCTCAATGGTGTTTAAATGTCATAGCGGCGCTGGAACTGATCGGAGATTCCCTTCCGGCAAAAAAAGAAACATCGGGCAAAAAAGGATAACAGCCGGAATTTCATAGGAGAAATGGTGCAAAAAATGAAGATTGCAAGAATTTATGTAAGCGCTTTATATTGAGAGGGGCAAAGGGGAAATGCAAATTGAAAAAAGGGGGACTTACGCAACATGAAAATAAGAATGCGAAAAAAATGGATGGCCTTGCCGCTTGCTGCCATGATGATCACCGGATGCAGCCATTCGGAAACATCCAATTCAGCAAGCGGTTCGAAAGATACGATCAAAATTATGGCGCCGCTTTTATCGCCGGAAAGCCCGAGTGATAAAAGCCCTTCATTAAAAGCGCTCGAAAAATACACAGGCAAAGAGATTAAGGTCACATGGGTGCCTGATTCATCCTACAACGACAAATTCAACATCGTCATGGCTTCAGGAGAGATGCCTCACGCGATTGTCATTAAAGATAAGTCAGCCGGCTTTATCAAGTCTGTCAAAGCAGGGGCGTTTTGGGAACTGTCTCCTTATTTAAAAGACTACAAGAATGTAAGCCAGGCAGATGAAAAGATTTTGAAGAACAGCTCGGTGAACGGCGAGGTGTACGGAATCTACAGAACGAGGGATCTGATCAGGGCGTGTATGATCATCAGAACCGACTGGCTGAAAAATGTCGGTCTGGATATGCCAAAAACGCTTGATGATTTCTATGAAGTGCTGAAAGCCTTTAAGGAAAAAGATCCTGACGGAAACGGCAAGGATGATACGTACGGCATGGTCGTGCCGAAATGGATGGGACTCGGCAACGGAAGCCCATGGGATGTTCTGCAAATCTGGTTCGGCGCTCCGAACCGCTACGGTGTTGAAAACGGAAAGCTGATTCCAGATTTTACAACGAAAGAATACATGGATGCGCTCACGTTTTTTAAAAAGCTCTATGATGAGGGCTTGATCAATAAGGACTTTGCTGTCATGGATTCTGCGAAGTGGAATGATCCGGTTGTAAAAGGAAAAGCGGGTGTCATCGTTGATACAGGCTCAAGAGCGTCTCAAATCCAAAGCGCGATGGAGGAGGCGGATGAGTCGAACAAGGATATCATTGATATCGTCGGCTCGCTTGAGGGACCGAATGGCAAGCGCACCTTCCCGACATCTGGTTATTCAGGCATGATCGCGATACCAAAATCAAGCGTCAAAACCGAAAAAGAGCTGAAAGAGGTGCTGTCCTTCCTCGATAAGATGAATGATAAGGAAGCGCAGATTCTCACGAACAACGGAGTGAAGGGCCGCAATTACGAGCTCAAGGACGGCGTATTCACCTCACTTGAAAAAAATAACAAATCTCTTCTGTATGAGCATGAAGGCTTGGCACAGTTCAGCATGTCGATTCCGAAAAGCGAGTATTACATCGAAGACCAGAAAACCAAGCTCTTCCAGCATCGCAAGGACATCATAACCGAAGGAGAAAAAATAGCCGTCTTTAACCCAGCTGAGTCGCTTGTATCTGATGTCTATACCCAAAAAGGAGCCCAGCTTGACAACATCATCCTCGACGCGAGAACACAATTTATCATTGGAGAAATTGATGAAAAAGGGTTCGCTGATGCAGTGGAGCTTTGGAAAAAAAGCGGCGGCAATGACCTGATGAAGGACTTGAACAAATTGTACCAATCGTCAAAATAAACCGATGCGCCTGCCTTTCGGCGGGCGCCCCGGTAACACGAAAGGAGAACAGATATGGAAACAGTGCCGAAGAAGGGAGATGCACCTGTTCTCACCGCTGGAAAAGGCATCAGCTGGATGGCTGCGCTCAAACGGGACAAATGGCTTTATCTTCTTCTTATTCCCGGTCTGCTTTATTTCTTGATTTTCAAATACTTGCCGATGTGGGGCGTGCTGATCGCTTTTAAAGACTACTCGCCATATCTCGGCTTCTGGAAAAGCGAATGGGTCGGCTTTGATTATTTCAAAGACTTTTTTATGAATCCGGATTTTTTCCGGCTGCTGCGCAACACCCTCATGCTGGCGAGCCTGGATCTTTTGTTTGCCTTTCCAGCGCCTCTCATTTTAGCCCTGCTTTTGAATGAGGTAAGAAAGGCCGCGTATAAAAGATGTATCCAAACCTTTATTTACGTACCCCATTTTGTATCATGGACAATTGTGGTCAGCATCACCTTCGTTTTCTTTACTGTCGATACAGGTGTGATCAACAAAATGATCATGAGCCTGACAGGTGAGCAGATTTCTTTCTTGTCGGATGCAGACTGGTTCCGGCCGATGATTGTGATGCAAAGCATTTGGAAGGAAACAGGCTGGGGAACGATTCTATTTTTGGCAGCGCTCGCTACGGTTGATCAAGAGCAGTATGAAGCGGCCATCATGGACGGAGCGGGGCGGTTCAGGAGAATGTGGCATATTACGCTGCCGGCGATCAGAAGCACCATTATCGTTTTGTTGATTTTAAGAATCGGCAGCTTTTTGAATCTTGGCTTTGAACAGGTGTATTTGATGACGAACTCACTCAACCGCAGTGTGGCTGACATCTTCGACACGTATGTGTACATGATGGGGATTACCCAAGGGGCGTATAGCTACAGCACGGCGGTCGGTTTGTTTAAATCAGTTGTCGGGATTATCTTGATTTTTGGCGCCAATTACATTGCGAAAAAGTTTGATCAGGAAGGATTGTTTTAGAGGAGGGAGAGGTATGGCTGAAATTCACACGATGCACAACACCAAAGCCGGACGGGTGTTTGACGTCTGCAACATTCTGTTTCTCGGCGGTGTCGGCGCGATTACCATTTTGCCGTTTTTATATATTATCGCCGGTTCCTTTGCGACAGAAGCGGAACTCGCCCAGCGGAGCTTCTTTATTTTCCCGAAAACCTTTACACTTGATGCTTACAAGTATGTGTTTTCGACACCGACGTTCCTTCGAAGCATGGGCGTGTCCATCTTCATCACGGTTGTTGGGACGGCTGTACAGCTGTTTTTCACCTTCACGATGGCGTATCCGCTGGCGAAGCGGCATGTGAAGGGACGGAATCTGCTGTTGAATCTGGTGATTTTCTCCATGCTGTTTTCAGGCGGCATGATTCCGACGTACCTTGTCGTAAAATCACTTGGCCTTTTGGATACGTATTGGGCATTGATTCTGCCGATGGCGATTAATCCGTTCAACCTTATTATTATCAAAAACTTCTTTCAGCAGCTGCCGCGCGAGCTGGAGGAATCAGCAAAAATTGACGGCTGTTCCGAAATCGGCGTCTTCTGGCGGATCGCCCTGCCACTGTCAAAGCCGGTCATAGCGACCTTTGCGCTGTTTTATGCGGTCGGGATTTGGAATGATTTCTTCCACGCTCTCTTATATATCAATGACAGTGCAAAATGGCCGCTGCAAATGGTGCTTCGCCAAGTCACAATTTTATCGGATTTAACGGCGACCAATGGTGATACGATGCAAAATGCAGTTCCGCCGGAGCAGGGAATTAAACTCGCTGTCATTGTCATTGCAACGCTGCCGATTTTGGCGGTCTATCCATTTTTACAAAAACACTTTGCAAAAGGAATGCTGATCGGTTCGGTGAAAGGCTGAGAAAGGGAGTGTTTCATATCAGTACATTAGATCAGATTAAGATTGCCTATATCGGCGGAGGGTCCCAAGGCTGGGCCAGAAGCCTGATGAGTGATTTGTCGATTGATGAACGGATGTCAGGCACGGTGGCGCTCTATGATCTTGATTTTGAAGCCGCTCAGAAAAATGAAGTGATCGGCAATCACAGCGGGAACGGCAGATGGAGATATGAGGCTGTTTCTACTTTGAAAAAGGCGTTATCAGCCGCTGATATCGTCATTATTTCCATTTTGCCGGGATCACTGGATGATATGGAAGTCGATGTCCACTTGCCTGAGCGCTGCGGTATTTATCAGTCTGTAGGTGATACTGTCGGGCCTGGAGGGATCATCAGGGGCTTGCGTGCTGTGCCGATATTTGCGGAAATTGCCCGGGCAATAAGAGACTACGCACCTGAATCATGGGTCATTAATTATACAAACCCGATGTCTGTCTGTACAAGAGTGCTGTATAAAGTGTTTCCCGGCATCAAAGCGATTGGCTGCTGCCACGAGGTATTCGGGACGCAAAAGTTATTGGCGGAAATGGTCACGGAAAGGCTGGGGATTGAGGTGCCGCGGCGTGAGGATATCCGCGTTAATGTGCTCGGCATTAACCATTTTACATGGATCACAAAAGCCTCTTACCGCCATATTGACCTGCTGCCTATATTCCGTGAATTCAGCGCGCACTATGGGGAATCAGGATATGAGCTGGAGGGGGAAAGCTGGAGGGACAGCGTCTTTTATTCGGCACACCGTGTTGCGTTTGATTTATTTGAAACGTATGGCGCCATCCCTGCTGCGGGAGACAGGCATCTGGCAGAGTTTCTTCCCGGCCCATACCTCAAACAGCCTGAAGTATGGAAATTTCATCTCACACCTATATCATTCAGAAAACAAGACAGAGCTGAGAAACGACAAGAAACAGAACGGTTGATCGTGCAACAACGGGGCGTTGCTGAGAAAGCTTCGGGAGAAGAAGGCGTGAACATCATAGCGGCTCTTCTCGGATTGAGTGAACTCGTCACAAATGTAAATATGCCGAATCAAGGCCAGGTCTCAAACCTTCCTATACAAGCCATCGTCGAAACAAACGCATTCATCACAAGGAACCGTGTCCAGCCGATTTTGTCCGGAGCGCTTCCGAAAGGTGTGGAAATGCTGGCGGCTAGGCATATATCCAATCAGGAGGCAGTGGCGGACGCAGGTTTAACAAAGGACACTGGCCTCGCGTTTCAAGCCTTCCTCAATGACCCGCTTGTCAAGATTGACCGCAGTGATGCAGAGCAGCTTTTCAATGACATGCTCCAATTCACCATGCAACGTTGAGCGGAGCTTTTCCGGTTTAGAAAGGAAAGCATTGACCATACTGATAGTATAATCAAGAAGTAGGTGCTATCAATATGGGAAATTATTTAAGCGTTGCGGTAGAACTGGTCTGCGGTCTAGGCATTTTATTTATCATCTTAAAGCTTCTCGGGAAAACCCAATTTTCTCAAATTACGCCGTTTGACTTTATCTCTGCTTTAATTTTAGGAGAATTGGTCGGAAATGCCGTTTACGATCATGAAATCAAAATCAAAGAAATTATTTTTGCTTCGCTATTGTGGGGCGTGCTGATTTATATTATTGAATTTATCACGCAAAAAATGAAATCATCGCGAAAGTTCTTGGAGGGCGAGCCGAATATCGTCATCCGCAAAGGGGAGCTTCAATATAAAGTATTGAAGAAAAATAAGATGGACATTAACCAGCTTCAAAGCCTTTTGAGGCAAGCGGGGAGCTTTTCGATTCAAGAAGTAGAATATGCGATTTTGGAAACAAACGGGATGGTCAGTGTGCTTCCAAAATCCGACTTTGACAAACCGACCAATAAGGATTTGCAGATTCCTTCGAAGTCCGTTTCTCTGCCGATCACTTTAATCATAGATGGAGAGGTTGTCCGGGATAATTTGAAGGAAGCAGGTGTGGATGAACAGTGGCTGAAACAAGAATTGAAAAAGAAGAACATTGATAAGACGGAGGACGTGTTATTTGCAGAATGGCATAAAAATAAGCCGCTGTATACCGTAACATACGAACAAAGCAGATCAACATGACTCTTAGAAAAAAGCTTGCAGCAAGGCGCAAGCTTTTTATTGATTGTATGTCCCTTGTTTGACAGCACGTACATGGTACATGCTCACTTCAGTGCTGATCAGATAGTCAGGCTTTGGTTTGCCTTTGTTTGCTTTATGGCCGGCGATATGCGCATCGCTTTTTTCCCATTGCTTCCAGTGATCCTCTGATTCCCAGCGAATCATGACAACAACTTCTTCATCCCCGCGGCGTACATTTTTCTCAAGCACTGTCACATCAATTAAACCTTCTTGTTTTTCAATGATTCCTTCAGCGCTGAAACGTTCTATGACTTTATCTGCAAAGCCTTCTTTAACCGTCATTTTTCTCAACTGTACAAACATTTGTCCCACTCCAATCATTCTCACATATGAATAATTGTAAATGAAATTCATTCTCAATGTCAAAGAAAGCGCAGGACGGAATCGAACCGCCGTGCGCAACAGTTTATTCTTTTAATAAAAACACATTTCCGTCTTCGTCCTTAAATTGAACGAAGGTGCCCCACTCCATTTGATTGGGCTCACCGAGAAATTCTACACCGTTTGTCTTCATTTTCTCGTATGTACCAAAGATGTCTTCGCATTCAAACACAATAGAAGCCTTCATTTGCTCTGAGCCTTTCATCATGGCTTTCGGGTAAATGACTAAACGAGTCTCGGCCCCTTTTGGCGCAACCTCCAGCCAGCTTGCTTCAGGTCCCATTGGGTGGTCCGCTGCAATATCAAAGCCTACCTTCTCTGTCCAAAATTGCTTCGCTTTCTGCTGGTCCTCGACATATACAGCAACAGTGCCAATTTGTTTGATCATAGGGAAACCTCCAAGTTGAAAAGATAATAATACTATAACCTGTTTACGGCCGAAGTAACATAAAAAAATCAGCCGGGAAACCGGCTGATTTTTAAAATGAGCAGCTTACAACATCGATGTGATTTGTATCTAAGGCGAAATAAACCCAGCGGCGACGTGAGGAATCCCAATAAAAGCCGCCGACGGATCTTCTGCCAAGGATGATCGGGTAAAACCAAAATGAGCGGCCATTGGTTAACCAAACATAGGTAAATCGGAAAAGGCAAGGACGAATGGTGATTGGTTCAACTAACAAAACGGCTCCTTGAGAACCCTGCGGTTTTGGGGGTTTTGCTGGTATTTGGGAAGGAGGAGGTCCCTGCGGCGCACCGCCGAAGCCTGGGCTGGCACCGCTGCCAATACCAGGGCCGGAGCCGCCGCCAAAGCCTGGAACAGCGCCACCGCCAATACCAGGGCCGGAGCCGCCGCCAAAGCCTGGAACAGCGCCACCGCCAATGCCAGGGCCGGAGCCGCCGCCGAAGCCCGGAACAGCGCCGCTGCCAATGCCAGGCCATGGATATCGGTATTCATATTCAAAAGCAGGCCAAGGCTCATAAAAATGCCCCGCAAACATATAAGGATCAACATAATACATGTGATAACGTCCTTTCTCATTGTAAACTGTACATTGCAGTTTATGCGGGCGGACTCTTATTGGTGCATTCGCCTAAGGATATGAAGCAGGAATGCTCTCAGAGAGCAGAATCATTTGATTTTTCTCTAGTCTTATTCACAATTCCGATTTATCATTTTATAATGAAAGTGCTTCTATTACGAAAAAGGAGACAGACCGTGAATATCGATCAATTATTATATCAATATATCATAGGCAACACTGCGGATATTACTGAGAAATGGTTCAGTTTGCGTTGCCAGCTAAAAGGCGAGCTATATTCCGCCAGCCATTTAAGTGAAGAAACGAAAACACTTTTAACCGAGCAGCATACATTTACCAATATAACAATCGCAAGCGCATTTCTGGAGGATCAAACCGATTTTCAAGAAAACATGACAAAATGGGCGCAAAACGTTGCGAAAAACAGGGTAGAGCAGGATGTTCAAGTTCATGAGGTCGTAGAAGCCATATCCAATTCAAGAATCTCATTCTGGGACGCAGTCGTCACATTTATAAAAGAGAATCAGGAGATTGTGACAAATGAGGATGCAGACCGATGGAACCGCATTGTGAATCAGTCGTTCGATAAGCTGATTATTGAATTCTCCGAGCAGTACCAAAAATTCATGCTGATGAGGCTTACATCTCAGCAGGAACTGATCTCAGAGCTTGGCTGCCCGGTCATTTCCATTGCCGATGGAATCGGGATATTGCCGCTTATCGGCTCCATTGATACAAAACGGGCACAGGTCATTTTAGAAACAGTGCCGGTCCGCTGTGTCGAGAGAAAAATCACAAGCCTCGTCGTTGATCTTTCGGGTGTTCCGATTGTGGATACCATGGTGGCTCAGCAATTGTACAACCTGTCTAAAACACTTTTCTTATTAGGCGTCAAAGCCGTATTTTCAGGGATTCGCCCGGATGTGGCCCAAACATCGATTCAATTGGGGCTTGATTTTAGTGAATATGAAACGTACGGCACGCTGAAGCAGGCATTAGAAAACATGGGTGTCCGCTGTATTGTTGAGGAATTGGAAGAAAACAAATAGGAAGTTTCCAGGCATATGATTGTCCGTCACCAGGTGATCATATGCCTTTTTGATTTGAACAGAAATCACCATTGATTTATCGAAAAAAACATAATATTATAATTCTTATAAGAATACTGTGAATTAAAACCTATTCAACAGGGGGGAAGGTCTTTTGGTTTCTAAATCAACGATTGATCCGGAAGTGATTGAAAAAATCATCAGCTCGCTGGAAACACTCGATTTCGGCACGGTTCAGATTACGGTTCATGATTCTCAGATTACCCAAATTGAGAAAATAGAAAAGCACCGTTTTTCGCTGAAAAGGAAAGAATCAAAATGATAATGTAAAGGGCGTTTGTTTTCATTAAATTCTCCTTAAAACATATACATATTTCATCCAATTTTTATATAATAGACCTTTAAGATCATTTTTTAGGAGGATTTTTGACATGCAAGCTACGGTTCACGAGAGTAAGCAATCGATCATGCAACGCATTTTGACAGTCTTTGTCTTCACATTGCTGATCGCGACTGTCGGCCTTTTTATCGGCCAATTTGTTCCTGTCGCTTTGATGCTGCCGCTTTCTATTCTTGAAGTGGCGATGATTATTCTGGCCTTCTGGATGCGCAGAAGAAAAGCGGTCGGGTATGCGTTTGTATATACATTCGCGTTTGTTTCCGGCATTACCTTATTTCCGATCGTCAGCCATTACGCTTCCATCGCCGGCGCCTATGTCGTGCTCGAAGCCTTTGGCTCTACATTTGTCATTTTTGCCGTCTTGGGCACAATCGGCGCAAAAATGAAGAAGGATTTATCCTTCCTGTGGTCGTTTCTGCTGGTTGCGGTGCTCGCACTCGCAGTGGTAGGGATTTTCAACATTTTCAGCCCGTTAAACTCAGCGGCGATGATGGCGTATTCCGTGATCGGAACCATCGTCTTTTCCCTTTACATTTTGTATGATTTGAACCAAATCAAACACCGCCACATTACGGAAGACTTGATTCCCGTTATGGCGTTATCGCTGTACCTTGACTTTATCAACTTATTCATCAACCTGCTCCGCTTCTTCGGCATTTTGAGCAGTGATGATTAATGAAAAAGCGCCTGTCATGAGATAGGCGCTTTTTTTCCATACATAAAAAGGGCAGATGGAGTGTTTATGAGTATCCTATCATTTTAAATACACTGGAGCAGGTCACAGTGCTGGAGCCATGGTACGAAGACGCGTCATCATCTGAGGAAACGCGGCTCACGCCGGCGCGCCGACCTTGGCGCAAGGAGCGGCAATGGCGATCGAGGATGTTATCGTCCTCGCCGAAGAATTCCAAAACCACGCCGATCACGAAACATCATTACAGGCATACTACAAAAGAAGAGCACCACGAGCGCTCAAAGTCCAGAACCTATCATCTGAAATCGTCCGCCGCAGGCTGAAAGGAGAGCCGGGAGCGGAAGAACTGATTGGGGAGTGCTATGCGGTGTTGAGGGAAGGATATTAAATAGGAAAAGTCCAGATAACTTGGCTTTTATATTTTCTTCTATAACTAATTAGTATATAAACTATTTTTTTCAATTGTAGTATAATTCATGTAAGATTACAAAATTTATCATATAAAAAATAATATCTAAGCTTTAAGTAAACTATAGATGTACTGTGTTACAAACACACGCACTGACGTGTTCGTTATACTTAGAAGGATTAACTTTAAAAATGTTGAAATTCAGGGATTGTAGGGGGCTATAACGTTGAATTTAATATCAAAAAGAAAGTTGTCAGAAGCTGTCGGTTGGTCAGAGAGTGGCGGGAGAAGGTGGATTAATTACTTTAGTGACTATATTCCACAAACTAAGAATGGAAATAGTATTTTATATAATGAAAGTTCAATAAAGGTTTTAAAAATTATAAAACAGCTCAGTGAAAGTGGTCTAACTCAAAAGGAAATTTTAAAATTAATCGTAGAAAAAGGACTGCCCAAGGATATTTACGAAGTTAATGAAATAACTAAGAATGTAAATTCTAACCCGAATGATATACCCTTATCAAGAGACATTATGATTCCCTTTTTGCTTGTAATTAGAGACAAAAAGCCCTACACTTCAAGCTATATAAACGAGGAGTTAACTAAATATTTTATGTTAACCGAAGAACAAAGATCGCGTTCTTACGAGAATAGTAAAGATTCTATTTTTATAACTAGGATAAGACAAGTAAGGTATGGATTAAAAAAATCCAATTACATAGAGGAAATAAGTCAATCAACCTACCAAATAACCCAAGAAGGGTTATCATTGATAAACGATAATCGTAATGAAATTCAAGAAGAAATTGAAGATATGGAGGAAGTAAAAGATCCATTTGAAGTAATGACAGAAAAGTTTGATGATATTAGAAAAGAACTGGCAAAATCAATTATTCAAAAAATTAAAAAAGCCCATTGGAAAAAACTTGAATACATTATTGTTGAATTACTAGTAGCTATGGGTTATGGTGACGGTAAAATTACCGGTAAAACAAATGACGGCGGAATTGACGGTATTATAAAAGAAGATAAATTAGGATTAGATAATATATATCTCCAAGCGAAACGTTGGGATAACCCTATTGGAAGAGAATTGGTTCAAAGTTTCTCTGGTGCACTTGATGATATGGGAGCTAAGAAGGGAGTTTTTATTACAACTTCATACTTTACGAAAAATGCAATCGAGTATGCAGAACGATTGCAAAGCAAGAAAATTGTTCTTATTGACGGTGAGACTCTTGCAAAACTTATGATTGATTATGATATTGGAGTTAATATTAAAGAAAAGTTTTTTGTGAAGAAAATTGATTTTAGTTATTTTGACGAGGAATAAAGATTTCTATTAGTTTGCTAATATAAGCATTTACTTTATTTAATTGAATCGAATCCGACATAAAGAAGGAGCCCAGTTTTTTCAAACTCCTTCTTTATTTGTGACAATCTCATTTAAACTTACGAATTGTAATACCTTTCCTAAAAACAAAATCCGTGATCCACATCAAGTATTGCTCAATGTAAAGATATACTCATAATGTTCTGTTTAGTATCAATCTCCTAAATTTTTTTTGCTTATTCTTTCTACAATCTCCCTCAAACCCTCAGGCTTATAAAACTCCACCGGCGAACTGCCCTTCTCAAACGAAATTGTCTCGGCTTCAATCAGCGCGACATAGCGCCCGTTTACTTTTGCGAGATGAATGGAATCGCCAAAATCCGCTAGCAATCCCTTAATCTCTGTTTCTCCGACTTTCATTTTCAGCTGGGCCTCTGGCGTGTGCTCGATGATTTGGGCGGAGGCTTCGATGACTTGATGGGTGTCGAGGCGCTCTTGGATTTCCCGTTTTTCGCTTGCTTCCCAAATTTCAATGTCGTGCTCGAACTGCTTGAGTTCTTCGCTGTTGTCTTCAAATGTCTCGTAGACGTGCTCCTGCACCATGTTCATGACCTGATTTTTCATGATTTCCGGCATCGATTCTCCGTACTCGACGAATTTCAGAAAGTCCTCAAAATAGCGGGCGTGCGAGGCCTGGTGGATTTTCAGTTCACCTTCCTCGACCATTCCTTCCTCTGGCATGTACGGGTATTGGATGCTTTTCATGTTTTTTGTCGTGATCGCCATTTCGACTTTTTTAATGAGAGAAGACGTGTCAGAGATGCGGGCGACCTTCGGCTCAAAATCACATTTCATAATAAAGACAAATGACTCGTCAAAGTATTTTCTCGGTACGGCCGAAGCGACGAGAAACACGCCGCCGCGAACCGCGCTTGTGTCAAGGTACGTGCGGACGAACTGCTCGCTCAGCTCATTGAAGTCTTCTTTTGTTTCTGCCAGACGCGCGCGGTTGAACATGTTGTAGTTTGGGTTGGAATCGAGCTCGTGGCCGGGCTCGACGATAAAATGGCCGATTTTCGTCGGCACCTGCTCGGACTGCGGATGGCGGTCTGCTTTCCGTTTGACGATTTTTTTCAGTTCCCCGTCGAGAAAGTCCTTCAGCTCGCTTTCTTCAAATTCGCCCGTATCAAGGGTCTGGAAGTGCTTGAACTGCTTGTTCGCCTGCTCATCTTTGCCTTCCACCTGTATGACATAAAAGGATAAAAACCGAATTTCAAAATCCATATATAAACTCACCTTATTCGCGTATTGTACAGCTTCTCAAGTATAGAAAAAACAGCGATCATGCGTCAATTGGGAGAACGGAATAATCATGACCATGAAAGGGAAATGTAGTCAAATAGAAGGCATCTCATACGGAAAGGAATGGTTCGATGAAGGAAACAAGCCCGATTCCTCAGCCGAAGACGTTTGGGCCGCTCGGCAATTTGCCTTTAATCGATAAAGACAAGCCGACGCTTTCGCTGATCAAACTGGCGGAAGAACAGGGCCCGATTTTTCAAATCCATACACCCGCGGGCACGACCATTGTAGTGTCCGGCCACGAATTGGTGAAAGAGGTTTGTGATGAAGAACGGTTTGATAAAAGCATTGAAGGCGCCTTGGAAAAGGTTCGCGCATTTTCCGGTGACGGATTGTTTACGAGCTGGACGCATGAGCCTAACTGGAGAAAAGCGCACAACATTCTGATGCCGACGTTCAGCCAGCGGGCCATGAAGGACTATCATGAGAAAATGGTCGATATCGCTGTTCAGCTCATTCAAAAATGGGCAAGGCTCAACCCGAATGAAGCTGTCGATGTCCCGGGAGATATGACCCGGCTGACGCTCGACACCATTGGGCTATGCGGGTTTAACTACCGCTTTAACAGTTACTACAGAGAAACGCCTCACCCGTTTATCAACAGCATGGTGCGGGCGCTTGATGAAGCGATGCATCAAATGCAGCGGCTTGATGTTCAAGATAAGCTTATGGTCAGAACAAAGCGGCAATTCCGCCATGATATTCAAACGATGTTTTCGTTAGTCGACAGCATTATTGCAGAGCGCAGATCGAATGGAGACCAGGATGAAAAAGATTTGCTCGCCCGCATGCTGAATGTGGAAGATCCGGAAACGGGTGAAAAGCTCGACGACGAAAATATCCGCTTTCAGATCATCACGTTTTTGATTGCCGGCCATGAAACAACGAGCGGCCTGCTTTCCTTTGCGACCTACTTTTTATTGAAGCACCCTGACAAACTGAAAAAGGCGTATGAAGAGGTCGATCGGGTGCTGACAGATGCAGCGCCGAGCTATAAACAAGTGCTGGAGCTTACATACATACGGATGATTTTAAATGAATCACTGCGCTTATGGCCGACAGCTCCGGCTTTCAGCCTTTATCCAAAAGAAGACACAGTCATTGGCGGGAAATTTCCGATCACGACGAAAGACAGAATTTCTGTGCTGATTCCGCAGCTTCATCGTGATCGAGACGCTTGGGGAAAGGACGCCGAGGAATTCCGGCCGGAACGGTTCGAGCATCAGGACCAAGTGCCTCATCATGCGTACAAACCATTCGGAAATGGACAACGAGCCTGTATCGGCATGCAGTTTGCCCTTCATGAAGCCACACTTGTGTTAGGCATGATTCTAAAATATTTCACGCTGATTGATCATGAGAATTATGAGCTTGATATCAAACAAACCTTAACACTTAAGCCGGGCGATTTTCACATCAGGGTTCAAAGCCGTCATCAGGAAGCCATTCATGCGGACGTTCAGGCAGTTGAAAAAGCCGCGTCTGATGAGCAAAAGGAGAAAACGGAAGCAAAGGGCGCATCGGTCATCGGTCTTAACAACCGCCCGCTTCTCGTGCTGTACGGCTCAGATACTGGCACCGCAGAAGGCGTCGCCCGGGAGCTTGCGGATACTGCCAGTCTTCACGGCGTAAGGACAGAGACGGCACCTCTGAACGACCGGATTGGAAAGCTGCCGAAAGAGGGAGCGGTTGTCATTGTGACCTCGTCTTATAATGGAAAACCGCCAAGCAATGCCGGACAGTTCGTGCAGTGGCTTCAAGAAATCAAACCGGGTGAGCTTGAGGGCGTCCATTACGCGGTATTTGGCTGCGGCGACCACAACTGGGCGAGCACGTATCAGTACGTGCCGAGATTCATTGATGAGCAGCTTGCAGAAAAGGGCGCGACTCGGTTTTCTGGGCGCGGGGAAGGGGATGTCAGCGGTGATTTTGAAGGGCAGCTTGACGAGTGGAAAAAAAGCATGTGGGCGGACGCCATCAAAGCATTCGGACTTGAGCTTAATGAAAACGCTGATAAGGAACGAAGCACGCTGAGCCTTCAGTTTGTCAGAGGGCTGGGCGAGTCTTCGCTCGCTAGATCGTACGAAGCCTCTCACGCATCCATTGCCGAAAATCGTGAACTCCAGTCCGCAGACAGCGATCGAAGCACCCGCCATATCGAAATTACATTGCCGCCGGATGTTGAATATCAAGAGGGCGACCACCTTGGCGTATTGCCAAAAAACAGCCAAACCAATGTCAGCCGGATTCTCCACAGATTCGGTCTGAAGGGAACCGACCAAGTGACATTGTCGGCAAGCGGCCACAGTGCGGGGCATCTGCCATTGGGCCGTCCTGTCAGCCTGCATGATCTTCTCAGCTACAGCGTCGAGGTGCAGGAAGCAGCCACAAGAGCGCAAATACGTGAACTGGCGGCATTTACAGTGTGTCCGCCGCATAGGCGCGAATTAGAAGAACTGTCAGCAGAGGGTGTTTATCAGGAGCAAATATTGAAAAAACGAATTTCCATGCTGGATCTGCTTGAAAAGTATGAAGCGTGCGACATGCCGTTTGAACGATTTTTAGAGCTTTTACGGCCGTTAAAACCGAGATACTATTCGATTTCAAGCTCTCCAAGAGTGAATCCGCGGCAAGCATCAATCACAGTCGGTGTCGTGCGCGGCCCTGCGTGGAGCGGCCGTGGCGAATACAGGGGCGTGGCTTCAAATGATTTAGCTGAGCGCCAAGCCGGTGATGATCTCGTGATGTTTGTCCGCACACCGGAATCCCGGTTTCAGCTTCCAGAAGACCCTGAAACGCCAATCATTATGGTCGGACCAGGCACAGGAGTCGCGCCATTCCGCGGTTTCCTTCAAGCCCGCGAAGTTTTAAAACGGGAGGGGAAAACGCTCGGTGAAGCTCATCTCTATTTTGGATGCAGGAACGATCGTGATTTTATATACCGCGATGAGCTTGAGCAGTTTGAAAAAGACGGAATCGTCACTGTCCACACAGCCTTTTCCCGTAAAGAAGGCATGCCGAAAACGTATGTCCAGCATGTCATGGCTGACCATGCAGAAACGTTAATATCGATCCTTGACCGCGGAGGCAGGCTTTATGTATGCGGTGACGGCAGCAAAATGGCCCCGGATGTGGAGGCGGCACTGCAAAAGGCGTATCAGTCTGTCCATGGCACCGGGGAGCAAGAAGCGCAAAACTGGCTGAGACATCTGCAGGATACCGGTATGTACGCTAAGGATGTCTGGGCAGGGATATAGATAAAGAAGACTGGAGACATCCGGTCTTTCAGCGTGTCGGCAAACCCTCGCATTCGTTGTCAGGACTGCGCTTCGGTGCTCAATGGGAAGTGGATCAACGGCTAAATTCTCAGGCGTCCTGCCTAAACGCCGTCGTCATCACATCCTGTGAATGCCCGCTCCTATGCTCGTCCTTCCTAGACTTCAAGGGTTTTCAATCACGCTGAAAAGATGACAAAATCCTAAAATGAAAACCATTTTAGGATTTTGTCAACAATCTGGAAGACTGGAGACATCCAGTCTTTTTTGTCCTTTCGAAAAAATGGTGATCGCGCTAAACATTGATGCATACAATAACTTCAGTCCGCCGGAAGGGCGGGCTGTCTGCAAAACCTATTTTTCGTTTTTGCTAGTTTATGTTATTCTTATACTCGGTATCTATTTCTTTTTTCAAAGGCACACATGACAAAAGAAATCCTTTTTTTATTTCCGAGAAAAAAATGTGAAACGAAATGAAGGTTTCTTTCGTCCAGTGATTGGTTTCCAAATGGTTGTAATAAAAATGATATGGTGCGAAACATAAATGTTCCGGCTTGCCGCGGTGTATTTATTGTTGTGTGATGCCTTGATTTTGTTTGGAAAGAAGGAATTGGAAGGCAGGATATAAAGAGCAGGTAAATATGAATGAAGAACTTAAAGTGTTTAAGAAAGTAGAGGTTGCCATGAAGAAACTTTTTTCTTACAAACTTAGCTTTTTTGTGCTGGCTGTTATACTGTTTTGGGCAAAAACGTATTTATCCTACAAGACTGAGTTTAATCTTGGGGTAAAAGGCACAACTCAGGAGATCCTCCTGATATTTAACCCATTCTCAAGCGCCGTCTTCTTTTTAGGACTGGCTTTGCTGGCGAAAGGGCGTAAATCAGCCATTATTATGCTGATTATCGATTTCTTGATGACATTTGTGTTATATGCAAATATTTTATTCTATCGTTTCTTTGACGATTTCTTGACGTTCCCGAACATTAAACAGTCCGGAAACGTTGGAAACATGGGAGACGGGATTTTCAGTATCATGGCCGGTCATGATATTTTCTATTTCTTAGATATTATCATTTTGATTGCGGTATTGATCTGGAGACCTGAATTAAAAGAATACAAAATGAAAAAACGCTTTGCGTCTTTAGTGATCCTTTCTGGGATCGCACTGTTTTTCATCAACCTGCACTATGCGGAAAAAGACCGTCCGCAGCTGCTGACAAGAACGTTTGACCGCAATTATATCGTGAAGTATTTAGGTCTTTACAACTACACCATTTATGACGGTGTGCAGACGGCTCAAACAGAAACGCAACGGGCCTATGCAAGCAGCGATGATTTAACAAGCGTCGAGAATTACACGACGTCTCATTATGCGAAACCAAACGCCGAGTACTTCGGCTCTGCCAAAGGCAAAAATATCATTAAAATTCACCTCGAAAGCTTCCAGTCATTCCTGATTGACTACAAGCTAAACGGTGAAGAGGTGACGCCTTTCTTAAATAAACTTGCGCACGGCGGGGAAGATGTGACGTATTTTGATAACTTCTTCCATCAGACAGGCCAGGGAAAAACATCTGATGCCGAGCTGACAATGGATAACTCGATCTTCGGTCTTCCTGAAGGCTCCGCGTTTGTGACGAAAGGCGAAAACACTTACCAGTCGCTTCCTGCGATTTTAGACCAGAAGGAAGGCTATACAAGCGCCGTCCTGCATGGTGATTACAAATCGTTCTGGAACCGTGACCAGATTTACAAACATATCGGATATGACAAGTTCTTCGACGCAAGCACGTATGATATGTCAGATGAAAATGTGATTAACATGGGACTTAAGGATAAGCCGTTCTTTACAGAATCGATTCCAAAGCTTGAGTCTCTTAAACAGCCGTTTTACGCGCATTTGATTACTTTGACAAACCATTATCCGTTTAACCTGGATGAAAAAGACGCGTCTCTTAAAAAAGCGACAACTGGCGATAACACAGTTGACAGCTACTTCCAGACAGCGCGTTACCTTGACGAAGCGCTTGAGCAATTCTTCAAGGAGCTGAAGGAAGCCGGCCTGTATGACAACTCAGTCATCATGATTTACGGTGACCATAACGGTATTTCTGAAAACCATAACCGAGCGATGAAAGAGATTCTTGGAAAAGAGATCACAGATTATCAAAACGCACAGAACCAGCGTGTGCCGCTGATGATCCGCGTTCCTGGCAAAAAAGGCGGAGTGAACCATACGTATGGCGGCGAAATTGACGTCATGCCGACACTTCTGCACTTAGAAGGAATTGATTCTCAGAAATACATCAACTTTGGTACTGACTTATTCTCTAAAGACCACGACGATACAGTGGCATTCAGAAACGGAGACTTCGTAACGCCGAAGTACACATCAGTCGACAATGTCATTTATGATACGAAGACTGGTGAAAAACTGAAAGCGAATGAAGAAACGAAGAATCTGAAAACAAGAGTGAACCAGCAGCTGAGCCTTTCAGACAGTGTCCTGTACAAAGACTTGCTGAGGTTCCATAAACTAAATGATTTCAAAGCCGTTGATCCGTCAGACTATCATTACGGCAAGGAGAAAGAAATCAAATAAGATGAAAAAGAGCCTTGAGCGGGCGCATTGCCTTCGCTCAAGGCTCTTTTTTTTGGTTATACAACCAACTTGAAAAAATAGATTCCATTTGGTCACCAAGGCTGGCTTTCTCTCATATCATTACAGTAGATTTTGAAACCGGTATTGAAATCGGACAAATTATCGGGGAAATGCCTTGATAGATTGTGAAGATGTACCAGGTTTCGAACTCAATATTCATAGAGATGAGGGGTAGAGATGAAAGCGGTCATTCTCTGCGGCGGAAAAGGAACGAGAATGAGTGAAGTCACGAATGACATTCCTAAACCGCTCGCCATGATAGGCGGCAAACCGATTCTATGGCATATTATGAAAATTTATCAGTACTACGGAGTAAACGAGTTTATTCTGCTGTTGGGCTATAAAGGAGAAAAAATCAAGGAATACTTTCTCGACTATGAATGGAAGCACAACAGCCTGACACTCGACAGCTCTACGGGAGAGGTACAGATCCTGGGGCAGCCTGAAACGTGGAAAATTACGTTTTTGGAGACTGGGGAAGATACGCTGACAGCCGGAAGAATCTTGCAGGCGAAAGACTATATCGGTGATGAAACATTTCTGCTCACCTATGGGGACGGGCTGGCCAATATCAATCTTTTCCATCTCATCAGCTATCATCAGACAAAAGGTGCTGCCGTGACTGTCACCGGCATTGACAAAGTCTCGCAGTTTGGCACCTTGACGGTTGAGGACGGCATGGCGAAAACATTTTCTGAGAAGACATCAAGTGACGGAATCATCAACGGCGGATTCTTCGTTCTCAGTCCAAAGGTTTTCGAGTATTTGCCGAAGGACGGGAACGCGATGTTCGAAGATGAACCGCTGAAGAACCTTGCCAAAGACGGGGAGCTTGCTGTGTACCGCCATTACGGATTTTGGACGGCCATCGATACGTATAAAAATCTCTTAGAAGTCAACAAAATGTGGAATCAAGGACAACAAGTATGGAAGGTATGGTGAATCGATTTGAGTTTCTGGAAAAATAAAAACGTATTTGTCACGGGATGCACAGGTCTTTTAGGAAGCTATTTGGTGAAAGAGCTGATCGATCAGGGCGCAAACGTGACAGGGCTTGTCAGGGATCATGTGCCTCAATCTAATCTTTATCAGGGAGAACATATCAAGAAAATGAACATCGTGCGGGGCTCTCTTGAGGACTTGGCTGTGATTGAACGCGCGCTTGGCGAGTATGAGATCGACACTGTCTTTCATCTCGCTGCACAAGCGATTGTCGGCGTGGCAAACCGCAACCCGATTTCTACCTTTGAAGCGAATATCCTCGGCACATGGAATATTCTCGAAGCCTGCCGCAAGCATCCGTTAATTAAGCGGGTCATTGTCGCTTCAAGTGATAAAGCTTACGGCGATCAAGAAAACCTTCCATACGATGAAAACATGCCGCTGCAAGGCAAGCACCCGTACGACGTCTCAAAAAGCTGCGCAGATCTGATCAGCCACACCTATTTTCACACGTACGGGCTTCCGGTCTGCATTACGCGCTGCGGAAACTTATACGGCGGCGGAGATTTGAACTTCAACCGCATCATTCCTCAGACGATTCAGCTTGTGCTGAACGGGGAAGCGCCGGAAATCCGAAGCGACGGCACATTTGTACGGGACTACTTCTATATTGAAGACGCCGTTCAGGCTTATCTGCTTCTTGCAGAAAAAATGGAAGAAAACAATCTTGCCGGAGAGGCCTTTAACTTCAGCAATGAGATCCAGCTGACCGTACTTGAACTGGTAGAGAAAATATTAAAGAAAATGAACAGTAATCTGAAACCTAAGGTGCTGAATCAGGGAAGCAATGAAATCAAACATCAATATTTATCCGCGGAAAAAGCAAGAAAGCTGCTGAATTGGACACCGGCCTACACTATTGATGAGGGACTTGAAAAAACGATTGAGTGGTATACGGAATTCTTCAAAAAGTAATGTGAAACGAGGTGAACAAGACTGTGACCAGCGCGTATTGCACCGTTTTATCAAAAGGAAGATTATATCAGGCAGTCGCTTTGTTTAAGTCGTTAGAGCAAGTTGATCAAGACAGTCCCATTTTTATACTTTGCATGGATGAAGATACGCACCGCGTGTTACAGAAGCTGAAGATGAAGCAGCTGAACCTTGTGCCGGTGGCCGCTCTTGAAAATGAAATGCTTCTAAAGCTGAAGGAAACTAGAGATCAAAGTGAGTATTGCTGGACGATGAAGCCGATCTTTCTGCAAGCTGTGCTGAACAGCAATCCTGAGCTGGAGCGCGTGACGTATATTGACGGGGATCTCTTTTTCTATGCAGATCCATCGCCGATTTTTGAAAACCAGCCGGACTGCTCGGTGCTGCTTTCACGGGGGGATATTGTAATCCCTTCTTTTGAGAAAGAGCAGATTGACATGCTGCAGCGTCTTTTAGGCAGATATAATTCCGGATTTATCAGCTTCAAGCATGATGATGCAGGCACGGATTGCTTGGAGTGGTGGAAGGAACGCTGTCTTGAGGAATGCAAAAATGCACCGGGTGAAGGGAAATTCGGTGATCAAGGCTATTTGGATTATATGTCTGAGCTGTTTCCGAATGTGTGTGACATTACGACACCCGGCGTGAACATCGGCCATTGGAATTATGGGCAGCATACCTTTTCTTGGAAAGATGGCCGGATCGTGCTGGAGGATGGCAGTCCGCTGATCTTTTATCATTTCAGCGGATACCGAATCGTCAGCATCAATGAAATCAAACAGATTCATGAAACAACCCGCACAGATCTGCCGTTTGTGCATGAACTGTATCAAGAGACACTGCCGCATATCATTCAGCACATGAAAACGTTAGACCCTGAATTTAACGGTTTTGCTTCAAAAGATGACAACAAATAAATGAGTAAATACAGGAAGTGAAAATGAAGTGAAAGCAAGCGTTATTATTCCTGCATATAATTCGAAGGAGCGTCTTTACAACAGCCTTCTGTCATTAAACCAGCAGGAGTGCGATGAAGAATTCGAAGTCATTGTAGCGGACAATGGCTCTGAGGACGGGACGCTCTCGATGCTTGAGTCATTTCAAGCTGATTTTCCGCTGATCTTTACACGGATTAAAGAAAACAGGGGCATTGCGTACGGACGAAATCAGGCGCTTCGCAATGCCAGAGGAGACATCCTGATTTTCCATGACAGCGATATGCTTGCGGCAAAGGACCTTGTGGCAAAACATATTAAAGCCCATGAGAACGAAGAGAATCTCGTCGTGTGCGGGTTGTTTTGGAAACGGATCTACAGTTTTTACTATGAACGATTTGAAGAAGAACATAAGGAACAGCTCGCAAAGCTCACAGGTGAAATGCCGAAGAAAGACAAACAAAAGCTGCTGGAGGAAGCGGACATCAAAAACGGAAGCTTTCTTGATAATAGCTTTGACCTCGATACCGACTTTATAGACGTGCTCAAGAAGATTTTAGATGAGTACGGCGATGACTTGAAAGGCTATCATATGCCATGGCGCTTTTTTATCACGAATAATTCCTCTGTGAAACGCAAGCATGTGGTTGATCTCGGTTTATTTGATGAAGGCATTGTGCGGTACGGGTTTGAGGATTATGACCTCGGGATCAGGCTTCATCAGGCCGGATTGACCTTCAGGCTTCGTCGCGATATTGTCAGTGTTCATCAGGAACATCCAAGCAATTGTAAGTCTGTAGACGATATTCGGGCAAACATTGCCTATATGTGCGATAAATACAATAACATCCGCTCCTTAGACGTTCATCTCGCATTTAATGGGCCGTTCCCGCCTGACATGACGAACAGAATCATGGCTGATATTCAAAAGCTGCTGGAATCACAGAAATATGATATGCTGCTGAATCTGTTTCTTGAGCTTCTACATGTTGTTAAAGAGCGCAACATTGATCCGGATTGGAGAAAGAAATCCCCAAGGGTGACGGCGAGAAGCTTTGATTTACAAACTGTCCGCAAGCTTCTGCCTAAGGCGAAGAAAAAGCTAGGCGTGAACGATTTTGCCAACGCACTGTATGCGCTTGTCAACGATTTGCTGCACGTGGATCTTAGATCATTGGATGTGGTATAAGTGAGTACATTTCATTTTTCAACGATAGTGTCAAGGACACATATCTTTAAGCTCATGCCTATGATTCATTCTCTCCATGAGCATTGCGGTGATTTTCATTTATATGTGCTGTGTGTCGACCAGAAAGCGTATGAATTGCTTCAGCACGTTCCATGGGAGCATGTAACCTTTGTGCAGCTGCATGAAATGGAAGACCCGGAGCTGCTGAAAGCGAAAAGCAACAGAACGTTTCATGAATATTGCTGGACGTTAAAGCCCGCCTTTTTGTTTCATGTGATGAGCAAGTGGGATGACGCTGAATACTTTGCCCATATGGATACGGATCTATTTTTCTTTTCTGATCCGGCACGTATTTTTGCAGAAAACCCAACGGCGTCTCTGTATTTGACTGATCATCGTAATTCGCCGCGCTTCATGTCCTACTACGACCGAACCGGACGCTTTAATACAGGCTTTGTCGGTGCCGGTCATACAAAGGAAGCATATGAAGCGGTGTGGCAGTGGAGACAGGACTGTATTGAATTTTGCACGGTCGAAATGGATACGGAACGAAAGACATACGGTGATCAAAGATATGTGGAGAAATGGCCGGCGCAGTTTAAGGGTGTTCATGTTGTCAAATCAATAGGAGCCAATACAGCGCTTTGGAATATCGAAAACTATAAGGTCGGGCAAAAGGACGGCCGCGTGTATATAGATGAAACGCCGCTGATTTTCTATCATTTCTCTGGGTTTACACTGGTGACAGAAAAAGAGTTTAATCTTTGCTGGTACTACCGGATTGAAGACGAAGCGACAATTGAGATGATTTATATGCCGTATATATTAAATCTGAAAAGATGGATTGATGAAATACAGTCGGCGTTTCCGGACTTTGCGGATGGCTTTATCCCGAAGCACGCAGTGCCTGACACTCATTTTATCCAGCTGGATTAAAAACCCCCTGCCGCCTGGGCAGGGGGTTTTTCAGCTATGCCATTCTCTCAGCTTCTGGTCACTTGGCAATAGGAAGGCAAGGATGCCGAGAACAGGGAGAAAGGCAATGGCGATCATCGTCGGGGTCAGTCCCGCGGCGTCAATCAGAGCGCCCAGCGCCACAGCGCCGATTGCGCCCATCCCGAAGGCAAGCCCGACGGTTAACCCGGACATTGTGCCGATTTTTCCAGGAACTAGCTCCTGTGCATAGACAACCGTTACAGAAAAGCTCGACATCAGAACCAAGCCAATCAAGGCAAGCACGCCATAGGCGAGAACCGGGCCGGCAAATGGCAGCAAGATCGCCAGCGGCGCCGAGCATAACAGCGAACCGAGGATAACGAAGCGTTTTCCAAAACGGTCTGCAAGCGGGCCGCCGAGAAACGTGCCGATCGCGCCGAACAGCAAGAAGACAAAAATATAGCTTTGTGCCTGCTGAATGCTTACGTGATAGGTATCCATCGCGTAAAACGTGTAAAAGTTACCGATCGCACTCGTATACCAAGAACGAGCAAAAATGAGAAATATAATAATAATAAGAGCAGATACAACAGATTTGGTGATGGCCGTGTTTTCAGCCGTTTTCTTTTGTTTGCCTGATTTCTGGGCAAGGCTGCCGAGACGTGAGGCGTACCATTTCGCAATATACATGAGAAACAAAACAGCAAGCGCGGCGACAAGCGTGAACCAAACAGCGCCGAATTGCCCGAGCGGCACAAGGATCAGCGCGGTGATCAGCGGGGCCATCGCCTGGCCTGAGTTTCCGCCCACCTGGTAAATCGACTGGGCGAGCCCGCGTTTTGTGCCGGCGGCCATATACGCCACACGGGAGCCCTCCGGATGGAAAATGGCCGAGCCTAATCCAATGAAAAACACACAGCATAGGATCGTTATGAATGACGGGGCAAATGCAAGGCCTAAAATGCCAAGCATGCTGGCGGTCAAACCGACTGGCAGCGCATACGGCCGCGGCCGTTTATCGGTATACCAGCCGACGACAGGCTGCATGACGGATGACACCATGTTTAATGTGAAAGCGATGATGCCGAGCTGTGTAAACGTTAGGCTCATGGAGCGTTCCAAAATAGGGAACATGGCCGGAATCACAGCTTGAAGCGAATCGTTGAGCATATGGCAAATTCCGATAATAATCAAAATCGGATAAACCGTGGTGCCTGGTTTTTGAACTGTTTTTTCTTTTACCGGGGCGGCGATAGCCAATTGAGTCTCCTCCTAACATATATAACCAAAGCATACCACCATATTATTCATAAGGTGAAGAATTTATCAAGAGGAAAAAAGATTCTTATAAATATTAGCAGCTGACGGTATTTTCGATATTCAAAATGTGATATAGCTCTTCAAGCTTACGAATCTCATAGATTGGTATGATCTCTGGCACATTCGGCTTCATGTCAGGGTTCATCCAACAAGTATCAAGTCCGGCGAGCTGTCCGCCTTTGATATCAGCAGTTAGTGAATCCCCGATGATTAATGTGTGCTCTGCTGAAAATTGAGGAATCCGTTCAAACACGTAATCGAAATATTCCTTCATCGGTTTTTGGAAGCCTGTGTCTTCAGAAACGAAAATGTCCTTGAAGAATGGACATAATCCTGAATCACGGAGACGCTTATATTGTGTGTGAGACACGCCGTTTGTCACGATGTACAAATCAAACTGTTGCTGCAGATTTGAGATGAGATCAAATGCACCGTCAATAAGCTGATGTCCTTCTTCAAGAAAGCGGCGGTATTTTTGCTCAAGCAAAGCGCCGTCCGCCTCGTAACCGTACTCCTTGAGCAAAGCGGAGAAACGTGTGTTTACGACTTCATCCCGTGTCATCTTACCTTCTTCAAAGGCTCTCCAGAGACCTTGATTGATGGTTTTATACTGCGCCTTCATGTCATTTGTTAAAGGAATGTTCTGATCTTCAAACAGCAAACGCAGGGCTGAAGCTTCTGCCGCTTGAAAATCAAGGATGGTATCATCTACATCAAATAATAAAGTGCGGTATCGTTTCATCTGTGTGTCTCCCTTTCTCATATGTATTCAAAGTATAGCACATAAAAAAAGGAAAAAGCCGGCGGGTGAGGCACCGCCGGCTGAAAAGAGATTATTTGTTTAATAAGCTGTGTTTTCTCGAATATAGGAAGTAAACCAGCGTTCCGACAGCGATCCAGATGACAAATGAAAGCCATGTGACGCCGGGAAGGCTGTACATGAACCAAAGGCAGATGCCTGCGCTGATAATCGGCACAACCGGAACGAACGGCACTCTGAAGGACGCCTTGATTTCAGGATGTTTCTTTCTTAGCACAATGACAGCAATAGATATGACTGTAAACGCGGCAAGTGTTCCCATGTTCACCAGGTGGGCCAGCGTTCCGAGGTTAATAAAGCCGGCGATTCCCGCTGCAACGATCCCTGTCAGCCATGTGTTGCGGAACGGGGTTTTAAATGACGGATGAACCTTTGCGAACAATCCAGGGAGAAGGCCGTCTCTGCTCATGGCAAATGTCAAACGAACCTGAGCGTACAGCAAAGCGAGCATCACCGTCGTAATCCCGATAATCGCACCGACAGAAATAATTCCGGCAACAGCGTCCTGTCCGACGAATTTCAGAGCAAAGGATACAGGATCTCCGACATTCAATTTGGCATAAGGCATCATGCCTGTCAGCACAAGCGATACCGCGATGTACAGAACCGTGCAGACGGCTAGAGCTGAAATAATGCCGACGGGCATGTTTTTTTGCGGATTTTTCACTTCCTCTGACGCGTTAGAAACCGCGTCAAACCCAAGGTACGCGAAGAATACTGTGGCAGCGCTAAGTATGACGCCTTTCATCCCGAATGGCATAAAAGGAGACCAGTTATCCGGTTTCACATAGCCGATGCCGACAATAATGAACAATAATATGATCGCGATTTTCATCAGTACGATGACGTTGTTAAAGCGTGTGCTTTCCTTGACGCCTCTGCTGACAATCGCAGTGATGAGGAGAATGATCATTGCAGCCGGAAGGTTAAATACGGCGCCCGGCGTGCTTCCCGGCGCTCCTGTCAGTGCAGCCGGAATATGAAGATTGAAGCCGGCAAGCAGTGATTGAAAGTATGAAGACCAGCCGGTGGCAACCGCCGACAGTGCAATGACATATTCAAGCATGAGATCCCATCCGATCAAAAAGGCGAGCAGCTCTCCAAGTGTCACGTATGAGTATGAGTACACGCTTCCCGAAATCGGAATGGAAGACGAAAATTCAGCATAACAGAAAGCAGCCAGCGCACAGGCGAGCCCCGCTAAAATAAACGATATGATGAGGGCGGGACCTGCACCGGTCGCTGCCACTGTTCCTGTAATGACAAAAATCCCTGTACCGATGACACAACCGATACCGAGCAAGGTTAAATCAAATGCGCTTAACGTACGGGCAAGGCTTTTTGACTTGCTCTGCGCACTCAATGTTTCAAGCGGTTTTTTTCTAAATAATGAACTCATCAAAAGTTCCTCCTAGAAATATTCAAAATATTCTAATCATTATATGCAGTTCTTGTTGTATTATATTGTCGAAATTTGACGCAGTCAATAAAATATTTTTCTGCTTTAAATGATAGAAGCGAAACAGCGTTGTCGTATCATAGGATAGTAATTTTTACTAATCGTATATTCAATTTTATGCAAGATGAACCGATAGAAAAAATAGATTCGCCCATATTTTGATTTGCGGTTATAAAGGAGATGCTGACCATGTTTCAATATGAAGAGTTGAATAAACAGTTTATCGGCGGGAAATGGCAGGAGGGCAGCAGCCCAAATGTATTGGAAAACAAAAATCCTTATACTCAAAAAACATTCACAACATTCCGTAAAGCGACTGCTAACGATGTAGATGAAGCGTACAGGGCAGCGGCGCTGGCGAAGAAAAAATGGGATGCGGTCAACCCGTTTGAGAAAAGGACCATTTTAGAAAAAGCCGTCACGTATATCGAAGAGAACGAAGAAGCCATCATTTATTTGATTATGGAAGAGCTTGGCGGAACAAGGCTCAAAGCAGCTTTTGAAATCGGTCTTGTCAAAAACATCATAAAAGAAGCGGCAACGTTCCCAATCCGCATGGAAGGCAAAATTCTTCCGTCAACAATAGACGGAAAGGAAAACAGATTATATCGCGTGCCTGCAGGTGTAGTCGGTGTCATCAGTCCGTTTAACTTCCCATTCTTTTTATCTATGAAATCAGTGGCGCCCGCACTCGGAGCCGGCAATGGCGTCGTATTAAAGCCGCATGAGGAAACGCCGATTTGCGGCGGTACGCTGATTGCGAAAATTTTTGAGAACGCGGGAATTCCAGCGGGGCTGCTGAATGTTGTTGTCACAGACATTGCTGAAATCGGCGACAGCTTCGTTGAGCATCCAGTGCCGCGGATCATCTCATTTACCGGTTCTACGAAAGTCGGCAGCTACATCGGACAGCTTGCGATGAAGCATTTTAAAAAGCCGCTTCTTGAGCTTGGCGGAAACAGCGCCTTCATCGTACTTGAGGATGCAGATATAGAATATGCGGTCAATGCGGCGGTGTTCAGCCGATTTACACATCAAGGACAGATTTGCATGTCAGCCAACCGCGTGCTTGTTCATTCTTCTATTTATGACAAGTTCCTTGAGCTGTACCAGGCAAAAGTGGAATCGCTGAAAGTCGGCGACCCAATGGATCCTGATACGATTATCGGGCCATTAATCAACAGCAGACAGACGGACGGGCTGATGAAGACTGTTGAGCAAGCAATTGAAGAAGGCGCTGTACCAGTGAAGCTTGGCGGATTTAACGGGACGATCGTGGAACCGACGATCTTAAAAGACGTCAAACCGTTCATGAGCATTGCCAAGGAAGAGCTGTTCGGACCAGTCGTCTCCTTTATGAAGTTTGATTCAGAAGACGAAGCGGTGGATATCGCAAACGAAACCCCGTTTGGCTTGAGCGGTGCCGTACATACGTCAAATCTTGAGCGCGGCGTGGCTTTTGCGAAACGCATTGAAACAGGCATGATTCACGTCAATGACACGACCATCAATGATGAACCGAATGTAGCCTTCGGCGGTGAAAAGCAATCAGGCCTCGGCCGTTTAAACGGTGAGTGGAGCCTCGAAGAATTTACAACGCTGAAATGGATCTCGGTCCAGCACGAAAAACGCAGCTTCCCTTATTAATGAAAAGGAGTGAATGGAATTGACCATAAATACGGAAAAAGAAACCGCAGATATTCTGGACGCATTTATCAAAGTAGCCCCTTATTTAAACAGCCTGGTTCAGGATGATATTACAATCGGCATTTATGATACGGAAAAACTGCTCGTGAATATACCGGCCAAAACCTTTTCGCTAAACGTAAAAGCCGGCGATCCGCTGCAGGAAGGGGATATCATCACAGATGCCATCCGCAGCAATCAGAAGAAGACGAGCATGGTTCCGAAAGAATTGTTCGGCTTTCCATTGATCGCGCGTGCCATCCCGCTGCACGACGAGAATGGAAGAGTCATTGGAGGCGTCGGCCTCGGAACGAGCCTTGAGGAGTCGTCAAAGCTGCATGATGTGGCGGAAAGCTTATCAGCTGTCGTTGAACAAACAGCCGCGGCTATTTCCGACATTTCTGAATCAATTAACGGGTTTTCAACTCAAATGTCGGGCATTTCTTCTCAGGCGAAAAAAGTAAGCGAAAGCGCCGGTGAAATCGCCGATATTTCAGTAACTGTTAAAGGCATCTCGGACCAAAGCAATCTGCTCGGCTTGAACGCCGCGATCGAAGCGGCAAGAGCAGGGGAGTCCGGAAAAGGCTTCTCTGTCGTCGCAGATGAGATCAGAAAGCTAGCAACGCATTCAAAAGAAAATGTCGGCCAAATTGACCAGATTACGAAAAAAATCCACAGCCTGCTGAAAGGGCTGGAGGAATCCATTGAGTCGATTAATCAGCATACAGACGGACAAGCCGCTGCCGTTGAACAAATTTCCGCCACAATGCAGGAGATTTCAGGAAGCGCACAGCATCTTGCAAAAATGGCTGAAAAAGCGCTTGAGGAAGAGTAAAAGACCGGGGACAAATGTCCCCGGTCTTTTTCTATCCTGCATTTCCATGAAATTCGTCTGACGTTTTACTAGTTTTATTCCAGCGGCTGATTTAAAATGTACACATGAACTTACGTGAGGATTGATAGGAACCATGAGCATATTAAAAGCGGAAAATCTTTATAAAACATACGGAGATAAAACATTATTTGACCATATTTCCTTTCATATTGAAGAGAATGAGAGAATCGGATTAATCGGGCCAAACGGAACAGGAAAATCAACGCTGCTGAAAGTGATTGCCGGCTTGGAATCTATCGAAGAAGGAGAAATCACGAAATCCGGAAGCGTGCATGTCGAATTTCTTCATCAAGACCCGGAGCTGCCTGCGGGGCAAACAGTGCTGGAGCATATCTATTCCGGTGAATCGGCTGTGATGAAAACCTTGCGTGAATATGAAAAAGCGCTGTATGAACTGGGGAAAAATCCCGAAAATGAACAGCGCCAGAAACACCTGCTGGCAGCGCAGGCGAAAATGGACGCGAACAACGCATGGGATGCAAACACTTTGGCAAAAACCGTATTGTCTAAGCTGGGCGTCAACGACGTAACAAAACCGGTCAATGAGCTCTCAGGCGGCCAGAAAAAACGGGTGGCCATTGCCAAAAACTTAATTCAGCCCGCTGATCTGCTCATTTTGGACGAGCCGACAAACCATTTGGATAATGAAACGATTGAGTGGCTTGAAGGGTATTTAAGCCAATATCCCGGCGCCGTCATGCTGGTAACGCACGATAGATATTTCTTAAACCGTGTCACCAACCGCATTTATGAGCTTGAAAGAGGCAGCCTCTACACGTACAAAGGCAACTATGAAGTGTTTTTAGAAAAACGCGCGGAACGGGAAGCACAGGCTGAGCAAAAGGAAACGAAGCGGCAAAACCTGCTGCGCCGCGAACTGGCCTGGCTCAGACGAGGAGCGAAAGCCCGCTCCACAAAACAAAAGGCGAGAATTGACCGGGTAGAGGCGCTTAACCAGCAGAAAGGCCCTCAGTCATCAGGTTCACTCGATTTTGCCATTGGCTCGCATCGTCTCGGAAAACAGGTTATTGAAGCGGAGAACGTCATGATCGCTTATGACGGCCGCATGCTCGTCGACCGTTTTAATGAGCTTGTCATACCAGGTGAACGGATCGGGATCATCGGGCCGAACGGCATCGGGAAAACAACGCTGTTAAATGCCCTTGCCGGCCGTCATACGCCGGACGGAGGTGATATTACGATCGGACAGACGGTCAGAATCGGCTACTATACTCAGGATCATAGTGAAATGAACGGTGAGTTAAAGGTCATTGACTATATAAAAGAAACGGCGGAGGTCGTAAAAACGGCAGATGGCGATATCATTACAGCTGAACAAATGCTGGAGCGTTTCCTCTTCCCACGTTCTATGCAGCAGACGTATATCCGCAAGCTGTCCGGCGGGGAAAAACGCCGTTTATACTTGCTTCAGGTTCTCATGCAGGAGCCGAATGTCCTGTTTCTCGATGAGCCGACGAACGACTTGGATACTGAAACATTAAGCGTTCTTGAGGATTATATTGACCAGTTCCCTGGCGTCGTCATCACCGTATCCCATGACCGCTATTTCCTTGACCGCGTCGTCGACCGTTTGATTGTATTTGAAGGAAATGGCGTCATTTCCCGCTTTCAAGGCTCCTACAGCGACTATATGGAGGAGTCAAAAGCGAAAAAAGCGGCCCCAAAACCGGCAGCTGATGAAAAACCGGCTGAAGCCGAGCCGAAGAAAAAACGGAAAAAGCTTTCTTACAAAGACCAGCTGGAATGGGATGGCATCGAAGATAAAATTGCCCAGCTGGAAGAAAAGCATGAGCAGCTCGAAGCTGACATCGCCGCAGCAGGCAGTGATTTTGGCAAAATCCAAGAGCTGATGGCCGAGCAGGCGAAAACGGCGGAAGAGCTTGAGGCTGCGATGGACCGCTGGACAGAATTGTCCCTCATGATCGAAGAACTGGAAAGCTAAAAAGCGTGGCCGCAGCAGGCCGCGCTTTTTTTCACATAATGGACAAAAACGAACCGGCCTGCTTATGTTAGGATAAAATTGTGTGTCAGCGGCACATGGAAAACTAACGGAGATGATGAAGTATGACATGGGCGATCGTGATGTTAATTCTCATGAGTCTGGTGAAAATCGTATTAACCTGTCTTCCTACAGGCGTCATAGAATGGCTGCTCGGCAAATTTGAAGTGCACGCCAAGCTGAGTGGCGAAAATGCGAGTCTCTCTCTAGATGGAAAACGCCTCGAGGGTGCAGAGAAGCAGAAAGTGATTGATCAATTTAACGAAGCTGTCTTCCTGGAAAAATATTATATCTATCCAGGTGATGAAGAGCGTTATTTACATCCGGAAAACGGCGGCACGCCGCTGGTGATAGATACAAAAAAAGGAAAAAAAGACGTGAAGCTGTTCGTGTACCGCTACGACGACCATATCGACGTCGTGAAACAGTACAAGAAGAAAGTGATCGCGTATCGAGTGCTTTCTGAAAGCCTTCAAAAAGAGTCTCTGTCAGTGGCGGGAAGTTTAGCTTAAACAGGAAAGTGAAAGACGGGTGCTGTATGCTACTCGTCTTTTTTATTGTTTTTTAAAACTTAACGTTTACGTTAAGGTTCAAAAGGTGTATAATGGTAACAGAAACGGCGAAGGGGGATTTACCTTGGAATGGATGAAGATTGATCAAGTGGCCAAAAGAAGCGGACTGACAAAGCGGACCATCCGGTTTTATGAAGAAATCGGCTTGATTCCGGCGCCGAAACGGACAGACGGCGGCGTAAGGCTTTATTCAGAGGATGATATGGAGGAGCTTGAGAAAGTCATCAGCACAAAAGAGGTGCTCGGTTTTTCCCTTCAGGAGCTTCAGCATTTCATGGAAACCAGCCGCCAGCTAGAGTTAAACAAAGAGGGGTATTTGTTGTCACTGGATCCTAAGGAACGGAAAGAAAAACTGGAGGAAATTCAGGAAACCCTGAATCACCAGCTGAGTTTGATTGATGAGAAAATCCGCACATTCCAAAGCTTTAAAGAACGCCTGCAAGGCATGAAAGGCAAAGCGGAACGCGCCATTCAATCAATCGAATGAAAAGTTTGTTAAACGCTATTTTTGTAGCGTTTCTTTTAATGGAATAAAGATGGAGGTTAGGTCAAATGGATAAGACAACACAAGTGAATCAGAAAACGGGTTTGCTCAGCCAGCCAAAAGCGGTATGGGCTGTCGCGTTTGCCTGTGTGATTTCCTTTATGGGAATCGGGCTGGTCGATCCAATTCTTCCGGCCATTGCCGCACAACTACATGCTTCACCTAGTGAAGTATCACTCTTGTTTACAAGTTATTTGCTTGTAACCGGATTTATGATGTTTTTCTCAGGAGCCATTTCCAGCCGCATCGGCGCGAAATGGACATTAATTCTCGGACTTATTTTTATTATTGTGTTTGCGGGGCTTGGCGGCAGCTCAAGCTCAATCGCTCAGTTAGTCGGCTATCGCGGCGGCTGGGGATTAGGGAATGCTTTGTTTATTTCAACAGCGCTTGCGGTCATCGTTGGTGTATCAGTCGGAGGAAGCGCCCAAGCGATTATTTTGTATGAGGCTGCGCTCGGTCTCGGGATTTCTGTCGGGCCGCTTGCAGGCGGAGAGCTTGGAAGCATTTCATGGCGCGCACCGTTTTTCGGAGTATCTGTCCTGATGTTTATTGCGTTAATCGCGATTTCTTTCATGCTTCCGAAATTGCCGAAACCGGCGAAACGCGTCGGTGTGTTTGATGCGATGAAGGCCCTCAAATATAAAGGCCTTTTAACAATGGCGGTATCGGCATTCTTATACAACTTTGGATTTTTTATTTTGCTTGCTTATTCTCCGTTCGTTCTGGATTTAGATGAACACGGTCTTGGATATGTCTTCTTCGGCTGGGGCCTTCTGCTGGCGATTACGTCAGTCTTTACGGCGCCGCTCGTGCACAAAGCGCTGGGCACAGTGCGTTCGCTCGTCGTTCTCTTTATCGCCTTTGCGGCCATTCTCGTTATTATGGGGATCTGGACAGACCATCAGACTTTGATTATTACATGTATCGTTGTCGCCGGTGCTGTCCTCGGTATGGTGAATACGATTATGACAACCGCTGTGATGGGTTCTGCGCCGGTTGAACGTTCAATCGCGTCTTCAGCCTACAGCTCAGTCCGCTTCATCGGCGGCGCGCTCGCTCCGTGGATTGCAGGAATGCTGTCAGAACACTTTACTGCAAGCACACCATATATAGTAGGCGGAATCGTCGTTTTTGTCGGCATGCTTGTCCTTCTCATGGGACGTAAACATCTTGCTGGAATTAAGGCGGGGCATTAATAACGAAAGACACTGCACAGATGCAGTGTCTTTTTTTAATCGTGGAATCTCCCCATTACTACCGTATTGTAGTGATTTCCGTCAGAAAGCAATTTCTCCTTTTTTAAGATTTCTTCTGCTTCCAATCCGTAAGTCTTATATAGTGAAATGGCTCTTTCGTTTGTTTCCAGGACATTCAGTGAGATTTTTTAAATTCCGTTGGCATCCGCTTCGGTCAGGCATTGATGCGGCTGGGATTTATCTTGCAGAAGCTGAGAATGTGTCCGTTCATTTACGATTGCCATTTCAAGTGATGGTTCATGCTGTAGAGGGGACGTTTGCCATAGATAAGGCAAAACCGACGAATATGATCAGAAATGTTTAGAAACGCTCTATCAATACATACACAGCGTCATGAAAAACAGCTTTTCGCCCGAGTGGTTTACCGCTTGGGCAGATGAGGAGGATTTTGAGCTGTCTGCCAAAAGAGAGCTGACACTTGATGAATTCACATCTCCATTGCAGCTCATTTTAAAAGACAGAGAGCTTTTGAGAATGGTTCAGAAAAAATGTCAGTAAAAAACCCGCCCTTTAGCAGGCGGGTTTTTTTATAAATTAAAGCACTTTCGTCGTCCAAGACTCGCAGTTCCATGTTTCTGTCACGATATCCATATAAAAGTCTGGCTCGTGGGAAATGAGCAGAATGGAGCCTTTGTATTCTTTGAGGGCGCGTTTGAGCTCTTCCTTGGCATCGACATCCAAGTGGTTTGTCGGCTCATCGAGCACCAGCAGGTTTGTTTCTGAGTTGATTAGCTTGCACAATCTGACTTTCGCTTTTTCGCCTCCGCTTAATACGGAGACGCGGCTTTCGATATGCTTTGTCGTCAGTCCGCATTTTGCCAGAGCGGCACGGATTTCATACTGCGTATAAGAAGGGAATTCGCTCCATACTTCTTCGATGCACGTATTGTTGTTTGTTTCCTTGACCTCCTGCTCGAAATAGCCGGTATAGATGTGCTCACCGCGTTCAACAGAGCCTTCGAGCGGCTGGATTTCACCAAGCAAACTTTTCAGCAATGTCGTTTTTCCGATCCCATTCGCGCCGTAAAGGGCAATTTTTTGGCCGCGCTCCATGCGGAGGTTGAGCGGACGGGACAGCGGGGAATCGTAACCGATCACGAGATCCTTCGTTTCAAAAATCAGCTTGCCTGACGTTCTCGCCGGCTTGAAGTGGAATTCCGGCTTTGGCTTTTCTGCCGCAAGCTCGATCATATCCATCTTATCGAGTTTCTTTTGGCGGGACATCGCCATGTTTCTCGTGCTGACGCGCGCTTTGTTGCGGGCGACGAAATCTTTCAGCTCTGCGACTTCCTGCTGCTGCTTTTTATAGGCCGCTTCAAGCTGCTGTTTCTTCACCTCGTAGACTTCCATAAACTGATGGTAGTCGCCGACATAGCGTGTCAGCTCTTGATTTTCAACGTGATAAATCAGGTTGATGACACTATTCAAGAACGGAATATCGTGGGAAATCAGGATGAACGCGTTCTCGTATTCCTGCAGGTAGCGTTTCAGCCATTCAATATGCTGTTCATCAAGATAGTTGGTCGGCTCATCGAGAAGCAGAATTTCCGGCTTTTCAAGGAGCAGCTTAGCGAGAAGGACCTTTGTGCGCTGTCCGCCGCTCAAATCGGTGACATCTCGCTCTAAACCGATATCGCTCAAACCGAGACCGCGGGCGATTTCTTCCACCTTGGAATCAATGACATAAAAATCATTGTTTGTCAGCGCGTCTTGAATGACGCCGACTTCTTCAAGCAGCTTCTCGAGCTCGTCGGGATCAGCCTCGCCCATTTTGTTGTAAATCTCGTTCATTTCCTCTTCCATCGCAAATAGATAATGGAACGCGTCTTTCAGGACGTCGCGAATGGATTTTCCTTTTTCCAGCACGGTATGCTGATCCAGATAGCCGACACGGACGTTTTTTGACCACTCGACTTTTCCCTCATCAGGTTCAAGCTTTCCGGTAATAATATTCATGAAGGTTGATTTTCCTTCACCGTTTGCGCCGATCAAGCCGACGTGCTCGCCTTTTAACAGGCGGAAGGAAACGTTATTAAAAATGGCCCGGTCCCCGAAGCCGTGGCTTAAATCCTTTACAGATAAAATACTCATGTTTACACCTCTATCGTTATCAAACACGCACAATCGGCGTGTAATATTCACCCTTTTGATTATAAAGGAGGATTCGGAATGTTGAAAGGTATAGGAAAGAAAAAGAAAAATTGCGTTCCGGGCGAGGTTTTGAGATACTATGGAATAGATTTCAGGAATTGAGGAGAACAAAATGACGCAAACTTGGCCATTTTTACATAATGCACAATCATTTATACAAGAGAATTGGAATGCTTCCGGCTTTCAAACGCCAACCCCTGTTCAAGAGCAGGCAGCCCAGCTGATCATGGACGGAAAGGATGTCATCGCGGAATCGCCGACAGGCACAGGCAAGACGCTGGCGTATGCGCTGCCGGTCTTGGAGCGGATCAAACCAGAGCAAAAGCATCCGCAGGCGGTGATTTTAGCGCCTTCCCGTGAGCTGGTCATGCAGATTTTTCAGGTGATTCAGGATTGGAAAGCGGGCTCAGAGCTGCGTGCGGTTTCCTTAATCGGCGGGGCGAATGTGAAGAAGCAGGTCGAAAAGCTGAAGAAACATCCGCATATCATAGTCGGCACGCCAGGCAGGGTATTTGAACTGATTAAAGCAAAGAAACTCAAAATGCATGAAGTGAAAACGATTGTACTTGATGAAGCGGATCAGCTTATCCTGCCGGAGCATCGCGAGACGATCAAACAAATTATTAAAACGACATTAAGAGACCGCCAGCTTCTATGTTTCTCTGCCACGCTTAAAAAGGAAACAGAGGATGTGCTCCGCGAATTGGCGCAAGAGCCTGAGGTGTTGAAGGTACAGCGAAGCAAGGCGGAGGCAGGGAAAGTGAAGCATCAATACCTGATTTGCGACCAGCGCGACAAAGTGAAGCTGCTGCAAAAGCTGTCAAGGCTTGAAGGCATGCAGGCACTCGTATTTGTGAGAGACATTGGCAACCTGAGTGTATATGCGGAAAAACTGGCATATCACCACGTTGAACTCGGCGTTTTGCACAGTGAAGCGAAAAAAATGGAGCGGGCAAAAATCATTGCCGCATTCGAAGACGGAGAGTTTCCTCTTTTATTGGCGACTGACATTGCCGCACGCGGTTTAGACATTGAAAACCTGCCATACGTGATTCATGCTGATATTCCAGATGAAGATGGCTATGTCCACAGATCAGGACGAACAGGCCGGGCCGGAAAAGAAGGCAACGTGCTGAGCCTTGTGACAAAATTGGAGGAATCTAAGCTGAAAAAAATGGCGAAGAAGCTTGGTGTTGAGCTGAGTGAAGCTGTGTATGCAGGCGGAAAACTGAAGACGAAATAAAAAGAAGGGCGAAAAGCCCTTTTTTTGTTGTAAAATAATAGAAAAAGTTTCGCGCAGGGGGTGGGAAGGTGGTTTCAATAGACAGGTTTCAAGCAGTGAAGGAGTCAGAGCTGAAAATTCTTGAACGCTGGTTTGAGAATGAGGATACCAGACGGAGAATGGATGGGATGCTGCCATTAGATGAGTGGTATGCACGAGTAAATAAAGATAAACACTATACTGTCATCATGGCATATGATGGACAGCTGCCGGCAGGGATGGCCGTGATTGAGTTCGGGGAGGAGCGGACGTATATTGGATTGATCGTCAATCCTGTGTGCCGGCTTCAAGGGTACGGAAAACGGATATTGCAAAAACTGCTGACCGAGCCTGATTTTACTAGCGTGCGGGAATGGGTGGCATGCATTGAAGAAGACAATCGAATCAGTTTGGCTTGCTTTCAAGCAGCAGGATTCACTTTGGAAGATACGGAACCAGATGAAGATGGTTTTCTTACGCTGATTCTTCGCAGCTGATCTCATCTAAACACAAAAGGAGGGCAAAAAGCCCTCCCGTTTTCATCTTCATTCAGCTCGGATCACTGACCTTGATCAGCTGTTTCCCTTTATTTTCTCCCTTAAATAAGCCGAGAAACGCGTCAGGAATGTTTTCGAAGCCTTCTGTGATGGTTTCCTCGTAATGGAGTTTACCAGCCTTCAGCCATTCGGCCAGCTGTTTTGCTCCCTCAGAAAAACGATCGGAGTAGTCGCTTACGATAAAGCCTTGCATCAGCGACTTCGTTTTAATGAGTTTTGATTGGACACGAGGGCCCATGTCATCTGCTTCGCTTTCTGCGTTATAGGAAGAAATGGCGCCGCACACCGGAATGCGGGCAAATTCATTGAGCAGATTCATCACCGCGTCTGAAATCGGTCCGCCGACATTGTCAAAATACACATCGACACCGTCAGGACAAGCGTTTTGAAGCGCTTTTTGGATATCATCCGCTGTTTTGTAATTGATGGCTTCGTCAAACTGCAGCTCCTGTTTTAAATAGTCGATTTTTTCATCAGAACCCGCGATACCGACAACTCGCGCGCCTTTGATTTTGGCAATTTGCCCGACTGTTGAACCGACGGCTCCAGCAGCTCCGGAGACAACCACGGTTTCGCCTTCCTTCGGGCGTCCGATGTCCAGCAATCCGAAGTATGCTGTTAAGCCGGTCATTCCCAAAATGCCGAGATAGGCCGAAGCGGGAGCAAGGCTTGTATCAATTTTTCGCAAGGCAGACTCGCTCACAGCGGAAAATTCCTGCCAGCTGAGATTTCCGATGACGATATCGCCTTTTTTCAGATGATTCCCGTCAGACACAACTTCACCGATAACCCCGCCAGAGAGTGCTTCATCCAAGGCGAACGGTTCAACATATGACTTCGTATCCTGCATACGTCCCCGCATATAAGGGTCAACCGATACATAAAGCGTTTTGACAAGCACTTCCCCTTGCTTGGGTTCAGGAACCGGAATGGTTTCAAAGCGAAAGTCTTCATGAACAGGAATACCTTGCGGACGTCTTGCTAATTGAATTTGCTGCTGAGATGCTGTCATTTTCATCCTCCTATCACTTGGTTGACACCACTGTAACATGGACAGGAGAGGAAATACAAAAGGTAAGCTGGTATACAAAAAAGGTTATAGATGAGCTTATGCTTTCTACAAGCTCTTTTGTTTTAAAAGTTCTCTTTAGTCATTTATCATTATTAGAAAACAGAACAGAAAAAGAGCTCCTGTACACCTAGCTAAGATTGGCTAGTGTGTATGTCGATTCTTTTTCATATTCTTGCAAGCATCTGCGAGGGGGAGCTTAGTCGTTCACATTTTGATTTCGCATCAATCTGCAATAGCAAAGTCTATGCGATTTTTATACATCAGTAAAGATTTATTCATTTTTTCCTTTTATGACGAGTTTTTCCGAAACAGATAATTGATGGCACTCAACCATTTTCTTTTGGTCAATTAAGTAATGTTTACTTATTAATTAAACACGCGAAAAAGCAAACGAAAACATAATTAAATTTTATATATTTATTAAAAGCTTATATGTTTATTTACCTTTTTTTTGAATTGTAATTGAGAAAATCCATATATTGCGGACACTAATAAAAGAATACCTGCTGAAACATAAACTAAACGAACTCCAAGGAAATCTGAAATAGCCCCTATAGCCAGAATTGAAAACATAAAAATGAACTGGACTAAAGAAGACCTTGCAGACATTATATTAATTCGAGTTTGCTCGGTTGTTATGTTCTGAATAAGTGTTTCTTGTGTAAGATCTCTTAATATATAAGCCGGCCCCATAAAGAGAACCAAAATTAGAGCTAAGTAGGAATTACTTATAAAACCATATATTAAAGTTAAACTTCCATATGAGACAGCACCAATTAACATAAAATTAATTAACTTATTTTGAAATCTCTCCGACAGCTTATATATTATAAATCCCCCTATCATCGAACCTAAATAATATGCTCCATTAATAAATCCCCACCATGATTCTCCTTTATACAAGACTTCGTTAACGAAAGCTAAAGAGACAGATCCTATCCAAATCATTCCTGCCCATGACTCAATTAAATCCATAATAATAATTGTTCTAAGTTTCTTTTGGCTAAATAAATACCGCCAACCACTTACTATACTCTTATTGGGAGAATTTTTTTCACGTATGACAGAATTAGCGTGGCCATGTGGTAGACAAAATAAAAGAGAAAGAAGAGATGTAAACAACAAAAAGATAGTAAGTATAATGGTATATCCCTCACCTAAAAATGCAATTATGAGACCACCTAAAGACCAGCCTACAAATTGAAAAGTTTGGTCCACTGTAGATAATAATCCATTTGCTTTTACTCTTTTATCAGGAGAGATTATTTCCCCTATAATTGCACTTTTTAAAGGTGAGAACCATCCATTAAAAAAGGAAATACAGCTAATAATAATAAAGACTAAAATGAGAGTTTGATTAGAGTAAGTTCTTAATAAAGCATAGAACAAACATATTAATAACAGCATTTGTATCAATTGAGAAATAATTATTGTAAGAGGCAGTTTTAATCGAATTGTTATTAACGGTAATATAGCACTTCCAAAAATACGAAAAATAATACTTATTAATGTCACCATAGAGGCGATGGTTGTCGAATTGGTCATTTTAAACAAAAACGAAATCACTACCATAGTATATAGAGAAAAACCTAAATTTGTAGTGGTCTGGCTAAATAAAATAGAATAATAACCTTTACTCATATGTATCCTCCCTTGGAATAATTTTTCTCGGTAAAGAGCTTAAACATATTTAAACACCTTAAAACAACAAAAGTAAAGGAAAAATTCCCTTGTAAACTATTTACTTTTATTCTATTTATTGTTATTGTTTATTTAAGTTCTCTGACTATTCTATCAATATTTAGGGAACCACATATCTTATTAAAGGGGGGAAAACCATGAGAAAATTAAGAAAAAACTGGAGAAAATCGATTGTTAGCCCGGTTCTTTATACTAATGAAAAATGGTAAACACTTAGGGAATAGCATTTAATGCTATTCCTTATTTCAACAAACAAATCGGGAGGTTATCGTAATTTGACTCTATTAATGCAAGATCATAAATCAATTTACAATAAAGATATAGAAATATTAATTGAAGTTGAAGAACTTATTACTTCTGTTCCAGAAAATAAAAAAAATGATTTTAAGAGTTTAATCGATAATAGAATTATGACTCTACTAAATAAAATTCAACATCCTGTAGCAGCTGAAAATGTGTTTGGGATGTGTATTGCTTATCCGAATACTTACATAAGGTATAGATTAATTGATTTCGTTGAAAAATGGGTACCTTATTTCTCTGCTGTAGAAACTATAATCAATCTAACCCAGGATCCGGATGATTTAGTTTCTTTTAAAGCTATGGATGTCTGTGCAAATCATAAAATTGAAGAATCTGTAGCATATTTGTCTTCGATCATTGATGATGTCCGGGAGAGTATAAGCTACCCTAAAAAACCTGTGGGATTAGGGGCCCAAAAAGTATTAAGTACATTATTAGATATATTCGGTGTTGAAAAACATGAAGAGCTAGTAATGCTAAAAAATTATTTTGATCAAAATGGTATCCTTCCTAATAACTTTGACTTTGAAGAAAAAATTCCTCAAAGTCTAATAGAGGAATTCGAAAAAACAGAAGAAGATGGGATGATTTTAATTCCGGGTGGCTTTTTTGAATTCGGTTTAAATGAAAATGAAATTCCTGACAAAACATTTAATTGGAAAGATGCTGTTCCTAGACAAAAAGTATGGTTACCTCCATTTTTTATCGATAAGTATCCTGTTACAAATAAAGATTATGATATCTTTACCGAGTTCATAGAGGAAAATGGGCATATATTCTGTCATCCTAATGAACCGCAGAATAAACAACATAGAAGAAATACATATTGGGATGATAGGTATTTAGATAATCATCCCGTTACAGGTATAGATTTTTATGATGCATTTGCTTACGCAAGATATAAGGGGAAAGAATTGCCAACCGAGTTTCAATGGGAAAAAGCTGCTCGAGGCGAAAAGGGTAATGTCTGGCCTTGGGGAGATAAATTTGATCCTGCAAAGGTTCAATATGCTGGAAGTCTTTATAATGAACCCATTACTTCTTTAAAGTGCTGGAGAGAAAATTTATTAAAAGCTCATGCTGATAAAGAATTAAATCATTTAACAAGTGATATTTTTGAGCAAAATGGTGAAAGTCCCTATGGAGTATGCGGTATGATCGGCGGAACATGGGAGTGGACTAGAAGTGAGCTTAAAACAAAGAGAGCTTTCCACCCTATTTTTGAGAATGTACCATTTAATAGTGTTAACTCATTTGCCGTTCTTAAAGGAGGATCATTCTTCTCTCATCCAGGCTTAATGTTCCCTTCTTTTAGAGCAAAAGATATTCCTTTCTGTCGACACAATGAAATGGGGATTAGATGCGTAAAGAATATTCCAGTATATAAAATTAGAGAATCAATTAATGGGCCAATTACTAATAAAGCAATTTATTAATCATTCTAGGTTAGAGACTTGATAAAAGTATACTAACATTGTGTAATAATGTTCAGCTTGTAGAAAAAACAATGTTTTTTCTACAAGATTTTATTTTAAATGCTTTTCATAATTATCAGGGATTGAGAATCAGAAAAAGAGCCATTAAGCTCGATCTTAGCTAGGTATTACGATCTTCTGTATATTATTGTGAGAAATATAGAAGATTCAGTTAGTTAGCATTTCGATTTTAAGCTGAGCCTGCAATAGCAAAGCATCTGTTTTGATTATTCTTTTTCTGATACATAAGCTAATTTTGTCGCTTTTCTTTTTTGTCTTTTCACGCATTTCGAGGATGACTTACTATAATTCTTTCAGCTTTTCTATGTGTTAAGATTCGAATAGATGAAATAACTTTAACAAGTTGGTCAATAAGAACAGATTTAACTTTATGTTAAAAGAGTATCTCGTATAGAACATAAGAAGAATGACGAGTTTTTTAAGATTATCATCAATTATGTGAGAATAAAATATTATAAGGGAAAATGAAGGCTGTCACGTTTCTCGACAGCCCTAGGGATTTCCTCTCCTTTTCATTTCGCCCGTAATTTCGGGCACAGTCCCGTCGGCAGGCACATTGGCTTCTGGTCGATCGGGCTTCTCATGATGCAGCATTCCAAGCCGAAGACTTCACGGAAAAATGGCTGGGTGAACACATCTTCCGGTGTTCCGGCGTTGTATATTTTTCCGTCCAGCACACTGATCAGATAGTCAGCGTATTGAGCGGCTTGGTTTAAATCATGGAGCACCATGACAACGGTGCGGCCATGGTCGCGGTTCAGCTTTTTCAGCAGTTCAAGCACTTCAATCTGATGTGAGATGTCTAAATACGTGGTCGGCTCATCAAGCAAAAGCAAATCAGTGCCTTGCGCAAGTGCCATGGAAATCCAGGCTCTTTGTCTTTGGCCGCCTGAAAGGGCATCCAGCGTCCGCTCCTTCAGTTCAATCATGCCCGTTGCTTCCAGCGCCCACTCTACCATGTCATGATCCTCTTGGGTATGCTTGGATAACAGCTTTTTGTGAGGATGTCTGCCAAAATAGCATAATTCCTCTACCGTCAATCCTTCAGGAGCCTGAGGAGATTGTGGAAGAATGGCCAGTTTTTTTGCGACTTCTTTTGATGGCTGGCGGTGGATGTCTTTTCCTTCTAGTAGCACTGTACCGCTTTTCGGAGCCATCAGCCTGGCGAGCGATTTGAGGATTGTTGATTTACCGCAGCCATTAGCGCCGATGAGCGCAGTGATTTTTCCTTCTTCTATCTTTAAGTCGACTCCGTCAATAATCACTGTACTGTCATATGAAAGAGTGAGCTGGTCTGCAGCCAGTTTTCCCATGGTATCCTCTCCCTACTGTTTCCTCGCTTCGAATTTCAATAAATATAAGAAATAAGGCGCGCCGATCACGGCTGTCAGTATTCCGGCAGGTATTTCAACCGGAGGCATGATGCCGCGCCCTAACGTATCTGCAATTAATAATATAATAGCACCAATCAATGCCGATGCAGGCAGTAAATATTTGGCTTTTTCTCCGGTAAGCCGTCTGGCGATATGCGGAGCAAGCAAGCCGATAAAACCGATTGAGCCGACGACGGCTACACAGCTTCCCGCCAGCGCCACCGCGGTGAAAATCAGGATGAATCTCAGCCGGTTTGCGTTTTCTCCGAGACCCTGTGCAAGCTCATCCCCGAGTGACATAAGATCCAGCTTCGGTATGAGTATGCAGACGATCGGAAAAAGAATCAAAAGCCATGGCGCAAGCAGGTTGACTTCTTCCCAGTTTCTTCCCCAGAGGCTTCCTGTCAGCCAAATGAGTGCAGCATTCACGTCGCCCGGAAACTTGACCATCATATATTGCATTCCGGCGTGGCAGACCGCGCCTAAAGCAATGCCTGATAAAGCCAGTGAAGAGGGCTGAATGCTCTTTTTTCGGGCTATCATTAATAATAGTACAGCAATAATGGCGGCTCCGGCAAATGCGGAGAACGGAAGCACGTATACCGGCGACTCAGGAAAGATGAGAATCACAGCCATCGCCGCAAGTCCGGAGCCTTTTGAAATGCCGACAACGTCCGGAGAAGCGAGCGGATTTCGGATCACACCCTGTAAAATCGCTCCGGCAGCGGCAAGCCCAGCACCGGCCAAAATCGCTAATATGATGCGGGGCAGACGATATTGCTGGATGATAAATTCAAAGGAATGATCCAGTCCCAGCAGATTCGTCACAACCGCATCAGGTGAAATGTATAATGCACCGATTCCAATGCTGATGACGGACAGTACGATCAAAATCACGGCCAATATGAGTATCGCCAGCAAGGGGCGTTTTTGTTTTCTGGTTGTTTTCTTCATTTCAGATGTCGCCCTTTCCTTGCCAAATATAAGAAAAACGGCGTTCCGATAATCGCGGTGACAATGCCGACCGGTGATTCATAAGGAAATGCAATCCATCTGGCCAGAACATCTGCGTACACCAGCAAAATGGCACCGAACAGTGCCGAAAACGGAAGCACGTATTGATAATGTTCTCCGATCAGCTTGCGGACAATATGCGGGACGAGCAGCCCGACAAAGCCAATCGGCCCGGCGACGGCTACGGAAGCGCCGGAAAGGATTAAAATAATCAAACTGATTAGAATCCGGATGCCGTTCATATTTTGTCCAAGCCCTTTTGCTGTTTCGTCTCCGAGACCGAGAACAGATACAGAACCGGAAAATACGAGGGCAAGCCCGATGCCAATGACAGAAAACGGAGCGATGGTTATGACATCCTGCCAGTTGCTGCCGTCGATTGCGCCTGTCATCCAGTACAGAACATCCTCACCTGACTCATTTAAAATAATGATGGCCTGTGTCATAGAGGAGAGGAACAAATGCACGGCCATTCCTGACAGCGCCAGCTTAACAGGTGTCATTCCGCCGGATGAGGCAATCATATACACAATCGCGCCGCCTGCTGCCGCACCCGCAAAAGCGAATATAACAGATGAATAGGGCGATGCCGGCAGAATGACGAGAGAAGCAACGACAAAAAGCGATGCACCCGCATTCACACCGAAAATTTGGGGTGAAGCCAGAGGGTTTCTGGTCATAGCCTGCATCAGCGCCCCTGCTACAGCTAGGCTGGCGCCGACAAAAACGCCGATTAAAGTGCGGGGAAGGCGAAGAGTAGAGATGATGAGCTGTTCCTTTGAACCGTCCCATACAAAAAGATATTTCAATGAATCTATGATGCCGATGTCTGAGGCTCCTACTGAAAGATTCAGCCCAAGCCCAAATATAAAAATAATCAGTGCAATGATGAACATCATCAGTCTTGATGATGAGCGCCGTTTGGCTGAATGATACAACAGTCTCACTTCCTTACTGCGTCTGGTTGCAAAAACGAAGAAGCAAGGATTCCCCTCGCTTCTCATTTGTCCTATTTATTATACACTTTTTTAAGCACATCTTTGGCGCTTGTTTCACTAGACTTGATGCCTCTGAATCTTGTCCAAGTGTCACGGTCCGCATCATAGACTTGTCCATTTTTCACCGCTTTGAGATTTTTCCAGAGCGGGTTCGTTTTCCACTCATCTACAATGGTTTTGCCTTCGTTGGCTGAGATGAACAAAATATCAGGATCGATTTTGCTCAATTGCTCGAGGCTGACCTCTTGATAGGCGTTATCTGACTTCACAGCGTGTGTAAAGCCGAGCATTTTAAAGATTTCTCCGTCATAGGATGATGATGTATGAAGCTGGAAGGAATCCGCTCTTGCAACGCCGAGAACGATGTTGCGGTTTTCATCTTTCGGAAGTTCGGCTTTTAGATCGTTGATGACTTTTTTGTGCTCGGCAAGCTTTTCTTTTCCTTCATCTTCTTTATTTAATGCTTTAGCAATGGTCGTAAAGCTGTCGATCGTTTCGTCATATGTCGCTTCACGGCTTTTTAATTCAATCGTCGGAGCGATTTGTTTCAGCTGTTTATAAATGTTTTTATGGCGCTCAGCGTCAGCGATGATTAAATCAGGCTTCAAGGAACTGATGACCTCAAGATTGGGTTCGCTGCGTGTGCCTACAGATGTGTAATCAATGGAGCTGCCGACAAGCTTTTTAATCATATCTTTTTTGTTGTCATCGGCGATGCCCACCGGCGTAATGCCGAGATTGTGAACGGCATCCAAGAATGAAAGCTCAAGCACAACCACCCGCTTAGGTGTGCCGCTTACTGTCGTTTTTCCTTCTTCGTCATGGATCACTCTGGAATCCTTAGACTCGCTTTTGCCGCTTCCGTTGTTATTCTGGCTTGATGAACAGCCGGATACAATGAGGCAGGCGAGCAATAAAACACTCATGATGGCAATCAACTTGTTAGAATAGGTGCGCATGTCATTCTTCCTTTTTTCAGATTTAGTAATGAGAATCATTATCACATGTAACACTATAATAGCATGGCTTATCATGTCAATATTTTTTTAGTAAAGAAAGCTGCGTTTTTACTGCTTTCTCATGAAAGCATCATCAGACACAAATAAGTGGTATGCAGCGTTACCGTGTCTTCGAGACAAAAACGCATGGGCGTTGGCTTTAGAGGTTTCGAACATATCAGCAGTGACATAAGGAAGGAGATTGCTGAGATAACCGGACAATTTCTTTTCTATTTCATCTGTTAGTGCAAATTCAATGTCGCCGATATTCATGATAATCGAGAAAACAAAGTCGATATCGATATGAAAATGTTCCTCGGCAAAAACCGCAAGCTCGTGAATTCCTGGTGAACATCCGGCACGCTTATGGAAAATCTGTTTGACTAAATCACTCACAATCCAAGCATTGTATTGCTGTTCTGGTGAAAAGTATTGCATTAGACATACCTCCTGCTCGTACGGATAAAGGCAGCGTTTCATGGTCGTGTGCTCCGTGCAGCGGCTTCTCTTTAATTTCGGATTTTTCTGAAAATAGATCCCGTTCCTATCACTTTACCATGGACGGAAAACAAATAGCTACTACCATTCTTCCTGTTTTTCTCTTTAATGTTCTGGAATCTGTTTCAGGTACAGACGATCGGGTATGAAAGAAATATAGAAAACATGAAGGAGGAATATCGACATGAAACCAGTTGTAAAAGAGTATACAAATGACGAACAGCTCATGAAGGATGTAGAGGAATTACAGAAAATGGGTGTTGCGAAAGAGGATGTATACGTCTTAGCTCACGACGATGACAGAACGGAACGCCTGGCAGACAACACGAATGCCAATACGATCGGAGCCAAAGAAACAGGTTTCAAGCACGCGGTGGGAAATATCTTCAATAAAAAAGGAGACGAGCTCCGCAATAAAATTCACGAAATCGGTTTTTCTGAAGATGAAGCCGCTCAATTTGAAAAACGCTTAGATGAAGGAAAAGTGCTTCTCTTTGTGACAGATAACGAAAAAGTGAAAGCTTGGGCATAAAGCAAGGAAAAAACCAAAAGGCTATGACGGCCTTTTGGTTTTTTTGCGGTCTTTGCGGTGGCATTTTGCAGAATGCCGCAATAGGATAGCGGAACATTTTCGGTTCTGAATGTCCCTCAATTTGCTATTATATTTTTGTGATAAATTGGAATAAAATCTCACAAAATAGAAAATGGGGGTACATAGTGGATGAAAAAAGTGATGTTAGCTACGGCTTTGTTTTTAGGATTGACTCCAGCTGGCGCGAACGCAGCTGATTTAGGCCACCAGACGTTGGGATCCAATGATGGCTGGGGCGCGTACTCGACCGGCACGACAGGCGGATCAAAAGCATCGTCCTCAAATGTGTATACCGTCAGCAACAGAAACCAGCTTGTCTCGGCATTAGGGAAGGAAACGAACACAACGCCAAAAATCATTTATATCAAGGGAACGATTGACATGAACGTAGATGACAATCTGAAGCCGCTTGGTCTAAATGACTATAAAGATCCGGAGTATGATTTGGACAAATATTTGAAAGCCTATGATCCTAGCACATGGGGCAAAAAAGAGCCGTCGGGAACACAAGAAGAAGCGAGAGCACGCTCTCAGAAAAACCAAAAAGCACGGGTCATGGTGGATATCCCTGCAAACACGACGATCGTCGGTTCAGGGACTAACGCTAAAGTCGTGGGAGGAAACTTCCAGATCAAGAGTGATAACGTCATTATTCGCAACATTGAATTCCAGGATGCCTATGATTATTTTCCGCAATGGGATCCGACTGACGGAAGCTCAGGAAACTGGAACTCACAATACGACAACATCACGATAAACGGCGGCACACATATCTGGATTGATCACTGTACATTTAATGACGGTTCGCGTCCGGACAGCACATCACCGAAATATTATGGAAGAAAATATCAGCACCATGACGGCCAAACGGATGCTTCCAACGGCGCTAACTATATCACGATGTCTTACAACTATTATCACGATCATGATAAAAGCTCCATTTTCGGATCAAGTGACAGCAAAACCTCCGATGACGGCAAATTAAAAATTTCGCTGCATCATAACCGCTATAAAAATATTGTCCAGCGCGCGCCGAGAGTCCGCTTCGGGCAAGTGCACGTATACAACAACTATTATGAAGGCAGCACAAGCTCCTCAGATTATGCCTTCAGCTATGCATGGGGAATTGGAAAGTCTTCTAAAATCTATGCCCAAAACAATGTCATTGACGTACCGGGACTGTCAGCTGCTAAAACGATCAGCGTATTCAGCGGGGGAACGGCTTTATATGACTCCGGCACGTTGCTGAACGGCACACAGATCAACGCATCGGCTGCAAACGGGCTGAGCTCTTCTGTCGGCTGGACGCCGTCTCTGCATGGTTCGATTGATGCTTCTGCTAATGTGAAATCAAATGTTATAAATCAAGCGGGTGCGGGTAAATTAAATTAAGAAAGTGAAAAACACAAAGGGTGCTAACCTTTGTGTTTTTTAATTAATTAAAATGTTTATTAACTTAGTTAAGGAGTAGAATGAAAAAGGGGATCGGAAAACAAGTATATAGGAGGAGACCTATTTATGGCTTCAGAAAAAGACGCAGGAAAACAGTCAGCAGTAAAGCTTGTTCCATTGCTTATTACTGTCGCTGTGGGACTAATCATCTGGTTTATTCCCGCTCCGTCCGGACTTGAACCTAAAGCTTGGCATTTGTTTGCGATTTTTGTCGCAACAATTATCGGCTTTATCTCCAAGCCCTTGCCAATGGGTGCAATTGCAATTTTTGCATTGGCGGTTACTGCACTAACTGGAACACTATCAATTGAGGATACATTAAGTGGATTCGGGAATAAGACCATTTGGCTTATCGTTATCGCATTCTTTATTTCCCGGGGATTTATCAAAACCGGGCTCGGTGCGAGAATTTCGTATGTATTCGTTCAGAAATTCGGGAAAAAAACCCTTGGACTTTCTTATTCACTGCTATTCAGTGATTTAATACTTTCACCTGCTATTCCAAGTAATACGGCGCGTGCAGGAGGCATTATATTTCCTATTATCAGATCATTATCCGAAACATTCGGATCAAGCCCGGCAAATGGAACAGAGAGAAAAATCGGTGCATTCTTATTAAAAACCGGTTTTCAGGGGAATCTGATCACATCTGCTATGTTCCTGACAGCGATGGCGGCGAACCCGCTGATTGCCAAGCTGGCCCATGATGTCGCAGGGGTGGACTTAACATGGACAAGCTGGGCAATTGCCGCGATTGTACCGGGACTTGTAAGCTTAATCATTACGCCGCTTGTGATTTACAAGCTGTATCCGCCGGAAATCAAAGAAACACCGGATGCGGCGAAAATCGCAACAGAAAAACTGAAAGAAATGGGACCGTTCAAAAAATCAGAGCTTTCCATGGTTATCGTGTTTCTTTTGGTGCTTGTGCTGTGGATTTTTGGCGGCAGCTTCAACATCGACGCAACCACAACCGCATTGATCGGTTTGTCCGTTCTCTTATTATCACAAGTTCTGACTTGGGATGATATCAAGAAAGAACAGGGCGCTTGGGATACGCTCACTTGGTTTGCGGCGCTTGTCATGCTCGCCAACTTCTTGAATGAATTAGGCATGGTGTCTTGGTTCAGTAATGCCATGAAATCATCCGTATCAGGGTTCTCTTGGATTGTGGCATTCATCATTTTAATTGTTGTGTATTATTACTCTCACTATTTCTTTGCAAGTGCGACAGCCCACATCAGTGCGATGTATTCAGCATTTTTGGCTGTCGTCGTGGCAGCGGGCGCACCGCCGCTTTTAGCAGCGCTGAGCCTCGCGTTCATCAGCAACCTGTTCGGGTCAACGACTCACTACGGTTCTGGAGCGGCTCCGGTCTTCTTCGGAGCAGGCTACATCCCACAAGGCAAATGGTGGTCCATCGGATTTATTCTGTCGATTGTTCATATCATCGTATGGCTTGTGATCGGCGGATTATGGTGGAAAGTACTAGGAATATGGTAGAAAGAAAAAGGCAGACGCGGTCTGCCTTTTTTTTATTTTCACTCCTTCGCAAGAAAACGGATTTTGAAAAATGAGAAAATTGCCTGTGAAAAATGGTATGATCTAGGTAGAAAGGACGGCTGGTGCTGTGGTGAAAAAGCGGTTCCATTTTTCCCTGCAAACAAAAATAATGGGGCTGATTGCGGCTCTGCTGGTCTTTGTCATTGGTGTGCTGACCATTACGTTAGCCGTTCAGCATACACAGGGGGAACGGAGACAGGCAGAGCAGCTGGCGGTTCAAACGGCGAGAACCATTTCCTATATGCCGCCGGTTAAAGAGCTCATTGAGAGAAAAGACGGACATGCGGCTCAGACGCAAGAGGTCATTGAACAAATGAAAGAACAGACTGGCGCGTTTGCCATTTATGTTTTGGACGAAAAAGGAGACATTCGCAGCGCCTCTGGAAAAAGCGGATTAAAGAAACTGGAGCGCAGCAGAGAAATTTTGTTTGGCGGTTCGCATGTTTCTGAAACAAAAGCGGATGGACGAAGAGTGATCAGAGGGAGCGCGCCGATTATAAAAGAACAAAAGGGATACAGCCAAGTGATCGGCAGCGTGTCTGTTGATTTTCTGCAAACGGAGACAGAGCAAAGCATCAAAAAGCATTTGAGAAATTTGAGTGTGATTGCTGTGCTTGTACTGCTGCTCGGATTTATTGGCGCCGCCGTGCTGGCGAAAAGCATCAGAAAGGATACGCTCGGGCTTGAGCCGCATGAGATCGCGGCTCTATATCGTGAGAGAAACGCAATGCTTTTCGCGATTCGAGAAGGGATTATTGCCACCAATCGTGAAGGCGTCGTCACCATGATGAACGTATCGGCGGCCGAGATGCTGAAGCTGCCCGAGCCTGTGATCCATCTTCCTATAGATGACGTCATGCCGGGAGCAGGGCTGATGTCTGTGCTTGAACAAGGAGAAATGCTGCCGAACCAGGAGGTAAGCGTCAACGATCAAGTGTTTATTATCAATACGAAAGTGATGAATCAAGGAGGGCAGGCGTATGGAATTGTCGTCAGCTTCAGGGAGAAAACAGAGCTGAAGAAGCTGATCGACACATTGACAGAGGTTCGCAAATATTCTGAGGATCTCAGGGCGCAGACTCATGAATTTTCAAATAAGCTTTATGCGATTTTAGGGCTGCTTGAGCTTGGGGAGTATGATGAAGCCATTGATCTGATTAAAGAGGAATATGCGATACAAAATGAACAGCATGATCTTTTATTCCATAACATTCATTCGCAGCAGGTGCAGGCCATTTTGTTAGGGAAAATAAGCAAGGCATCGGAAAAGAAGGTCAAGCTGGTGATTGATGAGAACAGCTCACTCGCGCCTCTTCCTGCACATATCGGCTTGTCCCATCTTATTACGATTATGGGCAATTTAATTGATAACGCTTTCGAAGCTGTAGCGGAGCAAAGCGTGAAGGAAGTTTTGTTTTTTATCACGGATATGGGCCATGACATTGTCATTGAAGTATCAGACACAGGGCCCGGTGTGCCGCCAGAGAAAATAGAAGCTGTGTTTGAGAGAGGCTATTCTTCAAAGGGGATGAGGAGAGGCTACGGTCTGGCCAATGTGAAAGACTCAGTGCGTGAACTGGGCGGCTGGATCGAACTGGCGAATCAAAAAACTGGCGGGGCGGTATTCACTGTGTTTATACCGAAGGAGAAACAAAGGGGGAATCCATTTGATTCACATCGCGATTGCGGAGGATGATTTTCGAGTTGCGCAAATCCATGAGAGATTGATTAAACAGCTTGATGGATTCAAGATTATCGGCAAGGCGGCCAACGCAAAAGAGACATTGGCGCTTTTGAAGGAACACAAGGCTGATTTGCTTCTGCTGGATATTTATATGCCGGACGAGCTTGGGACCGCGTTGATTCCTGATATACGAAGCCGATTTCCTGAAGTGGACATTATGATTATCACAGCGGCAACAGAAACCCGGCATTTGCAGGAAGCGCTAAGAGCAGGAATTGCCCACTATTTGATCAAACCCGTAACGGCTGACAAGTTCAGGCAGGTGCTGCTTCAGTATAAAGAAAAAAGGAAGCTGCTCATGTCTCAGCCGGAGGTCAGCCAATCCATGATCGACCATATTTTTGGGAACGGTGTGAAGACAGCTTTGCTGGCAGAGGATTTGCCGACTGGCATTAATTCGATTACACTGCGAAAAATTAAGGAAGCGCTTCAGACTGCGTCAGAAGGATTGACAGCGGAGGAACTTGGGGAAAAAATGGGGGCGTCACGAACAACTGCCCGCCGTTATGCCGAGTACCTTGTGTCAAAGGAAGAAGCAAGAGCCGAGCTTGAATACGGGATTATCGGCAGGCCGGAGAGAAAATATTATTTGGCGGCGGATTAGATATGAAAAAATCTATAATCATATTGATTATTCTATTGATCTTTATGCAGGGTGATATCAGGCAGGCGGCTGCGCCGCGCCTGCCGGACGGGCCGATAGAAATTGTCGTCCCTGCCGAACCTTCTGGCGGCTGGGATGTCACAGCGCAGGCGATCCAATCAGTTTTGAGGCAGAAGCAGATCGTGAAGGATGATGTTCATATCGTCTATAAATCCGGCGGCGGGGGAGAGAAAGGCTGGAAATATGTCAACAAAAGCAGCAAACAAACCATCAGCATGACGTCCAGCCTAATATTGAGCAATGATCTTCTCGGGCAAAGCAAATTAAAAATGGCCGATTTTACGCCGCTCGCCATTCTCTCCAAGGAATGGCAGACGGTTGCATTGCCAAAAGGGTCAGCGTTAACAAATGGCAAGGATGTGCTGAATGAGATCAACATGCATCCCGGCAAGGTGAGAATCGGCTTTGCCCCGGGGTTTGGCAATGATGATCAGCTCTCGTTCGTCAGAGCGGCAGATATGTACGGCATTGACCCGTTTGACATTCAATTCTCACAGTATGACAGCAGTGAACAGCTCATTCAGGCGCTGATCAGACATGAGATAGAAGCGGCTTCCATGACACTTTCTGAAGCGAAACCATATGAACGAAACGGCGATATTACGTTAGCCGCTGTAACGTCTGATAAAAGACTTCCCGGTTTTCCAAATGTACCGACGTGGAAGGAGCAGGGAATCCCGTTTGTTTTTTCTCATTGGAGAGGGATTTTGGGCCCGAAAAATATGTCTGAGGAAGAGATTTCTTACTGGGATCAAGCGCTAAAGAAGGTCACCTCTTCACCTGAATGGAAGCGGAAAATAAACGAACAGGACTGGGAAAGTTTTTATTTGAACAGCAGGGAAACGAAACGGTTTTTAGAAGAGCAATCTGCTTTTTATCAAAGCATCATGACAGGAAATTAAGATCCCGGCTTCCGGGATTTTTTTTCATGCCGAAATTTGATCAAAAAGAACAAAACGGTTTTAAAAAATTAAAAATACAAAAAAACCAAATTATTTACTTGCGGTTGGTTTTCTCATACGATGGCAAAAAGGCAAGACAAAAGGGGAGTAAGGGAGAAAAAAATGTAAGCGGATTCATTTAAGGGGGAATGGATGTGTTAGCAATCTTAGGCTTTCTCATGATGCTTGTGTTTATGGCATTGATCATGACAAAACGGCTTTCTGTTTTAACAGCATTAGTTTTGACGCCGATTGTGTTTGCGCTTATCGCCGGATTTGGATTTACTGAAGTTGGGGACATGATGATTTCGGGGATTCAGCAAGTCGCGCCGACTGCGGTCATGATTATGTTTGCGATCTTATATTTTGGAATTATGATTGATACAGGCCTGTTTGATCCAATGGTTGGCAAAATTTTAAGCATGGTCAAAGGAGACCCTTTAAAAATTGTTGTCGGGACAGCGGTCCTTACAATGCTCGTCGCCTTGGACGGAGATGGCTCGACAACGTACATGATTACGACAAGCGCCATGCTTCCGCTCTATTTGCTGCTAGGCATCCGGCCAATTATCTTGGCAGGAATCGCGGGAGTCGGCATGGGAATCATGAACACGATTCCATGGGGTGGTGCGACGCCGAGGGCGGCGAGTGCGCTGGGGGTTGATCCAGCTGAGCTTACAGGTCCGATGATTCCTGTTATTGCAAGCGGGATGCTTTGTATGGTGGCGGTTGCGTATGTGCTTGGAAAAGCGGAACGAAAGCGCCTTGGTGTGATTGAACTGAAACAGCCAGCCAATGCCAATGAACCGGCTGCTGCGGTTGAAGATGAGTGGAAGCGGCCGAAGCTTTGGTGGTTCAATTTATTGTTAACGCTTTCTTTAATAGGTTGTTTAGTATCGGGTAAAGTCAGTTTAACCGTACTGTTTGTCATTGCGTTTTGTATTGCGCTGATTGTGAATTATCCCAATCTCGAGCATCAGAGACAGCGCATCGCGGCGCATTCCAGCAACGTGCTGGCTATCGGTTCAATGATTTTTGCTGCGGGGGTGTTCACGGGGATTTTGACAGGCACGAAAATGGTTGATGAAATGGCGATCTCGCTCGTGTCCATGATACCGGAACAAATGGGCGGATTGATCCCGGCGATTGTTGCCTTAACAAGCGGCATTTTCACATTTTTGATGCCGAATGACGCGTATTTCTACGGGGTGCTGCCGATTTTATCAGAAACAGCTGTCGCATACGGTGTGGATAAAGTGGAAATTGCCAGAGCCTCTATTATCGGCCAGCCGATTCATATGCTGAGTCCGCTTGTGCCATCCACTCATTTGCTTGTCGGACTCGTCGGAGTTTCTATTGATGACCATCAAAAATTCGCATTGAAATGGGCGGTTCTCGCAGTGATCGTCATGACGGCTATCGCTCTATTGATCGGTGCGATCTCTATTTCCGTATGATAATTCAGGCGTAATGACACACACTAACGGCATACAACATTCCGGAGGTGTCATTATGAGTGATCCTTATATGCCGCTGACTTCAGTCAGAAGCGGAACGGGGTTCGAAGCGGCAAAAGGGGTGCACGGCCTGACTGTGCAAATTGCGAATGTCTATTTTATTCAGCTGCCTTCTGAACCTCACTCATTTGTTTTAATTGATGCCGGCATGCCCCAATCAGCCGGCGTGATTGTCAATGAAGCCAAACAAAGATTCGGTGAAGGGTTTCAGCTGAAGGCGATTATCCTCACACACGGGCACTTTGACCATATTGGGGCAATCGAAGAGATCCTTGAACATTGGGATGTACCTGTTTATGTCCATTCTCGGGAAATGCCCTATGTAACAGGTAAAGAGAATTATCCTCCGGCTCGTCCTGACAGCAAGAGCGGGCTGGTCGCCAAGCTGTCGCCGCTGTTTCCGCGGCACTCCATCGATATTTCCTCACATGTCCAGGCACTGCCGGAGGACGGTTCAGTCCCCTTTCTTGACGAGTGGATGTGGATTGCGACACCAGGACACACGCCGGGCCATATTTCGTTATTCCGCGATGACGGCCGCGTGCTTGTAGCAGGTGATGCTGTTATTACAGTGGAACAGGAGAAAATGGCTGACGTCTTGATACAAAAACAGGAGCTTCACGGGCCGCCGGCTTATTTCACGCCTGACACAGAGACTGCCGCGGAGTCCATTCTAAAGCTGGCCGGTCTTGAACCGGAAGCGTTATTGACAGGGCACGGCATACCGATGACCGGCAAAAACTTTCGAAGTGACCTAACTGAATTAGCAAATCGATTATCGTCTATTTGACACCCGCACCACGCGGGTGTTTTTTATTGTTTTCCAAGAAGTTGCAGAAAAATCATTTGTCTTGCCGCTTAAAAACGATACAATGAAAAGCATGAAGTGATGTGAAGGGGAGAGTTTGTTGGAAGAAAAAGAAATACTCTGGAACGAAGCGAAAGCGTTTATTGCCGCATGCTATCAGGAATTGGGAAAGGAGGAGGAAGTGAAAGACCGTCTCGAGGACATTAAAAGCGAAATTGACCTGACCGGAAGCTATGTACATACGAAGGAAGAGCTGGAGCACGGAGCGAAAATGGCTTGGAGAAACAGCAACCGCTGCATCGGCAGATTGTTCTGGAATTCGCTGAATGTTATTGACAGACGAGACGTCCGGACGAAGGAGGAAGTGCGTGACGCCCTCTTTCACCATATTGAAATCGCCACCAATAACGGGAAAATCAGACCGACCATTACGATTTTCCCTCCGGAAGAGAAGGGTGAAAAGCAAGTCGAGATCTGGAATCATCAGCTGATCCGGTACGCTGGATATGAGTCAGACGGAGAAAGAATCGGAGACCCGGCTTCCTGTTCCCTGACAGCAGCCTGCGAAGAGCTCGGCTGGCGCGGAGAACGAACGGATTTTGACCTGCTGCCGCTCATTTTTCGCATGAAAGGCGACGAACAGCCTGTCTGGTATGAGCTGCCGCGTTCACTTGTGATCGAGGTTCCAATCACACATCCGGACATCGAGGCGTTTTCTGATTTGGAGCTGAAGTGGTACGGCGTGCCTATTATTTCTGATATGAAGCTTGAGGTCGGGGGCATTCATTATAATGCCGCGCCATTTAACGGCTGGTATATGGGCACGGAGATCGGAGCGAGAAACCTCGCAGATGAAAAGCGGTACGACAAGCTCAAAAAAGTAGCGTCCGTGATCGGCATCGCCGCTGATTACAATACGGATTTATGGAAGGATCAAGCGCTAGTTGAATTGAATAAAGCTGTGCTGCACTCGTATAAAAAGCAGGGTGTCAGCATCGTTGACCATCATACAGCGGCAAGCCAGTTTAAACGGTTTGAAGAACAGGAGGAAGAAGCGGGCAGAAAGCTGACGGGGGACTGGACGTGGCTGATTCCGCCAATTTCACCCGCTGCCACTCATATCTTCCACCGCTCCTATGATAACTCAATCGTTAAGCCGAACTATTTTTATCAAGATAAGCCTTATGAGTAAACAATAGAAAATCGATGATGGCCTTCAAGGCTGCGGGATTCAGTCACAGAGATGTCGGTAACTTTTGAGAAAGGGCTTCCGTCCTTTACAGCCTCAACAAACGATTGCAGGGCGTTTTCCGGACCCTCTGCCAAAATCTCGACACGCCCGTCATCACGGTTTTTGACCCAGCCGGCCAGTTTTCGCTTATCAGCTTCCATTTGAACAAAATAGCGAAAGCCCACACCTTGAACCCGGCCGTCTACAATGATTCGGTATTGAAGCATGTAAAAACCACCTTTTCTTTTTATGATAATCAATCATTTTACAACCTGTAAAGGGGATGTGTTTGTATGAAACCAGAGCGCTATTCAGTTCTTTCTCTTAATCTGGGAAAACCGCAGACGCTTGAATATGACGGAAAGAAAATCGAAACCGGCATCATGAAGCGGCCGGCTGAATCAGCCGTCATGCTGCATCGGGAGAATTTTGAAGGAGACGGACAGGCGGACCTCGTCAACCACGGCGGACCTGATAAGGCTGTCTGTGTCTACCCGGCGGAGCATTATCCGTTTTGGGAAGAGTTCCTCTCAAGACCGCTGTCAAATGCCGCATTTGGAGAAAATCTGACGGTCGCGGGCCTGACTGAGGAGAATGTTTGCATCGGGGATGTGTTCAGGCTTGATGAAGCTGTTGTTCAGGTCAGCCAGCCGCGCCAGCCGTGTGTAAAGCTGGCGAAAAAGTTTGGTGTAAAAGAAATGGTGCTGAAAGTTCAGCAAACCGGATATACAGGATTTTATTTTCGCGTGCTGGAAGAGGGCAGGGTCGCTCCGGATGCAAAGCTCGAACTGCTGTCCAGAGGCGAAAAAGGCATATCCGTCCAATTCGCAAACCATATCAAATACCATGACACAAAAAATCTCACTGCCATTGAACGGATGTTAAGTGAAGAAGCATTGTCTGAAAGCTGGAGATCTTCCTTTATCAAAAAACGGGACAGGCTGCTTTCGATTCAATAAAAAAGCCGCGCATCTAAACGTGCGCGGCTTCACCATGTCAGGATTGTTTTTTCTTTGTTTCAAGCAGGTTGGCAAGAAAATAGGTTTTATAGCTTTGAAGCTTTCTTCCCTCATGGTGCGTGATCCCCTGCTTTTTTAGTTCTGCCACATACCAGCCTTTACTGCCGTAATGCATGTCAGAAAACTCCTTTCCCTATCTGATTTCGAAACGATTGGCATTGTAACATCTATAAAAAGATGCTGAAAAGAGATGCGGGGAAAACTGAGCCTTTCGCACTAGATGTACGAATGTTCTTCTGTATGTATATGCGGAGCAAAAGCCGAATATGATTTAATGGCCGGTTAGTTTGATCATGACAACGCCAAATGTCATAATGGCGAAAACAATGCCGATATATGTGAGCATCCCGTTTTTTTTCTTAACGCCGTAAACGGTCATAATGATGCCTTCAATGAAAAAAATGATGCCGAAAATAATAAACCACATGCAGATAAAGGCTCCTTTCACAGACATAATAGTAGTGTAGCATATCTGAAAGAGCCGGGCTGTGACAATATCAAGAAAGCCGGGCGCATATCGCCCGGCTCATGTTTTATTGTTTATCAACCAATTTGACCAGAAGCTGTGCCAAATGTTCTTTCTCATCTTCGTCTGCAACGCTCCAAAGCTCTTGCAGCAGCATTTCTTCACCGTTTTGCGGCTCTTCATGCTTTGCGAGGTAGTCTCCCAGGATCGCAGCGCTTTTTACAAGCTTGCCGTCATCCAATCCCAGCTTTTTGCCTCGGTTGACTTGTTTTTTCAAGTAGCCTTTAAATTCCTCAAAGTCTTTTAAAATGTCTTCTTTTATTGTGCCATGCATCGCGTTCATTTCGTTTTCAATTTGGATTTTTTCTTGATCTCTGTTCATTGCAAGACCTCCTCGTGCAGAATAATGATGTTTTACCTGCTATTGGAGGAGGTTAAACCTGCCGGAAGCCCGGAATGTGTTTTACAGTTTCGTCAGGATAATCGGTTCATCTTTTGTGATGACGATCGTGTGTTCAACTTGGGCAACCATGCTTTTATCCGGCGTCTTGAACGTCCAGCCGTCTCCAGCTTCAACAATCGTTTCTGCTTTCGTTGAAATAAACGGTTCAAGCGCGATGACTGTGCCATTTTTGAACAGTGCGTTATCAAACGGATCATAATAGTTCATGATGTGGTTCGGCGCTTCATGCAGGCTTCGGCCGATTCCGTGGCCGGTCAGGGTTTTGATGACGGTAAAGCCTTGAGAGCGTGCTTCATGATAAACGGCTCTTCCGATCTGGTTTTGGCGCTTGCCCGCTTTTGCCTGCTGAAGCCCCTTTTGAAATGCGTTTTCCGCGCATTGGCAAAGCTTATGAAGGCGTTCTTCTCCTTCACCGAGCACAAATGAGATGCCTGTGTCGGAATAGAAGCCGCCAAATTCAGCGGAGATGTCGATGTTGACAAGGTCCCCTGCTTTTAAAATTTTGGATGTGCTTGGTATGCCGTGAGCCACTTCATCATTTACGCTGATGCATGTCACACCTGGAAAATCGTATTCCTTCTCAGGAGCTGAAACGGCGCCATGCTCATCAAGCACAGCTTTTCCGATAAGGTCAAGGTCTTTTGTGCTCATGCCGGGCTCTGCCTTCCGCTTCATTTCTTCACGCGCAAGCGCGACGATTCTTCCGATTTTTTTCAGGCCATCTAATTCTTGATCGTTTGTTACAATCATCTGTCATTCCCGCTTTCTTTTTAAATAATCTAGATTAAGCTTACCACAACTGTCTTAAAAATAGGAAACACACGGGCCTGGGAAAAAAGAAATACCCCCGGGAAAATTGGTATAGATCACTAGATATCTTATATGGTATATTTGAAAAAAAAGGGTATGAGGGGGATGGGTATGCTTTCATTTTTACAAAAACTCGGGAAGTCATTTATGCTCCCGATTGCGGTTCTGCCTGCGGTTGGAATTATCCTTGCGCTTGGCAGAGAGGATGTATTTAATATCCCGTTTGTCTATCAGGCGGGGACGGCGGTTTTTGATCATCTGCCGCTTATTTTTGCGATCGGAATTGCCATCGGCATTTCAAAAGACAGCAATGGGGCCGCGGGTTTATCAGGGGCGATATCGTATCTGATGCTTGACGCGGCAACAAAGACAATTGATAAAACAAATAACATGGCGGTGTTTGGGGGAATTATTGCCGGTTTAATTGCCGGTTACACCTATAACCGCTTCAAGGATACCAAGCTGCCTGAATATCTCGGGTTCTTCAGCGGCAGACGGCTTGTGCCGATTATAACAGCCATTATTACGATCATTTTAGCGGGCATATTCGGAGTCGTCTGGCCGCCGATTCAATCGTGTATAAACTCGTTTGGAGAGTGGATGCTCGGGCTCGGCGGCATCGGGGCAGGCATATTCGGCCTATTCAACAGGCTGTTAATTCCGCTTGGCCTTCACCATGTGCTGAACAATATTTTCTGGTTCCAATTCGGAGAATATAACGGAGTGACAGGGGATCTGGCGCGCTTTTTCGCGAAAGATCCGACAGCGGGCACATATATGACCGGATTTTTCCCAATCATGATGTTCGGTCTTCCGGCGGCGTGTCTGGCTATGGTTGTGACTGCGAAGCCGTCTAAACGGAAAGCGACGGCTGGAATGATGATTGGGTTTGCTTTAACAGCGTTTATCACAGGGATTACGGAGCCGATTGAGTTTGCATTTATGTTTTTATCTCCGCTATTATACGCTGTGCATGCAGTTTTAACCGGACTGTCGTTATTCATCGTTAATTTGCTCGGCATACGCTCTGGATTTTCTTTTTCAGCCGGTGCCATCGATTATCTTTTGAGCTACGGAATTGCAGAAAAGCCGCTGCTTCTGCTTCTGGTAGGTATATGCTATGCGGCTGTATACTTTGTCGTGTTTTACGTCTTAATTAAGACGTTGAATTTGAAAACGCCGGGACGGGAAGATGATGACTTGGATGAGGTGCTGGATGAGAACACAGCACAGTCTGTCAATGAAAACATCATGCTGAAGGGGCTTGGCGGAAAAGAAAACCTGCAGACGATTGATCACTGTGCGACAAGGCTGAGACTGACAGTGAAAGATACTTCTTTAGTGGATGAAGCGTTATTAAAGAAAGCAGGCGCAAAAGGAGTCGTCAAATCGGGCGGGCAATCAGTACAAGTCATTATTGGCCCGAATGTCGAGTTTGCGGCAGAGGAATTACGTGTTGCGGTGAAATAGAAAAAGCAGAGAGGCTGGCCTCTCTGCTTTTTTCTTATTTATCTTCGTCTTCTGTTGACGTCTCTGAATCTTCGCCGTGTTTTGTGTAATCATAATCGGAAGGGTTCACCTTTGTAAAACCTTTCGGGTTGTAGAAACGCAGCAGGTCTCCGTTTATGATTTTATCGGACATTTCAAGTTCCTTCTTGACGAGCGAGTCTTCTGACTTGTCGACTTCGGATTCATCGAGTTCTTTTCCGGTTTTCGTGTCGTAATACTTACCGGATATTTTCGTGTATTTCGGTGAAATAAAGTCTCCGTTTCGGAACGGAATCACTTCACGGTGTTCTTTCGATAAAATATCAGAACCGGACATCAGATAGTCCTTCGTATCCACTCCGAGCAGATGCAGAATGGTAGGAGCCACATCAACGTCTCCGGCATATTTATGAACTTTCTCGCCCTTCACGCCGGCAGCGTGGATAAAGAGCGGCACCCGTTGAAGCTGGGCGTTGTCGTAATCAGTGATTTCATCTTTGCCAAGCACTTTCGCCATCGCTTTATTGTGGTTTTCAGAGATGCCGTAGTGGTCTCCGTACATCACAATAATCGATTTATCATATAACCCGTCTTTTTTCAGGTCATTGAAGAATTGTTCAATGGACTGATCAAGGTAATGGGCTGACTGGAAGTAGTTATCGACGACAGAGTCACCAAAGTCTCCAGCCGGGAAGTCTGTATCCCCCTCATCCATTCCGAATGGGAAGTGGTTAGACAGGGTAATGAACTTCGTATAGAACGGCTGCGGCAGGCTTTCCAGCAGCGGCATTGATTCTTTGAAGAACGGTTTGTCTTTCATGCCGTAGTTTTTCGTGTTTTCTTCGTTCATGTCATAGTAGGCAGAATCAAAGAATTTATCAATGCCTTCCGCTTTGTACATTTCGTTACGGTTCCAGAACGTCTGCGTGTTCCCGTGGAAAGTAGCAGATGTGTAATTCTTAGACTTCAGAATCGCCGGAACGGATTGCAGCGTGTTTTGCGCTTTGTTTACGAAAACTGAACCTTGAGCCAGCGGGTACAGAGAGTTTTCCATCATAAATTCAGCATCAGATGTTTTGCCTTGTCCTGTTTGGTGGAAAAAGTTATCAAAGTAGAACGTTTCGTTATCATGTGCCAGTTTATTTAAGAATGGTGTCACTTCTTTGCCGTCAATTTTATAGTCGATGATAAATGACTGCAAAGATTCAAGTGAAACGTAAATGACGTTTTTTCCTTCCGCTTTGCCGAAATACACGTTATTCGGCACATCGTAATTGGCTTTCATGTAGTTTTCTACTTCCGTCACGTCGCTGGAATCGGCAAGCGCGCGCTGGCTGTTGGACTTGATATTCTGTACAGCGTCATAAATCGTGAAATTGTATGTTCCCAAGTATTTCACAAGATAGTTCCGGTCGAATGATCTTGTCAGCAATTCAGGACGGTCTGATTCCGCAACTGCCAGGTTGATCAAGAACACAAGAATTGAAGACGCAAAAATAATTCGGAACGATTTTTTGCTTGACGTTTCGGCAGGCTTGTTTACTTTGATCGCCAAGATGATCAGGATGATCGTATCGATAAAGTAAAAGGCGTCAGTCGGTCTCATCAGCGAAAATGCGCTGTCACCGAGTTGGCCGCCGTTTGTTTTAGCCTGCATAATGACCGGAATTGTAATAAAATCATTGAAAAATCTGTAGTACACAATGTTGGCGTACAGTAAAAAAGACATTAAAAAATGAATCACTATAATGGCTGTCTGCTGTAATTTTTTCTTGAACAAGAGTCCAAAGCCAAGAAAGAACAAGCTTGAGCTAAGAGGATTCACAAAAAGCAATATTTTTTGTATCGTGTTGTCTATTCCTAAGTTGAAGTTCAGGACATAACCGACATACGTTTTGATCCATAACAGGACGACCGCAATTAAGAAGAAGGCCAGTCCTCTTTCTTTTATAAATGTTTTCATTGTTACACTCCTTTTTTCCGATCCAGTTCGAGCGAAACGATAGAAAAAACGAACGTATCCAATATAACACGAATCAGCAGATTAGAAAAGTGAAAATCGTATGATGGAGAAAGTGGCGAAAAACGCCGTCGAATCAACGTTTCGCTTTGAAATTACCAAATGTAAAACAAGGTATCTTTCTAGAAATAAAGGAATAAAATGGTACATTAAGAATTGTATGATAAAATATAAGGTATAGATAAAAAGAGGTGAAATGATGGATTTTTCCCATATTGTGTCTGAAGATAAAATTAAGCGCGCCATCAAAGACGGGGACTTTCAAAACCTCCCGGGAATGGGGAAGCCGCTGCCGAAGGATGACGCGGCACACTTGCCGGAATCGCTGCGCATGGGCTATCGTATTTTGAAAAACGCGGGAATGGCAGAGGACGAGGGCGCGCTCAAAAAAGAGCTTATGACCATCGACCATTTAATCGAAAAGTGCTATGACGAAAAAGAACGCGAGCAATTAATTAGAAAAAAATCTGAAAAGCAATTGCTGCTTGATAAGCTTGTCGACAAAAAAGGCATGTTTTCAAAGCCAGCATCCGCTTTTTATAAGAATAAAGTATATGACCGGCTTGGACGAAACAGACCTTCTTCCAGCTGATTTGTCTTGTCTGCAGGATGGCGATTGATAAAAGCCATCCTTTTTATGTTCCAAGTTCTATGTCAAAAGGTTTATGTTTTTCCATCTATGGGAAATGACCCATAAACGAAAAAAGGGTGATGGGATGGAACGACTATTAGTATGGATAGAGCATATATCTGATTGGCTGTGGGGTCCGCCGCTAATCATCCTGCTGACGGGGACGGGGTTGTATTTCACTATTTTGCTGAAAGGTTTTCAATTTCGCTATCCTTTATACATTTTCAAACAGACAATCGGCAGCGTAGGAAAAAAGCCGAAGGGAGAGGGCACAGTCACACCGCTTCAGGCATTGACCTCAGCCCTCAGTTCAACGATCGGTGCAGCGAACATTGTCGGTGTGCCTGCCGCTATTATGTTTGGAGGGCCGGGAGCGGTTTTTTGGATGTGGCTTATTGCCTTATTTGCCATGGCGATTAAGTTTTCTGAAAGTGTTCTTGCTGTTCATTACAGAGAAAAAAATGAGCAGGGTGAATACGTCGGGGGACCGATGTATTACATAACAAAAGGGCTGCGCATGAAATGGCTCGGCGTATTCTTCTCTGTTGCGCTGATTGTGGAGCTGATCCCGAGCATTATGGTTCAGGGAAATTCGGTTTCAGTCTCGCTTGCCGAGACGTTTTCTTTCAATAAAATATACGCAGGAATCGGAATTGCATTTTTGATTGGGTTAGTGGTGATAGGAGGGGTAAAGCGGATCGGAAAAGTAACAGAGTTTGTCGTGCCTCTTATGGCAGGGGCATACGCAGGTGCCGGTCTCCTGATTGTTCTCATGAATCTATCATCAGTGCCGGCGTTTTTCTCTCTCGTCTTTTCAAATGCGTTTACCTCTTCCTCAGCAGTTGGAGGGTTCGCAGGTGCTGCGTTGGCGGAAACCGTTCGCTGGGGATTTGCCCGCGGGCTTTATTCTAATGAAGCCGGAATGGGAACAGCCCCGATTGCACATGCGGCAGCAATGACTGATCATCCTGTGCGGCAAGGGTTTTGGTCAGTGATTGGCATTGTCATTGACACCTTGATCATCTGCACGACCACCGCTTTTGTCGTTCTTGCATCTGGTGTCTGGACAGGGAAGAACGCCTCAATTGACCCGGCAGCACTGACGACGGCTGCATTTCAGCATTATTTCGGTTCTGGCGGAGGGTACTTCGTTTCGGTTTCCCTAGTCTTCTTTGTCGTATCAACCATTATGGTTGTCATTTTTTACGGCGTAAAGCAAGCTGAATTTCTGTTCGGGCGGCTGGCAGGACACGTGATCAAATTCGTTTATTTAGCGGCTATTATCATAGGTGCCGCAGGCGGAGCAAAAGCCATTTGGGGTTTTTTGGACTTAGCATTGGCTTTTATTCTCGTCCCAAATGTGATTGCGCTGTTGTTATTGAGCAGAAAGGTAAAAGCGCTGTACACCGAATTCTTTACATCTGAACAGTACTACCTGAAAGATATAAGAAAAACAAAACAGAATCCTGTTTATCAAACAAAAGAAGCTAAAAACTCCTAGTGCTTTGCTTTGGCGCCGAACAACGCTTTGCTTTTTATGATCAAATAAATGAGTAAAGGCAGCAAAAGAGAAATCACTACATTAATGATTGGTTTGATTCTGTTAAAGTCGATTAGCTGATTTGTATTTAAAAAGAACCAAAAGCTGCATACGACTGAGAACATGCCGATTGGTGTATACATGGCTTTCGGGTCGATTTTTGAGTGTAAAAACGAAAGGCCGTATACCACGATATATAGGGAACCTGCTATCTTCACCATAATGACCGGAATCCAAAAGGCCGCGATGATCAGGTCTGAGCGATCCAGAAAATCCGTAATGCGGATCTGCCTGATGACCATATAAGCAGGATCAAAGAAAGTAGATGTCAGGTTGGGACCAAAGACAGAAATTGAAGAAAATAACATCACGGCCAGCAATAAAGCGCCCAGCAGTATCGCGAAAATGGTGTATTTTAGCGGGACGCTTCGGTTTGAGAAGAGAAGCGGAAGGATAATCAATTCCCCCATTGTCCCAAACGCGTAATAGCCTGATTGAAGATATGGGATTAGACCTTCAAAAACAGGCGTCAAGTTTTGAAGCTCAATTTGTGTGGCCAGCGTAAATGGAAGGAACAAGACCAGGATGCCGAATGGAAATAGGAATATCTGCGCCATTCTGGTCAATGTTTCTTTTCCCTCTCTGGCAATACAGATCGCCACAAAGATAATAACACCGCCAAGAACAGCCATTGGTGTTCTCGGGAGAAATAAAATGTTAATCAAATTGATGAAAAAACGTATATCATGAGTATTGATTAACAGGAAATACAAAGAAAACAGTAAAATGATAATCCGGCCTGCGATTGGTGAGGAATGGCTCAGCAGCTCATAGATATTTTTATCCTGATGCTTTTTCATCAGCCTATGCATGAGCCAGAGTGCCGGAATCACGATGACAACGCCGAGGATGTAGCTGTGCCAGGCATTTTGTTTTGCTGATTCGATCATGAGAATCGGAGCATGCTTTAATCCGACCGCTAACGTATACAGAGCTCCGAAAAATAATCCTTGGTATGCAGAGGTCTTGTCCATAAAGCACATCCTTTCTGTCATGTTCAAAACGGAATATATTTAAACAGGTGTCCCAGCCGCGGAAGCAGGGGATTCACTCTCATATAAATCCATAGAAAAGCACTTCCTGCAATCAGCAGGCTGAAGGCCCATTTTGTTAGATTGTTAGCGGAACGAAAATTCTTCCATTCATATGCGTATATGGCAATGCACACAATCAATGTCTGTACGATATAGCTGATCATGCTGACGCACCTCCATTAATGGCTGATCGTTTTGTATAGGACACCGCCCTGCTCAATCGTCACAATTGGGACGACGTGAACCTCCATATCCTTATATACCTCTTCCCATTCCTTTTTCAGCAGATTCTTCGTGGTTGCCGTGCTTCTGATGGTCCTGTCTTGAAAGCCGGCCGGGTCCGCCTTTAGCTTTTGCAAACGATGAACGGTGCTGATCACATCCTTCTTTATGGTTCTGTTTAATGCTTTTTGAATGATGTAATACTGGTCATTTTCTCTCGTCTCATAGGTTGATTGGTTTTCCATAATAATTCCTTTAGCTCTGATCTCGATTGTCATTGACAGCTTTCCGTTTTTTTCAGCGGCATGAAAGGATGCATTGGACTTTTGAAGCTGAATGGATGCTTGCCCCATTTGATTCGGCAGGTCTACTACGAATTCTGGCTGGCGGGCTTGATTCAGCAACATCAGGGCTGCTGTCATGTGTTCATCTTTGAAAATATCCATCAATCTGTCTTTTTTAAAGATCGCAAGCCCGTCAATTTTCAAATTAGATTTGCCTTTCCCTCCAGGTTTTGTTTTAGATGCAGAGATGACCGGTGCATACGGATCACTGCCTATTTCTACAAGATCAGACATGAATCTGCTTAAAAAAACGGGGCGGCTCGTTGCGATAATGGCCAGCTCCCGAATCATTTCCGCCGGAAACTGTTCAAGCTGAACATCGGTGTTTAAAATGTCCCGCGCTTCTCCCCGGCTGACTAAAATGAGCGCCGTTAATCTGTTCTGCGGATTTCGCGTTAAAATATCAAAGACTGGGGCAACGCCGTCTCTCGCCATATCCTCTCCAATAATGACTGTACGTCTGTGGGACGTATTGATTGTCCGTGACAAGGAGGTTTGCAGCTTGTTGTTCGCTTCTCTGATCGTAGTGCCGGAAGCTGAATCAACATACCATGTTTTTGAACCGGCAGTTCCGCCGCCGCCCCCTGTTTGTCCGCCTAATTGGCCGACCAAGGGAATCTGCATGGCCACTCGATACTGATCTTTTTTCTTATCAATGGCTGAGCTGACAACAAATGCAATGTCATTGATTTCTGTCCGGTCCCAGCACCCCGTTAGAAGGATACAAATGAGAAGCGGCAAAACACACTTATATATTGTTTTCTTCATCTTTTGGGTCCTCTCTTTTCGCTCCCTTCTGTCCGTTGCCGCGCGAATACGTGCCCGGCCTTCTGGTCATCGTCCACCAAGGCGCCCTGACAAAAATATCTTTTACTTCATCTCGTTTAAACGGAGAAATCCCGGATAAATAAGGAATGCCGAAAGATTGCAGCTTGCATAAATGGAGCACTAAGATAATCGTGCCAAGCATAATGCCGAAAATCCCGAAAATACTCGCCAAAAACATAAGCGGGAAACGAAGCATCCTGATGGAGATAGCTAAGTTAAACCGCGGAATTGTGAATGACGCGATCCCTGTTAACGATACTATGATCACCATGGGGGCAGACACAATTCCCGCTTCAACAGCGGCTGTCCCAATGACTAGGGCCCCGAGAATACTGACGGTCTGGCCGATGGTTTTCGGCAGGCGCACTCCCGCCTCACGGAGAGCCTCAAAAGAAATTTCCATAATCAATGCTTCTATGATGGCGGGGAAAGGAATCGGTTCACGAGCGGAGGCCACACTGAACATTAAGTTTGTCGGCATTAAGTCCTGATGGTATGTAATAACGGCAACATAAATAGCCGGCAAATATAAAGCAACGAATAAAAACATATAGCGAAGCCAGCGGATTAAGTTAGACATCAAATAACGCTCATAGTAATCTTCACTGGCCTGCATAAGCTGCCAAAACGTAATCGGGCCTGTTAAGACAAAGGGCGTATTATCTGTGAAAATGGCAAATCGGCCTTCGAGAAGCTGGGCGGCGACAGTGTCCGGCCTTTCTGTGTATTGCAGCTGGGGGAATGGCGAGTACGTGTCGTCTTCGATAAACTCTTCAATATATCCGCTTTCTAAGACAGCATCAATCTTTATCTTTTTGATTCTTTTTTTTACTTTGTCAATGACCTTTGGATCGGCAAGCCCGTCAATATAGGCCAAGACAACATCGGTTTTGGTTTTCGTGCCGATTTTAAACGAGATCATTTTAAGCTGAAACGTTTTGACGCGAAAGCGCACAAGAGCGGTATTGACCCTGAGGCTTTCAGTGAAGCCCTCTCTTGACCCTCTGATGGTCGATTCTGTTATCGGCTCTTCAATGCTTCTTCTTTGTCCGCCTTTTATATTTAAGATCAGGCCTTTTGAGTGCCCGTCGGCAAATAAAACCGCGTTCCCCTCAATGATGGATGCAGCCACTTTGCTCATACTCGTTTCTAATGCAACACTTGAAATTGATAGTGTATTTTGCAGCGCCTCTTCATGTTCATCTATTTGATCCGTCAAATGCATTAAGAAAGGGCGGAGGGCGTGATCCTGAATATGTTCAGATTTTACAATTCCTTCGATATAAACAATAAATCCGCACAGCCCGTTTCCAAAGTCAAATTGTCTAAATACGATGTCTGAGCAGCCTTCTGTTAATAAGGTCAGATTTTCGAGGTTTTCCTTCAAATTGGGAGAGATCGGTCTGTCCTGATTGTCTTCAAGCTCTTTGATGAGCTGAAGCGCTTTGTCGCGTTTATTCATAGAGGCTCACCCTGCTTTTTAATGTCATATTCAATAAGTGCTTGTGACTTTTAGGGTAACCTTGTCTGTTTCATATATTCCAGACTAGGATGAAAGCGCTATAAAAAAGTGTTGACTACCTGTATATACAGGAATACAATATGATTATAAGTTGTATATACAAGTTATAAAAACGGATACGGAGGGGTTGGCATGGGGGAACTGAACAAATCGGCACGTCAGATTGTCGAAGCAGTCGGCGGTGCTGAAAATATTGCAGCGGCAACTCATTGTGTTACACGTTTGCGTTTTGCTTTAATAGATGAAAGCAAGGTTGACCAAGAGATGCTTGATCAAATTGATGTGGTAAAGGGATCATTCTCGACAAACGGACAGTTTCAGGTCGTAATCGGCCAGGGAACTGTCAATAAAGTATATGCTGAACTGGTTAAGGAAACGGGGATTGGCGAGTCAACAAAGGATGAAGTGAAGAAGGCCTCAGAAAAAAATATGAATCCTTTGCAGCGTGCTGTGAAAACGCTTGCAGATATTTTTATTCCAATATTGCCTGCGATTGTCACGGCGGGTCTTTTAATGGGGATCAATAACATTTTAACGGCGGAAGGCATTTTCTTTAGCACAAAATCGATTGTGCAGGTTTATCCGCAGTGGGCGGATCTTGCTAATATGATTAACCTAATTGCAGGCACGGCCTTTACGTTTTTGCCTGCGTTAATCGGATGGTCTGCCGTCAAGCGGTTCGGCGGCAATCCGCTTCTCGGCATCGTGCTCGGGGTTATGCTCGTGCATCCTGATTTGCTGAATGCGTGGGGATATGGCGCGGCAGAACAAAGCGGAGAGATCCCGGGATGGAATCTATTCGGCCTAGAGGTGCAGAAAGTCGGCTATCAGGGCCAGGTGCTCCCAATTTTGCTTGCTTCTTATATGCTGGCGAAGATTGAGGTATTTTTAACAAAACGCACACCTGAGGGCATACAGCTGCTCGTTGTCGCACCAATTACGCTTCTCTTAACAGGATTTGCCTCTTTTATCATTATCGGCCCGATTACATTTGCGATCGGTAATGTACTGACTTCAGGGCTTATCTCGGTGTTTGGTTCTTTTGCTGCACTGGGCGGTCTGTTATATGGCGGTTTCTACTCAGCGCTCGTGATTACCGGTATGCATCACACGTTTCTTGCAGTCGACCTTCAGCTCATCGGTTCAAAGCTCGGCGGCACCTTTTTATGGCCGATGCTGGCGCTTTCTAATATCGCACAAGGTTCGGCGGCTCTGGCCATGATGTTTATCGTGAAGGATGAGAAACAAAAAGGCCTCTCCCTCACATCAGGGATTTCTGCTTATCTTGGCATTACAGAGCCTGCCATCTTTGGGGTGAATCTGCGATACAGATTCCCGTTTATCATTGCAATGGTCAGCTCTGGCCTGGCCGGAATGTATATTTCTTCTCAAGGTGTGCTGGCAAGCTCCGTTGGTGTCGGCGGCGTGCCGGGGATTTTCTCAATCATGAGCCAGTACTGGGGCGCGTTTGCAATCGGGATGGCTATTGTATTGATCGTGCCGTTTGCCGGAACATACGCGTATGCGAGATTCAAACATAAATAACAAATGGGGAGCGGGACGTGTTGAACGTTCCCTTTTCCCATTTTCAATTTAAATATGGTGGTGGAAACAGATGAAAACAGAACAAACGCCATGGTGGAAAAAAGCTGTGGTTTATCAAATTTATCCGAAAAGCTTTAACGATACGACGGGAAACGGTGTCGGCGATTTGAACGGCATTATTGAAAAGCTGGATTACTTAAAAACACTTCAAGTGGATGTGCTATGGCTGACGCCGATTTATGATTCTCCTCAGCATGATAATGGGTATGATATCCGTGACTATTACTCGATTTATCCTGAATATGGTACGATGGAGGACTTTGAGCGGCTAGTGTCCGAAGCACATAAAAGAGACCTGAAAGTCGTCATGGATCTTGTTGTCAATCATACGTCAACAGAGCACAAATGGTTTCGCGAGGCGATCTCTTCAATAGACAGCCCGTACCGTGATTTTTATATATGGAAAAACCCGCAGGAAAACGGTTCTCTTCCGACGAACTGGGAATCGAAATTCGGCGGCTCGGCATGGGAGCTTGACGAAGCGTCGGGCCAATACTATTTGCATCTGTTTGATGTGACGCAGGCTGATTTGAATTGGGAAAATGAAGAGGTCAGAAAGCATGTCTATGACATGATGCATTTTTGGTTTGAAAAGGGAATAGATGGCTTCAGGCTTGATGTCATCAACCTGATTTCTAAAGATCAGCGCTTTCCGAATGCGGAGGACGGCGGCGACGGCCGCTCTTTTTACACTGACGGGCCGCGTGTGCACGAATTTCTGCATGAAATGAACGAAAAGGTGTTTTCGCATTACGACAGCATGACGGTCGGTGAGATGTCTTCAACAACCGTAGACCACTGTATCCGGTATACGAATCCTGACAATAAAGAACTTGATATGACATTCAGCTTCCATCATCTCAAGGTTGACTATCCCAACGGCGAAAAATGGGCTTTGGCGCCGTTTGACTTTTTGAAGCTGAAGGAGATCCTATCCGACTGGCAAACGGGGATGCACGCAGGAGGGGGATGGAACGCTCTGTTCTGGTGCAATCATGATCAGCCGCGCATTGTATCAAGATATGGAGATGATGGCGCATATAGGGTGAAATCGGCGAAAATGCTTGCTACGGCCATTCATATGATGCAGGGCACGCCTTATATTTATCAGGGCGAGGAGCTGGGGATGACGAATCCGAAGTTTACTGACATCAGCTCCTATCGGGATGTCGAATCGCTGAACATGTATCACGCCTTTAAGGACAAAGGAATGGCTGATCAAGAGATCACAGCCATTTTACAGGCGAAATCCCGTGACAATTCCAGAACCCCCGTTCAGTGGGATGCTACGGAGAATGGCGGTTTTACAACGGGCACACCATGGATACCGGTTGCAGGAAATTACCGGGAAATCAATGCTGAAGCGGCGCTGAGGGATCAAAATTCGGTGTTTTACCATTATCAAAAATTGATTCAGATTCGCAAAATGTATGACATTGTGACAGAGGGAACGTATGAGTTAATCGCAAAGGATGACCCGAACATTTTTGCGTATCTCAGACACGGCAGCAATGAAAAGCTGCTCGTGATCAATAATTTTTACGGGACAGAGGCGGCCTTTACACTGCCGGACTCTTTAGCGCCTGACGAATGGAAGGCAGAGGTGCTGTTGACGAACGATGAAGCAAGGGAAGGGCTTCAGAACATGACGCTTCGCCCGTATGAGTCCATTGTTTATCGTTTAACGAAACCGTGTTAAACTAAGCTGGGTGGTTCAAAATGAGGGTGAATAAATTCATCACAATTTATAAAGACATCGCACAGCAAATTGAAGGCGGCCGATGGAAAGCGGAGGAGATTCTTCCGTCTGAACATGAGTTGACCGCACAGTACGGTACATCAAGAGAAACGGTCCGAAAGGCGCTTCATATGCTCGCGCAAAACGGTTATATCCAGAAAGTCAGGGGAAAAGGCTCCGTCGTGCTCAACCGTGAAAAAATGCAGTTTCCCGTTTCGGGCCTTGTCAGCTTCAAGGAGCTCGCGCAAACGCTTGGCAAAGAAACGAAAACAACTGTACACAAATTCGGGCTGGAGCCTCCGTCAGAGCTGATCCAAAAACAGCTCCGGGCCAATCTGGATGACGACATCTGGGAAGTCATCAGGTCTAGAAAGATTGACGGGGAACATGTGATTTTGGACAAGGATTACTTTTTCAGAAAGCATGTCCCTCACCTGACGAAAGAAATTTGTGAAAACTCCATATATGAGTATATAGAAGGAGAGCTCGGTCTTTCGATCAGTTACGCCCAAAAAGAAATTGTCGCCGAGCCGTGTACGGACGAGGACAGAGAGCTGCTCGATTTACGCGGCTATGACCATATGGTCGTGGTGAGAAACTACGTCTTTTTGGAGGATACCAGTTTGTTTCAATATACGGAAAGCAGACACCGTCTCGACAAATTCCGATTTGTTGATTTTGCGCGGCGGGGGAAATGAGAGAGGCGCCTGCCTGCGGCAGCGCGCTTTTTTGTTTGGTATCAAAATTGATACTATCCAACAAAAATGTGCGTACTTTTACTTTTTATCATAATGGCTACAATAGAGATGAGAGTAATCTAAAGGAGAGGTGTTTTACATGGCAGATCTAAAGACACAAATTCTGGATGCATACAATTTCAGGCATGCGACTAAGGAATTTGACCCGAATAAAAAAGTGTCAGACAGCGATTTTGAATTTATTTTAGAAACAGGAAGACTGTCTCCGAGCTCACTCGGCCTTGAGCCTTGGAAATTTGTCGTCGTCCAAAATCCGGAGTTCCGCGAGAAGCTTCGTGAATACACATGGGGCGCGCAAAAGCAGCTGCCGACCGCAAGCCATTTCGTCCTGATTCTTGCGCGTACAGCGAAGGATATCAAATATAATGCGGACTACATCAAACGTCATTTAAAAGAAGTAAAACAAATGCCTCAAGACGTGTACGAAGGCTATTTAAGCAAAACAGAAGAATTCCAGAAAAACGATTTGCATTTGCTTGAAAGTGACAGAACATTGTTTGACTGGGCATCAAAACAAACCTATATCGCGCTTGGCAACATGATGACTGCCGCTGCGCAAATCGGTGTTGATTCCTGCCCGATCGAAGGCTTCCAGTACGATCACATTCACCGTATTCTTGAAGAAGAAGGCCTTCTGGAAAACGGAAGCTTCGATATTTCTGTGATGGTGGCATTTGGCTACCGAGTGAGAGACCCTCGTCCGAAAACAAGATCTGCTGTTGAAGATGTTGTGAAGTGGGTATAAAAAAGAAAGCTGCTCGCTTAGCGAGCAGCTCTTTTTTTATGCCTGATTCGCTCTATTCTGTTTTCTCCTCTGATGTAAGTACATTGCCGTTCCGAGTGCGCTGATAAGAAATCCGGCCAACAGGATCGAGTACATGGATGTGGCTGTGTCCGGAAGCAGGCCGCCAGCCGGACCGTCTGTTCCTGATCCGCCCGAACCGTTTCCTCCAGAGCCGTTAGTCGGTTGAGTGCCAGGAGGCGTATCATTTCCTCCGTTTCCGTCAGTTGGCTGTTTTCCGCCTGGTTTGTCGGAGCCGCCGCCATGATTGCCGTCATCACCGCCTGTCGGTTGGTCGGACGGGAATGCCGGCGGTTTGTTGTTCGAACCGGAATTTAAGATCGTGTATTCGCTGAAGTGGTTTGTATATCCTGTCACCATATCATCGTCAACTGATCCGTTATCTGTCTTTGTGAAAGCTTTCTTTTTCCTGTCGACATGATAAATGGCAGGGTTATGGGCTTCTTCAATATCAAACATGCGAAGCGAAAGCTGAACGGGCTCCTTGAATGATTTTATTTCTTTTCCTTTTTGCTTTACTGTAAAGTCATATACATCTGCCAATGACACATTCAATTCTCCCGTCGACTTGATTCCGATTGCAGTGTCTGCAGTTTTAAGGTTCGCCATTGGCATCTTCATGCTGTACCAGTAGTTGAACACCGTCAATGAAGGATCTGACTCTCTTTCTTTCAAAAGTTTGACCTGATCTTTTTTTACTTTGAGATTGATAGGCTTCTCTTGTGATCCTTCATGTGTTCCGTAATAGACAAGCGGCGTGTTGGCATTTTTAGCGTAAATCTCAAATTTGTCTTCATCAAGTGTCCAGCTGCCGTCCTTCTGCTTTGTCGGCAGGAATACTTCTTTGATCCGTCCTTCAACTTTAGGAGAGACCTTGTTTCCTAGTTTTTTCAGCTGTTCGGTGAAAATCTCATAATCAACGTAGCCAAGGTCTTCACCATGGGAGGCTTCTGTAAAGACAGAATATCCGTCTCCTCCGGCACCAACAAAATTATTTGTTGCCACGCGGTAGGTATCATCCGTATTTATAGCAACTTTGTCTCCGTTAGGCGATTCAATTTTCACTTCTAACACACGGTGTCCAGGTTTGTTGTTTAATGTAAAGGTATATTCGATTCCGGCCACCTGAGGGAAAGCGCCGCCGCCATTTTCCACATTGCTTAGGCCTTGTTCAAGGGCTTCTTTAATTTGTTTTCCGGTTAAATCGGCCACGTAAAGCGTATTGCCGAACGGCATCACGTTGAGCACCTCGCCGAGTGTGATATCACCTTTGTCAATGCCGGCTCTGATGCCGCCGCCATTTGTTATCGCTATTCTGGCGCCGGCTGCTTCTTTCGCTTTTGCCAGCATACCGTCCGCGATGAAGTTTCCGAGATTCGTTTCTTTCGTGCGCACATGCTCACGCTGGCCGTCAAGCGCCACATCCGTATAGCCGACTTTTTCATTTTTTACGTCTTCTAATTCACTTTTGAACTGATCAAGCTCTTGTTTTGCTTCTGCGTTTTCTTCTGTATGCTCATCAATTGGCAGCACGCTCAGATTTGATTTGTCTGTTTGCACAACGCCATTTTCATCAAACGCGACATCAACGCGCCCCAAGAATTGGCCGTATTCTTTTGCCTGCGCCACGATCGTCGGTTCTTCGTTGTTCACGACCTCCATTTTGTCTACGAGGGTGTGAGTGTGTCCGCCGATGATCAAATCAATGCCTTTTACTTTTTTGGCTAGCTCAAGATCCCGGTTATGCCCGATGTGGGTTAAAGCAATAATTTTATTTACCTGTTCTTCTTCCTGAATCGCTTTGACGGTGTTTTGTGCTGTTTCAAAGGCATCATTGAATACGATGCTTTTGCCCGGGCTTGATGTGGTGGCCGTATCTTCCGTTGTCAGGCCGAATACGGCGACTTTCTCCCCGTCAACGTCTAACAGAATGTAAGGGTGAATGCCGGCCTCTTTCTTTTCACCTGCCGTAAAGGTTTGCGGCTTTTTGACAAATGATTTCAGCTTGGGCTCATTTGACACATCTACGTTTGCACTGACAATCGGAAATTCCGGCGCTTCAAAGTGATAGCGGTTCGCCGGATCAACGGTTGCGCTGTTTCCGCTTAGAAAATCAGAAAGCACCGTCGGGCCTTTGTCAAATTCATGGTTTCCGAAGGTCATGGCGTCATAGCCCATCATGTTCATCATTTTCAGATCGGCCAAACCGTTCCATTTAGTAAAATACAGATCGCCGGAAAACACATCTCCCGCATCAAGGAGAATATTGTGATTTGTTTCGCTGCGTACTTCGTTGATTTTCGTCATTCGTCTCGCTGCATCATCGAGATGTGCGTGCGTATCATTGGTGTGCATGACGGTCAGATCCCACAGTCCGTCTTTAGGAGGATCTGGATTTGAATCATCATCGAATTGCAGCTTATACACACCATAGCCTTCATTCGCAGACTTGCCTACATAAGCGACATCGTCTGCTTTATCGGCAAATGACTTGGCCAAAAGCGAGGATTCAAACGTCAGATTCGTGCCGGAAACAGGCGCGATTGACCAGTTGTTGTCTGCTTTTGGATTGACTGTTTTTTGTTCAATAATGTAATCCATCAGCACCTGCCTGTTTTCAACTGCAGAGCCGTGGACAATTTTATCGCTCGTCAGATGAGGGAACCCGCCGCCTCCGGACGCACGATAGTTATTGGTGACTACGAGAAATTCCTGGCTTGGGCTGATCGGCTTGCCTTCATAGGAAAGATTGATGATACGGGATGAATCCGCATTGATCACTTTTCCGTTCTCATTGTATTTAGCCGGTTTTGTCACATCGACCTGATATGTGACACCGTCAATCACATCAAAATTATAGGAGCGGAAATTCTCGTTCAGCAAGGCCTGATCGCCGCCTTTGGCTGGATCAATTTGATTGAATTGGCCTGCTGACATCTCCAGCCAGTCCTTCACTTCGCTGCCTGTCAGCTTGACGATTTGAACAGTATTATCGTAAAGGTACAAGTCACCGACATTTTTAATCGCAAGATCTCCGGCTGGAATGTTTGTATAGTAATTGGCTCCATTTCTGCCGCCTGCTTTAAACGGCGCTCCAGCGGATAAAATCGGCAGGTTCTTGTACTCGGTATCCTTCATTTCTTTTTCGGCATACCATTTTTGCGCGTCAGTCACGATCTGAATGGAAGGATCATCTTTGACCTGTGCAAAGAAGCTGTTAATATCTGCTTCGGTTTTGCCGACTGGCTTTCGGACATACTCCAGTGTGTTTTGGTGTGTTTGCTGAATGGTGTTTGTAACGGTTTCGTTTCTTGATGTGACGTTGCCAGCAATAGATTCAATACTTCCTTTGGAATCTGCTACCTTCCATGAGCCGTCCGCCTTTTCAAGCTTGAGGTCAATCACGCCTAAATATTTGCCCCAGCTGCTTGGCATGACGACAGGAATGCCGTTAATTGTTCCCTTTTCCACGTCGAATTGAGCAACACCCGCATACTCCGCGGAAGGAAAGAGTCCGTGCTGATGGCCCGAGATAATCGCGTCAATGCCTTTCGTTTTGGTGGCAAGGTCAAACACGGCGTTTTCTGCACCTGATGATTGTGACTGCTTTTCAATGCCGGTGTGGGCGAGGGCAATAATGACATCTGCGCCTTCCGCCTTCATTTTCGGGATCGTTTCATTGGCGGACTCTACGATATCCTGCACCTGAACCTGCCCCTCGAGATTCTTTTTGTCCCATGTCATGATTTGCGGCGGGACAAAGCCTATGTAACCGACTTTTACTTTCTGCTCATTACCGTTTTCATCAATGAGGGTTTTTTCATTAATCACATACGGCGTATAACGGTTTTCGCCGCTAGTTGTTTTGACGTTGGCATTTACAATCGGGAAATCGGCTCCTTTGATTGTGCCGTCGAGAAAGTCGAGCCCGTAGTTGAATTCATGATTGCCAAGCGTTCCGGCGTCGTATTTCAGCGCATTCATGACGCTGATAATCGGATGGGTTTTCGCGCCGGAGATAATATCGTCTTTTTGATATTTCACCGCGTATTCACCCAGCGGATTCCCTTGAATCAAGTCGCCGTTATCCACAAGAAGGGTGTTAGGGTTTTGCTCGCGGTGCTTTTGGATCAATTGCGCTGTTCTCGCCAGACCGAAATCCGCCGTTTCTTTGTCGCTGTAGTAATCGTAATCCATCATGTTGGCATGAATATCAGTCGTAGCCAAAATACTCAGATGCACCAGAGGAGCCGCGCTTTCTTCTGCATGAATGGGTGGTGTTGGGAGGATTAGGCTAAGTATCATAATTGGGGGCAAAAGAATACGGAGAATGTTTTCGACGTGTGTTCGTCTTTTCTGTATTCTCACCAGTTCTCCACCTTTCAACGAAATTTGTGTTACAGCTCCTATTGTAAGAATATTTTGTAACTATTTGTAGGTGTTTCTTTATGATTATTGTAAAAGGGAGAAAAATGAGTATTATGTAGCAGTATCAAACGACAAATACTGGGTATTTATGCTTATCGTTTATCACAATCGCGGAATGTTTATTTTAGTGTGGCTGGGGTAGAGTGTTTTATGTAGACATATAAAGCGGGAGGTTATGAATCATGGGAAAAAAAATTGCAGTGGTTTTAACAGATTATTTTGAGGACAGCGAGTACACTGAGCCTGCGAAAGCTTTTAAAGAAGCGGGACATGAACTGACTGTCATCGAAAATGAAAAAGGAAAAACAGTAAAAGGCAAGCAGGGAAAAGCGGAAGTGACGGTTGACGCGTCCATTGACGACGTAAACCCTTCAGACTTTGATGCGCTTTTGATTCCCGGAGGATTTTCACCAGACCAGCTTCGCGCTGACGATCGTTTCGTCCAATTTACAAAAGCGTTTATGACTGACAAAAAGCCGGTATTCGCCATTTGCCACGGCCCGCAGCTTTTAATCAATGCGAAAGCGCTCGACGGCCGAAAAGCGACGGGCTATACGTCCATTCGTGTTGACATGGAAAACGCCGGTGCCGACGTTGTGGACAAGGAAGTGGTTGTTTGCCAGGATCAATTGGTCACTAGCCGCACACCGGACGATATACCGGCATTTAACCGCGAGTCATTGGCATTGCTTGAGAAATAAGAAAAAACGGACGCTCTTGGGCGTCCGTTTTTTTGTTGCTTAGGCTTGAGCACCTGTCAGTTTCTTGTACCTGTAATACAAGAAAGCAGCTGCAGCCGTTCCGATGACCGCAATGCCGAAGTCGAATATGAAAATATGAGCGATGCCCCCCGCTTTTGCGATAAGCCCTGTTGCAATCGGCAGCAGAATCGATGCAAGACTTGAAGCGGTCGCTACAATACCGGTAACGGTTCCTTTTCGCTTCCAGAAAAGCTCTGTCATTAACGTAATGGTAATTTGAAACACACCCGCAGTTGAAAAGCCTAAGAAAAAGGCAGTGATGTCCAGCACAACTGGGATGTGAACGGTCAGCATGACTGCGAGCGTACATAAAGTAATAATAGGATATAAGAGCGTTATGAAGACAGGTTTGACCCATCTGTTCAGCAAAACGGCTAATAATAAAACAGATGCCAGAGATCCTATACTATAATAGCTCAGCAATTGAACGGATGCTGATTCAGCTAAACCGGCTGCCTTTTGTGCGTAGCTCGGGAGCCAGATTTGAGAAACCGTAAATAAAGCCGTGGATGTAAAACCGATGATAATCAGTGCAGTGCCTTCTTTCTGAAAAACGGGTTCAGACAAGAAAACGGGAGATTCCAGTTGGCCGCTATTCGTTGGTTTCTTATGTTTTTTAGGAAACGAAAGCGTTGATAAATAAATAATATTCAGGAGATAGACCGCTGCCGGCAGATAAAAAGCAAATCCGTAAAACATGCTGTGGTCTGCTAAAAATGTGATCAAAAGCGGCAAAAGTGCGGCCCCGACAGACATAAAGGCTTTGACCAAGACATTCGCCGAACCGGAAGCAGACGGAAAGAGCTCGGTTAGGGCCGGATATGTTCCGGCATCCATCGCTGAATTTGCGACTCCGGCTAATAAGGCGAACACAAACGCCAGCTCATAGCTCGATGATAAAGGAATACCGACTAAAAAGACGGCCATAATTCCCGCAGAAGCGACAACAAGCGGCTTTCTGCCGATTTTATCTGATAGAACGCCGGAAATGCCGTATGTCAGCAGTTTGCCAAACCCGATAGCGGCAATGACATAACTGATGCCGGTCGGATCGGTATTCCACTGTTTTGTTAATGAGGACATATTGGATGCGAGAATGATGTTGACCATCCCCAGAAAGAAGTAGTTGATATACATTCCGGATGCTGTTTTGATAGATGTCGTTTGCATGCTTGTACTCCTTCAAATCTTATTCGAACACTTTGCTGTTTACTGTTCTAAGGAAAATTGGTTTGGGGAAATGATAAAAAAGACTCGCCGAGTTTCGGCCAGTCTCCATTATTTACGAAGCGAGGCTAATTCTTGAGCAATCGCCTGCATTTCACTTGGGCTGAATGATTCTTTTCTCATCACCATGCTGTGAAGGTACGTGAGGTCTTCAATCTTCTCATCACTGAAATCCTCCGCTTTGATTACGCCGACGTTCAGCATGTTCAGCTTTTGGGAAATCTCTTCAATCATCTGAGTTAATGTTTCTGTATTTGGGCTGGACAAATGGTTCCATCCTTTCTATGCGCAATATAGGTATGTTTTATTCTAACAGAATTCCATCAGAAAAAAACCCTATTCTAAAAGCAGGCTTTTCATTCCAAAAAAGTGAAGACATCAGTTGAAAAGGAAATGAACATCCTACTAAGATATTCATGAAGGTTTCTCTTTAGAGAAATAGGGGCAAAGAATAGGGAGGTTGCACAACATGATAAGCGTGTTATTTGTTTGTTTAGGAAACATTTGCCGGTCTCCGATGGCGGAAGCGATTTTTCGGGACCTGGCAGCCAAAAAAGGATTAGAGGGGAAAATTAAGGCGGACTCAGCAGGAATCGGCGGCTGGCACATCGGCAATCCGCCGCATGAGGGAACGCAGGAGATATTGCGCAGAGAAGGAATCAGCTTTGATGGCATGCTGGCGCGTCAAGTCAGCGAACAGGATCTGGACGATTTTGATTACATCATTGCAATGGATGCAGAAAATATCGGAAGTCTCAGAAGCATGGCGGGATTTAAAAACACCTCGCATATCAAAAGGCTTTTGGACTTTGTTGAAGATTCAGATCTTGCCGACGTTCCCGATCCTTACTACACAGGGAATTTTGAAGAAGTTTGCCAATTAATCAAATCGGGCTGTGAGCATCTGCTTGCGTCTATTCAAAAAGAAAAACAATTGTGAGTGAAAGGAGAATTTGCATGAACAACGAACGTTTAATGCTGAAAGGGATATTTCTCGGAGCTGCGGCAGGTGCGGCGTTATCACTGCTCCATAAGCCGACAAGACAGGCGTGCGGCATGAGATGGCTGACATGCAAGCATAAACTTTCACTGTACAAAAGCAATCCGGAGCTTTTAAAAAACACTGTCATCACAAAAGTGGATGAGGCCAAAAAGCTCGCCCAAACGCTTTCAAAGGAAGTCGACTTTGTGAACCAGCAGGTGAAAGAGCTGAAGAAAACAACGCCGCAAGTGATGGAACTCGTGCAAGAAACGAAAGAGCATTTTTCAAAAAAATGATCAAACATGCGAGGTGAGACGACATGAGTTTTTTGAAAGAGCTTTTCAGCAGATACACCCTTCATGAAGGACAAAGTAAATCAGCGGAGCTGGCGTATTTTTTTCTATTGTCACTGTTTCCGTTTTTGATTTTTATGCTGACGCTCACCGCGTATCTTCCGCTTTCTACTGATGATGTTTTAGGAGTCATAGAACAATATGCTCCCGCCAGTGCGATGTCTCTCGTTGAATCCATTACCCATCAAACCTTAAATAATCGAAATGGCGGTTTGCTGTCATTCGGGATTATCGCCGCATTATGGTCTGCGTCTAATGGAATGAACGCGATCGTCCGGTCGCTGAACCACGCGTATGATGTGGAAGAAAACCGCTCTTTTATCATTGTTCGTCTTACCTCGATTTTTTTGACGATTGCCATGGTATTTACGATTTTAGTGGCTTTGCTTCTGCCGGTATTTGGCCGGGAGATTGGAAGGCTCGCTTCTGACTTTGTCGGCGCGTCGGATCTGTTTTTATCCGTCTGGGTCGCCATTCGCTGGGGTGTCAGCCCGCTTGTGCTTTTGATTGTTTTTTCCGCGCTGTATGTGATTGCGCCGAACAAAAAGCTGTCTCTCCGGTTTGTCATGCCGGGTGCGGTCTTTGCGACCATCGGCTGGATCGTTGTCAGCACATTGTTTTCATTTTACGTCAGCACGTTTGCGAACTATAGCGCCACTTACGGGAGCATCGGGGGAATCATCGTTCTGATGATTTGGTTTTACTTGAGCGGCATTTTAATTATCCTAGGCGGAGAAATCAACGCTCTTTTACATAAACGTAAAAAGCTTCCTGATGAAAATCCCTACCATTAGCGCACCCTATAAACGAACTTCGGTTCAAAAAGAAGTCGGGGGGATATCGTGATGACCAAGCATACGAAAAAAGGTGGAAGCCATAACAAACAAAATTCGAAAAGCAAATCGAGCAATAAAACAAGCGGAAGCGCCAACGGACAAAACGGCTACCATTAGCATAAAAGCCTCCTGACATGATGTCAGGAGGCTTTTTGATTAAGAAGATGAAGAATAGGTTTCAGCCGGTGACCAGCTTTTCGGTTTTCCCAGCACAAGGGCCAGCCACACAGCGCTAAGCGTGAGAGTAATGAAGTAGAACAAGTTTGCGCTTTCAAATGTCTGCATATACCAGCCGCCGGCAACCGGGCCGAGGATGCTGCCGAGACTAAATGTAATGCCGCAAAGCAGGTTCCCTGCCGGCAGGAGATGAGGCGGAAGAAGATCTGTCATATAGCTGATGCCAAGTGTAAAGGTTGATCCGACTGCCATTCCTGCAATAAAAAAGCAGCCGCCGATCACGTAAGGCGAAGGAAATACACCGGCGATGAAAAAGCAAAGAGCCCCAGTCAGTAAAATCACCAGCAGCACATTCCGCCTGCCGTATTTATCGCTGAGGATGCCGAGCGGAAACTGAAAAATAATGCTTCCAATCGCAAATGCGGGAAGGATGATCGCTACTGCGTCTACTGATATCCCCAAACGGAGCGCGTACACCGGAAAGCTTCCGTTCAGCGCCGTTTCCAAAAAGCCATAGCCAAATGTAGGCATAAAGGCAACCCACCCAAACAGCATGGCCTGATAAAATCGCCTGAAACTATTGTCTGATTTGGTTTCATGAGGACTGGTTTCCGGGTATGCATTTTGTAGAAAGAAAACAAAAAGCCACGCAAACAGACTGATGCAGCCGGACACGATAAAAGGAAGCGACGGACTCAGCTTAACAAGCGGCACCATGAACGGGCCTGCGGCAAAGCCAAGGCCAAAGGAAAGCCCGTAAATAGACAGGTTTCTTCCGCGATTTTGTTTTGATGACATGGAGGTCACCCACGTTTGCGTAGAAAAGTGAAGCATGTGGTCGCCGATTCCAATGAACAGGCGAAGCAGGAACCAGACCCAAACTGACTGAAGCCAAATAAATCCGAATAAGCTTAAAATGACAATGCTTCCGCCCATAACGATCAGCGGCTTGAATCCGAGCTTTCTGAGCGGCGCTTCCATAAACGGCGAAGCCAAAAGCACACCGATATACAGCCCGGTCGCGTGCAGGCCGTTGATAGCAGCGGATTCTCCATTTGTTTCAAAAATGATTGAAATGACAGGCAGCAGCATGCCTTGTGAAAACCCAGAAATGGATACGAGCAAGACAAGGATAAAGAAATGAAATCGTGACATCGGTCAGTTCTCCTTATGTGGAATCTATGTTGATCGTACAACGTTTTCCAAAAGCAGGCAACCTGAAAAAAGCCTATATCACGCTATACATTTGCCCTCGTGTAATCATGAAGGTTTTTGTGAAGAATAAAAATAAAACAAGTCATAAAAAAGGAGCTATTTCACCATGAATCGTATCTTTTTTATTTTAGTGGCGGCCGGTGTTCCGCTTTCTGTGATTGGCAGTTTGATGCATTGGCCTTCCGCGGTTCTATTTGCCGTTTATTGCGTGACGATTATCGCGCTTGCAAGCTATATGGGGAGGGCGACAGAATCACTGTCCATCATTGCAGGACCGCGTATCGGCGGTTTGTTGAACGCCACCTTCGGGAATGCGGTGGAGCTGATTATTTCCCTTTTTGCATTAAAAGAAGGCCTGACAGGAATCGTGCTTGCCTCTTTAACCGGTTCAGTGCTGGGGAACCTGTTGCTGGTAGCGGGCCTATCGTTTTTTGTCGGCGGTTTAAAATATAAGCGGCAGGAATTTAATATCCATGATGCCCGCCATAACTCCGGGCTTCTGATTTTTGCCATCATTGTCGCCTTTGTGATTCCGGAGGTATTCTCTGTTGGTATGGGAAACGCCAGCAAGCTCAATTTAAGCATCGGCATCAGCATCATTATGATTCTGTTGTATGTGGCGGCGCTGTACTTTAAACTTGTCACGCATCGGGGCGTTTATCAGCCGAATAATGCCGCTCAGACTGAAGAAGAGGAAGAGCCGGAATGGTCAGGGAAGGTTGCGACGATTGTCTTGTTTGCGGCAACGATTGTGGTTGCATACATATCCGAAAACCTGGTCCATACCTTTCACTCGGTTGCTGAACAGTTCGGGTGGAGCGAGCTGTTTATCGGGGTCATCATCGTGGCGATTGTAGGAAATGCGGCGGAGCACGCGTCAGCGATTATTATGGCCTTCAAAAATAAAATGGACATTGCGGTTGAAATTGCAGTCGGCTCTACGCTGCAGATCGCTATGTTTGTCGCACCGGTTCTCGTCATCTGTTCTATCTTTTTTCCGACAAGCATGCCGCTTGTATTTACATTGCCTGAGCTCGTCGCGATGGTATCAGCAGTTCTCTTGATGATTGCGATTTCAAATGACGGGGATTCCAACTGGTTTGAAGGGGCGACACTGCTTGCTGCATATGTCATTATGGCGATCGGCTTTTTCCTTCTTTAACCTGAAAAAATGATGGATAACAACAAAGCGGGATGAAAAGACTAAGGGAAAATGCCATAGAAAGAGTGATATGATGAAAAAGCTATTTCATTCCACACTTATCGTGTTGTTATTCTTTAGTTTTTTCGGCGTTCAGCCCATCCACGCGAAAAAGCAGTTTAAGGTTCCTAATTCTGTCGCAAGCATTTCAAAGGAAAACACGTATCCGAATGCTTCACAGGATCAGCCAATGCTTCAGCCGAGCAAGCTGGCAAAGGAATTGCTCGATCATTCTGAGGTGAAGATTGAAAATCCGCATCTCATCAAAATGCTGAATGAATCCAACATATCCGGCACACCGCTTGCAGTAGGGTACCGGGCGACAATATTTCTCGGGAAATGGGCGCTCGGCTATGAATCAAATGAAACAGTCGCAAACTGGGAATATAAAAAAATCAATACAAACCGTGCGGATAACCGCGGCGGGAAAGAAACGGCTGAAATGCATTATGCCCAGGAACAGCAGTACAGAGTGAAGGGCGGCCTGACAGCTAAAGTTCCAAATGCTGAAGATGTCAAAAGCATGATGATGCAAAAAGCAATGAAGAAAACGAACCTTCCGCTTGCATTTGAGACGGTCATTGGGGCTGGCACAAAACGGGATCAGATTTATAAAGTCGCTCCTAAAAAAATCGGTTATCTACATGCATATGCACCGGCTGTGAATGAAAAAGGAAAAGTGACTTACGGAGAAGTGTACTTAGTGCTGAAAGGAAATAAACGCAAACTCGTCGTGAAAAATGTCACGTCACAGGGCATCGGCGCGTGGATTCCGGTTCAAGATCATGTCACATTTGGCTTTCAGCTTTCCTCACTGCCAAGATAAATAAAAAACTGATTCCAACTCGGAATCAGTTTTTTTGTTTATTGGGTTCTCTCGATTCGGACCGCTTCCTCAAGCATTTGCACATTGTTTTGGTAGAGCTGGCGAACGAGAACCCGTCTGACTGCAAGGCTGGCACTGAAATAATCATCATCTTTCACCATGCCTTTAACCGTAAATTCGACGCCGCGATTGATTTTATTCAATGCGGTGATGCCGTGGATTTGAAATGGTTCTGTCGGATTGCCGAATTCATCCCGCTTCAATGAATCACGAAGCTCTACATTCAGCATGTCACATGCCTCTTCCAACACGCTGTACACGCGGTCCGGATCTTCTTTAAAGCTGATAAGAAAGGATTCGGTAATCCGCATAAAATCAATATTATAGTTCTCTATTTGTCTGACCTCGCCGTTGCTGATGGTGAGCAGCTTCCCGCTCCATTCCCGGATTTGCAGCGAGCGAAGGCCGATCTCCTCCACTGTTCCGTTGAACAAGTTGTTGACGGTGACATAATCGCCTTTGTGCAGCTGGCGTTCATATATTAAGAACACACCAGCCAGCACATCTTTGATCAGCGATTGGGCGCCAAAACCGATCACGATACCTGCTACGCCCGCCCCGGCCAATATCTTGCCGAAATCATGCACAAATAAAGAAATAACGTAAAAGATAAAACCAATTGTCGCCGTATACTGGGTGACAGAACGGACAAGGCTTTCAATCGTTTTTTCCTTTTTTTCTTCAATAAAGTCCGTCCGTTTAAAAAATAGCTGTACCAGCTGGTTGATGATAAAGACACCGATCCAAAGGATAACCGCAACGAGGAGAATATCGACGATTTTATTTTGAAAAATCTCCGTAAGTGTTTCTTTCATCCGCATCTAACTCCTGGCTTGGCGTTTTGTGAAGTCTGTATCCTGATAATAACTGTTTTTGACAAGAACATTCGGTCCGAGGCACCGGACATTCGGGCAGTGGCAACTCAGTTCTTTCGCAAGCTTGGTCTCTCTCCACTTTTCATAGGCGGAAGGGAGGCTGTCCGTCTGAATGTTGCCAAGCGGCGGGGTATCACCGAAATCGGTCACGATAATGTTTCCGTCGAAAATGTTCACATTCAGGCGGGACCGGCCGTCAGGGTCATTTCGCACTGTGACGTTTTTCGCCGCGCGAAGCCGGCGAAGCAGCTTTTGGTCGTCTTCGTCCGGACTGCAGGCATAAAACGGCAGTGTTCCGAACAGCATCCACGTATTTTCATCACGAATATCCAGCAAGCGGTGAATCGCCTGTCTCATCTCTTTCAGGCTGAGGGATTCAAGAGCGCTTGCGAAATCGCTTGGATACATTGGATGGACCTCGTGACGCTGACATTTCATATCTTCTGTGATTTGGCGGTGAATATGCTCAATATGCGGAAGTGTTCGTTTGTTCAGCATCGTTTCCGCAGATACCATTACTCCGGCATCCACGAGCGTGCGGCTGTTTTCGATCATTTTTTCAAAATAGCGCGCGCGCTGTTCGAAGGTCGGTTTTCTGTCCATCATGGCAAAGCCGATTTCAGCAAAATCTTCAACTGTACCCCAGTTATGAGAAATATGTAGCACATCGAGATATGGAATGATCCATTCGTACCGCTCGATGTCGAGGGTCAGATTTGAATTAATTTGTGTCCGCACACCCCGTTCATGGGCATATTTCAATAAAGGAACAACATATTCTTTTACTGATTTCAACGAAAGCATCGGCTCTCCGCCTGTGATGCTGATGGATCTGAGGCGCGGGATTTCCTCCAGCCGTTTTAACAGAAGATCTATTGGCAGAGCATTCGGGTCTTTAGGCTGCAATGTATAGCCTACAGCACAATGCTCGCATCTCATATTGCAAAGTGTCGTCGTTGTGAATTCAACGTTTGTCAGCTGCATGTCTCCGTATTGGTCAACATCCATATAGGCTTCCCAAGGGTCAAACTCGGGCGTAATCGGACGCAGCTTCGTGTTTTGTGTCATGACTATCTAACTCCTTTATAAATGGGCATACTAACGCTGCCAACAGTTAATTTTAGACCTGATTTGCCAAGATCGCAAGTGGCGCGGCGATTGAAAAACGGCAAAAAATGAGCTACCATAATAAAAAATGAATGGAGGAACAGAATGGGGAACGCCGTAAACAATAAAGATCAGCAGATTGATTATTTAAAGAACAGACTTGACATGTTTATGAACGTCATCGATTCATTAGACCCTGAAGCAACCGACGTTGAAGATATAGACAGGCTCATCAGCATGCTTGATGACCTGGAAGCCAAATACGAACGTTTTAAAAAAGATTGGGAATAAAACCGCGCGCCCGCCGCGGTTTTTTTATTGGCATAAAGCAACAGTATAAAACAAAGCCCCTATCTGTAAAATAAGAAAAAATGCAGAAGGAGCGCTGGCCATGAAGTGGATGTGTTCAATATGCTGCGCCGCCGTATTGCTTGCCGGAGGTGCAGCACAGGCGGAAGCGGTGCCGAATGAGCCGATTAATTGGGGCTTTAAACGAAGTGTCAATCATCAGCCGCCAGATGCCGGGAAGCAGCTGAACCGCTTAATTGAAAAATATGATGCGTTTTATTTAGGGAATACAAAGGAAAAAACGATTTACTTAACGTTTGATAACGGGTATGAAAATGGCTATACGCCAAAAGTGCTTGATGTCTTAAAAAAACATCGCGTAACAGGAACGTTTTTTGTCACCGGGCATTTCGTAAAGGACCAGCCTCAGCTGATTAAACGAATGTCAGATGAGGGCCATATTATCGGCAACCATTCCTTTCACCATCCGGATTTAACGACAAAAACAGCTGATCAGATTCAGGATGAGCTTGATTCAGTCAACGAAGAGGTTTATAAAATTACGGGAAAGCAGGACAACCTGTATTTGCGTCCGCCACGCGGCGTGTTCAGTGAGTACGTACTGAAAGAAACGAAACGCCTCGGCTATCAAACTGTTTTCTGGTCGGTCGCTTTTGTTGATTGGAAAATCAACAACCAAAAGGGGAAGAAATATGCCTACGATCATATGATCAAGCAGGCGCACCCGGGAGCCATTTACCTGCTTCACACCGTATCGAGGGACAATGCAGAAGCGCTGGATGACGCGATTACAGATCTGAAAAAACAGGGCTACACATTTAAAAGCATTGATGATCTGATGTTTGAGAAAGAAATGAGGCTGCCGTCTTTGTAAAAGAGAAAGACCTCTCCTGGAACGGAGAGGCTTTTCTTTATTTTATACATTTAATCAGTGCAGCCCAGTCCAGATCCCCGAAGCCTTTCTCAATCCCGCTTTCAAAATGGCTCTTGGCCAGCTCGGCAAGAGGAAGATTTGCAGAAACCTGTTTTGCGGCGGCGAGTGCCAGGTTGGTATCCTTCAGCCCTAAAGACATTTTGAAGCCGGCCGGTTCAAATTTCTGCTCGGCCATAATGGTTCCGTAATTTTGATAAACTGGAGAACCAAAGAGCGCGCTGGCGATTTCTAAAAATTGTTTTTGTTCTAAGCCGTATTTCTCCATCATTAAAAAGGATTCAGATAACGCCTCCAGCATGGACACGAGCAAGAAATTGATGCTGATTTTGGCTGCATTTGCCGTCTTGCTTTCTTCGCCGACGTCAAATACCTGCTGGCTCAGGCTGTCGAGCAGAGGCTTGGCAGCTTGCTTTGCTTCCGCCGGTCCGGCTGTTATGATACGGAGCGCGGCTTTGGCTGCGGCATCCGGTCTGCCAAGAACAGGAGCGGCGAGAAAAAATTGTCCTTTCTCTGCATGAGCTGCTGCGAGCTTTTCTGAGAACTCAACACTGATTGTGCTCATCGAGATGTGAATGCCGTTCTCTGCTAATCCTTCAAGCAGCCCGTCTTCTCCGAATGTCACGGTGCTGACAGAATCATCATCTGCAAGCATTGTGATGACAATATCAGCGGACTTTGCCGCCAGCCGCGGTGTATCAGCTGCCTGTGCGCCTTTTGTGACAAATTCTTCTGTCTTTTGTTTCGTCCGGTTATATACAGTCAATTCGTAGCCTGCTTGAAGAACATTTCGGGCAATGGGCTGTCCCATATTGCCGAGTCCGATGACAGCAATTTTCAATCTGATCACTCCCTGAATATTTTTTCCATTATAAACAATATGAACAGAATATGCATAGCGATCGGCTTACAACAAAAAAGAACAGCTGCTCGCTGTCCTCATTTAAAAATATTGAACCATCCTTTATGTACAAACCAAATCAGCATCCCGATCACAAGCGCGGCCATCAGGCCAAGTACAGCAAAATATCCGTATTTCCAATGCAGCTCCGGCATGAAGTCGAAATTCATACCGTATACACCGGCAATAAAGGTGAGCGGGATGAAAATGGTCGACACTATCGTCAGTGTCATCATAATCGCATTCATCCGGTTTGAGTTTAGCGTCACGTAGCTGTCACGCAAATCGGACGTCATGTCCCGGTTGGATTCCACAATTTCAGACAACTTTAACAAATGATCATATATGTCGCTGAAGTAGGCTTTCGTTTCCCGCTGCTCTTTCACATGGTCAAGGCTTAAAATCCGATAGAGCAAATCACGCATCGGGATAATTGTCCGTCTCAAATGCAATAGGTCTGTTCTGAGTTCAAACACCTCGTTCATCAGCGTTCCATACGTTTTGTGAGAGCGGCTTTCTTCGATTTCATTCAGCCGGTCCTCAATTTTATACACGAGAGGAAAATATTCATCGACAAGCTGATCCATGATCATATAAGAAATATGCCCAGGCCCTTTTTTCAATATGTCCGGTGAAGCATACAAACGCTCCCGGACTTTGGCGATACCGGGCGTTTCGTGTAAATGAAAGGTAACGATAAATTGTTCGCCTTGAAAAATATCGACTTCCTCCGTCTCAAGTGTTTCCTTATTCAGCGCATGAATCACGTAAAAACGATAGCCGTCATAATGGTCAAGCTTCGGCCGTTGCATGTGCTGGAAGCAATCCTCAATGGCAAGCGGATGAAAATGAAAAAAATCTCTCAATAACGCCGTTTCCGTATCCTCCGGGCCGTAAAAATCAACCCAGTACCATGCAATATCAGGCTGTTCCACTCGTTCGATCGGTATATTTTTCAGCAGCTGATGCTCTGTTGTGATTGCGGTAATGTTGATCATAAACAACCCTCCACCTGCCATTATATCATGCGGTCTTTATGAGAAAAGTATACGGTACTCTCTGCCTAATTCCAGCGGCATGTTATACTGAACAAAAACGGAAAAAGGATGGATCTCATGTGGAAGGAAAAAGTATCTGTCACGCCTCCGTATCATTTTGACCGCGTGCTGGACAGGCTGTCTTTAGACCCCCTCAATGCTGTTGATCGAGAGGCGAGGGAAGTCCGTGTGCCAATCAGAAATCAAGCAGGGGACGTATGTATTGTAAAGGTACAGGCGTTAGGCCATGCGGGCGAGCCTGAGTTCCTCGTCAGCGGGGAAACGGATCAGGAAGAAATGATGAAGGAAATCAAGCGGATTTTTCAATGGGAAAATCATTTGAAGCACGTTCTGGATCACTTTTCAAAAACGAGCCTGTCCGCCATTTTTGAAGAGCATGCCGGGACGCCGCTTGTTCTGGACTATAGCGTGTACAACTGCATGATGAAATGCATTATCCACCAGCAGCTTAATCTTTCCTTCGCTTACACGCTAACAGAACGATTTGTTCATGCGTTTGGCGAGCAGAAGGATGGCGTGTGGTGCTATCCAAAGCCGGAAACGATTGCAGAACTCGAGTATCAGGATCTGCGTGATCTGCAATTCAGCATGAGAAAAGCGGAATACACCATTGATACATCAAGGATGATCGCAGAAGGCACACTCAGCTTGTCAGAGCTGCCGCATATGGCGGATGAAGACATTATGAAGAAACTGATCAAAATCAGGGGTATCGGCCCGTGGACCGTGCAAAATATCCTCATGTTCGGACTTGGCCGTCCCAATTTATTCCCGCTTGCCGATATCGGCCTCCAGAATGCCATCAAACGCCACTTTCAGCTGGACGATAAGCCGGCAAAGGATGTCATGCTGGCGATGAGCAAGGAGTGGGAGCCTTATTTAAGCTATGCGTCTTTGTATTTGTGGAGGAGTATAGAATAATTCGTCTGACAATGAAGGAAATCCTGCAAACGTGTTATACTAGAAAGATGTGAAAAAACCATTTCACTTTCTGCCATCTGCAGAAAGCTTCATATAGAAACGGAGAGAACAACGTGAACCAACAAAAGAAACAGGCGCCCGTCGAACTGAAGGTCGGACAAACCTTTCCGCTGACGATTAAGCGTCTCGGCATTAACGGAGAAGGTGTCGGCTATTTTAAGAAAAAAGTCGTCTTCGTGCCCGGCGCGCTTCCTGGCGAAGAAGTTGTTGTGCAGGCCACAAAGGTCCAGCCGAAGTTTTCGGAGGGCCGCATTAAGAAAATCCGCAAGGCATCTGAGCACCGGGTGGCACCGCCTTGCCCCGTGTACGAACAATGCGGCGGCTGTCAGCTTCAGCACCTTGCATACAGCCAGCAGCTTCGGGAAAAACGCGATATCGTCATTCAGTCTCTTGAACGCCATACGAAGTTTAAAGTTGAAAACATGGAAATCAAAGAAACGATTGGCATGGACAACCCGTGGAATTACCGCAATAAAAGCCAATTCCAGATCGGGCGCTCGCAAAGCGGCAGCATCATCGCCGGCTTATACGGCCTTGATTCTCATGACATCGTTCCGATTAAAGACTGTATCGTTCAGCATCCGGCAACGAACAAAACAACAGGCATCGTCCGCCGCATTTTAGAGGACTTCAATGTGTCTGTTTATAATGAAAGAAAACGAAAAGGCGACGTTCGCACGATCGTGACGAGAGTCGGCTTTGAAACAGGCGAAGTGCAGGTCGTGCTTGTAACCGCAAAAGAAACGCTTCCGCACAAGGAAGAAATCGTCAAAGCGATTCAAAAGCGATTGCCAGAGGTCAAATCCATTATTCAGAATGTAAATGGTGCGAAAACTTCAGTGATTTTTGGCGAGAAAACAAAACCGCTCGCCGGAAAAACAGTGATTCAAGAAGTGCTCGGCGACGTATCTTTTGAATTGAGCGCCCGCGCTTTCTTCCAGCTCAACCCGGAACAGACCGTCAAGCTGTATGATGAAGTGAAAAAAGCGGCGCAGCTGACCGGAAAAGAAAAAGTCGTTGATGCGTATTGCGGCGTCGGCACTATCGGCATGTGGGTGGCGGACGGAGCGAAGGAAGTCCGCGGCATGGACGTCATCAAGGAATCAATTGACGATGCTAAGAAAAACGCCAAAAAACACGGCATGGCAAATGCCACATACGTAACAGGAACAGCCGAACACTGGCTCCCGAAATGGACGAAAGAAGGCTTCCGCCCGGACGTCGTCATTGTAGACCCGCCAAGAACGGGCTGTGACAGCACGTTCCTGGACACGATCAAAAAAGTCAAACCGAAACGCTTCGTCTACGTTTCCTGCAATCCATCCACGCTTGCTAAGGATTTGCAGACACTGTCGAAGGACTATCGCGTGGACTATATTCAGCCTGTCGATATGTTTCCGCAGACGGCGCATGTTGAAGCAGTGGCGAGACTTGTATTGAAATCGTCTCATTAATTCCTAATTAGATCTGGATTTCGGTAGAATGAACATTGCCGATTTCCGGGTCTTTTTCATGCATAGCCTGCCCGGACTATCTGTTCTTGAGATCACTAAAGATGGAAATTTGGTTGGAAAACTTTATGTTTACTCACACATAGTGTGTGGGTTTCAATTTTCACTTTTTGATCAGGTCATTTCTCGATTTTTCAGGAGTATAAAACCGAAATCAGGATCATGTACCTTACCGTATGCCCCAAACTGCCTTTTCTATTTTTCGGTTTACTTTTTAAGTGTAAAGAGTGAAATGTTCAAAATTTACTATAGATTGATAAGAAATGCTTTCGCATGCGATAAGTGTAAAAAGAAAGCATGGTCAGTTTTTAAATATTGAGATACAGGTATAGCTGTATCCTCTAATGAAAGGATTTGATTTTTGTTATGACAGAAAATTTCTGGCGTGAACTACCACGGCCATTTTTTGTACTGGCACCAATGGAAGATGTGACAGATGTTGTTTTCCGGCATGTAGTAAGTGAAGCAGGCAGACCGGATGTGTTTTTTACAGAGTTCACTAACTCAGAGAGCTATTGCCACCCGGATGGGAAGGATAGCGTGCGCGGCCGTTTGACTTTTACAGAGGATGAACAGCCAATTGTGGCCCATATATGGGGAGATAAGCCTGAAAACTTTCGTAAAATGAGTATTGGCATGGCAGAGTTAGGATTTAAAGGACTAGATATCAATATGGGCTGTCCTGTGCCTAATGTTGCGGGGAATGGAAAGGGAAGCGGCCTTATTTGCCGTCCTGCAGTTGCGGCAGAATTAATACAAGCTGCAAAAGCAGGGGGATTGCCTGTAAGCGTGAAGACAAGACTTGGATACACGGATGTGGATGAATGGCGCGAGTGGCTGACACACATTTTGAAACAGGATATTGCGAATCTTTCTATTCATCTGCGTACAAGGGCAGAAATGAGCAAAGTAGATGCGCATTGGGAGCTCATCCCGGAGATTAAGAAACTTCGTGATGAGGTGGCACCAGATACACTTTTGACAATCAACGGAGATATCCCTGACCGCCAAACCGGCTTGAAACTTGCTGAACAATACGGTGTTGATGGAATTATGATAGGGCGCGGTATTTTTACAAATCCATTTGCCTTTGAAAAGGAGCCAAAAGAGCATAGCAGCAAGGAATTGCTTGATCTCTTAAGGCTGCATCTGGATCTCCATGACAAATATTCAGCATTAGAAGCCCGTCCGTACAAGCCTCTTCCTCGCTTTTTCAAAATTTATCTCCGCGGGTTCCGAGGGGCAAGTGAATTAAGAAATCAATGCATGAACACAAAGTCAACAGATGAAGTGCGTGCATTGCTCGACGACTTTGAGAGAAAGTATCTTGATGGGATAGAGTAACTGCAGTGCTTGATTCAAAAAAGGTTAACACAATTCTTGACTAAAATACCTGGATTTTCGGTAAATCCGGGTCTTTTTTGTACGCAGCTTTACTCAGCCTGTCTTTTCTCTAATTTATTGTAAGAAAATAATGGTATATTTAGTGGAGATATCTTATAAAGGGGGAGAGAAAAATGAAACGGCTATGCATCATCCCCTGCGGCAAGAAAAAAATCTGGGACGTCCAGCCTGATGCCGGGCCGGTAAGAGCAGAGGACGCTTATCTCAGCCCGTTTCATCAGGCGTGCGAGCGGTATGCGAAAGCATTTTTCGATGAGTGGGTGATTTTGTCGGCGAAGCATGGCTTTCTTCGCCCTAATGATCTCGTTTCGGGAAATTACGATGTCACTTTTGGCACCGGTCATCCGGAAATCATGACAGCGGACGAGCTAGGCCGTCAATTTCACGAAAAAGGCTTTTCTGATATCGAAGAGCTAGTCATGCTTGGCGGAAAAAAATATCGAAGCATTCTAAACGCCGTCATCGGAGAACACCAGCATATCAGCTGGCCGCTATCATCATACAAAGGCATAGGCTACATGCTCCAAGCGCTGAACCGGGCTGTTGAAGAAAAGCATGAACTGTAGCACATACATATGTGGAAAAGAGTGGGGACATGAAAAAACTTGTGTTTGGCTTGCTTGCCATTGCATTATTCGGATGCGGACTATATATCTATCATTTATGGTTCGGTGACCCATTTTCGAAAAATGCTGCAGAACAGAAGCTAGTCTCTTATGTGAAACAAACCTATCCTAAGAAAGAAATCAAGATCACGAATGGGGTATATAACGCTAAAACCTCTGAATATGTATTCGAAGCAACCTCCCAATCTCATCGCTACCCAATGTGTACGAAGGGATTTCTGCATCCTAAAGTAACGTGCGATGGAATTGAAGAAGCGTATACCGAATCAGTATCAAAACATGTAAATGAAGAAGCAACGAAGGCAATCGAAGCAGATCTGAAAAAAGCGGTTCCTCGACTTATAAAAGCTGATGCTGCTTTGAGTATTGAAAACGGACAGTTCACGTTAGATACAAAATGGAACAAACAGCTGGCTGAAAAAGCCCCTATGAGCATGACGATTCAGTTAGACGCCAGCGGGTTATCAAAAATAGATGCCGCAAAGATGGCGGAAACGGTTAGAAAAACGCTTAATGAAAAGGGATATACATACTCAAACGGCACGATAGACTGTATGCAGAAGGACGGGAACGGCGGTATCGGATATGTTAAATATTCAATTGATTTTCTTTCAAAAACAGCTATTCAGTCAAACGATGCAGAGGAACTAGGAAGTTAAAAAGATTTCCAAGGAAATAAATACGTCGATCATTGTCAAAGGCCGGGTGATATCCGGTCTTTTTTTGCATGCTGTAAAACGAGACAAATGAATCAGTTTGAGACAAAACGAGACACACGTCTCAAACTGTCTCCAAGGTGAAGACGAGAAGACTGATTTTACGGGCTCAAAAGACTGGCACACTTCTTGCATTTATAATGGTGAACCCTAAATAGAAGGAGGCGCACAAAATGAAATTGTTAAAACGAGAAGGCTTGTCATTAACTGAGGAAAAAGCGCTGTGGATGTACCAAAAGATGCTGGAGATCAGGGGCTTTGAAGACAAAGTGCATGAACTGTTCGCCCAGGGAGTGCTTCCCGGATTCGTTCATTTATATGCCGGTGAGGAAGCCGTGGCTGTAGGGGTGTGCGCTCATTTACATGATGGCGACAGCATTACAAGCACCCACAGGGGACATGGACATTGTATCGCCAAAGGCTGTGACCTGGACGGCATGATGGCGGAAATTTTCGGGAAAGCGACCGGATTGTGCAAAGGCAAGGGCGGTTCTATGCACATTGCGGATCTTGATAAAGGCATGTTAGGCGCAAATGGAATCGTCGGGGGCGGCTTTACGCTCGCATGCGGATCAGCGCTCACGGCTAAATATAAACAAACTAAAAATGTAAGCGTTTGCTTTTTCGGAGACGGGGCAAATAACCAAGGCACCTTCCACGAAGGGCTGAATTTAGCGGCTGTATGGAACCTTCCTGTCGTATTTGTTGCTGAAAACAACGGCTATGGCGAAGCTACCCCATTTGAGTACGCATCAGCCTGTGATTCAATCGCCGATCGGGCGGCTGCTTATAACATGCCGGGGGTTACAGTTGACGGCAAAGATATTTTAGCAGTTTACCAGGCAGCCGAGGAAGCGATAGAAAGAGCAAGAAACGGCGGCGGCCCGTCTTTGATTGAATGTATGACCTACAGAAACTACGGCCATTTCGAAGGAGATGCCCAAACCTATAAAACGAAGGATGAAAGAGTTGAGCACCTTGAAGAAAAAGATGCCATTCAAGGTTTTAAAAACTACCTTTTAAAAGAAACAGATGCTAATAAGCTGTCAGACATTGAACAGCGTGTCAGCGAATCGATTGAAAAAGCCGTCTCGTTCAGCGAAGACAGCCCATATCCAAAAGATTCGGAGCTGCTGACAGATGTGTATGTGTCATATGAAAAAGGAGGAATGTAAGAGATGGCGAGAGTCATAAGCATGTCAGACGCGATCAATGAAGCAATGAAGCTTGCGATGAGAAGAGATGAAAATGTGCTTTTGATCGGTGAGGATGTCGCCGGGGGAGCGGCGGTCGATCATTTGCAGGATGATGAAGCATGGGGCGGTGTATTAGGGGTCACAAAGGGACTGGTACAGGAATTCGGGCGCACAAGAGTGCTGGACACTCCGATTTCTGAGGCGGGTTATATGGGTGCGGCTATGGCTGCGGCATCAACCGGTTTGAGACCGATTGCCGAACTGATGTTTAACGATTTTATCGGCACTTGCTTTGATCAGGTGATCAACCAAGGGGCAAAATTCCGTTATATGTTCGGCGGAAAAGCGCAAGTGCCGATTACCGTCCGCACCACATACGGAGCAGGGTTCCGGGCCGCTGCCCAGCATTCACAATCGCTGTATGGCCTTTTCACGAGCATCCCTGGACTGAAGACAGTTGTTCCATCCAATCCGTATGATGCCAAAGGTCTTCTGCTTGCAGCAATAGAAGATAATGATCCGGTGTTCTTCTTTGAAGACAAAACGTCCTACAACATGAAGGGCGAGGTGCCGGAAGATTATTATACAATTCCGCTCGGAAAGGCGGACATCAAACGTGAAGGCAATGATGTCACGCTATTTGCAGTCGGCAAGCAGGTCAATACCGCGCTTGAAGCAGCTGCACAGCTTTCAGAGAGAGGCATCGAAGCTGAGGTGCTTGATCCCCGCAGTCTGTCTCCTCTGGATGAGGATGCGATTTTCACATCGTTAGAAAAAACAAATCGGCTGATCATCATTGATGAAGCCAATCCGCGATGCAGCATTGCCACGGATATTGCTGCGATTGTCGCTGACAAGGGCTTTGATTTGCTTGATGCGCCGATTAAACGGATTACAGCGCCGCATACACCGGTTCCGTTTTCACCAGTGCTTGAAGATCAATATTTGCCGACACCAGATAAAATTGTCAGCGTCACGCTTGAATTGCTTGGCGAGCCGGCAATGAATTAAAGGGGGGACACAAATGGCGGTAAAAGTAGTGATGCCAAAATTGGGAATGGCCATGAAACAAGGGGAAGTATCGATATGGAATAAAAAAGTAGGCGACCCGGTTGAAAAGGGAGAAAGCATTGCCAGCATTCAATCGGAGAAAATTGAAATGGAGATCGAAGCGCCTGAAAAAGGAACGCTGATCGACATCAAAGTGAAAGAGGGAGAAGAGGTTCCGCCCGGCACTGCAATCTGCTACATCGGGGACGCAAATGAGTCGGTGCAGGAAGAGGCAAGCAGGCCTGCTGCTGAAGACAGCGTGCCGCAAGCCGTCCAGCCCGTCAAACAAGAAAACAAACCCACAGCCTCCAAAAAAAATCGCTTGAAAATATCTCCAGTTGCGAGAAAAATAGCGGAAAAAGCGGGGTTAGACCTGAAACTGCTGAAAGGCACCGGACCAGGCGGAAGAATCGTGAAGGATGACGTGACAAAGGCGCTGGCTGAACAGAAAAAAGCTCAGGCAAAACCTGTTTCTGATCAGAAAGCGCAGGAAACCCCGGTGACAGGCATGAGAAAAGTCATCGCTGCCCGAATGCAGGAAAGCCTGGCAAACAGCGCGCAGCTGACGATCACGATGAAAGCTGATATCACCAAGCTTGCCACTCTTCAAAAACAGCTTTCACCAACTGCGGAAGAGAGATACGGCACAAAACTGACGATCACTCATTTTGTCTCAAGAGCCGCCGTTCTCGCTCTGCAAGCTCACCCTGTGCTGAACAGCTTTTATCAAAATGAGCGCATCATCACACATCCCCATGTGCACCTTGGTATGGCTGTAGCCTTGGAAAATGGCTTAGTGGTGCCTGTCATCCGCCATGCTGAAAAGCTATCGCTGATTAAACTGGCTCAATCCATCTCAGAAAATGCCAAAAAAGCACGCGAGGGACGTGCGGGAAGCGAAGAACTGCAAGGATCTACTTTCTCCATTACAAACCTTGGCGCGTTTGGAGTTGAGCATTTCACACCGATACTAAATCCGCCGGAAACAGGCATTCTCGGCATCGGAGCAAGCTATGACACACCGGTGTATCAAGGGGAGGCGATCGTCAGAAGCACGATCCTGCCACTCAGCCTGACATTTGATCACAGAGCGTGTGACGGCGCCCCTGCCGCTGCATTCCTGAAGGCGATGAAAACATATTTGGAAGAACCCGCAGCATTAATTTTATAGGAAAAGCAGGTGAAAACGACATGACATTAGCCATTATCGGCGGCGGACCTGCAGGCTATGCGGCTGCGGTTTCCGCGGCACAGCAGGGCAGAAACGTGCTGCTCATTGACAAAGGCAAGCTTGGGGGGACCTGCCTGAATGAAGGCTGCATCCCGACAAAGTCTTTGTTAGAAAGCGCAAACGTTCTTGATAAAATCAAGCATGCCGACAGCTTTGGGATCGAACTTCCGGCAGGTGCGATATCAGTCGATTGGAGTAAAATGCAAAGCCGAAAACAACAGGTTGTCAGTCAGCTTGTCCAAGGCGTTCAGTACCTAATGAAGAAAAATCAAATACAGGTTGTAAAGGGAACAGCCTCCTTTCTTTCTGAAAGAAAGCTCTTAATCGAAGGAGAAAACGGAAAAGAAATCAGAGAGGCTGATCAAGTATTGATTGCCTCCGGATCAGAGCCAATCGAGCTGCCTTTCGCTCCGTTTGACGGCGAATGGATCCTCGACAGCAAAGACGCGCTTTCTCTTTCCGAGATTCCGTCTTCACTAGTCATTGTCGGCGGCGGTGTCATCGGGTGTGAGTATGCAGGGCTGTTCGCCAGATTGGGATCGAAGGTGACCATCATTGAAACAGCGGACCAGCTGATCCCGGCTGAAGATGAAGATATTGCCCGTCTCTTTCAGGAGAAACTTGAGGAAGATGGTGTTGAAGTGCATACCTCATCCCGGTTAGAACGGGTGGATCAAGTGGACAAAACGGCCATTTGGAAAAGCGGGCAGCGAGAGTTTAAAACGAAGGCCGATTATGTGCTGGTGGCGATCGGCAGAAAACCCCGTCTTGACGGGTTACAGCTGGAACAGGCCGGAGTTGATTTTTCTCCAAAGGGCATTCCGGTGAATGGGCACATGCAGACGAACGTGCCTCATATTTACGCGTGCGGAGATGCTATAGGGGGCATTCAGCTCGCGCATGCCGCTTTCCATGAGGGCATCATCGCTGCTTCTCATGCTTCCGGAAGGGATGTCAAAATCAATGAGAAACATGTGCCGCGCTGCATCTATACGTCCCCGGAAATCGCGTGTATCGGAATGACAGAACGACAGGCAAGAAGCATATACGGCGATGTGAAAATTGGCGAATTTCCTTTTTCCGCAAACGGCAAGGCGCTCATTAAACAGCAAGCGGAAGGAAAGGTCAAAATCGTGGCTGAACCGGAATTCGGCGAAATCGTGGGCGTCTCGATGATTGGCCCGGATGTAACCGAGCTCATCGGCCAAGCGGCAGCGATCATGAATGGTGAGATGACGGCAGATATGGCGGAGCATTTTATCGCCGCCCATCCGACTTTATCGGAAACATTGCATGAGGCGCTGTTAAGCACGATCGGCCTTGCGGTACATGCATAATAAAGGAAAAAGCAGGCGCATGGATATAAGGCGCCTGCTTTTTTATTGTTGAAAGCGCTTTATTTTTCCCCTACAATAGATGAAAACGGCGTGTAAGGGAGGAGCGATCAAGGAAATGAATTCGGTCCCAAACGATTTGCAAACCTGGAAACGTTTTGTGAAAGACGGTGTGCTTGACGAAGCCCGATTAAGAAAACGGATTGCAGAGTCATGGCATCGCTGCAAAAAAGCTGAGGTCAATCCTTATTTAGAAAAAGGCCCGAAGGTTTTACAGCAAACGGAGCTGGATCAGCAGTCAAAAAAGCATTCATTCTTCCTGACGACCGCAAAGCCTTACCTCGAAAAACTGCTGCCTGCCATAAAAGAAATGGAAATGATGGCGCTGTTAATTGATTCGGACGGTGTTGTTCTGGCATTGGATGGCCATCCCCGCGCGCTCTATGAAGCCAAACGCATCAACTTTGTTGAAGGGGCATGTTGGACGGAAACGGCTGTCGGAACAAATGCGATTGGCACGGCGCTCCACATCAGCGAGCCGGTTGCGATACAAGGATCAGAGCATTACTCCATTGCTTCCCATCTTTGGAACTGTTCAGCCGCTCCGATTCACCATGAGGATGGCAGCCTTGCGGGTGTGATTGACATATCGTGTCCGGCGGCAGGCGCTCATCCTCATATGCTCGGTATTGCCACTGCGATCGCCTATGCAGCTGAACGGGAACTCGCAGCTAAAAGCCGTGAGAAAGAGCTCGAGCTGATCAGCCGTTTTGGAGAGAGAGCTGCATCCAGTGTGCCGATGGTGCTATGCAATAACAAGCAGCACATCATCAGTGCGAGCATACCGATTCGAACCTCAATGCCGGATTGGCAGGGCCGGCACCTGTATGAGTTGAAGGAACGGGGCTACTCAATCGAAAAAGCTGTCACCATAGGAGATGGCGGCACTTGTTTTTATCTTTCGGAACAAAAGAAAAAGAAGGTGTTTCGATTCAATGGAGTGATCGGGAAAAGCGGCCGATCGCAAGCGATGCTGATGAACCTTGAACGTGCAGCTGCGGCAGATGCAACGGTCTGTTTGTCGGGCGAAACTGGTACGGGAAAGGAAGTCGCGGCTCGCGCGCTTCATGAGAACAGTGAGAGACGGCACGGTCCGTTTGTTGCTGTCAATTGCGGAGCGATTCCGTCTGATTTGATTGAAAGCGAACTGTTCGGATATGCAGAGGGCGCTTTTACGGGAGCGAAACGAAATGGCTATAAAGGCGCCTTTCAAAAAGCGAATCAAGGCACATTATTTTTAGATGAAATCGGAGAAATTTCCCACTCGATGCAGGTTGCACTTTTACGGGTGCTTCAGGAACGCAAGATAACGCCAATCGGCGGGACGAAAGAAATTCCGGTTGATATCAGAGTTATTGCCGCCACACATTGTGATTTACGCGAGCTTGCCGAAAACGGAAAAATCAGAGAGGACTTGTTTTACCGTCTTCATGTCTATCCAATTGAACTCCCTCCATTACGCGATCGCACCGAGGATATCCCGGACCTCTTTGAGTACTACAAACAGAAGAATCATTGGCCAGGCGAACTTCCTTCTGATTTTTGTGATGTGCTGAAGCAATGGAAGTGGCCGGGGAATATCCGTGAGCTGTTTAATGTGTTTGAACGTCTTTCTATCAGATTTCCGGACGGCCGGCTGGGGGGTGAACCGCTTTCCGCTTTACTGGAAGCCGCTGGATTGCCGGCCAGCTCTGCAGAAAAAAAGCCGGCTGCTGCCGGCGTGCTTACTTTTCGTGAGCAAATCCAAAAAGATATGATGATCAAAGCGCTTGAATCTGCAAAAGGAAACGTCTCTCAAGCCGCAAAAATCAGCGGGATCCCCCGAAGCACTTTCTACAAACGCCTGAAAAAATTCAACTTGTCCGCTGAATCATAAAGCATACTTCCTTCAGGAAATGGAAACGTTATGTATTGAAGGAGGGTGTTACGATGAATATTCAAAGGGCGAAAGAAATTGTAGAATCTCCCGACATGAAGAAAGTAACATATAACGGCGTTCCTATTTACATTCAGCACGTGAATGAAGAAACTGGAACAGCAAGAATTTATCCGCTTGACGAACCGCAAGAGGAGCATGAAGTGCAGCTGAACAGCTTAAAAGAGGATTAAACAAAAATGGCCCGCTTCATAAGCAGGCCATTTTTGTTATCCGCGCGGCGCAAATAAAATAACACAGACACCGATGAGACAAATGAATGCGCCGATCCAGTCATACAGATCAGGTGTTTTCCGGTCAACAAGCCATCCCCACAGGACCGCAAGCACGATGAATACCCCGCCATAAGCGGCATATACACGGCCGAAAGATGGGAAGGACTGAAACGTAGGAAGAATGCCGTATACAATGAGGATCAGCGCCCCGGCGATTCCGTAGCCGGCTGGTTTTGCCTCTCTCAGCCATAGCCAAACCAGATATCCGCCGCCAATTTCGGCAAGCCCTGCCGCGAGAAATAAAAGAATGGTAATCAGCATCATGAGCACTCCTCAATTTGCATTTATCTTTCATTATAGAGGAGGAGAGCTTTTAAAGCTTCGGATGATTCTCAAATTCCTTCAAATACGCTTTTCGCTGAACCTCTGTAAATTGGCTGATCCAATTGTTTTGAGCCTCTTCATTCAAATGGGGAAGGATATAGCGTTCAACCGCTTCGAAAAACAGCGGATTCGCGATGATGTTCCAGGTCGGGATTCGAACGATTTTGCCGTCTGTTTTCTCGATGATAATATCCTCAAAAAAGATCCCTTTCAAACTGTATTGATGGCGTCCCATATAAAGCCGCTTCACCTCGGAAAACAGCACGCTGCGCTTTCTCGAGAAGATTTCGCCACTAGGTCCGGTCTTTATGCTGAAAATGACATTTCCACGGCTTGTGAACGCAGGAAAAGCCATAAAGAATGTGATCAATCCATAAATTATCGCCAGTAATCCGCCGCCCAAATAAAGCAGGGCATATTTAGATTCAAACGTGAGAGCTTCAGACACCAGCCAGACTCCCACAATAAAGGCGCCCCCTGTAGCGAGGAACAGCCAAGCCCTTAGAAACATCATGCTTTTTACTTCAATCATGTGCTGCCCCTAAAGCTTTGGATGATTCTCAAATTCCTTCAAATACGCACTGCGTTGGATGTCTGTAAACTGTCCGATCCAATTGCTTTTCGCCTCTTCATTCAGATGTGGAAGGATATAGCGTTCAACCGCTTCGAAAAACAACGGATTCGGAATGATGTTCCAAGTGGGAATGCGAATGGTCTTCTGATCAACGGTTTGGATCAATATATCTTCTTGGAAAATTCCTTTTAGACTAAATTTATGGCGGCTCATCTCAATTTTCTTTATATCAGTAAACGTAACAGACACTTTGTCAGTGAACACTTCTCCATTTTTTCCTGTCTTGATGCGAAAAATGGTATTTCCCCGCGGGGTGAAAGCCGGAAAGAAGATGATAAATAAATATAAACAAAACAAGGTGAACAGAAAGCCAGCAGGAATGGCTAATAGGTAATATTTCGTTTGAAACGTAATACCCATATAAAAGAGCCACAAACATGCTAATCCCATACCGGCAGATCCGACAAAAGCCCATATTCTCAGGAACATTTTGCTTTTGACTTCAATGATTTCTTGGTTTTTCAATGCTTTTCTCCTTTTGTTAATTCAATTCTTATCATTTTGAAATGATTTGATTTACAACATCCTTATGAGCAGGGAGGATAGAAAATTCATTCTGGGTGATGCCTGTGACAAGCCAAGTATGGTGGGCCCCCGGCAGGACAAATGCCATGTCAGCCACTTCAGGAGTGTTATCTTTGCCATATGCCAGACGCATAAGTGTATCCATTTTCCCTTTCCGCAAAGCCAGATCATTTGCAAATCGGGTAACGTCCTCTTGGTGGTCATGTTTTTCAAGGAACTCTTTTAGATATGAAGGGTTGTCTGAAGAGCCCTCCAAGAGTTTTTCAAATTCATTTGATGTCAATGTCACAATCGATTCTCTTTTATCCTCTGTATCTATTATATGTAAAAACTCATCTGTCTTAGCAAGTAACCCTTCACTTGATTCCATTTTTGTAATGCGATGGACTTGTTCATCAAAAAGGAGTTCGTGAGAGTAGGTGCCGAATTTTGATACATGGCAGGACACATTCTGTTCGGCGCCTTGCCCGTTAAATTTAGAAAGCTTCACTGTATAGTCAGCGTCGTTTAATACATGGATAAACGGACAGTACTCGTCCTTTAACCGATATTGATGGTTCCGATATTCCGCTGCATCCTTAGCTAAGAGTGAGCGGCAAGCTGCTTCGAACAAAGCGCCGAGCTGTTCATCTTCTATTTCCGGAAAATAGGCCTGCTTCAAGGCCATCCCCTGTTCAAAAAACCCTTCGCTGTAAAAGCAAAATAAGAGTTCTTCTATGCTAATTGTAAACTGCTTCATTTTTTATTCTCCTATCCAAATGAAAATTTCCCTTTAAGGAAATGGGTTGCGCCGTGTATAAGCGAATCCGCTGTTTTCTTTGCTTTTTCCATTCCTTTTTTCGCGCTGTCTATCCCTTTATGTATCGATTTATTCGCCGCATCTATGCCGTCATTCACTGATTTGACGACTTTGCCGGCTGATTCCAGCCCTTTTTTGGCTGTATCAACAACAGCATGGATCGGTTCTTTCAGCTTTAAGGCTGCTTTTTCGGCAAAACCGGCTGTATATTTGGCGATTTGTTCTCCGACGACTCCGCCAATGTATGAACCTGCTGCCCCAAGAAGGACAGTACCCACAGGTCCTGCAAAGCTTCCAATTGCACCGCCGATGACAGCACCAGCTGTGGCACCGCCGGCAACAAAAATCGTATTATTCACAGCATTCCCGACGGCCTTGGCGTTTTCACGCTTGAGAACTTCGGGTTTGTCCTGGTATTTTGCATAATTTTCAGCAATTTTCACGCCTGCTCCGAATGTTTCGGTCGCACCGGTAATCAGTGTGGCGGTAATGGCGTTTCCTTTCGCGAATCTCAAGCCCGTTTTTCCCACGTCCTTCAAAGTGGAGCGTACGCCGGCTTCATTAAGAAATCCTTTTGTGTAGCTTCTGACGCTGTTTGAAAAATCCACCGTGTCCTGAGGGAAGTATTTTGTAAACTTTTTATGTACCAAATCTGAAAATGGACGGTTTGTCTTTTTCAACAAATATTTAGGATTCAAAAGCACTCTTGCCGCTTTTTGATAACGTGAGCTGTCAACGGCCCTGGAAATATCCAAGAGCAGTTTTGAGTGCTGGGCTGTATGCAAGCCGCTTGGCTGTTTCACAAATTTTGTAAGCCCTAACCCGTAATATTTTCCCTGCGTCAGCATAAGAGCGGTTAAGCTAGTCATCGTACCGTATTTGTCGTAGGCATTGTAGAGCTTTCGCAAAATATCATCTTGTTCCACAAATTTATCGCCCGTTTTTCTGATGAAAATCTCATTGTCACTTAGCTTAGTGACGAGCGCTTTTCCTGAGCTCCACGCATCGCCCACTCCGGAAAAACAGCTGCTGTAGCGGGGATCGCATTGCAAAATCATCTGCCCCAGCTCCACATGCAGGTCCTTATATTTGTTTTCCATATCAGTTAATTCAGTGACTACATCATTTGCAAGCTGTTCGAGCTTATCCGGATCAACTGCAATGTTTCCTGACACACCGTTCACCTCCCGAGTTTATGTCTTTCCTCTCTTGCTTTACGCTCCAGTTCTTCCATTCTGGCAATTTCAGCTTTTCGTTCTTCTATTTTGACCGCGGCAGCCTTCAGCTCTTGACTTGTTTCAAGCAGCTCCTGTTCGAATTGATCGTAGGCGGCTTTCGTTTCCTCGAAATCCTGGTCAAACGAATCTCTTGCTTTGCCCTGCCAAGCATCTCCCAATGCAGATAACCGGGATTCAAGCAGCATTTTGGAGCTTCTGACCTCTTCTGCGGCCGCACTATACTTGTTTGCCAGCTCAATGACTTTATATGAGTCCAACTTTTGTCCCCTGCCTTTTCTAAATTCACGCACAATTGGATGTTTTATATAAATGATTATAAATAATTCGGCATGTATCCGAATCGTACAAAAGAACCTTTTCATAAGAATTGGAAGGGCGTATATTCACTTAAAATTCACAGTTGGTGAGACTTTAAGATTACAAAAAAGGTAAAAAAAAGAATCTGCAAGAGGGAGTCAACTTAATATTAGGAGTTTCTACGTTTGGAAGACGAATGTTTTCGAGGTAACCGTATATAAAAAAGAGCCTAAAATAGGCTCTAAACAAATTGCGTATTGCTTACTAATCATTAAAAATAGATTTTATAATCTTATTTATTGCTAAATAAACAAAGAATATAAACAAGCCACTCATCACATACATAATTACCAGTAAAATCAATTTTTGTTTTAATGTCATGTCAGGGACTGCTGAGATCCCGAGTGTCATGCCAATCATAGGAAGCAAATAGAGAATTAAAAAGATTTTTTTCTTATATGTATTCCAAGTGTTTTTCATTGTCTATCTCCTTGTTCTTTTAAAAGCATCTTATTGGTAACTTTATAACCTGTATAGATTGTTACAGTAGTGATCAAATACAATAAAAAAAGTAAAACGATCCTTATACCGATTTGGATGCCAGGAAGCATAAAAGTAATTAATGTCATACAAATCATGAAAAACAGATAATATATTAAAATGAATGGTTTTTTATACTTTTTCCAAAATCGTACTATTAAATAGTCCATTTTATTAGCCTTTAAAAGTTTCTTGAAAAGCTTTTTCTTCTTGTGTTTGATATCCCTCAAAAAGAACTTCTTCTATCATATCGTGATTGAAGAACAAATTATAATTTTCATTGATATTACCTTCTGGATAAGGAACTGAAACATAATCGTACTTTTTTTGTGAAGAAGTTTGAAGCTGATTTCTCCCATAAATCATTACAGTTTTTCGTACATTTAAAATTTTCACCACACTACCGATAGGCAGCAATGTATTAGACATTAATTTCTCACTCTTTCTATATTAATTTTTTTTCTTAAGCAGGTGTGGATGTTTTTTTAACCAGAATTTTTTTCTGAAAATATGTAAGCATAAAGGTATAAGAAAAGTAAATACTGAAATAATAAAAGTAATTAAATATATTACTTCCTGAGGGGTTTCACTATCAATTAACCAATATAGCATGAATAAACTAAAGATACCGAAAGGAACTGGAAAAATAGAACCTATTAATAGTGCTTCATTAATTTTTTTTGGTAAAAACCCATTTTTTTCACTCATTTATATACCTCCTAGTCATCTTTTTCTGCTCCAAATTTTATCCCTAAACCAATACCTTCTGCAGCATAAAGTTCATTTTCAAGACCTGTCTTCACTTCTACCCCGACGCTGCCAATAGATGCAGTTACCCCAAAATAGGGATCATATTCAATTCCAAACCACTCTTCAAGTGGTTCATAGCCGAACCAATTAAATGGATGTATGGTAAGCTCTGCATCAGCAATACTTGCTGATGCTCCTATACCAACCGAGTAATTTTCAATGCCAGCTTTTGTTTCACCATGACCAATTTTAACCTTAAATAAGGCTGGAGATTTTTTATGGTCAAAGTTTGCATTAATTATATTAGCTTCTGCTGCACCGCCAATCATCTCACCAGATAAAAAAGAGTCCGTAAAACTTTGTAAATATGGTAATGACACTTCTATATTACCTTCAGCCATTCTAAAGAATAATTCTTTAGATTCTAACTTTTCTTCCTTATATGCACTATTTGTATCTATGAGACTTGCGCCAGCTTTAAAATTTACTTTTTGATTGCTTATATCTATATTGGCATATCCATTACCGAAACCTTTATAAATAGCTCCGTTAATTTCTTTATTCTTAGCATACTTTAAATTGTTAATGGCATCAAAAGTGTTATATATTTTTTGAGTAATGCCTTCATCATCACTTTTATTTTTATTAATACCATGATCTGCTTCGCTCTTTGAACCGATGTTCTTAGTTCCTATCGAAGGATCATCTGAATTTGAAATACCGAAAAATTCGATAATTTCTTGCTCATCTTTAGCATTAATTTTATCTAACATTTTAAACATCGGAGAGTCTTTATCTAGTTGTGTATTGTTAAAAGCGGTATAACTATTATTACTATTCAGTGAATCGTTGCTAAATTCGGGTTTTAGTACTGAGCCACTTATATAATTATTAATTTCAATTCTAGGACCACCGTATTTTGCATCAAGTTGTTTTAAATAATCTTCCATTGTGGTGATATCTTGATCGATTGAATCTAGAGAACTAGTGTTTTCACGATCAAAGGTATATAGATGTTCCAATGTTTCGTCTATATTACTTTCAGCCTTTTTTATTTTTTTGACAAAATTTTCGTCATTCAAATCTTTGAGACTTACAATGTGTTTAACTTTTTCAATCTCCTCATTTGCTTTATCTGTTAGAGATGTTATTGATCTCTTAGTAGCTGTTAACCCATTATTCAAATCATTCTCTAAAAAACTTTGCGAAATAAAACCTGTGTTTGTTGGTTCTAATGAATATAATGCACTCTTTATTTTATTTAATACTTCTTTATAATCACTGATTACACAAGAATAAAAAAGAAGAAAGGGAGTGTGACATTCACTAAAAAATGTTCGAATCGCAGTTCCGCCCTCTCCTTTAAGGGAATCATCTAATGATGCAATTCCTTGTGTACTTTTAATTATATCTGTTAATTTCTCAGCTTGTTTATCTAATTGTTTTATGGTCTTGTCTATAGAGATGAGAAATGAATGTACATCAAGAGTTTTCAAACAACGTTCCTTCCTTCTTTACATTATTTATTAGTTATTGATTTGGAAAGCACTTCATCTGTTTCTTGCATAGACCTAACTAATTGTTCTGTTTGTGAGATTTGTTTGTTTAAGGAAGAAGCATATTTCTCAGCCAGTTTATTTAATTTGTTATTCAGCGCATTCAGTTTCTTTGTGACATCAAGGTTATTGTGGTCTGTTAAATTAGTAGGAATAGATACTTTAATAACTTCAGTTGCATTTTTTAATTTTGTAATTGCTTTTTCAACTTCAGGTAAATCAAGTTTTATTTCATTGCTCATACAAATTCTTCCTTATCAGTGTGAATTTTTATTTTTTTGTTTTTCTATTTCTTTTTCAATAGAAGTGATCTGATTTTTCAACCCATCTATATCATCAATTAATGTATTAATTTTGTCTTCAATTTTAGTTATAACCTCATCTAATTGTTTACCTTTTAAATCTTGATATTCTGAGTTTATCTCGTCTCGAATAAGTTCGAATTTATTTGCTAAACTTCCCTGCCATGTATCCGAGGACAGAGATGGCTCAGTTATTTTATTTTTTGACTCCAAAAATTCTTGCTGGATATTTGTCAAGTTAGTTTTGCAAGCTTTGAGATCTTCTAAATTCTCCTTTTTTAAACTTAGTTGTGTTTTTACAAAGGATAATCCCAACATTTCACCAAACAACTGTAAACACCTCATTGTCACATAATATGTAATTCTTTTGAACCGTTATTAAAAACAAAAGGGAGACTTTCCTAATGTTACATGATGGTATGTAATGGATAAATAGGAAATATAGATTATATAATGATTTCTTTGTTATGTTGGTTTTAAATTAATGGAGGTGTTAAGTATGAATAGGCCTATTAAATCAGTTGTTTTTACCTATTGTAAGGATTCCCTGCAAATGAGAAATTTCCCGCTCTATGGGAAAAAACACTAAAGTTGATCAAATGACCTAAGTGCGCCAAACGTGTTACGGGACGGGCTATCTCATGGTATAAATGGAATTGTAAACGTTATCAAGGAGGTCGTCATATGAAGAAAAAATCATTCTCAATCGTAATAGCGGGCGGAGGGAGCACTTTCACTCCAGGGATCGTACTCATGCTCTTGGACCATTTGGAGGAGTTTCCGATCAGAAAGCTGAAGCTGTATGATAATGATAAGGAGAGACAGGATCGAATTGCAGGCGCCTGTGACGTTTTTATCAGAGAAAAAGCGCCGGATATTGAATTTGCAGCGACGACTGACCCGGAAGAAGCTTTTACAGATGTCGATTTTGTTATGGCGCACATCAGAGTAGGGAAATACGCGATGCGTGCGCTTGATGAGCAAATTCCGTTAAAGTACGGAGTTGTCGGCCAGGAGACGTGCGGGCCGGGCGGGATCGCATACGGTATGCGCTCGATCGGCGGTGTGCTTGAAATATTAGATTACATGGAAAAATACTCGCCTGATGCGTGGATGCTCAATTATTCCAATCCGGCGGCAATTGTGGCTGAAGCTACGAGACGCCTTAGACCGAATTCTAAAATTCTCAATATCTGTGATATGCCGGTTGGGATCGAAGACCGGATGGCGCAAATTCTTGGCTTATCCTCAAGAAAAGAAATGAAGGTCCGCTATTACGGATTAAATCACTTCGGCTGGTGGACATCAATTCAGGATCAAGAGGGCAACGATTTAATGCCGAAGCTGAAGGAGCATGTTTCTCAATACGGCTATATTCCGAAAACAGAGGCTGAAGCGGTGGAGGCGAGCTGGAATGACACATTCGCCAAAGCGCGTGACGTGCAGGCCGCAGATCCTGACACACTGCCGAATACGTATTTGCAATATTATTTGTTCCCGGATGATATGGTGAAAAAATCAAATCCGAATCATACGCGGGCAAATGAAGTGATGGAAGGTCGCGAAGCTTTTATTTTCAGCCAATGTGACATGATTACACGTGAGCAGTCCACGGAAAACAGCGAAATCAAAATCGATGACCACGCATCATATATCGTTGATCTTGCCCGGGCGATTGCCTACAACACAGGTGAAAGAATGCTGTTGATCGTTGAAAATAACGGCGCAATTGCGAACTTTGACCCGACTGCGATGGTCGAGGTGCCATGCATTGTCGGCTCAAATGGGCCTGAACCGATTACCGTCGGCACCATTCCGCAATTCCAAAAAGGGCTTATGGAGCAGCAGGTATCCGTTGAGAAGCTGACTGTTGAAGCGTGGGCGGAGAAATCGTTCCAAAAGCTGTGGCAGGCGCTAATCCTGTCAAAAACAGTGCCGAACGCGCGTGTGGCAAGACTCATTCTTGAGGATTTAATGGAGGCCAACAAAGACTTCTGGCCTGAGCTTGATCAAAGCCCGACCCGCATATCATAACTGAAATTCCCCCATTTTCGAATCTGTAATTGTATATAATAGAAAGAAAATGGGGGGATCTGATATGCAGCTCGAAGAACTGATCAATCAGCACTACAGCAAATTGAATGACAACGATTTTCATATTTTAAAATATATATTGAATCATAAGCACACATGCTATCACCTTGGAATCGACGCGCTGGCCAAAGCTTGCAGTGTATCGCGTTCCTCAATTTTACGGCTTGCCCAAAAGCTCGGTTTCAGCGGTTACAGTGAATTTCGCGTCTTTTTAAAGTGGGAAGATCAGCCGGAAGAAGGCGAGAGTATGAGTTTTCAAAAGCTGCTTGATGATATTGAAGCAAATTTGAAGTTCTTACGGACAAAGGACATGACGGACATGTGCCAGCTGATTGAGGCAGCGGACCGCATTTTCGTCTACGGTTCAGGAAATGCGCAAAAGATATGCGCCCGCGACCTGCAAAGAATGTTTATTCCGCGCCATCGCTATCTTATTTTAATTGAAGACACAAATGAATTTAATTTGATGCGCGATGATTTTAAAGTAAACGATCTGTTTATCATCATTTCTCTTTCCGGAGAAACACCGGAGTTGATTCCTCAGGCAAGAATGCTTTCTGCAAAGGGTATTCCCTTTATTTCCATTACGAATTTAAAAAACAATGTCCTCGCCCAGCTGACTCCGCATAATCTTTATGCGACAAGCAAACCTGTGACATTAAGCGATAAAACGGAAATTGTCGCTTTTGCACCGTTTTTTCTCGTTGGCGAAGCATTGTTCCGCGCATATGTTGATTACAAAGAGGCAGAAAAAAATGACAATGAGTAGCAGGGGGTTCTGGTATGATGCAAAAAATTCAGCGCTTTGGAAGCGCGATGTTTGTGCCTGTTTTATTATTCGCGTTCGCCGGCATTATCGTCGGCATCAGCACGCTCTTTAAAAATAAAACCCTCATGGGACCGCTCGCCGATCCTGACGGTTTTTGGTATCAGTGCTGGTATATCATTGAGCAGGGCGGCTGGACTGTCTTTAACCAAATGCCGCTCTTATTCGCCATTGGCATCCCGGTTGCTTTGGCGAAGAAAGCTCAGGCACGCGCTTGTTTGGAAGCGCTTACTGTTTACCTGACATTCAACTATTTTGTCAGCGCGATATTGACGGTATGGGGAGGAGCATTTGGCGTCGACATGAATCAAGAGGTCGGCGGAACGAGCGGATTAACGATGATTGCGGGCATAAAAACGCTCGACACCAACATTATCGGAGCCATCTTTATTTCTTCGATAGTCGTCTTTTTGCATAATCGCTATTTTGATAAAAAACTGCCCGATTTTCTCGGCATCTTTCAAGGCTCAACATATATCGTGATGATTTCCTTCTTTATTATGATCCCAATTGCCTTGGCTGTGTCTTATATTTGGCCGATGGTTCAATCGGGAATCGGCTCGCTTCAAAGCTTCCTGGTTGCTTCTGGGGCGGTGGGCGTTTGGATATACACGTTTTTGGAACGGATTTTAATTCCGACCGGCCTTCATCACTTTATTTACACGCCGTTTATTTATGGCCCGGCTGTAGCGGAAGGCGGGATCGTCACGTATTGGGCACAGCATCTTGGCGAATATTCGCAAAGCGCCAAACCGCTGAAGGAGCTCTTTCCGCAAGGCGGATTCGCGCTTCACGGCAACTCGAAAATCTTCGGTATTCCGGGTATCGCCCTGGCTTTTTATGTGACAGCCAAAAAGGAAAAGAAAAAACTCGTCGCAGGGCTGCTGATTCCTGTCACACTGACAGCGATTGTCGCCGGTATTACAGAGCCAATTGAGTTTACGTTCTTATTTATTTCACCTTTCTTATTTGCGGTTCACGCCGTGCTTGCCGCCACAATGTCGACAGTTATGTATATGGCCGGCGTCGTCGGAAATATGGGAGGCGGACTGATTGAGGCGGTGACCTTGAACTGGATTCCGCTCTTTGGCAGCCACGGTATGACATATGTGTATCAAATTTTGATCGGGCTCTCGTTTACAGCAATTTATTTTTTCGTCTTCAGATTTTTAATCCTCAAATTCAATATCGCTACACCAGGACGGGAAAAGGATGAGCAGCAGGAAACAAAGCTATATTCGAAAAAGGAATACAGAGAACGAAAAAACAAGGATGAAACGGCCTCCGCTGCTGAAACGGCTGATGACACCGCTTTTCTGTATATTGAAGCGCTGGGCGGAAAAGACAACATCACTGAAGTCACAAACTGTGCCACCCGCCTCAGAGTCAGTGTCAAGGATGAAACAAAGGTTGAACCCGACAGCGTATTCCGCGCGCTTGGCGCACACGGCGTTGTCAGGAACGGGAAGGCGTTTCAGGTAATTATCGGATTAAGCGTACCGCAGATGCGGGAGCGTGTGGAAAAAATATTGAATCAATAAAGACAGCCCTCCTTTTCGGGAGGGTTTTCGTTTGCCGTCAAAAAGACCGCCATAGTAAAGTAAAGAAAGAGACAATCGAGTAAAAAGGGGTTTGGAGGCTTTTACATGCAAAAGGCTTTGTCGTTTTTAAAACCATATTCATTGCTGGCGGGAATTGCTCTGATTCTTATGTTGACGGAGCTTGCAGTTGAACTGATGCAGCCTTTATTGATTGCAAAAATCATCGACGATGGGATATTGAAGCAAGATCTGCGGCATGTATGGATATGGGGCGCGGTCATGATCGGGCTGACCGTGTTATCCTTTGCGGCGGGGATGCTGAATTCCTTTTATGCCGCCCATGTCAGCCAAAGCTTTTCCTATGATACGAGAAAAGTGCTTTTTCAAAAAATCCAGTCCTTCTCCTATTCCACATTTGGACAGTTTTCGTCCTCTTCTTATATCACAAGGCTGACAAACGACGTCACACAGGTTCAAAATATGATTTTTATGAGTTTGCGGTTTATGCTGCGGGCTCCCTTAATGATTGCAGGCGGCATTGTGCTGTCGCTTGCCGTTAATGTGAAACTCGGCTTTTTTCTGCTTGTGACCATTCCGATCCTGATCTTGTTTTTGCTATGGGTATTAAGGAAAGGCGGGGCACTGTTCCGCTCAGTGCAGAAAAGGCTGGATCAAGTGAACACCATCATGCAGGAAAATTTAATTGCAATCAAGCTGATCAAAGCGCTGCTTCGCGGCAGCCACGAAGTCAAACGATTTATCAAAGCCAACACAAGGCTGATGGAAAAAACGGTTTCGGCCTTTCAGCTTGTGGAATTCACGATGCCTGTACTGATGCTTTTGATGAATCTCTGCATCCTTTTGATTTTGTGGGCGGGGTCCTACAGTATTACGAGCGGAAGCACTCAGGTTGGCGATGTTGTTGCGATAATTAACTACGCAACACGAATTACAGGTGCGCTTTCGATGTTTCCGTTTTTGATTATGATTTTCACCAGGGCGAAAGCTTCAGGGGATAGAATCGGCGAGGTGCTTGAAACAGAAGGCGACGAGCGGGAGGAAGGCATCATATCTGATCGTTTGTCAGGACGGATTGAGTTTCAGCATGTATCCTTTCGCTATCCTGAAATGGACAGAGAAGCGCTCAGGGATGTCTCATTTTCCGCAAAGCCAAGAGAAACGATCGCGATTCTCGGTGCGACGGGCTCGGGCAAGTCCACGCTTTTTCAGCTCATTCCGCGGCTTTATCAGCCGGATTCAGGCTGCATTTACATAGATGAAAAGCCGGTTCAAGATTTTCCGGCTGAAGGGCTGCGCAGACAAATTGGATATGTACCGCAGGAAGTCCTCTTGTTTTCCGGCACAATCAAAGAAAACATCGCTTGGGGCAAAGAAAATGCTTCACTAGATGAAATAATGGATGCGGCCAAACATGCGCAAATTCATGAAACGATTTTGAAGCTCCCAAATGGATATGACACTGTTTTGGGGCAAAGAGGCGTCAACCTGTCCGGCGGCCAAAAGCAGCGGATTTCCATTGCGCGGGCACTAATTCGAAAACCGGCTATCCTTCTATTAGATGACAGCACAAGCGCTCTTGATCTGCAAACGGAGGCGAAGCTGCTTGAAGCAATCAGCACATACCATTGCACAACTTTGATCATTACACAAAAAATAACCACGGCGATGAAAGCTGATCAGATTTTGCTGCTTGAGGACGGCGAACTGATTGAAAAAGGCACTCATAGTGAGTTGCTTTCTGCATCTCAGTTATACAAGCGAATTTACCAGTCACAATTCGGAAGGGAGGGGAGCGAGTCATGCTAAAAGACATCCGCAAGCCTTTCCAATATCCCAAACTGCCAATTGACAAAAAAGAAGGCGCGAAAAAGCGGGCGAAAGCAAAGGATACAAAGGGCACACTGAGACGAATCTGGTCTTACTTGGCTGAAAGAAAAGGACTGCTCATACTTGTCATGCTGATGGTTGTCATCAGCGCCATATTCGGGCTCCTTGGCCCCTTTGTGATCGGAAAGGCCATCGACCATTTTATCGTCGGGAAAACGGTCAGCGGCTTGATTCCCGTTTTGCTTCTTCTGCTCGCTATCTATATCATTCAGTCTCTGTCGCTTTGGTTTCAAAACTATTGGATGATTACGATCTCGCAGGGCACGGTTTTCAGAATGAGAAGCGAATTGTTCACCCATCTGCATGAGCTGCCGATTCCATTTTTTGATAAACAGCGGCACGGCGAGCTGATGAGCCGGGTGACGAATGACATCGAAAATGTCAGTTCTACCTTAAACACGTCAGTCATTCAAATTTTGTCAAGCGTGATCACCTTTGTCGGGACGATTGCGGTGATGCTGTACATGAGCCCGCTCCTTACATTGATTACGCTGACCATTATTCCGGTGATGGCAGCGAGCCTGAAATGGATCACCAACCGAACGGGAAAGCTGTTTAAAGAACAGCAGAAAAACCTTGGTGATCTGAATGGGTATATTGAGGAATCTGTTTCAGGCGCAAAGGTCATCAAAGCATATTCACGTGAGAAGCAGATTACTGCTGAATTTCTCGAAAAAAACGCTGCACTCAAGACGTCGGGCTTTTGGGCGCAGACGATTTCCGGGTTTATCCCGAAGGTCATGAACTCTTTGAATAACTTAAGCTTTACAATGATAGCGGCAATCGGCGGTTTGTTTGCGCTGAAAGGCTGGATCTCGATCGGCTCCATCGTCGTCTTTGCCGAGTATTCAAGACAATTTACACGCCCTTTAAACGATCTGGCCAACCAGTTTAATACGATGCTGTCCGCAATCGCCGGCGCTGAACGGGTGTTTGACGTGCTTGATGAAAAAGAAGAGCGCGAGGATGAAAAGAACGCCGTGCATCAGCCCATCCAAACAGGCAGCATTGAATTCCGGAATGTGTCCTTCGGTTACGATAAAGGGCAGCAGACGCTGAAGCATTTACAGTTTACCGTGCCTGCCGGGCAGTCCATCGCGTTTGTCGGGCCGACGGGGGCGGGGAAGACAACCGTCACTAACCTTCTCGCCCGTTTTTACGAGCCTAACGAAGGAAAAATTTTAATCGACGGTACAGATATTAAAACCCTTACTAGAGCAAGCCTGAGAAAAAACATGGGGTTTGTTCTTCAGGATTCTTTCTTATTTCAGGGAACGATCAGAGAAAACATTCGCTACGGCAGGCTTGATGCTTCTGATCAGGAAGTCGAAGCCGCTGCAAAAACAGCGAATGCCCATAGTTTTATTGAAAGGCTGCCAAAAGGGTATGACACCGTGCTGACGCAAAACGGTTCGGGCATCAGTCAAGGACAGAAGCAGTTGATTTCTATAGCGAGGGCGGTGCTTGCCGATCCGGTTCTTCTCATTTTGGATGAAGCGACAAGCAACATTGATACCGTTACAGAAGTCAACATTCAAGAAGCGCTCGCCCGTTTAATGGAAGGAAGAACAAGCGTCATCATTGCCCACAGGCTTAACACCATTCAAAGAGCGGACCAGATTGTGGTGTTAAAAGACGGTGAAATGATTGAAAAAGGAAGCCATGACGAGCTGATTCGGCAAAAAGGATTTTACAGTGACTTATATGAAAGCCAATTTGAGAAATAGACCTTTGTCCTGCACAGAGGTCTTTTTTGTTACAGTTTTATAGTACTTTTATTTCATTTTCGTAAAATGTAACAAAATTACTTGACGTAAACAAGTTATGTATATATACTAGCTTACATTAAGTAAGTGATAACATTTATCAAGGAGGATAAAATGAATAAATCATTTGAAATTGGCACATTACTTTTAAGAGTTATTACAGGTATTATCTTTTTTGTTCACGGTTTATCAAAGTTTCAGGGGATGGAGGGCACCATCCAATTTTTCGGCAGCATAGGCCTTCCAAGCTTTATGGCGTATGTCATCGCAGCGATTGAACTCATTGGCGGAGTGTTTGTCTTCTTCGGATTGGCTACACGTATTGTCGGTGTACTGTTCGCTCTTACACTGATCGGCGCCATCATCACTGTTAAGCTGAAAGCGCCATTCATGGGCAATGCAGAATTTGATTACCTTCTGCTTTTGACATCCATTCACCTGGCGCTTACTGGAAGTCGATTCCTGGCGCTGGACCCATTTGTGTTTAAAGGAAAAAAGAACGGAAACGTGTCAGCATAAGAAAAGAGGCATGCAGCATGACCAGCATTCATGAGGATACACACATTGGCTATGCCAAACTCACAATTCGCAGTCTGGAGCGTTCGCTTCAGTTCTACTGTAACGTCATCGGTTTTCAAGTCTTAAAAAAGACGGATCGCCAAGCTGAATTAACGGCTGACGGGAAACGCGTACTGCTTATTCTTGAAGAAAATTCGAGCGCTGTCGTCTTGCCTGAACGGTCTGTGACAGGCCTTTATCACTTTGCGATTCTTCTTCCGGACAGGAAAGAACTTGGGATCGCGCTCGCCCGCCTGATTGAACACGGCATTGCTATCGGACATGGAGACCATGCTGTCAGCGAAGCGCTCTACCTGTCTGATCCTGACGGAAACGGCATTGAAATGTACGCTGACCGCCCCCGCAGCACGTGGCAGCGTGATCGGGAAGGAAACTACGTCATGACGACAACCGCTGTTGACATTGAGGGCCTTCTGGAAGAGGCAGGAGATGAGCGGAAAACATCGCTTCCGAACGATACAATCATCGGACACATTCATCTGCATGTCAGTGATTTGAAAGAAGCAAAGGCGTTTTATACAGATGTACTGGGCTTTGACATTGTCGGAAACTATGCGGGCATGTCCGCCCTCTTCGTTTCAGCCGGGGGGTACCACCATCATATCGGCTTAAACATTTGGGCGGGAAGAAATGCGCCGCCTAAACCGACAAATGCCAGCGGACTAGACTATTACACTGTTGTCCTGCCTCACCAAGAGGAGCTGGATTTGGTGGCAAACCGAGTCAAACATGCCGGGTATTCAATTGAAGAGACGGAAAACAGCTTTCGTGTGAAAGACCCTGTTTCCGGCGCCTATATTACATTTGTGATTTAACTGTAATCCCCTTGCCGAAAAAACGGCAGGGGGATTTTTTATTTTCCAGAAACTCCTGTCAAAAATGCCCTCAGGCAGGTATGATAAGAAGGGAATTGGGTAACGGGAGTGATGAGCGTGAAGGCTCTTTTTTTTACGAGAATGTTCACCTTGATGGTGAGCTGTTTAATGTATCTGTCCATTGTGAAAGAGGATAACTGGTTTGGATATGTATTTATAGCAGCAGGTGCTGCCATGTATGCAGCCAATCATGTTTTGCTGACAAAAGAGACAAATGCCATCTGGTTCTGCCTGATTGATATTGCAATCGGCTTTTCGTTCGGATTTATCTTTCCCGGCACAGGTTTGTTCATTATTATGCTTTGTCCGGTTGCGGTCGCCTTTTTTCTGCGGGGGTTTCCTAAAAGAACAGCATGGTCTGTCTTATGTCTTTCCTCTATTTTATTTTTAACCGTCCTCATCCGTACATATGCGATGTTCGGCAATGAATTTGTCATTGATCATTTGACTAGCATGACATTCGTTGTCTTCTGCGGTGTCGTGGGCAAATTAATCCGCAAGCTGTTGGATGCGCAGGATACGGCAAAACAGCAGTTTCAGGAACTGACGGAGTCCCATCTGGCGCTGTCTGCTGCACATCAGGAGCTCCATTTATATGCGAAGCAGGTTGAAGAGCTGACTGCCATTTACGAGCGGAACAGAATGGCGCGGGAAATCCATGATACAGTGGGGCATAAAATGACGGCCCTTCTCGTCCAGCTGCAGCTTTTGCGTGAATGGCAAAAAAGAGACAGCCAAAAAGCGGATGAGACAGTAGGTGTCTGTGAAACACTTGCCCGTGAAGCGCTTGATGATGTCCGCTTATCAGTACGCACTCTGCAAACTGAAAACGATCCTTCGCTAATCGAATCGCTGAAACAGCTGACAGAGGACTTTTGCAAAAATGCAGGAGTCACAACAGAATTTGCGGTCAGCGGTGATCCTGCAATCATCCCGCTGTCTCTCCATCCGACCCTGATCAGAACGGTGCAGGAAGCACTGACCAATGCCAAACGGCACGGCGGCGCCGCAGCCTGTTCGATACAGCTTGCCTGCACAACGGACAGCATCAGCCTTGTCATTAAGGATGACGGAAAAGGCAATCCCGAAGCGGCACTTGGCTTTGGCCTCTTGAATATGAAAAAGCGGGCAGCGGAGCATGGCGGAATGATCCGCTTTGAAAGCGAACAGGATCAAGGATTTACTGTGAATGCAGAATTTTCACTTGCCAATAAAAAATGGAGCTTCAGACCCGTGCAGCAAAAGGAGAGTTTATCATGATTAAGATCATCATTACCGACGATCAGGATATCGTCAGAGAAGGGCTGGCATCCCTGCTTCAGCTCCGAGAAGAGCTCGATGTGATCGCAACGGCGCGAAACGGACAGGAAGCATTCGAAAAGGCGAAAGAGCTGGAGCCGGATATCGTATTAATGGACATCCGCATGCCGGTTTCCAACGGGGTGGAGGGAACAAAATTAATCACAAGCTTGCTGCCCGGCGTAAAGGTTTTGATGCTGACAACCTTTAAGGATTCAGCGCTGATTGCTGAAGCGCTTGAAGAAGGAGCAAGCGGGTACCTGCTGAAGGATATGTCGGCAGATACGATTGTAAAAGCGGTGATGACTGTTCATTCTGGCGGAATGGTGCTTCCGCCGGAATTGACTGCCCAAATGCTGAATGAATGGAAGCGTGAAAAACAGCTGAAAGGAATAAATGAGATAGAAAAACCTAAGGAGCTGCTCGGCCTGACCGAGCGCGAAATCGAAGTTCTGGCTGAGCTGGGGTACGGGCTGAATAACAAAGAAATTGCCGAAAAGCTTTACATTACAGAAGGCACAGTCAAAAACCACGTTTCAAATATTATCAGCAAGCTGGCTGTCAGGGACAGAACCCAAGCAGCCATTTACTCGGTCAGATATGGTGTATCTGTCTTTTGACATATGACGTTTTGCATATACGCTTCTCTGAAAAGGCCTTTTACAGGCCTTTTTTTCATGCCCTATGTTCTATCTGCCGCTACATGCCGCACGCCTTTCTTTCTTCTACAATGGCAATGGATCAAAAAAAGGAGTGAGACGACGTGCTGCAAGCAGAAAACATCAAAAAGGCATACGGAAAAAAAACAATCGTGAAAGGCATTTCTTTTTCCCTCAAAAAGGGGGAGTCGTTCGGTCTGCTCGGGCCTAACGGTGCGGGGAAATCCACAACCATCTCGATGATTTCCGGCCTTGTGCCGCATGACAGCGGGAACATCACGGTGGGCGGCTATGTTATCGGAAAAGAAACGGCCAAAGCGAAACAAAAAATCGGCATTGTTCCGCAGGAAATTGCATTATATCCGACGCTGACGGCTCATGAGAATCTTATGTTTTGGGGGAAAATGTACGGACTTACGCACGGTGAGGCCAAAAAAAGAGCGGCAGAGGTCCTTGAATATGTCGGTCTGGCTGAGCGGGCTAAAGATAAGATTGAAACGTTCTCCGGGGGGATGAAACGAAGAATCAACATCGGTGCGGCTTTAATGCATAAGCCCGAGCTGCTGATTATGGATGAACCGACTGTCGGTATTGACCCTCAATCGAGAAATCACATTTTAGAAACGGTCAAACAGCTCAACGAAACGGGCATGACGGTGATCTATACGAGTCATTACATGGAAGAAGTTGAGTTTTTATGCGACCGGATCGGGATAATTGATCAGGGGGAAATGATTGCGATTGGCACAAAAACTGATTTGTGCAGCCGCCTTGGGGGCGATACCATCATTCAGCTCACGGTCAGCGGGATCAATGAAGCGTTTCTTGTGGCGATCCGTTCCCTGGCTCATGTGAATGATGTAACAGTACATGACACAGAGCTCAATATTGACATTTCTGCGGCTCATCATGAGAAAGTCGTCACAAGTCTGCTTGCTGAAGCTGCTGCACATCATATAAACCTGCTGTCCCTTCAGGTGCAGGAACCGAATCTGGAGCGCCTGTTTCTGAATCTGACCGGCCGCACGTTGCGGGATTGAGGAGGGACGGCCATGAAAAAAAGCATATGGATCGCATGGAAAGATGTCAAAATCAGAATCACGGACAGAAAAGGGTTTATGATGCTTATCCTAATGCCGCTGATCCTAACGTGTATTTTAGGGGCGGCGCTCGGATCAGTTGTTGACGGAGGCAGCCGGATTGATGACATCAAAGTCGGCTACATTCAATCAGACCAGTCGGATGCAGCAAACATGTTTACAAAAGATGTTCTCAAAAAAATGAAGTCGATAAAGGCCACAAAAGCCGGCAGCGAAGACAAGATGAAGAAGCTGATTGATGAAAAGAAAATCGATGTAGGCATCGTCATCCCGAACCATTGGGAAGCCAGCAAAACCTCAGCTGTTGTTTATGCCGCACCTGATCAAACATTGAAAAGTTCCATCATCGAAACAGCTGCCAGCTCTTTTATAGAGCAATATAAAGCGGTAAAGGAAGCCGCGTCAGCCTCAATGGACTACATCAGCAAAACGGAAGCTGTAAAGCAAGGAAAACTTGACCCTGCACAGTTTGTAGAAAAGCTGGCAAAGACGCTAGAAAAAGAAACAGGTGACAAGCTTACTATTGCGGAAAAATCTGTCGGCAGCAAGGCCGTTACCAGTTTTCAATACTATTCGGCGGCAATGCTTTGCATGTTTATGCTGTTTCATATGACAGTCGGGGCGAAATCGTTTTTACAGGAAAAGGATACGGAGACGCTTGCCAGAATGCTGATGACGCCTGCGCAAAAATCCGTCATTCTCTTCGGAAAATGGCTTGGGACGTATCTGTTTGCCATCATACAATTTTTCATATTTCTGATCGTCACAATCAATGTATTTGGTGTGGACTGGGGCGGTAATCTGCTGTTCGTGAGTGTACTCGGGCTTTCTTACGCCGCAGCTGTATCCGGCATTTCAATGCTGCTTGCGTCGTGCATCAGCGATATGAAAACTGCAGATGCGATAGGCGGCTTCGGCATTCAATTGCTTGCGGTTCTCGGCGGGTCCATGCTGCCGCTGTACCAATTTCCGGACGTCTTGCAGTCTGTATCCAAAGCGGTGCCAAATCGCTGGGCGCTTGACGGCTTTCTTTCTTTAATGCAAGGGGGAGGCTGGGCTGACCTTCAAAAGCCTGTGCTTCTTTTTGCGGCGATCGGTCTTTGTTCACTTGTAATTGGTATCAGACGGCTTCATACAAGATAAGGAGGTACAAAAGGTGAAAAAAATCATAGCCATTTGCGGCATTGAGCTTTCTCTCATTTTTAAGAAGCCGCAGAACTATTTGATCATGTTTGCTGCCCCGCTTTTGCTTACCTTTGTATTTGGGAGTATGCTCGGCGGCAATGATGATAAGGTGCGGCTTGCAATCGTTGATCAGGACGATACGATTCTCTCACAGCATTATATTCGGCAGCTGAAGGCACACGATGATATGTATACATTCGAAAACATGTCTGAAAACAAAGCGTCAGAAAAGCTGAAACAAAAGAAAATTGCCGGGATCATCGTCATTTCCCGCTCGTTCCAGACACAGCTGGAAAAAGGCAAAAATCCTGAGCTGATTTTCCGTCATGGCCCCGAGCTGTCGGAAGCGCCGATGGTCAAACAATATGCAGAAAACACATTGGCAACGCTCAATATTCAGGTGACCGCGGCGAAAACGGCATCGCAGACAGCGGGAGAAAACTGGAAGTCGGCGTATAAAACGGTTTTCGCCAAAAAACATGAAGATACAGTTCCGGCTGTAAAACGACAGATGCTCAGTGATAAAAAAGAGGGTGCGGAAGCAAGTGACACAGCCTCCAGAGCAGCAGGGTTTTCCATCCTGTTTGTCATGCTGACCATGATGGGAGCGGCTGGAACCATTTTAGAAGCAAGAAAAAACGGCGTCTGGTCCAGATTGCTTACAGCCTCTGTCAGCCGAGCTGAAATCGGTGCTGGGTATGTGCTTTCCTTCTTTGTCATTGGCTGGATTCAATTTGGCATATTGCTTCTTTCCACCCATTGGCTGTTTGGCATCAACTGGGGGAATCCGGCTGCGGTTATTGTATTAGTGTCACTTTTTCTATTGACCGTTGTCGGCATTGGATTGATGATAGCGGCCAATGTCAGAACGCCAGAACAGCAGCTTGCATTCGGTAACTTGTTCGTCATCGCAACATGTATGGTGAGCGGGATGTATTGGCCGATCGACATTGAACCGAAATTTATGCAATCCATCGCTGAATTTCTTCCGCAAAAGTGGGCGATGAGCGGGCTGACGGAGATTATCGCTAACGGTGCCCGCGTCACAGATATTCTCGGAATCTGCGGCATTTTGCTTGCATTTGCTGCGATCACTTTCGCAGCGGGGCTGAAAGCGCTCCGAGCCTAAAAAACATCTGCCGTTTAGGCAGATGTTTTTTTGCATGTGGGTACATTCGTATGGGTGCAGCCTGAACTGCGGTTAATCCTTATCGATCATAGCTAAAATTGATTCCAGCCATGAAACGTAATTTTTCTCCCGCTCCAGCGCTTTCGTCAGCACAAGATAGTGGCCGAAGTCCGGTGAAGAAAATGACATTGGCTCTGCTGAAGCCATAAGCTTTTCATAGCTTCCCTGTAAGTCAGAAAGCTTGGCCTGGCGTTTTTGCAGCTGGTCTTTGAACAAATCAGAAGCCTCCTGGCGCGATAGACAAGAAATGAAATAAGCCTTCAGCATAAATTCATCCTTCACCGTCTCGGGTATCGGCTGGTGGCGGATCAGCCAGTCATGCAGCTCCTGCTTTCCGCAGTCTGTCAGGGTGTACATCTTTTTCTCCAGCTTTGTGCCCTGAATCGTTGTCCGAAACGTGATAAATCCTTCATCCGTCAGCTTTTTGAGCTCAGGGTAAATCTGGCTGTGCTTGGCGCTCCAAAACTGGCCGAGCTCCTCTTTAAAATAACTCGTAATATCGTATCCACTCAATTCGCCTTTTCGCAAAAGCCCTAATATGGCGTATTTTAATACTCTCATGCTATCCTCCGTGTCTGGCTGTTTCGTAAAACAGATGAGCCGGTGCTCAACTGTGATTCTAACTGCCTATTCCCCTTATTATAGAAAAGGGAGGAAGGGAACACAACCGGGCCACTTTGGAAATGAAAATAAAAGGGATGTCAGAAGGTATCCGATTTATCTCCGTCAATGATATAAAAGAGATTTAAATTTAATTTTCATAAAAAATATTAACTATATTGATTTTTTATGTATAATAGGAAATTGGTGGTATGAACATTTTAAGGGGGAATAAACGTGAAAAAAGTACTTATGTCATTCATTATTTGTTTATCGCTGATTCTATCTGTTTTAGCCGCTCCGCCGTCAAGTGCAAAAGCTGAATCAGTACATAATCCTGTCGTTCTTGTTCATGGAATAAGCGGGGCATCATACAACTTTTTCGCTATTAAAAACTACTTAATTTCTCAAGGCTGGCAAAGCAACAAACTGTACGCAATTGATTTTTATGATAAAACAGGAAACAACCTAAATAACGGCCCGCAGCTTGCTTCATATGTTGACCGTGTTTTAAAAGAGACGGGGGCCAAAAAAGTAGATATTGTGGCTCATAGTATGGGAGGCGCCAATACGCTGTACTATATTAAATATTTAGGCGGGGGCAATAAGATTCAAAATGTCGTAACGCTTGGAGGGGCTAATGGTTTAGTATCATCAACCGCGCTGCCGGGTACAGATCCTAATCAAAAGATCCTCTATACATCTATTTACAGTCTCAATGATCAAATTGTCATCAATAGCTTGTCTCGGTTACAAGGAGCGCGAAACATCCAGCTTTATGGCATCGGTCATATTGGCTTGCTCTCTAATAGCCAAGTGAACGGCTATATAAAAGAAGGGCTGAATGGCGGAGGCCTCAATACAAATTAATATCTTCATAAAAAACCTGCAGTCTCCGATACGGCAGGTTTTTTGCATTTTCTAGCAATCTCGTCTGAGAAAGATACACCAAAAAGCCATAGGGTCTTATGACCTTAGTCTATCATGCATACGTCAATTTATGACATCAGGCACTTTTTCAAATAGAGCGGACATGTTAAGGTACAACCATCGATTTCTATCAATTTGAAATAAAAGGAGCGCTGTTATGCAAATTAAAGAAATTTTTATGATCCGCTGCATTTCGTGCTTAAGTGTCGTCTTGCTCCATATCATTTCAATGGTCCTGATGCTTCAGGCAGAAGCTCTTGCAGATATTTCTCACACTGTTGATTCTTTCCGAACACTCCTGATGTTCAGCACGCCCGCTTTTATTTTCATCTCTGAATTTTTACTGGCCCGTTCTTATCCTGATGGGGTGCCTGACGGTTTTTTAAAGAAGCGGGGAAAAGTGATTTTTGTTCCTTTTTTATTTATCGCGGCCATCGATGCGCTGCTGATGACCAGTGCGATGGGGGGAGAGGTAACCTTTCTCGCGTTTGTGCAAAAATATCTGGCGAACGTATTCTTAGGAAACTTTATCGGATACTTCATTCTCGTCATCTTTCAATTTTACATGCTGCATATGATGTTTCATGAGTACTTGAAAAAAGCATCGCCGAAATGGGTGCTGTCTATCTCATTTGTGGTGACAGCCGCTTATTTAGGCTATTTCTCCGCAGCCAGCCCGGCTCCTGCTTCTGAAGAGGGAGGGGCATTTCCGTTCTTCTGGGTTCCGTTCGCAGGCTGGCTTTTCTACTTTTGTCTAGCCTACTATTGCGGAAAAGAATACAAGCGTTTTTTAGCGCTGCTGAACCAATACCGCTGGGTGGTGTACGGCGCCGCAATTGCTTCTGGGGCGCTGGTTGTCACTGTTTCTTATGTGGGTGAAATCGGCATGATCAGCTCGAAGCGGCCTGATATCATGCTGTATTCAACAAGCATGATTTTCCTGTGTTTTCACTTGTTTTCCAAAATGAAGCATGTGCCGAAAATCATGATGTTTATCAGCAACTATTCCTTTTCGATTTATCTGCTTCATGCCTATTTTATGATTATAGGCTACGTGTTGCTTTTGAATATGCCCGAAATTCCTGCCGTACCAGCTGTTCTCCTGTTGTTTGCCGTGTGCACAGCCGGCCCGATTCTGACCTCGTGGGCACTGAATAAATTCAAATACGGGTATTTATTTGTGGGGAAAATTTATCAGCCAAAACAGAAGAAGGTAACAGTCGAAGTGCGTGATCACGCAGGGTGAAAAGCAAGCGGCAGGAGGGCTCCTGCCGCGTTTCTTTACTTCTCATCCGCTTGCAGAACTGTTTTTAAATATAGTTTTGCAGACTCAGCAAGTCCAGATACATCAGCCTTTTCTTCATCGAAATACAGGGCGTTTTGAATGATGCCGTCATTCATATTGAGGAAAAACTTGGCGATAGTCGCAATAGGCTGAACCGGCTGAAACTCTCCCTGATCGATCCCTTTTTGCAATAGCCTTGAAAACCTTTCCACAAAAAGATCATACCGATTCTCCAAGTACTGCCTACGTTCTTCATTGCGCCAAGCTGTCACTAAATATTCAAATTGCACCGGCGCCAGCGTATCTGCTACATCACGCAGACCCTCAGTCAGTTCGTCCAAATAGATTGAAATGGCGGCCCAAACACTTTGGTGTTCAGCTGATTTATCAAGCTTTCGGAGTCCTTCATCCAGCCCTGTTTCAATAATGCGGCGAAACATCTCCTCAGTGCTTGAAAAATAAAGATAGACACCACCTCGGCTGAAACCTGATTCTTCCACAACGTCCTTCATTGTCGTTAATTCGAATCCTTTTCGTTTAAAAACCGTTTTGGCAGCCTCTAAAATCTCTGCCTGCCGTTTATCCTTGTGCTCCTTTGTTACTTTCGGTGACAAGATATCGCCTGCTTTCTGAAACTTTCTTACCTATAAGTGTAATCAACCCAATCATGATCAGCAAGCAGCCACAGACAAGAAAAGCAAGTGAAACACCGATCCATTCCGCCAGCACGCCCCCGCCCGCCATGCCGAGGATGGAGGCGAGGGTTGTCGCGCTCTGAATGGCGCCAAACACCCTGCCGCTGTAATCAACCGGCACTGTTGTTTGCACGAGAATTTGAAATGGAATATGGACCAGACCAAAAGCCGCTCCCATGATGAAAAAAGCGAAAATAAAAAGAGCAATGCCGGCAATTCCCATTCCGCTCAGAAATGGCACGCCTCCAGTTGCTAGTCCAAGCAGAAAGGTCCCAGCTGAGAAATAAAGCAAATAAGAAGTGATCTGCCGTCTGCCGGCAATGACCGCCGTAAGGAGCATTCCGGCGCCGCTTACGGCCATGCACCAGCCTGCAAGCTCGGGCGGAGCTCCTGAAAAGGAGCGGATAAGAATAATCGCTTGGGAATCACCAATCTGCAAAACAAAGAGAACGACACAAGCTGTGAGTAAACCTGTTAAAAGCAGCGGCATCCGTTTCAAAAACTGAAGGCCTTCCTTGATAGAAGTAAGTGCTGATGTTTTTTCTTGAGGTGTATTGGCTTTTTGTAAAAAAGCATCTCTGGGAAGGAAAAACAAAATGACAGCGGAAAGAAAGAAGGCGCCGGCGTTTATATAAAAAACAGAGTGTATCGAGAAAGCAGCGATCAGCGTGCCGCCAAGGGCAGGGCCGAAGATTTTTGAGCTGTTATCAATGATGCTGCTGACGGAAACGGCCTGCTGAATGTGTGCTTCCGGAGCCAATTCCTTAAGCTTTCCGTTTTTAGCAGGTAAAAAAAGTGAAGAAAAACAGCTCTGAACGGATAGCAATACGTAAAGCTGCCAAAGCTCACTGACATAAACGCAGCTGATAACAGTGAGGGCACGGCCGATTTCAGATAGAAACATAATCGTTTTTCTGTCAAAACGGTCGGCGAGTAGGCCCGATACAGGTCCAAGTACAATGACAGGCAAAGCAAATGACATCATTAAAAGCGACATATTTAATGGTGAAGCATCCAGCTGAAAAGCGGCTAAGGTTAGCACGGCCAAAATGTGAAGCCAGTCTCCAAGTGAAGAAATGGTTTGCGAGGCTAACAGTGTCATCAGCCCTTTTTGAGTGCAAAACAACGGTTTTTCCATGATTCATCCTCCTAAATAATAAAAATGACACGAGTGTCGTTTTTTTATTGTATGGGAAAAAGACGCAATACACAATCTTTTTCTTGTAAAATAAAGGAGAAGCTTGAATAGAAGGGAGAACATGCATGACATCAGTCAATCTAAGCTACCCAATAGGAGAATACAAGCCGAGGGAATCCATATCGAAGGAGCAAAAAGATAAATGGATTCAAGTGCTTGAAGAAGTGCCGGCAAAATTGAAGCAAGCTGTAGAGGGCATGACGGACAGCCAGCTTGACACACCGTACCGGGACGGTGGATGGACCGTTCGGCAAGTTATTCATCATCTGGCTGACAGTCATATGAACAGCTATATTCGTTTTAAATTGAGCTTGACGGAAGAGACACCGGCTATCCGTCCGTATGATGAAAAAGCATGGTCGGAGCTAAAAGACTCGAAAACGGCAGATCCGAGCGGCTCACTCGCGCTTTTGCAGGAGCTTCACGGAAGATGGACGGCTCTGCTCCGCACCCTGACGGATCAGCAATTTAAGCGCGGATTTTATCACCCTGATACAAAGGAGATCATTACCCTGGAGAACGCGCTCGGCCTGTATGTCTGGCACTCACATCACCATATCGCTCATATTACGGAGCTTTCCAGACGGATGGGGTGGTCTTAACGCTTTTGCCGGCGGAAAGCCGGAATACTGATAGCAGCAATCACCAGAAGTGAGATCACAGCAGCCGCTGCATATAAATGATCATAGCCGCTGGCGACACTCGCATGAATGGCGTCGCTTATCGCGGTTTTGACTTCAGGAACGGGAATGCGTTCGATTTGTTCTTGTAAAGAAGAAACATCAGAACTGTCGATCTCCGGAATCATCTGCATCGCCTTTTCCGAATATCCGCTGTCCGACAAGCGGCTGTTGATCTCATCACCTATTTGGTCAAACCCGGCTGTGATAAAACCTGCATAAAGAGTAGGCGCCAAGGTCAGTCCAATTTGCCTTACTAATGAAAGCGTGCCAAGAGCTGTACCCTTATTTGTTTTTGCCGCTTCTGATACAAGGACGTTCAGCGGAGCGCCTAACAGAAAGCCAAAACCGATCCCAGCTGCCACACTTGCGATCACAAACTCCCATTTTTCCGTCACCCAGAGCGGAAATAAAGCAAACCCCGCACATGAGATGATTCCCGAAAGAATAACGGTTTTTACAGGACCTTTTTTGTCGGTAAGCGCTCCGCCAAGCCAAGCGCCGATTCCGGAAGCCAACGCAAGCGGTGTCATCCAATAGCCTGCTTTTGCGGCAGGGACACCCAAATACTGTTCGACATATGACGGGATAAAAATGACTGCCGCCAAGAGCCCCCCGGATAACAAACCGATGATAAGCGTGCGCTGAAACATATGGTTTCGCAGCAGAGAATACGCCAAAATGGGATCGCCTCCTCGCATTTCAACTCTCTTTTCATACGAGATAAGCGCTGCAAAACAAAGTATGCCAAAAATAATACATCCATAAACCTCCGGATTCCCCAAGCTGTGTAAGAGATTTGCCCCGTCAAGGTTCGTCATGCCGTACATCACGGCTAAAATCGACAGGGATAGAAGGAAGATTCCGGCCGTGTCGAGGCGCTTAGCTTCAGGTGCTTTTGTTTCCGCGATAAAGTATGCGCCGAAAACAACCAATAGCACGGCAATCGGCAAATTAATCAAAAATAGCCAATGCCAAGACCCGGTCCAATCAAGCAGAAAGCTTCCGATATTTGGCCCGAGCACAGCGGCCATCCCGTTCATTGCGCCAAGCAGCCCAAGAGCCTTCCCCTGTTTTTCCTTTGGAAGAGTCGCGAGAATGTGAGAGCTGCCGATGATGAAAATCCCGCCGCCTCCAAGCGCCTGAATCAGCCGCGATATCAGAAAGAGCGGGAAGCTTTGGCTCAAAGCAACAAGCAAAGAACCAAGTCCGAACAGGCAAACCTCAATGAGAAAGAGTTTTTTTCTGCCGTAGCGGTCGGAAAGCTTTCCGACGATTGGCACACTGACGCTAAGACCAAGCGTATAAAGGGTAATGCCCCATGATCCCCAGGAAGGAGAAACGGAAAACGACTCGTTTATCGTTGTTAAAGCAGCTGAAATAATTCCGTTATCTAGCGCAGCCATAAATACACCAATCGTAAACAGGCTGATCGCCCACTTTTGGCCTTTCTGCTCTGTTAATGCTTCAGACATATTCATCAACCCCTTTTTTATTCACTCGAAATATATTATTCATTTTAAATGAACTAAATGTCAAATAAAAAAAGCCTGCTCCCGCAGTTTGCGGATGACAGACTTACAGATTTATTCTTTTTTCGCTTTTTCTAATGCTCTTGAAAGGATAGACAGCCCTTCGGAAACAGCCTGCTTTTCTTCAGGGGACAGCAGCTCTAATGAACGCTTCAATTTCAGGTGGCCTTTTTCATACAAACCCCGGAAAATCTTTTTCGCATTCTCTGTCAACTGAACAACTACAGAGCGGCGGTCCTCTTCAGAATGTGAGCGTTTGACAAATCCTGATTTTTCAAGCCGGTCAAGCAGCCCAGTTGTATTGGACAGGGAAGCCCCCATTTTTTCAGCAATGTCGCTCACTTTCAATGTTCCATGGTTGTTTAATAGCATCAGCACCTTCATTTGCGGCATGCTCATATCCAGCTTCATCCACTCGGACACATCACCGAGCCCGGCGGAAGTTAAGACTTTCATATAGAGCACCCATATTTCCCGTTCCTCCGATGAAAGAATGTTTTCGTTTAAGACTGTTGTATCGTGTAAATTATATTCCATTTCATCACTTCCTCATCATTCACTCCTCTTACCATATTACTCGATTTTCACTCCAGAAAGAAAGTGAGCAGAAACCGCATGCGGGACTTTGTCCGAAAAATAACGGTAGTGTATAATGAGTTGGAGATTATTGGGGGAGAGGATCGAACTAGAATATGATTGGAGAGACCATTGCTGATTAAAAAGAATGCTTTATCAATATTAAAAATCGTTTTTCCTATTGCTGTTTTGCTATTTGTTATTTATCAATCGAAAAAAGAACTGACAAATCTGTCATTCAAACGTACGCTCATGGTCATCAACGGACTGGAACGAACGGACTTATTCATGCTTGTGTTGATCGGCTTGCTGGCTGTTGCGGCTATGTCGCTGTATGATTACGTCCTGAAATACTCACTGCGCCTATCGATCACAAACGGAAAAGTATTCAGGGTTTCCTGGATCGCCAATTCATTTAATAATGTGCTGGGCTTCGGCGGTTTAGCCGGCGTCGGGTTAAGAATGATGTTCTATAAGGAGCATACGAAAGACCATAAGGCACTCGTGAAAGGAATCGCCTGGCTCACATCATCTATGCTGCTCGGATTATCTGTTTTCAGCATTTTCGTCGCTGCGAGAGTGCTGCCAGTGGATGAAGTGATTCATGAAAAGCCTTGGCTATGGGCGGTCGTTATCGGTTTTGCGCTGATATTGCCGCTGTCTTTGGCGGTGTCCAAAATAAAAGACCGCAAAGCTGGGGACGAAGAGAATGCGGATAAAGTGAAAAATCCGATTTTCGCATATATTGGAGCTTCAGTTGTTGAATGGCTCATGGCCGGGATCGTCATTTATTTTGCTTTGTTCGCTATGGGCATTCATGCAGATATCAGGTATGTGTTCGGGGTGTTCGTCATTGCGGCGATCGGAGGAATGATCAGCCTCGTGCCGGGCGGCTTCGGCTCGTTTGACCTTTTATTTTTGCTGGGGATGGAGCAGCTTGGCTATCATCAGGAGGCCATCGTTACTTCTATTGTGTTGTACAGGCTCGCCTATTCATTTATCCCATTTATCTTAGGACTGTTCTTTGCCGCAGGCGACCTGACGGAAAATACAATGAAGCGGCTCGAAACGAACCCGCGCATCGCACCGGCAATTGAGACGACAAACGTTCTGCTTGTTGTTCAGCGTGCGGTATTAGTGAGAATTTTGCAAGGCTCGCTTTCCCTTATTGTGTTCGTAGCAGGTCTGATTGTCCTGGCCTCAGTCTCCTTGCCGATTGACAGGCTGACGGTTATACCGCACATTCCGCGCCCGGCGCTTTTGCTGTTCAACGGCCTGTCCTTAAGCTCAGCGCTCATTCTGCTGATTTTGCCGATTGAGCTTTATAAACGGACAAAACGTTCCTATACGATGGCCATTACAGCGCTTGTCGGCGGCTTTGTGTTCAGCTTTTTAAAAGGGCTTAACATCAGCGCGATATTCGTACTGCCGATGATTATCGTATTGCTTGTGCTATTGAAAAAACAATTTGTCCGCGAACAGGCATCCTATACACTGGGACAATTGATATTCGCTGTGGCGCTGTTTACTGTGGCGCTCTTTAACTACAATCTGATCGCGGGCTTTATTTGGGACCGGATGAAGAAGGTGCTGCGTCACGAATATTTCGTCCACAGCACCTCGCATATTACACATGCAACCATCATGGCGATCATCATTGTGCCACTGTTCTTCTTGATATTTACAGTGGTCTATCATAAGAGAACGAAACCGATCGGAGAGAAAGCTGACCCTGAGCGTCTTGCTGCGTTTCTCAATGAAAAAGGCGGCAACGCGCTGAGCCATCTTGGTTTTCTAGGAGATAAGCGGTTTTATTTTTCCAGTGATGGGAATGCACTGCTTCTATTTGGGAAAATCGCCAGAAGGCTGGTCGTGCTCGGCGATCCATCTGGCCAAAGAGAATCATTCCCGCTCGTGCTGGAAGAATTTCTGAATGAAGCGCATCAGAAGGGATTCAGTGTTTTGTTCTATCAAATTGAACGAGAGGACATGGCGCTGTATCACGATTTTGGCTACAACTTCTTTAAACTTGGCGAGGAAGCATATGTAGATTTAAATACATTCACCTTGACTGGGAAGAAAAAAGCCGGCCTTCGGGCAATCAATAACCGCTTTGAGCGGGAGGAGTATACTTTCCATGTGGATCATCCCCCATTTTCTGATGCGTTTTTGGAGGAGCTGAAGCAAATCTCTGACGAATGGCTCGGCTCGAAAAAGGAGAAGGGATTCTCGCTCGGATTTTTTGATCCTTCCTATTTACAGAAAGCGCCGATCGCCTATATGAAAAATGCAGAAGGAGAGATCGTTGCATTCGCAAATGTCATGCCGATGTACCAGGAGGGAGAGATATCGGTTGACCTAATGCGCTATCGCGGCGACGCTCCAAATGGCATTATGGACGCATTGTTTATCCGTATGTTTTTATGGGCAAAGGAAGAGGGCTGCACGTCATTTAATATGGGGATGGCACCCTTGGCTAATGTCGGCACTGCCTTTACATCCTTCTGGTCCGAAAGGTTTGCCGCTGTCATTTTTAATAATGTCAGATACATGTACAGCTTCAGCGGCCTAAGAGCCTTTAAAGAAAAATACAAACCGGAGTGGCGAGGGAAATACTTAGCGTATCGGAAAAACAGATCTCTTTCTGTCACCATGTTCCTCGTTACACGTCTGATTGGCAAAAGCAAAAAAGACTCCGTCTAATAAGACGGAGTCTTTTTTTATTTCGTTTTTAAGAAATAGGTTTCAATATCATCAAGCAGGTAGTTTGCGGCTTTAATTCCGCCTGCGGTTGTCCATACGACGTCATCGACTTCATGCGCATTACCTGATTTCACGGCCTTTAGGTTTTTCCATAGTGAACTGCTTGTCCACTGATTGGCCCATTTTTCATTTTCCTTTGCATTATCGGCTTTATAAGTGAAATAAAACAGCACATCAGCATCCATATCAGGAATAGATTCTTTACTGTCAGTTGAGAACGTAAATTGGTCCTTTTGTTTCTTGAACAGCTCCACTTGTTTTTCAGGGCGTTTGAAGCCAAGCTGGTCTAAAATAATCCCTGAGAATGAATCGGTATAATAGATTCTTGATTCACCGGATAAAAAGCGTACGACTGAAACGGTTTTGTTTGTCTGGTCGCCCAGCTTGTTTTTTAAATCAGAAACACGTTTATCAAAATCGGCAATGACTTCCTTGCCTTTGTCCGCCTTATTCACCGCGTTGGCGTATAGAGTCAGGTTATCCTTCCAGTTCCCGGCCAAAGATTCAGCAAAAACAGTCGGCGCAATCGCATTTAACTGATCATAAATTTTTTCCTGGCGCACTTTGTTTCCAATAATCAAATCAGGCTTTAATTCTGCGATGGCTTCCACATTCGGTTCCGTTTCAAGACCGACGTTTTTAACACCTTTCATGTCATCTTTCAGATAGTCATACCACGGGTCGCCCTTCCATGACTTTACGGCTCCGACCGGCTTAATGCCAAGCGCTAAGAGCGCCTCTGTTCCTTCATTAGTTAAAACAACAATCCGTTTTGGATTGGCGGGGATGTTGTCTGATGTCCCCATTGCATGTTTGACCGTTCTTGTTTTGCTGCTTGACCCCTCGCTGTTGCTTGAACTTTCTGAACTATTACAGGCAGAAAGTACCATAACGGCCATTAAAAATACGAATAGCATGCTGATATGCTTTTTCATCTTTTTCCTCCCAATATTGAAATTCATTATCATTTAGATCATAATAAGCAGTGTTAAGAGTGTCAATCCCTAATTGAGGATTATTCTCAAAAACAAACATTACATAGTAAATAACTAGGAGAATTAGATCATGATCTGCAAAAAGGCATCTTCAAAATGGATTGTGTTAGTATGTCTGATTTTCATTTTACTGGCGGCTGTCTGCGCAAGCGTCGTGTACGGCTATACAGGTACGTCATGGAGACAGGTCTATCAGGCGTTTACTTCCTTCAACGGAACAAATGAGCATGTCATCATCAAGGATGTCAGGCTTCCGCGCGCTTTGGTTGCGACAGTCGTCGGCGCCTCGCTTGCAGCCGCGGGCGCTCTCATGCAGGCGCTCACAAAAAATCCGCTTGCGTCACCGGGGATTTTCGGGATTAACGCCGGTGCAGGTTTTTTTATTGTTGCCGGATCGTTTTTTCTGCATATTCAGTCACCTCAGGCATTAGTATGGAGCTCGTTTCTGGGGGCAGCATTTACCGCCGCGATCGTCTATGCAGCAGGCTCGCTTGGGAGGGAAGGGCTGACGCCAATCAAACTGACGCTGGCGGGAGCTGCCATGGCAGCCATGTTTTCTTCTCTGACACAGGGCTTGCTGTCTGTCAACGAACTCGAGCTTGCCCAGGTGCTTTTTTGGCTGACTGGCTCTGTGCAGGGCCGGAGTCTGGATCTGTTGATGACGATGTTTCCATATGCAGCGGCAGCGCTGGTAATCTGCTTCTTTCTCGGCCAAAAAATTAATCTCCTCGTTATGGGAGAAGATGTGGCAAAAGGACTCGGCCAAAAAACAGGCCTGCTGAAATTTGTGATGGCGCTTTGTGTTGTCATGCTTGCAGGGTCCGCTGTCGCCATTGCCGGGCCGATTTCTTTTATCGGCATCATTATTCCGCATTTTGCCCGCTTTGTCGTTGGTAATGATTATCGCTGGGTTCTGCCATTTTCCGCTGTTTTGGGTGCCATTTTGCTTGTTTGCGCGGATATCGGTGCGCGATATATCATTATGCCTCAGGAAGTTCCTGTCGGGGTCATGACCGCCATCATCGGAATGCCTGTGTTTGTGTACATCGCAAGAAGGGGGGCGAAGCTATGAAACTTCGTTTTGGCGTTACTGCGGCTGAAAAGAAAGCATGGATCGTCTTTTTAATTTTACTGGGGTTAACAGCTGCTGTACTCATCATAAGCGCAGGTCTCGGACAAAGGTTTATTCCTCCCTGGGATGTAGCAAAAACATTCTTTGGTGCAGGTTCCAAGCTGGATGAACTGATGATCATGTCGTTCCGCATGCCAAGAATTTTGACGGCTTTATGCGCCGGTGTCTGCTTGGCAGCGGCAGGCGCGATATTGCAGGGGCTCGTCAGAAACCCTCTCGCATCTCCGGATATTATCGGAATAACAGGAGGAGCGGCGGTAGCGGTCGTGCTTTTAATGATGTTCTTCTCAGACCGCAGCAGTTCACTTACGATCAGTCTGTCATGGCTTCCAGCAGCCGCATTTATCGGCGCATCTGCTGTCGGGCTCATCGTCTATTTACTGGCATACAAAAATGGCGCCTCCACATTTCGGCTGGTGCTTATCGGAATCGGATTTTCAATGTCGGCGCAGGCGATGACTACCCTGTTGATGATCAAAGGCCCGATTTACCGGGCATCACAAGCCAATGTATATATCACTGGGTCAGTTTATGGGTCAAACTGGCAGCATGTAAAAATAGCTATTATCTTATCTGTCATTCTCTTATTCATTTGTTTTGTCGCGCTAAAAAATATGAATATACAGGTGCTGGGTGAAGATATTGCGGCGGGTGCAGGAAGCGCTGTTCAGCGAAATCGTTTTTTCTTGCTACTTTTGAGTACGGCTCTTACTGGTTGTGCAGTTTCAGTTGCTGGCACAATCGGTTTTGTCGGGCTGATGGCGCCCCATATTGCAAGACGGCTTGTCGGCTCATCTTATGGCGCGCTGCTCCCAGCGTCGGCACTTATTGGAGCTCTGCTCGTTTTAACAGCTGATATCGTCGGCAGAACCTTATTTGCTCCGGTGGAAGTGCCGGCCGGCGTCTTTACAGCGGCTATCGGCGCACCTTATTTTATTTATTTGCTCTATAAAACAAGAAATTCTTGATCGTTACACCCATTTTCTTAAAAAAGAAAATGGGTTTTTTTGATAATGACTGAAGATTCGTAATTATTTTTGCTATACTGACAGAGACATTGATAAAGAAAGGGCGGCAGATGAATGAAAGAAGCAGAGGTATTAAAATATGAAGCATTTACAAGCAGTCCCGGCAAAGGAAACCCCGCAGGCGTCGTTTTGCGGGGAGACGTTTATACGGAAGACGAGATGCAGATCATAGCTGAGCGTGCCGGGTATTCAGAAACCTCCTTTATCCGAAAAAGCGAGTCGGCCGATCTTGAACTCCGTTACTTTACACCTGGACACGAAATGAATTTGTGCGGTCATGCGACAGTTGCGTCTCTTTACGCATTATGTGAGAAAGGAATGCTGGAGAGCGGTAAAACGTACAGCATCCAAACGAAAGCGGGTATCCTGCCTGTGAAAATTTCTGAAAAAGATGCCCGTATTCATATCACGCTTGAACAGGCCTCTCCGCAATTCAAACCATTTACAGGCGATCGGAAAAAACTTGCGGACGCACTGGGTATCACCGAAGAGGATTTTCATGAAGACCTTCCGATTGTGTTTGGCAGCACTGGTATATGGACAGCCATCGTTCCGCTTAAATCATTGGAGGCTTCCAAAAAAATGGTGCCAGATAACAAACAATTTCCGGAAGTGTTAATTGATCTGCCAAAAGCTTCAGTCCATCCGTTTACCTTTAAAACCATTCATCCCGACAGCGACCTGCACGGACGCCACTTTTCATCCCCGTATTCGGGAACGATTGAAGACCCCGTGACCGGCACAGCATCCGGCGTGATGGGGGCTTATATGAAACAATATGGCAATGCCGAGCAGCATAAATTTATCATTGAACAAGGGCAGGAAATTGGAAAAGACGGAAAAGTGGAGATCGAAATGAACGAAGCCGGCGGCCATGTGAAAGTGAACATGACAGGAACAGCCGTTTACTCAGAAACCCGTATTCTTAAAATCTAATACGGATGATGGTTTACAAAAAGATGCACTTTCCGTTATCATTATGAAATGATAATCATTTTCAATTGCATAGGAAGGTGAGACGGTATGCCTCAAACCGAACAAATACATCAGCATTCAGTACTGCGGGACATCATACGCAGCAGAAGATCGATTCGAAAGTTTAAACAAGAGCCAGTACCTTCAGCAGTCATTCTTGACATGCTTGAAACGGCAAAATATGCGCCAAATCACAGAGTGACAGAGCCATGGAGATTTATTTACGTTTCCAGTGAGACAGGTAAAGCGAACCTCATCAATACATTTGCAGCGTTCTCTAAGAAATCCAAGCCGGATATGACAGAGGAAAAGCTTCAAAATTTCAAAAACACACTTGGGCGCGTTCCGGGTTTTCTGCTCGTCGTGTTTCAGGAAGATGAAAACGAAAGAGCGCGAGACGACGACTTTGCGGCAACAAGCTCATTGATCCAAAACCTTCAGCTTCTTGCCTGGGAAAAAGGAATCGGCATGGTTTGGAAAAGCGGAAAAATCCTTTACGACAAAGAAGTCCATCAGGCCTTTGGTTTACAGGATAATGAACGATTCGCCGCCATCATACAAACGGGCTATCCTGACGAAGCGCCGAAAGTAAAAGAACGCACGCCGATCCGTGAACGCTTCACCGAAATGTAAAAAACCCCTTGTCTCAAACGGAGACAAGGGGTTTTTCATTAACGAGATTTCTTTTTCGCTCTGTTGTCGGCTGCTTTCGCACGCTCTTGCGCTTCGCGGTCATCTGCATCAGCAAGCTCGGTTGAATATTCTTCGTAAACGCCGTCAGTTTCCCTTTTTAATGCATCGGGAACTTGTGGAAGCTTTTGTTTGTTTTTATCACGGTTTTTGTGGATATGATTTCTGCCCATATCAAATTCCCCCTAAAAAGTGATATCAAACAAAGATAGTATTTGGTTTTAAGGGGCTATGTATTCCTACTTCCGCTTAGCAGCTTTTTCCGCTTTTTTAAATTCGCCTGAATAAAGAACTTCCTGCATTTTTTTCAGGTTGGCGCCTTGCTGATGCTTCTCCCTCTTTTTTTCCATAAAAAGGACCTCCTTCAACCATGTTATTCTTAAGGTTGACCCTTCCTGCTGTTTTTATACAGTCTTTCGGTCCGCTATCAGCTGTGAGAGTGCAAATTTAAGATCCGAATATGTAAAACGAAATCCAGAGGTTATCGCTTTTTTCGGAAGAGCGCGCTGTCCTTTCACAATCAAAAGACTCATTTCACCCAATGCTTTTGATAAAAAGAATTCCGGGACGGGGAGCCAGTGCGGGCGGTGCTTCACCCGTGCAATCGCTTTTCCGAATTGCTTCATGTCCACAGGATTGGGCGCAGTGACATTCATTGGGCCTGAGATGCCGGCATTTTCCACCGCATATCGGATCATCTGGGCCGCATCCTCGACATGAATCCATGACAGCCACTGCCTTCCCGTTCCGATCGTTCCGCCGGCCAGAAACTTATAGGGGAGAACCATAAGCGGTAAAGCGCCTTTTTCTCCAAGCATCACGCCAAATCTTGCATAAACCGTCCTGATGCCCATCGCCTCAATATGCTGTCCTTCCTTTTCCCACAGGTGTGCAGTATGACTGAGAAAATCCTCATCTGACGTTGCAGAATCCTCTGTAAAGGTTTTCTCAAGGCTTGTGCCGTAAATACCCACGGCACTGGCTTGGATCAATGTCTTCGGCTTCTCCTTCTGTTTCTGAATAAGCCGCTGCACTTCACGCGTCGCATTGATACGGCTGGAGAGAATGTGCTGCTTTGTTTTATTTGTCCAGCGGCCAAAAATCGATTTTCCCGCAAGGTTTATCCAGACATCAATATGAGGAAGTTCCTGCTCCGGGGCGGCTCCTTCCGTCAGCCATTGGACATATGTCATATTTTTTTGTTCAGTTTCCCTTGCGTTTCTTGATAAAATATAAACATGGTGTCCCTGGCGGGTAAGAACGCCTGTCAGATGCTGGCCGAGAAAACCGGTTCCGCCCGTCATTGCGATATTCATGAACATCTCTCCTCATCGTTCTAATAAATATACTTTACCTCATTGTAATAAAAGAAAACGCGTTTCAGGCCTGAGAAGGGAGATTAAGATGCCGTTTATTACAAAAATATCAACACAAAAAAAGAATACGGAACGCTTCAATATTTTTCTGGATGATAAATACGCCTTCAGCGTGGACGCGGATGTGCTCGTGAAATTTGAGCTCAAGAAGGGAAAAGAACTCGATGATCTTGACATCATTGAGATTCAATACGGCGATGAAGTGAAGAAAGGCTTCAACCGTGCGCTTGACTTTTTATCCTTTCGAATGCGGTCGACGAAAGAGGTCGAGGACCACTTAAAGAAAAAAGAAACCTCGCCCCCCGTCATTGCGGAAGTCATCCATAGGCTTAACGATTACAAGTACTTAAACGACCAGGAATTTGCCGCAGCCTATGTCAGCACTCACAAAAAAACAAACGGAAAAGGCCCTGATGTTTTGTTCAGAGAGCTAAGAGCGAAGGGAATTGATGACGATACAATTAAGGAGGCACTAAGTTCCTTTTCCTTTGAAGATCAGACAAGAGAAGCGGTCAAGCATGTTGAAAAGCTTCTCAAAAAAGATAAAAAGCTTTCGACGAAAGAATTCAAACAGCGCGCCCAGCTGCAGCTTCAGCGCAAGGGCTTCTCATTTGATGTTATCAGCGCCGCGATGGATCAGATTGAATATGAAAATGATGAAGACACAGAGAAAGAAGCGCTGCGCCTTCACGCGGAAAAAGCGTTTAGAAAATACCGCTATGACGGCTCATATGAAAGCGCCATGAAGGTCAAACAATTTTTATTCCGCAAAGGATTCTCACTCGATTTAATCGAGCAATTACTGCAGGAAGAGGAGTACTGAAATGGAGAAACGATACAGTCAAATGACACCTCACGAACTCAATACCGAAATCGCATTACTTTCTGAAAAAGCAAGAAAAGCCGAACAGCATGGAATCATAAACGAACTGGCAGTGCTCGAACGGAAAATTACGATGGCAAAAGCATATTTGCTGAACCCGGAAGATTACTCACCGGGAGAAACATATCGTGTGGAAAACACTGAGGACGAGTTTACCATCAGTTATTTAAATGGCGTTTTCGCATGGGGATACAGGACCTCTTCCCCTCAGCAAGAGGAAGCGCTGCCAATCTCAGTATTGCAAGAAAAAGAATAAAGCGTAACAGGAGGCTGATGATCAGCCTCTTTTTGTTTGCAGCACATTTACACGAATTCTTAAAGAAAAAATCATTGAATTCACTTGAAAAATCTTTTAAGATGAAACTCGTTGTTTTTTAAAATCAAAGGAGGCGATGACGTTGAGTATCAAAAACCCATCTGTAAAATTTATTATATTTGTTCTTATGATTTGTACATTTTCAATCGGCTATACAGAATACGCGGTGATGGGTATTTTGACGTCGATTGCCAATGACTTTCATATACAGGTTTCATCCGCAGGGCTTCTTGTCACGGCTTATGCGGCAAGCGTTTGTTTGACAGGACCGCTCGTCACCATCATTTCCGTCAAGCTTCCGAGAAAGCCTGTGCTTCTTGGGCTGATGGCGATATTTATCCTTTCAAACCTGATGAGCGCACTGGCGCCGAATTTTGCGGTATTGGCCATTTCAAGAATTTTATCTGCGTCCATTCACGGCGCTTTCTTCGCGATTGCCATGGTATTCGCAAGTGAAATGGTTCCGCCGGAAAAGCGTGCTGCAGCTGCTGCTTCAATGAACGGCGGACTGACAGTGGCTCTAATGCTAGGTGTTCCATTCGGCTCTTATCTCGGAGATGTCCTGAATTGGAGAGCGGTGTTTTCCATCATTACGGCTCTTGGTGTCATCGGATTTTTAGGCCTTATGGCTGCCGTGCCGAACAGAAAACCAAAAGTGATCCCAATGCTTATGAATGAGTGGGGAGTTTTTAAACACAAACAAGTGCTGTTTTCCTTCGCGATTACCATTTTAGGCTATTCCGGTGTCTTTATCGCCTACACCTTTATCGAACCCATTTTGAGGCATTCAGCCGGATTCAGCACGGTTGGCATTACAGGTGCTCTCTTTGCGTATGGATTGGGAGGCGTTGCCGGGAATTTCTTTGCGGGAAAAGTACCGCTGCCTTTGCTGACTCGGACGATGATCGGCGTAATGATCGGTTTAATCGGTGTTCTGGCTGTATTTCCTTACATCGCCATTTACCCGGCTGCAGCCATTGTGGCAACGTTCCTATTCGGGGCATGCGCATTTGGCACGCCGCCTCTTCTGCAAACAAAGGTCATTTCCTCATCTGAGGGCGGCACAACCATTGCCGCAGCTGTCAGCGTATCAGCATTTAACCTTGCCAATGCCCTTGGTGCATGGATCGGCGGAATGATTTTAAACGGAACAGGCTCTTATTCCTGGCTGTTTGCAGGAGGTGCGCTTATGACCGCATGCGGACTTGTGCTTTCTACCTTCGCACACTTATCAGAAAAGAAAAGCGTCTACGAATATCAAGTCAATAAAGGGTAAAAACAGCTGCAGTGTATGCAGCTGTTCTTCTTTACCGTTTGCCTGAGGCTCTCATTCTTTCTTGAGGATGCTGATTGATAGATCCGTCAGCACGCTTTGAAGCATAGTCGTCCTTTGCTCTCGGTTCACCCTGAAATTTGTTTTCGTTTTCGTAAGGAAATCCTTTTTCTTTATTTCGGACCATGTCATATCCCCCTAGGTTCGAGATCAAAAAGTTGCGTCTTTCCAGATGAAGACGTAAGGTTAGTATATGGAGAACACCACGTAATAAAGCGTTATTTTTTTCCTGGAGAAAGGAGACTGCACACATGAATATGTACATTGAGAAACTGACTAATCTGCTTCTGGAAAAGAACGAGATGATCAGCTATATACAGGCAAAAACGTGGGTGGAATTGTTATGGAGCGATTTCGAAGCAACCTATGCAAAAGCCGGACACGCCTATCAAGGTGAAAAAATGACTGAAAAAATCGTCACACAATGGATTGAAAACTATGGCGGCCAGCTCCACCTTTTTCAAAGCTCCCGTAACGACGTGAATGATTACTTACATCAAAGCAGAGGCCTTTTGCATTAAAAACCTGCCGTTAACGACCGGCAGGTTTTTTCATTTTCTTAAAATTACCTTAACAGGAAGAAATCATAAACAAAACATGTTTCACCAGCCTGTCAATCAGGGAATACCACTTATATCTTGTCAAAATGCGAGGAGGAGCTTTATATGAAAAAGAAACAAGTAATGCTCGCTTTAACAGCTGCCGCAGGACTGGGTTTGACAGCACTTCATTCCGCTCCCGCAGCAAAAGCTGCGCCCCTTCACGACATATCTGTCAGCATGCCATCATCCGATTCTTACATCATAAAAACAGGAAAGCTGAATGTCCGGACTGAGCCAAATCATAAAGGTGACATTCTCGGCACTGTATCATCAGAACAAAAAGTAAAAGTCTATGGATTTGTAAATGCCGATTGGGCTCAAATTCATTTCAAAGGAAAAAAAGCGTATATTTCAACCCACTTTTTAATGAAAACCGCAAGCCAAGCGAAAACAATGAAACAGACAGCCTTCTATGCACCGACGCCCGAAAATGGAAAAGCTAAACAGCTCTCATCTGGAACAGAGGTGATAATACTTGGGTGGGGATTCAGTGAAAACGGCGGATTTGACTTCACTTGGGCGTTCGTGGATTATGGCGGAGTTAAAGGCTATATTCACACAAAGGATTTACAAATGCGATAAAAAGGCAGGCCGAGGCTTGTCTTTTTGCCTATGTATGAAACATTTCTTCTTTCTGCACGTAACAATGAGAAAGGAGATGATGATATGACGGGTTTAGTCGGCGGAGGGCTTATGATCATTGCGGGCATACTGATCAAACTGTTTCCTCCCAAATCGATCAACAGTGTGTACGGATACAGAACGAGACGCTCAATGTCAGATCAAAGATTATGGAATGAAGCGAACCGTTACAGTGCATCATTAATGATCTTGTCAGGCTTGGTGATTGCGGGAATGGGTTTGCTGCTGGGATCAAACTTGTTTATTCTTCAGCTTATCCTGCTGATTGCCGCCTGTGTCATAACATTTATGCTAACGGAGAAAAGGCTGAAAATCATGACGCACAGTCAAGGAGGAGATAGAAGTGGACGGAGTTAAATGCCAGTTTGTCAATACGAACGGAATCACGCTCCACGTTGCAGCCGCAGGACCGGAAGACGGTCCGTTAATTGTCCTGCTCCATGGATTTCCTGAGTTTTGGTACGGCTGGAAAAATCAAATCAAACCGCTTGTTGATGCGGGTTACCGGGTCATTGCTCCTGATCAGCGGGGCTACAATCTCAGTGACAAGCCGGAAGGAATTGATTCGTATCGGATTGATACATTAAGAGATGATATCATCGGGCTCATTACACAATTCACTGATGAAAAAGCAATTGTCATCGGTCATGACTGGGGAGGGGCTGTCGCATGGCATTTGGCTTCCACACGCCCGGAATATCTTGAAAAACTGATCGCGATCAATATCCCGCACCCGCACGTCATGAAAACCGTAACGCCGCTTTATCCGCCGCAATGGCTGAAAAGCTCGTATATCGCATACTTCCAGCTCCCTGATATACCGGAGGCATCACTAAGGGAAAATGATTATGAAACATTAGATAAAGCGATTGGATTATCCGACCGTCCCGTGCTTTTTACATCCGAGGATGTCAGCAGGTACAAAGAAGCGTGGAAACAGCCGGGCGCGCTGACAGCTATGCTGAACTGGTACAGAGCCCTCAGAAAAGGAAGCTTGGCAGAGAAACCCTCTTACGAAACAGTACCTTACCGAATGATCTGGGGAATGGAAGACCGCTTTTTGAGCAGAAAGCTTGCGAAAGAGACGGAAAGGCATTGCCCGAATGGACATCTCATCTTTGTTGATGAAGCTTCCCATTGGATTAACCACGAAAAGCCAGCCATCGTCAATCAGCTGATTTTGGAATATCTTAAGAACCAATAAGCCAAAATTTCTCTCCATCCGTCTGTCATAATGGCAGACTTTTTCTGTGCGTTTTTTTCATAGTCTGTTTTAAACATGACAAAATAACATTAAAAATCATGAATGTCACCATAAAATTGTAACAAAAAACAGGTTTAAACGACTTTAAAAAAAGGAATAGCCTTACTGAAGATTTGTGTAAAACTCCCCTAAGGCAATACTTAAAAAGAATAATAAAAAGAAGGTGCCTTAATGAAGCAAGGATTAATCTCGATTATTATCCCGTCTTACAATGAAGGGTATAATGTCAAACTCATTCATGAATCTTTAAAAAAGGAATTTAAAAACATTCATTATGACTATGAAATATTCTTCATAAACGACGGAAGTGTTGATGACACGCTTCAGCAGATCAAAGACTTGGCAGCGACGTGCAGCCGGGTAAAATATATATCTTTTTCTCGAAACTTTGGAAAAGAAGCCGCAATTTTGGCGGGCTTTGAGCATGTTCAGGGCGAGGCGGTTATTGTAATGGATGCCGATCTGCAGCATCCGACATATTTGCTGAAGGAATTTATCAAAGGCTACGAAGAAGGGTACGACCAGGTCATTGCCCAAAGGAACAGAAAAGGGGACGGGTTTGTCCGCTCACTCTTATCATCAATGTATTACAAGTTCATTAATAAAGCGGTGGAAGTCGATTTGCGTGATGGTGTGGGTGACTTCAGATTGTTAAGCCGCCAAGCTGTAAATGCTCTTTTGAAGCTGAGCGAAGGAAACCGCTTCTCAAAAGGCCTTTTTTGCTGGATCGGCTTTGATCAGAAAATTGTGTTTTATGAAAATGTCGAACGGAAAAACGGCACATCCAAATGGTCGTTCAGCAGTCTGTTTAATTACGGCATGGACGGCGTCGTTTCATTTAATCATAAGCCGCTGAGATTATGTTTTTACACCGGCATTTTCATCCTGCTGCTTTCCATCATTTATATCATTGCCACATTCGTTAAAATTCTGACTAACGGTATTTCTGTGCCTGGGTATTTTACTATTATCTCAGCAGTGTTATTTCTCGGCGGAGTACAGCTGTTAAGTCTTGGAATAATAGGTGAATATATCGGCCGAATCTATTATGAAACAAAAAAACGCCCGCATTATTTGATCAAAGAAGCGAATATCCCGAACAAAGACCTGCCTGAAACGAACGAATTAAAAAGCATGCGGCGTCTGACAAAAATGCACTGAAAATACCAAGCGCCATTGGCAGTGCTTTTTTTGCGTGTCTATTATCTTAAAAGCAAGACTGGAGAATTTATATGAAAAGAAAACATATCATGATCTATGCGGCCAGTTTGCTGGTGTCCGTTTTGGCACACGCTTTTTTTGTGAAAGAATGGGCGGAAGGCAGGTATATGACAGGTCCGGGTGACGGGCTTGCGCAAATGATCGTATTTAAAAAATTATTATTTGACCAATATACAAACGGGAATTTTTTCTACAATTATTCATTCGGACTTGGCGGCGGCACATTCAGTCAGCTCGGCTATTATTTTTCTGCGTCTTTTCTTTTTCTTGCTGCGTCCGCCGCTGTTTGGCTGCTTCAAGCCGTCCAGCTGATCGGAGAAGCGGATACGCTTTTTTGGGCTGAGTCAGCTGTTTTTATCAGTATTTTCAAATTGAGTTTGATCATCTTTACGTCCGCTTCTGTTTTTCATTATCTTCTCAAGCACAGGGCGGCATCGTTCACGGGAGCCGTGTTATACGGCGTCTCAATTATTTATTTCCGTCACGAAGCGTATTGGGAATTTTTCACCGATACAATGGTTTGGCTTCCGCTGCTTGTGCTTGGCGCAGAAAAAATTATTAGAGAGCGGCGTCCGGCGTGGTTTATCGTTGCGTGTTCGCTGACGTTAATCAACAATTTTTACTTTGCATACATAAACCTTATATTCATCGGAATCTATGTGCTGTTCAGATGGCTGATTCGTTTGGAACCACATGAAGAGAAAAGATGGATTCAAATCAGATTATTTCTCGTTTCAGGCTTCATTTCTTTTGGCATCAGTGCGGCGGCGTTTGTGCCGGTAGTATACGGTTTTTTAAACAACCTGCGCCCTCCATACAGCCAGAAAATAGAGTGGCTCAATTTCGATGATAATATCTTATTTTCGAGCCGGATCATCATTGTGCCGGCCGCTTTTCTGCTGTTTTTGTTTATTATTTCTTTTTACAAAAACCGTGTGTTTCGTCTCTTTGCCGGGTTGAGCCAGCTGTTTATTCTGTTTCATTTCAGTCCGTATGCGGCAAGCGTCTTTAACGGTTTTTCCGCCCCGCAAAACCGGTTTGAATATGTTCTGGCCTTTACCATTGCGGGAGCAGCTGCGGCTGGTTTGTCACAGCTGTCTGAATTGAAACGGAAAGAACTGCTCCCTGCCGCAGCTGTCGTCCTGCTTCTTTACTTGTATCATATCCAAAGGTATAAGCTCGATATATGGAAGCCTGCGAATGAAAGTATTCTATTGCTCTTACTCATGACAATCGCAGCCTTGTTTGCTGCGGCTTTTGCGAAAAAACGGGCAAAAATGGCTGTGTACGGTATAATCATTCTTTCTTCGCTGTTTGTCGCCAACTCCTATCAAAAATACGCGCTCTCAGAAGGCGGCGATTTGGACAGTGTGACAAAAGAATATCTTACAAGTGAGGAATACAGAGGGCGGGAATCATCTGAGCTCATCAGACGTTTACAGAAGGAAGACGATGATCCGCTCATGAGAATCGACTGGATGAACGGGGTCCGCAATAATACGCCAATCATTTACGGGTTTAATGGCTTCAGCGCGTATTCCAGCATTTTAAACAAAGATCTGCTGGCCTTCTATTGGAATGATTTAAGCATCGATATGGGCAGGGAAAGCGTCAGCCGTTACGCGTCATTGGGAGACAGGGCGAATTTATACAGCCTGCTTTACGGCAAATATTATATGACCGAAAAAACAAACGAAGCCAGCGTCCCGTACGGCTTCAAAAAGCATTTAGAAACAGAGCATTATGCAGTTTATGAGAATCAGTACATGCTTCCATTCGTCAAAACAGCCGATGCCATATACAGCGAAAGTGAGCTGGACCGATTGCCCGTTCTTGCGAAAGAACAGGCGATGCTGAAAGGAGTTATATTAAAAGATCCATCAGGGAAAACGGAGCAGACACCAAAACCGTCCAATTTGATCACCAAGTCGGACATCACCGCAAAACTAGCCCAGTATCAAAACGGGCTGCTAACCGTAACTGGAGAAAACGGAGGAGAGCTGATCATCACCCCGAAACAGCCATCATCCGCTCCGGGAGACTACTATGTCAGCTTTTATTTGAAAAGCAAAGCAAAAGACAAAGGATTTACGTTAAAGGTAAATGATTATGTCACAACAAGGAAATCGAACAAATCGATATATAAAACCGGAGTAAATAATATAACGGTGAGAGTGCCTAAATCAGGCCATATCTCAATCAATCTTCCGAAAGGAACCTATGAGCTGAGAAACATAGCGCTCTATGAAGAAAATTACCAAACGCTGAAAAACGCTGTAATGCAAAATAAAACAGAGAAAGCAGACAAACTGAATTGGAACAAAAATCGACTGACCTTTGCCTATCATTTGTCAAAAGACCAGTACATCATGCTTCCGATCCCATATGAAAAAGGCTGGGAGCTTAAGATCAACGGAAAAACACAGAAGATCGAAAAAGCGGATTATGCTTTTATAGGCTTCAAGGCGCAAAAGGGAGACAATCACATTGAGCTGACTTACTATCCGCCATACTTCAAAATATCGGCGATCATATCTCTCGTCAGTCTGCTGCTTGCTGTTTTTTATATAAGACGTAAAAAGCCCGGCTCTATATAGAGCCGAGCTTTAATTTTTTCTGAAGTTTTTCTTCGCTGAATATCCATCCCGTATAGGACGAACGAATCGTGAGATCATGGCCGATATGAACAATTGCGACAAACGGATAATGGCCTTTGCTCCGATAACGCAGGTCGATAAATCTCACCTCATAATGATCTTTAAACGTATCCACTTCCCATCGGTAAACCGGAGAAAAGGACAGAAACGCTGCGATGTTATCATCCTGCTTTGCCGCTTGCATTACATCGGTTTCAGGAACAGGCACCCGATTAAATGTATCCAGAATCACGACATGTCCTTCCATGCTTCTTCCTACATAGAAAGCATGTGCTGTCGTCACTGCGATTCGCCATTGCCTGAATTTCATCGTTGGAGAAATAATAATGCTTTCAATCTCATCATGAATCATCTCATGAAGCTTCCGTTTAATTCTCAGCTGCATGATCAGGCGCACCAAATAATAGCCTGCCAATATGATATATAAGCTGAGAAACGTGATGCCGGGACTCCCGCCTGCATACCAAATCGCGATAGCTGCCAGATGGCTGATAAAAATAAACGGATCAAACGTATTAATCAGTCCGAGCGCAACCCATTTTTTCGAAAACGGACGAATGGCTTGTGTTCCATAGGCGTTGAATATATCAACAAAGACATGCAGAACGACTGCCAGCAGTGTCCACAGCCACAGGTGCAGAAAATCGGCCTGAGGATAAAATAAATACAGAATCGCCGGGATGATGACAGACCAAAACAAAACGGCGGGAATTGAATGGGTAAATCCTCTGTGATTCCTTATATAAACAGCATTGTTTTTAAGCTTTAACACAGTATCAATATCCGGAGCCTGAGAGCCCGCAAGCGTTGCGATCATAACAGCGTGAGCCATTGCCGGATCTGATCCGACAACAGGATCAAGCGTCGCAATACCGCCCAGTGCGATGCCCATAACGACATGTGTGCCCGTATCCATAGGTGACCTCCTTGCAGGATGATCCTGCACATTCACTTTGTAAGAAATTCCCCATTTTCATATACCCAATTTTTAAACTGATTCAATCGTTCTCATATGTTTCCGCTTTTTCTTTATTACTATTTAATGTAACATATTATCGTACTGTGCCCTTAGTGTACAACAAAAAACAGTCTAAAGAAAAGCGGGGCGCGAAAGACTGGGGAGAAACACATATGAACGTACTTGAAGACAAATTAAAACAAAAAGACATACAGCAATTTCGCGATGATTTAATCTCATGGTTTGAACGAGAGCAGCGCGTTTTGCCGTGGAGAGAGGACCAAGATCCTTATAAGGTGTGGGTATCTGAAGTGATGCTGCAGCAAACGAGAGTAGAGACAGTGATTCCTTACTTTCTCCGGTTTGTGGAACAATTCCCGACAGTGGAAGCGCTCGCTGATGCTGATGAAGAAAAGGTGCTGAAAGCATGGGAAGGGCTCGGCTATTATTCGCGAGTCAGAAACCTGCAAAGCGCGGTAAAAGAAGTGAAACAGGAATACGGCGGCATTGTCCCTCCAGACGAGAAAGGTTTTGGCGGGTTAAAAGGCGTCGGCCCTTATACAAAGGGAGCGGTGCTCAGCATTGCCTACAATAAACCCATTCCCGCGGTTGACGGAAATGTGATGCGTGTCATGTCCAGAATTCTTTCTATTTGGGATGATATTGCCAAACCAAAAACAAGAACGATCTTTGAAGACGCCATACGAGCTTTTATTTCCAAAGAAAAACCATCTGAATTTAATCAGGGCTTGATGGAGCTTGGAGCCTTGATCTGTACGCCAAAATCACCCTCATGCCTGCTATGCCCGGTTCAGCAGCATTGCTCAGCATTTGAAGAAGGCACTGAACGGGAGCTTCCGGTAAAAAGCAAAAAGAAAAAGCCCGGGATCAAAACCATGGCCGCGATCGTACTGACTGATGAAGATGGACAAGTGTATATCCACAAACGGCCGTCTAAAGGTTTGCTCGCCAACCTGTGGGAATTCCCTAATCTTGAAACACAAAAAGGGATCAAAACTGAGCGTGAACAGCTCATTGCTTTCTTAGAAAACGAATATGGCATACAAGCTGATATCAGTGATCTGCGAGGTGTAGTCGAGCATGTTTTCACCCACCTGGTATGGAATATTTCAGTGTTTTTCGGTAAAGTAAAACAAGTGTCGGATACCAGCGAGCTGAAAAAAGTAACGAAAGAAGAGCTCGAACAATTTGCGTTCCCGGTGTCACATCAAAAAATCTGGAAGATGGCAGTAGAAGCAGCCGCTATCTCGGCTGCTCCGTAAACCATTCTTAATCGTAAGAGACGCGCGTGCCGTGGCTGTAGTCCGCTTCATTGCGCTTCATTCCGCCGCGCGCTTCAATTTCTTGCGTTAATTCCCGGTATTTTGATTGGCCTTCTTCGTTCAAATAAGGCATAATTTGCTGAAAGGCATGATGAAAATAAGCGAGTTCACTGTTCTTCCAATCTTTTTTGGAAACCATGTTCAATTCGCTCATATCACGTCCGACATACATAACCGAAGACCCCCTTTAAAGTTCTTGCCATTATTGTTTGTGGAAATAAAAGAACTATACGCTACAAGGAGATGAGGAAAAATGGAACAAAATAAATGTGCACTCGTAACAGGAAGCAGCCGCGGTGTCGGAAAAGCGGCCGCGATCAGACTTGCTGAGAACGGCTATAACATCGTCATTAACTATGCACGCAGCAAAAAAGCAGCATTAGAAACAGCGGAAGAAATCGAAAAGCTTGGCGTTAAAGTGCTTGTCGTAAAAGCAAACGTAGGACAACCTGCAAAAATCAAAGAAATGTTTCAGCAAATTGATGAAACGTTCGGCAGACTTGATGTTTTTGTCAATAATGCCGCATCAGGAGTACTGAGACCTGTCATGGAATTAGAAGAAACACACTGGGACTGGACGATGAATATTAATGCGAAAGCATTGCTTTTCTGCGCTCAGGAAGCTGCCAAGCTAATGGAGAAGAACGGGGGCGGGCATATTGTCAGCATTAGTTCATTAGGCTCTATCCGCTATCTTGAAAACTACACCACGGTCGGTGTATCAAAAGCAGCGTTAGAGGCTTTAACCCGTTATCTTGCCGTTGAGCTTTCACCAAAACAAATTATCGTCAATGCTGTTTCAGGCGGAGCGATCGACACAGATGCGCTGAAGCACTTCCCGAATAGAGAAGATCTGCTTGAGGATGCGCGCCAAAATACGCCGGCGGGACGCATGGTCGAAATTAAAGACATGGTTGATACTGTGGAGTTTCTAGTGTCTTCCAAGGCTGACATGATCCGCGGACAGACAATTATCGTTGACGGCGGACGCTCACTGCTCGTTTAAAAATTTTTAAAAAAGAGGAATAGCTATACGATCACCTGCACATTCTAATGACCGTGGAGGTGATAACAATGGCTAACTCAAATAACTTCAGCAAAACAAACGCTCAACAAGTTAGAAAACAAAACCAACAATCAGCTGCTGGTCAAGGTCAATTTGGCACTGAATTTGCTAGCGAAACAAACGCTCAGCAAGTCAGAAAACAAAACCAGCAATCAGCTGGACAACAAGGTCAATTCGGCACTGAATTCGCTAGTGAAACTGACGTACAGCAGGTAAGACAGCAAAACCAATCTGCTGAACAAAACAAACAACAAAACAGCTAATCACTGAAACAGAAAAAAGCACTTCATCTTCGGGTGGAAGTGCTTTTTTCTGTTTGAAAAACGACAAAACTTGTGGAAGGTCTACAGAATGAGTCAAAGGGTTTGCTTTATGGAGATCGAAATGATTAAAGGAGGAAACGTTTATACTTTCATCAGGCTGAAGGAGGAACCGATGACGGAATTTGAAAAGCTGGTAAGTGAACAGATGAAAACGATGGATAAGCTTCTCGATCTCCAATCAGAGCTCGACCGCTGCAAACAAATTGAGGCGGAACTCCGGCATTTGGAAAGGGATGCAAGGCTGCGTGGGATTCAGGCTGAAATTGCGGTAAAACGGAAACACCTTGCCGATATACAGGATATGTTTCAAAAGCAGACAGAGCAGGTCATTCGTTCATATCGCAGCTCAGAAAAGCCGTCTTCCTTTGTGTAGTGCAGGAATGTGCCATTCCCCGGCCGGAATGGCTCTTTTATTTTCATTTTTCAATTTGTAACGTTATAATAGGTAAAAGACGTTGTCGGTAAGCAAATTTGGACATACTAACTGTAGGGCTTTATAGAAAGTAGGGGAGAAATATGGGCTATCCCAAGGAAGGAGAAACCATTCAAATTCACAGCTATAAGCACAACGGGCTGATTCATAGAATTTGGAATGAGACAACAATCTTAAAAAGTACAGAAATGTGTGTCATCGGAGCCAATGACCGGACGATGGTAACCGAATCAGACGGCCGGACATGGATAACCAGAGAGCCCGCAATCTGTTATTTTCACGCAAGACAATGGTTTAATGTCATCGGGATGCTGAGGGAAGACGGGGTTCATTATTATTGCAACATCAGTTCTCCGTTTGCCTATGATGGCGAAGCAATTAAATATATTGATTATGACTTAGATGTTAAGGTTTTTCCTGACATGACCTACAATATTCTCGATGAAGACGAATATGATGATCATCGGAAAGCCATGAATTATCCAAAAGAAATCGACAGTATTTTAAGAGACTACTTAAATACGCTGCTCCATTGGATTCACCAGCGTCAGGGACCGTTTGCGCCCGAGTTTGTCGATATGTGGTATGAACGGTATTTGCGCTATACAAAATAATGGTTACGTAGAAACCTGTTGCGGGGTACAACAGGTTTTTCACATGGGCTCACACACATCATGATAAAGAGAGAGGGGGAATCAACGTGGGGGTTATGAAACGCTATATGCAATTCGTCAAACCTTATAAGAAGCAAATTTTCGTTACAGTTTTAATCGGGATCGTAAAATTCTCCATTCCGCTTGCTCTCCCATTGCTTCTGAAGTACGTAGTTGACGACATTATTCAAGGAGGCGGCACGGCCAGTGACAAAACTACGTCATTGTTCACGATTATGGCGATCATGTTCGCCTTATTTTTAATTTTGCGCCCGCCTGTTGAATATTATCGGCAATATTTTGCCCAGTGGACTGCCAGCAAGGTGCTTTATGACATAAGAGCTAAGCTGTTTGACCATATACAAAAACTGAGCCTGCGTTTTTACGCGAATACAAGAACAGGAGAAGTCATTTCCCGAGTGATTAATGATGTAGAACAAACAAAGGATTTCGTTATCACAGGGCTGATGAATATATGGCTCGATATGCTGACGATTTTGATTGTAATCTCGATCATGCTCACACTGGACGTTAAATTAACGCTGATCTCTATCGTATTATTCCCATTATACGGAATATCAGTGAAGTATTTTTACGGCCGTTTACGAAAGCTGACAAGGGAGCGCTCACAGGCTCTTGCTCAAGTGCAGGGGCATTTGCACGAACGCATTCAAGGCATGCCTGTTATCAGAAGCTTTGCGATAGAAGATCATGAACAGGCTCAATTTAATGAGAAAAACGGGCATTTCTTAGATAAAGCCATCCGCCATACGAATTGGAACGCCAAAACCTTTGCGGTCGTTAATACCATTACAGATTTGGCGCCGCTCATCGTCATAGCGTGCGCCGGGTATTTTGTCATTAATGGACCGCTGACAGTCGGAACAATGGTCGCGTTTGTCGGATATATTGACAGAATGTACAACCCTGTTAGAAGGCTGATCAATTCCTCTACAACTTTGACACAGTCAATCGCATCAATGGACAGGGTATTTGAATTTATTGACGAGCCCTATGAACTCACTGACAAACCAAATGCGATAAAGGCCGATCAGATTCGCGGAGGAGTGGAGTTTCAAAACGTTTCGTTTCAATATGAGAAGGACAAAGAAAATATTCTTCATGATGTATCCTTAAAAGTAAATAGAGGAGAAACTGTAGCTCTCGTCGGCATGAGCGGAGGAGGAAAATCAACGCTCGTCAGCCTGATCCCAAGATTTTATGATGTAACAAGCGGCAGACTGCTGATTGATGGGACGGATATTCGCGATTATGAAGCAAGAAGCCTTCGCAACCAGGTTGGTATGGTGCTTCAGGATACCTTTTTATTTAGTGAAACGATTCGGGAAAATATCGCGATCGGCAAGCCTGATGCCACACTTGAAGAGATAATCGAAGCCGCCAAAGCTGCAAATGCCCATGAATTTATCATGAGTTTTCCAGAAGGATATGAGACCCGGGTGGGAGAACGAGGCGTTAAGCTTTCAGGCGGACAAAAGCAGCGGATCTCAATTGCGCGGGTATTCCTGAAAAATCCGCCGCTCCTCATTTTAGATGAAGCTACATCAGCTCTGGATTTGGAAAGTGAGCATTACATTCAAGAAGCGATGGACAAACTGGCGAAGGATAGAACAACTTTTGTTGTCGCCCACCGTTTATCGACGATCACCCATGCGGATAAGATTGTTGTCATGGAAAACGGTACAATCATTGAAATCGGAACCCATGATGAACTCATGGACTATGAGAGCCAGTACAAGCACTTATTTACCATTCAAAATTTGAACTAAAACATCAATCTTATATCCTTTTAACGAAGGATATAAGATTTTTTTGTATATAAAAAAACCCGGCTGTTTAACCGGGTTACTCTTCTGTTTCTATTTCGCAGTCTTTCGGATGATACGTTTGAAAACTTGTGATAAGTGTTTCCAAATGTTCAAGCTGCTCGCGATATTCTACGGCACTTGCCATAATATTAAGCATGTTGTAATCAATAAGCTCATCATCCGTATTCTGCTGATTTTTTAAAAATGACTTTGTTAAAAGCTGCTTATATCGAATGCCTTCTTCATCTGCGTCTTCATGCGGCTTGATTTTGCCGACAAACCTCATCAAAATCAGTTCATGCCAGTAAAGCAGGTAATCAAGCTCTTCAGTCAATGTTTCCTGAAACTCTTCCGGCATATGATAGATCTCGTTTTCCAAACGATGCAGTTTCTTCAATGTATCAAGCGCCCGATTTGCAGTAATAATGGCCTGTCTGAACAAGACAAGCTTTCTTGATTTTACATAAGTCGTTTTCTTAAAGTAGCTTCTCTCTTCTTTATATAGCAGATATGTCTGATCAAGCTTGATCATTTTTTCTTTCAGTTTTTCAATATCCTCTTTCAAAATCGAATGCTCTGTTGACTGCCGCATGGACAGCCTTATCCACTTCATAATTTCTTCGGTGTTTTCGACGGTATTATGAATCAGCTTTGTTTCGTACTTAGGAGGCAAAAACACAAGGTTGACGATAAAGGAAGAAAGCACCCCTAAGATGACTGTGCTTGTTCTGATCAGCGCGAACATTAAAAAGTCGTCACCGGCAGATTCTAAAATCGCAATAACTGTAACAAGAGCAATTGAAATTGTATGTTCAATTTTAAGTTTTAGCATGATTGTAATGACAATAACTGCTGTTAACCCGATCATAATCGGGCTGGGTCCGAAAATAAGGCCGAACACTGTGGCAATCACAGCTCCGATGATATTTGCTTGAACCTGGTCAATAATAATGAGAAAAGAGCGGTAAATCGACGGCTGGATCGCAAATATCGCTGCAATTCCAGCGAAAATCGGCGCGGGAAGCCCGATCCACGAAGCCAAATAAAGGGCAAGTGTAATCGCAATCCCGGTTTTGAAAATGCGGGCACCAAGTTTCATTGGTTTGTGCGTGCATTCCTTTCTATAGTAAATTGTGTGACATAGCAAATGGGCTAATCCTTAAAATTCCCGGTTAGTTTATTTGCTAAACAATTAAGTAATATACAGGGATCGATACAAATATTCAAGCTATTTTTCTAGAAAAAGACCAAAATCTTACACGTTGTTTGATTCCATAAAAAAAACAGGAGCCCAAAGCTCCTGTTCAAGGTATCTGATTCTAGTTTTTAAGATGTTTAAAAGCATCCTCGACCGCTGCAAGCGTGTCTTTAATATCCTGCTCTGTATGTGCTGTGGTAATAAACCAAGCTTCATACTTAGAAGGTGCTAAATTAATTCCGCGTTCCAGCATCAGCTTGAAAAACGTAGCGAATGTTTCTCCGTCACTCCGTTCAGCCTGCTCGTAATTTTCCACTTTCTCATCAGAGAAGTATACCGTGAGCGCACCTTTTAATCGGTTGACCGTAATGGTGATGCCGTGTGTTTCTGCGTGCTTCAAAATACCCTCCTCAAGCATAGCGCCAAGGTGATCAAGCTTTTCATACACGCCTTTTTCTTTGAGCACTTCCAGACAAGCGATGCCTGATAGGATGGAAGCGGGGTTCCCTGCCATTGTTCCTGCCTGATAAGCAGGCCCTAGCGGAGCTACCTGCTCCATGATTTCTTGTTTGCCGCCATAGGCGCCAATCGGAAGTCCGCCGCCGATAATTTTCCCGAGTGCTGTTAAATCTGGTTTCACCTGTAAGAGATCCTGAGCGCCGCCATACATAAAGCGGAAAGCCGTAATGACTTCATCGTAAATAACGAGAGCGCCTGCATTATGTGTCAATTCATTTACTTTTTCTAAGAAGCCCTCTTTCGGCTCCACGATACCGAAGTTGCCGACAATCGGTTCAACGAGAACCGCCGCGATTTCACTGCCCCATTTATCAAGAGCTGCTTTATAGCTATCGATATCATTAAATGGTACTGTGATCACTTCGTTTGCAATGCTTTTCGGTACACCGGCTGAGTCTGGTGTGCCGAGAGTAGACGGGCCGGAGCCTGCGGCGACAAGCACAAGGTCCGAATGCCCGTGATAGCAGCCCGCAAATTTAATGATTTTTGTCCGGCCTGTATATGCGCGAGCCACGCGAATGGTCGTCATAACGGCTTCTGTACCCGAATTGACGAATCTTACTTTGTCCATAGCGGGAATGGCTTCTTTGAGCATCTTTGCAAATGTAACCTCGTGTTTCGTTGGTGTTCCATACAATACACCGTTCTCTGCCGCTTTTTTAATCGCTTCTGTAATATGCGGGTGGGCATGTCCTGTAATAATCGGACCGTACGCCGCTAAATAATCGATGTATTTGTTGCCGTCCACATCCCAAAAATAAGCGCCGCTTGCTTTCTCCATTGCAACAGGAGAACCGCCGCCGACTGCTTTATATGATCTAGACGGGCTGTTTACACCGCCGACAATGTGCTGTAATGCCTCATTGTGAAGTTCAATTGATTTTGTATGCAAGAATAAAAACCTCCTATATCTCCATGCGTCCTTTCTATTGTAGCATGCTTCCGAACAAGAACAATGGCTTCGGGCTTCAGATTCAGCTGAGATGGTTGTAATCTGGACAAGAATTGGATACGCTTAATAAAAAAACATCCGGAGGTAACGTAATGACTATAGAAATCGGACAAAAAGCGCCTGATCTTGAGTTAAAAGGCGATCATGGGGAAACAGTAAAATTATCGGATTATAAAGGAAAGTACATCGTGCTTTATTTTTATCCAAAAGACATGACACCGGGATGTACAACTGAAGCATGCGATTTTCGGGACAGTCACGAAAGCTTCGCCGAACTGGATGCCGTCATTATCGGCGTCAGCCCGGACAGCCAGGAAAAACACGGAAAATTTAAAGAGAAGCATAACCTTCCATTTCTGCTTCTTGTTGATGACGAGCATAAGCTGGCGGAAGCATTTGATGTGTGGAAGCTGAAGAAAAACTTCGGAAAAGAGTATATGGGAATCGAGCGTTCCACTTTTTTAATTGATAAAGAAGGCCGGCTCATTAAAGAATGGAGAAAAGTAAAAGTAAAGGACCATGTAGCCGAAGCGCTTCAAACCCTCAAAGATATGTCGGAAAAGTAAATCTCTATGAGCCTATGCTTACTTTTACCCTGATATCAATTGACAAATTATCGTAGAAAGAGTTACACTAATTATAAACATTACAATGTAAGAATTTTTTTTAGAAGAGAGGTGCATGACGGATGGCTGCACATGAACTAAAAGAAGCCTTAGAAACGTTGAAGGAAACCGGAGTTCGCATTACTCCTCAACGTCATGCGATTCTGGAATATCTCGTTAACTCTATGGCTCATCCAACAGCGGACGATATATATAAAGCTCTGGAAGGGAAATTTCCTAACATGAGCGTAGCGACAGTATATAACAATTTGCGTGTGTTCCGGGAATCAGGTTTGGTAAAAGAGCTCACATACGGTGATGCTTCCAGCAGATTCGATTTTGTGACATCTGATCACTATCACGCGATTTGCGAAAACTGCGGTAAAATTGTGGACTTCCACTACCCGGGCCTTGATGAAGTGGAACAGCTCGCTGCCCACGTCACGGGCTTCAAGGTAAGCCACCACCGTTTAGAAATTTACGGCGTCTGCCAAGAGTGTTCGAAAAAAGAAAATCATTAAAAATAAGCTGACCGCACGAAACGGTCAGCTTATTTTATTTCGACATTTTCTTTTTATTATAAGACTCATCAAATTCTTTTCCTTCTAATCCCTTATCTAAAGTCAGCGGCTCTCGGCAATGCATGCACATATCGACTCTTCCTAAAACCTTTGTCTCTTTTTCACAGCCCGGACAAATGACGCGAACCGCTTTGGTCGAAAGCATTCCGATCCAAAAGTAAACAACCGTGCTGAGACCGATGGATAAAAGTCCAAGTATCATAAACAAACTAGATAGCAAAACTGACTCTTTAAAAAAGATCCCGATGTACATAATGATAAACCCAACGAAAACCAAACTTAACGCGAATGTTCTGATTTTATTAATTTTGCTGGAGTATTTCGCCATGTCCATCCCCCTCTGATTTAACTATAGCACAAACCCGATGGGATTTTCTTCATGTTTTCGGTTGAACTGGAATTTACTTATGGAGACTTACTGTGAAATTGTTTATAATAGTTCAATGTGTTTAGAAAAAAGGAATTTCGTTTTAACCATAGAATTGAATCAAATAGAGAATAAAAAAATTTGAACAATTGCATTGGAGGAATAGTGATGGAAAATCTTCTCCGTCCAATTTACCAAGAAAGAGCAAGTCACCCCAATACATTGGCTGTCATTATGATTGAGAGAAGAAACAAAACATCTTCCTTAACAGATAACTTTGATGCAGCTTTGCTGGTGATTGTAAAGGATGCTGATGAGCCAGTTTTTATAAAGCATTATGAATTTGATCATCAAACAGCTTCTTTGCATGTGGTAACAGATTCTCAGATTCAAGAATGGATTTTGCTTGGAACAAATAGAAGAATCATAGATTGGATTGTAAATGGCAGAGTCTTGTTTGACCGTAATGAATACGTAGTTGAACTGATTGACAGGCTGAATACATTTCCGTTTGCCGAACGTAAACTGAAGATCGGACTCGAATACGGCAAATTAATCAGAAGGTATGTTGAAGGGAAAGCTTTTTTTGAAGCCAATCAATTTTTAGATGCCTACAATGCCGTTGTTCATGCGCTGCATCATTTAGCACGTATTGAAGTAATCGACAGAGGATTCCATCCCGAAACCACGGTGTGGAGCCAAGTGCGCCAGATGGAGCCGCAAGTGTACAAGTTATATTCCGAGCTGATTGAAAGTCACGAGAGCCTGGAAAAAAGACTTGAATTATTATTCTTAGCAAATGATTTTCTCATCCATTCCAAAGCCGAGATCGGTTCGGCGCATCTTTTCGAAGTAATGAAAGAAAAAGACATTTGGCAATTCGGTGAGCTTCTTCAACATCATGACCTAAAGCACTTTACCCAAGATCTTGGCGTTATGCTTGATTACTTGACAGAAAAGGGACTTATCAACGTCTGCCAGATAGAAACGAAAGGACAGGCTGTCTATCACCGAGGATATTCTTTTAAAAAAGGTGTTGACTCTGATTCTTGACCGTGTTACATTATTAAACGTCGCTGATGCGCTTCTGAGAAAATAAGCTCACAGCGGCGGGAAAATAAATCAAAAAAACATTTGACAAAAGAAAGTCAAAATGTTATATTAATAAAGTCGCTTCAACAAGAAGTGGAAATGATCTTTGAAAACTAAACAAGACAAAACGTACCTGTTAATTCATTTTTAAAAATCGCACAGTGATGTGCGTAGTCAGTCAAACTAGGGCCTGCACGATGCAGGTCACACAGGTGTCGCCGCAGGATGCGGTGAACTTAACCTGTGATCCATTTATCGGAGAGTTTGATCCTGGCTCAGGACGAACGCTGGCGGCGTGCCTAATACATGCAAGTCGAGCGGACAGATGGGAGCTTGCTCCCTGATGTTAGCGGCGGACGGGTGAGTAACACGTGGGTAACCTGCCTGTAAGACTGGGATAACTCCGGGAAACCGGGGCTAATACCGGATGGTTGTTTGAACCGCATGGTTCAAACATAAAAGGTGGCTTCGGCTACCACTTACAGATGGACCCGCGGCGCATTAGCTAGTTGGTGAGGTAACGGCTCACCAAGGCGACGATGCGTAGCCGACCTGAGAGGGTGATCGGCCACACTGGGACTGAGACACGGCCCAGACTCCTACGGGAGGCAGCAGTAGGGAATCTTCCGCAATGGACGAAAGTCTGACGGAGCAACGCCGCGTGAGTGATGAAGGTTTTCGGATCGTAAAGCTCTGTTGTTAGGGAAGAACAAGTACCGTTCGAATAGGGCGGTACCTTGACGGTACCTAACCAGAAAGCCACGGCTAACTACGTGCCAGCAGCCGCGGTAATACGTAGGTGGCAAGCGTTGTCCGGAATTATTGGGCGTAAAGGGCTCGCAGGCGGTTTCTTAAGTCTGATGTGAAAGCCCCCGGCTCAACCGGGGAGGGTCATTGGAAACTGGGGAACTTGAGTGCAGAAGAGGAGAGTGGAATTCCACGTGTAGCGGTGAAATGCGTAGAGATGTGGAGGAACACCAGTGGCGAAGGCGACTCTCTGGTCTGTAACTGACGCTGAGGAGCGAAAGCGTGGGGAGCGAACAGGATTAGATACCCTGGTAGTCCACGCCGTAAACGATGAGTGCTAAGTGTTAGGGGGTTTCCGCCCCTTAGTGCTGCAGCTAACGCATTAAGCACTCCGCCTGGGGAGTACGGTCGCAAGACTGAAACTCAAAGGAATTGACGGGGGCCCGCACAAGCGGTGGAGCATGTGGTTTAATTCGAAGCAACGCGAAGAACCTTACCAGGTCTTGACATCCTCTGACAATCCTAGAGATAGGACGTCCCCTTCGGGGGCAGAGTGACAGGTGGTGCATGGTTGTCGTCAGCTCGTGTCGTGAGATGTTGGGTTAAGTCCCGCAACGAGCGCAACCCTTGATCTTAGTTGCCAGCATTCAGTTGGGCACTCTAAGGTGACTGCCGGTGACAAACCGGAGGAAGGTGGGGATGACGTCAAATCATCATGCCCCTTATGACCTGGGCTACACACGTGCTACAATGGACAGAACAAAGGGCAGCGAAACCGCGAGGTTAAGCCAATCCCACAAATCTGTTCTCAGTTCGGATCGCAGTCTGCAACTCGACTGCGTGAAGCTGGAATCGCTAGTAATCGCGGATCAGCATGCCGCGGTGAATACGTTCCCGGGCCTTGTACACACCGCCCGTCACACCACGAGAGTTTGTAACACCCGAAGTCGGTGAGGTAACCTTTTAGGAGCCAGCCGCCGAAGGTGGGACAGATGATTGGGGTGAAGTCGTAACAAGGTAGCCGTATCGGAAGGTGCGGCTGGATCACCTCCTTTCTAAGGATATTATACGGAATATAAGACCTTGGGTCTTATAAACAGAACGTTCCCTGTCTTGTTTAGTTTTGAAGGATCATTCCTTCGAAACGTGTTCTTTGAAAACTAGATAACAGTAGACATCACATTCAATTAGTAACACAAGATATCACATAGTGATTCTTTTTAACGGTTAAGTTAGAAAGGGCGCACGGTGGATGCCTTGGCACTAGGAGCCGATGAAGGACGGGACGAACACCGATATGCTTCGGGGAGCTGTAAGCAAGCTTTGATCCGGAGATTTCCGAATGGGGAAACCCACCACTCGTAATGGAGTGGTATCCATATCTGAATTCATAGGATATGAGAAGGCAGACCCGGGGAACTGAAACATCTAAGTACCCGGAGGAAGAGAAAGCAAATGCGATTCCCTGAGTAGCGGCGAGCGAAACGGGATCAGCCCAAACCAAGAGGCTTGCCTCTTGGGGTTGTAGGACACTCTGTACGGAGTTACAAAGGAACGAGGTAGATGAAGAGGTCTGGAAAGGCCCGCCATAGGAGGTAACAGCCCTGTAGTCAAAACTTCGTTCTCTCCTGAGTGGATCCTGAGTACGGCGGAACACGTGAAATTCCGTCGGAATCCGGGAGGACCATCTCCCAAGGCTAAATACTCCCTAGTGACCGATAGTGAACCAGTACCGTGAGGGAAAGGTGAAAAGCACCCCGGAAGGGGAGTGAAAGAGATCCTGAAACCGTGTGCCTACAAGTAGTCAGAGCCCGTTAACGGGTGATGGCGTGCCTTTTGTAGAATGAACCGGCGAGTTACGATCCCGTGCAAGGTTAAGCAGAAGATGCGGAGCCGCAGCGAAAGCGAGTCTGAATAGGGCGCATGAGTACGTGGTCGTAGACCCGAAACCAGGTGATCTACCCATGTCCAGGGTGAAGTTCAGGTAACACTGAATGGAGGCCCGAACCCACGCACGTTGAAAAGTGCGGGGATGAGGTGTGGGTAGGGGTGAAATGCCAATCGAACCTGGAGATAGCTGGTTCTCTCCGAAATAGCTTTAGGGCTAGCCTCAAGGTAAGAGTCTTGGAGGTAGA
>NZ_CP150251.1:945000-3002500 GCF_037975295.1 Bacillus sp. FSL R5-0523
CGGTAACACGGGTTCGAATCCCGTACGGGTCATTATATGATGGAGGATTAGCTCAGCTGGGAGAGCATCTGCCTTACAAGCAGAGGGTCGGCGGTTCGAGCCCGTCATCCTCCACCATTATATCATCGCGGGGTGGAGCAGTTCGGTAGCTCGTCGGGCTCATAACCCGAAGGTCGCAGGTTCAAATCCTGCCCCCGCAACCAAATTTTAAAATGGTCCGGTAGTTCAGTTGGTTAGAATGCCTGCCTGTCACGCAGGAGGTCGCGGGTTCGAGTCCCGTCCGGACCGCCATTTAAATACTTAGGCTCGGTAGCTCAGTTGGTAGAGCAACGGACTGAAAATCCGTGTGTCGGCGGTTCGATTCCGTCCCGAGCCACCACCTATGCCGGTGTAGCTCAATTGGTAGAGCAACTGACTTGTAATCAGTAGGTTGGGGGTTCAAGTCCTCTTGCCGGCACTGTTTTTTCAAAATTTAATGTGGAGGGGTAGCGAAGTGGCTAAACGCGGCGGACTGTAAATCCGCTCCCTCAGGGTTCGGCAGTTCGAATCTGCCCCCCTCCACCATTTATAGGGGCATAGTTTAACGGTAGAACAGAGGTCTCCAAAACCTCCGGTGTGGGTTCGATTCCTACTGCCCCTGCCAAATTTATGACATCTTGAGATTATGGCGGTTGTGGCGAAGTGGTTAACGCACCAGATTGTGGCTCTGGCACTCGTGGGTTCGATTCCCATCAATCGCCCCATATTATCATTGGGCTATAGCCAAGCGGTAAGGCAACGGACTTTGACTCCGTCATGCGTTGGTTCGAATCCAGCTAGCCCAGTCTCACTTTTTATATCAACTGCATATAATGTATTAAGTCCATTAAAAATGCGGAAGTAGTTCAGTGGTAGAACACCACCTTGCCAAGGTGGGGGTCGCGGGTTCGAATCCCGTCTTCCGCTCCAATTACGGCGGCATAGCCAAGTGGTAAGGCAGAGGTCTGCAAAACCTTTATCCCCGGTTCGAATCCGGGTGTCGCCTTCTTATTGCCGGGGTGGTGGAATTGGCAGACACACAGGACTTAAAATCCTGCGGTAGGTGACTACCGTGCCGGTTCAAGTCCGGCCCTCGGCACCAATTTTACTTACATGGTAAGTTGAATTGGTGTTTGTGTTTTATCATTATAACTAATCATATTAATGATCTACATAAGTAGATCATTTTTTTAATGCTTTGATTTATCATAACAAGTTAAGTTCCGATGCCTATTATAAAGCGGCTGTATAGCTAGTCTTTCAACACTTTTATTTTATATTTCCATAAAAACTTTTTTTGAAATACGTTGACACTTTATGAGATCCATGATATATTTATATTCGTCGGTTAGATACGACGTAAAACTTGCCGGTGTGGCGGAATTGGCAGACGCGCACGACTCAAAATCGTGTTCCTTCTGGAGTGTCGGTTCGACCCCGACCACCGGTATACTGAAAAACCCGTTTCTTAATAGAAACGGGTTTTTATTTTTTATTAAAGAAAAGGAGCCGAGGCTCCTTTTTATACTTACTCAGCGTATTGGTCTAGGATCTCTTCTAGCACCTCTTCTAGCTCTTCGGTATCTTCAAGCTCTGATTGGCTGAAACGGACGCGTACAAGCTGTTCTCCGTCATTATACATCTCTTCCAGCCACCCTCGGAGTCCTCTTGCCCTGCGGTCGACTTCGAAAATGATTTCCAAACCGTCTTCGTCTAAAAGGAAAATGAGCTCTAATTCATCAAGCATCTGACGATAATATCCGGAAGTCGGAACGAATTCGAATTCTTGAACGAACGGAAGACGACGCTGGAAGTAGGGCGCTTGTTCGCAGTCTGCTTCGTTAAGACGGAAGCCCAGGTTTTCGATTGCTTCAAGCACATTTTCAATCCAAGGGTGTGCTTCAACGAAAATGCGGTCATGATCGGATTTATCGATACCGCCTTGAATGTCAAGGTCTGTCACCACGGCAACCTCTACTTTCCCTACAGTGATCGGCGTATCTAGAGGCAGAGTGAATGTGAACGGAAATTGATGCTCTTCACCAGGCTGTATGGTAAATGAACCAGTGACCCGGAAAGAATGAATTGTAGCGTATTTCCGGTGCTCTTCATCGTCTTTTACAATGACATACCGTGTGCTAAGCTGTAAATCGATATAACGGATGTCCTGAGCGATTTTTCCGCCTTTGACATGTACCGTTCCCTGTACTTCTTCTCCTGGAAAATATGCGTCTTTTTCTAAAATTGTATCTACTTTTGCAGCTCCAATTCCGGCACTTGCCGCAAGCTTCTTAAAAAATGACATGTTAGATCTTCCCCTTTTTCTTTTTTCTCAACAGATATACGTAAGAAGGAGGAAAAAAGATTCATCTGATTCATACTTTTTTCCTATTATTCGTCTCGGCCTAGGGACAGACTAAGAATAATATTGAAAATAAAGGAGTGGATGGAAGTGAATAAAGAAAGTTTGGTTGCAGATGAATTACACAGAATGTTTTTGGCTGGTGAGCTGCAAATCACAGTAGAGGAGGATATAAACAATATTTCCGAAAGGCTGAGAAACGGCGATCTCAGTTTAGACCGATTAAGCGGTGAAGACGCGTTTATAAAAGAAACGGTAAATGAGGCTTTAAGAAGAGTGGAGCAATAAAAAAGAGATGGCATCTCATCTTTGAGATCCCGTCTCTTTTTGTGGTCTTTGCTGTAAGATAAAAGCGAATCGATTTGGAATTGCTCACCCGATCCACCCCTTTTCTAACAGAAAATCTGACAGTTCATCATGGAAATAAACAGCTGTATCTAATTGATCATGCAACGCTTTTCTGATGTGGGGATTTTCGGCTTCTGTTATTGCGACAGTGTATTTGTTAATGCTGGTTTTTATTGTTGTCAACAAATCAAGAATATCTTTGGGACAAAGACTTTGTTCAATGGGAAACCACCTCCTTTGTTTTTTTAGCAGCTCCTGATAAGAAAGTATTTGACTTTGTTTCTTGCTTCTATACAAAATGCTATAATAAGCAACAAATTTTGTTGGGGGGTGTGATGATGAAGCAGATTATTGCGATGGGGGGCGGGGGTTTTTCGATGGAGCCGGATAATTTGTCCCTCGATCAATATATCCTCAATCAATCAAAACGAGAGCAGCCTCGTATTTGTTTTTTGCCGACGGCGAGCGGAGATTCCCAAAACTATATTCAGCGGTTTTATCATGCATTTCAAACACTGGATTGTGTGCCGTCTCACTTATCTTTGTTTAAGCCGCCATCAACAGATTTAACTTCTTTTGTTATGGAAATGGACGTGATTTATGTTGGCGGGGGAAATACGCGGAATTTACTTGTGTTATGGAAAGAGTGGGGGCTTGACCAGATTCTCAGGGAAGCATGGAAGAACGGTGTGGTTTTAGCTGGATTAAGTGCCGGTGCGATCTGCTGGTTTGAAGAAGGGGTGACGGATTCAGCCGGACCGCTGACAAGTTTGAAAAGTTTAGGTTTTTTGCAAGGGAGCTTTTGTCCCCATTATGACGGGGAAAAGGATCGGAGACCGGCATACCACCAGCTGATATCTAACAAGTTCTTATGCAGTGGCTATGCAGCGGATGATGGGGCTGCTCTCCATTTCATAAATGATCAGCTGTTTCAGACTGTGAGTTCAAGGTCGGGTGCAAAGGCATATCGGGTGATGATGGCTGAACATGAAATAGCTGAAATCCCGTTGCCGGTCAAATATTTAGGGTGAAATTGGCTGAATATTATCTATATTCCTCTTTTTTTCAGATTGATTTTATGATAAGATGAGTGCGAAATCAATAGTTACTGGGGGTGCCCGCTTTCGGGCTGAGAGAGAAGGCAAGCTTCTTAACCCTTTGGACCTGATCTGGTTCGTACCAGCGTGGGGAAGTAGAGGAATTGTTTTTGTTATTGTCTTGCTGGGCAATAATATGTTTCTTTCTGACTGTAACCGGGTTCATTTATATGAATCCGGTTTTTTGTGCTGGTTATGGGCTTGATTTTGTCCTTTCAAACATAGAAAGGGGAAGGAAAAGGAATGCAAAACAATTCAGTGCAGCAAGCCAACATTTCCATTATGTCAAGTTTTTCAGGCAGCAAGAAGGTATACGTGGAGGGCTCTTCTTCGGACATCCAAGTGCCGATGAGGGAGATTCTATTGAGTCCGACGACGGGATCGTTCGGCGAAGAGGAAAACGCGCCTGTGCGTGTCTATGATACAAGCGGACCGTATACGGACCCTGAAGTAACCATTAATATTCAAGAAGGATTAAAGCCGCTCCGCCAAAAATGGATCACAGAGCGCGGTGACGTGGAAGAGTATGAAGGTCGGGCTATAAAACCAGAAGATAACGGTTATAAAAAAGCAAATCCAAACGTAAGCTACCCAGGATTAAAGCGGAAACCGCTGAGGGCGAAGGCAGGTCAAAATGTCACACAAATGCACTATGCAAAAAAAGGGATCATTACACCTGAGATGGAATTTATAGCCATTCGTGAGCATGTGTCTCCTGAATTCGTCAGAGACGAGGTAGCCAGCGGCCGGGCGATTATTCCTTCAAACATTAATCACCCTGAAAGTGAGCCAATGATTATCGGTCGGAATTTTCATGTGAAGATTAATGCAAATATCGGGAATTCAGCGGTTACGTCATCCATTGAAGAAGAAGTGGAAAAAATGACGTGGGCCATCCGCTGGGGAGCAGATACAATGATGGATCTCTCTACCGGAAAAGATATTCATACGACGCGTGAATGGATTATCCGCAATTGCCCCGTGCCTGTGGGAACTGTTCCGATTTATCAGGCGCTTGAAAAAGTAAACGGCGTAGCGGAGGATTTAACGTGGGAGATTTATCGTGATACGCTAATCGAGCAGGCAGAGCAGGGAGTGGATTATTTTACGATTCACGCGGGTGTTTTGCTTAGGTATGTACCGCTGACTGCCAAACGGACAACTGGTATTGTGTCACGCGGGGGAGCGATTATGGCGCAGTGGTGTCTGGCTCATCATCAAGAAAGCTTTTTATACACACATTTTGAAGAAATATGTGAGATTATGAAAATGTATGATATTGCTTTCTCTCTTGGGGATGGTTTGCGTCCCGGATCAATTGCTGATGCCATTGACGAAGCGCAGTTTGCTGAATTAGAGACGCTTGGAGAGCTGACGCAAATTGCCTGGAAGCATGATGTTCAGGTGATGATTGAGGGTCCTGGACATGTTCCGATGCATAAAATCAAAGAGAACGTCGATAAACAAATGGACATTTGTAAAGAAGCGCCTTTTTACACATTGGGGCCGTTGACAACGGATATTGCTCCGGGATATGACCATATTACTTCAGCGATCGGAGCGGCGATGATCGGTTGGTATGGGACAGCAATGCTTTGTTATGTAACGCCGAAGGAGCATTTAGGACTGCCAAACCGTGATGATGTTCGTGAAGGAGTCATTACATATAAGATCGCTGCGCACGCTGCGGACCTTGCAAAAGGGCATCCCGGAGCGCAAATCCGGGATGATGCGTTATCGAAAGCCCGTTTTGAATTCCGCTGGCGGGATCAGTTTAATTTATCTCTTGATCCGGAGAGAGCCCTTGAATACCATGATGAAACCCTGCCTGCTGAAGGAGCAAAAACCGCTCACTTTTGTTCCATGTGCGGTCCGAAATTTTGCAGCATGAGAATTTCACAGGATATTCGGGATTATGCGAAGAAAAACGATCTCAGTGAAGCAGAAGCCATAAATAAAGGATTAAAAGAAAAAGCAAAAGAGTTTGTCGATACGGGAAGCAATTTATATCAATAAAAAAGATGAAGATGGAGCATGCTCCATCTTCATTTTTTTAGAAAAACAGAGAGCGTCGAAGCGGAGGAATACTCTGTTCAAAGCGGAAAACATTTTCTGGATCATATTTCGTTTTGACACGGCGGAGTCGTTCAACGTTTTCGCCGTAATATGTTCTTGGCCAGTTTCTGATTTCGATATCTGGCCAATTTACGTAGTCTCCCATCGTTTCTTTCGAAAGGGACGTTCTCAGCCCCTCAATCCAGCGGACATTTTGTCTTTTTTCTCCAGGGGATGTCCAGTTTGTTAAGTATTCCTGGGCAATGATTGCGTCACGATAATAAAATGCCGTTTGGTCGGGAGCGATCCGTCCGGCTGCCCCGCCGAGTGCTTGCTGCCAGACACTGGCGTTTTGATTCGGAGCGTGCTCTAAAAAGTGTTTTAGTGTTGAAATCGCACGTTCTGATAATGGCTTTTCAATGAAAGAGCCGGAGCGTTTCATTTTTTGAGGCTGATTGCCTCCCGGGCTGTTAAAAAAGGTTACCGCTTCAATGAATGGCGTTGTTTTTACCATTCCGCTTGTCGGACTTCCTGCTTTCAATAAAGGCTTTAACAGTTTTTTTAACTCTGTTTTTGGCCCGACAAATTGGCCGAGGGCTTCTATGCGGTTTACTTCTTTAGGCCAAAACTCTATTGATGATGTAAGCCGGTCATCTGTATACGGGGCCCAGTGCTGCCACGTATTAAATACTTCCTCAAAATCATCCCATCCCCATGTAATAGAAAAAATCGACACTTGAGAGATGGGCACTGCTTTAAATGTCATGGAGGTGACTATGCCGAAATTGCCTCCTCCGCCTCCCTGAGACGCCCAAAATAAGTCTGGATGATTTGAACAGCTGACTGTAATCAGATCAGCGCCCTCTTTTTCGTCTGCTACGATCATCTCAAGCTGCACGAGGCTGTCGCAAGTAAGGCCGGCAGCCCTTGTTAAAAGTCCAATTCCCCCTCCGAGAGTTAAACCTGTGAGCCCTACATTAGCAATGGTGCCTGCGGGAAGCGTCAGGCCGTATTGCCAGAGTGTCCGATAGACTTCTCCCAATTCAGCCCCCGCTTCAATATAGGCCAGCTTTTTATCCTGATTCACAGTTATTTTTTTCATTTCGCTTAAATCAATAACAAGACCGTTATTTAAAAGGGAAAAGTTCTCATAGCTGTGTCTGCCGCCTCTAATACGGAAAGGCACACGGTTTTCACGCGCCCATTTCAGCGCATTGAGTGCATCCTGTTTGTTTTGGCAAAACACAATGATGTCAGGATACCTTTCTAAGCTTAGGTTAATATTGGTTCTTGCTTCGTTATAGCCCGGATCATCCCGTGTCACGATACGTCCGGTCAATTTTGTCTTTTCCACACTCCCACATCTCTTTCTCTCGTATTCTAGTTTCTCTAGTTTATGCGTCAGGGGAAAAGAGTGTATAAGGAAAAAGCGGGGATGCAATCTGAAACAGTGTCAACACCCTAAAAAATAGTTGACAGGTCGGTATTGTATGAATTAACATGGTCAGTACAAATTTTTCAAATTTATCGCGCTGATCGGAACACCGAAGGCTCTTATCGTTTAGATAAGGGCCTTTTTTGTATGAAAAAGGAGGGATTATTGATGGGAGTCAAAAAAGAAAAAGGGAGAAAACGATTCAGGAAGCGAAAAACCTACGGGAATCAGATTTTGCCGCTTGAGCTGCTGATTGAAAAAAACAAACGAGAGATTATAAACAGCGCGGAACTCATGGAAGAAATTTATATGAAGATTGATGAGAAGCATACGCAATGTGTAACTAAATATAAAAAAACCCGCTGACTACAGCGGGTCAGCTTGTAGAGAAAACGATGTTTTTTCTACAAGCTTTTTTGTTTTGTAATGTTTCTTTAGATTTTCAGCTGATTTCAAAAACAGAAAAAGAGCTCCCACATACCTAGCTCTGCTTGGCTAGGTATGTGGCAATCTTCTTCATGTTCTGGCATGCGGCTGTGAGGAGAACTTGTTCGCTCACATTCCGTTTTCCCCTCAACCTGCAATAGCGAAGCCCGTGCAGTTGTTTTGAATCTGCAAAGCTTCGCTCTATTTTTTCTTTTCTTTTTTTGTAGAGGTTTTTTCCTGAAACAGACAAGCGATTTTGCCTGATCTTTTCTTTGTGGTCTTCCCATACATGCCGGGTGATGACTTTCTGATGTTTTTTTGATTTTGTGCAGTTTTCAAGAAAAGGGCATGAGGAACATGTTTCAGGATTTGATTTATATGACCTGTATCCTTTTCGGTCAGTTGTTGAGTATGTGAGTGTTTGCTGGTTCGGGCAAATGTACCTGTCTTTTTCAATGTCGTAATGAAATTTCCATTTTGGAAACAAGCCTCTAGTAGGGTGATATCGTCTGTGGGCAATGACGCCAAAAATATGACGGTCAGATAATCCTTTACAGATAGGAGCTGTTAAATATCCGGAATCAAGGGCGACAGCTTCTACTTGAAAACCAAATCGTGCGATTTGGTGATCTAATCGGTCAAGATAAGGCACGGAATCATGGACATTTCCCGGTGTGACATGGGCATCGGTGATAATGTTGTATTTCATATCCGTTGTGCGGTGATCTAAATAGAAAAAACCTTCTGGTTTGTTTTCGCGATACAGATATCCACTTTCGGGATCAGTTGTACTGTGGCGGATCTCTTTTTCAGCTTTCACCTCCTCTTTGACTATTAGTGGCTTTTTTCCGTGTTCCTCTCGATCTTCTTGGATGGCGTCATTTAAATCTTTGATATAGTTTTGTGTATCCTGTTCAATCGTTTTTCTTGTGTATTTATGCTTGTTGGCATTGGCTTTAAGGTGAGTGGAATCGGTGAATAGGACACGTCCGCCCACCATGTCATGATTGATGGCCTGAAGAACGATCTCATCAAAAATATCTTGGAAGATGGTTGTATCTTTAAAACGTGTGCGTCTGTTCCAGCTGATGGTGGAGTGGTGTGGAACTGGATCGTTTATGTTCAATCCGAGAAACCATCTGTACGCCATATTGTAGTAAATTTCTTTTTCGAGCTGTCTTTCTGAACGGATACCATAGAGGTATCCGATAAACATCATTTTGAATAAAATCAGCGGATCAAGTGAGGGGCGGCCTTTGTTTTCACTGTAGTAAGGCTTAACCTTTTCAATGATAAAAGAGAAGTCTATGTATTTATCGATTTTTCGAAGCAGATGATCCTCTTCGACAAGTTGGTCGAGAAGAACAAATTCAGCTGCGTTTTGAGAAGAATTTCTTGTGTGGAACATGGGAAAGACACCGTCCTTTTGAAGTCTCTCTTTTATTTTATTACAGAAGAATGGATATTTTAAGAAAAAATAAAGGCTGTCGAGATTTTCTCGACAGCCTGACCCGCTGACTACAGCGGGTTTTTGCATTTCTACATTAAGCATCTTTTTTAATCGGCAATCCAAGGCCTTCTGCCACGCGTTTTCCGTATTCAGGATCCGCTTTGTAGAAGTGCTCGATTTGACGAAGCTTGATTTCTTCTTTTTCTACCGGCTTCATAGCATTAACGATATTTTCAACAAGGCGGGTACGTTCATCTTCACTCATTAAACGATACAGATCACCGGCTTGAGTGTAGTGATCGTTGTGATCGTAGCTTACGCTGTCAGCGATACCTTGTACCGGATATGCTGCTTGCTTATCCTCAGGTGACTCTTTTGGACCGCCGAAGCTGTTAGGCTCGTAATACACAGATCCGCCGCCGTTATCGTCAAAGCGCATTTGTCCATCACGCTGATAATTGTTTACTTTGTTGCGTGCGCGGTTGATTGGCAGCGCTTGATGGTTTGCACCGACACGGTAGCGGTGTGCATCATGATAAGCAAACAGTCGGCCTTGAAGCATTTTATCCGGTGAAACATCAATACCAGGCACGAGGGTTCCAGGTGAAAATGTCGCTTGTTCTACCTCTGCAAAGTAGTTTTCCGGATTTCTGTCTAGAACCATGCGTCCGACCTCGATTAACGGGTAGTCTTTTTGAGACCAAACTTTTGTGACATCAAACGGATCGAAACGGTACGTGTTTGCATCTTCTAAAGGCATGATTTGCACATATAGTTTCCATGCAGGATAATCACCGTTTTCGATTGCATTGAAAAGGTCTTCTGTATGGTAATCAGGGTTTTCACCAGCAATTTTTGCTGCCGTATTGACATCAAGGTTTTTCACGCCTTGTTCCGTTTTAAAGTGATATTTAATCCATACGCCTTCACCTTCGGCATTTGTCCATTTGAATGTATGACTTCCGAAGCCGTGCATGTGGCGAAGTGTTGCAGGAATTCCGCGGTCAGACATCAGGATTGTCACTTGGTGAAGTGACTCTGGTGAAAGTGACCAGAAATCCCATACAGCCGTAGGGTTTTTCAGGTGTGTTTTTGGATCTCTTTTTTGTGTATGGATGAAATCAGGGAACTTAATCGCATCGCGGATAAAGAATACAGGCGTATTGTTGCCGACGATGTCGTAGTTTCCTTCTTCAGTATAAAATTTAACAGCAAATCCGCGCGGGTCGCGAACTGTGTCAGCAGAGCCAAGTTCACCGGCAACTGTTGAGAAACGGATGAACAACGGTGTGCGTTTGCCGACTTCAGAAAGGAAAGCGGCTTTCGTGTATTTTGTTACGTCGTTTGTCACTTCAAAATATCCGTGTGCGCCTGCTCCTTTGGCGTGAACAACACGTTCAGGAACACGTTCTCGGTTGAAATGGGCCAATTTTTCGAGTAAATGTACATCTTGAATTAAAGTTGGTCCGCGAGAACCGGCAGTCATTGAGTTTTGATTATCTCCAACCGGAGCGCCCCAGCTAGTTGTCAGTTTATTTGAACTCATGTTATCACCTCTTGGAATTTATAAGAACATAATATCATCTCTAAGTAAAAAGTCAATATTATTTTATAATTATTATAAAATAGTTATCTCTATTAATCGATATCTAGTATCGAAAGTGTTGAAAAACCTTGTTATATCAGCTTTTGATAGTATTTAATAATTTTCAAAGAAATCCTTGTTTCTTCTCTACTTGCGAAACAAGCAGAGTAAGTGATAAACAAGGATATCAAAAATCGTATTTAAAAAAGAGTTGACATATCGGAATAATTTGAATTAACATGTTATTCAAACAAAAAAACAATTGGGCAGCTGATCGGACCGCCGAAGGCTCTCATCTCTACAAGAACAGAGATGGGGGCCTTTTTGTTTTTTTGAAGGCGGGGTTGGCAGAAAGAGAGGGATAAAAGTGGCTGTGACCATCAGCATCAAAGAAAAGGCATTTGTTCAAGAGGGCCGCAAAAACACGGTCTTAGAGAACATAGAATTATCAATCGCACCAGGCGAATTTCTAACGCTTATCGGACCGAGCGGGTGCGGAAAAAGCACCCTGTTAAAGATTATTGCAGGGCTTGATTCTGAATATGACGGGAGTGTTGAAATTAACGGCCGCAGCGTAACAGCTCCGGGTATTCAGCAAGGATTTATTTTTCAGGAACACCGCCTCTTTCCTTGGCTGACTGTTGAGCAGAATATTGCAGCCGACTTGAATTTGAAGGACCCAAAAGTCAAACAAAAGGTGGATGAACTGATCGAGATTGTCAGATTGAAAGGATCGGAAAAAGCATATCCGCGCGAGCTGTCAGGCGGCATGTCACAAAGAGTAGCCATCGCCCGGGCCCTGCTGCGGGAGCCTGAGGTGCTGCTTTTAGATGAACCGTTTGGTGCACTCGACGCTTTTACAAGAAAACACCTGCAGGACGTGCTGCTGGATATATGGAGGAGGAAAAAAACAACGATGATTCTCGTGACTCATGATATAGATGAATCTGTTTATTTAGGAAATGAGCTTGCGATCCTTAAGGCCAAACCGGGGAAAATCCATAAGCTGATGCCCATTCACCTGGCGTATCCGCGAAACCGGACGACTCCGGATTTCCAAGCGATCAGACAGAGAGTGCTGTCGGAATTCGAGAAAACAGAAGATTTGGAGTACGCAGAAGGATCAGGGATATAGAAAGGGCGGAAGCGGAAATGAAAAAAGGACTCATTGTATTGGTTGCCGTTATTTTTCTGCTCGCAGGCTGTGGAGCAAATGGAGCCAGCGGTGACCACAAACAATTGAAGGAAATTCGTATTGGTATTCAGCAAAGCTTAAGCCCGCTTTTGATCGCAAAGGAAAAAGGCTGGTTCGAAGATGCATTTGAAAAAGAAGGCATCAAAGTGAAATGGGTGGAGTTTCAAAGCGGTCCCCCCCAATTTGAAGGCCTTGCGGCAGACAAACTTGATTTTTCTCAAGTCGGTAATTCGCCTGTGATCGCTGGACAGGCGGCAGGCATTGACTTTAAAGAAATCGGTTTGTCTCAGGACGGTTTGAAAGCAAACGGCATCCTTGTCAATCAAAACAGCGGCATTCAAGACGTTAAGGGCTTAAAGGGGAAGAAAATTGCAGTCGCCAAAGGCAGCAGCGGGTTTGATTTTTTGTATAAAGCGCTTGATCAAGTGGGGTTGTCAGCTAACGATGTGACAATTATTCAGCTTCAGCCTGATGAAGCAGCTTCCGCATTTGAAAACGAATCTGTTGATGCCTGGTCCATTTGGGAGCCGTACTTGTCCTTAGAAACAATGAAACACGGAGCAAAAATCCTTGTGAACGGAGAAAGCACAGATTTATATTCACCGGGTTTTACTTTAGTAAGAACAAAGTTTTCAGAGGAGCATCCAGACGAAGTGGTCCGTTTTCTGAAGGTGTTTAATAAAGCCGTTGTATGGCAAAAGGAACATCTGGATGAAGCAGCGGACTTGTATTCTGACATTAAAGATCTCGATAAAAAGGTCGTCGAAAATGTGCTGAAAAATACTGAGCCTCTGAATGAGGTCATCAGTGACGACATTGTGAAAGCGCAGCAGGAAACAGCAGATTTTCAATTTCGAACAAAGGCGATAGATAAGAAAATTGATGTGAAGGATGTTGTCGATAACACTTTTATCAAAAAAGCATTAAAGGAACATTCCTCAGGAGGTGATCAATGATGAAAGCAGAGGCTGCGGGCTCGCTGCCCAAAACGAATGCGGAAGCGGTGCGAAAAAAGCCCGGAAGGAAGAGATACGGCTGGATGAAGGGGCTTTTACTGCCCGCTGTCATCATTGCCATCTGGCAGGTCATCGGCGGGCTGGGGGTTGTGTCCGCTACAGTGCTGCCTACACCTGTTACGATTGTTCTGACCTTTAAGGAGCTTATTTTGTCCGGCGAGCTGTTCGGCCATCTGCAAATCAGCATTTATCGGGCGGCGCTTGGTTTTTTGCTTGGCGCGGGGCTTGGATTGATGATCGGGATTTTGGCCGGATTCTCCAAACGGACGGAGCTGTATCTTGATCCGTCGTTGCAAATGCTTAGAACCGTACCTCATCTGGCCGTCACGCCGCTGTTTATTTTATGGTTCGGATTTGACGAAGTATCTAAAATTTTGCTGATTGCGCTCGGTGCCTTCTTTCCTGTCTATATCAATACGTTTAACGGCATCCGCGGGGTTGACGCGAAGCTGTTTGAAGTCGCCCGGGTGCTTGAATTTAAATGGCACCAGCAGATATCCAAAGTGATATTGCCGGCAGCCCTGCCCAATATATTGCTAGGCATTCGCTTATCGCTCGGCATTGCATGGCTCGGGCTCGTTGTGGCAGAGCTGATGGGCTCAAGCTCGGGAGTCGGCTATATGATCATGGATGCGAGACAGTTTTCACAAACGAATAAAGTCTTTGCAGGGATTATCATTTTTGCAGTGGTTGGAAAGCTGACGGATTCCTTCGTCAGGCTGCTTGAACGAAAGCTGTTAAAGTGGAGAAACAGCTACGAAGGATAAAAGATATAAAGGGGAGATGAATATGGAAATTCTTTGGTTTATACCGACTCATGGAGACGCGAGATATTTAGGATCTGAAAGTGATGGACGGACTGCGGATCATCTTTACTTTAAACAAGTCGCGCAGGCGGCAGACAGGCTGGGATATACAGGAGTTCTTCTGCCAACGGGAAGATCGTGCGAGGACCCGTGGCTTACAGCGTCGGCACTGGCAGGAGAAACAAAGGACTTAAAGTTTTTAGTCGCGGTAAGACCTGGTTTAATGCAGCCTTCTTTAGCAGCCAGAATGACATCCACCCTAGACCGCATTTCAGACGGCCGGCTGCTGATCAACGTTGTGGCAGGGGGCGATCCGTATGAGCTGGCAGGCGATGGCCTGTTTATCAGCCATGATGAGCGCTATGAGGCAACAGACGAATTTTTAACCGTTTGGCGGAGACTTTTGCAGGGAGAAACGGTTTCCTATGAAGGAAAGCATATAAAAGTGGAAAACAGCAATCTGCTTTTCCCGCCGCAGCAAGAGCCGCATCCGCCCATCTATTTCGGTGGTTCGTCACAGGCTGGGATTGAAGCTGCCGCAAAGCATACAGACGTGTACTTGACATGGGGTGAGCCGCCTGAACAAGTAAAAGAAAAGATAGAAAGAGTCAAAAAGCAAGCGGCAAAAGAAGGGAGATCCGTTCGATTTGGCATTAGGCTGCATGTCATTGCCCGTGAAACTGAACAAGAGGCATGGGAAGCGGCAGAGCGCTTGATCAGCCACTTGGATGATGACACCATTGCCAAAGCGCAGGCAGCTTTGAGCCGTTACGACTCTTCAGGCCAGCAGCGGATGGCCGTCCTTCATCACGGCGATCGGACGAAGCTTGAAATCAGCCCGAATCTGTGGGCGGGGATCGGCCTGGTCAGAGGAGGGGCAGGAACAGCTCTTGTCGGTGATCCGCAGACGATTGCCGACAGGATAGCGGAGTACCAGGCACTCGGCATAGAATCGTTTATATTCTCCGGCTATCCGCATTTAGAAGAAGCGTATTATTTTGCAGAGCTTGTATTTCCGCTTTTGCCGTTTGAAAATGATCGGACGAGAAAGCTTCAGAACAAAAGGGGAGAAGCGGTAGGAAACACTTATTTTGTCAAAGAGAAAAATGCATGAGTTTAACTAAAATACAGCCCCCCGAACATGGTATGATATTCAAAAAAAGGGGGCTTTTTTTCTGAAAGCCTTGAGAAGCGCGGCAGTCATTTGCCTCATAGCTATGCTGTCTGCATGCGGACATTCAAAACAGATGGAAATCAAAGCGGCGGACATATCAGATCTTGAAAAAAACAGAATGGATGTCGCAGCTTCACAGGCATTCACTGCCGAAGCCGTCAATATCGGTGAAGGTATTTCTTCAGCTGACATGTACATCGAACATTATCAAAAGGGAAAGCTTGTTGAGAGGTTTGGACCGGTTCGTGCAGATTATTCAGAGGAAAAACCCGATACCATACAATTTGTTTATTTTGAGAATGAAGAGGGGGAAGGAAAGAATAAACATACCACCATTCATTTTGGCATTGTGGATAAACAGGGAAATATAGCGGCTGATTCATCGGTGAAACGCGACGATAGCACAACACAGGAAATGACTCAGAATATTTCATCGCCGGAACCGATTACTTTCGAGAAGCCTGCTTTGATCGGCAGCAGTATTAGAGGGACTGACGAGACAATGCACACCTCTGAACATAAAAAAGAGCTCATTAAGCATCAAGATGCGTTACTGTATTATGTGGAATTGCATCATTAGAATGGGCGGCTTTAGGCCGTCTGTTTTACAAAGCGGTATGCTTGCTTTTTTGAATGGTGCATGATACATTTTAAATCGTAATAATTTCGATTTAAAGGGAGGCTATGTGACTTGGCTAAAAAATCAAAAGTGGCAAAAGAGTTAAAACGCCAACAGCTTGTTGAGCAATACGCTGGTATTAGACGCGAGTTGAAGGAAAAAGGAGATTACGAGGCACTCAGCAAGCTGCCAAGAGATTCAGCACCGGGAAGGCTTCACAACCGCTGCATGGTAACGGGGCGCCCGAGAGCATATATGAGGAAGTTTAAAATGTCCAGAATCGCTTTCAGGGAGCTGGCCCATAAAGGCCAGATTCCCGGTGTGAAAAAAGCAAGCTGGTAAGAAAAAACTCCGGCCGATTACAGCGCGCCGGAGTTTTTTTCGTTTTTCTTGAAAGAGATGACGTAGGAAAGGTGCTGGATGATCATGATGATAAACACAATAATAATAGGGAAAAACGGAATGCGCGATTGAAATAGCGGATAAAAAATGAGAAGTACCGCTGCGGCAGGCAGCGAGAAGTAGACAGCGATATATGACGCGCGACATGCTTTTGCCGTCATCATCTGCTCTCTTTCATCCTGCTCTTCAAACTCATCAGGCAGAAGAAGCTGCTTTCTGGCAGGGCGGCTTTTTTTCTGTAAGTACAAATAAACCGCAGACGCCGCAACAAACAGAATAAAGGGGGTGAGGTTTAATTCAAATACCATCCCGCCGCTCTTTGTGCCGAAAAAAGATGCTATGCCTTCTGAGGCTTCAAAGTATGAAATCAGCGTCCAGCATGCAAGGCCAAATAAAACAAGGTGAAAAGCTGCTTTTGTTTTCATGCTCATCTTAGTTTTCCTCCTCTAACCAAAAGACATCCTCCATTTTCATGGAGAAGGCTTTGCAGATTTTCAGTGCTAACAGCAGTGAGGGAACATAATCGCCTTTTTCAATAGCTGCCACAGTCTGTCTTGTGACGCCGACTGTTTCTCCTAGTTTTTCCTGAGAATAGCCGAAGCGTGCCCTCAGCTCTTTTACTTTATTTTTCATCATGACGTCTGTCCCCTTCACAATCTCGATTGATTATATTGTATAGTATACTTAACATTATGTAAATGGAACTTAACAACTTTACAAAAAGATAACTTTTTTTCGACAAAATTTTTATATTCCCTTGACGAAAAATAAATAAACATGTAATATAAAAAAAGTCAGAGCGGTACTGTTGCTGACAACCAAAAATGCGGGTGTAGTTTAGTGGTAAAACCTCAGCCTTCCAAGCTGATGTCGTGAGTTCGATTCTCATCACCCGCTCCATACATACGTTATTAACGCAGTGTTTCGTTTCTCAGATAAACGAAGTATTGCGTTTTTTTATGTAAAAAAGAACACGACATTCGTGTTCTTTTACGTAAGCCAATGTACTGTATGGGTGCCGCCGTGAATTTGTTCAAACATTTTCGTTAATGATGATAAGAGGTTAACAGCGCTGCTTTTCTGAATCGATGGCGGGAAAAAAATGATTTGCAGCATATTCTTAGTCTCGTTTGAAACGGGATAGTGGTTGACGCTGTTTTTGAAATCGCCAAAAATGCCGTTTTCATCAGAGAAAAGCAGTATGTTTTCTTTTTCTCCCAATGAGATCCGGACCGGCTCATGAAGCTTTCCGGCATCATAAATCATAATAGGCAGAGAATATTTTAATGCGAAAAAATCGATTGTGTCATGGGCCGAGTCTTTACTTTCCATGAATTGTTCCTTGGATATCGGGACCAGCATGTCCTCCATTGGGGTTGTTTCTCCCTCAAATGAAGGGTTAAGCTGTTTAAAGAGTTCCTGCCATTCCTTGACGAAGGATTCATCGGATATACCGCCGTCCGCATAGTCGAAAAACAAGGATTCTTGAAACAGGCGGAGTCTGCCTTTCAGCATTTGCGGTGAGGAGCCGACTTCGATATTCTCATAAATGACAGCAGCTGCATGTAAGCCGGCCGCACGTTCAGTAATAACAGAATCAAGTTTGATATTCACTAGCATTCACTCCAGTTACGTGATATCAACCTATTATAAACGCTGTATCGTTTTATCACAAAGAAAGGAGGCTGTGCAAAACATGAACATTTATCAGCTCAAAGAAGAATTAATTGAATACGCGAAAAGCATTGGCGTGGACAAGATTGGTTTTACGACCGCTGATACTTTTGACAGTTTAAAAGACCGTTTGATTCTTCAAGAATCACTTGGCTATCTCTCCGGCTTTGAAGAGCCGGATATCGAAAAAAGGGTGACGCCGAAGCTTCTTTTGCCGAAAGCGAAATCAATAGTGGCAATTGCTCTCGCATATCCTTCCAGAATGAAGGATGCGCCGAGAAGCACGAGAACTGAGCGCAGGGGCATTTTTTGCAGAGCCTCCTGGGGAAAAGACTATCATGATGTGCTGAGGGAAAAGCTTGATCTGCTGGAGAATTTTCTAAAAAGCAAGCATGAGGATATCAGAACGAAGTCAATGGTTGATACAGGTGAATTATCTGATCGCGCCGTTGCGGAACGTGCCGGAATCGGATTCAGTGCGAAAAACTGTATGATCACAACACCCGAGTATGGCTCCTATGTGTATTTGGCGGAAATGATCACAAATATCCCTTTTGAGCCTGATGTGCCGATTGAAGATATGTGCGGGTCCTGCACGAAATGCTTGGATGCCTGTCCGACGGGAGCCCTGGTTAATCCCGGGCAGCTTAATGCGCAGCGCTGCATCTCTTTTCTGACCCAGACAAAAGGATTTTTACCTGATGAATTCCGGACAAAAATCGGAAACCGCCTGTACGGGTGCGATACGTGCCAAACGGTATGCCCTCTCAATAAAGGGAAGGATTTTCATCTTCATCCGGAAATGGAGCCTGATCCTGAGATTGCCAAACCGTTATTGAAGCCGCTTTTGACCATCAGCAATCGAGAATTTAAGGAGAAATTCGGGCATGTCTCAGGTTCTTGGCGCGGGAAAAAACCGATTCAGCGAAACGCCATTTTCGCGCTTGCGCATTTTAAGGATGCTTCCGCACTGCCTGAATTGGCGGAACTGATGCATAAGGATCCGCGTCCTGTCATCAGGGGGACAGCCGCATGGGCAATCGGGAAAATCGGAGACCCCGCATACGCGGAAGAGCTTGAAAAAGCGCTGGAAAAAGAGAAGGATGAAGAGGCAAAGCTGGAAATTGAAAAAGGAATTGATTTGCTAAAAGCTTCAGGCATGACTAAACAAGGCTTGTCCTGACATACGTATAGAGCAGAAGGAAAAAACACTTGAGATCATCCAAGTGTTTTTTCTCTATAAAAAAGTATGGCGGGTGGGGTGAGCTTGAAGCACATTTTAGAACAATTAGCGGAGGAGAGGCTGGGCTTTCTGGTTAACGGGCATGCTATGAGACAGGAGTCTCAAGTCGGAGACCTTAAAGTCATGGAGCGTAAGAAAAAGCTTCTGGAAAAACGTAAAGTTGACATCATAAAAGCGAAAGCAAAGGCCGTGATTAATCATGTGCGGGTTGAGGATGACGGAACGACCTGCCTTTCGTATACCATCCATTACGAATACGTGTGTAAGGAACAAGATGACAGCTTGTATATAGAAGAGCACATAGAGGAGCGAATGGCTTTCCTGTATGATCACATTTTGATTAGTGATCAGGAAATTGCGAAAAAGCCGGCTGGATTTCATGAAGGGACCAGTATTATTGACTATTCTGAAGCTGAAGAGGAAAGAGAAGCGTTTGGCAGGGCTTTTCAATACGATCGTCTCGGCGCTGTCCAATATGCCGAGAAATTTTGGAACAAGCGCAATCCTGCTTATAAAAATTTCAGCGATAACTGTACAAATTTTATTTCTCAGTGTCTTCATGCAGGAGGCGCGCCGATGCGCGGTCATCCGAACAGGGGATCAGGCTGGTGGATGAAACAAAGCTCATGGAGCTACAGCTGGACGGTGGCTCACTCTATGAAAATGTATTTGTCGAATTCAAAGGCCGGACTGCGTGCGGTGCGGGTGAAATCAGCGGAAGAACTGATGCCGGGCGATGTGATTTGCTATGACTTCGAAGGAGACGGCCGGTTTAATCATACAACGATTGTCGTGGCAAAGGACAAAGGCAATATGCCGCTTGTCAACGCCCAGACCTATGACAGCCGGATGAGGTATTGGTCATATGAGGATTCTACGGCATACACGCCGTCAATACGATATGCCTTTTTTCATATCGTTGATGATACGACAAAAGAGTAATTAATGTTATAATGATGGGCGGATAAGAAAAACAGAGGTGAACATTGTGGCATTACATGTCGTTTTATATCAACCAGAAATTCCCGCTAACACAGGGAATATTGCACGTACTTGTGCAGCAACCAATACAACGCTACACCTGATTCGTCCGCTCGGCTTTTCAACGGATGATAAAATGCTGAAGCGTGCCGGACTCGATTATTGGGAGTTTGTTAACGTTGTGTATCATGATTCGTTAGAAGAATTGTTTGAGGCATATGAAAAAGGCCAGTTTTTCTTTATTACAAAATTTGGCCAGCAGCCTCATACATCATTTGATTACACTGATCTTGACGAGGATTATTTCTTCGTGTTCGGAAGAGAAACAAGCGGTTTGCCAAAGGATTTAATTCAAAATAATATGGACCGCTGCCTGCGTCTTCCGATGACAGAGCACGTCAGATCGTTAAATCTGTCCAATACTGCCGCGATTCTTGTTTATGAAGCGCTGCGCCAGCAAAATTACCGTGATTTAAAATAGTGAAAAAACCCGCTCATCGATGATGGGCGGGTTTTTTTGCAGATGTTGAAATGCTTTGTTTCGTTTTTGGGCTTAACAACGTAACAGTGTTATGTTACAATGTACCCATCAAAGGAGCTGGACTTATGGAAGAACAATTAATCTCTAAAAAAGAATTACTTGAAAGAACATCGATTTCATACGGTCAGCTGTATCGATGGAAGCGGAAAAACTTAATACCTGAGGAATGGTTTATTCGTAAATCCACATTTACAGGGCAAGAGACGTTTTTTCCGAGAGAGGAGATTTTAAAACGTATATCAATGATTCAAAAGATGAAAGAAAATTTGTCTTTGGATGAAATGAGGGAAATGCTGTCGCCGAAAATGAAGGATGTCAGCATGACCGCTGATGAATTGCTTCATAAAGGTTTGGTTTCAAGGCCTGCTCTTGAAGCCTATTCAGAAGACGGAGGAAGTCCGATTTTCTCATCCAGCGATTTGCTTTCGCTGTATGTGCTTGAGGGACTGCTGCAGTCTGGAAATGTCAGCCTTGCAGAAGCAAAAATGGCTGCAGAGGTATTAAAGAAGCATGATACTGAAGAGATTGAAAAACAGACGGAGCTGATTGTGCTCCGCAAGCTCGGTGTCACAACTTGTTTTATAGCGGCTGCGGCGGACAGCATTTTGTTTGAATCATCCGTAAAGGTTGTGGAACGGGTAGATTTATTAAAAGCTTCAGAGGAATTAAAAACAACATTTATGCAGGAGGGCCATCAATGGATGTAGTGGAAAAGCTGGTGATAAACGGATCAGGAAGTTCAAAGGGAGGAACATTTCAATCTGTTGAGATTAATGGCAGCGGGACAGTGGCCGGGGACGTGGAGTGTGACACTTTTTCTTTTAATGGAAACGGAAAAGCCGACGGCAGCGTCAAAGCGAAAGCGGTAACCATCAGCGGTTCAGGAAAGATACATGGAGACGTTGAAGCAGAATCTATCCGGATGAATGGCACTGGTTTTATTCAAGGAGAGGTATCTGCAAAACAATTGAAAATCGCTGGATCATCAACATTTGGCGGCACTGTCAAGGCTGACGGCATTGACATTAGCGGAAAAGCTGTCATGGAAGCAGATTGTGAAACAGAAACCTTTCAATCAGAAGGGAAATGCAAAATCAGCGGGCTTTTAAATGCAGACCAGGTGATCATTAAGCTTTCTGCAGGGGAAAGCTATGTGCGGGAGATCGGCTGCCTCCATCTTCAAGTGACCTGCAGAAAAGGAATGCTGACATTGCTCAGATTGATGCCGCAGCCTGTTCTAACAGCAGAGCTGATCGAAGGTGACGTGATTGAATTGACAAATACAAAGGCGAAAACCGTGCGCGGAAATAAAGTGGTCATCGGCCCGGATTGCCAGATTGAAACCGTCGAATACAGTGGGGACTATACCTGTGATCCAAGCGCGTCGGTTGAAACATCCACAAAGTTGTAAGGAGGATCGTAATGGAGACAACAAAACTGGGAAATTTAAAATTATATGGCGCTGGGCATGCCGCAGGAGGCGCGTATCACAATGTCAGCATCAAAGGAGAAGGTGTAGTTGGAGAAGGGCTGTCTGCTGTAGGCTGCCGCATATACGGAACGGGCCTTTTTCTCGGAAAAGCAGAGACTGAGCGGCTGCGTGTGCTCGGAGAAAGTGAATGTAAAGGCGATCTGACAGCCGGCAAAATCAATATATATGGGACAATGAAAGTCAGCGGTTCACTTCAATTTGATCGATTCAATCTGAAAGGCCAGACTGAAATTGGCGGGAATATGACTGGAGAATCCTGTGATGTGAAAGGGAAGCTTAGCGTAAAAGGTGATTGTGAAACAGAAATGTTCCATGTCACAGGCTGTGTTGATGTATCGGGGTTATTAAATTCGGGTGAGATCAAGCTGGGATTGAGCCATGATATAAGCCATGTGCAGGAAATCGGCGGAACAACAATTACAGTGAAAAGACGCGCGAGTTTTTTTAACCGGAAGAAAGGGAAACTGATCGCCGATGTCATAGAAGGAGATCGGGTTTATTTGGAGAATACCGAAGCGGCAGTTGTCAGGGGAAAAGAAGTGATCATCGGGCCGGGATGCAGCATCGGAACAATTGAGTACGAAAACAAATATGAATGCGATCCGCATTCACAGATTAAAGAAAAAACAAAACTGTAAAACATTGTTCTGTTATACAAAAAGGGTGCTCTTTCAGGAGCACCCTTTTTTATTCTTTTCCAGGCTTGCTTTCGTATCCTGCGGTAAAAATTGATACTAAAAAAGTGACAATGACACCCATCATGATGATTGTTTTCACCGTCTCTCCCCCTCTTCAATTTTTCCGTGCTGTCCGAGTCTGGATGATTCTGTATTTTTCTTTATTATGAACGGTCGCAGTCTGCCTTGTCAACGATGTATAAGTATCTTTATTTTTAAGAAACCAAAGCATGTATCACGAGATGGCGGCATAGATTGTATCAAAGTACCTTATTTGCATAGTGTATCAAACATGATAGAGGAGGTCCTTATGGATATATTAAAGAAAATTGAACAGTACAGAGAGGAAGAGCAGCGGCTGAAATGGGAAGGAACTTTCGCCGATTATTTGGAGATTATTAAAGAAAATCCGATGGTCGCGCAATCTGCTCATTCTCGAGTTTTTAATATGATAAAAGACAGCGGGATAGAGGAGATTGACGGACGCAAGAAGTACAGTTTTTTTGACCGCGAGCTGTTTGGGCTTGAAGAATCTCTGGAGCGTCTTGTGGAAGAGTATTTTCATCCGGCTGCCAAACGTCTAGATGTCAGAAAGAGGATTCTATTGCTGATGGGGCCTGTGAGCGGCGGTAAATCCACGCTGGTCACGATGCTCAAAAAAGGTCTCGAAGCGTACACGCTGACAGATAATGGCGCTGTATATGCGATTAAAGGCTGCCCGATGCACGAGGACCCTCTACATTTAATCCCCCATCATTTACGCGATGACTTTTACAGAGAATACGGCATTAGAATAGAAGGAAGTCTTTCTCCTTTAAATGTCATGAGGCTGGAGGAAGAGTACGGAGGAAGAATTGAGGATGTGAAGGTGGAGCGCATCTTCTTTTCAGAAGATAAGCGTACGGGAATTGGAACATTCAGTCCCTCTGATCCGAAATCTCAGGATATTGCCGATTTGACGGGGAGTATTGATTTCTCAACAATCGCCGAGTACGGTTCAGAATCGGATCCGCGCGCTTACCGATTTGACGGAGAGCTGAATAAAGCGAACCGCGGGATGATGGAATTTCAGGAGATGCTGAAATGTGATGAGAAATTTCTCTGGCATTTGCTTTCCTTGACACAGGAAGGGAATTTTAAAGCTGGGCGGTTTGCGTTAATTTCTGCTGATGAGCTGATCGTGGCTCACACGAATGAAACGGAGTATCGCTCATTTATTTCTAATAAGAAGAATGAAGCCCTGCACTCAAGAATCATCGTGATGCCGGTTCCTTATAATTTAAAAGTGTCTGAGGAAGAGAGAATTTATGAAAAAATGATCGCAGAAAGCGATGTGGCGGATGTTCATATTGCCCCGCATACGTTGAAGGTCGCCGCGATGTTCTCAATCCTTACCCGGTTAAAAGAGCCGAAGCGGTCGGATATTGATCTGGTCAAGAAAATGAGACTGTATGATGGAGAAAGTGTGGAAGGATATAATTCTGTCGACGTTGAGGATATGAAAAAAGAATATAATGATGAAGGCATGAGCGGCATTGATCCGCGGTACGTGATCAACCGGATTTCTTCAACGATTATCAGAAAAAATATGGAATCGATTAATTCTCTCGATGTTCTTCGCTCCTTAAAAGAAGGTCTTGATCAGCACCCATCAATTTCAAGCGAGGACAGGGAGCGGTATTTGAATTTTATTTCTGCCGCCCGCAAGGAATATGACGATATTGCGAAAAAGGAAGTTCAAAAAGCGTTTGTGTATTCATATGAAGAATCAGCAAAAACACTTATGGACAATTACCTCGATAACGTAGAGGCTTATTGCAATAAAAATAAGCTTCGTGATCCTTTGACAGGAGAGGAAATGAACCCTGACGAAAAGCTGATGAGATCCATCGAAGAGCAGATCGGCATTTCGGAAAACGCCAAAAAAGCGTTCCGCGAAGAAATTTTAATCCGCATCTCGGCCTATGCGAGAAAAGGCAAGCGGTTTGATTACAATTCCCATGAAAGACTGCGTGAAGCTATTCAGAAAAAGCTGTTTGCTGATCTGAAGGATGTCGTTAAAATTACGACCTCAACAAAAACGCCGGATGAGCAGCAGCTGAAAAAGGTAAATGAAGTCGTGGCCCGTTTAATTGATGAGCACGGCTACAACTCGACGAGCGCCAATGAGCTGCTGAAATATGTCGGCAGCCTGCTGAACCGATAAGCAACGTGACCCGTCCGAATAGGGCGGGTTATTTTGTCCCATTTTCTAAATAGTTTGTCAATTAAACGTGCATATGTGCATATGATGAATATAAATCTTTTCGAAAGACTTGTTTCATAATCTGGCACAAGCCGGAATACGTATGTATCACGACCACAAATGGTTAAGGAGGGGAATTCATGTCCCAAAATGACAGCGGCCATTTTTTGATTTCTGAGGAAAACTGGTCCCTCCATCGCAAAGGCTTCGATGACCAGCAGCGCCACCAGAAAAAAGTGCAGGAAGCGATCAAAAACAATCTTCCGGACCTCGTAACTGAGGAAAGCATTATTATGTCTAATGGAAAAGATGTAGTGAAGATCCCAATCCGTTCACTTGATGAGTATAAAATCCGTTATAACTATGATAAAAATAAACATGTAGGGCAAGGAGACGGCGAGAGCCAGGTTGGAGATGTTGTGGCCCGGGATGGATCAGACAAAAAACAAGGGCCTGGAAAAGGGCAGGGTGCCGGTGATCAGGCAGGCGAGGATTATTATGAAGCGGAAGTTTCATTAATGGATTTAGAAGAAGCGCTTTTTAAAGAATTAGAGCTTCCGAATCTCCAGCAAAAAGAGCGGGACAATATCATTCATACAGATATCGAGTTTAATGATATCCGTAAAACAGGGTTAACCGGTAATATTGATAAGAAAAGAACGATGATGTCAGCCTTTAAACGAAACGCAATGTCAGGAAAACCGTCGTTCTACCCAATTTATCCGGAGGACCTAAAATATAAGACGTGGAATGACATCACAAAGCCCGAATCAAAAGCCGTCGTTTTAGCCATGATGGATACAAGCGGCAGTATGGGGGTTTGGGAAAAATACATGGCCAGAAGCTTCTTTTTCTGGATGACCCGTTTTTTGCGGACAAAATACGAGACTGTGGAAATTGAATTTATTGCCCATCATACAGAAGCAAGAGTGGTCTCGGAGGAGGATTTTTTCTCAAAGGGAGAAAGCGGCGGAACCATTTGTTCTTCCGTATATCGGAAGTCGCTTGAGCTTATTGATGAAAAGTACAATCCCGCCCGCTATAACATTTATCCGTTTCATTTTTCTGACGGTGACAACCTGACATCTGATAACGCGCGCTGTGTGAAGCTGGTCAATGATATTATGAAGAAGGCCAATCTGTTTTGCTACGGCGAGGTCAATCAGTACAACAGGCATTCAACGTTAATGTCTGCATATAAAAATGTAAAAGATGAGAAATTTAAGTACTATATTTTAAAACAGAAATCTGATGTTTTTCAGGCTCTAAAGAACTTTTTCAGAAATGAAGAGTCTGGTGTAAGCCATCAATTTTCGTAATGAAAAGCCCATTTCAGGGCTTTTTTTTATTTAATAAAAGCAAGAAAACGCTTGCGAAAAAAATACGGGAGAAAAAGAAATTTTTCCTTTGACAAATCTTCTTTCATTTATTAATATTTTATCTTGTGAACTATTATTGAGGAATGAGGTGAAAAGGAGTTGACTGAATCAGAACGTGCTTTGCTCACTTTTGAACAGCTCTTCGATACGTCTCGGGCGATATATAAAAAACAGAAGAAGATATTGGAGATTGTGCTTGAGCCTTTTGATATTACAGTCCTTCAATATTTGCTGATGTTTAAAATTCATCAAAGCGGAAGCACCCCGCTAAGCAAGCTGGCAATGTCGCTTGATCTTAAGCCTGCTTCTGTGACGCGGATGACAGATATTCTGTATAAGCGCCAATTGATGAATCGATATGACAGTCCGGATGACCGCCGTATCGTCATGATTCAGTTAACCGAAGAGGGGGAAGAACTGATAGAAAAAGCCGCTGTGCAATATGCAAAAATGGGTGCCGGCTTGTACCAAAAGCTTGATACCTCCCAGCTGCAGTATTTGCGCAAACTAGCCGGAAGCTTAACGAAGCTTGCTGAAGGCTGTTCAGAAAAAAGCGGTAATTAAAAACTTCTCACATATTTTCACCAGCTTTCCGCAAAATGATAGAGGATGAAACGAAAGGAGAAAACAAAATGAACAGAGGACGTTTAATTCTGACCAACATTATCGGTTTGATTGTTGTTCTTGCAATTATAGCTGGAGGTGCTTACTACTATTATCAAAGCACAAACTACGTAAAAACAGATGAAGCAAAAGTAGCGGGCGATATGGCTGCTATTACTGCTCCAGCAGCAGGTAAAGTATCTGACTGGGATCTGGACGAAGGAAAAACAGTGAAAAAAGGCGACACAGTTGCAAAAATCAAAGGCGAACAAACTGTTGACGTAAAATCCATTATGGATGGAACAATTGTGAAAAACGAAGTGAAAAACGGACAAACCGTACAAGCTGGTACAACAATTGCACAAACGATTGACATGGACAACCTATACATCACAGCAAATATTAAAGAAACAGATATTGCGGATATTGAAGTAGGAAATAGTGTAGACGTAGTAGTTGACGGAGACCCTGATACTACATTTGACGGTACTGTAGAAGAAATTGGTTATGCGACTAACTCAACTTTTGATATGCTTCCTTCTACAAATTCAAGCGGAAACTACACAAAAGTAACACAAAAAATTCCTGTGAAAATTTCAATCAAAAACCCATCTGATAAGGTGCTTCCTGGAATGAATGCATCTGTTAAAATTTCTGAGTAAAACAGATCAGTCATCAAACCATGAAAGGAGGTTGTCTTAGATGGCTACAGGCAAAGAAAAAAATGCAAAAAACCCTATGTCATTGCTGATTGTGCTAATGGCGGGTTTATTTTTGGCAATTCTAAACCAAACACTGCTTAATGTTGCAATGCCGCACTTAATGACTGAATTTGGCGTAAGTGCAACGACGATTCAGTGGCTGACAACAGGTTACATGCTTGTTAACGGTGTATTGATTCCGTTATCTGCTTTCCTGATTACACGATTTGGCCAGCGGAGTCTCTTTCTCGTCGCGATGTTTTGTTTTACGCTCGGTACGTTAGTCTGCGGTATCGCACCTAACTTCTCTACAATGCTGATCGGCCGTTTGATTCAGGCCGTGGGCGGAGGTATCTTGCAGCCGCTCGTTATGACAACCATTCTGTTAATTTTCCCGCCTGAAAGCAGGGGGAAAGGAATGGGGATTTTCGGGCTAGCGATGATGTTTGCTCCAGCGGTCGGCCCGACTCTTTCCGGGTGGATTATTGAGCATTATACATGGCGCATTATGTTTTACGGACTTGTGCCGATCGGCGCAATTGTTATCATTGTGGCTTTCTTCATCTTTAAAAATATGGTGGAGCCGCAAAAAATCAAACTCGATACTCTTGGCGCAATCCTCTCGATTGTCGGATTCGCCTCCTTATTATACGGAGTCAGTGAAGCCGGATCTGACGGCTGGACCGACCCGATTGTATTGTCTACAGTTATTATCGGAGCCATTGCAATTGTTGCTTTTGTTGTTCAGCAATTGCGTCATGATGATCCGATGCTTGATTTCAGAGTGTTTAAATATGACATTTTCTCACTCTCGAGTGTCATTAATATCATTATAACAGTGGCACTTTACACTGGTATGTTCCTTTTACCGATCTATCTGCAAAACCTGGTCGGCTTTACGGCGCTTCAATCCGGTCTGCTTCTGCTTCCGGGTGCGATCGTTATGCTGATTATGTCACCGATCTCAGGTATATTGTTCGATAAATTCGGACCGAGACCGCTTGCGATTATCGGGCTTCTCGTGACAGTGGTAACAACCTATCAATACACGCAATTGACAATTGATACACCATATACACACATCATGCTGATCTATTCAATTCGTGCATTTGGTATGTCTCTCTTAATGATGCCAGTCATGACAGCCGGGATGAACCAGCTTCCTGCCCGTCTGAACAGCCACGGAACGGCGATGAGCAACACGCTTCGCCAAATCAGCGGATCAATCGGAACAAGTTTAATTACGACGATTTATACAAACCGGACGACATTCCATTATTCACAAATTGCAGATAAAACAAGCACGGCGGACCCGAACTTCCTCCATGCGTTCCAAAATGCAGTTTCGAATTTAATGGTGAATATGAATGTGTCTTATGATACGGCGAAAACATATGTGTACTCACATATTTATAAACACGCGTCACTCGATTCCAATGTCATGGGGATAAATGATGCCTTTATGTGGGCAACCTTATTCTGTGTAGCAGGTTTGATTTTAAGTATCTTCCTGCGTGACGTCAGAAAAGATAAATTGCGTAAGAAGAAAAAAGAGGAGCTTTCATTACTTCCTGCTCCAAAAGAAGCTAAGGAATCTTAATCTGTACAGGGAGGTTTCCTGAATGAAAATTTATGTAGTGTATGATAGTGAAGGCGAACATACTAAAGTGCTTGCAGAAGCAATTGCTGAAGGCGCGCGAGAAAACGACGCGGCTGAAGTGTTCATCGACCATGTAGATCAGGCTGATATCCGCAAGCTTAAAGATATGGATGCGATTATTTGGGGATGCCCAGGGCATTTCGGAACAATCAGCTCCGGTCTTAAAACTTGGATCGACAGACTTGGCTACTTGTGGGCTGAAGGCGAGCTGATCAACAAAGTCGGTGCTGTCTTCTGCACAACGGCAACAACACACGGCGGCTTGGAAATGACAATGCACAATTTAATCACGCCGATGTTCCACCAAGGCATGATTGTTGTCGGACTGCCTGGCAACGTGCCTGAAAACGCACTTTATGGCTCTTATTACGGAGCAGGTGTCACTTGTCCGGTAGACAGTGATGAGTTAATGTCTGAGGAAGGTATTCAGCTTGGACGCGCGTTGGGAAGACGTGTCAGCCAAGTCACAGGAAACCTAACAGCAGGACAGTAAGGAGAGGTTGAAATGGCCATTATTATAGCAATAATTGCTGCTGTCATTGTCATTGCGGCCCTTATTACATTTAACGTCCGCAACGCCTCACCTGGACCTGAGAAGCAAGAAGCAACCGATAGAATCGCACCTCCAGAAGAGGAAAAAAACGAAGCGCATTACCCTGCTGAAGCAAGGGCTGCCGAGCATACGCCATCCGTTGTCAAAAACGATTCTCCAAAAGAGAAGCGTGACACAATGGGTGATGATATTTACAGGCAGGCGCTGCAAAAGTTTAAGCATTCTGATGAAGTTCATGCAGAAGAAGAGGTCACTGAGGAAAGTGACAAAATGCAGGACCGCAGCTATCGTGATGCGCTGCTCTCTATGAAAAATAAGAAAAAGTAATGAAAAAGGCAAATCCGTTTACTCATGCGGGTTTGCCTTTTTTGCTGTTTCCATCAATTATGTTTTTATCAAATAAATCCATGGAATATGTTGTATTCCACCTTGATCTAGTGTACTATGTTACTCATACACCGAGGATTTTTTCCGGGAGGTAAAGACATGAATTCTTTTTTAGGTTTATTAAAGAAAGATATCAAGCTTTCAAGAATGTGGCTGCTAGTATGGATATGTGGAATCATTTTCTTATTGGGAACAGGCCATATTATAGCTTCTCGCACGAAAGAACCTCTAGTCATTTTTGGTTTTTTTGTTGCAGTTGCTTTTTTTCTGCTTTTCTTATCTCCTGTTTTTGTGTTTTATCACCTTCGCAAGGAAGGGAAATCACAGCTTTGGCTGTACAATCCAAATGGCGGCTTATGGCTGTTTTCTTCTAAATTGGCAGCATCTTTGCTCTATCAATTTGTAATTCAGTTGGCATTAACAGCCTATGGCATATGGATGTATCATATGCTCTCTGTAAAAAATCTGCTGGAGCATCAAGTTGATATAACGAGTACAGTGGCTTTGCTGAATATGTATGGGCTTATTTCTTCGTTAGATATGTCAGTAACAGTCATTGTGTTTTGGACTGTTTTTCACTCTCTCAGAAATTGGCGCGGAATGCGGTGGGCTGCGATGGTTCTGTTGGTTGCAGTGTGGTTATTCTTCGATGAATACATCATAAGCCCTTTGGTTGAATCTCAAAAGCATTTCTGGCCTGTAACTGTCTATTCCAATTTTGATTTCCACTTCCACAATGTTTGGAGATTGGAACTAAAACCTATCCATCTGTCTGTGCTAGGGTTTCCTATTGCTATAGTCATCACGTTCTTGCTGCTCATCATGGCTTCAAAACTGCTTGATCGTAAAGTAGAGGTGTAAATATGGACAATCAATTCCAATCCTCGAAACCGATTTATCTGCAGATCGCTGATCAGATCTTTTATAGGCTGGTCAGGAAGGAGCTGCTCCCAGGAGACAAGCTTCCTTCAGTAAGAGAAATGGCGATTCAAACTAAGGTAAATCCCAATACAATTCAAAGAACGTACAGTGAGATGGAAAGGCTGGGTATTGTGGAGACAAGAAGAGGTCAAGGGACGTTTATTGCGGAAAAAGCAGAAATCGTAGACGAGCTGAAAGACAAGCTGACACGAGAGGTGCTGGAAGGCTTTGTCAAGCAAATGAAAGAGCTGGGGCTAACGAAAGAGGAAATGTTAGAAGGGATTAAAACATTCACAGAGGGAGGCTAAAATGGAAATCAAGCTAGAACATGTATCAAAAAAATACGGCCGCCATACGGCCGTCAATAATGTGTCAATCACCCTATCATCCGGACGGATTTATGGCCTGATCGGACCGAACGGCAGCGGCAAGTCAACGACCCTGAAAATGATGGCTGGCCTTCTGTTTCCGACTTCAGGATTTGTAAAAGTAGATGGAAAACAAGCTACGAGAGAAATGGTGCGTCAAACGGCTTATCTTACTGAGCTTGATATGTTTTATCCGCATTTCACTGTTAAAGATATGGTGAATTTTTATCAGTCGCAGTTTCCTGATTTTCAAACAGAACAGGCTTATAAGCTATTGAATGAGATGCAGCTGAATCCGGAAAAAAAGATCAAAAAGCTATCAAAAGGAAATCGGGGCCGGCTGAAAATCGTTCTTGCTTTAGCGAGACGGGCAGACGTCATCTTGCTTGATGAACCTTTTTCCGGGCTTGATCCGATGGTCAGGGATTCCATCGTAAACAGCCTTGTGTCGTACATTGATTTTGAGCAGCAGATTGTCGTGATCGCGACACATGAAATTGATGAAATTGAGACTTTGTTAGACGAAGTAATCATCCTCGCCAATGGAGAAAAAGTTGCGCAGCGTGAAGTAGAAGATATTCGTGAACAGGAAGGCATGTCTGTTTTGCAATGGTTTAAATCAAAAATGGAAGTTTGCTAGAAAGAGGAGGAATATGATGAAAACAGTGTTGGAATTGAAAAACGTGACTAAAAACATCAGAGGCCGAACGATCATTGATGATCTCAGTTTTACGATTCGTGAAGGCGAGGTATTCGGTTTTTTGGGACCAAACGGAGCGGGGAAAACGACAACCATCCGGATGATGGTGGGGTTAATGAAGCTGTCGAAAGGTGATGTCCTCATTTGCGGCCAATCAATTACGAAAGAATATGCCAAGGCGATTAAGCATATCGGAGCGATCGTTGAGAATCCCGAGCTGTATAAATTTTTGAGCGGATATAAAAATCTCCAGCAATACGCAAGGATGGTCAAGGGTATCACGAAGGAAAAAATTGATGAAGTTGTTGAACTGGTCGGTTTAACAGACAGAATCCACGACAAGGTGAAAACATATTCTCTGGGGATGAGACAGCGTCTTGGCTTGGCACAATGCCTTCTGCACGATCCGAAAGTGCTGATTTTGGATGAACCGACAAACGGCCTTGATCCGGCGGGGATCAGAGAAATCAGAGATCATTTAAAGAAGCTAACCCGAGAAAGAGGAATGGCTGTCATCGTTTCAAGCCACCTGCTGTCAGAAATGGAACTGATGTGTGATCGAATTGCGATTTTGCAAAAAGGAAAGCTGATCGATATTCAAAATGTAAAAGATGAAAACATTGATGAGAACGATACATATTTCTTCCAGGTTGAGCAGCCGAATGAAGCCGCTGCTGTTTTAAATCAGTACGATTTGCTGAGTAAGACAAATGGTGTAGAAATCAAACTGGCTAAAGAAGAAGTCCCTGCGGTTATTGAATTGCTGGTGATGCAGCAAATCCGTATTTATGAGGTCAAGGTCATAACAAAATCATTAGAGGACCGTTTCTTAGAAATGACAGGTGAAACAAAAGAGGAGGTTCAGCATGCTTAATTTGATTTATAATGAGTGGATCAAAATTTTCAGCCGTGCCGGAACATGGGTGATGATCGGAATTCTGGGGCTGACAATGGTTGGATTTGCATTTTTGGCGAATCATTTTTCTGCCGGTGAAGCAAATTCTCATTGGAAACAAGAACTTCAAGCACAAAACGCCGAATTAAAGAAAGAAATCAAAGACGATCCTTCACTGAAAGATGGATATAAAGAAATAATCACACTCAACAACTATCGCATTGAACATAACATCCCAAATGACACGGGCTATACTGTATGGTCTTATGTAACGGATTCAGCAGGTTTTACCATCCTTACCGGACTGTTTACCATTATTATCGCAGCCGGAATTGTCGCGAACGAATTTAATTGGGGAACCATTAAGCTGTTAATGATCCGCCCGCTCAGCCGTTTTCAAATTTTGATGTCAAAATATATTACAGTTCTCCTGTTTGGGTTCCTATTGCTGTTGATTTTATTTATCGGTTCTACTTTGTTAGGGTTGATTTTCTTCGGGACGGGTGGTGAAACCGCCGCGAATATTCATTTAATCTATAAGGATGGCCATGTCATTGAGCAAAACATGATGAGTCACTTGGCCACAACGTATCTTTCTGAATCCGTCTCGGCCTTAATGGTGGCGACGATGGCGTTTATGCTGTCTGCAGTATTCAGAAACAGCTCTCTTGCAGTAGGGTTTTCCATCTTTTTATTGGTTGCCGGTACGACAGCCACTGCATTTATTGCAGCGAAATTTGACTGGGCAAAGTATATATTGTTTGCTAATGTCGATTTAACTCAGTATGTGGATGGCACACCGTTAATAGAAGGGATGACTATGACGTTTTCTATCGTCATGCTTGCGATCTACTTTATCATTTTTCTGCTGCTTGCTTTTGGAATCTTCATGAAACGGGATATTGCAAACTAATCAAGAAAGCTGTTTTGCATAAGCAAAACAGCTTTTTTGTCAAAATAAAAACTGCAGGTTTGCACCTGCAGTTTTTCATATCAATATATGCTTACGCTTCTTTAGTAACGTTAGCAGCTTGTGGTCCGCGGTTTCCTTCAACGATTTCAAAAGAAACAGCTTGGCCTTCTTCTAAAGTTTTGAAGCCTTCGCCTTGAATAGCAGAGAAATGAACGAATACATCGTCTTGACCTTCTACTTCGATGAATCCGAAACCTTTTTCAGAGTTGAACCATTTTACTTTACCTTCTAACATGAAATTTCCTCCTAAAGCGATCATAACGCTTAAATTCACTATTCTTGCTCTTAACAAACTTTCAAGACGAAAACTCTTACAAAACTTTCTTCTTAAAGATAGTTCGAACAAAAATAATTACCTTTACTCTACCAGTAATCTTCAGAAAAAACAACTGCTTATTGAAATTTTTTTCGGAAAATACCATATTTATTTTTCAATTTGATATTTATTTACGGAAATTCATCTGTTTTCTCGATATGTGATCATACGTTTGCCTTAGTATTCCTTCATTTTGGGAAGATAAGTAATAGGAATTGACAACCTTATTGGATATGAGTAAGGTAAAAGTTAATCAATATTACAAATGACAACGTTTATCAACTAAGAGAGCGTATGATTTTTATGTCTGATATTGCTTGCATGCTCTAATACATAGATAGGAGTATGGTCACAATGAAAAAGTGGCTTATATGCAGTTTCGTCCTTGTTCTTCTCGTTTCATTTACTGCATGTTCACCGTCTGCAGAACATGAATCGATAAAAATCGGGATTGCTGAGTCTGACGGGGCAATATGGAACTATATTGCTCAAAAGGCTGAAGAGGCAGGGCTGGATATTCAGCTGATCCCTTTTTCTGATTATGCGGAGTCTGATATCGCACTCGCTAACAAAGAAATTGATGCCAACGCCTTTCAAACCATTTCATATTTTCAGGCGTTCACTCAAAAATACAAACTTAATTTGGCGCCGCTCGGGACGACATACATAACGCCTATGGGCATTTATTCAAAACGATATGACCGAATCCAAGATATACCGCGAGGAGCCGTCGTTTCTGTTCCGGATAAAGCGTTCGATTTTGGCAGGGCGCTTACAGTGCTCCAGGAAGCGGGTTTGCTAACGCTGAAAAACGGATTTAACGGAACAGGTTCAGTTGATATGATTAAAGATAATCCGAGACACCTGAAATTAAAAGCTGTCCGGCAACAGGATGCAGTGAGCGGTGCCGACGTGTTTGTCATGAAACCATCAGAAGCAAAAAAAGCGGGCCTGAACCCGAAAAAGCATACGCTAAAGAGCGGCGGACTCATGTCTGAGGAAGAGATGAATTTGATTGTTGTCAGAGCGGAGGATCAAGATCGGGAAGCGCTGCAAACCATTCTTGAGCTTTATCAAGCTGATGATACAGCGGCATTTATAGAAAAAGAATATCAGGGAGATCTTGTCCCGGCTTTTCTGCCTTTGAACCGTCTTTCAGATTGGAAGAATGAATTCGAACATTGAATTCATTCTTTTTTTTCTGAAAAACACACTCTGTTCCGTCCCGTTTCTTTCGCTTTGTAAAGCATTTGATCGGCAAGAATGGGCAAGGATCCTGGCTGTTCCGTATTATTGGGGTAATGAGCGGCCCCTAGTGATATCGTAACTGAAAGCTCTTCGCCGTTTGTTAATACAATCGGTGCATCACTTACAGTGCTCCTGATCCGTTCAGCGATCCGGGCTGCTTTATCAAGAGAACAGTTCGGCAGGAGAACGGCAAATTCTTCACCGCCGATCCGAGCGGCAGGATCTGTATTTCGGATGCTCTGCTTCAGACGTAACCCCAGCTCTTTGAGCACCTGATCTCCTTCATGATGGCCATATTGGTCATTGATGGTCTTAAAATGATCGATATCCATATAAATCAGTGCAAATTGAAAATGCGGGGTATCGGCCGCCTGCTGATACAGAGCTTTTGTGGTTTCTTCAAACTTTCTTCGGTTATACACGCCTGTTAAAAAGTCAAAGTGCGCCTGAAACTTATATTGTTTAAAAAGAAGATGTGCATTTGTTTCATGATCAATAATATATAAACTGAGCATGCCGCCCGCTATTGATATGATCCAAAAATACAAATGAAGTTCGTATGAATGTAAATCTATAAGAAAATAAAAGGAAAAGGAGATCAAGCTATTTGTGATGATTAAAAGATAGAAAGCATGTTTTAGTTGAACTTTTTTTCTTCTAGAAACAATGAGTGACGGAATGGCAGCGATACAAATGATAATAACCGAGTATAGTGCAGATGTGTTCATCGTAATCAGCAAGCGGCCTGCAGTGATCATGGCCAGGGCCGTTGCCGTTGAAACCCAGCCTCCATAAAGAGCGGCAATCATAATAGGGATATTTCGAAGATCAATAATTGAATGCTGATAGGTAAATCCAAAAACCATCAGAATAACCCCGAGCAAACCGCAGGCCAGTCCTTTAACAGCTTGAAAAGATATGCTGTCTTTTTTATGTACTAGCCTTTCTTTAAACAGGTGGGTGAAGAGATAATTAAATGTGATTAAAATGGTCAAATTTACAAACAGTTCTTTCAGCAAATATTATCACCCTTATATAAGGTACTAAAGATGGAAGGGAAAGAAAAGAACAAAAAAGGCATTATATAAGGTTTTTTTACTTGAATTGATAAGTTAAAATAATTCGCACTTGACCCATCGGAATTAGTGTAATATAGTAAATGAGAAAATTTGAAGGGAGAGTTTACCTGCTTTGGAGACTTTACTGGTTGTATTACATGTATTTATTTTATTTTTACTTATCTTAGGGCTCTTTGTTATGCAGAAAAAACATGTTTCCTTCTCTAAACGTGTATTTACTGCGCTGGGGCTGGGGATTGTATTCGGATTTGCTCTTCAGCTGATTTACGGCCCGACTTCAAATATAGTCATTCAAACAGCCGACTGGTTTAATATTGCCGGGGGCGGATATGTCAAATTGCTTCAGATGGTTGTCATGCCGCTCGTCTTTATTTCGATTCTCGGTGCATTTACAAAGCTGAAGCTGACAAAAAATCTTGGGAAAATCAGCGGTTTGATTATCGGGATTTTAGTAGCAACAACAGCAGTTGCTGCAGCTGTCGGTATCGCGTCCGCGCTTTCATTTGATCTGCAGGCGATTCAGGTTGACCAAGGAAGTACAGAGCTTTCACGGGGGCAGGAGCTTCAGCAGAAATCAGAGGATATGACAGCGAAAACGCTGCCGCAGCAGATTGTTGAACTGCTGCCTGGAAACCCGTTTTTAGATTTCACGGGAGCTAGACCGACTTCAACGATCGCTGTCGTTATTTTTGCCGCTTTCCTTGGAGTGGCATTCCTCGGCGTAAAACACAAACAGCCGGAACAGGCAGAAACATTTAAAAAACTGGTTGATGCCGTTTATGCCATTGTCATGCGTGTTGTCACACTCATTTTGAGACTGACGCCTTATGGGGTGCTGGCCATCATGACAAAAACAATTGCCACGAGTGATCTTGACAGCATTCTAAAACTGGGCATGTTCGTGATTGCTTCATATGCCGCGTTAATCACTATGTTTATCATTCATTTGCTGCTGCTGACGTTCAGCGGCTTGAATCCGGTGATTTATTTGAAAAAAGCGGTGCCTGTACTTGTATTTGCATTTACGTCAAGGTCTAGCGCAGGTGCTTTACCGCTGAATATTAAAACACAGAGAAGCATGGGTGTACCGGAGGGAATCGCAAACTTTGCCGGTTCGTTCGGTCTTTCGATCGGCCAAAATGGATGTGCCGGCATTTATCCTGCGATGCTGGCGATGATGATTGCTCCGACTGTCGGCCAAAATCCATTTGACCCGGTGTTTATTATCACTGTTATCGCAGTCGTTGCCATCAGCTCCTTCGGTGTTGCCGGAGTCGGCGGCGGAGCCACATTCGCGGCGCTTCTTGTTTTATCATCATTAAACATGCCTGTCGCGCTCGCTGGTTTGTTAATCTCAATTGAACCGTTAATCGACATGGGGCGTACTGCTTTGAATGTCAGCGGAAGCATGACATCCGGTCTTATTACAAGTAAGGTCACAAAGGAAATTGATCAAGGGGCATTTCATGATCAATCCAGAGTGATTGAAGCTGAAGAAGCGTAACATATGAAAACGTGTAATCCGACAGGATTACACGTTTTTTTAACGGCCGGGTTCTAAGTCCTCCAGCATTTCCATCATCGTGTTGTCGTCCATGACATTCATCGCGCTTTGTTCAAAATGAATGGGTTCAGCATAATGCGGCTGTCTTTTTTTCGCGGCTGTCTCAGTTTGCCTAGTTTGAGACTGTGTATGCTGATGCTGTGTTTGCTGCTGTCCTGCGTGCTGGTGCTGACTGCCATTTTGCCGCTGGCTTTGATGTTGCGAACGGTCCTGTTTATCCCCGCTGCTGCCGCCAAATGCTTGTTTGACTATGTTTCCTACATTAGAAGCATCAAATGTGTTATTTTCTGAATGTCGTCTGTTCATTTGTCCTGTGATAAACCCGCTGATTCTTTGGCGGATCTGAGGTGATAATGCAGCAATAAGCATAGTTGATCCTATGATCAATGCTGCGGGGCTGATTCCTCTTCGCTGGTTGAACAACATGATCCCTCCTTTGCAGTGTATTCATATTTTCCCCCTCGTTAGACAAATTAACCGTTATATTTCCCGGGAAAGCATTTCCTCCAGATTTGCATGCATAATTAAAGCCAGTTAGAAAAACCTATACGTAAAGTGATAAAGGAGGAATTCACATGCTTGGAAAAAAACAAGTCCTTGCGTCTGTGCTTCTTATCCCTTTGCTTATGACTGGCTGCGGTGTGGCCGACCAAGGTGAGGGCAGACGTGATAATAATGATGTAAGAAATGTAAATTATCGAAATCCGGCCAATGACGATATGCGCAATGTAAACAACCGGGATAATGTTGACAACAATGTTACTGATAATGTCAATAACAATAACAATCGTGTAAATGACGATAATAACAACGACCGGAAACTCGAGGTTGCTGATGAAGCAGCTGATAAAGTAACAGACCTAAAAGAAGTAAAGCATGCCGATATCATTGTGGCTGGAAATCAAGCCTACGTTGCAGTCGTTTTAACCAATGGAAATAAAGGTGCAGTAGAAGACAATTTGAAGAAAAAAATAGCCAAAAAGGTAAGATCTACTGACAAAAACATTGATAATGTTTACGTTTCAGCTAACCCTGATTTTGTAGAGCGTATGCAAGGATATGGAAAACGTATTCAAAATGGTGACCCAATCGCCGGATTATTTGATGAATTTACACAAACTGTACAGCGCGTATTCCCTAACGCTGAATAAATAAAAAAAGCCGCACAATTTGTGCGGCTTTTTCTTTGCGTTAATGACACACTGCGAACTCAGGCTGCATAGAGTAAAAATAAAAAGGTACAAGACGGACCGGCTCAGGGAGGGAGACGTTTGCGGGATGGCATAGGAAAGCGTGCGGCATCCGCTCTATTCCTGTGCGGAGTCCTTGTGATGCTGGCTGTAAGCTCAGCCATCGTATCAAGCGCGATGTATATCCTGTCTTTTCCAGGTCAGGTATCTGGAATAACAAAAGAACAAGTGACGAAGCACATGAAGAAAGAGTCATTCAAACAGGCCGATATTTATTACACTTCTAAGGAAAAGTCCTTACTGCCATTGACGAAAGAAACGCTTGAATATGCGGTCAGTATTAATCAGATTATGATTGGATATTCGAATCAAAAGCCTATTGACATTATTTTTTTTCCTAATGAAAAACAGATGGAGGCTTACTCCGGTTTATTGGATGTAGTCGGTTTTTATTCTGAACGGGAGCAGTTGATTGGACTGTTGCCTGAAGAGAAAAAGAAACTGTTAGAAGGGGACGAGGTAGCGGTTTATTTGTACCAGAGATTGTTGATTCATGAATACTCGCACCATGCGTTTCATCAGAAATTGAAGGAGCTTGAGACGGATCCCGATGAGTTTCCGTTATGGTTTCATGAAGGGTTAAGCGAGTGGATTGCGAACTATGAATTGCTCATAGATCCGATCACGTTTTCTGTCGTGCCCTTTGACCGTTTGCAGACTGATCGAGACTGGCAGGAAGCCAGAGCCGAATATGACACTGATGTCTATTTGCAAAGCTTTTATATGATCGATGAGCTGACGGACAAATATGGGAAAGACATTATTTCAGAAATGATTAAGGAAACAGCAAGAAAAGGGGACTTTGAAAAAGGGTTTAAATCAGCAACAAAGGAAAGTCTTGATCAATTTGAAAAAGATTTTAAGAAAAAATTCGAAAAAAACAGTGCGGCATTGGATAGTATCTATCCAATGCCTTTGTTATTAGTGAAGTCCTTGCTGGCCCATTCCGCCTTGTGTCGGAGGCATTTGTCCTTGGGCAGGGGCGAATGAATTTCTCAGCTGTTCCATATCCTGCGCATCAAGCTGAGGAACCTGGTAATAGCCGTGTTTGTTTTGGTATAGGAAAATTTCAAATGCCATTTCAACATACTCCTGAATTTGCGCAGACAGTACGCGTCTTACGGCCGGATTTGTCATTTCCAGAGAAGCCATCGTCAGCATAGAAGCTTGTGCTTTAATCGCGCAAAGCATTTGTCGGCTGATGATGCTGTCATCAATATCATTCATGGATTGAACAGGTTTTTTAGGCTGTGACGGCTGCATGCCGTAAACAGTCTGGTTGTCTTCCTTCATCATATAAGTTGCTGTTTTTTGTGAAGGTTCGCTTCCTGTTTTGAAGCATTCTGCAGTTATATTGTATTGAGATGTGATGAATTGATGTTGACGATCAAGGATGTTTAATAATTCTTGATCCTTACAGAATTGTCTCAGCATCATAAACTGATCAAGCACAGTAAGTGTTCCGGAAAGCACCTCATGCATATCAAACATTTCATGTCCGCCATGGTTTTTATGCGGTTTGCCAGGAATACCTTTGTTCATTTGGGATTGCTGCTGCTGATTGAACTGATCCAAACCGAATTCCTCCTTTTTTTTCAGATCAGCTGTATTTTGTGTCAGTCTGCCGCTTATTATGCAGAAGCCTGAAAGGAATTATATGCTGTCTGTCGAAATGATAGACAGACAAAGTCATTGTCATTATGTGTATATTAAGGGAGGAAATATGATGAGGCGTATTCTGCATATTGTGTTGATCACGGCATTGATGTTCTTAAATGTAATGTACACGTGCGAAGCTGTAAAAGCAGCTGAACCGCAGCAGCCTATATCAGTTGAGAAGGCAATACAGCAAAAAGAAGGACAGGCGCTTATCGAAGGATATGCAGTCGGCCAGGCTGTTTCCCCGCAGCATTATAAGCTGACAAGCCCTTTTTCAAATGATTATAATGTCGCGCTGGCAGACCGTAAAAACGAGACATCGCCCGATCACATCCTTCCTGTGCAAATCCCCTCCGCCTTCAGAAGCCAATTTGGGCTGCAAACCAATCCGCTTCTTCTTGGAAAAAAGATAACGGTTCAAGGAATTTCCCGAATTAAAAGAGGGTATGGATGTCACGGTGACAGGGAAAATCACGTCTTACCAAGGGCTGAAAGAAATCGTTCCAAGCCCATCAGGCATCAAAATCAACCAGTCAAACCAATCCCTCCCCGCCCCCAAACACTTAACAATCAATGAACTCATTAACGGCAGCCTGGGTGATCAGTATGAAGGACGCCTTGTGAAACTAACCGCTTTTGTTTCCTCAATTCCAAGTTCTCCTGCCGGCGGCGGTTACAATGTAACAATGATTGATGACGACCATCATGCAATGACGCTCCGGGTTATGAATGAAACAGGGGTGATAAACGAGCTTGATGAGGGCAAATGGTATGAATTTACCGGTGTGTTAAGCAGATACCAAACCTTTCAGCTGCTTCCGCGAAAATCGGCTGACCTGAAGCTGCTTGAAGATCAGCCCGCACCTCCGTCTGCGGAGGGAGAATATGAAGGGATTGTTGACCGGGTTGTTGACGGCGATACCATTCATCTCAAATCTCCGGTTCTTGGAACGACAAAAATCCGGTTTGTAAATGTTGATACACCCGAAACATATCACACACCAAAAAATGACGCAGATGAAAATCAATTAAGATTTGGCAAAAAAGCATCTGACTATCTAAAAACGGTTCTGTCCCCAGGTGATAAAATTACTGTCAAGGTCGGGAGTGAAGCCAAGGACAGCTATGGCAGATTGCTCGGACAAGTCATAACCGAATCAGGTTCAAACGTGAACTTAGAGCTTGTGAAAAACGGATATGCTCCGACGTATTTTATTTGGCCGGTTGACAATGAAGAGGATTATCAGCAGTTTCAGGCCGCAGTAGCCACTGCAAAAAAAGACCAAAAAGGAATCTGGAATGAAAACGATCCGCTCATGGAAATGCCGTTTGAATTTAGAGCCAGAGAGCAAGGGAAAGGCTTGACAAGATATGTAGGGGATTCGTCGAATAAAACATATGTGCAGCCAGCTGACTGGAAGAAGGTAGCTGTGGAAAACAGAATTTTCTTCGCTTCAGCAAGTGAAGCGGAGAGCGCGGGATATAAAAAAAGGCAAACGGCACCTCAAGAACATGTGTCGCTTAGAATTCTCAGCATGAATGATTTGCATGGCAAAATCGATCAGCAATATGAGCTTGATCTTGATGGAAATGGAACTGTAGACGGCACGTTTGGACGCATGGATTATGCCGCCGCATATTTAAAAGAAAAAAAGGCTGAAAAGAAAAACTCGCTGATTGTGCACGCGGGAGATATGATCGGCGGAAGCTCTCCAGTTTCCTCTCTTCTTCAGGATGAACCGACTGTAGAACTGATGGAGGACATCGGATTTGATGTCGGAACCGTGGGAAACCACGAATTTGATGAAGGCACGGATGAACTGCTGAGGATCTTAAATGGCGGTGATCATCTGAAAGGAACAAGCGGATATGATGGACAGAACTTTCCCCTTGTATGTGCCAATTGTAAAATGAAATCAACTGGAGAGCCCTTTTTGCCGGCTTATGACATCATAAATGTGGAGGGCGTACCCGTTGCTTTTATCGGAGTTGTCACACAGTCGGCAGCTGGCATGGTTATGCCTGAAGGAATAAAAAATATCGAGTTTACAGATGAAGCAACAGCGGTGAATAAGGCGGCCAAAGAGCTGAAGAAAAAAGGCGTGAAGGCCATCGCGGTTCTCGCACATATGTCAGCTGAACAAAACGGCAACGCCATTACCGGTGAGTCTGCTGATCTTGCAAACAAAACAGATTCTGAAATTGACGTGATTTTTGCCGCGCATAATCATAAGGTAGTTAACGGCGAAGTGAATGGAAAACTGATTGTTCAAGCGTTTGAATATGGAAAAGCGATAGGTGTCGTTGATGTAGAGATTGATAAAACGACAAAAGACATTGTCAAAAAGTCCGCGGAAATCGTATATGTTGATCAAAGTAAAATCGAACCGGATGTCAGCGCGTCAGCCATTTTAAAGAAATACGAAACCATTGCGGAACCGATTATCAGCGAGGTAGTCGGCGAAGCCGCTGTTGATATGGAAGGAGGGTATTCAAATGACGGCGATACACCTCTTGGAAACCTGATTGCGGATGGTATGAGAACTGCCATGAAAACGGATTTTGCCCTTATGAATGGCGGCGGCATACGTGAAGCGCTGAAGAAGGGTCCAATTACGTGGGGAGATCTTTACAATATTCAGCCGTTTGGAAATGTGTTAACGAAGCTTGAGATTAAAGGAAAAGATTTAAGAGAGATTATCAATGCGCAAATCTCGCCGGTATTTGGGCCTGACTACAGCATCAGCGGGTTTACGTATACGTGGGATAAAGAAACCGGAAAAGCAGTTGATTTGAAAATGGCAGATGGCACCGAGATCCAGCCCGATGCCACATATACATTGACCGTCAACAACTTTATGGCGACAGCGACAGGAGCCAAATATCAGCCAATCGGACTGCTGGGAAAAAATCCGGTGACAGGGCCTGAGGATTTGGAAGCGACAGTTGAGTACGTGAAGAGTTTTGATGAGCCAATTGCGTATACAAAAGAGGGAAGAATTAAGCTTGCTGAAGCTAGTGATATTGAAGACCCTGTAACAGAAGACCCTATTAGGGAAGAGCCTGGAGATGATCCGGTGACGGAGGATCCGATTAAAGAGGATCCAAGGCCAGGTGAAGATTTGCCTGATATAAAAGAAACTCCGGGCACAGCACCGGTTCATCAGCTGCCGCCTTCAGCCATTTCGAGATTCAATGAAATACCAATCAACAACACAAAAACCGCTGATACTGCTAATAGCATCAGCACATTGCCGTTACGAAACGAGGGCGGGGAAAGTGGGTCTGAGCATCCTCTTCCAGATACATCAGCAAACTACTATAACTTTATGGTAATCGGTGCGGCGGTGACATTGTCAGGAACTTATCTATATGTCAGAAGAAAAAGGAGCGCCTCCAGAACGTGAAAAAAGTTATTCCACTATTTATCATTGCTGCCGGCCTAGTGATCGCAGGCTATGGAGGCTTTAAATTGATCGATACGAATATGAAAACGGAACAGACACTAAAAGAAGCAAAACTGGCGGCTAAAAAGCCGCAGGAAGCTTCGGGGATGAAAAATAGCACAGATCAAGCAAAGAACAAAGCATCATTTAAGCCTGAGACCGGCCAAGCGAGCGGCATTTTGGAAATACCGAAAATCAATGCAGAGCTTCCGATTGTGGAGGGCACTGATGCTGATGATTTAGAAAAAGGTGTCGGGCATTACAAGGACAGCTATTATCCTGATGAAAACGGACAAATTGTGCTGTCAGGGCATCGAGATACCGTGTTTCGCCGGACGGGAGAGCTGGAAAAGGGGGAGCGGCTCCGCATTCTCCTGTCATATGGAGAATTCACATATGAAATTGTAAAAACAAAAATTGTTGATAAGGATGACACATCTATTATCACGCTCCAGCATGAAAAGGAAGAGCTGATTCTGACGACCTGCTATCCATTTTCATACGTCGGGAATGCTCCGAAGCGCTATATTATATATGGAAAACGAGTGACTTAAAAAGCCGAGGCAGTGCCTGCGGCTTTTCTTCATGAAAAATATGTGCGGCAAAGGTTTTTCATATCAGCAGGGAAAGGGGCTTCAGCAACTATGAGCTCGTCTGTTATCGGGTGAACCGCTTGTACTTTATTGGCGTGCAGCGCCTGCCTGTTTAGCAGCTTGCTTCCGCCTCCGTAAAGCGAGTCTCCTGTCAACGGATGGCCGAGGCTCGCCAGATGAACACGGATTTGGTGTGTTCTGCCTGTTTCCAGCTCTAATTCAACGAGTGACAGCCGCTCTTTCGCATTGCTGGCCATTACCTTGAAATGAGTGACGGCTGTTTGCCCGCCTGGTGAAACCCGGCGTCTTGTCGGGTGTGACCGGTCTCTGCCGATCGGTGAACTAATTGTCCCTTTTTTCGTCCGTAGCTTACCTTCAGCGATGGCGGTATACGTACGCTTCAGCGTCTTTTTCTCTAACTGCTGGTCTAAGATGGCGTGTGCCAAACGATGCTTGGCAAAAACGATAGCGCCAGATGTATCCTGATCAAGACGATGGACGTGGCGCACCTTACATGTTTCGCCATTTATCTGATAATGATACGCGATCAAATTAGCCAGTGTGCCGGTTTGCCCATCCTCATTCGGATGCGTCGCTATGCCAGCGGGTTTATTGACGATGAGCATGTGATTGTCCTCAAATAAAATTTCAAGCTCGCCATACTCCGGAATGACCGAAGATGCTTCACTTTCCTGAAGATCAATGAACACGCGGTCTCCCTTTTTTACAATCATATTGTTTAAGACGGATTCGTGATTGACCTTTATCTGTTGATGGGACATCCAGTCTTGTATCACTGGTTTAGAAGCTTTGAGCGCTGTTTTGAGTACGGAAAACAGCCATTGGCCGTCCTGTTTTTCATTGATGAGGATCTCAAGCCCTCTGTCTTTTTGGTTCATGTTAAATGGCTCCTTTTCGAAGCGGAAGGCTGCTGTTTCTCATAGGAAACACTTACCTTAGCTTTCGCGTTTTTTTCTGTGCTATTCTTGAGTAAGACTTAGGATATTCGATGGCAAGAAAGGTGATTGACGTGAGAATTGTGAACGCAGCAACTGCAGAACAGGAGAGCTTTATCAAGGAGCTGTCTATGGAGCTGATCCATGATGTATTTCCTCTTTATTTCTCCGAACTGGACATTCAGCGCTTTAAAAAGAAAGGCGTTCTGTCTTTAAATAACCATTATTACCAAGGAACATTAAAAGAAGCATTTCAAATTATGGCTTGTCTGCAAATGATACATATTATCCTGACCAAGCCTTCGCCGCACTCTGATTTGAGTGATCGGGCGATTTTTGAAAAAAACAGCAAGATGCTGAATGATTTTGGGATTTATTTTCCGTTTGCTTTTTCTGACTTTCAAAAGAAGACTAACAAAGCCTTTTTCGGTCAAAGAAGGCTGATATAATCATGCGGCAAGAGCTTTTCTATTTTTAGAAAAGCTCTTTTTGTATCAGAGAAATCATATCATAAAACCTTTCCTCTAACTCCCTTTTTAAACGGCTCGTGTCTGAACATACTAATGATTGAAAGGGGTGCTGACAATGAGTTCAGTTAAAGATACAATGACAACGCAGGTGGCAACCGTTTCTCCGAATCAAACGATTCAGGAAGCGGCTTCTCTAATGAAACAGCATAACGTCGGGGCGATCCCCGTTGTAGAGCAAGGTGTTTTAAAAGGAATGCTGACTGACCGTGACATTGCATTAAGAACTACAGCTCAGGGCCGTGATGGCCAGACACCCGTTTCAGAAGTGATGTCAACAGAACTCGTATCAGGAAACCCTAATATGAGTCTGGAAGACGCGTCGCAGCTGATGGCCCAGCACCAAATCCGCCGCCTTCCTATTGTAGATCAAAACAATCTAGTCGGGATCGTTGCGCTTGGAGACCTGGCAGTCAATCAGATGTCGAACGAGTCTGCGGGATCAGCGCTGACAAACATTTCTCACCAAAACATTCATTAATAAGAAAGAGCTTGCAGTGTGCAGGCTCTTTCTTCACATAAAGCTTTACTTTTTGAAAGCAGACTTGTTTCGGGGTATAGTTGAGTGTATACATATGTCTCAATTCGGACTAAAGGAGTTGTACCCAGTGATTAAAGCGTTAATTTTTGATTTTGACGGGCTTATTCTAGATACAGAAACACACGAATATGAGGTTCTTCAGGAAATATTTGAAGAGCACGGCTCAGTGCTGCCGCTATCTGTCTGGGGGAAGGTCATCGGAACTGCTGCGGGTTTCCGGCCTTTTGACTATTTAGAAGAGCAGATCGGGAAAAAGCTGAACCATGAAGAGCTCACACAATTGAGAAGAGAGCGGTTCGCCAAACGCATGGAAACAGAAAAAGCGAGACCTGGTGTCGAAGCGTATTTGAATGCGGCAAAGGATTTGGGCTTAAAAATAGGCCTTGCCTCCAGCTCTGATTATAAATGGGTTTCCGGCCATTTGAAGCAAATCGGCCTGTTTGATGATTTTGAAGTTATTCAAACGGCGGATGATGTGGAAGAGGTAAAGCCGAATCCTGAACTCTATTTATTGGCGGCAAAGAACCTCGGGGTATCGCCAGCGGAATGTCTCGCGTTTGAGGATTCTGTCAATGGTTCGATTGCTGCGAAACGTGCAGGCATGAAGTGTGTCATTGTCCCGAATAAAGTAACGGGTACCTTGATGTTTGAAGACTATGATCACAGGCTTGAATCAATGGCGGAGATGGAGCTCGCCCTATTGCTTGATCATCTGAACTCACAAAACTAGAAAGGAGCGAGTAGGTTGTCTGAGAAATTAGATTTGACCCGGTTTGAAAAGAAAATGGTTATTCGCAATATCGAAGAGAAAGACATCGACAAGATTATCGATCTTCAAAAGGACTGCTTTCCAGGAATGGAGCCTTGGAAGCGGGAGCATTTAATCAGCCATTTGGAGCATTTTCCAGAAGGGCAGTTTTGTGCAGAATTCGAAGGTGAAATTATCGGTTCGTGCTCAAGTCTCCTGATTAACTTTGATGAATATGATGACCGCCATACGTGGCAGGACATTACAGATGACGGTTATATCACCAACCATAATCCTGACGGCTTGAATATGTATGGAATTGAAGTCATGGTGGACCCGAAGTACAGACGAATGAAGATTGGCCACCGTTTGTACGAGGCGAGAAAGGACTTAGCCAGACGCTTAAACCTGAAAAGCATCATCATAGGCGGACGGATTCCAAACTATCACAAATATGCAGAGGAAATGACAGCGAGAGAGTATGTTGAACAGGTGACACGCCACCAAATTTACGATCCGGTTCTTTCTTTTCAGCTGATGAACGGCTTTACCCTTATGCGAATTAACCCGAACTATCTCCCGGATGATACAGCTTCGATCAAGTATGCGACGCTGATGGAATGGAATAATGTCGATTATCTACCGCAGCAGACAAAACGCTATTATAAATCGGCGTTCCCTGTTAGAATTTGTGTGATCCAATACGAAATGAAGAAAATTTATTCCTTTGAGGAATTTGCGAATCAAGTAGAATACTATGTCGATGTTGCTTCCGACGCAAGATCTGATTTTGCGGTGTTCCCGGAAATTTTCACAACCCAGCTGATGTCCTTCCTTGAGGAACGGTCACCGAGCTTGGCGGTGCAGAGAATTACCGAGTATACAGAAGATTACATCAGCCTGTTTACTGACTTGGCTGTGAAGTATAACGTCAACATTATCGGCGGATCTCATTTCGTCGAAGAGGAAGGCAAGATCTATAATATCGCTTACCTGTTCAGACGGGACGGAACGATCGAGAAGCAATATAAACTCCATATTACGCCGAATGAACGCAAATGGTGGGGGATCAGCGCAGGAGACCAGGTTCGCGTGTTTGATACGGACTGCGGGAAAATCGCGATCCAGATCTGTTATGACATTGAATTTCCTGAGCTTGCCCGGATTGCGGCTGATAAAGGAGCCAAAATCATCTTTACGCCATTTTGTACAGAAGACCGTCAAGGCTATCTGCGTGTCAGATACTGTTCGCAGGCTAGAGCGGTTGAAAATCAAATTTATACGGTTATCTCGGGAACGGTCGGAAACCTTCCGCAAACGGAAAACATGGATATCCAATACGCTCAGTCAGGCATCTTTGCCCCGTCTGATTTTGAATTCGCTCGAGACGGCATTGTCGGCGAAACAAACCCGAATATTGAAATGGTCGTCATCGGCGACGTTGACCTGGAAATTCTCAGAAGACAGCGCCAAAACGGTACAGTGCGGCAGCTAAAAGACAGACGGCGTGATATTTATCATATTCAATATAAAAAATAACCCGAAAAAACCCGCCTGCATTGGCGGGTTTTTTAAAACAAAAGCGGAATTGTTTAGGTGCTTTCTTTAAAAAAAAAGTAAATTGTATAGTGGAGGTGCCTTATGGAGTTTCTGTATTTTCGCCATTTCCTATATCATACAGAAAACGGCTAGGCTTCACATTGCTATTGCAATGGCTGTCCAAGTTGTTTCGAGTGCGACCTTTATCAGTACGATGCTGAGCATTGTGACCTTGCCTGTTTTGCTTTGGAAGCTGCATCCTCTTTCTTCTTGAGAAAGAGGATGTTTTATTATTTACGCGGTTTATTGACTCTGACCCGGTCTGGCTTTATATTGAAGGCAGGGAAATCATCACCAAGACATCACATAAAGAGAAGGTCTGTTTCAATTGAATTGGCATTATAGGGAACGCTAATGAAATGGAGATGATGGGGATGGAAAACATTCAGCAAAATCAGGGATTAAAGCAAAAAGATGAGCAATTTGTGTGGCATGCCATGAAGGGAGCGCATCAAGCAGACAGCCTGATAGCCCAGAAGGCCGAGGGGGCCTGGGTAACCGACATAGACGGACGCCGCTATTTGGATGCGATGTCCGGTTTGTGGTGCGTCAACATTGGTTACGGCAGAAAGGAGCTTGCGGAGGCTGCCTATGAGCAACTAAAGGAGCTGCCTTACTACCCGTTAACGCAAAGTCACGCACCCGCAATTCAACTGGCGGAAAAGCTGAATGAATGGCTTGGCGGCGATTATGTTATCTTTTTTTCCAACAGCGGATCGGAAGCAAACGAAACTGCTTTTAAAATTGCCCGCCAGTACCATCTGCAAAACGGCGACCACAGCCGTTATAAATTCATCTCAAGATATCGGGCATACCACGGCAATACATTGGGAGCGCTCTCAGCTACCGGACAGGCGCAGCGGAAATATAAATACGAGCCTTTGAGCCAAGGATTTCTGCATGCAGCTCCGCCAGATATATACCGGAATCCTGATGATGCAGACACGCTTGAAAGCGCAAATGAAATCGACCGCATCATGACATGGGAATTAAGCGAAACGATTGCCGGGGTCATTATGGAGCCCATCATTACAGGCGGGGGCATCCTAATGCCGCCGGACGGATATATGAAAAAGGTGGAGGACATTTGCCGGCGCCACGGAGCCCTTTTGATTTGCGATGAAGTGATCTGCGGGTTTGGACGGACAGGCGAGCCGTTCGGGTTTATGCACTACGGTGTGAAGCCTGATATCATTACGATGGCAAAAGGAATCACAAGCGCGTATCTGCCATTGTCAGCGACTGCTGTGAAACGGGACATTTTCGAAGCGTATCAGGGGGAAGCTCCTTATGACCGTTTCCGCCATGTGAACACGTTCGGCGGAAGCCCGGCTGCCTGTGCCTTGGCGTTGAAAAACCTGCAAATTATGGAGGACGAACAGCTGATTCAGCGATCCCGCGATCTTGGAGCAAAGCTTTTAGGTGAGCTTCAAGCTCTGAGAGAACACCCGGCAGTCGGAGATGTTAGAGGAAAAGGGCTGCTGATTGGAATCGAACTCGTCAAAGATAAATTGACTAAAGAGCCGGCTGATGCCGCCAAAGTAAACCAAGTGGTTGCGACGTGCAAAGAAAAAGGGCTGATCATCGGCAAAAACGGCGATACAGTCGCCGGCTACAACAATGTCATCCAGCTTGCGCCGCCATTTTGCCTGACAGAAGAGGACCTTTCCTTTATCGTGAAAACGGTGAAAGAAAGCTTTCAAACGATATAATATAAAAGTGATTTATTAAAGGAGCACATGATGAGTTTTCACAACCAGCCGATCTTACCGGCTATTCGCAATATGAAGCAATTTGATGAGTTTTTGAACAGTTCGTTCTCTTACGGTGTTATTCTTGATATTCATCTCGGCCAGCTGAAGGGCGTGATCAAAGAAGCGCAAAAGCACGGAAAGAACATGATGGTGCACGTCGATCTCATTCAAGGGATTAAGCATGACGAATACGGTGCGGAATTTATATGTCAGGATATCAAGCCCGCTGGGATTATTTCCACAAGATCGAATGTGATTGCCAAAGCGAAGCAGAAGAAAATTTATGCCATTCAGCGCCTGTTTTTGCTTGATACAAGCGCGATGGAGAAAAGCATGGAGTTTATCGGCAAGCATAAGCCTGACTTCATCGAAGTGCTTCCCGGCATCGTTCCGTCACTCATTCAGGAAATAAAAGAGAAAACAGGGATTCCCATCTTTGCCGGGGGTTTCATCCGTACGGAAGAGGATGTAGAGCAGGCATTGAAAGCGGGGGCTGTAGCTGTCACAACATCTAATACCAAATTGTGGAAAAAATATGAAAACTTTTTGACGGAAAGTGATTGACACCGCTTTCATGCACTGATACAATTGCACTAGGTTAATACATTGTGATGGAGAACTCGGAGACCACAGCAGCTCTTTACGGCAAATGTTTATGCACCCGTAAAGCGGTTTGTTGTGGTTTTTTTATTCTCTTCTTCTCTATCATGCTTTTTAATCGTGACTTTAGGAGGAATGTGCTATGACAGCATTTTGGGGAGAAGTCATCGGTACGATGCTGCTTATCATTTTTGGTGCAGGTGTTTGTGCAGGTGTCAATTTAAAGAAATCGCTTTCATTCCAGTCTGGCTGGATTGTTGTTGTATTTGGATGGGGATTGGGTGTTGCCATGGCGGCATACGCGGTTGGCGGCATCAGCGGTGCCCATTTGAATCCGGCGCTAACGATAGCGCTTGCATTTGTAGGAGATTTTCCTTGGAAAGAGGTTCCGGTTTATATTGCGGCGCAAATGATCGGAGCGATCATCGGTGCGGTGATTATTTATCTGCATTACCTCCCGCACTGGAAGTCAACGGATGATCCCGCTGCCAAGCTGGGTGTTTTCTCAACAGGGCCCAGCATTCCGCATACATTTGCAAACGTTTTAAGCGAAGTGATTGGGACATTTGTCCTTGTACTTGGAATCTTGGCCATAGGTGCAAATCAATTTACAGAAGGACTTAATCCTTTAATCGTCGGTTTCCTCATTGTAGCAATCGGTATTTCTCTGGGAGGCACCACCGGCTATGCTATCAATCCTGCACGTGACTTAGGTCCGCGGATAGCCCACGCTTTTCTTCCGATTCCGGGGAAGGGCTCATCAAACTGGAAATACGCATGGGTTCCGGTAGTCGGCCCGATTTTAGGCGGATCATTCGGCGGCGTATTTTACAACGCTGCATTTAGAGGGCACATCACAAGCAGCTTCTGGATTGTAAGCGTTATATTGGTTGTGGTATTGTTAGGACTCTATGTTTATACGAAATCACATTCTGCTAAAACATTATCAAATTCAAAATATATTTAATCAAAGGGGAGACATCTTATGGAAACGTACATTTTATCCTTAGATCAGGGGACGACAAGTTCAAGAGCGATTCTGTTTAATAAAGAAGGCAAAATCGTTCACTCTGCTCAAAAGGAATTTACACAATACTTCCCGCATCCTGGCTGGGTTGAGCATAATGCCAATGAAATTTGGGGCTCTGTCCTCGCGGTTATCGCCTCAGTCATCTCTGAATCAGGAATCAGCGCTTCTCAAATTGCCGGCATCGGCATCACGAACCAGCGCGAGACGACGGTTGTGTGGGATAAAGATACAGGAAGTCCTGTCTATAATGCAATCGTTTGGCAGTCCAGACAGACGTCCGGCATTTGTGAGGAACTTCGTGAAAAAGGATATAATGATAAATTCAGAGAAAAAACTGGGCTTTTAATCGATCCATACTTCTCCGGCACGAAGGTGAAGTGGATTTTAGACAATGTGGAAGGCGCAAGAGAAAAAGCGGAAAAAGGCGAGCTGCTGTTTGGAACGATTGATACGTGGCTCATTTGGAAAATGTCAGGTGGAAAAGCGCATGTGACCGATTACTCCAATGCCTCAAGAACACTGATGTTTAATATTTACGATTTAAAATGGGACGATGAACTCCTCGACATTCTAGGCGTACCAAAATCCATGCTCCCTGAAGTGAAGCCGTCCTCTCATGTGTATGCGGAGACTGTTGATTATCACTTCTTCGGAAAAAATATCCCGATTGCTGGAGCGGCAGGCGACCAGCAGTCCGCATTGTTCGGCCAGGCATGCTTTGAAGAAGGCATGGGGAAAAACACTTACGGCACAGGATGTTTCATGCTGATGAATACAGGGGAAAAAGCAATTAAGTCCGAACATGGGCTTTTGACAACAATCGCTTGGGGCATTGACGGAAAAGTGAACTATGCGTTAGAAGGAAGCATTTTTGTCGCAGGCTCTGCCATCCAGTGGCTTAGAGACGGTTTGAGAATGTTCCAGGATTCATCGCTAAGCGAATCTTATGCAGAAAAAGTGGATTCAACTGACGGCGTGTATGTTGTTCCAGCATTTGTCGGACTGGGAACGCCTTACTGGGACAGCGATGTGCGCGGTTCGGTTTTCGGCCTGACAAGAGGGACAACAAAAGAGCACTTTATCCGTGCGACACTGGAGTCATTGGCTTATCAGACCAAAGATGTGCTTGACGCAATGGAAGCAGATTCAAACATTTCATTAAAGACGCTTCGTGTAGACGGAGGAGCTGTAAAAAACAATTTCCTAATGCAGTTCCAAGGAGACCTGTTGAATGTTCCTGTGGAGCGCCCGGAAATTAATGAAACGACTGCACTTGGCGCGGCTTATTTGGCGGGTATCGCTGTGGGATTCTGGAAGGACCGTTCTGAAATCGCGAACCAGTGGAATCTGGATAAACGGTTTGAACCTAAATTAGAAGAAGAAAAACGAAATGAGCTGTATAAAGGCTGGCAAAAAGCCGTGAAAGCAGCTATGGCTTTTAAATAAAGTAATACTATGGTATAATGGTTACAAGTTAATAAGAACGGTCCTGAGATGAGGAGAGACCACAGCACCAAAGTGTAAGCATGCACTTTGGCTGTTGTGGTCTCTTTTTCTATTTACCGTGACAACAAGGAGGAAACGTAATGATGAAACATCAATTTTCAAGTCTTGAAAGAGATCGCATGCTGACAGACATGACGAAAAAAACATATGACCTATTTATTATCGGAGGAGGAATTACAGGAGCCGGAACAGCTCTTGACGCGGCATCAAGGGGAATGAAGGTCGCACTAAGCGAAATGCAGGACTTTGCGGCGGGAACATCAAGCCGATCAACGAAGCTGGTACATGGCGGCTTGCGCTATTTAAAACAATTTGAAGTGAAAATGGTCGCTGAGGTAGGAAAAGAGCGGGCGATTGTGTATGAAAACGGCCCGCATGTCACTACACCGGAATGGATGCTGCTTCCGTTTCATAAAGGCGGCACATTCGGTTCATTTACAACATCTATCGGGTTAAGGGTATATGACTTCCTTGCAGGTGTGAAAAAGTCAGAACGAAGAAGCATGCTTTCAGCAAAAGAAACGCTGCAAAAAGAGCCTTTGGTGAAAAAAGACGGCTTAAAAGGCGGCGGGTACTATGTGGAATACCGCACTGACGATGCGAGACTGACCATCGAAGTCATGAAGGAAGCGGTGAAATTCGGGGCAGAGCCTGTGAATTACTCCAAAGTGAAGGAGCTTCTTTACGAAAAAGGCAAAGCCGTCGGCGTATTAATTGAAGATGTGCTGACAAAGAAAGAATATAAAGTGTATGCGAAAAAAATTGTCAATGCTACAGGCCCTTGGGTCGATCAGCTCAGAGAAAAAGACCATTCGAAAAACGGAAAGCATTTGCAGCATACAAAAGGCATTCACCTTGTATTTGACCAGTCTGTCTTTCCGCTGAAACAGGCTGTATATTTCGATACACCTGATGGACGGATGGTATTTGCGATTCCTCGTGAAGGCAAAACATACGTGGGAACAACAGACACTGTTTACAAAGAGGCGCTGGAGCATCCGCGGATGACAACGGAGGATCGTGATTATGTCATCAATTCAATCAATTACATGTTCCCGGAACTGAATATCACTGCGAATGACATCGAATCCAGCTGGGCGGGGCTGCGTCCGCTGATTCATGAAGAAGGCAAAGATCCTTCTGAAATTTCACGGAAAGACGAGATTTGGACATCTGACTCAGGCCTGATCACCATTGCCGGCGGAAAACTGACTGGATACAGAAAAATGGCGGAGCACATCGTTGATCTTGTCCGTGATCGCTTAAAAGAAGAAGGCGAAAAGGATTTTGGACCATGTAAAACGAAAAACATGCCAATCTCTGGCGGGCACGTCGGCGGTTCGAAAAATCTCATGTCCTTCGTTACCGCGAAAACAAAAGAAGGAATTGCAGCCGGTTTATCAGAAAAAGACGCAAAACAGCTGGCGATCAGATACGGCTCTAACGTAGATCGCGTCTTTGACCGGGTAGAAGCGCTGAAAGATGAGGCCGCGAAACGCAACATTCCGGTTCATATTCTTGCTGAGGCAGAATACAGTATAGAAGAAGAGATGACTGCAACCCCTGCTGACTTCTTTGTCCGCAGAACGGGACGTTTATTTTTTGATATCAATTGGGTAAGAACATATAAAGATGCCGTTATTGATTTTATGAGCGAGCGATTCCAATGGGATGAGCAGGCGAAAAACAAACATACAGAAAACCTCAACAAGCTTTTACACGATGCGGTCGTACCGCTTGAGCAATAAATCATAACGGGCTGTCTGCAGCCCGTTATTTCTTTTTACGTGCCGAAAGGGCCAGATCTCAGGTTATCAAGTGACAGAGGCACCCGCTTCATATAAAATAATGGCATAAGCTGATACATAGGAGGACGAATATGACTTGGAGAAAGAGCTATGAACGCTGGCAACAGACAGAACATTTAGATCCGGAATTAAAAGAGCGCCTTATTGAATTAGAGGGGGATGAACAGGCCCTTGAGGACTGTTTCTATAAAGACCTTGAATTCGGTACCGGCGGAATGCGCGGGGAAATCGGCGTCGGGACAAATCGGATGAATATTTACACTGTGCGCAAAGCATCGGCCGGGTTTGCGGCATACATCTCGAAGCAAGGAGAGGAAGCGAAAAAACGGGGCGTTGTCATTGCTTATGATTCCCGCCATAAATCTCCGGAGTTCGCGATGGAAGCGGCAAAAACACTTGCGACACAAGGCATCCAAACATACGTGTTTGATGAGCTTCGCCCGACGCCAGAGCTGTCATTCGCTGTCAGACAGCTGAACGCTTATGGGGGAATTGTGGTAACGGCAAGCCATAACCCGCCTGAATATAACGGCTACAAAGTATACGGGGATGATGGCGGCCAGCTGCCTCCAAAGGAAGCGGACATCGTCATTGAGCAGGTAAACGCGATTGAAAATGAGCTGACGATCACAGTGGACGAAGAAAATAAGTTAAAAGAAAAAGGCTTAATCAAAATCATTGGTGAAGATATTGATAAAGTTTATACAGAAAAACTGACGTCGATTTCTGTACATCCTGAATTATCGGAAGAAGTAGATGTAAAGGTTGTTTTCACACCGCTGCATGGAACTGCAAATAAACCGGTCAGACGCGGTCTTGAAGCACTCGGCTACAAAAATGTAACGGTTGTCAAAGAACAGGAACTGCCGGATTCAAACTTCTCCACTGTTACATCGCCAAACCCCGAAGAGCATGCGGCATTCGAATATGCTATTAAGCTTGGGGAGGAGCAGAATGCAGATATTCTCATCGCGACAGATCCTGATGCTGACCGCCTCGGCATCGCGGTGAAAAACGATCAAGGCAAATATACAGTGCTGACAGGAAACCAAACCGGAGCGCTGTTGCTTCATTACCTGCTTTCTGAAAAGAAAAAACAAGGCATCCTGCCTGATAATGGTGTTGTTCTCAAAACGATCGTCACAAGCGAAATCGGCCGTGCTGTAGCTTCTTCATTCGGCCTTGATACGATTGATACGCTGACAGGCTTTAAGTTTATCGGTGAAAAGATTAAGGAATACGAGGCATCAGGCCAGTATACCTTCCAATTCGGTTATGAAGAGAGCTACGGTTATTTAATCGGGGATTTTGCCCGCGATAAGGACGCCATTCAGGCTGCGCTTTTGGCAGTTGAAGTTTGCGCGTTTTGTAAAAAACAGGGAATGTCATTGTATGAGGCGCTCATCAATCTCTTTAACGAGTATGGTTTTTATCGTGAAGGGCTGAAATCCCTGACGCTGAAAGGCAAACAAGGAGCAGAGCAAATTGAAGCGATTCTTGCTTCCTTCAGACAAAATCCGCCTCAGAAAATGGCGGGCAAACAGGTTGTCACAGCAGAAGATTACGCTGTAAGCAAACGGACGCTTCTGACTGAAAGCAAAGAAGAAGCCATCGACTTGCCAAAATCAAATGTATTGAAATACTTCCTTGAAGACGGGTCTTGGTTCTGTCTTCGTCCTTCAGGAACTGAGCCGAAGGTGAAATTTTATTTCGCCGTAAAAGGGTCATCTTTGGAAGACAGTGAACAGCGTCTTGCCGCCCTTTCTGAAGATGTAATGAAGACGGTGGATGAAATTGTTGAGTCGACAGCAAAATAATTCAAGTATGAGCTGGGTCATTGTAAATGATCCGGCTTTTTCTTTTTCTCATCCAAAAGTCTGAAAGAAAATCATCCTACAAGTGAAGTAATGAAATACAAAAAACTGGTATAATCTTAAATACAAGATCAATGCCGGAGTGAGAAACGTGAGCAAAACGAGGATGGAAAAATTAAAAACGCTGAAAACGATTGCGGAAACCTTAAATCAAGGGCACGATATCAAAGCAACACTGGATGAGGTTTTAAAAGAGTTGCTGAGTCTGACAAACCTTCAATCCGGATGGATTTTTCTGATCGAAGAAGATGGATCTTATACGTTAGCGGCCGACGCTTATCTGCCCCCGGCTTTAAGCCGCAAGGAAAAAGTGCTGATGTGTGAAGGCGAGTGTTACTGCCTGACGAAATTTAATAACGGAGGGCTTAGAAAGGCTGCAAATATCATGAACTGCAAACGCATCGAGTCAGCAGAAAACCTGCATTGTTTTGACACAGAAGGGATTACGCATCATGCAACTGTGCCTTTAGAAGACGGGGACAGAAGATTCGGATTGTTAAATGTAGCGGCGGCCGGAAAAACCATGTTTGATGAGGAAGAGCTGCATTTACTCGAGTCTGTCGCCTTTCAGATCGGAACGGCAATCCAGCGTATGAGGCTTTCTGAATATCAACAAAAAAATGCTCTTTTAATGGAGCGTAACCGCCTCGCTCAGGAGCTTCACGATTCAGTCAATCAAATGCTGTTTTCCGTCAGTTTAACTGCCAAAGCTGCGAAGACACTAACAAAAGATGAAAATTTACAGCAGATGATTGATTTCATCCAAAACCTATCACAGGACGCGCTCGCAGAAATGAAAGCGTTAATTTGGCAGCTTCGCCCCGGAGGATTGGAAAAAGGGCTGGCTGAAGCCATTAAAAGCTATGGTGCGCTCATTGGATTGAAGATCATTTTTACACAAAAAGGCTGTCCTGTTCTGACTGATGAGCAGGAGCATATGCTATGGCGTGTCGTACAGGAAGCTTTAAATAACTGCAAAAAGCATGCCGGAACGGATACGGCGTATGTTAGTCTGACTGCTTCTTTGTGCCATGCGGAGCTGGATATCATCGATCATGGGGCAGGATTTCGCTATGAAGCGCATGCCGGTCTGCCTTCACTTGGCATCAAGGGTATGAAAGAACGAGCGGAAAAAGCCGGAGCTAAGTTTTGGATTGAGTCAGCGCTTGGAACTGGAACAAAGCTGTCCATCAGGCTTCCGCTAACAAGCCGAAAAGGAGGGGCGGTATGAAAATTGTCATTGCTGATGATCATCATGTTGTCAGAAAGGGTCTGCGTTTTTTCTTTGCCACCCAGGATGATATTGAAGTTGTCGGAGAAGCTGCAACTGGAATAGAAGCTCTCCGTGTCATCGAAGAGACAAAGCCGGATCTTGTGCTAATGGATCTGTCTATGCCCGAGATGGACGGCATTCAAGCCATTAAAAAAGCAGTACAGCAATTTCCGGAGACGAATATCATTGTGCTGACGAGCTACTCTGATCAGGAGCACGTCATCCCCGCGCTTCAGGCAGGCGCGAAGGCGTATCAATTAAAGGATACGGAGCCCGAGGAATTAGTGAAAACACTAAGACAAGTGCATGGTGGCGAATACAAGCTTTCTACAGCTATTATGCCCCATGTGCTGACACATATGAAAAATCAGCACGACCCGGAAAAAGAAAAATACTATCAATTAACTAGAAGGGAAAAAGACGTTCTGACTGAAATAGCGAACGGGAAAAGCAATAAAGAAATTGCAGCATCCTTGTTTATTTCAGAAAAAACAGTAAAAACCCATGTATCGAATCTTTTAGCAAAACTTGAAGTGGCCGATCGCACGCAAGCAGCGCTTTTTGCAGTGAAATATAACCTGAATGGAGAGATCTTAAAATGAACATGTTAGTCATAAATGGCACGCCTAGAAAACATGGCAGAACAAGAATTGCAGCATCCTATATTGCAGCTCTGTATCACACGGATTTGATTGATCTAAGCGAGTTTGTATTGCCGGTTTTTAACGGTGAAGCGGATCAATCTGAACTGTTGAAGGTACAGGAGCTTAAGCAACGCGTTACGAAAGCGGATGCGATTGTATTATTATCGCCTGAATATCACAGCGGCATGAGCGGCGCTTTAAAAAATGCATTGGATTTTCTAAGCAGCGAACAATTCAAATATAAGCCCGTTGCATTATTGGCAGTAGCGGGAGGCGGAAAAGGCGGCATCAATGCGCTGAACAATATGAGAACTGTGATGCGGGGTGTCTACGCCAATGTCATTCCGAAGCAGCTGGTGCTTGATCCGGTGCATATTGATGTTGAAAATGCTACAGTGGCTGAAAACATTAAGGAAAGCTTAAAAGAGCTTGTCGAAGAACTCAGCATGTTCGCAAAAGCAGGAAATCCCGGCGTCTAAACGCCGGGATTTGTTTATGTGAGAAGGGCTATTTGATCTTCATAAGTCAGCTCTGTGGCATGATCAATATAACGGAGAAGGGAATACAGCATCTTTTCTAAAACGGCGTAATCCTGTTCAAAATGATACGCATGCAGAAAATGCTCAATTCGTTTTGATAACAAATCGTCCTCTGTACGCACCATTAAAATTAATAAATTATCCCATTGAGAACGATGGGTGTAATAAAGCGCTTTATCGTAATCGGCATAATCCATGAATCGCTTCTCCTTTCTTGGGTGAGAAGTTCATGATTAGTTTATGCCGCATCTTCTGTTATTGACGGGGCAAAACTTGCCGTCTGCGTCAGTAAAGGGGTAGCAATATGAGGGAGACATAAAATCAAAATGCCTGAATGAAGATATCGCTTTTGGTAAACCTATGAGGGAACATATTCTGGGTACAGGAGACTGAAAAAATGAAATCTCTGCCGTATACCATTGCGCTTCTTTTTTGCGGATTGATTATCGTGTCAATGGCTGCAAAAGGTCATTCAACGGACACAAACGAGTCCGTTCAAAAGTGGGAACAGCTTGCCTGGAGCAAAATTCAGGATGAATATAAGGGCGCTTCATTTTCTGATTATGCTTATATGGGGCGTACAGAGGTGAATGATCAGCAGACGAAAGATGTCTTTCGGGTGACAGTCAGACAGAAAGATGACACTTTTTCTGTTCGGGCCGAAGTCTATTTTCATCCGGTGACAAATCATATGATCAGCATCAACGTCTTTAGGCTCTAATAAAAAACTGTACAGCCGTTAAGGCCGCACAGTTTCTGTTTTTAGAAATATCGTTTTGCACCGAGATAGCGCTGTTTCCAGTAAGAGTTATTCATATTGGAAATGACAACTCCGGAATCGTTGGCATTTATGAATTCCCCGTTGCCTAGGTAAATTCCGACGTGGGAAGGGCCGGCTTTATATGTTGTAAAGAAAACGAAATCTCCGACAGCAGGCTGGCTAACTGATTTCATTGTGTTCCAATATCCTGCTGCCGTTAATCTAGATACGGATGTGACTTTGTTCAGTACATAGTAAATGAATCCGCTGCAGTCAAACCCGGACGGTGTCGTGCCTCCCCAGCGATACGGAACCCCAAGCTGCGCTTTAGCGGCCGAAATCATTGTGTTAATCTTCGCACTCGTTGAGCTGGTGGTGTTTGAAGAACCGGATGAAGACGATGATGAAGCTTTTCCGGAAATGACCAGCTTTTGGCCAACCTGCAAGACATCCGTTTTTAAATTGTTTTTCTCACGAATCTGCTGAGCTGTTACATTAAATTTTTGAGCAATCACCCATAAGGAATCACCGCTTTTCACCGTGTATGTAGTCGTCGTGCCGGAGCTTGCATTTGACGAAGAAGACGACGATGATGAAGAGCCTGAAGATGCTTTACCTGTCAGCTTTAATACTTGTCCAACGTACAGCACATCTGATTTCAGATTGTTGATATTACGGATTTGCTGTACAGTCAGGTTATAGTTATTTGCGATCTTCCAAAGTGAATCACCGCTTTTAACGGTATATTTAGTTGTTGCTGAAGTTTGGTTCGATTTGGATGAATTGTCTTTAGAAGACGTATCAGAGCCGCTTGATTTTGTTTTCAACACCTGATTCACGTAAATGGTGTCTGATTTTAAGTTGTTCAAGACCTTCAATTCAGCGATGGACATATTGACTTTGTTTGCAATTTTCCAAAGTGAATCTCCAAGCTGCACCTTATATGTTCCCGTAGAAGATGAAGAACTTGAACTCTTATTAGTACTGCTTTTTGAACTGGAGCTTGAACTCTTATTGGAACTGCTTTTTGTACTGGAACTTGAAGAAACAGTACCGGACACCTTTAATTTCTGCCCAGCACGAATTAAATCGCTGCTTAGTCCGTTTAATTTTTTCAGTTCCTGCACCGTCATTTTAAACTCATTTGCGATCAGCCAAAGTGAATCACCGCTTTTCACTGTGTAAACAGAACTTCCGCTCTTCTTGGTTGTTGAGCTTGAAGTAGATGAAGAAGTGCTGGAATTGCTGCCTGGAATAGTAAGCGTCTGGCCGATCGACAGAACAGTAGTCGAAAGATGATTGGCGGATGTGAGGGCCGCCACACTTGTGTTATAGGTTTGGGCCAGTTTCCATAAAGAATCTCCGCTTTTGACCTTAATCGTTGCTGCTTCAGCTGGTGTCACTACTAAAGTTGTGCCGACAATCGCAGATGCTGTCAGCCCTGCTGCTAATTTCTTTTTCATCTTAGCTCTCCTTTTTCCCCCAATGATTTTGCATTTGCTGTTTCTTTTTTATATCGGCACATTTGTCTCATCGTTTTGCCTTTTTATAAAAATAGCCAAATTATCTTAACAATAAGGGGGAAAAAGGGCATAAAAAAAGAAGGAATCTTGATCTATTCCTTCATTTTTAAAAGCTTCATGATATCTTCTTTGTTTTTGACGAGGTCGCGCAGTGTGTATTTGTCTAAAACTGCGAGGTAGGCCAAAAGCGCTTCATTCAGCACATGTTTTAAGCCGCAAACCGGGGAAATAACGCAGAGATTCTTGTTCGCATCAAAACATTCAACAATATTAAAATCGTCCTCCGTTTTTCTGACAACCTCACCGATGTTGATGTCTTCAGGTTCCATGCCTAATCGTATGCCGCCGCCCCGTCCGCGTATCGTTTCTACGTAGCCGAGCTGGCCGAGCCTGTATATGACTTTCATGAGATGATTTTTTGAAATAGAATACGTTTCGGCAATCTGTTTTATATTTGAAAGTTCTCCGGGACGCTCTGCAGCCAGAAAAATCAACACTCTTAATGAATAATCTGTATAATTGGTTAACTTCATAATAAGACCTCAGAATAAGACATTTTCTATATCTTATCATAATCGATTGAAAAATGAAAAAAAAGGAATTAAAAAACATGCACCCAGCTGGGTGCATGTTTTTTGCTTACATGTCATTCGGCGGATTTTGGTTTTTACGGTTTTTTTCGATTTCTGTGTTTTGCATTTTGCGTTCAAATGTAGACAGATAACGTGATGCAAAATCCTTACCGCCAAGGCCGAAGGATAAACCAAAAGCGAGTGCGAAGCCGCTAAGTACGATGATGAACGCGGAATTGACGATTGTCGCAGCGACACCAAGCTGATCCAGGGCCATAAAGAAAGCAAGTGCGATAATCGTATATTTAGCAATAGGTGCTAAAGACTTGAATTCCTGACCTTTTATCATGCTTGCGAGCACTTTTCTCACCAATTCTCCTGCGTAAAGGCCGAGTCCGAGAATGAATACTGCGACAAGGACATTCGGCAGATACGCGATGATGCCGGTGGCAATTTCTACGAGGAAGTGCAGCCGAACAATTTGAAGCGCCTCAGCTGTAAAGAGCAGAATGACAATGATTTGCGCAATCATACCGACAACTTGAGACAAGGACAGCTTTGCAGGCGTTCCGGCTTCCATGCCCATTTTCCCTAAGACAGAATCAAAGCCTGCGCGATGGAGCAGTCCGGACACCATGGATTTCACCCATTTTCCTGCCCAGATACCCGCTAATACAAGCACGATGGCAATCATGATGTTCGGAAGCATGTTTAAAATCGTATTCAGCATAGAGACAGCTGGTTTTGAAATGCCGGCGACATCCAGCTGATCAAGCGCTGAAATGACCACCGGAATCATAATGAGCACATAAGCGATTGTTCCGATGACTGCTGAAAGGCTTGTGTCTTTTAAGTAAATTGATAAACCCATACGTGCCGCGAATCTTTCCGTGCCGATGCTTGCAAGGAAATTCGTAATGATATCACGGACAAGGCGGGCAACAAGCCAGCCGATTAATACGATAAGCGCCGCTGCAAATAATTTCGGCAGAAAAGCGAGCACGCTTTCCATCATATTTGTAAAAGGACCTGAAATGCCGCTGATTTTCAAAGAAGATAAGACCCCTGGCAGAAAAACAAGCAGCACGAGATAAAAGACAATTTGTGAAGCGGTATTGACAGCCTGGTGAATATCTTTTCCTTCAGACACCAAATTCCACTTGCGCAGTTTGTCACTCGTGTTCAGCTTCATCCCGATTTTTTTGACAAGGAAGCTCAAAACAGAGGCTGCAGCCCATCCTAACAGCAGAATGAGTCCGGCTTTCAGCACGCTTGGGATCGCAGCTGCAATCGCCGAAAGCATACTGACAAACGGCGATGCCACTGTTGTCAGGTGCAAAATGTTAAAGAATAAAATAAAGACGATGATCAATGCGATAAAATAAACGACCTTGCTTATGACTTTTTCCGAGGAATAGCGTGAAGGCTTTTTCCCAGCAAAGAGCTTGTCGTCGATTTTTGTTTTGCTGAGTCCTTTGTATACCGCTTTTTCAATGATTTTAGCAATAGCCCAGCCGATTAATAAGACGAGTAAAGCAATGATTACGTTTGGCAGCTTACTGAGATAAGAAGAAAGCACGTCTGCTACATTCAATTGGTATCGCTCCTTTTTCGTAGTATGGTGTGTGTTTACCCACTGATCCAATAAGCAAACAGATGAATGTGCCGGGGGAATTTTTTCTTGCCCGAGTGAGACTATCATCTTTTGTATGGCGGGCTCATACATTATAGATAAGTCCAAGTAGGGGGGATTCGGTTGAACGCGGAGGAGAAGAAGGGATTACAGCGGGCAATTGAGGAAATTACCGAAATTGCAAAAGGATTCGGCCTTGATTTCTACCCGATGAGATATGAAATCTGCCCGGCTGAAATTATTTATACATTTGGCGCGTACGGGATGCCGACAAGATTCAGCCACTGGAGCTTCGGCAAGCAGTTTCATAAGATGAAGCTGCACTATGATCTAGGGTTAAGTAAGATCTATGAGCTGGTCATTAACTCAGATCCATGCTACGCTTTTTTGCTGGACAGCAACTCACTGATCCAAAATAAATTGATTGTCGCACACGTTCTTGCCCATTGCGATTTCTTCAAAAACAACTGCCGTTTCCAAAACACGAAGCGCGATATGGTGGAAAGCATGGCGGCAACGGCTGAACGGATAAAACACTATGAGCAGGTTCACGGGATTAAAGAAGTGGAATCTTTTTTAGATGCGATCCTTTCGATTCAGGAGCATATCGATCCGTCGTTGGTCCGACCAAAGCTCCAATGGAGTGTGGATGATGAGGAAGAGGAGATTGAAGAGGCAGCCACGCCTTACGATGATCTATGGTCTTTGGATGAAAAGAAACCGAAAAAACAAGTGAAAAAATCGAAAAAACCGTTCCCGCCTCGGCCTGAAAAAGATATCCTGCTTTTTATCGAGGAGCATTCCCGAGAGCTGGAGCCATGGCAGCGTGATATATTAACGATGATGAGAGAGGAAATGCTTTATTTCTGGCCTCAGCTGGAAACCAAGATTATGAATGAGGGCTGGGCTTCCTATTGGCACCAGCGAATTATACGTGAGCTTGATTTAACCTCTGATGAAGCGATCGAGTTCGCCAAGCTGAATGCAGGTGTCGTTCAGCCGTCCAAAACAGGCATTAATCCTTATTATTTAGGGCTAAAAATATTTGAAGACATTGAGGAGAGGTACAACAACCCGACGGAGGAAATGAAGAAAATGGGCGTGCAGCCTGACTCCGGCCGGGAGAAAATGTTTGAGGTCAGGGAGATTGAATCCGATATCTCTTTCATCCGCAATTATTTAACCAAAGAATTAGTTATGCGCGAGGATCTTTATTTGTTTCAAAAACAGGGCCGAGATTATAAAATCATCGATAAACAGTGGAAGTCGGTACGCGACCAGCTCGTAAGCATGCGGGTAAATGGCGGTTTTCCATATTTGACAGTAAACGACGGCGATTATATGAAAAATAACGAGCTCTATATTAAGCATTGGTATGAAGGAATAGAGTTAGATTTGAAATATTTGGAGAAAGTGCTCCCTTATTTATTCCAGCTTTGGGGAAGAAGCGTGCACATTGAGTCTGTGCTTGAGGATAAGGAAGTCATGTTTTCGTACGACGGAAAAGGTGTTCACCGCAGATATTTATAAAAAAGAGGATGCAGCGTTCTGCATCCTTTTTATTTTCCAGTTTTTAAAATCTTAAATATGATGTTTGCCTGGTCCGTATTGTTAATCAATCCGCGGAATTTTTCTTTTCCGGGGCCGTACGCGTATACCGGTACTTCTTCGCCGGTATGATCGGTACTCGTCCATCCGCTGTTGGAGCGAGTATTAAAAATCTTGATGATGGCTTTGTAGGCCCCTTTGCTTTTGTCAGCCTGTGCAGCTGCTTCAACGCTTTTGATTTCTTCAGATGTGACTTTCAGATTGCCATAGCGGGCGAGCACATCTTTAACCGGCTTGCCTTCACTGATTTTTTTGGCCATGAATTCAGGTGTTTTCTTAGCGGAGAGAATCGGTTCTGCGTGCCAATTCTTTTCCCCGTTTGCGCCAATGGTAAAGCCGCCGGTTGTATGGTCAGCAGTTGCAATCACAAGTGTATGTTTGTCTTTTTTCGCAAATTCAATCGCGGCTTTATAGGCCTGTTCAAAATCTTTAACCTCGCTCATGGCTCCTACTGTATCATTGTCATGGGCCGCCCAGTCAATCTGGCTCCCTTCGACCATCAAGAAAAATCCTTTTTTATTTTGGTTCAAGCGATCAATCGCTGAAACAGTCATTTCTTTGAGAGACGGTGTTTTGCTGTCACGGTCGAGCGCTTTAGCAAGCCCTCCATCTGCGAAAAGCCCGAGCACCTGTTGATCTTTATTTTTTTTCAATGCTTGTTTCGTTGTCACATAGCTGTAGCCGGCTTGTTTGAATTCCTTTGTCAAGTTTCTGTCCTTGCGGTTAAAATAAGATTTTCCGCCGCCGAGCAGCACGTCTATTTTATGTTTGCCTTTTATTTTGTCATCCATATAGCTGTTGGCGATTTGGTCCATGTTTTTCCGTGATTCATTGTGGGCGCCATATGCGGCTGGAGTGGCGTGGTTAATTTCAGACGTGGCGACAAGCCCTGTTGACTTGCCTTGCTGTTTGGCCTCTTCAAGTACAGATTTCACTTTTTCCCCGTTTTTATCGACGCCAATTGCATTGTTATATGTCTTAACGCCTGTTGCTAATGCTGTTCCGGCTGCTGCTGAATCTGTAATATTATAGTCAGGGTCATCCGGATGCGTCATCATCATGCCTGTCAGGTTCCGGTCAAATTCTGTTAACTTCGGGTTATTCGGTGTGTCACCGTTATTTTTCATGGAACGGTAGGCTCTTATGTAAGGCGTCCCCATGCCGTCGCCTATCATCACAATGACATTTCTGATCTCAGCTTTGTCTTGTTTTTTGGCGCTGGCCTTTTCTGTTTGCTGCAGCTCAGCTCCGGCAAAGATTCCAGCTGTAAGGACAGAAACAGCGGCGATTGGCAGAAGTTTTGATTTCATATTTTGAAACAAACTCATTTTTTTCATGCCTCCTTTAATGTATTCCGTTTATCATATTAGGGAAATTTTGTTAAATGCGGCTGTTGATCATGTAAACAATAAGTAAAGCCTTGTAAGGAAATGAAAAAACGCTTTTCGTTATCTTTCCTTATTTGATGTAAAGCATTCATTTTTCAGAAAAATCTTTACCTCTCTGTCTTTGCATGATATGTTTGTTTAAATAAAAAAACTGCGGATAACCGCAGCTCTCCTCGAATATTCTTTATCACTCATTTTTCCGATATGTGAGCCGACCCCGAAAGTTTTTCATTTATTTCCTTTATGTTGAAAAACATCCCATAAAACATGACAAAAGCACTCGTTTTTTGTCACCTTTGCAACGAAAATGAAATATTTAATACCCTTAAAAACTTTTTTTTTAGAACGAATAATTAAGAAATTTGTCACATGAAGTCAAGACTATTTCTGATGGGAATCTATCCTTATAATAGAAATCAATAAGATTAATTTAAAAAAAGAGATACATATATAGAGAGTTAACATTTGGGGAGGAAAATATGAAAAAGCAAATCATTACAGCTACGACAGCAGTTGTTTTAGGATCGACGTTATTTGCAGGAGCGGCATCTGCACAAAGCATTAAGGTGAAAAAAGGCGACACGTTATGGGATCTTTCAAGAAAATACGACACAACGATCAGTAAAATTAAATCAGAGAACCACCTTCGTTCAGACATTATTTATGTGGGACAAACTTTATCGATTAACGGCAAATCTACAAGTTCAAAAAGCAGCAGTTCTTCTTCCTCTTCCTCTACATACAAAGTAAAGAGCGGGGACAGCCTTTGGAAAATTTCAAAAAAATACGGCATGACAATCAATGAACTGAAGAAGCTGAATGGCTTAAAATCAGATTTGCTTCGTGTTGGACAAGTCCTGAAACTGAAAGGTTCAACTAGTTCAAGCAGCTCCAGCTCATCAAAAGTGTCATCGTCTTCAACGTCTACTTATAAAGTGAAGAGCGGAGACAGCCTTTCTAAAATTGCGAGCAAATACGGCACTACGGTTAGCAAATTAAAAAGCTTAAACGGCTTAAAATCAGATGTAATCTATGTCAACCAAGTATTGAAGGTGAAAGGAACAAGCACAAGCAGCTCAAAACCTGCTTCATCTTCATCATCTTCAAGCAGCAAAACGTCATCTACATCACTTAATGTGAGCAAACTGGTTTCTGATGCAAAAGCGTTAGTCGGAACGCCATATAAATGGGGCGGAACGACAACTTCCGGCTTTGACTGCAGCGGATTCATTTGGTACGTACTGAATAAACAAACAAGTGTGGGCAGAACAAGCACTGCAGGATACTGGAGTTCTATGAAGAGCATTGCCAGCCCGTCTGTTGGTGATTTCGTCTTCTTCACAACATATAAATCCGGCCCTTCTCACATGGGGATTTACATTGGAAACAACAGTTTCATTCATGCAGGATCTGACGGCGTACAAATCAGCAGCCTGAACAACAGCTACTGGAAGCCTCGTTACCTCGGTGCGAAAAGATTCTAATTTTTAGAGAAAACCCGTTCATTGGAACGGGTTTTTTTCATTAGACGGAGCACAGGCGTTTTGGTTGCTCCTAAAAATGAAAATGTGATAAAAAATCCAAGAATTTTTTTTCTTTCTTATTTTCATAAAGGGCAATCGCGTAAGCGCCGGCATAGGGCAGCTGTACAGACTGATAAGGAATTCTGATCATCTGTTTCTCTGCTAACTCACGCTTTACTGTAGATAAAGGCAGAAATGAAACTCCGAGTCCTTCCTTGATAAACCGTTTCGTTATATGTGTTTGAGTGACCTTCATTGTTCTCACAAATGGAAATGTCATTCTGACTTGACGGAGCAAGTCGTCCCAGTAATCAGGATGATTGTGGGTCAAAAGCAGGTATTGTTCGAGCACCTCTTTGGCATCAATTTCGTTGTCTTCTATGAAACGCTTATCGGGCGGGGCAACAAGGACGACAGGGTCTTTGTATAAGCAGTGGCAGCTTAAAGAAGAAGACTGTACCTTTAAACAGCTTAGTCCGATATCTGCTTCCCCGGCTTTAATCAGTGACGCGATTTCCGCTGATTCGAAAATCGTAACCGCCATTTCTGTTTCCGTATTCATTGCTGTGTACCGCTTCATGACAGAAGGAAGCACTGTATCTGCAATAAGCGGAGAAACCGCGAGCTGTAAGGTTTGAGAGTAGCCTTGTCTCACTCTGTGAAGCTCTGCCATGCTGTTTTCATAATCATCAAGAAGCCTGAGCGCATACGGCAAATACGCCCTGCCTTCATCAGTCAGCTGGATTTGCCTGCCTTTACGTTCGAACAGCTTGCAGCTGATTTCTTTTTCTAATTGCTTGATATGTACGGTCACAGTGGGCTGAGATAAGAAAAGCGTTTCCGCCGTTTTTCGGAAGTTTTCATATTTTGCAGCGGTCACAAAGGTGTGAAGCCATTTGAAATCCATTTCTATTCTCCCTCTGATTAATATTTTTAATTAATTCCCTTTAAAATATTCATTATTTTTTAAATATTATATTTACTATAATAACAGAAAAGGATAGGGGGAATACAAATGGTACATTACGGATTAAAGGGAATTACATGTGTGGAAACATCCATCAGCCATATTGATGGTGAAAAAGGGCGTCTGATTTACAGAGGACATCATGCAAAAGACATCGCACTGAATCACAGCTTTGAAGAAGCGGCTTATTTGATTTTATTTGGAAAACTGCCTTCAACTGAAGAATTGCAGGTATTTAAAGATAAGCTGGCTGCGGAACGGAACCTTCCGGAACACATTGAGCGTTTGATTCAATCACTGCCAAACAACATGGACGATATGTCGGTGCTGAGAACGGTTGTTTCAGCATTGGGGGAAAATACGTACACATTCCATCCGAAAACAGAAGAAGCAATCCGGCTGATTGCAATCACGCCTTCCATCATTGCATACAGAAAAAGATGGACGCGCGGTGAACAAGCAATTGCACCTTCTTCCCAGTACGGACATGTCGAAAACTACTATTATATGCTCACAGGTGAACAGCCTTCAGAGGCAAAAAAGAAAGCGCTTGAAACCTATATGATTCTGGCCATGGAGCACGGCATGAACGCATCCACTTTTTCAGCACGAGTCACGTTATCTACAGAGAGTGATTTAGTGTCAGCCGTCACGGCTGCTCTCGGCACGATGAAAGGTCCGCTGCACGGAGGCGCTCCTTCTGCGGTGACAAAAATGCTTGAAGACATTGGAGAAAAAGAACATGCTGAAGCATATCTGAAAGAAAAACTCGAAAAAGGAGAGCGCTTGATGGGATTCGGCCACAGGGTGTACAAAACAAAAGACCCGCGGGCAGAAGCTTTGAGACAGAAAGCAGAACAGGTGGCCGGCAATGACCGTGATCTTGATCTTGCGCTGCATGTAGAAGCAGAAGCGATTCGTTTGCTTGAAATCTACAAACCGGGACGAAAGCTGTACACAAATGTTGAATTTTACGCGGCTGCAGTGATGAAGGCCATCGATTTTGACGATGAATTGTTTACTCCGACCTTTTCAGCAAGCCGAATGGTAGGGTGGTGCGCCCATGTGCTGGAACAGGCAGAAAACAACATGATTTTCCGCCCGTCAGCGAAATATACCGGTGCCATTCCCGAGGAAGTTCTTTCATAACATATTTTGGCGTTTATTCATTTCTGTCGTGTGGTAACGTTCAGTATCAACCACATGTCTAGGAGTGATGAATGTGAACCCAATGGACAGACAAACAGAAGGACAAGAACCGCAGCATCAGGACAGACAGCCGGGCATTGAGTCAAAAATGAATCCGCTGCCGCTGTCAGAGGACGAGGATTATCGAGGAAGCGGAAAACTGAAAGGAAAAGTCGCGATCATTACTGGAGGCGACAGCGGAATAGGGAGAGCAGCAGCTATTGCCTTTGCTAAAGAGGGGGCTGATATCTCCATTCTATACTTAGACGAGCATTCGGACGCAGAGGAAACACGTAAACGGATCGAAAAGGAGAATGTCCGCTGCCTGCTTATCCCGGGAGATGTCGGGGACGAGAACCATTGTGAACAAGCTGTGCAGCAAACAGTGGACCATTTTGGTAAACTCGATATCTTAGTGAACAACGCCGCTGAACAGCATCCCCAGGACAGCATTCTTAATATTTCAACAGAACAGCTGGAAAAAACCTTTCGCACAAATATTTTTTCCATGTTTCATATGACGAAGAAAGCTTTGCCTCACCTGCAAGAGGGGAGTGCCATTATTAATACGACATCGATTACCGCTTATGAAGGGGATACGGCGTTAATTGATTATTCCAGCACAAAGGGTGCGATTGTCTCCTTTACGCGTTCCATGGCGAAGTCGCTTGCAGATAAAGGCATCAGAGTGAATGCGGTGGCGCCCGGTCCGATTTGGACACCGCTTATTCCGGCGACATTCCCTGAGGAAAAAGTGAAACAGCACGGCTTGGATACCCCAATGGGAAGACCGGGACAGCCGGTTGAGCATGCAGGCGCCTATGTTCTGCTTGCGTCTGACGAATCTTCCTATATGACAGGGCAGACCATTCATGTGAATGGCGGCCGTTTTATTTCAACGTAATCAACGAAAAACCAGCTCTAGAGCTGGTTTTTTTGTGTGGTAAAAAAATTCAAAATAAAAAATTTGTCGATTTTTCTAACAATTTTGTTTTCATTTTTGCAATTTTATATATAATATTGAGTAGGAGAAAGGAATGATTTGCGACCAGTACAAATATAGTAGAAAAACAGAAAAATGACCATTGTTGCTCATGAATTCAGAAAATTCAAATAAAATATATAAAAATAGATGATCGGGAGTTGAAGGGGAATGAAAGGGAGCGTATTTAGAAAGAAAAGCATTCAGGATTTAATCGCTGCGACGAGCGGTGAAAAGTCTTTAAAAAGAGAATTAGGGGCATTTGATTTAACGTTGCTTGGAATCGGCGCCATTATTGGTACAGGAATTTTTGTTCTGACGGGAACAGGTGCAGTCACGGCAGGTCCCGGACTGACCATTTCATTTGTTGTGGCGGCGCTGGCTTGTTTATTCGCCGCCCTGTCTTACGCGGAATTTGCGTCAAGTGTGCCTGTTTCAGGTTCGGTGTATACATTCACTTATGCGACATTGGGAGAGCTTATGGCCTTTATTATCGGGTGGGATTTAATTTTAGAATACATGCTGGCGGTAAGTGCAGTGTCGGTCGGCTGGTCTGGTTATTTCCAATCGTTTTTATCAGGGCTCGGCATTCATCTTCCGGTTGCTTTAACAGCGGCACCGGGCGCAGTGAAAGGCACTTTTACCCTGTTTAATCTTCCTGCATTCGTCATTGTAATGGCAATCACATATTTGCTTTATTTAGGCATCAAAGAATCAAAAAGAGTCAACAATATCATGGTTATCTTGAAGGTACTGGTTGTTCTGCTGTTTATCGCGGTGGCAGCCGTTTACGTGAAGCCGCACAACTGGCAGCCGTTTATGCCGATGGGCTTTGGCGGCGTGTTCAGTGCAGCGGCGCTCGTATTCTTTGCTTTTATCGGATTTGACGCTGTTTCCTCTGCTGCGGAAGAGACGAAAAATCCCGCGAAAGATCTGCCAAAAGGCATTATTTTCTCTTTATTGGTCTGCACGATTTTATATGTCACCGTATCAGCAATCATGACTGGGGTTATCCCGTTTGCTCAATTTGCGGGTGTGGATCATCCGGTTTCTCTAGTTCTTCAAAGCGCAGGGCAAAACTGGGTGGCTGGCATCATTGATATTGGCGCCGTGCTGGGAATGACAACAGTTATGCTCGTGATGCTTTACGGGCAGACACGCGTCATGTTTGCCATGTCGCGTGACGGACTTGTGCCGGGCTCACTTTCTAAAGTGCATCCAAAGCACAAAACACCTTATGTAGCCACTTGGTTTTTCGGAACGATGTCGGCGCTTCTCGGCTCACTTGTTCCGCTGGATGAACTTGCAAAGCTGGTAAACATCGGGACGCTGTCGGCATTTGTCCTGATTTCTGTGGCAGTTATCGTTTTGAGAAAGAAACAGCCTGATCTTCCGAGAGCTTTTAAATGCCCGGGAGTTCCCGTGATCCCAGGCCTGGCGATTCTGTTCTGCCTGTTCTTGATTTTAAATCTGGGATGGGTGACGATTGTCCGCTTCCTAGTGTGGCTGTTAATCGGTTTGGTAATTTATTTCCTGTATTCAAGAAAGCATTCAAAATTAAATCAATGAATAACCTTTTGATAAAGAGAGCGGCCATACAGGCCGCTCTCTTTTCTGTTCCTGGCAAATGAATCTATAGAAATGAAGACAAAAATAAGAGATAATATAGGCTGGAAAGGAAGTGACGTTTATTGTCTGAGCAAAAACCAGTCCAATGGACTTCGAAAATCGGTTTCGTCATGGCAGCGGCCGGCTCGGCTATCGGCTTGGGCGCGATTTGGAAGTTCCCTTACGTAGCGGGGACCAATGGGGGAGGAGCCTTTTTTCTTATCTTCGTGTTATTTACCATCCTCTTAGGCTATCCGCTTTTGGTGGGGGAATTTATTTTTGGAAGACGGAACCAGACGAATGCCATTGATGCATATAAAAAAGAAGCGCCGCGATCAGCTTGGTTTCTTACGGGGTGGATCGGCGTAGCCGCGTGTTTCTTAGTGCTGTCGTTTTACAGTGTAATCGGGGGATGGATTTTGCTGTATATCGTAAAAACGGCGTCAGGCTCACTGTCCGGGCTTTCTCAAGCACAGTATGGCGCTCTTTTTGCTTCTATTATCCAAAATCCGGTGCAGACGCTCGCGGCTCAGCTTGTCTTTATGGTACTTACTGTCATCGTTGTCGCAAGAGGGGTTCAAAAAGGGATTGAACGGGTAAGCGCGGTGATGATGCCGATTTTGTTTTTATTGTTTATTCTGCTCGTTCTTCGGTCTCTTACGCTTAATGGTGCAATGGAGGGCGTAAAGTTTCTGCTTGTGCCTCATTTCGGCGATCTGACTCCGGAATCCATATTATTCGCGCTGGGACAGGCCTTCTTTACGTTAACACTGGGGGTTTCGGTGATGGTGACCTACAGCTCCTATTTGCCGAAAACACAAAATATCCCTCGTTCGGCAGCCTCCATTGTCTTGATGAATATCATTGTGACACTCTTGGCAGGTTTGGCTATTTTTCCGGCGGTTTTTTCATTCGGTTTTCAGCCAAATGAAGGACCGACACTGCTGTTTACAGTGCTTCCGGCCGTTTTTGAACAGCTTCCGTTCGGCACGTTGTTTTTTATCGGTTTTCTCGTTGCGTTTTTATTTGCAGCCTTAACCTCAGCATTTTCGATGGTTGAAATTATCGTTGCCACAATCGGAAAAGGGGACGAAAAAAAGAGAAAAAAACTGTCATGGACGAGCGGGCTTTTGATCTTTTTGGTCGGAATCCCATGCTGCTTGTCTTATGGCGTTTTGAGTGATGTTCACCTATTTGGCAAAACGTTTTTTGATATTGCCGACTTTACCGTCAGCAATGTTTTGATGCCTTCAGGCGCTCTGTTAATTTCTCTATTTATCCCGCTGAAAATTTCGAAAAGCGAACTCTTGGCTGAAATGCGAAATGGATCAAATGCAGGTAAAGCATTCTTTTACACATGGTTTTATTTGCTTCGTTTTATCGTGCCGCTTGCCATTATTATCGTGTTCTTAAATTTAATCGGAATTTTATCATTTTAAAAAAACAGGCTCCGTTTCCGGGGCCTGTTTTTTATTTAATAAGATGATATCAACGGTGCCCATGCCGTTTTCAGTTTTTGGATGCCGAGCCTGATGTCCTCTTCTGACAAACCGCCATAACCGATTAAGACAGAAGCAAAAGGCGTCTGTTCTTTATATGAGGGAGACACGGGATAGATGGTTACACCGTGGTCTGCGGCTGCTTGTATTGCTTCTTCCTCACTTGCTGGAAACAAAAGGCGCAGCAGAATGTGAAGCCCCGAGTTCTTACCGAGAATCTCAACGGTGTTTCCCAGTTCAGAGCGAATGGCTTCTAACAGGATAGCGTGTTTTTTTCGGTATAAGCTTCTCATTCTATTTATGTGTTTCTGCCACTCTCCGGTTTCGATGAAGTCTGCCAGTGCCAATTGCGAGTGGGCAGAAACGGTCTGCTTCATTAACTGAGCATTGTTTTGGATCGGTTCCATGAGTTCAGGGGGCACAATCATGAAGCTGAGCCGCAAGGAAGGCAGAAGTGACTTTGAAAAAGTGCCCAGATATATGACTCTGCCATTCGGATCAAGACCCTGTAAAGACGGAATGGGATGGCCGCTGTAGCGAAATTCTCCATCGTAATCATCTTCTATAATGAATGAATTTGTTTCTGCCGCCCATGCCAGCAGCTCCTGTCTGCGGGTAATCGTCATAATGGTCCCAATCGGAAACTGATGCGAAGGAGTCGTATACATGAGATAAGGATTCTGACGGTAGAGCTCATCCGGCAGGGCGCCTTCTGCATCAGAACAAATCGGAGTGACATCCATGTGATTTGCTTCAAACATCCTTCTTGAACGGTGAAAGCCTGGTTCTTCAAAACCGATTTTTGTACCTGGCTTTAGCGAAAGGCAAAGAATTTGCAGAAGCACGGTGGTTCCTGCGCCGATGATAATCTGGCCGGGTTCGCAATTTACTCCCCGAGACAGCCTGACGAATCGGGCAATCATGTGCCTGAGTTCGTATTCTCCTTGAGGGTCGCCAGAGGTGTGAAACGATCCGGAATAGCGATCAAGACTTTTTACTATGCTTTTTCTCCATGCGTTAAAGGGAAAGAGGGTCGGATCAACGCTGCCCTGATGGAAGTCAATAGCAGGTGCGTTCTTTTCATATAATCCCGGCTGTACAGACTGCTGAAAAGGCTCAGGAGCTGTCGGGAATCCTGGTTCTACTTCCGCCGCGAACCAGCCGATTTTCGGCTTGCTTTTGACATAGCCCTCAGCAGTTAATTGCTCATAAGCCCGTTCTATAGTTGCCGTGCTGACATCGAGCAAGCTGGAGAGCCTGCGTTTTGACGGAAGTCTTGTTCCCTTTGTGATTCGCGCATGTGAAATTTCTTGTTTAAAAAAGGTATAAAGCTGTTCATACAGCGGTGTTTTGCTCTTTTTATCAAGAAACGGCGTAATATCCATCTCATGTCTCCTTTGTAGCTGGCATGGTCATTTTTTCTGATATTGGCTATTTGGCAAATGCCATTTATTAGCTATGATCATTGTAACGAAAGGAAAGGGGATTGGGAAGATGATCCATATGAAACAATTAACCTCGAAAGAAGAATGGGCTGAGTCGTATCCGATTATGAGTGAATTGAGAACAGAACTGGATATAGAGACGTATTTACAAAGGCTTGAAGCCTGTGTGCAGAAAGAATCGTATATGCTGTTTGCCTTATATGAAAATACAGCAATCAGAGCGCTGTGCGGGGCTCAGCCGAGAGTTTCCATTCATAAAGGAGAGCACTTGTGGATTGCGGATCTTGTTACAACGGCACCTTGCCGATCAAAGGGATACGGCAAAATGCTTTTGGATTATGCCTCAGACTGGGCAAGAAAAGCCGGACTCGGTTTTGTCAGTCTTTCATCTGGCCTTCAGCGTAAAGACGCACATCGATTTTATACAGATAAAATGGGTTTTACTATAGAAAGTTATTTGTTCCGAAAACCGGTATAACGAAAAAAAAGACGCCTGAAAAGGCGTCTTTTTTAAAAGCCAAACTGTAAATTCGTATCTACAGATACAATGGTATACACACAAATAATCACAAAGAGATTAAGGATAACGCCGAGCAGGCCTGGACCTGTGCGCCCTCTCTTGATGAAGAGTTCAACAACGCCGAACGGAACGGCAGCCATGGCGAACGGAAGCATTTGATAGGAATAAAACGTGACGTTGCTGATAATGGCCAAATTCAGCAACAGCAGGGACAGAACCGCTGTCCCGACAGAGATCCAGCCGAATACATTGTGTTCTTTAAAAATTCTTACCAGTTCCATAATTCCACCTCGCCGACATTCGCTGATTTTACAGATTTATTTTTCAGCATGCGCTGGATTTCCTTGGTTGGCCCTGTAACGACCGAACCGTATACATTGACACCGTTTTTCTCTACATAATCTAATCGGTTATCTACATTCAGGTCTTTCCGTTTTGAAATGACCTGAGCCCATTTTTCGTGTTTGGACATGAATTTCAGGGCGTTGATAAACTGATCGCCATTCGACTTGCCTTTTGTATTAAGGGCGGCCAAGAACTTTGAATCCTTTCCAGGATAGCCAAGAGGTTCTGTGGAAGCTGTCTTATTTGTGTTTTTCTCTGTTTCGATTGCGTTCCACAAAAAGCTCACATCATAGCCTTTGAATTTGTTATACACGTCTTTTGTCGGATATGCACGGTCATATGAAAGGTAGACCTCTGAAACCGTTCCTTCAGGCAATGTGCTTAACGTTTTTTCTGCTTTTGCGGTCGTTTGTTCAGACTTGTTTGAAGGATGTGTAAAGTAATGGCCGGTTTTATTCACTTCTAAGTCATAGTAGTTTACTGCCGGCGCTTTTACTTTGTTATAAAACATTTCAACCCGTTCATTCCCTACGGCAGCCGTCTTCGTGCCAATCTGCTTTTGCAGCGGGAATTCCGTATTCATTCCAAATAGCTTCACTTGGCTTTTCAGTCCGGAAGTATCAACAAGAACATTCGGCATGGTCAGGGCTACAGTGACTGCGGCAGTTTCCATAAACTCATTGCCGGTGCTGTGTTTCCCACCCATACCGTAATAGAGGTAGCTTCCCAGCGTACAAAGCGGCAAAATCATCAATGTCGAAATGACGGCAAGCACAGAAATTCGCAAATAAGACTTGCGTTTGCCGTAGGCTAAAATCGCTTTTTGTTTTTCAGGACTGATGCTGAGATCCCAATCGTTATCGTCCTCTAGTTCGCTGTCAATCAGTTCCTGATATACTTCGAGCTTCTCAAGTTCTTCCTCAAATGCAGTCATTTCCTGGTCGCTCATTTCCCCATTTTTATATTGATCAAAACGCTTTTTAAATTCTTCATTCATCATTAACACCTCTATTATAAAGTGCTTTCAGCCGCTGTCTGGCACGAAATAAAACACTTTTAAAATTCGCCTCTGAAATATTCATAATATGGGATGCTTCTTTGTAGTTTAACTCTTTTAAATAATATAGCGTTAAGGCCTCCCGATAATTATCGGGGAGCTCGGACATATAACCAGTCAGCACTTCCTTTATCTCTACCTGATGGGCAGGACTTTGAACAGCATTTTGAAAGAGGCTTCCGATTAAGTCATCAGAAATGGTTACCTCTTTCTTATGTTTTCTGACGTAATCAATGAAGGCGTTTCGCGCCACTTGAAAAAGCCAGGGCTTTACTTTGCTGTGATCATAGGAGTGAATGTGTATGTATGCCCGCATAAAGGTTTCCTGCAGCAAGTCTTCAGCAAGATGCTTGTCTTTTGTCATGGAGAGCAGGAACCTGTAAACATCATTCATGTACATTTGGTAAATTTCATCGATCGTCACTGCCTTTTCTCCCCTCTATGTTATACACGCATAAGAAAGGTTTAAAGTTGCACATTACATGCAAACGGCTTTTTTATACCTAATCAAACACCATTACTATATAGTACCCAAAAATGGCCCCAAAAGATAGTGCGGAGAAATGTTTAACATTTTTTCCAGAGGCGAAAAGATAGTGAAAAAGTGAAGGAGTGGCACAATGGAATATACCAGTATAGCAGATACAGGAATAGAAGCCTCCAGAATCGGCCTCGGCACATGGGCCATTGGCGGAACGATGTGGGGAGGCACTGACGAAAAAACATCGATTGAAACAATCCGCGCCGCTCTTGATCAGGGGATTACACTGATTGACACCGCGCCGGCTTACGGCTTCGGGCAGTCCGAGGAAATCGTCGGAAAGGCAATCAAAGAGTACGGCAAAAGAGACCAGGTGATTCTCGCAACGAAAACGGCTCTGGACTGGAAGAACAACCAGCTGTTCCGCCATGCGAACAGAGCGAGAATTGTAGAGGAAGTTGAGAATTCTTTGAAGCGGCTTCAAACAGACTATATTGATCTTTATCAGGTGCATTGGCCCGATCCGCTTGTGCCAATTGAAGAAACGGCTGAAGTCATGAAGGAATTATATGATGCGGGAAAAATCCGGGCGATTGGCGTCAGCAATTTTTCAATTGAGCAAATGGATACATTTCGCGCCGTCGCACCTCTCCATACGATTCAGCCTCCATATAATCTGTTTGAAAGAGAGATGGAAGAGAGTGTCCTTCCTTATGCGAAAGATAACAAGATGACAACATTATTATACGGCAGTTTATGCAGAGGGCTGTTAACAGGCAAAATGACTGAAGAATATACATTTGAGGGCGATGATCTGCGTAATCACGATCCAAAATTCCAGAAGCCCCGCTTTAAAGAGTATCTTTCTGCTGTCAATCAATTGGATAAGCTGGCGAAGACACGTTATGGAAAATCAGTGATTCACTTGGCTGTCAGATGGATCTTAGATCAGCCGGGAGCGGATATCGCTCTTTGGGGAGCAAGAAAGCCTGGGCAGCTTGAGGCCCTATCTGAGATTACAGGCTGGACGCTGAACAGTGAAGATCAGAAAGATATCAATACTATATTGGAAAATACGATATCAGACCCTGTCGGACCGGAGTTTATGGCCCCGCCGACCAGAGAGGAAATATAACAAAAGCTGAGGGCGAATCCTCAGCTTTTTGGCGTTTTAACGGGAGAAATCTTAAAAATTAGTACCAGGTAATAAAAAATGTTGTTATAATAGATGACAGAAAGAATCATTGATTACGACAAAGGAAGTGCGATATGTATAAGTTTTGTGCAAATGCTTTAAAAGTTATTCTTTCTCTTCGCGGAGGAGTGAAGGTGTATAACAAAGAAAACCTTCCGGCCGATTCAGGTTTTGTCATCGCGTGTACACATTCCGGCTGGGTTGATGTGATTACACTCGGAGTCGGGATTCTTCCTTATCAAATACACTACATGGCGAAAAAAGAGCTTTTTCAAAATAAATGGATCGGTTCGTTTCTGAAGAAAATTCATGCCTTTCCGGTAGATCGGGAAAATCCCGGGCCAAGCAGTATTAAAACGCCGATTAAGCTGCTGAAAGAAGGAGAGATCGTCGGTATCTTCCCAAGCGGAACAAGAACCTCTGAGGATGTGCCTTTGAAAAGAGGTGCGGTGACGATTGCGCAAATGGGGAAAGCGCCGCTTGTCCCCGCTGCATATCAGGGCCCTTCAAGCGGAAAAGAATTATTCAAAAAAGGAAAAATGAAGCTGATTATCGGTGAGCCTCTTCACCAGGCTGATTTTGCCCACCTGCCTTCAAAGGAAAGACTTGCAGCAATGACAGAGGCTTTGAATCAGCGGATTAAAGAACTAGAGAATAAACTTGATCAGCTATAAGGCGTTCTGAGAGATTGCCCTGAAACTGTGAAAATAAGAAAAGCACCTTATACAAGGTGCTTTTCTTATTATGCTTCCTGCTGGTTAGCTGTCTCCAGAAGTTCTTCTTCTTGAAGCTTTTTCACTTCAATATATGCGACGTGGTGGCCGTCAATTTCATTAATGATGAATTCGCAGCCCTCTTCGATGATGGAATCATCTTTTTCAACATCGTATTTTTGAGTAAGGAACCAGCCGCCGATTGTATCGACTTCTTCGTTCTCTAAATGAATGCCTAGCAGGTCGTTTACTTGGTCAATTAACACTTTTCCGTCAAGAATATAATGGCCTTCGCCGATTTTGCGGATTTCGCTAATTTCATCAATATCAAATTCGTCGCGGATTTCGCCGACAATTTCCTCAATGATGTCCTCAACCGTCACAAGCCCGGCAGTACCGCCGTATTCATCAGACAAAATGGCCATGTGGACCCTCTCTTTTTGCATTTTGACAAGCAGGTCTTGGATCGGCGCAGATTCAATGACATGAATGATAGGGTTGACGAATTGAGAAATGGTGGAATCAACAGATACCTCACCGCTGATGCAGGCGGTCAGCACTTCTTTAATGTTAATAACCCCGATAATGTTATCTTTATCGCCCTCTTCCACAGGGTAGCGGGTATATTTTTCAATCTGAATGATGTCCATCATTTCAGAAATCTTGATATCATGCGGAAGGCTGACAATTTCGGTCCGCGGAATCATAATTTCTTTCGCGAGCCTGTCGTCAAATTCAAAGATTTTATTCACATATTTAAACTCTGATTGGTTGATTTCACCGCTTTTATAGCTTTCAGACAAAATGATTCGCAGCTCTTCTTCTGAGTGTGCCAGTTCGTTTTCTGAAACGGTCTCCAGGCCAAATGCTTTGGTCAATAACCGTGCGGAATTGTTCAAAAGCCAAATGAATGGGAACGCGATGCGGTAAAACCAAATCAGCGGTTTCGCAAACAGCATAGACACTGCTTCCGCCTTTTGGATAGCGACTGTCTTAGGTGCAAGTTCTCCGACAACAACGTGTAAGAACGTGATAATGGCATACGCAAAAATAAACGATATGACATGTGAAAGGGAACCTGGAACGTTCATTTGGACGAAAAGCGGGTGAAGCAGCCTTTCGATCGTTGATTCACCTAAAACCCCTAATCCGATGGAAGTCAATGTAATTCCGAGCTGACACGCAGATAAATATTCATCAAGATGCGTGGTCACTTTTTTTACGGCTATTGCTGCTTTATTTCCTTCCGCGATCAGCTGATCGATCCGTGAGCCTCTGATTCTGATAATGGCAAACTCAGATGCCACGAAAAATGCCGTCAGGGCGATTAAAACAGCAACTAAAATCAAATTCACTATGTCCAATTAGAACCTTCACTCTAGCAATGAGAATGAAGGTAACACCTCCTGTTAGATAAAATGGTTTTAACTTAACAGCAGCATAAATGATTGGAACACGGCGAGCTTTTCAGGCGGGAGTTTGCTTTTCAGCTTGTCACGATCCTCGGGCTTCAGCCGTTCAAACCGATGCAAGATTCCGGAGATGTTTTGATTCATATGATCAATTTCTAATGCCAGATTTCCAATTTCATCATCAAGTTTAGCTGAAGAGGGAAACTGGTTCTCCAGTCGATCTTTAATATCGGACAGGGCCAATCGCTGCTTCTTGCAATCTACAATAAATATAAGTCGTTTGAGTGCATTTTCGTCGTAGTAACGGTAATTTGAACAGGATCTGGCCGGCGTAAGCAGACCGAGATTCGTATAATAATCAACTGTCCGTTTCGTTACTCCGGCGAGTGCCGCTAGTTCACTGATGCGATAAGTCTCAGCCCCATCTATATCCCTCCCAACCATCACGTTATAGTTATGAGAATAGTTTAATATATGAACGGTGTCTTGCACAAGTTTATTGTTTTTTTCAGACCGGAATTGGAAGTTGTGGAATTCATCATCTGATTGAAGTAACATAGGAAGATAGAATTTTCAAATTTTTATATGCGGAAGGGACAGATGAAATTGGCTGGGTTATCCCGGGAAGTTGAAGAAAATTTAAATAAAGGATCATGGATTCGCAAGCTGTTTGATGAAGGTGCAAGGCTGAAGAAGGAGTTCGGGGAAGACCAGGTATTTGATTTTTCACTCGGCAACCCGATTGTTGAACCGCCTGAAGCTTTTAAGAGAGCGTTAATAGAGGAAGCTGAAAAAGGCAGCCACGGATACATACAAAATCAAGGGCTTCCTGCAGCGAGAGAAAAAGTCGCGCAATTTCTGGGGTCACGTTTTGAAGCTGATTTCTCAGCGGAGCGTATCGTCTTGACGGTGGGTGCGGGAGGCGCTTTGAATGTTGCGTTAAAAAGCATCGTAAACCCTGGGGAAGAGGTCATTATTCTCGCACCTTATTTTGCCGAATATAAGCTGTATATTGAGAACTACGGGGGAAAGGCCGTCAGCTGCCCGTTGACAAGCCGGTTTGAGATCGACATTGAAGCGGTAAGGCAATCGATCACTCCACAGACGAAAGGGCTGATCCTCAATACTCCGCATAACCCCACAGGCACGGTTCTCAGCCAGAAAAATATAGACGATTTAGGCGCTTTATTAAAAGAAATAGAAGAGAAGAGCGGCCAGACGATTTATGTGCTGTTTGATGAACCGTACAGTCAATTAATCTATGATGAAGAGCTTGCAAATCCGTTTCAATCGTACCATCGTGTGATATTGGCCAGCTCATTCAGTAAAGATCTCGGCATAGCCGGGGAGCGGCTGGGGTATATCGGGTTGGACAGCCGAATGCCGAATGCGGACCTTTTGATCAACGCTTTTGTGTATTGTAATCGAACGCTTGGATTTGTGAATGCCCCTGTCATGATGCAGCGGGCTGTGGCACGAATGGATGATTTAAGAGTAGACGCGAGCGCTTATAAAGAGCGCCGGGATTTAATGGTAGACATTTTAAAAGAAGCCGGTTTTGAATTTGAAATGCCAAAGGGAGGTTTCTTTGTTTTTCCAAAATCGCCGATTGAAGATGAAGTTGCATTTTGCGTGCATGCCGCCCAAAAATACAAATTATTAATTGTGCCGAGCAGCGGTTTTGGAATGAGCGGGCATTTCCGATTATCCTTCAGTGTGCCGATCGAGCAGATTAAAAACTCACGGGACATTTTCATTGCTTTATATAAAGATTTTGCTTAAGAAGGCAAAGAAAAGAAAACAGTTTTCAAGGCTGTTTTCTTTTTATATCCGCAAAAACCTTCCTCTTCCAATCCAGACAGGCGCAGAATTGACAAGCAGGCATGCAGTTAAGGCTTTCTTCATGATAAAAGTCTAAAAATTAAAAATCATTTTTGGAATGAGTTGTGTTACAATAAAATATACAATTTATAATCAAACTTTGACTTTTGGAGGTGGTATGATGGGGCCCTCTGCTTAGGCAACAATACACCGCGTACCTCAATGTTAAGGAAAAATGATTATATCAGGAGGTGACTCCTTATCCTTTGTTGAGAGGATAGGGTTAAATGGACGATATTGACAGTCTGATTTTAATTGGCGTGCTCATTGCTTTAACCGCGTTTTTTGTTGCAAGCGAGTTTGCAATTGTTAGAGTAAGGAGATCCAGAATAGATCAGCTTATCACAGAAGGAAACAAACGGGCGATACTCGCAAGGCGTGTCATTACAGATTTGGATGAATATTTATCCGCATCCCAGCTAGGCATTACATTGACCTCAATCGGGCTTGGCGTACTGGGTGAGCCGGCCTTTGAACGGCTGCTGCATCCACTGTTTGAACCGCTCGGCTTGCCGGACTCGGTTTCACATGCAGTCTCTTTTGCAGTCGCGTACGGCTTGATCACGTTCCTGCACGTTGTTGTAGGTGAACTGGCCCCGAAAACGGTCGCGATTCAAAAGGCAGAACAGCTGACTTTACTGATAGCGGGCCCTTTGCGTTTATTCTATTTGCTCCTGTTTCCGTTTATTTGGATCCTCAATGGATCGGCGCGGCTTTTATGCGGGATGTTCGGTTTGAAGCCTGCGTCAGAACATGATGGTTCCCATTCTGAGGAAGAACTCAGGATGCTGTTATCTGAGAGTTTAAAAAACGGAGAGATTAATCCGTCTGAATATAAATATGTGAATAAGATTTTTGAATTTGATAATCGGATCGCCAAAGAAATTATGATACCGCGGAAGGAAATGGCTGCTGTGTCAACTGAGATGACGATGGCCGAGATGCTCGAAGTCATGCTGAAGGAAAAATACACGCGCTGGCCAGTCACAGATGGAGACAAAGACAGTGTGATCGGTTTGGTCAATACGAAGCATTTGTTTTCTGATTTGCTGTTTATGACAGAAGAAGAACGAATGAAGATGACGATCCATCCGTATGTGAGGCCGGTCATCGAAGTGATTGAAACGATCCCGGTTCATGACTTGCTGATTAAAATGCAGCGCGAGCGCATTCATATGGCTATATTGTCGGATGAATACGGAGGAACCTCGGGACTTGTGACGACAGAGGATATTCTTGAGGAAATTGTCGGAGAGATCAGAGATGAATTTGATGAAGATGAACAGCCGCTGATCCAAAAGCTTGGCGACGGCCATTATGTGATGGATGGAAAGGTTCGGATCGATCAGGTGAACAGCCTTCTTGGCGCATCGATTCAAGAAGACGTCGATACGATCGGCGGGCTGATATTAAAAGAAAACATCGATATTGAGGCTGGTGAATCCATTCGCATCGGTTCATATACGATAAAGGTGCTGAAGATGGACGGCCGATTAATCAAGCAAATCGATATAAAAGAAGAAGCCGGCAACACAACCGGGATTACGGCGCACCACAAGCTGCCGCTGACTGAGCCTGTGATGCTGAACAGTGCAACCTTGAGCGAGAAATAAGCTCAAGGTTTTTTTATATTGTGATTGTCCAGCCGCACCAAAATGCCAAAAACGACCCGCAAAGTGTCAGGGCGATGTACAAGATGCTTTCTTTTACACGTTTGGCCATAAGGAGTTGAATACTTTCAACGCTGAAGGTGGAAAAGGTCGTAAAGGCGCCAAAAAACCCCGTGCCAATGATAAGCGAGACCGAAGCATTTGCAACGTGAAGTCCTGTAAATATTCCGAGCCCGAGAGCACCGAGAATATTGACTGTCAGTATGCCAATGGGCAGGCTCAGACCTTTGGTTTTGGCGGTTATGACATTGCCAAGCCAGAAGCGAAGCATTGCGCCAAGTCCGCCCCCTATGAAAATACCCGCTAGTGTCATCTTTCCTGCAGCCCCTTTCTTTGCTGAATGCCTGCTATGCGCCGTCCCGCAAAAACACCAATCAGTGCAAATATGATCCCTGATATCAATGAGGCTGCCACATATAAAAGAGCCAATGAGGGTTGTCCTTGCAAAAGCATCACTGTTTCCTTAGTAAACGTGGACATTGTTGTGAAGCCTCCGCAAAAGCCGGTGCCTAAAAAAGCCGACAGCAGAGGCCGTTTTGCCCCGATCATAAAAAATCCGGTCAAAATGCCTAATAGAAGGCTGCCTGCCGCATTTTCCAGCCAGGTTGACGCCGGGAACTGCCCGTTGTGTATCCATAAGTTTAATCCGTATCGGAGGCAGGCGCCAAGCGCGCCTCCGATAAAAACCGCGCTATATATTTTCATGTTTGCCATCCTTTATGATGAAATCCGGGTAATCTGTAACGATGCCGTCCACGCCCATGGCTTGTAATTTTGCCGCTGTCTTTTGATTGTTGACAGTCCATGCAAATATGTTTAAGCCATTTTTATGGACGGAGCCGATCATCAGACGGTTGAGCCGTGTGTATTTTATATTGACATAGTTTGCAAAAGAGCGGAAGGCCTTCATCTGATTTCTGGACAGCATGCCAAAGTTGGGCCTTGTAATGACCGCTGTCGGAATCGAAGGATAAAGCTCGCGGAACCTTTGGACGGAGCGGAACTGAAAGGATTGAACAATATTATTGATAGAAAAAGAAAATTGCCCTAATAGCTGTCCCACCTCTTCTTCAATTCCGACTTGAGACGGATGGCCTTTTAGTTCAATTAAAAGGCCGATTTTTTTGTGGTAGCGCTTGAGCACCGCTTCCAGGGTCGGAATACGCTCTCCTTGAAAAGCGGGACCGTACCAGCTTCCTGCATCGAGTTTCTGCAATTCCTCCAAGGTAAAATCCTTAACAAAGCCCGATCCGTTTGTTGTTCGGTCAACCCTGTCATCGTGTATCACAACAATCTGCCTGTCTTTTGTAAGCTGGACATCCAGTTCGATCATATCTGCATTCATTTTCACCGCAAGGTCAAATGCGGCAATCGTATTTTCCGGAGCGTAGCCGGATGCTCCGCGATGGGCAATGATGTACAAGCTAAGTCAGCTCCTCGTATGGGCATTTCTGTTATTGTATCAAATCCATATATGCACCGCGATACAAACTGGTGAATTTTTTCTGCCATATCGGAATGGTCCGGGCTGAGGAATGCGTATAACTAAAAAAAGACACTCAGCGTATCAGAACACATTTCGTCAGAAAATTAGGTCTTTCGACATGTTCACAACAAAATATGATCCTTTATAATAGCAAAAAAGGAGGCGAGATCATGGGAAAAGGGAGAATCAGAGTGGAGGAAAGAATTAAAGCCGAAACGGATGCTGAAATGCAAAAAGCAACTCTCCTTGATCAGACACAAACGAAAAAAGGTAAGTGACTGTCCCTATTGAATCTGGCTGATAGATGAATTGAGAAATGACCCCGGCGTTTCGCCGGGGTTTTGTGCTGCAAAAGACATTTAAATGAACATCTTTACGAATATTTTAGTATAATAAACAATTGATTGGGATAGAGGGGAGACAGTCATGCCGGATTATCTGCAGCAGTATTTTACGCTTGATAACATCATACAAATCGGCATCAGCTTGGCGATTTTGCTGGTGTTTCTTATACTTAGAAAATTATTCACAAGATATTTCTTTAACCTGCTTTTTAATTTGACAAACCGGCCGAAAACAGAAATTTTTAAACAGGTGGTTCTGGCGTTTGATAAGCCGGCCAGATGGTTTTTTGTTGCCCTTGGGCTGTTTTTAGCGATCCGGTATTCACCGTTTTTAGATGAGCAAATGCCGGTCATCAGCAAAATATACCGCTCACTGATTGTGGCGCTCTTGTGCTGGGGTCTTTGTAATTTGACCGCAACATCGTCGTTTATCTTCCATAAGGTGAATCAGCGCTTCGAGCTTGACATGGATGACATTCTGGCCCCGTTTTTATCCAAATTGCTCCGTTTTGTGATCATTGCGCTCAGTGTCAGTGTGATCGCTCAGGAATTCAATTATGATGTCAACGGATTTGTAGCGGGCCTAGGTCTTGGCGGACTGGCTTTTGCGCTTGCCGCGAAGGATACCATCAGCAACTTCTTCGGCGGTATTATTATTATTACTGAAAAGCCGTTTACAATTGGTGACTGGGTGGAGACGTCGACAGTAACAGGATCAGTCGAGGATATTACCTTTAGGAGCACGAGATTCAGAACAGCACAGGGGGCGCTTGTAACGGTGCCGAACTCTACGCTGTCGATGGAAGCGATCACGAACTGGACAAGAATGACCAAACGCCAGATTACGTTTTCCATCCATGTGTCCTACGCTACGCCGATTGAGAACCTTGAACGCTCCATTCATTCTCTCAGAACAATGCTCTTAGAGCATGAGGGCGTTGATAATGAAACAATCATGGTCAACTTCGATACGTTTGCCGACAGCTACTACAATTTATTTTTTAACTTCTATACAAAAACGACAGTTTGGGCTGAAAACCTTAATATTAGAGAGGATATCAACTATAAAATTATTGAGATTTTAGGTGCAGAAGGTGTCCAGTTTGCATATCCCGGCCAAATGGTTGTTGTCAAGCAAAAGCACGAAAGCGACCCATTCCAGGTGAATCTAAATAAAGAGGAAAAGGAACGGGCTTAAAAGAGAGACTTCGTCTGACAGAGGCGGAGTCTTTTTCATGGTAAAATAAGAGAAAAAGGCGGTGTTGAGTTGGAAGCATTCAAAAGTATTCTACATGAAGCACAGCGAATTGTTGTGCTGACCGGAGCGGGAATGAGCACAGAATCAGGGATTCCCGACTTTCGTTCAGCAGGGGGCATTTGGACGGAAGATGCCTCAAGAATGGAAGCGATGAGCCTTGATTATTTTTTAAGTCATCCGCGTCTGTTTTGGCCCAAATTCAAAGAATTGTTCCAGATGAAAATGAGCGGCAGCTTTGAACCGAATGAAGGACACTTGCTTTTAGCTGAGCTGGAGAAGCAAGGGAAGCAGGTCGATATTTTCACGCAAAACATTGATGGTCTTCATAAAAAAGCGGGGAGCAGGCATGTATACGAACTGCATGGTTCTATCCAGACAGCAGCTTGTCCGGCATGCGGCGCCCGATATGATCTTCCCCATTTGCTGGAGCGGGAGGTGCCGGAGTGCACGGCGGCCGGAAACAATGGGGACATTTGCGGAACGGTATTAAAAACCGATGTTGTTCTCTTTGGCGACGCCGTCATGCACTTTGACACCCTTTATGAAAAGCTGGATCAAGCAGATCTTTTATTGGTTATCGGCACGTCTCTCGAAGTGGCTCCGGCTAGATTTGTGCCTGAGGATGCAAGTCTGATTCCCGGCATGAAGAAAGTCATCATAAACCTTGAACCAACGTATTGTGACAGCTTGTTTGACATGGTCATCCATCAAAAAATCGGCGAGTTTGCCCGAAGTTTGGGCATAAAAAAGTGAGCCGCCTTATGCGCCTCACTTTTTTATTCATGAACAGGAACCATTGTGTCCTCTAACACTCCGAAGGAATAGCCTTTTTCTTTTAATTTATTGATTAGTACCGGCAGCGCGTTTACGGTAGCGGGAAGATCATGCATGAGAATCACATTCGGGCGGCCTGAAGAGCTGTGTTCCATATTTTCAAGCTGCTCTAACACGGCCGTCACATACTTTGAATTTCGGTATTTCCAGTCCATGCTGTCAATCGTCCAATCCCAGTACACAAAACCGTCTTTCTCAAGATTGCGGATTTGTGAGGGGGTTAGTGACGGCTTGCTTCCGTAGGGCGTTCTGACAAGAGCGGTTTTATATCCTGTAATGTCCTGCAGCGTGTCACGCGCCTCCTGCATTTCTTTTAGCGGAGATGTCGGTGTTTGATAGAACAATCTGTTATTGTGGGTAACGCCATGTAAACCGAGTGCGTGGCCTTCCTTTTCTGCTCTTTTCACAGCTTGTTTGAATTCGTTCATCCGCGGTGACAGCATAAAAAACGTCGCTTTTACATCAGCGCTTTTCAGTACATCGAGCAAGCGGTTTGTAGAGGCTGACGGGCCGTCATCGAAGGTTAAGTAAACCGTTTTATCTCCCATGTCCTGCTTTGTCTGCAGATGTTTTATCAGCAGATCGGGGGAGTCGTTTTTCAGCTTAAGGCTTTCCTTCTCATCTCGAAGCTGTCCGTTAGTTGTGACAGTGACTTCCTTTGCTTTCGTTGAACTGTTGGAATAACCCAAAATCACCATAAGCAAAAGCAGCACACATAAAACTGCTAAACTTGCAAATTTAAAAGCAAGCGAAACTGCAGAAGGAGAAGCTTCTCCTCTCGTTTGTCGCATAACAATCTCTCCATTGGCATAAAATCTCTACATAATGCTGTACAGCAGGCAGCTTATGAAGATGCCTTATGTTTACAACCTATGTATTACCAGTCAAGTATACAGGAATAAAACTGGAAAGCACATAGAAAAGTTGTCGAAATGTCAGATTTTAAGGAAAAAATAAACTCCTTTCCGCTATAGATCTCTTGATCTTTCTGTTTTTCAGCTTGTCCAATATGGTAGAATTAGTGACAATGACAGCTTGAATGACATCAAGGACATCTCGAAAAGGGAGGGCTTTTATGAAGGTTTTAGTCAATGGCCGGCTGATTGGGCGCAGTGAAGCATCAATCGATTTGGAAGATCGCGGTTATCAGTTTGGTGACGGCATCTATGAAGTGATCAGGGTGTACAAAGGAGTATTGTTCGGTTTACGTGAGCATGTAGAGCGTTTTTTCAGAAGTGCTGCTGAAATCGGAATTTCACTGCCATTCAGTATAGAAGATCTCGAGTGGGACCTGCAAAAGCTTGTACAGGAAAATGCGGTCAGTGAGGGAGCGGTATACATTCAGACAACAAGAGGTGTGGCCCCGCGAAAACACCAGTATGAAGCCGGCCTCGAGCCGCAGACTACTGCTTATACGTTTACGGTGAAAAAACCGGAGCAAGAGCAGGCATACGGAGTGGCGGCCATTACAGATCAGGATCTTCGCTGGCTAAGATGTGATATCAAGAGTCTGAATTTACTGTATAATGTCATGACGAAGCAAAAGGCCTATGAAGCGGGAGCATTTGAAGCCATTTTACTTAGGGACGGCGTTGTTACGGAGGGTACATCCTCTAACGTTTATGCCGTTATCAACGGCACGGTGCGAACACATCCGGCTAACCGGCTCATTCTCAATGGAATTACACGGATGAATATTTTAGGACTGATTGAAAAGAATGGGATCAAACTGGATGAGACTCCTGTCAGTGAAGAAGAGTTGAAACAGGCGGAAGAGATCTTTATTTCGTCAACGACGGCAGAAATTATTCCGGTCGTGACGCTCGATGGACAATCGGTCGGAAGCGGGAAACCCGGACCGGTGACCAAACAGCTTCAGGCTGCTTTTCAAGAAAGCATTCAACAGGCTGCTAGCATTTCATAAATGAACGAAGAAAAGAGCCCGCTTTATACAGCGGAGCTCTTTTTATTTTTTAACAAATCCAATCAAAATGGAGATCATCGGCGATATATAGAGGAAGAACGTAAACGGGATGTAGTCTATGACTGGAACACCAAGTGCGCTCGCCATAAATGCGCCGCTGACGCCCCAAGGAATCAATGGGTTAATTAATGTTCCGCCGTCCTCTAATGACCTTGTCAGAAATTTTCGCTGGATGTTTTGTTTGTCATATAAGGATTTAAATGATTGTCCTGGTATTAATATCGATAAATACTGTTCGCCGGTTGCCAAGTTGACGCCGATGCTTGAGCAGACAGTTGCTGCAACAAGACGGCCTTTTGAGCGGATGCCTTTCATGACGCCTTCCAATAGTGCAGAAATCAATCCGATTTTCTCCATCAATCCGCCGAGCGCAAAAGCAATCATAATGAGAGAGACAGAGCCCATCATGGATTGCAGTCCGCCTCTGTTGATAATTTTAGCGGCTGCCTCATTGTCAGTTTCGAAAGTTGTGCCATTTTGCAAAGCTGTCATAAACGCCTGCAGGCTGCTGTCGGGTACAAAAATAGCAGTCAAAATTCCCGAGGAAATAATTCCGGCAGTCAGAACGGGGATTACTGATACCCGTTTCATTGCCAGCAAAACGACTAAGAGCGGAGAAAGAAGGGCCCACGGTGTCACGTTTGCGGCATCTTTTATTCCGGTTATCACCTGCTGAATATTATCGGTTGAAGCAGCGTCCGCTGACACTGATGAACCGAGAAAATAAAACAGAACGACAGTGATGAGCAAAGCTGGAATGGTTGTGCCCATCATATGGCGAATGTGTTCAAAGATCGGTATTTCGCCTATTCCGGCTGCAAAGTTGGTTGTGTCCGACATCGGCGACATTTTATCCCCAAAACAAGCGCCGCATATGACTGCGCCTGCTGTCCATTCAAGCGGAACGCCGGCCGCGCTCGCCACGCCGATCAGCGCTACTCCGATTGTGCTTACAGTTGTCAGGCTTGAGCCAACAAGTGTGCTGATGATCATACATGAAAACAAAGCAGTCAACAGAAGGTGGCTTGGTTCAATAAAGGATAGGGCATAAACTGTCACAGTCGGTATTGCGCCGCTGTACATCCAGGCGCCGATTAAGATGCCGATCAGCGCTAGAACAATAATCGGCTGTACGCCGTTTTTGATCCCATCTACAATCCCTTTTTCAATACTCTTCCAGGAAAATCCAAACCATAAAGCTGCTGCTGAAAGCATGACAACACTTAAAAACAGCGGGATATGAGGTTCTACATGAAGCAAGAATAAGCAAGAAATAATAATGCATAACATGAATATAAATAAACCGACGGCTAACGGAAACGTCAGCTTTTTTTGAGAATCCAAAATAACACCCCATATTTATCTTTAATGCTTTTGTGCTTTTGGGCACGAAAGCATTATAACAGAAAAAAACGAAAATCTATGTTTTTTCACAATTATGAATATAAAAGAAGTGAGCACAGGGCGTGCTCACTTTACAATCAGGACGGGTATATCCGATTTTGCTGAAAGCTTTTCACTTACACTTCCGAATATTAGCTTTTTCAGCCTGTTTTGGTCTCTGCTTCCGGTTACGATCATATCGGCAGAAATGCGGTTTGCATGCTCGATAATTGATTCAGCCGGATCGCCTTCTAATATATCGATATCTCCATCTGCCTGCTGTTCATTCAGCATCATTCTGGCTTCGGCGATGACTTCTTCCGTACGGTCTTCATAGATCATTGGCTCAGGTGATGTTACATCCGATATCAGCGGATCAGGAACACTTGTCATGCCTCCGCTGATATAGCTTGCCTCAGCTGCGGGTCTGGGCGGGTCGATGACGGTCTGATTGTCTTTCATATCATGTGAATGGGCGACGGTAATAGCGGCATTTAAGGTTTTAGCAAGATCAATGGCTGTCTGAAGCGCTTTCTTACTATTTTCACTTCCGTCAAACGCAACAATGATACGGTCAGCATGGAACATCCTTCTCACCCTTTCAAAGCGTCTTACAACACTACTACCCGAATTTGAGCACAATTAACCTTTTCCTATTCAAGTAATGATTGACAATAAAAGGTTTTGTTTATATGATGATAAAAAGATGAAATCAGAATGGAAGGAGGGTTTGCTATGCCAAGGAATTTGCGTGTTTATCAAACAGTTTCATATTGGCGCGGCAAACCTTTTGTTCTGTTTTCGTGAACGGTTTTTTAGGTCGGACCGCGCGCTGAAAAGCGCTGTGCGTAACATATCGGTTAAAAAAGGCATGGAGCTGACGCTTCATGCCTTTTTTATATACAAAATCTAAGGAAAGACAGGTGTATGGGATGTGAAGACCAATACAGAGGCGAGGGCTGTTCGTGCCAAATTGGATGAAAAAAGCTGCAAGGAAAAAATAGAAGGCGGCTGATGAGGAGATGGGGATAGATGTTTTCAGTTTTGAAAAAGCTTGGCTGGTTTTTTAAGGCGTACTGGCTGCGCTATACGATTGCGATTGTCCTTTTATTAGCAGTCAATGTCATTGAAATGTTTCCGCCTAAGCTCTTGGGGAACGCCATAGATGATATGAAAGCAGGGGCATTTACTGCGGAAGGGCTGCTGTTTTATATCGGTATCTTTTTTGTGCTGACGGCGGTCGTGTATATCATGTCTTATTTTTGGATGCATCAGCTGTTTGGCGGAGCGAATCTGATGGAGAAAATTCTTCGTACGAAGCTCATGGGGCATTTGCTGACTATGTCGCCGCCGTTTTATGAAAAAAACCGAACAGGCGATTTAATGGCACGAGGGACAAATGATCTTCAGGCCGTCAGTTTAACCACAGGGTTTGGCATCTTGACGTTAGTTGATTCTACGATGTTTATGATGACGATCTTTTTGACAATGGGGTTTTTGATCAGCTGGAAGCTGACCTTTGCCGCCATTATCCCGCTTCCAGTCATGGCGATTGCAATCAGTCTTTATGGAAGTAAAATTCATGAGCGGTTTACTGAGGCCCAAAACGCGTTCGGGGCGCTGAATGACAGAGTGCTGGAATCTGTTTCAGGCGTGCGGGTGATTCGCGCGTATGTTCAGGAAACAAACGATGTTCGCCGGTTTAATGAAATGACCGCTGATGTTTATCAGAAAAATATGAAAGTGGCTTTTATTGATTCACTGTTTGAGCCGACGGTGAAACTGCTTGTCGGCGCAAGCTATCTGATTGGGCTCGGCTACGGAGCGTTTCTTGTATTCCGGAACGAGCTGACGCTTGGAGAGTTGGTGTCCTTTAACGTTTATCTCGGCATGATGATTTGGCCGATGTTTGCAATCGGTGAACTCATTAACGTGATGCAGCGCGGCAATGCGTCATTAGACCGGGTAAATGAAACTCTTTCTTATGAAACGGATGTGACAGATCCAAAACAGCCCGCTGATCTTAAAGAGCCTGGAGATATCGTTTTCAGTCATGTCAGCTTTACATATCCAAGCTCAACAAGTGACAATCTTCAGGATATTTCATTTACGGTGCGAAAAGGGCAGACTGTCGGGATTGCAGGTAAAACCGGGAGCGGAAAAACGACAATTATTAAGCAGCTTTTGCGCCAGTATCCTCCAGGTGAAGGGAGCATTACATTTTCAGGTGTACCGATTCAGCAAATCCCTCTTGACCGTCTCCGCGGATGGATCGGATATGTGCCTCAGGATCATTTACTGTTTTCACGGACTGTAAAAGAAAATATTTTATACGGAAAACAGGATGCAACTGATAAAGAGGTTCAGCAAGCCATTGCCGAAGCACATTTTGAAAAAGATTTGCACATGCTTCCGTCCGGTCTGGAGACAATGGTCGGTGAAAAAGGCGTGGCACTGTCAGGCGGGCAGAAACAAAGAATTTCGATTGCGAGAGCACTCATGGCGAATCCGGAAATCTTGATCCTGGATGATTCGCTTTCCGCTGTAGATGCCAAAACAGAGGCTGCAATTATCAAGAACATCAGAGAAAACCGCAAAGGAAAAACGACATTTATTTTGACGCACCGATTATCCGCGGTAGAGCACGCTGACCTGATCCTTGTGATGGACGGCGGCGTCATTGCTGAGAGAGGCACGCATCAAGAACTGCTGGCCAATAATGGGTGGTACCGGGAACAATATGAAAGACAGCAGCTGTTCACGGCCGAAGAAGGGGGAGCAGGGGCATGAAAATAGGAAAAACGTTATGGAGATACGCACTTCTTTATCGAAAATTGCTGATCACGGCCGTCCTATTGCTAGCTGTCGCCGTCGGTGCAGAACTGACCGGGCCGTTTATCGGCAAGAAAATGATAGACGACCATATCCTCGGTATTGAGAGAACATGGTATGAAGCTGCGGAAAAAGATAAAAATGCCGTTCAGTTTCACGGCGTCTCATATGTCAGAGAGGACCGAATGCATGAGCCTGTTTCAAAAGCAAAAGAAGCGCATATTTATCAAGTGGGAATGGCGTTCTATTTTGTTGATCAGGCTGTCAGCTTCGACGGGAATAGAACGGTTTCTGACGGGAAGCTGACGATCACAAACGGAGACAAGAGCCGGGCATATGCTGCCGAAAAGCTGACTAAGCAGGAACTTTTCCAGTTCTATCAGCCGGAAATAAAGGGAATGGTGTTACTGATCTGCCTGTATGGGGGCTTGCTTGTGTTTTCGGTATTCTTTCAATACGGACAGCATTATCTGCTGCAGATGAGCGCCAATCGGATTATTCAAAAGATGAGGCAGGACGTGTTTTCTCACATACAGAAAATGCCGATTCGCTATTTTGACAACCTTCCGGCCGGAAAAGTCGTTGCGCGGATTACCAATGATACGGAGGCTATCAGGGATTTATATGTCACAGTGCTTTCAACATTTGTGACAAGCGGAATCTATATGTTCGGGATATTCACGGCTTTGTTTCTGCTTGATGTGAAGCTTGCGTTTGTATGTCTGGCAATTGTGCCGATTATCTGGCTGTGGTCTGTCATATACCGGAGATATGCGTCGTATTACAACCAAAAAATCCGCTCGATCAACAGTGACATTAACGCAAAAATGAATGAATCAATTCAAGGCATGACCATTATTCAGGCTTTCCGCCATCAAAAGGAAACAATGAGAGAATTTGAGGAATTAAATGAATCACATTTTTATTTCCAAAACAGGATGCTGAATTTAAACTCCTTAATGTCCCATAATTTGGTCAATGTCATCCGCAATCTTGCGTTCGTCTGTCTGATCTGGCATTTTGGCGGTGCGAGCCTGAATGCGGCCGGGATTGTTTCTATCGGTGTGCTGTACGCGTTTGTCGATTATTTGAACCGGTTATTTCAGCCGATCACAGGCATCATCAATCAGTTTTCAAAGCTGGAGCTTGCAAGGGTCTCCGCCGGGCGTGTTTTTGAACTGCTTGAAGAAAAGAATACGGAAGAAGCGGGTGAACCGGCGAAGGAGCGCGCGCTGGGGCTGGTTGAATTTCGTGATGTGTCATTTGCGTATCAAGAAGGTGAAGAGGTATTAAAGCATATTTCCTTTACTGCGCAAAAAGGCGAAACCGTAGCGCTCGTCGGCCATACCGGATCAGGAAAAAGCTCGATTTTGAATCTTCTGTTTCGTTTTTATGATGCGCAAAAAGGTGATGTCTTAATTGATGGAAAAAGCATTTACAACATGTCAAGACAGGAACTCAGATCCCATATGGGCATTGTGCTTCAGGACCCGTACTTATTCTCGGGTACAATCGGATCTAACGTAAGTCTGGATGACGAAAGAATGACTGAAGAAGAAATAAAAAATGCACTGCGGCAAGTCGGTGCTGAGCCTCTTCTTAAGAAGCTTCCTAAAGGCATTAATGAGCCCGTGATTGAAAAAGGCAGCACGCTATCCTCTGGAGAGCGGCAGTTAATTTCTTTCGCAAGAGCTTTGGCGTTTGATCCCGCGATCTTGATTTTAGATGAGGCAACGGCGCATATTGATACAGAGACAGAGGCCGTGATCCAGAAGGCGCTTGATGTCGTCAAACAAGGACGCACCACCTTCGTCATCGCTCACCGGCTTTCAACAATTAGAAATGCTGACCAGATTTTGGTTCTTGATAAAGGAGAAATTGTTGAGAGAGGGAACCACGAGGAACTGATGGCATTAGAAGGCCAATATTATCAAATGTATGAACTGCAAAAGGGACAGAAACATTCCATTGCATAACGCTCAAAAAACCCAAAACAATCGTGTTTTGGGTTTTTGGTTTATGTAGTCAATAAGCCAGTCCGACACGGTATCCGACATACTTACCTGTAACAAGCTCACGATATAAAAAGTCCGCAGTATCGCCGACCGAAATGCTTGTGCCGCCCTCAGGCAAAACGTTACGCTCCGTACGATATACGCCGGTTGCTGTTCCGTCCGGGAGGTAAGTGGGGCAGATGATTGTCCAGTCTAATGATGATTCTTTAAGCATTTCGTATACTTTTGCATGCTCCTTGGCTGCGCGGGTCTGCTTTCGTTTCGATTCATTTGTTTCAAACCGGTATTTTCCCGGTTCATATCGGGAATCTAGGATCCCTGCGGTGCCGATCGTAATAAGCCGTTTGATATGCTGTTCCTCCATAGCGGAGAGAATGTGTGCCATAGCAGTTGACAAGGTATCATCACCATCTGTGCCTAGACAGCTGATCACGATTTCAGCATTCTCCATTATTTTTTTCACATCTTCTAAGCGGCGGGCGTTCCCCATGACGGTTCTGTCTTTTGAAAGGGGAAGATCAGCATGTTGAGATCTGATCAGAGCGAAAATATCAAATCTTTCATCTGCTGCAGCTTGTGTTAAAAAGGCTTGTCCGACGCGGCCGCTGGCTCCTAATAAAGCGATTTTCATCAAAAAACCTCCTCGCCTTTCATTATAAAAGGATGTTCTCAGTTTGAACAGCGCGGGAAATAAACAGAACGATGGGAAACATATTCATGAATCATGGATACACTTACGAATTGAACCAGCTCCCAATTCACAATGGTGATGAATGACACCCCGATTCCCTCCCTTTTTTTCTAGGATATGTGGAGCAGGAAAAAAGGGTGACAAAATAAAGAGAGCGCGGAAACCGCGCCCTCTATAGCCATATATTGAATTGTTATTGAACTCTGCCGCCCATTTGCTGCTGAGCGAAAGATACTAAACGTTTTGTGATTTCTCCTCCGACAGAACCGTTAGCGCGAGAAGTTGTGTCCGCTCCAAGGTTAACGCCGAATTCAGAAGCGATTTCAAGTTTCATTTGATCGATAGCCTGAGCTGCGCCAGGAACTAGTAAGTCATTTGAAGAGTTTTGGTTAGCCATGTGTAAAATCTCCTTTTTATTTAGTATGGTTGGGTTAACTGGAGTTGCACCAATCTGTGAACCCTTCTCGGGTGTCACTGCCGCCTCGGCGTAACCCAATGCTTTGCCGGCTTGTTACTACGTATTATGTTAAAATGGCCGGAAACTCATGCGGAGAATTGTGTGGTAAATCTTGAGAAATAAAAAAAGCTTAGCCGTTTAGGCTAAGCTAGTCATAAATATGAAAAAGCATCAGTTCATGTATCTCGTTTGTAAGAGCAGGCTCGTCAGCGCGGGCGGGAAACAAGTCTCCCCATTCAATCTCACCGCTCTTATGATAGATGCCTTCATAATGGGTCCCTTTATAATAAAATGAAATTTTCCATCCGGGCAGCTTTTCTTTTGGGAACAAAGGTTTCCAGCTGAAATGAGAAATCATTACGGCCACGCTCCTTACATTTGGTATCAATTGACCTAAATAAAAACGGCTTATGTTCATTGTATCATTGTTTCAGAACATCATTGAAGAGACCTTAATATGCAGTTTGTCCCAGCTTTGGATAAAGATAAGCCCGCTTTATTAAAAAAGCGGACAGGTTACGAAGGCCACAATGCTTCAGGAGATGTGATTGCCTTCTCAGATAAATATGACGCGTATTCAAAGCTTCTTCGTTTTGTAAGAGAATCAACATGATGCAAATTTGGATGAGAAAAAATGCTTCGGCCTGGGCGCGAATTCGCTTCAAACATCCATACTTTACCGTTCTGATCAATGCCAAAATCGAAACCAATCTCCCCGATAAACCCCTCGATATGATCATGAAGGACATGGCTTGCCGTCAGTGCCGCTGCAGAAAGCTTTTTTATGACCTCAACTCTTTCAGCGGGATCATCGTATACTTCCGCAAGTGTCTTTACAGTGCCGCCGTTAGAAAGATGTGTTGTAATGCTGTTCTTTCCGGAAATTTTTACTGCGATTGCTGTCACTGTCCATTTTCCTTTTCTGTTTTTATTGGTATGGACACGGAAATCCGCTGGTTTGCCTTGAAATTCGATGAGATCAACACCTTGCTGAATAAGAAAGTCGGACGGGTTGTGCTGTTTTTGAAATTCTGCAAGGAATGAGGCGGCATCGGAATAATCAATCGAAGTAAATGTTTTGGCGTCATTCGTATGCTTTACCGTCAGGCCGCCATCTGTTCTTGTCAGCTGATAAATGCCGGTGCCGAGTGCTCCATTTGCCGGTTTGATATAGACTTTTTTGTATGCGCCACAAAGCTCATCTATCAGCTCCACAGACGGTGTCAGCTCGGATCTAGGCAAAAAGGGTGCCGTTCTCGGATCTTTTTCGAGCAATTGATGAACGTTCCATTTATTGAAAAACGTTTTATTAAACCATGGGATCTGATATTCATCGATCAGCCTCTTTTTTGTATGTTGCAAGAGAAGTGAATCTTCAATTTTTCGATTCGGCAAACGGTCATAAACGACGTTCGGCAATGGAACGATTTTTTTCTCCCAGCCGTTTTCCCTGTAAAGGAGGCCTTCAATCGTGCCTTCCTCCCAATTGATTTGGTGCGCGCCAAAAACGAAGCAGTAGCCTCCGGCTTGCTCGTGTAACGTGACAAGCTTAGAAAAAAAGAGGGAACGATCCTTAAATGGACGTTCAAGAGATACAGTAAACCCTGCCGTAAAGATGCCGACTAACGGCCCGATATGCACTGTATGATCATGAATCAGTATATCAGCCCTGCTTCGGTGGGGGAGCAAAAGCTCATGAAACAGATTTTCAGAGAGCAGCACGGTTTGTTCCAGATGCCGTCTGTAAGCAACGTGGCATCTGACAACCTTCGTTCCGAATGCGGCATGCAAAAGTCCGTCTCGCTTCAGCGAAGAGGGCAGAAACAGGGTATTTTCACTGGTTTTGTCTATGCCGATCAAAAACCGTTTAGGATTCACGCGGAAGAACTCCTTTCTGGCTTTGTTCAGAAAACAGATATTGGCAGCGCTTTAGGGGACAAGTGTACAGCTGTTCTTTTTGCTCGGGAGAGACACGCAGGATTGACTTCCTGCCTGGTTTGGAATTGATATCTAAAATCCAAATTCTCCCGTCCTTAGCAAGACATATATCAAGACCGAGTTCAAACAACGGCCCGTAGCGCTCGTCAAGATAATACGGAACCGATTGGGTAATCGAAAACACATCATCTAGTAAAACCACTTGCTGTTTTTTCGGTATATCTTCAAACCAGGAGTCAAATGTCAGCGCATCAGATCCGCCTGACAAATTGGCCAGCAGCCCGTGTTTGTATCCGCGTCTTACTGCCTTTCCGACTGTATTCCATTCACCTGCTTCGTTTTTTTCCATAAACAGACGAATATCACAAGGGTATTGTTCCTTATCTTGAATGTTTAAGTAAGGCTGAAGCAAATATTGATGCTGAAGCACTTTTTTGCACCATGTTTTAAAAGAAGTCTGGTTGGAAAACGTTTTTGTCTGCTTATCCTTTCCGATGTGATAAGTAGCAGTGATGTTTTTCTTGCCCAGCTTCAAAAGAATCACGCCTCTGCCTCCCGCGCCGAATGCCGGTTTAAGGATGCAGGCTTTTTCTTTGGATAAAAAGGATTGAATTTGTTCGTAGCGGTTCACCTTTATCGTTTCGGGAATATAGGGATTGATTACAGAGTGCTGCTGCAAATCGTGAAGGACGGTCCACTTATCGGGAAGACCCCGCCCGATAAATTCCGTTTTCGGATATTTTTTGAGCCACTCAACGATTGGTTTTGCTTTTTGGGAATGTGAATCCTTGCCGTAAAAACAGCGATCATAAATATAATCTGGAATCGCCATTTCAGTTTCGTTCCATGTGCTGCTGGCCGAATGATAGACCGATGCTTTGACACGCAAAGTGTCAGGTAAAATATCAAATGGTGTAAACCGGATCAAACGTATGCCGAATTCGGGTGCTCTTTTGGCCAGTTCTGCGGAATAATCCGCTTCATGCTGGCGGGATAAGGACATAAAACCGAGTGTTATCATGGTGAGACTCCCCCTTTTATTCAAAAGCTGCCGGCGGGTGTCCGCAGCTTTACACTAAATACATGTAAGACGAACGCAGCTGACGGTATTCTACTTTACAGAATACGATTCTTCACCTTGCCCTATTCCAAAAGAACAAGCTGATTTTCTAAGAACAGGAATTTGTCTCCTCGTTTGCTAAGTGATTGCATGAGCCTCTATAATACGTATAGGTACATAATCTATATGAAAAAAGCTGAAGCACAGATGGAGGAAGATGAATAGGAATGGGTATTGCAGGAACCTTTATTTTTATGATCGTGATCGGCGCTGCCATTGGAGCGGTGACCAATCATTTAGCAATTCAAATGCTGTTTAGGCCGTATAAAGCGTACTATTTATTTGGGAAGCGAGTTCCTTTTACGCCCGGGCTGATTCCAAGACGGCGAGATGAACTTGCAAAACAAATGGGACTGATGGTAGTCAATCATCTCTTAACCCCTGAAGGCATTAAAAAGCGGCTCGTCTCTGATGCAGCCAAAACGCAGGCTCTTCGAGTGGGGGAACAGCTGATTCAAAAGCTGTCACTTTCTGAAGTGACAGTAAAAGAAGCGCTTGAAAAAGCCGGGATGAAGCGCCCCGAAAAAGCTGCTGATGCATGGATCAGCAGCTGGACCGATGACAAGCTGAATGAGCTTTTCCGCCAATACGGGGACCAATCGTTAAAAGAGCTGGTGCCTATAGAGGTGCAGGAAAAGCTTGAGGAAAAAATTCCGATGATTTCAGGATATATATTGTCACGGAGTGTCCGTTATTTTGAAAGTGATGAAGGAAAAATCCGTCTTGGCAATATGATTGATGACTTTTTAAAAGAGCGCGGCATGCTTGGAAGCATGGTGCAAATGTTTCTTGGCAATTCAAGCCTTGCGGATCGTGTGCTGCCGGAGCTGCTGAAATTCTTGCGGAATGAGGAAACAAATAAATTGCTTTCTGATCTCTTAAAAAACGAATGGGGCAAGCTGAGGGAGTATACGTTTAATGAAGCAGACGAAAAATGGAATGCAAAGGCTCTCATTTTCAGTTTGAAACGAAGAGTGCTGCAAGCATTTTCGACTGCCCCTTTCTTCGACAATACGATTGGCACGCTTACCGTCCGCTATGAATCTGAGCTGACCCAGCAAATGCTGCCGGCACTGTTAGACAAATTGCTTGAAGGGATTTCGTCCAACCTTGAAAGTGTCTTAAAACGGTTGCGTCTTGAGGAAATCGTCAAGGAGCAAGTGGATCAGTTCCCGGTGGAGCGTCTTGAAGAAATGGTGCTGTCCATTTCAAAAAAAGAATTTAAAATGATTACCTATTTGGGGGGCCTCCTCGGCGGAATGATAGGCGCGATTCAAGCACTGTTTGTCATCCTTTTTTAAGAAGAAATGGTTTTTGATTAATGAAAGGAGCTCCATAGTCTGTTATAGTGGAGTGGTATGTCAAACGGCAATGATGAAAGGAGCTATTTACAATGGCTGTTAATTTTTATGATGTAGCGTATGATCTGGAAAATGCATTACGCGGGAGCGAAGAGTTTACCCGTTTAAAAAACCTTTATGACGAAGTTAACGCAGATGAATCAGCGAAGCGCATGTTCGAAAACTTCCGTGATGTACAGCTTAGACTCCAGCAAAAACAAATGGCAGGAGAAGAGATTACACAAGAAGAAGTGACGCAGGCTCAAAAAACAGTTGCGCTTGTACAGCAGCATGAAAAAATTTCTCAGCTGATGGAAGCGGAGCAGCGCATGAGCATGCTGATTGGTGAATTGAACAAAATCATTATGAAGCCTTTAGAAGAGCTTTACGGCAGTGTTGAAGGCTAATCAGCAAAATCCCTTCTTGGATAAGAAGGGATTTTTTATTCATTCAGCAAACTTGGAAATCCAATGAATCTTTTACCTCTCCATTGATGATCACTGATAATGTATGAATTCCTTTGTAATGCTTTCTGGTGGTTAAATCCTTAAAGGATTGGATTCTTGTGTATGATTTCGTTTCGTTTTTTCGTATATTTGTTTCTGTTATTTTAAATACTTTCTGATGACGCTGGCCTCTTGCTTTTACAAAATCAATTGCGTACTCAATTCTTAACTTTTGATCCCTGTCTGAATGAATATAGAAAGAAAATTCAAGGCTTTCGCCAATAACTATACGTTTGGGCTGGCATGTTAAATCATGTAGTTGTATCGAATCAGCATTTTCATAACCAAAAAGCGCTAAGGCCTGTTTATCACCCTTTTTTAATAAGGTCCGATAGGCGTGTTTGATAATCCAGTCTGTATGGGGATGTGTTCCGTACCATTGATCTGCGACTTTACTCAGTAAATCAGGATGCGTTTTTGATATATCATTAAGGTTGTTGGCCACGCTTTTTCTTACATATAAGGACTCGTCCTGCATCAGCTTCTCAAGGATCGGCAATACGGGGGAAGGGTCCGATTTCAAAGCCGGTATCGATTTTCCCCATGGCAGGCGGGGCCTGCTGCCTTCGCTCGCAAGTCTTCTCACGTGTTCATTTTTATGCTCAGACCATGCAAGCAATTGTGCAATCATCTTTTCTTGATCTAACAGCAAAAAAGGCCTTACAGCAAATTCTGAGGTCGAATATTGCGTAAAGTATTCCAATGCCTTTATTGATTCTTCCCAATGCGCTAACCCGTACTGTTCCACATAATCTGGAAATAAAATTCCGCTGAGTCCTTTAAAATGAGGGGCTGTATCCCGTAAAATTGCGAGCGCTTCAACGTATTGCTTTGGCAAAGTTTCGTATAAAGAAACTGTCATGCGGCGCATCCGCTCTTTTAAAGTGAGTTCAGGCCAGTCCTCCAGCCGTAATGTATCCAAGAATCTGTTTTTGTTAAAATCAGGATAGGATGACCTTACATGATGGATCAACTGAGATATCAGTTCTTCATTATATATTTCTTTTAAATCAGCCATATAAACACCGCTTTTTCGTTTATTATTTATATTGTATGGGAATGTACGTTCTGGATCAAGTGTATAGTCCTAAAAATTAACAACTGATCCTACCACGGATATACAAAAGTTGGTTACTTTTTTTAGTTAAAAAAACCCTTGTCATCGGAAAGGAAAACTGAGATAATAACATTGAAAGCGCCTACACTTACCTATTTCAAATGGATACGGTCGCATATCATGCCGTTATATAGAGGGGATAAGCAACAGAGAGTAAGTGTTCGGAGCGCATCATTGGTCAAACAAGGGGTTCCTGATACATGATTTTTCGTAAATCGAAATAACGATATTAGGGAGAATGGCTGCTTCGATCGTATCCTATCAACAAGCCATACATAAAGTCTGCTGAGCCAGGCTTTTTTTGCTTTAAGAAAAGGTTGTTCTAAACACAGAGACAGGGTCATATCCTATACACAAGTACAGTCATCAAGGAGGGGGACATCTCTGTGTCAAAACAATTGCTTGCCTTAAATATAGATGGAGCGCTGCTTCGGTCGAACGGGAAGATTCATCAGGCAACGAAAGACGCGATTGAATATGTAAAGAAAAAAGGGATTTACGTCACACTTGTGACCAACCGTCATTTTCGCTCAGCACAGAAAATAGCGAAATCGCTAAAGCTTGATGCCAAGCTGATCACCCATAGCGGGGCATATATCGCTGAGAAAATTGACGCCCCGTTTTTTGAAAAAAGAATTTCTGATGATCATACCTTTAACATTGTTCAAGTGCTGGAGAGCTATCAATGTAATATTCGGCTTCTTCACGAAAAGTATTCCATCGGAAACAAGAAAAAGGTGAATTCGAATTTATTGGGGAAAGCACTCATTCATCCGTCTGACCCGATCTTTTATCCAGTCCAGTTCGTTGAATCATTAAGCGATCTCCTCATGGATGAGCCGGTGAGTGCACCCGTCATCGAGGTGTACACGGAGCACGACATTCAGCATGACATTACAGAAACGATTACAAAAGCCTTCCCTGCGGTGGACGTGATTCGCGTAAACGATGAGAAGCTGAATATCGTCCCGAAAGGTGTCTCGAAGGAAGCGGGTTTGGCCCTCGTCGCTTCAGAGCTGGGCCTTAGTATGGATGATGTCGTGGCCATTGGGCATCAGTATGACGATCTGCCGATGATCGAACTTGCCGGTCTTGGGGTAGCGATGGGGAATGCCGTTCCGGAAATTAAGAGAAAGGCAGATTGGGTTACAAGGTCCAATGACGAGCAAGGTGTCGCTTATATGATGAAGGAATATTTCCGAATGCAGCAGCGAAAAGGATTTCTTGATAAGTTCCACATGAAACGTGTGTAAAAAAGCCGCTCGCACCCTGACAGGTGCGGCGGCTTTTTTGCCGGATTGATTTTAGCAGTTTATTTCTGTACACTAAAGAAAGTTTTGAATCTGATAAATTAGGTGATGAAGTTGCAAATTAAAATAGAAGGCATACATGATGACCGCCTGCATCGGCCTCTGCAAAATATTGCAAATTTGTTTTATGAGGAGTGCGAGCTTGCGTATGGCGGAGAGGAGCCCGCAGATTTTGTCATTTCTTTAGCGTTGTCACAAACGGATGAGCATGTGACGGTTTCGGGAGAAGTGAAGGGTACTGGCATAAAGGAACAGCATACAAAAATTTTTTCTCCCGGCATGAATGAAAAAGAAGCTTTTAAGCAAGTGAAAAACACAATTTCTTATGTGTATCTCAATCTTCTTCAGGCGCATACGGGCATTACGCAGAAGTGGGGAATCCTCACAGGAATCCGGCCCACAAAGCTGCTTCATAAAAAACTGCAAAGCGGAATGTCCAAGGAGCAAGCGCATGCTGAGTTGAAAAAAGACTATTTAATTCATGATGAAAAAATCATGCTAATGCAGGAAATTGTTGATCGTCAGCTGGCGGCAGTGCCGGATTTGTACCGAGTAAAGGATGAAGTCAGCATTTATATCGGCATTCCGTTCTGCCCGACAAAATGCGCGTATTGCACATTCCCTGCGTATGCCATCCAAGGACAGGCGGGCAGAGTCGGCTCATTCCTATGGGGACTGCATTACGAAATGCAGAAGATCGGTGAATGGCTGAAGGAGCATGATGTTAAGGTTACAACCATTTACTTTGGCGGCGGGACGCCGACAAGCATTACAGCGGAGGAGATGGATCTGCTGTATGAAGAAATGGTCCGCTCCTTCCCGGATGTGAAAAACATTCGTGAGATTACGGTGGAGGCCGGTCGTCCTGATACGATTACAGAAGAAAAACTCGCCGTTTTAAACAAATATGACATTGATCGGATCAGCATCAATCCGCAATCCTATGAAAACGAAACGCTAAAGGCGATCGGGCGGCACCATACGGTTGAAGAGACCATTGAGAAATATCATCTGTCACGCCAGCACGGCATGAATAATATCAACATGGACTTGATTATTGGTTTGCCTGGGGAAGGCGTGAAGGAGTTTAGGCACAGTCTTTCAGAAACAGAAAAACTGATGCCGGAATCCCTTACCGTTCATACTCTTTCATTTAAACGGGCGTCAGAAATGACGAGAAACAAGCATAAGTACAAAGTTGCCGGCAGGGAAGAGGTTTCTCAAATGATGGAAGACGCGGTAGCCTGGACGAAAGAGCATGGGTACGTGCCTTATTATTTATACCGCCAGAAAAACATTCTTGGAAACCTTGAAAACGTCGGATACTCTTTGCCGGGACAAGAAAGCATCTACAACATTATGATTATGGAAGAGGTGCAGACGATTATCGGTATCGGCTGCGGCGCTGCTAGTAAATTTATTGATCGGGATACAGGGAAAATCACGCATTTTGCGAATCCGAAAGATCCGAAATCGTACAATGAGCGCTTCGAGCACTACACGGACGAAAAAATCAAATATTTAGAGCGGATTTTTGAGAAGACGACAAAGCAGCACTGATCACAGTGCTGCTTTTTTTATCCCTGTTTTTTTGCGGGCTGAACCTCAGGCTTCCATTTAAATACCTTGTTCAGCAAGCGGTAAATTCGTTTTGATTCCTTTGTTACAAGCGGTCCCAAAATCGCCAGAATGAGGACATATAATGCGGCAAACGGCTTTAATGTGGCTGACAGTCCGCCGGCTATTCCGAGATTCGCAACGATAATCGAAAATTCTCCCCGCGATACGATCGTCAGCCCGATATTCGATGAAGCCTTATGAGAAAGCCCTGCGCGTCGTCCTGCCACCATTCCGGCAATAAAATTTCCCAGAATGGTCAAAATCACTGCACCCAACGCAAGCCAAACCGCTTCACCAAGCGAAAACGGATCGATGCTGAGGCCGAAGCTGAAAAAGAACATCGCACCGAAGAAGTCGCGAAACGGAACAACGAGGTGTTCAATCCTATCGGAATGCTCTGTTTCTGAAAAGACCAAACCGAGCAGCAGCGCGCCGATTGCTTCCGCTACATGAATCGTCTCGGAAAACCCGGCGATAAAAAAGAGCGCTGCGAAAATGACGATAATAAACACTTCGTTTGAGCGAATGTCCAACAGTTTGTTCAACAGCGGCGGGAGTTTTCTTGCTGCGATAAAAAACAGCAGCATATAACCGAAGGCGATCAAAATGGACAAGAGCGCACTCCCTACGGATGTCGCATCACCTAGCACAAGCCCGGAAACAACGGACAGATATACGGCAAGGAAAATATCTTCAAACATGATGATGCCGAGAATCAATTCGGTTTCCGGATTGGCGGTTCTTTTTAAATCAACGAGCACTTTTGCGACAATCGCACTTGACGAGATTGTGATGACGCCTGCGAGGATGAGGACTTCCAGAAAGGAAAATCCGGTGATAAACCCGTAAAGCAGTCCGAGGCTGAAGTTAATCAAAATATAAATCGTCCCGCCGACCGCGATTGATTTTCCTGATTTGATTAACTTCCCGACAGAGAATTCGAGTCCGAGATAGAAGAGGAGGAACAGTACGCCCATTCGCCCGAAAAACTCGATGATTTCACTGCTTTGAATAAATGTTAGATCAATAATCCCTATTTTCGGCGCGTGCGGTCCAACAAGCATTCCCAGCACAATCAGAAACGGAATAATCGAAAATTTAATTTTATTGGCGATCACACTGGCGATTGCCACAAGCACAAGTGCAGTTCCGACTTCAAATACAAGATGGTCCATCGGGGCTCACACGCCCTCTCCAGAAAGAAAATCGTGAATCAGTTTCTTCAGATGCTTTCTCTCACCTGAGAGGACAAGGGTGTCATTTTCTTCAATAATCGAATCGGCTCCGGGATTTAGGAGCTTTTCCTGGTTGTGTTTGATAATGGCAATCACAGTGACATCGTAATTCTGGCGGACATCAAGCTCTCCGAGTGTGCGCCCGATCGATTTGGCGCCTTTTTCGACCTTAAACCATTCAATAATCAGATCGCTGAAGGCCATTTCGATGGACTCCAGAGCTTGCGGTTTATAGACCATGCCCCCGAGAATAGCTGCAATTTGCCTTGCTTCAGAATCATCCAATGAAATATTTGAAAGAAGCTCATCCGGGTCCCGGTCATTAAACCGGTAAATTTCCCTTCTTCCGTCATCATGAATGATAATCGTCATTTTTTCGTGGCTTCTTGTTTCGATTTCAAACTTTTTGCCGATGCCCGGCAGATCGTTTTCTTTAATATTCAATGAAAATCCCTCCGAATGTAGTGTTGGCAGTATGGGGTGAGTTACAAATAAAACTTGAGCAAATTATATTCGGAGGTAATTAGACTGGTATTTGACAGGGACGGCCCAAGCCTTTTCCAGCCTGTTTATCAGCGGTTCGTCAAGTGGTTTGACAGAGAGCTGCCTGACAGACTGCGCCAGCGGGCTGTACTCTTTGATCAGCTCAGCCGGGTGCATGCTGCCCGGCGACGGGGTTTTTGCCGATTGTGTTTCCTGCGGATATGAAGTCATAGGCACATAGCTGTCAGTGCTTGCTTCAAACTGGGAAGGCAGAACCACGTCCGAAGGGGGAAAGTACACCATAAATAAACTTAACAGAAAACTGATCAGCAATTTATCCATGTTCCTTTCCTCCCTTCTCATCAAGATATCCCTTCTTTTTCACTATATAAAACTTTATGTTTCCATTCAAACAATATGCATTTTTCAGTATCTATTGACCTTGAAAAATAAAAAGGTTTATTTGAGGATGGCGGGGAATGTATAGGAGAAAGAAAAAAAAGTAAGCGCATACATGGAGGTGCTTTATATGGAGTTTGTTCAATATGCATGTAATGGGGCTGTTGCAGAGATTATCCTGAATCGGCCTGATGCCCATCACGCCCTGAATGAACAGATGCTGTCTGAATTGAAGGAGGCAGTCGAAATGGCGGCTGCAAGCGAGGCGCTCATCGTTCTCCTGAGAGGAAGCGGGAAAGGCTTTTCGGCCGGCGGTGATATCAAGATGATGACATCAGAGCATGACTCTGATCAATTTAAACGGCTGATGGATACGATTGAGGCTGTCACCCTGAATTTATATCAGATGAAGAAAGTGACAATTGCAGCCATTCATGGCGCTGCTGCGGGACTGGGCCTGAGTTTGGCGCTTTGTGCGGACATTGTGCTCGCTGAAAAAAACGCCGTCCTCGCGATGAATTTTATCGGCATTGGGCTTGTTCCGGACGGCGGAGGACATTATTTGCTGAAGAAAAGAATCGGTGAAGCAAAAGCGAAAAAACTGATTTGGAGCGGAAAAAAACTATCTGCCTCAGAAGCTGCCGATATGGGGCTTCTTGATGGGACATTTGCCGGAGACCCTGCCGAAGGCGCAAGACCCATTATCGAAACCCTGTTGGCCTCCCCTCTTTTGGCGATGATCGAAACGAAAGCTATTTTTCAAAGCCTCCAGATTGAAGAACTGAAAAAAGTGCTATCCCTTGAGCGCAACGCCCAAGAGAGAATGAGAAGGACCAAGGATCACCAAGAAGGAATCCGTGCATTTTTAGAAAAACGGGAGCCGAAGTTTCAAGCGTAACAGATCAGCCGGAAAGCTGATCATCTGTGAAACAAAATCAGCTTTCCGGCTGCATTGACTAAACGATGAGTATGACTATGAAGCTCTTTTTCTTTTAAGAGGGCTTCACCATGCGTTTTTGCCGCTTCTTCATGTTCTGCCTCGAATCGCTCGTTTACCAGCGTGTTCCCCGAAGGATCAAATACGGTAAGGAAATAATCAGCCATCAGGTTTCTCCTCCATTTTAAGGTTTATCAGTCTTTCTTCATTTATATTCTAAAAAGGAAATCAAAATCCTTTATTATGCTTTATCCAAAATTAGTATATAATGGGTCAGGGAAGGAGGAGATTCAGTGCTTACAATTGATCACGTAACGAAGACATTTGGAGATTATAAAGCCGTTGACGGATTGGACTTAGATATTCCGGAACAGCAAATGTTCGGTCTGTTAGGCGCAAATGGAGCGGGAAAAACGACGACGTTTCGCATGATCCTAGGATTATTAAGCATTACGGAGGGCTCAATCAGCTGGAAGGGCCGACCTGTGAATTATCATATCAGCAACAAAATCGGTTATTTGCCGGAAGAGCGGGGCCTTTATCCGAAAATGAAGGTAAAGGATCAGCTTGTCTATCTCGCCAGATTAAAAGGGATGGAGAAGCGGGAGGCTGTAAAAGAGCTCGGGACATGGCTTGAACGCTTCAATATTACAGATTACGAGAATAAGAAGGTGGAAGAGCTTTCAAAGGGGAATCAGCAAAAAATCCAATTCATTTCGGCAGTTTTGCATAAGCCGGAGCTGCTTATTCTTGATGAACCTTTCAGCGGCCTGGACCCTGTCAATGTTGAGCTGCTAAAAGAGGCTGTGATCTCGCTGAAAAACAGCGGCGTCTCTATTTTATTTTCAAGCCACCGGATGGAACATGTGGAGGAGCTTTGTGAGAACCTTTGCATATTGCAGAAAGGAAGACCGGTCGTGCAAGGCAAGCTGAAGGAGATCAAGCGCTCCTTTGGCAAAAAGAACGTCACCATTCACTCCGATGACGATCTAAGCTTTTTGCAGTCTCATGAAGGCATTCTACAATGGAAGGAGACGGCCGACGGCGTCAAGCTGCAGATTGCCAATGAAGACATTTCTCAAGAGATTTTTGCGATGCTACAGGGAAAAGGGTTTATCAGAAAGTTTGAGCTTGAAGAGCCGTCACTGCATGATATTTTTATAGAAAAGGTGGGGGCCGTCTATGAATAAATTTTGGATCATGCTTTCTCATACATACAAAAATAAGATTATGGCAAAATCCTTTATTATTTCGACTGTCATCACGGTGCTGCTTGTTTTAGTTGTAACGAATCTGGAGTCGATCATTTCTTTGTTTCAAGGTGACGATGCGAAAGAAAAAATCGCCGTTGTTGATGAAACAAACGAATTATATCCGGTTTTTTCAAAGCAGCTGAAAGCGGTGGATACTGACGGCGATCTTGATGTGAAGCTGTCGAAGCAATCGGAGGATGAGGTCACAAAGCAAGTCAAAGATGAATCACTCGATGGCATGCTCATCATCAAACGAGATGAAAAAGGGACCATTTCAGGAACATATAAAGCGTTAACGATTTCTGATGAAAGCACGTATCAAACGCTGCAGCAGGCGCTGACGCAAACCAAAACAGCTGTCGGAACAGCGGAGCTCGGCGTGTCGCAGGAAACGATTAGCAGCCTTTATGCGCCCGTTACTGTGGGGCAGAAGGCGCTGAAAGAAGGGGCAAAGTCTGAGGAAGAGCTTGGCCAGACGGTAGGGCTTGTTTACATTATGCTGTTCGTCATTTATTTCTCGGTGATTATGTATGCCAGCATGATAGCGATGGAGGTGGCTACAGAAAAATCTTCGCGAGTTATGGAAATCCTGATCTCAAGTATGCCGCCGATCCAGCAAATGTTTGCAAAGCTGCTTGGTATCGGGCTTGTCGGGATCACACAGCTTGCTATTATTATAGGAGCCGGCTCTCTGTCGCTTAAGCTGAACCAAAAGAGCGAAACGGCTTCATCTGTCGGCGGATTCCTTAATCTGACCGACGTATCTGCAACCACTGTCATCTATGCTGTCATTTTCTTTTTGCTCGGATACTTTTTGTACGCGACACTTGCCGCGTTTCTCGGCAGTGTCGTCAGCAGAATAGAGGACGTGCAGCAAACGATCACGCCGATGACGCTTTTGGTTGTCGCCGGTTTTATGATCGCGATGTTCGGTTTGAATGCGCCTGACGCAGGATTTATTACGGTAACTTCGTTTATTCCGTTCTTTACGCCAATGATTATGTTCCTGCGCGTCGGCATGCTTGATATTCCGTTCTGGCAGGCGGCTGTCGGAATCGGAATCACACTGCTCACCATTGTCATACTGGCCGTTATCGGCGCCAGAATTTATAAAGGCGGTGTATTAATTTACGGCAATTCAAGCGCGTTCAAAGCGATCAAACAAGCGCTTCGTTTAGCGAAAAACTGATTGGAAAACAGCCTGGGGATTCTCAGGCTGTTTCTTTATTGACAGAACGTGCATTCGCAAGAATTCGGTGCTAAAATAAGGGTACTTCATCCTGGAAAGGAGCAGAATCTTGACTGATCTAACCTTTATTCATGCGGCAGATCTTCATCTTGACAGCCCGTTTTACGGGATATTGCATCTGCCGGAGCCGATTTTTGCTCGGATTAAAGAAAGCACGTTTGCAAGCGTGAGACATATGATAGACGCTGCAGTGAGAGAGCACGTTGATTTCATTTTGCTGGCGGGAGATCTGTTTGATGAAGCCAATCGAAGCTTAAAGGCTCAGCTCTTTTTGAAAAAACAGTTTGAAAGACTCAGAGAGTGCGGGATTTCGGTATACGTCATCTTTGGGAATCACGATCATCTTGGCGGGGAGTGGACACCGATAGAATGGCCTGAGAATGTCCATATTTTTTCGTCCGCTGTTCCAGAAGAAAAATCGTTTTTTAAAGAAGGCAGGCGCATAGCAAGCATTTACGGCTTCAGCTATCAAGCCAGAGCAGTGACGGAAAACCAAGCTGCCCGCTATCGGAGATCAACTGACGCACCGTTTCATATCGGCATGCTCCACGGCACGCTGTCAGGATCTGAAGGACACGATCCGTATTGCCCGTTTACACATGACGACCTCGTGAAAAGCGGGATGGATTATTGGGCGCTTGGCCATATACATAAACGCCAGGTTCTATCTGCCGAGCATCCGGCAGTCATTTACCCGGGAAACACGCAAGCGCGCCATATAAAGGAGACGGGAGATAAAGGCTATTATCTCGTTCATGTGACAAACGGAGATATATCTTATGAATTTCAGAGAGCGCATGATGTCCTGTGGGAAAAAGCGGCGGTTGATGTGACGGAGGCAAAGAATATGACCGCTCTCTTCCAAATGGTGGAGGACACGTTTTCGAAGCTGCGGAAAAAGGGGAGCCCTGTTTGTGTAAGGCTTGTTTTACAAGGGACGGCGCCGGAATGGCTGCTGGAGGCGCCAAAAGGCACCTTGGATGAGTTTCTTGAAGCTCTTCAGGAACAAGAAGCGGAAGAGGAACATTTCGTTTGGCCTCTTAGATTGGACGATGAGACAGAAAACGAAGCAAACCTAACAAACCTTGATCCTTTTTTTGGCGGTTTATTTGAAGACATTGATCGCAGCGATCTGTCAGACGTGCTGGACGGGCTTGAGCGGCATTCAGTGTATAGAAGGCACGCGGACCGGTTTAGCCAAGAGGAGGTAAAGGAAATAAAAGAACAGGCACAGATTTTATTGAAAAAGCAGCTTAAGGTGCTTGATACATGAGGCGGTGACAGCTTTGCGAATTATATCCTTACATATCTACCAATACGGAAAATTTTCCAATCGGACCTTTCACTTTTCCGCCTCTCCTGTCCAAGTCATCTACGGATTAAATGAGGCAGGAAAAACGACGATGATGTCATTCATTGAAAGCATGCTGTTCGGTTTTCCGAAAACGAAAAAATATGAACCGAAAACAGGCGGTGTCTACGGCGGTGTTCTTGAAGCTGAACATCCTGAGTATGGAGTGCTGAAGATCGAACGGACGAAAGGGACTGCCGAAAAACTAAGCGTGTACACAGAAAAGGGCGAAGTAAAGCAGGGAGATGTTTTAAAGCAGCTGTTCCAGGGCACAGACAGGTCGTTGTACAAAGCCATATATTCGTTCGACGTATTCGGGCTGCAGGAAATTCACGCCTTTAATCGGGACAAGATAGGGGAATTTTTGCTCTTTTCCAGCTTGTTTGGTGCTGAAGCCGTATCAAAGCTTGATTCAAGGCTGACGAAGGAAAGCGAAAGGCTCTATAAACCAAATGGGCGAAACCCTCAATTGAATCAGGAGCTGGAAACGCTTAAGCAGCTGGCAGTGAAGCTAAAACAGGCTGAAGCAGAGGAAGCGGGCTATCATCAGCTTCTCGGGGAAAAACGAATGCTTGAAGCCCGCCTTGCAGCCGCGGAAACTGAATTGAAAGAGACGGCGGGACATATCCGAATGATTGAGGGAGCGATTGAGCGAAAACCATTGCTAAATGAAAAAGCGACACTCGAACAGGTGATTGCAGAATTTCCGGAACATGCAGGACAATTTCCTGCTGACGGCCTGCATCAGCTGGAAAAATATGAATCCCATCTTCACCCGAAATCAGCACAGCTTGAGGCGCTTCGGGTGAAGATGGCGGAGTTGGACAAACAGAGGCAAAAGCTTATCCCCGATAAAGAACTATTGGTGAAAGAAACGCTGATACAAGAGCTTTCGGCAGCGTTTCATATGTACCAATCCTGGGGAGAACAACTGGCAGCCATTCAGGCACAGCTGCGCCAGACGTCTGTGCAGACAGCGGCAGGGCTGGAACAGCTCAATAAAACGGATGAAAATGAGCTCCTGAATATGAACACCTCATATGATTATGAATGGCAGCTTCAGCAAGCGGTGCAGCAATATGTACAGGCAAGAGACAGAAAACGGCAGCTTGACGAGACGTTTGAACTTGCCCGGCAAGAGCTGGAAGACGCGGAAAAGGCCGTTCATGCCGCTTCGTCCGCGATTCTTGAAAACAGCCAAAGAAAAGATAAAGAAGCAGCTCTTAGAGCATATGATGAAACACAGGGGCAGCACCAAGAGCAAGCGAAGCTAAGAGAACAGCTGAAGTTTTTTGAAAGACAGCAGGCTAAACAGAAAAAGACTGTTATTGCAGCTGGTATGTTGTTCATCGTTCTCTTTTCTCTGCTGCAGCAATGGATTCCCGCCATAAGTTTCGGCGCTGCACTTATTGTGTATTGGCTTGTATCAGGAAAACCGTCTTCTCGAAACAGCCGAGAGACAAGACAGCCCATGATGGATATTCCACCAGCAGAAGCTGAAATGCTTAGAGAAGCGTTATGGGAGGATGACCGCAATAAGCAGCACCTTCTCACACAGCGTGCAGCGCTCCAGCAAAAAGAGGCGGCGTATGAAAGGGTCATCCAGCAGTTTGAACAGTGGGAAGCCGAAATGGCGCCGTCCTTTACACAGGTTGAGCGTTTTATGAATGAGCTCGGATTTAAGGAAGATCCATCATTTTTGCTTGATGCTTACAGCTTAATGAAGGATGTTAAAAAAGAAGTGAAGAAAAAGCATGAGCTGACCATTGAAGCAGGCAGGCTGAAAAAGCACCGGAGAACATTCGAAGAACGCGTCAGTATGCTTCTCCCCGTGAATCAGAGTCAGGATATCTCCATTTCGGACGCCCTTCACACATTGCGGAAAAACATTGAACGTGAAAAAGAAATTGAGAAGCAAAAAAAGGAAATTGAAACAGATATTCATTATACAAAGGAACAGATGCTTGAACTTGAGCAAGAAATACAGTATTTCCACGCACAGATTGAACAGTTATTTGCCGCGGCTGCTGCAAAAGACAGAGATGCGTTTTTTGCCATAGCCGACATCAGCAGGCAATTGAAGGATACGGAGAACAAGCTTCATCACGTAAACGCACAGCTTCAAGGCGGGCACCCGGAGGAACTTGAACTGGCCGATTCCAATACGCTTTCTGAATTGAAAGATAAGCAATTTGTTGAGAATGAAAGAAAAGAGCGGCTGACTGAGGAGATCGAGCAGCTCCGCAGCCAAATCGCACTGCTCTCAGTCAAACAGGAACAATTAGAGGCTTCGGGATTGGTCTCAGACCTAAAGCTTCAAACCGAAATGCAAAAAGAACGTGTGAAAGAAACGGCTAAAAAATGGGCCTCCATACAAATGGTCAAACAGGTGATCAAAAACAAATTGGAGCGGCATAAAAAAATCGAGCTTCCGCGCCTTCTGGAGACGGCAGGAGAATTTTTCCGCCCTCTGACTGACGGAAACTACCAAACCATTTATTTTTCCGAAACGGATGATTCGATCATGGTTATGCATCGCGATGGAACTGTCTATCATGCGGAAGAGCTGTCACAAGGGACATGTGAACAGCTGTATACAGCGATCCGATTTGCTTTGGCTGTTACGCGCCAGGATGGGTCAATGCTTCCGTTCCAGCTTGACGACAGTTTTGTTCATTTTGATCAGGAAAGGCTGAAACGTGTATTACATGTTCTGTATGATTTATCTGAAGGCGGTAGGCAGATTTTGTATTTTACATGCCATGAGCACGTAAAAGATGCATTTCATAGCAGCCAAATCATCCATTTGGTGTCATAAAAGAGGTTCTATAGCTGAAAATCGGTATGTGATATACTGGTATTATGTAAGATACGGAGGGAGCTTTAATAGAATGGCTAAAGGGATTATGCTACATGAGGTTGGCGAACAGGTGGACCAGTATCTATTGATTAAATCCTCGACGAAAGGGATTGCAAGCAATGGAAAACCGTTTCTGACGCTGATGCTGCAAGACCAGTCAGGCGATATTGAAGCGAAGCTGTGGGATGCCAAGCAAAGTGATGAAGTGACCTATGCGCCGCAGACGATTGTCAAGGTCGTCGGCGATGTTCATCATTATCGCGGGCGCACCCAGCTGAAGCTAAGAAATATCAGACCGGTAAGCGAGCAAGAAAACGTCAATATTGATGATTTTTTAGAAACCGCGCCGATTCCGAAAAATGAAATGATGGATACCATCACTCAATATATATTTGAAATGAAAAATCCGAATATCCAGCGAATCACAAGGTTTTTGGTTAAAAAACACGAAGCTGAGTTTATGGATTATCCGGCGGCTACGAAAAACCACCATGAGTTTGTCTCAGGTTTGGCGTATCATGTTGTCTCTATGCTGAACCTGGCGAAGGCAATAGCAGATTTATATCCGTCTCTTGATCGTGATCTGCTTTACGCCGGTGTCATCCTGCATGATCTTGGAAAAGTGAAGGAGCTGTCCGGCCCTGTTTCCACTTCATATACGGTTGAAGGCAATTTGCTTGGCCATATTTCCATCATGGTGACAGAGCTTTCAAAAGCGGCTGAGGAGCTTCAAATCGATTCTGAAGAGGTGTTAATTCTTCAGCATTTGATTTTGAGTCACCACGGCAAAGCAGAATGGGGCAGCCCGAAACCGCCGATGGTGAAAGAAGCGGAAATTCTTCACTATATAGACAATCTGGATGCAAAAATGAATATGATGGACAGAGCGCTTGAGCGCGTGAAGCCGGGCGAGTATACTGAACGTGTATTTGCACTGGAAAACCGTTCCTTTTATAAACCGACATTTCATAAATAACGTAAAAAGGACTGATGCTGACATATTCAGCTCAGTCCTTTTTGATGCGTCTTTCCCGCACATAACTCGTCTCATTCCCGCATATGTTTAAGAATAAAGAATCTATGCAAAGGGGGAGGAGCCCGTGTTATTTTTTCCGTGGTGGGTGTATCTTTGTATTGTAGGCATTATTTTCAGCGCATATAAACTTGTGGCGGCAGCCAAAGAGGAAGAAAAAGTAGACCAGGCTTTTATTGAAAAAGAAGGGCAGATTTATATGGAGAGGATGGAAAAGGAGCGAGAACGCCGCAGTTCTCAGCAGCATGAAGAAGAAAATCAAAACCATTCCATCGCATAAAAAAAGCCGTGCGGCTCAATGAGCCGCACAGCTTTTTTATTATTTAGAACTGCTTGAAGACGAAGAAGTGCTGTTGCTTGTTGAAGATGTATTAAATGTGTCTTTCAGATCTTTATCTTTTACTTCGATGTCAGCTTTCTTCATGACTTTTTGAACAGCTTCCTGAACAGCTGCGTTGTCATTTAATTTTTGTTCAAGCACTTCAGATTTCAGTTCTTTTTTCATATCATCATATTTGCCGCGTTCTTCTGTCTTTTTAATGATATGGTAGCCGTATTGCGTTTTGACAGGATCACTGACTTCACCTGTTTTTAATTTGAACGCAGCTTTGCTGAATGTTTCGTCCATTTGGCCTTCTTTTGCGAACCAGCCAAGATCCCCGCCTTTTGAAGCAGAGCTGTCTGTTGAGTATTCTTTCGCAAGGTCTTCAAACTTCTCGCCTTTTTTCAGCTTTTTCTCTACTTCTTCAGCTGTCTTTTTATCAGCAACAAGGATGTGGCTTGCACGGATTTTGCCTTTTAACCCTTCCCAGTACTCTTTGATATCGGCGTCTGTTACTTTGATGTTATCTTTAGCCGCTTTTTGTGTCAGCAATTCATATTTTACTTGTTCTTTCAGGTAATCTTTGCCATATTGCTTTTCGAGGGCAGTATATTGATCGCCAAGCTGCGTTTTGTATTCCTTCAGCTTGTTGTCAATTTCTTTATCCGAAACTTTATACTTCTTGTCCAATACTTTTTCTTGCACTAGCTGTGTCAGTACGCTTGCGCCAGCTGTTTTCTTCATGTTTGTGTAAAGCTCGCCTTTTGTTACATCGCCTGCGTCTGTTTTTGCGATGACTTCTTTGTCGCCGCTGCTGCAAGCACTGAGAGCGAGGATGCTTGTAGCAGTGATAGCTGCTATTGCGATTTTCTTCATTGTTTTCAAACACTCCTAATCATTCCAAATTAAATTACCTATGCGTATCATAACATATTGTGGCTTTCTGTAAAAAGATTTTAAATAAAGGGCATTCGTCTAGTCAAACTTTTGCTGATGACATACTTATATATTGATCAAGAAAAGGAGGTATGTAACATGAGCGGAGGATACTCTAACGGATTCGCGTTGCTCGTAGTACTGTTCATTTTGCTTATCATCGTAGGTGCAGCTTACATCTACTAAGCAGACCGAGGATCGCTTGCAACATAAGCGATCCTTTATTTTCACTAGCGCCTAATCGTTTCAAACATGAATTGCATAACATGTAATTGGTAAATAAAGCTTATTACAGGAGGTGCTTTTTAAGATGGGTGAAGTATTTGCAGGCGGATTCGCTTTATTGGTTGTGTTATTTATTTTATTGATTATCATCGGCGCTTCTTGGCTGTACTAATCAACATAAAAAAGCATAGCTGCTTCATCAGCAGCTATGCTTTCTTTCGTATTTACACTGTAAAGGAGATCTCCACAAACGAAGAGATCAGTAAAATTAATATAGATACATTAATAAATCGGAATACCTTATCTTGCCGCTCTTCAGGAATCTCTCTGACAAGGCATAATGTATTGGTGAGCCTGTTTATGAAATATAAAATAAACACGGCAGCCACGATAAAATAGAATAAAATGATGGGAGATTCCCCCTCTCTCTGAACTGTCCCATATTACATTACCAAATATTTATTAAAAAAGATAGAATGCAAATTGAAAAATCGCCACCAGCACCAGGGTTTGACTACTTTTCAACAAGAATATCCAAGCCGTCTGCTTCCTGATCAATAAAAGCGGTTTTCGGTGCTTTTATCAGCTTGAGAGCCAGCAGGAAATCAGGCAGACAGTAGCCGGCGTGAATGCCCGAGATCATGCAGAAATAATGAGCATGATTCGGAAATGCCAGTGCTGCGTAAAACAATACCGGTGTAATCAGCAAGAACGGGCTGACGAGTGAAATGAGCATTGTTGTTTTTGGTATACGTTTCCATGTGCGCATGCGCAATATGTAAAACTTTTTTTCTATTTTTCTTTTTTTGCAGATGATTGGCAGGACATGGATGACTTTATGTACAAATAAAATAACGACGAGCAAACCGCCGAATAAAGATACATATTCATCGCTTAAGCTTGTGCCAGGCCGCAGCAGCTCAAAAGCTAAAAAGGTAGATATAAAAACCAAAATCATAAAACATACAGCAGTTAATATTATGCGAACGGCGCCATAATCCTTCATGAGATTTATGGTCTTCCAGCAATTCATCAAAGTCATCCTTCCATACATCTTGAATAGAATCTCAAAATAATTTACTCCTCCCAAGAGAAAAAATCAATGCTTTTTTAAGAAAAAATATCATCCGGCAGGTATTTTTTTGAAACAAGCAAACAAACTGCGAAATATGGGGTTAGAACTTTCTTCTCAGTGAATTATCAGCTAAAATAAGATTAAAGATAGAAAGAAGTGGTGTGGATGGATTCGATGGATCATCGCATTGAGCGATTAGAATATTACATACAATTATTAGTGAAAACAGTAGATATGGACAGGTACCCCTTCTATGCGCTACTCATTGACAAAGGGCTGAGCAAGGAAGAAGGGGAAGCGGTTATGAGGATATGCGATGAATTGTCGGAAGAGCTGGCAACACAAAAAGCGCAAGGATTTGTAACCTTTGATAAGCTCCTTGCGCTTTTTGCCGGACAGCTGAATGAAAAATTAGATGTTCATGAAACGATTTTTGCCCTGTATGAGCAGGGGCTTTATCAAGAGCTGATGGAAGTCTTTATCGACATCATGAAGCATTTTGATTAACTGTTTACAGGTTCGAGCTCTTCAGCCGGTTCATCCGCCGCACTGTCCTTTGCTTTTTTCTTCAGTTTTCCGTTTACGCTTTCAAAGTCATTGTCAATATTGGTGAGTGACGTTTCGAAAATTTCCATAAAATCATCGCCGTAGATATGGCGTATCATACACATCATTTCTGCCACTTCAGGAAATTTTCCGAATAAATGATACAAAGGCTGTGACCCTTTAAAAACAGCGTTGCGTGTCGGATCAAATTCCTCAAGCAAGCTCCAGAATACCTCGGTACCTTCCTCAGTCAATTGGACATATGTGTTCCTTTTATCATTCAGCCGTTTGGAGAACCTTAAATATCCCCGTTCTTCCAGCTTTTTTGAAAAGTTGAATGCGGTTGATACGTGCATGACCCCGAACTTCGCGATTTCAGAAATGGAAGCTCCATTCAATTGATACGCAATCCATAAAATATGATGCTCATTAATATTTAGGTCATACGGTTTGAGCCATTGCTGCCAATCCTTCTCGATCGATTTCCAAAGAGCCTTGCTAAGCTGAGCCATTTTCTGGGTGAAGACTAGAGCTTCTTTCACATCATAGGGCGGTTCCACTCGATTCATTACGTCACCTGCTTCTCTTTTTCTTTTTCTCTATTATGCCAATAAAATAAAGATTAATAAAGATGAAAATGTAAGAATTTTTTAATAAATTCACAAACCATTGCGGCGGAAGGGTTTTTCGGCCAAAAAAAATACGGGTCCAATTTTGGCCCGCATTTTTTTCTTTTGAATAGGATATTAGTTTTGTAAGGTTTTCTCCAGCTGTCTGATTTTCTCTTCGATATCGGCAATTTCTTTTTGCAGATCCTGCTGGTGAGGCTTAATCTCTTCCTGCCATTTTTTAATTGACGTTTGGAGCTCGCCGCCCACGTCTTTAATAACATCCGTGCTTTCTTTTGCCGCTTTGATCAGCTGGTCTTTTAATGCAAGCCCGTCTGACTTTAAGCGTTTGATTGTTTCTTCAAAAGAATCATAATTGGTTTTCATTTTTTCACGCAGCTGCTTTCCTGAGGAAGGTGCAGTAAGAAGAACCGCTGCTCCTCCGATGATGCCGCCTACGAATAGTCCTGTTAATAGAGAACGTCCGCTCGCCATTACAATCACCCCGTCTTTTTCTTCAAATAGGATTCATTCAGCATTTTTCATTTTTGTTGAAAGCCTGAACTTCTATACATAGCTTGCTTTATTTTAGCATATTTTTTAAGTGAAAAGGAGGGAGAAGGTTGTCTGTCTTTTTGATTGTGTTATCCTGCATCACTCTTGCCTTCGCTTCAGGCGCTGTTTACTATATCAGACTTCTCAGCCAGGCTGCTTCTTATCCGCCCAAGAAAGTCATCCGGCAGAAAGCGCTTGTTTGTTCAACCGGAACCGCCTTTACACTATGTCTTATCTTTTTCACAAAACTCCTCGCTTAAAACATGCTGACATGCTGCGGGCGCTCTGTTTTAAAAAAACCTCTCCCGGAAGCGGAAGAGGTTTTGTGTGACAATTATTTAGCAGCTTCCATAAAGCTTGAACGTCTTAAAATGGTTTGCACAATCGGATAAATAATAATCATTGAGATTGTATTCAGCACAGCGGCCGGCAGAACAACAGCCGCGAACAATGCGGCGAAACCGCCCGGTAAACCGACGATCAATAAAGCTGACGATAGAAACACAATTCCTGATAAGATGGTCCCGATCACTGTCAGCACAGCGGCTGCACCTGTTTTTCGGCTCTTTCTGAACAAAAGAAACAGGGAGAAGAACAGAAACGCTGATACCGGTTTATCAATGATGTTAGGGATCTGTCCAGCTGGAAACGCGGTTGTAAGCGCGGAAATGATTCCGGTCACGATCCCGATGACGAGTACATTTTGCACCCGCGGGAACAGCAGAATGCCCATGAACATCATGATCAGCATCATATCTGGTTTCATGCCGCCTAAAAAGGGCGGAATAATGGAATGAAGCGCTGCGCCGATTGCGGCAAACAGAGCCATAATGACTAACTCTTTTGTTTTCATAACTATGCTCTCCTCTGCTAAGCTTTTTGCCCTCCAATAATATGCTCATCATTTATTGCGAAGGCTTTACAGAATGTGTTATGCAAACAGTATACCAAACGGACGGTTTGCATAGCCAGACTTTTTACTCATTTTCCTGCTGGAATTTCTTCATGAACGCAGCTAATTTTTCACAGTCTTCGAGAGAGACCGCGTTATAAATAGAAGCGCGGCAGCCTCCCACCGAACGGTGTCCGCCAAGGCCGATCATCTTCGCATCTTTTGCTTTCTGGACGAATGTTTTCGTTAATTCGTCATCCCGAAGCGTGAAGGTGACATTCATGCGTGAGCGGCTGTCCTTTCTGGCATGTCCTTTATAGAAGCCGTTGCTTTCATCAATACAGCTGTAGAGAACCTGCGCTTTTTGTTCATTGCGCTGTTCAACAGCTTCCACACCGCCGTTTTCCTTGAGCCATTCCAGAACAAGGCTCAGCATATAAATCGCAAATGTCGGCGGAGTGTTGTAGAGTGAATCCGCTTTGACATGCGTGGAATATTTCAGGATTTTTGGGACGTTCGCATTTTCATTTTTCAGCCAGCTTTTTTTCATGATGACTACAGTCACGCCGGAAGGGCCGAGGTTCTTTTGGGCGCCTCCGTAGATCACGTCAAATTTAGACACATCGATTTTTCTGCTTAAAATATCGCTGGACATGTCGGCTACGAGCGGAATTGGAGAATTCGGAAACTCCTGCCACTGAGTGCCGAAAATTGTATTGTTGGATGTGATATGTAAATATGCGCCGTCTTTTACATTCGTAAGGTCAACCTCTGGAATATAGCTGTAATTGTCTGTTTCACTAGTAGCGGTGATAGACGTGTTCCCGAACAGTTTCGTTTCTGCCAGTGCTTTTTCAGACCAAGCGCCTGTCATGACAAAATGTGCGGTTTTTTCAGGTGTTAAAAAGTTCATCGGAAGCATTGAGAATTGAAGGCTTGCCCCGCCTTGAAGAAACAAGATATCGTAATCTTCCGGAATGCCCATCAGTTCGATTAAGAGGCTTTTCGCTTTTTGGTGCACCGCTTCATACTCTTTGCTGCGGTGGGAAAGCTCCATAACAGACATGCCGGATTCGTTAAAATCAATAAATTCTTTCTGTGCTTTTTGCAGAACTTCCAGTGGCAGCGCTGCAGGACCTGCGTTAAAATTCGTTGTACGTTCCATTATGATCTCTCCCTGTTTTCCACGTTAATGTATAAAATAATACAATTATCCTATCACAAAAATTCAGTTTTTTGATAAAAAATTAGAATTATCAAAAGAAATTGACGGATGTTTGCGAAATGTTCACAAAATAAAATAACCTCATCTTATGATGAGGCCAGGCGTTTTGCGATAGAGGAAGAGATGTTCTGCAGATCCTCCGGTTTATAATCATCAGCATGGGTTTTCCAAACCGCTCCGAATCCATCTCCTTTTCCGTAGCGAGGGATAATATGCATATGGTAGTGGAACACAGATTGTCCAGCTTTTTCGCCGTTATTGTTCAGCGTATTTAAGCCGATCGGTTCAAATTCATCCCGGATAGCGCGGGCGATTTTTGGAACAGCATGGAAATATTTTTTTGCTAATTCATCTGTAAATTCATATACATTCTCAATATGTGTTTTCGGAATGACAAGCGTATGGCCTTTTGTCACTTGGCTGATATCAAGAAAGGCAAGTACATGTTCATCTTCATACACCTTCGCGGATGGAATGTCGCCGGCAATAATTTTACAAAAGATACAATTCTCTGCACAATGCATGAGGGTTCCTCCTTATGAAATTGTTTAGTATGTATACATTCATCGTACCACAGAAATGCAGAAAATAGAAAACAGGATGAACGGCGAGCGTTCACCCTGAATGCAGAGGAAGAGCTTATATGAAGAAAATGTGTTATGCCTTTGGTAAGCACCTCATTTGTCAATAAAATGAAGACTTGTTTAATGCCTAACGATTCCTGCGATAAACACCTCATTTGACAATTTGCTTCATACATGAAGAATTCATCAATTCAGTGAAGAGAAATGGTTTGAGCATTGGACATGTTTATTTTCTATCCAACTGTTTCTAAGACGTCTTTGACAAACACCTCATTTTTCAGTTGATATGCTTTTCCTCTACAACTATTATGATGTCCAGAACCCTGTCTCTTTATGACAGCAAATTCATCATTTGTTAAAAGGGAATTGTTTCAAATCAGGCCTTGTTTTTGGTACTATGAAGAAAAACACTATAAGGGGAGAAACTATGTCTCTGCTATCGGTAAAAGACTTGACCGGCGGATATACAAGGAATCCGGTTTTAAAAAACGTATCATTCACCCTTGAACCGAATCAAATTGTCGGCTTAATCGGGCTGAATGGTGCTGGTAAAAGTACAACAATCAGACATATCATCGGGCTGATGGACCCGCATAAAGGTTCAATCGAATTAAACGGTAAAACGTTTGCTGAGGATCCGGAAGGCTACCGTTCACAATTTACCTATATACCTGAAACACCTGTTTTATACGAAGAATTGACGCTGATGGAGCATCTTGAACTAACAGCCATGGCATATGGACTGTCAAAAGAAACGATGGAGAAAAGGCTGCCTCCGCTTTTAAAGGAATTCCGAATGGAAAAGAGGCTGAAGTGGTTCCCGGCCCATTTTTCTAAAGGAATGAAGCAGAAGGTTATGATTATGTGCGCATTTTTGGCAGAGCCTGCGCTCTACATTATTGATGAGCCTTTTCTAGGGCTTGATCCGCTTGCCATTAACGCGCTGCTTGAACGGATGAATGAAGCGAAAAAAGGCGGGGCGAGCGTGCTGATGTCAACACACATTTTGGCAACGGCAGAACGCTATTGCGATTCGTTTATTATTTTACATAACGGCGAGGTGCGGGCGCGCGGCACGCTGTCAGAGCTCAGAGAGCAGTTTGGAATGAAGGACGCGGCGCTGGACGATTTGTATCTTGAGCTTACAAAGGAAGACGCTGGCCATGAATAATATGCTTGATATTTGGCAGTCGCGGCTGCAGGAGCATATCAAAGAAACAAGAACATACATGAAATATATGCTCAACGATCACCTCGTCATTGTTTTGATTTTTTTTCTAGCGGGCGCTGCAAGCTGGTACAGCAAATGGATACGGGACATTCCCGCTCACTTTCCATCCTTTTGGGTGATGGCCGTGCTGTTTTCGCTCGTGTTGACAAGCTCTTATGTGCGAACGCTTTTGAAGGAGGCTGACCTTGTTTTCTTATTGCCTCTTGAAGCAAAAATGGAGCCTTACTTGAAGCAGGCGTTTGTCTACAGCTATGTGTCTCAGCTGTTTCCGCTTATTGCGCTGAGCATCGTTGCGATGCCGCTTTATTTCGCAGTCACACCGGGGGCTTCGCTCGTATCGTATGCCGCGGTCTTTGTCCAACTGTTGCTGCTGAAAGCGTGGAATCAGGTAATGGAATGGCGCACGACTTTCCAAAACGACCGCAGTATGAAACGGATGGACGTCATCATTCAATTTGCGGCGAATACACTCGTTCTTTATTTTGTTTTCCAATCTGTTTATATGTATGCGCTTCTCGTCTATGTCATTATGGCTGTTCTTTATCTGTATATGTCTTCCGCAGCAAAACGGAAAACATTTAAATGGGAAAGCCATATTGAGTCCGAATTGAGACGAAAGCAGCGTTTCTATCGGATTGCCAACCTGTTTACTGATGTGCCGCATTTGCGAAAGCAAGCCAAACGCAGAGCTTATCTAGACTTTTTGCTGCGGCTTGTGCCGTTTGAACAGCGCAAAACATTTGCCTATATGTTCACCCGCGCCTTTTTGCGTTCGAGTGATTATTTGGGCATTCTTGTCAGATTAACGATCGTTTTCGCGCTGATCATTATGTATGTCTCAGCTAGCCCGCTGATTGCAGCGGTTTTGACTGTGTTTGCCATTTTCATTACGGGCATTCAGCTTCTGCCGCTCTTCGGCCACTTTGACCATCTGGCGCTTCAAGAGCTGTACCCTGTGAAAAAAGAAACAAAGCTGAAAAGCTATTTCTCTCTATTAAAAACTTCACTTAGTATTCAAGCGCTGCTGATGTCTGTTGCGTCTGCCTATGCAGCCGGCTTGACCGGTTTTCTGTACGCGCTGATCGGTTCTGCCGTTCTGATTTTTGTTGTTTTGCCTTCTTATATGACAACCAGGCTGAAAAAGCACGGAAAGCTGTGAACTGAAAAGGGGTAATCAAATGACAGATAATCAGCTGCTGATGCAGGAAGCTTTGCAATGGAAAATGCATTTTTTGCGAAAGGGTTCCATGTTTGAACGCTTTTCGAAGCGTGTGCAGACGAAGGTGAATGAACGGATTCCTGAAAAAATCCATACGGTCGTCACCGAGAGTGTGAAAAAAATGGTAGAAGCGACAATGGCCGGCTCCAATATCATCACTTATAAAAAGGATACAAGCGCACTGTCGCTCAGTGAAAAAAACGAATTGGCGAAAAAAACGATTGTTTCTTATCAGAAAGTGGCAGCTGCTGAGGGAGTCGGCACCGGAGCGGGCGGCATTTTTTTAGGCATTGCTGATTTTCCGCTGCTGCTTTCAATTAAGATGAAGTGTTTATTTACCTTGTCTTCCATTTACGGCTTTGATGTCAAGGATGCACAAGAAAGGATGTTCTTGCTGCTCGTGTTTCAGCTTGCGTTTTCGAGTGATGATGGCCGTAAATCGCTTTTTTCTGTCATCGAAAATTGGGAGACGGAGAAAAAGAGCATCGACTGGAGAGTGTTCCAGCAGGAATATCGCGATTATATCGACGTCGTGAAGCTTTTTCAGCTTTTGCCGGGTATAGGAGCGGCAGTCGGCGGAATTGCCAATTATAAGCTGCTTGCTCAGCTTGGAGAAACGGCAAGACATGTTTTTCATCTGAGGATATTAAAGGAAACAGCCGGAGAATAAACACTCCGGCTGTTTTTTTATAGCTGATGATAGGTGATCGCAGCGCCGGCAAGGACCTTTGCCGCTGTCAGCATGGCTTTTTCGTTGATATCAAATTTCGGATGGTGGTGGGAATAAACTCGATCTGGCTGTTCGGGAGCGGCACCTGTAAAGAAAAAAGTGCCTTTCACGTTTTGTAAGTAATAAGCAAAATCCTCGCCGCCCATTTGCGGTTCACCGTCAATGACCTGCTGAACGCCCTCGGTATTCTTTGCGGTGCTCACCAAGTGGTTCGTTTCGGCAGTATGGTTCACAACCGCCGGATAACCCTGTTCATAGGTGTACTCATAGGACGCGCCGTGCATGCTGCATATTCCTTTTACAACCGCTTCAATTTCTTTCTCCAGAATGTCCCGGACATTTTCATCAAAAGAACGCGCTGTGCCGATGAGTACTGCTTGGTCTGCGATGACATTAAACGGATTGTCGGCGATGAAGGAGCCTGTCGAAATGACGGCGGATTGAATCGGATTGACTTTGCGGCTGACAATGTGCTGCAAAGAGGAAACGATTTGCGAACCGATCAGGACTGCGTCTTTAGTATCATGCGGATGAGCGCCGTGGCCGCCCTTTCCGAAGACTTTAATCGTAAATCGGTCTGCCGCCGCCATTACGGCGCCGGGGCGGCAGAGAATAGTTCCGAGCGGCTCAGTTGCCCAAAGATGAGTGCCGAATATCACATCCGCGTTTTCGAGACAGCCGTCATCAATCATTGGCTTTGCGCCTCCCGGATAATATTCTTCTGCATGCTGGTGGATCATCACAAATGTTCCCTTCAGTTCATGTCTGTTTTGGTGAAGGACCTTGGCCACTGCGAGAAGAGCTGCGGTGTGGCCGTCGTGGCCGCATGCATGCATGACACCAGGCACTTTGGAGGCGTAAGGGACATCTTTTTCATCTTGAATGGGGAGAGCGTCAAAGTCGGCCCGCAAAGCGACTGTAGGGCCGGGTTCGCTTCCTTCTATATATGCTAAAACCCCTCTGCCGCCAACGTTTGTGCGGATTGGGACTCCTAACGATTCATAATAGGAAGCAATAAATGCGGCGGTTTTTTCTTCTTGAAATGAAAGCTCAGGATACATATGAAAATGGCGCCTGATCTCAACCATTTCTTCAAAACAGCCGTCGAGCTGTTTGTTTATCTCTTTCTGCAGTGTGGATATGGACAAAGCCGCTTCCCCCTTTTCTATGTTTTCCATGATTGTATAGAAAAAGTCTGAATATTTCAACTCATGCTGTTTTAAAGCATCATCACAGCTGCGAGGGTTGTCACCAAAAGGCCAATCGCAACGGGAATGAAGTTTTTTCTGGCAAGCTCAAAAGGATCAACTTTGCAAATGGCTGCGGCGGGAATCAACGCCCATGGGACCAGTGTTCCTCCGCCCACCCAGATGGCAGAGATTTGTCCGAGCGCGGTCAGAACGGCGGGATCGGCATGGAGAGCGGACGAAAAGAGCTTTGCGATGGAGCCGGCGAGAGAAATGCCGGAAAATCCTGAGCCGTCAAGGCCTGTTATGGCTCCAGCGGCAGTTAATGCAGCGGCGGCAAGCTCCTTTGACATAGGCATCATATGGGATAAAGCAATGCCAAGATCGTTGACAATGCCGTGGGAACCTTTAGGGAGTGAAGTGCCCAGTATGCTTTCATAGCCTGAGTCGCCAAGATAAAAGAAAGCGGCAATCGGGATGACGGGGCCGAAAACCTTAAAACCGAACTTAAATCCGTCAATAAAATAGCCGGTGATTTTTTCAAGCCCTTTATGCTTATACACGAAAAAATGAACGGTAAGGAGGATACAAATTGCAGACCCGCCAACTAACGCGGTTGCATCATTTCCTTGTAGGTTAAACAAGAGCATGCAGGCGATATCTGCAAGAAAGGCAAGCGGAATCAAAAAAGCCAGTATGGACCGCAGGCGTTTTGGCAAGTACAGCGAGTTGTCTTGTTCGCCGGAAAGAACGGGGGAAAAAGAAGCGGGATGCTCCTGTTTTTTGCGTTCGCGCTGAATCATGATAAAGGCAGCGGTTGTTGTAGTCACACCCATAATCAGCACAAGCGGAATGCTGGCCGAGACGACATCACCGACTGGAATGCCTGCTGCATCTGCAGTCAGCTTTGGCGCCGCCTGAATGACAAAGTCTCCTGACAGGGCAAAACCGTGTCCGAATAAGTTCATGGCCATGGCCGCGGCAAGAGGCGTCAAACCGGCACGTGCGACTGCGGGGAGCAGGACGGCGCCGATTAAAGCGACACCTGGAGAAGGCCAGAAGAAGAGAGAAATGGCGAACATCAGGCCCCCAATCAGCCAATAGGCAGTCACAGGCCCTCTCACAAGGCTTGCAAAGGGAGAAATCATCGCTTCATTTATCCCTGTTTTTGTTAACAAATCACTCATTGAAACGATAAAGCAAATGATGAAAATCGTGGGCAGCAGTTCGCCGGCCGCATAGATAAAGCTGTGGAATAAACTGCTGACAGAAGCTGAAAGTGAATGGCTGGCCCATAGCGATATGATAAAAATGCCGAATAGAGAAATAAATGTCGTGTCTTTTCTCAGCAGCATAAATAGGATAATTGCACCGATAAAAAACACATACAGAACATGGACAGACAAAATCCCGACTTCCATCATCAATCACTCCTTCCGCTTACAGATTATTCATAGGCGGGCGGAAGGTGCCGGGACAGAGGGAGGGTTATGATGGAAGATGAACATTGATCTGTTTCAGCTGCTCAATCGATGATGCCTTAATACTCTATTCGCTTTTTGCAGATGTTTTGGGAAGCATTCAGGAGAAAAAATGACGCACCCTTCAGCAAGCCAGTTTTTTCTATAGGCGATGATGCTTTCCGATGGCTCTAAATATGAATCATCCTCGTGTTGCATCTCCGTAATCATCAAATCCGAACTGAAAACCGCAGCACGGGCAGATTTCATGAGAATGATTGCCTTCATGATCATATGGCGGTTCAGCCAATCTCTTAAACCCGCAGACTGGGCAAGTATGCTTCATTTTGCTTTCCTCCCAATAAAATAAGCTGCCGGACATGCCGGCAGCTATTCGACAGCGAAATATGTGGTGACATAGGAAGGCCGGGAGAAGATCGACGTTGTGTCAATCCCGGCAGATGTATCGCGTTTTTTGTGGGCTTCTTTGTAAGAACCGGACTGCTGCCAGTCTTGAAAGGCGCTTTCCGTTTCCCACAAGGTCAGAATGACATAGGTGTCACTGTCAAGCGGACGGAGCACTCGAATTGCTTCAAAGCCAGGCTCGTTTTCGACTTTTCCCGCTCTGTTTTTAAATCTGTTTTCAAACAGCGGACGCCCTTCCTGAGTAACGGCAATATTGTTCAATACTGCAAAACCGGGATGTTTGATCTCTCCGACTTGGTCAATGACTTCATAAGCGTGTGGTGCCTGGAAAACGGTATCACCGTTTGTTTCATGAATCAAAATGGCGTTTTCCTGCCCCTGCATCAAAAGGATATTTTCTGAGGGATGCTTCTGTACGATCGTTTTTAAAAAATCGGCTGTCCCATATGTAATATAAACCTTCATATCAGCCACCTCCTGCTTGCTAGTATATCAAAACAATGGTATAAGTTTCTATTGGCGAGTGCTTCGAACATAATTCCAAACAATTTTTCCCATACTACCTTTAGAAAGGCGAGGTGAGTTCATGTTTAAGATAAAGAAAAAGAAACTTTTTATACCTATCATTATTTTAGTGTTAACTGCTTTTCTCGCTTTAATAGGATATATTTCAATTATTTTTCTCGGCCATTATGTCATAGATGAAAAAAAGCTTATTCTTCATGCTTCTTCAAAAATTGTTGATCAAAACGGAGATGAGGTTGCAAGCCTGTATACAGAAAATCGCGAGCCGGTCTCGATCAATGAGATTCCGAAGCAGGTCAGAGAAGCGTTTATCGCTGTTGAGGATAAAAGGTTCTATGAGCATCACGGCATTGATGCGAAATCTGTCGGAAGGGCAGTGTACCGCGATATATTAGCAGGCGGAAAGGTGGAAGGCGGAAGCACAATCACCCAGCAGCTTGCCAAAAATATTTTTCTGACACATGACAAAACGTTTCTAAGAAAAACAAAAGAAGTGATCATTGCGATCAATCTTGAACGGGATTACAGCAAGGACAAGCTGCTTGAAATGTATTTGAACCAGCTTTACTTCGGACACGGGGTCTACGGCATACAAGCGGCGTCCCACTATTATTTTAATAAAGAAGTAAAAGATTTGACTGTATCTGAAGGCGCTGTTTTGGCCGCTATTCCGAAGGCACCTTCTACGTACTCTCCGATTTTGCACCCTGATAAAAATAAGGAGCGGCGTGATACAATTCTAGGTATGATGAATGACCAAGGCTATATTAGTGCGAAAGAGGCTGTCACCGCACAGGGCCGGACGCTTGGGCTGCACGTGAAGAAACAGTCGGAAACACCTTGGTTTGACAGCTACATTGACCTTGTGATCAAAGAGGCGGAAGACAAGTATTCCATTTCCGGAGAGCAGCTTCTTCAAGGCGGATACACGATCAAGGTGCCGCTCGATTCGAAGCTGCAGAAGACGGCTTACCAGGTGATGAAAGAGGGAGGCTATTATCCCGGAACAGATCAGAATGCCGAGGGAAGCGCGGTCTTTATTAATAACAAGACAGGCGGTGTAGAAGCGGCCATCGGCGGAAGGGATTACACATCCAAAGGATATAACCGTGTCACAGCTGTCCGCCAGCCGGGTTCCACATTTAAGCCGCTTGCCGTATACGGACCGGCGATGCAGGAAAAGAAATTTAAGCCATATTCTCTATTGAAGGATGAGTTGCAGTCCTACGGAGATTATACGCCGAAAAACTACGACAGCCGGTATGAGGGCGAAGTCACTATGTCTGACGCCATTACGTACAGCAAAAACGCGCCGGCTGTCTGGACGCTGAATGAGATCGGCGTCGAAACAGGAAAATCTTATTTGAAAGCAAACGGCATTGATATCCCTGATGAAGGCCTTGCTCTTGCTCTAGGCGGCTTGGAAAAAGGCGTTTCGCCGCTCCAGCTTGCCGGCGCGTTTCATACATTTGCCGCGAATGGAACGTATACTGAACCCTTCTTTATCTCGAGCATAATAGATGAAGACGGAGAAACAATAGCCGATCATAAAGAAGAAGGAAAGCGGGTTTTCAGCAAGCAGACGTCTTGGAATATGACGAGAATGCTGCAGCAGGTAGTCAAAAAGGGAACGGCCACGTCCGGCACCTATCACGGCGACCTGGCGGGAAAAACAGGTTCTACATCTTATACAGGCGTCTCCGGCGCGACAAAGGACGCCTGGTTTGCAGGCTACACGCCGAAAATAACCGGGGCAGTCTGGATGGGCTATGACAAAACGGATCAAAACCATTATTTGAAAGCCGGGAGCTCATACCCGACGCGGCTGTTTAAGGATATTTTGACACAGGCAGGAGAAACCGGTCATGTGTTCACAAAGCCTAAAAACATTAAAGACCTGGAAAGCCCGATTGAGCTGAAGCCGGTCAAAACACTCACAGCCGATTACACATTTAAAGCAGCGGGGCTCTTTACAATTGAATTAAAGTGGGACGCTCAAGAGGATGATCGGGCTGTATACAGAATTTATGTAAACAAGGACGGCGAGGAGACGCTTCTTGATTCGGTTGAAGGGAAGGGAAGCTATGAAATTCCTTATGCCAACTTATTTTCGGGCGCGTCTTATAAAATTGTGCCTTATAATACACAGACAAAAAGAGAAGGGGAAGGAACCGATTACGTTCAGCCAAAATTGTTTTCCTCTTAATGGAATTCGGCGATTTTTTGAACTTTGAGCTACATTTCTATACCATTTGCCTAAAACAAGGTATAGTGTAATAAGTCAAGAAATACGAACGTATGGTTGCCGTATGAAAGGTGGAAATCAGATGAGTAAACGAGAAACGTTTAACGAGACGTTTTTAAAAGCTGCGCGGGGAGAAAAAGCGGATCACACGCCTGTGTGGTATATGAGGCAAGCAGGGCGCTCACAGCCGGAATACCGCAAGCTGAAGGAAAAGTACGGATTGTTTGAGATCACACATCAGCCCGAACTTTGTGCGTATGTCACAAGACTGCCGGTTGAGCAATACGGAGTCGATGCTGCAATCCTTTATAAAGATATCATGACGCCGCTGCCGTCAATCGGTGTGGATGTTGAAATCAAAAACGGGATCGGTCCTGTGATTGATCAGCCAATCCGGTCTCTGGCGGACATTGAAAAACTCGGCCAAATTGATCCGGAACAGGACGTGCCGTACGTGCTTGAGACAATTAAACTGCTTGTCAATGAGCAGCTGAACGTCCCGCTCATCGGTTTCTCAGGTGCGCCTTTTACGCTTGCAAGCTATATGATCGAAGGCGGCCCGTCGAAAAACTACAATAAAACAAAAGCTTTCATGTACAGCATGCCAGATGCATGGAATCTGCTGATGTCCAAGCTTGCCGACATGATCATCGTGTATGTGAAAGCGCAGATTAAAGCAGGCGCAAAAGCGATTCAAATCTTTGATTCGTGGGTCGGCGCGCTGAATCAGGCAGATTACAGAACATACATCAAACCCGTAATGAACCGGATTTTTTCAGAGCTCGCAAAGGAGAATGTGCCGCTGATCATGTTTGGCGTCGGCGCAAGCCATCTTGCAGGTGATTGGCATGATCTTCCTCTCGATGTTGTCGGGCTTGACTGGAGACTCGGCATTGCTGAAGCCAGATCAAAAGGAATTACTAAAACAGTGCAGGGCAACCTGGACCCGTCCATTTTGCTTGCGCCATGGGAAGTGATTGAGAAGAAAACAAAGGAAATACTTGATCAGGGTATGAAATCAGACGGCTTCATTTTCAATCTTGGCCATGGGGTATTTCCTGATGTCAGCCCCGAGGTTTTGAAAAAACTGACAGCATTTGTCCATGAATATTCACAAAACAAAAAAATGGGTCAATATTCCTAAGCATATCTTTTGGTATCTTAATGATATCCTGTCAAAATGTTTGTATCAGATCATTAAAGAGGGTGTAAACAGTGAGTAGAAAGAAAATGGGGCTTCTCGTGATGGCGTACGGCACGCCTTATAAGGAAGAAGATATTGAACGTTATTATACACATATCAGAAGAGGCAGAAAGCCTGAACCTGAAATGCTTCAAGATTTGAAAGACAGATACGAAGCGATTGGCGGCATTTCACCGCTTGCCAAAATCACAGAAGAGCAGGCGCATAATCTGGAACAGCACTTGAATGAAATTCAGGATGAGATTACGTTTAAAGCGTATATCGGACTGAAGCATATCGAGCCGTTTATTGAAGACGCCGTAGCAGAGATGCATAAGGATGGCATTACAGAAGCAGTCAGCATCGTGCTGGCGCCGCATTTCTCCACGTTCAGCGTTCAGTCCTACAACAAACGCGCCAAAGAAGAGGCTGAAAAACTCGGCGGCTTAACGATTACGTCAGTTGAAAGCTGGTACGATGAACCGAAGTTCGTGAAATATTGGGTTGACCGAGTGAAGGAAACATATGCGTCAATGCCTGAGGATGAAAGAGAAAACGCGATGCTCATCGTATCCGCACACAGCCTGCCGGAAAAAATCAAAGAATTTGGAGACCCGTACCCGGACCAGCTGCATGAATCGGCGAAATTAATTGCTGAAGGCGCAGGCGTTTCCGGATATGCTGTCGGCTGGCAAAGTGAAGGGAACACGCCTGATCCTTGGCTCGGACCCGATGTTCAGGATTTAACACGTGATTTATTCGAACAAAAAGGCTATCAAGCATTTGTATATGTTCCTGTTGGATTTGTCGCGGATCACTTAGAAGTGCTTTATGATAATGATTATGAATGCAAAGTGGTTACTGACGATATCGGCGCAAGCTATTACCGGCCGGAAATGCCAAATGCCAAGCCTGAATTTATTGATGCTTTGGCAACAGTCGTATTAAAAAAATTAGGACGTTAAAGAAGGCGATGAACATGAGTGACGGCAAAAAACATGTAGTCATCATCGGCGGCGGCATTACCGGTTTAGCCGCCGCCTTCTATATGGAAAAAGAAATCAAAGAAAAGAATCTGCCGCTTGAACTGACGCTTGTTGAGGCAAGTCCGAGAGTCGGCGGAAAAATCCAGACTGTCAAGAAGGACGGCTATATCATCGAAAGAGGGCCAGACTCATTTCTGGAACGAAAGAAAAGCGCCCCGCAGCTTGTTAAAGACTTAGGTCTTGAGCATTTGCTTGTCAACAATGCGACCGGACAATCCTATGTGCTTGTAAACCGCACTCTGCATCCAATGCCGAAGGGCGCTGTAATGGGGATACCGACAAAAATTGCGCCGTTTGTTTCTACGGGTCTGTTTTCTTTGTCTGGGAAGGCGAGAGCTGCTATGGATTTCATCCTGCCTGCTAGCAAAACAAAGGATGATCAGTCATTGGGAGAATTCTTCCGCAGACGTGTCGGAGATGAAGTGGTCGAGAACTTAATCGAGCCGCTTCTATCAGGGATCTACGCAGGCGACATTGACAAGCTCAGCCTGATGTCGACATTCCCGCAATTTTACCAGACGGAACAAAAGCATAGAAGCCTGATTCTCGGCATGAAAAAAACAAGGCCTCAAGGCTCAGGCCAGCAGCTGACGGCAAAAAAACAAGGGCAGTTCCAGACTCTGTCAACCGGTTTGCAGACCCTTGTAGAAGAGATCGAAAAGCAGTTAAAGCTGACGAAGGTGTATAAAGGCACAAAAGTGACCAAGCTCAGCCATAGCTGCTCTGGCTATTCGCTCGAACTTGATAACGGCGTCACATTTTATGCTGATTCAGTAATTGTGACTGCTCCGCATAAAGCGGCTGCGGGAATGCTTTCTGAGCTTCCTGCCATTTCTCATTTGAAAAATATGCACTCCACATCCGTGGCAAACGTCGCTTTAGGTTTCCCTGAAGGCTCCGTCCAAATGGAGCATGAGGGCACGGGTTTTGTCATTTCAAGAAACAGTGACTTTGCGATCACAGCCTGTACGTGGACGAATAAAAAATGGCCGCACGCAGCGCCGGAAGGCAAAACGCTGCTTCGGGCATATGTCGGAAAAGCCGGAGACGAATCCATTGTCGATCTATCAGATAATGACATTATCAACATTGTGTTAGAAGACTTAAAGAAAGTCATGAACATAAACGGCGTGCCGGAAATGACATGTGTCACCCGATGGCATGAAAGCATGCCGCAGTACCATGTCGGCCATAAGCAGCGTATCAAGGAGCTGCGTGAAGCACTTGCATCTGCGTATCCGGGTGTTTATATGACAGGCGCTTCTTTCGAAGGTGTCGGCATTCCCGACTGCATTGATCAAGGAAAAGCTGCCGTGTCTGACGCGCTTACCTATTTATTCAGCTAAAACCTCCGCTTTATCGCGGAGGTTTTTGATGTGCAATGGCAATATTGTGTAAAAAATGATTGAATTGAACGGCAGGTTATGATACATTTGCATATGTACTTAATGACTAAAATGTTCAAACGGTCAGTTTCGAGGTGAATACAATGTCAATAGATCGAAAAAAGCTCATTTTGGAGGCGGCTACAAAGTCTTTCACGCAGTTCGGGTATAAAGCGACGACAATGGATCTTGTCGCAAAACTTGCGAACGTGGGGAAGGGAACCATTTATACTTTTTTCAAAAACAAAGAAGAGCTGTTTGACGAGATTTTCACTACTTTATTAAAGGAAATGAAGCAAAAAGCGGATGAAGCGATGGAGCCGAACCTTCCGTTCCATGAAAATGTGCACAGAGCGCTGTTTGCCATTCTGGAGTTCAGGAAAACACATCAGCTGACGATTAAAATTTTCCAAGAGAATGCCGAGATTGGTACAATGGCAGTTCAGGAAGTGATCCAGAAAATGGAGCGAGCCATACTGTCTTATATCAAAAGTAAGATTGAAGACGGGATCAAAAGCGGCGCAATCAAGCCGTGCGACCCTGAGCTGACAGCCTTTGTGATGCTGAAGCTTTATATCGCGCTCATTTTTGACTGGGAAAAACAACACCCCCCGCTTGATAAAGAGACAATTGCGGGACTGCTTGAATTGTATGTTGTCAAAGGATTGTCAGCGAACTAGATAATCCTTTCTCTTTGCAAGAAAATGACCATTTTTCATGATGAGTCAGTTTTAGAATGGAGGCATCAGGATGAACACAATACGAAGTCAGTGGAAAGACATCGTAACAAGTAAAAAATTATTGATTCCCATCATTGCCATTTTGTTTGTCCCGCTTATTTACAGCGGCGTATTCTTAAAGGCTTATTGGGACCCGTACGGCACAGTTGACCAGCTGCCTGTCGTTGTCGTCAACCAAGACAAGGGAGCAACGTATGAAGGAGAAAAACTTCAAATCGGTGATGATCTGGTCAAAGAATTAAAGGATAATAACAACTTTGATTGGCATTTTACCAATGATCTCGACCAATCGTTAAAGGACTTATTGAATCAAAAATATTATTTAGTTGTCGAGATTCCTGAGGATTTTTCTAAGAATGCCAGCACTGTATTAGACAAAAATCCGAAAAAATTGGATCTGAAATACCATACAAATGCAGGGTCCAACTATGTAGGGGCAACGATCGGCGAAAAAGCGATTGATAAACTGAAAGCCTCTGTTTCAAAAGAAGTGACCGAGCAATATACGAAAGTTATTTTTGATAACTTTAAAGATATCGCAAAAGGTTTGAGCGACGCGAGCAGCGGCGCGAAAAAAATTGATGACGGCACAAAGGATGCGAAAAACGGAAGCGCCCAGCTGAAAGAAAATCTGGCGAAGCTGAAGGAAAGCACCGCTACCATCAGTGACAAAACAGCGCAGCTTGCAGATGGAGCGGCTCAGGTGACGAGCGGCATCCAATCACTTGACAGCTCGCTTGGGAAATTCCAGGACAGCAGCAACCAGATTTATGATAAATCTAGTCAACTTGCAGCAGGATCAGGCGAGCTGACAAGCAAGATGAATGAACTTCTTGCCGGACTTCAAAATGTGCAGAAGGGTGCGCCTAATCTGACTAACGGGCTGGATCAGCTTAACAGTAAAGCCCAAGAAGGTTCTGAGAAAGCAGCAAAAGCGGAAAAGCTCATTAATGCGCTCGATTTAACGAAGCTTGAAACTGCTGTAAACAATCTGGAAAAGTCAGAAACTGCAATGAAAGAATTCAAAAAACAGCTGACTGACTTTGAAAACAGTTTGAAAAACCGTGATCAGACATTTAAAAATGTCATCAATTCGAGTGATTTCTTAACAGCAGAGCAAAAAAGCCAGCTGATTAATTCTGTTGAGAAAAAGCTTTCGCAAGTTGATACGCCTGATTTTGATCAAATATTAAGCCAGCTACCTGCAGCTGATCAGCTGCCTGACATCGCAACGATAAAAAGCTCTCTTGAAGACGTGAAAGCGCAGGTGGCGCAGGTGAAAGCCATGCCGGAAGCTACATCTAAGCTTTATAACGGCGCAAAAACAATCCAAGATGCAATTGACAGATTAACTGAGGGAGCTGATAAGATATACAATGGTTCACAGAAGCTGACAGATGGCCAAACTAAACTGACAGCGGGCATCGGTGAATATAATAAGCAGTTCGCAAAAGCAAAAGCGGGCTCAGAGCAATTGGTGACAGGAAGCAGCCAAGTATCCGGCGGATTGTTTAAGCTGTTAGACGGGTCTAAACAGGTCCAAAGCGGATCATCAAAACTTGCAGACGGATCTGCATCACTTGATACAGGTTTAGGCAAGCTGTTGGACGGCACAGGAGAGCTGTCTAGTAAGTTGAAGGATGCGGCTGACCAAACAGGAGATATCGATGCTGATGATCAAACATATGGCATGTTTGCAGATCCAGTTAAAACCAAAGATGATGCCATTCATTCCGTTCCTAACTACGGTACAGGGCTGACACCTTATATCCTGTCAATGGGCTTATATGTCGGCGGCATCATGCTGACGGTTGTCTTCCCGCTGAAGGAAGCGTCAGGACGTCCGAGAAACGGTTTTGAGTGGTTCTTCAGCAAATTCAATGTCATGATGCTTGTAGGAATCATTCAATCATTGATTGTGGCGACGGTTCTGCTATTGGGAATTGGTCTCGAGGTAGAGAGCACGTGGAGATTTTACGTGTTTACGATCATTACGAGTCTCGCTTTCCTGGCGATAATTCAATTTTTGGCTACAACGATGGGCAACCCGGGGCGATTTATCGCAGTCATTATTTTAGTGCTGCAGCTGGGAGCGAGCGGAGGAACCTTCCCGCTTGAATTGCTTCCGAATTTCTATCAAGTCATCCATGGCGCATTGCCGATGACCTACAGCATTAACGGATTCAGAGCAGTCATTTCAAACGGTGACTTTGGCTACATGTGGCAGATGGCCGGCGTCTTAATCGGCATCGCCCTCGTCATGATTGCACTAAGCATTACTTACTTTACAATGTTAAGCCGGAAGGAAGAATCATCAGAAGAACAGCCGGCTTCATAAAGAAAAAGAACTTGTTTCCTTGGAAACAAGTTCTTTTTTTTGTTACATTCCCCATTTAATAAGCAATCCTGTATAGGTTAATCCGCCGCCAAATCCGAAAAGCAAAACGATTTGATCTTTTTTCAGCTTCCCGGCTTTCACTGCGAGATCGAGCGCCAAAACAATTGAAACCGAAGACGTGTTTCCGTAGTGCTCAACACTAGTGAGCGTTTTTTCAATCGGGAACGGTGTTTTTTCACAAATTGACTCGATCATGCGCAAGTTGGCGCTGTGAGGAACAAACCAATCGAGATCATCAGAGCTGAGTCCTGCTTTATGTAAAAGCCGTTCAAATTCGCCAGGGACGGTTCTTGCGGCCCATTTATATACCTCGCGTCCGTTTTGCACCATTTTTCCAGAACCGACAAGCTGCACACCGTTTATTTCATTTCGCAGTCCGGCACGATACAAAATATCGCCGCCGTTCCCGCTTGTTCCTTGTACAGACGCAAGAAATCCCGGCGTCTCTTCATCTCGTTCCACTAACAGCGCACCCGCGGCATCGCCGAACAGAACGCATGTCGTTCGATCGGTATAATCCGTTACCTTTGATAACGTCTCTCCGGCGATCACGAGAATTTTTTGATGAAGGCTAGATGTGATCAATCCATTTGCCAAATGGAGGCCGTAAGTCAGCCCGGCGCATGTCGCATTAATATCCAGCGCGCCGGTGCTTTCCCAGCCGAAATATTCCTGTACGCGGCATGCCGTACTCGGAAAGGCGTAATCGGATGTGGTTGTGGCAACGAGGATCATATCGACATCATCAAGTGTTCCTTTATAACGGCTCTTGAGATTCTTCACCGCTTCTATGCATAAATCAGAGGTAAATTGATGTTCATCCGCAATCCGGCGTTCTCTCATTCCTGTGCGCTGAACGATCCATTCATCAGAGGTATCAACGATCTTTTCTAAATCTGCATTGGTTAAACGTCTGCTCGGCGCATAGGTGCCGATAGCTGTAATTTTTGCTTTTGACATATGAATCACTCCTTATGGTCAGATTATAACACTAGATATTAGTATCTGGTACTAAAAAGAAGGTTTTTTTACAAAAAAAGAGAAGTGTAGAATAGGGAATCTATGAAAAAGAAAAAGGAGGCTGAAAAATGGTCAGTCAAGAAGCAGTAGTCTTTTTGGCATTATCCGGGGCTATTGCGTTTCTGTTGCCAATCGGGCTGATTGTATGGTTTAAGCGAAAGTATGGCGCCTCGCTTAAAGTGTTTTTTATTGGCGCTCTCACGTTTTTTGTCTTCGCTCAGCTGCTGGAAGGCGGCGTTCATGTTTATGTACTGCAAGTGAATGAAATGACGAAAGAAGCGATGCAACATCCATTATGGTATGGCATTTACGGCTGCTTGATGGCCGGAATTTTTGAGGAGTGCGGAAGGTATATGATGATGCGATTTTTTATGAAGCGCCATCATACCTGGGCGGATGGTCTGGCTTTCGGGGCAGGCCATGGCGGGCTTGAAGCCATCCTGATTACAGGTTTGTCCTCTATCTCACTTATTGTATACGCATTTGCAATCAATAGCGGGACGTTTGAACAGCTTTTAGTCAATGGCGACGTCAAACAGGCGCTTTTGCCGATACAGGAGCAGCTGCTGCATACTCCTTCGTATGAATGGATGCTGGGCGGAATAGAAAGAATCAGTGCCATTGCCGTCCAAATTGGGCTGTCTCTGCTTGTTTTGTACGCGGTTAAAAGCCGCCGGCCGCTGTTTTTGCTGTATTCTATTCTTTTACATGCGCTCTTTAATGTACCGGCGGTTTTATATCAGAGAGGAATCATAGAGCATGCTGCAGCTGTTGAAATCATTATTGCTCTTATAGCGGCTTTATCAGTTTATTGGATTGTAAAAGCAAAAAGGGTGTTTCAATAAAAGGTCCAAGCAGCAGCAATGCCCGCTTGGAAACATGTGAATGGAAATATTCATTAAGCATGGGTCATCAGAATATTTCTGATTCAGTCTTTAGCAATGACAGCAAGAATGTCTGTGTTTTTTACAAGAGAAACAATGGTGTTTCTTTTTCTTCTTCTCGCAAGGGTCATGGCATTCTTTCTTTTTCTTGCAATGGTCGTGGAAATCTTTATCGAACCACTCGTCAAAGAACCAAAAATCATCGAACCAATCGTGACAACGACATTTCTGTTCATGTGAATGACGACAGCACATAGAAATCCCTCCTCTTCCCATGCTCTCTACAGCATATGAGAGATTGATAGGAAAAGATTGGACGGGTCCCTCGGGAAAAGAGTATATTTTAAGTAGAAAATAAAAGGAGGAATGCCCTATGACGTCTGTACGTAAAACGATGGAGCTCATTAAAGAACTGGTATCAATCCCAAGCCCGACAGGAAATACATATGAGGTGATCAATTATATTGAAAGCCTTTTAAAAGAATGGAAGGTAGAAACGGTTCGGAACCACAAGGGCGGCTTAATAGCAACGCTTCCAGGACTCGAGACATCCCGGCATCGCATGCTGACAGCGCACGTTGACACCCTCGGCGCTATGGTGAAGGAGATTAAAGCGGACGGCCGGCTGAAAATTGACTTAATCGGCGGGTTCCGCTACAACTCAATTGAGGGGGAGTATTGCCAAATTGAAACCGCCTCGGGAAAAACGTACACAGGCACAATTTTAATGCATCAAACGTCTGTGCACGTATACAAAGACGCGGGAAAGGCTGAGCGAAATCAAGAGAATATGGAGATCCGCCTAGATGAACCTGTTCACTGCCGGAAAGATACGGAGGAGCTTGGCATTGGCGTCGGAGACTTTGTGTCGTTTGATCCACGTGTCGAGATCACATCAAGCGGATTTATTAAATCGCGCCATTTGGATGACAAAGCAAGCGTCGCCTTATTGCTCCGCTTAATTCATGAAATTCAAACAGAAGACATTGAGCTGCCGTATACAACCCATTTTCTTATTTCCAATAATGAAGAAATCGGTTACGGCGGGAATTCGAATATTCCTCCTGAAACAGTTGAATATTTGGCGGTTGATATGGGCGCTATCGGTGACGGGCAGGCGACAGATGAATATTCAGTATCAATCTGTGTGAAGGATGCGAGCGGGCCGTATCATTATCAGCTCAGAAAGCATTTAGTTCAATTAGCCGAGAAGCATCATATTGACTATAAGCTTGATATATATCCGTACTACGGGTCTGATGCTTCAGCAGCGATCAAATCCGGGCATGATATTGTGCATGGCCTCATAGGGCCGGGAATTGACGCTTCCCATGCATTTGAACGCACCCATAAATCATCTCTTCGCCATACCGCTAAGCTTCTGTATTACTATGTACAGTCACCAATGGTATAAGGGGGGGGACCAATGAAGATTTATAAGCTGAAAAGCACATTCGGCTGGGAAGGTGATGACGGGTTGGGAGAACAGCTGATTCAGCAGATCCTTGCCGGAGAAAAAACCGCCACGTGCGCGCCGAAATCATTGTATTCAAAAGATGAATTGAGGGACGTTTATCAAACAGCGGGTCAGCTTGTTACCGTTTATGATAAACATGACAATCCAAGATGCAATATAAAAGTAACAGATGTCTTTGAAACCACCTTTGGTGCTCCTGATATGAGGTTAGTCAAAGGAGAGGGCAATGGAGACCGAATTGAGGAGTTTCAAGAGGATCATCAGATGGCATGGGCGGAACTGATCAAAAGCGGTGAACTGGAGCTGAATGAGGATACTGTTTTGATTACAGAACTGTTTGTGCTTGTTAAAGATTAAAAAAAGCCTGCGGGGCAAGAACCCCGCAGGCTTTTCATTAACCAGAAATGGTTGCGTTTTGTTCTGTTTTCGATTGGGACATAACAGTTTCTGCTTTCGCAGGATTAAACATGCCTTCCCATTTAGACATCACAACGGCAGCAAGCGCGTTACCAGTCAGGTTGACAACTGTACGTGCCATATCCATGATGCGGTCTACGCCGGCAATAAAGGCAAGTCCTTCAGCCGGAACGCCGATGGTGCCAAGCGTTGCAAGCAAGACAACAAAAGATGTACCAGGCACGGCAGCCATCCCTTTAGATGTCACCATTAAGACGAGCACAAGCGTAATTTGGTGCCAAATCGTCAAATCAATGCCATATACCTGTGCTAAAAAGAGTGCGGCAATAGATTGATAGAGAACGGAACCGTCTAAGTTAAACGTGTAACCGATCGGAATAACAAAGGAAACAATGCCTTTCGGACATCCGATTTTCTCCATTTTTTCCATAATGCGCGGAAGAACCGTTTCAGAGCTGGACGTACTGAACGCCAGTAAGATTTCGTCCTTCATGTAAGCAAGGAACTTGAAGATGCTGATGCCGGCAATTTTTGCGACAATCCCGAAAATAACAATTAAGAAGAAAGCAAGCGCGACATAAACCAATCCGACGAGCTTTCCGAGAGAGATAAGAGAACCGAGTCCGAATTTAGACACAGTCACTCCGATAAGAGCGAAAACGCCGAATGGCGCCACTTTCATCACAAGGTTTACAACGTGGAACATGGCATGGGATACACCTTCAAAAAAGGCTAATACAGGCTTGCCTCTTTCACCGATCGCGGAAATACCCAATGCAAATAGTACTGTAAAGCAGATGATGGCTAGAAGATCCCCTTCGACCAATGACTGGAAGAAGTTTGTCGGCACAATATGGAGGAACGTTTCCGCCACTGATTTATTACTTTGTTCTTTTTCAGTTTCAACATATTGACTGATGTCCGATTTTTGAGCTTCGTGTATATTAACTCCTGTACCCGGATGGAAGATGTTTGCAAGGGCTAGTCCGAGAATAATGGCAAAAGTCGTGATGATCTCGAAGTACAGAATCGTTCTGAAGCCTAATTTACCGACTTGCTTTCCATTTCCTGCACCGGCTACACCGATGATTAAGCTGGAGACAACAATAGGAATCACTATCATTTTGATTAAGCGTAAAAAGAGATCCCCGATTGGCTGCAGGTAAGTAGGCAATGCTGGGTTGCCATACCAAATGACGCCAACAATGACACCTAGAATAAGTCCAACGAATATTTGTGTGGCTAATCCAAACCTAATTCTTTTCATAGATTACCTCCCAAAAAACAAAGTATCAACATATATCATGAATAGACATATATTTAATCTCACTATTAGATCAAATTATAATAGATAAGAAATCAATTCGTCTATAGTAAATTATATTTCGAAAATAAAGAATATTCAATGACATTATGATAATCACCAGAATTATCTAAAAACAGGTGAGCTTTGACCTAACCTGACTATTATTTCAAAATTAAGAGATATGTGAAAAAATAAGAAAATCCCACGCGTAAGGCGCGGGATTTTCGCTCATTACAAATCGTTTACTTTTATACAGTCATTGCAGATATTACCATAACACTCATGCTGCTCTTCTATCTTTTTTCCGCATTCCGCACACTTTTTCGAAGGCAGGTTTCTAAAAAATTCTGTGATTTTCCCCAGCATAACCAATCCCTCTTTCCCCTTTGTAGTGATCTCATTGTAATATAACAGATTACAAAAATCAATAACTGTTTTGATACAATGTTTAAAACATGCTTTTTTCAAGAAAAATGGGTATATTGAAGGAGGATCAATTTTTTTGAAAAGATAGGAGGACATTATGAAAGTTACAGTTATCGGATGCTATGGCGGTTTTCCGGCCGCAAATGAAGCGACGTCAGGCTATTTGTTTCAGTCAGGTGATTACTCTCTGCTTGTTGATTGCGGCAGTGCCGTTTTGTCTAAGCTGTTCGGATATGTGCCGGCGGAAAAGCTGGATGCGGTCGTTCTGTCTCATTATCACCATGACCATATCGCTGATATCGGGCCGCTGCAATTTGCCAAGCAAGTCGGTTCGTTTCTCGGCAAAGGAGATCATACGCTTCCGATTTACGGACATGATGCTGATATAGAACAGTTTCAAAAGCTTACATATAAAACACATACGAAAGGGATCGCCTATCAGCCGGATCAGCCGTTGACTGCCGGTCCGTTTACGATCACCTTTTTAAAAACGATTCACCCGGTGACGTGCTATGCCATGCGGATTACTGACGGCAGCCACACTGTCGTTTATACTGCTGATTCCAGCTATCAGGATTCATTTATACCGTTTTCGAAAGATGCTGATTTATTGATCTCAGAATGCAATTTTTATGCCGATCAAGACGGAACAAGTGCAGGCCATATGAACAGCCTGGAAGCCGGGCGCATTGCAAAAGAAGCGGGAGCGGGAGAACTGCTGCTGACCCATTTGCCGCATTTTGGCGTGCATGACAACCTTCGCAAAGAAGCGAAAACCGTTTTTAACGGAGAAGTGAATATTGCGAAATCAGGTTTTGTGTGGGAAGGATAAAGGAGGAGCACCATGTTATTTATAGACAATCAAAATATCAATGATCCGCGGATCAATCTTGCTATCGAGGAGTACTGTGTAAAGCATTTAGACCCTGAACAGCAATATTTGCTCTTTTATGTGAATCAACCGTCTATTATCATTGGAAAAAACCAAAATACAATAGAAGAAATCAATACAAAATATGTTGAGGAAAACGGGATTATCGTCGTCCGCCGTTTATCAGGCGGGGGCGCTGTGTACCATGATCTGGGGAACTTGAACTTCAGCTTTATTACCAAGGATGACGGTGACAGCTTTCATAACTTTAAAAAATTCACTGAGCCGGTGATTCAGGCGTTACATCAGCTTGGGGTTGAAGCTGAATTAAGCGGCCGGAACGACATTGTAGTGGATGGCCGGAAAATATCCGGAAACGCTCAGTTTGCAACGAAAGGCCGTATTTTCAGCCACGGCACCCTCATGTTTGATTCAGCCATTGATCATGTTGTATCAGCATTAAAGGTGAAAAAGGATAAAATTGAATCAAAAGGCATCAAATCGATCAGAAGCCGAGTGGCAAACATCAGTGAGTTTCTCGATGATAAAATGACCACCGAAGAATTCCGCAGCCATTTGCTTCGCCATATTTTTAACACAAACGACATTGGAAACGTGCCGGAGTATAAGCTGACGGAAAAAGATTGGGAGACCATTCATCAAATTTCGAAAGAGCGCTATCAGAATTGGGATTGGAACTACGGCCGCTCACCAAAATTTAACCTTAATCATTCGAAACGTTATCCGGTTGGATCGATCGATTTGCGCCTGGAAGTCAAGAAAGGCAAAATCGAGGACTGCAAAATCTTCGGAGATTTCTTCGGTGTCGGTGATGTATCTGAAATTGAAAACCTGCTGGTCGGAAAACAATACGAACGCAGCGTCATCGCTGATGTGCTCGAAGGTGTGAATCTCAAGCATTACTTTGGGAACATTACGAAAGAGGATTTCCTTGATCTGATTTATTAAGGCAAAACACATCGTTTGAAAGAGCGGTTGTGTTTTTGAAATAATGGAGGCAGGAGGGATTCACATGAAAGTGTTTTTAATCGGAGCGAACGGACAAATCGGGCAAAGACTCGTCTCTTTATTCCAAGATAATCCTGATCATTCCATCAGAGCGATGGTCAGAAAAGAAGAACAGAAAGCGTCTCTTGAAGCTGCCGGTGCAGAAGCTGTGCTTGCGAATCTGGAGGGCAGCCCGGAAGAAATCGCCGCTGCGGCAAAAGGCTGTGACGCGATCATTTTCACAGCTGGTTCCGGCGGCAGCACAGGCTATGATAAAACACTGCTGGTGGATCTCGATGGAGCGGCGAAAGCCATTGAAGCTGCGGACATTGCCGGTATCAAACGGTTTATTATGGTCAGCGCCCTGCAAGCCCATAACCGTGAAAATTGGAATGAGGCACTCAAGCCTTATTATGTGGCCAAGCATTATGCTGATAAAATTCTGGAAGCGAGCGGTTTAACCTATACGATTATCCGTCCGGGAGGCCTTCGCAATGAGCCTGGAACGGGAACTGTTTCAGCAGCGAAGGATCTGGAGCGGGGATTTATTTCTCGTGATGACGTTGCAAAAACGGTCATTGCCTCTTTAGATGAGAAGAATACGGAAAATCGGGCCTTTGATCTGACAGAAGGAGATACGCCGATTGCCGAAGCATTGAAGAAACTATGACAGTACTGACACTCAGGGCTTTTTGCTCTTGAGTGTTTTTTTCTGTTTCTCTATAATGGAGGAGAAAGCTTGGCTTCAATAATGAATGACTATTCATTCACTTTAAGGGGTGGGAGAATGAATCTTGTTTCAAAATTGGAAGAAACAGCATCTGAGAAGCCCGACAGCATCGCATGCAGGTTTAAAGATCACATGATGACGTATCAAGAGCTGAATGAATATATTCAGCGATTTGCGGACGGCCTTCAGGAAGCCGGTATGGAGAAAGGGGACCATTTAGCTTTGCTGCTTGGCAATTCGCCTGATTTTATCATCGCGTTTTTTGGCGCTTTAAAAGCTGGGATCGTGGTTGTTCCCATCAATCCGTTGTACACGCCGACAGAAATTGGTTATATGCTGACAAATGGCGATGTAAAGGCAATCGTGGGCGTTAGCCAGCTTTTGCCGCTTTATGAGAGCATGCATGAGTCGCTGCCAAAGGTTGAGCTCGTCATTTTATGCCAGACGGGGGAGGAGGAGCCGGAAGCTGCGGACCCAGAGGTCAGGATGAAAATGACAACGTTTGCAAAAATATTGCGGCCGACATCTGCCGCTAAACAAAACCAAGAACTTGTCCCTGATGATACCGCGGTTATTTTATATACGTCAGGAACGACTGGAAAACCGAAAGGCGCGATGCTGACTCATCAGAATTTGTACAGCAATGCCAACGATGTTGCAGGCTATTTGGGAATGGATGAGAGGGACAATGTGGTCTGCGCTCTTCCCATGTTTCACGTGTTTTGTTTAACTGTCTGCATGAATGCACCGCTGATGAGCGGCGCAACTGTCTTGATTGAGCCTCAATTCAGTCCGGCATCTGTTTTTAAGCTTGTTAAGCAGCAGCAGGCTACCATTTTTGCCGGTGTGCCTACAATGTATAACTACTTGTTTCAGCATGAAAACGGAAAGAAAGATGATTTTTCTTCCATCCGGCTGTGCATTTCGGGAGGCGCGGCCATGCCAGTCGCGTTGCTGACGGCGTTTGAAGAAAAATTCGGTGTTACCATTTTGGAAGGCTACGGGCTCTCGGAAGCATCACCCGTCACGTGCTTTAACCCGTTTGACAGGGGCAGAAAGCCGGGCTCCATCGGGACAAGTATCTTACATGTCGAAAACAAGGTCGTAGATCCGCTCGGACGCGAGCTTCCCGCTCACCAGGTCGGCGAATTGATCGTGAAAGGCCCCAATGTGATGAAGGGCTATTATAAAATGCCGATGGAAACAGAGCATGCATTAAAAGACGGGTGGCTTTATACGGGGGACTTGGCAAGACGGGATGAGGACGGCTATTTTTACATTGTTGACCGGAAAAAAGACATGATCATTGTAGGAGGATACAATGTGTATCCGCGGGAGGTAGAGGAGGTGCTGTACAGCCATCCGGACGTCAAGGAGGCGGTTGTCATCGGCGTGCCGGACCCCCAAAGCGGGGAAGCGGTAAAGGGATATGTGGTGCCGAAACGCTCTGGGGTAACAGAAGAGGATATCATGCAGCACTGTGAAAAGCATCTGGCAAAGTACAAGCGGCCTGCTGCCATTACGTTTCTTGACGATATTCCGAAAAATGCGACGGGGAAAATGCTCAGACGGGCACTGAGAGATATTTTGCCCCAATAAAATGGAAAAAGCGAAGCGGTTAGCTTCGCTTTTTCATTTTCAATCCTTTGCTTCTTTTTTCATAATATTTAGCAGCGCCTTTGTATCATTTTTGCTTAATTTGTAGTATGTGCCATCCTTCAAAAAAACGGCTTGCTGGCTGCCGTCAATCCATAGTCTGAATGAGTCATACCGGTCTTTATGAAACTTGATTGTCCCTTCGTAATCAGGGGCTGATGTTTTTTCTGTCTTCACCTGTTTTCCCTGATTCATAATATCCAGCATATCTTTGACGTGCTGTCTTTTTTCAATCTCGATATCTTCCTGGCCGCTTGAAGACAGTGTGATCAAATCCGCGTCTACCGATTGATACACATCGCCTGATCGGCTGTAAAGATAAAAAAATGCTATAAACACAAGACCGATTACCACGATGGCTGCCACTATTTTTTTCATTTGCATCACTCCAAACATTGTTAGTTTTCCCAGCGATCGGGCTTTCCATGCTTAAAAGGGTGGAAAAGTGCGGAACACAGCTTGGTTCTAAGAATTTGAATTTATGATTACAATAGAAGTAACGGGTTGATGTGAGGAGTGAGGCGTTATGCGCAAGTGGATTGCGGCAGCAGGACTTGCTTACGTGCTGTACGGGCTGTTTTTTTATTGGTATTTTTTCCTGTCGGGTGATTCCGCAATACCGGAAGCCGTAAAAGGGACGCAGGCTGATCCGGCTTCTTTCATGAAGCCGTCTGAGTTGGCAGTGGCCGAGCAGTATTCGAATGTCAAGAATTTTTTATTTTTTATCGGGGTACCACTTGATTGGTTTCTGTTTTTTGTTCTGCTGGTCAGCGGTGTTTCAAAGAAAATCAAGAAATGGATGGAAGCGGCCGTGCCTTTTCGCTTTTTGCAGACCGTTGGTTTTGTGTTTGTGCTTTCGCTGATTACAACATTGGTGACGCTGCCTTTAGATTGGATAGGCTATCAAGTATCGCTTGACTATAACATTTCCACACAGACTACGGCCAGCTGGGCTAAGGATCAGGTTATCAGCTTTTGGATCAGCTTTCCAATCTTTACGCTTTGCGTTCTCGTATTTTATTGGCTGATCAAAAGGCATGAAAAAAAATGGTGGTTATACGCCTGGCTGTTAACAGTGCCGTTTTCGCTGTTTCTGTTTTTTATTCAGCCGGTCATTATCGATCCTTTATACAATGATTTTTATCCGCTGAAAAACAAAGAGCTTGAAAGCAAAATTTTAGAGCTGGCAGATGAAGCCAATATTCCGGCTGACCATGTATATGAAGTGAACATGTCAGAAAAAACAAATGCGCTGAATGCCTATGTTACAGGAATTGGGGCCAATAAACGGATTGTATTGTGGGATACGACGCTGAACAAACTTGACGATTCAGAAATTCTGTTTATTATGGGCCACGAAATGGGCCATTATGTCATGAAGCACGTTTACATCGGTCTGGCTGGCTATTTGCTCGTGTCGCTCGCCGGATTTTATGTCATTGATAAGCTTTACAAGCGGACGGTTCGCCTAACCCGCAGCATGTTTCATTTAGAAGGGCGGCATGATCTTGCGGCACTTCCGCTGTTATTGCTTTTGTTTTCTGTTTTGAGCTTTGCGGTTACGCCTTTTTCTAATGCTGTCTCGCGTTATCAGGAGAATAAGGCTGACCAGTATGGGATCGAGTTGACAGAGAACAGAGAAGCCGCTGTTAAAACGTTTCAGGATTTGGCCGTGACGGGGCTGAGCCAGGTTGATCCTCCGGTGCTTGTGAAGATTTTCAGAGGCAGCCATCCTTCGATCATGGAACGGATTCAACATGCGGAGAAAGAAGAGAATGCGCCGGAACATCAGGATGCTGACAAATAAAAAGAAGCAGGTATGGAGGAACCTGCTTCTTTTTACTATTATTGTGCAGCTGCTTGTACGTTGATTAACCCTTTTCCATAGTAGAAAGAGTTTCCAAGGTATGTTGCAGTGCTTTCTAAACGATCACGGACTTGCGCGTTAGTCCAAGTCGGGTGCTTAGAAAGAATTAACGCTGCTGCTCCGGCAACGTGAGGAGTCGCCATGGACGTGCCGTTGTAAGCACCGTAAGTGCCTCCAGGAAGTGTGCTTTGGATGGATACGCCAGGAGCCATCACATCAAGCTCAGAACCTGCGCTTGAGAATGAAGCTCTTTGGTTGCTGCTGTTTACCGCACCTACCGCAATAGTGGAAGGATATTTTGCAGGGTAGCCGACTGTGCTTGAGCTTCCGGACGAACCTTCGTTTCCGGCAGCGGCAGCAACGACGATACCGCTGGAAACGGCTTTATCAACGACTGTTTTCAGCGCTGTAGAACCAGAAGGTCCGCCAAGGCTCATGTTAATAACATCCATATTGTTGGAAATGGCCCATTCAATGCCGTTAATAATCCAGCTGTATTGGCCGCTTCCTGTTGAATCAAGCACTTTTACTGCATATAATGATGCGCTTGGCGCTACGCCCAGAACACCGATTGAGTTATTAAGAGCGGCAATCGTACCGGCTACATGCGTACCGTGAGAACTGCCGTCCTGGTATGGGTTTGTTTCAGAAGGTACGAAGCTTGCTCCGCCTCTGACGTTTAAGTCAGGATGAGAAGAGTCAATTCCGCTGTCGATAACAGCTACTTTTACGTTAGAGCCTGTGTAGCCTTGAGAGTGAAGAGCCGGCGCTTTAATTTGAGAAATGCCATAAGGAACAGATTGCGCATATTCATGTGCAATATGATCTTCTTCCACATATGCAACGCTCGGATCTTTTTTCAATTCTTTTACAGCTTTTTCATCCAATGTTGCTGCGGCCGCGTTAACATACTTAAATTGCTTTTGAACCTTTCCGCCTTTTTCAGAAATAACATCCTTTTTCTTGGCGGAACTCATGGCACTCATTGTCTGCTTAAATCCGACAATGTATTTCTTTTCTGTACTGCTTTTTCCGGCAGCCTGCGCAGACATGTTGCTGAACGCCATCGTAAAGATTAACGTTAACGCAAACAACAAGCTGATCCACAATTTTTTGCTTCTCACTCTTTACCCTCTCCTTTTAAAAAATTCAGAGTAGACTTACTTAAAAGACTATTCTGTGAATTTATTGTAATAGATGGAATAATATTTTAGTAGACCCATTTTTTTGAGATGATTTTATCTCTATTTAGGTATATCATCTCTCGCTATTTCCGTAGAGACTCGAAATAACTATTTTCATACAGAAAAGAACGAAAATAGACATGAGTAAATGTTCATTATGCTGAAATGTCATGCTTTTTTAGGTTAAATGCTCCTGAGTCCCGGCAAATTTCTGTCGAAAAAATTCGTTCAAATGACCTGCATATGCTTCCGTGAGAACAATGGATATTATCGTGATATTTTTTCAAAGCATGATGATAAAAGTATTCTGAAAAATAAACTTTACAGAAAAGGGATAGAATGAAAAAATTATTGAGAGGGAGGAAGAAATGAGATGAACATTCGCCAAGCAAAGACATCAGATGCGGTCGCCATTGCGCCGTTGTTTAACCAATATCGGGAATTTTATAGACAGGCATCTGATTTGCAAGAGGCAGAGGCTTTTTTGAAAGCTCGTTTGGAAAATCACGAGTCTGTTATTTTGATAGCAGAAGAAAATGGAGAATTCATAGGCTTTACCCAGCTCTATCCAACGTTTTCTTCTGTGTCAATGAAAAGGATCTACATATTAAATGACTTATTTGTCGTTCCTCAGGCGCGTACAAAGGGAGCCGGTGGCCGGCTGCTTTATGCAGGGGGGCAAAATGTTTAGCACTTCAGACTGAGCACCACAACCGGAAGGCAAGAAGCTTGTATGAGCAAAACGGCTATGAAGAGGATACCGGATTTGTCCATTATCGTCTGAATGTGCCGGCGAAGTGAAAATGGCGGCTTGATGATTTGGTTTTTTGAACGTTCTTCGGTTACGATAGAAATGAAAAGGAGTGTGCCGAATGTCAACGTTATTTCAAGCATTGCAGGCTGAAAAAAATGCCGATGATGTTTCAGTCCATGTGAAAACCATATCAACAGAGGATTTGCCGAAGGATGGTGTCTTGATTAAAGTTGCTTATTCCGGCATCAATTACAAAGATGGTCTGGCCGGAAAAGCAGGAGGCAATATTGTCAGAGAGTATCCGCTTATTTTAGGCATCGATGCTGCGGGTACGGTCGTCTCTTCCAATCATCCGCGTTTTGCGGAGGGGGATGAGGTGATCGCGACAAGCTATGAGCTCGGTGTCTCACGTGATGGCGGATTAAGTGAATACGCTTCGGTGCCTGGTGACTGGCTGGTGCCTTTGCCACAGAATCTTTCGTTAAAAGAAGCGATGGTGTACGGAACGGCGGGATTTACTGCGGCGTTATCAGTGCATCGGCTTGAACAGAACGGTCTGTCTCCGGAAAAAGGCAGCGTCCTAGTCACAGGAGCAACCGGCGGTGTCGGCGGAATTGCGGTATCGATGCTGAACAAGCGGGGCTATGATGTGGTGGCAAGCACCGGAAACCGGGAGGCGGCTGATTATTTGAAACAGCTCGGTGCAAGCGAAGTAATCAGCAGGGAAGATGTCTATGACGGAACGCTTAAGGCGCTGTCCAAGCAGCAATGGCAGGGAGCGGTTGATCCAGTCGGCGGAAAACAGCTTGCCTCGCTTTTAAGCAAAATTCAATACGGCGGATCTGTCGCAGTGAGCGGCTTAACCGGCGGAGGAGAAGTTCCGGCAACGGTGTATCCTTTTATTCTTCGCGGAGTAAGCCTGCTCGGAATCGATTCAGTATACTGTCCGATGGACGTCAGAGCCGCTGTTTGGGAGCGCATGTCTTCTGATCTCAAGCCTGATCAGCTGCTGACCATCGTGGACAGGGAAGTATCATTGGAAGAAACGCCGGGTGCGTTAAAAGATATTTTGCAAAATCGCATTCAAGGAAGAGTGATTGTGAAGCTTTAACAGGATCAGCTTGCAGAGAATGTTATTTTTCTGCAAGCTTTTTTGTGGACAGGATGATCAGCTGCTGAACTGCTGTGTCGTGAAACAAGATTTTCCTGTAAGCCGAACTTTCTCTTCTCATTTAAAAAATAATTGGTGATAATGATTCTCATTCCGTGTTATACTACTCTTGGACATCTTAACCATAGAAACTACCAACAGGAGAGACTGGAACATATGAAAAAAACACTGATTATTCTTACAGTTTTACTTCTTTCTGTCTTAACGGCTGCTTGCTCGTCTTCAAGCGGCAATCAAAACAGTAAAGAACATAAAGTGGCGGTAACACATGATTTAGGGAAGACAAATGTACCTAAGCATCCGAAGCGGGTTGTTGTTCTTGAGCTAGGTTTTATTGATACACTGCTTGATCTCGGCATTACGCCTGTCGGGGTTGCCGATGACAACAAAGCGAAGCAGCTGATCAACAAGGATGTGCTGAAGAAAATTGACGGCTACACATCTGTCGGCACTCGCTCACAGCCAAGCATGGAAAAAATCGCTTCATTAAAACCCGATTTAATTATTGCTGACACGACTCGGCATAAGAAGGTGTACGATCAGCTGAAAAAAATAGCGCCGACGATTGCGCTTAATAATTTAAATGCTGATTATCAGGATACAATTGACGCTTCGCTTACGATTGCAAAAGCAGTCGGCAAGGAGAAGGAAATGGAGAAAAAGCTGACGGCGCATGAAGAAAAGCTTAGCGAGACAAAGCAGAAAATCAGCGCGAACAGCCAGTCCGTGCTTTTGATCGGAAATACAAATGATACGATTATGGCCAGGGATGAAAACTTCTTTACATCAAGACTTTTAACACAGGTCGGCTATCGTTATGCAATCAGTACGTCAGGCAATAGCGATTCAAGCAATGGCGGCGACTCTGTGAATATGAAAATGACACTGGAGCAGCTGCTGAAAACAGATCCGGATGTGATCATCCTGATGACAGGAAAAACAGATGACCTCGACGCCGACGGTAAACGCCCGATCGAAAAAAATGTCCTTTGGAAAAAACTGAAGGCAGTGAAAAACGGGCATGTATACCACGTGGACCGTGCGGTGTGGTCTCTGCGCCGCAGTGTAGACGGGGCGAATGCCATTTTGGACGAGCTTCAAAAAGAGATGCCGGCTGCTCAGAAATAAAAGAAAAGACAGGCAAACTGGTCTTACCCCTGTCAAGTAGACAGCCATAAAAAGCCTAAGCAACCAGTGTGTTACGGTATTCTACCGGAGCACACTGGTTTAATTTTTTCTGGAATCGTTCGTGATTATAGAACTGGATGTAATCTTTAATGCTTTTGTGGAGCTCTTTTTCAGTTTGGCATGAAGAAAAGTATGTATTCTCTGTTTTGAGGTGCGAGAAAAATGATTCGATACAGGCGTTATCCAGGCAGTTTCCCTTACGGGAATGGCTGCCCTTCAAACCAACGGTTTCAAGTCGCTTTTGATATGCTTTTGTTGTGTATTGGAATCCTTGATCAGAGTGGAGAATGGCCCCTTGGACATCCCGTTGAGTTGTTAAACTTTCCACTGTTTTCATCACCAGTTCAAGATCATTTCGCTTTGACAGTTTCCATGCGACAACCTCATTGTTGTAAAGATCTTGTACTGCAGAAAGATAATAGAATCGTTGTCCGCAAGCAATATAGGTAATATCGGTTACATATAACTGATTAGGCTGATTGGTTTGAAATTCTCGGTTAAGCCGGTTTGGCAGGACAACCGATGCCTTTCTTCCAAAATAACGACGCTTTTTTCGAATAATCGAGTGGATGTTCATCTCTCTCATCAATCTGTAAACACGCTTATGGTTGACGCAGAAACCTTCTTTCTTTAAAGCGACAGTAATCCGAGGATAGCCATAGAAAGGGCGTGAATGATGAATCGCCATGATGTGCTCTTTTATGATCTGATCTCTCTGTTGCCTTGCCATTCGAAACCTTTGAGCCTTGCGCCATTTATAGTACCCTGACCGTGACACTTTGGCGATACATACCAGCCACGTAATCGGATAACGGTCCTTCAATTCGTGAACAGCTTCAAATCGTGCTGCCTTCAAAATCCGTCCTCCCCATGCAGATTTGGATAGCGCTTTTTTAGGTATTCGACCTGTGCCTTTAAATAATCTCGTTCTTCCTCAACACTTTTAAACGTTGTTTTAGGGCGTCCAATAAAAGGATTGTCTGACTTTGTATCTTTTCCCCTTTGATCATCAAAAGACTTGCCTTCCCGATATGTTTTCACCCAATTTTTGAGCTGGGTTGAACTTCGAAGCCCTAATTCTTCAGCTAACGTGTTATAGCTTTTGTTTCCTTCCTCGTACATTTTGACAGCTTTCATCTTAAATTCTTTCGTATAGTTTTGAAAGTGTTGCCCTTTTCTCGCCATAAAAAATCCCCTCCACGTATAGTGTAACAGCCACTTTTGAAAAGCGGGCTTTTTACACTGTCTACTTAGAGGGGATAATATCAAACGCCTGTCTTTTTCTTATTTGATAAAGCCGGATAAGTGGCTGTTGATATTATAGTCTTTTATCAGCCATTTTTCTTCTGCAAATTCAATGTTGCTGAGGCAGGCGTTGACGAGACGGGTGCTTTGAAGCTCCGGGTCACCGCCGGATATTTCTGTCAGCAGGGCGTGAATTGCCGCACCGTGCGCCACGATCAGCACCTTCTTGTTTGGATACGCCTGGTTCACTTTTGCCAAACCGCCCATCAGCCTGTCAGTGAGTTCTTCTAAGGTTTCCATATTCGGATAGATGTTATCTGGATAGCGCTTTGTCCGTTCCTCCAGCGGCATGCCCTCCGCGTCGCCGTAATCGCGTTCCTTAAAATCATCCATCTCGACTATCGGAAGATGCAGATATTCATTAATAATTTCCGCGGTTCTTTTCGCTCTTTTCAGCGGGCTCGTCACAATAATATCCCAAGAAAAGTCCTTTACATATTCTCCGGTTTCTCTTGCTTGGCGTTCACCTGTTGCGTTTAGCGGGATATCGGTTTTGCCTTGGCATTTTTGCTGCAGGTTCCAATCGGTTTCTCCATGTCTTACTAAACAAACGGCTGTCATAAAATCCCCTTCCTGACTTTATTCATATCGCTATTATACTAAATCGAAAGCGTGTGTCCTATGAAAAAGCCTATGCAAGAACTTCAAATAATAAAGCCAGTCCAATTCCGCCGCCGGTTCCGATGGCTGCAACCACATATTGACAGTCTGTCCGTCTTTTCGCTTCATAAAACAATCTGGTTACCAGAGCTGCACCTGATGCACCGTACGGGTGGCCAAGAGCTAAGGCGCCGCCGCGCACATTGATTTTTGAAAAGGGAATGCCGAGTTCTTGCGAGCAGACACAAATTTTGACGGCAAAGGCTTCATTGATTTCAAATAAACCGATATCCTTAGGTGTTACATCGTGTGTATGTAAGAGGTTACGGATCGCATCAACCGGTGCCGCGGGCGGATAGTTGGGGTGAATCCCACTGACTGCGCTGCCGATAAACCGGAGCACAGGCTTAAGTCCCAGGGCTGCCGCTTTTTCTTCTTCCATTACCAAAAGAGCGGCTGCTCCGTCTGCTATGCCACTGCTGTTGGCTGCTGTGACTGTTCCGGAGCTGGTGTCGAAAACCGGCTTTGCACGGGGAATAATCGCTTCTATCGGCCGCGTTTTCAAAAATGCTTCGTCCGTCTCCAATTCCCCGAGAGGAACAATTTCTTCACGGTAAAATCCTTCATCATGCGCGTTCCTGCTGCGTTGATGGCTGAGAAGCGCGTACTCATCCTGCATGCTTCTGCTGATGGAATAGCGTGCAGCCGTATATTCTGCTGCAATGCCCATGTCTGGATCGCCTATCGCATCTGGAGAAAAGCGGGCCCGTTCTGAAAAAGGGGATTGGCTGCTGCTTTCTGAGCCGCCTGCGATATACATCGTGCCGGCTCCCGCTTGAATAAGGCTGCAGGCATAGCGCACAGCTTCAAGGCCTGAGCCGCACTGTCTGTCAATTGTAATTCCGGGAACCGATAAAGGCAGTCCGGCTTGAAGGGCTGACAGTCTGGCCAGGTTGCCGCCTCTGCCAGTAGCGTTTCCGAGAATGACCTCGTCAACTTGATCCTCTAGCTTTCGGCTGAGACAGCGGATGATGGGAGCCGCCAAATCCTCCGGCAGGAAGGGCTTCAGCAGTCCGTTTTGATTTCCAAAGATCGTTCGTTTTGCATCAACAATAACCGCATTCATTTATACTGTATACTCTCTTCCAGCCATTTTTTCACTCTGGAACGGGCAATTTTTCCGCTGCTCGTTTCCGGCAAGCTGTCTGCAAACACCCATTTTTTCGGAATTTTATAGGAGGCTAATTTCTGTTTACACCAGGCTTTCAGTGTTCTGGCATTAGCGTTTCCAAGAATGACAGCTACAGCGATTTCTCCCCAATACTCGTCGGGAATGCCAACGACAGCCGCGCTTTCAACCTCTGGGCAGGCGAGAAGCACACGTTCAATTTCTTCTGAGAAAATATTTAATCCTCCGTACACGATCATCCCGTTTTCTCTTCCTGATATGTATAGAAAGCCCTCTTCATCAACATAGCCCATATCATCTACTGTCATCCATTCATCTGGTGTGCTGCCGTTCACATAGCCGGAAAACCTCATCGGGCTTTTGACAAATATTTTTCCGATTTCTCCTGGCTGGCAGCGTTCTCCTCCAGCGTTGAGGATTTCAATCCGGACATTATGAAAAGGGCGGCCCGCTGAATGCGGCTTCCGTTTGCTGTCTTCCGGTGAAGAAAACGTCACAAAACTAAGCTCTGATGTGCCGTAAAAATCGTACAGCTTGAGATGAGGCCATGCAGCGGCAAGCTTCTCCTTGGATTCTGCCGGCCAGTCTGCGCCGGATGAAATGATTTTGACGGGACTGTCGGGAAAACCCTCAATCCTTGCGAGGGCGTCTGTCATCGTCGGTACGGTATAGAGAACACTGATGGATTCACGGCACAGCCATTCCTTCGCTTTGGCAGGAGAAAACTTTTTCAGCAAACAAACGGTTCCTCCAAGAAACAAAGTGCTGACTGCCCCGTATAAGAAGTGAGAGGACATTAACGTCCCGGGAATCAATACCGTGTCATTTGATGAAATCGAAAAATCTGTTTCTGTACAGGTAAAACTCTCTATCCATGAGCGGTGAGATCGCGTAAAGGCCTTCGGTTTTCCTGTCGAGCCCGACGTAAATCCCATATAAAAAGGGTGCTCCGGATCAATGGTAGGCAAGGGATCAGCGGTTGCTTCAGAAATATCTGCCATACAGTTATCCAGCAAAACAACAGGTGTCTGGCTATCTGTCAGTTTGTTTTTGAAAAAGGCTAAAGTAACCACAAGATCCGCATTGCTTATGGACAGCCGCTCCTTACATTCAGCCGGGCTCCAGCGTGTGTCGATGGGAATGGCTGTGCATCCAGCTGCTGCGGCTCCGGCAAACAGCTGTAAAAACGCCAGACTATTTGGGAGCAGGATCGCCACACGATTCGGCATGCTCGGCTGTGACCGCAGCCAATTTGCGGTTTGAGAGACAAGCCGATCCCAATCATGGTACGTGATTTGCTCCGATTCAGTCTGGATCGCTACACGGCCGGGCGATGTTTCGGCAGTAGATGAATAGGTATGAGTAATTGTCATGTAGTGTCATCCTCCTTTTGTAAACATCGTATCAGAAAGAGACAAGGCTTGAGTGATTTTTATCGCCAGAAATGCAGATACAGCCGCTTTTATCAAATCACCAGGCACATATGCAAGGCTCATGAAGGCGGCCTGTGACAAATCAATATGCATGATAAAAGCTTGTACCGGTATACCAAGCAGATAAATAAAGATGATGCCGAATACGATATGAGTGAAAAAGAGACGCAGTACTGTCACCTTCCGCAGCCTGTTAGCGGCTAAACTGATCAGCCATGAAGCGAGGGGATAAGCAATCAAAAAGCCTGCGCTCGGTCCGAAAAACACACCAAAACCGCCTCGTCCGCCGGGCAACAGCGGCGCTCCGAAGGCGACGAGCAGCAAAAAGACAAGCTGGCTTAAGAAAGCAGACTTTGGCCTGAGAATGCTGCCTGCCAACATGACACCAAGTGTTTGCAATGTAATCGGAACGGGTGTAAAGGATAAGAAGAGAGGGGGCATAAAGCCGAGCACTGCCATCAGCGCGGTGAAAATCGCAATATGCATCATGTCGATTAATTTCAGCATGTGAAATCCTCCAAACATTAATCAAATATGGTTATACAATAAATGCAGGTAATTATTATGTCAACTTATTTTTAATTTAAGTTTACATAATGAACGCAAAAAAACCGGCCGTATGGCAGACCGGTTTTTGATGGTTATTCTTCTGTCAGGATGACAAGCGAATCAACGGAAGCGGCCACATGGGAAACGGCGCGGCTGACTTCCTGAAGCCCTCCAAGAAAGGCTTGCAGATCGACGTCGATTTTGCCTGATTGCTCTTTGCTGATTTTCATGCTGTGGACGATTTCATCGAATAAGCGGTTAATTTGCGTCATTTTTTCTTTACTTTCGCTGACTAGCTCATTCACGTCTTTGATATGCTTGGATACAATGTTGATTTGTGTATTCGTATTGTTCACAAGCTCAGAAACAGTAGAGACGGTTTTTTTCGTATCCTCAGAAAGCTTCCGCACTTCATTTGCCACGACAGCAAAGCCTTTGCCGTGTTCTCCGGCGCGGGCGGATTCAATAGATGCATTGAGCGAGAGAAGGTTTGTTTGTTCAGCTATGCCTGTGACGATGCCGAAGATTTTTTCAATTTGCTGCGCGATTTCATCCAGCTTGACCATTTCTTTTTCGATTTGGATAAGGCTTGTGTCAATTTTGTTCATCTGTTTTTGCTGGACTTCTAGCTCTTTTTTTCCGCCGATCGACTTTTCTTCAACAGTGCTGGATGTTACAGTGCCGGCTTTGGATGCTTGAGAAATGCCCTCAGATTTGTCCACAAGCTCTTGAACTGATCTGCTTGTTTCTGAAAACAGATTGGCAATCGATCCAGAGGTTTCTTGAATTTTCTGATGAAGAAGGTTTTTCTTTTCTTCTTGTTCATCACGGGTCTGGTTATATTCGCTTTGAAATGCTTCAAGGACAAGTTGCTGTTCTAAGTTCAAGATTTTGGTTGTTGCTTTAATGGCTTTTAGCAGTTCTTGCTGATTTGTAATGGACGCTTCATAAATGTCAATCATTGACAAAAGAAGCTCTTGAAACGCACCCATATACCATTTTGGCAAAAGGCCGATTCTTAAATGGATGGAGGCGATTCGGTTACGCTTTTCAATAAATTCATCATCGATAACGCCTGCAAACATTTCCTGAATATGCCGTTTTAACGTTTGTTTTAAGCGGTCAACTGAGCTGTGATCATTAATGATATCCATCAATGAGCTTTCATGGTCAAGGTTTTTATAAAACGCATCAACGATATTTACGATATTTTCTTGAATGAGTGGCTGAAGCTGCTCTAACACGTAAAGCTCAGCATCTCCCAACCTGACCATTTTGAGCTGTTTTTTGACATCTGCATGTTTGTTTGTGAGCTGAATGCGGTTTTTTTGCTGTCTGTTTGAATCTGAAAAGTAAGCTGTTTCTTGTTTTCTGTCTTTTTTAAATAACAATACAATGATCCCCCTTGGGAAAAATATAATTTTTACTTTTTGGCTTTTTAAGCCTTTTTCTTTTTTATCGGCCAAGGGAAACATGAATGAAGCTGCAGATGAAAAATATTTGAAAAACCGTTCATTAAAATGAACGGTTTATTCGAGATCTATTTGTTTTAATGGTTTAATGGCCGGACCCTCTACAACTTCGCCAGATGGCTTAAAGCGTGATCCGTGGCACGGACAATCCCACGTATGCTCACTGTCGTTCCACTCGACCTCGCAGCCTAAATGGGTACAAGTCGTATCAACGAGATGGAGGCAGCCTGTCTCATCCCGAAATGCTCCCGCTCGCCTGCCGTTTATGGTGACGGCTTTCCCTTCTCCTGGCGAAATGTCTTCAAATTGGACATCAGGCTTTTCAAGCTTTCCTTTAATCAAATGCTTGGCGACATCGGCATTGTAGGAAATCACTTTCTGCAACCCGGGATTCAGATGGAAACGGGACGGAGTGAAAATGCTTTCGTATGGATTGTCTTTTTTCTCTACAAGGTCTGACAATAGAGTGGCTGCGACTGCTGAGGACGTCATGCCCCATTTTTTGAACCCGGTCGCTACTAGAATATTGTCCTCATTTTCCGACATCGGCCCGATAAACGGGATTTTGTCGATCGTCACTAGATCTTGTGTGGACCAATAATATGGAATGCTTTCGATGCCGATGGAGCTTTCGGCCAGTTGTCTCAGTGTTTCATAATGTGTAGACATGGCTTTTCCCTGGCCTGTTTTATGGCTTACTCCGCTGAAGAGAATCAGCTTTTCACCGTTTACAACCGTATAGCGGAGCGCCACTGACGGCTGATCGATACTCAAATACATGCCCTCGGGATACTCGATCTTCGGCTTGATGGCAAGGACATAAGATCTGTCGGAGTACATTCTCGCAGCATATAATCCGCCTCCGTCATAAAAAGGGAAGTGGGAACAGCATATGATAAAGCGGCTCTTAATGGCGTGCCGGCTTTTTGTTACCACTTCGGGCCTTTCGCCTTTTTTGATATCAAGCGCAACGGTCTCTTCATAAATTCGGCCGCCTTTTTGAACAATTTGCTCCAGAAGCGCTTTTAAGTATTGAAGCGGATGAAATTGAGCTTGATTCTTCATGACAAGCGCCAGCTTAGAACCTAAGGGAATTGGAAGATCCTTGATAAGGTCTCTTTCAATTCCCAGCTTTGTGTATGCCTCATGCTCGGTGCGGATTTTTTGAACAGCGTTTTCATTTGCCGTATAAAGATATGCGTCTTGCTCGATCCATTCACAATCAATTTGATGTTCATCCACAATGCCTTTTATGTAATCAATTGCGTTTTGGTTTGCTTCATAATAAAGCCTCGCATGGTTTAATCCGAAATGGCGGATAAATTCGTCGTATATCATGTCATGCTGTGCGGTAACTTTAGCAGTTGTATGCGCAGTGGTTCCGTTAAGAACCTGATTTGCTTCAATCAAAACGACACGGAAGCCTCTCTTCGTAAGTTCATATGCCGTTGTGATTCCCGTAATCCCGCCTCCGATAATGGTGACGTCACATTCAGTGTCCTCTTGAAGCGCAGGAAAAGAAGGCAGGTCAGTTGATGTTTTCCAGTATGTTTCAGGTGCTTCCTTTGCAAAATGTTGATTAGCCAAGCCGTTATACCTCCAATCAGATTTATTCTTAATTTTTCCATATTCTATCTTTTCATACATAGGAAGCAGGCATTGTTCATAACATAATAAGGTTGAAAAGGAGTGATTTCATTGGCGAATCAAAAAAAGAAAACATTACCGCCTCAGCACCAGAACCAGCAGCCTGGTTTTGAATATCTGATGGACCCGCGTCCGGTTTTTGATAAGCCGAAGAAAGCGAAAAAATTAGAGGGCAAAACCGCTATTATTACTGGAGGAGACAGCGGGATTGGACGCGCTGTCTCGGTGTTATTCGCAAAAGAAGGGGCTAATGTGGTCATTGTGTATTTGAATGAACATCAGGACGCCGAGGAAACAAAGCAGTATGTAGAAAAGGAAGGGGTAAAATGCCTGCTGATTGCAGGAGATGTCGGGGATGAAGCGTTTTGCAATGATGTGGTCGGGCAGGCAAGCCAAGTGTTTCCATCTATTGATATATTGGTTAACAATGCAGCTGAGCAGCATGTCCAGCCCAGCATTGAAAAAATCACCAGTCACCAGCTGATCAGAACCTTCCAAACAAACATTTTTTCCATGTTTTACTTAACAAAGGCAGTGCTGCCTCATTTAAAAAAAGGAAGCTCTATTATTAATACCGCTTCAATTACCGCCTATAAAGGCAATAAAACGCTGATCGATTATTCAGCTACAAAAGGCGCGATCGTTACGTTTACAAGGTCCCTTTCCCAGTCGCTTGTTCAGCAGGGCATACGGGTCAATGCAGTGGCACCGGGTCCCATTTGGACACCGCTTATCCCGGCCAGCTTTGCCGCAAAAGACGTGGAAGTGTTTGGTTCAGACGTGCCGATGGAACGCCCGGGACAGCCGGTCGAAGTGGCGCCAAGCTATCTATACCTTGCCAGCGACGATTCCACATACGTCACAGGGCAGACGATTCACGTCAATGGCGGAACAATTGTGAACGGATAATAAAAAGCCAATCCTTGAAGGATTGGCTTATTCGCTCTGCTTGAGCGCTGCATATTCTTTAGAGAGCGTAAGAAACGCATCTTTATCTTTTTCGTCCAAGGCTTTGTTAATTTGGTCCGTCAGCATGGCAAGCCGACGGTTATACAAGGATTCATCGAGCACCATTTGAATGTAAATATCCGTCATTGTGACATCGAATTCTTTTGTTTTTTGCGTGTTGCGGGACTTCATGAGCTCAGTGTACGATTTTTTCTCTTTCATAAAGAATCCCCCCAATGCCTTTTTTATAGTATATGGATAACGGTCGAAAAAATCAATAAATTTTTATAATTTTTAGACAACTAATACTTGGCAATCTATCGACATATCCTGCAAAATGCCGTAAACCGGCAAGTCTTATGAAAGTAAAATCGGTTTATTACTAGTCATTTAGTACCATTAAATATCATTAAAAGATGATTTTATCTTAAATGTTAAAAAAACCTGTCGTTTTACAAAAACAGATGATAGATTATTAGTATAAATTTTGCAGAAAAAGGATGGAGGCCATAATATGAGTCAGAAAACAGACGCACCTTTAGAATCGTATGAAGTGAACGGCGCAACAATTGCCGTGCTGCCAGAAGAAATAGACGGCAAAATCTGTTCCAAAATTATTGAAAAAGATTGCGTGTTTTATGTCAACATGAAGCCGCTGCAAATTGTAGACAGAAGCTGCCGATTTTTTGGATCAAGCTATGCGGGAAGAAAAGCAGGAACTTATGAAGTGACAAAAATTTCACACAAGCCGCCAATCATGGTGGACCCTTCGAACCAAATCTTTTTATTCCCTACACTTTCTTCGACAAGACCCCAATGCGGCTGGATTTCCCATGTGCATGTAAAAGAATTCAAAGCGACTGAATTCGACGATACGGAAGTGACGTTTTCGAATGGGAAAACGATGGAGCTGCCGATTTCCTATAATTCGTTCGAGAACCAGGTATATCGAACAGCGTGGCTCAGAACCAAATTCCAAGACAGAATCGACCACCGCGTTCCGAAAAGACAGGAATTTATGCTGTACCCGAAAGAAGAGCGGACGAAGATGATTTATGATTTTATTTTGCGTGAGCTCGGGGAACGGTATTAGAAAAATAGGAAGGAGCTGACCGAACAGGGCAGCTCCTTTCATAAAGCTATGCCGTCGGAATTCCTCCGGTGATGCCATATACCTGAGATGTCACATAGCTTGAATTCTCTGAAGCTAGAAATACATAAACATCGGCCAATTCCACTGGCTGTCCAGCGCGATTTAATGGAGCTGGCGGCGTGCCTTGTCCGAATTTCGGGATGTTTTCCGTCGGCTGTCCGCCGGAAATTTGCAGCGGTGTCCAAATTGGTCCGGGCGCAACTGAATTTACTCTGATGCCTTTGGAAGCAAGCTGTTTTCCCAGTCCGACGGTAAAGCCGATAATGGCGTTTTTCGTTGCTGCGTAATCTAACAGCATCGGGCTTGGATTATAGCCTTCAACTGAGGTAGTTGTGATAATTGAACCTCCCTCCGGCAAATACGGAAGCGCCGCTTTTACAACCCAGTAAAGGGAAAAGACGTTCACTTCAAAGGTTTTATAGATTTGTTCAGTAGGCAGATCTTCGATGTTTTCGACCGCTTGCTGTTTGCCTGCAACAAGTGCTAGCACATCAAGTCCGCCGAGTTCGTGATGCGACTGTTTGACTAGATCTTGGCAAAAGGATTCGTCGCTCAAGTCTCCGGGGATCAGCACTGCTTTTCGGCCTTCTGCTTCAATCAGCTCTTTTACCTCTTCAGCATCTGGCTGTTCCTCGGGCAAGTAGTTAATGGCCACATCGGCACCTTCTCTGGCGTAGGCAATCGCGGCAGCGCGGCCGATACCGGAATCGCCGCCCGTGACAAGCGCTTTTCGACCCGTTAGTTTACCGGATCCTTTGTAGCTTTTTTCTCCGCAATCAGGGACAGGCTTCATGTTCTTTTGCAGGCCTGGCGGCTCTTGATATTGTTCGGGAAATTCATCATGAAAAAATGCTTTTACAGGATTCGTAAGATTTGAATCAGACATCAGAAACGCTCCTTTTCTGTTTGGTGTACATTCGTATGTGTACCCCTGAGCATAAGCAGAAAAACATGTTTTGGCAGTTTGAATAGTGAAGGAAAAAGAAAACAAGAAAAAACAAACCCTTCTTCCATATTTATCTTGTCAAATAAGACTATATGAATTATGATAAATTCGAGCTATAAATCAACTAAATATTGGGTGTTGGGGGAGTGAATCGTCATGAAAAAAGCGGCGGCGGTTTTGCTGTCACTCGGTCTCGTTTTCGGTTTTTCATACGGAGCTGACCATGTGGCGGAAGCCAAAACAAAGGTGAAGGTCTATAAGAACTGCAAGGAGCTAAACAAAGTATACAAAGGCGGAGTGGCCCGCACATCGAAGGTGAAAAACAAAGGCGGAAAAACGAAGTACAAGCCTTACGTTTCTAAGGCGCTTTACGATGCCAATAAAAACAAAGACCGCGATAAAGATCTTATCGCCTGTGAACGGTAAATAAGAAAAAGCAATCTGGTGTCCAGATTGCTCAGCTTGTAGAGAAAACGGTGTTTTTTTCTACAAGCTTTTTTGTTGTGTGCTGTTTCTTTAGGTATTCAGCTGATTTCAATAATAGAAAAAGAGCTCCCACATACCTAGCTTTGCTTGGCTAGGTATGTGGCAATCTTCTTCATGTTTTGGCATGCGGCTGTGAGGAGAACTTGTTCGCTCACATTCCGTTTTCCCCTCAACCTGCAATAGCGAAGCCCGTGCAGTTGTTTTGAATCTGCAAAGCTTCGCTCTATTTTTTCTTTTCTTTTTTTGTAGAGGTTTTTTCCTGAAACAGACAAGCGATTTTGTCTGACCTTTTCTTTATGATCTTCCCATACATGCCGAGTAATCACTTTCTGCTGATTCTTTGATTTTGTACAGTTTTTAAGCAGCGGGCATGAGGAACATATTTCAGGATTTGATTTGTATGACCGGTAGCCTTTTCGGTCAGTTGTTGAGTATGTAAGTGTTTGGTGATTTGGACAAATGTATCTGTCTTGTTCACTGTCATAATGAAATTTCCATTTTGGAAACAACCCTCGGGTAGGGTGATAACGTCTATGTGCGATGACACCAAAGATTTGTCGGTCAGATAATCCTTTACAGATCGGAGTCGTTAAATATCCGGAATCAAGGGCGACGGCTTCTACTTGAAAACCAAATCGTGCGATTTGGTGATCCAATCGGTCAAGATAGGGCACAGAATCATGGACATTTCCGGGTGTGACATAGGCATCGGTGATAATGTTGAATTTCATATCTGTTGTACGGTGATCTAAATAGAAAAAACCTTCTGGTTTGTTTTCACGATACAGATAGCCACTTTCCGGATCGGTTGTACTGTGGCGGATCTCTTTTTCAGCTTTCACCTCCTCTTTGGCTGTTAATGGCTTTTTTCCGTGTTCCTCCCGATCCTCTTGAATGGCTTCATTTAAATCCTTGATATAGTTTTGGGTATCCTGCGCAATTGTTTTTCTTGTGTATTTATGCCTGTTGGCATTGGCTTTAAGGTGTGTGGAGTCAGTGAATAGGACTCGTCCGCCCACCATGTCGTGGTTGATGGCCTGAAGAACGATCTCATCAAAGATGTCTTGGAAGATGGTTGTATCTTTAAAGCGTGTGCGTCTGTTCCAGCTGATGGTGGAGTGGTGCGGAACTGGATCATTTATGTTCAATCCAAGAAACCATCTGTACGCCATATTGTAGTAAATTTCTTTTTCAAGTTGTCTTTCTGAACGGATACCATAGAGGTATCCGATAAACATCATTTTAAATAAAATAAGCGGATCAAGTGAGGGGCGGCCTTTATTTTCACTGTAGTAAGGTTTAACCTTTTCAATGATGAAAGAGAAGTCTATGTATTGATCAATTTTTCGAAGCAGGTGATCCTCTTCGACGAGTTGGTCAAGCAGAACAAATTCGGCTGTGTTTTGAGAAGAATTTCTTGTGTGGAACATGGGAAAGACACCGTCCTTTTGAAGTCTTTCTTTTATTTTATTACAGAAGAATGGATATTTTAAGAAAAAATAAAGGCTGTCGAGATTTTCTCGACAGCCTGAGCAATCTGGTGTCCAGATTGCTTTTTCTATTGCTTAAGCCGCCTGATCGGCCGCAGCGCTTTTCGCCTTCCTTGTCATAAGGCTGACTGCCATCATGACCGTGATATTCAAAAGCAGGGCGACGATGCCTACATTCAAGTCTTTTGCGGCTTGCGGCAGAGCCGGAAATAAAGTGCCGATCGTCGTTTCCGTCATTGTAATATAAGTAACTGCTCCGACACCTGCAATAATGCCGGCGAATGCTCCTTGCTTTGTCACCATATTATGCTTGAACAGGCTGAACAAAAGGGCGGGGAATAGCTGTGTGACAAGGCTGTAGCCCATCAAAAGCAACGTAACGATGGTATTCCCGCCTTTGAAGGTAAAATACACCGAAATCAACGCAATCACCGGCACTAAAAACTTAGCAAGAGCCGATACCTGTTGTTCTGTCGTGCGGGGCGCAATTACCTTGTACACATTTTTTGCAAACAGCGTGGAGGCGGACATTAAGATCATAGACCCTGGCACAAGTGCTGTCAGCAGTCCGGCAGCACCGATAATTCCGACAAACCAAGGGTCAAATGCTTGCAGAGACAGTCTCAAAAGCGACAGATCCCCGTCTGCGCCTTTCAGATCTGGAACTTGCAGGATAGCCGCGAAGCCGACGAAAAGGACGAAGAGCAGGACCAGCTGGTACAAAGGCATGATGATGGCGTTTTTACGAAACACTTTTGGGTTTTCGGCTGAATACGAAGCGGAAAACGTGTGAGGCCACATGTAAAACCCGAGCGCTGTCAAGAGTACGGTTGAACTGAACCAGGCCACACTTTGTCCCGATTCGGGGAGCGTAAGAAAGCCAGGCTTTGCCGTTTCAATCTGCTGAAACATGTCTTGAAATCCGCCGTAGTAATGAATTGGCAAATACACACCTAAAAACAGAACGACAACCAGAATCATGATGTCCTTCACAACCGATATCCAGGCAGACCCGTGAATGCCTGAAACCATAACATAAACCGTGATGGAAACAGCGCCGATCCAGATGGCGGCGGTCGGGGTGATTTTGCCGTACGAGGTTTCCGATACAATCAGCCCGAGGCCTTTCAGCTGTAGTACAAGATAGGGAATGAGTGCGGCGATGCCGACCAGTGAAACGAGAATGCCAAGCAGCGGACTGTTGTATTTTTTTGTGAAAAAATCAGACTGCGACATCAGTTTATGCTGTTTCGCGTACGTCCAAACTGCTGGAAGAAGCCAGTAAGAAAGGATGTAGGCCAGACATCCGTAGGCGATGATATAAAAGGCTGGACCGCCCTTTCCGTAGGCCCAGCCGCTGCCGCCGAGAAACGTAAAAGTAGTATAAATTTCGCCTGCCATCAAAAGGAAGACGAAAACAGTTCCGAAGCCGCGCCCTCCGACCGTCCACTGCTCCAGGTTCATGTCTTTTCCTTTTTGGGCGCGTATACCGAGAAAAATACTCAAGAGCAGGACACCGAAAATGATGATGAGAGCTGCATTCATTCTGCTTCCTCCTTTTTATTTTCCTTGTCGAGGACATACACAATCGCCATCAGCGCAGAGGTCAAAAGAGCCCACATCACAATATAGGCAAGAATAAACGGCATGCCGAACACATAGGGGGTCACCTTATTTGCAAAAGGGATGCCGAGTAAGATTCCGATAAAGGGCAAAGCGGCAAGAACGTGAATCAGTTTCATAGAATCCTCCTTCTATTTAGGATTGGGGTGTACAAGCCTAAGCGTACTGAAAATGATGTCGCAGATATGGCAGCACATGTCACTTTTTAGGGTGAAAGGCTGTGGTTCGAATTATAAATAAATTTATTTTGTTTGTATAGTGTGAATTGTCTGAAATTAATGATCTGAATCGCCCGAAGAGGGAACGGGCAGTATGATTCAAAAGGCTCGGAGTCTGTCTGGGGCAAATAGATAGTATGTTAATAATTCGCTGACCTGCTCACGGATTCGCGGATTAAAATAGCGGTGGTTTTCTTCATAACCGTCGATGACAAATGTATAAAGCGTAAAGGCCTCATCGCGTTCCGTCTCGCGGATTGCAATTTTTCTTTTCCTCAGTTCTTTTCTGACCTCCATCAAATCCTTTTGTGCTATTTTTAATGATTCGCCGATAAGCTGTTTATAAGGATGCTTCAATTTTAATGTGCTTTCTTCAATTCCGGCGAGATCACGGTTAAAAATCGTAATAGCCATGGGCAAAAAGAGAGCCCGTTCAATTAGATCGTATATTTCCTCCTGCAGATTTGGCATGTTGACTCCTTCCTTCTAAGGGAACGTTTGTTCTAATTGTATTCTATATCGGCTGGTGAAATGTTTCAAGACAGAAAAAATCACCAAAACTTTTTAGTTTTCTGCTGATAATGTGTAGAATAAGGATAGACAAACCCGGTAAGGAGTATAAATGTTGGAGCATTTTTTATCCTATTTGACACAAGAACACTTAACTGAATTATTTCAAAGCTATAGGGCTTTCGGTCCGCTCATTGCTGTGCTGCTGCCTTTAATTGAAGCGTTTCTCCCGTTTTTGCCGCTGATCGTGTTTGTGGTGGCGAATACGAACTCGTTTGGCTTGTGGGAAGGATTCATCCTGTCTTGGGCGGGATCAACTGCTGGTTCCATTCTCGTATTTTTGATTGTCCGTCAATACGGACAGAGAAAATTGCTTGGATTTATCCGCAGTCATCCGTCTGTAAGAAAGCTGATGTTATGGGTGGAAAGACACGGCTTCGGTCCCATGTTTCTTCTGCTTTGTTTTCCATTTACACCGTCAGCCGCGGTGAATGTTGTTGCCGGTTTGTCAAGGATCGGAACGCGGCCGTTTATTTTGGCGGCAGCCTCGGGGAAGCTTGTCATGATTTTTATGATCAGCTTCATCGGATATGATCTGCACGCGCTGATTACACAGCCGATTCGAACGGTCATCGCCGTATTGGTGATCACTGTCTTATGGTATGTCGGCAAAAAGGTGGAGCGGTATCTGCATGTAAGAGCCAGTCAGCGTGAGCATGATGGAGGGAGACAGTAACATGAAAAAACGGTTTTGGTTTCTTGCCGGTGTAGTGTCCGTTGTTCTCGCCATTCAGGTTAAAAATGCTGTCTTTATTGATTACAAGGTAGAAGGCGTCAGTATGAACCCGACCTTCCAGGAAGGAAACGAATTGTTGGTCAATAAATTTTCGCATCGATTTAAAACCATCCATCGTTTTGACATCGTCCTTTTTAAAGGCCCTGATCATAAAGTGCTGATTAAACGGGTAATCGGCTTGCCCGGTGAAACGATCAAATATAAAGATGATCAGCTGTATGTGAACGGAAAGCAGGTTGCTGAGCCATTTTTGAAGCATTTGAAATCTGTTTCTGCCGGCAGCCATGTAACGGGTGATTTTTCTTTGAAAGATGTGACGGGAACAAGCAAGGTGCCGAAAGGAAAATATTTTGTCGTTGGAGATAATCGCATATACAGCTTCGACAGCCGGCATTTTGGTCCGATAAGAGAAAAAAATATTGTCGGTGTGATTTCTGATGCCGAATAAAAAGACGCTAATGGAAGAGGCGTCTTTTTGTATGCCGTTTGGAAAAATGTGTTGAAGAAAAATTTGTAAGGAGCTATAATCAAAATTGTTACCCGTGTAACAAAATTTATATATTTTTTGATTGGAGGGCCGTTTTTATTGGTTTTTGTTCGTTTTTCATGAAACAAAAGGAGTGGTGAATGATGAAATATGAAGCAGTGATTATAGGAGGAGGACCGGTTGGATTTATGCTGGCTTCTGAGCTTGCGATGGCCGGAGTGGGAACATGTGTGATTGAACGGCTTGAAAAACCTGTTCCGCATTCCAAGGCGTTGACGCTGCATCCCCGAACGCTGGAGCTCCTTGAGATGAGAGGGATTTTAGAGCGGTTCGTATCCAAGGGAAGCAAGATACCTTCCGGACATTTTTCAATGCTGGATACCCGTCTGGATTTTTCAGGCTTGGATACGAGCTGTCCTTACACGCTTTTGCTCCCGCAGTCCAAAACAGAAAAGCTGCTTGAAGATCATGCACGAAGGCTGGGAACAGAGGTGTTTCGGGGTGCAGAGGCGCTGGCGGTTACGCAAGACGGGGAAGCGGTCCAAACGATATTTAAGGATCGGGATGGCAGTGTACGGACGATCACAAGCAAGTTTGCCGTTGGGGCAGATGGCGCCGGGAGTACCGTCCGGAAACAGGCAAAAATTGAGTTTCCGGGAACAGACAGCACTGTCACCGCTGCGCTTGGGGATGTGGCGCTCCTTTCTCCGCCGCCGTCAGGCGTGCTGTCCCTTTGCACAAAAGAGGGCGGTGTTATGATTGTTCCGTTATCTCCAGACCGATACCGTGTCGTTGTGATCAGTCCTTATCGCACGCAAACGCCGAAAGATGTGCCTGTTACTGAGGAAGAGCTGAAAGCTGACCTCCTGCGAATTTGCGGAACTGACTTTGGTTTAAGCGATCCTTCGTGGATGTCGCGGTTCGGGAACGCCGCGCGCCAAGCGAAACGGTATCGGGACGGCAGAATCTTTCTTGCGGGTGATGCCGCGCATATTCATTTTCCGGCGGGCGGGCAAGGGCTGAATGTCGGCCTCCAGGATGCAATGAACCTTGGGTGGAAACTGGCGGCGGCCATCAAAGGCTCTGCGCCTTCATGGCTTTTGGACAGCTACCATGACGAGCGGCACCCGGCAGCTGAAGGGCTCCTCAGAAACACGGAGGCACAGACAAAGCTGATCGATTTCACTCAAGCAGGCCTCCATTTGCGAAGCATGATGTCGGAGCTGCTGGCCTTCCCTGATGTGAATCGATATGTAGCAGGGCAAATTTCTGCACTCGATGTCAGATATGAAGCTGATCGTACCATGCCGCCGAATCGTTTGAACGGGGCAAGGCTCCCTGACATGAAGCTGATTCTTTCCGACGGCAATTCGGAACGGCTGTACAGCTTTCTCCAAAACGGGACATTCGTTTTGCTGTCATTGAGGCAGGAAGCTGATGATCATATCGAAGTGAAAGGCTTACGTACGGTAACCGCCTCGCTTGCAGAACCGAATGAAAAGTTGCGGGATGTGCATACCATATTGATTCGTCCCGATGGACATGTAGCCTGGGCGGTGGATGCATCAGCGCCCGATTGTTCCGAGGTGATTCAAAAAGGGATCAGCCGCTGGTTTTCCGTCACCAGCCGAGTATAATTCAATTCGATTGTTTCATCTGTAACAAAACGGTATGATAGAAGAAACAATCGAATGAAAAAGGATGGAAAACCCGATGAACACAGATCATACGAAACGCAATCTTTTTGAATTGTATGCGGAGCTCATTCATCAGCAGGAGAAATGGGAGGGGCTTATTAAAGTCTTTTTATCTGACGAATTGAGGAAGCTGGATGTAGAGCACGGGAGTAAATCTCAATTGACGATGACAGAAATTCATGTTCTATCCTGTGTCGGGGACAATGAACCAATTAATGTCACGTCGATAGCAGAAAAAATGAATACGACAAAAGCGACTGTATCACGCATCAGCACAAAATTGCTCGGCGCAGGCTTCCTTCACAGAACACAGCTCAGCGATAATAAAAAGGAGGTCTACTTCCGATTGACGCCTGCTGGAAAAAAGCTGCACAGTTTGCACAAATATTATCATCAGAAGGCTGAACAGCGTTTTCTGTCATTTTTTGACCGCTATACCGAGGAAGAGATTCTTTTTGCGGAACGGCTGTTTCGGGATCTGGTGACAAAATGGTATCCGTCGTCAGAAGAAATTGAAGGGGGGCTTCCTAGCATTTTTAAATAAAAAAACACGCACTGCGGTGCGTGTTTTTCACGTTTCTTCTTTCTTTTTCAAGATTGTAACGTAAATCAGATTTCCTCCGACTAAAATCATAAGGGGCAGTCCAGGGGAGCCGGATGTCACCAAATTATAAATCAGCCAGATTCCTAAACATATTCCATAATATAAGTGCATTGCCTTCTCGGGATTGTCGCGCAGCAAACTTCGTTTAATAATCTTTTTCATCATATCGCCCCTATTAATTTTAGGATTTCCCTTTAGTTTACATGCATCTTCGGTTCATCTCAAAATTTGCTCTTTAGCTTTTGATGCTCTCAAAATATTTCGAGGGAATTTTAGAATTATTTTTTTACAGATATGTTTTCTGATAGCTCTGCCCACTTCTATCATCTACTATCTCCCTTGCTAAAACACTGTTTTCTCCATATAAACAAGGAAAGACCTTCTGTAGTAAGCTACCCATTTAGTCCTTTTATTTCCTCTTGGGGGGAATGTCTCACTTTCTATTTCGGCTAATACTCCCATAGAATCAACAAATGTAATACTTGTTTCATTTTCACGCATAAGAATTTTCGTACCCCCACTTAATAGACCCTGTCATTTCTCAGCTAAGTCTGTTGTTAACTTGCCAATATTTTCTGCAGAGATGCCGTACCATCCAACAATTCGTTATGAATCAACCTATTCTGAAATTGGTCAGAGATCTCTAGAATACCCAAGTAACTTGTGATTTTACTTTCTAATAATTGGAACCACTGATCTTTTTCACTCAATGTATCTTCTATATATATAAATTTGTACATGTATTTACCTCAATTCATTCATTTGTTTTATTTTTATTTGAAAAGTAAAAAGAGGACATTAAGTCCTCTTCTTACTTACGATATGTCTATTAGTATCTTTCATTTATACGTGTTTTTGATGCTTTGTTTTCAAATGAAATAGGGTCTTCTGTTTTAGTTCTCCTAATCTTTACAGAAATACCTACTAGAATGACCGCCATAGTTGTAAATATTCCCATGGTTAATAAGATCGTATCCTGATTTAAACTCCATCCAATTAAGAAAGAGATGATCGCTCCTCCGAAACTTGCCGAAGCAATAAATAAACTTGTAACTTCGTCAACGTACTTCTGAATAATGATTGATGCTAGTGTTAAAGCAATGGGAAATATGCCCGCTATACTTAGGCCAATCAAAAATGTACCACTCAATTGAAGTATTGGGTTACTTATATAAGAGAAGGCAATCAACAAAACAATTAAACAACTACAGCTAAAAAGAAGGTATTTGGAAAAATCAAGCCTTCTACTTACGAAACCAATCAATATTCTTCCTATGATGATCCCTACCCAGAAAAAGGAGACACTTATAAGACTAATTTGTTCATTGTCTTGGTTTATCATGATTGAAGGTAAAAAGTTGGCAAAATTTGTTTCGATTCCAGCATATAGGAAAGCGAAAAATACAAAAAAGCCTAATTGCTTTGATTTTTTTCTATCTCCTATAAAGTATTGAAATGCTCCTCCATCTGGAAAGGTCACTTGTTGGTTAGCATTCTTAGCGTACTTTCGGTTCTTGGACAAGAAAATGAACCACCCTACGAATAGGACGAATAAAAAGGTGAATATACAGTAATACGGTAAAAACCAGTTATTGATATCTATGAAGGAATTAATTAATAATGGGAAAGATAGAGCGCCTAATCCAAAGAGAACTTCCAGCTTACTCATTTTTTCTGCATTACTTTCGAAATTAGCAATAACAAATGAACCAACTGTCGTTTCTAATGTGCCTGCCCCATATCCTAAGAGAAAAGCCATTACAATAATATAATACCAATCCTTAGTTAGAAAAAAGATACTTAACGCTGCAAGCATTATTGTCAAAGCTAAAGTAAGTGTCCTAAAATGACTGTATTTCTTAATCATTAACGGTGCGATTAATACTCCGCTTAGAAATCCGGTAAACTGAAAGAAGATTATGACCGAAATATCATCTGTTGTCTTGTTAAAAGCCTCTAATAGAAATGGTGTCAAACTCCCTGTTGATATATGGATAATACCTACTGTAAAAAAGAAAGCATATCCGAATAAATATGTCCCTCTTAACATTCATTACACCCCTATATGAAAAAGCAGGAAAGTAAATTCCTGCTTTTTTAGTAACTTCTCTCTTTGAAATACTAGTTGACTGCTGAAACAGACATTGGTTGAGAGTTGCTGTCTTTCTCAAAGAACATTTCTAACACTTCCTGAGATCTAAAACCATCACTAAAAGAAGGGATCTCAACCCAATCATTCTGAGTTGATGCAATCCAATTGATTAACTCGCTTCTAAAAGAATCAGCCCATCCATAAAACTCGTTTGGCGGATCGTTTAATAGGCTTTGCGGTACTGGGCAGTCTACCACGTTCAAGCCATCTATGAGCTTGTAAACGTGAGGATTACCTGTGTGGTATTTAAACTCTTTTTTGTGTCCAACTACCTCAATGCTAAAACCACAGTCTTCAGGTACAGAACATTTTGATGTGATGATATTTACAAATACCTTGTTCTTCAGCTGGCCATAAATTTCTGCATAGTCATCTACAAGTACCTGTTTATCCTCTTTTGTTTTTACATTTGTGTTCATCTTTGCCCTTACTGATTCTGTGATGAAATCACTCTCAAACAAATACCATACCATGTCAATAAGGTGAATACCCAGATCCCCCAATGATCCACTCGTCTTCTTACTGTTAGCGTCATCTCTCCAAGTAAACTTCTTACGCCTAAGTGCACTATTTTTCTTGAAGTGTACTTTTATGGACAGGATGTTACCTAGTTCATTATTGATAATTAAGCTTTTTAAGATATTTACGTAAGATAAATATCTATAATTAAATCCCATACTGGCTCTTACGCTCAACCTTTCAGCAGTATCTTTCATTATGCTTGCTTCTTCAAGAGAAATAGCCATAGGCTTTTCACACAATACATGCTTATGTTTTGCTAATGCTTGCAAAGCATGTTCTTTATGGCAAAAGTTTGGTGATGCTACAATTAAACCCTCTGAGGCATCAATTAGTTCATCTGCGTTTTCAAATGACTTCCCGCCGAAAGTTTTCACAAAGCTTTCCGCGTTTTGTTGATTTATGTCATATACCCCTACCAACTCTGCATTTTTTATTGTAGATAAAGCAGTTGCATGCGCTCTTGCAATACCACCTGCACCTATGATGCCTATCTTCTTCATTTTTATTTCCTCCTCATGATCCAATTAATTTTTTTAAGGTATTAGTAATTCCTTTTGAGTACTCACTATCAGTTATAAGGTTGTGCAAGTTTTTGGCTTCCTGTGTTGCATTTTTTAGCAGATATCCATTCCCTACTGTCTGTAACATACGAACATCATTTCCACTATCCCCAAATGCGATAGCTCTTTCGGGATTTAGGTTGTATTTCTCTAACATAAACGTTACAATTTCATTCTTTCCTGTCCCTATGGGGATAAAATCTACATCATAGCTGTCTTCTGGATCGCCTGCTAAGGGATTACACCGATTTATATTTACTGAAACGCCATATTCCTCGCAGATTTTTTCAATTGCTAATAGGTTTTTCTTGTCGTTTATTTCATCTTGTTCCTGGTAGTAGAAGTTATGCTTATACCGTGACTTTCCTAATTGAGTTTGAGGATTCAAAAGAATGTTATGATTTTCTTGCAGCTGTTTCACAAGTTTTTCAACCTTTTCTTTACTAAACCCTTCATTAATGCGACTGTTCCACTTGTTATCTTGCTGACCGAAGTTATGCTCTGAAAAGTACGTAATTTCAGTTCCAAGATCACTAGCTATAAAATGCGGAAAATATCTAAATTTTCCTCGTCCCATTTTATCGAGAATAGATTCTATACTGCTCCCAGTAACCCATCCGATTATTAGTTCCCCATCTTTACTTTTTTGTTCTAGGTAGTCTTCGAGTTCATAAATGTCTTGTTGCTTTTGTTCGTCGATTGTATGCGGAAAATACGTTTCATCAAAATCACAAAAAACAATATATTGAGGATGTTCAACCGTGGATAACGTTTTATACTCCGATTTCTTGCTTAATAACATGAAACAGTCCCTCCATTACTTTGTCTTGTTCTTCTAAAGTAAATGACGGATATAAAGGCAAATGCAGTACCTGACTATGAGCCTTTTCCGTATGAACCAATGGGAGTCCTGCATACTTGTCCTGTACTAAAGGAGTTTTTTGCATATGAGACAGTATTGGATAATATACATCTGTTTGAACACCAAAATCTTCATTTAATTTAGTCATGATATCTGCTCTATCTTCTGTTCTCACCTTAATAGGAAACAGATGCCATACATGATCTTCACTTAATTCTGGTAATTCAATAAAGCCTTTATTCTGCAACTCTGCTAATTGGGTAATGTATCTATCCGCCAAGAACAGTCTTTTGAAGTTGTTTAATGAAAGGTACTTCATTCTCTCTAAACCAATTGCTGCCTGTAAATTGTCCATTTTTGAATTAAAACCAAAATTGATGACTTTCTTATTTTTCACATTTACTTCAAAACCATGATAACTAAATTGAATGCATTTTTTAGCGAGTTCTTCATTATCAGTTGCTATTGCCCCAGCCTTGCCACATACACCAAAATTCTTATAGGGATTAAAACTTAATGTAGTGATGTCTGCATACTTTCCTAAGTCTGTCAGTCCAATTCCTTGGCAGGCATCTTCAATTACTTTCAATTTATAACGATTTGCGATTTGTCGGATATGCTGCATGTCAGAATGTTTTCCGTATAAATGCACAGGTAGAATAAACTTTGTATAAGGAGTGATTGCTTCTTCAATTTTGTCAGGATCGATGCAGAATGTTTGTGGGTTAATATCTACATAGATAGGAACGCCTCCCAAAGCTAACACAGCATTTTCAGTAGCTGAAAAGCTATTAGCCGGCATGATAACTTCATCCCCTGGATTTAACCCTAAAGCCAATAAACCTATCATAATAGCATCGGTTCCACTGCTGGTTGCAATTACATACCTTTTATGTAAATATGTAGATAAAACTTTTTCGAATTGCTCTAAATAGGGACCACTCGTAAATTTTCCAGTTGGCAAAACTTCAGTTAATGTATTTAAGATATCTTCCACTTCATCATTGGTTATTAATCTGTCTACAGGCAAAAAAGGGACTTTACTGATTTCACGATTTTTTTGATAGTTGAAAAGATCATGTTCAATATCTATCTTTTCCTTTAATACTTGTTTCCACTGCTCGTTTACAATACTGTCTTCAATAACAAGTTCTTTTCCTTGTACGTCACCTTTTAAGTGTTTTAATAGTGACATGTTTTCTTTGCTTTTACCTGAAATCTTAACCTGTTTTTGCATGAACAGTACCTCCAATGATTTTATAATCTAAAAATTTATTACAAATTTATCCTAATTTCTGAAATCGGTAACATGTCAACAACTTTTTTAAGGAAGGGAAAATATGCCTACAATTGATGAAATAGCAAAATTATGCAATGTGTCTAAAACCACAGTGTCAAGAGTATTGAATAATCATCCGTATGTGTCGAAAGAAAAAAGAGATATGATCTTAAAGGCAATTAACGAACTTGACTACACTCCCAATTATTTAGCTCGGAATTTTAGGAGAAATAAGACACAAACGATAGCTTTATCGGTTCCGAGTATCGACCATCCATTTTTTGCTCAATTAATAAAAGGGGTCTCTCATGAAGCACTGTTTAAGAATTACAAGGTAATTGTATTTCAGACCTTTTATGACAAACAGACAGAGCTAGAATTGTTAGAGTTATTGAAGCATAAAGAAGTGGATGGTATTATTCTTGGAACTTTAGAAAATGAATGGGATCAGATATCCCCTTTCTTAAAGTATGGTCCTATCTTATTATGTAATGAATATCATCACTCAGCGGACATAACGATAATTGGGTATGATGAATTTGAAGCTACATACATGGGGGTAGTACATTTAATTGAAAGAGGGCATAAAAAAATTGGGTTTTGTTTTGATACTCCATATAGCGAAGCTCAATGTCAGAGGAAAGAGGGTTATTTGAAAGCTTTACAAGATTACGATTTACATCATAGAAGCGAATGGATATTCGGCGAAATGTTTAATATCGAGGATGGCTTTCGTGTTTTTCATAAGATAAAGGATCTAAAGGACAGGCCCTCAGCAATATTTACAGGAAATGATCAAGTCGCCGCAGGGATTATTAAACAGGCGATGAAAAATGGCTTTAAAGTTCCAGAAGACTTAGCTGTAATTGGTTTTGACAACCAATTGATTTGCCAAGTCGTTACTCCGACCATAACAACAATTGATATCCCCGTAATAGAATTAGGTCAACAGGCTGTGTTGAAAATCATCGAGTCCATTTCGGGTAATGCCACTTTAAACAGAAGAATTATTAAACTGCCAACAAAGCTTATTATAAGAGAATCAACGTAACGATAGATTTCCCTTTATCATTTTATATCTTTATATAAGAAAAAGAGGTTATTCATTTTAACCTCTTTTTCAATCGTAAGTCGTCAATTATTTCTTTCATTTCACCCTCTGGCAGCATTCACTTCAAACCTGATCCATTAACAACGAAATATCCGCTTATATTTCCTCATCTCGATGGTTTGCGAATTAAAAGTTCTTGAACCCTTTTTTCAACTAGGCACTACTGCCGCTGATTGAGCTCTTTTTGTCTTTTTTTTCACCATGAAGATGGTGAAGCAGGCGATAAAACGGCGGCAGCAGGGCAATAACCAGAATGACGCGAATGACCTGAACCGCAACGACAAAGGTGGAATCAGCATGTAAGGTAACTGACGTCGTCGCCATCTCTGCAATCCCGCCGGGCGCAAATGCCAGAACAGAAGTGATGAGCGAAATTCCTGTCAGCTCGGAAACGATCACGGCGCTCAAAAACATTGCTGCGATTAAACCGACGGACGAGACAAACCCGACGATGATAATACGGGTGACGCCGGCAAACATGCTTTTGTACATCTTAGAGCCGATCGTTGCCCCGAGAAATACTTGTGATACATGGTTAGCTTGTGACGGCCACCATGCCATCATGTCGTGCCCTGTCACCGCAGCTCCGCCAACATGCACAATTGCTACACCGAGCATGCTGCCGAGCAGCCATGGAGCTGGAAATTTTAAAAATTTCGCAGCTTTGCAAGCTCCCCAGGCAGCGAGAATAAGAATGACGGTCCACAAAACGGGAGCGAGCCTAAAATCTGTCGTTGCAGAAGAAATCGTCTCTGCTGCGGCACTTGCGGTACGATCTTGTTTTGTATAGATCAGAATGACTAAAAACGGAATGGAAAGCACCACGAGCAGCACACGCATCATTTGAACGAGGCTGACTATAGCGGTATTGGCGCCTACTTCCTGTGCGATACTCGGCATGGCGGAAAGCCCGCCGGGAGCGGTGCCGACAAAGCTAGTCATCATATCCGTTTTGCTGAAACGCCAAAGCACATATCCTGACAGCATAGCCAGCAGGATAGACAATATCAGCATAACGCCGACTGAAAACCAATGGTCTTTGAGAACAGAGAGAACGGATAAATTCAGCTTTTGGCCCAATTCGATGCCGAGGATCATCTGCCCAAGGGCGAGCCATCGTCGGTTAATTCCTTTTTGGTCTGGTGCCATCATCAGCCATGCCGGCCGTATCATGGCGAGGCAGCAGGCGACAATCAGTGTTCCGATCATCCATCCAATTGATATTCCGGTTAATGAAAGAATAAACCCCCCGGCTGCACTGATTGCGATAAACCATAGATCTTTGAGGAGATTTTCGTCTTTCTTCAATGTAAAACCCTTCTTCCTTTTTCACGTAACACTCCAATTGTTCACGTAGTGAATGTATTTATTACTATAGTATATTTTTGTTGATAAAGAAATTATGAATTATTTTCTATAAGCGATTCACTTTTCTTATGACCTTGTGTTCGAGCTTTTCTATTGTGTAAGTCAGAGATAAACCCGCTGTCAGCAGACACACGGCAAGAGCGTAAAAAATCACTTCTCCGCCAAATGATGTCAGGATCAGCCCGCCTGCCAGCGGTCCGATTGAGCGGGATATATCCCAATGCAGACCATAGACAGCATAAAACCGGCCCAGCAAATGAGGCGGCGCCAATTTCGATATGAAGGTCTGGATGTGGGTTAGCCCGATGCTTTCGCCAACCGTCATCACCGCTGCCGTCACTAAAAGCATTGTCAGGGAGGTTGAGCATGCAAAACCGGCAGCCGCAAGGGAGTAGCAAATATAAGTAATGAAAAGGATTGTTTTCATTGAAAGCTTTTCGGTCCCTTTGACAAGAGGTACTTGAAGAACACAGCTGAATAAAGCTTTTGCTGCTGAATAGATGGTCAGCATGGACAGATAATCAGAAAACATGTTTTTGCTGAACAGCCTGTATGTTGTTTCTGATTGTGCATATAACATGCTGATGGGGAGAGAAAGCAGCAAAAGAAGCAGGACAGGCCTGTATATCGTAAAGCTCGCGGACATTTTCGGGGTAACAGCTGGGTGTAGCGGCTTTGTCTCAGGCAGTTTCAGTGCAGCGATCAGAAAGTAGATAAACAATGCCGCAGCATCTAATGCGAATATCCACACGGGGTTATGATTGTACAGCAGCATCCCCACTAGCGGTCCTGCCGTCAGACCCGCTGAATAGATCGCATTGATGACCGCAAACACTTCCGAACGTCTGCTTTCCGGCGTGCTTTCAGCGATTTGGGCGCGGGAAGCGGGAATGTACAACGATCTTCCGATGCCATTCATGACATAGAGAATAGCGAAAACATACGCATGCTCAGCAAATACAAACCCTGTCATTGCCGCTGATTGAAGAAGCAATGCGGTCAAAATCGCTGTGCGCCGCCCAATCCGGTCCGCCGCCTTTCCTGCAGCGAGCGTCAGGAAAATATCAGCAAATGGCTGAAGGCTGATGATCAGCATTGGCATCATGATACTGCCGTTTAATTGTTCATGCAGATACAGCACCATAAAAGGTCCCATCATTGCACCTGTCAGGCTTGTCAGCAATTCGCCGAAAAAGCGGAGCCGAACGGGAGCGGTATATCTCGATTTTATAGAGTGAAAACTGGTCAACATGTGATCGCCGCCTTTCGCTGTTTGATATAGTAGTAGTGTATAGAAGGGGCGGCGGCCCAAAAAGTGAAGAAAAGAAGAGATAAAAGTTCCCCTTTTGTCGGGAGGTGCGGGGATTGAAGCTGATAGAGCACTACGTGGCGCTTGTAAAAACAGGCTGCGCCGAGTATGGACAAATGAACGAAATGACACTCACTGAGATTGCCGACTGTTTATTTTGTACAGAAAGAAATGCAAAGCTCATTTTACATAAGCTGGAGAACAGCAATTGGATTATCCGGAAAAGCGGGGCGGGGCGCGGCCGCAAATCTAAAATCGCGTTTCTTCGGAGGCCTGAGGAACTGCTTCTTCAAACTGCAAAGGAATATACCATGTCAGGAAAGCTTAAAAAGGCAAAGAAGCTGCTTCAGCAGTATCAGTCCGCGTTTCCGGGGCTTCAAAACGAATATAACATGTGGCTTTCAGAGGTATTCGGATTTGTGACGGAGACAGGCGAGAATGGGGCGAAGGATGTTCTGCGGCTGTTCATCGCGCCTGAATCTGTCAGCAGTTTGGATCCATGCCAAATATTTTTGCGGTCTGAGGGCCATTTCGTCAAACAGATATTTGATACACTCTTGACGTTTGATTCGGATATACAGGAGCCGAAGCCTCATTTGGTTCATGGATGGGAAGAGGTCGGAAAAAAACAATGGAGATTTTTTCTTCGAAAAGGTGTGTCATTTCATAATGGACAGCCGCTGACATCGCGGGACGTTGCGTTTACGTTTCAGCGCTTTTTGGAACTGGGTGACAACCCGTATAAATGGCTTCTGCACGGAGTGAAAAAAGTCTTAGAAAAGGGCCCTTATTGTGTGGAGCTCATACTCGATAAGCCGAATGCGCTTTTGCCGTATGCTCTTTGTGATGAACGGCTGTCCATACTTCCGGCAGAACAGGGCGGCGGGAAAAATGGAACAGGGCCTTTTCAGGTGAATCAGCAACACAGCGGGATGCTTGTGCTTGAAGCCAATGAGCGCTACTTCAAGGGACGCCCCTATTTGGATCGCGTTGAGTTTGTGTTTTCTGAGCAAGCCGGAGAGATGAACGGTTTTACCATTCAAGAAAAACAAACATGTCCTGAGCAGCAAACTGTTTTTGATGAGCGGCATGTTCAGTATTTGTCGCTCAATCTGAAAAAGAAGGGTCCTCTTCAACACCGAAGCTTTAGAAAAGCGCTCCGGCTGCTGATTTCCTCTGAACGGCTCGTTCGTGAAGCGGGAGGGCACCGAAGAATCCCGGTTACGTCTTTTTTGCATCCGAGTTCTTTTGAGTGGGAGGGCGTTTCACCATCTGAATTGTTGAAGAAAAGCGGATACGAGGACGAAACAATCGTGCTTTATACCTTTTCGGAAACGGATCATCGTGAGGACGCCGAATGGATTCAAAATATTTGCGCCCAGCACGGTATCAGGCTTACACTTCAATTCTGTGATGCTGCTGATCTGCGACGGCCGGAAACCGTGCAGATGGCGGATATCATTCATGACAGTGCGACGTTTTATCAAGACAGCGAGTTTGGTTTTCTGCATTTGCTGCTGTCGGAGAACAGTTTCTTGTATCAGCATCTATCTGAAAAGCTGACACAGATATGCTCAGGAATGACAGAGCGGATGTTTTCCATGCCTGACCGCTGTTCGAGAATCGACATCCTGCATGACATTGACCGGCAGATAATACAGGAGCTGAATGCGATCCCGCTGTATCAAAATGTGCTCCAGGTGACATCAAGTAAAAATGTAAAAGGCCTGGTGCTTGATGAAGAGGGATGGATTGATTTGTACTCCGTATGGCTGTCCAAATAAAAAGAGGGTTCTTTTTTGAACCCTCTTTTTTACGCTGCCATGCTGCGGCATTGTTCAGCACAGGTGAAGCAGGCTTTCGCACATGCTTGGCAATGATCATGATCGTGCTTTCCGCATTCAGTGCCGCATGCTTCACAAATATCGGCGCAAAGTTCACAAATTTCTTTCATAAACGGGCTGTCCGTTTGCATGGCTTTGACCGCCAGCGCGCAAATATCCGCGCATTCCCTGTCAAGCCGGATGCATCCGCTGAGATGATGCTGCACGCTTTCTTCCAAGCATTTAGTGAAACAATGATTGCAAGCCTTCATACAATCGATGCAAGCCTCAATACAAGCTTCAGAATATTGCTCCATGGTTGATTCCCCCTGTATGGCAGTATATGGTTTTATGTTTCCCGGCTGCATTTGAAAAAAACAGGGGAGTGTGTTTTTAGCTAAGGGGATATGTACATATACCCTGAACGGGTATATCTAACGTTCCATCAGATAGTATAGGAACCAGACAGCGTGATTTTGTTCATCACGTGCTGCGCGTGTAAAGACGCCTTTCGCTTTTAAGATTGACGTTTCCTCGGCCGCACGCAAGTAAAAGTCGACGGTTTCTTGTTCATCTTTAAAAGCGGCGTCCAGTCCTCTCGTGAAATGGTCCGGGCATTCTTCCGTTTGTTTCGGCATGATGTGTTTGCCGGTAATTGAACCATACAGTGTGGAAAATTCACGGAGGTGGCGAATCTCGTCACGCCTGATTTCTTCAATCTGTTTTCTGACCTCATCGCTGTGGGCGAGTTCGGCAAGCTTACGGTAGCATTGAATTGCACTGAATTCTCCGTTGATGGCCTTCTGCAAATTCCGAATCAAACCAGGATCTTCCCTGTATGGCACCGGATAGGGATAGTAGCTGTAATGCAAGGGGATTCAACTCCATTCTTAGGAATTGGGCTTCTGTAAAAGTATATGTTGGGCAGGGAGAGATGTGCGGAGATAATCAGCTTTTTATATGTGAAAAGGCCGTTTTTACCAATAGATCAGATTGGTCATTTTCGTCAACATTCGATAAAATATATAGAGATAAAAAGAGAGGGGTCTTCTAATTTGGGAGCAGAGTTTTTAGTAGGCAGGTCCGGGAGTGGAAAAACGAAGCTGATCATCAACAGCATTCAGGATGAATTGCGCCGGGCTCCATTCGGGAAGCCGATCATTTTTCTAGTCCCGGATCAAATGACGTTTTTGATGGAATACGAGCTTGCTAAAACGCCTGATATGGGCGGGATGATACGCGCTCAAGTGTTCAGTTTTTCACGATTGGCCTGGCGCATCCTCCAGCATACGGGAGGAATGAGCAGGCCGTTTCTGACGAGCACCGGCGTACAAATGCTCCTGCGGAAGCTCATAGAGGAGCATAAACAGGAGTTCAAAGTCTATCAAAAAGCGAGTGACAAAAGCGGGTTTACCGCACAGGTTGAGCGGATGCTGACAGAGTTTAAGCGCTATTGTCTGGAACCGGAGGATATCCGCCGGATGGCGGAAAGCGGAACGGCTTCCGAGTATCGCGGAGAACGTGTTTTATCTGAAAAGCTCCATGACTTATCAATTCTGTATCAGCAAATGGAAAAAAGCCTTGCAGACCAATATCTTCACTCTGAGGATTATTTGACATTGCTGGCAGAGCATATCCCGCTTGCGGAAGATATAAAAGGCGCCCATATCTATGTGGATGGCTTTTATCAGTTTACACCGCAGGAATTCAGGGTGTTGGAGCAGCTTATGGTTCATGCGGAGCATATCACGTTTTCGCTCACAGCGGACAAGCCGTCATATGAGCGGGAGCCGCATGAACTGGAATTGTTCAGAATGACGGGGAAAACCTATTACCGCCTGCATCAGAAGGCGAAGGAACTGAATTTGGACATTACGTATAAAGAGCTGAGCGGGACTGAGCGGCATACAAAGACGCCGGAATTGGCGCATCTAGAGGCACAGTATGAAGCGCGTCCAGTCATTCCATACGCAGAAAAACAAGAAGCCCTTACTGTGATGCAGGCCGCAAACAGACGAGCTGAGCTGGAAGGCATTGCCCGGGAAATTCACGCCCTAGTCAGAGAGAAGGGATATCGCTATAAGGATGTAGCAATTCTTGCGCGCCAGCCGGAAGACTACAAGGATATGGTGAAGGAAGTTTTCGCAGATTACGAGATTCCTTATTTCATTGACGGAAAAGCATCTATGCTGAACCATCCGTTAATTGAATTTATCCGGTCAAGCCTTGATGTTCTGAAAGGGAATTGGCGTTATGAAGCGGTGTTTCGCTGCGTGAAAACCGAACTGCTATTCCCGCTCAATGAACCGAAGGCCAAAGTGAGAGAACAGGTCGATCAGCTCGAAAATTACTGTATCGCCTATGGTATTAAAGGCGACCGCTGGACAAAGGGCGATCGTTTCCAATACAGGCGTTTTGTGTCATTGGATGATGATTTTGCGCAGACTGATCAGGAAATCGAAATGGAAAACATGTTGAATGACACCCGCGATTGGATTGTTCCGCCGCTTTTTCAGCTTCAAAAACGCATGAAAAAAGCGAAGACGGTTCAAGAGAAGGCGGAGGCGCTCTATCGTTATTTAGAAGAGACGGATGTGCCGCTGAAGCTGGATCAGGAAAGGCAGCGTGCTGAGGATGACGGCAGAATCATTGAAGCGCAGCAGCATCAGCAGGCGTGGGACGCAGTCATTCAGCTGCTTGAGGAGTTTGTTGAAATGATGGGAGATGATGAGATTTCCCTTGATTTGTTTCAGCAAATGATAGAAGCCGGAGCGGAGTCGCTTACATTTTCTCTAATTCCGCCTGCGCTTGACCAGGTGTTTGTCGGCAATATGGATTTGTCCAGAATGTATGGCACCTCCTGCACCTTTGTGCTCGGGGCAAACGACGGCGTTCTGCCGGCACGCCCTGATGAAAACGGGGTCCTGTCGGATGATGACCGGGAATGGCTGAAAACGATTGGGGTTGAGCTATCCTCAGGCGGACGGGAGCGTTTGCTTGATGAGCATTTCCTCATCTACATGGCGTTTTCAAGTCCGTCTGACCGGCTTTACGTATCGTATCCGATTGCTGATGCGGAAGGAAAAACGCTTTTGCCGTCGATGATCGTTAAGCGGCTGGAAGAACTGTTTCCATATCATAAGGAGCGCCTGTTAACAAATGAACCTGAACAGGTTAGCGATGAGGAACAGCTGATGTATGTCGTGAATAAAAGCGTGGCACAGTCCTTTACCGCGAGCCAGCTCAGGTTATGGACCCGGGAATACGACATCAGCGACGTCTGGTGGAGCACGTACAATGTGCTGATGAGTGAGCCGGACAGGCTGCAATCGAAAAAGCTGTTCTCAAGCCTGTTTTTCCGGAATGAAGTGAAGCAGCTTGAACGCAGCGTGTCGAGACAGCTCTATGGTGAACGCATTCAGGGCAGTGTATCGAGAATGGAAACCTTTAACGCGTGTCCGTTTTCCCATTTTGCGTCACACGGGCTGCATTTGAAGGAACGGCAATTCTTCAAGCTTGAAGCACCGGATATCGGCCAGCTGTTTCATTCCAGCTTAAAGCTGATTTCAGACAGGCTGCGTGAGCAAAAGCTGGATTGGCGCGATTTAACGAAAGAGCAATGCGAGCTGTTTTCCTATGATGCGGTAGAACGGCTGGCACCGAAACTGCAAAAGGAAATTCTGCTCAGCTCAAACCGGCATTATTATGTGAAGGAAAAACTGCAAAAAATTGTGACACGTGTGTCCGGCATTTTAAGCGAGCATGCGAAAGCGAGCGGATTCGTACCGATCGGGCTTGAACTGGGCTTTGGAGGAAAAGGCCCGCTTCCGCCGCTGACCTTTCAACTGAAAAACGGCTGTACGATGGAACTCGTCGGGCGAATTGACCGTGTTGATAAGGCTGAAAGCTCAAAAGGCCTGCTCCTCAGGATTGTCGATTATAAATCAAGCGACAAAGGCCTTGACTTAGCGGAAGTATATTACGGATTGGCACTGCAAATGCTGACGTACCTTGATTTATCGATTACACATTCAGCTGACTGGCTCGGGATGAGGGCGACGCCTGCCGGAGTGCTGTATTTCCATATTCATGACCCGATGATTCAATCTAATCTCCCGCTTGGGCTTGACGAGATTGAACAGGAGATCTTTAAGAAATTTAAAATGAAGGGCTTGCTCCTCGGTGATCAGGAAGTGGTTCGCCTCATGGATACAACCCTTCAAGAGGGACGTTCAAATATCATAAACGCCGGCTTGAAAAAAGACGGATCTCTTAGATCAGACTCGGCAGCAGTCGGTGAAAAGGAATTTGATCTTTTGACAAAGCATGTGCGCCGCACCTTCCAGGAAGCTGGCGAACAAATCACCGACGGGCGCGTATCCATTGAGCCGTACAAAATGAAGAACAAGACGCCGTGCACATACTGTGCGTTCAAATCAGTATGCCAATTTGATGAATCACTGGAAGAAAACGAGTATCGCCCATTAAAGGCTGAAAAGGACAAGACAATACTTGAGTGGATAAAAAAGGAGGCGGATGGCAATGAACATTCCTAAACCGGCAGACAGCACATGGACAGATGACCAATGGAATGCCATTGTTTCAACCGGCCAGGATATTCTTGTGGCAGCGGCTGCGGGCTCTGGTAAAACCGCTGTGCTCGTTGAACGAATGATTCGGAAAATCACCGCGGAGGAAAACCCAATAGATGTAGACCGTCTTCTCGTTGTGACATTTACAAACGCCTCAGCGGCAGAGATGAAGCACCGAATCGCAGAAGCCTTGGAAAAAGAGCTTGTACAGCGGCCCGGCTCGCTGCATATCAGACGCCAGCTGTCTCTTTTAAACCGGGCCAGCATTTCGACGCTTCATTCCTTTTGCCTGCAAGTGCTGAAGAAATATTACTACTTGATCGATCTTGATCCGGGCTTTAGGATAGCTGATCAGACGGAAGGCGAGCTGCTCGGTGATGAAGTGCTTGACGAGCTGTTTGAAGACGAATATGCAAAGGGTGAAAAGGCATTTTTTGAGCTTGTTGACCGCTATACGACAGACCGGCACGATCTGGATCTGCAATTTCTCGTTAAACAGGTGTACGAGTATTCCCGATCCCATCCCAACCCCGAGGCGTGGCTGGAAAGCTTTGTTCATTTGTATGATGTATCAGAAAAGAGCGCCATCGAGGAGCTGCCGTTTTATCAATATGTCAAAGAAGATATTGCAATGGTGCTTAACGGGGCGAAGGAAAAGCTCTTGCGCGCGCTTGAGCTGACGAAAGCGCCGGGCGGCCCGGCGCCGCGTGCTGACAATTTTCTTGATGATCTTGCGCAGATTGATGAACTGATTCAGCATCAGGACGATTTCAGTGAACTATATAAGCGGGTGCCCGCCGTCTCTTTTAAGCGTGCCAAAGCAGTAAAAGGGGATGAGTTCGATCCAGCGCTCCTTGATGAGGCGACAGATTTGAGAAACGGTGCAAAAAAACTGCTTGAAAAGCTCAAAAACGACTACTTCACGCGAAGTCCTGAACAGCACTTGAAAAGCCTAGCCGAGATGAAGCCTGTCATTGAAACGCTCGTACAGCTTGTCATCAGCTATGGAAAACGATTCGAAGCTGCGAAACAGGAAAAATCAATCATCGATTTTTCTGATTTGGAGCATTACTGTTTAGCGATTTTGACAGCTGAGAATGACAAAGGTGAACGTGAGCCGAGCGAGGCTGCGAGGTTTTATCAGGAACAGTTTCATGAGGTGCTCGTTGACGAATATCAGGATACCAACCTCGTGCAGGAATCGATTCTGCAGCTCGTCACAAGCGGTCCGGAGGAGACTGGTAACCTGTTTATGGTAGGAGATGTCAAACAGTCGATTTATCGATTCAGGCTTGCCGAGCCGCTTCTTTTCCTCTCTAAATACAAACGGTTTACAGAGAGCGGAGAAGGCACGGGGCGGAAAATCGATTTAAATAAAAATTTCCGAAGCCGGGCTGATATTTTAGACAGCACAAACTTTTTATTTAAACAGCTGATGGGCGGCAAAATCGGTGAGGTCGATTATGACGAGCAGGCTGAGCTGAAGCTTGGTGCAGCGTATCCGGACAATGACGAGACGGAAACAGAGCTGCTGCTGATCGACAACGCAGAAGATACGGATGCAAGCGAGGAAGCAGAAGAGCTTGAAACGGTGCAGTTTGAGGCAAAAGCCATCGCTAAGGAAATTCGCAAGCTGATTTCATCGCCATTTAAGGTGTATGACGGAAAAAAGAAAACACATCGCAATATTCAATACCGAGATATCGTGATTTTGCTCCGTTCGATGCCGTGGGCTCCGCAAATCATGGAGGAGCTGAGAGCACAGGGCATACCGGTTTACGCCAATTTAACGTCAGGCTATTTCGAAGCGGTCGAAGTCGCCGTCGTGCTTTCTGTGCTGAAGGTAATCGATAATCCGTATCAGGATATACCGCTTGCCTCTGTGCTGCGCTCACCGATTGTCGGAGCAGATGAAAACGAGCTGTCTTTGATCCGGCTTGAAAATAAAAAAGCGCCGTACTATGAGGCGATGAAAGACTACCTGGCTGCTGGTGACCGGAACGATGAGCTTTATCAAAAGTTAAATACGTTTTACGGACATCTGCAAAAATGGCGCGCGTTTTCGAAAAACCACTCAGTATCTGAGCTGATTTGGGAAGTGTACCGCGACACCAAATATATGGATTATGTCGGCGGGATGCCGGGCGGAAAACAGCGCCAGGCCAATTTGCGTGTTCTTTATGACAGGGCGCGTCAATATGAATCAACGGCATTTCGCGGCTTGTTCCGTTTCCTGCGGTTTATCGAACGCATGCAGGAGCGGGGCGATGATCTTGGTACGGCGAGAGCGCTCAGCGAGCAGGAGGATGTTGTCCGCTTAATGACGATCCACAGCAGCAAAGGGCTCGAATTTCCAGTCGTGTTTGCAGCAGGTCTCGGCCGGAATTTCAACATGATGGATTTAAATAAATCGTACCTGCTGGATAAGGAGCTCGGATTTGGCACGAAGTATATTCATCCGCAATTACGCATCAGCTATCCGACACTTCCGCTCATTGCGATGAAGAAAAAAATGCGCAGGGAGCTGCTGTCAGAGGAATTGCGTGTTCTCTATGTTGCATTAACGAGAGCGAAGGAAAAGCTGTTTCTGATTGGCTCATGTAAGGATCATCAGAAACAGCTTGCAAAATGGCAGGCATCCGCGTCCCAAACTGATTGGCTTCTGCCGGAATTTGACCGCTATCAGGCGAAAACGTATCTAGATTTCATCGGCCCGGCTCTTGCCAGGCACAGAGACTTGGGGGATTTGGCTGGTGTGCCAGCACACGCTGACATCTCAGGCCACCCGGCTCGTTTTGCCGTTCAAATGATCCATTCCTATGATTTGCTTGATGATGATCTGGAAGAAAGAATGGAAGAAAAAAGCGAGCGCCTAGAAGCGATCCGCCGAGGTGAACCAGTTCCCGGCTCGTTTGCGTTTGATGAAAAAGCCCGCGAGCAGCTGAGCTGGACATACCCGCATCACGAGGTGACGCAAATTCGGACAAAGCAATCGGTTTCTGAGATCAAAAGAAAAAGAGAGTACGAGGATGAATACAGCGGCAGGGCCCCTGTAAAACCGGCTGATGGAAGCATTCTGTACAGACGTCCCGCTTTTATGATGAAAAAAGGCCTGACAGCGGCAGAGAAAGGGACTGCCATGCATACGGTTATGCAGCATATCCCGCTGTCACATGTGCCGTCGATAGAAGAAGCTGAGCAGACGGTTCACAGGCTTTATGAAAAAGAGCTTCTCACTGAAGAACAAAAAGACGCTATTGATATAGAAGAAATCGTGCAATTTTTCCATACGGAAATCGGCGGACAGCTGATCGGCGCAAAGTGGAAGGACAGGGAAATACCATTCAGCTTAGCGCTTCCGGCCAAGGAGATCTATCCTGATGCACAGGAGGCAGATGAGCCGCTTTTAGTGCAGGGTATCATTGACTGTCTCTATGAAACTGAGGACGGATTATATCTATTGGATTATAAGTCGGACCGGATTGAGGGCAAATTCCAGCATGGATTTGAAGGAGCGGCCCCGATCTTGAAGAAACGATATGAAACGCAAATTCAGCTGTACACGAAGGCAGTGGAGCAAATTGCAAAAACAAAGGTAAAGGGATGTGCGCTTTATTTCTTTGACGGAGGGCACATTCTGACATTATAGCGAGATCCAAAAGCTCCGGAATTTCAGGCGGAGCGGGTCTCGTTTTCTATATAAAAGAGAGGTGAAAGCATTTGCGGATTTTACATACGGCTGACTGGCATCTTGGAAAAACGCTTGAAGGAAGAAGCAGGCTGAGTGAACAGGCCGATGTGCTGGATGAATTGAATACGATTGTAAAGGATGAGCAGATCGATGCCATTGTAATGGCGGGGGATGCATTTGACACCGTAAACCCGCCAGCTTTAGCCGAGCAGCTGTTTTATGAAAGCCTGTCTGCGCTTAGCGACAGAGGAAAGCGCCCGATCGTTGTCATTGCCGGAAACCACGATAATCCTGACCGTTTGTCCGCCGCTTCACCGCTGACACATGAAAACGGCATTCATTTAATCGGTTATCCGACAACAGAGCCGATTCATATTGAAGTGCCTTCAGCAGGAGAGCTTTTGGCGGTTGGAGCGCTGGCGTACCCATCTGAAGCGCGGTTAAATGAAGTGCTATCCGATACGTTTGATGAAAAGCTGCTCCGTGATCACTATGATGTGAAAATCAGGCAGGCGTTTGAGCATATGACAAGCCGGTTCCGGAACGATGCAGTGAAGATTGCCGCCAGCCATATTTATGTGGCAGGCGGAAACCAAACCGATTCAGAGCGGCCGATTGAAGTCGGCGGTGCATACACGGTGGCGGCTGAAAGCCTGCCGGCAGATGCCGCTTACGTTGCGCTCGGCCATTTGCATCGCCCGCAAACAATCAAGCGGGCGCGGACGCTTGCGCGTTATTCAGGATCTCCGCTCGCCTACAGCTTTTCTGAAGCGGGCTACGCTAAATCAGTGACGATTGTGGACGCCAAGCCTGGGGAAGAGGCCACTTGGCAAGAGGTGTTATTATCAAGCGGCAAGCCACTTGTGAAATGGAAAGCGGCAAATGGCTTAAGCGAGGTGTACAGCTGGCTGGATGATGGCAGGGATCAGAATGCCTGGATTGACCTGGAAATCCGTGTCGCGGACCAGCTGTCACTTGAAGAGATTCACAGGCTGCGGAAGGCGCACCCGGGCTTTATCCATATCAGGCCGGTTTATGAAGAACAGAACAAAGAACGGGAACGGATTGAGGTTAAGCATGTCTCAATCGAAGACCGGTTTAAGAAATTTTATGAAAAACAAACTGGGGGCGCGGTGCCGGATGAAGAAATGGTGAAGCTGTTTTTAGAGCTTGCATCAGGCGTTGAAGAGGAGGATGCGAAATGAAGCCGATCGCCTTAAGCATTAAGGGGCTCCACAGCTTTAGAGAGGAGCAGACGATAGATTTTGAAGGCCTTTCCGGTGCCGGTGTTTTCGGCATTTTCGGCCCGACAGGAAGCGGTAAATCCTCTATTCTCGACGCAATGACGCTTGCTTTATACGGAAAGGTGGAACGGGCGGCGAATAATACGCACGGTATCTTAAACCAGGCGGAAGATACGCTGTCTGTTTCCTTTACCTTTGCGCTTCAGACGAATCACCAAATCTCATACAAAGTCGAGCGTGTGTTTAAGAGAACGGATGAAATGAAGGTAAAAACGGCACTTTGCCGCTTCATCGAAATCAAGGATGAGCATACGGTGCTGGCTGATAAAGCCAGCGAAGTGAATAAAAGAGTTGAGGAGCTCTTAGGACTGACGATCGACGATTTTACGAGAGCGGTGGTGCTGCCCCAAGGGAAGTTTGCTGAATTTCTGTCTTTAAAAGGGGCAGAGCGCAGGCATATGCTTCAGCGTTTATTTAATTTGGAGCAATATGGAGACAGGCTTGTGAAAAAGCTGAGACGGCAGGCGCAGGAAGCCAATGCGAGAAAAAATGAAATGCTTGCTGAACAGTCCGGTCTCGGTGAGGCGAGCTCAGAGGCAGTGGAGCAGGCTGAAAAGGCTCTCGAACAAGCTGAAGCCCAGCTGGAAGCGATGAGGAAGAACCGTGATCAGGCGAAGGAGCGGTTTACAGAGCATCAGGAGATATGGAATGTCCAAAAGGAAAAATCCGCTTATGAAGAAGAGGAAAAACGTCTCGCAGAAGAACAGCCGCATATAGACAGCATGCAAAAACGCCTGCTGGAAGCAGAAACAGCAGCAGCCCTTAAGCCCTATGCGGACCGGTACGCAGAAGCGATCCAGCATGAGGAGCAAGCTGAAAAGGAACAAACGCTAGCCCAAAAGGATTTAGCAGACCGGACAGCTTTCTTTCAGCAAAAACATGAAGAGTATGAAGCGTGGCGCCAGCATAAAAGCGAGAAAGAGCCTGAGCTTTTAGCCAAACAGGAACAGCTTTCACGCTTGCAGGAAATCGAAATCAAACTGAGTGAGGCCAAGCAAGAGGAAGAGCGCAAAAAGGCTGACCTCCGGCAGAAAGAAGAGGCTCATCAATCTGTCATGAATGAATTAGAGACCGTAACAGACCGCCTGACACGAGGGCAAAACAGACAGACAGAATTGAAACAGCAGCTCAAATCCCTGCAGGTGACATCCGATGAGCGAAAAAGCTGCCAGCAGGCCGCAGAAATGGCATTGCGCATCAGACAAACCGAGGAGCAAATCAAAAAAGAGAAAAAACGAAGTGACGAATTGAACTTCGTGCTGCAGAAGATAAAGGAAGAGAAGAATACACTCGTTCAAAAGACGGAAGCGGAAGAAAACAACATCATTCAGGCATATGAGGCTGTACAAACTGTGTACCATTTGGTGTGCGAAACGGAACGCTCATTAACACGTATGACTGAAGAGACTAGAAAGAATCAACACACGCTTCACTTACAGCGTGAAAAAGCAAGGGTGGCACTGCTGACAAAAGAGTTAGCCCAAAAGCTGACTGCCGGAAAGCCTTGTCCGGTATGCGGTTCAACCGATCATGATCCATCTGCCTCAGTACATGAAACGTATGAAGCCGACAGCCATCTTGAAGAGGACATCAAACGGACAGATGTGTTATTGACGGAAGCTGCAGCTCTCAGCCAGGAGATTCTTTCAGCCAAAATTACGCTTGAAGAACAATCCGCGCGCTTTATTGAACAGTGTCCGTTTTTGCAGACAATTCAAGCGCAGAACCTTGAAGCGGCAGCTTCCTTCGAAAATCAGCCGGTGTATGAAGCATTTGAAACTGCCAAATTTGAATGGAAACGAATCAAGCAGGACATTCTTTCTGTTAAGACAAGAATGGCACAAATGATCGGCGCCTATCAGGAGTCTTTAAAAAAGGCCGATCAGCTTAATGAAAAAATCGGTTTTGAAAAAAGAGAAGCTGACCGTATTGAAAGCATCATCACTGAGCTTCAATCCTCAATGGACAGCAGTCTGAACATGTTTAAAGAAGCATTTCAGAATCAATCTGTGGACGAAGCAGAAAAATGGCAGCAAGCCATTGAAGAAAAGGACCGGGCTGCAGAAGAATGTGAAAAACGAATTGAGAAGAGTATTGCGTTTCTTGCTGAGCATGAAGCACAAAAGGAAAAACTGCGGGAATCTGGACACCGGCTTGAGCGGGAAAAGCTGGAGCTTCATTATGCGGCTGAACGCATCAAGAGCGTGATAGCTGATTATGAGCACGAACTCGGAGATTATGCAAAAGGAGATTCGATTCAAATCAAACTCCGCTCTGTCCAGCAGGATCTAAAGCTGTTAAAAGAAAAAGAACAATCTTTATATGAAGAACTGCAAAGCGCCCAAATGAAGCTCAACCAGGCGAAAAGCCGCGCTTCGGCAAGCGAGCTCACTCTTCAAGAGGCGAAGGGCAGATTGGAAAAAGCAAAAGCTGCTTGGCTTGAGCATACAAAAAACACCTCCATTACCCGGACTGAGGAGGTTGAACAAAGTCTCATCCCAGCCGATGAACTTGAAAAGATGAAAACCGGCATAGACCAGTTTATGGATAAACTGAAGCAAAATGCTGCAAACTTAAAACGAGTAGCAGAGATACTTGCCGGCAGAGCATTATCAGAGAGCGAATGGAACGAAACCGTTGCAGCATTACAAGAAGCTGAGGACGCATTTGGCGCTGCTATAGAGGAAAAAGGCGCGGCAGCAAAAGCACTGGCTGTCATTCGCGACCATCATAAACGGTTTAATGAAATTGAAGCTGAACTGAAAAAATGGCAGACGCATATCGACAGGCTGGACAAGCTGCAAGCTGTGTTTAAAGGCAATACCTTCGTCGAATTTTTAGCTGAGGAGCAGCTTGAAAGCGTTGCGAGGGACGCCTCAGCAAGACTCAGTATGCTGACAAGACAGCGCTATGCCATCGAAGTAGATTCAGAAGGCGGCTTCGTGATGCGGGATGACGCGAATGGAGGCGTAAGACGCCCGGTTTCCAGTTTGTCTGGAGGAGAGACCTTCCTCACCTCGCTTTCACTTGCTCTTGCGCTGTCTGCGCAGATCCAGCTTCGCGGGGAATACCCGCTTCAGTTCTTTTTCTTAGATGAAGGCTTCGGCACACTGGATCAAGATCTGCTTGATACGGTTGTAACGGCCTTGGAAAAACTTCAGTCAGACAATCTGGCTGTCGGTGTCATCAGCCATGTGCAGGAACTGCGTGCACGGCTTCCGAAAAAGCTGATTGTCCATCCGGCTGAACCGAGCGGCCGCGGTACGCGGGTATCACTTGAGTTGATGTAAGGGAGGAGCGGATATGGCAAAGCAGACTGCCGGAATATGTGAGCTGTGCGGCCGGAGCGATGTCCAGCTGACAGAGCATCATCTCACACCGAAAGAGGAAGGCGGAACGTTTTTGCCGACAGCGATGCTCTGTATTCCTTGCCATAAACAGATTCATGCCTTATATACCAATCAAGAGCTCGCTGTACGTTTAAACAAAATGGCTGAACTCAGAAGCGATCCAGAGCTTGCCCGGTTTGTCAAATGGATCAGAAAACAGCCGCCTGAGAAGCTGATCAAAACAAAGAAATCAAATGAACGAAAAAAGAAAAAATGACTAAAAAGCAGCCCTCTCTTTGCAGAGCGGCTGCTTTTATCCGTTTCCAACCATATCCTGATCGTTGACATCGGGGTCTATATAATTTGTCGCGTTGACTGCATTATTTAATAGAAGGAAATCTCCCGTGTTTCCTGCTCCCGAACCGAGCGCAGATTTTGAAGAGCTTTTCGGAGAAAGGTAAAAGGAATCACCAAAGTTTACGACTCCGCCCGATATGGAATTGATAGCTATAGGCCCGACAATTGCTGGCATAAACGACACCCTTTATCGAAGTCTCTGTTTATTATATGTTCTTGGCGGGCGATTGTGAGCGCGGAGACTGAATCTGTCTGATATGTTTGAGTCTCGCATCACCGCGGATAAGCGAAGCTGATCCGGCATGTAAAACAGAAGAGGCTGACACCCCTTGAATTTTGATGCTGCGAACATAAATAGCCGGCACCTCGTGGCAAAACGCGCTTTGTACACCTGTTTCGGGGAGCGGCTTCACTGCCTGCTGCTGAAAGATCTGATACTCCTTTTTGTTAAATGAGCCTTCATTATGGTAAAACGTGGACAGAGAACGCTGCACAGCAAATACTTTTACACTCATATCGATTTCATTTGTGTCGCCAACTTGAAACACACTTGCGATCCCGAGAGAATTAAACTTAACTAGTCTGATGCGCGATATGCGTTTAAGCATTATTCTGGCGCAATCGGAGCAAACGGCCCGATGATAAGAGATTCAGGCGGTGTATCAAAAATAGAAGACAGGTAGATGGATTCAGTGTCTCCGATGTGGAAAACGGAGGAACTGGACACACCGTTCATCCGGATGTCCCCGACTTCCAAGCTGCGGTTGATGACTGTAAAGATCATGCTTGCTCATCTCCTTTCATTTCTGATGGAATATGCTCCAGAAAGTGTTCTACAGCGCGGATGACATCACGCTTCACATGCTCAGCGATATGTTCTGCATATTGTGCAGGCGGTGTATTTTCTTCTTTTTTGATATGGGACATATAATAGTGAATCCGGCTGTCCATTTGTTTTCTGATGTCTTCAATAACATGATGTCTGTTTGTATCGTCAAGTCTGCTGTCATATTGGTTTTCAAGCTGTTCCAAAATATCTGGGATTTCCTCGGTTAAGTACATGTCGACATTCTGGCGGATCTGCTGCATGAGCTGAGCGCTCTCTTCCTGCTGCATCATCCCGATTTGCGGTGTCGACTGGCTGACTTCAAAGTTTTGGACGCTGTTCGGGTCAGTCGGATTTAAGCCGATATTCAAAGTTCCGTCGAGCCTTTCGATTTTCAGCTGATCAAATTTATACTCCACACGCTCAATGGTAGTGGCCGGCCGCTGTTTCATCGTATTCATTTCAGTTTGAATCTCTTTCAGCTGACGTTCGAGCTGCTGAATGTGAATCGCCTGCTGCTGAACGAAGGAATTCAAGTTTTGCAGGTAAGAGGAAACAGATTGATCATACATGTTCTTTCACCTCTTTCATATGATTAACGGCCAGGAGGCTGGAGCGGGACCAATGAACCTGTGTCGGGCTCCTGCAGCTGGAGCGGTTGCCCTGAGCCAGAAACTTCTGGTGCCGGTTCTACATAACTTCCTGTATTATACAAATTTGACAGAGACTTGATTGATCCGGCGCTCCCGATTTGCAGAATGGAGGAGTTGCTGATTGATTCCAGCCGGAGATAGTTGATTTGAATGGTTTGATTAATATAGAAGTTCATGAGCCTCACTCCTTTTACGCATTGGCCACGATCGGCTGATCAACCGCATCATTGTCATACACATTCGTCGCGTTTTGATAATTCATCACCTTGAGGCTGTCGCCGGTATTAAAGCTGCCAGCACCGGCAAACGTTCTGACCTGAGCCTGAGGAGAAATCGTAATGCAGTCCCCGATGTGAACGACTCCGCTCGTACCAATCGCATTAATTTTAAACGCTCCGACAATGGCCGGCATACGAGCACATCCTTTGTTGAAAAATTGAAAAAAGACAGGTAAAGTGAAATGACAATTCTGATTTCAATTGGGCTATTCACGATAGCTTATGACAAACGCACATATGTGTGAGAGAAATTTAAAGGGGATATATCGGCTTTTGATGAAAGCGTTTTATTTTTTGGGCCGTTATGTTTAAACATGGTAAAAGAGGATGTTGGGTATAAATTGAGCGGAAATGCGGCGAAGGATGCCGCTATCCGCCTATGGTGATTTTTGTTTATTTCTTTGGTGTTTTTGCGTGTAGAATGCTTTTTGGAGTATGTCGTGCTGCGGTATTCGATTTTTGGGCGGGCACATTCTCGCCCTGAGGTATATCTCAGAAGTGCTGAGCAAAAAGCGGAGTTACATGTGGTGTATTCTAATTGTTATAGAAAATGATTTACATACGGGAGTTTTCAAGATATCTCCCAAAAATCATTTCTTCTTTAATCCGGGTATTCAGCAGGATATCCAGCTCTTGGCTGCATTGAATCGTTTCTTTTGAATTCATGCCGTATTTTTGTGCGGTTTCAATTAGTGTGATCCTCATTTCTTCAATTTTACTGTTCATTACGCTATCTCCAATTCTAGATTTTATTTTGATATAAATACAGGATATCGTTAGTATAACCTATTTTGGCTCAAAAGGTTGCCTTTCGTCAATTTGACTAAAAAAGCGACAATTTTTGCTGCGGCCTTTTTTAATGGAGAAAGGACTAAAGTCTTGCTAAGTGTGCTTGCAAAAAGTCCTGCCGTTCCTCAATTTCTCTAAGTATGTTGGTCTGCTCCTTTTCGATCTGAAAGGGGCTTTTTTTGATAAAAGGATCATCAGCAGCACTTTGACAAATGTCAAGGTGCCATTCGTTGATGAGAGGAGATAATCGTTCAATAGTAAACGACCGCTTCAGCACGTTTTTCATTAAGGTGTGATATTGCGACCTGAAGGCGGGAATGGATAGAAGCCTTGACGAAAGCGTCTTTCCTTTTGTCAGAAGCGGGTCTTCTTCATACCATTCTTGTACGGCAAGCGATCTTGTCTCCATCGGGGAAACGTAAAGCCGACCGGATTCGTTTAAACAAAATGTGCAGTAAAAGCCTTGATTGGTGCAGGCGTTGCCGATCAGCCACAAAAAAAACAGCTTGACATCCAGATACAATTTAATCCTTTCAGCCAATTCGTCATCTCCGGCTGTGCGGATCAGTATGAAAAATTCATGTAAGAATGCCGAGGAATCATTGTTAAAAAGGGACAATGGAACCCTTGGATCGGCCGTCTTCACTCCGTAACTCCTTTTACCGGCTGGCTGATGGTTCTTGATGTTCAAATAAATGCCTTCAGGCTGGCCATTGATGGTCAGAAAGCTGTACGAGGCAACGGGAGCAGGTACGCCGATCTGGTCAAAAAAACAATAGGCGAGTCTGCGCCGCATCAGGGACGGATCATCCTGTTCTGCATTCAAAAAAAGTGTCCTTTCACCAAGCAGAGACTGTTCCCAGCTGATTTCATAGGATGCCTTTTCCGCTCTGTCACGCTGTGTGAGAAGAATGGGAGAAACAGATCGATCTGTTACGAAAAGCCCCTTGGCAGTACCTTTACTTTTCAGCTGCTCCCGATGAAAAAATAAATGCACGCGCTCCATATTCTTTCCTCCTTCTCAAAACGACATTTGTATGATATGTAGAGCAAGCCCGTCCTGAAACGAAATGAAAACGGAATTGAGAAAAAGGGATTTCAGCATTCGACAGAGAATACTTGAAGGAGCATTCTGATTTAAAAGATGATGGAGGAATAACATGAAATTTGCGACAGGGGAACTTTACAACCGAATGTTTGTCGGCCTGATCATTGACGATGAGAAAATTATGGATTTGCAAAAGGCTGAAAAAAAACTGTTTGAACTTGAGACGATTCCGGGATCGCTGATTGAATGTATCGCAGAAGGGGATAAATTCGTTGCGCATGCAAGGCAGCTGGCCGAGTGGGCAAAGAAACCGAATGATGAGCTGGGATCATTTATGTATTCATTATCTGAGGTGAAGCTCCATGCACCCATTCCGAAGCCATCAAAAAATATCATCTGCATCGGCAAAAACTACCGGGATCACGCGATTGAAATGGGAAGCGAGGCTGATATTCCGGAGCATCCGATGGTATTTACAAAATCGCCGGTAACGGTTACTGGGCATGGTGATATCGTAAAGAGCCATGAAGAGGTTACCACTCAGCTTGATTATGAGGGAGAACTTGCTGTCGTGATCGGAAAAAGCGGGACCCGCATTTCAAAAGAAGATGCATATGACCATGTTTTCGGATATACGATTGTGAATGATATCACGGCGCGTGATCTGCAAAAAAGGCATAAGCAGTTTTTTATCGGAAAAAGCTTGGATACGACATGTCCGATGGGGCCCGTGCTTGTACATAAATCATCTATTCAGGAGCCAGAGCGCCTCAAGGTTGAAACAAGAGTCAACGGCGAGCTGCGCCAATCCGGTTCGGCAAGCGATATGATCTTTTCCATTCCGGAATTAATTGAAACCCTCTCAAAGGGGATGACGCTTGAAGCGGGCGACATTATTGCCACCGGTACGCCGTCTGGTGTCGGCAAGGGGTTTACGCCTCCAAAATTCTTGCGGTCAGGTGACAAAATTGATATTACAATTGACCCGATCGGAACGCTGTCAAACCAAATTGGCTGAATAAAACTCGAGGGCGGACCCGGACCCGCCCGTTTTTTCTGATAATCATCTTTGTGGCAGAGGACAAGTTCATGGTACTATAAGTGGGGTAATTTATCTGATAGGGGGAACATATATGACACACCTACATATTACGACATGGGTGGTAGCGCTGATTCTGCTTTTCGTCAGCTACTCGCTGTATTCGTCAGGAAGTGCAAAGGGCGCAAAAATCACTCATATGATTCTGCGGTTATTCTATATCCTTATTATTTTGACAGGAGCTGAGCTGTTTGTCCGTTTCGCCAACTGGAACGGAGAATACGCCGGCAAAATGATTCTGGGCATTATCACCATCGGCCTGATGGAAATGCTCCTCATCCGCAAGAAAAAAGAAAAATCAACAGGAGGCCTGTGGGTCGGCTTCGTCATTGTCCTTTTGCTGACAGTGCTGCTCGGTCTGCATTTGCCAATTGGTTTTCAATTGTTTTAATAGAAAAACCTATGAACCCGGCTCTTTGATAGAGTTGGGTTTTTTTATATTTATCCCCTCATATTCCAAATCATTTAAAATAACCTTAAAATTCCCTGTAAGCGGTATCTCGTCCTATGAAATTATGATACCTTCAAGGAGATTCATTATTTTGCAGGAGGGATAACATGAAACGCAGAAAATTCAGCTCGGTTGTGGCGGCAGTGCTTATTTTTGCACTGATTTTCAGCCTTTTTTCTCCGGGAACCAAAGCTGCAGCGGCCGGCGCGATCGATCAGGCGGCTGCTCTGGAAAACGGCAAAGAGCAGACAGGCGCCATGAAGGAGCCGGAACAGGTGAAATGGTACAAAGTGATCCCGAGAGCAACGGATATTCAGAAAAACTCACATATGGCACTGACCGTCAAGAGTGATTCAGTACTGAATGTATCTGTATATCCAAGTAAGGAAAAAGCGCTTAAAAATGAGACGTTTGAGATGTACCGTTCTTTCACAGCGGAGGATGGAAAAAGCGAAGTCATTTTTCCATACGCGTGGAGCGGCCCTTACTATGTAAAAGTTGAATACCTCGGAGAAGAAGAGCCAGAAGACGGCGGAACGGCAGAAGCAGCTGCAGAAGCTGCAGAAGCCAAGTATACGATCGGGTATAAAGGCACCAAAAAACAGCCGTCAGATTTAGAAGAGGAAGAAGCTTGTCCGGTTGAAATGAGTGTCGATCAGAAGAAATCAGGAAAAGGCATACTGGATAAGCTGAGAGCGATTCGTGATGAGCAGCTGAGCCAAACAGCAGAAGGCAAAGAACTGACAAGCCTTTATTACAAAGCAGCACCGTTTATCGTTGCAAAACTCGCACTCAATAAAACAGCAAGAAATGAAATCTATCAGGATCTTGTGACATTAAAGCCGTTATTTGACGATGTGTCAGAAAACGGAGCATCATCTTCGTATAAGGTCACTGAAAAGGAGCAAAAAGCAATCAACCGGCTATATGATAAAGCTTTACAATCAGTCCCGTCATTCCTTAAAGAGGAGATAAAGAAACAAGCGGACCGACTAAATATGAAGCAGCTGCAAGGCAAAACAGCCGGAGCCATTTTAACAGAAAACAATATTGCAGCAAAAAGTGAAATTCAGACAACAAAGGTTATTTTCAAGGTGAAGGACAATAAAAGCCTCTCATCCGTACATAATGAAATGAAGGGCTTTTCTGCAAGCGCGCAATCGAAAAAAGACATATCCAATGTGAAAAAGGCAAAGAAACTGTTTGACAATCTGTATTCATTTGAACTTCCGAAAGACGAGAAACAGAACGGCGCATATACGGCAAGCGCCAAAAGGGTCAAAAGCGCTGCTGCGACACTATCCAAGATGTCCAATGTAGAGTTTGCGGAACCCGTGCAGGAATACAAAAGCCTGGCAAACGATATTCAGTACCCTTATCAATGGCCGCTTAAAAACAACGGTGAAAACGGCGGTGTCAAAAATGCGGATGTGAAATATGAGCCTGCCAACACATTGCTGTCCAAACGCAAGCTTAACGATACACTCATTGCAGTAGTAGACACAGGCGTAGACAGCACGCTTGCTGATTTAAAAGGAAAAGTAAGAACAGATCTCGGACACAATTTTGTCGGACGGAATAACAATGCAATGGATGATCAGGGGCATGGGACGCATGTCGCAGGCATTATTGCGGCCCAAAGCGATAACGGCTATTCAATGACTGGATTGAATGCCAAAGCAAAAATCATCCCTGTAAAAGTGCTTGATTCCGCAGGTTCCGGAGATACTGAACAAATTGCTCTCGGCATCAAATATGCTGCTGACAAAGGAGCAAAGGTGATTAATTTAAGTTTAGGCGGAGGCTACAGCCGCGTGCTTGAATTTGCTTTGAAGTACGCAGCTGACAAAAATGTCTTGATTGCCGCAGCCAGCGGGAATGATGGAGAAAATGCCTTATCTTATCCTGCATCTTCTAAATATGTGATGTCAGTCGGCGCAACGAACCGCATGGATATGACCGCTGATTTCTCTAACTATGGAAAAGGTCTGGACATCTCTGCTCCAGGGTCTGATATCCCGAGCTTAGTGCCGAACGGAAATGTCACGTACATGAGCGGAACGTCTATGGCGACGCCGTATGCTGCCGCTGCTGCAGGATTGCTGTTTGCTCAAAATCCTAAGCTGAAAAGAACAGAAGTTGAGGATATGTTGAAAAAGACGGCAGATGATATTTCCTTTGAAAGTGTCGATGGCGGAGAAGAAGAGTTGTATGACGATTATGGCGATCCGATTGAAATTCCGAAGACACCTGGTGTAGACTGGCATTCAGGCTACGGGCGGCTGAATGTCATGAAGGCTGTCAGCGCAGCTGATTTACAGCTTAAGGTCAACAAGCTGGAAAGCACTCAAACAGCTGTCAGAGGAAACGCGAAGGAAGGCACACTTATCGAGGTGATGAACGGCAAAAAGAAACTCGGCAGCGCCAAAGCCGGAAAAGACAATGCGTTCAAGGTTAATATCGCGACTCAAAAACAGGATCAAGTACTGTATGTGAAAGCAACAAAAGGCGATGCGAAAACATCGTATAAAGTTGTCGTCGTCAAAGGAAAACCTTCCGGCACACCGAAAGTAAACGCGGTGAAAACGAAGGATACGGCAGTAAAAGGGAAGGCAAACAGCAAAGCGATGATCAGAGTGAAAAACAAATCAAAGAAAGTCATTGCTTCTGCCAAAGCTGACGCAAAAGGAACGTTTTCGGTGAAAATCAAAAAACAAAAAGCCGGAACGGTGCTGTACGTCACGGCTGCGGATACAGATAAAAAAGAAAGCAAGGAAGCAAAAGTTGTTGTTGAAAAGTAACCAAAAAGCGGTGCTCGATGCACCGCTTTTTTATTTGCGCCCCCGTTGGACTGCTGAATACATAATGGATCGCTTTCCGTTTGAAGCCGTCCATTCAAAACGGTCTCCTGTCCCTTCGCTGCTGTAGTGATGCTGCATCGCGCATTGGGCGGTGTCATTTGAAAAGTGATAAAAGGACACACCCTGCCCCGCCGAAGAATTCGAAAAGACTCCTTTATTATAAGAAAAGACGCAATCGAATACCGATAAGCCGAAGCTGTGCAAGTGCTGAAGAAATGCGAGAAAGGTTTCGTCGTCAAGCGAATCCAAAAGCGCCATAAGCGGCCGCTTGACTGATTTCTCATAGCGGATTCGTTCTCCCCCGGAAAGGGAGATATTTTCTTCACCGCATGCCAGAACCAATTGATCCTGGAAGCCGGCTTGCTCCCACTTTCCTTTATGATGGACCCAGATTGGGCTGTGTTGGAGAGTGTCCGCCAAAAGTATATCACCTTCTCCGTTTTCGATTAAACAGATGCCGTCTTCGATGAGGATGGTGCCGTATTCCCATTTTCGTTCCTCTGTATATATCAATTGTTTCCGTTTCATCCATGCTGTCTCCTTTTTCTTCATTCCTCTCTTTTCTTTCCAATTCAAGCCTGTCCCATACAACTCTTTTATGGACAAATCAACTATCTGCCTATAGATGCATAAACTTACTAAGGTGCTGAAAGAAACGAAATTGTTACGAAAGAAACGGGATTGGAGCTGATATCACATGTGTGGAATTACGGGTTGGGTCGATTTTAAAAAGCAGCTCGTCCAGGAAAAACAAACGATGAACAGAATGACAGACACTCTTTCCAAACGAGGGCCTGATGATTCAAACGTTTGGGGGGAGCACCATGTTTTATTCGGACATAAAAGACTTGCTGTTGTTGATATTGAAGGCGGGCGCCAGCCGATGGCGTGCACCTATAAAGGGGATACGTACACCATTATTTACAATGGCGAGCTTTATAACACGGAAGATTTGCGCAAAGAATTGCGGGCGCGGGGCCATCAATTCGAACGTACGTCAGATACCGAGGTGCTTCTGCACAGCTACATCGAATGGCAGGAAGACTGTGTCGACCATCTCAATGGCATATTCGCTTTCGCTGTGTGGGATGAAAAGCGTAATCTGCTGTTTGCCGCGAGAGACCGTCTCGGCGTAAAGCCGTTTTTTTACACGAAGGAAGGCTCTTCATTTCTCTTCGGGTCGGAAATCAAAGCAATCCTCGCGCACCCTGATATAAAAGCGCGAGTGGACAGAACGGGACTTTCTGAAATTTTCGGTCTTGGACCGTCCAGAACCCCGGGCACTGGCATATTTAAAGGCATAAAAGAAATCCGCCCGGCTCACGCGCTGACATTTTCCAAAGACGGACTTAATATTTGGCGTTATTGGAATGTTGAAAGCGAAAAACATACGGACAGTTTTGATGACACGGTTGCCAATGTCAGATCGTTATTTCAGGACGCGGTGACGCGGCAGCTTGTGTCGGATGTGCCTGTTTGCACATTCCTATCAGGCGGTCTGGACTCAAGCGCAATTACAGCGATTGCGGCGGGCCATTTTGAAAAGGAAGGAAAAGCACCGCTTCATACTTATTCGATTGATTACGAAGAGAACGATAAATTTTTTCAAGCAAGCGCTTTTCAGCCGAATGATGACGGACCATGGATTGAAAAAATGACAGAGGCTTTCGGCACAACGCACCACAAATGCGTCATCAGCCAAAAAGATCTCGTTGATCATTTGGAGGAAGCTGTACTGGTCAAAGACTTGCCGGGAATGGCGGATGTCGACTCATCCCTGCTGTGGTTTTGCCGGGAAATCAAAAAGGACTTTGTCGTCAGCCTATCGGGAGAGTGCGCGGATGAGATTTTCGGCGGGTACCCGTGGTTCCATACGGCAGATGTTGAGTCTGGCTTTCCATGGATGAGATCAACGGAGGAGCGGATCAAGCTGCTTTCTGACTCATGGCAGAAAAAATTGAATCTGAAAGAATACGTAAATGCCAAATATGAAGAAACCTTGGCAGAAACGCCATTATTAGACGGAGAAACGGGTATGGATAAAGCAAGAAGACAGCTGTTCTATTTAAATATGCTTTGGTTTATGACGAACCTTTTGGATCGGAAGGATCGCATGAGCATGGGGGCGAGCCTGGAAGTGCGGGTGCCGTTTGCCGATCACCGGCTTGTGGAATATGTTTGGAATATTCCGTGGGAAATGAAAATGCATGATAATCGGGAAAAAGGCATTTTGCGCAAAGCGCTTGAAGGCATTTTGCCTGATGACATTCTGTATCGCAAAAAAAGTCCGTATCCGAAAACACATCATCCGGAATATACAAAAGGCGTCAGCGAATGGCTGAAAACGATCAGAAGCCAAAAGGACTCCGTGCTCCATACCTTGCTGGACAGAAAACAATTAGATCAGCTTTTAGAAACGGAAGGCTCCTCCTTCAAGGTGCCGTGGTTCGGGCAGCTCATGAAGGGGCCTCAGCTGATCGCCCATCTTGCTCAAATTCATACATGGTTTGAAGCGTATCGCATTGATATTGACGAAGGATAAAGAAAAAGCCGATTCTGCTCAAAGGAATCGGCTTTTTCTTCATATACAATTGCGAGAAAACATAATAGACTTGAAGAAGCAGTGATACATAGGAGTGAAAAGAAATGAAAGAGATAAAAGAAGCCTATCAGCAATGCGGCCAGATCGTCAGCGCCCGCGAACCAGCCTGTTACAAAGCATTTTCGTTTCTTCCGCTGAAGCAAAGGCAGGCAGCTTGGACGGTTATGGCGTTTTGCCATACGGCAGCCAATGCGGATGAGAAGGCGTTATCTGCCATTGAAGATGAGGAGGAAGATGTTTTTTCCGGTACGTATAACGGGAATCATTTTTTGTGGAAGGCTTTCGGCCATGCGTACCAAACCTTTACACTGGACAGCGAGCCATTCCGTGAGTTCATTGCCGCACAGAAAGCGGAAGATAAACCGTTTGGAAACCTTGATGAATTGCTCATGCACGCATACCAGACAGGCGGCGCAGCTGGATTGATGCTGCTCCCGATTATGGCGCGCCGGCATCAGAAACAGCTGACACATGCAGCCGGTTCTCTCGGTTTAGCGATTCAGCTGATTCGGATTCTGAGAGATATCGGCACTGGCCAACAGCAAAAAAGCCGTATCCCTCGGGAAGTGATGCAGCAATTTGGATATACAGAGGACGACCTTCAAAAGGGCGTCGTGAATAAGGCGTTCACAATGACGTGGGAGTATATCGCTTTTGAAGCAGAAGCCTACCTTGAAGAGTGTCAGGATGCCTTGCCGCTATTTCCGCAGTATTCTCAAAAAACGGTGAAAGCCGCTCTTCATTTGCACCGGGCTGTTTTAGAAAAAATCCGGGCGAACAAGCACGATGTATTTCAACATCACTTCGCTCTCACAGAGACCGAAGTGAAGCAGATTCTCTCTGATATCTAAAAAAACACCCGGCCTTGATTGAGCCGGGTGTTATGCCATACCTTTTTGAATCCAAATACGTGAGCGCCATCTTCTGTACATTAAGATTCCCCGGACCCATTCATCCGCAATAAAAGAAATCCAAATGCCGGCAAGACCAAAACCGAGGTGGATGCCGAAAAGATAAGCAAGTGGGAGGCCAATGCCCCACATTGAAATCATTGCCATGTAAACCGGGAATTTCGCATCCCCCGCAGCCCGCAGAGAGTTAATGATGATGACATTAAACGAGCGGCCTGGTTCAAGAATAATGGTCATGGCAATCAATAGGCTTGCAGTTGCTATAATATCAGGGCTTTGTGTGAAGAGGCCGATCAGGTCTTTTGAAAAGATCGTCATCAAAACAGATGTAGCCGCAGCAATTCCGAGTGCCCAATATAAGCTCTTCATGCAGCGCTCATAAGCGGCATCAAATTGTTTGCCGCCGATATAACGGCCGATTAAGATTTGTGTACCCTGGCTGATCGCAGTGCCGAACAGCAAAATAAACATCGTAATATTTTGCGTATACACTTTTGTTGTCAACGCCTGCGCGCCCATGATGGCGATAAAATACGTGACTATCATTTGCGACAGGTTGTATGAAAGCTGCTCTCCCGCAGAAGGAATGCCGATTTTCAGCAGCTTGCGCAAATGCTCTTTATGCATATGAAAGACTTTTTTCAGCGACATCTTCAGCTGGATGCGTTTGTTGACAATCACAATCATCGCGATTAATCCGATGACGCGGGCGATAGATGTGGACATGGCCACACCGGCAACGCCGAGAACAGGAAAGCCGAACAAACCGAAAATCACAACAAAGTTTCCGGCAATGTTTAAAATGTTCATGCCGATAGTGACAAACATTGTATCTTTTGTGTAGCCGTAGCTTTTTAAGATCGCGCTGAATGTCATGATTAAAGCCTGAATAAAGGACAGACCTCCGACAACTTGTAAAAAGACTTTCGCATCAGGCATCAGTGCGTTTGATAAACCCATCATATGAAGCAGAGGGACAGCCGCGAAAAAGACGACGGCGCTGATGGCCAGGCTGATGAAGAAGTTGGCGCCGATTGACACATAAGCGACTTCCATGGCTTCTTTCTTTTGCCGTGAGCCTAGAAATTGTGAAATGATAACGGTCGTTCCTGTTGCGATAAAGCTGAACATCACGATAATTAAATTTAAAATCTGGTTGCTGACGCCGACTGCTGCCACGCTGTTATCCGAGTATTGGCTGAGCATCAGTGTATCGGCATTACCCATAAACATATATAATGAGACCTCAATAAAGATCGGCCAAGTAAGCGAAAATAATGAGAACGTTTTGTCAGCGGGCTTTTTCAAAGCAGTTGATTTGAAGACAGCTTGTTTCATAGTGTCTAACCCCTTTCGTAAATAAAATCAACGTTTTAAAGTGTACCTCCATTTCCTTATAATAAAAAGGGATAGAAACGATACTTCTTGTAAAAATCCGACTTAAAAAGGAGGATGATTCAAATGCCTCGCATCCTGTTTACAGTCCCGCCTTTTCCGGTATTTATCGCAGCTGGGGAAGGGGTTTTTAAAAAAGGAGAAACCCATGTGAAACGTGTATTCTCCGTGTTTGATCTGATATATGTCAAACAGGGAACGTTATATATAACGGAAAATGAAACATCGTTTTCTGTTGAAGGCGGCGAGTACATCTTGCTTTCTCCCGGTCTTGAACACTACGGGACGAAGGGCAGTGATGAAGCAACCTCCTACTATTGGCTTCACTTCGATGAACATCGATATGAATTTACGGCAAAGGGAGGCAGCAACTGGTCTGAGCTTCAGCAGGAAAAAGGGAGCTTCGAAGAGCCGGCCCGCTACGGATTGGCCTTGCCGAGAAAAGGCAAGGTGCAGCGCCCGCAGTTTATGGCGCAGCAGTTTGAAAAGCTGATCGATTACTCCGCGGAAAACTCTGATTTGCCGCTCAGAAAGCAAATTTTATTTGAGGAGCTGATGCTGCATCTTCAAAAAGAAGCGTTCCAAATACCGTCTGCGAAAGAGCGGGTAGCATGGGAGGCGGCCCGGTACTTACAGGAGCACTATAAGGAAAAGACGACAATCAAGGATCTGTCGCTCGCCCTTCACTATCATCAGGATTATGTGAGCCGCTGCATGCAGCAGGTGCTCGGCGTAACTCCGGCACAATACACGAACCGGGTGAGAATGACGGAAGCGAAGCGTCTTTTATCCTCTACAAATGATAAAATGGGCGTTATTGCGGAAACGGTCGGAATGGAAGATCCGACATACTTTTCAAAACTCTTTAAGCAGATAGAAGGCATTTCACCAATTGAATACCGGAAAATTGTCAGCCGGAAAGTTCAATAACCAGACGAGGGATGAACATGAAAACAACAATTTACGATGTGGCAAAGGCGGCGGGTGTCTCGATCACAACTGTGTCGCGTGTGATTAACAATACGGGGAGAATCAGCGATAAAACACGGCAGAAGGTCATGAATGTCATGAATGAAATGGCATACACGCCCAATGTCCACGCCGCGGCGTTAACGGGAAAACGAACGAATATGATCGCTCTTGTGGCGCCTGATATTTCAAATCCGTTTTACGGCGAACTGGCTAAAAGCATTGAGGAAAGAGCGGATGAACTCGGTTTTCAAATCTTGATTTGCAGCACCGATTACGATCCGAAAAAAGAAACAAAGTATTTTTCTGTGCTGAAGCAGAAAAAGGTGGATGGCATTATTTTTGCAACAGGGATTGAAAGCCATGACAGTATGTCTGCTTTGGAGGAAATCGCCAGTGAACAAATTCCGATTGCCATGATTTCTCAGGATAAGCCGCTTCTTCCGATGGATATTGTTGTGATAGATGACGTTCGTGGCGGATATGAGGCTGCCAAGCATCTTCTGTCACTCGGCCACACGAACATCGCCTGCATTATCGGAGACGGGTCAACGACAGGCGAAAAAAATAGAATCAAAGGCTTCCGTCAGGCGATGGAGGAAGCGGGCGTGCCCATTGATGAATCACTTATCATCCAGACGCGGTTTTCCTTGGAAAGCGGCAAGGAAGAAGCGGGAAAATTGCTCGACAGGAACGCTCCGACTGCTATTTTTGCCTTCAACGACGTATTGGCTTGTGCCGCCATACAAGCTGCGAGAATAAGAGGCTTAAAAGTGCCGGATGATCTTTCTATCATTGGTTTTGATAATACGATACTCGCAGAAATGGCGGCTCCGCCCCTGACAACCGTAGCCCAGCCGATAAAAGAGATGGGGCGGAGCGTCATCGAACTGCTGGCAGAAGCAATAGAGGGAAAACGAAAGGCGAAACAAAAAATAGTGCTCCCGCCTGAGCTTGTAGTCAGACATTCTACATCACCGCTCAACACATGAGCCCGCTAATGAGCGGGTTTTTTCATTATGATAGTTGAAGCCAAAAAACATATTGCGTGTAAACCAAAGGCAGTGTAAAATGAAACCATCTTTTGAGAAAGCGCTTGCGCAAAATGGTAGAGCGGATAGAACCGCTGTTTTTTTAGCTGTTAAGAGAAAGCGCTTTCCTAAAGCGAGCCTGAAATGAGAAAAAGGAGAGGATGGGACGTGGAACATCAAGTAAGGTGCGCAGTATTGGGATTAGGAAGGCTCGGTTATTATCATGCGAAAAATCTCGTCACCGGTGTGCCGGGGGCAAAGCTGGTTTGTGTTGGTGATCCGTTAAAAGGGAGAGCGGAGCAGGTTGCCAGAGAACTCGGTATCGAAAAATGGTCAGAGGATCCGTATGAAGTGTTAGAAGATCCCGGCATTGATGCTGTCATTATCGTAACGCCGACAAGCACACATGGTGATATGATTATCAAAGCTGCCGAGAACGGCAAACAGATCTTCGTTGAAAAACCGCTGACATTAAGCCTTGAGGAATCAAGAGCAGTTTCTGAAAAAGTGAAAGAGACAGGTGTTATCTGCCAAGTCGGCTTTATGAGACGGTTCGATCCAGCATACGCAGATGCCAAACGGCGGATCGACGCTGGAGAAATCGGCAAACCTATCTATTATAAAGGCTTTACGCGCGACCAAGGCGCGCCTCCCGCAGAATTTATCAAACACAGCGGTGGAATTTTTATTGACTGTTCCATCCATGACTATGATATTGCCCGTTATTTGCTGGGGGCGGAAATCACTTCTGTTTCAGGCCACGGCAGGATTCTGAACAATCCGTTTATGGAGCAGTATGGCGATGTGGATCAGGCGCTGACGTATATTGAATTTGACTCCGGCGCAGCGGGGGACGTCGAGGCAAGCAGAACCTCTCCATACGGACATGACATCCGGGCGGAGGTGATCGGGACAGAGGGCAGTATTTTCATAGGGACATTGAGAAATCAACATGTGACCATCCTATCGGCTAAAGGGAGCAGTTTTGATATCATTCCAGACTTTCAAACTCGTTTTCATGAAGCCTACTGCTTGGAGCTTCAGCATTTCGCCGAGTGTGTCCGGAATGGAAAAACACCGATTGTGACAGATATCGATGCGACGATCAATTTAGAAGTCGGCATCGCCGCAACCAATTCCTTTCGAAGCGGCAGGCCGGTACAGCTAGATGTGAAGCGCGCTTATACAGGTATGTAAAAGCTAATATGTTGCATTTGAGGCTTTCCGCAAAAAAAAGCAAGGACATTTTAGCCCTTGCTTTCTCTTTTCTCATATAAATAGTACATATAATCAGTAGGTACGCCTGAATGGCCCAGCTGTCTCAGCATGGCGGTTACGTTCCCTCTGTGGTAAGTGCCGTGATTGACGACATGCAGGATGGTGTCTGCATAGGTTGATTCCAGTGTACCTAGTTTCGGATGCTGCATTGTGAAGGTCTGTTCTAAGTCCGTCTGGCGGCTGAAGAAATCATGATACTGTGACTCCAGCTCGGCAGCGTGCTGTTTGATTGCTGCCATATTACCTTGCGCGGACTCTAATTTGCCTGCGCTGTCTATAATCTTTTGGTAGGCCACTCCCGAAAGAACATTCAGCCAAATGTAGTCAGCCCTGCACATATGAAGCAGCACGTCGCTGACAGAAGGAAATACGCTCTTTACTTCTTGATAGGCAGTTTCCTCCGGCAGGTTTTCGATATGGGTAAATATTTTCTTGTTTGCCCAAGAATGATAGTCATAAAACTGTTTTGCATCAGTCATCAGCATGCCTCCTTTTCTAAGAAATTCGTTTTTTTCATCTGTTTCTCCTTCAATTGCAAAAGAGTGACACCCCAAAATATCCTGCCGCTGCCCACATTACCGCTGCAGAGCATTTGTTTACGATCAGCATAAGCCTGCCGCTCGTATCTATCGTCTGAAACAACCGGCCCGCTATTGCAAGGCTGATAAACCAAATCCAAGACACAGCGATGCAGGCGGCCATAAAGAGCCATTTCTCAAGCCCCGAATATTGAAGAGAGCTCGTGCCGATGACGCCGATCGTGTCCAGAATGGCATGCGGGTTTAAAAGAGAAACAGCGGCCGCAAATGCAGCTTGCTTTTTTGGTGTGAACGTATGTTTCTCGTTTTGGCTTGTGTTCGGACGGCTGTTCCAAGTCACCCAGCCCATATAGAGCAAAAATAAAAATCCGCCGGCCATCATGACTGTCTCAAACACAGGCAGCTCCTGCACAATGACAGACACGCCCGCAACGGCTAATACGATTAACAGGGTATCGCAGACTGAAGCACTGATGACAGCTGGGAGAGCCCGCCAAATATGCTTTTGCCACGCGCCTTGCTGAAAAATAAACACATTCTGCACTCCCAGCGGCAAAATTAAGCCAAACGCGAGCACAATTCCGTGAATGATTGCATTCATGCTGAAAAAGCTCCCTTCACATTTTTTTTCAATCATAAGAGAGATTGTCACTAAAGTCTCCAGCCATTTGGTTGGGTTAGGAACCAGCCAAATGTATAATGTGTAAAAAAGGGGGGCATGACCTTGTCGCAATGGCAGCCAAGCCGAAAGTCGGATGTTCCGCTGCATCGGCAGATCGAACAATATATGAAAGACAAGATTCTTCACGGAGAGTGGGCTGTAGGGACGAAAATCCCCTCACAGAGAACGCTGGCCGACATGTTTCAAGTCAACCGCAGCACAGTCACAGCAGCCATAGATGAACTCACGTCTCAAGGCTTGTTAGAGGGAAGAAGAGGCGGCGGTACGAAGGTTGTAAACAGTACTTGGAGCGTGCTGGCGGCTGAGCCTCCGCTTGATTGGAGCGATTACGTCCGTTCGGGCATTCATCGCGCCAATTCTTCCATCATTCAAGCTATTAATCAGAACGAACCAAGAGCGGATATCATCAGATTAGGAACGGGAGAACTTTCACCGGATCTTGTGCCTGCTGACACAATTGGACGGATGTTTCAGCAAATCAATCCGGGCGTCCTGTCTTTAGGATATGAGCAGCCGAAAGGAAACCGTCAGCTGCGGGAGGCAGTGGCCGACCATTTAAAAGGAAAGAAGATCCATGTGTCACCGTCTGCAATTTTAATTGTGTCCGGTGCACTTCAGGCACTTCAGCTCATCTCAATTGGACTTTTAAAACGAGATTCTGTCATTTTGACGGAGAAGCCGTCCTACCTTCAATCCTTGCATGTATTTCAATCAGCTGGGATGCGGCTTCGCGGCTTGCCGATGGATGATGAAGGGGTCAAAGCGGGGCTTGTTTCTTCTAATCAATATGGAGGACAGCTGCTTTACACGATTCCGTCGTTTCATAATCCGACAGGCACAGTCATGTCAGAGCAGCGAAGGAAAGAGATCATCAGCCTGTCAAAAAAAGAGCAGCTGCCCATCATTGAGGATGATGCGTACGGTGATTTATGGTTTGAAGAAAAACCGCCGCAGCCGTTGAAAGCAATGGATCATGAGGGCAATATTCTGTATCTGGGCACATTTTCAAAAACGGTTAGCCCCGGCCTGCGAATCGGCTGGCTTGCCGGTCCGGAGCCGGTTATTGAAAGGCTGGCGGACATTAAAATGCAGACAGACTACGGATCAAGCGGCCTGTCCCAGTGGGCGGCTGCCGAGTGGCTGTCACAGGGATATTATGAAGAGCATCTGACTTGGGTACGCAGGAAGCTTAAAGAAAGGAGAGACGCCGCCGTTCATTTTCTCGAGCGGTATGCCGGGGACATTGCCACGTGGCGGATTCCCGCAGGTGGTTTTTATATTTGGGTGACATTTCACAAAAACCTGCCTGTCAGCCGTTTCTTTTATGGATTGCTGAAACGGCAGGTGCTTGTGAATCCCGGCTACATTTATGACGGTGAAGACCGAAACAGCATCAGGCTGTCATATTCCTATGCATCTCTTGGAGATTTGGAAACTGGCATTAAAGCGGCAGCTGAAACAGCACGCCGCCTGATGATGTCCTAAGCTTTGGTTATACGATGACAGCTCCCAGTGCCCTGGCGAAGGCAATCGCATGCTCAGGTGCGATTTTGCAGCCTTTCAATTTGTCGAGGGAGACATGAAGCTGGTCAAAACGGCATGTGCTGATGTCCATGTTTTGAAGGGACGTGCCGGTAAAGCTGGCGCCTTCCAATTCGCATCCGTCAAAGTGTGTCTGCTGGAGCACCGTATCGCTGCATTCACTTTGCATAAGAGCACAGTGATCAAATCGAACTTGTTTCATATTTGAGTACGAAAATGAGCTGAAATGTCCATGGCATTCCTCGAATGAAACATTTCGCAGCGTTGCTTCCGCCACATTCATTCCAACCATTTTTGACTGCTTAACTGAAGTTCTGTGAATGACAGCCCCGCTGAAATCGGCGTTTGATAAATCGCATTTTTCAAAGATCACATCGGTCAGTTCAATATGCCGAAAAGACACATCGATAAAGACGACATTTCTGAATACCGTTTTTTCCACACAGAGTCTTTCTATATTTTCGCCGCAGATTGTACAATCTTCAAACAAATGCATGCTGATTACATCATCCTGCGTCACGGCATCATGAAAATCTGCGGTTTGCAGGTTTTCCGGTATGTTTGGTTTTTGAATTGCGATTTTATTCATGTGATGACATCCTTTGCTGCCCGAAAAACAGAGGCTTCCGGGTTCAATTTAATAGATCGTTAAGGAAATTGATACATATAGTAAATCGTGAAGAGCCTTTTCTTGGTACAGCAGCCCGCTTGTTTTGTAAGCATAAATGGAAAGCTTCCTATACGTCAAGGCGTTTACAGGCCGGGAAAGCCAAAGGGAACAGGAGGAATGCGGAATGGGGCATTACGTCAAAACCGAGGAGCATGTGACACTGTTTGTAGAGGATATCGGACATGGAAGGCCGATCATCTTTTTGCACGGGTGGCCGTTGAATCATAAGATGTTTGAATATCAAATGAATGAGCTTCCGAAAAGGGGATTTCGTTTTATCGGCGTTGATTTGCGGGGATATGGGCAATCTGACCGCCCTTGGGAAGGCTACGATTATGACACGATGGCTGATGATGTGAAGGCAGTCATTTATACGCTGCAGCTTGAGAATGCGATTCTTGCCGGTTTTTCGATGGGCGGCGCCATTGCAATCCGTTATATGGCAAGGCATGAAGGAGCCGATGTTGATAAGCTGATTTTACTGTCTGCAGCGGCCCCCGCGTTTACAAAACGCCCGGGTTATCCGTATGGGATGAGGAAGCAGGATATTGACGATATGATTGAATTGTTCAAAACTGATCGGCCCAAAACACTAGCTGATTTAGGGAAACAGTTTTTTGAGAAAAAAGTGTCTCCAGAGCTTAGGCAGTGGTTTCTCAATCTGATGCTGGAGGCTTCCTCCTACGGGACGATCCACTCGGGCATCGCATTAAGGGACGAAGATCTCAGAAAGGAACTTGCTGCAATCAAGGTGCCGACGCTGGTCCTGCACGGGAGAAAGGATAGAATTGCGCCGTTTGATTTTGCGAAAGAATTGAAGCGCGGCATCAAACAGTCGGAATTGATTCCGTTTGCAAACAGCGGGCACGGAGCATTTTATGAGGAAAAAGAGAAGATCAACAGTTTGATTGCGCAGTTCTCCAACTCATAAAAAAAAACCCGACATTGATCGGGTTTTTTATATAATACCTCTGTTTTGCAGTGCGTTAATGATGAGATCAGCTCCATCGGAAATAGAGGTCTGGTCTGACTCAATGATGAAATCGGGTGAAAGCGGCGCTTCATACGGAGAATCGATCCCGGTGAAATGTTTGATCTCTCCGTTTCGCGCTTTTTTATAAAGCCCTTTTGGATCGCGCTGTTCACAAACATGCAGCGGGCACTTCACATAAATTTCGAAGAACTCACCTTTAGGAAAGAGTGCTCTAACCATGTCCCGATCCTCTCTGAATGGAGAAATAAAAGCCGTTAAAATCATTTGCCCGCTGTCGACAAACAGCTTCGCCACTTCTCCGATCCGGCGGATGTTTTCAATCCTGTCATCAGTCTGAAATCCAAGGTCTTTGTTTAAGCCGTGGCGGATATTATCACCGTCAAGTACGTAGCTCTGAATGCCCTTGCGGTAAAGCTTTTCATCGACTGCATTGGCCAGCACCGATTTTCCGGAGCCGGACAAACCTGTAAACCAAAGGACGCAGCTTTTGTGTCCGTTTAAGGACTGTCTGTCAGGCTTTGAGATGGCAGCGGGATGCCAAATGATGTTCGGATTGTGTGTCATTGCAATTCCCCGCTGTTTTGTTTGATGGCAACAGGCTGTTGGTGAAGTCCCTTGATCAGCACGGCTGCGACCTCAGGCCGGCTGAATTCTTTAGGCGGCTTTTTGCCTTGGCGGAGAAGCTCTCTCACTTTTGTGCCTGATAAGTGGATGTGGTCTCTTGAGCTGTGCGGACATGTTTTGGAGGTGCCCATGTTTCCGCATTTTCGGCAATAAAAGCTGTGCTCAAAAAACAGCGGCTTGATGCCCAGCTCTTCCTCTGTGAATGATTGAAAAATATTTTGGGCGTCGTATGTTCCATAGTAGCTGCCGACACCCGCGTGATCACGGCCTACAATAAAATGGGTGCAGCCGTAATTTTTTCGGACGAGCGCATGGAAAATCGCTTCCCGCGGACCTGCATAACGCATGGCGGCAGGGAAAACCGATAACATGACACGATCCTTTGGATAATAGTGATTAAGCAAAGCCTGGTAGCTCTCCATTCTGATATCGCTTGGGATATCGTCTGACTTTGTTTCTCCGACAAGCGGGTGAAGCAGCAGACCGTCGACCGTTTCTAACGCTGTTTTTTGAATGTATTCATGCGCTCTGTGAACAGGGTTTCTGGTTTGAAAGCCGACAATCGTTTTCCAGCCGAGTTTTTCAAAGGCCGCTCTTGTTTCTGCGGGCGTTGCATAAAACTGTTCGAAAGATTTGTCAGGCAGGCGGCTGACCGTGATAGGCCCTCCGATATAGTAATCCGGGCGCGCCAGCAATTTTTTTACGCCTGGGTGGGCAGGATCGTTTGTTTTAAAAACAGACAGTGCTTCTTGTGTTTTATCAGGCTGGTATATATCGGTGACTGTGATCATGCCGTAGGTAACACCGTCTTTCACTAGCTTGACGTGATCTCCGGCAGACAGCTGTTTTGCTGTTTTTTCTCCGACAGGCAGCGTAATCGGCAGGCTCCACGGCAAGCCGTTTGCCAGCCTCATCTCTTTCACAACGGAATGATAATCTTTTTCTCCCAAAAAACCTGTTAACGGGCTGTATCCGCCGATCGCGATAAGCTCCAGATCACTCAGTGCAAGCTGATCTAGCTCTGCTTCGCACGCGCACTCTTCAAAATGGCATGCGGGATCACAGCGGTTGATTAATACCCCTCCGTGGGGTTCGTTTCCATTCAACGTGTTCAACCTCCATTTATACGTTTCCTTGTTTTCTTTTCTGCAGTTAATGAAAGTTTGACATCAGCGTCTCAACATCATTTCGATTCTCACATCAAGAACCTGCCATCCGCTATTCCTGATGCAGGCCGCATTCTGTTTTCTCCCGTCCGACCCATCTTCCAGCCCTCTCATCGTTCGGGTCCGGGGAAGGCAATGTACACATTTCACAGCCTATGCTCGGATAATGTTGATCGTGCAGTTTGTTATAAGGCAAATTGTGCAGGCGGATGTACGTCCAAACGTCATCCCATGTCCAGTGGATGAGCGGGCAAATTTTGATGAGCTTAAACTTCTGGTCCAGGTTTACGTATTGAATATGCTTTCTCGTTGGCGACTGCTCCCGGCGCAGTCCTGAAATCCAAGCTGTCATGCCGGACAGGTGCTTTTTGAGCGGTTCAATTTTCCGCAATTGGCAGCAGAGGTTCGGGTTATGCTTCCATAGCTCTCCGCCGTACTTCGTCCCCTGTTCTGTTAAGCTCAGCTCGGGTTCGAGCATCTGGATTGCAAATCCCGGATATCGCTCTTTGACGGTCTCGATCAGCTCATATGTTTCCTGAAAATGAAGCCCGGTATCCAAAAAGATGATGTGTGCGTTTTTGTTGATTTTTGATATTAAGTCTAGAAGCACCATTCCTTCTGCGCCAAAGCTGCAGGCGTACACAATCTTTTCTCCGTACGTTCGGTAAGCCCACTTCAACACATCGAGCTCATCGATCAATTGATCCGTTATCTGTTTGGACAGCATGTCGTTCCATGTGTCATATGTGATGGTTTCGTTCAACGTTTTCCCCCCGTTTGCATCTGCTTTTTTTATCTATTGATCGAGTTATAGGCAGACTATTCATTTTTTGCATAAAGGTTCAGGGTTTTTAGGGGCTGCGCCCGCCTAAAATGAGGTGCGGAACCATTAAGAGCCCGGCTGAATATGCTTTTTAGCAAAATGGTTTTATGCCCAAGGAGAGGTAGTATGCCGATTGCCATTTATCAGGGGCATCATCATTCGCTTGCCCCGGCTGATATTAACATCGTCATTGATGTCATCAGAGCCTTTACGGTCGCCCATTATGCGTTTATCGGCGGGGCGAAAGAGATTTTGTTGGTCCGGACAGCTGATGAAGCCTTTGCGCTGAAAGACACCTATCCGGATTATGTTTTGACGGGAGAGGAAAAGGGGGTCGGTATTAGCGGATTTGATTTAGATAATTCTCCAAAACGTATGGCTGGGCAGAATATGGCGGATAAAAGCCTGATCCAGAAAACAACAAACGGCGTCACAGCAGCATTGGGGGCGCTGAACGCAAAGCATCTGTTCGTAACTGGATTTTCCAATGCCAAAACAACGGCACAGCATGTGAAAAAGCTCGCCGCAAACGATTGTGTCATAAACATTGTGGCTTCCCATCCATCCGGTGATGACGATATGGTGTGTGCGGAATATATCAAAGGCATCATTGAAGGGACAAATGCGGTAACGGCTGAGGAGGCGATTGAAAGAATAAAAGGCTCTTCTGTTGCGGAGAAATTTTTTGACAGCCGCCAGCCATTGTTTGATTCGGAAGACATCGTTTACTGTACAAAAGAACTGACGGGCGATTTCGTGATGAAAGTGAAACAAGATGGAGAAGTTCCAACGATAGAGAGGGTCATAATATGAATGATTTTTCACTAGAATTGCCAGTGAGAACAAACAAGCCGAGAGAAACCGGGCAGTCCATTTTAATTGATAACGGCTATCCCTTGCAATTTTTCAAAGATGCGATAGCCGGAGCGTCCGACTATATTGATTTTGTGAAATTCGGCTGGGGCACATCATTACTTACGAAAGATCTTGAAGAAAAAATCAGCACACTGAAAGAACATGACATTACATTTTTCTTTGGCGGCACACTGTTCGAAAAATACGTAAGCCAGAAAAAAGTGAATGAATTTCATCGGTACTGCACCTATTTCGGCTGTGAATATATTGAGATTTCAAACGGTACGCTCCCGATGACAAATAAGGAGAAAGCGGCTTTCATTGCCGATTTTTCTGATGAATTTCTTGTGCTCAGTGAGGTGGGCAGCAAGGATGCGGAATTAGCAAGCCGGCAAAGCTCTGAGGAATGGCTTGAATATATCGTTGAGGATATGGAAGCGGGCGCGGAAAAAGTGATTACAGAAGCCAGAGAAAGCGGAACGGGAGGGATCTGTTCCAGCAGCGGCGATGTCAGGTTTCAAATTGTTGACGACATCCTTTCCTCGGATATTGATATCAACAGGCTGATTTTTGAAGCGCCTAACAAAACGCTTCAGCAAGGGTTTATTCAAAAAATCGGGCCGAATGTGAATCTGGCCAATATTCCATTTCATGATGCCATCGCGTTGGAAACGCTACGTTTAGGGCTAAGATCCGATACCTTTTTTCTGTAAAATAGCGGCTGCGGGGCTCTCGTCGTGAAGAGAGCCTCTGCCTATTATTTTTTATGGCGGTACATAGGCGTGAGATAGGGAAGTGAGGTCAGGCGGATGTTGTAGATGAAGTCGATGACTCTTGTCGATATCACCTGGCATATGAGGGCTTGAATGACGATGCCCCAGTCAATAATAGACGCGGTGACCATAAAAATGATGCAATTCATGATGAGCAGGATCGTTCCAGGATTCCCGCCGCGGTAGATAGAAATCATCAGAGCAAGGGCTCCGAATCCTCCGTTCGAAATTTTATATTTGTATAAAAGTCCGATGCCGAGTCCCAATAACACTGCGCCGCTTGCCAGATCAAGCCACAGATTAGATGTGATATCCGGAAAAACCGCATCAAAGATCAATACCGAGACAGAGGTGACGGTGATAGAAGCGAGGGTGCCGGTGAATGTTCTCATCTCCAGCCATTTTAAAGCGGTAAAAAGCATTGATACATTCACAGCCCACACTGAAAATCCGTGGGGGATTTGAAACAGATAATGCAATAGCACCGCAATACCTGCTGCACCGCCTGTCGGAATATCATGCGGAAATAAAAACAAGGACATGCCGAGTCCCTGTAGTACGCCGCCTACGACAATCATAAACGTAAGTTTTGCTTTCATCAGCAGTTCAGCCATTAAGTCATTTGCTCCTTTATGAAAAGACTTGTCCGCTGTTTTCATTTTATGAGGCTGTCCATTATTTATGTCTCAAAATAAAGAAATGGCCCAGCTTAATATGCTGAGCCATCCCACTTGTAGCGATTGACGATCTCCATATTGATCTCTGTTCCAATGCCTTTTCCTTTCGGGATGTGGACCATTCCTTTTGAAGGCTGCAGGCTGACGAGATCTGTAAAAGGATTCTCCATGACGTCCCACTCGATCGGTTCAATGTGATCGTTCTTCATTTTAGACCATGGGGGCAGACAGGCTTGTGCAAATAAAGCATAGAGCCGTGAAAGTGATCCGTCATATGCATGGGCGGATGCTCTGACGCCAAAATAACGCGCGAGCTGAAGGCAGTCCCGAAACTCATCAATTCCGTTGACATGCATGACATCGGGCTGAATGATATCCAAACAGCGCTGTGAAAGGAGAGGCATAAATTGCGCCGGGCCTTTCATGTTTTCTCCACCGGCAACAGGAACAGACAAACGGCTTCGAAGCATAGCGTAATCCTGCGGCTGATCAAAGGGCAAAGGCTCCTCAAGCCAGCCAATGTTCGTCCATTCGGAGAAATAGCGCTCCCATTTAAAAGCCACAGCGGCATCGTAGCTTTGGTTTGCGTCCAGAATCATCGTAATGGAGCTGCCTGCTGTATGCTGCAGCGCATTGATGTGCCGGACATCCTCTTTGAATGAAGTCCCGCCAATTTTGACTTTGATTTGCTCAAAACCTTTTTTTAACTGGGCTTCAACATTGGAGACTGAGCGGCTGATCCATTGCGGGGAGTCTGAGTACGATTGAAAAGACGCGTACACAGGAATCTCCTCTCTGTATCGCCCGCCCCATAATTCGCAAACCGAACAATCCGCAGCTTTGGCTGCAATCTCTGTCAGCGCCATGCTTACAGCGGAGGCCGCCCGCTGGTGCCATTTTTGAATCGTGCGCACTAATGACAGGCGGCTGCCAGCCTGTTTTCCTAATAGAAATGGGATGATCCGCTTCGTAAAACCGACATGGAGAGCAGGGAGCCAATCAACGCATTCTCCCCAGCCGTCTATCCCGCTTTCGGTGATAATCCTGATGAGATAACAAGTCCGATATCGTTTAAACCCATTGGCATCTCCGTATGGCTTTTCTAATCGGTGAAATAGCGGAAAGGTTTCAATCCGTACAATTTTCAAACTGGGTGCTACCTTTCCTCAGCGGGCTGGAGCCGATTGCCAGCCATTTTAGGGTCTTCTTTTTCTTTTGTTTCTTCATTGTTTTGCTTCACATGGATGAGCATCATCACAAGAATCCCGACAACGAGAGTCAATCCCGAGATGCTTAAAAACATGCCGGGTCTGGACCATTGCATCAGGCGGCCGAAAATCGGAGGACCGATCGCTACCCCTAAGAAACGTACAGAGCCGTACAGCGAGGTGACAAATCCCCGTCTTTCTTTGCCGACAGCCCCGGTAATAAAACTGTTCACACAAGGAAGGACAAGACCTGAGCCGATACTGCTCAGTACAAGAACACTGATAAAAAGGACAAGATTTTCAATGAATGACAGTGCCCCGTAGGATACGGTCATGAACGCCAATCCAAGTACGATCAGCTTTTTCATTAACGATTGCTTTTGCCCGATTTTGCTTCCTGTTGTATAGGACGTCACACACATAACCAAAAGCGGGATCGCTAAAATTAAGCCTTTTTTCACGCCGTCGGTGTCGTATGTTTTTTCAAGAACATCTGAGAGATAAAACAGGATGCCGAATAAAGTAAACAAACAGGTCGCACCGGCTAAATAAGCGGTAAACAGCCATCTGCCTTCATGTTTAAAGACACTTAACAGCCCTTTTGCATATTTTCCGATTGGTGGCGGTTCTTTTTCCTTTTTCTTTTCTTTAATAAAAATCCAAGTCAGCACGATCGAAATGATACAAAACACAGGGAAGGCAAAAAACGCGCCATACCAGACAAGCAGGGCGATCAGCGAGCCAATGATCGGCGATAGCACTTTCCCCATGCCGTTTGAAGCTTCAACAAGGCCGAGCACCTTGCTCTCCTGGGCGCCTTTAAACAGATCTCCCGTCAGTGCCATGGCAATTGGGCCGGTTCCGGCTGCCCCGATTCCCTGAAGCGCACGTCCTGCCATGACCCAAGGAAAGGCATGATCAAAAAAACCTGCCGCAAACCCGGCTAACAAACCGCCGGCACCATACAAAATTAAGCAGGGAATAATGATGACTTTCCTTGAGAATCGGTCTGCGAGATAACCGACAATCGGAATCGCAAATGCTGCAATCAAGGAAAATACTGTGATCACGAGACTGACTTGAAATTGTGATAAATGAAGTTCAGATTTCATTTTTGGCAAAATCGGAATAAGCATCGAGTTTCCTAGGGTTAATATTAAAGGGATTGAACCGATTGCTACAATCGTCATTCCGTTATTTTGTTTTGATGATTCCATCTCAGAGCACACTCCTTTTCTTCTGCTTAGAATGTCCCTGATGGCTTCGTTTATTCAGTGATCAGACAGCAAAAAACCGAACAGAAGATACCTGTTCGGGAAAAAAGAGGGTTAACCGAGAGCCTGTGAAATCAAAGCATATAAGTGTCCATTTTGAATAGGCGCTTTTTTCTGGATAGAACAAAAGCGGAGGTTCATCATCTTTATGAAATCCCATTTCTATCAGGCTGTCATGCAGAGACGTGTGTTCACTCGGTATATCGATTCGCATCGGCCCGTGTTTGCCGGCCGCCAGCCTGTTAATTATTTGTGCTGCAACATCTGATGATGGAGCGATGATGGGGCCGAATTTCAAATTGGCCGGTGTCTGTACAGAAAGTCCGTAGCCAATTAGCTGTCCGTCATGATTTCTGGCGATGATACATTCGCATGAAGCAGAAATAAGCTGCTGCAAAAGGTTTGATCGATCTCCGCCAAAGGCTTCCAGATCCGCCGCGGTTAAGTCGTGAAAGTCTTGTTCTCTAAAGGATGTCAGTTCAGCATCAAGCTTTTTTGTATAAGGTTGAAAACTGTGACAGCTGTACTTTCGCACTGAACCTGCCGTATGAAAACCTGCTTTTTCATAAAGCGGCAAACCTTCTTTTGTGGCGCAAAGCCTGATGGCGGTGTTTTCACCCGTTTGGGTGATACAGGCGTCTACCATACGCCGGCCGAGGCCGAGCCGTTGATATTCTTTGTCCACGATCACGAGGCCGATAGAAGCAAGCCGGCCAAACAAAAACAAGCCGATGCAGGAAATAATATCACCGCTGACATTTTGATAGCCGTAAAAGCGTCCTTGCTGGACAAGCAGTGCTAGCTCTTGTTCGCCGTAATCCGGCCACCCGGCTTGCCTGCAAAGCCGCAATAGACTAGGGATATGTTCTTCATGAAGCTTAATCAGCTTATCGATTACCCTCATACAGATCACCTGCTTGTTTCGAGTTTTTTATACATGATGATATGAGTGCCTATGCCGGGAATCTCAAACGGTTCGCCGAGTACTTCCCACCCAAGCTTTGAATAGTAGCCTTTCACATGGCTTCTGGCATTGCACCAGACTGCCTGAACGCCGTTCTTTGCCAGTTTCTCTTCCGCGTGTTTGATCAGCGTGCTCCCGCCTTTTTGATCGCGATATCCTTCAAGCGTTGCCATGCCTCTCAGCCGATATGCTGGGGATTCTGTTATTAATGGCTGATTTTGCGGGGAAAAAGAAGCGATGCTGATCAGCTTTCCTTCAAAAAACGCGCCGAGATGAAAGGAGCCTTTTGCATGATCCTCTTCATATTTGCATTGTTCAATGGATTGATGGGGGCGCAGAATGCGGTGCCGGATTTCATATGTATCTTCCGCGGAAATGGTTTTGACTTCGAGCATAATGTTCCTCCTCATGACTGTTTTTCTATATCGTAACACGAATCCCGTTGAAAAAGACCGCCCGATTGGATCAGACAGTCTTTTAAGGGATTAATGCAAAAAGATATTTTGGCGCTGCTCATCTTTTTGCTGAATATATGAAGTGAGCTCAGCGGTTAAGTCAGATCTGAGGAAAGGCGTTATCAAGTAGATGCCGTTAAACAGCTCGCATGCCGTATCCAGCAGGGAGCGTGCAATCGCAAGGCCTTCCGCCTTTTGCTTTTCTTTATCTTCACCGGCATGGGCCATTTTTTCGCGAATCGTATCAGACAGCTTAATGCCGGGAATTTCATTATGGATGAATTCGGCATTCCGGCTGCTTGTCAGCGGCATGATGCCGATATAGATCGGCGTCTTCAGATGTTTTGTTTCGTTATGGATATCGACAAGCTGCTGCTCGGAATAGACAGGCTGAGAAACAAAATAATCTGCGCCGCAATCTATTTTTTTCTCAAGCCGTTTTACCGCTTTATCCAGATGGCGGACGTTAGGATTAAATGCGGCGGCAACTGAGAAATTCGTTTTCTTGCCGAGCGGTTTTCCAGACAGAGACAGACCTTCATTGAATTGTTTAATCAGCCTGATTAAATCAAAAGATGTTAAATCATATACAGACGTCGCACCAGGAAAATCCCCGATTTTAGAAGGGTCACCTGTAATAGCAAGCACGTCATTCAGCCCTAACGTATCAAGGCCCATTAAATGTGACTGTAAGCCGATAATGTTACGGTCACGGCACGTAATATGGACAAGGGAACGCATATCGAGCTGCTGCTTGACAAGGGCGCCGCAGGCAACATTGCTGATCCGCGGGGTCGCCAAAGAATTGTCGGCGAGTGTCAGGGCATCGATTCCCGCTTCTTTTAATTCAGCCGCCGCCGATAGAAATTTGTCAAAGCTTAGCTTTTTCGGCGGGTCCAGTTCTACGATAATAGAGCGTTTTTTCGACGCGATCTCATCCAGGCCGGGCTCGGTTCGCTCGTGATGAACAGAAATGAATTCTTTCGCCCGGGTTTTGACTTCTTTTTCCGTAATCGGAGCCAGCCCGCCAACTGCTTCCGCCATCGCCCTGATGTGATTCGGCGTTGTGCCGCAGCAGCCGCCGATAATCCGCGCGCCTTGCTTACGGAATTCTGACGCGCTGTTTTGAAAATACGTGTCGTCTGTTTCATAGACAAGCCGTCCCTCTTCAAGCGAAGGAAGACTGCTGTTCGGATAAACGGATAAGAATACGTCATCAAAAATCGGCACTTCGCTGAGCGCTTCAATCATGTGATAAGGGCCGAGGCGGCAGTTAATGCCGACAATATCAGCTCCGAGATCCGCAATCGAGCGCAATGCGTCACAAAGCGGCGTTCCGTCCTGCAATACGCCTTGCTCGTGCATGGAGACATTGAGCATAATCGGAAGATCAGTCTCTTTGCGCGCGATTTTCAGCACTTCACGGGCTTCTTCCAAATCATAATACGTTTCTAACAGCAAGCCATCCGGCTCTTCATGCAGCAGCAGGTACAGCTGCTCGCGGAAGCTGCGCTTAATTTCGTCAAGACTGTACGCGTTTTTATTAAATGTGCGTATGCCGCCCATCGTTCCAAGCACGTATGCATCGCCTGCTGAAGCCCGCGCGATCTTTACGGCTTCCTGATTCATTTTTTTGATGTCATCCTCAAGCCCGTGTCTGGATAATTTAATATAGTTGGCCCCGTACGTATTCGTTTGAATAATGTTGGCTCCCGCTTCAACGTACGCTTTATGTATGCGCTGAATTTCCTCCGGCTTTGAAATATTGAGCTCCTCAAAACACCTGTCAATGCCATAGGAGTAGAGGAGCGTCCCCATGGCGCCGTCACCGATTAACACCTGTCTTTGCAAATCTTCTAAAAGTCCCATTGTCTGCCTCCTTTATTCACGTCAGCAAGGAAAAAAGAGAAATAAAAAAAGTCCTCTTAAGAAGAAGACTTTGTCAGTGATTTTGTCTCTTCTTATCTTCCAAGCTGTTCGAGCTTGCTGGATTTAGCACCTTGGTCATGGCTGATCGCCATTACACCGGTTGCTGAAGCTTCGTCGGGCCAGTCCCTCTGCTTCTCTTGATAAGAACGGATATGAAATTTTCGTGTCAGGAAGTGCCAAAAGATACCTGGCGTTTTTCCCTTTCTCCAAATTTACCGAAAATAAAGACAATAATCAATAGGAATCAGAAAATTTATCTGAAATTTATAAATTGAACGTCAATTGGCAGATCTGCTCCCCGCACAGCTGAGATAATCTGCTGCAGGTCATCTTTGTTTTTTCCGGTGACACGGACTTGATCATCCTGCACCTGAGACTTTACTTTCAGTCCGGAGTTTTTGATGATCGTATTGATTTTTTTTGCGTTGTCCTTGTCAATGCCTTGAACAAGCTTTGCACGCTGGCGTACCGTTCCGCCTGACGCGTTTTCAACCTTGCCGTAATCAATGTTTTTTGTCGGTACGTTTCGTTTAATCAATTTGCTGACCAGCACATCTTTCAGCTGGCTTAATTTGAATTCGTCATCAGAAACGAGGACCAGCTCCTCTTTATCTAAAGAAATGTCGCTTTTGCTGCCTTTAAAGTCGTATCGGGTACTGATTTCCTTCAGTGCGATTTGGATTGCGTTTTGCACTTCAGGCAATTCCACCTTGGATACAATATCAAATGAGCTTTCTTTTGCCATATGAAAACCTCCATAACATTTAACTTATGTGTTGATTATAGTAGAATAAAGAGAAACTTCCAACAGAACAAAGAATCAATTTGTGATGGTTGGAAAAAATGTTAACAAAATCCGCAGAGAATAAGCGGAACAGGAAGGACGATAGCATGAGACCAGGGCAGCAATTAACCTTGAGTATAGATCACCAAACCGACTTCGGTTACTTTTTAACCGATGGGGAAGATACGATTCTCTTACATAACAGTGAAATGACTGAGGATATCGAGGACAGAGACGAAGTAGAAGTCTTTATATACGTAGACCAGCAGGAAAGGCTTGCGGCCACGATGAAAATTCCGGTCATCAGCGCGGATGAATATGGCTGGGTTGAAGTGGTGGATAAAGTGGAAGATATGGGCGTTTTCGTTGATGTCGGTTTATCGAAGGACGCACTAGTCGCAACTGAGCATTTGCCGCCGTACGAAGATGTCTGGCCGCAAAAAGGGGACAAACTTTACTGTATGCTGAAGGTGACGAACCGGGGGCGCATGTTTGCGAAACCAGCGCCGGAAGATATCATCAGCGAACTGTTTACTGACGCTTCAGAAGATCTGATGAATAAAGAGCTGACAGGTACGGTGTACAGGCTGATCGCATCGGGTTCATTCGTGATCACGGATGACGGTATCCGCTGTTTTATTCACCCGTCAGAAAGAAAAGAGGAGCCAAGACTCGGTTCAAGAGTCACAGGCCGGGTGATTCAAGTGAAAGAAGACGGTTCAGTCAACTTGTCGCTGCTTCCAAGAAAACAGGATGCAATGTCAGTTGATGCTGAGTGCATTCTAACGTATATGAGAATGAGAAACGGTGCCATGCCGTACAGTGACAAAAGCCAGCCTGACGATATCAGAGAACGTTTTAATATGAGCAAAGCCGCCTTTAAACGCGCGCTGGGCCATTTGATGAAAAACGGAAAAGTGTATCAGGAAAATGGATGGACATACGAGAAAAAATAGCATGAAAACGGCTCGCCTGCAGCAGACTGCGGAGCGAGCCGTTTTTTTATGTCTAGTTTAATTCATCAACCAGCGTTCTGATTGCCATTTCGCGATCCACATTGTCTGAAATCGCAATCGGCGTAATATCAATGGCGAGAATGATCAGAATCAGGGCACCTGCTGCAGCAACATAGGAAACATAATAGAAATAGTTAGCGGTATCAACAGTGTTGACAAGCTCGGCCTGAACTCTGGATGTATCATCCTTAGAAGCGGCGATTTCCTTTGCAGCTTCTACTTTTTCTTCAACGATTTGACCTGCTTTTTTCAGCAGTTCATCGACTTTCAATGCATCTTTGCTGTAAACAGCTTTCTTCAGGTTATCAAAAAAGTCAGCATCCTCTTTTTTAATATCAGCGACAACCTGATTGGCAAAAGCCTTTGCCTGTTTTGTGTTGAGTTTGTCTGTCATCGCTTTATTAAAGACCTCTGGAAGCTGTTTGCCAACTTCCCCTTGGCCAAACACAAAGCCTTTAAAAATTTCCTCACCTGAATACTCAAGCTGCTTTGCCTGTGCCACACTTTCTTGCTGCTTCACCAAAAACACAGTCGTCACCAATACAACCGACAAAAATACTAGAAACGCCTTCTTCAAACTGAAACCTCTCCCTTCTTGTGTTTTTTATTCCACAACAGTCTGCGAATATATGTAAATTGAATCGTGGAATCGATAGGAGTGAGATACAATATCAAAATGCCGGCCATGATAATCGAAAAACTGATAAGGCCTAGCATGATTGCAAAAATCTCATGCATAAAAACAGCGATGATCAAAATCAATCTCCAATGCTTCTTCGGCGCAAACAGCGCCGCGAAGATGACAATTTGAACCAGCAGCGTTCCCCATGTCGGAATCACCACGAACGGACTTGTTACAATTGGCTTCGTTAACGCCTGAAAAAAGCCGTTGAAGCCTATGGTTTTTTCCTGGGCGAAATAATAGACGGCCGTTCCGTCCACCCATTCCTGCTGAGACAGCTTAGCGACGGTAGAGTGAAAATAAAGCACCGCCACTTGGATTCTGATCACAAAATAAGAAATAAAAGCTGTTATTTTTCCAAGTGTTCTTTTGCCCTCTATAGGTCTCGTACTCCAATGCCATTTTCTCGGATCGGTCAGCGTGATGGGAAGCAATAAAAAGGTCATGACGGCTGCTGCCTGCTCGCCTCCGTCGATGACGATCAGCGATGACTGCAGGCTGTAACTGACATACCAATGCAGAACCCCGGTGATTCTGGGGCGCCAGCCAATGACAACAAGCACCAGAATGACAATGCAGACCCACCTGAAAAGATTTAACATCATATAGTTATTTTCGCCGAGGCAAAAGAGACTGAGATTCATTTTACAAGCTGGATAGCTGCTGATCCCGCTGGCTGGCTTCATAATGAGGCTCGGGTGATTGATGAGCAGCGTCAGCAGGCTGGATAGCGCAATGATGCTTCTCGCGAGACCGTATACATTTGTCCACGGGTTTCTTTCGTCCCATCTGGTGATGGTCTGTTTTATGTTTTCGAGCATGAGATCACAACCTTGACTATGCTTTTTACCTGATAAGACGAAGGGGTGTATTTAGAATAGCTCCAAGGAACAATATCCTCTTTCGTCAAATAGTAGCTGCCACAAAGCAGCGGGCGGGGAGCGGGTGTTTTTAATTGCACGGTTTTGGCTTTGCTTTTGCATGCGCCGAGGTCCTTTTCTTTACATGCTGTCCACTGTTCCTTGCTGACTTGGCTGTAGATCACGCCCATTTCAACGCCTTGTGACCGCCCATATCGATACAGGCCGAATAGGTTGTCAGCCCTCATATTGGGCCATCTGACCTTAGCGCTGGCATTTTCAGCCTCATATAAGCCGATTGCAGTATCACGCGGATTTTTGCTAAAAAAGCCCCAGCCCTGAGGGAGGATGCTGGACATGAGAAATTTGGAGTCCTTTGTCAGCGGAATCGGGGTTGTCCCTAAGCTGCCAATAATAGAAAACAGAAATAGAGAACCCCAAAGGATTGAAAAAATGACAAAAAATGATATCGATTTCTGCATTCGACTGCTCCTTTTAACCTGAAGAATCGTTTTTACACTTTTCATAATATAAAAACATTTATGTAATAAAAAGGTTAAAAAGTATGAGAAATTCCATTTTTGTTAAAAGAAAAAACAGGACATTTTACACTGCTATATGTGATTGATATATAGTGTTTTTTTCGATATATTTAAACCATGAAAACGAATCAAGTTAATGACCGCTGGATTGTTCAATTTCGAAAAGGGATTTTCGAGCTGGCCATCCTATCCCTTCTGCGTTCTAAACCGATGTACGGTTATGAGCTGACGTCATCCTTAAAAACCACCTCGGCGCTGGCTATTTCAGAGGGAGCGATTTATCCGATTTTGAAACGTATGACCGAGAAGGGATGGATCGAATTTTTTTGGGAAGATTCACTGGACGGCCCGAAAAGAAAGTATTACAAAATGACGCAAAAAGGAGAAGAAATGTTAAAAGAACGGCTGGAGAAATACCTGGAAACCCATCATGCCTTACTGTCTTTATCGGGGGATTTGCTATGAATGGACAGCTTATCATTGACCGATACATGGAGGAACTAAATGCAGAGCTGGCGAATATGCCTGATGTAGAGAGAGAAAACGCTATCGACGAATTAAAGGGGCATATCACCGCTTTCGTTCAAGACAGAATCAAAGCCGGCCTTAGTGAAGAGGAACTGCAGAAAGCTGTTGAATCTGAATTTTCTCATCCGAAGGAGCTTGCCGAATTGATGATGGGTGATGGGGGAGAGACGAAAAGGAGGAGGTCTTTATTGGGCAAAAGCTGGCTTTCGGTCCTTCTCATTGTCACGATTATCGCCCTGCCGCTGCTGCCGTCCGACTTCAGACATCTGCCGCTGGCTGTTTATTTAATGGTGCTCGCCGGATATGTATGGAAGCGGAAAAAAATGATGATGTTTGCAGGTGTCAGAAAAAACAAAATGCGCTCTCAAAAGGAGATTGTTACGATTTCGCGAGTCGGTGCGGTTTATCTGCTGTTTTTAGCAGTGCTGCTTCTTTTGAGCCCGTTCCTCAATGCGCTTGTCGTCCTGCTGCTGATTGCAGTAAGCTGCGCCGCTTTTTTTCTTTTTCTTAACATCAAGTAATCTTGTAGGAGGCTGAAAGATGGAAATCAGCATCAATTATCTATTAATTGTCATCGCGCTTTTATTCTTTGTGGTTGCCTATTTTGTCGGAATCAAAAAACAAACCTGGATGCTGGCTGGGTTTAACGAGGCGCGTATACGGGATAAAGACCGGCTGGCCAGAATAGCAGGCTACTTTTTCTTGAATTCCGGTTTGTTCATTTTGCTGAATAGTTTTATCTCATTTCAAGGTCAGGAGCAGCTCATACCTCCGCTTATACTGGCATATGGAGCAGGGGTTATTATTTATGTCAATAAAAAATTAGTAGAGTAGAAAAAGAAGGGCAGAGCGAAATATCTCCGCCCTTCTTTTTTGGGAAAATAAGAACGAAGCACCACATACAAGTTTTTGTATTTTTGATAGGATGAAGAAAAATGTTAGATTCCAAAATAGGAAGGATGTGGTGTTTTGCGCAACTTGACTAAGACATCTCTATTACTGGCCGGCTTATGCACAGCCGCCCAAATGGTTTTTGTAACACATGCCTCAGCTGATCAAAGCATCAAATACGACCATACGTATCAAACCCCTTCATACATCATCGAAAAGTCATCGCAGAAGCCGGTACAAAACACAACCCAGAAAGAATCGCTATTTTCCTATCTTGACAAGCATCAAACGCAGTTTAAGCTCAAAGGGAATGCGAACAGCCATTTTCGCATTTCGAAAACCATAAAGGATCCAAAGACAAAACAAACGTTTTTTAAATTAACGGAGGTTTACAAAGGAATTCCGATTTACGGCTTTGAACAAGCGGTCGCGATGAAGGAAAACAAACAAGTGAAAAGTTTCTTTGGAAAGGTGCATCCGCAAATCAAGGACGTCTCCATCACACCGTCTATTTCTGAGAAAAAAGCAATACATACAGCAAGGCGTGAGCTCGAGGCTTCCATTGGAAAAATCGAATATCTTGATGGGGAACCAAAAGGCGAATTATATATCTATCCATACGACGGTGAATATGATCTCGCCTACCTTGTGAGACTCTCGACATCTGAACCTGATCCTGGCTATTGGCATTATTTCATCGATGCCAAAAACGGAAAGGTCATTGAGTCCTTTAATGCCATTCATGAAGCGGCAGGTACAGGAATCGGCGTATCAGGTGATGAAAAAAGCTTTGAGGTCACAGAGCAAAATGGGCGCTTTTATTTGGCTGACGAAACAAGGGGAAAAGGGATCAATACGTTTGACGCGAAGAACCTGAACGAAACCTTGTTTACGCTTTTGTCTCAACTGATCGGGTATACGGGCAAAGAAATAGCCAGCGGCACGTCCGTATTTAATGAACCTGCGGCTGTAGACGCACACGCAAATGCGCAAGCCGTTTACGATTATTACAGCAAGACATTTGGCCGTGATTCTTTTGATCGAAACGGAGCAAGAATTACGTCTACCGTGCATGTCGGCAAACAATGGAACAATGCTGCGTGGAACGGTGTCCAGATGGTATACGGGGATGGAGATGGTTCGAAATTTAAGCCGCTGTCTGGATCGCTCGACATTGTCGCGCATGAAATCACACACGCAGTCACACAGTATTCCGCCGGTCTTTTATATCAAGGAGAACCCGGTGCATTAAATGAGTCCATTTCTGACATTATGGGCGCGATGGCTGACCGTGATGATTGGGAGATCGGCGAAGATGTCTATACTCCTGGTATTGCAGGAGATTCATTGCGGTCATTGGAGGACCCATCTAAGCAGGGAAATCCAGATCATTACTCGAACCGCTACAAAGGAACAGAGGATTATGGCGGAGTCCATATCAATTCGTCCATTCACAATAAAGCAGCTTATCTTCTTGCAGAAGGAGGCGTGCACCACGGTGTACAGGTTGAAGGGATTGGGCGTGAAGCAAGTGAACAAATTTACTATCGGGCTTTAACATATTATGTAACGGCATCTACAGATTTCAGCATGATGAAGCAAGCGGCGATTGAAGCTGCCAATGATTTATACGGTGAAGGCTCGAAGCAATCAGCTTCAGTCGAAAAGGCGTATGAGGCTGTCGGAATTCTATGAGCAAACAAAAACAGTCAGACTCTGTGTCCTGACTGTTTTTGTTTGCTCATTTTCTTAAAAAGAATATCGCCAGTGTACCTGGACCGGCATGCGAGCCGATTGCTGAACTGATTGGATGCATAATGATTTCTTTCGGCTTGAACGCTTCCTCAATCAGGTGTTTCATGTCCGTGGCTTTTTCTTTGTTCGCGGCGTAGCTGATCCCGACGGTTTGATTGCTCCAATCATCCCCGCGCTCTTTCATAAGCTCGATGATCCGTTTGAAAAGTTTCTTCTGTCCGCGGATTTTTTCCAGTGGCACAAGCTTGCCGTCCTCCATCTGAAGCAACGGTTTAATATTCAACAGGCCGCCGACAAAAGCGGACGTTTTGGATATCCGGCCGCCCCTCGCGAGATATGTTAAATCATCAACGGTAAAAATGTGTTCAAGCTGGCTGCAAAAGTTCTTTACAGACGTTTCAATTTCTTGTATTGTATTCCCGTTGATACAGAGATCGGCAGCATGCCGGACAGCCAGACCGTATCCTAATGAAGCGCATTTGGAATCAATGACCCGCAAATCGAAATCGGGGAATTCCTCCTTCACTTCATTGGCGATCATTACAGCTGTCTGATACGTGCCGGAGAGACCTGAGGAAAAGGCAATGTAAAGAGCGGGATCACCTGTTTCGGCATATTGCAAAAACACATTTTTAATCGTTTGCGGTGAGGCTTGGGACGTCTTAGGCGTTTCTCCATTTTGCATCGCTTCAAATATTTGATCCGCATGAATTGTGACTGCATCTTCGAATTCTTTATCGCCGAGAGAAACCCTGAGCGGAATAAAGCCAATGCCTTTTTCTTCAAAATAAGAACGAGGCAAATCAGTAGCGCTGTCAGCGATGAGATGAACTGTCATATTGCTTCCCTTCTTTCCGTTATCGCTCGTTATCATGAGAGTTAAGCCAACTATATCATATTAATTTGCCAAAATCGTGTTCAAATATTTGTTTTAAGGGAAAACATAATAAAGAAGAAAGAGCGGAGGAACATGCCATGGTACTAGATCAAACAAAAAAATTACTCATCGTCATCATCGGCGCTTTACTCAATGCTGCCGGGCTGAACTTATTTTTGATTCCGGCAGATGTATATGCCAGCGGATTTACAGGTGTTGCCCAGCTTTTATCAAGCGTCGTTGATCAATATGCCCCCTTTTACATATCGACGGGAACGCTCTTGTTCCTCTTAAACATCCCGGTCGGTATTTTAGGTTGGCTGAAGGTCGGCAAATCGTTTACGGTTTACAGCATTTTAAGTGTCGCACTCACTACTCTGTTTATGGGGATCTTGCCGGAAACAAGCTTATCACATGACATTTTGCTGAACGCGGTGTTCGGCGGCGTCATTTCCGCAGTCGGTATCGGCTTAACATTAAAATACGGAGCTTCGACAGGCGGGCTTGATATCGTCGCCATGGTACTTGCAAAGTGGAAGGATAAACCCGTCGGCACGTATTTCTTCATTCTGAACGGGATTATCATCTTGACGGCAGGATTATTGCAAGGTTGGGAGAAAGCATTATATACCCTGGTTACACTATATGTGACAACGAGGGTGATCGACGCCATTCACACTCGCCACATGAAGCTTACGGCAATGATCGTGACGAAAAAAGCGGACGAAATCAAGGAAGCCATTTACGGAAAAATGGTGCGCGGCATCACAACTGTTCCGGCAAAAGGAGCTTTTACGAACGAACAGAAAGAAATGATGATTATCGTCATCACGAGGTATGAACTGTACGATTTAGAAAAGATCGTCAAAGAAGTTGATCCGAAAGCATTTACGAACATCGTTCAAACGACAGGGATTTTTGGTTTCTTTAGAAAAGACTGACGAAAGCAGGTGGAAGTCGTGAAACGGCTGCTTGTGATGCTCCTCCCCGTGCTGCTTTTGATAGGCTGCGGGAAAGATGAGCAGACAGAACCCGATAAGGAGGTATCAGGCGAAATGGAGAATCAAGAGGTTGTTTTATCTATTGACGCAATTCAGGAGCCTGAACAAATCAAGTTTAACATGTCGCTGAAGAACCAAAGTGAACGTGCTATTGAGTTTCAATTCAGCACAGGGCAAAAATTTGAACTTGTCGTGTATGATTCTGAGCACAAAGAAAGATACCGTTATTCGAAAGACAAAATGTTTACGCAGGCTTTTCAAAACCTGACGCTTGAATCTGGAGAAACATATGATTTCTCTGATGTGTGGAAGGAAGTCCCTGAGCCCGGAACCTATGAGGTAAAGGTGACATTTAAGGGCAGGGCGGAAAATCTCAAGCAGGTTCAGGCTGTTCAGCAGTTTGAAGTCAAATAAGAGGCTATGGCGAGTCGCCATAGCCTTTTTTTATTGCAGTTTGTCCAGCTGATTTTGAAATTGATGCAGCTGTTGACGTTCCGCATCTGTCGAATTGGCATACGCAGAAGATACAGCATTTTTGGCTCTCAGAATCGCTTGCTCCTGATCGCCTTCCTCAAGGCCGTTTGTCACCATGACCGCCTGTTGAACAAATGATTTTGCCTGCTGAAACAGTTCATTTCTCATTTAATATTCATACTGCCTTTCAGCCGAGTCTCGTGCCGCGGCATGCTGGTGAGCTTCTTCTAAAGTAGACCGATATGGAAATCTTGCGGCGTGTAGCCCGATGGAGTCTTTACCCTGCTGAATAAACCTTCTGGATTTGCTTCGTTTACCCATTTTGAGACTGCCCCCTTCCATACTTTGACGAGATGAGTCGTCTTCAATAGTATGGTGGGGTAAAGTAAGGTTTATGAGTGGGAAAAATTAATACGGACCTTCTTTAAAGTGAGAAATATTCTTTCAAAAACCTTGCCACGCCGTCCTCTTCATTTGTGGCCGTAGTTCGGTTGGCAATCTGCTTGACCGCGTCAATTCCATTTCCCATTGCAACGCCGCAGCCTGCAAATTCAAGCATTTCCAAATCGTTATCCTCATCTCCAAAAGCAATGATCCGCTCCCTAGGCACGCCGTAATAATCGCTGATTTTCTGCAGGCCGACCGCTTTATTCATGCCGCTTTTGATAATTTCAATGACATGCCACGGAGCGGCCCATCTTCTATGGTCGATCACCTCGGCATGCACATCCGATAAATATGAGCGTATTGCCGGCACATCCTCTTCCTTTGCATGTATGAGTACGGACGTCACATCTTCACCGAGATTTTCCCGCAAGTCTCCGACCGTTACATTTGTTGTGTTCATGTTAAAGGCATCAATCAGGTGCTCATCATGGTAATGAAAGTATACGTCGTCAATCACTTCAGCAAGCACGTTATGTACGTTGTAGCTCTCGCTGATATCCACGAGCTGTTTGACAACATCAAGCGGCAACGACGTATGATACCGTCCCCAGCTGTCGTCTTGCGGATGATGGACAAATGCTCCGTTAAAATTGACAATTGGCGTTGTCAGCTCCATCTGCTGGTAGTACATGGAACTTGAACGATACGGACGGCCTGTTGAGATGCAGACATAATGCCCGTCATCTTTTAGGCGCTGTATCGTCTGAAGGGTGTTTTCAGATATGGTTTTATCATCCTTTAATAATGTTCCATCTAAATCTAATGCGATTAAATAGGGTTTTGTCTCCATGAAAAGCTCCTTTAACCTTAGATTTTGCTTGTTTTGCCTTACTTACAGTGTAGCTTTTTACCATCTTTATTGTCTACATGTTACACTTATGATTATGGTTATCCTAAGGAGGGGCACATTGTGATACAAATTGAGAACCAAACCGTTTCCGGTATTCCGTTTTTACATATTGTAAAGGAAGAGAACAGGCACCGCGCTGTTCCTCTCGTGATCTTTATACATGGTTTTACAAGCGCGAAGGAACACAACCTTCATATTGCTTATCTGCTTGCGGAGAAGGGTTTTAGAGCCGTTCTGCCGGAGGCTTTGCACCATGGGGAACGGGGAGAAGAAATGGCTGTCGAAGAGCTGGCGGGGCATTTTTGGGATATCGTCCTTAACGAGATTGAAGAGATCGGCGTACTTAAAAACCATTTTGAAAAAGAGGGCCTGATAGACGGCGGCCGCATCGGTCTCGCAGGCACGTCAATGGGCGGCATCACAACGCTTGGCGCTTTGACTGCATATGATTGGATAAAAGCCGGCGTCAGCCTGATGGGAAGCCCCAATTACGTGGAGCTGTTTCAGCAGCAGATTGACCATATTCAATCTCAGGGCATTGAAATCGATGTGCCGGAAGAGAAGGTACATCAGCTGATGAAACGTCTCGAATTGCGGGATCTCAGCCTTCAGCCGGAGAAACTGCAACAGCGCCCGCTTTTATTTTGGCACGGTGCAAAAGATAAGGTCGTGCCTTACGCGCCGACCCGGACATTTTATGACACGATCAAATCCCATTACAGCGAGCAGCCGGAACGCCTGCAATTTATCGGAGATGAAAACGCTGACCATAAAGTCCCGCGGGCAGCTGTGTTAAAAACGATTGAATGGTTTGAAACGTACTTATAAAGCACTAAGTTATTAACAAGAGCTGAATTTACGTTATACTGTAGAAAAAAGGAGTGAGGGAACGTGGAAGAAGCATTAAAAGAAAACATCATGGGCGCCTTGGAACAGGTTGTCGATCCTGAGCTTGGCGTTGATATCGTGAATCTTGGCTTGGTATATGACGTTGATATGGATGAAGACGGCTTAACGCACGTGACGATGACACTGACATCAATGGGCTGCCCTTTAGCGCCGATTATCGTTGATGAAGTGAAAAAAGCGTTAGCGGACATTCCGGAAGTAAAAGAGACGGAGGTTCACATTGTGTGGAATCCGCCATGGACAAGAGATAAAATGTCCAGATACGCAAAAATTGCGCTTGGCATTCAATAAAACAAAAGAGGACAGCCTGACATATGAGGCTGTCCTTTTTTACAGCTGAAAGGAGTGAAAGGAAATGATGTACCTGCTGGCAGTTTTATGCCCGCCGCTTGCTGTTTTGTTTTCGGGAAAACCGTTTCAGGCCTTGCTGAATCTCATATTGACCTGTATCTTTTGGCTGCCGGGCGCGATTCACGCCTGCTTTATCGTCGCCGACCGCCGTGCCGAAAAACGGGCTAGAAGATAATTTGGAAAAATGAGGACGCAGTCATGGTATAATGGTCATAAAAAACAGCAGGGAGAGCACTATGAAAAAGAAATTGCTTGCATTCGCGCTTTGTACTGGCGCGTATGCGGCCCTGTTTGCGTACTCTGTGAACCCAGAGCAAAAAACAGACACAAGCGAGATGACGGATGTCAGCCGCCTGATGCCTGTAAAAATAAAGCAGACAGTGAAAGGGCAGGAAGAGGAAACGCTCATTGACACAGTCAAAGAGGCAAATCGAAAAAACATAAAAATTTCAATCGCTGGGGCCCAGCACTCCATGGGCGGCCATACATATTATGAGGACGGCATCGTTCTCGACATGACGGGCTACAACAAAATCCTGTCACTCGATCAAGAGATGAAAACCATCAGGGTGCAAAGCGGTGCAACGTGGAATGATATCCAGAAATACGTGAATCCATACGGACTCGCGGTAAAAGTCATGCAGTCACAAAACATTTTTACAATCGGCGGATCTCTCAGCGCAAATGCACACGGGCGTGATATTCGCTACGGCTCGCTGATTGATACAGTTAAATCATTCCGGCTTTTAAAAGCTGACGGGACGATTATCACTGTCACTCCAAAAGATGATTTGTTTACGGCGGCCATCGGAGGGTACGGCCTTTTTGGCGTGATTCTTGATGTAACGCTTGAACTGACAGATGATGAGCTGTATGTCATGAAGACAGAAAAAATGAATTACAGCAAATACGCAGACTATTTTTCAAAGCATGTAAAAGGAAATCCAGATGTCCGAATGCATCTGGCGCGAATTTCAACAGCGAAAAAAGGATTTCTGAAAGACATGTATGTCACAAATTACGTATTGGCTGATCACCAGGATCAGCTGCCATCATACAGCGATCTCAAAGAAGATGAGTATACGGGAGCCACAAAGTTTGCACTCGGTTTGTCAAGACGGTATGAATGGGGCAGGAATTGGCTGTGGGACACACAGCAATCCTATTTCCTGAGCCAAAACGGCACAGAGATTTCACGCAATAACGTCATGCGGTCCGAATCTAAGTTTCTTGAGTATGAAAACAATGACAACACAGATGTTTTGCAAGAATACTTTGTGCCCGTAAAGGAGTATGGGTCCTATATTGATGACCTGAGACAAACGCTGTCGGACGAAGATCTGAACCTGCTGAACATTACGATCCGCTACGTGCAGAAAAATGAAAAGGCCGACCTTTCCTATGCGAAGGACGATATGTTTTCGCTCGTGCTATTAATAAACGAGGGCTTTTCAAAAGAAGACCAGGCAGATACTGCCCGAATCATCAGGCGCATGACAGACGTTGCCATCAAGCACGGCGGCAGCTATTATCTGCCTTATATGACCTACCAGACAAAAGCGCAAATGAGGCAGGCATATCCGAAAAGTGAAGCGTTTTTTCAGAAAAAACGAACCTATGACCCGGATGAGCGCTTTATGAATTACTTTTATCAGAGGTATAAATAATGGGGAAAAACAAATTAAAATGGCTGACATTATCACAAAGCAGCGTGTTTTTCGCAAGCAGTTTAATCTTTCCGTTTTATATTCTGTTTGTGAAAAATATCGGCTCAAGCTACACACAGTTCGGTTTTTCCTACGGATTGTTCGGGTTGAGCGGAGCGCTCATTTACCCGCTCCTCGGACGGCTGTCTGAAAGGTTTGACAGCCGTTATTTTCTGCTTCTGAACTCGTGGGGGATGGCAGTTCTGCTTTTATATGTCCCGCATATCGGAAGCGTCGTTCAAGTGTATATCGTCCAAGTGCTGTTAGGGCTCTTTGGAGCGATGCAAAAGCATGGAGAAAAAGTGCTGATCGCTAATTTTACAGACAGCGGAGAGCGTGGAAAGAAGATTGGGAATTATCATTTTTGGACAGCTGTCTTTTCAGCAGCAGCCATTATGCTCGGGGGTTTTCTCGCTGACTTTTTTACAGTGCAAATGATTTTTTATGCAAGCTCTATTCTATATTTTTTGAGTGGGTTGATGATGATGAAAACAGGCTGACGCGGTCAGCCTGTTTTTTTTTATGCGGCTGAAAAGCGGCGACACATCAACGTTTTTGTGCTGGAGTCGTGCTGATTTTTTTGAGCGGAATTTCCATTGAACAGAAAATTTATAAATGAATAAAAATATTAAATATACGATTGAATTAATTTTTATTCATGTTATAATGTTAAATAATTTCACAAAGACCAAGAGGGTGAACTTGTTTTGAAAATAGGAATTGTAGGTGCTACAGGATATGGAGGCACCGAACTTGTCAGGATTCTTTCGCATCATCCTCATGCAGAGGAATGCATACTTTATTCATCCAGCGGAGAAGGGAATGTCTATAGCGAGGGTTATCCTCATCTTACCGGCTTAGCGGATCAGAAGCTGAAGCCGATTGATATGAATACGATCAAACACGAAATAGATATCATGTTTCTCGCTGCGCCGCCCGGAGTCTCAAGTGAATTGACTCCAAAGCTGGCAGATGCGGGAATTCCGGTCATTGATCTGTCAGGTGATCTGAGGTTACAAGAACCGGCTGAATATGAAAAATGGTATAAACGGACAGCGGCACCGAAGGCGGTGATTCAAGAGGCGGTATACGGTCTGGCAGAACTGAATCAACAGCAAATTCAACAGGCGAAACTCATTGCCAATCCAGGCTGTTTTCCAACAGCTGTTTTGCTTGGCCTCGCGCCATTGGCTCAAAAGAAACTGCTCGATGAATCTTTTGTTATCGTTGACGCGAAGACGGGTGTTTCCGGAGCGGGAAGAAAAGCATCCATGGGAACCCATTTTTCTGAGCTGAACGACAATTTTAAAATTTATAAAGTCAATGAACATCAGCATACGCCGGAAATTGAGCAGGCGCTGAATGAATGGCAGCCAGGTCTCGGGCCCATTACATTTTCGGCTCACTTGGTTCCGATGACAAGGGGCATCATGGCGACGATGTATACCAGATTAACCTGTGATCTATCCGCAGATGACCTGCATGATTTATATTCGGAATTTTACCAAGATTCATATTTTGTGAGAGTGAGGCCAAAAGGTCAGTACCCGCAAACGAAAGAAGTGTACGGCAGCAATTTCTGTGATATCGCCGTGACCCTCGATGAGAGAACGAACAGAGTCACGATCGTCTCGGTAATCGATAATTTAATGAAGGGTGCCGCCGGTCAGGCAGTGCAAAACTTTAATTTGATGAATGGCTGGAATGAAGAAACTGGACTCACCATCACGCCAATTTATCCATAGAACGGGAGAGAATCGAACCATGATTCAGTTAAGTGAAGATCAAATTGTAAAAGTAACAGGTGATGTATCCTCGCCAAAAGGGTTTCAGGCAAAGGGTGTGCATTGCGGGCTGCGTTACTCGAAAAAAGACCTCGGCGTCATTATCAGCGAGACACCGGCCGTGAGTGCAGCGGTTTATACCCAAAGCCACTTTCAGGCTGCTCCGATCAAAGTGACACAAGACAGCTTAAAGCACGGGCCGACACTGAAAGCCGTCATCGTCAACAGCGCCATTGCCAACGCCTGCACGGGAGAACAGGGCTTAAAGGACGCATACACAATGCGGGAGAGCTTTGCTTCACAGCTTGGCATTGAGCCGGAGCTTGTCGCTGTTTCATCAACGGGTGTCATCGGCGAGCATTTAGACATGGAAAAAATCCACGCGGGGATCGAGCTGCTGAAAGAAACACCTGCGGGATCAGGCGATTTTGAGGAAGCGATTTTAACAACTGATACGGTGATCAAGCAGACGTGCTATGAACTGGCAATCGGCGGCAAAGCAGTCACGATCGGCGGAGCGGCCAAAGGCTCGGGGATGATACACCCGAACATGGCCACGATGCTGGGATTTGTGACAACTGACGCGGCAATTGAAGAAAAAGCGCTGCAAAAGGCGCTTCGGGAAATCACTGACGTTTCATTTAACCAAATCACAGTTGACGGAGAAACATCCACGAACGACATGGTATTAGTTATGGCGAATGGCTGCGCCGAAAACGAGTGCCTGACAGAAGACCATCCAGACTGGCCGGTCTTTAAAAAAGCGCTCATGCTCACTTGTGAGGATCTGGCTAAAGAGATTGCCAGAGACGGAGAAGGCGCGACAAAACTAATTGAAGCCCAAGTACAGGGAGCGAAAAATAATCTTGATGCAAACGTCATTGCCAAAAAGATTGTCGGATCAAATCTTGTAAAAACGGCAGTATACGGAACAGATGCCAACTGGGGGCGGATCATCGGAGCCATCGGACACTCCGCAGCACAGGTGACGGCAGAAGAAGTAGAGGTTTATCTTGGCGGCCAATGCCTGTTTAAGAATAACGAACCTCAGCCATTCTCTGAATCTCTCGCCAAGGAATACCTTGAAGGAGATGAAATCACCATTGTCATCAAGATGGATGAAGGGGACGGAAACGGGAGAGCGTGGGGCTGTGACCTGACCTATGACTATATCAAAATTAACGCGAGCTATCGCACGTAATAAAGGGGAGCGAAATGAAGAAAACAATCGTTTTTAAATGCGGGGGAAGCGTCATCCGTGAGCTGTCGGAGGAATTTTTTCAAAATCTGAAAGAGCTGATGGCGTCAGGCTGGAAGCTGGCGATCGTACATGGCGGGGGACCGGAAATCACGAATATGCTGAAACGGTTAAATATCAAGACAGAGTTTTCGGGCGGACAGAGGAAAACAACGAAGCCGGTGCTGGAAGTGGCGGAAATGGTTTTATCCGGTTCTGTCAATAAATTTTTCGTTGCTGAGCTTGCCAAACACGGACTGCGAGCCGCAGGCATTTCTGGTAAGGATGGCGGTCTTTTGGAGGCTGATTATCTAGATCCGGAAACATACGGAGAAGTGGGAGAAATCAAAAAAGTCGATGCGTCCATGGTGAACGCGCTGATGGAAAATGGCATCATCCCCGTTATTGCGCCGCTGTCTATGACAAGCGACTGCAAAACGCTGAATGTAAATGCTGATCTGGCTGCTTCAGCAGTCGCCGGAGCGCTTGAAGCCGATAAGCTGATGTTCGTTACGGATGTCGATGGAATCATGAAGGAAAAGCAGCGTCTGGACGTCCTGACCCCTAAGGAGATTCAGATGCTGATCAAGCAGGAAGTGATCACAGGAGGGATGATCCCGAAGGTCAATTCAGCCTTGTCAGCTTTATCAGATCAGGTGTCTGAAGTCATGATCGTAAACGGAAAAGGATCATTCTTCGCAGAACAAACCTTTCAAGGGACAAAAATCGTCAAAGCAAAGGAGGCTGTTTCATGAGCAGCTTGTTTCAAACCTACGGCCGTTGGGATATTGACATCAAAAAAGCAAAGGGAACGTACGTTGAGGATCAAAACGGCAAAACGTACCTCGATTTCATTCAGGGGATTGCGGTATCAAATCTAGGACACTGCCATGAAGCGGTGACAGAGGCAGTCAAAAAACAGCTTGACAGCGTATGGCACGTATCCAACCTGTTTCAAAACAGTCTCCAAGAGCAAGCGGCGCAGAAGCTGGCAGCGCATAGTGCGGGAGATCTTGTCTTTTTCTGCAACAGCGGCGCGGAGGCGAATGAAGGTGCGATAAAGCTTGCCAGAAAAGCAACTGGAAAAACAAAAATCATCACTTTTCTTCAGTCGTTCCATGGCCGCACGTATGCAGGGATGGCTGCGACCGGACAGGATAAAATCAAAACAGGCTTCGGCCCGATGCTTGAAGGCTTTCACTACCTGCCATACAATGATCCTTCTGCTTTTAAAGCTCTTGGGGAGGAAGGCGATATTGCCGCGGTGATGCTTGAAACAGTGCAGGGAGAAGGAGGAGTCAATCCGGCGAGCGCTGAATTTTTATCAGCCGTACAGTCGTTTTGCAAGGAAAAGCAAGCCCTTCTCATCATTGATGAAATCCAGACCGGCATCGGACGGACGGGAAAAGGCTTCGCATATGAGCACTTCGGACTCTCACCGGATATCATCACAGTCGCCAAAGGATTGGGAAACGGCTTTCCGGTCGGCGCTGTCATCGGAAAGAAACAGCTTGGAGAAGCGTTTACCCCTGGTTCTCACGGAACGACTTTCGGAGGAAACATGCTGGCGATGGCTGCTGTGAATGCCACATTGCAAATTGTATTCCAGCCTGACTTTTTGCAAGAGGCTGCTGACAAAGGGGCGTTTTTAAAAGAACAGCTTGAGGCGGAGCTAAAGAGCCCTTTTGTTAAACAAATCCGAGGTAAAGGATTAATGCTTGGAATTGAGTGTGATGGCCCGGTTGCTGACATTATTGCTGAATTGCAGACATTAGGCTTGCTTGTATTGCCGGCCGGCCCGAACGTGATTCGGCTGCTGCCGCCGCTCACCGTGACTAAGGATGAAATAGCAGAAGCCGTCAGCAAGCTGAAACAGGCAATCGCTCATCATTCCGCTGTAAACCAGTGATTTTTTTTCGATATAAAGGCATAAAAATTCATTTTTATAATTAATTATTCATCAAGAGGTGGGCTGTTAGATGGAAGGTTATTTAGTGTTAGAAGATGGGACATCGTTCAGCGGCGAGCTGGACGGTCATGAAAACTGTACGGGAGAAGCTGTTTTTTTCACAGGAATGACAGGCTATCAGGAAGTGCTGACAGATCCATCATATAAGGGACAGATTATTGTATTTACCTACCCGCTGATTGGCAATTACGGCATAAATGAAAAGGATTTTGAAAGCAAGAAACCGCAAGTAAAAGCCGCGGTTGTCTATGAGGCGTGTGATCACTTTTCTCATTATGAAGCGGTATACAGCCTCAAGGAGTATTTACAGAAATGGAACATTCCGCTGTTAACCCATGTTGATACGAGGGCTGTCGTGAAGAAAATCCGGGCAAACGGGACGATGGGTGCGACAGTCACAGCCTCTAAAGAAGGAGCTGAGATTGCCCTTCAACCAGAGAATGTGGCAGAGCAGGCTTCCGCCCAGGAAATCAGCACATTTGGCGACGGGAATAAACATATCGCTCTCATTGATTTTGGCTATAAAAAGTCAATCGCATCATCACTTGTCAAACGAGGCTGCAAGGTTACTGTGGTGCCATACCAGCAAATGGAGGCCGTATACAACATCAAACCCGATGGCATTGTGCTATCGAACGGACCTGGAGATCCGAAAGCAATCCAGCCATATTTAGGAAAGATCAAAAGCATCATCAGCCGCTTTCCGACTCTCGGCATTTGTCTCGGACATCAGCTGATCGCGCTCGCGTTTGGAGGGAATACTTTTAAGCTGCCATTCGGGCACAGGGGAGCTAATCATCCGGTCATCGACCGTGAGACGAAACGGGTCTTTATGACAAGCCAAAACCACAGCTATGTGGTTGATGAACAGTCGATTAATGAAGAAGAGCTCACGATCAGGTTTCATCATGTCAATGATACGTCAGTTGAAGGGCTTGCCCATAAAAAACTGCCTGTCATGAGTGTTCAATTCCACCCGGAAGCCCATCCCGGACCTGCGGAAAGCGAATGGATTTTTGATGATTATCTAAAGAATGTGATACCAGCAAGGAGAGAAATCGCGCATGCCTAAAGACACCAGTATTTCAAGCATATTAGTAATCGGCTCAGGCCCGATCATCATCGGGCAGGCGGCAGAATTTGATTATTCAGGCACTCAAGGGTGCATCGCGCTGAAGGAGGAGGGCTACCGGGTCATTCTCGTCAACAGCAATCCGGCGACAATTATGACTGATGAAGCCTTCGCTGATGAAATTTATTTTGAGCCTCTGACAGCAGAAAGCCTGACAGCCATCATTAAGAAAGAACGGCCTGATGGGCTTCTTGCCAATTTAGGCGGTCAGACCGCGTTGAATTTAGCGGTGGAGCTTGAAGAAACGGGTGTTTTAAAAGAGCACGGCGTCAAACTCCTCGGCACATCCGTTGAAACGATACAAAAAGGAGAGGACCGGGAAAAATTCCGTTCATTAATGAATGAATTAAAACAGCCCGTGCCGGAGAGTGAAATTGTTGATAACGAGGCCGATGCCCTCCATTTTGCGGAATCCATCGGTTTTCCTGTTATTATCAGACCGGCTTACACATTAGGCGGAAAGGGCGGAGGAATCGCCCCTGATAAAGAAGCCTTTACAGCTATGATTAAACAGGCGCTATTAGCAAGCCCGATCAATCAATGCCTTGTCGAAAAAAGCATTGCCGGCTTTAAAGAAATTGAATATGAAGTCATGCGTGACAGCAATAACACATGCATTACCGTCTGCAATATGGAAAATATCGATCCGGTCGGCGTGCATACAGGTGACTCTATCGTTGTGGCGCCGTCACAAACATTGACAGACGAAGACTATCAAATGCTGCGGACAGCAAGTCTGACGATCATCTCAGCACTTGATGTTGTAGGCGGCTGCAACATTCAATTCGCGCTTGATCCATTCAGCAAGCAATATTACGTCATTGAAGTGAATCCGCGTGTAAGCCGGTCATCGGCTCTCGCGTCTAAAGCGACCGGTTATCCGATTGCGAAGATGGCCGCGAAACTGGCAGTCGGATACACCCTTGACGAGCTGAAAAATCCGCTCACAGGCTCGACTTACGCAAGCTTTGAACCGGCACTGGACTATGTGATCATCAAATTTCCGCGCTGGCCGTTTGATAAATTCAAAAACGCAGACCGCAAGCTTGGCACAAAAATGAAAGCCACCGGTGAAGTGATGGCGATTGAACGGAATTTAGAAGCGGCGATACAAAAGGCAGCCGCGTCGCTTGAATTAAAAAATATCGGGACACACCTTCCAGAGCTCAGCGGGTTGTCAATTGATACGCTATGGAATTTGGCAATCACTCCGGATGACCGCAGATTTTTCGTTGTCATGGAGCTGTTGAGCCGCAGCGTCTCGATTGATGACATCCATGAAAAAACAAAAATTGATCCGTTTTTCCTTCATACCTTTGACAACATCATCAAATTGGAAAACCGCCTGATGGAAGCAGGGAGCGATCTCACTTTTGAATTATTGAAGAAAGCAAAGGAAAAGGGATTCTCAGACGCAACGATTGCCTCGCTGATCAGCAAAACAGAAGAAGAGGTGCGCGCGCTTCGCAAGGAGATGGGCATTACGCCTTCCTTTAAAATCGTAGATACATGCGCAGCAGAGTTTGATGCGAAAACAAACTATTTTTACTCCACATATTTCGGAGAGACCGATGGAGACATCAGCCGCAAAGAGAAAAAACGCGCGCTCATTATCGGATCAGGCCCGATTCGGATCGGCCAAGGCGTTGAATTTGATTACAGTGCTGTTCACGGTGTGCTGACACTGCAAGAGCTTGGGTTCGAAACCATCATGATTAACAATAACCCGGAAACGGTCAGCACCGATTATGAAATTGCGGACCGCCTGTATTTTGAACCGATGACAACGGAGCATATTGTAAACGTGGCGGAGCAGGAAAATATTGATTTTGCAATTGTGCAATTCGGCGGCCAAACTGCAATCAATGCTGCTGAAGCGCTCGAAAAAGCCGGCATTACTCTTCTTGGCACATCATTTCAAACGCTCGACGTGTTAGAGGATCGGGATCAATTCTATCAGCTTCTTGATGAGCTGGGATTGAAGCACGCAAAAGGAGAAATTGCCTATACAAAAGAAGAAGCCGCTTCAAAAGCGAGTGAGATCGGCTATCCGGTGTTAATCCGCCCATCTTATGTTATCGGCGGAATGGGCATGATCATTGTTGACTCGCAAGCCCAGCTTTCTCAGCTGCTGAATGATGAGGACAGCATGCCATACCCGATTTTGATTGATCAGTATGTGTCTGGAAAGGAAGTCGAAATTGATTTGATTTCCGACGGCGAGGATGTTTTTATCCCGACATATACCGAGCATATTGAACGGGCAGGTGTCCATTCAGGGGACAGCTTTGCCATTCTTCCCGGACCGTCCATCACGAGCGGGCTGCAGCAGGGCATGAAAGATGCGGCACAAAAAATTGCCCGAAAACTTTCATTTAAAGGCATCATGAACATTCAATTTGTGATCGACAATGGAAACATACTCGTTCTTGAAGTGAATCCGAGAGCGAGCCGCACGGTTCCTGTCGTCAGCAAAGTAATGGGCGTTCCGATGATTCCGCTCGCTACACGTCTGCTGGCGGGAGCGTCCTTAAAAGATCTAAATCCGGCAGTTCAAAATCATCATGGAGTTGCCGTGAAGTTCCCTGTTTTTTCTTCTCATGCGATCCAGGATGTGGATGTCAAGCTTGGGCCGGAAATGAAATCAACGGGAGAAGGCATGTGTGTCGCCTATGATGCCAACAGCGCCTTGAAAAAAATCTATACAAGAGTCTGGAGTCAAAAAGGAAGCATTTATTTGCAAAACGTTCCGGAAGATGTGAAGGAGTTAGCAGAAAACGCAGGTTTTACCGTTCATGAAGGGACATTTGCCTCATGGATGGAACAGGAAGGAAAAGCGCTCCACATCAATCTGAGCGGTTCTGAAGAAGCACGCAAAGAACGCTTGGAAGCCATGACGCACGGCATCCCTGTCTTTACAGAAGAAGAAACTGTGCGGGCGTTCTTACAAAGCAGTTCAGGCCATCCGCAACCTGTATCTCTCAAAGACCTCTATAAAAAGGAAGTGGCATCATGCACACAGTGACGCAAACCAGTTTATACGGAAAAGATTTATTAACGTTAAAGGACCTTAGTGAACAGGACATAAACGCCTTGCTCGCAGAAGCCGGTGAGCTGAAACAAAACAAAATTCAGCCTATATTCCATGGCAAAACCTTGGCGATGATTTTTGAAAAATCATCAACGCGGACCCGTGTTTCATTTGAAGCGGGCATGGCACAGTTGGGCGGGAACGCCCTCTTTCTAAGCCAGAAAGATCTGCAGCTGGGGCGCGGTGAGACTGTCGCTGATACGGCAAAAGTGCTGTCAGGCTATGTGGATGCCATCATGATCCGGACCTTTGAACATGAAAAGGTGGAGGAACTTGCCAAAGAAGCTGACATTCCGGTGATCAATGGACTTACCGATAAATACCACCCATGCCAGGCGCTGGCGGATCTCTTGACGATTAAGGAGATAAAAGGGAAGCTTAAAGGCATAAAAGTCGCATACATCGGTGACGGAAATAACGTGGCGCACTCCTTGATGATCGGCTGCGCGAAAATGGGCTGTGATATCTCGATCGCTTCACCAAAGGGATATGAAGTGTTAGATGAAGCAGCTGAAGCGGCAAAGACATATGCACTTCAATCAGGCTCTTCTATCACGCTGACAGATGATCCGATTGAAGCTGTAAAAGACGCGGACGTGATTTATTCTGATGTGTTTACAAGCATGGGGCAGGAAGCGGAAGAGCAAGAACGTCTTGCTGTCTTTGCGCCTTATCAGGTGAATGCGGCGCTGGTCAGCCATGCCAAGCCTGACTATACATTTTTACATTGTCTCCCTGCGCATCGTGAGGAAGAAGTGACTGCGGAGATTATTGACGGGCCGAACTCTGCAGTGTTCCAGCAGGCGGAAAACCGTCTTCATGTGCAAAAAGCACTGCTGAAGGCCATTTTATATAAAGGGGAATCATCAAAAAACTGCTGAGCCAAACTCAGCAGTTTTTTTGATGGCAACATATTCACAGCCGCTTAGGCGCATACTACAGCAAAAAGGAAAAGGAGGAAAAACAGTGGGACAGCAGCACCAATTCCGGCCCGGACAGAAAGCGCCTAATAACGGTGTCTACGTAGAAATCGGCGAGACAGGGAGCATGGTTAAAAACCCTCAAAAGGTCCATCTGTCAGCAGGGGAAATGTTCCCCGAAACATCAAACCACAACCGGCTGTGGACCTACAAAAGAAAGCCGTGACCACTAAAAAACCCAAAACAATAAATGTTTTGGGTTTTTGGCTTTTTAATGCTGGCTTGCATTTTTGTTCATAGGCATGATTTCTGCTAAAACCATGATTAAGACATACAGTACAACAGCAATGACAGATGATGTTTTGAAATTATACGTAACGCTGTTCATGCTTGCAACCAAGTAGCATGCCATATGTGATAAAAGGAACGTCCAAATAAAGGCAATAATATATCGCACGTTTCCACCTCGTCCTTCTCATTCTATTCTAAAAGTTATCATACCATACAAAAAGCGAAGGGGGAATCCAATTTTAGCAGAAAGTGAGGTGACAAAAGAGTCTGATTCGTCACACTTTAATGGTAAAATATAAAAAACGTCAATCAGTATAATAGCCAAAAATGTAAAAGGCTAGGACTTTACCTTATTCGTTTCTTTTCTATTTACATAAGATAGCGTGAGATGAAGTGTGAAAGGAGGCGGGCAAGCGATGGGAATAACGGAAAGATACTTTCAACTAGGAACGGAGCATAATGTCATTCATCTGCCCTATCGCCCGAACGGCTTCGGCATCTTTATCTTGGGGGACAGAACCCACTTTGTCGGACATGATTCAAGCTTTTGGCAGCAGCATTACGGCAGAAATCAGCTTCTGAGCATGTTGATGAATGAAGGATACACTCTTTTTAACAGCAATCTGTTCGGAAGGCATTGGGGGGCGGAAAAAGCAGTCACCTATGCCAAACAGCTGATACATTCTGTGCTGAAGCAGGAAATCCTCAATCCGAAGATTCATATTTTAGCAGAAGGCATGGGTGCTCTCGTGGCCGATGAACTGCTTCGTTTTTCCCCGGATCATTTCCGCTCAGCCGCAATGTTGAATCCTTGTCTCGATCTTCAGGCACATTATGAATCGGAAAAAGAAAATAAATTTTTCTATAAACAATTTTTGAAAGAAGTATCGAAAAGCTACGGAATTTCTGAAAAAGAAGCGGAAACGCTTCGTTATAAAACAATTCAAAGCTACCCGAGCGGCGTACCGGTTCATATATGGCAGCGTATGACCGGAGCTCCATATCCCTACAGTGTACATGCAGAAGTTTTCAAGGAAAAACAGCAAAAGCAAGGCTCACCGGTCGACATGACATTTCATTTATTTGAGCATCCAAGCAGAATTTATGCATCAATTTGCAAATTCTTTCACAGTCATGAAAAAGAATTATAAAGAATATAATGACAACAGCCTTCTCTTTTGCGGAGGCTGTTTTGTTTTGGGAAATGAAAAACCGGAAGGGCGGCAGATGCAATGGAATCAACGCTGATTGTAGGTGCGGACGAATTTTTCGGCCTTTCATTATGTGAGCGAATGATGGATGAAGGCATACATGTTGACGTTGTTCTGGCGGAAACAGAAGATAAAATGAGACAAATGTACTTAGAAGAAAGACTCATGTGGCTTGGGAGAAATGAACTCTTTCGCCAGCTTGAACACATTGGAGACCAAAATTATGATACAATTTGTATCCAGTTCGGAAGTTTTTTGCCTTTAGACCAATGTGATTCTCCTTATATTTTAGTATATGAAGAAGACCGAAAAGAATGGGAAAAACGTGAAAAAACAGGCTCGGAAAAAACCGTGATCCTGCCGAAAATGTATGGGCCATGGAAAGAAGAAACAGAGGAAGACGGCTATTACACAAACGACGTCGCTGACGAGTTGCTGAGATTCCTGTTAGAACCAAGCCGTCATAGCAAAGATCAGTTTTTTGAATTGCAAGTCACAGAAAAAACCTCAAAAGAAGAAGCAAAAACAAAAATTATCGAGTGGAAAAGACAATTTTCATCAATTTTCGACAAATATTAAGAAAAACCTTCCATGTTTCGAGTTTTCTAGATACAATAAACGTATAAAAATAAACATGTTATAGCTTGTCAAAAGGAGTTGAACATGACTTGATCACAAGGCTTGTCATGATCTTTTCTGTCCTCCTTTTATTGAGTGGATGTGGACAAACTCCGTTCAAAGGAAAAATTGAGAAGGTCGGCATGCTCTTTCCTGATACGATTAATGACCTCGTATGGGGTACAAAAGGGTATAAAGGATTACTGAATATACAATCCAAATACAATGTGGACGTCTATTATAAAGAAGGCGTTAAAACAGAAGAAGATATCATAAATGCGATTGAGGATTTTCATAAGAGGGGCGTCAATCTGCTCTACGGCCATGGGAGTGAATATGCTGAGGTGTTTAACTTGGTCGGCGAAGATTATCCAGATATGGAATTCGTCATTTCCAATGCGAAAGCGAAAGCTGATAATGTAACGAGTGTCCATTTTAGCGGGGAAGCAATGGGCTTTTTTGGAGGAATGACTGCTGCCCATATGTCGAAAACGAATCAGGTCGGTGTAATTGCTTCCTTTACGTGGCAGCCTGAGGTTGACGGTTTTATCAAAGGGGCCAAGTATGAAAATCCGGATATAGAGGTAAATACGAAATATACGGATCATTGGGATGATGATACAACAGCAGTAAAGCTTTATCAGAAAATGAAGAACGAAGGCGCGGATGTTGTGTATCCCGCCGGAGACGGGTATAATGTTCCTGTTATTCAGCAAATCAAAAAAGACGGTCTTTATGCCATTGGCTACGTCACAGATCAATCGGATCTGGGCGAGAATACCGTATTAACCAGCACGGTGCAAAATGTGGACAAGGCCTATGAAATCATTGCTGAACAATTTAATAAAGGCACCCTTGAGGGCGGCGATCATTACTACGACCTGAATACGGGAGTCGTTGAGATGGGAACATTCAGCCCGCTCGTCGACAAAGACTTTCAGCAAAGAATCGCCAAGCTGATCAAAACATACAACAAAACAGGCGAGCTGCCAAAAAACGAGTAATGGAGTGACGTCACATGCAGCACGAAAAATCACTTGAATTCTTGCAAATTGCCATGAAATATCTCCCTGAAGCGAAAGAACAGCTTGAGAAATCAGGCATTGAGCTCTCAATGGAGGCCATCCAGCCGTTTATGAATCTATTTACAACGGTAATGGCGGAAGCTTATGAGCTTGGCAAGTCTGACGCTAAATCTGAAACAGAATAAGAAGAAGCCACTTTTTTGAAAGTGGCTTTTCACATGATTTTCTTTTTAATAGCGGAGAGCATGGGTGCAAGCTCCTTTAAAGCGGGCTTGATTTGATCAAGAGAGTTCATAATTGAACCGATTTGGTCCATAATATGCATGTAATTAATCGTCTCTTCGTCGTTTGTCTGAGAAACCTGAGAAACTTCCTCTTGCTGTTCCTCCTCCTTCTCTTCTGTTGGTTTTGCTGCATCGCCGAACATCATTCTTGAAAACACATCCAACTGCATACGCCTCCTTTCCATATACCATACTCTATGAGTAAGATGAACTGATAGTTTAGACGAATATATTGCCATGTGAAAAAAAATAGGATAGAATTAGTACCTGATACTAATAATTGATCACAACCTGATTGATCTTCTAAATTTAAGATATAAAGGAGTCTTCCCTAATGAAAGCTGGAATACTTGGTGTTGGACGTTACATTCCTGAGAAGGTTTTAACAAATCATGATCTTGAAAAAATGGTTGAAACTTCTGACGAGTGGATTCGTACAAGAACAGGAATAGAAGAAAGAAGAATCGCAGCAGATGATGTGTTTTCATCCCATATGGCTGTTGCAGCAGCGAAAAATGCGCTGGAACAAGCTGAAGTGGCTGCTGAGGATCTGGATATGATCTTGGTTGCAACTGTTACACCTGATCAGTCATTTCCTACGGTCTCTTGTATGATTCAAGAACAGCTCGGCGCGAAGAAAGCGTGTGCTATGGATATCAGCGCGGCTTGTGCGGGCTTCATGTACGGGGTTGTAACCGGTAAACAATTTATTGAATCCGGAACCTACAAGCATGTTCTAGTTGTCGGTGTAGAGAAGCTCTCAAGCATTACCGACTGGGAAGACCGCAATACAGCCGTTCTGTTTGGAGACGGAGCAGGCGCTGCGGTAGTCGGGCCAGTCAGTGATGACAGAGGAATCCTTTCATTTGAACTAGGAGCCGACGGCACAGGCGGTCAGCACTTGTATCTGAATGAAAAACGACATACAATCATGAATGGACGAGAAGTTTTCAAATTTGCAGTCCGCCAAATGGGAGAATCATGCGTAAATGTCATTGAAAAAGCCGGACTTTCAAAAGAGGATGTCGACTTTTTGATTCCGCATCAGGCGAACATCCGTATCATGGAAGCTGCTCGCGAGCGTTTAGAGCTTCCTGTCGAAAAGATGTCTAAAACTGTTCATAAATATGGAAATACTTCTGCCGCATCCATTCCGATCTCTCTTGTAGAAGAATTGGAAGCCGGTAAAATCAAAGACGGCGATGTGGTCGTTATGGTAGGGTTCGGCGGAGGACTAACATGGGGCGCCATTGCAATCCGCTGGGGCCGATAAAAAAAGGTGAGGTGCACACAAGATGACTAAAAAAAGAGTAGTTGTTACAGGACTTGGAGCATTATCTCCACTTGGCAACGACGTCGATACAAGTTGGAATAACGCAATCAACGGTGTGTCCGGAATCGGTCCGATCACTCGTGTTGACGCTGAAGAATATCCGGCAAAAGTTGCCGCTGAATTAAAAGATTTTAATGTTGAAGATTATATGGATAAAAAAGAAGCCAGAAAAATGGACCGCTTTACACAATATGCGGTTGTGGCTGCGAAAATGGCGGTTGAAGATGCAGATCTTAACATTACCGATGAGATCGCGCCGAGAGTCGGTGTTTGGGTAGGCTCCGGTATCGGAGGACTTGAAACACTAGAGTCTCAATTTGAAATCTTCTTAACAAAAGGCCCAAGACGGGTAAGCCCGTTTTTCGTGCCAATGATGATTCCTGACATGGCGACAGGCCAGATTTCTATTGCATTAGGAGCAAAAGGGGTGAACTCTTGTACGGTTACAGCATGTGCTACAGGAACGAACTCCATCGGTGACGCGTTTAAGGTTATTCAGCGCGGTGATGCAGACGTGATGGTCACAGGCGGAACAGAAGCGCCGCTGACAAGAATGTCATTCGCCGGCTTTAGTGCCAACAAAGCGCTGTCTACTAATCCAGATCCGAAAACAGCGAGCCGCCCGTTTGATAAAAACCGTGATGGCTTTGTCATGGGGGAAGGTGCAGGGATTATCGTTCTTGAAGAACTTGAGCATGCCCTGGCCCGCGGCGCTAAAATTTACGGAGAAATTGTCGGCTACGGCTCAACCGGAGACGCTTATCATATCACAGCGCCGGCCCAAGACGGTGAAGGCGGAGCGAGAGCGATGCAAGAAGCCATTAAAGATGCAGGCATTGCACCTGAAGAAATTGATTACATCAATGCTCACGGGACAAGCACGTATTACAACGACAAATACGAAACAATGGCGATTAAGACCGTTTTTGGCGAGCATGCGCATAAACTTGCGGTAAGCTCTACAAAATCGATGACAGGCCACCTCTTAGGAGCAGCCGGCGGTATTGAAGCCATTTTCTCTATCCTGGCCATTAAAGAAGGTGTGATTCCGCCGACAATCAATATTCAAACACCTGATGAAGAATGTGATTTGGATTATGTGCCTGATGAAGCCCGCAGACAGGAACTTAATTATGTTCTCAGCAACTCATTAGGATTCGGCGGACACAACGCAACATTAATCTTTAAGAAATATCAATCATAATCAAGCCAAACCGGCTGCCCTTAAAGGGTAGCCGGTTTTTTTTGTGTGCATAGGATTAAAAGAGGAGGCGATCACATGAGTGTAGAACAAACATATAGCTGGCTCAGGAAGGCCGGTTCAATAGATGATTTGGCGCATTACATTATCCCGCTTTTTTCAGGTGCGGAGAAAAAGAACTGGAAGGGCATTCTGGGGCACCTTCAGCATCATGGGATGTTTAAAAACATAAAAGAGGGTATTCAGACGGTTTCCAAGCTGAAGGAAAAAGGTTTTTACGGACATATCCAAAAGGAAGAACAGTACCTCAAAAACAAATGGCAAGGTCCTGATGTACCAATTGTCACGCTGCCGGTTGATGAACGAAACAGGAGAATCCGTTTAGAATTCGGATCAAAATCAGGACTCGCCTTTCAAGACAAAATGTTCCTTTTTCTTTCGTCAGATTTAGATTTTGGGTCGGTATCGGCCCTTATGACGCATGAGTATCATCACGTTTGCCGGTTAGGTCATCTGACAAAAGAGGAAAAGGATGTCACATTACTTGATACAATCATCATGGAAGGGCTGGCGGAATATGCTGTTTATGAGAGGTTCGGCCGAAGTCAAACGGCTGAATGGACGACTTGGTATACACCGGAGCAGCTTCAGGCTTTATATAAAAAAAAGATTGCGCCCCATCAGGATATCAAACGGGATAATCGATTATTCCCCCAGCTGTTATTCGGCAAAGGATATCAGCCAAAAATGCTTGGATACGCAGTTGGATTCAATATTGTAAAAAAATATTTAACCGCCAACAAGGCAAGCACCGGAGACGGGCTGTCCATTCCTGCTGAAACCTTTTTGGATGCAATGCTTTAAAAGGATAAAATAATGGAATTTCATTAATAATATTACAATTATCCTAAAAAATTCTTGATTTTGCAAAATGATTGTAATAATATACAACTATAAAATTTTGATAATTCAATATTATTTATTATTTCTGAATAAGGGGATTGCTTTCTCTTGAAAACGTTTGACAACAAGAGGGGGGAAAGGGGAGCTAGCATGAGCACACTTTTAGAAGTGAATAATTTAAAGACTTATTTTTTCAGGAAAAAGGAGCCGATCCCTGCGGTTGACGGAGTCGATTTTCACATCAGCAAAGGCGAAACCGTCGCGCTTGTAGGTGAATCGGGCTCCGGAAAAAGCATTACTTCTTTATCAATTATGGGCCTCGTCCAAAGCTCAGGCGGAAAAATCATGGACGGCTCTATTAAACTCGAAGACAAAGACCTCACCTCATTCACTGAAAACGATTATTGCAAAATCCGCGGTAACGAAGTATCCATGATCTTTCAGGAACCAATGACCTCCCTTAATCCGGTGTTAACAATCGGAGAACAAATTACCGAAGTGCTGATTTACCATAAAAACATGAAGAAAAAAGAAGCCCGTCAACGGGCTGTTGAACTCTTGCAGATGGTCGGTTTTTCCCGGGCGGAGCAAATTATGAAGGAGTACCCGCATCGGCTGTCCGGCGGTATGAGACAGAGGGTGATGATTGCCATCGCACTGAGCTGTAATCCTAAACTGCTCATTGCTGATGAACCAACGACAGCGCTGGACGTGACAATACAAGCCCAGGTGCTGGAGCTCATGAAAGATCTCTGTCAGAAGTTCAATACATCGATTCTTCTGATCACACACGACTTAGGTGTCGTGTCTGAAGCTGCCGATAGAGTGATTGTCATGTACTGCGGACAAGTCGTGGAAAACGCCACTGTTGATGACTTATTTTTAGAACCGCTTCATCCGTATACAGAAGGCCTGCTTACGTCAATTCCTGTTATAGATGGAGAGATTGATAAATTAAATGCGATTAAAGGCAGTGTGCCTACACCGGATAATCTGCCGCCGGGGTGCCGTTTTGCCCCAAGGTGCCCGAAAGCTATGGATAAGTGCTGGACAAATCAGCCTTCGCTTTTGACACACAAAAGCGGAAGAACGGTGAGATGCTTTTTATATGAGGAAGAGGGTGCCGAACAATCATGACAGCAGCTAATCAAGAAACAATCTTAGAGCTTCGTGACGTAAAAAAATACTTTCCGATCCGGTCAGGCCTTTTTCAAAGAAAAGTCGGTGATGTAAAAGCGGTGGATGGTGTTTCATTTTCGTTAAAAAAAGGAGAAACACTCGGAATCGTTGGAGAGTCGGGCTGCGGAAAATCGACTGCCGGCAGAACGATGATCAGACTGTACAAACCGACAGAGGGCCAAATTCTTTTTAAAGGGCAGGATATTTCCAATCTGTCAGAGGAGAAGCTGCGGAAGAGTGTCCGCAAAAATATTCAAATGGTTTTCCAAGATCCATTTGCTTCGTTAAACCCGAGGAAGACCCTGCGTTCCATCATAAAGGAGCCGTTTAATACGCACAACATGTATACCATGCGTGAACGAAACGAAAAAGTTGAAGAGCTGCTTGCAAGAGTAGGGCTTCACCCGTCGTTTGCCAGCCGTTATCCTCATGAGTTTTCAGGCGGCCAGCGTCAGCGGATCGGCATTGCCAGAGCACTCACTTTGAATCCAGAGCTGATCATTGCAGATGAGCCGGTTTCCGCACTTGATGTATCCATTCAGGCCCAAGTGATTAACTTGATGGAGGAATTACAGGAAGAATTTAATCTTACGTATCTATTTATCTCTCATGATCTGAGTGTCGTACGCCATATCAGCGACAGAGTCGGAGTAATGTATCTTGGCAAAATGATGGAACTGACCGGCAAGCATGAGCTTTATGACAACCCGCTTCACCCATATACCCAAGCGCTTTTATCCTCCGTTCCGGTTACAAGAAAAAGAGGATCTGTCAAACGTGAACGCATTGTCCTGAAGGGAGAACTGCCTAGCCCGGCCAACCCGCCAAAAGGCTGCGTATTCCACACAAGATGTCCTGTTGCAAAATCGATATGCAAGGAACAAATACCAGAATTTAAAGAAGCTGCTCCCAGCCACTTTGTGGCTTGTCACCTTTATAGCTAATGTTGCCCGCACAGCTTTGAGAGGGGGTATGCCACACTACATAAACAACAGCTGAGAAGAATGAACATTTCAAGAGGGGGAATATCTAATGAAAAGACGGAAAACCGCACTGATGATGCTAAGCGTATTGATGGTTCTGGCCATCTTTTTATCAGCCTGCTCGGGATCAAAATCAAGCAACAGCAGCGCGAAAAAATCAGCAGGCAAACCGCAGCAAGGCGGGGATTTGGTTGTTGGTTCAATCGGAGCGCCAACACTTTTCAACTCATTATATTCAACAGATGAATCAAGTACAGATATTGAACAAATGATTTACAGCTTTTTAACGAAAACCGATGAAAACTTAAATGTCAAAATGTCACTGGCGGAAAGTGTGAAAGAGCTGGATGGCGGATTGAAATATGACGTAAAAATCAAAAAAGGCGTTAAGTTCCATGACGGAGAAGAGCTTACTGCCGATGATGTCGTCTTTACGTACAGCATTCCGCTTAATAAGGATTACAAAGGAGAGCGCGGCTCTAACTTTGAAATGCTGAAATCAGTAGAGAAAAAGGGCGATTATGAGGTTTTATTTACGCTGAAATACAAAGACCCTAACTTCTATAACAATACGTTAGACAGCTACGGGATTCTGCCTGAGCACATTTTAAAAGATGTACCGGTTGCAGAGCTTGAAGATAACGAATTTAATAGAAAAAATCCAATCGGCTCAGGGCCTTTCAAATTTAAAGAATGGAAAGACGGACAATACGTGAAGCTTGTTGCCAATGATGATTACTATGACGGCCGTCCGTATTTAGACAGTGTCACGTATAAAATCATTCCTGACGCCAATGCAGCAGTTGCCCAGCTTCAGGCCGGAGATATTGATTTCTTTAACGTGCCGTCAACTGACTATAAGACAGCTGAATCGTTTAATAATGTCAAAGTCGTAACAGATTTAGCGTTAAGCTATACGTATATCGGCTGGAATGAGAAAAATGAGCTGTTTAAAGACAAAAAAGTGCGCCAGGCGCTTACGACAGCTTTAGACCGTGAAACAATGGTGCAAACCGTATTAGATGGGGACGGGAAGGTCGCTTATATCCCTGAGAGTCCGGTTTCATGGAACTATCCGAAAGATATAGAGGTTCCTAAATTTGAATACAACGTCAAAAAAGCTAAGAATATGCTGAAAGAAGCCGGCTGGGAAGATACTGACGGTGACGGCATCCTCGATAAAGACGGTAAAAAATTCGAGTTTACACTGAAAACGAATCAAGGAAATAAAGTTCGTGAAGACATTGCAGTTGTTGTTCAAGAACAATTGAAGAAAGTCGGGATTAAGGTAACGCCGCAAATCGTTGAGTGGAGTGCATTAGTAGAACAGACAAATCCACCTAATTGGGACTATGACGCAATGGTTTTAGGATGGAGTTTATCAACGTTCCCAGACCATTACGATATTTTCCATTCTAGCCAGTCTGAAAAAGGCTTAAATAACATGTGGTACAAAAACCCTGAAGTTGATAAGCTTCTCAAAGATGCAAAATCAATCAGTGACCGCAACGAATACTCAAAAGCTTACGAAAAGATTTACCAAAAACTTGCTGAAGATCAGCCGTATACCTTCCTTTACTATCCGAACAACCATATGGCGATGCCGGCTAACTTAGAGGGTTATGTGTATCATCCAAAACGCGAGTTGTACCAAATTGAAAAATGGTGGCTTGCCCAATAATTTTCCCTTGCAGGGGAGGGAGTGCGTTTCCTTCCCCTTTGAATTTGAAAAAGAACAACGAAGGGGACAAGAATATGGTTACATATATTATTCGAAGAACGTTATCTTCGATTCCTATTCTTTTGGGAATTACAATTTTGTCTTTCATTATTATGAAAGCCGCTCCAGGGGACCCGATGACACTTATGATGGATCCTACGATCAGCCAGGCAGACAGGGCTCAGTTTATTGAAAAGTACGGTCTCAATGACCCTGAGTATGTTCAATATTTAAAATGGCTGGGCAATATGGTTCAAGGTGATTTCGGCACATCCATCATCAGAAAAGGGACGCCTGTTTCAGAACTGATTTTAGCACGGCTGCCCAACACACTCCTCTTGATGCTGGTGTCAACAATTTTGGCGCTGATCATTTCCATCCCATTCGGGGTAATTTCTGCAAAAAAACCTTATTCGAAGCTGGACTACGGCATTACATTTACTTCATTTATCGGTTTGGCAATCCCGAATTTTTGGTTCGGTTTGATTTTAATCATGGTGTTTGCCGTGAATCTCGGCTGGTTTCCAACCGGGGGAGTCGCCACCCTGAACTCAGATTTCAGTATAGTAGACCGGATTCATCATTTGCTTTTACCCGCTTTTGTGCTGGCGACAGCTGATATGGCAGGCTTAACGAGATATACAAGATCCAATATGCTTGATGTTTTAAATCAAGATTATATCCGGACTGCCAGATCAAAAGGTTTCAAAGAGAATCGAGTATTATTTAAGCACGGCTTGCGGAATGCACTATTGCCTGTTATTACGATTTTCGGCTTAATGATTCCTTCCTTTATTGGCGGAGCGGTTGTCGTAGAGCAGATTTTCACTTGGCCGGGATTAGGAAAGCTGTTTGTCGATTCAGCATTCCAGCGCGATTATCCGGTTATCATGGCAATGACTGTGATCTCGGCGGTTCTTGTCGTTGTCGGAAACCTCATTGCAGACATCCTTTACGCGATTGTTGATCCGCGGATCGAATATTAAAAGGAGGGAAACAGAGATGTCAGAGCTGCAAACAACTCCCTCGCCGGAGATCAGGCTGAAAGAAAATATTTCGAAAAAGCCAGAAACAATGACAAAGATTTTCTGGGGAAAATTCTCGAAAAACAAACTGGCCATTTTAGGTGCCGTTATTCTTTTTATCATTATTATGTCGGCTGTTTTCGCCCCTTTAATTGCACCTTATCCCCAAGAGCAGCAAAGCCTGCTTGATAAATATAAGGCGCCGGGCCTTGAACATCTGATGGGAACGGATAAATTTGGACGTGATATTTTCAGCCGGATCTTATATGGAGCGCGTGTCTCTTTATTGGTTGGATTTGCGTCCGTAGTCGGTTCGATTTTGATCGGAACGGTTTTAGGAGCATTAGCCGGATATTTCAGAGGAATAGTGGATGCTGTCATTATGCGTGTAGTTGACATTGTGTTATCCATTCCTGATATTTTCTTGTTGATCACGCTGGTCACCATCTTCAAGCCGGGTGTGGACAAACTGATTTTAATTTTCTGTCTCACAGGATGGACCACAACAGCACGATTAGTAAGGGGAGAATTCTTGTCGCTCCGTTCAAGGGAATATGTTCTTGCTGCTAAAACAATTGGAACAAAAACGCACAAAATTATTTTTTCTCATATCCTGCCCAATGCGTTAGGGCCGATTATCGTGTCAGCTACGCTGAAAGTAGGGTCTGTTATTCTAGCTGAATCGGCGCTAAGCTATTTGGGTTTCGGTATCCAGCCGCCAATCGCTAGCTGGGGAAACATGCTTCAGGATGCTCAAAACTTTACATTAATGATTCAAGCATGGTGGTACCCGTTATTTCCCGGGCTATTTATTTTAATGACCGTTTTATGCTTCAACTTTGTCGGTGATGGCCTGCGGGATGCGCTTGATCCGAAAAATATTAAATAAAAATGAATATCATATCTGTGATAAAATATCACCAAATCAGAAAAAAAGCAGGTCTCCTTTTATTAGAAAATATACAAAGAGATCTGCTTTTTGTGATTCTTACATAAACCCAGTGATTCCAGATTTCCTCAATCTCTTTGGAATAATTTCTCTGTCCCTTGCCTATACTGTGGACAACAGTTTTTATAAAAGTGAGGGGTTAGAGATGTTATTTCTTCATGATGTGTGGGTCAATTGGTTTGAAGGGGAAGAAAATGGATACAATGTATGCCACTTTCACGAATGGCGCAAGGAAGATACGGTTGAGCTTTTGGATCAGGTGCCGCTGCTAAGGGTGCCGTCAGTACTGTTTCATTACATAGAAAACGATTTGTCAGAGCTTCCGAAAGGTTTGCTTGAAGACGTACATCAGAAATCGTACATTCGGAAAAATCATGAGCGGACAAAGCTTGAGTATTGTTTTGTCGTAACAGACGGAATCGGCATTTTGGCTGTCGACACGATCGGCTACACGATCCCTGTCAGAAAAAGCCGTCTGATCCCAAGACAAGAGCAGCTCGTTTATGAAATGGTAAAAGATGTAGAGCCTGAAACATATGAATTTGAGCCAAAGAAGCTGGAATCCTCCAAGGAATATCACATTTTATCATTAGCACCAGAACATGTCAGAGGACTGACAAGAAAAGAACGGCAAATCAAGCAGCTGATGTTTATGGCGCTTGACCAATTGAAAGGGCTGAAAAACCGGGCGGAAATCGGCTACTGGTACACAGAGTGGAATCCGCATATGTATGAACAAATCAAAAGGATGAGCTTTGAAGAGATTTGGGACATGCTGTATAACGAAACAATTGAAGGCTGGTCGGACAAGCACCTAGCTTTTTGCGAAAACCTAATAAAAGGACAGCCTTTTTTCGAAAAGCTTTGGGAAATGGAAAACGAATCAAAGGTCAACTGAAAAAAACCGCTCTTTGCAAAGAGCGGTTTTTTGATTAGCGTCTTTTTCTTCCAAGACCCATGGCATTCTCCATTTTTTTCAGCATTTTGTTTGCTGTCCGGTTCGCCCGTTCCGCGCCTTCATCAAGAATCCGGTCTAATTCTTCAGATTCTATCAGCTCATAATAGCGGTCCTGGATCGGTTTTAATGCGTTCACCACGACTTCTGCCAAATCACCTTTAAACTCACCGTAGCCTTTTCCTTCGTACTTTGCTTCAAGCTCTTCAATTGTCGTATTGCCGAGGATTGAATAAATTGTAAGAAGGTTGGAAACGCCCGGTTTGTTTTCTTTGTCAAATTTCACAATGCCTTCAGAATCTGTCACAGCGCTTTTGATTTTCTTTTCAAGAAGCTTCGGTTCATCCAGCAGGGTAATATAAGCTTTCTGATTTGGATCAGATTTGCTCATTTTCTTCAGCGGATCATTCAGAGACATGATGCGTGCACCGACTTTTGGAATTTTCACTTCCGGAATCGTAAAGATGTCGTTGTATTTTTTGTTGAAGCGTTCTGCAAGATTCCGCGTCAGTTCAAGGTGCTGCTTTTGATCCTCGCCGACAGGTACAAGATCCGTTCCGTACAGCAGAATATCAGCGGCCATCAGCGGCGGATACGTTAACAGGCCGGAGACGACAGCTTCATTGCCTTTGGATTTGTCCTTAAATTGAGTCATCCGCTCAAGCTCGCCGATATAGGCGACACACTGCATCATCCATCCGGCCTGCGCATGCGCGGGGACCTCGGACTGAATAAACAATGTTGCTTTTTCTGGATCAAGTCCGACAGCTAAGTAAAGCGCCGCGAGATTGCGGATATTCTTTCTAAGCTCAAGCCGGTCTTGAGGAACAGTTATCGCATGCTGATCGACGATGCAAAAATAGCTGTTATAATCATGCTGCAGTTCGACAAACTGCTTCATTGCACCGATATAGTTGCCGAGCGTCACTGAGCCGCTTGGCTGAATGCCTGAAAAAATCGTTTGTTTCATGAAAACATCAACCTCATTTCTTAAAACATAATAAAAAAGGCTCAGTCATCCCCTGTAAAAAAGGGACGAATGAACCGTGGTACCACCCTGATTATTCCATTAAAATGGAATCACTCTGACGTTTGTAACGGAGACTGCTCCGGCTGAGCCTACTTTTTTCCAGTTCGGTCAGCTGCTCCAAAGTCCATTCCACATTGCCCGTTATCTGCTCCCAGCACCGCAGACTCTCTTCAAACAGGTGAAATGTGTACTACTCTTTTTCATAGCAAGCTTTTCTTTTGATTGCTTCATTATAAATCAATTATAACCAATTGTCATCATGAAAAAACATTCTTTTTTCCAGTAAAATTGTAATAATATAAATAACACGAGTGCTGTAAAATCCCTAAATGATAACTGCTATCAGCGTAAAAACAGGCAGATATTATATGTAAAAAGCAATATGGGTAGAAAACACATGAAAAAGTTTTTAATCAATTTATGCTTTAAATGGTAGAAGGATATTATGTTCATGGAAGAAAAACTAACGAAGTTTAAATATTTTAAATTGATAAAATAATATTGCAATAAATTATTTGTTTCATTATAATGAACTTGTTCACTCTATTGTTACAGCTTTTTTACAAAAATAATCAGAAAAGACGGAACAGAATAAAAGTTGTGGAAACTCAGGTTCATTTGTCTGATATTTCTGAGGATTTAGCCGTAAGGAGCTGAAAATTATTATTAGGGGGTTTGCGAATATGAAAAAACGTTGGTCGATTGTCACGTTGATGCTCATTTTCACTCTCGTGCTGAGCGCGTGCGGCTTTGGCGGCAGCGGATCAAACGGTGAAGGGAAAAAGGACAGTAAAGGAAAGACGACACTTAACATTAATATTAAAACTGAGCCGTTCTCCTTACATCCGGGATTGGCAAATGATTCAGTATCAGGCGGTGTCATCCGTCAGACTTTTGAAGGATTGACACGTATCAATGCAGATGGTGAGCCTGAAGAAGGCATGGCTTCTAAAATTGAAACGAGCAAGGACGGAAAGACATATACATTTACCATTCGTGATGGTGTGAAATGGTCTAATGGAGACCCTGTAACAGCACAAGATTTTGAATATGCTTGGAAATGGGCGCTTGATCCTAATAACGAATCACAATACGCTTACCAGCTCTACTACATAAAAGGTGCTGAAGCGGCGAATACCGGCAAAGGCAGCCTGGATGATGTGGCAGTAAAAGCTGTCAATGACAAAACGCTGAAGGTTGAATTAAATAACCCGACTCCATATTTCACTGAATTAACTGCGTTCTATACGTATATGCCGATCAACAAGAAAATTGCAGAGAAAAATAAAAAGTGGAATACAAATGCCGGGGATGATTATGTATCAAACGGGCCGTTCAAAATGACAGCATGGAAACACAGCGGTTCTATTACTCTCGAAAAAAATGACCAGTATTGGGATAAAGACAAAGTCAAACTGAAGAAAATTGATATGGTTATGATCAACAATAACAATACGGAACTGAAAAAATTCCAAGCTGGCGAACTTGATTGGGCCGGTTTGCCGCTCGGGCAGCTTCCGACAGAATCTCTCCCTTCCTTGAAAAAAGACGGTTCTTTACATGTTGAGCCGATGGCAGGTGTGTATTGGTACAAATTCAACACTGAAGCTAAGCCGTTAGACAACGTCAATATCCGTAAAGCATTATCTTATGCGATTGACCGTCAATCGATTGTTAAAAACATTACGCAAGGTGAACAAATCCCGGCTATGGCTGCGGTGCCGCCGACAATGAAGGGATTTGAGGATAACAAAGAAGGCTACTACAAAGACAACGATGTCAAAACGGCAAAAGAATACCTTGAAAAAGGCCTAAAAGAAATGGGATTAAGCAAGGCATCTGACCTTCCGAAAATCAAATTGTCTTATAACACTGATGATGCACATGCGAAAATCGCTCAAGCTGTACAAGAAATGTGGAAGAAAAATTTAGGCGTTGATGTTGAGCTTGATAACTCAGAATGGAATGTCTATATTGATAAGCTCCACAGCCAAGATTATCAAATCGGCCGTATGGGCTGGCTTGGGGACTTTAACGATCCTATAAACTTCCTAGAATTGTTCCGTGACAAAGACGGGGGAAATAACGATACAGGCTGGGAAAACCCAGAATTCAAAAAATTGCTGAATCAGTCACAAACTGAAACAGATCAAAACAAACGTGCAGAGCTGCTGAAAAAAGCGGAAGGTATTTTCATTGATGAAATGCCGGTAGCTCCAATTTATTTTTATACGATTCCTTGGGTACAAGACGAAAATCTGAAAGGAACTATTATTACTGGAACTGGAGAAATTTACTTCAGAAACGCGTACTTTCAATAAGTCTTATTTGTGAAAACAATAACCTCAAGGTATATGGGGACCTATTTCCCATATACCTTTCTTACTGAGGAATATAAAAAAGTAAAAACCATGGAGGTGTTCCCCCTTGCTAAAATATATCGGAAGACGCTTAGTCTATATGATTATCACACTATTTGTGATTGTAACTGTGACATTCTTCTTAATGCAAGCAGCACCGGGCGGGCCATTTTCAGGTGAGAAAAAGCTTCCGCCTGAAATTGAAGCAAACTTAAATACGCACTATGGCTTGGACAAGCCGCTGTTTGTACAATACGTCAGTTATTTGAAATCAGTTGCAATGTGGGATTTCGGACCATCATTTAAATATAAAGGTCAGAGTGTTAACGACCTGATCAATTCAGGTTTCCCCGTTTCATTCACTCTTGGAGCAGAAGCTATTCTCCTCGCTTTAGCGTTAGGTGTATTGTTTGGAGTCATTGCAGCTCTTTACCATAATAAGTGGCAGGATTATACCGTCGCGATTTTAACGATATTTGGTATTTCAGTTCCGAGCTTTATCATGGCGGCTGTTCTGCAATATGTGTTCTCCATGAAGCTTGGGCTGTTTCCGGTCGCGGGGTGGGAGTCCTGGGCATACACCTTTTTGCCTTCAATCGCACTTGCTTCCATGCCGATGGCGTTCATTGCCAGACTTTCCCGTTCAAGCATGATCGAAGTGTTAAACAGTGATTATATCCGCACTGCGAAAGCGAAAGGGCTGTCTCGTCCAGCAGTTACTGTGCGGCACGCCATTCGAAACGCGCTTTTGCCGGTTGTTACATACATGGGCCCGATGGCCGCCCAGGTCTTAACGGGAAGTTTTATCATTGAAACGATTTTTGGGATCCCGGGTCTTGGTTCACACTTCGTAAACAGTATTACAAACCGTGATTATACGGTTATTATGGGTGTAACGGTGTTCTTCAGTGTCATCTTGCTATTGTGTGTATTAATCGTAGACGTGCTTTACGGCATTATTGATCCAAGAATCAAGCTTTCCAAAGCAAAGAAAGGAGCCTAGGCCATGCAGAACATTCCAAAAAACATGTTTGAACCAGCCGCAGCGAATGCCGGCGATGCAGAAAAAATAAGTAAAAAGAGCCTTTCCCTCTGGAAAGATGCGATGCTTCGCTTCCGCAGCAATAAGCTTGCAATGGTCGGGCTTATCATTATCGTACTTATTATCCTTATGGCAATTTTTGCGCCGATGTTCTCAAGGTATGATTATTCAACTACTAATCTCTTAAATGCGGATAAGCCGCCTTCAAAAGATCACTGGTTCGGAACAGATGATCTTGGACGGGACATTTTCGTCCGTACATGGGTAGGGGCGCGAATCTCAATCTTTATCGGTGTTGCAGCCGCTGTTCTTGATTTGCTGATCGGTGTCATTTGGGGGAGCATTTCAGGCTTCCGCGGAGGCAGAACGGATGAAATCATGATGCGTATCGCTGATATCCTTTGGGCAGTTCCTTCATTATTAATGGTTATCTTACTGATGGTTGTTCTTCCGAAAGGTCTATTTACGATTATTATTGCCATGACGATTACAGGCTGGATTAATATGGCCAGAATCGTGCGCGGACAAGTGCTGCAGCTGAAGAATCAGGAGTATGTGCTTGCTTCACAGACACTGGGTGCAAAAACATCCCGTCTGCTGTTTAAACATATCGTGCCAAACGCAATGGGTTCTATTTTGGTCACGATGACACTGACAGTTCCTACTGCAATTTTCACAGAAGCCTTTTTAAGCTATTTGGGACTTGGTGTTCCGGCTCCGCTGGCAAGCTGGGGAACGATGGCTTCTGATGGATTGCCTGCATTGACCTATTATCCGTGGCGTTTATTCTTCCCTGCTGGATTTATCTGCATTACAATGTTTGGCTTTAACGTTGTCGGCGACGGATTAAGAGACGCATTGGATCCTAAGTTACGTAAATAAGGGAGTGATACGGGTGACACGCCTATTAGAAGTAAAAGATTTAGCAATTTCATTTAAAACATATGGCGGAGAGGTCCAGGCGATCCGCGGAGTGAATTTCCATCTGGATAAAGGAGAGACGCTGGCCATTGTTGGAGAATCAGGTTCCGGAAAAAGTGTAACCTCTCAAGCGATTATGAAGCTGATTCCAATGCCTCCGGGTTATTTCAAACGCGGTGAGATCCTGTTTGAAGGAAAGGATCTGGTGCCGCTGTCCGAAAAAGAAATGCAAAATGTCCGGGGAAAAGAGATCGGCATGATATTCCAAGATCCGATGACCTCTTTAAATCCAACGATGAAGGTCGGTAAACAAATTACGGAAGTGCTTTTTAAACACGAAAAGATCTCGAAGGAAGCGGCTAAAAAACGCGCGGTTGAACTGCTGGAATTAGTCGGTATCCCAATGCCGGAAAAGCGGGTGAACCAATTTCCGCATGAATTTTCAGGCGGGATGAGACAGAGGGTTGTCATTGCCATGGCGCTTGCGGCGAATCCGAAGCTTCTGATCGCCGATGAGCCGACAACTGCTCTTGATGTAACGATTCAAGCGCAAATTTTGGAATTAATGAAGGATTTGCAAAAGAAAATTGACACGTCCATCATCTTTATCACACACGATCTTGGTGTTGTGGCTAACGTTGCTGACCGGGTCGCTGTCATGTACGCGGGACAGATTGTAGAAACCGGTACGGTAGACGAAATCTTCTACGATCCGAGACATCCGTACACTTGGGGGCTTCTTGCATCCATGCCGACACTGGAAAGTTCAGGAGAGGAAGAGCTGACTGCCATTCCGGGCACACCGCCTGATTTGACAAACCCGCCAAAAGGAGATGCTTTTGCCCTGCGAAGCCCTTACGCGATGAAAATTGATTTTGAACAGGAGCCGCCAATGTTTAGGGTGTCTGATACTCATTATGTCAAATCGTGGCTGCTTCATCCTGACGCGCCAAAGGTAGAGCCGCCTGAAGCGGTAAAAGCGAAAATGCGCAAACTGGCAAACACGTATGAAAAACCTGTCTTAGTGAGAGAAGGTGAATAAATTGACTGAGAAACTATTAGAAATCAAACATTTAAAACAGCACTTTGTCACGCCGAGAGGAACCGTTAAGGCTGTAGATGATTTATCATTTGATATCTATAAAGGTGAAACATTAGGGCTGGTTGGTGAATCTGGCTGCGGTAAATCGACAACAGGCCGAAGCATTATCAGGCTGTACGAAGCAACCGATGGTGAGGTGCTGTTTAACGGTGAAAATGTGCACGGGAAAAAATCGCGGAAAAAGCTGCTGGAATTCAACCGCAAAATGCAGATGATTTTCCAAGACCCATATGCATCTCTGAATCCGAGAATGACAGTTGCTGATATTATTGCTGAAGGCCTTGATATTCATAAGCTGGCAAAAACGAAAAAAGAGCGGATGCAGCGAGTTCATGAACTATTGGAAACAGTGGGATTGAACAAGGAACACGCAAACCGCTATCCTCATGAATTTTCCGGCGGCCAGCGCCAAAGAATCGGGATTGCCAGAGCGCTTGCTGTTGATCCGGAATTCATTATCGCGGATGAGCCGATTTCCGCTTTGGATGTATCCATTCAAGCGCAGGTCGTGAATTTAATGAAAGAACTGCAAAAAGAAAAAGGGCTCACATACCTGTTTATTGCCCACGATTTATCGATGGTCAAATACATCAGTGACCGCATTGGCGTCATGTATTTCGGGAAACTGGTTGAGCTTGCGCCGGCAGATGAGCTTTATGAAAATCCGCTTCACCCATATACAAAATCATTGCTTTCTGCGATTCCGCTTCCTGATCCGGACTATGAGAGAAATCGCGTTCGCCAGAAATATGATCCGTCTGTCCATCAATTAAAGGATGGGGAAACGATGGAATTCCGTGAAGTCAAACCGGGACATTTTGTGATGTGCACGGAAGCCGAATTTAAAGCTTTTTCATGATTCATCAATCCTTCAAGAGATTCTCTTGAAGGATTTTTTTGCGTCCTCATAGAAAGTGAGAATGATAACATTTACAATTAGAGGAAAAAGCGGAGGCGAAATACGATTCAATTTCTGCATAACAAAAATGTTTTTGGGCTATTGCTGTCTCAATCTTTTCAATCTTTAGCAGGAGTCCTCGTCACAATCGTTTTAATGGTCCGGGTCTATCAAATGACTGACTCCGTTTTTTTGGCGGGCCTTATTTTATCGTTCATGTCGTTTGCGAGTATAGCAGCAAGCTTTTGCGTCTCTCCGGTGCTTCGCAATCTCGGTTTTAAAAAGGTGCTTGCGGGAGCGAATCTGCTGAGAGCGGTCTTTACAATACTGATGGCATACAGCGTCACTCATCACGGACAGGCATTCTTTTGGATTACGCTGCTGTTTGTGTTTTGTTTTTCCTTCGCGGGCGCTTTTTTTCAGCCGGCAAGATTTGCGCTGCTGCCGATTATTGTTCCAAAGAAGCAATATGTAAAAGCGAATGGTGTGATCTCCCTCTCGAATCAATTGTTCTTAACAGCAGGCTGGGGCCTTGGAGGCCTTCTGACGTACGCTGTCCCTTTTGAACTCGTTGTCGGCGCTGCCATTTGCCTGTTTGTTCTATCGGGAGCTTCCATCAGTATGCTGCATGTAAATGAAGAAGAGGCTGTAGGAACTGCTGAAACAGCATCTGCCAGAAGTATATGGAAGGATTTAATGATCATCCCTATTGTAAGAGACATTACTGTAATGGACATGATAGAAGCTTTGGCGGGTTCCGTATGGTCATCTGCTATTCTCCTCGCATTTACTGCGGCTGTTTTGCATGAAACAGAGGTGTGGTGGGGGATGTTTAACGCTTCCTATTTTATAGGCGCAATTGTCGGCAGTGTGATTGCCATTCGTTTTTCTTCTTTTTTTGAGCGGAACATGGGCTATGCCATTATGTTCAGCTCGCTTGTAATGTCGGCGCTGACCCTTTTGTTTTCATTTTCTCCAGTCCCATTTTTATGCGCTCTGGCTTGTGCTGCAATGGGGCCTTTTTATCAGGTGCGTGATATTTGCCAGGAAACCATGCTGCAGGAGGTTATTCCCGAGCAGAAACGAATCGGAATCATGGCTGCAAAAAATGCGATTTTGACTCCTTGGTCAGGCGTCACCTACTCCATTATGGGGCTAGTGGCTGATGCTGCTGGTGCGAAAATAGCTTTTATCGCGGCTGCTGCATTATATATCATGACATTTCTGATTGCACTGGCGCAGCCCCGCCTGATTCATTACAGGCGGGAAAATCGAGTTCAATGAGAAACAATTCAAAATGAACGGAGCAGCTTGCTCCGTTTTGCTGAAAAAAAATGAAACCATGGCGGAAGTTCGCACGTCTTTATAGATGTAAGGCTGTTTAAACAAGAAGAAATGGGGTATATCTAAAAGTATGAAGACAACGAACTCATAAGGAGCAAATCAATGAACTGGTATGAAAAGCTTAGCGAGTACTTTCCAATTGAAGAAATGAAATCAAAAGCGCATATGGAAGCTCTTCTGAAAGAGCGAAGCGATATTTATCATAAAGATGAAGGCAAACATCATATTTTAATGTTTGCGGAATTCGATTCTTTTATCTTCGTTGATTATCTGTATGTGTCTAAGGATGCAAGAGGGCAGGGGCTTGGCGGCAAATTGATCGCGAAGCTGAAAAAGAAAAATAAGCCCATATTGCTCGAGGTGGAACCTGTGGATGAAGATGATACTGATACAGAAAAACGCCTGAGGTTTTATCAAAGAGAGCATTTCAAGCATGCTCAGTCAATTGGGTACCGGCGCCGGTCATTGGCTACGAATGAAGTAAACAAGATGGAGATTCTGTACTGGTCACCAAAAACAGAATCAGAAGAAGAAATTCTTGAAGCCATGAAACAGACATATGAAAACATTCATACTTATAAAGACGAGAAATGGTACGGGGAATCGTACGAAAAAACGGATGAAGTCCTGAAACTCATTGATGAAGAAAAACAAAAAAATATTTTCGATCAGTTAAGCTAATTGAGAATTAGAACATATCATGAACATTAAAAATTTGCTGGATTGACACATTTTTTTCTTAGGATACTGTTCACACTTACTTTTTTATAGTATAATACCTGTAAAGATTCCTTTTTTAGAGTAATTTCAATTTAAGAATAAAATAGATGTTCATCCTACTAATTAGAGGAGTGAAGATGAATGGTTACACTATACACATCACCAAGCTGTACTTCATGCAGAAAGGCGAGAGCGTGGCTCGAGGAGCACGATATTCCATTTGTAGAAAGAAACATTTTCTCTGAACCTTTATCAATTGATGAAATAAAACAAATTCTTCGAATGACTGAGGATGGAACAGATGAAATCATCTCAACCCGTTCAAAAGTATTCCAAAAACTGAATGTGAACGTTGAATCTATGCCGCTGCAAGATTTGTACCGCTTGATCAACGAGCATCCAGGTTTGCTTCGCCGTCCGATCATCATTGACGAAAAACGTTTGCAGGTCGGATATAACGAAGACGAAATCAGACGTTTCCTGCCAAGAAAAGTTCGCTCTTTCCAATTAAGAGAAGCACAGCGTTTGGCAAACTAATAGATCGTATCATCAAAAGAAGGCTGAGTCATCAGCCTTCTTTTTTAGATAGTTGACAAAATCCTAAAACGGTTTTTTGTTTTAGGATTTTGTTACCTTTTCAGTTCAGCGTGATTGAAAACCTTTGAAGTCTAGGAAGGCCGAGCATTGGAGCACAACGAATATGTTTATTCGTGAGCACCGACGCGCAGGTCTGACAACGAATGCAAAGGTTTGTCGACACGCTGAAAGAAGGCTGAGTCATCAGCCTTCTTTTATTTTTCAACCTGCTGGTAATAAATGCTCGCAAGGATGACAAACGCAACCGTCAAAATGGGGAGGAGCGTTTCGACTGTGCCGTGCTGCGCCATAAAAAGCGACAGCTTTTTGTCTCTGACAATCATTTCTCCGCCAGTATAAGCAAGCAGCCCGCTTCCCGCGTAAATCAGAAGCGGTATTTTCTCTAGTGCAATATGGATGAGTTTGCTGCCCCAAATAATAACCGGAACCGATACACACAAACCTATAACAACGAGAGAAAACTCACCGTGTGATGCTCCCGCAACTGCGATGACGTTGTCCAGCGACATAAAGAGATCTGCAAGCACAATCGTTCGTATCGCTCTCCACAGGGAGGTGCTGCTTTTAATGTGTTTCGTGTCTTTTTTTTCAATCAGCAGCTGATATCCTAAATACAGCAGGAAAATTCCGCCGGCGCACTGCAAGAACGGAATGTTCAAAAGATATACTGCTGCACTTGTTAATCCGATTCTCATGGCAACGGCAATAAATGTTCCGAGAATAATCGCTTGCTGTCTTTGCTTGTCCGGCAAATGTCTGCTGGCCATGGCAATAACAACCGCGTTATCTCCGCCGAGGATCAGGTCAATCCCAACAATGACAAGCAGAGAAATCAGATAGTCATGCTCCATGAAGCGGCACCTCGCTTTCAGTCCTTCGCTTGTACTACTACTATATGAGACAGGTTGTATTTTATGATATCAGCCGCCTGAACTGCCGTTTTTTAGGCAAAGGTGCATTTTTATTTCTTTTGTGACTGTTTTATCATAAAATAGAAATACAAAGGAATTCACAATGGCCTTGGTTAAGGTTAAGATGTGGACGGAATGGGTAAAGTGTAGTAAAGTACAATTAATCGGGAGCTTAGATGTCCCTTCAACATCTTATATAGAAGGGAAGGTTGGCAAATGGAAATTGAAAGAATTAACGAGCATACAGTAAAATTTTATATGTCTTACGGAGATATTGAAGATCGCGGTTTTGACAGAGAAGAAATTTGGTATAACCGTGAGCGCAGTGAAGAACTTTTCTGGGAAGTCATGGATGAAGTTCATGAAGAAGAGGAATTCGCTGTGGAAGGCCCACTTTGGATTCAAGTTCAGGCACTGGACAAAGGATTAGAAATCATCGTCACAAAAGCCCAGCTTTCCAAAGACGGACAAAAGCTCGAACTGCCGATTCCTGAGGATAAAAAGCAAGAACCAGCATCTGAGGATCTTGACGCCTTGCTGGATGATTTCCAGAAAGAAGAGCAAGCCGTCAATCAGGAAGAGAAGGAGCAAAAGCTTCAATTTGTCTTGCGATTTGGCGATTTTGAGGATGTTATTTCTCTATCTAATTTGAACGTTAACGGAAGCAAAACGACTTTGTATTCGTTTGAGAACCGATATTATTTATATGTAGATTTTTGCAATATGACTGATGAAGAGGTTGAAAATCAGCTAAGCATCCTGCTGGAGTACGCAAATGAATCCTCAATCAGCATACACCGTCTTGAAGAGTACGGCAAGCTGATTATTTCAGAGCATGCTCTAGAAACGATAAAAAAACACTTTGCATCATAGCAAACCGATTTCCTTCCGGAAATCGGTTTTTTTTATGCACGAAAATGCCATTTTAGAGATGTGAAAAATCAATAACATGTAGACAAGCGGAAAATACAGCGAACAGGAATTGATCATCTTTTCCAGAAAGTATACTTCATCTGGAAAGGAGAGATGACAATTGTTTAGTGCTGTGACTGAAGACGGCCAAATGTTTCACCTTCTAGGCGCTCAGCAAAACCAGAAATTAAAGCGGAGACGGTTCTTCTGTCCGGTATGCGGGGGAGAGCTAGCTGTGAAGCTCGGACTTCAAAAAGCGCCGCATTTTGCCCATAAACAGAACAAGTCCTGCTCCATAGACATCGAACCGGAAAGCGCCTACCACTTAGAAGGAAAAAGACAGCTGTATGTATGGCTGAAAACACAACGAGCTTCACCAATATTGGAGCCGTATATAAGGACAATCAACCAAAGACCGGACGTCATGGCAAGGATCAAGGAGCATATGCTTGCTGTTGAATATCAATGCGCCACTATCGCTCCAGATGTCTTTCAAAAGCGGACAGAGGGCTTCAAACAAGAAGGAATCATCCCGCAGTGGATTATGGGATACAGCCGCTTAAAACGGACTGCTTCGTCCTTTTATCAGCTTTCAGCTTTTCATTGGCAGTTTATCAATGCAAGTCCATACAGAGAACTGATATGTTATTGTCCTGAAAGGCGTTCTTTTCTCCGGCTTAGCCACATCATTCCATTCTACACAAACCATTCTTATTCCTCAGTCCAAACGATCCCTATCCATCGGGCAGGTGCAGGCGATCTTTTTTTCACTGAACCGAAACCCTCAATTCAATATTCAGGCTGGACGAAAGCGATTCACCGTTTTCGCCATAAACCCCATCGGTTTAACTCAAAGGAAATAAATCGCCTTAGGCTGCTGTTTTATGAGAAACGGCAGACGCCTTTTTCTTTTCTGCCGACTGAAGTGTTTGTTCCAGTTAGAAAAGGGGCAGTTTTTAAGAGTCCGGTTTTTGTGTGGCAAGGGTTTCTTTATTTGTTTATGACGGATCTTGGAGATAAACGTGCGCCAATTCGTTTTTCAGCCGTTTTGCAGCAGTGCAAACTGCACATTTATAATAAGAACATTGCACTCAGGTTTGAATGCAGCGAAGAGTGTCTTTCAGAAGCGGTTAAACAGTATATTGATTTTTTGTGCAAGAAGGGATTTTTAAGGGAGACTCAGAAAGAAGTATATGTGCTGAATCAGCCTGCAGGCGGCATACACTCCATGCAGGATCTTATAGAAAGAGACCGCAGCTGTTTTATAGAATGAGTTTGTCTTATTTGGCTCACCCTAAGACAAAGGTGGTGGGCAGGCTGTGAAAGGCACAAAAGGAAAGGTTTTTCGTGTTTTTACTGCTTTTTTGGCATTCGTTCTCTTCATTACTGCATATGATTTGACAAAAGGCAGTGAAAAACCGGAAGATATTCACAACACAAGTTTATTGAGAAACAGCTGTTTTTTCAATTGGCTTGAATCAAAGAAGACGAGGGGGATCACCATGGCTGAGGAAAAAAAAGCAAACCAACTGCCTGACAGAAGTGAGGTAAAGGCAGAAGACACATGGAGACTTGAGGATATTTTTCCTAGTGATGAGGCCTGGAATAAAGAATTTCAAGCTGTAAAAGAATTAATTCCGAATTTATCTAAGTATAAAGGAAAGCTGGCAGATTCAGCTGATCATTTATACGAGGCTCTTACGTATCAAGATAAAGTGATGGAGCGGCTGGGTAGGCTGTACACATATGCGCATATGCGCTCTGACCAGGATACTGGGAACTCCTTTTACCAGGGGCTGAATGACAAGGCGGGAAACCTGTATACACAGGCCGCAAGCGCGACAGCTTATCTGGTTCCGGAGATTTTATCCATAGAAGAAGACAAACTGCAGCAGTTCATTCTTGAAAAAGAAGAATTGAAGCTGTACTCTCATGCGATTGAGGAGATTACAAAGGAACGTCCGCATGTGCTGAGCGAGAAGGAAGAGGCACTGCTTGCTGAAGCCTCCGAGGTACTGGGGTCATCTTCAAATACATTCAGCGTGTTAAATAACGCAGATATAACGTTTCCGTCCATTAAAGACGAAGATGGGAATGAAAAACAGATCACTCACGGCAACTTTATTAATTTCTTGGAAAGTGAAAACCGTGAAGTCCGCAAAAATGCGTTTGACGCAGTGTATAAAACGTACGGACAATATAAAAACACAATGGCCACGACGCTAAGCGGCACTGTGAAAAAGGACAACTTCTACGCGAGAGTGAAAAAGTACAAGTCCGCGCGTGAGGCTGCGCTTTCTAACAACAGTATTCCTGAGGAAGTATACGATAACCTTGTTAAGACGATTAATAAGCATTTGCCGCTCCTGCACCGCTATATTGCGCTAAGAAAGAAAGTGCTTGAGCTTGATGAAGTGCATATCTATGACCTGTATACACCGCTTGTGAAAGATGCTGGGATGAAGGTGACATACGAGGAAGCCAAAGATTACATGCTGAAAGGCCTTGCACCTTTAGGGGAAGAATATGCCTCTATCCTAAAAGAAGGACTGGAAAACCGCTGGGTGGACGTTTACGAGAATAAAGGCAAACGCAATGGGGCTTATTCATCAGGAGCTTACGGCACCAATCCGTATATTTTGATGAACTGGCATAATAACGTCAATAATCTCTTTACGCTCGTGCACGAGTTTGGACATTCCGTACACAGCTACTATACGAGAAAGCACCAGCCTTATCCATACGGCAATTACAGTATCTTTGTCGCGGAAGTTGCCTCTACGACAAATGAAGCGCTCCTTGGTGAATATTTGCTGAACAATTTAGAGGATGAAAAACAGCGCTTATATATTCTCAACCATATGCTTGAGGGCTTCAGGGGAACGGTTTTCAGACAAACGATGTTCGCTGAATTTGAACATCTGATCCATACAAAGGCGCAAGAAGGCGAGCCGCTTACACCTGAGCTTCTGACAAATGTCTATTACGATCTGAATAAAAAGTATTTTGGAGACGGCATGGTGATTGATAAGGAAATCGGCCTTGAATGGTCGCGAATTCCGCACTTCTATTACAATTACTATGTGTATCAGTATGCGACAGGGTACAGCGCTGCCCAAGCATTAAGCAGCCAGATTTTGAAGGAAGGAAAGCCGGCGGTTGACCGTTATATTGACTTCCTGAAAGCGGGAAGCTCACAATACCCGATTGATGTCCTGAAAAAAGCGGGCGTTGATATGACGTCTCCAGAGCCAATCGAAGCCGCGTGCAAAATGTTTGAAGAAAAACTTGATGAAATGGAAGAGTTGCTGATGAAAGTCAAGCAGTCTTAAAAAAGTAAGCCTGTGCGGAAATGACGCACAGGCTTTTTTAAAACCCTTTAAAGGTTTTCCGGTGATTCAAGCGGTAGAGGGTAAACAAAATAGACAGAAACAGCAGAGGAGAGGTAATATAAAGCGGCAGCATATGCATCATGCCTAAGATATTCAAGCAGAAAAAAACAGCAATGCACACAATTGAGATCAAAGTAGACATCATGGCGGTCCTCCTCGTCCTTTTTCCTTATAAGAATATGAGTGAATGCACTTCGTTATGTTTTGTGACAAAAATATGAACATTAAGCATAGAGGTTGTCAAAAGTCGACATCTTTTGTTATCATAAGGATGTGAAATTGATCACAAACAAACATTACCCCTTTGTTTGACCGTGAAAAATTTCTCCCATCCCCTTTGTTGTCGTTAAGACATATGAAACCGCGCTTATCCCGGCGCGGTTTCTTTAGTGTTAAAAATAGAACGTACGTTTGGTTCGAGGCGTAAAAAAACAGCCTCAAGCATATGCACGCCTGCGGCTATTTTTCACATGATTGATATTCATCAGAATAAGTGCTGAGAGACTTCCAAAACATTCCGTGTTTGGCTTCCACTTTAGCAACCTTTTTAGCAAACGCCAGTTTTTTCATTTCTTTTTCTACCTCTTCAAGGCTCAGGTCATATACAAGAGCAATTTCTTTCGAGGCAACGAAGCGGAAATATTCAATAAAACATTCTAAAGGCGGTGTTTCCGACGGCTTCGGCTCGTCGCCAAGCATCTCAAATAAAATTTCTTCATATACATCATATGAATAGCTGCCAGGTACTTTAAGCCCTTCATCCTCATGCTGCGTATTGAAAAACGTCAGTGTCGGATTAACGGAAACATCCATCTCAGCAGCAATTTTCATGTCACATTGAAGCGCCTTGACCGCGCTTTGAGAATGCAGATCGTTTTTGAATTCTTCAAGATCGAGACTCGTTTTTTCAGCAATCTCCAAAAGCACGTTTTCATCCGTAATATTTTTCTTTGATACAAATAGGCTCTCCTGCATATTTCTGAGAAATTGCATGCCGGCTTTTCGTCCTTGCAGTTCGGCTGCTTTAAAAGCGAGAGCAGCCATATAAGGCGATGAAAGCGGCTGATCCTGCTCGAACCAGACATTGCCGTCACACGACATGCCAGAGCGGCTCGCGATCTTTTCCCATGCTTCTGCGAGAAGATGCTTTTTCCGCTTCTTATTTAAAGCGGTGAGGCTTGCGGAAGCGATAATGCGTAAGGTGAAAAAGCGTCCGTATCTAATTTTCAGCTTTTTGATGACGGGCTCTAAGGACCAGCATTCAGGACATAAAGGGTCTACAAACATATAAATTTCAAGCGGTTTTTTTGGATGACCGTGGCAATGGGCGAAGTATAGCTCATGCTGATAATTTGTCAAGATGATTGATCCTCCGCTTCCGTTTGATTCACCATATGCCTTGCTGTCAACTCCAGCCGGCCAAACAAAAACTCACGAATTTCGCCCTCCAGCCCTACATGGTCCATTGCGTCCTTCATACAGCTGAGCCACGCATCAGCTCTCTCGTTTGTAATTGGAAAGGGAAGATGCCTTGCTCTGAGCATAGGATGGCCGTGCTCCTCAGTATAAAGCGGAGGCCCGCCTAAATACTGAGTTAAGAATTGCTTCTGTTTCCTGGCGGTTTCTGTCAAATCGCTTGGAAAAATCGGCTTCAGCAAAGGATGAGACGCGACACGCTCATAAAAAGTATCAACAAGTTGCGATAGAAGTTCCTCTCCAATCGCTTCATAAGGTGCGTTAAACGATTGTCCCATGTTGACTACTCCTTTAAATATGGCTAATAGGAATCATAAATCCTATTGCAAAAGTAATTTTCTGTATTTCATTGTTTCATCTAGATTTATTTTAGCAACAAGGCATCATTTCTACAAACAAACTGCCTTTTATGCGTTTGATGACTCATTTCGGCTGACAGCCGGGGTTTGTATTTCATATCATATCACATAAAAATCAGGAATGCGTAAGATTTCACTTCGCAAAAAAACCAGAGGGAAGGAGCACCTCTGGTTACGCGTAATAAGCTGAAGTTATTTTTTTTACATAGTTTTGCGTTTCTTGGAAAGGAGGAATGCCTCCGTATCGGTCAACATTCCCCGGTCCGGCGTTGTAAGCCGCTAATGCCATAGACACATTGCCGTCGTATTTATCCAGCATTTGTTTTAAATATTTCGTTCCGCCCTCCACATTTTGCTGCGGATCAAGCGGATTGGAAACGCCAAGTGAGCTTGCTGTTGACGGCATCAGCTGCATGAGGCCCATCGCACCTGCTCCGCTGACCGCTTTTGCATTAAAGCCTGATTCCTGTTTGATGACGGCGCGGATCAGTTTTTCATCAACACCATATTTATCAGCGGCTTTTTTAATCGCACTGTCAATAGAAAAGTCCCCCGAACTGATCTGATTTGCTTCATATTTGTTTGAAGCTGAATCTGCAGCAGCTGTTTCAGTGCTTTCTGCCGCTTTTGTGATTGAACCTGAATTGCTGCTCGTATATGAGTTAAGCCCATACGCTGAAAGCAGTGACGGCGCTGTTGTATTCGCGCTGTTCAGCATGCTGAGCGGGCTTGGCGATGAAGAAGGTGCTGATTGCTGAGATGCCAGACCGTTTGTATATTGGCTGAGCAAAGAGCTAAAACTTGAAAGCGGGCTTTCCGTATTCTGAGTGTCCGTGCTGCTGCGTGCATTAGATATGGACTGTAATGCCTGAAGCTGAAGTAATGCTGCCCAATTCGTTACATTCACGATGTCATTCCACCTTATATAGACTTTCGTTTTTCTTCATAAAAACGCAGAATTTTATTTTTGGTTTCGCGCTGAGGAATGCTGAATTGCTGAAGCAGCTTTTCGAAGGCTTGTCTGCCCTCATGCCAATCCGCCGCCTCAAATTCAATTTCATAGTCCTCTTTATTTAAATATCGGCTGTGGTCTAAAACTATTAAGCCTTTTTCTGTTTCTTTTTCCGCACGGTTTGTTGCTAAAGATCCAAAGTATTGAATGGCATCCGTATCGATCTGAAGCTTGTGCAGCTGGTCCTTCACGGGGCCCTCGGGAACTGAAAATCCAGCGAGATCTGATACCTCTGAAAGCTGCTGGTGCGTTTCCAGAAGCCCCACATCAGCCGGCTCCTTTAATGTAAGGACATACTTTCCGTTTTTTCTGCGGATACGAAGCGCAGCATGTTTTTGTTTCAGCGCGAAGCTGTCTGTATCAAAATAATGATTCTTTTGATCTGTAAAATCTTTTTCTGTCAGCTGGAGTGCCGATGCTATGTTTTTGAATTCTTGTTTGGTCAGCATGTTTTTAAATTCGATTTCAATTTCTTGGCTCATGATGCTCTTCCTTTCCGCCCTGTAAATCTTATTTTTACTATTATCTCTTTAGATGTTAGGTTTATCAATATCGAGCTCGATATGATAAAATGAATCTGTACTTTGTTTAAAAAAGGAGAGCATTATGCAAAACAGAATCGAAATTTTGAATGCAACATTATCGGATGATCAGCTTCGCCTTGCCTGTCAGACAGAAGGAAACGAAGCGGAACGCAAGCCGTCAGGTCAAATGCTTGTTGATTCTGACCACTTTGCTTTTGTATACATACTTGAATTAGCTGATTCTTTTGAATATGTCATTATAAAGGAACATGTATGGCCGGAACTGAAGCAGGCCCATGCACAAAAAACACCGGTTGTTTTAGAGGCAGGAGACCAAACAATTGAACTGGCAGGCCTGCATGAGGAGCTGGAATATCTTTTAGAAAATATAAAAGATAATGCAAACTATGGAGAAGAAATGGAAGAAAAAGTGAAACGCGTGTTTTTATAGAAACTGGTTCGGAATTGGGGGATGTATGATGGATGACAAACAATGGGAGCGTTTTTTAGTGCCGTACCGCCAGGCTGTCGAAGAGTTGAAAGTGAAGCTCAAGGGGATCCGCACACTATATGAATACGAGGACGACCATTCACCGATCGAATTTGTGACCGGACGCGTCAAGCCTGTGGCGAGCATACTTGAAAAAGCGAGACGGAAAAGCATACCGCTGCATGAAATTGAAACCATGCAGGACATTGCTGGCCTTAGAATCATGTGCCAATTTGTCGATGACATCCAAATCGTAAAAGAGATGCTTTTTGCCAGAAAAGATTTCACCGTTGTGGATCAGAGGGATTATATTGCGGAACATAAAGAGAGCGGATACCGGTCATACCATCTTGTTGTGCTGTACCCTTTGCAGACGGTATCCGGAGAAAAGCATGTTCTCGTAGAAATACAGATCCGTACACTGGCGATGAATTTTTGGGCGACCATTGAGCATTCATTGAATTATAAATACAGCGGAAACATTCCTGAAAAAGTAAAACTAAGGCTTCAGCGCGCTTCTGAAGCGGCTTCCCGGCTTGATGAAGAGATGTCGGAGATCAGGGGTGAAGTACAAGAAGCTCAAGCTGCCTTTTCAAGAAAGAAAAAAGGAAGCGAGCAACAATAGGTAAAGGGGAAGAAGAGCATGAAATTTGCCGTATCATCAAAAGGAGATCAAGTTTCTGATACGCTGAAAAGCAAAATACAGGCGTATTTATTGGATTTTGATATGGAACTGGATGAAAATGAACCGGAAATCGTTATTTCAGTCGGAGGCGACGGAACGCTTTTGTATGCTTTTCACAGATACAGCGACCGCTTGGACAAAACAGCATTTGTCGGCGTTCACACAGGTCATCTGGGTTTTTATGCCGACTGGGTTCCTCATGAAATTGAAAAACTTGTTCTTGCCATCGCGAAAACGCCGTATCATACAGTCGAATATCCGCTTCTCGAAGTCATTGTGACCTATCACGAAAACGAGCGGGAAGAAAGATACTTAGCTTTGAATGAATGTACGATTAAAAGCATCGAAGGAAGCCTTGTTGCTGATGTGGAAATCAAAGGGCAGCTCTTTGAAACCTTCCGGGGCGACGGCCTCTGCCTGTCAACTCCGTCAGGCAGCACAGCCTACAATAAGGCGCTGGGCGGAGCGATTATCCATCCGTCTATCAGGGCGATCCAGCTTGCGGAAATGGCTTCAATTAATAACCGCGTGTTCCGTACGGTCGGGTCACCTCTGCTTCTCCCATCCCATCATGATTGCATGATTAAGCCGAGAAACGAAGTTGACTTTCAAGTGACGATTGACCATTTAACCCTTCTCCATAAGGATGTAAAGTCGATCCGCTGCCAAGTTGCATCCGAAAAAGTGCGGTTTGCGAGATTCCGTCCGTTTCCATTTTGGAAAAGAGTCCAGGATTCGTTTATTGGAAAAGGTGAATAGAAAGAGGACATATCGTGGAGCATTTTTTTATCAGAAAGAACATTACTTCCGCTGAGGACGGGATGACTGTAAAGGAATATGCCAGTGAACTGGGAATTTCAAAACGTCTGCTGACCGATATTAAGTTTGGCGGGGGCGACCTGCAGATTAACGGTGAGCATGTGACGGTCAAATACGTTTTGAAAGAGGGAGATCTTCTTATCGTGAAGTTTCCTGAGGAGCAGGTGAGCGAGACGCTGTTGGCAGAGCCTGTTCCGCTCGATATCCTTTATGAGGATGAACATGTGCTTGTGATAAACAAGCAGCCGTATGTGTCATCAATCCCTTCGAGAGAGCACCCCTCCGGCAGCATTGCCAATGGAATTATTGATCATTATCAAACAACCGGAGTGAGGGCGACAGTACATCTTGTCACCCGGCTAGACCGGGATACATCAGGTGTCATGCTTGTTGCCAAGCATCGATTTGCCCACTCCATTTTATCGTCTGCGCAAAAAAACGGCCTTGTGAAACGCCGGTATGCGGCAGTGGTTCACGGGCGGATGGCACAGATGGAGGGAACAGTCGATGCTCCGATTGGCAGACATCCTGACAGTATTATTGAACGGACGGTAACGCCAGACGGCCAAAAGGCTGTTACTCATTTTTACGTCACATGTGCAAATGACGACATGACCTCGGTGGCATTGCAGCTTGAGACTGGACGAACCCATCAAATTCGTGTTCATATGAGTTATCTCGGGCACCCGTTGTGCGGCGATACACTGTACGGCGGAACGAGACAGGAAATTGGCCGGCAGGCTCTGCACAGCGAGCATCTTTCGTTTATCCATCCGCTGACACAGGAGAACATGACGTTTCATGCTCCACTGCCTCAGGATATGAGAAAACTGATAAAAGGAGAGAATCATTGATTCTCTCCTTTTTTATATGGGGCGAAATCTTGATTCGTCGTAAGGCAGGGAGCTTGGAACAGAGACGGTTTCTATTTCTGGAAAGCGAAAGCCTGTCAGTTGATTTCCGAACACGCAGCCTGTATCAATGTTGATGGTGCGATTGACCTTCCGAGGCTCTTTCACAGGTGTATGACCGTATACCACCCAAGCCTTTCCGTTATAGGCTGCCGCCCAATCACGTCTGATGGGTCTGCCGTCCGGATATGTTTCACCCGTCACGTCACCGTAAAGCACAAAGTCCTTCACTCTGCGGGTATATTTGCCGATATCGTCAGCTCTTATGCCAGCATGGGCGACAACTAATTCTCCATTATGTAAGATGTCGTAAAGCGGTGCTGTTTCGTACAGCTTCATAAACTGTTCGCTGACTGATTTTCTCTCATCTTTAGAAAGTTCCTCAAGCTCTGCCGCTGTTGTTTCGAGACCATGCATCACTTTTACCGGATTTCCTTTTAAGTAACGATATAATTTATTGCAATGGTTTCCCGGGACATAACGCACAGCGCCTTTTTCGTAAGCGCCGGCTACAAATCGGATGACCTCTATCGATTTGGGCCCTCTGTCAGTTAAATCTCCGGCAAAAACAAGCACTCTGCCTTCTTCATGGACAGGTACTCCATTTTTGATTGTATAGCCAAGCTTTTGGATTAATGCAGTCATTTCGTCATAGCAGCCATGAATATCGCTGATGATATCGTAAGCCATGCGGTATCCTCCTTACCGATTGTTTTATTTATTATGAAGCAAAGTGTTGTGAGTCATCACAAGCTTTTATGTGCAAATTATAGAAGAAGAATCATTTTCTAAACAGGATTAAGACCTTATCACTTTATTTTTCATCATCACCCTTGTTAAAATCGCGTTATGTTTTTTAAAAATGAGGTTTTGTTCTCTGAGTGAGAACTAGCATAACCCTGACTTAAAAAGGAGGTTCTGATTATGGCGCATACATCTGTCGCATCTTTAGTTGTTGTACTTATCGTTGCATTTTTGACACCCATCCTTTTGCATCGGTTTAAACTCAGCATCCCGGTTGTTGTTGCTGAAATCATTATGGGGCTGATTATTGGGAAAAGCGGCCTTAATTTAGTTGTGGAGGGTGACACCTGGCTCCAGACACTCTCTATGCTCGGATTTATCTTTTTAATGTTTTTAAGCGGGCTTGAAATTGATTTTTCGTCGTTTGAGAAAGGAAAGAAAAAGCAGTTCCTGCCGAATGGCAAGGAAGCGCCGAATACGTTTGCTGCGGCATCTGTTATTTTCGTCGGTATTTTTATTTTATCATTGCTCTTGTCCTATGGGTTCGTCTTGGCCGGATTTATCCAAAATGCATTTTTGATGACCCTGATTATTTCAACGATTTCATTAGGCGTTGTCGTTCCAACATTAAAAGAAGAACGGATCATGAATTCGAATATCGGGCAGATTATTTTACTTGTTGCTGTTATTGCTGATTTGGCCACGATGATTCTTCTTGCTGTTTTTTCTTCTTTATACGGAGAGGACAGCGGAAACATGTGGCTCCTGATGATTCTGTTTGCGGCCGGAGTGGTGCTTTACTTTTTCGGCCGGGTCTTCAAACATCGCTCTTTTGTTCAATCCATGTCAAAAGGGACGATCCAGATCGGGACGCGTGCCATTTTTACGTTAATCATTGTACTCGTTGCCCTGTCTGAATCACTTGGGGCGGAAAATATTCTCGGCGCTTTCTTAGCGGGGGTTCTTGTTTCCCTGCTTTCGCCAAACAAAGAACTTGTTCAGCAGCTGGACTCATTCGGTTATGGGTTCTTAATACCGATTTTCTTTGTGATGGTCGGTGTGAAGCTTGATATTTGGACTCTTTTCCAGGATAAAACAATTTTAATCATGATTCCGCTCCTGCTGCTGGCGCTGTTAGTCAGCAAAATCATTCCTGTCATGTACTTAAAGAAGTGGTATGATAACCGAACCATTTTCGCGTCTGGTTTCTTGCTGACATCAACGCTTTCGCTCGTGATTGCTGCTGCAACAATCGGCCAGCAGCTTCACGTGATCAGTGCAAATATGTCAGGAGCGCTAATTTTAGTAGCCGTCATTGCAAGTATTTTTACGCCGATCTGTTTTAAAAAATTATACAAACGGGAAGAGCAGCCGGAGGAGAAAAAGACGATTACGTTCATTGGCGCCAATCAAATGACTTTGCCTGTTACACTTGAATTGCCAGAGGAAGAGTATGACGTGCGTGTTGTACACGTCTACCAAGAGAATGCGGAGGAAAAGCTGTCAGAATCAGTGTTTGCTGTTGAAACAATTTCTGACTATGAACACGAGACGCTTGAATCACTCGGCATTTTTGAAACGGATATCCTCGTTGTGGCGACAGGAAATGAAGATATGAATGCAGACATTGCATTACTTGCAAAAGAAAAAGGCACAGAAAGAGTCATTGCAAGCGTAGGGTCACCAGAGCATGAAGCAGCTCTGAAGGAGCAGGGAATCAGCATCTTTTCTATTCTGCTGTCGACAAAAACGCTGCTTCGCGCACTGATAGAAGCGCCTGGCGTCATGAAGCTGCTCACGAACCAAGAGTCTTCGCTGTATCAAATTAATATGGAGAACAGTAAATATGATGGTGTCATTTTACGGGAATTCCCTTTAACAGGTGACGTCATCTTTGTCAGGATCTTCAGAGGTGTGGACAGCATCGTTCCTCATGGGGATACTAGGCTGAAACTGGGAGATCGCTTAATTGTCACCGGATCTCGGGGATACGTAACGGATCTTAAGAAAACATTGGAAGGTTAAATCTTGACCAAATAAGGATTCGTGTTAATATAGAGGTGCAGAACAATTCAATATGTATTCGTTTAACCACTAGGGGTGTCCTTCATAAGGGCTGAGATAAAAGTGTGACTTTTAGACCCTCATAACTTGAACAGGTTCAGACCTGCGTAGGGAAGTGGAGCGGTATTTGTGTTATTTTACTATGCCAATTCCAAACCACTTTTCCTTGCGGGAAAGTGGTTTTTTTATTTTCAGAGGGGGAATGATTTGTGAAGTTTTCAGAAGAATGCCGCAGTGCAGCCGCAGAATGGTGGGAGGGGAGCTTTGTCCATCCGTTCGTTCAAGGAATCGGTGACGGAACGCTTCCGATTGACCGTTTTAAATACTACGTACTTCAGGATTCTTATTATTTAACGCATTTTGCAAAGGTGCAGTCATTTGGCGCCGCTTATGCGAAGGATCTTTATACAACGGGGCGGATGGCAAGCCATGCCCAAGGTACATATGAGGCGGAAATGGCGCTTCATCGGGAGTTTGCCGAGCTGTTGGAAATCAGCGAGGAAGAGCGTAAGGCGTTTAAGCCGTCTCCTACTGCATACTCTTATACATCCCATATGTACCGTTCGGTTTTGAGTGGGAATTTCGCAGAAATCTTAGCGGCCTTGCTGCCATGCTATTGGCTCTATTACGAGGTTGGTGAGAAATTGCTGCATTGTGATCCGGGGCATCCAATTTATCAGAAGTGGATTGGCACATATGGCGGTGATTGGTTTAGACAACAGGTCGAGGAGCAAGTCAACCGCTTTGATGAGCTGGCGGAAAACAGCACGGAGGAAGTGCGTGCCAAGATGAAAGAGAATTTTGTCATCTCCAGCTACTATGAATATCAATTTTGGGGAATGGCCTATCGAAAAGAAGGCTGGTCTGACAGCGCCATAAAAGAGGTGGAGGAATGTGGAGCTTCACGCCATAACGGATGACAGCAAGCCGGTAGAAGAGCTAGCGAGAACCATCATTTCGATTCAGAATGAAGTTGATTTTATTCACATTCGGGAACGCTCAAAATCGGCGGCGGATATTCTGAAACTGCTCGAGCTTATTTTTGAAGGCGGTATAGATAAACGAAAACTGGTGATGAACGGGCGCGTGGATATTGCACTTTTCTCTACTATTCACCGCGTGCAGCTGCCAAGCGGCAGCTTTTCACCGAAGCAGGTCAGAGCCAGATTTCCACACCTTCATATCGGGAGGTCGGTGCATTCACTGGAGGAAGCGGTTCAAGCAGAAAAGGAAGACGCGGACTACGTGCTGTTCGGCCATGTGTTTGAAACGGATTGCAAAAAGGGTCTTGAAGGCAGAGGAGTATCTTTGCTGTCAACTATCAAACAGCGGATTTCCATCCCGGTTATAGCCATCGGGGGGATGACGCCGGACAGGTTAAGAGACGTAAAACAAGCAGGGGCAGACGGCATCGCTGTTATGTCAGGAATTTTCTCTTCCGCTGAGCCCTTGGAAGCAGCCAGACGATATTCCCGCAAGCTAAAGGAGGTGCGCTATGAAAAGGCATTATGAAGCAGTGGTGATTGGAGGCGGAATTATCGGTTCCGCGATTGCTTATCATTTGGCAAAGGAAAACAAAAGCACCGCATTGTTTGAAAGCGGAACAATGGGCGGCAGAACGACAAGTGCCGCTGCCGGAATGCTGGGCGCCCATGCCGAATGCGAGGAACGTGACGCGTTTTTTGATTTCGCCATGCACAGCCAGCGTCTGTACAAAGGTCTTGGAGAAGAGCTTTATGCATTATCCGGTGTGGATATCAGGCAGCATAACGGCGGTATGTTTAAGCTTGCATTTTCTGAAGAAGATGTGCTGCAGCTGAGACAGATGGACGATTTGGACTCTGTCAGCTGGTATTCAAAAGAAGAGGTGTTAGAAAAAGAGCCGTATGCGTCTGGTGACATCTTTGGTGCATCTTTTATTCAGGATGATGTGCATGTGGAGCCTTATTTTGTTTGCAAGGCATATGTGAAAGCAGCAAAAATGCTTGGGGCGGAGATTTTTGAGCATACGCCCGTCCTGCATGTCGAACGTGACGGTGAAGCCCTGTCCATCAAGACCCCTAGCGGAGACGTATGGGCTAATCATGTTGTCGTTGCCAGCGGGGTGTGGAGCGGAATGTTTTTTAAACAGCTTGGACTGAACAATGCTTTTCTCCCTGTAAAAGGGGAGTGCCTGTCCGTTTGGAATGATGATATCCCGCTGACAAAAACGCTTTACCATGATCACTGCTATATCGTACCGAGAAAAAGCGGCAAACTGGTTGTCGGCGCGACAATGAAGCCGGGGGACTGGAGTGAAACACCGGATCTTGGCGGATTGGAATCGGTTATGAAAAAAGCAAAAACGATGCTGCCGGCTATACAGAATATGAAGGTGGATCGTTTTTGGGCGGGACTCCGGCCGGGAACAAAGGATGGAAAACCGTACATCGGCAGACATCCTGAGGACAGCCGTATTTTATTTGCGGCTGGCCATTTCAGAAATGGGATCCTGCTTGCTCCCGCAACGGGCGCTTTGATCAGTGATCTCATCATGAATAAAGAGGTCAACCAAGACTGGCTGCACGCATTCCGAATTGATCGCAAGGAGGCGGTTCAGATATGATGCTACAGCTGAACGGTAAAGACGTGAAGTGGGAAAAAGACACAGGTACAATTCAAGACCTGCTGGCGTCGTATCAGCTTGAAAATAAAATCGTTATCGTGGAAAGAAATAAAGAAATAATCGGGAAAGAACGCTATCACGAGGTTGAACTTTGTGATCGTGATGTCATTGAAATTGTCCATTTTGTAGGAGGCGGATGAGCATGTTAACAATTGGCGGAAAATCATTTCAATCAAGATTGCTGCTGGGCACGGGGAAATACCCATCGTTTGACATTCAAAAGGAAGCAGTAGCTGTTTCTGAGTCTGATATTTTAACATTTGCTGTAAGGAGAATGAACATCTTTGAAGCATCTCAGCCGAATTTTCTGGAACAGCTTGATTTATCCAAATATACGCTTTTGCCGAATACAGCGGGCGCCAGCACTGCTGAAGAAGCGGTTAGGATTGCAAGGCTGGCAAAAGCGTCAGGCCTTTGTGACATGATTAAAGTTGAAGTCATCGGATGCAGCCGTTCCTTGCTGCCTGACCCTGTTGAGACATTAAAAGCGTCTGAACAGCTTCTTGAAGAAGGCTTTATTGTGCTCCCGTACACGTCGGATGACGTTGTGCTGGCGAGAAAGCTGGAAGAGCTCGGCGTTCATGCCATCATGCCGGGTGCATCTCCGATTGGATCGGGACAAGGAATCTTAAATCCTTTGAATCTGTCATTTATTATTGAACAGGCGAAAGTGCCGGTCATCGTGGATGCGGGAATCGGCTCGCCTAAAGATGCGGCATACGCAATGGAGCTTGGAGCGGATGGCGTACTGCTCAATACGGCTGTATCGGGCGCTGACGATCCTGTGAAAATGGCTCGTGCCATGAAGCTCGCGGTGGAAGCAGGGCGCCTTTCTTATGAGGCGGGCCGAATCCCGCTTAAGCAATACGGAACGGCAAGCAGTCCGGGAGAAGGTCTTCCTGTATGACAGGCAGGTATTCAAGGCAGGAGCTGTTTGCTCCGATCGGCCCATCCGGCCAGAAAAAATTGAAAGAAGCGCGCGCCGTAATTATCGGCGCCGGCGCGCTCGGAACAGCCAGTGCAGAAATGCTGGTGAGAGCGGGAGTCGGCTCTGTGAAAATTGCCGACAGAGATTATGTTGAATGGAGCAACCTCCAGCGCCAGCAGCTTTATACAGAAGATGATGTCAAAAAAGAAATGCCGAAAGCAGCCGCTGCGGAGCGCCGTCTCCGTTCGATTAACAGCGATGTTGATGTGACCGGCCTTGTCATGGATGTGACAGCAGAAAATATCTTCGAGCTGATTAGGGATGCATCAATTATTGTGGATGCGGCTGATAATTTTGAAACCCGCCTGATTGTAAATGATGCTGCGGTAAAGGAAGGGATTCCTTTTCTTTACGGTGCCTGTGTAGGGAGCTACGGCCTCACCTTTACCGTGGTGCCGGGTTCTACTCCTTGCCTGCATTGCTTGCTCGATACACTTCCGATTGGCGGAGCAACATGTGACACAGCCGGCATCATCAGTCCGGCTGTTTTGCAGGTAGCAGTCTTTCAGGTAACAGATGCACTGAAGCTGCTGACGGGAGAGGAGTGTGAGCCGGTGTTGCGCTCGTTTGATTTGTGGAAAAACGAGCGGTCAGAAGTGAGAGCGGCCAGTCTCAAACATGACGCATGCCCAAGCTGCGGCACAAAGGATTTTCCGTTTTTGTCATATGAAAATCAAACAAAAGCGGCTGTATTGTGCGGCAGGAACACGGTGCAGATCAGATCATCTATTACGAAAGAAGCGGATCTTGAAGCGCTTGCCGGTCAGCTGAGGCAGGCCGGGCTTGAAGTAGCTGCGAACCCGTATTTAATTTCCTGCCGCTCGGATGATATGAAAATGGTGCTGTTCCGGGACGGCAGAGCTTTGATCCATGGAACAAATGATATTGCCCGGGCAAAATCCATTTATCATAAATGGATCGGGTAATAAAAGGAGTGTAGTGTAATGAGTATATATAAAGCATTGACAATCGCCGGATCAGATTCAGGCGGCGGCGCAGGGATACAGGCTGATATTAAAACCTTTCAAGAGCTTGATGTGTTCGGAATGTCGGCGATTACAGCGGTAACCGCTCAAAATACGCTTGGCGTTCATGGGGTGCATCCGCTGACTGTAGAGGCGTTGAGACAGCAAATTGACGCTGTTGCTGAGGATTTGAGACCGGATGCAGTCAAAACGGGAATGCTCTGGAATGCCGACATGATTGAAGAAGTGGCAAGAAAAATTGACGAGTACGGATTCAATCGTGTAATTGTTGATCCGGTTATGATCGCAAAGGGCGGGGCATCCTTGCTGCGTGATGAGTCAGTTGCCACCTTAAAGGAGTTGCTCATTCCAAGAAGCTACGCGATTACGCCGAATGTCCCGGAAGCAGAAACGCTGACAGGAATGACAATCAGCTCGCTGGATGACCGGAAAAAAGCAGCGGAGCAGCTCGTCAAGATGGGTGCGCAGCATGTCATTATCAAAGGCGGGCACCAGCCTGAGGACAATCACATTACTGACCTTCTTTTTGATGGCAGCATGTTTATGCAAATCACCCATCCTTATATCAATACGAAGCATACGCATGGCACAGGCTGCACCTTTGCTGCGGCTTTAACGGCCCAAACGGCTAAAGGAGACAGCATCCATCAGGCATTTGAGGTTGCGGCCAACTTTGTCCGTGAAGCGGTGGAAAATACGCTCGGCATCGGATCGGGACACGGGCCGACAAACCATTTCGCTTTTAAACGAAACAGCTTAAATACAAGCCGATGAGATCACCAGCTGATGGTGATCTCTTTTGCGTTTGCTACGGTATGCGCTTTTCATCTGGACAAGGTTATGATATGATAGGAATTAAGATCAGGTACTAATACTATGTCTTTATTAAATATAGGAGGCTTTATACATATGAATTTTTCACTTGAAGGCCGCAACATTGTTGTGATGGGGGTAGCCAACAAACGCAGCATCGCCTGGGGCATTGCGCGTTCTTTACATGAAGCGGGTGCACGTTTGATTTTCACATACGCTGGTGAACGCCTGGAGAAATCCGTTCACGAGCTTGCCGGAACATTAGACCGCAGCGACTCCATCATCCTTCCTTGCGATGTTACAAACGACGCAGAAATCGAAACTTGCTTCGCAAGCATTAAGGAGCAGGTCGGTGTAATCCACGGTATCGCGCATTGTATCGCGTTTGCCAACAAAGAAGAACTTGTTGGCGAATACTTAAACACAAATCGTGACGGCTTCCTTTTGGCTCATAACATCAGCTCATATTCTCTGACTGCTGTTGTCAAAGCGGCACGCCCGATGATGACTGAAGGCGGAAGCATTGTCACTTTGACGTACCTTGGCGGAGAGCTTGTGATGCCAAACTACAACGTCATGGGTGTAGCAAAAGCTTCTCTTGATGCAAGTGTGAAATATTTAGCTGCTGACTTAGGAAAAGAAAATATCCGCGTTAACAGCATTTCTGCCGGCCCGATCAGAACATTATCTGCTAAAGGCATCAGCGATTTCAACTCTATCTTAAAAGACATCGAAGAGCGTGCACCGCTTCGCCGCACGACAACACCTGAAGAAGTGGGCGATACAGCTGCGTTCTTGTTCAGCGATATGTCCCGCGGGATTACAGGTGAAAATCTTCACGTTGATTCAGGTTTCCATATCACTGCCCGCTAAGCAGGATCTATATCAAGCAATCCCGAATAGGGATTGCTTTTTTATTTCTTCTGATTTTCAGCTTTCTGTCATATAGATAGAATATGACACAATCGGAGGGATGAAGATGTCTAATAAGAAAAGAAACGCGGATAAAAAACCGCTCATGTATATTGTTCAGCCGGATTATGCAGAAACTACAAGGTCATCCATGCAGGAGATTGTCATCAAAAGAAAGGCCGACAAACCTGCTCCGCCAAAAGCTGAGGAAAAGCCGGCTTACCATGAGAAGCAGCAGGAGGAAGCCGTGGCACAGGATGTCCTGCAAGAAGACCAAAAGCCTGCAGCCGAACCAGTGAGTCAGCAAACACAAGAGGTGAGAGAGCCAGAGAACATAAAAAGCCAAGAGGAACAGAAAGCAGAGCCGCAGGCCGTAGAAGAAACCGTCGAACACGAGCCCCCGAAAGCAGAAAAAAAGGAAGAGCCTGCACTTGAGACCCGGAAGCCTGAGAAAGAACCGGAAGCTGTCCATAGTGCTGATAAAGCGGAGGAAAAAGCACCGCCGGCACGAAAAGTGAAAAAACCGATGAGCAAGATGACGATCCACGAAAAAATTGATTTTTTAACAAAGCTGCCTCATAACATGCCAAGAGCGCTCTGTTTGATTGAAGCCAATGGAAGAACGTACAGGGGCGTGATTGTCGGAAGAAGAAATGATTCCGTTCTGCTTCGAACAACTGGTAATGGAGCCCCGACGGAGCTGGCAATCGATGATATTACCTCTCTGCACCCGCTTGGTTTTTAATGAAATGAAAAAAGCTGCCCGGATGATGTTGCCGGACAGCTTTTTTACATAGAGAAAAGCCTGCAGGCCTGCAAGCTTTTCCAGCTTATGATTAATGATGATGATGTGTACGATTGATTAATCGAGGATTTAAGCAGTTGATTGCGCAGAAGCAGTCTAAGTCAACTTCAATACAGTAGTTTGTTTTTTCAAGTCGGAACACTTCACACACCGTATCTTTATCGGTGAAGTCCAAAATGTGTTTGTGTTCGTCAAATGCGATTAATAATGACAGTGTTGCGCAGCTTCCATGCACTCTTTCGACCCTGAAAAATACTGTATTAAAGCAAGGGCCGTTATCGAGTTCGCCGACATTTCCGAAGGCGACTAATGGCGTTGATTTTGATGTAAATATTGCAAAAGGCACTGTGTCGCCTAACGAATGGCTTACAGATAAAAGCTTAGAGTGGCAGCCGGTCGGGCAGTCTTCTTCAACAGCGTTTTGCAAATCTTCAATATTTTCTACAGCTTCACGCACGCAGCTTGATGTTTTCTGGCTCATATTATCCCTCCTGCCTTATAAATTTGAGACTGGCGAAATGATGGAGAGTCAGCTGCCTCACGCTGGAAGCAGCTGAATGATTTGCACCTGTAATAGAGTTTGGAAGGGGATTCCTCTTTACAAGTGTTTATCCATTGTGATGATGCTTTTTATCTTTATGAGGCGATGTTCTGTCAACTAGCTCTGGTGACAGGCACTGAATCGCGCAGAAGCATCCGAGATCCACTTCAATGCAGAAATCTGTTTTTTCTAGCCCGAAGAAATCCGGGTCGCAAGGGTGGCAAACACTTAAGGTATCGCCTTTGACATCGACCGGGCGTAAAATAGAAAGTGTTGCACAGCAATCGCATAATTTTTCGACGCGGAAGAAAATGGATTCAAAGCATTGCATATCATCCACAAATCCCCCTACGTTTCCGAATGTGGAGAACAATCCGCCTTTTTTATCGAAAACGAGAAACGGAATTGTGTCTTTTCCAGCAATCGTAGGGTTTAAAAGGTTAGTATAGCAGCCAGTCGGACACTGTTCTTCAACTGCCTCCTGCTCTGCTAAAATCTTTTCCACTGCATCGCATACACAGTTCTCATGCCGGCCATGGGTTTTTCCGCAGCTCATTGATTTCAGCTCCTTCTTTATAGGGTATTTGACTTTAGTCCTTAACAACATATGTACCCGTGCCCCACTTGGTGTGGGTGAACGTCTATATATTCATCATATGCTTGGAAAATAAGAAAAAGCAGAGCGTTTTAGCTCTGCTTTTAGGTTCTAGAGGACAAGAGTGATGACTAGGACAGCGATCAGAACGTTTGTAGCTGTAGAGACAAGGGTTGCGATATCGGCATCTACTGTTGTGACGTTTACGCCGCGGGAGCATTCGATAAGAAGTTTCTGGCGGTTTACTTGCTTGTTAGCTGTAAGCTGCAATAAATCTTGTGCGACTAATTCAGCAATAACGCCATCTGCAATGGAGGTGAGAGCTACTGTCAAGACAGCTGCATTAAGCGCTGTTACAATAGATGTTACGGCTTGAACGTCTGTAGATGAAACGTTGATGTCACAAGAGTCTCTAATAATAATCGTCTCATCTGAGACTTGTTTGTTGAGATTTGCCTGAGCTAGATCTTGGTCGATAAAGGCGTTGTTGTCATTGCCAAACCCATTGTTATTGCAGCAAATATCGCAATTGCATTTTCTTTCTTCTTTTTCTTTCTCTTTGTGCTCTAACGGATGGTCACAGTCAGGATCAAGTGCAACCCAAGAGTATGGTCTGCTTTCCATATCTATTCCTCCTTTTCTTTTACTGTTATTAAATGAGCGAGCCTCTTATTTTGACTGAGGCATTTATCTTGATGATGTGCCCTATTTTTTATGATTAATTTGAATTGTTATTGTTTTGCCGTCTTTGTCTGAGCTGTTCAATGAGCTGCTCTCTGCGGCTAAGCGGTTTATCGCTCTTTTGCTCTTGTACGGCTTCTTCTTCTTTTTTCTTCTTGTGTTTTTCAGCTAGCTCCGCTGATTTCGCTTGCAGGTCTTTTACCATATTCAAAAGCATTTCTTTTTCTTCATCTGATACTTTTTTCATTTTGTCTTTTGTGATGCCGTGTTTTACAAATATGTTTTGGACCAGCATTTTCATCATTGGATCAACTTCTGGGAGCTTTTCAAGCTCTTCTTTGATTTTATCGTTATCTGACATTTGTTCTCACCTCAACTTTTAGTTTGTGAAAAGAAAGGGTTAAAGGATGTCGAATTCAAGTAGCATACTGTTTAACACCTGAAGCAAGATTTGTACAAAGGTTATTATTTCGTCTGCAGACAAAGTAATCTTGATGTTTCGGCTGTTGATAATTTTAATGATGGTTCTTTTTTTGATTTGAGAGTTATCAAGAATGAGTATTTCGCTTGCTACTGTGTCGGCCAAGTCCTCGTCGGCAATAACGAGCTGTGTCAGCAGGATAATCAATGTTGTAACCAAGGCTTGTATAGAAAGGGCAGATGTTATATGTGACGTATCTATTGTGATATTTTCGCAATCAATCACTTCGATCTGCTGCTCGAATTCGCTTGATAATTGCTCAAATATGTCAGGATGCAGGGATTGAATTTTTGTTTCAAATGACATAACCTTCACTCCTTTCTTATCCATACTCTATATAATGCAAATGGGGTGCAGAGCGGAATAATAAAAATAACCAATTTTCTGCCGGACAAGATACAATTCATGAAGAATAGGGTTTTGGCATATATGTGAAGGGATCATGATTGGCAAAGGAGTGAACGAGTGGTTATAAATGGGCTGACAATTGTTCTTCTATCGCTTGCGGTCTTTCGGCTCGCCCGCCTGCTGGTGTTTGACACGATTATGGCGCCGCTTCGCAGTCTGTTTCATGAAGAGAAGGAAGAAAAGGATGCGGACGGGAACATTGAAACCTATATCGTGATTAAGGGAACCGGTGTCAGGGCGTTTATTGGTGAATTGCTGAGCTGCTATTGGTGCACAGGCGTGTGGTGTGCCGGCTTTTTGATTTTATGCCAGGCGGTGATCCCGCAAGCGGCGCAGTGGCTGATTTTACTTTTGGCGATCGCCGGCCTTGCCGGCATCATAGAAACGCTCGTATCAAAATGGCTGCAAGAATGAGGCATTACCACCAGCAACTTTTCACTAGCATCAGCATAAAGTAGCATATATGACATAAGGAAAGGAAGGGAACAAAATGAATCAATTCAATAAACCTTCCCAAAAATCTCCATATACAGATTCATCGTATCAATCAAAAAAGATAAAAAAGAAAGGCTGCGGGTGCGGAAATAAAAAGAAAAAGCCTCAATAGCCTGGCATAGAAACCGGAGAACTCCGGTTTTTTGTTTTTTAACGGGGCGGCCTGCTCAGCATATATCATAAGCGGGGGGATAAAAGTGAATGAGTTTGAAAAATGGATAGAAGGAAGATATGAACCACACGAACAAAAGCAAAAAGAGCATGAAGACACGATGGGCAGTATCAGAAAAGACTTGGATGCATTTGATAAAGCCGGTCTGGAATTTGAAGATGAGATTGAAGAGCTGGCTGAAAAAACGGAGGCCTTACTTAAAAAACATCAGGCTCAATATGATCAATCGTAAATCCGCAAACGCCCTATGCGAATATCCAAGCCGATCCCAGCAGCTCACATAGTGTATAGAGAGTAAAGGAGGTGCTTATCTATGGGCTTTGGATACGGATTCGGCGGCGGCTACGGCGGCGGCTGTTATGGCGGTTATGCTGGCGGTTACGGCGGCGGCTATGGTTCAACATTTGTTTTGTTGGTCGTATTATTCATTCTCCTCATCATCGTAGGTGCATCTTTCTTTTAAGATGTATTGAGGAAGTACGGGTTATAACCCGTGCTTCCTTGCCTTGTGTTTATTTTTAAAAATGTTGGAAAAGCACATTGTATTATGTGCATTCATACAATACCGTATTACTCCGCCAAAAGGAGGCGCATTATGGATAATCAATTTTTTAAGAATATCGAAAAGAAAACAGGTGTGAAGATGCAGGATGTAATGAATCTTGCCGGATCACTCCAAAACGCTAATTTTAAAGATGAAAATACAGTGCGCAGTGTGATTAACCGCGTAGCGCAGATGGCAAACAGACGCGTGCCAAAAGAATTAGAAGATAAAATTGTGGAATCTATTACAAGCGGAAAAGAAAAGCTTGATTTTGGCACGATTTCTAAAATGATGGATAATAAATAAGTGGATGGCCTGGCTGGCTCACTGCAGCGGGCCTTTTTTTACAGTAAAAACCCGGCAGTTATCTGCCGGGCTGTTAATGATGCAAGGGCTGTCTTGCTTTCTGTAGCAGGGGATACAAAAATCTTGAGCGGTTGGCTGTTTTGCCGCGCCTGTTAGCGGGGGAAGACAAATATAAATGCTGTTTCGCCCGGGTCATGGCTACATATAAAAGGCGTCTTTCCTCCTCAAGAGCGGCCTCGTCTCCTTTTCTTGCCGTTTCTAATGAGAAATCGTGCGGAATCGAGCCGTCTACAGTGCCTAATACGTAGACTGTTTTGAATTCAAGGCCTTTTGACCGGTGAATGGTCATCAGCTGAACGCCGTGTTCATCCGTTCTGTTTTTCTCAGCGGCCCTCATATGGTCTACGTGGGCAAGAAAGTCAGGAATCGTTTTGAACTTCTTGGCGACAACCTTGATGTCGCGCAGGTCATCGGAACCTTTTTCAAGCTTGTTGCCCTCATTGCCCCGCTTTTTTAAATACTCGGAGAAGCCCATTTTTCCTTCTGCAAAGGTGATGGCTTCTACGGGCTTCATCGTGCGGAGGCTTGCAAAAAACGGTACGATTTTCTTGATTTTGTCCAGCTGGAATGGCTTCAGATCAGGCAATTTGGCCAGCGCTTTGATCATGGTACAGTCCTCTGTAATCGAGAGCGCCTTCAGCGTATTCAAAGCGGACTGTTTTAAAAACAAGGCGGGAAGCAAGTGTTTAATCGCTTCGGTGTCATCCTCATTTTGGCTGGCATACAAGTAGGCGAGAATCTGGCGGACGATCCGTCTGCTGTAAAACGATTGGACGCCGCGGTCAGCTGTATACGGAATTGATGATTGATGAAGCCTCTCATATATAGCACGGCCTCCGCTGTTTGTACGATAAAGAACCGCAAAGTCATCTGGACTGGCTCCATTTTGAATTTTTTCTTTGATATCGGAAACGACCATTGTGGCTTCTTCCTCTTCATCGTAAGGATAAAACAGCACAGGGGCCTGAATGTCATCGCGGGCCGCTTCAAGCGTTTTGGCATATCTGTTTTTGTTCTTTTTCACAACGATATCAGCACTAGAGACGATCGGGTGCGTAGACCTGTAGTTCGCAGTTAAATAGATCGTCTTCGCTCCCGGATAATCCTTTTGAAAATCAAGAATGAAAGACGGATTGCTTCCGCGAAACGCGTAGATGGACTGGTCATCGTCTCCGACACAGCACAGGTTTTGCTCCGGGCTGGCGAGCATTTGCATGATTTTGTATTGAACCGGATTAATGTCCTGAAACTCATCAATTAAGATATACGTAAACCGAGATTGATATTGTTCCAGAAGGTCAGGCCGCTCGATAAACAATTCATAGCAGGCTGAAGCCATGTCATCAAAATCAAATTGGCTGTGTTCTTTTTTCTGGCGTTCATAATGTTCATATAAACGATAAACTTGTTTTTCCCACTCATCTTTTAGAGGGATGCGTTCATTTGGGACATAAGTGTTTTTCCAAAAACCGATCTGCTGCAGGGCTTGGTCAACTGGGAATTCTTTCTCATCGATGCCCTCTTCATAGAGTGCTTTTTTGATATATTGTTCCCGCTGCCACTCCATTTTCAGCAGATGCTCACCGTTCCATTTAGCAGAATTAGAGTGATACAAGATCTTATAAAACAGACTGTGGAATGTTCCTGTAACAAGTCTTCTGACTTTTGCCGGCTGTAATCCGTACTGGTTCGCCATACGCTCTTTCATTTCAGCGACAGCTTTTGTTGTAAAGGTGACAAGCAGCATATTTTCAGGCGGTATGCCTAAGTGTTCGATCATGTGGGCGGCACGGGCTGTCAGCACCCGTGTTTTTCCGCTCCCCGCACCTGCAAGCACAAGCAGCGGGCCCTCTGTTTCCGTGACAGCTTTCAGCTGATCCGTGTTTAAACCGACAGACGGAAAAAGGCTCGTATCGGGTTCGATTGTTTTTGGCACAAATGGTGTTCCTGGTTTAATGCTTCTAGGACGGTGCCATTCCGTAACAGCTGGGGACGGGTCAGCGGCGATCGCTTTTCCCTTGGGTAAACGAATGACACCGGATTCCTGATCGTCTTCTTTTTTTTCCTCTTTAGAGGGCTTTGGTTCGCACGCCTCCTCACATGCCGGAAAATCGCCTGGCTGGCGATGGATAAACTCTGGCGGATCGGCGATGTTAAGCCGTAACAAAACGGGCTTTCCGCAATGAGAACAAAATAAATGTCCTTTTATTCCCTCTTCAAAGAGGAATTGATAATGTTCTCTCGAATATGTATGTAAATGTATGATTCTATCATTCAGTCGGGCGCATTTCAAAAAGGGGTCCTCCCAATCAAAAGGTGTTCATTACAGACAATGACTATCATATCAAAAGAAATGTGTTTCAAAAAGTAAGTTTAAGGGAAAAGAGACAGCAGAGGGGTGGGTATTGTATGATATATGCAGGTCAAATTCAGAACCAGCAATACGCTCAATATGCTAATAGAACGATTGGACATAAGCAGGATTATGCCGGAACCGAAAAAATCAGCTATGTGCCGTTTCAGCGGGTATACAAAGAACTGGAAAAGCAGCAGGAGAATCAAACGGCCGCTGAAAGAAAAGTAAACGAAATGAAACGTAAGCGCTCTCTTTATAAGAGGTTGCGAGAAAAAGGAATGGGCACATATATTAATCGATATGTATAAAAAACCGTTCATACCAGAGAACGGTTTTTTATATGCAGTAAAATCCGGATCTCAAAAGATCCGGATGCGTTCAGTCCTTCATCATTTGTAAGTGCGGAATGCCGGCATCGAGGAATTCTTTTTCAGAAAGCACGCGATACCCGTGTTTCTTGTAAAACGGCACAGCCTGTGTTTGCGCGTTTAAAATGAAACCGGAAGCGCCTCCGTCTGCCGCGGCTTTTTCGAGCGCTTTCATAATGATGCCGCCGACACCGGCTGAGCGGTGGCTTTTCAGTACACAAATCCGCTCTAACTTGCCGTAGCCGTCTTTCATGCGCCATCTTCCGGCGCCGACAGGCTTTTCACCGTCATACACGACGATATGCTCTGACTCATTTTCAAGTTCGTCAATTTCTTCTTCAGCAGGCACGTTTTGTTCTTTGACAAAGACTTCTTCTCTTACATAGAATGCATCTTTCAGTTGTTCTTCATTTTTTGCGATAACTGCTTTCAAACATTATTCTCCTCTGCCTAGCAAGAAGGTTTCATATACTGTCCACGATCCGTTTTCCAGCTGGTAAAGCAAGTGGAAACGGTCAACGATTTCTTCATGCGACACTTCCTGCATTTTTAATTGTCCCAGCACATCTGAATGCTCATCGTCGGAAAGATTTTGGCCGACCGTCACATGCGGAACGAAATTATATTCCTGTTCTCCTGCCAACACACCGGTGTATAGCTTTTCATTGAGTGTTTTTAACTCTTCCGTCGGTTCTGCTTTGATGTAAATGACATTATTGACAGGCGCAAATGAGCTGTATTTTGTCATTTTGAGAACGAGTGGGTGGGACTCTTTTGCGATGTTTCTTAAATGTGATACGAGCTGATCCGCTTTCTCCTCCGCGCATTCAAAGGATGCTCTCAGCGTCAAATGAGGCGGGATTAGAGAGTAGCTTGGGTCATAGCGCTTTCTGTAAGAGTTTGCAAGGTCTTGGAGCTTTTTTGATGGAAATAAAACGATACCATATTTCATATTATGTCCCTCCTGGAAATAAAGTATGATAGAGTGTTAAAGCATTTTTTTCAGCGCCGGGGTGATGAGCGGCTGCCAGTATGTCCATTTGTGGTCTCCGTCAAATGGCTCAAAATCATAATCGGAAAGCTTCTTCTCCAGCAGCTGCTTCAGCTCCTGGTTCGGTTCTGTAAAGTCCAGAATGTTCCCGTCTGTCGTGTGGACGTCAGTTTCTTTTGTTCCGATTTGGTGATAAATAGAGAGGTGTTTGATATCATCTGACTGTTTCACGGCTTCTAGTACATGTTTATCAACATAGGGAGACTGCATGATGATGTTGCCAAACATATTCGGATAATCAAGCGCTGTCATAAGTGACACGGTCGCTCCGAGCGAATCACCGATCAGCGTTCGGCCGTAACCGATCTGATAGGTTGGATACTCATCATCTGCAAAAGGAACGAGCTCATGGGCGATGAACCGTTTATACGCCGAAAATTTTGAACCCTCCGGATGATAGGTGTTTCTGCGCTCTTTTACATCCTTATAAGGAACACCGATAATAATGCTCCGGTCTATTTCGCGTTTCGACAGCAATTCCTCAACCTGTCTGCCGATCCTCCCCAGCCTGAAATAATCGTGGCCGTCCTGCGCGATAATGACATGGTATTTATAAAGCGGGGAGTAGTTGGACGGCAGATAAACAAGTAAGGTCATTTCCTCGTTAAGCTCTTTTGAAAAGAATTTCTTTTCTTGCACTGTGCCGTTTTTCGGTGCCATAAAAACATTCCTCCAGGACATCACTATACTTTCTTGCATTTTCAATTATTGTACCATGAATTATTAGAAATTTCTCTCTTTAAACGGTTCGGAACACGAAGAAAAAAGTGTTGAAATAAACTGTGAATTGCGCTAATATAAAACAATCAGAAAATTGAAATCGATATTTCTTATCGTGAGAGGTGGAGGGACTGGCCCTTAGAAACCTCAGCAACCGGCTTGTTTTGCATGTGCAAAGCGCCAAGGTGCTAAATCCAGCAAGCGTTTTTATGCTTGGAAGATAAGAAGAAGCGTTAAACCCCTTCTTCTTATGAAGAAGGGGTTTTTATTTTGAAAAGGGAAGGTGTCAGCTATATGTCACAGCACGTTGAAACGAAATTAGCCCAAATAGGGAACCGAAGCGATGAAGTCACGGGAACAGTGAGTGCTCCTATTTATTTATCAACAGCATACCGCCACAGAGGGATCGGAGAATCAACTGGATTTGATTATGTCCGCACAAAAAATCCGACACGCCAGCTTGTTGAGGACGCCATCGCTAACTTAGAAAACGGTGCGAGAGGGCTTGCCTTTAGTTCGGGAATGGCTGCTATCCAAACGATTATGGCGCTGTTTAAAAGCGGAGATGAACTGATCGTTTCATCGGACCTATATGGCGGCACGTACCGTTTATTTGAAAATGAATGGAAAAAATACGGATTGACTTTTCATTATGATGATTTCAGCGATGAGGACTGTTTACGCTCTAAGATTACGCCGAATACAAAAGCGGTGTTTGTGGAAACGCCGACAAACCCCCTCATGCAGGAGGCGGACATTGAACATATTGCCCGGATTACAAAGGAGCACGGTCTTCTGCTGATCGTAGATAATACATTTTATACACCGGTCTTGCAGCGGCCGCTTGAGCTGGGAGCTGACATTGTCATTCACAGCGCAACCAAGTATTTAGGCGGGCATAACGATCTGCTTGCTGGACTTGTCGTGGTGAAGGATGAGCAGCTTGGAGAGGAAATGTTTCAGCATCAAAATGCGATCGGCGCCGTCCTGCCGCCATTTGATTCGTGGCTTCTGATGAGAGGAATGAAGACGCTGAGCCTCAGAATGCGTCAGCATCAGGCAAACGCGCAGGAGCTTGCGGCGTTTTTAGAAGAGCAGGAAGAAATTTCGGATGTGCTGTATCCCGGAAAAGGCGGCATGCTGTCCTTCCGTCTGCAAAAAGAAGAATGGGTCAATCCGTTTTTAAAAGCGCTGAAGACTATTTGTTTTGCAGAAAGCCTTGGCGGGGTGGAAAGCTTTATTACATACCCTGCGACCCAGACGCACATGGATATTCCTGAAGAGATCCGCATCGCAAACGGGGTGTGCAATCGGTTGCTGCGCTTTTCTGTCGGTATTGAACATGCGGAAGATTTAAAAGAGGATCTAAAACAGGCATTATGTCAGGTCAAAGAGGGAGCTGTTTCATTTGAGTAAACACAATTGGACGCTGGAAACCCAGCTCGTGCACAATTCATTTAAAACAGACGGCGGAACCGGGGCGGTCAGTGTACCGATTCAGCACGCCTCGACTTTTCACCAATCTTCATTTGAAGAGTTCGGGGCATATGATTACAGCCGCTCTGGCACGCCGACAAGAACAGCTCTCGAAGAAACAATTGCCGCATTGGAAGGCGGAACAAGAGGATTTGCTTTCAGTTCAGGCATGGCTGCTATCTCAACAGCATTTTTACTGCTGTCACAGGGTGATCACGTTCTTGTGACAGAAGATGTATACGGAGGAACCTTCCGTATGGTGACAGAGGTGCTGACCCGGTTTGGCATTGAGCATACGTTTGTCGACATGACGGATCGTAATGAAGTGGCGCGGAATATCAAGCCGAACACAAAGGTCATTTATATGGAGACGCCATCAAATCCGACACTTGGGATTACAGATATTAAAGCGATTGTTCAGCTTGCAAAAGAAAACGGCTGCCTGACCTTTCTGGACAATACATTCATGACACCGGCACTGCAGCGTCCGCTTGATCTCGGCGTGGATATTGTACTTCACAGCGCGACAAAATTTTTAAGCGGACACAGCGATGTGCTCTCAGGTTTGGCTGCTGTCAAAGATGAAGAGCTTGGAAAGCAGCTATATAAGCTGCAAAACGCGTTCGGCGCCGTCCTTGGCGTACAGGATTGCTGGCTTGTCCTGCGCGGATTAAAAACGTTGCAGGTCCGTTTAGAGAAAGCGAGTCAAACAGCCCAGCGGCTTGCGGAATTTTTCCAGAAGCACCCGGCGGTCAAGCGCGTGTATTATCCGGGACTGGCTGATCATCCCGGCGCTGAAACCCATAAAAGCCAGTCAACGGGAGCGGGCGCCGTGCTATCTTTTGAGCTTGAAAGCAAAGAGGCCGTTAAGAAGTTAGTCGAGAATGTGTCACTGCCGGTCTTCGCTGTCAGCCTTGGCGCCGTGGAATCGATTTTGTCCTATCCGGCAACGATGTCTCATGCGGCAATGCCTAAGGAAGAGCGTGAAAAACGCGGTATCACTGATGGCCTGCTCCGTCTGAGTGTGGGCGTCGAACATGCAGACGATTTAGAACACGATTTCGAACAAGCGCTGAAAAAAATTGATCCAGTTGCGGTTCGTTAAAAAAGAAGCCGGTGGCCCGGCTTCTCAGATTGTAGACAAAGTCCTAAAACGGTTTCTGTTTTAGGACTTTGTCATCTTTTCAGCGTGATTGAAAACCCTTGAAGTCTAGGAAGGACGAGCATTGGAGCGGAGCGAATGTTATAATTCGTGAGCACTAACGCGCAGGACTGACAACGAATGCGAGGGTTTGTTGACACGCTGAGAAGCCGGGGATGGCCCGGCTTCTTTTATTATTGTTCATCATCAGGATTCAGAATCGCGAGGACTTGATGATCCTCCCAAACGCCATTAATTTTTACATTTTTTCGGGCGATGCCTTCTTTATGAAATCCCGCTTTTTCTAAAACACGCATGGACCCGAGATTACGGGGCATCACACCGGCTTCAATCCGATGCAGTTTCAATTCGTGGAACGCATAATCAACAACCAATCTGACTGCCTCTGTCATAATGCCCTTTCCATTATGGGCTTTGTCTAAAAAATACCCGATGAACGCAGTTTGCAGCGCTCCACGGATGATTTGAAAGAGCGAAACCGTTCCGATTAATCTATCGTCTGATGCTGTAAAGATACCAAAATGATATTCTTCATCTTTCTCAAGTCTTTCCTGATACGCGGTTATTCGTTTTCTTTGCCCCTCAACCGTATAGTAATCGTCTGCGCGTATCATAGAAAACTGTTCGAAAAAAACTCGATTTTCGCTTTGCAGCCGCAGATTTTCTTCGGCATCCGTTACTTCTAAAGGTCTAACATAAATGGTTTTTCCTTTTAACATACAGTGATCTCTCCGTTCTCATGTCAGCATTCCTCTTACATTATTCTCAGGGAAATGCAAATATCCTTTTTATAAGAAGGAAGAAAACCAATTTCCAATAAAAGTGCCAACATAGTTGCCGATTAAGTAGCCGAGCGTACCGACAAGCATGATCGGGGCGACAAGCTCCCGCCATCCCTTGGCAATTGCCATCGCAGCCGCAGTCGTCGGTCCCCCGACAGTAGCGTTGACGGCGAGCAGAATTTCTTCAAGCCGCACACGGAACAATTTTCCGGCAGCTAAGGAAACTGCTAAATTGCTGATCGCAATGATAAACACGAATAATAGAATAAGAGGCGCATTCGTGAAGATTAAGCGCAGATCTGCAGGAATGCCGATCACCACAAAAAACAAATAAATCAAAAAGGTTCCAAGTTCCTGAGATCCATTGAGCCTTTCAAAAAAACGCGGGAAAAGAAAAATGATAAGAACAGTTAAAGATGTAAGCACCAGGTACTGATCGCCAAGCGTACCGGTCAGCAGGGGATGAGAAAAAATGCTTTTAAAATAACCGGAAACCTTCATACTTACCGCAACAAGCGCGAAAGCGGCACCGGCATTAAAAGCGATATCCTTTAAGGAAATATCCTTCCGTTTCCAATAGCTTTCAGCACTGTTTCCGCTGTTTCCATCGGCTTTTACCTTCTCTTCAAACGGCATGGCATAATGCCGCTGAAACCATTTGAGTGCAGGAATGCTGATTAAAATAAAAAACAAAAGCGCCATCATAAAATTATCAGCCACAACGGTAGCCGACACATATTCACCAGGCGTCTCAAATTTTGCCGCCATCGCCGCAAAGTTGACCCCGCCGCCGATATAAGAGGCGCTGATCATCCCGCCGATTTTATCGAGATAGGGAATATGCTGTTTGAGTAGAAAAAAAGCCAGGATACTGCCAAGCACTGTTCCAACGGAGCTAATCAGAAAAATAAACAGCAAACGCCTGCTTTCCTTAAAAATTTGCCGAACATTGATCTGAAACAATAAAAGTGGTATCGCCAGTGGTACCACATAAGACCACACAGTGTCATACACAGGCGACTCAACAGGAAGCACTCCTACATTTGTAAACACCATAGCACCTGCAAGCGCGATAATAGCGCCCGAGACAGCGGACGCCCACTTAAAGCGCTGCTCCAGCCCGATGCTCACTGCCGCCCACACCGCAATAAACCCCCATAATACCCAAACATCATCGGAAGAAATCAAAGAATGCAAAACCCCATCACCTCTATTGTTAGAAAATTAAGACATATTATAATAGCCGGGGAACGGAACAGCAAGTCCAAAAAAAGTTTTTCTAAAAAAGCAGTTGACGAATAGAAGGGAAGGTTATATAATAGAACTTGTCAGAAAGACAACAACATACCCAGCAACACATACATATCATGATTCCGTAGCTCAGCTGGGAGAGCGCTACCTTGACAGGGTAGAGGTCGCTGGTTCGAGCCCAGTCGGAATCATAGCTTAAACCCTTGCGTAGCAAGGGTTTTTTACTTTGCTTATTTATTGATTTTGTCATCATTCATCGAGTTGGGGACGAATTGGGGGCGGAAGTTTTTTTAAGCTGATTTTGAAGTGATTCAAAATCAGCTCTGTTTCTATGCTAGGTTTAATGGATTATAAAGTTTCAATATTCTTTTCTATTTTTTGAATAACTTGTTCGAGCCATACTAATGGAGATACTCCGTAACTACGAATGTCCACTCCGTCAGCAGCTTCATCGATAAAATCATTCTTTTCTTCATCCGAATAATCACTGTTAATAAAATCTTTTAATGCTGCTATATCAGTTTCTTGCTCTTCTTTTGGAATCTCTTCTAAGTATTCGTCCAGTGCTGATTCTGGAGAATCAATATCCTGATGAAAATAACCGCCAAGGAATCCAAATACAGAATCAGAAACTTCGATTTCTATCATTACTTATCACCACCAAGAAACTGGTAACTTTAAATCTGAGAGATGGTACGTATCTTATTCTATATAACTTTCTGCTATATCAATATCATTTGTCATTTCTAAATCAGGGTACTTTTCATCTAATTTTCTTAAACAATTAATAAGTTCTTTGCTTTGCAAACTTTCAGCTAAATCTTCAAATACTTCACTGATCCAATATAAATCTTCTTTATTACAATTTTCTAGATAGCTAATTGAATTTTCCTCATTTTCTGAGAGTACTTCAATTATTTCATCCCAACTCTTTTGAATTTCATAGTCATCATTAAGATTAAGTTCTTTTCTTTTAATTAATATAGCTTCCATTTTTTTCTCTAAGTTCATATTGGTCCTCTTAACTAAGAAGGGCTATTATTTTCAGCGTGCCTTTCCTATTGTTACATCTCCATCATGGAAAAATTCAATAACATAACCAGATTCGCTGAACATGAAAGTATCTGAACCTACAGCAGTTACATCATCAATTACGTTTAAAGCGTTGTCTAAGCTGGTTTTTACAGCTGGATAATCACCATAAGCCCAGAGGAGAATAACATTTTTGTCATCTATTTTATTCTCAATTAACCATTCGTCGATATCTTCAGCATAATCAATAGATCTGTGAGTAGTTACTTCATCCCATTTAATTCTTCCCCATGATGTGAAGGGGAAGCTTTCGCCAAGTTGTTCATGATATTTGCGTGTCTCAGAAATTGTGAGGACTTCTTTGTTATCTCCAAGAGCTTCTAGACATTCTTCGTATAAAGTCATATTAACACTTCCTATTTATTTAAATGTTTTAAAAGGGATTTATAAGTATCTTCGTTTCCGTTAAAAGGTATATAATATTTCTTTGCCTTATCTCCTTTTCCATTTCTATAATCCTCAACATTTATATGAGGTCCCTTTTCGGGGTCATAATCTAATCTCCAAAGGACTTTATTATCTCCAGACATTCGGCCAGTAACTTTACCAAAGCCTGCGCTTTTAGATAAAGTACCTATAAAAGGTTTTGAATCTATTCCTAAATCACCAATTAGATTTAGCGCCTCATTTCTAGCTTGTTCATATGTATCTACCTTTGGAAGCGCGACTTCTCTTGATTTTTTGGAAAGGCCTTTTTTAACTGTCTTGTTGTTTGATGACTTACCATTGATTGATTTAAAGAATACACTATCTTTAGTGGAATCGGCTATTCTTTTTAGGAGCGGCGTATTTTTAACGTTAATAGTATTCCCGGCGTCTTGTAGAATCCCTTCTAATGCAGGAGTATATCGATTAACATAAGGTTTGACAGATGGATTGCCATTCTTAATCTTTTCACTAGCTGCTTTCCCAACTTTAGCAAGATCTTTCGAGCCTGTTGAGACAGAGGACTTTCCACCTTTCAATAACAGAAGACTTCCGCCCAAATAAGTAACATAGTGCAACCGCGTGTATGCATCCCCGTGAATCATTTTTGTATCCCAATTATCCTTCAATGTGTCGACCATACTTTGAAAGGCAGCTTGATAGTCGTATTCCAGAACTGTATCCAGCACTTTTTGAGGATCCTTGTTTAAGTTGTCAATTGTCCAACCGATATTCCATCCGAATTGAATGGCTCCTTCACCGGTATCCTTGGCAAGATCGTATAAACCAACAATCGCACCCTTGGCGCCATCACCTATGATTTGCAACACTTCTTTTCCGTTATCCATGAAAGCTTTACGCTGTTCAAGAAATGAAACAAATTCAAGCTGTTCAGAGGTAAGATTCTCATAGCCGACCTTCTTGGCAGTGTCTAAGTATTCATCCGGATCCGTCACTCCATCAGCTAGCTTCTTCTTCAATTCTTTGATTTCTCGTTCTTTTGCTTCATCTTTCTTGATCTTCAAATAAGCTTCAGTCTGTTTCTCAATATCGCCTTTTTTCTTATGTATGTCACTTTCTCGGTACGCCTTGGCGTTGTAGTGGATGGGTGTAGCATTCTTGCCTTTGCCAGTTGATTCCTCAAGCTTTTGGAAGTCCTTCTTGATGAATTGCTCGTTTGGCTCTGACTGGGCATATTCAGAAACAAGTGCTTCGTCAACGCTGCCTATTTTATTAACTGTTTTTTTGCGTTGGTTCTCCGCATCGGCGAGTTCGTCTTTAAAGGTTTCTGTCGAGAACAAATCAAGCGGAAGGATATCGTCGATATCATGTAAGATATCTTTCATCGCTTTCTTTTGTTCAGACATAATTGATTTTGATTTTGTGTAGGCGTTAGCCAGCTCATGTTCTAAGAAGGATTCTTCTATGTAAGCATCAGATAAACTGGCGTCCTCTAAAGTGCCGGAAATGCTTGTCAAAAAAGCAATTTTCATATCAAGTAAGTCAATCCAATTGTCAGCTACACCTGCGTGATCTTGGTAAAACGCTTTAATGTTGTCGGCGCCTTTGCCGGAAAACTCACTGTCATCTAAATCAGCTACGGCTTTAAAGGCCTTTTTTAGATTGACCATCTGACTTCTTAATTCTTTGTATTCCTTTGCGCGTCTATCTGCTTCTGAAAGCAGTGATTTGGCTTCAAATACTTTCATGATCATATCCTTTCGTTTGAATAGCTCCAACAAGATTTTACCATGGGAAAATGTAGAAATAGACGGGGATGTGATTCAAAAGTGTGAAATGAATAATTTGATCTGTGTCATTTACCTATTTGGATTATATGTTTGGAAACTGATGATGCAGTAGGACGATTCCAGCTGATGAATGGTTTAAATCCTGATGGCATTTATGGTCCTAAGACTAAAGCTAAACTCGAATCTCTTCTTAAATAAAAATAGCCCTCCTCAATTGGAGGGCTATTTTTATTTAATAGAAACGTGATGTGTGTATCAGTTTCCGGTTGCAGTGAATCGTAATTCCATATGGCCGTGGCGGTTACCTCCATACTTTACAAACGTGTAATCAGAATTGGCGATTGCATCCTTAGCCGTTTTATCAATGTTTGCAATTTTCTTGGAAGTGATTTTACCATTCCAGCCAGCAAAACCTGAAGCGGATGCACTTGGCGGGCTTTCCCACTTTGTTATTTTCTTTCCATACTCGTATGAATAGTTGTCACTTACTCGAATATCATATAATTTTATCCCTGTAAACTTTATAGCGTAATAGCCACTTGCAGTTTTATTTTGAATGGCCTGTGTTTTTATCTTTTCCATTCCCATATCTGTACTTACGCCCATTTCCACAGTGAAACCATTACCGAGATCAATTTCTTGATATGGATGATCTTTGCTGACATGCATACTGTTTAAAGCCTTATTCACTTCTTTAACAGTTGGGATTTTCTCAGATGAAAGGGTTCTCAAGTTTTTTTGTTTTGTTACCTCGTGAAAGGTCGACTTATCAATAATCAGATCAGAATTCTTGTCCACTTTTTCGGCAGCATTTGCACTTTGAAGACTAAACAGAGATGAAAAACTCAAAGCTAGGGCAAAAACCACACCCACAAGCAACTTTTTCATTTTATCCCTCCTTAATGTTTTCGTCCCCATCTTATTTTAATGTATAATATTGGTAAAAGAGACGAAAGTAACAAATGGTGCTATTGATTAAAGTATTAGGCTTTGAAGGAGCGGGAAGATTGAAAAGTAAATGAATGGTTTTACCCATTTAAACAACCTTATATCACGTCTATATTGGACTGTAGGGGAGGGATATCATGGTCAAGATCATATTGGCATTTGTTTATCTATTTGGCTTCGTTGTGTTGAGCAATTGGGCTTTCGACGGAATATTTTCCGAGAGCTATTTCTCGCCAATCGGTTTCTTTTGGTCTATTTTATTTACATTTTTCATAGGGGTTTATACCGGCTTGCCTTTAATCTACAAAAAGTTTTCTCAATCAAGCCGTTTGACTTTGAAAAGTAAAAAGCCAATTTATTTCACTATCGGTACAGCTGTTATTCTCTTTGGGCTTTATTTTCTCAAAAACGAAATCGCCCCCTATTTTATTCTATGTGTCTATTTTTTAACTCTGGCATCAGGTATAGCCCTGACCATCTTATTACAGCCTAAAACCAACAACTGTAAAACAGTATAACCAACAAGAATTAATTAAAAGCCCGTCGTTTTTTAGGCGGGCTTTATACAAATTTAATCAAAAGGAATATTTTTAATCAGAAACTTATGTAAGAAAACCCTATAAAATAGGGCTTGGGAATAAAACGTCTGTTCGTGTCAGAACAAAATCGCTACCTTGTGACAGGGTAGAGATCCCTGGTTCGAGCCCAGTCGGAATCATAGTTTAAAACCTTGCGTAGCAAGGGTTTTTTACTTTTAATGGACTGTCGGTTTATTAATGCAGTATATGATTTAAATGAAAACTCAGGAATAATATTGAATTGAGAAGATAAAATAAAACCCCCATTTCTAAAGTCCAAAATGGGGTTATTTCTTAATATCATATTAAGTTGCTGCTCTATCTGCGACCTTATGAGTGGACTGCTCAGAAAGAGCGTATGAAGCGCTGGATACTCCAACAATGCCAAGCAAGAGCGCTAAACAAATTGCAATTTTACATTTTTTCATTTAAATGTTTCCCCCTTGAATTTGTTTACGTGCTTCAATTGCCATTTGATAAAAATCGACCGCATCATGTCTGTCTTCTTTTTGGTCAAAAAATCAGCAACAGCAACAGCGTATTCTTCCATATCACCGTAAAGGTTTTTCTCTTTGAAGAACTTGAACACTTCTCTAAGTGTTTGTAAGTCAAATGAAAATAAAGACCTTTAACCAGTTTTAATTTCTCGGTTACTTCCTGGTTGTTGTGTCGGGCAGCAATCTTCTGACCTTCCTGGTATAATTTTAACGCAGCCTTTAAATCATTCTTCTTTGCTTTGACATACGCCAGATTAAAAATCGCTTTGGACTCATAAATGTGCTTTCGATTCTTATGAATTTCATAGGCGATTTGAAAATGTTTCTCAGCATTGTCAAGTTCTTCAAGATTATTATAACATAATCCCACATTAAAATGAGCTGAACCAATTAAATGTTGTTCCCCTATTTTTATAGCATCATTTAAGGCTTTTTCAGCTGTTTCTAAAGCGTCCTCATAACACATTTTATCTAGCCAGTTCCCAAAGATAACAAACTGACATTGGACCATTTCCTTGCCATATGTAAGGTTCCCCTGAGCATCTTTTTGCTCTTTAAATATAGAGTATGCTCGCTGGGCATAATTCATTGAAAAATGAGTCTCTTTCATATAGTAATAGACTTCTGACATTTTGAAATAGAACTCTGCCTTATCTGTATTTGCGATCTTATCTAATAAATCAAGATATTTTTCGGCTTCGCGATAATATGTTAAAGCAATAACTAAATCTCTCGTTCTAAAATGATACATGCCGGTAAAAAAATGATAATAGAACTCTATTGTATTGGTGAGGGATTCAGGAGCCATATTTTCCCTTGTCTTTTTGAGATCAGCATAAACACCATCTATATTTTTAACAGAGTCAGGTTCGAGATACGAAAGCATTATTTCGTGCCGCAGCTTTAATAGCTGGAGATAGACTGCTACTTTTTCATTTTTCTCCATCATATCGAATTCTTTTTCAACTTTTTGTTTCATTTCTTTTGCTTTCTCAACTCGACCCTGTTTTATGACAACATACCAATGATTAATGTCTGTAGTTACGTAATGATATGGGATTAAATCCGAAACAGACAATCAAATACCTCCTTTTATTTACATATATTTAATATTATACCACTAAGGACACCCTCTAAAAGAATTATTTTTTGAAAAGTCCATCTATTTAGACTGAAAAAAGGTCAGAATAAACATAAATAAGGACTGTATCGTCTGATATGAACTCTTTAGCTTGCTTTAGAATTTAAGAAAGCTGATCTAAAAGGCACTCGAAGTCGTCTAATGATTTATAAATGGCATCTATCTTTTTCAAGAAAATGTTATAATGAAAAGCCATAAAATGATAGGAGGGGGAATTTCGATGCATTACATAACGGCATGTTTAAAAATCATCAGTGATAAAGACCTTAATGAGATAATGAAGGAATTCAAAAAACTTGAGGAAGAAACGAACAAAGAAGAGGGTTGTATTACATTCCATGCTTATCCGCTTGAGCCATCAGAACGTAAAATAATGCTTTGGGAGATTTGGGAAAACGAAGAAGCTGTGAAAACCCATTTCACGAAAAAACACACAATAGACGTTCAAAAACAAGAATTAACGGAAGTAGAATGGTTAATGAAAAGCAATGTGAATGATTAAAAAGGCGTCTTCAAAAGAGACATTCAAAAACTAAGAAGCGGAAAGTTGTTGGCGGATTGTTGTCCAACTCCGCCAACAATATCATGCGGAGAATTAAATACATTTATTAATAATAAGTTTAAAAGCTTGGAGAAAAAAATGAAAAAGAAAACCCAAATTATACTTTCCCTTTTAGCAGCACTTATAGTTATATTGATAGCACTACCAGTTCTATCTCCTGTTGTTTTTACAGCTGCTTCTGAAAAAGGAGCAATCAGACACGAAATTTATAAAAGAGGATATCCCTATCAGAGCTACTTTGCAGTTCTCCAAAAAGAAGGTGACAATGAATCTGGGAATCTTTATGATGTGAATTGGCTTGATTGGAAAGGTGAAACGGGACAAACGCCTCACTTATGCTATTCAAAAAAAGCATCAAACGGTAAATACAAAGTAGACTGTGGAACCGGGCCGTAAAAAAATGCCCGAGATGAAAGGTCTGCGGATACTGATCACTGGACAGAGAACGCTGTGCTGTGGTTGGTGTCCGTTTTTTATTTCGTATACTAAGCTGACACTATCACATCACAAAATCAGGCCATTTCTAGCAGTTAACTCAAAATCATAAAAATCGCTTTTTTCCGGATGTTTCGGTAAAAAACGAAACTTTTGTCTCTATGATTTTATTTTATAATGTAAACGGTTTCTTATATAGTATACTTATACTATCAATTTGCTCAAGTAGATACTGACAGGAAGGATAGAAAAACAGATGGAATACATAAATACAAGACAAAAAGAGATTTTGTATCTGTTGTTATCTGAACCTGATGACTATTTAGTTGTGCAAGATTTCGCAGATAGGGTACAGTGTTCTGAAAAAACAATCCGAAATGATTTGAAAGTGATCGAGGATTATCTCAATGAGCATTCTCATGCACAGCTTATTCGAAAACCAGGGTTGGGCGTTTATTTACATATAGAAGAACAGGAAAGGACCTGGCTAAGCCAACAATTACTTACTGAACATTTTTCTTCTAGGCAGCGGAGCGATGAAGAAAGAATGCTGCACATTGCTTATGACTTATTAATGAATCCGAAGCCTGTTTCCGCAAAAGAAATTGCCGCTCGGCATTTTGTCAATCGATCTTCCATTAAAAAGGATTTATACGCAGTAGAAGAGTGGCTGAAGCGTTTTGATCTCACACTGGTTTCTAGGCAGCGGCTTGGATTAAAGGTTGAAGGGAACGAAAGAAATAAAAGAAAGGCATTGGCAAGAATATCTGATTTGATTCACAATACAGAGTTTACCAGCCAATTTATTAAAAGTAAGTTTTTACATTATGAAGTAGACTTTGTGACGAAAGAAATCAAATCACTACAAAAAAAGCATGCCCTCTATTTCACAGACGAAACGTTTGAAAGCTTGCTGCTGCATACATTGTTAATGGTTCGCCGCATCAAAATGAAGCAGCCGATTTCATTGTCCCCAAAAGAAATGGCGGCAGTAAAAAAGAAGAAAGAATATCAATGGACATTTGCTTGTTTACAGCGGCTTGAACCGGTTTTTGCAATCCGCTTCCCTGAAGAAGAAGCCGTGTACTTAACATTACATATATTGGGCGGTAAAGTTCGTTATCCATTGCAGACAGAAGAGAACCTTGAAAATGCTGTGCTTCCTAAGGTTGTAGGGCATTTAATCAATCGTGTTTCAGAGCTGAAAATGATGGATTTTCATAAGGATCAGGATTTGATCAATGGTTTGAACATTCATCTCCATACTGTGCTACAACGGCTGAGCTACGATCTTTCTGTAGCAAATCCTATGCTCAATGACATCAAAAAGATGTACCCTTATTTGTTCCACCTCATCATCGATGTTTTGGAAGACATCAATCAAACTTTTGATCTTCATATTCCTGAGGAAGAGGCAGCATATTTGACATTGCATTTTCAGGCGGCGATCGAACGGATGCAGTGTAGCAGCGAGACACATAAAAAGGCGGTTATCGTCTGCCACATGGGGATTGGGATGTCACAATTGCTGCGGACAAAAATTGAACGGAAATGTCATCAAATCGCTGTAATGGCCTGTATTGCAAAGGCCGATTTAAAGGATTATATCAAAAAGCATGAGGATATTGATCTTGTCATATCCACCATTGCGCTGGAGAATATAACGGTTCCCCATATTGTTGTGTCTCCGCTTTTAGAGCCTGGCGAAGAGAAGAAATTAAGTGCGTTTATACGTCAGCTGGGCGAATCACACCGCCAAAAACAAAAAACGTTTCAGATGCTGAACAATACGACTCCTTTTTTGGTTTTTTTGCAGCAGGAGGCAGAGCACCGCTACAAGTTAATCGAACAGCTGGCGACAGCTTTGTTTGAGAAAGGCTATGTTGATAAGGACTATGCGGTTCATGCGGTGATGAGGGAAAAAATGTCGGCGACAAATATTGGATCAGGCATTGCCATTCCTCATGCAAACGCTAAATTTATTAAACAATCAGCAATCGCGATTGCCACATTAAAGGAGCCGCTTGAATGGGGAAATGAAAAAGTTTCGCTCGTTTTTATGCTGGCTGTCAAACACGAGGATCAAACCATGACAAAGCAGCTGTTTAGCGAGCTTTCATATCTTAGCGAGCAGCCGGCCTTCGTCCAGAAGCTGACGAAAGAAGCCAATGTCATGACATTTTTATCTCATTTGGATTATTAAAGCAGGGATTATTCCTTGCTTTTTTTTGTTATAGGGAAAAATGCCTTTATTACCGGAACCTATGGTAAAAAAAAGCGATTTTAATGAGCTGATTTCGGTATACAGTTGAGACAAGATCTTATTATTCACACTTTAAAGGAGGTTTCCTATGAAACTGTTAGCGATTACATCTTGTCCGAATGGAATCGCCCATACGTATATGGCAGCGGAAAATCTGCAAAAAGCTGCTGACAGACTGGGCGTTAGCATCAAAGTTGAGACCCAGGGAGGGATTGGTGTCGAAAATAAGTTAACCGAAGAGGAAATTCGCGAAGCGGACGCAATCATTATTGCTGCAGACCGCTCGGTAAACAAAGACCGGTTTATAGGCAAAAAACTGCTGTCTGTGGGGGTACAGGACGGCATCCGCAAACCGGAGGAATTGATTCAAAAAGCTCTTAACGGAGATATACCAGTCTATCGTTCCGCTTTAAAATCGGAATCCGGTAATCATCAGGAGAAGAAACAAAATCCAATTTACCGTCATTTAATGAACGGCGTTTCATTTATGGTTCCTTTCATTGTTGTCGGCGGATTATTGATAGCGGTTGCATTAACTCTAGGAGGGGAGAAAACACCTAACGGCTTAGTTATTCCGGATGATTCTTTCTGGAAAACGATTGAACAGATCGGCAGTGCTTCATTTTCATTTATGATTCCGATTTTAGCCGGCTATATCGCCTATAGCATCGCTGATAAACCGGGACTTGTGCCAGGGATGATCGGCGGTTATATTGCGGCGACTGGAAGTTTTTATGACAGCGCAAGCGGCGCCGGATTCCTCGGGGGGATTATTGCCGGGTTTTTGGCTGGATATGCGGCACTTTGGATCAAAAAATTAAAAGTTCCAAAAGCAATCCAGCCGATTATGCCGATTATTATTATTCCGGTGTTTGCATCACTGATTGTAGGTTTAGCGTTTGTGTTTTTGATCGGCGCGCCTGTAGCTCAAATTTTCGCCTCTTTAACAGTTTGGCTGGCGGGGATGAAAGGGTCGAGCTCGATCCTTCTGGCATTGATTTTAGGGGCGATGATCTCATTTGATATGGGCGGTCCCGTAAATAAGGTGGCGTTTCTGTTTGGATCGGCAATGATTGGAGAAGGAAATTATGAAATTATGGGACCAATTGCTGTCGCCATTTGTATCCCGCCGATTGGTCTTGGCATTGCGACGTTTTTAGGAAAAAGAAAATTCGAGGCATCTCAAAGAGAAATGGGGAAAGCGGCATTTACGATGGGGCTCTTCGGCATTACTGAAGGAGCGATTCCATTTGCGGCGCAGGACCCTCTGCGCGTTATTCCAAGTATTATGGCAGGCTCAATGACAGGTTCTGTGATAGCCATGATTGGCAATGTGGGAGACAGAGTGGCGCACGGCGGACCTATCGTTGCAGTGCTTGGCGCAGTTGATCATGTCTTGATGTTTTTTATTGCTGTGATTGCAGGATCTCTTGTCACTGCTCTGTTCGTCAATGTACTAAAAAAGGATATTACGGCGTCTCCTGTGCTCAGTGAAACTGCACCGCCCTCCGCGCCAAGTGAAGCTGCGGCAGCAAATGAAATAAAGCAGACAATTCAAAGCCAAAAAGCTGAGATGTCGGAATTTAAAAAACTGACAGACATTATCAGCCCGGAATTAATTGAACCAAATTTATCGGGGGAAACGAGGGATGACATCATAGATGAATTGATTCAGAAATTGTCCCGAAGAGGTGCGCTGCTTTCAGAGAGCGGGTTTAAACAAGCCATTTTGAATCGTGAACAACAGGGAACAACGGCGATTGGCATGAATATCGCGATTCCACACGGAAAGTCTGAGGCGGTCAGGGAGCCGAGTGTTGCCTTTGGGATCAAACGATCAGGTGTTAATTGGAATAGCCTGGATGGATCAGAAGCTAAATTAATCTTTATGATTGCTGTACCGAAAGAGAGCGGGGGAAACCAGCATCTCAAAATACTGCAGATGCTATCTCGAAAGCTAATGGATGACAATTATAGGGAGCGGCTGCTCTCCGTGCAAACAACAGAAGAAGCATACAAGCTGCTAGAAGAAATCGAATAAAGCGGGGGATTTTCATGACGATTGAACCGTTATTTTTCAAGCCTATTTTCAAAGAAAGAATTTGGGGCGGGACCGCTTTAGCTGATTTTGGCTATACCATTCCGTCACAACGAACAGGAGAGTGCTGGGCTTTTGCCGCGCATCAAAATGGTCAAAGCGTTGTTCAAAACGGAATGTATAAGGGGTTCACGCTCAGCGAATTATGGGAATATCACAGACATTTATTCGGACAGCTTGAAGGGGATCGTTTCCCTCTGCTTACAAAAATATTAGATGCTGACCAGTACTTATCTGTTCAGGTGCATCCGAATGATGAATATGCCAACATACATGAAAACGGTGAGCTTGGAAAAACAGAATGCTGGTACATTATTGATTGCCAAAAAGATGCCGAGATTATTTATGGCCACAATGCAACAACAAAGGAAGAACTAACTACCATGATAGAGCGTGGAGAATGGGATGAGCTCTTGCGCCGTGTAAAGGTAAAGCCGGGGGATTTTTTCTATGTGCCAAGCGGTACTGTTCATGCGATTGGAAAAGGAATTCTTGCTTTGGAGACGCAGCAGAACTCAGACACAACCTACAGATTATATGATTATGACCGAAAAGATGCAGAAGGCAAGCTGCGCGAGCTTCATCTGAAAAAGAGCATCGAAGTGATAGAGGTCCCGTCTATTCCAGAACGGCATACAGTTCACCATGAACAAATTGAGGATTTGCTTACAACGACATTGGTTGAATGCGCTTACTTTTCGGTGGGGAAATGGAACTTATCAGGATCAGCAAGCTTAAAGCAGCAAAAACCATTTCTTCTTATCAGTGTGATTGAAGGGGAGGGCCGTATGATCTCTGGTGAGTATGTCTATCTTTTCAAAAAAGGAGATCATATGTTGCTGCCTTACGGTCTTGGAGAATTTAAACTCGAAGGATATGCAGAATGTATCGTCTCCCATCTGTAACATGGCAGGGCTTGAGATATAAATTTGCGAATGAAGACGCCTATTCTCCAACAATGATCTAAATAAAATAAGAGTTTAATAGTTGGAGAAGAAATGTTACACTCTTTTCTGTATATGGTAAAGAATGAAAAAACACGATTCGGTTGGTAGTCCGGATGCATGATTGATCATGTCAGTAACCTTCCCCTCCTCGGGATGTCCATCATTCTTTCGTATCTTTTATGAGGAGGGAATCGTTATGAAATTAACGGTTTACTATGATGGTCAGTTTTGGGTAGGTGTTGTTGAAGTTGTGGACAATGGAAAGCTAAGAGCCTTTCGTCATCTTTTTGGCAAAGAGCCGAGGGATTCTGAAGTATTAGAGTTTGTTCATAACCAACTTTTGAATATGATGGCCCAAGCTGAGCAGGAAGGAGTGAGTTTACAAGGCAGACGTCAAAAAAAGATCAATCCAAAAAGATTGCAGCGCCAGGTTTCAAAAGAGTTGAAAAACGCCGGAGTAGCTTCTAAAGCTCAAGAGGCGATAAAGCTAGAGCTTGAAGCAAGAAAGCAAAAGAAAAAACAAATAATGAAAGAACAGCGAGAACATGTAAAAGAGCAAAGGTATATGCTCAAAAAGCAAAAAGCGAAAAAGAAGCACAGAGGTAAATAATCCAAACAAAAGCAGGCGCAGTGCCTGCTTTTGTAATTAAGGACTCTACTTTGTAACATATATCCAATGCTTATAATCCGCTGATTTATGATCCAATATAAACCCTAACTTCTCCAAGGTTTTTTGTGAGCCTAGATTATCATGTTCGCATCTTGCGGTGATCCGGTTTACTGTTTCTTGGCTTAATGCCCAGTTTATTAGTTTTTGGGCGGCTTCCACACAATAACCTTTGCGGCGATGACTTTTATTTGTTGCAAAACCAATTTCAATCATGCCATTCTCGTCTGGATCACCTAAAAATCCAGTTCCTCCAACAATTTCATGATTGTCCTTCTTTACAATAATCCATGAATCAAATCCTTTTGTTCCATTGTTTTTGACTAAAATCTCGCGGAAATAAGGTATCGCTTCAAAAAAATCAGAATTTGGCCATTCACCATTTGTTTCATAACCTAAGTCTTTGATAGCCTGATGATCTTGTTTAGACGCGGCGTCAAGAAGGGGAATATCAATCGTTTTTAATCGTAATCGATTCGTTTCAAGGAGAACCATATATCTAATCCTCTTTTCTTTTTACTGGGAATAATGATAACATATAACAATTTTCTCTGATACCTGAAGAAATTGAGGGGAATTGAAAGAGTGACAGGTGAGAGTTTGCCCAGACCAAAAACGGGTAGGAAAATGCCGTTGTTAATGTGTCCCTACCCGTTTTTCTGTTCCTGAATGCAGGGTTTCTGATAACATGTTGTGCTACCTTTTCGCAATCAAATAAAGCGATATGGCTCTTTGGGTTTGCACAGGATTATGAATGATAATGACCCATTGGTTTCTTCGTCTTGGAAAGCTTGCTACCGCATACAATGGAGCAGTATCGCGCGGTGTGAACCCGCCATTTATCACATTGATATCTCTTCCTTCAAGATGACAAACTAAGTATTCACCTGGATTGATGACCTGTTGGTTCGTCCATGCGTAAGAATAAAAGCCGTCTCCAAGATCTTCGGTGGAAGATGGGGGGACAAAGCCATCTACAGTCAATGTGATTTCTCTTCTTCGCTGTCTTTCTGAAAAGTCTGGACTTCTTTGAGGGTTATGAGTATGTGAAAAGTAAGGAATTAACGCAGGGCCATAAAAGTAATGATACAAAGCAACCACTCCTTTATTTTCCATTCATACAAATTGTATGTGGGAGTTATTTGTTCATTCCTGTTTTGTTCCATGTAGACTAATAATAGGCTATAGGCGTCCAAGGTAATCAATTTGTCCTTTCGTTGATTCAATGCTAGTAACCTTGAAAATGCAGGTTAGGATGATAGAATTTACATATTACTGCAAGAAGTTAGACATACATCATTTTGATAGTGGGTGAAAACGATGGCGAAAAAAATGGCAAAAACAAATGCGGTTCGTCTGATAGAACAGCAGAACATCTCTTATGAGGTATTAGGGTATAAAACAGACGGCCAGCCTGTAGATGGCATCTCTGTTGCGGAAAAAATCGGTTATCCTTTGAAATATGTATATAAAACGTTGGTGGCAGCAGCAGGAACAAATCATTATTATGTCTTTGTTGTACCCGTTGCAGAAGAGTTAGATGTAAAAAAGGCAGCAAAGGTGACAGGGGAAAAGAAAATAGAAATGATTGCAATGAAGGAGCTATTAGCGGTAACTGGCTATCTTCGCGGCGGCTGCTCGCCAATTGGCATGAAAAAATTGTTCCCGACCTATATTGATGCATCTGCAGAAACGCTAGATTTTATCATTGTCAGTGCAGGGAAAATCGGTATGCAGCTAAAGTTGGCGCCACAAGATTTAGCCAAATCATGTGATGCCGCATTTGCAGAAATTGTATAGATGCAGATATAGGGGAAACGAAAAAGCTTAGTCATATCGATTAAGCTTTTTCTGCATCTCTTTCAAATATGATTTCAAAATAAGCAGCTGCCCCATACCCATCTATACTGGGAGCGAAAATCTGAACGAATCTCCAGCCTCTTTTCGCATAATCATGGATGATTTGCTGGTAGTCTTCTTTAGGCCTTCTTCTCATCGTACTCAGCTCAACTCTTACGAATTCATATTCTTTCATCGTTTAATCCCTCCTATTAAGGTATACGCATAATTGAGCAAGAAGTTCCGAAAACATAGGTTAAGGTCTACCTCACTAAACACAGGAACATCTTGAAGAGTTAATGGGCTATAAAAACGAATGTCACCGGGTCAGCAGTCCAAATGAATCTCTTGCTTATTGCATTTGACTGAGTATATAAGTAAAAAAAGAGCGGCCAGAACATATAAGAAAGAGATGATCATTAACGCACTCATAACAGGGTAGTGTTTAGCGGAATAGATGAAAAAATCAAGCTGTGAAATTTGTTTGGGGCTGCTGACGGCATCAATTCCATTTAGCAGTTTTGAGAGTTTAGCAGTATAGTTCCAATCAAATCGATCTGAAACAAGCTCGCTTCCTTGATACCAATTAACAGCAGCTAAAAACAGAAATACCATAATAGAAAATCCAAGCTGAACAACTAAAAATATTCCCTTCACTTTTGTATGACCTCCAAATCTATGAATATGGGAAAATCAAACAATATATTACCACCGTATGGGTTATTCTTGCAATTTCACTTCCATACAACTCAAACGCAAGTCTATTTTTTTGTTTGTTTTTGGCTTATAATACCTGATGATGGAAAAAGAGTGCGGGTTTATAGATTAGAGAAACAAATGTATTTCTTAGCATTTTTTATTTGTGGAGAGAGTATAGAAGCATTCGATTAGATCTGCTTTTTCACAGAAACGGTTTTCATCTGTTTGCCTGAGCTTTACAATTGGCTGGCAAAAAAACAATGATTTCTTTCAATCAAAACATGCAACGATGCGACACATTTTATATCTTGATGACTTATCTCATTGCCTTTAAGTCATCCTATCGAGAAAGCGATGGTATTTTATGAACAAAGAAACCCTAAAAAACATACTCATGATTTTTTCAATATGCGCAACCCTCCGAGAAACCGATGGTATGCGCATAGCTGATAGCTGGATTTTGAGTGAGATTATACGATTTTTGATTTGCATGGCTGTGTTTTTTGCCGTGACATTTCTATTAGATGCTGTTTTTCCAAACAAAAAAGAGTCACATTAATGTGTGGCTCTTTTTGCATCATCTGATCAGAAACATCATAAATGAATCGATCATCATGATGAAGAACAGCAAGCAAAAATAAATAAGCGAGTAGACAAACATATCCTTTGCCCACTTCACGTCATCGTCTGTTTTGAATCCCTTGATGCTTTTTTTGATCCAAATGCCTCCGAGAACCAAGGCGGCTAAGAAATAAAATGGGCTGATATGGCCGGTGCCGAGAGAGAAAGGAAATAATAGCGTGACCGGCACCAGGACGGCAATATATTGCATCATTTTTATTTTTGTTACATGATTGCCTTTGACTACTGGCAAGAGCGGAACGCCAGCGGCACGATATTCTTCTTTGCGTCTTATCCCAATCGCCCAAAAATGCGGCGGCTGCCACAGAAACATAATCGTGTACAACAGCACTGCTGTCATACTGAAGTCACCGGTTACGGCACAATACCCCATCAATGGCGGCGCAGCTCCTGGGAAGCTCCCGACAAATGTGCTCCACACAGACGTTCGTTTCACCCATACCGTATAGATGATCGCATAAAAAATAAAGGCGGCCAGTCCGAGAAAGGCCGTTAATGGATTGAGGGAATAAAGCATGGCAAGACCTGCGATTCCTAAAACAGAGCCATATGTTAAGATCATGGCTGGCGGCATTTTCCCTGTGACCGAGGCCCTGCTGCGAGTGCGTGCCATTTTTGCGTCCATATGCCGATCAAAATAGTTGTTATAGACAGTGCCGGAAGCCATCACAAACGCTGTTCCCAACATTGCTGTTACCATTGTCATCAAAAAAGCCAAGCCGGTTAACGTTTTTTCTGCGCTTGCAAACGCGATCCAAAATCCGCCGAAGGCTGCTATCGAGTTTGATATGATAATGCCGGGTTTTGCAAGTTTGATAAAATCGTAAATGGTTACCCGGTTCGAAGCTTTTATGTATTTTGTTTCAGATATGGCTGCAGAATCTCTTGTATTCTCCAAAAATAGACGCCTCCCCCTAAAACTGCATGCTTTTGTTATCGTAACAAGAGGGGGACGGAATCACAATTATTTCCTATATTTGTCATGATATTGTCATTTTTAAAATAAAAAAATGGGGAGCTGGACTGCCCCCATTTTGATATGCGGCGACTAGTAACCGTAACCGCCGCCATATCCTCCGCCATAACCGCCGCCGTAACCGTACCAAGGGTAGTAAGGCGGTCGCGGGCGCGGGTAGTAATAAGGCGGGCGCGGATAAAACGGGTAGAACGGATAATAATAAGGCGGATAAAATGGCCGTCTCGGACGCGGATAATAATAAGGCTGTCTTTCATCATAAGGGGTAATTTGTTCAAATGGCTGTTCATTCAAAGGGTAATCCAAGAGGAAAACCTCCCTAGCTTTTTTTATTCCTTTTACCATATTCTTGATGCTTAAGTTGGGTGTATGTCCATTCATGAAACTCAGTTTTTTTTTATGATGAAATTCCTTAAAAAGGATTGACATGAACTTCAAAATCTCATAGTATTACAAATGTGAAATAAATATTACTACAATGTTACAAAATCATTTCTAAATAGATACAGTTCCAACTGACGAAGAGTAAATCGAAATGGCTACGAAAGAAGGAGTTTTTGTTGTTAGCAAAAAGAATTAAATGGTTTCATGTATTAATAGCAGTTGTATGTGTGGTGGGCCTTATCGGCTTTTTCCATAATCATTCATTGAAAAAAGAAACGGTCATGAATAAAGTAAGAACTGATTCTCAGTATGGGAATGTTGAGATCGCAACGCTTGTGAATGACGGGAAAACGTTCAATTACGCAGTTAACTTTCCCGTTTTCAAAAATGAAAAAATGGATTCGGAATTAAAAAGATTCGCAGAAAAAGAGGTTCGTCAATTTCAAAAGGAAACAAAAGACGTTGACCAAGAGCATACGACAAAACGCAACGAATTAAATGTTGATTATAAAATTGTCCATTATGCCAAACAGACAGTGGCGATTGTATTTAATGAATATAAATATATCGGCGGGGCACACGGGCAAACCGTGAAAAAAACGTTTAACTATGATTTTAGTAAACAAGCGTTTCTTTCCATTGATGATATTTTCAAAGAGGACGCTGACTACTTACATAAGCTTTCGTTAATCGCTTATCACGAGCTGAAAAAGAATAAGGACATTGCCGCGGATGATGCACTGTTAAAGGAAGGGACGGCTCCGAAAAAAGAAAATTTCAGCCGCTTTGCCATCAAGGAGGATTATATCGAACTTTACTTTGACACATATCAGGTTGCAGCAGGCTATCTTGGAGAGCAATCGATTGCCATTAAGAAAAGTCTTTTGAAAGACATTATGAAAGAACAATATATTGATAAAGCAAAAAATAAAAATAAAATCAAAGAACAAAAGCCGAAGCATGAAGTGATTTCTTTACCCAAAGAGGAAACGGTTGATCCAAATCAAAAAGTCATTGCGCTTACTTTCGACGATGGCCCGAATCCTGCGACAACAAATCAGATTCTAGACTCCTTGAAGAAATATAAGGGTCATGCCACGTTTTTTGTTTTGGGGAGCAGGGTTCAATATTATCCGGAAACGCTAATAAGAATGCTGAAAGAAGGAAATGAGGTGGGGAACCATTCATGGAGCCATCCGCTTCTCACAAGGCTTCCAGTGAAAGAAGCGCTAAAGCAGATCAATGACACGCAAGACATCATTGAAAAAATAAGCGGGTACCGCCCGACGCTTGTAAGACCCCCATACGGCGGCATTAATGATGAACTGCGGAGTCAAATGAAAATGGATGTCGCATTATGGGACGTTGACCCGGAAGATTGGAAAGACCGTAACAAAAAAACAATCGTTGACCGTGTCATGAGCCAGGCGGGAGATGGAAGAACCATCTTGATTCACGATATTTACCGCACCTCTGCTGATGCGGCCGATGAAATTATGAAAAAGCTCACCGATCAAGGTTATCAATTGGTCACAGTTTCTCAGCTTGAAGAGGTTAAAAAACAAAGAGAAGCGAATTAGTAGGAAAAGGCTGCCCGTATGGACAGCCTTTTTTCTATTTAATAAGAGCCTGTGGTGGCCCAAACATTTAAGTTTGGTCCTGAATATTTGCCGAAAGCGTAAGAAGTCCTTGGATCTAAATCATATACCATCGGTGTATAGCAAGACTTTTGGCCGGCGACCGCTTTTCCATTGCCGCCTGCAGAATCACAATTATATCTCTTTCCGTCCGTGTTTCGGGTAATCTCCGCATTTGCTTCAAAGCCAGACGTCAATGTATTATTCATCGTGATTTTTGCCCAAGCCGTTTTACATGTACTGCTGAATTTAAGCTCGACTACTCCGATGACTTGATTGCTGGCATTCACTAAGTTTGAGGATTTTTTTGTAGAGCCGGTGGACGCACAATCATTGTAATAAGGGCTTTTACCATCGTAGGCATGGGTTTCCGCATTGGCGGGTACACCTTTGGCGGCAAAAACAAATACTACTGCGAATAACACCAATGAAGCCTTCGTAAACAGTCTTTTCATATTCTTTATGACCCCCTTAATATGGCAAACAATAAATCATACGGAGGAACAATCAAAACATGCATGCTTTTTTGTGAACAATAAAGGCGGCCGGGAGGATGGAGTTATTGGCCGCCTTTGGTGTGAGGTTAAGCTTTTACATCAATAGTTTGTCCGAGAGTCGGATGCTGAATCATCTTTAAGGTTTGATCGGCATTTTGCTGGGCGGTGTCCAGCATTTTTTTCGTTAAAGTGATATTAACATTCTGGGCAAGGGATGCTTGATGCATCGCAACTGATAAAGCAGGAATATCCATCGTTCCACCTCCTATGCCTTACCTATCGGCGGCTTTGTATCATTTTACAGTGAAAAATGGCTTAATTTCTCCTGTTGACCCTTACGCTACGGCATATCGTATGTTTTTGACAAGGAGGGAATCAGGATGAATCTTGTCATGGAAAAGACCTTTGAGCAATACGAAAAGCTGTTTTCAATGGAAGAACAGAAAAGAGAAGATGAATTTCGGTATACGATGATGAGGCCGTTTGAAAAGATGTGGACCGCCATCCAAGTTCCGCTGAAAGCGAAGGAGCCAAACGGCTATGATGTGATCATGGCTGCGAAAATGCTGGGCTATTTGGATGTCCGTGATGCTGAAAGCGGGCAGAAAGCACTGCAAATACTGAAAGAATCACATGTTTCAGAGACAGCTGAGTCTGCACTTCGGCAATGCATATTTTTTGCTGAGCGCGAACAGCTGCGGGTGAATGCAGAGGAGATCAAATTCGGCCTTTATATCGCTGATCCAAATAAACTTCAGCTGCAAAAAGGCTACTGCGGGTTTGGCGGGATACCGGGCTTTATTCATGTATGGATTGATCCGAACCGTTATAACCTGCCAAGGATTCCTTCAATTATTGCTCATGAATTTCATCATAATGTGCGGTTTTCGTATATAGATTTTCATCATGGCTCTGTAAGTGTCGGGGATTATCTTGTGATTGAAGGATTGGCGGAATCATTCGCCAGAGAGCTGTTTGGTACGGAACGATTGGGCCCTTGGGTAACTCGTTTTGATCATGAGGATTTGCAATATTCCATTGATGTGATTAATGAGGTGCTGGATGTGAAAGGATTTTCGGAAGTCAGCCGTTATATGTTTGGTGATCCAATTGCTAAAGACAAAGGATTTGAACCTGCAGGTTTATCAGCTTTTGCGGGTTATGCAGTTGGCTATCATGCCGTTCAGTCATTTATGAATCAACATCACATGACGATAAGCGAGGCCACGCGTTTGGATGCGAAGACCATTCTTTCTCAGTGCGGGCTGTTTTCTACATGAAAAAAGCGTCACATACAGCGGCGCTTTTTGATTCCCAAAACCAGCAGTTCTATGGTGGCACAGGCTGCAATTCCAATTGTATATGCTTCGATATCGCTCCATAAAAAACCGTACCCCAGTACAAGCCCGCCAAGAGAAGTATCCCTAATCTGGTCGATCCATTCGGCATGATAGAGCTGGCTGAATTCAATGACAAAACAGAAAGAAAGACTGATAATGCCCGTTTTCATTGTCTTCAGCTTCCGAAATAGAAATCCGCATCCCGTAAAGATCATGGCGGCCCACAACGAGTCTCCCAGATAAGTATTGAGGGTATCAGGAAGAACACTGGAGAATGCTCTGGATCCAAGCCCCAGCCCAATGATCAGTATGGTGAAAACTGCATATATCCATCGATTTCGCTTCATTGCGAATTGATACCCCGTCTCTTCTTCATCTCCCTGTATTGTAAGGAATATAGCTTTTATTTGTCCACTAAAAAAGCGGCTGAATAGCCGCGTAGGGTGTTTATTTTGCTTTTAGGTTTACATGGTCGGCTGTCTGATCCGTGCCTATTACAAAATGGAGTTCATAGCGGCCTGTATCATATACATAATCGATTTCATCGGTAAACGGGACGGTTAACACCCGATTTGCTGGTCCTAATTGCTTCTGCAGCACTTCCGGCGTAACTCCGCCTAAATTCAGCTGCCGTTCCACACCGGTTCCAAAGTAGCGGATTTCTGAAATTGTCATGTCTTTATGATAGGAAAATCCGTAGCCCGGCTGTCCCATATTCCAGTGATATAAATCAAATCGATTGTCTCCCCCGACTGGTCTTTCCGGTTCCCCAAACGCAGCGTGGACATCCCCTTTTGTGCTTTTGTTAATGGTAAGGCCTTGCGCCTGCTGAGGCATTTCCCCTTTATAGGCGGTGTTATAGAGGTTTTTGACAAGCTCGGCGGCTGATTGATTCGTGTTTTCTGAGAGTGTGTTTGTTTGAGCTGCGGCCTTTGCCGGTGCTGAAAAGGACGCAGCCCCAAAGCCGGTAAAACAGCTTGTTACTGCTGCCGCAGCGGTAATAGCAGACATTGTCTTTTTCATGTTGATCCCTCCTTATTGATCTACCATCCCGTTTCCCGGTGTTAGTGCAATAAAACATGTGAGTGCGCTTTGTATGTTTTATTGAGTTGTTGTAAGGGAACTGAAATAGGTAATTCGGTATATAAAGCAAGAAAGGGGAATGGAGATGGCTGGCAAGAAAAAAATCACAATAAACGGCGTTGAATTGGAAGCGTCCGAGGAACAGACGGTGCTGCAGCTTTTGAATAAGAGCTCGATTGAAGTGCCGCAAGTTTGCTATCATCCAAGCTTAGGACCGATTGAAACATGTGATACGTGCATCGTCAGCATCAATGGTGAGCTGAAGAGGTCGTGCTCCGCTGAATTAAAGGATGGGGATATCATTGATACGCTCTCACCTGACGTGAAAAAAGCGCAGGTCATCGGGATGGACAAGATTTTATATAATCATGAGCTTTATTGTACAGTTTGCGATTACAACAATGGGGGATGCGAAATACATAATACGGTGAAGGAAATGAAAATCAATCACCAAAGCATTCCGTTTGATCACAAGCCATACCATAAGGATGAATCCCATCCGTTTTATCGGTATGATCCAGATCAATGTATATTGTGCGGACGCTGTGTTGAAGCATGCCAGGACGTTCAGGTAACTGAAACGCTGACCATTGACTGGGAGCGGGAACGCCCGCGCGTCATTTGGGATAACGACGTGCCGATCAATGAGTCGTCATGTGTGTCATGCGGCCATTGTTCAACGGTCTGTCCGTGCAACGCGATGATGGAAAAAGGAATGGAAGGGGAAGCCGGATATTTAACAGGCATCAATAACGAAACGCTGCGACCGATGATCGAGATCACGAAAGGCGTAGAGACAGGCTACGGCTCGATTCTCGCGATTTCTGATATGGAATCCGCTATGCGCGATGAACGAATCAAAAAAACGAAAACCGTCTGCACGTATTGCGGCGTCGGCTGCAGCTTTGATGTCTGGACAAAGGGCAGAGACATTCTGAAAGTAGAGCCGCAGGAGGAAGCGCCAGCCAACGGCATTTCTACTTGTGTGAAAGGCAAGTTCGGCTGGGATTTCGTTAACAGCGAAGAACGCCTGACAAAGCCGCTGATCCGTGAAGGTGACCATTTCCGTGAAGCAGAGTGGGAGGAGGCGTTATCGCTGATCGCCAGCAAGTTCACTGAATTAAAAGAGGCGTTTGGCCCGGATTCTCTCGCTTTTATTACATCTTCTAAATGTACAAATGAAGAATCGTATCTTATGCAAAAGCTGGCCAGAGGGGTCATTGGCACAAATAATGTGGACAACTGCTCTCGCTATTGCCAATCTCCTGCGACTGCCGGCCTGTTCCGGACAGTCGGCTATGGCGGTGATTCAGGATCAATTACAGATATCGCGCAAGCGGACCTTGTTTTGATTATCGGTTCGAACACGTCTGAGTCGCATCCAGTCTTATCCACTCGCATTAAACGGGCTCATAAGCTGAGAGGGCAGAAAGTGATCGTCGCGGATATCAGAAAGCACGAAATGGCAGAGCGCTCAGATTTATTTGTCCAGCCGCGTGCCGGATCGGATATCGTCTGGCTGAATGCGATCGCCAAATATTTAATAGAAAACGGCAAGGCCGATGAACGATTTTTGAGAGAAAGAGTGAACGGACGGGATGAATATATAAAAAGCCTCGCGCCGTACACACTTGAATATGCTGAGGAGAAAACCGGGATTGATCAAGAAACCCTTATCCAAATGGCAGAGATGATCGGGCAAGCTGACAGTGTGTGCGCATTGTGGGCGATGGGCGTGACACAGCATATTGGAGGAAGCGACACGAGCACGGCGATCTCTAACCTGCTGCTTGTGACAGGAAACTACGGAAAACCGGGAGCAGGTTCTTACCCATTGCGCGGTCATAATAACGTGCAGGGAGCAAGTGACTTCGGGAGTATGCCTGACAGAATGCCAGGCTATGAAAAAGTGACGGATGAACAAGTCCGCCAAAAATACGAGCGTGTGTGGGGTGTGCCGCTGCCGAAAGAGCCGGGTATGACCAACCACGAAATGATTGAAAAAATCCATTCCGGACAGCTGAAAGCGATGTATGTAAAAGGTGAAGAAATGGGCCTGGTGGATTCCAATATCAATCATGTACACGCCGCATATGAAAAGCTTGATTTCTTTGTGGTGCAGGACATTTTCCTTTCACGTACAGCGGAGTTTGCTGATGTGGTTCTTCCTGCGAGCCCAAGCCTTGAAAAAGAAGGAACGTTTACAAACACAGAACGCCGGATTCAGCGTTTGTATCAGGTATTTGAACCGCTGGGTGAATCAAAGCCGGATTGGCAGATTATTATGGAGGTTGCCAATAAGCTTGGCGCCGACTGGCACTATAAGCATCCTGCAGACATTATGGAGGAAGCAGCCAAGCTGTCGCCGATTTATGCCGGTGTCACCTATGAACGTCTTGAGGGCTATAATTCCCTGCAATGGCCTGTAAACGCTGATGGAAAGGATTCGCCTTTACTCTTTACAGAGCGCTTCCCTTTCCCGGACGGCAAGGCCATTCTCTACCCTGTCCAGTGGACAGAGCCTGAGGAATTCGGTGAGGAATATGATATCCATGTCAACAATGGGCGGCTCTTGGAGCACTTCCACGAAGGGAACCTGACTTACAAATCAAAAGGGATTTCGGAAAAAACACCGGAAGTGTTCTTAGAAATTTCTTCTGAGCTTGCGGCAGAACGAGGGATTCAGGACGGAACCCTCGTCAGACTCACATCGCCTTTCGGAAATGTCAAAGTGAAGTGCCTGATTACTGATCGAGTCAAAGGGAAGGAAGTATATCTGCCAATGAACGATTCAGGGGAAGCGGCGATCAACCTGTTAACAGGCAGCCATGCCGATAAGGATACCGATACGCCTGCTTACAAGGAAACATCGGCCAAAATGGAAATTTTGAAGCACGACGGAATCAGCCCGCTGCCTAAGATCAACCACCGCAACGGCAATCCGCAGCCGCAAATCGGTGTGCAGGTTCATAAGAAATGGGCGCGGAAGGATTATATTTTCCCTGGTGACGCTGTGAAAAGGGGGGTGGGCCATAATGGCTAAAGCAATTAAACGAATCCAAAAAATCGAGGTAACAGAAGAGGATCAGCGAAAGCGTGATTTGCGGGAAATTGAAGATGCTCTAATTGACCACAAAGAAGCGATTCTCGAAACATTGCATATGCTGGGCCATATGAACGAGCGCGGTGTCCTGCCGTTGCTCCGCGGCCTTTTTGGCCAAGGGGATAAAGTTCTTGATATCCTGGTGAAAAAGGCAGATACAGAGGAAACAGCCAATACGCTGAAAAATCTGCTTCTTCTGTTTGGGACACTCGGCATGCTGGACGTGAAGCAGCTGGAGCCTCTCATTTTGAAAGTGAATGCGGGTGTGGCAAGTGCTGTAGAGCAGAAAAACAGCGAAGAAAAGACAGGTTATTTTGATATTATCCGCTCGCTAAAAGACCCGGAAATCAACAAATCAATTACACTACTCTTTTCCTTTTTAAAAGGAATGGGACAAGATACAAAGGAGCTGGAACGCACGACGCAGCCTCCGGAACACCAAAAACATCATCAGGAACCTCGAGAGAAAAGAGGAATGAACAAGCGAGATTGACCTCCCACCCGAGCGGCTTCAGCCAGCTCGGGTTTTTTTGATGAAAAGGTCTAATGGACTAGTAAAAAATATTCAAATACTAGGAAGAAGTAAGATTGTGATGAATGAGATAGAAATAATCGTTACTTTCTTACCTGTTAAGAAAAGGAAAAATCTGATTATAATAGAAATCGATTACTTTAGATGGGGGAACAATCATGAAAAAAGTCTTATTACTATTATTTGTCTTGACGATCGGGTTAGCGCTTTCAGCGTGCAGCCAATCGAGCGATGCGTCAGAGAAGGAAAAACCGAAAGAGAAAAAATCGCAAGAAGAGCTTGAAAAGGAACTTGATAAGGAATTGAAAAAAGGCGGTGAGCCGAAGACCAAAAAAGATGATCAAATACATAAAATAGGAGAAACATTTAAAGCAGGACATACGAATTTTACAGTGAATAAAGTTGATAGAGTGCAAAAAGGTGAATATATGAATGTTGGCGGAGCTGTAAATGAGGAGACAAAAACAATAAAAGATGATGAGGAACGGCTTATTATAGAAGTTACGATGGAAAATATAGGGGAAGATTCAATAAGCTACAATTTTATCGGGTTTGATTTAAGAGATAAGAATGATCAATCAGTGCGGCCTGTTTTTTCTATAGAAGAGAAGGGCAGAATCCTTATGGGAGGAACACTAGTATCGGGGAAAAAGGTTACAGGTGTACTCAGTTATGTCATCCCTAAAGGAGAACAGAAACATTACACACTGGTATATAATCCGTTTTTAGCTGATACAAATAGCAGTAATACAGAAGAGAGAGTAAAGGACGATATTGATTACTTGGTGAAGTTAGATTAGAAGCTAATTTACAGTTGCACGTTTTTCATCTGTGGAAAACGTGCATTTTTTATAGCGAAACTTGACTTGAAAGGATGAGTGATAAAAGTGCAAACCAAATGGCTGGAACGGGTACAGCGGATTCGGGCGATCGCACAGGCGGGGCTTGCTTTTTCCAAGGATGTGTACGACAGGGAGAGGTACGAAGAGCTAATGAAGCTCAGCGCGGAAATGATGGCGGATTACTCGGAGAAGGACATTGAAGTCATCACTGATTTATGGCAAGGCGAGAAGGGCTATCCGACACCGAAAGCGGATGTGCGCGGCGCAGTATTCCGAGAGAATCAGATTTTGCTTGTCCGGGAGAAGCATGATGAGCTGTGGTCGCTGCCGGGTGGATTTTGCGAGATTGGTTTATCGCCAGCTGAAAACGTCGTCAAGGAAATCAAAGAAGAGTCGGGGTACGATACAGAGCCGTCTCGATTGCTGGCCGTGCTAGACAGCCATAAACACTCTCATCCCCCTCAGCCTTATCACTATTATAAAATCTTCATCGCATGCAGCATGACGGGCGGGCAGGGGAAAACAGGGATCGAGACGAATCATGCCGCTTTTTTTCCGGAAGACAGACTCCCGCCGCTTTCTCCTAAACGAAACACACCCTCACAGCTTAGCATGCTGTTTGACTTTTTGCGCCATCCGGACAAGAAAACGATATTTGACTAAAAAAGAAAGAGCCAATGGGCTCTTTCTTTTTTATAATGTAATGTGTTTTTCGTTGGCGAGTTTTAGAAGGGTCAAAATAGAATCGGCTTGTTTATGGCCGAGTTTTTGCTTTAATTTGTTTTCTTCAACTAATCGGCTGCCATAAATTTTGACAGAGGCTTTGTCGACGACAGTATGCCAGTTTTCCTGTTTTTTTCCCTCAACAAGCGGTTTTTCATGTCTCTCAGAAAAAGAGAACACAAAGAGTACGAATGCAAGTGAAAGTAGGATGCCGACAACTTGTTTTTTGTAATCAGTCTGTGCTGCCACGTTGTTCTCTCCTTCACCTTTTACCTTCTATTTAATCATAGAATCAGCTTATTTTACATAATGGGAAAGTCATTTTTGGAGTTAGTGCATTTGGTTGAAAACAGAGACGTTTTTTGAGCGGAGCGGTGCAATTGAATCCATATTGGATTTGCGTGCTTATGCCTAAGGTCACGTTGTGAGCCAAAACAGCAGTGCAGAATAGAAAAAAATTGAAAGATTATGGTAAGATGAACGAAATTCGAGGGGGAATATATGATGCCTGCATCGAACATCGTGATCGCCTGCCTGCTGTTATCAATTTGATTATTTGTGGTAGTCCCTCTCTTTTTCGAAAGCGGGAGGTGAAGTGGAACATTAATTGCTGATTCTTTCAAGGGGAGTGACCGTACATGAATGTGTTAAACCGCCGGCAAGCCTTGCAGCGAGCGCTGCTCAATGGGAAAAACAAACAGGATGCGTATCATCCGTTTCCATGGTACGAATCGATGAGAAAGGATGCGCCTGTTTCCTTTGATGAAGAAAATCAAGTGTGGAGCGTTTTTCTTTATGATGATGTCAAAAAAGTTGTTGGGGATAAAGAGCTGTTTTCCAGTTACATGCCGCAGCAGACAAGCTCTATTGGAAATTCCATCATTAACATGGACCCGCCGAAACATACAAAAATCCGTTCAGTCGTGAATAAAGCCTTCACTCCGCGTGTGATGAAGCAATGGGAACCGAGAATTCAAGAAATCACAGATGAACTGATTCAAAAATTTCAGGGGCGCAGTGAGTTTGACCTTGTGCACGATTTTTCATACCCGCTTCCGGTTATTGTGATATCTGAGCTGCTGGGAGTGCCTTCAGCGCATATGGATCAGTTTAAAGCATGGTCTGATCTTCTGGTCAGTACACCGAAGGATAAAAGTGAAGAAGCTGAAAAAGCCTTTTTGGAAGAACGAGATAAGTGTGAGGAAGAACTGGCTGCGTTTTTTGCCGGCATCATAGAAGAAAAGCGAAACAAACCGGCACAGGATATTATTTCTATTTTAGTGGAAGCGGAAGAAACCGGCAAGAAGCTGTCCGGTGAAGAGCTGATTCCGTTTTGCACGCTGCTGCTGGTGGCCGGAAATGAAACCACTACAAACCTGATTTCAAATGCGATATACAGCATATTAGAAACGCCAGGCGTTTACGAGGAACTGCGCAGCCATCCTGAACTGATGCCTCAGGCAGTGGAGGAAGCCCTACGTTTCAGAGCGCCAGCCCCGGTTTTGAGGCGCATTGCCAAGCGGGATACGGAGATCGGGGAGCACCTGATGAAAGAAGGTGATATGGTTTTGGCGTTTGTGGCATCGGCAAATCGTGATGAAGCAAAGTTTGACAGACCGCACATGTTTGATATCCGCCGCCATCCCAACCCGCATATTGCGTTTGGCCATGGCATCCATTTTTGCCTTGGGGCTCCGCTTGCCCGTCTTGAAGCAAATATCGCGTTAACGTCTTTGATTTCTGCTTTTCCTCATATGGAGTGCGTCAGTATCACTCCGATTGAAAACAGTGTGATATACGGATTAAAGAGCTTCCGTGTGAAAATGTAATAGATAAGGAGACTGGAGATTCATGAAAAAGTACCATATTTCGATGATCAATATCCCGGCGTACGGACATGTCAATCCTACGCTTGCTTTAGTAGAGAAGCTTTGTGAGAAAGGGCATCGTGTCACGTACGCGACGACTGAGGAGTTTGCACCCGCTGTTCAGCAAGCCGGTGGAGAAGCATTGCTCTATCATACATCCTTGAATATTGATCCTAAGCAAATCAGGGAGATGATGGAAAAGAATGACGCGCCCCTCAGCCTTTTGAAAGAATCACTCAGCATTCTGCCACAGCTTGAGGAGTTATATAAGGATGATCAGCCTGATCTGATCATCTATGACTTTGTTGCGCTGGCTGGTAAATTATTTGCTGAAAAGCTTAATGTTCCGGTCATTAAGCTCTGTTCGTCATATGCCCAAAATGAATCCTTTCAGTTAGGAAATGAAGACATGCTGAAAAAAATAAGAGAAGCAGAAGCTGAATTTAAAGCCTACTTGGAGCAAGAGAAGTTGCCGGCTGTTTCATTTGAACAGTTAGCTGTGCCGGAAGCATTAAATATTGTCTTTATGCCGAAGTCTTTTCAGATTCAGCATGAGACGTTCGATGACCGTTTCTGTTTTGTCGGCCCCTCTCTCAGAGAACGGAAGGAAAAAGAAAGCCTGTTGATTGACAAGGATGATCGCCCGCTTATGCTGATTTCTTTGGGTACGGCGTTTAACGCATGGCCGGAATTTTACAAGATGTGCATCAAGGCATTTCGGGATTCTTCATGGCAAGTGATCATGTCGGTTGGGAAAACGATTGATCCAGAAAGCTTGGAGGATATTCCTGCTAACTTTACCATTCGCCAAAGTGTGCCACAGCTTGAGGTGTTAGAGAAAGCTGATTTGTTCATCTCTCATGGCGGGATGAACAGTACGATGGAAGCGATGAACGCAGGTGTGCCACTTGTCGTCATTCCGCAAATGTACGAGCAAGAGCTCACTGCAAATCGGGTTGATGAATTAGGCCTTGGCGTTTATTTGCCGAAAGAGGAAGTGACTGTTTCCAGCCTGCAGGAAGCGGTTCAGGCTGTATCCAGTGATCAAGAGCTGCTCAGCCGCGTCAAGAATATGCAAAAGGATGTAAAAGAAGCTGGCGGAGCGGAGCGTGCGGCAGCTGAGATTGAAGCGTTTATGAAAAAATCCGCTGTCCCGCAGTAAAAACATAAAAACCGAAATCAATTTGATTTCGGTTTTCTGTTTAAATATTTTTTTTCATCCCGCATCTCCGGCATTCTCTAAGAAATTTTCCGCCTTTTACAGAGCTTTTGAACAGTGTGTAATCACAGTTGTCGCAGCGCCCGCTGCGGGCGTCCGGATATTCATTGAATTCGTAAACAATCGATGTATCGTAGCCTTTTGTTTCATATTCTTCTTTTTTTGTTTCCATGTCGATCCTCCGTTACAAGACGTGTCTGCTGTTTATCTTACAGCAAGCTTCCGGCGTATTCAATGGATTTTAGAGGTTTGGGTTTATCTTGATTTCTCCCTTGGTTTGCGCCAAAATAGCTTTATTAAGCTTATATACATAAAAAGCCTATGCAAAGAGGAGAGGAAACGGGTATGGGAAAAGGGTTACTTGGAAAACGCGTGGCAATCGGTGGCTCACGAAAAACGGAAGAAATTAGTACAATCATTGAAAAACAGGGCGGAATACCTGTCATCCGGCCTCTCCAAGGCACGGTTTACTTAGCAGAGAAGCAGGTGGAGCCGGATTTGCGGACGTTTGCGGAAGAAAAAGCTGACTGGGTCATTTTCACGACAGGCATCGGGTTGGAGACTCTTGTCGATATGGCAGAGAAAATTGGACTGAAAGATGAGTTTCTGCAGGCCATTCGCCAAGCGAAAGCGGCATGCCGGGGATACAAAACGCTGTCTGCGTTGAAAAAGCTTGGGATCACACCGGAAGCTTCGGATGAAGACGGGACAACAAGAGGCTTAATCCGTTCTTTGGAGCCTCACGACTTTTCAGGAAAAACAGTCATGGTGCAGCTTCATGGCGAAAAAGCGCCAGCTCTCATCGCATTTCTTGAAGAAAAAGGCGCGTCTGTCCTGCCGATTCTGCCTTATCAGCACATCCCGCCGGAGGAGGAAACGGTGGAGCGGTTATGCCGAGAGCTGATGAACGGTGAGGTCGATGCCGTTTGTTTTACAACGGCCATTCAGGTTCGTTCCCTGTTTGATTTTGCTAAGGGGCGAGGTTATATCAATGAAGTGAAGAAGGTATTCGAAGAACGCGCCATCGCAGCTGCTGTCGGAAAAGTGACTGCTGAAGCACTGCGGGAAGAGGGCATTACGAGACTGCTTGCGCCAGAGATTGAGCGGATGGGTGCGATGATTGTTGAGCTGGCCAAGTATTATGAAGAAAAGGAATAACAAGTACAAAAAGCCGCTTTTCCCTCGGAAAGCGGCTTTTGTCTGTCATTCATTCTGCTTCAGCTGCTGATGAACGGTGAATAATGATGGGTATGTCAGGACGCTTAAGATTACACAAGTCAGCGCGGCTGAGGCCATCGTTGTAAACACGATTAAGAGTTGAAAGCGTACTGCCTGAATCGGGTCCGCGCCGGCTAGAATCTGGCCAGTCATCATGCCGGGAAGCTGGACAAGACCCAGTGTTTTCTGGCTTTCGAGCGTCGGGATCATACTCATTTTCATCGCTGAAGTAAGAATGCGCTGTATGGATTGCTTCGGTGTGCCGCCAAGTGACAATATTAATTGAATTTCTTCTTTGCGAACGCCGACTTCTGAGTTAAGCCGGTTTAGAAACAAACTTGAGAGCACCATCGAATTTCCGATGACCATCCCGCTGATCGGAATGACATATCGTGCCGTAAGCGGAATGATATGAAGAGACAGCAGAATTCCCTGCGTCACAATTTCTACGATTGCTAACGCGGCAAACACCCTCCAAAACGAACCGATAGTATTTTTCTTTCGCTTGATGACATTTTGCGCCGCCACCGCGAGCATTAACAGCACCATCAGCAGGATAAAAACAGGGTGGTCTCCGCGAAAAATCAGCGACAAAACATAACCGATGATAAGCAGCTGCACTGCGGCCCGGATGGTGGCGATGATCATGTCTTTTTCTACACCTGCTTTAAAGGATTTTGATAAAAACAAGGCGATCAAAACAAAGATCATCGTTAAAGAGAGAGAAAGGTAATCCATTACCGAGTGCCTCCCTTCAAAAATTCTTTTGCTGCTTCATGCTGCGGAGCGGAGAAAAATGTTTCGGTTTCAGCGATTTCAAGCAGCCGGCCATCTGCCATAAACCAAATGGTATCGGCTACTCGTTTTGCCTGCTCCATATTATGAGTGACCCACATGACTGTCCATTTTTTCTCTTGATGCTGACGTTTGATCAGTTCTTCAATCTCAAGAGCAGAAACCGGGTCCAAGGCCGATGTAATTTCGTCCAACAATAGAATGGAGGAAGGATTTGAGAGCGTTCTGGCCAGTGACAGTCTTTGCCGCTGCCCGCCCGATAAGTCTCTGGCGCTTCTGTCTAACAACTCTGGCGGCAGCCCTGCAAGAGAAGCCAGCTTTTCAGGAGAGTACAGCTGGGATTGATGCAGCCTTTGTACAAGACTTAAATTGTCACGCACTGTCCCGTCGAGCACGGGAGCCGATTGAAACGCGAGGGCTGCCGTTCGCCTCAGCTCATTGACATTCCATTCTCTGACTTCCTTTCCGTATATGTTGACTTCGCCGCTGTCAGGCGTTCTCATTAAATTACACATAGAAAGGAGGGTGCTTTTGCCTGTGCCGGAAGGACCTAAAACGGCTACGATTGCGCCCTGTTGAATGTCTCCGGTGACATCCTGCAGCACATCATAGGTTTGTCCATCTTGTTTATAGCTTTTTCGGACTGATCTGAAGGAGATGGCTGGTATGTTTTGTGTTTGATCGTTTGCTTCCATTACAATAATCACCTTTCAATATAAGTAGGCTGACATTATATTTAACTATAACGTGAAACAGATTCCTTTTGGTAGCACAAATAAAGGAGAACAGGCTTTCACCCATTCTCCTGCAGATGCTACGCAGTCAGATTTGACTGTGCTTTCTTTTTCGGTTTTCTCGGCTGTGAAGCGAAGGTATGTAACATCATCCCTGCTATTATAATGAATAAACCGGCAAATGATAAAAGAGATGGAAAAACGCCTGACAGCAGAACAATTTCACCAAGCAGCGCGAAAATCACTTCACCAGATTGAGTGGCTTCAACAGCTGCGAGTTTTTGCGGATTGTCTCTTACCATATCAGTGGCCCAGAAAAATAAAACCGTCGCAATGATGCCTGAGCTGACGGCAACGATAAAGGATTGAACGGTTTGGCTTGCTGTTGGAAGGCCATCTGACCACCAGCCGTAAGCTGCTAATATAAGCCAGAATGGGAGGCTTGCCAATGTCATTCCAAGCACGCGCTGAAATGTATCAAGCCGGCCTCCGTATTCTTCGAGCATTCTCCTGTTTCCTAACGGATAGGCAAAAGCCGCAATGACAACCGGCAGCACACTGAAAAGCAGCATCCTCCCAGAAAGCGATTCTGCATGCTGAAGCTGGATCAGAGCCGCTCCAATCAGGATGATCATGGAAGTGCCAAGTGAAACCAGGGGAATCTTTTGGCGAACGAGCTGCGGACCGCCCGGCATATCTTGTTTGACATAAAACAAAGGAGATAAGAGCACCCCGGCTACAATTGTAATTTGCCAGGTTCCGGCTATGAGCCACCCCGGACCGTATGCAGCCGCAAATGTAATCGGCGCGTAAAAAAGCACGAAGCCGACGAAGCTCCATTTGATCCAATAAAACGGCTTTTTCCTCATCTCTAGTAAGAGAGGCGTGAATGTCCCTCTCATGATGACAATCAAACATAAAAACGGCACCATAAAAATAAAGCGCAGCGAAGAGCTCCAAAGCCAGCTGCCTCCTGATAACTCCATCGCTCTGTTTAATATAAAGGTAACGGCGAAAAAGAGTGAAGCCAATATTCCGATAACGATAGCTTTCATGATATCCCTCATTCTGGCATTATTTTTTTATACTATACTATTCGGTATCATGCAGATCAATGGAATCATGAGAAAAACATCATGTTTTGCGAACCGCTATGTGTGGAAGACAAAAAAGGGAGGTGAAATTGATGGAAAAAGAGACACAGACATACCTCTTTCCGGATGACGGCAGGATTCCGAATCACCCTGATTTTCCGCTCGTGGTGTATCAAAACGCGCTTAAGGACACCGGACTGGCAGAGCGGATCGTCATCCGGCATGGCTGGTCAAACAGCTGGTCAGGGAGTGTTTTTCCATACCATCATTATCACAGCAATACGCATGAAGTCCTGATTGCCCTTAGGGGAGAGGCTGTGATTCAGTTTGGGGGAGAAAAAGGGGCTGCCATCCCTTTCAAATCAGGCGACGCAGTCGTGATTCCAGCCGGAGTCGGACATAAAAAGCTCAGCTCAAGTCCCGATTTTACTGTCCTTGGCGCCTATCCCGGTGGCGTTCAGTATGATATGAAGACGGGGAAGCCCAATGAGCGGGAGGAAGCGCTCAAACAGATTAAGCAGGCGGCGTTGCCGACGAATGATCCGATCACAGGAAAAAGAGAGCCTCTATTGGAAATATGGGTAAAGTGAAGGGGAGAAATTGCTGGATTGTCAATAACTAGTGCCGCAGAAACGATATGACATGAGCTCCATATAAATTAATTTCATAATCGAAGCAATTCACGTTCAAATTTTGTTCAAAAAGTGTTATCATATAGAAGGTAATCGAATTGGAGTTTTTTGTGTTTGCTATTTTCAGAGAGAGTAAAGGATTTTGACTTATTCAATTGTTTATTTTTAGATAAAAATAATACTGAATATGGCAAGATGAAAAACTGGGTAGTAAACATTTATTTTTGTAAATGATTGTGCACGAATTCACAATCCTTATTCTTATGCCTTAAAAGCGTGAGACAGGGAGAGGCACTACCCTTTCCAAAAAAATCAGCAAACTGCTTATAGTAAAGGAGAATTGGATATGCCAGAAACAATCGATCAAACAAATGCGTCTGTCAGCCAAAGCCAGCAAGATCTTATTGATCAGCTATTAAAGCCAGAAGTTCAAGAATCATTGACTGTTTTAGTTGACCAGCTTCCGAAGCTGACTGAGTTAGTGAATATTTTAACGAAGTCTTATGATTTCGCTCAGTCTGTAGCGACTGACGAAGTGTTAAAGAGCGACACAGTCGGTGCGATCACTGAAATTCTTGAGCCTGTAAAAGAAACAGCGAAAGAAGTAGCTGCGACTGCGATCGAAGCAAAAGACCGCGCGGAAGCAAGCAACGAAACAATTGGTCTTTTCGGCCTATTGCGTATGCTGAAAGATCCTCAAGCTCAAAAGCTGTTCCGTTTTGCTAACAGCTACCTTGAAGTCATGAACGAACGCGAAAACCAAAAATAATCTCAGATTCAAATTGATATAAAGGACGGAGGATATACGATGTCAAAACATATTGTCATTCTAGGCGCTGGTTATGGCGGAGTTCTTTCTGCTCTAACAGTTCGCAAACATTACACAAAAGAACAAGCACGCGTGACAGTGGTAAACAAATACCCTACTCACCAAATCATTACGGAATTACACCGCCTTGCTGCAGGCAACGTGTCTGAAAAAGCGGTTGCAATGCCATTAGAAAAACTTTTCAAAGGCAAAGACATTGATCTTAAAATTGCGGAAGTAAGCTCTTTCTCTGTTGATAAAAAAGAAGTTGCGCTTGCTGACGGTTCTACATTAACTTACGATGCGCTTGTTGTAGGTCTTGGTTCTGTAACGGCTTACTTCGGCATCCCAGGTCTTGAAGAAAACAGCATGGTATTGAAATCTGCTGCTGATGCGAACAAAGTCTTCCAGCATGTTGAAGATCGTGTGCGCGAGTACTCTAAAACGAAAAACGAAGCAGATGCAACAATCCTTATCGGCGGCGGCGGCTTAACAGGTGTTGAGCTTGTTGGTGAGCTTGCTGACATCATGCCGAACCTTGCGAAAAAATACGGCGTAGACCATAAAGAAATCAAATTAAAACTTGTTGAAGCAGGTCCGAAGATCCTTCCTGTTCTTCCGGATGATCTTATCGAGCGTGCGACTGCAAGCCTTGAAAAACGCGGCGTTGAGTTCTTAACAGGTCTTCCTGTTACAAATGTAGAAGGAAACGTAATTGATCTGAAAGACGGATCTAAAGTTGTTGCCAACACATTTGTTTGGACTGGCGGCGTACAAGGTAACCCATTAGTCGGTGAATCAGGTCTAGAAGTGAACCGCGGACGCGCGACTGTAAATGACTTCCTGCAATCTACATCTCATGAAGATGTATTCGTTGCTGGAGACAGCGCAGTTTACTTCGGTCCAGACGGCCGTCCATACCCGCCAACTGCACAAATCGCATGGCAAATGGGTGAGCTGATCGGTTACAACCTATTCGCTTACCTGGAAGGCAAAACGCTTGAAACATTCAAGCCAGTAAACTCTGGTACACTTGCAAGCCTTGGACGCAAAGACGCGGTTGCCATCATTGGTGCTAATTCTACACCGCTTAAAGGTCTTCCTGCTTCCTTGATGAAAGAAGCAAGTAATGTACGATATTTGACACATATTAAAGGACTTTTCAGCCTGGCTTACTAATCCTTTTAATGAATCTGGCATTGCCAAAAGCATTCCTTTCTGAGTGCTTTCTGGCAATGTCTTTTTTATGTTTATGACAGCGTTAACATTTCATTTTCAAAAAAGAGATTGATCCCAGAGGAATATAAAGGTAAAATAAAAACAAATCAAAATGTTAACGTTAACATTTTGAAATAGAATGAAAGACGGTGAGGACATGGAACCCTTCATGGGCGAAAACTTTTTATTGAAAAATAAAACCGCTGTCAGCCTCTATCATAATTATGCGAAAGACATGCCAATTATTGATTACCACTGCCACTTAAGTCCGAAAGAAATCTATGAAAATAAGACATTTCAAAACATCACGGAAGCCTGGCTGTATGGTGACCATTATAAATGGCGCATCATGAGAGCCAATGGAATTGAGGAGACATACATCACCGGAGATGCGCCTGATGAGGAGAAATTTATGGCTTGGGCGAAAACCGTGCCGATGGCGATCGGCAATCCGCTCTACAACTGGACTCACTTAGAATTGCAGCGTTTTTTTGGCATTTATGAAATTTTAAACGAGAAGTCCGGGCCGGCTATATGGAAACGAACAAATGAACTGCTCAAAGGGGAAGGCTTCGGGGCAAGGGATTTAATCGTGAAATCAAATGTAAAGGTTGTGTGCACCACGGATGACCCTGTCGATTCTCTTGAATACCATCTATTATTAAGAGAAGACAAAGACTTTCCTGTCAGCGTGCTGCCTGGATTTCGGCCGGATAAAGGACTTGAGATCAATCGTGATGGCTTTACTGAGTGGGTGCAGGCGCTTGAAGATGCCGCCGCCATATCCATTACAACCTATGATGAGTTTTTAAAGGCGTTGGAAAAACGAGTGCGATTCTTCCACTCAGCCGGCGGCAGAGTTTCTGATCACGCGATAGATTCAATGGTATTTGCCGAAACAACAAAAGAAGAAGCTGGACGGATTTTTTCTGACAGATTACAAGGAACAGAGGTTTCTTATGAAGATGAGAAGAAATTTAAGACACATACGCTTCAGTTTCTTTGCGGTTTGTATGCGGAGCTCGATTGGGCGATGCAGTTTCATATCAACGCTTTAAGAAACACGAATACAAAAATGATGAAAAGGCTCGGACCTGATACAGGCTATGATTCAATGAACGATGAAGAAATTGCTAAGCCTTTATACAAGCTGCTGAACTCAGTTGAGATGAAGAACCAGCTGCCGAAAACGATTTTATATTCATTGAATCCAAATGATAACTATGTCATCGCCAGCATGATCAACAGTTTTCAGGACGGTATTACCCCGGGAAAAATACAATTCGGCACAGCCTGGTGGTTTAACGATACTAAAGACGGGATGCTCGACCAAATGAAAGCGTTATCAAATGTTGGCCTTTTCAGCCGTTTTATCGGCATGCTCACCGATTCCAGAAGCTTTCTTTCGTATACGCGCCACGAATATTTCAGGCGGATCGTCTGCAATTTGATTGGAGAATGGGTGGAAAACGGCGAAGTGCCACGCGATATGGAGCTTCTGGGAAGCATCGTTCAGGGGATTTGCTATGACAATGCGAAACACTACTTTCAATTTCAAGAAGAGAAAGCAAACGTGTAACAAAGTGATCCGCTCAGTATCGCTGAGCGGATCACTATCCGAAAATTCTTAAGACACAGAGGTGGAACATGCGAACTGAACTGGCAAATAAGGTTGTGTCGGTCGAAACGGAAAAAAGGCTTTCATTGAAAGAGAAAATGTCCTATGGCTTTGGTGATTTTGGCAACGGTTTTATGTTTGATCTCGGCCAGATTTATTTATTGAAGTATTTCACTGATGTAGCGGGAATCCCCGCTGCGATGGCCGGCGGCATTTTTTTAGTCAGTAAGCTGTTTGCAGCGATAACAGATCCAATTGTCGGCTCATCAATCGATTATCGCAAAAACATCGGCAAACGGGGGAAATTCAGGCCTTATCTATTAATCGGCAGCATCGTGCTTGCGGTGCTTACTGTTCTTATTTTTCTGTCTCCCAATGTATCAACGACCGGAAAACTGATATATGCATATGCATCCTATATGATTTGGGGCATCGGTTATTCGTTTGTGAATATTCCGTACGGCTCATTAGGGGCAGCGATGACTCAAAATTCTGAGGACCGGACCTCCATTTCGACGTTCCGCCAAATCGGATCACTTGGCGCCTTGTTTATCACAAGTGTTGCCGTGATGCCGTTGCTCGTCAAGTTTGATAATCCGAAGGTCGGCTACCCGGTGGTCATGGGCTTGTTCGCCGCGCTCGGTGTGTTTTGGTTTTATATTTGCTACCGCAACTGCAAAGAGCGCATTGTCATATCGGAAGCACCCAAAGAAAAATTAACACTCTCATCTGTCGTCAAAACATTTATTACAAATAAACCGCTGTTAACCCTTGTCCTGATGACGATTTTTTCAATTTCCGCATACAACATTAAATCCGCTATGCTAGTCTATTTCGCACAATATAACCTGGGCAATGTTGAATTAATGGCTTATATGAACTTCATCATTATTGGTTCTTCCTTTTTGGGCGTCGTATTCCTTCCAAAGCTCGTCAAGATGTTTGGAAAGAAACGAACGGCAATGATCGGCTTCGGCATCAGTGTGGCCGCGGACCTGATCAACTTTATGCTCCCATCTAACGTGTATGTGTTTACAATTCTCGCCAGTATCGCCTTTATCGGAATCAGTATCCCAAATGGCATCACGTGGGCTCTTGTCTCCGATATTATCGACTATGGCGAATGGAAATCCGGTGAACGGAAGGAAGCAACGACATATTCACTTTTCAATTTCTCAAGAAAGCTTGCTCAATCTTTGTCTGGCTTTCTCTCGGGGATCGGTTTAGGGATTATCGGCTATGTGCCGAATGCAGTCCAGACAGCACAGGCGCTGATTGGCATCAAAGCGCTGCTTCTTCTGTATCCGGCCATTGCTTTGGCATTAGCGATGATCATTATCGGCTTTCTTTATAAACTCACAGACCAGCAGCATGCTCAGATCGTTCAGGATCTTCATCAAAAGAGCTGACAATATAATATAGAGAATATTTAAAATAATTTGTAAATAAAATGTGTTTGTAGGGGTTTCGCTAGGAAAGTGCCCAAAAAACTGAAAAGGAAGGAGGCTCTTACTTGAAAACGATAACAATTGCATCTGAAGAAGCAAAGGAACTCGTTCGGAAAAAGCTGGCCGGTGCCGGTTTGAATGAACGAGATGCTGAAAAAGTAGCAGATGTTCTCGTGCACGCTGATTTGCGCAATGTACATTCGCATGGCGTGCTGCGCACAGAACACTATGTGAACAGGCTTTTAGCGGGAGGGATCAATCCTGGGGCACAGCCTGTTTTTAAAGAAACGGGGCCTGTGACCGGGGTGCTTGACGGAGACGATGGTTTCGGTCATGTGAATTGCGACATGGCGATGGACCATGCAATTGACATGGCGAAGAAAAAAGGAGTCGGCATGGTCACGGCCGTAAACAGCAGCCATTGCGGAGCGCTAAGCTATTTTGTGCAAAAAGCGGCTGACGAAAAGCTGATCGGAATGGCAATGACGCATACAGACAGTATCGTTGTCCCATTTGGGGGGAGGACTCCTTTTTTAGGGACAAATCCGATTGCTTACGGTGTTCCGGCTAAGCATAAAAAACCGTTTATCCTAGATATGGCGACATCCAAAGTGGCTTTTGGGAAGATTCTGCAGGCCCGTGAAGAGGGCAAAGAAATTCCTGAAGGATGGGGAGTCGATGAAAACGGAGAAGCAGTAACTGATCCTGACAAGGTCGTCTCACTTTCAACATTCGGCGGCCCGAAAGGCTATGGACTATCGATTGTTGTGGATGTATTTTCAGGATTGCTGGCGGGCGCGGCCTTTGGCCCTCATATTGCCAAAATGTACAGCGGCCTTGATCAAAAAAGAAAGCTGGGGCATTACGTTTGCGCGATCAATCCAGCCTTTTTTACTGACTGGGATACGTTTTTAGAGCAGATGGATGCCATGATTGATGAACTGCAGCAATCAGCGCCGGCTGTTGGATTCGAAAGAGTGCATGTGCCCGGCGAGATCGAGCAGCTGCATGAAGAAAGAAATAAGAAAAACGGAATTTCTATTGCCCGGAGCGTGTATGAATTCTTAAAAAGCAGGTGAGTAAAATGAAAGCGGTTCAAGTGCGAAAAGCGTATGATCTGATGACAGCGGAGGTGAAGAAGCCAGTTCTTTCAAAGGATGATGAAGTGCTCGTGAAAGTCAAGCGAGTCGGCATTTGCGGTTCAGACATGCACATTTATCATGGAACGAATCCGCTTGCTACCCTCCCGAGAGTTATCGGACACGAGGTAACGGGACAAGTGGAGGTAGTTGGTGCGAATGTACAGAGCCTAAAACCCGGTGATCATGTGGTGATTGAGCCGATTTCTTATTGCGGATCGTGCTATGCCTGCCGCAAAGGGCGGCCGAATGTTTGCGCCAAGCTTTCTGTATTTGGCGTACATGAGGACGGAGGCATGCGGGAATATATTGTGCTTCCGGAAAGGCAGCTTCACGCGGTCTCAAAGGACTTGCCTTGGGAGGAAGCAGTCATGGCCGAGCCTTATACGATAGGCGCCCAGGCAGTGTGGAGAGGCCAAGTGGAAAAAGGTGATACCGTCCTGATCCAGGGAGCGGGGCCTATCGGGATCTGTGTGTTGAAAATGGCAAAGCTGGCGGGCGCTGCTGTCATGATGACTGACTTGAACAACGAGCGGCTGTTATTTGCGAAAGAAAACGGCGCCGATGCTGTTGTAAATGTCCAATCAGAACATGTTGCCGAGCGGGTCCTTGAATGGACTGGGAATGAAGGAGCAAACGTGGTCATTGATGCTGTTTGCCTGCCGGAGACTTTTGCACTTTCAATTGAGGCTGTGTCACCGGCGGGACATGTGGTTGTGCTTGGACTTGATGAAAGAGCGGCTCAGATTTCTCAGCTGCCAATTACAAAAAAAGAAGTCACGATAACCGGATCGCGATTGCAGACCAATCAGTTTCCAAAAGTGATAGGGCTTTTGAATGGAGGCCGGTTAGTGCATAACGGGCTGGTGACCCATACATTTTCAGTTGATGACGTTCATCATGCATTTCAGTTTATTAAGGAGCATCCAGATCAGGTGCGAAAAGCCGTCATCACGTTTGATTAAATGACTGAATCCGGAGGTGCGAGCATGAATATGACATTCCGATGGTATGGACGAGGCAACGATACAGTCACACTTGAACACGTGAAGCAAATTCCCGGAGTCAAAGGCATCGTTTGGGCTCTCCATCAAAAGCCTGTCGGCGACGTGTGGGAAAAAGAAGAAATCGGAGCCGAGACTGAATATATTCAATCCTATGGTTTTCATGCTGAAGTTGTAGAAAGCGTGAATGTTCACGAAGCAATTAAACTTGGGAACGAAGAACGTAGCCGGTATATTGAAAACTACAAGCAAACGATCCGCAACCTTGCCGGATTTGGCGTGAAAGTGATCTGCTATAATTTTATGCCGGTTTTTGACTGGACACGCACGGACATGTTCCGGCCGCTAGAAGATGGATCGACCGCTCTGTTTTTTGAAAAGGCCAAGGTGGAAAGCCTTGATCCTCAAGAGCTGATTCGGACGGTGGAGGATGCATCTGACATGACACTGCCGGGGTGGGAGCCCGAAAAATTGGCTCGGATCAAAGAGCTTTTTGCTGCCTACAGAACGGTCGATGAAGAAAAGCTATGGGACAATTTATCATTCTTTTTGCAGGAAATTCTTCCTGTTGCTGAGGCCTATGGTGTTCAAATGGCCATTCATCCGGATGACCCGCCGTGGCCGATTTTCGGACTGCCGCGCATTATCACAGGAGAGGCAAGCTATAAGAAACTGCGGGCGATATCAGATTCACCGTCTAATTGTATCACCCTTTGTACAGGTTCAATGGGAGCCAATCCCGCTAACGACATGGTGGAGATCGCTAAAACGTATGCCGGCATCGCTCCATTTTCACATATTCGCAATGTGAAAATTTATGAGAATGGTGATTTTATTGAAACATCTCATTTAACAAAGGATGGTTCAATCAACATTCAAGGCGTGATGGAAGAACTGCATAAGCAGGATTACGAAGGATATGTCAGACCGGATCATGGGCGCCATCTTTGGGGCGAGCAATGCCGCCCGGGATATGGCTTATACGATCGGGCACTTGGCATCATGTATTTGAACGGGCTGTGGGACGCCTATGAAGCAATGGCAAAAAAAGAGGTGGGCGTATGATCCCGCTGCATGAGAACCTGGCTGGTAAAACGGCTGTCATCACTGGCGGCAGCGGCGTGCTTTGCTCTGCGATGGCACGGGAGCTAGCCCGTCATGGCATGAAGGTGGCGATATTGAATCGGACGGCTGAAAAAGGCCAAGCGGTCGTGAAGGAGATAACGGCGGCTGGCGGCACAGCGTGCGCTGTTGCTGCGGATGTGCTGGACAGGATGTCACTGGAGCGGGCAAAGGAAGACATCCTTGGCCAATTTGGCGCTGTTGATCTGTTAATTAACGGGGCTGGCGGCAATCATCCTGCCGCGATAACCGATGTGGAGACATATGAAGAAGCGGGAGAAGGCCAATCCTTTTTTGATATGGATGAGAGGGGCTTTCTAACTGTATTCTCCACCAATTTCACCGGTGCGTTTCTGGCCTCGCAAGTGTTTGGAAAAGAGCTGCTGAAAGCCGATTCACCGGCGATTATCAATCTTTCTTCGATGAGTGCTTATTCACCTATGACGAAGGTTCCGGCATACAGTGCCGCCAAAGCATCGATCAATAATTTTACGATGTGGATGGCTGTTCATTTTGCCGAAACCGGGCTGCGGGTCAATGCGATTGCCCCAGGCTTCTTTCTGACAAAACAAAATCATGATCTGCTGATCAACCAAGACGGAACGTTCACCAGCCGATCTCACAAAATTATTGCGGGAACACCGATGAAGCGCTTCGGAAAACCCGAGGATTTGCTCGGTACGCTTCTTTGGCTGGCGGATGAATCCTATTCCGGTTTTGTCACTGGGATCACCGTTCCTGTCGATGGAGGATTTATGGCTTATTCAGGTGTGTAACGAAAGCGATGCAACAGAAACTGAACCAACATAGGGGTGAGGTTGAGATGTTTTCAAAAGATAAGCTTCCCGTTATCCTTTTTTTGTTCCTGGCAGGGGTGATTAATTACCTGGATCGCTCGGCGCTTTCCATTGCAGCTCCTTTTATTCAGGATGATCTCACATTGTCTGCAACGCAAATGGGCTTGATTTTCAGCAGTTTTTCGATTGGTTATGCGATTTTTAACTTTCTTGGGGGCGTGGCATCCGACCGCTATGGGGCAAAGCTGACCTTGTTTGTCGCGATGGTTGTTTGGTCGCTGTTTAGCGGAGCAGTCGCCCTTGCTTTTGGCTTTGTCAGTCTGCTGATTATACGCATTCTCTTCGGAATGGGAGAAGGCCCGCTTTCGGCGACCATCAACAAGATGGTGAACAACTGGTTCCCGCCGACCCAGCGGGCGTCTGTTATCGGTGTAACCAACAGCGGCACGCCGCTCGGGGGAGCCATTTCCGGCCCGATAGTCGGCATGATCGCAGTGGCGTTTAGCTGGAAGGTATCCTTCGTTCTCATTATGATTATTGGATTGATATGGGCAGTGCTCTGGTTTAAGTTTGTCAAAGAAAAGCCGCAAGAGACGATCAAGGAAGCACCGGCAATAAAAGCAGAAACGTCTCCCGGAGAAAAAATACCGCTCACCTTTTACCTGAAGCAAAAAACGGTCCTGTTCACGGCGTTCGCTTTTTTCGCTTACAACTACATCCTCTTCTTCTTTTTAACATGGTTTCCGAGCTATCTTGTCGACGAACGGGGATTAAGTGTTGAATCGATGAGTGTCATTACGGTCATCCCGTGGATTTTAGGCTTTATCGGGCTGGCTGCGGGGGGATTTGTTTCTGACTATGTGTACAAAAAAACGGCCCGAAAAGGTGTGCTGTTCTCGCGCAAGGTTGTGCTTGTCACGTGTTTGTTTTCATCAGCTGTCCTGATTGGTTTTGCCGGGCTTGTGGCAACGACTGCGGGGGCTGTCACTCTTGTCGCTCTGTCAGTGTTCTTTCTTTATTTGACCGGTGCTATCTATTGGGCTGTCATTCAAGATGTGGTTGATCAAAACAATGTCGGTTCTGTTGGCGGCTTCATGCATTTCCTCGCCAACACGGCAGGAATTATCGGCCCGGCTCTAACCGGATTTATTGTTGACCAAACAGGCACGTTTTCTGGAGCATTTTTGCTTGCCGGAGGGCTGGCTGTCTTCGCTTCACTTGCTGTGATTCGTTTTGTCCGTCCAATCATTGGCAAGCCAGCAGGAACAGAAGCTGAGAATCCTGTGTCTTATTAATCTGGAAATATAGTGGGAGAGGCGGTATGTTTGATGATACAATATACAGTAAATAATCGCAGCCGGTATGATAAGGAAGGGAATTAGATGGTAACCATAAAAGATATCGCAAAACTCGCAAACGTATCCCACACAACCGTTTCCAGAGCACTCAACAACAGTCCTTACATCAAAGAACATACGAAGAAAAAGATATTAGAGCTAGCAGAGCAGCTCAACTATACACCAAATGTAAATGCGAAAAGCCTGGCGATGCAAAAGTCGCATACGATCGGGCTATTCTTTACAAGCATTACAAACGGAACCTCACACAGCTTCTTTGCAGACACAATCAAAGGCGTCAATCAAGCCATAAGTGAGGATTACAATCTGTATGTGCGCGGCATTGATGATCTGAAAAACTATGACTCCGTTACACCGATGAGGTATGACGGCATCATTTTAATGAGCCAAAGTGACATTGATAATTCTTTCATTTACCATATTCGCGAAAAAAACATTCCGCTTGTCGTGCTGAATCGTGATATTGATGATCGCACCATCACGAATATTTTGTCCAATGACAAGGAAGGCTCTCAAGAAGCTGTAGAATACTTCATTCAGTCCGGCCATCAAGACATCGCCATCATCGAGGGGATCGAAGGCTTTAAATCCTCCCAGCAGCGAAAGGAAGGCTACTTATCTGCACTGATTCAACATCATATTCCGATCAAGCATGAATACAGTGTCAAAGGACAGTACGATATGGAAAGCGGCTTTCAAGCGATGGAGAGGCTGCTGGCACTGCCGAATCCTCCAACCGCTGTTTTTTGTTCGAATGATGACATGGCAATCGGAGCGATGAATGCGATATTCGCAAAGGGCCTGCGCGTTCCTGATGATATTTCGGTGATCGGGTTTGATGATATTGGGTTTTCACAGTACATCACGCCAAGACTTACAACAGTAAAGCGCCCAGTGGAGAAAATCAGCGTGCTCGGTGCGCAAAAACTCTTGTCTCTGATCAGCGAGCCCGAAACAAAAGCAGAAAAAATCTTGGAAAACACAGAATTCATGGTGCGTGATTCAGTCAGACGATTGACGACGTGATGCCCCGTTTTTCAGCGGGCATTCTTTTATAAAGAAAAATGTTAACGTGTGCATAAGAAGAGGGAGGCAATAAGGATGCAGAAACTGAATAAAAATGTGTACGATCACTATACTCGGTATCCAGAAAAAATTCTCCAATTCGGAGAAGGAAACTTTCTTCGGGGATTTGTTGATTGGCAGATTGATCAATTGAATCAACACACTGATTTTAATGGGAGCGTGGCAGTTGTCCAGCCAAGAGGCTCAGAAAAAATCAAACGATTAAATCAGCAAGATGGATTATATACGCTTTTTTTACAAGGAATGAAAGACGGAGAAGCGGTAAACGAGCATATGATTATCAACTCAATCAGCCGGGGGATTGACCTGTTTTCTGATTATGAAGCATACAAAGAATTGGCATCAAGCGAAGGGCTTCGGTTTATCATCTCCAACACCACTGAGGCTGGGATTGTATGTGATGAAAAAGATCGTTTAGAGGATAGGCCGCAAAAAACATTCCCTGGGAAATTAACAGCATTTCTCTACTTCCGCTATCAGGCTTTTAAAGGAGATCAGACAAAAGGGTGTGTCCTAATCCCATGTGAACTGATTGAGAACAACGGCGAAAAGCTGAAGGAAACGGTTCTTCATTATGCACATCTGTGGAAGCTGGAGGAAGGATTTACACAGTGGATTCATGAGGCCAATACATTTTGTAATAGTTTAGTCGACCGGATTGTCCCGGGTTTTCCCGTCGACAGCATTGATGAGATCACGGCAGAGCTTGGCTATCAGGATGATTTGATAGTTGTGGGAGAGCAATATTATTTATGGGTTATCGAGGGGCCTGATTGGATTGGAAAAGAACTTCCCTTTGCGGCTGCAGGGCTCCAGACAAAGATCGTCAGCGACCTCACCCCATACCGGACTAAAAAAGTAAGAATTTTAAATGGCGCTCATACAGCAATGACGCCAGTGGCTTTATTATACGGCTTAAAAACTGTTAGGGATGCTGTCGAGCATCCGGAAGTGGGGCAATTTATAAGAGAGCTGATTGACGACGAAATTCTTCCTGTTTTAAAAATGGAAGGTCTTTCTCAGTATGCTGACGATGTGCTGAACCGTTTTAAAAACCCGTATATTAAGCATTACCTGGAAAGCATTGCATTGAACTCCGTTTCCAAATTCAAAACGAGAAACCTGCCGACTCTTAAGGAATATGCTGAACAAAAGGGACAGCTTCCTGAACGCTTGGTGTTTTCTTTCAGCGCTCTTCTGTATTTTTATCATGATAACGAGACATTGCAGGATGATCCGGCAGTGCTTCAATTTTTCAAAGAGGTTTGGTGTCAGGAGGATGGCGACATGCTTCGGATTGCATCAAGAGTGTTAGGCGAACAGCAGCTATGGGGGGCAGATCTCAATGAGATACCGAGGCTGACTGATAGAGTCGCTGTTTACTTGAATCATATTCATGAGCTGGGCATGCAGCGGGCTCTTGAGCAATACTGCATACAAGGGGGAGAGGTACGTTGAAGTCGTTTATAAAGATTCATAAGCAAGATAATGTCCTTCTTGCTCTGCGGGATATCCAAAAGGGAGAGAGGCTGCATGCGGACGGCGTGTCGCTTGAAGTAAAGGATGATATAAAAAGAGGTCACAAGATTGCATTGCAGCCTATTAAAGAAAATGACAGCATCATCAAGTACGGGTTTCCAATCGGTCATGCATCACAAGATATCTCGATCGGAGAGCATATTCATGTCCATAATACGAAAACAAACCTGTCTGATATCCAATCATACAGCTATACACCAAGATTTGATGAAAATCCGTATTCTAATGAGAACCGGACGTTTAAAGGTTTTAGAAGAGAAAACGGAGATGCGGGTGTACGGAATGAATTGTGGATTGTCCCAACTGTCGGCTGTGTCAATGGGATAGCAGAAAAAATGCTGCAGCGTTTTGTCAGAGAAACAGGGGATATCGCTCCATTTGATAACGTACTGGTGTTAAAGCATCAATACGGATGCTCGCAGCTTGGCGACGATCATGAAAATACGAAGCAAATCCTGCTGAATGCCATTCGCCATCCAAATGCCGGCGGCGTCTTGGTGCTAGGGCTTGGCTGTGAAAACAATGAGCTGGCCGGAATGAAGGAAGCACTGCAGGATGTGAATCTGAAGCGGGTAAAGTTTCTGGAATCCCAGTCGGTGACCGACGAAATGGAGGCAGGTGTTGCTTTGCTGAAGGAAATTCATGAAGCGGCCAAAGGAGATAAGAGAGAAGACATTCCGCTGTCTGAACTGAAGATCGGGCTGAAATGCGGAGGTTCGGACGGTTTTTCCGGCATAACCGCAAACCCGCTGCTAGGCCGTTTTTCAGATTATCTCATTGCACAGGGAGGAAGTACTGTGCTGACGGAAGTACCGGAAATGTTCGGCGCAGAAACCATCCTGATGCAGCGGGCTGCCAATGAAGAAGTGTTTCATAAGATAGTCCAATTAATCAATGATTTTAAACAATATTTTATCAAACATGATCAGCCGGTGTACGAAAATCCCTCACCGGGCAACAAAGCGGGCGGCATTTCTACACTTGAGGATAAATCGCTAGGCTGTACGCAAAAAGCGGGGATTTCTCCTGTCACGGATGTCTTGAAATACGGTGAAGTGCTCAAGACAAAAGGGCTGACGCTTTTGAGCGCACCGGGCAATGATTTGATCGCCTCCTCCGCATTGGCGGCGGCCGGCTGCCAAATTGTCCTCTTTACAACGGGGAGAGGCACGCCGTTTGGCACCTTTGTCCCGACGGTGAAAGTAGCGACAAACACCGAGCTGTATGAAGCGAAGCCGCATTGGATTGATTTTAACGCAGGCCTTTTAGCAGAGGATGATGTTCATGAGGAATATGTGCTGCGTGAGTTTATCCACTATATGGTTGAGGTGGCAAGCGGCCAGCTTGTGAACCATGAAAAAAATGATTTCAGAGAACTCGCCATTTTTAAATCGGGTGTGACGCTATAATAAGAAAAGGCTATCCTTCAAGCGGATAGCCTTCTTCATTAAATCAATTTTAAACCGCTGACTAAAATAATGGACGCCATAATAAATTGCAGCGGACGCGGGGAGAATCGAGGCGAAAGATGGCTCCCGATCAGCACGCCGGGAATTGAACCGAGGAGCAGATTAGCTGCCAGCATGTAATCCACGCTTCCGAAGCTTGCGTTCAAAATGCCTGCTGCCGTAACAAGAAGAAATGCATGCGCGATATCGGTTCCGACAATCTGTGACGCTTTCATGTTAAATAAGTAAATCATGGCAATTGCAAATAATGAGCCGGAACCGATTGATGTTAATCCGACGATAAACCCAAACACAACACCAATAAGAATTGTCAGAGCCCTCTTATTTTCAAGCGGCATCAGCTGCCAGCGGTTGGGACGAAGTTTTCTATCCAAAAACAAACGAACGATGATTGAAATGGCAACCAGCGTTAACACATATCCTAGAGCGTGTTTAATAATTTCTTCCTGATGCTGGTGAAAGGCGGGGAACAAATGCAATATGCCAATGGCTAGCGAAGCACTCGGAATACTGCCGATGGCTAAGTATTTTACCAATTTAAAGTTAATCGTTTTCTGCCGCCAATGGGAGGCAACGCCAAACAGCTTTGTGATCGAGTTATATACAAGATCTGTACCGACCGCGATGGAAGGATTAATTCCAAGCACAATTAAAAGCGGAGTTAATAAGGCCGCTCCACCCACTCCCGTCAATCCGACTAAGGCTCCGACAAACAAACCCATCAATATGATGCTTACACTCATGATAAAGGCCTCCTGAAAACCCGACTATTTTTATCAGATTATATATGATTAGGACGCGTTAATCAATTAAATTTTTTGAATTTTTGCACGTTAGCTGCTTGAAATTTTGGTATGCTCAATATCTCTATTCATTTGCCCTATAATGAGTGTCTGGACGAAATCGAGAAGTACTAAAGGCGCAAAAAAAAGATACCTCTTAACAGGTATCTTTTTTCTTGTTTACGCTACATGCGCTGCTGATAGAAAGGAAGCTCAGTGTGGCCCATTTCCCGCACATACACGAACAGGTTGCCTTTATGGTGAATTTCATGCTCCATTGCAAGCTGAAGCAGCGCGCGGCCTGTGACTTTTCTGCCGAAAGCGGATGTCAGATCAATTTCTCTGTCCAGCTGCTCTTCAGTCAGCTGTTCAAGGATAGCGACCGTTTTTTCTGTATATGTTTTTGCCAGAACATTGAGATCTGTTTCTGTTTCTTCCTGCTTGTTTTGAAATGGTGAGGCATTGCCTTCCTGAATGACATTTGCGAACAAGTGGAAAGACGTAAGAATGTGTTTGACCAGCTCTTCTGCTGACATTGATGTTTCTGCCGGTTTGTAGCTGTAATGGTCTTTGCTGATTTTTTCGGCAAGCTCATTGGTCACGTTTCGATGGGATAAAAAATGGCTGACAATTTGATTGGATTGGCTCATTATGATCTCCTCCATATGTAAAAATAAATGGTGCAATGAAATCCTATATCAACGGTTATGAATTCACAAGTAATATGCTGTGGGATGAAACAAAATGCTATGTCAATCGTATATATAACGTTCACAAAACATGAAATGGAGTATAAACATGACTAACATACCTTTCATTTATCAGTACGAAGAAAAAGAGAATGAAAGAGCTGCGGCGGGCTACGGCACTTTCGGTTACCTTATCACACGGATTGAAGAAACGCTTTATGATCAATACGGTGTATTCTATGAGCTCTATGCCAGTGATGATCCAAATACGGAATACTGGGAGCTTCTTGTAGAAGATGTCCGCAGCGGTTCATTGGAGCCTGAGCATGTGGCATATATATTTGAAAAGCTTGAAAAGAAAACCTTTGCTTACGATGAAGATGAGAAAGAACCGGATTATACCGTCCATAAGTCTATAAGAAACAGTGTATACGCGTATCCTGAAAAGGGAGTTGCTTTTGCCAGAATTCCATATTTTCAAGATGGGAGCATTATGAGTTTTGATTGTCTGTTTGCGGTTAACGATGAAAAGATGCGTGCATTTCTGGAGGGAGTCAGACCGCGTCTTTGGGAAAAAAGCAAGCGGAAAGTGACCGTGTTTACGGATGGAGATGGAGGGACTTCAAGAGAGCAGGAAGCCATTGTCAGAGAGGTTCAGCGGAGTCAAGTCATCATGAATCCGCTATTGAAAAAAGAGATATACAGATCAATTGATCAGTTTTTTCATAGTGATAAATCGTTTTATCAAACATATGACATCCCTTACAAGCGCGGCATTCTGTTATATGGACCTCCTGGAAACGGAAAGACGACGTTAGTGAAGTCGATCGCAGGCAGTATCGATGCACCTGTTGCTTATTGGCAAATTACTGAATTTACGTCGAGCGAGACAATAGAAGAAGTCTTTCAGGCAGCGAGACGCCTCGCTCCTGCAGTTCTGGTCATCGAGGATATAGATTCGATGCCGGAAGATGTGCGGTCCTTTTTTCTCAATACGCTGGACGGCGCGACATCAAAAGAGGGGCTATTTCTCATCGGTACGACAAACTATCCCGAAGAGATCGATCCAGGTTTGATGAATCGTGCAGGGCGATTTGACCGTGCCTATGAAATCGGGCTTCCGGATGAAGAGCTGCGGCTGGAATATATGAAAATGAGAGGCTTTGGCATCTTTTTGAGTGAAGGAGAAATAAAAAACGCCGCAAAACTTACAGAAGGCTTTTCCTTTGCACAGCTGGGAGAATTATATGTATCTTCAGCCCTTCAATGGCACCAAGAAGGGAATCACCATATTGAAACCATGGTGAAAGACATGACAGGAGAGCAAAGAAAAAGCCAGCGGGGAAGCTGGATGGAAAGAAACAAAGTCGGTTTTCACTAAAAGAAAGCACGGGTGTTTGAAAAACCCGTGCTTTTTTGTTGCGGTTAGCCGAAATTCGACAATTGCGGTTATTTTGCGTTCTTCTTTTTCTTGTAAATATGATAAAATATGACATATCTCGGGTAATTCAAAAGGGGGGATTAATTGAGGATGAAGCAGACGATTCCGTCCTCTTATGTCGGGCTTAAAATTAATGAATGGTATACTCATATCCGGCAGTTCCACGTCGCTGAAGCCGAACGGGTCAAGCTCGAAGTAGAAAGAGAAATTGAGGATATGGAAGAAGACCAAGATTTGCTGCTGTATTATTCTTTAATGGAGTTCAGGCATCGTGTCATGCTGGATTACATTAAGCCTTTTGGAGAGGACACGTCGCAGCTGGAGTTTTCAGAATTATTAGAAGACATCGAAGGGAATCAGTACAAGCTGACAGGGCTTCTCGAATATTACTTTAATTTTTTTCGAGGAATGTATGAATTTAAGCAGAAGATGTTTGTCAGTGCCATGATGTACTATAAACGGGCAGAAAAGAATCTTGCCCTCGTCTCGGATGATATTGAGAAAGCCGAGTTTGCTTTTAAAATGGCTGAGATTTTTTACAATTTAAAACAAACCTATGTTTCGATGAGCTACGCCGTTCAGGCATTAGAAACATACCAAATGTATGAAACGTACACCGTCCGCAGAATCCAATGTGAATTCGTTATTGCAGGTAATTATGATGATATGCAGTATCCAGAAAGAGCATTGCCCCACTTAGAACTGGCTTTAGATCTTGCAAAGAAAGAAGGCAATCCCCGCCTGATCAGTTCCGCCCTATATAATCTCGGAAACTGCTATGAGAAAATGGGTGAACTGCAAAAGGCAGCCGAATACTTTGAGAAATCTGTTTCTATTTGCAAGTCGGAAAAGTTCGATAATCTTCCGCATTCTATCTACTCTTTAACACAAGTTCTGTATAAACAAAAAAATGACGCCGAAGCGCAAAAAAAGTATCGTGAAGGATTGGAAATCGCCCGTCAATACAGTGATGAATTATTCGTGGAGCTTTTTCAATTTTTACATGCGTTATACGGAAAAAACATAGACACAGAATCAGTCTCACACACCTTTCAATTTCTTGAAGAACATATGCTGTATCCTTATATTGAAGAGCTGGCGCATGATGCTGCCCAATTCTATATAGAAAACGGACAGCCCGAAAAAGCACTTTCATTTTATGAGAAAATGGTGCACGCACAAAAACAAATCCAGAGAGGAGATTGTTTATATGAAATCTAAATGGATGTCAGGTTTGTTGCTCGTTGCGGTCGGGTTCAGCTTTACTCAGGTGATGGTTCATGCAGGTGAAACAGCAAACACAGAAGGGAAAACATTTCATATTGCGGCACGCAATCAAACATGATGCATAAAAAAAGACCCTTAGGGGTCTTTTTTATTTCAGCTTCCATTCTTTTATCGTCAGCTCAGAAGATCCGCTTGCCACCAGCGGATCCGCATGCCCGATTTCCGCTGCCTCTTCCAGCGAATCTGCTTCGATGACATACGCTCCGCCTGTGGCGTCGCTGAATGGCCCAAACATTTTTAAAACGTTTTTCTGCCTGTAAACGATCCAGAAATTCATAGTGCCCAGCCACATGCTCCTGATTAAATTTCTCCGTTCTCATTGTCAGCATTAAATATGTATACATTTTCAGACCCTCCGTGAACTTCAGTTTAACACATTTATCCATATTACGGTGATAGATGATATGAGCTTTTCGTCCTACGAATGCCACCTATTTATGAAAAAAGAAAAGGAGAGATGATAGGTGAGCATTCCAGTAAAGAAAAATTTGGTTTCTGAGGCGAAATATGCGTTGAAGTGTCCTAATGCAATGTCCGCTGAATACATTACCATTCACAACACGGCAAACGATGCGTCAGCGGCCAATGAAATCAGCTATATGATCGGGAACACAAGCTCGACAAGCTTTCATTTTGCGGTCGATGATAAAGAGGTAATTCAAGGTCTGCCGCTTAACCGAAACGCCTGGCACACAGGTGACGGCACAAACGGTCCGGGAAACCGCAAATCAATCGGCGTTGAGATTTGCTACAGCAAATCGGGAGGCCCGAAGTATGAGGCAGCTGAAGCCTTGGCGATTTCATTTGTTGCACAGCTGTTGAAGGAGCGCGGCTGGGGCATCGATCGGGTGAGAAAGCACCAGGACTGGAACGGAAAGTATTGCCCGCACCGCATTTTATCAGAGGGGCGCTGGGATCAAGTGAAGGCGGCAATTGAAAAGGAATTAAACGGGGGCTTATCAGCTAAAAAAGCTGCAGTCTCTTCTTCAGCGTCTGTATATCATGTGAAAAAAGGCGACACATTGTCAGGGATTGCCGCATCACACGGAGTCAGTGTGAAAACGCTGCAAAGCATCAATCATATTACTGACCCGAATTACATTAAAGTCGGACAAGTGATCAAACTGCCTCAGACGGCATCTGCTTCTAAAAGCCATGCCGCATCCTCATATCCGCTCCCATCCGGCGTGATCAAAGTGACAAGCCCGCTGACGAAAGGGACAAAAGTAAAGCAGGTGCAGACCGCTTTAGCCGCTCTTTATTTTTATCCTGATAAAGGAGCGAAAAATCACGGCGTTGACGGCGTTTATGGACCGAAAACAGCAAATGCAGTGAAACGTTTTCAGTCTGTCAGCGGTTTAACGGCTGATGGGATTTACGGTCCGAAAACGAAAGCGAAGCTGGAGGAAAAGCTGTAAATGAAAAGCCGGAAGCTGTGAAGCTTCCGGCTTTTTATCTTACATACAAACTGCGGCAAGCACCTTTTGAATATCATAAATGCTCTCATCTTTTTTAAACTGCTTTGAGACGGCTGGAAGTTCCGCGCCAGAGATCCAAATTTTCAGCTCTGAATCAAGGTCAAAGCGGCCGGCGGTTTCCACGCTGAATCTGGAAATGCTTTTGTACGGAATCGATTGAAATTCCGTTTTCTTGCCTGTGATTCCCTGTTTATCTACAAGGATAAGCCGCTTTTCAGTAAAGACAATCAAATCGCGAACCAGCTTAAACCCGGCTTCAACATTCTCACCCTCCAGCAAAATATGGGCAAGCTCTTCTTTCACAGCTGCCGTTGACAGTGTTGACGCATTGCCGAGTAATCCATCAATAAACCCCATCATATACCTCCTCTGCGTATTCTATCAAATCATACTATAAAAAAGGTTTTCATTCATAGATGAGTAGAGTAAACTGGTGCTGACTGGTAAAGGGGGCGTTCAAAATGGAAGATATGTATGACAACTTTGCGGCCCTTTCTGCTTCTGAGTCGGAGTACCGGATTATTTATGAGGAGAAAAACGGAAGTGAGCTTATCGTCCTCGGTCCTCACGGCGGCAGAATTGAGCCTGGCGTCAGTGAACTGGTGCGGGCATTTTCTGATCGATGTTCCATCTATTTATTTGAGGGTCTAAAGCAGCGAAACAACCGTTCCTTGCATCTCACTAGCATTCGTTTTGATGAGCCGCTGGCTTTAGAAAAAGTGAATGACCACCATTACGCATTAGCGTTTCACGGGTATTATGATCCGAAAATCCCGCATACATTGGTCGGCGGGGCGGATCGTAAAAAAGCCAAGCTCATTTGTGAGCGTCTGAATGAAGCGGGTTTTAGCGCCGAGCTCACTAATGAGAAAGACCGCCTGGCAGGTGTACACCCAAACAATATTGTCAATCGGACGAAAAGAGAAATGGGATTGCAATTGGAGGTGAGCACGGCGCAGCGAAACGCGCTATTCCGCAATTTTGGGTGCCGTGATAAAAGCTACATACAAAACGATTTGTTTGATCGATATGTGGAAGCCGTCAAGCTTGGCTTTTATACATAAAACGAAACGGGACCTGCACTGTCAGCCTATTCCTTCATACGCTGGGGTTGTGCGAAAGTGTGGGGAGGAATGATTCATGTTTTATCATATAAAAGAGCTTCAATATCAAGCAAAGCCAGCTCATCCCGATCCGGTTTATGCGAAAAAACTTCAAGAGGTGCTCGGCGGCCAATTCGGTGAAATTAGCGTCATGATGCAGTATTTGTTTCAAGGGTTTAACTGCAGGGCGGATGCTAAGTATAAAGATTTGTTATATGATGTGGGGACCGAAGAGATCGGGCACGTAGAAATGCTGGCAACGATGATTTCCAGGCTTCTGGACAATGCACCCGCGGATGTACAGGAGGATGCTTATAAAAGCAATCCTGCTATCGCAGCAGTCATGTCAGGGATGAATCCTCAGCACGCGATTGTGTCCGGATTGGGGGCGATGGCATCAGATAGTGAGGGCTATCCGTGGAATGCAAAATACATTATCTCAAGCGGAAACCTGCTGGCCGATTTTCGCGCTAACTTAAATGCGGAGGCCCAAGGACGCCTTCAGGTGACACGGCTTTATGCCATGACCGATGATCCAGGGGTAAGAGATATGCTGTCATTTTTGATTGCAAGGGATACCTATCATCAAAATATGTGGTACGCGGCCATTAAAGAGCTGGAGGAAAGAGAACGGGATATTGTCGTCCCGACGACGTTTCCGCGTGAGCTCGAAAAGCAGGAAGTCTCCTATGACCTGTTTAACTTTTCCAGGGGGGATGAAAGCTCACAAGGAAGATGGGCACATGGGGAAGCCTTTGACGGCCGGGGTGAATTCAGGTATATCCCGGCTCCGATTGCGTTCGCATCTGCGCCTCATCTTAAACCGGCGCCCATGTGGCTGCATAATACAGTTCCCCCAATGTTGAAATGTTAGGTTCTCTTCTGGGCTGAGGAATATATCCTTAGCCCGTATTTGATCAGATGTTTTTGCCAATATGATATAACGCTTTTTCCTCAGCGACCTGCAAGTGCTGCTGATCGCCTTCCTCGTACGCATTTGGCCGCTTGTGAGATAATAAATAAGCGAGCCGCTTCTGAAATTGAATACCTGCTTTACGCCGTTCAAACATGTCAAGCCTTTTATCAGCAAATTCCTTTGTTACCCGGAATACCGCCGCAATTGTGGCGAGTGCCTGGCTTCTCCATTGCGGCAGTTCCATCTGCAACAGCATAAAGGTTGGCACACAGAAGTGGTACATAAATTGATTTGCCTGGAATTCTTGAAGCTCTCTGAAGAGCTTGTTCATCTGAAAATGATTGCCTGCATGCTTTAACACGTGGCACAGTTCATGGCCAAAATCCTCCCATTGCTCTTCCCGTGACTTTTTTTGGTTCAATACGATACTGTACATGCCGTCGTATTTCACCATCATGCTCCCCATATCCTCAAAATGCACCCAAATATCCAGATCCTTTGCGATTTTCAGCATGTCAATGTGATGAGGGGATGTGATGCCCAGCCGGCCGTATAAATTTTTAACGTATTCTTCCAGATGTGATAAGTAATCGCCCAATTGAATACTCCCTTTCGAACATTTGTTCTGTTTTTAGCGAGAAAGAAAAGCCCGTATAGGACTGGAAAGTAGTGTAGAAATCTTTCCCTTTTCTTTAAAAAATAAACACTTTTTTCTTTATATCGGTCTACTTTTTATATGTTTTAGAGAACAGAGAACGATTTATTTATTTTTCGGTTTGCGGTTTTTCTCTTTTTCTTTTAAATAGTTGATAAATTCGATGGCCTGCTGTTTGCTTTCTGGGGAAAAATCCTGCATATCGCGGTATGCAAGCTGCAGGTCCGGATCTGAGAACATATCGTCATCGGATTTTTTGTCTTTTCCCGTTAATAAGTAATCAGTCGTTACTTGAAAGTAATCAGCCAGCTTTTGGAGTGTGTCGTAATCAGGTTCGCTTCGCCCGTTTTCATAGTGGGAATATCGTGCCCGTGACACACCGATGTGTGATGCGATTTCTTCCTGTGTCCTTTTCCCTCTGAGACTCTTCAATCTGCCGCCTATCATACTATGACCTCTCTTTTTTAAACTCCCTAAGTTACTTATGATTATAGATACAATATGTATCAAAATAAAGTTATGATAAAAAAAGTATCAAAAATAACTTGATGATACAGTTCGTATCGTTTATACTTGGTAACAGCCGATACAAAATGTATCAAAAAAAGATCAGGAGAGTGATCACATGTATCCGATCCAAATCGTTTTTAGTGAAAATCCCATAGATCAGCGCCACCTTGGACAATCCGGCGGCACCATTTCGTTTACCGCTTGCGGACTTCCGGTGTTTCACTTTGAAACGCAGGAACAGTTTCAAGCATACATGATGTTAAAAGGAGAAGCGGCGTACAATGAAAAACGATAAAAGCTATCCTTTTCCGACGTATTCAGGGTTATTGAATTCAGAACATTATGACAAAATCGGCCCGGCGCTATGGCTGTTTCTCTGGTTTATCAGCTCAACAACAAAAGAAATCGAAAAAGACGGCGTAAGCTGGGGCATCGTACTCGGCCATAAGCCTTTAAAAGCGAGAGAAATGGCGGTAGTCTTCGGCGTAAGTGAAAAAACCGTCAGAAGATGGCTGGAGCTTCTCGAAAACCATGATTACATAAAGGCCGTCCGTGCGCCATACGGACTGATGATTTCGGTCAAGCATTCCAAAAAATTCAGCTTCAGATCGGACAATACTGTACACGGGAGTCTAAAAGAACGGCCATTTTCGCCGCAGACACCGGACACAAACGACCGTACAGATATAGATAAAACAAACAAATATACTGCTGCTGATGATGCAGTGGATCACATTGCGAAGCGGTTTACACAATTACGGTCGGCTCAAGAAGGACGCACCGTGTATCCTTCCTCAAGAGATTATCAAGCCATCGCCCGCATTGTTGCCATCGGCGTTCCTGTCACGCAAACAATCAAATGGCTTGAAGAATGCTTTCAGGCTTTTGAAAACCGGCGGACCGCCGCTTCTGAAACAATCAAGGCTTTTCGCTACTGCTCGAAATTCATTGAAGATCGATTTTTCGCGCAGCAAGCCAAAAAGAATGCCGCAATTCAGAATGAGAGGATGAAAAAACATGACAAAACGAACAATCGAACAGATTTTGGACGAGCTGAGAAGAGGGAGACGTCCATTACTGGCGGACAAACCGGCCGAATCAGACGCAAGCAGGTATGATTGCCTGCGCTGCAAGGATCAGGGAGGCTATCTCGTCAGGCAGAATGGCCTGGAAGTCTGGACGATGTGCAGCTGCATGGCAGAACGAAAAGTGAAGCGACTGCTGGGTGCAAGTGAGATTACCCACGCTTTCCGACAGCTCGGCTTCAAGGAATTCCGCACGGAGGGGAAGCCGCAGGCCATAAAAGACGCATTTGAATGTACAAAAGAGTATGTTGCCGATTATGAACAAATCAAGGATTGCCGAAAAAACAGCATTGCCCTTTTAGGACAGCCCGGATCAGGGAAAACACACCTTTTGACCGCCGCTGCCAACGAATTAATGAGAACATGCTATGTGCCTGTCATTTATTTTCCGTTCGTGGAAGGCTTTACTGATCTGAAAAATGATTTTGCCCTATTAGAAGCGAAGCTGAACCGGATGAAGCAGGCGGATGTGCTGTTCATAGATGATCTGTTTAAACCGGTTAACGGCAAACCCCGCGCTACAGATTGGCAATTAGAGCAAATGTATTCGGTACTCAACTATCGCTACTTAAATCATAAACCAATTTTGCTTTCGAGCGAGCTGACAATTGAAGCACTTGTACGGGTCGATGAAGCGCTCGGCACGAGAATCTATGAGATGTGCAGTGACTATTTAGTGATTATCAAAGGAGCAGCCTACGAGCTTAACCATAGATTGGAGGGCGTCAGATAATGTGTAAGCTTTGTCAAACAAAGAAAGTCATTGTGGAACATACCGGTATTGGAGTCGTTTTTCATCCATGTCCGAACTGCCGGTCCGGCACTGACTTAACGCCTGTCATTCAAAAGCTGGAGCAAATGCTGACAGCGGGAAAAGCGAGGCTGAATATCTATGATTAAACAGCTGACTGCTCTAATCGCTTTGCTGTTTCGGGCAAAGCGAACAGAAAAAAACATTGAACAATGGTATAAGGACGACGGGAAGTGAAAGTGTTGGCAAAGACAAAACAGGCAGAGAAAAGCCCTGCGCCGTGGCGTGCTGTCCCGTGCGGGGATACGAAACCGATCTATATTTATTCAGCTTATAGTGAAGAAGAAAAAGAAAGATTCCCATATTCAAACGGACGGCTGATTGCCGCTGTATTTGACCTCAGCTCTTATTCGCAAAAAAGCAATGCCGCTTTGATGGCCGCTGCGCCTGAATTGCTGGAAGCGTCTAAAGCTGCACTTGATTTTCTGAAAGGGAATTCTGTTCATTCAAAGGAGCGCATCATTCAGCTATTAGAAAAAGCCGAAGCAAGCGCTGCACCGAAAAAGGGAGGAAATAAAACATGATTCATCCTAAAAAACTGCTGCATATTGATTCCGTCACGCTTAAGAGCCAGCTGGAGGACGGAAAAATCCGTGTCATTATTGTGGACGGGATCAAGCAAGAAGCATGGATCACAGAAGCGCCGGAGCATGGAAAAACGCTCGTCGAAACAAGAAAGGGCGATCTTGCCCGTGTGGAATTTGAAATCGGCTACAAATTAAATTAAAGCGAAAACAGAATACGTCCAAGACGGAAAGCCTGCGGACACTGATCAACTGCACAGCATTTGTGCGTTGATTGGTGTCCGTTTTTTATTTGCCAAAAATAAGGAGGATCATAGAATGCAAGACTTACTATTTGAATATAAACGCACGCTCAAACAAACAAGAATACAATATAAACCGCTCGCTGAGGCAGATGAATCTGTGCTCTCAGCTGAAGAGCTGAAGGATAAAAAAATCATCAGAAATATGATTACTGATCTTGAATATGTAACAGAATGGCTTGAAAAAGGAAGGCAGCCCGGCATCAGACGGGCGATTGACCGGCGTGATGCCTACCAGCGGCTGATGATCAAAGACCCGAGAATCATCGAATCATTTTCCAGCGCTATGATGTTTGAGCCGGACGGACAGGTATCAGAAGAAGACAGAGAGAAAATTCGAGAAGCATTAGCCCTGTTAACGGACAGAGAAAAGGAAATGTTTTTGCTGCATAAGGTAGAATGTTTTTCTTATGAACGGATCGCCGATCTTCTCGGCGTGAAAAAATCGACAGTGCAAACGACGATTAAACGGGCGAGTTTAAAGATGCAAAGACAGCAGGAAGACATGAATCGATCACTTGCCTGAAAGCTTGTCATACGTTTGCCACCTATAAGTGAATAGAGCATGACACATAAGCGGCTGGCATGATCAGCCGCTTTTATGAATAAACAACCATGCTGGAGGTGGCGGTGATGCCGTAGCATGAAAACACAACTTCGCGAACAAGCATTAGCAATCTATCAACAACATCAAGGAAAGATCACAAATCGGGCGATTGCGGACACAATCGGTGTTTCCGCGAAAACAATCGGCATCTGGAAAAAACAAGACAAATGGAAAACGGCCTTGTTTTCTGAAGCTGGAAATGAACCAAAACAGCGGCGGATAAACAACGATGAATTAAATGAACGCCAGCGGCTGTTTTGCCTGTATTACGTCAAAAGCTTCAATGCCACACAGTCAGCAATCAAAGCGGGCTATTCTCCGGACAGCGCTCATGTGACGGGCAGCCGGCTCTTAAAAAACGAAAAGGTCGCTGCTGAAATCAGACGCATAAAAAAAGAAATGGTCAATGAGATGTTTATTGAAGCGATGGATGTGCTGCAGGTTTATATCAAGATCGCGTTTGCGGATATTACGGACTATGTGACCTTTGGAAAAAAAGAGGTCCAGGCTGTCGGGAAATCGGGTCCGCTGTTTGATGAAGATGATAACCCGATTATGAAGGAAATCAGCTTTGTCGATGTCAAAGACTCGGGGCTCGTTGACGGCACCATTGTAACGGAAGCAAAGCTTGGCAAAGAAGGCATTGCCATCAAGCTTGCAGATAAAATGAAGGCGCTTGAGAAGCTGTCCTTATATTTTGATTTGTTTCCAGATCAATTTAAACAAAAAATTGAAAATGAGAAATTGAAGCTTGCCAAACAAAAAGCGGAGAAAACAGATGACAGCCAGGAGCCGATTGAAATTATGATCAAACGAAAAGAGGGCAAGTCATGATTGTAAAAGAAATCAATCCTCATTTCGAAGATTACGTGTTCAATTGGGAGCAGACGTACCAGTTTCTCGTCGGCGGCTACGGCTCCTCCAAAAGCTATCATACCGCATTGAAAATCGTGCTAAAGCTGCTGAAGGAAAAACGGACGGCCCTTGTGATCCGGGAGGTGTTCGATACCCATCGGGATTCGACCTTCGCCTTGTTTCAAGAGGTGATCGAAGAGCTCGGTCTCACAAAGGCTGTGGCATCTCTTTCTTCCCCGCTGCAGCTGCGATTTCACAATGGCAGCCGGATCATGTTCAAAGGAATGGACAATCCGGCAAAATTAAAATCGGTTCATAACATTTCATTAATATGGATTGAAGAGTGCTCAGAGGTGAAGTATGAGGGGTTCAAGGAGTTAATCGGACGTCTTCGCCATCCTGAGCTGAAGCTTCATATGATCTGTACCACCAATCCCGTCGGCACCTCCAATTGGACGTACAGACATTTTTTTCGGGATGAACGCAAGAAACGGTTTGTGCTGGATGACAGCGAACTTTACGAAAAGCGGACGATTGTGAAGGGAGATACGTATTACCATCATTCCACCGCTAACGACAATCTTTTTCTCCCGGAAAGCTATCTGAAACAGCTTGACGGACTCAAAGAGTATGATCCCGACCTGTACCGGATTGCCCGCAAAGGACGATTCGGCGTCAATGGGATCAGGGTGCTGCCGCAGTTCGAGGTACTCCCGCATAATCAAATGAAAAAATGTATCGCAGCCATCAGCAAGCCAATCTTTCGTACAGGCATGGATTTTGGATTTGAGGAATCCTACAATGCCGTCGTCCGGCTTGCTGTAGATCCTGAAAAAAAATACCTCTACATTTATTGGGAGTATTATCAAAACAAAATGACAGATGACAGGACGGTTGAGGAGCTGCGTGAGTTTATTGAGACACAGGAATTGATCAAAGCCGACTCGGCTGAGCCGAAAAGCATTCAATATTTCCGCCAGCAGGGCTTTCGGATGGTTGGAGCCAGAAAGTTTCCTGGCTCCAGGCTTCAATATACCAAAAAGGTAAAACGGTTCAAAAAAATCTTCTGTTCGGATCGCTGTGAAAATGTCATCTATGAGCTCAAAACGCTGACGTATGCCAAAGATAAAAACGGAGCTCTGATTGAGGATGAATTCACGATTGACCCGCATACGCTTTCTGCCATTTGGTATGCGCTTGATGATTATGAGGTTGCTGATATGAAAGAGACAGCACACAAACGAATCCGGCCGAACCGAGAAAGGAGGAGGTCATAAATCATGCACAATCAAACAGTCAGAGCAACTGTATTTAAAGCCAATGCCGCGGCTCCTCAGACAAAGCAAATCTATGAAGATGACTTTTCTGAGCTGTACGGAGAGGACATTATCGCTCCGCCCTACAATATCATCGAGCTCAAAACCATTGCCGAATACTCGACCATTCTTCAGCAATGCATTGATGCGTACAGAGTGAATATTACAGGCTTTGGATTCGACGTTGAGTACACATTTGATGTCAACGCAAGTGATGTCGATCAGGCAAAAAAGAAAAGAGCGGAAAAAGACTGGGCCAGACTCGAAGCCTTTTATAAATGTCTTCACTTTGATGAATCAGCTGAAATGATTTTAGGCTATGCCATCGAAGACAGAGAAAAAACAGGCAACGGATTTATGGAAGTGCTTCGCGACGGGGCGGGAAAACCTGCCGGCATCGAATATTTAGATGTGAAATATATGCGTGTATGCGGAGCCGGCGAGCCTGTAGAGGTCTCATTTGTATATGAAGAAAACGGGAAAATGAAAAGGATCAAAAGGCAAAAACGCTTCCGAAAATATGTGCAGATGATCAATGGAAAGAAAGTATTTTTTAAAGAATACGGCGATCCGCGAAAAATGGATATGCGCACAGGTGAATATGTAAACACATTGGCAGAGAAGTATCAAGCAAATGAAGCCATTCACCTTAAAATTGGAAGCGGCGTATACGGTGTACCCCGCTGGATCGGCAATATTGTCAATTTATACGGAGCCCGAAAAGCAGAAGAGCTCAATTTTATGTATTTTAAGCAGGGGCGTCACGTCCCCGCTGCGATTACAGTGGAAAACGGGATGCTGTCTGAAGCTTCTTACCGGGAGCTGCAGGAATACATGAATGATCTTGAAGGTGTTGAAAACGCCCATAAATTTCTCCTGATCGAAGCGGAAGGAATCGCAAAAGAAAAGGATCTCCATGGAGGCGAGGATATTACGCCGGTTTCCGTGGAAATCAAATCCTTGGCGGAAATTCTCCAAAACGACGCCTTGTTTCTTGAATACGATGAAAAAAGCAGAAATAAGCTGCGGTCGGCGTTCCGCCTCCCGCCGCTGTATACAGGCGAGGCCCAGGAATACAACCGGGCGACAGCGGATACTGCTAGAAAAATTACGGAGGAGCAGGTCTTTCAGCCGGAGCGAAAAACGCTCGTGAATAAACTGAACACGCTGCTTTTGCCGGAGCTGAATATCCATGACGTCAGGCTGACATTAAAAGGACCGGACTTTCGTGATCCGCTTGAGATTGCGAAGGTGCTCGGTCCTTTTATTACAGCAGGAGCAGTCTCGCCGAATGATTTACGCGACCTTGCCGGACGGGTGCTTGGCAAAACACTGGAGGAGTGGCCGGAGGACATTTATAAACGGCCTGCAGGACAGGATGCGGAAAAGACAAACCTGACTGCGCTCATGCAGGAGTTGAAAGAAAGCATCGAAGATATCAAAACGTCCTGAAGGGAGGTGAATCAAGCAGGTGGCGCGAGAATTAAGAAATGCCAAAATCAGCTTTGTCAGTTATGTGGACAAGGCGGCTAACCAGACAGAATTTTTCTTTACGAAGTCAGCCAAACCTCCGTCATTTGAAAAAAAGGTTCGGCTGTTTACAAAAAGTGAGCAGGATGAACAAAAGCTCGTGTACGGAATCGTGTATGAGCCTGATGTTCCTGATGCCCACGGCGATTTTATGACCGCCGAGGAAATTGAAAAAGCGGCGCACGGTTTTCTCGCGGAGGCACGGGAGATTGATATCAATCACAGCTTTGAGGGCGGAACCGGCGTCGTGGTCGAGTCCTATGTGGCGCCCGATGATTTTATGATCGGATCAAAGCGGATTACAAAGGGCTCATGGGTGCTCGTGACAAGAGCGTCAGACGAGGTGTGGGAACAGATCAAGGCTGGAATCATCACCGGCTACAGCATGGCGGGCACTGCAGATGTGTATGAAGAAGAACCGGTCGAAAAAGCAGGGTTCTTCAGTGTATTCAAGCAAATGCTTGCTGACAAAACAGGGAAGGAGACTGAAGAAATGAGAAAAGAAGACATGAGAGAATCATTCGAGCATGCGCTTTACCCTCTGCTCAAACGGCTTGAGCGGATTGAAAAAAACACAGACACGGAGGAAAAGCCGGAGCAGACGGGGGATGACGAGCGTCTGAAAAAGCTCGTTGAAGACATGCTTGCCCCGCTGATCGAACGCATTGAGGCTTTGGAAAAAGCGCGAGGCGCGTCTAAGCAGACAGCGGACGATACGGGCGGCAATACAGAGCAAGTCAAAAAATCAATCTGGAGCGGACTGCTGTAAAACCAGTCAAGGAGGAGGAAATCAATTGAGAAATCAAGAGATCATTCGGAAAGCGGAAATGTCGCTTTCTGCTTTAAAAAGCGGCGGGCTTATGAACCCTGCGCAAGCATCGGCTTTCATCCGCATGGTGCAAAACACGCCGACCATTTTTAGTGAATCCCGCGTGATTCAAATGGAAAATGACTCGCAAAAATTTGAGAAAATCGGCTTCGGCCAGCGTATTCTGCGGGCTGCGCAAGAAGGAAAAGCACTGTCAAACGACGAGCTGACAGTTCCAACGACAAGCACTGTCCAGCTGAACACGAAGGAAGTCATTGCGGAAATTAACATTACGTATGACACACTTGAAAACAATATTGAAAAAGACGGCCTGCAGCAGACAATCATGCAAATTTTAGCAGAGCGCGCAGCAGTTGATATTGAAGAGCTGATCGTTAACGGCGATACAGCATCAGCTGATCCGTATCTGGCACAGCTGGACGGCATCCGCAAACAGGCAGTTTCCCATATCGTTGACATGAACGGTGAAGAACTGTCCAGAGCGACATTCAAGAAAGGCTTAAAGGCAGTTCCGCCAAAATATTTGCGCATCCCTCAGGAATTCAGATTCTATACGTCTCACGGCTTAGAAGTTGAATGGAAGGACCGCATGGCAGACCGCCAGACAAACCTTGGGGACCAGGCTGTGCAGGGTGGCTTGTCAACAGCATTCGGCGTACCGGTCAAAGGGGTATCCAATATTCAGCCGTACACAGTCGGTGAGGGAGACGCGCAATATGACGCTTCTGACATCATTCTCACACATCCGAAAAATATCATTCTCGGCTTCTCCCGCAATATCCGAATTGAAGTCGACAAAGACATCCGCTCCCGTAAATTCATTATTGTCTTAACGGCCAAGCTGGACAGCAAGTTCGAGGAAGAGGATGCCTGCGCGAAATTAATTAACGTAAAAGAATAATAGAAACGAGGTGGTCAGCTCATGCTCATTGAACCGACTGACGTAGCCTCCTATTCGGTCTATGATCGGGTGAAAAACAGGCCGGAAGAGCTGCTGGCGCAGGATATCATCGAGGCGGAAGCAGAAGTGGCTCTCATCACGGGCTACCGCTTTGAAGACAGCTTGTATGATCCGCTGCCCGGTAAGGTGAAGTTGGCTTTGCTGAAGCTTGCCCAGTATTTTGCGCTTGTCAACAGCGATGAATCTGCCTCATCAAGCTATCAGTCTGAGAAAATGGGGGATTATTCCTACACGGTTTCCGGAGAGAGCGGGATTCAGCGGCCTGAGGTGTATCATTTGCTCGAAGAGTTTATCAAGCCGGGCTACGTTCCTGAATCCTCCAGACTGAAGGTGAGATCTTTATGAGCTACAAGCAGATGCTTATTCACCGTTGCGATATTTATCATGAAGCAGCGCAAGCGCCGTCTGCAGGCCGATTTGGGATTCCGGCAGACAGGCTGCAGCCGGTGATTTCATATCCGGATACACCCGATGAACAAGATGTCCCTTGTTATTTTACCGAAAAAACGCAGCAGCTGATTCAGGAGAAGCCGGATCAAACTGTATATCATAGCTTTCTCGTCCATTTTCCGTTGTCAGCGGACATCCGCGTGAACGATAAAATCATTTGGGAGAATCATAAATATATACTAAAGCTGCCGAAAAGGATCAGACATCATCATTGGGAGGTCGTCGCAGTCAGGGATGAAAGCCTATGAAAATAGCGGGATTGAAACAGCTGAACACGGCATTAAAAGAAGCGGCTTCAGGCGGTTTTTCCAGACAGGCGTCCCGGTGGCTTGAGGAGTGCGGCCAAGATTTTCTGGAGATCGTCCAATCTGAACTCATCAGCACACAAACGATTGATACAGAAAAACTGCTCAGTTCCTTTGAGAAAGGCGCAGAGGACAATCTCTGGATTGTGCAAAGCGGCGGGCTTTCGCTTGAGGTGGGAACACAGCTTGATTACGCCTCATTTCTTAATGACGGCCATTGGACGTCAAAACAAGATGTGAGATGGGTGCCGGGGCGTTTTCAAGGCTCACGGTTTATTTATGATCCAGCGGCTTCAACGGGAATGGCGCTCAAGAGAAAATGGATACCGGGCACGGGCTACTGGGATCATGCACTGCTTTTATATGAACAGCTGTTTGGAAAATCGCTGGAAAGCAAACTGCGCCAGTGGCTGAAGAAGCTGTAAAGGAGGAGCAGGATGAACAGTGAAACAGGATCGATCATGGCGTTTTTGTACAGCCGGTGGTCTGTTCCCATTTATGAACGCGAGCTTCCTGATCACTTTCAGGTGCCGTCGTTATACGTCCCGCTACCATCTGTTTTCGAGGAAACAGATACGGTCTCCACATTTAAAAAAACCTACAGTCTCAATGTAAAACTGTTTCATCTGGACTCCGTTCAGGCGCTGGGTGAAGCGGACAGGCTCGCGGATGCCATCAGAGAAGCGAGAAATATGATTCCGCTGCTGAGTGAATCCGGTGAGAAGACGGGGGATATGGTTCGCATCTCCCGAATCGAGACAAGGGTAGGAGACAGGGGCGAGGCGGCCATGGTGATCAGGTGGAGCAGCCGATATTATTATCACAAAACAGAACAGCCTGTCTTACAGGATATCGACATGAACAGCGGGGTGAAATAAACGGTGTCAAAGGACAAACAACAGAAGAAGGCTGTACATACAAAGAGCCGGGAAGCTCTATTTGATACAGCGGATTTGATTAAGCACGCGAAGGAACTGTTCGGCGTTAAGCCGGATATTCTTCAGGGGGCTTTATTTGGCGTGGATCAACCACGTATGACGAAATCAGAAGCCAACCAATTGATTCAAACATTTCTAACCAAGGAGGTCATGTCATCATGAATGGCGGAACATTTACAACAGGCAAAGAAAAAGAACGTGCAGGCATTTATTTTAACTTTAAAACGACGGCACAGGAGCGGGTATCACTCAGTGAACGGGGAACAGTCGCACTTCCGGTCGCATCAAGCTGGGGTGAAGCGAAAACGTTCGTCTCCATTTCCAGTGTTGAAGACCTAAACAAAAAAGTGGGCCTCAGCATCGATGACCCGTCTTTATTGCTGCTGCGTGAAGCGAAGAAAAATGCGAAAACGGTATTGATGTACCGTCTAACCGAAGGTGTCCGAGCGTCTGCTGATATTGCTGAAGGCGTCAAAGCAACTGCAGTATATGGCGGAACAAAAGGAAATGACATTATCATCCGCATCAATCATAATGTGCTGGATGCTAATTCTTTCGATGTGACAACATATATGGACGAATCAGAGGTTGATAAACAGACTGTCAAAAAGGCTGAAGAATTAACAGCTAACGGCTATGTCACTTTTACCGGAACAGGCGATCTTTCTTCAACGATTCCTCTCACTGGATCAGAAGGAGACACTGCAGCTGAGACGCTGAATGCATCCGCGGGAATCCGTTTATCCGGCGGTACGGATAAAGCCCCTGTCAACTCCGACTATACAGATTTCTTAGCAGCGGCTGAAACGGAGAGCTTTGATGTGATTGCGCTGCCTGTTGCAGAAGGTGACCAGTTGAAGGCGACGTTTGCTGCTTTCATTAAACGCCTGCGCGACGGCCAAGGACAAAAAGTGCAAGGCGTCACAGCCAATTATGCCGGTGATTATGAAGGCATCATCAACGTAACCGAGGGTGTGCTGCTTGAAGATGGCACGGAAGTTACACCGGACAAAGCAACAGCTTGGGTAGCTGGAGCGAGTGCAGGAGCAACCTTTAACCAATCACTTACATTTGTAGAGTACGAAGGCGCAGTTGATGTGTTACACCGCCTTGACCACGATACGATTGTTGAACGTCTGGGCAAGGGTGAATTTTTATTCACATTCGACGCCCGTGATAAATCCGTCAGCGTAGAAAAGGACATTAACTCACTCGTGACGTTCACAGCTGAGAAAAACAAGAAATTTGCGAAGAACAAAATCGTTCGTGTCCTGGATGCTGTGAATAATGATTTAACACGCGAGCTGAAAGCCTTAATTAAATCAAGAAAAGGCAGCGGAAGCGATATCCCGGCATCTGAAGACGGACTGCAGTATGTAAAAACGATGATCACACAATACATGACAACGCTTCAGGATGCAGGCGGCATCACTGGCTTTGATTCCGATGAAGATATCACAATTTCAATGAATGAAGATCGTGATGGCTTCTTGATTGACCTGGCTGTTCAGCCTGTCGACGCAGCAGAAAAATTCTACTTTAATGTGGAGGTAAATTAATATGGCATTAAAAGCACAAAACACAATCTCAGGAAAAGAAGGCCGTTTATTCCTCGATGGCGAGGAAATGGCGCACATCAAAACATTTGAAGCAAACGTTGAGAAAAACAAATCTGAAGTCAACATTATGGGCCGCCGCATGACAGGCCATAAAACAACAGGGGCAAATGGAACAGGGACCGCGACGTTCTACAAAGTCACATCAAAATTCGTGCTATTGATGATGGACTATGTCAAAAAAGGAAGCGACCCTTATTTCACGCTCCAAGCCGTGCTGGATGATCAATCCTCCGGCCGGGGCACAGAGCGAGTCACACTGTACGACGTCAACTTTGACTCTGCGAAAATCGCAAGCCTTGATGTCGATTCAGAAGCGTTAGAGGAAGAAGTTCCATTTACATTCGAAGACTTCGACGTCCCTGAAAAGCTATCTGACACGTTTTAATCAAAGCTGAATCAGCCCATACGCAGACCTTTCTCAGAAAGGTCTGTTTTTAAAAGATGAAACCAAACAATAGACAAGGGAGTTTTTTACATGAGCGAGAAGAACGAAAACGTATATGATCTTTCCTTTTTTATGCCGGGAAAAACAATTGAAGCTGAGGAAATCAAAGTGCCGATCTCAAAGCGTTTTGTTGATAAAAAAGGGAATGTCATTCCGTTTATTTTAAAACCAATTACTACTGAACGGATTGATGAATTAGAGAAAGAAAATACCACGTTCAAAAATGTGAAAGGCCGCGGCCGCGTCAAAGATTTAGACTCCCAGCGCTTTTATGCGAGAATTGCCATCGAATCTACTATTTATCCTGATTTTCGTTCAAAAGATTTAAGGGAAGCATACAAAACTGCGGATCCGGTAGAAGTTGCCAAACGTGTATTATCTGTTGGGGGAGAGTATGCGAACTGGCTGAATAAAGCAATTGAAATCAATGGTTTTGAAGATGATCTTGAAGATCTAGAAGAAGAAGCAAAAAACTAGTAAAGGATGGCGATAAGGAAGCTGTGTATTTGTACTATGCAATGCATGAGCTTCATTACTCGCCATCCCAACTTCTTGAATTATATGAAGCACCAAAACATTTTAAAGCTCTTTTATTTGGGTTGATAGGTTATAAGCTAGATCTATTAGAAAAAGAATCAAGGAGAGGAGGGAACTAATATCGCAAAATTAACAGCCCGTTTTGATCTCGAAGACAAGGTATCTAAAAAACTAAAACGGATACATAAAGGATTCCAAGAGGTCGAAAAAAAAGTCAAAACCATTAATCGGCAAATCAAAATCAGTATCAGAGCGGAAGATCAGGCATTTTACCGGCTGAGAAAAATAAACGACTATATCATTTTGAAATTCGCGAAATCGCTTGAGATTAAAGTTGTACTTGATGACCAAGTCACATCAAAGCTTGATGCAATTGAAAGAAAACTTAAACGGCTGCCGAAAGAAACGAAGCTGACTGTCTCTTTGGTAGACCGGACAGCAGCTGCATATAAAAAAATAAAGAAGATGCTATCTAATCAAAAGCTATCATTCCTTTTGATTCCAGATGACAAGGTTACTTCTACAGTTAAAAGGATTATCGGTTATATTAAGAAAAATTTGAAAAACGGATACACAGTCAAACTAAAGGTCATCGATGAAATCACCAAAACAGTTAATCGATTAACAGCCCTTCTAAGGAAATTTGAAAAAACCTATTATGTAAAAGTGGTTGTTAAGACAAAAATATCAGACAAAATCAATAAAAAAGAAAGCCCGATTAACAAAGAAACTTCTAAGAAAGAATCAGATAAATCCTCAGATAAAGGCTCTGATAAAAGCTCAGATCAAAAACCTGGATGGGTCGGAAAAATAAAAGGTTGGCTGAAGGATTGGTGGACAAAATCAGCTTGGCCTTGGATTAAAGATACACTCAATGAAATAGGCAAAGCTTTTTTGGATCGTTTCAAAGAGAGATTGATAGAAAAGCTGAAAAATGATGTGTTTGATAAGATCATTGATAAAATTCTAGGACCACAAAAAAAGGACGATTCTGGTGAAAATTCTGACACAGATAAAAAAGTCCTTAACCGTAATACAGGAGGAAATTGTTGCTGTGACTGCTGTGAAGGCGGCGGCCTCAATCCGAGCACTAAAAATAAAAAAACCTATAGAAAAAAGAAAAGTCCCACAAAGGCTCCAAACAGAACACTCAAGGTTCCTGGAGAGGTGATAAGAAGACGCCAAAGCGGCACACCTGCTGAAAGTGCACCTAGGACCTCGGGTTCCAAGTTAAAGAACTGGCTTGGAGGGTTAAAATCGCTAGGGAAAGATTCATCCAAACTAGGTAAAGCGTTCAGAGGAATGGGAAAGGCTGTTCCATACGTAGGATCTGCTTTAGCAGTGTTTGATTTAGCTGGAATCAATAAAGATAATGCTGGCGAAAAGGTTGGTTCAATTGGAGGACGTATTGCCGGAGCGGAAGCTGGTGCAACAGCCGGAGCGGAAGCTGGTGCAACGATTGGATCTTTCGTTGGCCCGGAAGGTACAGCAATCGGCGGGGCAATCGGCGGAATTGGCGGCGGGTTAGTAGGCGGAATCGGCGGCGAAGAAGCAGGTAAGAACATTGGTAAGATGTTTGATACTTCTCAAATCAAAGAAAACATTTCAAATACATTATTTAATGGTGATTGGTGGAATGAAAAATGGACAGGTGTTAAAACAACAACGAGTGATACTCTCGGAGGCCTTAGTGATACGTGGACTAATATAAAAGATACAGCTTCTACTACTTTTTTTGACTCAAATTGGTGGGCTGAAAAAGCTGGTTATGCATACGGTACATTAGAGTCTACGCTTTTCAACAGTGATTGGTGGGGCGGAAAATGGGAATCGGTAAAAGGTTGGACACAGGAAAAATGGGATCAAGCTTCCTCTGTATGGAACTCTGTTAAATCAAAAGTAAAAGAAACAGTCTTTAATAAAGATTGGTGGTCCGGTAAGTGGGAAGGCGTTAAGAGCTGGGCTCAAGAAAAATGGAACGGTGCCGTTTCTGTTTGGGAATCAATTAAGTCGAAAGTAAAAGAAACAGTCTTTAATAAAGATTGGTGGTCCGGTAAGTGGGAAGGTGTTAAAGGCTGGACAAAGGAAAAATGGGAAAATACAAAGTCACTTTGGAAAAAATTCAAATCTACACTTGAAGACAGCCTATTTAATAAAGACTGGTGGTCTGGAAAATGGGATTCAGTAAAAGAGTGGGGAAAAAATATATTAGGAGATTCTTGGGATGCTATAAAGTCTGCAGGCGGGAAGGTAGTAAAAACTGCTCAAAAAGTGGGCGGCGGAATGAAGTCTTGGGTTCAAGAAAAGGTAGAGCATTTTCAAAATGGACGAGAGAAAGCTCACAGAGACTTTGGAATGAAAACTGATAAAAACGCCTCAGGTGGTTTTATTACCAAACCAACTATTTCTTGGATCGGTGAAGCGGGTAAGGAATTTGTCATTCCAGTCGACAACAATCGCGGCCGCGGCAAAATGCTGTTAGCGCAAGCCGCATCGAAATTGGGCATGCATGTGGTCGATGATATGGCATCAGCCTCTACACTTTCAGGTAGTACAACTCTAAACACTGTTGGCAGCCATTCTGCTTCAATGTCACCTTCTATTAACACATCTAGCCTTAACGGACAAGCGTCCACACTCGGACAGCAATTTTCAGAAGGCTTTGGTAAAGGCATCAGCGATCAGCCGGTCAAAATGGAAGACTGGAAAAAGAAAAACATCAATACGCCATTTACACAAATGATTTCTGCTTCACCAAATTACGGTAAACAAATGGTAAGCGGGTATGCCAAGGGCCAAAACGGTACAGCAACCGGAACGGACGGCTTTTTGCAATCAAAAGTTAAAACGCCGTATCAAGCCACTGTGAACAAATCGTCTTCATGGGGCACAGGAACGGTCAAAGGCTTTGCGCAAGGACAAAACTCAACCCAAACAGGGACTGCACAGTATGTAAGTACACATGTTGACAAACCGTTCCTGCGTTCAAAAGACACATCGAACAGCTGGGGCTCCGGTTTGATCGGAAACTTTGTGACAGGCATTAATTCTAAATCCAGTGAAGTAAAACAAGCAGCAAAGGATATGGCCAAGAGAGTGGAACAGGCTTTCCGAGAGGAGCTAGATATCCATTCACCTTCCCGTGTCATGATGAGCTTGGGGCGTTTTGCTTCAATTGGTGTTGTCAAAGGTCTTGGCTCAGTAGATGTAAAGAAATATGCTGAAAAACAAGCCGGATCACTGGCGGCTGCCTATTCCGGAATGGGAGCCATGGGCGGGAACGTAAAACAATGGATTATGGCTGCTCTCATGGCCACCAAGACACCGATGAGCTGGCTTCCGGGACTCATGACGATTGCGCAGCATGAATCCGGAGGCAATCCGAATGCAATTAACTTGTGGGACAGCAACGCAAAAGCGGGGCATCCGTCACAAGGGCTAATGCAGACGATCCCAAGCACCTTTAATGACCATAAAGCGCCAGGCATGGGTAACATTAAAAACCCGATTCACAACGCAGCTGCTGCGATCGGCTACATTAAAAGCAGATATGGATCAATCAACAATGTGCCGGGTATTAAAAGCTTGAATCATGGCGGACCGTATGTCGGTTACGCAAACGGCGGGCTGATTACAAAAGAACAAATTGCCCGTGTCGGAGAAGGAAACAAGCGGGAATGGATCATTCCGGAGGAGCGAGGTATCCGCGGCCGCTACCTCCTTCAGAGAGCTGCGCAAGCTCTTGGTATGGAAGTGACAGATTCGTCTCAATCCCAGCAGTCTGAGCTTTCTTCAGAACAAGTTTCAGCAGTTACATCCGGTACACGGCAAACGATACAAACAGCCGGAACGAAAGAAATAAAGATTGAGTTTAACGGAGACCAGCACTTCCATAATGGACAGGACGCTGAAAGCCTTGCAGCGAAAATCAAGCAGGCGCTTATAGATGAACTGCAAAAGGATATCAATATTGGAACGAAGGGAGTCGTTGCATTTGACTAAATCCGTATATGAATTTTGGATTTCACAAGGGAAGGACAAGCTGCGGCTCCCCGTTCTTCCCGACCAGCTGAATATTTCAAATACGATTCAGAATGAGACGGTTAAAGTAGCCAAGTTCGGTGACCTTACATTTATTGACGAACAAGGAGCGAAAGAAATTTCGTTCTCTTCGTTTTTTCCGAAGAAATACAGCCCAATAGCTGAATATCAAACCTTCCCGTCGCCGGAAAATGCGATAACAAAAATTGAAAAATGGATGAAGGCCAAAAAACCGGTTCAGTTCTTGATTACGGGAACTAAAGTGAATTTAACATGCAGCATTGAAGGTTTTTCCTATAGTGAAGGCCAGCAGGATATAGGTGATCGCACCTTTGATATTCAATTAAAAGAATACAAAACCGCTTCCCCGCGGAAAATCAAGCAGAAGAAAAAAACAAAGGCAAAACGTCCGTCGAAGGCTGCGCCGAAGACGTACACAGTGAAAAAGGGAGACACGCTATGGGACATTGCAGGCAGATTTTACGGGAACAGCACTCAATGGCGCAAAATTTGGAACGCCAATAAAACAGCAATGATCAAACGAAGCAAACGGAACATCAGGCAGCCGGGCCACTGGATTTTTCCCGGCCAAAAATTAAAGATACCACAATGAAACAGGTGATGTATGATGATAGAACTGTTCGTCATTAAAGACACAGAGTGGCTTGAGCTGGTTGCAGAAAGCGTATCGCTTGAAGGCCATCGTTATCAGGCGCCGCGTTCTATTGAAGCGACCATCGTCACCAAGCAGGGCGACCAGACGTATTACAGTGTCTCAGAAGGAGATACGGTTTTGTTTAAATGGAAGGGAAAAGAGCTGTTTCGGGGCATTGTTTTTGCAAGAACCCCGGACGAGCATACGCTTGCCTTCAGCGCTTATGACATGCTTCAGTACCTGGTCAAAAACCAGGATATGTACGTGTTTTCCAATCAGCGGGCCGACCAGATCATCAGAAGGATTGCCAGTGACTTCCAGATACCGACTACCTCGATCGCAAACACAGGCCATACGATCAAAAGTCTTGTCATTAAAAATGATACGACATTGTATGACATCATATTAAAAGCGCTGAAACAGACGAAAAGCCAGACAGGACGACATTACCAGCTGTATTCGGAAAAAGGAAAGCTCGGTCTGCGCGCTTGGCCAGATCCGTCAGAAGTATGGGTGCTTGAAACGGGAGTCAATATCACGGGCTACCAATACAGTACTTCTATAAACGACACTGCTACTCGGGTGGTGCTTCGCCGGCAAAAGGACAATAAGACATATAAAGCCTCTGCCAAGGACAGTTCAGGCTTAAATAAATACGGTGTGCTTCAATATACAGAAACGGTCACAGATGACATCAACCAGGCACAGCTTCAGCAGCGGGCTGATGTACGCCTTGCTGAAAAAAAGGGCGTGAAAAAAGAACTGAAAAATATTCAGGCAGTGGGCATCCCGGAAGTGCAGAGCGGCTTGCCTGTCTATATTTCGATTCCGGAGGCCGGCATCAAGAAAACCTATTGGGTAGATACGGACCGGCACGAATTTAAAGGAACGAAACATACGATGACTATTGATGTTGTCGAAAAGAATACGATGCCGGAAGGAGTTTCCTAATGAGATTAAGTGAGGCTATCAAACATTTGGCAGTCGGCGCAGTTGACGCTGAGTCTCCGGTAGAACTGCTCCCGGCTGAAGTCGTTTCGGTTTCTCCTGTGGAAATCAAATTAAAAGAAAACAGCAAACTGATCATACCGGCAGACGCCATCATTATCCCAAAACGGATGCAGTCCGGAGGAGACGATGCACTCGAACCGGGGGATCGCGTCATGACCGCAGCTCTGACTGGCGGGCAATCGTTTTTTATTTTAGATAAAGTATAGACAAAACCGCTTCAGTACGAAGGGGTTTTTATTTAGCATGTAAAAGGAGTGGGCATCATGGCCCTGACACCAGAAGTGGAGTTTGAAGATATTGAAGATGAGAGCGAAATCATTGAAACCTCGCAAACGTACAAAATAGATTTTGAAAACGGAAGAATTACGAATGAGCTGATTACCGGGCTTGAAGCGATCAGGCAGTTCGTGTATATCGCCTTACAGACTGAACGCTATGCGTATTCCGTATACAGCCATAATGTCGGAAACGAGCTTCAGGACGTGCTGACAGATAATGAGACGACTGATGCGTATAAAAAGATGGAGATTCCGAGGCTGATAGAAGAGGCGCTGGTTTATGATGACCGGATATCGGCTGTAACAGATTTTGAGATTGAAAAACAAGGCGATGCGTTTCATGTATCCTTTGTGGTGGAGACTGATGAAGGGACGCTTGAGATTGAGGAGGTGATTGGCGAACATGTTTGAAGATCAGACCTTTGAAAATATTATGGAGCGAATGCTGAACAGCATTTCCGCAGATATTGACACAAGAGAAGGCAGCGTCATTTATAATGCGTTAGCCCCGGCGGCGGCCGAGCTTGCGAAGTCTTATATATGGCTGGATACTGTGCTTGAGCTAGTCTTTTCTGATACCGCACAAGGCGAATTTTTAGACAGGCGTGCAGCGGAAGCGGGAATTGAACGGACAGCCGCGACAAAGGCGGTCAGAGCGGGAGAGTTTACATCTGGAGTTACTATTCCTGTCGGCTCCCGCTTTTACGTGGATAATCTTTATTTTCAATATACGGCAGACGGGACGCTCATCTGTGAAACACCTGGTGAAGCAGGAAACGCCAATCTGACCGGACGCAATTTACTGTCATTGGATACCATTCCCGGTTTAGAAACGGCCATAGTCAAAGAAATCCTGATTCCGGGACGCGAGGAAGAGGGAGATGACAGCTTGCGAGAACGGTATTTTACAAGGGTTCGGCGTGAGGCCGTCAGTGCCAATAAAATGCATTATAAAGAGTGGGCTGAGGAAGTGGACGGTGTGGGGAAGGCAAAGATCTTCCCGCTTTGGAACGGTGAAGGCACGGTTAAAATTGTCGTCACCAATGCGAATCTTGAGCCCGCTTCTCCTATTTTAATTCAAAAAGTGAAAGATTATATCGACCCTGAACCAGGACAGGGAGAGGGACAGGCGCCAATCGGAGCCGTTGTCACAGTGGAGAGCGCGGTCTGGAAAGAAGTTGAGATTTCTGCCGAAGTGCTGCCTGAGATCAATCACTCAATTGATGAAGTGAAGTCAGAAATTGAGGAAGGCGTTTTAAATCTCTTTAAGAAAATGGCTTTTGAAGATAACGTCATCCGCCTTTCTCAAATTAACAATATCGTCTATAATTCACCATCAGTCAGTGACTACTCCAATATTCAAATCAACGGCACGTCTGAAAATCTGGTGCTGAGCGACGTGGAAATTCCTAAGCTTGGGCAGGTGAAGATCATTGAGCAAACAAGATGACATGACAGCGTATCTGCCGCCGTTTCTTACCAGCCTTAAAGAAATGGCTGAGCTGCTGAAAGCGGAAGCGCCTGAGTTTGATAAACAAAATGACAGCATATTTGATCTGACGGATCAGTTATTCGTACCGACGGCGACATGGGGGCTCAGCCGCTGGGAAAAGATTTTAAACGTACCGCGGGAATCAGGCGACACTGATGAGATCAGACGATTGCGGCTCATTTCCAAAATGTCGAACATCCCGCCAATCACATACAGGGCCATTGAGCAGGCGGTAAACCGTTTCTTGAAAAACCCGTCTGCACAGGTCCGCCTGATTCCCGGCGAATACCGATTTAACGTCGATATCAATGTTGATGACCTCCAGCACATGAATGAGCTGATCGAAGCGATAGAAAACATGAAGCCCGCTCATTTGGCGTATACGCTCAGAGGCGGATTAAATGAGACGCTTCAAATCAAAGATACTGTCATCCTGAATCACCGCAGATACCGAACAGCCAGTGAGCTCAAGGTCGGTTATTCTGTCACTCTTAACAACAATGAGGTGGTCTTAACTTGATTTCAACCATATACAGAGAACGCACAGCGGCTGATCTAAAAAGCAGAATCGATCACGTGCTGCTCAACGGCCAAAAAACAGAAATAGTAGAGCTCGCCATTGACGGTGCGACCGTCACCGTTCTGACAAAACGTGAGGAAGACATCAAGCATATCGAAACGGTACAAATTTTTGACGAGCTGGGCAATGTGATCACAGAGAGAAAGACTGACCTGGACGTCAGCGAAAACAGAACACTCGATTTCAGATTTACTTTTGAGGTGGTGTAAACATGGCATACGAAGAAAAAACAGACTGGCTTCCGGACGACCCCATCAACGAAGATGACGTCAATCGCTGGGAAAAAGGCATAAAAGACGCCCACACCGACCTGGCCGCCCACAAAAACGACATGAACAACCCCCACAACACAACAAAGGCGCAAATCGGGCTGGGGAATGTGGATAATGTGCAGCAGGCGGCGAAGAAGGATTTTGACAAGCATGAGCAAGATCAGGTGCGGCATGTTACAGAGGAAGAGCGAGAGAAATGGAACAAAGGTCAATTATCTAAGATTACAAAAGATGATGGACAGCCTATGTTCAATATAACGAGTGATTTCCATACGGAACTGTTGAACTATCCTACATTGACTTATTTTTCTTATACTGGCACGCCTCTAAATTCACCAGGCGGCTCAGGAAGAGGATTTTGGACTTGCAGCGACAGCAAATTAAATGGTCATGTAATTGTGGTGACAAATGATAATAAAACTTTTCGTAAAACTCTCTTAAACGGTATCTGGTCAAATTGGGTTGAATTGGAGACGACAGAGGGCGCTCAAACAAAAGTGAACGCTCATGCAGACATTTCAGACATACATGTCACACAAGCAGAAAAAGACAAGTGGAATAACAGCCAGCTTTTTAAAATTACTGCAGACAACGGTCAAGGAAAACTATACTTAAGCGAAACAGATGATTTTCATAAAATTGTTCCACAGAACACTGGATTGGTTCATTTTGCTTCTGCACCAAATACACTAAACGGCCCCGGCACTTCAGTCAGGGGCATATGGACAATTAATGCGACTGGAAATTACGGGCAAATTATCGCTTTTGACAATACAAATAAAACGTATCGAAAGACGATCTCAGGAGGAGCCTGGTCAGATTGGGTTGAATTAGAGACAACAGCTGGGGCAGAGGAAAAGGTATCTAATCATGCTAAGGACTCAGCAATACACATTACATCTGTTGAGAGAAGTAAATGGAATGGAGCTCAGCTTACTAAAATAACAAGTGATATAGGAGGGGTGTCCATTGCAGCAAACGAAGGAGAGGACATTCTTCAAAAAATAATTGATCAAGGTAGAGGTATGGGCACATTTTATGCACATGGAAAAGCTGTAAACGCTCCATCCCCATTTTCAATAAGAGGAGTATTTCATTTGACTAGCCAATCAACTGAGGGGAAAGGTATGTTTGGTTGGGTCTTAGCTACCGATTACAGAAACAACGTTTTTACGAATTATTATGATGGAAGTACTGTTGCATGGCAAGGATGGAATAAGGTTGAAACTGAAACCAGTGCTCAGGCTAAAGCAGATAAAGCCTTAGCTGATGCTAAAAACTATGTTGACTCTAATTATACGAATAATAAATTAACAGTTCTTACAGGATCCAATGCAATTCAAGACGCTAGAACAAGCGGCAATGAGTATCCAGCTGGGCTGACTTTTATGGATATAGGAGCAAATAATACAACAGGATACCCGCTTACCTATGGAATTGTAAAAAATGAAAAACACAGTAATTATAGATTTTCTCAATACTTTTATGGAACTGGAAATGAATCTAGCTCCTATTTTACTAACACAGGTTCTTGGATCCGCCATTGGTGGGCGGATTCAGGATGGACGGCTTGGCAGAAAATTTCAGGATTTGCACATGCCAATATTCGGGCTAACAGCATACAATATTTAAATAAAGCTAACCATACAAAAATTCAGTTTAAACGCAAAATAAAAGATAGTCATAATGCTTTTGACACAAATAATAGTAGATTCGTTGCCCCTAATGATGGAATGTTTTTAGTGGGAGTTGGGCTGTATATGATAAATACACCGGCTTACATCAATTTTCATCTGAAACTCTATCTAAATGGATCATTGTATAAACCAATTGACCATAAGAGAGGGGACTTTGTTGATAAGCAAAATGAAATGTACCTTGGATTAAATGGTAATGTAACCGTTCCTATGAACAAAGGTGACTATATAGAGATCTATTGTTATTGCAATTATAGCGGTGATGATAGAAGAGGTGTATCCGATTTTAACGAGCTATACAACTATATAGACGTCCAAGAACTTGGAGGACTTAACTATCCTACAGTATAAGATAGGAGGCAAAATGATGATCGCAGAAGCAATCATGTTTAAATACCCCAGTGCAGACCCAACAAGAGATTTTATCGTTCAAAATGACGGGGAAGGGTCTTATATAGCCGAGTGGAACCTGCGCGCCCCAATCCCAACCCAAAAAGAACTCGAATCCTGGTGGGAAGAGCTGCAAAAAAATCCGCCGTATGAGCCGCCTGATCAGGTGGAGCTTCTCGCTCAAGAATTGTCACAAGAAAAGCTGGCACGCAAGCAGCTTGAAGAATTGAACAAAACATTAGGTAACGAGTTGTCAGATATAAAGCTATCATTACTTTCCTTGAAAGGAGATCTTGCCGAATGAATTATTGGGTGCTTGCCCTCTATTATGAGTGGGCGACAGCAGATATGGTAAAACAAGCATTAGCATATAAAGACTGTTCAATTGAGGATCTGGCAGAGGGTGTGAACAAAAAGCTGATCACAGCTGACCAGTATAAAGAAATTACCGGTAAAGCCATGTAGTAAGGCTTTTTTATTTTGCCTGTTTTTAGATCAAAGGAGGATGAAGATGGTGAAGTATCAATATGAATTTCCTCTCGATAGGACTGGAAAAGCCGGCGCTGTAAAGCCCTATCGAGGAGGAAAAAATGATTTTGTGACACCTGTTTCGAATTTGTCAGGCGTAGCGGAGATTTTAACAAATGCTGCTTTAAAGGCTACTGAGGCATACAGTCAGCTCGGGCAGGACAGGCTTGGCGCAGTTCTGATTTCGAAAGTGAAGGGCTGGGCGTATGCGGATCGTGAAGGTACGCTCTTTATAGAAGAAAGCGACAACAACAATGTTTGGACAACGACAGCAGCAGTTAATGTCGCAGCAGGTGTCCTGACAGCGACGGACTGGGTATATCTTTCTAAACGCTATTACCGTTTCCGCTATGTGAACGGGAATCTTCAGCAATCTGAGTTTGTATTATACCAATCAGTCGGTGCGGGTGAGATGGATGTGCGTGTCAATGGAAAAATGCCTTTACAGATTGACTTTGCGGAGAATCAAACACACGATGGACGGCTGAAAGTCGAGGTTCGCAAAACATTTGACTTTGTCTTTCATGAAAATGCAGAGTCCGCCGGCGAGGGGGCTGCTTTACCTGTTGACGGTGCCGCGCATTTACTCGTTGAAGTCTACGGCACAGCAGAAATGAGCGAAGTCAAATTTTGGGGCAAATCGGTGTCAGGACAGAAACTTCCGATCAGAGGCGTGAAAACTGATGATGCTACCACTGCCTCCAGTACATTAGGAAAAGCTGAGGCATGGGCCTTTGATATTAAAGGGTTTAAGGAGATCATCATGGAGATTATCAGTATCACCGGCGGTACTCTTTCGGTAAAAGGGACCGCGGTTTCATAACAGTCTCGGCCCTCGGAAGGGAGGTGATCTGCATGTGAAGGAGGAGTGAATAATGCAGCAAGAGGCAGATGTGAATGTGTTTCAGCAGGACTTAGCAGACATGAAAGGCGAGCACAAAGCACTTGAGCAGAGGGTTTCTGCATTAGAACGCGTGTCTGACCGGCAAGACCAGCAAATCATGACGCTGAACGAAAAATTAAACAAAATTGAAGAAAACACCACGTGGATTAAACGCACCATCACAGGTGCCATCATTACAGCAGTGTCTACAGGCATCATTGGCGGAGCCATCGCCATTATGTACAGCCTGCTGCAGCATTAAAGGGGGATTTTCATGAACACGTTTGACAAGGGCACGGTCATCAGGACGGTGCTTCTTTTAATTGCTTTAATCAACCAGACCATGCTGATGCTCGGCAAATCACCATTGGACATTCAGGAGGAGCAGGTCAATCAGCTCGCTGACGCTCTTTATTCAGCCGGTTCCATTGCCTTTACAATTGGAACGACACTTGCCGCTTGGTTTAAAAACAACTATGTAACAGAAAAAGGGAAAAAACAGCGTGACTTGTTAAGAGACAATAATCTGACGAAATAAGGAGAGATGAAAATGGTTAACATTATCCAAGACTTTATTCCGGTTGGCGCAAATAACCGTCCAGGCTACGCAATGACGCCGCTTTACATTACGGTGCACAATACAGCGAATACCGCAGTAGGGGCAGATGCTGCGGCCCATGCCCGCTATTTGAAAAATCCTGATACGACGACAAGCTGGCATTTTACAGTTGATGATACAGAAATTTATCAGCATCTGCCTTTGAATGAAAACGGCTGGCATGCGGGAGACGGAAATGGCAGCGGCAACCGGGCTTCTATCGGAATTGAAATTTGCGAAAATGCTGATGGAGATTTTGCAAAAGCAACAGCAAATGCCCAGTGGCTTATCAAAACATTAATGGCTGAACAAAATATCAGTCTCGCCAATGTCGTCCCTCATAAGTATTGGTCAGGGAAGGAATGTCCGCGAAAATTGTTAGATACGTGGGATTCGTTCAAAGCAGGAATTGGGGGAGGCGGCAGCCAAACTTACGTCGTGAAACAGGGCGACACACTTACATCTATAGCGAGAGCATTTGGTGTTACGGTTGCTCAGCTGCAAGAGTGGAACAATATCGAAGACCCGAATCTTATTCGCGTTGGTCAAGTATTAATTGTAAGTGCTCCATCATCCACTGAAGAACCCGAGCTCTATCCGCTCCCTGATGGTATCATTCAATTGACAACACCTTATACCTCAGGAGAACACGTCTTTCAGGTGCAACGAGCACTTGCGGCTCTGTATTTTTACCCTGATAAAGGCGCTGTTAACAACGGAATTGACGGCGTTTACGGACCGAAAACAGCTGACGCAGTTGCCCGTTTTCAGTCTGTTAACGGTCTAACTGCTGACGGTATCTACGGGCCTGCGACGAAAGAGAAGATCGCAGCGCAATTAAGCTGATCAAAGACCATAAAAATCCCGGAGCGCTCCGGGATTTATTTTTTCTTCTTCAACTTTTTAATAATTCCAGCACTGCGCTCCCTCACCCGAAGCGAGTACCCGGAAAGCCCAAACCTTCCGTAATCAACAAACTTCACACGCCTCACCAATTTTTTCACTGTATCACCTGACATTATCCTCTGTTTGTATTTATTATATGTAACCCTTTAAGAAAAGGAATAAGGACAAGAGCTGTTTTCCCTTGTCCTTTTAGTGTGATCATGCTTTTTTTCGTTTATACTCGTCAATCAGCCGTTCGTTTTCTTTGAAGATTCTTGCTGTATGCGGACTGACTTGATAGCTTGCGACACTGGTGGTTGAACGTTTTTTCAGGATTTTAAACGGCTTCGCCGCTCTGGGCTCGCATCTGTTTTGAAACGCACGTTCCATTATCCTTCACCTTCCTCCTCAATTGGCAGCACCAAATCATATATGCTCGTTAATGACGTAAATAGCAAATAATCAAATTCCGTGACAATGCTGTCAGACGTCAGCTTGATGACATAGTTCTGTGTCTCGATGGTAAAAGGGATGAGAACCACTTTTCCGTATTGGTCGTAATAAACATCCTTTCGATCGAGCCGTGTTTGTACATCTGCCGGATCATCCATATGCTCGGTTAACCGGTCTTTATCAGCCTGTGTCGAATAGTGGCAAAGAGAAGCCGTTAAGTTCATTTTATCAGCATAGGTTTTCAGCAGCTTATCAATACCTTCAGCATAAGCATCTATACTTCCATAATAAACATGGATCGGTTCGTTTTTCAATAGGTATTGGTATGTTTTCAGCCGATTGAGGTACATGTGGAGCATTTCGTTGTTTTCTTCAAGAATTTCCCTTGTGTCTGTTTCAAGCTCGCTGCCGGCCAGTTTTTTGACGTATGCACTTAAGAAAATGAAAGCATCAATCAAAGCAAAACTGACTGCGACAATGAGATACCGTTCCCAGTGGGTAAATAGGGAAGTGGGCTCATATGTCCAGTATACCATAGCGCCCAGAACGAACAGCAAATACCATGTTTTCCGGATGGCGGACATTTTTTCTTTGACCTTCGCTTCGAAACGCCACGTGGCATACACGTATAACCCCAGTCCGGCCACGATGCACCAGACCATGATCTGAAAGAATAAAACCATATTCGAATCCCTCACATCTGAAATAGGTTCTGCTTATTGTATTCGAGAGATCCGGATGGTTTTCCTGTTCCATCAAAAAAACCGCTCCTTTGACAGAAGCGGTGTGACATTAAAATATCATATTTAAAATAAAGTAGGCGATGGCACCAAGTGTCGCTGAAATCGGAAGCGTGATGACCCATGTAATGAGCATTCGCTTGGCCGTACCCCAGTTTACGCCTTTTACCCGGTGTGACGCACCGACGCCAAGAATTGATGAAGAAATGACGTGGGTTGTACTGACCGGCAAATGAATAAACGTGGCGCCGAAAATAATGGCTGCTCCGGTTAAGTCAGCGGAAACACCGTTTACCGGGCGGATTTTCATGATCTTTCCGCCAACGGTTTTGATGATTTTCCAGCCGCCGATTGATGTTCCGAGACCCATGGCTGTTGCGCAGGCGAATTGCACCCAGGTTGGGATATCATTAGCAGAAGTATGTAAATTTGCTGTGATGAGAGCCATTGTGATAATACCCATTGCTTTTTGCGCATCATTTGTGCCGTGTGTATACGATTGCAGGGCAGCTGTTACAATCTGCACTCTGCGGAATTGCTTGTTCGTTTTCGCCAAGTTGCTGTCTTTGAATATCAGCTTGACGATGGTGTATAAAATATACCCAACGACAAAAGCAAGAATCGGTGAAAGGATCAGTGCTTCAATGATTTTAATGAAACCTTTATAATTTAATGAAGCAAATCCGGCTGCCGCTACTGCCGCACCGGCAATTGCCCCGATGATGGCATGGGATGAGCTGCTTGGAATACCGTAGTACCATGTGATCAGGTTCCAGGCAATCGCAGCGATTAACGCAGCCAAAATCACGACAGAGCCATTTTCCAGCGTATAAGGATCCACAATGTCTTTTGTAATGGTTTTGGCAACACCTGTGAATGTCATTGCTCCGATAAAGTTCATCACAGCCGCCATTATTATGGCATGGCGCGGTTTTAGCGCTTTTGTCGATACCGAAGTCGCAATTGCGTTCGCCGTATCATGAAACCCGTTGATGAAATCAAACGCCAGAGCACAAATGACTATTAGTATCGTTAATATTAATAGAATATCCATTTTTACCCCTCGTTACGCGTTTTTCATAATGATGGTTTCAAGATTATTGGCAACACTTTGACAAGAGTCGGCGATTTCTTCAAGCGTTTCGTATATTTCACGATATTGAATGACTTTGATTGGATCTGTTTCATTTCCGAAAAGATTCTTTAATGATTTTCTGTGCAAGTTGTCACAGCTGTGCTCATACTCTTTAATTTTGATTGCGTGAGGCTGAATATCCTTTAAGCGATTTTCTGCCAGCAGCTCGATCGTAATCAAAATCTCTTTCGCACATTCTCTGATGTATCCGCTGAATTTATCGATATGCTCGTCTGATGAAGTAATTGAGAAAATCTCCATCATGGCAGAGAAATGTTCGATTCCGTCAAGCACATCATCCAAGCTGTTTGTCAGCTGAAGGATATCTTCGCGCTCAATAGGAGTGATGAACGCTTTGTTAAGCTCTTTAATCATGACATGAACATGATTGTCACCTTTTGTTTCATATTCCTTTAACGTATCTGCAAATTCTTTAAGAGTCGTTTGGTTAGTGACCTTAAAATTCACAAAATATTCTGCAGTTTCGTCTATGTTCTTTGCAATTTCTGTTAAAAGGAGTGAGAACTTATCTTTTTTTCTTCTTATCATTAAAAACCCTCCATAGTTTGAATGAACAATGCACACATCAAATTATTATATAGCCTTTTGTCGAAAAAAAACAGGTAAAGTCGAAAAAAACGCATCTTGACTTTTTCGATAAATCGTGTCTCCTTATTTTGACCTACTTCGCTTTTAAAAAACGACCCAAGTTTGCAAAAACTTTCTGCTTAACGTAAAAAGTATATCAAAAGTTGTGTTTTTCCTGTCAACTTTTATCTTCTGTTTCACCAAAAAACGGTTCCCTAAACAAGGGAACCGTTTTATCAGCTTGCTTTTCGTTTTTTCATCCCGTAATAAACAGGCAGTCCGGCAAGGCCGATGAGGATGGATAATCCGCAGCTCATTGTATCTGTAATGAGTGTGCTGCCTAACACAAAGAAGGAGCCCGCGATTGCCAGAATTGGCATAAATGGATAAAGCGGAACACTGTAGGCGCGCTTTTCTCCCTTTGCTCGCTTGCGGAGAATAAACACTGCAAAAAAGGCCATCACATAAAAAATGTAGATCATGAAAATGGAGATTTCTGAGAGCTTATCAGGGTTGCTGATCAGCATCATAATCAAAGCCAAAGCAATTTGAAAAGAAATTGCAATCCATGGTGTGCGGAACGACGGGTGTACATGTGACAGTTTTTCAGCAAATGGAAGCTGTTTGCGTTCCGCCATTGCAAATGAAACACGCGGGAAAGAAAGCACTTTTCCATTTAAGCACCCAAAGATGCTGACGATAATCCCGACACTGATCAGCTTTCCGCCAATTGAACCGAACAGCATGGTTGCAGCGGTGCTTGTCGCATTTTCACCAAGCGTGACAATTTCGTTCGCTGACAGGATGTGAAGCAATGCAAAATTAATGAAAATATAGATCGCCGTTACAATTAATAATCCGCCCGTCATAGCGCGTGGCAGCAGCTTTTCGGGATTTTTCATTTCTCCGCCGAGAGCGGCTAGGAGAATCCATCCGTCATAAGCAAACAACGTAGCTAAAATAGCCGCCCCGAAGTTCATATCGGAAATGCTTTCGTTTACTGCTGTGAAGATGTGCTGATCGCCTTTCCAAAGGCCGAAGATGATGATGCAGGCAATCGGAATCAGTTTTCCGATCGTTGTCAGCGTTTGGACAAAACCGCCGTATTTTGTACCGATAATATTAATGACGCATAAAAAGAGAACTGCTATAATTCCAATGACTTTTGATAGTCCAGATCCCCAGCCGAAAAGATTGGCCATTAAAGATCCAAAATATAAACCCAGCGCGCCAATAATCGCCGGGCCGTAAATGATAATCTGCACCCAGCCGCACAAAAATCCCCAAAACTCGCCGTACACTTCTTCAAGGTACGTATAAAGACCGCCGGTTTTTGGAATCTGCGTTCCGATTTCCGCGATTGTCAAACCGCCCGCCAGTGTTAAAATACCGCCTAACAGCCAGGCGAATAGCGCCGTTTTTGAATCACCTGAATAAGCAAGCACAGCGCCGGGCTTCATAAAAACACCAGAACCGATAATGGTTCCGATGACAAGAGTAAGGGCAAACAAGAGGCCTATCTCTTTTTTCAAACCGTTGTCTTCAGTATGCATGTCCTTAACCTCCTATGATGTTGAAGCTTCATGTTGAAGAATCTATTTTTTCATATTGTAAACCCTATTTTAGAAAAGTGAAATAAAATAAATTTTCTGATTTTCGAAATTTGCTTTGTGTACAGCAGATAAAACTGTGGAAACACCTGTTTTAACAATCTATAAACGAATAAACTTAATGTTTTTTATTTCTAAAGTTCGTGTTTTCTGTATTAGGATTTTATCCGGTACAGAGGGGAGATGAGAATTCAGAAAATGAACGAACCTTCGGGTGAAGCTGATATGTTGACTTTCTCATGCGAATAAAATACTTTGTTATTAGAACAATAAATATACAACTATGATATAATATCTCGAAATCGAGATAAAATAACCTGGAGGGACAGCATATGAAAGTTAACGGCATTCACCACGTATCGGCATTAACGGCTGACGCACAAAAAAACTTGGATTTCTATAAGAAAGTATTAGGATTAAAGCTCGTCAAAAAATCCGTCAATCAGGATGAACCGACAATGTACCATCTTTTCTACGGAGATGAAGTGGCAAACCCGGGAACTGAGCTGACGTTTTTCGAGATTCCCCGCATTGCACCGTTTCATGCGGGAACAAACAGTATTTCTTCTATTGGATTGCGCGTTCCAAGCACAGAAGCCCTGCATTACTGGAAAGAACGTTTTGAAGAACAGCAAGTAACGAACAGCGGCATCTCCAAAAGAGCCGGACGTGACATATTGGCATTTCAAGATCATGAAGGGCAGCGACTTGTGCTGACTGCTGATGAGGAAGGAAAAGGATATGGCCTGCCTGTTAAACAGAGCGGCATACCGGAAGAATTTTCGTTTCGCGGGTTAGGGCCGGTTGAACTGACTGTGCCATATGCTGAACCAACCTTACACGTATTGACGAATATTCTTGGATTTACAGAAATCAGCCGTGAACCAGTCGAAGGGCAAGGAACCGCCGTTATTTTGGAATCAGGAGAAGGCGGTGCTGCAACGGAAATCCATTTAATAGAAAGAAACGATCTTCCGCGCGAGCGTCAAGGCAAAGGAAGTGTCCACCACGTCGCATTTCGGGTAAGAGATGAAGAAGAACTTGCCGGGTGGCACCGGATCATCAGCCGGGAAGGCTTTAGCAATTCCGGCATTGTGGAGCGCTACTATTTCAAGGCGCTGTATTTCAGAGAACCGAACGGCATATTGTTCGAGTTATCAACAGACGGACCGGGCTTTATGGTAGATGAAAATCTTGATGAGCTTGGCCAAACGATCGCTCTTCCGCCGTATCTTGAGCATCGAAGAGCTGAAATTGAAGCAAAATTGAAACCGATCCAGTAAATTGTGATTCATTTGCCTTCCGGCGTGCCGGAAGGCTTTTTTATTTTGGGAAAACGCATCGCCGATTACGATTTGGAGAAAGGGCTTGAAACCAGCTGTATATAGGATGATTGGCATGAAATGGCCTCGGCAAAAATATTGTCTTTGTTTATTAATAGTTTATTCATATTTGCTTGTTACACTATTTCAAAGTTAGACAAAAAGGAGTGAAAAATAAGTGGAAAAGAAAAAACGCGAGCTGGATATCGTCCTCCTCCTCATTTTGCTCGCATCTGCATTCTTAAATATCTATAACATTTGGAAGGACGACACGGTGAATCCTTATTACACCGCGGCAGTTACAAGTATGATGCAAAGCTTTCATAATTTCTTTTATGCTTCGTTCGATGCTGCCGGCTTTATAACAGTGGATAAACCGCCTGTTACATACCAAATCCAAACGATCAGCGCACTGATATTCGGTATGCACGGGTGGAGCGTCATTCTGCCTCAGGCATTGGCGGGTGTAGGTTCAGTCCTTCTTATGTACTTGCTGATAAAGCCGACATTCGGAAAAACGGCGGCGCGTATTGCCTCATTTGTTATGGCATGTACGCCGATAGCTGTAGCTGTAGCACGTACAAACAATGTTGATGCATTACTGGTATTTTTCTTATTGCTTGCTACATGGCTTCTCTTTAAAGCGATCAGAACAGGGAAGCTGATCTGGCTGTTAGCGGCGTTTTTCGTTGTTGGAGTAGGTTTCAATACAAAAATGCTGCAGGCTTACATGATTTTACCGGCCTTCCTATTGTTCTATTTGATTGCGGCAAATGCCGTGGTGAAGAAAAAAATCATTTCGCTGGTCAGTGCGTTAGCCGTATTAGCAGCCGTTTCGTTATCGTGGCCGCTCATTGTCGACAATATCCCTGCAAGCAAGCGGCCTTATATCGGAAGCAGCCAGACCAACTCTGTTTTGGAATTGGCTTTCGGATATAACGGGATTCAGCGGCTGACAGGCCAAAATTCCGGCGGCGGCCAGGGTGCGCCAAACAAAGACGCTTCAAAAGAAATGTCTTCTTCTGATAACACTCAAGCACCGCCTAATCAGTCATCAGGCAGCAGCTCATCAAGCGATGGTAAATCCTCAAATGGCAATATGACGGTACCTCCATCCAATGGCCAAATGCCAAGCGGCGGTCAAGGAGGCCCTCCAAGCGGCGGAGATGGCGGCCAAGGCGGACCCGGCGGAGACGGAGGGAAAGGCGGTACAGGAACCGGTTCGAAAATGCAATCAGGTTCAGGGATGTTTGGAACGGGAACACCTGGTCCACTGCGGCTTTTCCAACAAGAGTTATCTGATCAAATCAGCTGGCTTCTGCCATTTGCGATATTTGGAATCGCAGGCTTACTGATCGCAGGCGCGAGAGAAAGAAGAAGATTATCTGTAGAGCAGAAGGAAACGGTGTTCTGGGTTGCGTGGCTTGTACCGATTGCCGGATTCTTCAGTGTCGCAGAATTTTTCCATCATTATTATCTCATCATGCTGGCACCGCCGATTGCGGCTCTTGTCGGTGCGGGATGGGTTGCTCTTGTTCATCTGTATCGCAATCAGACAGGCTGGAAAGCATGGCTTTTGCCGGGAGCAATTATTGCGACAACTGGATTTGAATTGTTTATTCTCAGAAACTACAACGATCAAATCGGTGCAGGCTGGAGCATCGGTGTAGGTGTTATCGGCGTGTTGTCAGCGATTGCTTTGCTGCTGTTTAAACAGCGCCAAAAACCGTTCAGTTATTATATTTCACTTGCAGCTCTCCTCGCATTGCTGGTGATGCCGATTTATTGGGCAAGTACACCGCTTCTGTACGGAGGCAACAGCTCACTGCCTGAAACAGGCCCTCAGCTCGCATCAATGAGCGGAAAAGGCATGGGAATGTCTGATGCGACTGTAAATGAAAAACTGATCAAATATCTAGAGGAGAATAACTCCGGAGCTGAATACCTATTCGCCACAACCGATTCGAACACAGCGGCACCATATATCATTAAAACGAAAAAAGCTGTCATGGCTATTGGCGGATTCAGCGGTTCTGACCCGGCTATCACGCTGACTCAATTCAAAAAGCTTGTAAAAGAAGGAAAAGTGAAATACTTCTTGGCTTCTGGAATGGGAAGAGGCGGAAATAATGACATTGTTGAATGGGTTGAGAAAAATGGAAAAGAAGTAGCATCAGAAAAATGGCAATCAAGTTCTGATCAAAAAACAGAAAATACTGATTCAACTGATACATCAAGCAGCAAGGCTTCAGGTAAAAACGGAAAAATGGGCGGACCTGGCGGAATGAATCAGTCAGCAACATTATACGAACTACATGCTGATGAATAGGAGGCAAAAACATGAGCAGACATATTCAATATTCAATTGTTGTACCTGTGTATAATGAAGAGCTTGTCATTCATGAAACCTATCAGCGCTTAAAAGAGGTCATGGATCAAACGAAGGAAAACTACGAGCTGCTTTTTGTCAACGATGGCAGCAAAGACCGCAGTATTGAGATTTTAAGAGAGCACAGCCTGATCGATCCGAGAGTGAAAATTATTGATTTTTCAAGGAATTTTGGACACCAGATCGCCATTACAGCGGGTATGGATTATGCACAGGGGAATGCAATCGTCGTCATTGACGCCGATTTGCAGGACCCTCCTGAACTGATTTTAGATATGATTGAAAAGTGGAAGGAAGGCTATGAGGTCGTGTACGCCGTGCGGACTAAACGAAAAGGGGAAACCTTTTTCAAAAAACAAACCGCGGCTATGTTTTACCGGCTTCTCAGCGGTATGACAGATATTGATATCCCGATTGATACGGGGGATTTTCGCCTCATGGACAGAAAAGTCTGTGATGAAATGAAGAGATTAAAAGAAAAAAATCCATTTGTCAGAGGGCTAGTCAGCTGGGTGGGCTTTAAACAGACAGCGGTCGAGTATGTACGTGATGAAAGGCTTGCCGGAGAAACAAAGTACCCGCTCAAGAAAATGCTGAAGCTGTCAATGGACGGCATCACGACATTTTCACATAAACCGCTGAAGCTGGCAAGCTATGCGGGGATTTTAATGTCAGGTGCTGGATTTCTGTATATGTTTATCGTGCTGTATCTGAAGCTATTCACAGACAGCACGATTACCGGCTGGTCATCACTTATTGTGATCCAGCTCCTGTTCAGCGGCATTGTCCTTCTGATTTTGGGCGTGATCGGCGAATATATCGGCAGAATCTACGATGAAGCCAAAGACAGGCCGCTTTACATCGTCCAAAAATCGTATGGAATTGAAAATAAAAGACTCTTTAGAGACCAGCATATGTCATAACCTCAAACCCCCTGTCCGTAACGGACAGGGGGTTTTTATGCTCTGAGCCCGATCTAAAGCAAAAGATGCTGATAGATATATGGAGATTGGGTAAAGAAGATATTGTGAGCTTGTACTGCGGTTCAGTCATGCTGAAATAAAAACAGCAAAACTTAAAGATTTCGTCATCGGCTTTGCTGCATGTCAGCTGTTAGATTGGGGGCTTTTAAGAAACGCATGATTAGAGCCGTACCAGTTATGTTTAATAGAATACTGGTACCCAATACAATTCCCCACGTCAACGTCGATTCAGAGAGAAGAAAGCTCAGCAAAAGAAAAGCCAATCCTGCGCAGATCATACTCAGTCCCACGGTTTTCATGTTCATGCCTCCTAGCAAACGATGTTTCTAGTATCTGATGAGAATGATGTCAATCTGTATGATATACGGATATCTCGTCAGAAAGTTTCATAGAGCAATTAGGTCTTTTATCTAATAAAAAGCCTCAGACCGCTTTTGCGGCCTGAGGCGTTATGTCTTACGAAGTTTTCTCTTCTTTTTGATCAAGTTTAATTTTTTTCGTCATTTCTTTGCCGTTTCGGAGAATTTTCACTTCAACGGTATCACCGATCTTTGCGTCTTTATATAAGATATTGCGCAATTCACTGCCTGTATCAATTTCTTTACCTTTTAGGCCGATGATAATATCCTCCGCTTTTAATCCGGCCTTTTCAGCAGGAGAGCCTGAAGCGACCTCACGGATGTAAACACCTTTATTCAGCTGGCTGCCGAACAGGCCGAGTGTGCCTTCTTGGTAATTTTGCGGCACTTGTTCTAAATCAAGCATGCTGACACCGATATATGGACGTTCAATTTGTCCTTTAGAAAGCAGTTCTTCAGCAATCGGTTTTACGTCATTGCTTGGAATGGCAAATCCGATACCCTCAACATCATCCTCACTGATTTTCATACTGTTAATGCCGACAATTTTGCCGTCTGTATTTAACAAAGGACCGCCGCTGTTACCTGGATTAATTGCTGCGTCTGTCTGAATGACGTTAATGCTCGTTTCGCCGGCTGATGTAGACATTGAAACCGTTCTGTCCACGCCGCTAACAATTCCTTGTGTTACTGTGCGGGACAGATCTTTTCCAAGCGGATCCCCAATCGCAATAACGGTCTCGCCTGTTCTGAGATCAGATGAATCACCGAAGTTTGCCACTTTTGTGACGTGGTCATCACTGATTTGGAGGACGGCTAAATCAGTTAACGAGTCACTGCCTACCAGCTTTGCAGTAACCTCAGTGCCGTCATATAAAGATACCTTCAGTGATGATGCCCCTTCTACGACGTGGTTATTTGTAATGATATAAGCCTTGCCATTCTCTTTTTTGAAAATGACACCTGACCCTGAACCGCTTTCTGTATCTTCGCTGGAATCAGAAGAACTAGAGCCGAACAAAGAGCTGTTTGATTGTGCCTGAAGATTTGTAATACCGACAATCGCTGGTGAAAGGTCTTCTACCATATCTGAGATTTTAGAAGAGTCCTCGCTCTTGAATGCAGATGAGCTGCTTGAGCTTGATGAGCTTTTTTTAGATTCAGAGGAGGTGCTTGTTGCTGTAACAGATTGCGTTTGCTGCTGGCTGGATGATTGTTTTGCAGTGTCCTGAGAATCATGGTCGCCAAGCGGTGTAAACGTGTAAATGCCAAGGGCAAGACTGCCGCCGATCACTCCGCCAAGCAACGGTCTGAACCATCCGAATCCTCGTTTTTTCTTCTCCTGATCATGAATGACATTGCGGGCCGAGTAGGAGGTGCTCTGATCGTTCTCTTTCGTTAAAAAGACCTCATTCTCATTACCTTTCGTTCTGTTTTCATCACGATAGTTATCCATCATGTTCACTCCGTTTCTCTATTTTCACATGTCTATTTATATTGATAGGTTTATGACTTGAGTTTATCATAAACAAAAACTGTGGGATAAAAATGAAAAGATTATGGGAAATTGTGAAAAAGTGCGGAAAACGGTACACTTCATATTGTATATGAAAGGACTGAGTCGATGGAACAGATTGGATTGATTGGATATGGCAGCATGGCGGATATGATCGCCAGACAGCTGTTGAAACATGAACAAATAAAAGAGAATGAGCTATTTATTGAGACGAGAACGAAGGGGGAGCGGCAGCGGGCACTCCTGTCAGATTATCCAAACGTATCGGCTGATCCGCTGGAGAATTGGGCAAATACGTGCCAATTGATTTTGATATGCGTCCCGCCGCTCCATGTCTTCGAAACAATGCGCCGTCTGCACCCGTATGTGAACAGAAATACTCATATCGTATCCATAGCTGCCGGTGTGCCGCTGCGTCTTTTGGAGGCAGAAACAGAAGCCGGTATATCACGTGTTATTCCTGCCATTACGTCCGAAGCAGAAGCCGGTATATCACGTGTTATTCCTGCCATTACGTCCGAAGCAGAAGCTGGAATCTCACTTGTCGTTCACAGTGAAGCACTGGCTGCAGAGAAAAAAGAACGTCTGAATGAATTGTTATCGGTTTTCAGCCGTGTACGAGAAATCAAAGAATCGAATTTAGATGCGGCCAGCAATTTAACGAGCTCGGCACCGGGATTCATAGCGGCAATCTTCGAAGAGCTGGCACTGTCTGCCGTCAGAAACAGCAGCCTGTCCAAAGAAGAAGCCTTTGATTTTCTGATTCATTCGCTATACGGAACTGGCAAGCTGCTGATCGAAAAAAATATGTCTTTCGAGGAGACGCTGGAACGTGTTGCAACCAAAGGCGGAATAACGGGAGAGGGAGCTGAGGTGATACGCGCCTCTGTGCCGGACGTTTTTGATGAGGTGTTTGAAAGAACCCTGAAAAAATATGAACTGCTTACAGAACAGGTTGGTAAACAGACATGAATCCTTGAAAGAGGATTCTTTTTTTATCACTGAGTGGTTGAGATTTTCCCCAGTTATATTGCATTTTTCCTCTTTTTTTAATATAATCTGTTAGAATATTCATAATTTAGTAAAAAAGGAGGAGCGTTATGAAATTGTACATGTCAGTAGATATGGAAGGTATTTCGGGTCTTCCGGACGATACCTTTGTGGATTCCGGCAAGCGGAATTATGAACGCGGACGGCTTATCATGACTGAAGAAGCAAACTACTGTATTGCTGAAGCATTTAACAGCGGGTGTACCGAGGTGCTTGTCAATGACAGTCATTCGAAGATGAATAATCTGATGGTTGAAAAGCTTCACCCTGAAGCAGACTTGATTTCTGGTGACGTCAAACCATTTTCAATGGTGGAGGGACTGGATGATACGTTTACAGGCGCTTTGTTTCTCGGTTATCATGCGAGAGCCTCGACTCCCGGTGTCATGTCACACAGCATGATTTTCGGCGTCCGTCATTTTTACATAAACGATCGGCCTGTCGGTGAGCTTGGATTAAATGCATACGTTGCCGGTTATTATGATGTCCCGGTATTAATGGTAGCCGGGGATGACCGGGCGGCGAAGGAAGCGGAAGAGCTTATCCCGAACGTGACGACAGCCGCAGTCAAACAAACCATTTCAAGATCCGCAGTGAAGTGCTTGTCCCCTGCGAAAGCCGGACGGCTGTTGACAGAAAAAACTGCGTTTGCCCTGCAAAACAAGGACAAAGTCAAGCCGCTCACCCCGCCTGACAGGCCAGTTCTGAGCATTGAATTCGCCAATTATGGCCAAGCAGAATGGGCGAATCTGATGCCGGGAACGGAAATCAAGACGGGAACTACAACCGTTCAATTTCAGGCGAAGGACATGCTTGAAGCCTATCAGGCGATGCTTGTCATGACTGAGCTTGCGATGCGGACATCATTCTGCTAAAGGGGTGTTTTAGGCTTTGGCGCGATACATGATAAAGCGTTTTTGGGCAATGGCAGCTACGATTTTGGTGATTACCACCCTGACTTTTGTTCTCATGAAGGTCATTCCCGGATCTCCTTTTAACGAGGAGAGAGGCACAAATGAAGCCGTTCAAAAAAATCTCGAAGCCTACTATCACTTAGACGATCCTCTCATTTTCCAATACATTTTCTACTTAAAATCCATCATTACATTCGATTTCGGACCTTCAATAAAAAAACCGTCGGACAGCGTAAATGATATGCTGGAACGCGGATTTCCCGTTTCCTTTGAGCTTGGGATGACAGCGATTGTCATTGCTGTGATTTCTGGGCTGGTGCTGGGCGTAATCGCTGCACTCCGCCGCAATGGCTTTTTGGACTACGCCGCGATGAGTCTTGCAGTACTCGGCATCTCCATCCCGAATTTTATTCTGGCAACATTGCTCATTCAGCAATTTGCTGTCAATCTCAAACTATTTCCCGCTGCGACATGGACGAGCCCGATTCATATGGTGCTTCCGACCGCAGCGCTTGCTGTAGGGCCAATGGCGATCATTGCCAGGCTGACACGGTCGAGCATGGTCGAAGTTCTGACACAGGATTATATCCGCACAGCAAAAGCAAAAGGGCTTTCTCCGTTCAAAATTATCGTAAAACACGCACTCAGAAATGCACTCATGCCCGTCATTACCGTCCTGGGCACACTCGTCGCCAGCATCTTAACAGGAAGCTTTGTCATTGAAAAAATCTTTGCCATTCCGGGAATGGGAAAATATTTTGTTGAAAGCATTAATCAGCGGGACTATCCCGTGATTATGGGAACGACCGTTTTTTACAGCGTCATTCTGATTATCATGCTGTTTTTGGTCGATTTGGCCTACGGTCTCTTAGACCCGCGCATTAAACTGCATAAGAAAGGGTGAAGCGTGTGAATCTCCCTGTGCAAACGGATGAACGCCAGCCAGAACAGCACAATCAGGTGCCTGATGAGTGGTTTGTCTCGAATCAGGAAAAAAATCGGGAAGCCGATTCGGTTAAGCGACCGAGTTTGTCATACACGCAGGATGCCTGGAGGAGGCTGAAAAAAAATAAATTAGCGATGGCCGGACTCTTTATTCTTTTATTTCTTTTTGTCATGGCAGTTATCGGGCCCTTTTTATCGCCCCATAGTGTCGTACGCCAATCGCTGACAGAACAAAATCTTCCGCCCTCAGCCGATCATTGGTTCGGCACCGATGAACTCGGCCGGGATGTGTTTACCCGAACATGGTATGGTGCGAGAATCTCGTTGTTTGTCGGCGTGATGGCAGCACTGATTGATTTTTTGATCGGTGTCATTTACGGAGGTGTTGCCGGCTATAAAGGCGGCAGGATTGACAGCATTATGATGCGGATTATCGAAGTGCTGTACGGACTGCCGTACCTGCTTGTTGTCATTTTGCTGATGGTGCTCATGGGACCGGGACTGGGCACGATTATTGTGGCGCTGACTGTGACCGGGTGGGTCGGCATGGCGAGAATTGTAAGAGGCCAGGTGCTTCAGATTAAAAATTATGAATATGTACTCGCCTCGAAAACCTTTGGCGCGAAAACCTTTCGCATCATCCGAAAGAATTTGCTGCCGAATACTATGGGAGCGATCATCGTACAAATGACATTAACCGTACCTGCCGCCATATTCGCAGAATCATTTTTAAGCTTTCTCGGCCTCGGCATACAGGCTCCGTTTGCAAGTTGGGGCGTGATGGCGAATGACGGCCTGCCTACGATTTTATCTGGGCATTGGTGGCGCCTGTTTTTTCCGGCCTTTTTCATATCTCTGACGATGTACGCGTTTAATGTGCTGGGGGACGGATTGCAGGATGCGCTTGACCCTAAGCTGAGGAGGTAGCTGTATGGAAAAAGTTCTGTCAGTCCAAAATCTGCACGTGTCTTTTACGACTTACGGCGGGACGGTTCAGGCGGTCAGAGGGGTAAGCTTTGATTTGTATCAAGGAGAAACCTTTGCGATCGTCGGCGAATCCGGCTGCGGCAAAAGCGTTACTTCCCAAAGCATCATGGGCCTGCTTCCGCCTTATTCGGCGAAGGTGACAGACGGCAGCATTCTATTTAAAAACAAAGACCTTTGCCGTCTCTCTGACAAAGAAATGAGAGGTATCAGGGGAGCCGACATTTCTATGATTTTTCAAGACCCGATGACGGCGTTAAACCCTACGCTGACTGTCGGCGACCAGCTGGGGGAAGCGCTATTGCGCCACAAAAAAATGAGCAAAAAAGCGGCACGGAAAGAGGTGCTTTCCATGCTGTCATTGGTTGGTATTCCAGATCCCGAAGAGCGCCTAAAGCAATATCCCCACCAATTCAGCGGCGGTATGAGACAGCGGATTGTCATTGCGATGGCGCTGATTTGCGAGCCTGATATCTTAATTGCGGATGAACCGACCACCGCCCTGGATGTAACCATTCAGGCACAGATTTTAGAGCTGTTTAAAGAGATTCAGAGAAAAACGAATGTGTCTGTCATCCTGATTACACATGATTTAGGGGTCGTTGCCCAGGTAGCTGACAGAGTCGCAGTCATGTATGCCGGGAAAATGGCGGAAATCGGCACGAGAAAAGATATTTTTTATCAGCCGCAGCACCCTTATACAAAAGGACTGCTGGCTTCTGTCCCGCGGCTGGATTTAGATGGCGCTGAGCTGACCCCGATTGACGGAACGCCGCCGGATTTATTTTCGCCTCCGCCGGGCTGCCCGTTTGCCGCTCGGTGTCCGAACAGGATGGTTGTGTGTGACAGGGTGTACCCGGGCCAGACGATCAGATCTGACTCGCACACCGTCAACTGCTGGCTGCAGGATCAACGAGCAGAGCATGCGATGCTGTCAGGAGATGCGAAGGATTGAACATGAAAAGGGGGAAGAGGATGAAACGAGTGAAAAAGCTATGGGGCATGGGTCTTGCATTAGGACTTTCATTTACGCTGATGGGATGCACAGCAAATGAACAGGCCGGAAAAGAAGGCAGTCATGATAAGGCAAAAACCAGCGGAGAAAAGGTGCTGTATGTAAATAATGAAAATGAACCGACTTCATTCGATCCGCCGATCGGCTTTAATAATGTGTCATGGCAGCCGTTAAATAACATCATGGAGGGGCTTACGCGTCTTGGCAAAGATCATGAGCCTGAGCCGGCAATGGCGGAGAAGTGGTCTGTTTCGAAAGATAAAAAAACCTACACATTTACGATTCGGGAAAATGCGAAATGGACAAACGGAGATCCTGTAACAGCTGGAGACTTCGAATACGCGTGGAAGCGGATGCTTGATCCGAAAAAAGGCGCTTCATCGGCATTCCTAGGTTATTTTATTGAAGGCGGCGAAGCATATAACAGCGGGAAAGGGAAAAAAGACGATGTGAAGGTGACGGCAAAGGATGATCGAACCCTTGAAGTTACACTGGAAGCACCGCAAAAATATTTTCTGAGCGTTGTGTCCAATCCTGCGTATTTTCCGGTAAATGAAAAGGTCGATAAAGACAATCCGAAGTGGTTTGCTGAGGCGGATACATTTGTCGGAAACGGCCCGTTTAAGCTGACGGAATGGAAGCATGATGACAGCATCACAATGGAGAAAAGCGACACGTATTGGGATAAAGATACAGTGAAGCTTGATAAGGTGAAATGGGCGATGGTCAGTGACAGAAATACAGATTACCAGATGTTTCAATCAGGGGAACTTGATACCGCTTATGTCCCTGCAGAGTTAAGCGACCAGCTGATGGATCAGGATAACGTCAATATTGTTGACCAGGCGGGTCTCTATTTCTATCGATTTAATGTCAACATGGAGCCGTTCCAAAATGAAAACATCAGAAAAGCCTTTGCGATGGCTGTGGATCAAGAGGAAATTGTAAAGTACGTCACGAAAAATAATGAAAAACTGGCGCGCGCCTTTGTATCGCCTGGGTTTACGCAGCCTGACGGCAAAGATTTCCGTGAAGCAGGCGGAGACTTGATCAAGCCTAACGAAAGCAAAGCGAAGCAGCTGCTCGAAAAGGGCATGAAGGAAGAAAACTATAATAAGCTTCCTGCGATCACGCTTACTTACAGCACAAAGCCGGAGCATAAAAAGATTGCCGAAGCTATTCAGCAAAAATTGAAAAATAGCCTTGGAGTCGATGTAAAGCTGGCCAATATGGAATGGAACGTATTTTTAGAGGATCAAAAAGCGCTGAAATTCCAATTCTCTCAAAGCTCATTTTTGCCTGATTATGCAGACCCTATCAGTTTTCTGGAAGCCTTTCAAACGGGTAATTCGATGAACCGCACAGGCTGGGCCAATAAAGAATACGATCAGCTGATCAAACAGGCGAAAAATGAAGCCGATGAAAAAACACGGTTCTCTCTTATGCATCAAGCTGAAGAGCTGCTCATCAATGAAGCGCCGATCATTCCGGTTTATTTTTATAATCAGGTTCACCTGCAAAATGAACAAGTAAAAGGAATTGTCCGTCACCCTGTCGGCTATATCGATTTAAAATGGGCAGATAAAAACTGATGGCGGTGATTGAGGAAATACTGCTTCTTTATGCGAAGGAGCGGTATTTTTTCTCTTTCTTGCACGTATACGTAGGGTGCAGAGCAAATGAAAGGAGTGTTTTCGTTGAATTACAAGCCGAAAGCGCTGAAAAAGGGTGATACAGTCGGAGTGATCGCGCCCGCAAGTCCGCCGGATCCAAAAAAGCTTGACACCGCGCTTTTATTTTTAGAAGAGCTCGGTCTTCAGGTGAAGTTGGGCAAGGCGCTGAAAAACCAGCACGGCTATTTAGCGGGACAGGATGATGAGCGGCTGGCGGATCTCCATGAGATGTTCAGAGACGAGGAGGTAAAAGCAGTGTTGTGCGCATGCGGGGGTTTTGGGACAGGACGTATCGCCGCGGGCATTGATTTCAGTTTGATCCGCAAACACCCTAAAATCTTTTGGGGATACAGCGATATTACGTTTTTACATACTGCCATTCATCAAAACACAGGTCTTGTCACCTTCCATGGCCCAATGCTCAGCTCGGATATTGGCCTTGACGACGTTCACCCGCTGACAAAAGCGTCATATAAGCAGCTCTTCCAGGAGACGGAATTCACCTATACAGAAGAGCTTTCTCCGCTGACCACGCTTGTTCCTGGAAAAGCGGAAGGCGAGCTTGTCGGGGGAAATCTGTCTTTGCTGACGTCTACACTGGGCACGCCATTTGAAATTGATACGAGAGGAAAGCTTCTGTTTATTGAAGATATTGACGAGGAGCCTTATCAAATCGACCGAATGCTGAATCAGCTGAAAATGGCGGGGAAGCTGACGGACGCGGCAGGAATTCTAGTTTGTGATTTTCACAATTGTGTCCCGGTGAAGCGAGAGAAGTCTCTCTCGCTTGAGCAGGTGCTGGAAGACTATATTATTTCTGCGGGCAGGCCTGCTCTGAGAGGATTTAAAATCGGCCACTGCTCGCCAAGTATTGCCGTTCCGATCGGTGCGAAAGCTGCTATGAATACAGCAGAAAAAACAGTCGTAATAGAGGCAGGCGTTTCAGAAGGGGCGCTGAAGACATGAAAATCATTCGAATCGAAACAAGCCGAATCGCTGTCCCGCTGACAAAGCCGTTTAAAACCGCGCTTCGCACTGTGTATACGGCTGAATCAGTCATAGTAAGGATTACTTATGACAGCGGTGCAGTCGGATGGGGAGAAGCACCCCCGACGTTAGTGATTACAGGAGACAGCATGGATAGCATTGAAAGTGCCATTCACAATGTTTTAAAACCGGCATTGCTTGGAAAAAGCCTGTCCGGCTGTGAGGCCATACTGCACGACATCCAGCATCTTCTTACAGGAAATATGAGCGCGAAGGCTGCTGTAGAAATGGCGCTATACGACGGCTGGGCGCAGATGTGCGGGCTGCCGCTTTATCAAATGCTTGGCGGATATCGAGATACGCTGGAAACAGATTATACCGTCAGTGTCAACTCACCTGAAGAGATGGCAGCTGATGCCGAGAATTATCTCAAACAAGGCTTTCAAACGCTGAAAATAAAGGTCGGAAAAGATGATATTGCAACAGATATCGCCCGTATCCAGGAAATCAGAAAACGTGTCGGATCAGCTGTGAAACTGCGTTTAGACGCTAATCAGGGGTGGAGGCCGAAGGAAGCGGTAACTGCCATTCGGAAAATGGAGGATGCGGGTCTAGGCATTGAGCTTGTCGAGCAGCCTGTCCATAAAGATGATCTCGCTGGGCTTAAAAAGGTGACAGATGCAACAGATACGCCGATTATGGCTGATGAAAGTGTTTTTACACCGCGGCAGGCATTCGAAGTTCTGCAAACCCGGAGCGCAGACTTGATCAATATTAAATTGATGAAAGCGGGCGGCATCAGCGGAGCAGAGAAAATTAATGCCATGGCAGAGGCCTGCGGGGTGGAGTGTATGGTCGGCAGCATGATCGAAACGAAGCTGGGCATTACGGCCGCGGCGCATTTTGCGGCAAGCAAGAGAAACATCACACGCTTTGATTTTGACGCGCCGCTGATGCTGAAAACAGATGTATTCAAAGGCGGCATAACATATAGCGGCAGCACGATTTCGATGCCTGGCAAACCGGGCCTCGGAATCACCGGGGCTGCGCTTTTGAAAGGGGAAAAAGAGCAATGATGCACACTGTCATATCAGCAGTGGCCAACATCTGGACAGCGCCTGATTCACCGCGTCCGTCTGATCAATTCATGCTTCAACCGACTGTAATGATCAGAGACTGGCTGGAGCGCATGACGTATGATGAACGGCTTGGATTATGTACAGACAATGTAATCCAAACTCAGGTTCTCTTTGGCGAAAAGGTACTTGTGACAGCGGAACAAGGGGAATGGGTTTCTGTGATCGTGCCTAGCCAGCCATCCCGAAAGGATCCGCGCGGATACCCGGGCTGGATGAGAAAGAACCAGCTGGAAAAATCTATGCCCATCCATTCACAACACGATGTGATGATCAGCAAACCTGCTGCCTTTTTGTACAGAAGCAATGGGGAAAAGGAGATCGAATTAAGCTTTTTGACGGTTCTCCCCTTCATTGCAGAAGAAAACGGATATTTTAAGGTTTCGACTGTTTTTGGGGAAAGGTTTGTGAAGCAAAGTGATGCAGTGCCTGTCCGCGAACAGAAAGGGACTGCTGAAGACATCATTCAAACGGGAGCTTTTTTTCTCGGCCTTCCCTACCTATGGGGAGGGATCAGCGGGTTTGGGTTTGATTGCTCCGGATTTATGTACAGTATATTTAAGGCGAATGGATACAGCATCCCCCGTGATGCGGGAGATCAGGCTAAGGCGGGGGAGGGTGTCCCGCTTGATGATATGAAGACTGGTGACCTGCTGTTTTTTGCTTATGAGGAAGGAAAAGGAGCGATTCATCACGTCGGTCTGTATGTAGGCGGCGGGAAAATGCTTCATTCTCCAAAGACAGGAAAATCAATCGAAATCCTTACATTAAAAGAGACAATCTATGAAAAAGAACTTTGTGCGGTGCGCCGCTGTTTTTCAGAATAAGGAGGGAGACAAATGACGCCACTGCCTTTGTTAGAGGTCAGCCAACTAAAAATGCATTTTGACGCAGGGAAAAAGCGGACAGTCAAAGCCGTCGACGGGGTCACCTTTCAGATTCGTGAAGGAGAAACGTTCGGGCTAGTCGGGGAATCAGGGTGCGGGAAATCAACCTTGGGGAGAGTGCTGATGCGCCTTTATCAGCCGACAGAAGGAAGCGTGACATACCGCGGCACAAATCTTCATGCACTAAGTGAAAAAGAGCAGTTTGCCTTCAACCGCAAACTGCAGATGATTTTTCAGGACCCTTATGCTTCACTTAACCCGCGCATGACCGTTCGAGAAATTATTTTGGAGCCGATGGAGATTCACAATCTCTACAATACCCATAAAGCGCGGCTTCTCGTCGTGGACGAGCTGCTTGAGGCAGTTGGGCTTCATCCTGATTTTAGCAGCCGTTATCCCCATGAATTCAGCGGCGGGCAAAGACAGAGGATCGGGATTGCCAGAGCACTGTCACTGAATCCTGAATTTATCGTGGCAGACGAACCGATTTCTGCACTTGATGTCTCTGTTCAAGCACAGGTGGTCAACCTGCTGAAGCGGCTTCAAAAAGAGAAAGGGCTAACGTTTTTATTCATTGCCCATGATCTTTCGATGGTGAAGCATATCAGTGACAGGATCGGTGTTATGTACTTAGGGCACATGATGGAAATTACAGAGAGCGGCACCTTGTATCGTGAACCGCTCCATCCCTATACAAAGGCGCTTTTGTCCTCGATTCCAATTCCAGATCCTGAATTGGAGGACAAGCGTGAGCGTATTCTCTTAAAAGGAGAGCTGCCGAGCCCGGTCAATCCGCCAAGCGGCTGCGTGTTTCGGACCCGCTGTCCTGAGGCGATGCCTGAATGTGGAGAATCTCGTCCCCAGCTTCAAGAAATCGAACCCGGCCGTTTTGTCGCTTGCCATTTGTATCGAAATGCTGAAACGAAGGAAAAAGTGAGATAAATAAAAAGAGTGGCTCCTTTTTACTAGAGCCACTCTATTTGTTTATATTTGATGTAAAAACTTTACACAAACCGGGTAAGGGACAGAAACCGTTGATGGGAGGAGTGTCAATCGGCCGGTTTCTTTGTCTCTTTCAAACAAGACAAGGTTGCCTGTTTCTTCATTTGAAGCAACGAGGAACCCTTCCGTTGGGTCAAATACAAAGTCACGAGGCCAGTTTCCTTCTGTCGACACTCTTTCTACGAAAGCCAGCTCTCCTGAATATTGATTCACTTCAAATACGGCGATACTGTCATGGCCGCGGTTTGCGACATAAACAAAACGTCCGTCCTGCGTGACATGAATTGCGCTTCCCTGGCTGTTATCTGTAAAATCATCAGGGATGGCAGAAACGACTTGGATTTCTCTAAATTCGCCGGCTGTCGGGTTGTATTCAAGCGCAATCACTTCATTGCTTAATTCTGTCATGACATAAGCGTATTTTTCTTTCGGATGAAAAGCGATATGGCGAGGTCCTGCACCGGGAGCGAAGGAATGGCTTCCGGATTCAGTCAATACGCCGTCTTTCAGCTTATAGGTGTAGAGCTTATCTATACCTAAATCAACCGCTACCACATAATTGTGTTCAGGTGTGAACCCCGCGTAGTGTGTATGCGGTTTTTCTTGTCTTTCGTGCGGCCCTTTTCCTGTGTGAGCGGCCTCTGAAACAGGTGATTGCAAGCTGCCGTCTTCCTGAACCGGAAAAACGTGTACCTTCCCGCTGTGATAATTGGCAGTCAGGACGAATTGATTTTGATCATCAACGCTTACGTGGCATGGTGAAGGGCCATCAATTAACTGATGATTCAGAAATGTCAACTCGCCGCTGTTTTTATCGATTTGATAGGCGGCAACTCCGCCTTGGCCGTCTGCTTTTTCGATGGAATAAAGGATGGTGTTGTTTTTATTCGGCGCCACATATGTCGGGTTGCCCAGCTTTGCGGCAAGTTTTGGCTCGCTGAGTGCTTTTTTCTCAGTATCAATCTCAAATGAATAAATTCCTTCGCTTCCGCCTTTTGTATATGTTCCGACATATCCTATGTATTTTGTCATGCGATTTCCCCCTTAAAAATGATGTCACCTCTATATTAACGTATCTTGCTAAAATAAGCTGTTCAAAACATGAAAAAGGGGAAGATTCTTCATTCGCCTCGAATCAGCGGCATTGTACAGCACCTGAAGGAGCCGCCTGATTTAATAATTTCTGACAGGTCAATTTCGATAATGTGATAGCCTCTTTTTGATAGCTCTTGATTGACATGTCGGTTGCCAGGGAGGCTGATGATCGTTTTTCTCCCGAGTGAAAGGACGTTGGTGCCGAGCGTAAATTGTTCGTCCTCGGGCACCTCAATAAGATCATAACGTTTTGCCAGCATATCGGCTGCATCTGGCTCAATGGCCTGTGGATAAATTAACGCTTCGCTTTCAGATACAATGTTAAATACGCAGTCCAAATGCAAAAATTTTTCATGAAGCTTCACTGGAACGATCGTATATTCAGGAAGTGCCTCTTCCAGCTGGCCGATAGCTGAAATGTCGGTGCGCTGGCTGATTCCGACATAGACAATGTCATCATCGATAATGACGTCTCCGCCTTCAATACTCGTATCAAGCATGCGGGTGTAAGAGATACCTTGGCTGTGAAAAAAATCTTTTATAACGGCTTCTTCTCCTTGGCGAATCGGTTCAGTCATGCTCGATAGGAAGGCTTTTTCTCCGATGACAAACCCTATATCCCTAGTAAAAACCTGCTCTGGGAGCCCGTCGCGAACGGGCAAAAGGACGACTTCAACGTTGTGTGACCTAAGTGCCTCCACTAAACGGCTGTGCTGGTCGTTGGCGGTTTTTACATGAATATTGTCATCTTCAAAATGTTTTTGTGTTTCGTTTATAACATCTTTTATGGTCATGTGCTCAGGTTTGCATAAAATCACTTTCTGAAGTGTGTCGTATTCCGTTCGACATACCGTTTTGTGCTGAAATTTCGGGATGGATACGTCCATTTGTTTTTCCTCCTAAAGTGTGAAGAATACATTTATTATTCCCTCATCATGAAAATCATTAAACCATTTTAAATTTTAGACAAATGGAAGAGAATATTGTTTAATAGGAGAATATAAGTGCATTTAGCTAAAAGATCAGACATCAAAGGGGAGAAAGGTATGGAAACACCGGAAACAAAATTTTGTAAAGAGTCAAAGGTTGTGAAAACCAGCAGGGTGTTCCCGCTTGACACGAACAACCATAATACGCTGTTTGGCGGAAAATTAATGAGCTACATAGACGACATTGCCTCTATTTCAGCGGCGCGCCATTGCAGACGTGAAACGGTAACAGCTTCAATGGATTCTGTAGATTTTTTAAAGCCGATCGGGCAAAAGGATTCTGTCTGCCTAGAGTCATATGTGACATGGGTCGGCACATCTTCCATGGAAGTATTTGTGAAAGTTATTAAGGAGCATTTGATGACTGGCGAACGGGAACTCGCTGCCACATCCTTTTTGACATTTGTCGCATTAGATTCAAATGGCAAGCCGGTGCCTGTACCGAGGGTTGTACCGGAAACAGAAGAAGAAATCATGCTTCATAATACAGCAGTACAGCGCGCTAATGAACGAAAGAACCGCAAGAAACACAGCCAAGCGCTTGCAAATGCGCTCGGAACTGATAAGCCTTGGTGAACGTTAAACCCAAAACATAAGTTGTTTTGGGTTTTTTTGTGCTTTTCAATGGTGATTATTACAATGGTTAGTCCGTTTTTGCTAGGGAATTCTATAAAAAAGCAACAAATGTCACGTTAAATTGATAATTTTGTGACAACTTTATAAAAGATTCATTTTAGATATATCTTTTAATCGTGAGATCATGTATTTTAAAGATATATTCTAAATACATCTTTTTGAAAGGATTGTTTATACAATGTTAGATAACAAAACAATCGAAATTATTAAAAGCACTGTACCCGTATTGCAACAGCATGGTGAAACAATCACTGGCCGTTTTTACGATCGAATGTTTCAAGACCATTCAGAGCTTTTGAACATTTTTAACCAAACAAACCAAAAGAAAAAAACACAGCGAACTGCATTGGCAAATGCCGTTATTGCAGCTGCGGCGAATATTGATCAGTTAGGAAATATTATTCCGGTTGTCAAACAAATCGGCCACAAGCACCGCAGTATCGGAATTAAGCCTGAGCACTACCCAATCGTCGGTAAATATTTGCTGATTGCGATTAAAGATGTATTGGGAGATGCTGCAACCCCTGACATTATGCAGGCATGGGAAAAAGCGTACGGAGTCATTGCTGACGCGTTCATCGGAATTGAAAAAGACATGTATGAACAGGCGGAAGAGCAAGCTGGCGGCTGGAAGGAGTATAAGCCATTCGTTATCGCAAAAAAAGAGCGGGAAAGCAAAGAAATTACATCCTTCTATTTGAAATCGGAAGACGGCAAGCCGTTACCTGAATTCCAAGCGGGGCAGTACATCAGCTTAAAAGTTCGGATTCCTGATTCTGAATATACGCATATCCGCCAGTACAGCCTGTCTGATATGCCGGGAAAAGATTATTATCGAATTTCAGTAAAAAAAGATGGTGTCGTGTCTTCCTACTTACACGATGGGCTGCAGGAGGGAGATTCAATAGAGATCAGCGCACCGGCAGGGGACTTTGTTTTAGATCATGCATCACAAAAAGATCTCGTTTTGATCAGTGCCGGAGTTGGCATTACACCAATGATCAGCATGCTTAAAACATCTGTTTCCAAACAGCCTGAACGGCAAATTCTGTTCATTCATGCGGCGAAAAACAGTGAATATCATGCATTGCGCCATGAAGTAGAAGAAGCAGCAAAACATTCTGCTGTTAAAACAGCATTTGTGTATCGCGAGCCGACAGAGGAAGACCGTGCAGGTGATCTGCATTTTCATGAAGGACAGATTGATCAGCAATTCCTCAAAGAACTGATTGCCAACACAGATGCGGATTACTATATTTGCGGTTCACCGTCGTTTATTACGGCAATGCATAAGCTTGTATCAGAGCTCGGATCAGCGCCGGAATCTATCCATTACGAGCTATTCGGCCCGCAATTAAGTTTGGCGCAGTCCGTTTGAACACATACATGAAACTCTTCTCCTTTTTAGAGAAGAGTTTTTTATTGAGATATAAGAAGGCAGACAAGCGCCGGATTCTACATCCGGACAATCACTGACCCGCCGCCGTTTGTGCATACACGGTTTTGCTGTTCTTGCATTGTTCTCAGTAATTCATTGTTTACCTCAATCGCTCTAATTAGTTGTTCCATCCTTAGCTCCAAACCGGCCAGCCTGTCGATTGTTTGCTGCTGGTAGCCCGCGGGTTGGGGAGCCAATGGCAGATCAAAGGGCCAATGGGTATTCGACTTCTGATTTTTCATATTGCGTATTGCGCCTCCAATCGGTGTCACTTTCTATTATGTTATGTTCAGGCGATGTGCACGTTCGCCTATTTAGACACTGATGCATAGCGGGCCTGCCACGGGGCACAATAGGCTCAATATGACCAGCGGATGGAGGTAAAGATCGGTGTTATGGATGGTATGGGTATTTTTACTGAAGCCAGTTATCGTATTTTCGATTGCATATATTTTGTTTCGGCTTGCCGGTAAAAAAGCTGTGTCACAAATGAACAATTTTGATCTGCTTTTGACCTTTGCAATCGGAACCATTATCAGTGAGCCGATCCTTACATCCAAGCTGCCGATGTCAATTTATTATGCGGGTGCTTTTTTGGTGCTTTATCTTATCATGAGCAAGCTCTCTTTATCTAATAAATGGCGATGGCTCCTGGTCGTGAGCCCGACTGTCCTAATCCGAAACGGGGATATTGATGAACGCGGCCTTCGTAAAGAAAGGCTGACTGTTAATGAGCTGCTTGGAAAGCTGAGGGAAAAGGGCTATGCCGACCCGGCTGACATTGATCTTGCTATCATTGAAGAAACGGGAGAAGTAAGCGTCATCCCGAAAGAGGAAGCGAGAGCGGTGCAGGTGCGGGATTTAAATATGGAAGCTGAACGGAATTTTATCCCGATTCCGCTCATACTGGATGGCGAAATCCTTGATCATAATTTGAAATATCTCCAAAAAAACCGATCTTGGCTGTTTGAGAAGCTTGAGGAAAAAGGGTACAGCCCCAAACTGCTGTCTTCGATTACCCTTGGCACGATGAATGCACGCGGTGATATATCCCTTGATTTAAATACCGCTAATGAACCGCAGCATGATCCTTACTTATATAAACCGGGAAATAACAATTAAGATGGCTCTCTCTTGTTATGAGAGCTTTTTTCTTTTTTAAAGGGAATTTTTGTTTGGTGTCAAATGTACCTAGTTAGGAGGGGAACTGAACATGAAGGACTTATCCATAAGAAACGACATGGCGCCAACGGTCAGTTTGCTGTATTCCGCAGTGGAAGAAAACAGTCTCCGTCTGGCTTCCATCGTAAGCCATATGACACACAGTGAACTTTACTATAAGGGGCGCTGCCAAACAAAAAACAGCACGGCTCAGCTTTTGCACCATATCGCAAATGTTGATATCAGATGGGTCTGGCGTATCAAGGAAAATCGGATACCGGACCATATTGAACAGGCATACGGCCCGATGACAGATGAAAGCGGACGGCTGCCTGAACCGGTGAATCAGCCAGACTTAGATGAACTCCTGAAAAGACATCAGCATGTAGTAGAGGAGTTGAAATCGGTATGCTTCACTTTAACTGAAAATGATTTGAATCAGCCGCTTTCTTTTGAAGGTGACACCGCGACGATACGATGGGGAATTTGGCATATGGCAGATCATAATCGCTATCATCAGGCACATATTGAAGCTCTCAAAAAAGAATGGAAGCAGGATGTGGCGAAGTATGAATGCTAAAACGAAGCTTGTGACCGATCGAATTCGTTTGCGCTGTATGGAAGATCGGGATCAAGCCACTTTGTTTGGGCTGCTTTTTAATGATCCTGACGTCATGACATATTATTCCGGTTTAAAAGATAAGAGGCAAACCCGCGAGTGGGTCAATTGGAACCAACGAAATGAAAAAGGGTACGGCGTTAGTCTGTGGATCGCCGAAGATAAGCGGACAGGGGAGTTTTTGGGGCAATGCGGCATCGTTCCCCAGCAGATCGAAAATCAAACCGTAATGGAAATTGGCTATATGTTTGCCCGCCGCCACTGGGGGAACGGCTATGCGCAAGAAGCGGCTCGGGCCTGTCTGGACTATGGCTTTAACGAGCGGCAGTTCGGCAAAATGGCGGCTTTGATTGATCCGGGTAACAAAGCGTCCATACGGGTAGCGGAGAAAATCGGCATGCATTACAGCAAAACGATCAGAAAATGGAATAAACCGATCGCGGTATATGAAAGAAAATCTTACAATTGAAAGATAGAGCTGAGTTTAGTATCATGATATCATGTAAAGTTTTCTAGGGTTCCGCATGTCAATTGACATGGACTGGTCCGAGAGAAAACACATACGCGTAAATAGAAGCGCGTATGCACACGGAGGGAAAAAAGCCCGGGAGAGTCAATCTCATGTGAGACGACTGTCCGGGGTTTTTTTGTTTTCGGAAAATCTTAATAGATAGAAAGGAATGACTCAAAATGAAATGGGGATTGGTCGTGCTTGCCGCTGTTTTCGAGGTTGTCTGGGTGATAGGCTTAAAGCACGCTGACTCAGCCTTAACGTGGAGCGGCACTGCCATCGGCATCATATTCAGCTTTTATCTTCTAATAAAAGCGACTCACAGTCTGCCTGTTGGTACCGTGTATGCCGTCTTTACCGGGCTCGGCACAGCGGGAACAGTACTTAGTGAAATCGTTCTGTTTCATGAACCGGTTGGATGGCCGAAGCTATTGTTAATAGGCGTGCTCTTAATCGGTGTAATCGGATTAAAGCTTGTGACACAGGATGAGACAGAGGAAAAAGGAGGCGAGGCATAATGCTGCACTGGATCAGTTTACTGTGCGCGGGCTGTTTAGAAATGGCCGGCGTGGCCCTTATGAATCAATACGCGAAAGAAAAAAGCGTGAAATGGGTGCTGTTGATCATTGTTGGTTTTGCCGCTTCATTTTCCTTGCTGTCGTACGCAATGGAAACCATTCCGATGGGAACGGCTTACGCGGTCTGGACAGGAATTGGCACCGCCGGCGGGGCGCTTGTCGGCATCCTTTTTTACAAGGAACAGAAAGACGCCAAACGGATCTTCTTTATCGCGTTGATTTTATGCTCAGCGGTTGGTTTAAAAATTCTGTCATAAATTGATTTTTATCAAATCTTCAGTATAATGGATAAATAGTTTAGACTTACAAAGATAAGAGGGATTATTCATGAAATCATATATGACTCAGCGGTTGGACGAATACCGTGACGGAAATGAGGATAAAGGGCGGCTCTTGGTCAGCTGCCCCGATCAGCCGGGTATTGTCTCTGCGGTTTCCGCGTTTTTATTTGAACACGGTGCCAATATTATAGAATCAAATCAATATACGACAGACCCTGAAGGCGGCCGGTTCTTCCTGAGAATCGAATTCGACTGCGCGGGCATTCGTGAGAAAAAAGCATCTCTTCAGGCGGCGTTTGCCTCTGTAGCGGAAAAATTCGACATGACATGGGGCTTAACTTTGGCAAGTGAATTGAAGCGTGTCGCCATTTTTGTTTCAAAGGAGCTTCATTGCCTGCATGAGCTGATTTGGGAATGGCAAACCGGCAACCTGATGGCGGAGATCGCTGTTGTCATCAGTAACCATGAGGAAGCGAGAGAGCTGGTTGAGCGCCTGAACATTCCATTCCACTATATGAAAGCGAACAAAGACATCAGAGCGGAAGTCGAAAAGAAGCAGCTTGAACTGCTGGAGCAGTACGATGTTGATGTCATCGTTCTCGCACGCTATATGCAGATTCTAACTCCTGATTTTGTTTCGGCTCATCCGAATCGCATCATCAATATCCACCATTCATTCCTGCCAGCTTTTATCGGTGCGAATCCGTACAAACGGGCCTACGAGCGCGGCGTGAAACTGATCGGTGCGACATCTCATTATGTGACAAACGATCTTGATGAAGGGCCGATCATTGAACAGGATATTGAGCGTGTGGACCACCGCGATAATGCGGAAGCGCTGAAAAACATCGGAAGAACAATTGAACGCAGCGTGCTTGCCCGTGCTGTGAAATGGCATTTGGAAGACCGTGTCATCGTTCATGAAAATAAAACAATCGTCTTTAACTAGACTGCAAGAGGCCCGCGCAATGCGGGCTATTTTTGATGACAAAAAACCTTGACAAGTGTCTTTTTTCTTTGCATAATATAAAAAAATCATTGAGCGTTGAAGAGGATTAGTAAGCAGACCTTTCTGTGACAGAGAGCAAAATGAATCGCTGAAACATTTTGCCGCATGAAACCTGCCGAACCTGCCTTGGAGTCCTAGGGGGAAAACCTAGGCGCATAACCTGGCGTTACAGGAGAGCGGAGCGTGCACAAGCGCGTTCAATCAAGGTGGTACCACGGAAACCCATTTCGTCCTTATGAATCAGGATGAAATGGGTTTTTTTATTGTAGAAGAGCCGCGGAGGAGAATAAATGAAAAAACAAAGAATAGTAGTGAAAATAGGAAGCAGTTCGCTCACGAATAGCAAAGGAAGCATTGATGAGGCAAAAATCAGAGAGCATGTTCAGGCGATTTCCGTGTTAAAAAAAGCGGGGCATGAAATGATTCTGATTACCTCGGGTGCCGTAGCGGCGGGGTTTTCCAGCCTCGGTTATCCATCCCGTCCCGTTACCATCAAAGGAAAACAGGCGGCGGCCGCGGTCGGACAAACACTGTTAATGCAGCAATATATGAATCAATTTAAACAATACTCATTAACTCCGGGACAAATCCTTTTAACGAGAAATGATTTTTCGAAAAGAGAACGGTACCGAAACGCGTATGCTACGATAATGGAATTATTGGAACGCGGCGTCATTCCGATTATCAACGAGAACGATTCTACGTCTGTTGAAGAATTGACATTCGGAGATAATGATATGCTTTCTGCGTTAGTCAGCGGATTGATTCACGCGGACCAGCTCATGATTCTCACCGACATTAACGGACTGTATGATGCCAATCCAAATGAAAATCCTAAGGCGAAACGATTTGATTATTTGCCAGAGATCACGCCTGAATTGCTTGGATATGCAGGTTCAGCTGGATCAAAGGTCGGCACAGGCGGAATGAAATCAAAGCTGTTAGCCGCACAAACCGCGCTGTCTCTGGGAGTGAAAGTATTCATTGGAACTGGCAGCGGAGAGCAAAAACTTGCGGACATTTTGGACGGCAGGGGAGACGGCACTTATATCGGAGACAAAGAACTATCTTCGGTTAACAACACAAGGCAGTGGATTCAGTTCCACTCGCCGATATCGGGAGAAATTATCATTGATGCGGGTGCCGAGGAGGCGATGATCCATAATGGAAGCAGCCTTTTGCCCGCTGGCGTTGTGGGTGTGAACGGAAGCTTTCCGAAAGGGGCGGTCGTGGAAGTCAGGGGACCGGGCGGCGTGATCGGCAAAGGTCAAACCCATTACTCCTCTGAGGAGATTATGAGGGCCAAAGGCAAACGCAGTGACGAACTTGATTTTGAGAAAACGTTTGAGGTTATTCATAGGAATGACTGGGTCAATGTAAACGACTAGGAGGCGGAAAAATGAGTGAAGTTTCTGTAAAAGCGAAGCTGGCGAAAGAAGCAGCAGCCGAAATGATCATGAAAACAACAGCCGAGAAGGATGAGGCGCTCAGCCTCATTGCAAACGGACTCCGCAAAGAACTTGATTTTCTCTTGGCGGAGAATGCAAAAGACGTTGAAAAAGGAAAAGAGAATGGTTTAACACCGGACATCATTGACCGTCTCACATTGGATGAGAAACGGATACGCGATATCGCGGACGCGGTGGAGCTCTTAATCGACTTAGCGGACCCAATCGGCGACTCTCTTGAAACGATTGAAAAAGAAAACGGCCTGTTTATTGAAAAAATCCGTGTGCCGCTCGGTGTCGTAGGAATGATTTATGAGGCGAGGCCAAACGTCACAGTTGATGCGGCTACCCTTTGCCTGAAGACAGGGAACGCGGTTGTGCTGCGGGGAAGCTCCTCAGCCATCCATAGCAACAAAGCGCTCGTCAGTGTCATTCACAGAGCACTTGAGCAATCAGCGCTTCCGATTCACGCTGTGCAGCTGATTGAGGATACGACCAGAGAGACAGCAAAAGAGCTCTTTACGTTAAATGATGGCTTAGACGTATTGATTCCGCGCGGAGGCAAGAAACTGATTGATCTCGTTGTGAGAGAATCAACAGTTCCTGTATTAGAAACGGGAGCAGGAAACTGCCACATATTCATTGACGAAACAGCCAAACCGCAAATGGCAGAAAAGGTTGTCGTAAATGCCAAAACGCAACGCCCTTCCGTATGCAACGCGATTGAATCATTGCTGATTCACAAGGCTTGGGCAAGACAGCACGGGAAAGAATTGCTGGGCCAGCTGGAAAACGCGGGAGTTGAAATTCGGGGTGATGAATTGGTGTGTGAACTTCATCCTTCAAGCAAACAAGCATCAAAAGAAGATTGGGAAACCGAATTTTTAGCGCCTGTCCTCAGTGTAAAGACGGTTGAAAACGTCCAAGAAGCTGTGAAGCATATCCAACAATACGGCACCAATCATTCAGAAGCAATTTTAACTGAAAATGACAAAAACGCGGCATATTTTCAAACGGCTGTCGATGCTGCCGCGGTCTATCATAACGCGTCAACCCGCTTTACCGACGGCTTTGAATTCGGCTACGGAGCCGAAATCGGCATCAGCACGCAAAAGCTTCATGCAAGAGGACCGATGGGGCTTCCTGCACTGACTTCTACAAAATACATCATTAAAGGAACTGGGCAAATCCGTGAATAGCGGGGCAATGTTCAATGAAAAAGCTTATCTCATTAAGAGATAAGCTTTTTTATACGCAAAAAATTGACATCTCAAATTTAATTGTGTACAATTTAATTGTATAAAATATATTGGGGGAATGAAAAATGAGTCAGCCATTATTTACAGCAACTGTTTCAGCGGTAGGAGGAAGAGAAGGAAAGGTCATTTCATCAGACCGCGTTCTTGAGCTTGATGTCGCAATGCCGGGGACACCGAGAGCCAAGAAATTAGAAAAAGCGACAAATCCAGAGCAGCTGTTTGCAGCAGGTTATGCAGCTTGCTTTGACAGCGCCCTGCAGCTTGTCGCAAGAACAGAACGGGTAAAAGTAGAGACAGAGGTTACAGCGAATGTTAGCCTGTTAAAGGATGAAGCGGACCAGGGCTATAAGCTGGGTGTGACGCTGCAAGTAAAAGGAGAAGGAGTCAGTGCATCAGAATTGGAGGCGCTTGTGAAAAAAGCGCACGGCGTCTGCCCGTACTCAAAAGCAACCTCCGGAAATATTGATGTGACACTTGAAGTTGCTGAATAAATAAAAAGAGGATGCCTGTACAAGGCATCCTCAATTTTTTTGATGAAGTGTTTCCAGCAATGTATATAGAGCGGATTTTAACTGTTTGAGATCCTCCCCAGACTGCTTTGAGAGCCCCAGAATTGTCTCTGGAATGTCAACCGCTTTTTCTTTTAATAACGCTCCGTCCTCTGTCAGGCTGATCAACACGGACCGCTCATCCTCTTCAGATCTTTTTCTCGTAATCAAACCCTGTTGTTCCATTCGTTTAAGCATCGGAGTGAGCGTTCCTGAATCTAAATACAGCTGTTCGCCCATTTTTTTGACAGTAAGCGTTTCATGTTCCCATAACAAGAGCAAAGCCAAATATTGAGGGTATGTTATATTCAGCTTATCAAGCAGCGGCTTGTATTGCTTTGTCATTTCCCGCGAACTCGCATATAGCAAAAAACAAAGCTGATTCTCCAATTTCATATGATCAAATTTATTTTCCATTTTGTTCACCAACTCTTTTTTGTCATTCGATTCTATTGTATCTGAAAAACCTCACTTTTCCTATTCTCGGCAAACTTAGCATGTTTAAAAAGATCAGAAAGGGAAATATAACAACTAGATACAAATAAGGAGGTTGGGAAATATGGCACTATTTACAGCAAAAGTAACCGCGCGAGGCGGACGGGCAGGACATATTACATCAGATGACGGTGTTCTTGATTTTGATATTGTCATGCCAAATGCCAAAAAAGAAGGACAAACCGGCACAAATCCTGAACAGCTCTTTGCGGCAGGGTATGCTGCATGCTTCGGCGGCGCGCTCGAACACGTAGCCAAAGAGCAGAATATCGAAATTGATTCGGAGATTGAAGGGCAGGTCAGCCTCATGAAGGATGAGAGCGACGGCGGGTTTAAAATCGGTGTCACACTTGTTGTGAACACGAAAGATTTAGACCGGGAAAAGGCACAAGAGCTTGTCAACGCCGCTCATGAATTCTGTCCTTACTCAAAGGCAACCAGAGGAAATGTTGATGTAAAACTAGAATTAAAATAATGACCGGCATCCTGAGTGTTCTCAGGATGTTTTTTGGTGTCGGAGCGGGTGTGATCTTTTCGAGGTCTGAAACATGTCTTATAAATGGATTCAGACTTATATCCATTATGAATTGACGCGGAACGGGGTAGGAGTGGGCACAGAAATTGATAAAACGTCAGAGAAGCGATCACAGCGTTTAAAGCCTGCAAAAGTTACAGATGAAGGGGGGGCGACTGGCTCGGTGTCTGCCAAGCTGAATTCCGGCGCGCATGATTGCTGTTTAGTATTTGTACAGGGCATAGCGCTACTTGGAGAAATAACAAGGACCAGGCCGCGCATGCCTGATCCTTTTAATATTCTTTCTTATTGGCGAAGTTTCGCCATGCTTGAAACGGGGATAAATGCTTTGTTAGTGTCACTTGATAAAAGGGGATCGTTCTTTCTTCAGCAGGTTTATCAATTTCTTTATAAATGAATGAATCATCAAACCCGGCTTTGGCAGCGTCTGTGTGCTCAGCTGCATAGAAAACGGCTTTAGGCCGGGCCCAGTAGATGGCGCCCAAGCACATTGGGCATGGTTCACAGCTCGTATACAAAATGCAGTCATCAAGCTGGTATGCTCCTAGCACCTTACAGGCTTTCCGAATAGCAGTGACTTCCGCGTGGGCAGTCGGATCATTGCTTGTTGTGACGTTGTTCTGTCCCTCGGCAATAATGGCTCCGTCTTTCACGATAACGGCTCCAAAAGGCCCGCCGATTCCTGCATTCACTCCTTCACATGCGAGAGTGACAGCCCGTTTTAAGAACGTTTCATGATTCATCCCAATCCCTCCTGTCAATAGAGTGTTATTAGTATAGCCGAAAAAAGGGCAAAGAACATTCTCAAAAAAGTGTAAAATAAACAAAGTTTTTGGGGGATTTGCTAAGATAAGAGGAGAAAAGAGGAGGGGTAATCATGCTGCATTTATATATTGCCAGACACGGACAGACCCAATGGAACGTAGAAAAACGGATGCAGGGCTGGATGGATTCTGATTTAACAGAACTTGGGCTGTACAATGCCCGTGCTCTTGGGGAGCGTCTGAAGGATATTGAATTGAATCAGGTATACATCAGCCCGAGCAAGCGGACAGAAGAGACAGCAAAAACCGCACTAGGGTCTCGCAGGCTCCCGCTGGTGATAGATCATATGTTCAGAGAAATGTCACTGGGCTCATGGGAAGGGAAAAAACAAGAGGATATTGAAAGGGACGAACCAGATCTTTTTCACGCTTATTTTCATTATCCCGAAGCTTATCGCCAGCAGGGAAGTGAAACGTTTTTTGACTTTGAAAACCGGGTAAGGCTGGCTCTCCAAACGATTTTAGACAGCCATTCTTCCGGTAATGTTCTCTTGGTTACCCATTCTGTCTTTATATTAATGCTGTTAAATATCATAAAGGGAAGACACGTTAATGACATATGGAATTCTGCTTACATACATGATACATCATTGAGCCTTGTGGAATTTGATGAAAATGGAATAGCCGAAATAATAATAGAAGGGGACGGGAAGCATCGGAAACCGATTTCCGCTTTCTAATAGAAAAAACCATCTGCCAAATGCAGATGGTTTTTTCAAATTATACTAGCTGTGTCTGCTGTGCTCTTGCCTGTTTTGCAGCTTCAACCATGTTTTTCAATGCTGCAACCGTTTCTTCCTGCTGTCTTGTTTTCAATCCGCAGTCTGGATTTACCCAGAAGCGGTCAGTCGGACAGACGGCAAGCGCATCAACGATAATATTGTACATTTCTTCAGTTGACGGCACACGAGGGCTGTGAATGTCATATACACCAAGGCCAAGCCCTTTCAAATACGGGTGATCTTTTAAGTAATCTAAAAATCCTCCGTGGCTTCTGCTATGTTCAATTGTAATCACATCGGCATCAAGATCATTGATCGTATCAACGATATCTTCGAAGTTGCTGTAGCACATATGTGTATGAATTTGTGTTTCGTTTTTCACGGAAGAAGTGGTTAATCTGAATGCTTCTGCCGCCCAAGTCAAATACTCATCCCAATCGCGGGTTTTCAATGGAAGGCCTTCGCGCAGCGCTGGTTCATCGACTTGAATGATTTGAATGCCTGCGTCTTCAAGCGCTTTAACTTCTTTGCGAAGGGCAAGCCCGATCTGGAAGGCGATTTCTTTCCTCGAGATGTCGTTTCGAGGGAAAGACCAGTTTAAGATTGTAACCGGGCCCGTCAGCATTCCTTTCACATGCTTGGAAGTCAATGACTGTGCGTAGACTGTGTCTTTCACTGTCATCGGTTCAATAAATTCAACATCTCCATAAATGACTGGCGGGCGGACACAGCGTGAGCCGTATGATTGAACCCAGGCATATTTAGTGAAGGCGAAACCGGCCAGCTTTTCACCGAAGTATTCGACCATGTCTGTCCGTTCAAATTCGCCGTGAACAAGGACATCAAGCTCCAATTCTTCCTGAATATCAATCCATCTTTTTGTTTCCGCATTGATAAAGTTTTGATACTGTTCATCGGACCACTCAGCTTTCCGCCATTTTTGGCGTGCGCTCCGCACTTCAGCAGACTGCGGGAAGCTGCCGATCGTTGTCGTCGGCAAAAGCGGAAGGCCGAGAGATTCATTTTGCAGGGCTAAACGTTCTTCAAACGGAATCGGACGCTTGAAGTCTTTATCAGTTAATTGCTCAAGCTCTTTCTTTTGTTCAGAATTGGCGCCTGTTGCAAACTGTTTAAGCGCCTGGATATCAGCCTTAGCCTGCTGAATCTCTTCGCTGATCGCCGCTTTTCCTGATACTAAGCCTTCTTTCAAAGCTGTCAGCTCGGCCAGCTTTTCTTTTGCGTAGGATAATCCGTTCAATAGGTCTTTTTCCAAATGCTCATCAGGGTGTTTCGCTACCGGAACATGCAGCAGGCTGCTGGAAGGCTGAATCCACAGTTCATCAACTTTTGCAATGCTGAGAATATCAAGAACGGCATCGAGACGCTCTTCAAGGTCCGCTTTCCAAATGTTGCGTCCGTCGATAACGCCAGCTGCCAGCACTTTGTCTGTCGGAAAGCCATGTGTTTTAAGCTGTTCCAGGTTTCTGCCTTTGTCGTGAACGAAATCAAGGCCAATACCCTGAACCGGGTAAGAGATCAGCTCTTCATAAGCATCAACAGAATCAAAATACGTCTGCAAAAGCACATTCAAGGATGAAAGCTCACTTGTAATGCTTTCAAATAATTCTTTTGCACCGCGGACATCTTCACTAGAGGCGGTAACGAGCGCCGGCTCATCGATTTGAACCCATTTTACGCCTTCTTCTTCAAGCTCTTTCAAAAGCTGTACATATAATGGCACAAGTCGTTTTTGGATCGCTTTTGCTTCAGACGGTTCATAGCCTTTAGCAAGCGTAACGAACGTATAAGGGCCGACAATCACAGGCTTTGTTTCCACACCGTATTCCTGTTTGATCCGGCGATAATCTTCAAGTTGTTTGTTTCTTGTCAGACGGAACTCAATGCTCTCGTCATATTCCGGAACGATGTAATGGTAATTTGTATTAAACCATTTTGTCATTTCACTAGATACGGCGTCTTTGATTCCGCGGGCGATAGCGAAGTATGTATCGGTAGCGTCAGTCAAATGTCTGAAACGTTTCGGGATCCAGTTGAAGCTGACTGCTGTGTCGAGTACATGGTCATACTGTGTGAAATCAGAAACAGGCACAACATCAATCTGCTGGTCAATTTGTGTTTTTACTGCGGATAAAAATAGTTCGTCGATTTGCTTCAAAAACGTATCTTTATCAGTACTGCCTTTCCAATACGCTTCAAGTGCTTTTTTCCATTCCCGGTTCAGTCCGATTCTCGGAAATCCTAAATTCGATGTTTTGATGGTTGTCATTGTTTCTCCTCCTTTATATGTAAAACACTCTCTTTCACCCGCGGATACAGGCTGCTAAGAGGTTTTCTCACAACAAAAAGCCTCTTTCCCATGAGAGAAAGAGGCTTTTCTACGTAAAACACTGCCTCTCTCATCTCTCAGACACAATCTGATGGAATTAGCACCGTGCCTTATGAGACATCAGTCTCGGCGCGAAAAGCAGTGCGCCCCATTTCACAATGGTATTACGGTCGGTTGCTGTTGGGGTCAAAAGGCCAATCCCTCGCCCAACTCTCGATAAGAGAAAATGTTATTAATTTTTTGAAAAGTTGAATCATTTGTTGGTAATCTTAACAGTAATTCAAATTCATTGTCAACATAGAATTTGAAATTTTTATTTACATGATGTGGTGTATATTATATAAGAAAAATAATCTTATAGGGTCAACAAATGTGATTGCTCTGCTTTTTCTGCGAGCTCATCAGGAGCTGTTAAATACAGGAATCCATTGCCTGCCAGCGTTTTTGCAATATCAAGAGGAAGTGTCCTGCGGATTAGCTGTGCGAAAACCTCAGATTCAGAAAGCTTTCTTTGAAATGATTCTTCTTCATAGCTTTTGATTAAAGCAAGCGCACCGCTGACATGAGGGGCAGCCATTGAAGTGCCGGTCAGCTTACCGTACTTCTTGTTGGGAAGGGTGGATAAGATGTTTTCTCCTGGTGCCACAAGGTCAATCTCTTTATTTGCGTTAGAAAATTCTGATAATTCTCGCGCTACAGAAACAGATCCAACTGCAATCACTTCATTATAAGCTGCGGGGTAGGAAAGCTCTTCTGTGCGTTCGTCGCCGTCACCTTCATTTCCCGCTGCACACACGACAAGCACTCCGTTTTTCACTGCGTTTTTCACTGCTTCTTTTAGCTCTGGCACATCGCTTGGCCCTCCAAGGGACATTGAGATGATGTCGACTTTCTGTTCCACCGCGTAGTTGATGCCGTTAATTATCCATTCGTATTGTCCGCTGCCGTTCTCGCCGCCAAGAACCTTCACAATCAATAGGCTTGCCTCAGGCGCGACTCCGGCAATGCCTCCGTTTGAATCATTAGCTGCAATTGTTCCGGCGACGTGTGTGCCGTGTCCGTTGTAGTCGGAAATCGCATCTTCCTTGCCGCCGTCGTCATCCGTGAAGTTCTTTCCGCCGATGATTTGATTTTTTAAATCAGGGTGGCTTGTGTCGCAGCCCGTGTCTAATACAGCAACTTTAATATTTTTGCCTTTTACCCCTTTTGCCCACATTTCTGGCGCCTTAATCACTTTAATGCCCTCAGGAAGCTCGTTTACATCCATGATCTGCTCATTCGTCACATACGGGATCAAGCGGATTTCACCATTCATAAAAAAGCCCTCCTTTTTTATGCTTGCAAGTGGATTCAAGGGTGTTGCCTCATATTATATGAAAAAAGCAAGCGCTCGGACAGAGCCATTTGAAGCATTTTGAAAAAATAGGATACACACCAAAGAATTAGTAATCTTCAAAATATTGGATGGCTTCAACATGTATGACTGGGATTCAACTGTAAGTCAAGTTATAATAGTGTTGGGGAAAGGAGCAGTGTCATGAAACTGAATGAAAAATTATATGCATTTTTTTCAGAGCATGTGGAACAAATGGCCGAGGAATGGATTGAAACGATGGAGGAAAGTGATCCGAATTCGCTTTACGCCCTACATAATGCAACAGTAACGGAAGAATTGAAAGAGCAGGACAGAGAGTTTTACCGGCATCTGAATTACATGTATGTTTTACCGGAAAAACAATTTCTCGAAGAGTTTCAAGAGTGGGTCATTGAGCTGACCAACGATCAAAAACATCTCGACACACCGGTTCAGTATGTCATTCGGGAGTTTATGAGAAACAGGAGATTATATACGAAGTATTTTGAGAAGTTCGCAGAAGAAAATGAATCAGCGTTTGAACCGGGAGAGAAGCAAAAATGGGCTGATTTGATTGTGAAAGTATTTGATTTCACCATTTATACATTCGTTGATCACGCTGAAATGAATGCCAAGCAGCAATTAAACGCCCAAAGAGAAATGATATTGGAATTAAGCTCACCTGTCATTACCCTGAGCAAATCAACAGCTCTGCTGCCGCTTGTCGGTGACATTGATACCGAACGGGCGAAGTTTATTCTGGAAAACACGCTTCAAGCTTGTGCGAAAAGACGTGTGGAGCATCTGTTAATCGATCTGTCAGGTGTTGTTGTGGTGGATACGATGGTGGCGCACCAGATCTTTAAATTGATTGAGGCGCTTAATCTGATCGGTGTCCGGTCAACCCTGTCAGGAATCAGGCCTGAAATTGCGCAAACTGCTGTACAGCTGGGGATTGACTTTTCGAATATTACCATTAAAACCAACCTTGCCCAAGCATTAAACTATCATCAATAAAAAAATCCGCTATCTGTGATAGCGGATTTTTTATGATGCGAAACATAAAGATACGAGAAAGGATCCCGCGAATAATATGAGGACGAGGCAAAAGAACACCCAGTCGCGCCGGTTCACGCTCAATGTCCTGTAGTATGTCCGGTTTCTGCTTCCTGTAAATCCTTTCGACTCCATCGCAAGCGCTGTCCGTTCCGCTTTTCTAATGGCGCTTGCCAATAGCGGTATGGTATATCGTTTTAACGCACCGATTTTATTAATGATGCCGCTCTCCGCCGCTCCTCCTCTGATTTTATGAGCCTGCTGAATCAGCTGGACCTCATCTTTTAACAGCGGAAGAAAGCGAAAGCCTGCAATGACACCGTACGCGAGCTTTGGTGAGAGCCTGCACTGCTGGACAAGGCTCAGCATAAATAGAATCGGATCGGTTGTAAAAACGAACATCATCGATAAGGCGGAAAAGCATAAAATACGAAACCCAAGGGAGATGCCGACAGACACATTATCGCTGTTAATTGAGATAGGGCCTGCTTGAAACAAAAAATTATCCGGTGTTGTCGGTACCTTTCCAAAAACTGCGGCTGTCCACACGCATCCGAATGCTAAAATCAAAAACGGAATCGTAAACAACAACCATTTTTTCAATGGGATTCCGGCCGCCAGTAGAACGCCCGTAACGATGATGATATAAAAACATGCCGGAGTGTAAGGGTTGTAAATAAACGACAGCATGACGACACAACAAAAAACCGCCGCCGCTTTCACAGTCGGATTAATGAGATGTAACGGCTGCTTCATCACGCACCTCCTCTTGATATGCCATCCATTCATATAGAAGGGGAAGGGTGAGCTTTGCTTTTTGGACAAGCCCTGTTTCTTGAGAAAACAACTGCGCTGGAGATCCGTCAAAGGCCAGGCCCGTATCGTGAAGCACAAGCACGCTGTCAGCATACGAAGAGACTAGCTCCATATCGTGTGTAATCATAAGGACAGCGGTTCCCTCTGCCTTGATACGCTGAATCATTTCCATGCATTCAGCCGCTGTGCGGGCGTCCTGGCCAAAGGTTGGTTCGTCTAATAATAAAACCTTTACGTCATGCATGAGCATAGTAGCTACGCTCAGTCGCCGTTTTTGCCCTTGGCTGATCGCAAACGGATGATGATCAGCCAAATGCGCAAGACCAAAACGCTGCAGCAGGTGTTGCGCTTTTTTCTCAGTTTCAGCATTTGCTTTCTGGCCGAACAGAAGCTCGTCATACACCGTATCGGTGACGAATTGATGCTCAGGGTTTTGAAAAACAAATCCCATCCGTTTACGCAATTCTTTTTCTTTATATTTCTGCAGCGGCTGGTCATAAAGAAGGATTTTGCCGCTTTGCGGTTTCATGAGACGGGCCAAAACTGATAGGAGCGTCGATTTTCCAGTTCCGTTCGGACCGACAAGCGCCGTTAAAGAACCTTCGCGCAACGAAAAGCTGATGTCTTTGAAAATCGCCTGCTGTCCTCTCGCGAACGAAAGGCTGCTGACTTCAAGCACACTCTCCCCAGAAGGGGCTTTCTTCTTTTTGGCATGCCCGGCAGGAATAGGCTCTTTGAACAGCATCTCTTTTGATAAAGTAAACGGCATACTCAGCTTTTCCTGCAGATGACAGACCTTTGGAATGGCGATGCCCAATTTCTTTAGTGTCTCCGCTTCATGCTGAAATAGATTTTTCGTCAGGCCATCCAGCGCCTTTTTGCCTGATTTGTCGAGCACGATCGTTCTCTCAATCCAAGGCGCCCATTCATCAAGCTGGTGCTCAATGACGAGGAGGCTGAAACCTTTTTCCCGCTGAAGATCTTTCATCAGATGAACGAACTCCCGCGCTGAGAAAGGGTCTAAAAGAGAGGTCGGCTCATCTAAAATAATAAGCTCAGGCTCCATCGCCAAAATACAGGCGAGAGCCACTTTCTGCTTTTGTCCTCCTGAAAGGGTTGAGATCGTTTTTTCTTTTAAATGGGTAATGCGTAATTTTTCTAATATGGCGTTGATTTTCTCTGTCATTTCTTCTTTTGGAATTTGCAGATTTTCCAGTCCGAACGCAATTTCGTCCTCCACCGTCAGCATGCAGAACTGCTGATCAGGATCCTGAAAAACGACCCCGGCATGCTGAGCAATCGTTTCGGAGGTTTCAGCATCTGTGACCGGCTTTTGAAATAGAAAGACATGTCCGGACTGAATGCCGTCGCAAGCCTCCGGATATAGACCGTTTAAACAAAGGGCGAGCGAGCTTTTACCGCATCCGCTCGGTCCTAATAATAAAACACATTCTCCTTTTTGAAGCTCAAACGAAATGTCTTGAAAAACCGGTTTCTCGTCTTCTTCATAAGAGAAGCTGAGCCGGTCAACCGTCAGAAGCTCATCAAAGGCTTGCATGCTCTGACGCCCGCTTCCGTTTCTTTTTCAGTTCCTTTCCGAGTGCCATTCCGTTTAACACACCTGTATAAGCGAGAGAGTCGCTGACAGCTTTTCCGAGAAGCCCCGCCAAAAGCGCGCCGGAAATGAGGCGGATCACAAGCATAATGAGCAGATAACCTGGTGAATAGGCTGCATAGCCAGAAACAAAGAGATCATAGATAAAGCTGGCTACTGAAGACCCCATACCGGCAAGCATAAGGACAGGGAGAGAGTATGCTTTCCAGCGTGTTGCAAGAAACACAGCCTCAGCCCCGAGCCCTTGAACAATGCCAATGACGATGACCATCGGGCCAGACGGATTTCCCAGCAGGCACTCAACGAGAGCGGCAATGATTTCAGAAACGAGCGCCGCACCCGGTTTTCGAATCATGTACGCGGCGATCACAGAAACGATAAACCAAATGCCGTAAATCGGTTCATAGGCGATTGGCCCAAACATACCTGCAAGCACGTTTCCGAAATGTGTAAATAATAAATAAACAACGGCAAATACGATACTGATAACCGACATGATGACAATTTCTTTTACTTTCCAGCTTTTCATTTTATCCCTGCTTTCTGTTTTTTCTTGATGGACTGTTAGCCGAAAGATTCACAGTCATGATGATATGGTTTGTTTGCTGCTCAGCCATGCGGAAAACGGCTTCCAATGTGCTGAATACGTCATGCGCATCCCCGTCAAGCTCGCTCGCGTAATGGACACCCTGTACGAAAGTGCCTTGGGCTTTTGTAATGTCGACAGCCTTCATAATCAATCCCATATAATCCGGCTCGTTCATTGGATAAAGGGCAAATTGGCACGGGGCTTCCGCCTTCAAGCCTCGGACAGCATCTTCATTGACACGCTTATCGCCTTTGGAAAGATATGTATCCCCCTGTATGTCACCCGGGCATCCAATGGAAAACGTGCCGTTCATGACGATGTGTTTTTCGCTGTTTGCTGCATGAAGGTAAATGGCTTTTGCAGCATCGAATACATGATCAATCGATCCGCGTAACACCGTGCTGATATGGTCGGTTTTCGTCCATACCTTGGATGTATCTGTTTTTTTCAGCGCAGACTTGATCACACTGATAAAATCATCCGTCATCGGATATAAAGAGAAGCGAAAACCGGCGATTCTGCTTGTACCGCAAATATGCTCCATTTCTCCGACCTCCTGTTTTTTTGGTAAAATAAAAAACTGCATATCCTAAGGGAATATGCAGTCATAGATCGATTAAGCGCACAAAAAAATACACCATTCGGTCAACCTGCACTTCCCCACGCTGGTATTATCCAGATCGGGTCATAAGGGATCAAAGTGCGTTTCTTTCGCGCTTTATCTCAGCCAAAACAGCACCCCTAGTGCTTTCCGTATACAATTTTTTATTTTGACATCATAATAGATGATAAGAATCATTTTGTAAACAACGAAATCATTTTTTTCATATAGGGACGGGAGAGGATGATCAAATTTGGAAAAAGGACACATATTAATTGTGGAAGATGAAGAAAAAATCGCCAGGGTTCTTCAGCTTGAATTGGAATATGAAGGATACAGCGTCACTATCAAACACAATGGCACAGAAGGTCTGGATGCGGCAGCGAAAGGCGGGTATTCCTTGGTGCTTCTTGATGTCATGCTTCCGGGGCTTAGCGGACTGGAAGTGCTGCGCCGCTTGAGAAAAACGGATCCGCAGACACCGGTCATATTATTAACGGCGCGAGACAGTATTCCTGATAAGGTAACAGGTCTGGACATCGGTGCGAATGACTATGTCACCAAGCCGTTTGAAATCGAGGAATTGCTTGCGAGAATCAGGGCGGCGCTGCGGCAAAATGGAACAAAAACGGAAGATATCGGCACCTTTCTTACATATGACGATTTGCGGGTGAACGAAAAAACCCGTGAAGTGAGACGCGGAGACAAAGAGGTGGAATTAACGCCGCGGGAATTTGATCTACTCGTCTATATGCTAAAGCATCCGCAGCAAGTGCTGACACGGGAGCAAATTCTAAGCTCAGTATGGGGATTTGATTATATCGGTGATACAAATGTCGTGGACGTCTACATAAGATACATCAGAAAAAAACTGGACTATCCTTACGAAAAACAGCTGATCCATACGATTCGCGGGGTCGGCTATGCCATTAAGGGGTAAACGATGAAGCTGAAGACCAAGATTCATCTATACACTTCGATATCACTGTTGATTTTATTAATTTTGGTTCATACCGCAGTATATCTCATTTTTTCGTCTGCGCTGACATCAAAGGATGCGGCCCGGCTTGCTGATGAGACGGATAACATTGCCGAAGCGCTGCGTGCCGCTGAAACAGAAGGAGTGGCTTTGCAGGATATGCTGCAGGCCTATCTTCCGGCAAATGGCATGGTGCGTGTAGTGAATGGTGATCAAAAAGCCGTTATGACGATCACAAAAGAAAAAGCCTATAAAGATTTTCCTCTCTCTTTTCATAGCGGAGAAACGGCAGATGTGAGGAAACATGACGGCAAGCTGTTTGCCGAGGCTGCTGTTCCGGTGATTTGGACCGATGGACAAGTGGTGTCTCTTCAGCTGGTTGAAAGGCTGGAGAACACAGAAGAGAGTCTGTTTCTGCTGAAAATCATCTTAATCGCTGCAAGTGCTGCTGTCTGCATTGCTTCTTTTTTTGCAGGCAGCTTGCTTGCCCGCCGTATCATCAATCCGATCAGACGATTAATGATCACAATGAAAGACATACAGCGAGACAAAGAATTTAAAACGATTTCTTTAGAAGGACAGTCCAACGATGAATTGTATCAAATGGGGCTGACATTTAATGAAATGGCAATGATGCTGAAGGAGCACTATGATAAACAGCAGCAATTTGTTCAAGATGCTTCACACGAATTGAAAACCCCGCTCACTATTATAGAAAGCTACAGCAGCCTGATGAAGCGGTGGGGGGCAAAAAAGCCGGAAGTGCTTGAGGAGTCGATAGAAGCCATTCACTCAGAAGCGGTGCATATGAAAAAACTGACCAATCAGCTTTTGGCGCTGGCCAAAAGCCATCAAGGACTCGAGGTTGATCTGAAAACAATCGATCTGATTGAAGCTGCGCGCGCGGTTATGCAAACGCTCCAGTCCGTTTATCAGCGTGACATATTGCTTGAAACAGATAAAGAGAGCCTGCTTGTAAAGGCTGATGAAGAACGCATCAAGCAGCTGTTGACCATTTTGCTTGATAATGCAATAAAGTATAGTGAAAAGCCTATTGAGATGTCAGCCGGAACGAGGAATGGACGGCCATTTCTATCAGTGAGGGATGAAGGTATCGGAATACCTGAGGAGCATATCCCGCATTTGTTCGAACGGTTCTACCGGGCAGATGAGGCACGAAACAGAAAAACAGGCGGAACAGGTTTAGGCCTTTCCATTGCCAAGCAAATCGCTGATGAGCATGGCATTGAGCTGTCTGTCAAAAGCAAGCCGGGACAAGGAACAGCTGTCACCATGCAATTCAGCGAACAGAATGGGGGAGGCCGATGACTAAAACAATAAAAACAGTATCTTTTGCTGCAGCAGCCATTTTAGTTGTCATCATCTGTACGTTTCTCATCATTCGGCAAACCCATGAGAACGTATTGTCAAAGGAGACTGTCGTAAAAAAAGTCGAAGCCTCTTATGAAGGCAAGGTCACGAAAGCAACACAATCAAAGGATAAAAAAACATTTGATATAACCCTTGAAAATCCAAAGGGAACTTACTTTGTAAAAGCAGATGCAATATCGGCTGACATTCTTTCAATGAATAGAGTAAAAGCAGTGAATCCATCTGCCATGACAGAAAAAGAAGCCGAGCATCTCGCGCTTGAGCGGGTGCCGGGAACGGTCAAAAAACAAACACGACAAAGTCGAGTTGCCACTTATACCATACAAAAAGAAGATGGGAAAACATACGAAGTGAAGGTAGACATGCAGGCAAAAACAGTCTTGTCTGCCGATCAAATCAGCAGCAAAGATCAACAAAAAACGCCGATTACGAAAAAAGAAGCCAAAACAATTGCTGAGCGAGAAACGGGAGGAACAGCGGATGACGCAGATCTCGAAGAAAGTGAGGGCACTCTCATCTTTGAAGTGGACGTTGATCTTCCTGATGATAAGGAAGCGACAGTGAAAATCAATGCCTACACAGGAAAGGTAGCTAACATTGTGTATGAAGACTGACGGTTTCTCATCAAATTCTCATCTTGCTCTCGTTTTCCTTTCATGTTGAGTGTGTAAACTGTACTCATACAAAACAAAGGAGGACTCACAAATGCTCAAGAAAAAATGGATGGTCGGTCTTTTAGCAGGATGCCTAGCGGCCGGAGGATTCAGCTACAACGCGTTTGCCAAAGAAAACAATGAAAACAGCCAGGCTTCTTCTAAGACGGATGCACTCACTGAACAAGAAGCAGAAGCAATTGCTAAAACAGTTGTTGACGGCACAGTAGAAGACATTGACAGAGACCTTTACAACGGCAAAGAAGTCTATGAAGTGGAAATTGAAAAAGAAGGTGAAGACTACGACGTTTATGTAGATATTCATACAAAACAAGCGCTTAATGACCCGCTAAAGGAGAAAGCAGAACAAGTCGCCATAACCAAAGAAGAAGCTGAAGAAATTGCTTTAAAGCAAACAGGCGGAACCGTAACAGAAAGTAAGCTTGACGAAGATGACGGTGCTTACATCTATGAAATGGAAATCCAAACGAAACAAGGAACTGAGACAGAATTTGAAATTTCCGCAAAAGATGGACGCATTATCAAACAGGAGATAGATGACTAATCAAAACCCCCGCTGCAGCGGGGGTTTTTCATGATAAGAAACCTTCTTTTGGACAATCTAAGTAGAAAAGGAGGCGAAACGCATGGAAAAGAAAGAGGAGCAATACATCAATCAGGCTGAATATGTCCCTCATCCGACGAAGGAAGGAGAGTATGCCTTATTTCTTCATGAAACGTATCATTTGCTTTCTGAAGATGACGAGACACAAACAACAGAATAAGGGCTTAGGCCCTTGTTTTGTTCCGTAATTGTGATGTAAGCGCATTTATTACTTTTTTGAGTTGACACAGCTTGTTTTTTTCTGTAATCTCAGTGTGTCAATTCAATTAGGAACTTCGTTAGGTGAGGCTCCTGTATGGAGATACGCTGCTGCCCAAAAATGTCCAAAGACGCCAATGGGTCAACAGAAATCATCGACATAAGGTGATTTTTAATGCAGCTGGATGCTTGTCCTATGCCATACAGTGCTAAAGCTCTACGATTGAAGGCGCCCGCACGCTTTTTTTGCCGTGCTTCTTTCACCTTCAATCCCGAAGGCTTTTTTTATGCCTTTAAAACGAAACCAATCAAAGGAGGTGCGGAGTATGGATTCTCCCCATTCGAGTCAATCTGAAGAAGTACCCATATACTATGACAGCAAGACAATTGATTACACGATGAGGAGACGAACTGCCGCACCTTCTGGCGAGGCCGGCACGTCTCCGTAGAGGAGGTACGAGTCCCGATGGTTCAAAACATGACCTATGACGAACTCATTTTACGCATCATTATTTTACTGCGAGACGGGAAAATCAGGGATTTCAGAAGTGTTATTGATGAGCTTCAGCCCTATGACATGGCATTTATTTTTAAAGAAATGCCGGAAAAACACCGCGCCCGCTATTTATCTTATTTAACTGTAGACGATATCACTGATATGATCGGGGAGCTGGAACGCGAATTTCAGCTTGTCGTCTTAAATAAAGTCGGAAAAACAAAAGCAACACTGGCGATGAATAAAATGGACAACGATGACCTCGCTCAATTGCTTGAAGAAATGGACGAAGAACTGAAGGAACAGCTTTTGTCCAGCATGGAAGCGTCAGAGTCAAAAGCTGTACAGCTCTTAATGAATTACCCGGCTGATTCAGCGGGACGCATGATGACAAACCGGTATGTGTGGATCCCTCAGCATTACACGGTAAAAGACGCGGTCGTCAAACTGAAAAGCTTCGCTGAAATAGCTGAATCGATCAACTACTTATATGTTATTAATGAAAGCAAACAGCTGGTTGGGGTTCTTTCCTACCGCGATTTGATACTGGGTGAACCTGAAGAAAAGGTGCAGGATTTAATGTTTACCCGCGTCATATCAGCAGATGCTCTTCAGGACCAGGAAGAAGTTGCCCGCCTGATTGAACGTTACGATTTTTTGGCAATACCGGTTGTAGAAGAAAACAACGTGCTTGTCGGCATTGTGACGGTCGATGATATTATCGACGTCGTTATTCGGGAAGCTGATGAGGATTACGAAAAATTTGCCGCTTCCGGTAAAGATATCACCTTTGACACAAAAGCTTACGTGGCGGCTTACCGGCGCCTGCCATGGCTGATTTTACTCTTGTTTATCGGACTGATTTCAGGAAGCATTATCAGCTATTTTGAAGACGCGCTGAAGCAGGTTGTCGCGCTTGCGTTTTTCATGCCGATGGTGTCAGGGATGACAGGAAATACGGGAACACAATCTCTCGCGGTTGTCATCAGAGGTTTGTCTAAAGAAGAAATGAACAAAAAAACGATTGTGCGCCTGATCTTCCGGGAGTTCAGAACAAGCATTTTTATCGGAGCGGTTTGTTCTGTGCTGATTGCGATTGTCTCCATCATATGGCAGGGGAATGCGCTTTTGGGATTTGTTGTCGCCTCTTCACTGTTCTTAACCTTAATCATCGGCACGATGTCAGGAACGATTATCCCTATTATTTTGCACAAACTGAAAGTGGACCCGGCGATTGCTTCTGGACCGCTGATTACAACGCTAAACGATATTTTATCTTTATTAATCTACTTTGGCATTGCCACTGCATTCATTCACTCATTATAAATGTAAAAAGTCCGTCTCAACTGCGAGCCGGACTTTTATTATTTAACGGTTTTTGTACCGAAAGTGAGCATTAAGCTGCCCCTCCAGCATTTTTTTCCGCACTTGCGGATCGTTTTTTAACATCTGTTCTTTTTTGCGCATATCCTTTAAAATCTCTGCCGTCTGTACGCCGTCTTCACGCTTATTGGCGATATCCATCAGCCGCTCCACATCGGCAAAGGAGTATTTTCTTGTCCCCCTTGAAGAACGCTGCGGGTAAATGAGCTTTCGTTCCTCATAATACCTGATCTGTCTTACGGACAATCCTGTCAATTCACTCACAATTCCGATTGAAATCACTTTTTTGTCTTTATAAGAATGATCTTCTGTGGTCATTTTTCCACCCCTGGATGTCTTTTGATAATAGTATATAAAAAACAAAGAGAAAAAACCTGACGCTTGTCATATTTTCTAACATCAAATAGAAGATTTTTGAAAAAATACGGAAGAAAAATTAACAAGAATAATGCGTAACACCCAAGCGCGTTTTATCCTTTATGTAACGAATCAAACGAGGAGGAAGGATAATCATGGAGGAAGAAAAAGCGGTCTCACTGGCAAAAGAAATTATAGAGTTAGATATCAAGCGTGATGAAATGCTGGAGACGTTTATGCAGCTTGCCGGAGAACAGGCTTTTCAATTATTAAGATCGGTTCAAAACGGACAATACCGAAAATCTTCGTAAACATAAATTCTTTACATTAGATTCATACCACGTTCATTTAAAAAGAGTATCTTTTGTATAGGATACCTCAAAATGAAGGAGGACGCTATGAGTAATTTATTGAAATCCGCTTTAGAAAAAGAACGAAGCCATTATTCTGAAAAACTCTATCAGATTGGGGTTTATAATAAAGAGGTCATGAACAAAATGACGATTTCTGAGCTTCGGAAAGAATACGCTTATTTCTTTCGAAGCATTACAAATCATAAAAATTATCCTTATACAAGATAATGTATAAGGATTTTTTTTGCTTTTAGAAGGAATTTCTCGAATTATAGCGAATACGTATAGTAAGGGACTGAACTCTTATTATATGTAAGGGTTTTCATTATTTTTTTATAAAAATCCTATATACGAGGTAGATATGATGAGATTATCGTTTAACGAAGAAGAAGTTGAGCGTGCGATGAATTTGTACAGAGTTTTTGCAAGGGCTTTCAAAAGTGTGTCCGAACATAGTATCCGTGATAGCAAAGAGCACGGTTTTAATCCCACTGAATTTGCTGTACTGGAGCTCCTGTACACAAGAGGCCCGCAAAAATTACAGCAAATTGGGTCGAGACTTCTGCTTGTAAGCGGAAACGTCACATATGTTATTGACAAACTAGAAAGAAACGGGTTTTTAGTAAGGGAGCAGGACCCGAAAGATAAACGCTCTGTTTACGCACATTTAACTGACAAGGGAAATGAGTATTTGGATAAAATTTATCCGATTCATGCACTGCGTATTGCGAGAGCGTTTTCAGGCCTTTCGTCTGATGAACAGGACCAGCTGATCGTCCTGCTCAAGAAAGCAGGCATACACAGCCAGCATTTGCTGTTTCGTTAACTATTCTACACTCTCTATTTCAGGAGAGTGTTTTTTTGTTTCCATATGATTCTTTTTAAAACATCTTCAATCTTCCTATCAGACATTTCGCCAAGGTATCCATTGACGTGTTTTTTATACTCCTTCATCTGTTCGTTCGATTGAAAAAATGCCGCGATATACTCTTCTGCTTTCTGCATGTCCCAGTTTCTCATATCTGTGACGAGTTTCCTTTCATGTAGAAGGTTTAAATTCATTTCCTCCTGTCCCGGCAGTGCATGATAAATAAATACCGGAAGCCGTTTCTGTAAGCATTCACTGATGGTCACGCCTCCGGGTTTAGTCATGATGCCTGTCGACTGTTCGTACAAACGGTTCATCTCTGCTTTGCTGTGAAGGTAAGGAATCGCCTCAATCAAGGGGTGGTGTAAACTTTTGACATAGGAGTAGAGCTTTTCGTTTCTGCCGCATAATATTTTGTATAAGATCTTTCCGCCTGGCGACAGTTCCTGCACCCATTTTAAAATCCCGCCGACCCCCATACTGCCCCCAGTGATGATGATGGTATATGGCGGATGGTGCTGCAAGGTATCTGCTGATTCCATTTCAAAATTTCGGTGAACTGGAATGCCGGTCAAGTATATGTTGTTCTGATCGATCCCCTCTGATTTTAGCTGCTTCTTTACTTCCGTGCTCGGAACAAAATGGTAATCAATGTTCTTCCGTCCCCATAATTGATTCACGAAAAAATCAGTGTATACATTCACAACCGTCAGATTCGGATATTCAGGCTTTAATCGGTTCAGCAGATAAGAAGGCAGCGCATGTGTGCAGAAGGCGATATCAGGCTGTTTTTCTTGGAGGATGTGCCTCATTTGCTGTGTGAACAGCCATTCGTACATGAAATAGCGTTTGTCATGCTGAAATTCTCCGCAGGCGAGGAGCCTGTAAATGCCGCTGTACGTTTTCGGGAAATATTGAATCCATTTTAAATAAGCCACGGAGGACAATTTTTCTAACCGCCTATACGAATGTGAAAAGATATCAATCTTTTCAGCTGCCAGCCCTTGAGACTCTAATTCAGCCTGCAATGCATCAGCCACATGATGATGGCCGGTGGAAATGCTTAAAAAAGGAAAAATGAGAATGTTTTTCATGACGGTCCTCCTAAAAAATATGGCAACTATATTTTGAGGAGAACGTTCACAAAATATAAGGGTGTTTTTGATCATGAGGAAGGTGAAAAGATGAAAACCTGTTTCCTTTCCATTTGGAGAATGGTTGATCCGATTTATTTCTTTTTTTCAAGGCTAAGCTTGATTGACAACGATCAAAAAAGCGTTTTTCGAGTCAGGCTGACGAAGTACAAAGGACATCATGTCGTGCTTAGCGACGGAACGCATATAAGAAAAAATGATGTGCTCGTTAAAATCCACCTGCATAACATAAAGCTGATCAGGGAGCTGCAAAGCATTGAGAGCGCAGTCAGAAAGGGAATCATTATTTATCAGAAAGTATATCAATCGATGCCGCTTCTTCTTAACTATATCAACAATCATAAAAAAAGCGAGAAAATCAAAGGAATCATTGGGATTACAATGCTTGACAAAGGTGTGGAAAGGCTCGGCTTTGATGTGATCACCCCGGTGAATCCTTGTTACAGATTCTTTAAAAAAGTGTCCCATGTGCCGATTTTATATTTGACTTCAAAGCCTGTGAGCTTGCGGCATTTACCGAATTCATCCTATTTGTTTATCTCAAAAGAAAAGCTGCAGAAAACCTATCAAAAAAAAGACTGATGCCTCGGTCAGCACAGTCTTTTTTGATTAAATCTGATGAAATGTTACTTCAGGGCGGCTTCCGACACGGATATTTACGCCGGTTTGTCCCAAGCCCTCGCTGATATAAAATGGTTTATCGTGATGATAATGAAGGCCTTTAATCATGTCCATTCGCACGAGCTTTCCCATTTTCACCAAATGATACGGTTTTGGCCAGTGGATTTGCCCGCCGTGAAAATGCCCTGACAGCAGGTAATCATAGTGAACATCTTTCATATCCAGAATAATATTTGGGTCATGTGTTAAGACAAGATGATAGCCATTTTCCAGACTTTGATAAGAGCCGGTGATATTACTCCGATTCGTACTGTAATCATCAATGCCGATAATATTGACTGGCCCTGCAGCCGTCTCGATTCGAACATGTTCATTTTGCAGCGTGATACAGCCGTTTTCCTCTAAAACTCGCTTCAATCTCTGAAAGTCCTCTTCTTTTAATACATAATCGTGGTTACCGAACACCGCATACATTCCATATGCAGGCTTTAGCTTTTGCAAGGCGTTCAAGTAACCTGCCAGCTTCGGAATATTACGTTTCCGATCAAGAAAATCCCCGGTAAGAGCAATGATGTCCACAGGCTGATCTTTTGTTAAATGATACAGCTCCTCAGGTGAGACTGAAATGTTTTCCAAGTGAAGATCTGATAAATGAAGGATATTTAATTTTTTTCTGGCTGGAAGGCCGTCTTTTTGGTCGATTGAAATGGTGTTGACTTTCACATCTTTTGTATTGCGGTTCGCTTTATATAGAAATGGCACAAATACGAGTATGGCCAATGAAAGTAAGATTGTAAACAAAATATATCCCCTCCCTTCTATCAGTATAGTAAGTGATCAAGCCCTATGGATAGCGGGAATTAATGGGTAGAGACAGGTTGAAAAACGGATTGTCATATGATGAATGATTTGGAAGGGAAAAGGGATAATAAATTTTGACACATGAGGCAGAACATGCCGACGGAGTCAGAATAACAAATGGATGTGTAAGCAATGTTACGATTGATGAGACAACAAAAAAAAGAAACATATTATCTCTGGATCGCATTATTTCTTCTTTTATTGTATGTATCCCCGCTTTTTATTTTAAAGGAAGATGCCCATATCCGGGTCCACGATAATTTAGATTCCAACATCGCTTGGTACAAGGTTCTGGCCGATAGCGGAGAAATCGTCGGCAAGGTTGACGCTGCCATTCCGCAAATCATTAACGGGCTGCCCCGGGATGCCTTTGGCACCGAGTGGAGCGGAATTGTTTGGCTCCATGCTTTCTTTTCTTCCATGACCGCCTATGCAATAAGCCAGACGGTTACAAGAGTTGTCGCTTTTTTTGGAATGTATGTGCTGCTGAAGAAACATATAATCCCGGAGCCAAAAGCGGCTTTCATCCGAATTGGCGTATCGCTTGCATTTGCCTTAACACCTTTCTGGCCTTCGGGAATGCTGAGTACGCTTGGGTATCCTTTGGCACTGTGGGCATTTTTAAATATCCGAAAAGGGGATATTTCATGGAGAGAGTGGCTGACGCTGGGCTTGCTCCCTCTATACTCAAGCTTTGTTCTAGGCTTCTTCTTTTTCCTGGCAGGGATGGCGTGTTTTTGGCTGTATGATGCCATTACAAAAAGAAGATGGAATTTGATGTTCTTAGGCAGTATTGCATTTATGACGAGTATCTATCTTTTCGTTGAATATCGGCTTGTCTATTCGATGCTGTTTGAACACGCACCGATGCATCGTATCGAATTTATCTCATCCAGGCATGACGTTTGGCATTCTCTTCGGCTATCCGTAAAAAACTTTGTCTATGGCCATAATCATGTGATGACCGTTCATACCGTTGTCATCCTTCCGATCCTGCTGGTCGTATTTGCTGCTCTGCTGTTCAAACGAAATCGGACAAAGCCAGAAAATGTTTATCTGTTTTTATGTGTGCTTAATTATGGATTGTCATTATGGTATGCGTTTTGGTTCAACAAAATTTGGGCTGTTCCAAAGCAGAAATTTGCCTTTTTAGCTGAATTTAATTTTGCCCGTTTTCATTTTCTTCGGCCGCTTGTTATATACGTGAGCTTTGCGCTTGCTTTATATCTCATTTGGCGGATGGGGAAAGGATGGAAATGGCTTGTGTATGCCGCAGTCGCTGCACAGCTAATGGTGTTGGCGCCTTTTAATGAAGAATATACGTATGGCGTTCATTACAACGCGCCGACATTCAAGGAGTTTTATGCATCGGAGCAATTCAAAGAGATTAAGGAATATATCGGACGTCCGGAGGATTCGTACAGGGTGGCGAGCATCGGACTGCATCCGTCTATCGCCCAATATAACGGGTTTTATACGTTAGATACGTATAACAATCTGTATCCGCTTTCATATAAATATGAATTTAGGAAAATCATCGAAAAAGAGCTGGAAAAAAATTCTCGGTTGAAACAATATTTTGATGAATGGGGCAGCCGCTGCTACCTTTTTGTCGATGAACTCGGTAAACGATATGATTTCAAAAAGAACTCGAAGAAAACGATCAACAACCTTCAATTAAATACAGATGTATTTAAAAAAATGGGCGGACGGTACATTTTTTCTTCAGTTCCGATCATGAATGCTGAACAAAACCATCTCGCGCTCGTAAAGACGTTTGACCATAAAGATTCCGCCTGGCGCATTTATTTATATGAAACAAGATAAGGAGGATATCGATTGAAACAGTCACAGCCAGTATTAACCATCGTCGTCCCGTGTTTCAATGAAGAGGAAGTGTTTCAAGAAACAAGCTGTCAGCTGACAGAGGTTGTAGATGATTTAATTGAAGAAAAATTAATTGCTGAAGACAGTAAAATTCTGTTTGTCGATGATGGCAGCAAAGACCGCACTTGGGCTTTAATTGCTATGGAGAGCATAAGAAACAAGAAGGTTACCGGCTTAAAATTAGCCTGCAATGTCGGCCACCAAAAAGCGCTTTTAGCCGGACTGCATAAAGCGAAGAATAGGTCAGACTGCGTCATTTCGATCGATGCTGATCTTCAGGACGACATCTCTGTGATCCGGGATTTTATGCTGAAGTATCATGAGGGCTGCGAGATCGTTTACGGTGTACGCCGGAGCAGAAAAACCGATACCTTTTTCAAGCGCACGACCGCGTTAGGGTTTTATCGTCTCATGAATAAGCTTGGGATCAAATTAATTTATAATCATGCTGATTTTCGTTTAATGAATAAAAGGTCCCTTGAAGAGCTTGAGCGTTATCCGGAAGCGAATCTGTTTTTAAGAGGTATTGTCCCTATGATCGGCTTTAAATCGGCCGAAGTGTTGTATGACCGCAAGGAACGCTTTGCTGGCAAAACGAAATATCCGCTGAAAAAGATGCTATCCTTCGCTTTTAACGGGATTGCTTCATTCAGTGTCGCACCAATTCGATTCTTTACGCTTTTAGGGTTTGTTTTGTTTTTCCTCAGCGCTGTGGCAGGGATTGGCGCGTTTATTCAAAAGCTGCTCGGCCATACGAATGCAGGCTGGGCGTCTCTCATCATATCCATTTGGTTTTTGGGCGGGTTGCAATTGATGGGAATTGGCATCATCGGAGAGTATATTGGAACGATTTTTTCTGAAGTGAAAAGACGGCCGAAATACGCGATTGATATTGATTTGTATAATGAGCAGCTGAGCCCGCTCCAGCGCCAGGAAAAAGAGCGGTTAGAAAAAAAGTACAGTTAAACGGAAAGAGCTGACTTCATTAGTCAGCTCTTTTTCTTTAACTGATGCAATATGGCGCTAAGCGGTTCGTCTTGCGGGTTGCGGTAAAAATCAAAAAATGGGCAGCCCTGCTTCTTAATTCGATCGATGACCGTATCAATTGTAAACAGAGCGGGTGTTAAAGATGATTGCACCTCATGCCAGTAGAGAGGGGCTGCGACAGTCCCAAGCTCATTTCCTCTCGTCGAATAAGGACAGATAATCGTTTTTCCTTCTGCATGCTGCAAATAATCAAGATACAATTTGCCGTGTCTGTTTTTAATCAAGCGTTCAGTGGTAAATAGCTCGGGAAATGCATTGGTGCAGTACTCTGCGATCAGCTGCGTAAATTGGCGTGTTTCTTCATACGTAAATGCCTCGGGAGACAAGGGAATATAAAGCTGGATGCCTTTGTTGCCGGACAGCTTCGGGTACGATGTGATGCCAAAGGAATCCAACAGCCGCTTCAGTTCATTTGCGGCCTGCACGGCCATAAGAAAGTCATCTCGCGAAGGCGGGTCTAAATCAATGACAATCTCAGCCGGACGCCTGCTTTTAATGGTTTGAAAAGGAACGTGAAACTCCAAAGCAAGCTGGTTACAAAGCCATAGCAATGTAGACATATCCTCACAGACAATATGTTCATGGCTTCCATCATAGAAAGATTGAACAAAATCCGGCGCATAGTCCGGCTTGTTTTTTTGGAAAAATGATTCGCTCCTAGATCCATGCGGATAGCGGATGACGGTGACAGCCCGGTTTTTCAGAAATGGGAGCAGATAGTCACTGACTTCAATCATATACTGAATAAAATCTTCTTTTGTTTTTTTATTCTTTTCAAATATGATTTTATCCAGGCTTGTGAACTGGAGCTTTGGGTGAACCGGTTTGGAGTGTCGTATGACTTGCGCATATGTGCATTCGGTCCAGTCCATTTGGAATTCGAAACCGATAAACGATACCTCTCTTAATGTGCCTTGGAGAATTGTTAAGTATTGAACAGCTGCACAAATCGAAGGTTCAAGCGTAAATTCGCCTGAGGGTGTTTGCTGTCCGTGCTGTTCCATAATCTTGCGTATAGCGCTTTTTTCCTCATCGCGCATTCCGTGCGAGACAGAGGCAATCGGTGTCATTATTCCGTTTTTTAACACAGATACCGTCAGAAACCCGTTGTTAGGATTGAACCCTGTTATGCAAACATAAGCTTGTTTAAAGTTTTTATATTTGAGCCAATCGGACGACCGCTTCTTTTCAAGCCATTTGCTGTTTGTTTTCTTCGCTACAATTCCTTCTCCGTCATATTTTATTACCATCTCCCAGAGTTGATCAAAATGATCATAACAGGGAATGGATTGAATGGTTTCTTTTGCGTAAGGATCTGGAGATGCAGGAAGCTTTGCTGCGGATATGAGTTCACGCAGAGATTTTTTGCGGTCCAAATACGAAAGAAGCGTTACATCTTCTCCGCTTCGCTCTAACAAATCAAAGGCGAGAAAGCAGCACGGCCGCGCGTTTGCCGATTCCTGAATCTTGTCTGGCCTTTTCAAACGCCCCCGCACTTGAAGGTGTTCAAAATCTGCACGACAAGGATTCACCAAACATACGATTTCACCATCAAGTGTCAGCGGAAGCTCTTTTTCCATGTGCTGAAAGGCAGTTTTGGCGAATTGTGTGATTTCAGGGAAGGTGCTGCTGAGCTCCACACCATTTCTGCTGGTTAAGGTCACACCTGAAGAATGGATGCGGAGAATACAGCGGTACCCATCATATTTTACTTCGTAACGCCATTCTGCTCCGATTGGCGGTGACGAAGTTAAGACCGGCTGCATGGTAAACGCCATGGGCTATGACGTGCCGGAGGCTTTTTTTCTAGTTGTTTTTTGTTTTTTATCTCCGGCTCCTTTCGGTTCAGCGGCTTGTGCAGGTGCGGCAGCCGGTGTCTCCCTGTTCGGCCTTCTGGTTCTGTCAATGCTGGCTTGCAGAGCGCTTACCAGATCAATGACATCTTCACGAGGTGGCGCTTTATCAGGAGTGACGGCCGTTTCTTTATTTTCTAGCTTGTCGTTGACTCTTTGCAGCAGCGCCTGTCGGTACGTGTCTTCATATTTCTCAGGTTCAAACTCAGCAGTCAGTTCATCTATTAATGTGATAGCAGTTTGCAGTTCCTTATCGTTTACATTCGATTGATCAGGTACACCTGGGACATGAGCGGCGCTTCTGACCTCATCCGGATAATGGATAGACTCCATGACGATACAATTTTCATAAACGCGGAGAATCGCCAGCTGCTGCTTTGACCTGATTGTCATATTGGCGATACCGATCTTTCCGGTTGAGCGCAGCGCCTCACGCAGCAGGGTATAGGCCTTTGTCCCATTATCCCCGGGGCCGACAAAGTAGGAGCGGTTAAAATAAATCGGATCAATTTCCTGAAGCTGAACAAAGTCAACAATCTCAACTGCTCTCTCCTCATGCTCCTGTTTTAAGCTTTTTAAATCTTCGTCCGTCAGCACTACATATTTCCCTTTTACATATTCATATCCCTTCACAATTTCATCAGGACTAAGAGTTTTTTCGCAATTTGTGCAAACTTTCTCGTATTTGATTGGTGCGTGATCCTCTTTATGGAGGCTGCGCAGTTTAATATCTTTATCTTCTGTGGCCGCATATAGCTTGATGGGGATGTTTACTAATCCGAAGCTGATCGATCCCTTCCACATTGTATGCATATCGATAAACCCCTTTTTTTCTTTAGTGTGAAGAGAAGGAGTACGATTCATGTGTAGTAACTTATGGGTGAAAAAAAGCCGGCGCTGTTATTGCGACGGCTGTTCAATAATGAATTGTTCGAATTGTTCCGGAGGTATTGGCCTGCTGAAAAAGAAGCCCTGCAAATGGTCGCAGCCTTTTTCATATAGAAGCTGCTTTTGAGCTGCATTTTCCACACCTTCGGCAATCACCTGCAAAGACAGCTGATGCCCCATGGCAATAATAGCTCCGGTAATTTGCTCTGATTTAGGATGGGTCTGAATATCGTCAATAAATGATTTGTCAATCTTCAGCCTGTGAATCGGGAAGTCCTTCAAATAGCTAAGGGAGCTGTGACCAGTACCGAAATCGTCAATACTGATTCTGATTCCTAATTCTGTAAGGGATGACAAAACCTTTTTGGAGTGATCGAGATTGTCCATTGTCATGCTTTCCGTCACCTCCACTTCAAGAAGCTGCGGAGGAAGCCGGTATTTATTAAGCGTATCCTTGATGAGGGGAATCAGATCTTCGGATTGGAACTGTCTGGCGGAAATATTAATGGCGACAGAAAGATCATAGCCTTTGTCGTGCCAAATCCTTGCCTGCTTGCATGCTTCATCTATAATCCACTTTCCGATATCAATAATAAGTCCCGTTTCTTCTGCGACACCGATGAATTCTCCGGGCGGACGCAGTTGCCCGTCTGGTGTCACAAGGCGTATCAGTGCTTCTGCTCCTGTCATTTTTTGTTTTTTTACACTGAATTGCGGCTGATAATGCAAGACAAATCTATCGTTTTCGATTGCTTCTCTGAGTACCATCTCTTGGTTAAGCTTGACGGTTTCTTTGTTGCCGATTGAAAAAGAATAGTATCTGTATTTGCTTTTGTTTCGTTCTTTAGCCGCATACATCGCCATATCAGCCTTTTTCATCAATTCAAGGCCATCAGTCCCGTCTTTTGGAGATATCGCAATCCCGATACTGACAGATGTGACAAGGATGTGATCTTGAATTTTAAAAGGTTTTTTGAATTTTTGGATAATTTTTCTTGCTAAAACATCTGCTTCGCCTGTTCCTGTATTGGCGTCTGTCAATATAATAATAAATTCATCACCGCCAAGACGGGCGATAAATCCGTTATCAGGGACTACAGATGACAGGCGTTTAGCTGCAAACTGAAGCAGTTGATCACCGACATTATGCCCTAATGCATCGTTAATCACTTTAAACCGGTTTAAGTCGAGAAAGAATACAACGGTGTTATAATGCAAGGAATGCTCGCGATGCAGCACCTTTGTTAGATGAGAGATGGCATGCCTTCTGTTAGGTAAGTCTGTAAGCGAATCATAATGAGCCATTCTATGGATTTCTTTTTCTGCTTTGTACTGCTTCGTCATGTCTTTGCAAATGACATAAATGCTGTCCAGTTCCTGATTGACCTCAACAGGTATAAGCGTAATATTTAAGTGAAACTGGCCTTTTTCAGTGATAAGATCGCTATCGCTGTTCATCGCTTGTTTATCTTTTTTAACTTGCTCAAAAAGGCGCTTAATCTTCTGTGATGTGTAATTCCTCCAGTCATGCATGCTGAAGCCAAATTTGCTGATCATTTCCTCACCAGCGTGATTGGAAGATATTATGTCTCCTTCTAATGATAAAATAAAGATTGCATCAATATTGTGGACGATTAAAGACTGAAATCGCTGTTCGTTATCTTTTATGCGTTCGCTCTGTTTAATAAACTTTCGATCTGCATGGGAACTGAATAACAATAACGTTTGGATACAAAAAATAATTAAAGTAACAAAAATTGACCAATGAAACGTTTGCACCTCCATATGGCTTCCGGGCGGAGCCATGTCCTTATGGAAAGTTGCCGCAAGCATCCCTGTGTAGTGCATGCCCGAAATCCCAATGCCCATTACAATTGAACTGACGACTTTATAGAATATAAGATGCTCAGAATGTTTTTTCACGGCCAAGTCAAAGAATATTTTTAACGAGACGAAAGAGGCTGCAATCGCAATGATAATTGAAACTGTAAATAAAATCGGTTCGTAAATAATCATTACCCGGGAAATGGCAGACATTCCGATATAGTGCATAGAAGCAATAGATGCGCCAAGCACAACTGATCCGGTAAGCAGTCTGTAATATGTAAGAATGTGCCGGCTGACAAAATATAATGACACAAATGATCCCGAAACAGATGCGCCAATGGCTGCCATTAAAGGCATGAATTCATATTCCATCGGCATTTCCATATGGACCGCCATCATCCCTACAAAATGCATTGACCAAATACCGAATCCCATAATAAGTGAGCCGCCGATCAGCCAAATTTTACTTTTTAAGCCTGTATTGATGGTGACTTTCCTTGAAAGTTCAAGGGAAATATACGAGGCGGTACAGGCGATAAGAAAAGATAAACATATGAGCGTCGTATTATATGTAACGTGTATTTCCAAATGGAGATTCCCCCCGTATCGTGTGTTCCAGTCTTGTTGACTCTCTTTATTATCGGCTGCTTAACCGCAGAGTTTCAGCCTTCAAAACGATAGAAATACGAGGGAGATCTATTTTTAGTTCAACTGACCGTGAAAAATGTGTTAAAATCATCTTGACGTTTTCCGAAAAAACAAAAATGTATGATACATAAACATGAAACAAGGGAGTTGGTGGCTATCGAAGAGCTGGTTATGTCATGGATAGAAGCATTTAAAAGCTTATCTTATTTTGGAATATTTCTAGCGCTCAGTATTGAGTTTATCCCGGCCGAAGTCGTCTTGCCGCTTGCGGGCTATTGGGTATCTAAAGGCGATATGACACTTGCCGGCGTTGTTTTGGCAGGTTCGCTTGGGGGAGTGGCCGGCCCGCTTACGCTGTATTGGATAGGCCGGTACGGAGGAAGGCCGTTTCTTGAACGTTTTGGGAAGTATCTCTTTATTAAACCTGAAGCGCTTGATAAGTCAGATGAATTTTTCAAAAAACATGGAGGCTTTGTCGCCTTCAGCGGCCGTTTCTTGCCTGGCATCAGGACATTGATTTCCATACCGTGCGGAATTGCAAAAATGAATGTTTGGGTGTTTTCGCTTTATACATTCATTGCTATGCTTCCGATTACATTTGTATATGTTTATCTCGGTGTGAAGCTCGGTGAAAATTGGAAGGAAGTCGGCTCTATTCTTGATCAATATATGCTTCCGATCGGGATAGCGATTTTGGCGCTTTTCCTGCTCTACTTACTGATGAAAAAGAGGAAGAAACGCACGCACTCCGAACAATTATCTGTATTTTTGAAAAATAAACGTTGACAAATCATTGCGCTGCGCATATCATTGACGTATAAAATCATATTTCTTGAAATCCCAAAGGGGAGTAGCGTCCGGAATGTATTCCGGAAACAAAGTCGTCATTTCATGGATTGTATCCATCGGCTTTGTTGGCATGCCTGAATTCATGTCTAGCAAGACCTTTGCCTTATGTCGGCAAAGGTCTTTTTTGCATGGTCCGGCCGGCATAAGATCGGATGAAGAGAAAGAAAACAACTTTTTTGGGAGGGTATCATTTATGGATGCAGCATTATTATTAGAGTATGGTTGGGTTCTTCTCGTCTTGATCGGGCTGGAAGGGATTTTAGCCGCCGATAACGCGCTGGTTATGGCGGTAATGGTAAAACATTTGCCGGAGGAAAAAAGAAAAAAAGCGTTATTTTATGGATTGGCAGGGGCTTTTGTTCTGCGATTTGGCTCTTTATTCGCCATTTCATTTTTGGTCAACGTATGGCAGGTTCAAGCGATTGGCGCGATCTATTTGCTGTATATCTCAGCAAGCCACTTATTGAAAAGATATGTATTTAAGAAAGAAGACACACATAAAGAGACGAAGCAAAGCGGTTTTTGGCCGACTGTTTTAAAAGTTGAACTGGCAGATATCGCGTTTGCTGTTGATTCCATCTTAGCAGCAGTAGCGCTGGCGGTTACACTTCCTGGGACATCACTCCCGAAGATCGGCGGACTTGACGGCGGACAATTTCTCGTCATTTTGGCCGGCGGTATCATCGGACTGGTGATCATGCGGTTTGCGGCTTCCATGTTTGTGAAGTTATTAAAGGAACGTCCAAGCCTAGAAACAGCAGCCTTTGTGATTGTCGGCTGGGTCGGAGTGAAGCTTGCTTTATATACGCTTGCCCATCGCGACATAGCGGTTGTTTCTGAGCACTTTATCCATTCTGGAACATGGAAACTGATATTCTGGGGTGTCTTAGCAGCAATCGCGGTTTGCGGCTGGTTTATGTCAGGTGGGAAAAAACAGCCGGAGGGCGCACAAAACGAACAAAAAAACAGCACCCGTGAACGGGCATAATCTGAAAGACTCTGCTTAAAAGCAGAGTCTTTTTGTGTTTGAAGCGTTTTCATAAGCGAAATAAAATAACATTTTTATAACATCTTTGTTACAAAAAACACGCATAAAACCCCCTTAATTCTTTAGAAAGGCACGAAATCATGTATAGGACGTCAGAATGGTTTGTCATAATTGAGACATTGGAAATCAATATTTCTTTTTCTCCTTTGCGAATCCCTATCAAATTAGCTATCATTAATGAGTAGTTATAGGGAGGAACTGAGGTGAAACCAGTGCTTAGCCTTTTGTTTAAATTGGGAAAAAAGAAGCAAACACTTGAAAAAGCTGTTGAGAGTATACAAAAAGGCAATAAAGATCTGCAAAATGAATTAATACAGCAATATAAGCCATTTATCGCAAAGACGGTTTCATCCGTTTGTAAACGATATATAGATGAAAAAGACGATGAGTTCAGTATTGGACTGATCGCGTTTAATGAAGCTATAGAAAAATATTCACCTGAAAAAGGAAATTCTCTGCTCGCATTTGCTGAGCTTATTATAAAAAGAAAAGTCATTGATTACATTAGAAAAGAAGCCAGAAGCGCACAAAATATAAATATCGATTTACAGGAAGGAGACGATCAGGAGTCATCACAAAGCCTGATTGAAGCCGAGCTTTCCATAGATGAATACCGCCGTCAGATTGAACAGGAGCAGAGGCGGGAGGAAATCCTCTATTTTCAAAAGCAGCTCAAGGATTATGGTTTATCGTTTAAAGAACTGCTTGAAAATTCTCCAAAGCACACGGATGCAAGGCAAAACGCCATAAAGGTGGCAATGACGCTTGTTGAACATGAAGAATTGGCCGCTATCCTGTATACAAAGAAGCAGCTTCCGGTCAAACAGCTTGAACAGCTTGTCTCTGTAAGCCGAAAAACGATTGAGAGAAACAGAAAATATATTATTGCGATGTGTATTATCATTACGGGTGATTATATTTATTTAAAAGATTATCTTAAAGGGGTGCTGCACTCATGAGAAGAGGGATTATAGTAGAGAAAAATAAAAAATTCGTCACGTTGCTGACCCCTGACGGACAATTTTTAAAAGCCAAAAATGATCGACACAGCTATGAAATCGGAGAAGAAATCATGCTTCCGAGTGAAACACGCATGGGCAGAAGGGCCAGCTTTTTTGATTTTTTTAAACTGCGCCCTTTCAAAATGGGGATTTTTACGATGACTGCTATTATGCTCTTTATTTTTATAGTTCTCCCCGTTTTTTCTAATAATAAGGCCTATGCGTATATGACAATCGATATCAATCCAAGCGTCGAAATGGCGTTAAACAGCGATTATGAAGTGATTGAACTGACGCCTCTAAACGATGAGGGACAGAAAGTCGTGAATGATATAGATGATTGGGAGAAGACTGATTTTAAAAAGGTGATTGACGATATTATAACCGACTGCAGTGAACACGGGTATGTAAAGAAATCGAAAGAAATATTGATTTCCACTGTTTATGAAAACACAGAAGACAATACATATAAAAAGGCTGTGAAAAAACAGCTGAATGATGTGACTGAAAAATATAAAACGACATACCGCATGGAATCTCTCGAGTCAGATATGCAAACGAGGGAAAAAGCGAAGAAAGAAGGCGTCTCAACAGGCAGCTACATCAAATCAAATGAAAAGAATGACAATAAAGATTTAAAGGATGACTCCAGCAAACCATCCGGGGAAGAGGATCAAAAGAGTGTTGAAAAAGAGGATGAAAACACCGATCAAACTGACACCCAGGACAGCAAGCAAGGAGATAATGAACAGCTGAATGATGCGGATTCCGGAGACCAGAATGAAGATAAAGCGGATGACCAGACTGATGATAGTGACCAAGATAAAAAAATAAAGGAATCAGATGAAAACACAAATACCGAAAAAGATGGGGACCATGAGCAAACCCCAATACAAGATCCTCAAGATAAAGGAAATGAAAATAACGGCGCTGACAAGGGTCAAAGCCAATACCACAGGGACTGGAACAATGGTGAACAAGGCAAGAACCGTTCTTCGTCCAGAAGGGATAACGCTTCAGACCGACGTAATCCAAACGGCTACAGCAGTGATAATAATTCAGCTCAAAATGAAGATTCGCCGAGTGCCCCCGGCGAATAAAGACCTGAATTTATTTAGTTGTGCCATTTAATTGTGATTGTGCTTGCTGTACCAGCCGCTTTGTCATTTCTCCGCCTACAGAGCCGTTAGCGCGTGCGACTGTATCAGAACCAAGGTTCACACCGAATTCTTGAGCCACTTCGAGTTTAAATTGGTCTAGTGCCTGCTCCACCCCTGGAACAACGAGTTTATTTCTGCTCGCCATCTTTTTCATCTCCTTTTTCGATAAAGAAATTCTTAACGCGTATTTAGTTTGAAATATACGGGGTTTATTTATGCTGGCAATTGTTGTGGAGAAAAATAAAACCCCGGCCTCTGAGCCGGGGTGACGCAGACTATAGAATGTCTGCTGTCATTTTATGTGCGGTTGCCTGAATATGGAACGTCAAAATGGAGAGAACTGTAATGGCGATAATTTGTCTGATTTTAAGCCATTGGCCGTCATTCAGTTCTTCAAAACGGTGACGGAGACGCTCTGTCTCCTGTTCGGCGATCTCCTGTAGATTTGATTCTTTCATAGAAGGAGTATCTTGGTGATGGATGGCATCAAGCACATATGCGCAGCTTTCATAATAAGCAATCGGGCTGATGACATCATCAGATCTGTCTGAGATTGTGTTAAAGGCCACTTTTAAAATAGCCCGTATGTGTTCAAAGTCATAAATGGATTTTAAATCACGTACAATTAAAAGAATAACTGCCTGTTCAACTGAGTATTTTTTGCCCAGCTCAGGGTGTCCGATCAGATCTTTGATATCACGCTTTACCCAGTTTTGAATCGCGGTTGACTTTAACGAAGTCAGCTCGCATAAGTTGCCAAGCTCTACGATTTCATTTGTAGAAAGACCGTATTCTTTTTTCTGTTTTTTTCGTTCGTATCTTGTAAGAAATTCAGGAATTTCTAGATGATTGGCTGCTTTTTCTGCTGACATGTTCGCTGATTGGACGAGAATGTCGAGCGGGCTATGTTCTCCTTGTCCTTTTAGGGAATAGAGCAGCCGCACCATATCGGTTCGAGAGAGTTTAAAAATGTTCATTGTTCACCTCTTTAAACAATTTGACGCGGATATCGGTCTATGTATAAATTCAAAGTTCAAGCGTCAGCAAATTACATTAACATCATACGTCGAATTCCTTGCATTTTCAAATGGATGTTTTATAATTTAAATATACGGGTTCTTTTGAACTTAAAATAACGGAGGTTGTTATGGCGAAAAGAATTTTTCTGTTTATTCTAACGAATATTTTGGTGCTTACAACAATCGGGATCGTTTTGTCTGTTTTAAGCTCTGTTACAGGAGTCGGGACGTATTTTACAGCTGATGGCGGTATCGATCCAATGGCGCTTCTTGTGTTCAGTTTAGTCGTTGGATTTGTTGGTTCCTTTACGTCTCTTGCGATGTCCAGATGGATGGCAAAGACGATGATGGGCGTCAGAGTGCTGAATCCGAAAAAACACTCGCTCAGCTATGAGGAACAGCAATTGGTTGATCGTGTTCACAGATTAAGCCGCTCTGCCGGTTTAACGAAAATGCCGGAAGTCGGGATTTACCGTTCACCTGAAGTAAACGCGTTTGCGACTGGACCGTCAAAACGCCGTTCACTTGTCGCAGTATCGTCCGGGCTGCTGGAGCAGATGGATGACGCAGCGGTTGAAGGTGTGCTTGCCCACGAGGTCGCGCATATCACAAATGGTGATATGGTAACAATGACGCTTTTACAAGGCATCGTTAATACCTTTGTCGTCTTTTTATCGCGTATCGCCGCTTGGATTGCAAGCCGTTTTGTCAAAGAAGATCTAGCGCCGATCGTTCATTTTATTGCAATGATTATTTTTCAGATTGTCTTTTCGATACTTGGCAGCCTGGTTGTGTTTGCGTATTCACGTCATCGTGAATTCCATGCTGACAGGGGAGGAGCGGATCTTGCCGGCAAGGACAAGATGATTCATGCGCTGCGGACGCTTAAAAGCTATTCTTCCCGGATTATGGAAGACGATCAGACAGCTGTCCAAACGTTAAAGATTAATGGCAAGAAGCGCTCTTCGCTTTTCTCTACTCACCCTGATTTAGATGAGCGAATCAGACGGCTGGAAGCTAAATAATACAAACACATTGTTCCTCTGAGAGAATTCTCAGAGGTTTTTTATTTTATCCATTGACTAAAATCATAAAAAAATAAGCAAGTTAAGAAAATGTTTCGTAAAAGCCTTTAAAAATGGACCTAATATCTTTAGAATAATTACCGTACTTAAAAAGAGAGGCAGAAGGATTTTACATGAGATTAAAGTTTGGAAAATTGATACAGGCCTTGTCACCGGCCCAGTTGATCGCATTATATTATTTTCTTGCAGTTACTGTGGCTGTTATATTGCTGAGTTTGCCGGCGGCCCATAAACCGGGGGCGGATTGGACGTTTATTGATGCGCTTTTTACAGCTGTCAGTTCAGTCAGTGTAACGGGGCTGACGGTAGTTGATACAGCTGATACATTCAGCACAATAGGGATTTTTATATTAGCATTTGTTCTGCAATTTGGCGGAATCGGAATTATGACGCTCGGAACGTTCATTTGGCTGATCATGGGAAAACGAATCGGGCTGAAGGAACGGAAACTGATTATGGTTGATCAAAACCAATCCCAGTTTTCGGGAATTGTCAATCTGATGAAGCAGGTACTGTTTCTGATCTTGTGGATTGAATTTTTTGGCGGGCTGATACTCGGCACATATTTCTTAACCTACTATGACTCCTATCAGGAAGCTTATTTACACGGATTTTTTGCCAGTATCAGTGCAACGACAAACGGCGGATTTGATATTACCGGTAATTCGATGATTCCATTTCGCCACGATTACTTTGTGCAGTTTATTACAATGCTTTTAATTATATTTGGAGCGATTGGATTTCCCGTGCTTGTTGAAGTAAAGGATTTCCTGTTTTCAAAGCATCGGCGTTATCCATTTACGCTTTTTACAAAGATCACGACGATTACGTTCGGCTCACTTGTCTTGTTTGGAGCCATTGGCATCTTTGCCCTGGAAGCAAACCATGCGTTCGCAGGAAAATCATGGCATGATATTTTGTTTCTGTCCCTGTTTCAATCAACGGCAACCCGAAGCGGGGGACTGGCAACAATCGATATCAGCCAATTATCAGATTCCACACTCTTTTTTATTTGTGCGCTGATGTTTATTGGAGCGTCGCCAAGCTCAGTCGGGGGAGGCATACGGACAACGACTTTTGCTTTGAACCTTCTTGCGCTGTTTCATTTTGCCCGCGGCAATAAGGCCGTAAAGGTATTCAAACGGGAGCTTCACCCTGCTGACTTGATGAAGTCGCTTGTTGTCACGATGATGGCGATCTTGCTCGTTTTTGGCGCGACACTCATTCTGACCATTACAGAAAAGCATTCCCTGCTGGAGCTTTTGTTTGAAGTGTGCTCGGCATTCGGTACAACCGGCCTGTCGCTTGGAATTACGGCAGATTTGAGCAGTGTTGGAAAATGCGTCATTATGATTGTCATGTTTATCGGGCGAATCGGCATCCTAACCTTCCTGTATCTGATCGGAAGAAAGGAAATTGAAGCGAATTATCACTATCCGAAAGAAAGAGTGATTATCGGATAGGCAAAACACCGCATATTTTGCGGTGTTTTTTGATTGCCAAAAAAAAGATGTGTGCCTCCTGTTCAGTTGGAGAACCTAACTTCGACAGGTGCAATTTACGCTCCTGCATCTTAAAATGTCTGAAAACTGGCGAGGAGGATTCGTATGAAGCGTAAAGCTGAAGTGAATGAAGCCATTAAAAATAACAATACACCTACCGAGAGCATGGACCCCAATTCATATAAGACACAATATCATGACGACCCCAATTTTAGAGGGGCAAACCGCAATTCCAAACAGGGCCAGCAGGGAGGCATGTAATTGTGAAGAAAAACCGTCATAGCAGAGACATGCAAAATCATAAAAAGCCTATGAATAAAAAGGTGCTGGAGGAAGAATTCTCAAGTGAACTTGGGGATTACAATGCCGGAAAGATCATCGAAACGCTGGAAGTCACCAAGCCTGAAAAGAAAAAAGAAAAAAACAAAAATAAAAAACAAAAATAAAAAAGACCTCTTAGGCGGCGTCCGCTTAAGAGGTGCTTTTTCTATTTTAAATAAGCATTTTTGCCCGTTCCTCTGACAAATTGCAATAAGCTGGTCATCCTCAGCTCAATGAAGGGCTGAGCGACTGTCTTAACAAAGTTGCTGGAGAGGACTGATGTCAGGGCTGCTGTTAATAGCAAGAGGATCACTAAGCTTTGATAGTCAGTAAGCCAATCCTCAAGCCCGACCTGCCGTAATGTTTTAATAATAAACCCGTGAAGCAGATACACGTAAAATGTCCGGGTTCCCCATTTGGTAAAGAAATACCTTTTTTGCGGAACAAGCGCTAAAAAGCTGAAGGTTGCCCCAAAGGCGAGTACATACCAGCCGATTCGGGATAGTCCGCTTACCAGGGTAACGTCTCCAAATGAAGAATACGGTTTTGAACCAAACAGAAAAGAATAGTCAAAATCGATGCCCCAGCAGATGACGAATACTGCGGCAAGCACTCCGAGCGCAATTTGTTTGCCGCGTTTTGATCTCAATAAATCAAAATGATGTTTATTTAAATAAAAACCGACAAGGAACATCGGTAAGAATACGAATGTCCGTGACAAGCTCAGCGTGCTGCTGACAAAGTCCAGATAACCGATCAGCACGGCGATTCCGCAGCTGACAAACAGCGCCCACTGTTTTGAAAGCTTTGAAAAAGGATATAGGAGCAGGTTCCAAAAGAATAAGCTTACAAGAAACCATAAAGACCATTGCGGATCAATCGGGTTCACATTTGCCATGCTTTCATCTTGCATAATGTAATAAAAGACGGAATAAATGATTTGGAAAATCAAATACGGAATAATCAGCTTGACCGCCAGCTTTTTTACATATCCCGCCCGTTTAAAGCCTTTCGCGAAATAACCGGATACAAGAATAAATGCAGGCATATGGAATGTGTAAATGAACTTGTAGAGGTAGAGCATAAAATGATTATCATTAATAAAGGAACGAAGGATATGACCGAATACAACAAGGAATATCAATAAAAATTTTGCGTTATCGAAATAACTGTCCCGCGATTTACTCATAGCATCACCTTCTCTTTCATCAGTCACTAAGAGATTATTCCCTGCTGGTACATATTTTAAAATAAAAGATGAAAAAGGAATCTAAAAAAATGCTGATTGTTAGGTCGATGTAAAGTGACGGTAAGGATCGTAGAAAATGTCTTCGTAATGTAATGGCGCTGAAATTTTCTGAAATTTATAGGGCAAATGAAGGAAGTTCCCGCATTTTGTAGAAATATTGAGGGATAGGTTTTGAAGAAGGAGTGTACATGCATGGAAACTCTTGGTGTCCAGACAAACTCGGAGCTGCGAGAGGAACTGAATCGCCTCAAAGAAGAAAACGCGCGACTGAAAAAGGAATTGAATCAGCATCAAGTGATTGTCAACAATACGCTCGATGCTATTTTTATTTGTGATAACGAAATGCGGATTGTTCAGGCAAATGAAGCAACAGAAAGGATGCTTCAAGTTGACTCGGAAGATTTGAAAAAGCGTTCTGTTTTGGATTTTTTGTTTTCAATTCCAAAGGATGAACTGAATCTTTCCGTAAAGAAGTTTTTTAAAAAAGGCTTTCTGTGGAAGGAGGTTCCGATCAGGCTTGATTGCGGGGCAACAAAATACATAGAGTTTCTGGCCAAAAGAGGTATTGGCGAGGATTTCTTTTTTGTTGTCATGAGGGACATATCTTCTAAGAAGATTCTGGAGCGGGAATTCTCTATGAATGAACAGCTTTTTAAGGACTTGTTTGACAGAGCAGTTGACGGAATCGTCCTGTTTGATAAAGATGGCGGTTTTATTGATGCCAATTTGTCCTTTTGTAAAAGCTTTGAAATCAATCATAATGAGCTGTCTCATTTATCTTTGTATGAGTTCATAGACAGCGGCTCACGAAAAGATTTCGACAATATCTGGAAGACGCTCAACCGCAAGGGAAAAGCGAAGGGGGAGCTGCCTGTCAAGCTTCGTTCAGGAGTTCAAAAACTATTTGAATTCACGATTACATCAAACATCATCAGCGGTTTTTATATGTCCATTATGAGGGATATCACAGAGAAGCGGTCTATGGAGCTGCAGCTCTTTAAAAGTGAGGAGCGCTTCAGAGAAATCTTTGAAAATGCAATGGACGCCATCATCATCTGGTCGAATGACGGAAGAATCGTAAAAGCGAATCAATCAGCCTGTAAAATTTTTGAGCTGCCGATGAATTTGCTGTTGAAAAGAAAGCTGTGTGATTTTCTCGTTGACTCGCAGCAGAAATACAGCATAACGAAGAGGAAATACGCAAAATACGGAGAGATCAGAGAAGAGCTGCTGTTTCAAATGGGGAACGGCCAATTCAAAGAGCTTGAATTTACTTCAAAACGGACAATCCTTGAAAATCAGCATTTGACGATCTTAAGAAATGTAAGCGACAGAAAGCGAATGGAAAAGGAGCTTCGGGAAAGCGAGCTGAAATTCAGAAAAGTGTTCAACGGCTCAATGGACGGCAATGTATTGTTCGACAATCAATACAGGATCATCGACGCCAACCCGTTAGCAAGCCATATTTTGGGCCTGTCACATGAAGAGATCAAACAGCACAGCCTGTTAGATATTATTTCTGCTTATGAAATAGAAAATCTGGCATCACCGGCAAGGCAGATTAATTTTGATGAAATGGACAACGAAATTCCATTTTTGCTGAGCAGCGGTGATAACAGAAAACTCGAATTCTCATTTAAACGGAATATTATTCAAAATATGAACTTGGCTATCTTTAAAGACGTAACAGAGCGAAAAGAATTGGAGGAGCGCCTGCGCAAATCAGATACCCTTCATGTTGTCGGCGAACTCGCAGCCGGCATTGCTCATGAAATCAGAAATCCGATGACTGCTCTTAAAGGCTTCATTCAGCTTCTGAAAGGGAGTGTCGAGGGAGACTACGCCCTTTACTTCAACGTGATCACCTCAGAACTAAAGCGCATCGAATCCATCATCACCGAATTCTTGATTTTAGCCAAGCCCCAGGCCATTATGTATGAGGAAAAACATGTTACCCAAATTATGAGGGACACGATAGACCTTCTAAATGCGCAAGCCAATCTCAGCAATGTACAAATGCAACTTGATTTAATTGACGACATTCCCCCGATTTACTGTGAACCGAATCAGCTGAAACAGGTTTTTATCAATATATTAAAAAACGCCATCGAAGTGATGCCTGACGGCGGAAATATTTTTGTAACGATAAAGGCATTGGATCAAGATCATGTTCTAATCTCCTTAAAAGACGAGGGAATCGGAATGACAGAAGATAAATTAAAGCGACTTGGTGAACCGTTTTATACGACAAAGGAACGGGGAACTGGACTTGGGCTTATGGTAAGCTATAAAATTATTGAAGAACATCAAGGCGAAATTATGGTAGAAAGTGAAGAAGGGAAGGGCACCGTTTTCCATATTACGCTTCCTGTCAGACAGAATGCTGAAGAAAGAAGGAATGATGAATGAACTACTATACGACAGCCGAAACGCCGCTCGGTGAACTTATCATTGCCGAAGAGGAGGACCGGATCACTCGTCTATTTCTCAGTCAGGAAGATTGGGTGGATTGGAAAGAAACGGTTCAGAATACTGAGCACATGGAAACACCTAATCTTGCAGAAGCGAAACAACAGCTTCAAGAATATTTCGCAGGCGAAAGGAAGACATTCACCCTGCCGCTCAGCCAAAAGGGCACTCCTTTTCAGCAAAAAGTGTGGCAAGCGCTGGAGAGGATTCCATATGGTGAATCCCGAAGCTATGGGGATATTGCCGCTGCTGTCGGCAGTCCGAAAGCGGTGCGCGCTGTCGGGCAAGCTAATAAACGTAACGACCTGCCGATTTTTGTCCCGTGCCACAGAGTGATCGGCAAAAACAGTGCGTTAACAGGATACGCCGGAAGCAAAACGGAGATCAAAGCATTTTTGCTAAACATCGAGCGAATCTCCTATAAAGAAAAATAAAACATATGGCACGTTCCCTTTTTTCACGGCCGACATATCATTTTATTAAGTTAAAAAAGTTGGTCTGATGAAAAAGGAGGACAAAGCAATTGAAGCCGAGCCGCTCTGAGAAACTTGCCGTTTTTGCCGAACTGTTTGTGAAACTGCATATCTTATCAAGCGCTCAAAAAGATGAAATCATCAATGTTAACAAAAAGAAACAAAAAAACCGCTGACTCGGCTCCAAATGAGCAAAGTCCAGCGGTTTTTTAATGCACCTTTTCTCCTCTAAACAGCTGTTCAATCTCTTCTTCATAGTTTCCGGTCATAATCCCTTTTTCTGTGATGATTCCTGAAATGAGATTATGAGGTGTAATGTCGAAAGCGGGATTAAAGACAGGCACATTGGATGGAGCGGTCCGAACTCCGGAAATCTGCCTGACTTCCTCGGGATCCCGTTCCTCTATCGGGATATCAGCGCCGCATTTGACCTTTGTATCAAATGTAGATAAAGGTGCGGCGACAAAAAACGGAATATCAAAGGCGTTTGCTAAAATAGCAAGACCGTATGTGCCGATTTTATTTGCCGTATCACCGTTCTTTGCAATTCGGTCGGCTCCGACGATAACAGCGGAAATTTGTTTTTCCTTCATCGTATGGGCAGCCATGCTGTCTGTGATCAGAGTGACATCAATGCCCCCCTGCATCAGCTCCCAAGCAGTAAGGCGTGAACCTTGCAGAACAGGCCTTGTTTCACAGGCATAAATGTGTAATCCCAAATCTTTTTGTTTGGCCAAGTAAAACGGAGCTAGCGCCGTTCCATAGCGGCTTGTCGCGATTGAGCCGGCATTGCAGATTGTCATGATCCTGTCGCCTTTTTTGAAAAGCTGCAGGGCGTTTTGGCCGATCAACCGGCACGTTTCCTCATCCTCGACCTGAATCTGAATTGCTTCATGGACAAGGTTTGTTTTTGCTTCATTTACGGAAATCGCGTTTTCGACCGAATGACTCAGTCTCTCAAGCGCCCATGACAAATTAATGGCGGTAGGCCGTGAGCTGTTTAAATATTGTTTGATGTCTTCCAGTCTGCGGCGGAATTCCGTGACATTATCTGTTTCAATGTTTTTGGCAGCAAGCGCTAGTCCGAAGGCAGCCGTAATGCCGATCGCCGGAGCGCCCCTTACTTTGAGCGTGACAATCGCATCAAATACATCCTCTTTCGTCGTCAGCTCCAAATATTCCGTCTCATCAGGAAGCTTTTGCTGATTTAGAATGGTAATAGCTGTTTCTTTCCATTCAACAGAACGTGGAACAGCAAATGAATGGGTCATGAATAGATCATTCCTTTACAAGTAACTTAAATAATTCAATAACATCTGTTATCGTTTTGAATTCCGAACGTTTTTCGATAAAGGCTGTGCCGGTTTCGAGCGCCAAGCGTTTTCTGCCGATTCGTTTATCAAACGGCACGATCGTATCCAGGTCAGCTACATGGGCAAGGCCGATCGTGCGTCGTATCAGCTCACAGCCCGCAAATCCGATTGCTTCTTCAAAAATATGGATGAGCGTATCAGTGAGGTAACCGTCGATGTTGGCGTAAACATCCAGACTGTCCTTCCGCCAGGCTTCACTAAACGTCTCTTCAAACGTTTCCCAGACCTGGTTGACATGTTCATATAACGGCTCTCTGTCAGCCCCGTCACGGCTGAGTGCGTTCAAAAATAAGTTGGCGATAAATTGCCCTACATCAAAGCCGATCGGTCCGTAAAAAGCAAACTCAGGATCAATCACCTTTGTTTCGTGCTCACTTGCGAAAATGCTTCCTGTATGCAAATCACCATGAATCAATGTTTCTGCAGACGTTAAAAATGACTTTTTCAGCTTAGCGGCTTCGATTTTAACGCTGTCATTATTCCAAAGCTTTTCGACAAAAGGACGAAGCTCTTCTTCAAAATCATTTGTGTCATGGTCGAAGAAAGGATCTGTAAAAACAAGTCTTTCCGTAATGTCGCATAGCTCTGGATTTGTAAACTGTTTAACAAGCTGTTTTTTCACCTTAGGTTCAAGCGCGTAATCTGATGAGTAGAAAAGTGTTTTTCCTAAAAATTCACCGATGTGCTGCGACAGATGAGGATAGTTTTCACCCTCAATGAGTCCTTTTCTTGCGATCTTGAGGTGAGAGAGATCCTCCATGACGGTAACCGCCATTTCCGTATCAGAATAAAACACTCTTGGAACCAGGTGAGGAACATGCTCGCCCTGACGGATGAGAGCGCTGCTTTCGATTCTTGCACGGTCGATTGTCAGCGGCCAGCTTTCTCCCACCACTTTTGCATACGGAACCGCCTGTTTAATGATCAATGCCCTGTCATGTTCTTGATCATAAATATGAAAAACGTAATTTAAGTTGCCGTCTCCGATCTCCTGGCATGTCAGCGTGCTTTTGCTTGGAAAAAGGCCAAGCTTCACCGCCAACGCCACAGCGGAGCTTTCATTTAACGTTTCGTATAAAGGTGTTTTTGTGACTCCCATCATCATAACCTCCAATTATGTAATCACTTAATATGTGGCCGTAAAAAAGCCTCCTTCTCAGAGAGAAGGAGGCTTAACATCTATGTCCGCCTCTCTTATCTCTCAGATCAGATCTGAATGGAATTAGCACCGTGCCTTAAGAGACCAGCGTCTCGGCGCGAAAAAGATGCGCCCCATTTCACAATGGAATTACGGTCGGTTGCTGTTGGGGTCAAAAGGCCAAATCCCTCGCCCAACTCTCGATAAGAGAATATATTCACTTGTTTGACAATTCTAATTTATCAGTTGATGAACATGGTAACAGGTAATTTAGTTAGTTGTCAATATATTTTTTAATATAAATCTTTTCTGATATCATCGAAAACAGGAATGCTCTCCCGAACTTCTGCGCTTTCTTGAAGGTCAATTTCCGCTCGGACTATGCCTTCTTCCCGGCCGCCTTCAGCAAGTACACGCCCCCATGGATCAATAATCAGACTATGACCTGCAAATTCATTATCCGGATTTGAACCGGTACAATTGCAGGCTGCGACAAAGCATTGGTTTTCAATGGCCCGCGCAATAAGCAGGCTTTTCCAATGATCAAGGCGGGGAAGAGGCCATTCCGCAGAAATAAACAGCACGTTGGCGCCTTTTGTCGTATGTTTTCTGATCCATTCCGGAAAACGGATATCGTAACAGATCAATCCTGAGCTTTTGACGCCGTCAAGCTCAAAGTATCCGTCTTCGGAACCGGCTGATAAATACAGATGCTCATCCATCAGCTGAAAAAGATGAGCTTTTCTGTACTCTTTAATGATTTGCCCTTCCTTATCCGCGATGTACATTGTATTATAAACATCAGAATTCTCCCTGACAGCGACCGATCCGGCGACAATATGAACACCATGTTTTTTTGCCGTTTTCTTCAGCCAGCTCTGAGCGGAGCGGCCGTCTTCATCAGCGAGTTCATCAAGATTGGCCAGATCATATCCGGTCGTCCATAATTCAGGCAGAACAAGAACATCAGCATGTTTGCTTTCTTTTTCGATGAAAAATTCAGCCTTTTTTATATTTTCCGAAGGTTTTCCGTATGAAATATCAAATTGAAGACAAGATATCGTCCATTTCATCTTTTTAACACCCCAAATTTTTCTTTACTTTTTTCATTTAACCATATATGATGATGGACTATCATTTCAAGATTTTTTTAGAAGGTGAGAATAGATGAAATTTGAACAGTCTCATGTATTGAAGGAATTGCCTAAACAATTCTTCGCTTCTTTGGTGCAGAAAGTGAACCAAAAGCTCGCAGAAGGACATGACGTTATCAATCTGGGACAGGGAAATCCAGATCAGCCGACTCCTGAGCATATTGTTGAGGAGATGAAACGAGCTGTTGCTGATCCTGAGAATCATAAATATTCGTCTTTTCGCGGCTCATACCGTCTGAAGTCAGCGGCTGCTGCATTTTACAAAAGAGAATACGGCATTGATCTGGATCCGGAAACCGAAGTCGCTGTATTATTCGGCGGAAAAGCCGGTCTAGTCGAGCTCCCGCAATGCTTGTTGAATCCCGGTGATACGATTTTGGTTCCCGATCCGGGTTATCCTGATTACTGGTCGGGTGTCACACTTGCAAAAGCAAAGATGGAAATGATGCCGCTCGTAAAGGACAGGGCGTTTCTCCCTGATTACAGCAGCATAACCGCTGAAGCAAGGGAACAGGCGAAATTGATGTATTTAAATTATCCGAATAATCCGACCGGAGCTGTTGCTACTTCCGAGTTCTTTGAAGACACCGTGCGTTTTGCGACTGAAAACGGAATCTGCGTCGTTCACGATTTTGCTTACGGGGCTGTAGGATTTGACGGCTGCAAGCCTTTAAGCTTTTTGCAGACTGAAGGTGCGAAGGATATCGGAATTGAAATTTACACGCTGTCAAAAACGTATAATATGGCAGGATGGCGGGTTGGCTTTGCCGTCGGAAACGCTTCGGTCATTGAAGCGATCAATCTTTATCAAGACCATATGTTTGTCAGTCTTTTCAGAGCGACTCAGGAGGCTGCAGCAGAGGCACTGTTAGCCGATCAGACGTGTGTGGCAGAGCAAAATGCCAGGTATGAGAGCAGGAGAAACGCTTGGATCACGGCATGCCGGGAAATCGGCTGGGATGTAACAGCTCCCGCAGGTTCTTTTTTTGCATGGCTGCCTGTGCCTGAAGGCTATACTTCTGAGCAGTTCTCAGATCTTTTGCTGGAAAAAGCGAATGTGGCAGTTGCGGCTGGAAACGGCTTCGGTGAATATGGCGAGGGCTACGTCAGAGTCGGACTTTTAACAAGTGAAGAAAGACTTAAGGAAGCCGCTTATCGAATTGGCAAACTGAACCTGTTTACCCAAAAAAGCATTGACAAGACCTTATAACGATGGGATAATTCAAAATAATTTATAAAATCTATATTTTCTTATCAAGAGCAGGCAGAGGGACGAGCCCGATGAAGCCCGGCAACCGACTTATAAAGCACGGTGCTAATTCTTGCAGCTAGCGGCTGAGAGATAAGATTCGGACGAGAAACGAAACCTCTTTAGACGCGATTGCAGTTTGAAGAGGTTTTTTGATATGGATGAAATGAAAGGAGCTCTGGCATGAGTGAGTTATTAGCGACATATCTCCTGACCGAACCGGGAGCCGATACAGAGAAGAAAGCAGAACAAATCGCAACAGGATTGACAGTAGGCTCCTGGACTGATCTGCCCCTTGTAAAACAGGAGCAAATGCAAAAGCACAAGGGGCGGGTGATAAAAGTTGAGGAGAGAGAGGGAACTGCTGCATCAGAAAAACAAGCGGTCATCACAATTGCCTATCCTGAAATCAATTTCTCTCAGGATATTCCGGCTTTGCTGACAACAGTGTTTGGCAAGCTGTCGCTGGACGGAAAAATCAAATTAATCGATCTTCACTTCTCTGAAGTATTTAAGCGTGCACTGCCGGGACCGAAGTTTGGCGTATACGGCATCCGGAAGCTGCTGGGAGAGTTTGAGAGACCGCTGTTAATGAGCATATTTAAAGGCGTAATCGGAAGGGACCTGAGTGATATTAAAGAACAGCTCCGGCAGCAGGCGCTTGGCGGAGTTGACTTGATTAAAGACGATGAAATTTTCTTTGAGACAGGTCTAGCACCTTTTGAAACAAGAATTGCAGAAGGAAAGCAAATATTGAAAGAAACGTATGAACAAACCGGACATAAAACGCTGTATGCGGTGAATTTGACCGGACGTACGGCTGATCTGAAAGACAAAGCGAGACGCGCCGCCGAGCTGGGAGCGGATGCGCTTTTGTTTAATGTCTTTGCTTACGGCTTGGACGTTATGCAAGGCCTTGCAGAAGATCCTGAAATCCCAGTTCCGATTATGGCGCATCCAGCAGTGAGCGGAGCGTTTACGTCTTCTCCGTTTTACGGTTTTTCTCACGCTCTTTTACTCGGAAAATTAAACCGATATTGCGGTGCTGACTTCAGCCTCTTTCCGTCTCCATATGGTTCGGTTGCGCTTCCAAGAGCAGATGCACTGGCGATTCATGAAGAATGTGTGAGAGAGGATGCTTTTAACCAAACATTTGCGGTTCCGTCAGCAGGCATTCATCCCGGCATGGTTCCGCTATTAATGCGTGATTTCGGCATAGACCACATTATTAACGCCGGAGGAGGCGTACATGGACATCCGAACGGTGCCCAAGGCGGGGGGCGAGCGTTCAGAGCCATTATTGATGCGGTCCTAGAGGCCCAGCCGATTGATGAAAAAGCCGAACAATGCAAGGATCTTAAGCTTGCGCTAGATAAATGGGGAAAGGTTGAAGCCGTATGACGACTCGAAAACCTTTTATTATTTGTGATTTTGACGGAACAATCACGATGAACGACAACATTATAAATATCATGAAAACATTTGCTCCCCCAGAGTGGGTGGCATTAAAAGACGGCGTACTTTCCAAAACGCTGTCGATCAAGGAAGGTGTTGGGCGGATGTTCGGCCTTCTGCCCAGCCGTTTAAAAGAAGAGATTACAAGTTTTGTATTGGAAGATGCAAAAATCAGGGAAGGCTTTCGGGAATTTGTAGCATTTATCAATGAGCACGAGATTCCGTTTTATGTCATAAGCGGTGGAATGGACTTTTTTGTATATCCTTTGCTTGAAGGCATTGTGGAGAAAGACCGCATTTATTGCAACCATGCTTCATTTGACAATGACTATATCCATATTGACTGGCCTCATTCCTGCAAGGGCACATGCAGCAATCAATGCGGGTGCTGTAAGCCGTCGGTCATTCATGAACTTTCTGAACCGAACCAATATATCATCATGATCGGTGATTCGGTTACAGATGTGGAGGCAGCAAAGCTGTCTGACCTATGCTTTGCAAGGGATTATTTATTAAACGAATGCCGGGAGCAAAACCTCAATCATCTTCCGTATCAAGATTTTTATGAGATCAGAAAGGAAATTGAGAATGTAAAGGAGGTACAGGAATGGCTGCAAAACAAGAACGCTGGCGAGAGCTCGCTGAAGTAAAACGGGAATTGGCAGAGAGAGATTGGTTTCCGGCGACTAGCGGTAATCTGTCAATTAAGGTTACAGATGAGCCTTTAACATTTCTCGTCACTGCAAGCGGAAAAGATAAACGCAAAGAGACGGTTGAAGATTTTCTGCTGGTCGATCAAAACGGAGAGCCTGCTGAAAGCGGGCATTCTCTGAAACCGTCAGCAGAAACGCTTTTGCATACACATTTGTACAATAAAACCAATGCCGGATGCTGCCTGCATGTCCATACGGTAAACAATAATGTGATTTCAGAGTTATACGGAGACCAAAAGAAAATCACATTCAAAGGCCAGGAAATTATAAAAGCACTCGGCTTGTGGGAAGAGAACGCAGAAGTGACCATTCCGATTATAGAAAATCCGGCACATATCCCGACGCTTGCGGCACTGTTTGCGGAAGAGATTTCAGAAGATTCAGGAGCTGTTCTGATCCGAAATCATGGTATTACGGCTTGGGGGAGAACAGCATTTGAGGCAAAAAGAGTGCTTGAAGCGTATGAATTTTTGTTCAGCTACCATTTGAAATTGAAAACACTCCAGCATCAGCTGGTTAAATAAAAGGAGGAATTGAAATGGCTACAATTCGAATTCATGATGAGGCAAATACAACGATTGAAAATCAAGAGGAAGTGGCAAGCTTTCTGGACAGTCAAGAGGTTATTTATGAGCAATGGGATATCACGAAGCTTCCGGAACATCTCTCAGAGAAATATGACCTGAAAGAAGAAGAAAAACAGCAAATTCTTGATACCTTTGAAACTGAAATTAAAGATATCTCAACCCGCCGCGGCTATAAAGCACAGGATGTTATTTCATTGTCAGACAGCAACCCAAAACTTGATGAACTGCTTGAAAATTTTAAAAGAGAGCATCACCATACAGACGATGAGGTTCGTTTTATCGTAAGCGGACACGGTATTTTTGTCATTCAAGGCAAGGACGGCACGTTTTTTGATGTCCGTTTAAACCCTGGAGATTTAATCTCTGTGCCTGAGAATATCCGCCATTACTTCACGCTTCAGGAGGACCGCAAAGTTGTCGCGGTGAGAATTTTTGTCACAACTGAAGGCTGGGTTCCGATTTATGAAAAAGACAGCGTGAATCAATAAGCATGAGAAAGCCCCGTTCATCGAACGGGGCTTTTTATATTTATTGCAAACGCCACTTTTCATACTGTGACAGTTCTTTTTTAATCAGTGTCCAAATCAAACCTAAAACAGCTGCATCGTCAATGAATCCAAGACCGAGGATTACGTCTGGAATGATATCGAGCGGCATGACGATATACAGGATTGCGGCAGTTAACAGCAAAAGTGTTTTAACCTGTGAACGAGGGTAGTCGCCATTTCGCCAATCGCGAAGCATCTGAAAAAAAGTAGTGATGTGCTGAATACATTTTTTTCGGTTTTTCCTCTTCAAAATTGCTTTTCCGCCTGCCGCTCCGAGCATAATTGCTTTCTTTTTCTTCATTGGGCATACCTCCTGCCTGGCGGCGTGTTTAAGATATTCTTCACCTGGGTATTGTTCTTCTAATCCTATCAATATATCTATTATACCTGAAAAATTAACTTATTTAATGAAAATATGTTTACAAATAAAGTATAATCTGTAATAATGCACAATAACCCAATCAAACTTGTTTCCTATTTCTTAGCGGCGAGGGGTGAAGTGAATGGGCGGTTCTTCTGAACAAGAAAGATTGTTGGTGTCTATTGATGAAAAAAGAAAGTTAATGATAGATGCCGCTAGAAAGCAGGGATTTACAGGGCATGACACGATCAGGCACAGTCAGGAGCTGGATTGTTTAATAAATGAATATCACCAGCTTATGCACGAAAACGAACATTCCCAAGGGATTCAAGGCCTTGTAAAGAAATTAGGCTTGTGGCCCCGCAGAGATGTTATGCCAGCATATGATGCAAATAAATAGCGGCCTATCAGATGCATATATAAAGAGAGAGCTTTTCGGAAGCGCTCTTTTTTTCTGGAAAAAATTCATATGAAAGAGGGAACTAATGAAGGAACTGGCGATTCTCATTACCGAAATGGTCAATCAATTTCATGATGCTTTTATTTCCTTATGCGGAATATTTGGCATTTATTTAACTGACAAAGAAATGCATTTTTGGGTGATCGGCATTTTTGGCATATTCTTTTTCGGCGTCACTCACGCTGTGTTTACATGGCTTTCTAAATGGAGTATGACAGCCTTGTCCTTTATCTATACCGTTACAGTCATCATTGTCATCGTATTTGCGATTGAGATTCAGCAAAAGGTGACGGGGAGAGGGAATATGGAGTTTTTAGATGCCACGGAAGGTATAAAGGGTTTTTTAGTATTTTTTATGTTTTTTTTGCTTTTGAAAATGCTGTTGCGTTTCATCAAAATCCTTTTTTCTGGAAGACCAGCAAGCAAATCGAATGGCAATACCCGATCACGAAGATAAAAAACCCTCCTGACATGGTCAGGGGGGTTATGAAGCGGATACAGGGAGGGTGATTGTCACCTCTGTGCCTCTTCGCACTTCACTTTCAATATGAATAGAGCCTCCGTACATCAGCACGATCCGTTTACAAACAACAAGGCCGAGACCGGTTCCTTTTTCTTTAGAAGTAACAAAGGGAAGGAAGATGTGATCCAGCATTTCCTGAGAAATCCCTTCACCGTTATCCACAACTTTGATTATGGCTTTTTTATCTAAAGCTCCCAGGGAGATCGTCAGTTTGCCTCCTTCAGGCATTGACTCGAGGCCATTTTTTGCTACATTTAAAATCACTTGTTTAATATGATCTTTTGTACATTTTACGAGTAAGGGCTGCTCGGTTAAATACTGTAATTCGACTTCAACATTGTATAGATTGCCCTCAGAATAAATGATCGGCATAATTTCTCCGATAATGTCCTGAAGTGAGTTCAGCTCCCATTTTTCAGCTGTCGGCTTGCCGAGAACGAGAAACTCACTCACTATTTGATTGATGCGCTTTATCTCCTGTTCGATAATGGAGAAGTAAAGCTGATCTTCCTCACCTTTATATTTCTTTTGCAACAGCTGAATAAAGCCGCTTATCCCGGTAAGAGGATTACGGATTTCATGGGCTGTGCTGGCAGCAAGCGTCCCGATCAGCTCTAATTTTTGCGCCTCATTTTCTGAGCGCTCCAGCTGGGTCTGCCGCTTCAGCAAATAATACAGCACGAGAATAAAAAGGATATTCAGCAGAACAATAATACATGAAAGCGGAAGCACTAGGCTTTTCGTCAGTTCTTCTATTGTGACCGGGTTCGGATAGACTTTCATATTCCAGCTGATATCATCCAGATATCCGCTGACAGGTTTCTGATCCTCTGCATGAGAGGCTTGTCCACTCGCAAAAATCATTTTCCCGTCTTGGTTCACAACTTCAATATAAACATCAGGGCTTAGTAAATTAATGAGATTTTTCAAATAATCAATTTGAATTGCTGCGACAAGATAATCTGTCACATTACGTTTTGAGTCCAAAACAGGTACACAAATTGTGAAAATTGGCTGACCAGTAATTCTGCTCGAATAACTATCTGAAATGACTGTCTTTTTAGTTTTCTTTGCTTTTGTAAAAAAAGATCTGTCGGCCAGGTTTACTTTCGTTTTTAATTCGGTTGTGCTTGCGGTGACGTCTCCTTTGGCATTGAGAAAATAGAGACCGGAAAATCTCGGCTCTGAATCAAAGGTCTTTTCCAAAATTGACTGCATTTTCTTTATATCAACCGGTCTGTCGATGGCGATGGACAAGGAGGTCATTCTCGCCATTGTTTCTCCGATTAAATAATTGATTTTGTTGCGGTGAAGGTTTAGCAGGACACTTGCTTCTTGTTTATGTTCTGCAGCTATTGTATCTTTTTCTTTTTCATATACGAAAAAGCTGATGACGATTGCCGGAATCACGACCAGTATGATATAAAGTTTGACTCTCCCGCAGGCGCCTTTTAGTATTTTCAATTTGCATCGCTCCAACATACACCTGATTAGAGGTATTATATCATTGTTTCTTCTTCTTTAATAAGAAAAAATAACCAAAAAAATTAGAAAAAGGTGTTGGCAAGCTTACATTTTAAAAAAGAAGAGAAATATTGGAAAGATTTTTATTGACATTTTGGTCTTTGTTTATTAATGTTTCTCTGTAACGGTTTCTAAAAGGATGATTGAGACATGACAGAAAAATCACTGAAGTTATTTATCGTGCTGTCGCGCGCGTATCGGTCTATTAACGATCATATGAATAAGCATATTCATAAGCATGGGCTGAATCCGACTGAATTTGCTGTGCTAGAGCTTTTGTACCATAAAGGCGATCAGCCGCTGCAGCAGATAGGAGATAAAATTCTCTTGGCTAGCGGGAGCATCACATACGTTGTAGATAAGCTGGAGCAAAAAGAACTTCTCATTCGGAAAGCGTCTCCTACAGACAGACGAGTGACATTTGCGCAAATTACTGAAAAAGGCATCGGTCTTTTGAACGATATTTTCCCTGATCACGCTGCTGAAATTGATGAAATGATCAGCGTATTAAGCGAAGAAGAGGTAGAGATGTGCACCGAAATGTTAAAAAGAGTAGGATTAAACGCAAAACAGTTTCATAATAAGTAAAAAAAGGAAGCCTGATATGTCACAAGGCTTCCTTTTTTGCTATTTTTCATTTGTTTCCGCTGCGCCTCTCGGCAAAATGAGAACTTCAACCCGCCGGTTTTTGCTTCGGCCTTCCGCAGTTTTGTTGGAAGCCACCGGTTTATACTCGCCATAACCCTTGGCGCTGAACACTTTTGCATCGAGCTTGGGGTTTTCAATCAGGAGCCCCATAAAGTTTACCGCTCTCATGACGCTTAAATGCCAGTTTGATTGGAATTCAGAATTTTTAATTGGCATATTATCAGTATGTCCGCTGATAATGATATTTCTTGGCGGGTTAATCACAAGAAGATTTGAAATCTCTTTTGCAAGCGGCACATCTTCCTTACGGATGGTCGCTTTTCCAGAATCAAAGAAGATGCTGTCTTTAATCGTAATCAGAAGGCCTTCACTAGTCATCTTCGTCTCCAGCTGATGTTCCAGCTTTTTATCTTTGATGAACTTTTCCACCTGGCTCTTCACATTTTCAAGTTCTTCTTGATCAGCTGCTTTTTCTTTTTCTTTCTTGTTTTTCTCTTTCTCTTCTTTTTCCTTTTTCACTTCATCGATGCCGTCTGACTCGTTTTCAGGAGGAGTGACACTGGAGTAGTCCAGTACACCGGTGCCGCCTGTAAAAACTTCATTAAATGATTTTGAGAGCATTTGAAACTTAGCTGCGTCAATCGAGCTGCTCGCGTACAGCACAATAAACAATGCCAGGAGAAGAGTAAGGATGTCGGCGTAAGGAACGAGCCATGATTCATCAACGTGCTCGTCCTCATGCTTCTTCTTCTTTTTTCTCGCCATTTTGCGCCTCTCCTTGTTCTGCAAATTTCAAGCGGTCCTTCGCAGGAAGATACATTAAAAGCTTTTGTTCGATGACTTTCGGTGCTTGTCCTTCTAAAACGGATAAAACACCTTCAATCATGACCTCACGCAGTTTTACTTCTTGTTTTGATTTTCGTTTTAATTTATTTGCGAAAGGATGCCATAACACATACCCTGTAAAGATACCGAGAAGTGTGGCAACAAAGGCAGCACTGATGGCGTGTCCAAGCTCATCTGTATTGTCCATATGAGAGAGAGCGGCAATCAGCCCGATTACAGCGCCGAGTACTCCAAGTGTCGGAGCGTACGTTCCCGCTTGTGTAAAAATAGCGGCTCCGGCTTGGTGCCTGTCCTCCATTGCTTCGACTTCCTCTGTCATAATATCTCTTATAAATTCCGCGCTTTGCCCATCAACAGCCATGCTGAGCCCGTTTTTCAAGAAAGCATCATCTACATCCTCAATGCTTGCTTCTAAAGCAAGCAGACCTTCGCGGCGTGCAAGCTGAGCCCATTCAGAGAACATAGGAATAAGTTCCTCTATTGTGAGCTGTTTATTTTCCTTAAATAACACTCGAAACAGCGCAGGCACTTTTTTAATTTCTTTTGTTGGGAACGCAATAACGACTGCTGAGATTGTCCCGGCGATAATAATTAAAATGGCAGCGGGGTTTGCAAGGGCGCTGAAACTGACGCCTTTCAGAACCATCCCGACGCTCAATGCCACAAAAGCAAGAATAATACCGATTAACGAAGTTTTATCCATAGTTTTTCACCAAATCCTTTTTTACTAGCTTGTCTATGGTTAATATCGGTTTTGGTGCCCGGAACTTTAGGGACATTGTGAATTTGTTCATGAAATATTCAAGGAAGAGGCATAGAAGGGAGAAATAAACAAAAACGGGCTCTCCAAAATTGAAAAGCCCGGGTGTCTACTGAAATTAGCAGCTTTCTTGCAAGCTGTCCTTCAGATGGTATTCATATAATAGTAGAAATACATATTCACTGTATATAAACATGTTCCATCCCTCCTTAAAAAAAGTGTAAAGGATGAAGGGAAGTAGCGCTTCAGGGGAAGGGACGGTATTTTCTAAGTCAAGAGTATGAAAGCATAAAAAAAGCGGCTTCCTAAAAGGAAACCGCTGATTGTTATTTCGCTCGCACTTTGATTTTATCATCTTCTAAAATCACGTGAAAACTTGTGATCTCGCCATTATCAAGCAGCAGATCGGTCATTTCATCCTCAACCCATTCTTGGATGGTTCTTCTAAGCGGACGTGCACCGAATGAAGGGTGGTAGCCCAGCTCAGCGATTTTTTCTTTCGCTTCATCTGTCACATTCAAGCTAATGCCCCGTTCAGCCAATGTTTCTTCAAGTTCTCCAAGAAGAAGGCTGACGATTTTGACAAGATGTTCTTTTTCCAATGAGCGGAACTCAATAATGCTGTCAAAACGGTTGAGGAACTCAGGTTTAAAGAACATGCTCAGTGAATCAATCAATGTTTGTTCTTCGATGACACTGTCATCTGATTGGAAACCGACTTTCGTTTGTTTCTCACCAGCACCCGCATTACTTGTCATGATGATCACTGTGTCTTTGAAGCTTACGGTTCTGCCTTGGCTGTCTGTCAGACGGCCATCTTCCATAATTTGCAGGAACATATGCTGAACGTCTGGATGTGCTTTTTCAATCTCATCCAGCAACACAATGCTGTAAGGATTGCGGCGCACTTTCTCAGTTAATTGTCCAGCTTCCTCATGGCCGACATATCCAGGCGGTGAACCGATAATTTTAGATACGGCGTGTTTCTCCATGTATTCGCTCATATCGAGTCGGATAATAGCGTCTTTTGTGCCGAATAATTCATCTGCCAGTGTTTTAGAAAGCTCTGTTTTCCCTACGCCGGTAGGACCGACGAAGAGGAAGGAGCCGACTGGTCTGTTTTTGGATTTTAATCCGGCGCGGCTTCGTCTTACCGCTTTTGCCACTTTTTGAACAGCGGCTTCTTGTCCGATCACGCGTTCATGAAGTTTTGCTTCAAGCTCTTTCATTTTCGTTTGTTCGTCTGCCTGCAGTTTGCCGACAGGGATGCCTGTTTTTTGTTCAACAATTTCCTGAATGTGCTCAGCTTCCACAGTGACAGCGGTATGAGCGGAGGAGCTGTTCAGTTTTTTCTCCAATGCGAGTTCTTCATCACGGAGTTTTGCCGCCAGTTCGTAATTTTCTTCTTCCAGGGCTTTTGTTTTTTCGGCTTCAATTGCAGTTAAGCGTTCAGCGGCATCCTCATCATTCAGTTCATCAATTAACAGGTTGGCTTTTGAACCTGCTTCATCTAATAAATCAATTGCTTTATCCGGCAGGTGTCTGTCCTGAATGTAGCGGGATGATAAAGTGACACACGCTTTGATTGCTTCATCACTGAATGTTACGCCATGGTACGCCTCGTATTTGTCTTTAATCCCTTGCAGAATGAGGATAGCTTGTTCAATTGAAGGCTCCTGCACCATGACAGGCTGAAAACGTCTTTCCAGCGCGGCATCTTTTTCGATTTGACGATATTCTTTCAGTGTTGTCGCGCCAATGACTTGCAGTTCGCCTCTGGCTAGGGCCGGTTTGAGAATGTTGCCGGCGTCCATTGATCCTTCTGCAGAGCCTGCGCCGACGAGAAGGTGAATTTCATCAATGAACAGAATGACATTTTTTCGTTCCTTCAGCTCAGTGATCAGCTGTTTCATTCTCTCCTCAAATTGGCCTCTGATCCCTGTGTTTGCAACAAGGGATGCAACATCAAGCAAATATAGCTCTTTGTTTTTCAGTTTGTTTGGAACATCGCCTTCAGCAATTTTTAAAGCGAGTCCTTCAGCGATGGCAGTTTTCCCCACACCCGGCTCACCAATAAGAACCGGATTATTTTTGTTCCTGCGGTTTAGAATTTCGATCACTCGTGCCACTTCATCATCACGGCCGATGACGGGGTCAATGAGACCGGCTTTTGCACCGTTTGTAATATTTTGAGCCAGCTCATCAAGCAACCCTTTTTTTCCGCTTTGTTTTGCTGCGCTGTGTTCTTTCGGCTGGAATGCCTGTTCAAACGGAAAGCCGAAAGATTGAGGACCCATACTCATTGAAGGTTTACGGGTCAGTTCGTTATAGCAAGTTTCACAAAGAACCATCTGTTTATGAACGGAATTTATTTGCATGTTAAGGCGAATCGTCGCCTCGTTTTGATGACAATGTTGACAACGCATTTGCCAAAACCTCCTTAATAATTTGATCTTCTTTGACCAATGAAAGTGAATAAAAAGGTCTATTGGATTTGACCTTCTTTGACTATTAGTATACGGCAAACTTAACGGCATTCAAACCAATATGCTCAAAGCAGACTGAACATTTGACTAACTTTGACCAATTGATTTTTAAAAAAGGCCGGTTTGTTTGACCAACTTTGATTAATAGTATACTCTGACTATCTTTGACTTTCAAGTCTTATGCACAAAAATTTTTGATTTGTTACAAAGTAAAACATGTTTTCTTCGTCTTTTCAAGGAACTTGTCTCATAGGTTATAAAAAGGCATATATGGACAAAACTGCGGTTCGTTCGGAGGGAAGAAATGGAACAATCAAAAGGGTCTGCAAGTCAGCTTGCTTTTGTGTATGTCGGCACAGTAGTCGGAGCTGGATTTGCGACTGGGAGGGAAATTGTTGAGTTTTTTCTGAAGTTCGGCTGGTTCGGTTTATTCGGCATTCTCGTCAGCGGCGGAATGTTTACGTTACTGGGGGCCAAGCTGATGATCATTTCAAAGCGAATCAATGCCAAGTCATATCAAGAAATGAACATATTTTTATTCGGGGCGACGGCTGGGCGGATTATCAATGTATTTATGCTGTTTGTTCTCCTTGGAGTTACATCTGTTATGCTTTCAGGGGCAGGGGCGCTTTTTGAGGAACAGCTGGGGATGTCCGCTCAGATTGGGATGCTCATTACAATCGGTCTGAGCTTAATTGTGATGACTAGAGGAGTAAAAGGCATTTTCGGTGTCAATGTGTTTGTTGTTCCTCTTTTAATCATCTTTTCAATGATTGTGGTGGCCGACTCTTTTATATTCAGCGAATCACGAAACGCAGCTCAGTGGGTCTGGCCGCATCGATGGGATTGGCTGTTATCAGCTGTTTCTTACGGGGCTTTGAATTTATCGCTTGCCCAAGCAGTTTTGGTTCCGCTGGCGAATGAAATGTCATCGGAGAAAGTGATCAAAAAAGGCGCTTTAATCGGAGGGACGATGCTGACGATTGTGCTGTCCGCGAGTTTTCTGTCTTTGTCAACTCTTCCGGATGTATTTTTATATGATATACCGATGGCACAAGTGGTTTATCTCTTTGCACGATCTGTCCATTTGATTTATTTACTCATTATTTTCGGAGAAGTGTTCACATCAGTTATCGGTAATTTATATGGATTAGAAAAACAAGTGCAAAGCTTTCTTCCAGTGAAAAGCAAATATATCTTTGCGGCCATTATGATCACGGCTTATATTACGAGCCAAATAGGGTACGGCAGGCTTATTTCAACGATTTATCCCTTGTTTGGCTATGTGAGCCTGGCCTTCATAGGCGCTTTGCTTTGCAAAAAAGCTCCTCGGCGGCGCAGTTTATAAATATATATAATGAAGCGAACCGTCACTATAGAGCGATAATTGATCTAGGAACCGGGGACTGACTTTTGTATTGTCAAGAAAAACAACATTATGGTAAGATAGCAGAAGTGAAAAAATTGAAGAAAATCCGTGCGATATGCGGGAGAGGTTCTAGCTACACCCTCTATAAAAAACTAAGGACGAGCTGTATCCTTGGATACGGCCTTTTTTATGTTTTTCTAGAGCACCTTCCGAAAAAAGGTGTTTTTTTGCGTGAATTAGCTGTAGCGATGTCTCTCGCCGGCGTTTTTATTGCGGAGAAGGAGAGGAATCATGAAAAAAGAAAAAGCAATTGTCGTATTTAGCGGCGGCCAAGACAGCACAACATGCTTACTGTGGGCTTTAAAAGAATTCGAAGAAGTCGAAACGGTGACTTTTCATTATAATCAGCGACATTCGCAGGAAATTGAAGTGGCAAAATCCATTGCGGAAAAGCTTGGTGTGAAAAATCATTTGCTTGATATGTCACTTTTAAATCAGCTTGCACCGAATGCTTTGACTAGAAATGATATTGAGATAGAAGTAAAAGACGGCGAACTGCCATCCACATTCGTCCCAGGCCGCAATTTGGTATTCTTATCCTTTGCGTCTATCCTGGCTTACCAAATTGGCGCGCGCCACATTATTACAGGAGTTTGCGAGACAGACTTCAGCGGTTACCCTGACTGTCGTGACGAATTCGTGAAATCTTGCAATGTAACGGTAAATCTGGCGATGGAGAAGCCGTTTGTGATTCATACGCCTCTCATGTGGCTCAATAAGGCGGAAACGTGGAAGCTTGCAGATGAGCTTGGCGCGCTGGAGTTTGTGAAAAACAACACGCTGACATGCTATAACGGCATCATCGCCGACGGCTGCGGCGAATGTCCGGCATGTCATCTTCGTTCAAAAGGTTATGAAGAATATATGGTGATGAAAGGAGAACGTGTATAAATTGTTATCTCAAATTTATCCGCAGGCCCAGCATCCTTATTCGTTTGAACTGAATAAGGACATGCATATCTCAGCCGCTCATTTTATCCCTAGGGAAAGTGCGGGAGCGTGCAGCAGGGTTCACGGACATACGTATACCGTAAATATAACCGTCGCCGGCGACGAACTTGACAATTCAGGCTTTCTTGTCAACTTCAGCGTACTCAAAAAATTGGTGCACGGAAACTATGATCACACGCTATTAAATGATCATGAAGATTTTTCTCAGGACGATCGGTATTCGCTGCCGACAACTGAAGTCGTGGCGAAAACGATTTATGACAACGTACAGGCTTATTTAGACACTTTGGAGAATAAGCCGACCTGTGTACAGGTGTTTGTCCGTGAAACACCGACAAGCTACTGTGTCTACCGTCCGAAAAAGGGTGGTTTGAATGGCTAAAGGAATTCCTGTATTAGAAATTTTCGGCCCGACGATTCAAGGAGAAGGCATGGTGATCGGACAGAAAACGATGTTCGTCCGGACAGCCGGCTGCGATTATTCCTGCAGCTGGTGTGACTCCGCTTTCACTTGGGATGGGTCTGCTAAAAAAGATATTCGCTGGATGACGGCGGAGGAGATTTTTGCGGAGCTTAAGGACATTGGGGGAGATGCGTTTTCTCATGTGACGATCTCAGGCGGCAACCCGGCTCTGTTAAAACAGCTGGATGCTTTTATTGAACTGCTGAAGGAAAATAACATCCGTGCAGCGCTTGAAACTCAAGGGACCGTTTATCAGGATTGGTTTACGCTGATTGATGACCTGACAATTTCTCCAAAACCGCCAAGCTCAAAAATGGTAACGAACTTTCAAAAGCTTGACCACATTTTAACTTCACTTCAAGAGAATGATAGACAGCATGCTGTCAGCTTGAAGGTTGTCATCTTTAATGATGAAGATCTGGAATTTGCCAAAACTGTGCACAAGCGGTATCCGGGAATCCCGTTTTATTTACAAGTCGGAAATGATGACGTGCATACGACAGATGATCAGTCACTGATCGCACATTTGCTTGGGAAATATGAAGCGCTTGTTGATAAGGTAGCTGTCGATGCGGAGCTGAATCTCGTCAGAGTGCTCCCGCAGCTGCACACCCTGTTATGGGGCAACAAACGCGGAGTATAATAGAAAGGAAGATGAACATGACGACAAGAAAAGAATCAGAATTAGAAGGTGTAACACTCTTAGGCAAACAAGGTACAAATTATTTGTTCGAATATGCACCGGACGTGCTGGAATCCTTCCCTAATAAACATGTAAACCGTGACTACTTTGTAAAATTCAATTGTCCGGAATTCACATCTTTATGTCCTAAAACAGGGCAGCCTGACTTTGCGACAATCTACATCAGCTACATTCCTGATGAAAAAATGGTTGAAAGCAAATCATTAAAGCTGTATCTATTCAGTTTCAGAAACCATGGTGACTTCCACGAGGACTGCATGAATATCATCATGAATGACTTGATCGAATTAATGGACCCGCGCTACATTGAAGTATGGGGCAAATTCACGCCAAGAGGCGGAATTTCCATTGACCCGTACACAAACTACGGAAAACCTGGCACGAAATATGAGAAAATGGCCGAGTACCGCATGATGAATCATGATTTGTATCCGGAGACGATTGATAATCGTTAATTATTCCGTTGTGTGATACGGTGTGTGAAACGAAGTGGAGTCACAGTAAAATTCGAACATTCAGCGTTAATTTTCAGCGTGTGACCTGGTCACAGCGAAGTGTGACCCGAAGTGACCGGAGTGTGACCCGCACTAAGCTCAATAAAAGTGGGAAAAGTCACACCTGAAAATGGCTCTACTCATGGGAATTGTATTAAAATGTGTGACCTGAGGTGCAACCTGAACTGTGACTTTTATGCAGTGAAAAATTGATAGTACAGAAGCAGATTAAGGCGTACAATTTGTACGTCTTTTCTTTTTTATCCGAAAGAAAAAATGCCTGTCTAGAGATCATAGGCATTAAATATTATTATCAATATCTTCATTTATTTTTTGGCTAAGTTTCTGAACCTTCTCTTTAACATTTGAAACAGCTCTTTTTTGAATTTCATCAATTCTCCTGAATATAGTCGATGACACTTCTTATTAGAACTTCACTTTCAAAATTGAATATCTCATTTATTTCTGACTGTTCTTCATCTGTTAGGTGATGGTATTGAAGTTGTTTAGCATTTGCTTCAGCAGCTACATCAATCCTAACTTAGTTGTTCTGGTTGTACAATTTCATATTCACCTTCTGCATACTCTTGCTCCGCATAATAGCCTCCCCATTGACAGAGCTCCTGCAAGATAGGTTTAAGAGATTCTCCAAGTTCAGTGGATGAATATTCAACCTTCGGCGGTACTTGATTATACATCTTTCTGCTCACAAGTCCACTGGCTTCAAGCTCTCTAAGTGTTTGAATCAGCATTTTCTGAGTGATATTTGGGATAATGCGCTTTAATTCACTCGTTCTCTTTGGTCCATTCATTAAAAAGTATAATACAAGACCTTTCCATTTTCCTCCAATAACTTCCTTTGTCACTTCAAACCCACAGCTAAATTTTTTCATGTCTAAAGCTCTCCATTCCACATTTATTACTTTTTAGTTACTATATCACAAAAAAGTGGGTACTTCCGATAATGTGCTTACTGAAGGATACTATATCTTGTAAGTTGTTCTTCAAGTACTTAAAGGTACTAGACATAAAATAATATTAATTCTAAAGGAGTGTTAAGTATGGGTAAATTTGAAGGTAAAATAGCGCTTGTAACGGGTGGAACAAGTGGGATTGGTCTTGCTACAGCACAAAAATTTGTAAACGAAGGTGCATATGTTTATATCACGGGACGTAGACAAAACGAACTTGATAAAGCTGTTAACCAAATTGGCAAGAACGTAACCGGTGTTCAAGGTGATATTTCTAAGCTTGAAGACTTAGACAAACTATATGACATGATAAAGCAGGAAAAAGGTAAGTTGGACATTCTTTTTGCTAATGCAGGCATCGGCAACTTCCTTCCATTAGGTGAAATTACTGAAGAGCAGGTTGATAGAACGTTCGACATTAACGTGAAAGGAACCATCTTTACTGTTCAAAAAGCATTATCACTATTCCCAGACAAAGTAGGTTCTATTATTGTAACGGGCTCTACTGCTGGATCAATTGGCAACCCAGCGTTTAGTGTATATGGAGCATCTAAAGCAGCATTAAGAGCACTAGTTCGCAACTGGATTCTTGACCTAAAAGGTACTGAAATCCGTGTAAATGTGGTTAGTCCAGGAGCTATTCTTACACCTGCATACGATGAGCTTTTTGGTGATGCACTTGAAGGAGCAATGGAAAATGCCAGAAATACTGTTCCAGCTGGAAAAGTTGGGACACCTGAAGAAGTAGCAAACGCTGTATCTTTCCTTGCTTCAGACGAAAGCAGTTACTTGACGGGTGTTGAATTGTTCGTAGATGGCGGGCTAGCACAGGTATAATTTCACTGCGCAGAGATTACAAATAGTCCCCAAAAAAGGTTGATGGGAATCTTACTTGAAGAAGTCGTATAAAAAAGTCGTTTTCCTTAAAGGACAGGGAATTCGACTTTTTTATATTTGAATTTGCTTAACGTTGTAAATTCGCATTTTCCTGGGGCTACCACTAAATGACCTGTAAAAAAGATTACACTGTGAATAAATGTACTTAAAGTAACGGGGGCGTTAGTTGAAGAACAAACAACACCGTTGTTGTAGTAAATGAGGTCATTTGTTGTACAAAAAAAGGATAGTTGAATACAGGCATTTTCACCCTGTTCATCTATCCTCTCTTTTTGTTTATAAAATGTGCGACATTTTATTTGGTTTCTTAATTATTAATAAAATTAAACATTTTCTTGACTTTTAATAAAAAATAATATCCCTGTCTTTGTATTCTAATACTTTTGAAAATATTTAAAGGAATCCTTATGTCCTGAATAACCACATAGGAAAATATGTTGTAGGTTGCTTTCTATTTTTGTGGGGCATCCCACACAAGCTATCACGTGATCTCACACCTGAACGTTTTTTATAGACTAGTACCGCGACAAGTTATATTACAGATACATACCAATAAAGTAGACATTAAAAAGTGAAAGAGAGGATGGAAATGTGTGAAAATTCTTTTCCTTGAGAGTCATCCCATGTGGCTCTATGGTTTACCGAATGGGTTTAGGGAAGCAGGACATACCGTAATGATTTCCGGTCCTGTAAGTCGGGAAAATATCACTGAAATGATAGACGAATTTAAACCAGATCTAATAGTATCTATGGGATGGACACCAGAGCATTCAAGGGAAAAGCAGGCCTGGATTCGCAACGCTATTAAAAAGGTGAATATCCCTCTCGTTTATTGGGCTACTGAAGACCCGCTGCACACTCAAAACTTTACTATCCCGTTAATTAAAAAGATGAAACCAGATTTTGTTTTCACGGTTACGCCTTCTCTGTGTAAAACTTATGAAAGCATGGGGATTAAAGCAGCTCACTTAGATTTTGCATTTCACGAAAGTATACATCACCAGATTAAACCATTAGCAAAATACAGTTGTGATATAGCGGTGGTGGCTAATGCTTACCCTAATTTTCTTGAAGAACATCCGGAAGTGTTCCGTTCGTCCTCTTTAAAAACGCTGATTCGTCCTCTTATACGGAAGGGTATTCGCATTGATTTTTGGGGGAGAAACTGGGAAAAAATGAGTAAATATATAGGGAGAGAAATTCCCCGCAATTGGATCCATGGATACCTTGATTATACTGAAGCATATAAAGTTTACAGTTCAGCAAAAATCATTATCGGTTTGCAAAACTGTGAAAGCCAACTTACGCAACGCACCTATGAGATTCTTGGTTCCGGGGGGTTTTTATTGACATCGGATACACCAGCAGTTCGAGGTAAATTCAAACCTGGCCGCGATCTCATCGTTTCTTCCTCCCCAAAAGAAACTTTGGAAAAGGTTAAATACTATTTGAATCATGATAGCGAGAGAAAAAAGATTCAGATAAACGGTAAAAAGGCTGTAAAGAATGATTCCTATCGGCATAGAGCCGAGAGAATGCTTGAGGTGCTAAAAAGCAGAGGAATTATAAGAAACTTAGGGGAAACCATTCATTATGTAGATGTTCTCAAAGAAAAATACGTGATCCATCATGTTACTCCCGGTGAAACATTATCAATAATTGCCAGGAAGTATAATGTTTCCCTGCAGCAGCTCATGGAGCTTAATCATTTCAAATCAGATCAAATATATGCTGGACAAATCATTAAGATTAGAGAGAAACGGTTTAGAAATATGAATAACAAATTTTTCTAAAGGAGAGTAATATGAATGAAGGGGAGAATACCAAAAATAGGAAATCGAGCGAATGAAGTAAAAAGAACGCCTCGTTATATGGAATTTCCCGTGACATACGAAGTATATCATGTGGAATCCGGCGATACATTATGGACGATTTCTAAATCCTTCAATATCCCGGTACAACAACTTATGAATCTTAATAAGCTTTCTTCAGATAGAATTTATCCTGGACAAATTATAAAGATAAAAGAAAGGTAATCTTTGAGGTTTCGGAAACGAAACAAATTGAAACGATAATCCTCATTTTTTTATTTGTAGGGAATTGATATTTTTGAGGATGAAGGGGTTATGAGATGTTTCAAATGAGCTATTTCTATTCTGGATTAGGATGGGATTTTATTCAACACGTTGATCAAACGAACGGAGTATTAAATGTTGTGTCTCCTGATTTTTTCTATATCAGAAAAGATGGATCATTACTTCTCCGTTCAGCTAATCCCGATGTGATTAAAGCTCTTCATAGAAGGAAATTAAAAGTAGTTCCTTTTCTAAGCAATCATTGGGATCAGGATTTGGGACGATTTGCATTAATGAACCGAGTTCTTTTAGCTAAACAAATTTCTCATGCAATAGAAGAATTGGATTTGGACGGAGTTAATATCGATATAGAAAACCTTACAGAAAAAGATCGGAATCTTTTTATAGATTTTGTTAGACTGGTAAGAAAAAGTATTCCTAGACAAAAAGAAGTATCAGTTGCAGTGGCGGCAAATCCTTTTGGCTGGACGAAGGGCTGGCACGGATCATATGATTACGAGTATTTAGCTAAATATGCAGATTACCTTTTGATTATGGCCTACGATGAAAGCCACCTTGCTGGGCCTACTGCAAGTGTAGGATGGGTGGAAAAGTCCATTCAATACGCTCTGACCCAAAAAATCTCTCCTCAAAAACTAGTTTTAGGATTGCCATTCTATGGCCGCTGTTGGATGAAAGGCCAATCTGCCTCTCAAGCCATTCCCCTTTACCTTGTTGACTCATTAGTAAAAAGGCATAACGGGACAATTATTTTTGACACAAAGAGTCAATCTCCAAAAGCTATTTTTACTGTCAATCACGATAACAAGGGGCCGTTGCCTTCGGGAACATATACATTATGGTTTGAAAATGAACAGTCACTCAGAGCAAAAATAAAACTCGCTCAAAAATATAATCTGAAAGGTCTTGGCAGCTGGAGTCTTGGACAAGAGGATGCGTCAGTCTGGAATACAGTGTTTAAAAATATATAATGATTTATAGTTCAGAACAAAATTCGAAGATAATTGCAATGAATCTCTAAATGGACATACTGAAAGGAGTTTATTACGAGTGAGGGCATTCCATAGGCCCTTGTCCCGAAATGTTCTATACGAGGCATTACATTGGGCTTGAAATACACATTCAAACTTATGTTATAGTACGCATTTTACGGATGTGTTGAATTTATTCTGCTTCCATGATTTAATCATACACATGCTACTTGATAGCAGGATTATTGCATTTCATTACAGAATTGTTCAAGATCGATATGGAAGCGCACGAATAACTAGAACTTTAAAAACATACACTCATATACTTCCTGAATGGATGCTGGTTTATCTAAAAAACATGATGAGAATTGATTGACCGCTCTCATTAAAGGATGGAGAAATTCAAGGCGCCAAGGTACGCATGGTGAAACATGACTTGTTGATAATCGACCATATAGTTTCTCCTTAGAAATGAGGGGGTTTTTACATAAAAAAGACGAGCGAATCCGGGGGGGAATTCCACTCGCCACTTTCTAATGAAAAGACGGGATGCTGGATGGCAGCTCGTCTGTTTTATTATAATTTAACGAACGTATGTTTGTAAAGGTGTCTTTTCGAATGAATTGGTTCATATAACCGTTAAGAACAGATTCATTGTAAACATTCGCTAAGGTATGCTAAGATGCATGGACTATAAAGGAGTGATATGAAGTGAAGACATTGCGGTTAAACAATGTAACGTTAGAAATGGCTGCATATCAAGAGGAGAGCGAGCCGAAGCGTAAAATTGCATTTACCTTAAACGTTACGAGTGAGACTTACCATGATATCGCTGTCCTGTTGTATGAAAAAACGTTTAATGTCGAGGTTCCGGAACGCGATCTTGCCTTCCGGGGGGAAATGACAAATTATTCAACATCTTTGACCAACCTGTACGAACCAGGGGCCGTCAGCGAGTTCTATATAGAAATAACGGAAATAGACAAAAACGCCGATTCATGATCGGTGTTTTTTATGTAAAAAAGCTGCCGGCCGGCAGCTTTTGAGAAAGCGAATTTCATATGTAAGGTGTTAAATTGTCCGTCTTGCAGTTTTTTGAATAAATGTGGAAATAAGGAGGTTTTAATAGGAGTCTCTGATGATCTTATAATTTTTATGATTAACAACTGTCAATGAATCTAACTCAAGATCCCGATAGTTATCCATGATCGTCACATCAACGATAACAGAATTCTCATTTACTTTTTCAACCACACCGGTTAATCCGTTTTTAAATTCAATGACATTCCCAACCTTAGCGATTTTCACAAGCTTCCTCTCCTTTAAACATAATAATGCCTTTTGAAAGTATTTTGCAGTATTTTCATTGAGAAGTAAAGCGATAAGGAGTTTTATCTCCCTTATGAATTGTCCTGTCGCTATAAAGATGATATATTGATTTTCGTCAATAGAAAGAAAAGGGGGAATTTTTGTTGCGTCCCGAAGAAATAACAGAAATGATTGAACAGCTGCGCACCGGCGCCATAAACGAACTGAGAGTCCAGAAAGAGCATTTTCTTGATTTCAGGGCCGTGTTATCTAAACAAGATGATTTTAAACATTTCCGGGGAATTGCCCAGCAAGGCGGAGATGTTATCTTTCAATACTTAGAACAGCCAAGAAGCTGAAGGTTTCTCATACGTGAGAAGCCTTTTTATCATATATGACAGAATACAAGCCTTTTATTACAGCTGTCTGTAACAGGTGTAAATAAAATGTAAAGTGCCAAAGATGGATAAACATGTTTTAATTTGACAATATTTATAGAATTTCAGACTGTTTTTTTGCCATTAAGCAGTGAGTCATCCTCTTTATTCCATCCTGATACCTCCTTGGGAGAGTTGGAAAATCTTTTTCCGTGAAAATGAATGGATCTCTTGTTAAGGTTATGAAGTGTTTTTTGGAGCACTTTAAGGAGGAAACTGTATGACAACGAAATTCACTGCTCTGGCTGTTTTTCTTCTTTGTTTCATGCCTGCAGCCAAAATTGAGCATACACAAGCTTCACTACTGAGCGCAAAGAAGACAAAACATGAAGAAGCGAAATGGCTTACACATATAGATCGAAATACGAATGAATCTTTCCCTTCACTGTCTGCTGATAAAGACAAGAAAATAAAACCGATTAAGCTATCAGCACACACTGAAAAGAAAGAGAAAGATAAACCGGACAAAACAAATGATGAGAAAGAAACATATACACAGTCTGAAAAAGAGTTGCTGTCCCGTCTCGTTCACGCAGAGGCCAAAGGAGAATCATATAAAGGCAAGGTCGCTGTAGCAAGCGTTGTACTGAACAGAACGGAGAAAAAAGGTTTTCCTGATACGATAAGAGGAGTTATTTATCAGAAAAACGCCTTTGAACCGGTCGCAAACGGGAGCATTAACCAAAAGCCTGATAAAGAATCGATTGAAGCTGCCGAAGAAGCGCTGTCCTCAAAAAATAGAGAAACAGATGCCATATTCTTTTATAATCCGAAAACAGCGTCAGATAATTGGATTCGTTCAAGAAAAATCGTAGAAAAAATCGGCAGACACGTTTTTGCCGTCTAAGCATAGAAGAGACAATTTGTCTCAGCTGTGCTTTTTTTCATATAAAGAGTAAAAATAAAATAATTTTTGAACTTGTCTCATATGATGTTGGTAGTACAAGAGACAAGGAGAGACATCATGAATCGATTTGTGAAAGGGATCATTCTTTTATCCATTGCCGCCTTTTTCGCTGAATGCCTTGAATTTGTCGTCAATATGATTTTGGCGCGGGAGCTTGGCGAGCATGGGATGGGGCTTTACATGAGTATTTTGCCCACGATCTTTTTAATTATTGTCATCGCGAGCCTGGAACTGCCGATATCCATTTCTAAATTCATTGCCGAGTCAAACCCTAAGCTTCATGAAAGCATGCTGAGGCACGCTTTCAGAATGACAGCCATTTTTACTGCTTTTTCTACTGCCGCCGCTAGTATTGCGCTTCCGTTTATACCGGTATTTGATACATACCACCCGTTTATTAAAGGGATTGTCATCGGCTTAATTCCTGTTGTCGCCTTTACTTCAATCGCCAGGGGCTACTTTATGGGTGTGCAGAAAATGGGGAAGATCGCAATTGCCAATGTGCTGAAAAAAATCATCCAGCTCTTGTGCTTATTCCTCTTTTTTCAATGGTACTCATTTGAATTGGACATGGCTGTGCTGATTTCCTTGTTTGTTCTAGTCGTGAGTGATGTAGTCGTGCTTGTTTATTTATATTCACAATTTATCATGGCAAGGCGGGCGTTATCCGGCCAGCAGCACATTCATTTGCGCGGAAAAGATGTAAGGAAAAGACTGCTTGCTGTTTCAATTCCTACAACAGGACTGCGCATTTTTCATGCGGTTGTCAATGCAATTGAACCCTTTTTAGTAAAAGGAGCTCTTTTGGCTGCGGGTGTTGCCGGGACAGCGGCGATCGATCAATACGGAATGCTAGCAGGTGTGGCTGTGACGATAGGGTCGTTCCCTGCTTTTATTGCCCATTCGTTAATGGTCGTCATGATACCGAGTATTTCGGAAGCTTATGCACTTTCTCAGTATGACATCGTGTTAAAAAGGCTGAAGCAGTCGATTTTCATTACATTAGGTTACGGTATACCTGCTGTCTGGGTCATGTTCCAGTTTGCGGGACCTCTCACGCATTTGTTTTTTCACTCTCCTGAAGCGCAGTATTACTTGCAGCTGTTGTGGCCTTACTTTCTCTTTCATCTGTTTGTCATGCCGCTGCAGGCGTGCTTAATCGGGATGGGTTTTGTGAAAGAGGCTTTTTATCACAATGTATGGAGCCATATCGTTGCGCTAAGTATGATGTATGTACTGGGATCAATGGAGAATCTGCAAATGCTCGGGATTATCCTTGGAATGAACACTGGCATGATTCTTTTGACGAGCCTGCACTATGCCACGATCTGCAAAGCATTGAAGGTATCCGTATTCCTTACGGGAGGGACCAGAACGCCGCGAATTGAAGGATGATAAAGGAACTGCAGGGGCAAGCTAATTGAAAAGCATGAAAGGAAGATTCCATGTTGACGAAGCGCTTGCTTACTATATACATTATGTTATTAGGGTTGATTGCATGGTTTCCAGGTGCGGCACAAGCTGAGGAAAAACAGCCTGCTGTTCCCGCTGTTTTTCTTATGAAAACGATAGAAGGGGAGGATATCTCGATTCCGAATAAAGGGCAAAAAACAATTCTCCATTTTTGGACATCATGGTGTCCGCCCTGCAAAAAGGAGCTTCCCCAGTTTCAATCGTTTTATGATGCCCATCCATCCTACAGTGTAAAGCTGGTAACGGTGAATTTAGTGAATTCGGAACAAAATCAGCAAGTCGTTGAAGATTTTATTAAAGCAAACAAGCTGACGTTTCCGATTGTCCTTGACTCAAAAGGGGAATTGATGAAAGAGTATCATATCATCACGATCCCAACATCATTTTTGCTGAATGAAAAGGGCGAAATTGAAAAAACAAAAATTGGCCCGATGACGGCGGAACAACTGAAGGAATGGACGAAAGAATAGCTGAGAGCATAGACTCTCAGCTTTTTTCATATAGAGAAGAAGCGAATAAACATTAATGATAATTATTATCAAAAAGAAATTAAAATAATTATAATTGAAATTCTCTTCGTGCGTGCTATAATAAAGGAAGACATCAAGAAATAACTGACGATAAAGCTGCCTTTTGGGCAGCGATTTTGTTTTTATAAGAGAAATGAAGATGATTTACGTTCTCAATTAGAGAGGAGAATTCGATATGAATGAACAAGTTATCGTTCAACGCGACCCGCATGAGCCATTGAAAACAGACAAGAGGGAAAAAAACTGGGCACAGCACGCAGAGCTTATTGCAGCACTTGTATCAGGCGCTCTTATTTTGGCAGGCTGGCTCTTATCCGGATATCAGGTATTATCCATAATACTTTTCTTGCTGGCTTTTGTGATCGGCGGATTTGCTAAAGCAAAGGAAGGAATCGAAGAAACACTCGAATCCAAAACGCTGAATGTAGAACTTTTAATGATTTTCGCTGCCGTTGGTTCCGCCTTGATCGGATACTGGGCAGAGGGTGCTATTTTAATATTTATTTTTTCCTTAAGCGGAGCTTTAGAAACATACACGATGAATAAAAGCAGCAGAGATTTAACGTCTTTAATGCAGCTTGAGCCTGAAGAAGCGACATTGATGGTCAATGGTGAAACCAAAAGAGTTCCGGTTTCAGACTTGCAGGCCGGTGATATGATTGTGATCAAACCTGGAGAACGCGTAGCGGCAGACGGTATCATTGAATCGGGCTCGACAAGCCTTGACGAGTCGGCTTTAACAGGTGAATCAATGCCTGTAGAAAAAAACACAGGCGACACTGTATTCACAGGAACGGTGAATCGCAATGGCTCCTTGACTGTCCGTGTCACGAAAGCAAATGAAGATTCGTTATTCAGAAAAATTATCAAACTGGTTGAATCAGCGCAAAATAGTGTTTCACCCGCGCAGGCTTTCATCGAACGATTTGAAAATGTTTATGTGAAAGGTGTGCTAATTGCGGTGGCGCTCCTTTTATTCGTCCCGCACTTTGCGCTGGGCTGGAGCTGGAGTGAAACCTTCTACCGCGCAATGGTGTTTATGGTTGTCGCGTCACCTTGTGCGCTTGTCGCCTCTATTATGCCGGCGGCGCTGTCCCTGATTTCAAATGGCGCCCGCAACGGTATGCTTGTGAAAGGAAGCGTCTTTCTTGAACAGCTGGGCTCTGTGCAAATGATCGCCTTTGATAAAACCGGCACTGTAACAAAAGGCCAGCCTGCCGTAGAGACGATCAGAATAGCAGAAGGATTCAGTGAAGCGGAAGTTCTTGAGGCTGTCTATGCCATCGAAACGCAATCAAGCCATCCGCTCGCCCAAGCCATAACGGCGTACGCGGAAAGCCGCGGCGTGAATCAGTCCGGCTACATATCTATAGAAGAAACCTCAGGGTTTGGCGTTATGGCAGAAGTGTCGGGTGCGAAATGGAAGGTCGGTAAAGCAGGTTTTATCGGCGAGGAAATGGCAGCACAATTTTTGAAACAAACAGCATCAGATGTCATTCAAAGCGGTCATACAATTGTATTTGTGAAAAAGGATGATCAAATAGCAGGCTGTATCGCACTGAAGGACCAAATCAGGCCTGAAGCAAAAGAGGTCATGGAAGAACTGAACCGACTTGGGATTAAAACGGCCATGCTGACAGGAGATCACGAAGACACGGCTCAAGCGATTGCCAAGGAAGCCGGCATGACAACTGTCGTAGCAGAATGCCTCCCTGACCAAAAAGTGAATGAAATCAAACGCTTAAAAGAAGAATTCGGAACGATTGCAATGGTGGGTGACGGAATCAATGATGCGCCGGCACTCAAAGCGGCGGATGTCGGCATTGCGATGGGTGGCGGAACAGATGTAGCACTTGAGACCGCTGATATGGTCCTCATGAAAAACGATTTGAAAAAGCTCGTAAACATGTGCCGCTTGTCTCGGAAAATGAACAAGATCATCAAACAAAATATCGTGTTTTCTCTAGCTGTAATCTGCCTGCTGATTTGTGCAAACTTTTTGCAGGTGATGGAATTGCCATTTGGCGTGATTGGTCATGAGGGCAGCACGATTTTGGTCATACTAAACGGTTTAAGACTCCTAAAATAAAACCAGCAGCCCTAATCAGGCTGCTGGCTTTTTATGTATCAAGCTTTCCCTTCATTTTTGTCTTTTTCAGATCTTTTCATAACCAGGATGAGAGCGAGGATGCAGCAAAGGAAACCCGCTGCACAGCCTATGATAGAGCTGTAATAATAAAAGCCCACCATCTTCATCCCGATAAAAGGAGCGGAAATTCCCAAAACCGTTAAGAGCATAACTGCTTTTCGTCTGAAAAAATTCATCAGCAAACGGAACAACCCCCCTGCGATTGAACGTTACTGTCAGTATACAGGAAGAGGAGCAGGAAATAAAATACATTAGAAAATGAAGGCGTCGTGAAAGGCAAACACCGGTAAAACCTGTTACAATGGAAGACAGAACAATGCATTGCAAATGGCAGGGAGGAACAAGAAGTGAATAGAATACAACGCGTCTCTTCATGGCTGAAGGAAGCGGGGCATACTGCCGCATTTATTCATACGAAAGAAAATGTTTTTTACTTAACCGGTTTTTACACTGAGCCGCATGAAAGATTAATGGGGTTATTTATTTTTCAAGAAGAGGAGCCTTTCTTTGTTTGTCCAGGAATGGAAGCAGGACAGGCCCGCAACGCAGGCTGGAATCATGAAATCATTGGCTATGCGGATCACGAAAATCCGTGGGAGCTGATAGAGAAGGCCTTGAAAAAGCGAAATATCAGCATACATACGCTTGCGGTCGAAAAGGATTCAATCTCGCTATCTCGTGCAGAACAGCTGAAGCACGCGACGGGCGGGGCTCAATTTGTTTCAGCAGAAGAAACACTCAATCAATTTCGCCTGATTAAAGATGACAATGAAATTCGTTTGCTGAAAGAGGCGGCAAAGCTTGCGGATTACGGTGTTGAAGTCGGCACAGCCGCTTTGCGTGAAGGCATCAGTGAAGTGGAAGTGCTCGCACAAATTGAGTATGAGCTGAAGAAAAAAGGAATTCAGGGCATGTCTTTCTCAACAATGGTTTTATTTGGAGAAAAATCTGGCCAGCCTCATGGAAATCCTGGTACAGCCACGTTGAAGAAAGGTGATTTTGTTTTATTTGATCTCGGTGTTATTCTTGACGGCTATTGCTCTGATATTACAAGAACGTTTGCTTACAAAACCATCAATCCGAAGCAGGAGGCCATTTACGAGACTGTACTTCAAGCGGAAAAAGCCGCGATTGAGGCAAGCAAACCCGGTGTGAGAATCGGAGATCTGGACTTAACCGCCCGCGGAATCATTGAAAAAGCGGGATACGGTGACTATTTTCCTCACCGGCTTGGGCATGGACTCGGAATTTCTGTCCATGAGTATCCATCAATGAGCCAGGCCAACGATACACTGCTGCAGGAAGGCATGGTCTACACGATCGAACCGGGGATTTATGTGCCTGAAATCGGCGGCGTGCGCATTGAGGATGACGTTCACGTAACAAAGGACGGGGCAGTTGCTCTGACCCAATATCCAAAGGAATTAATCATACTGCCGTAATAAGAAATAAAAAAGGACTTTGTTCTCGACATCGTCCTTTTTTATCTGCATTAAATAAAAAAATCATCAAATGTTCGAAAGGGTTTAATTTCATGTTTTTGGTTGAGAGGTTTTACAGCAAGACAGCTGCCACCGAGAACAGTGAGACATAACCCAATTAAAATGAAGAAACCCATGTGATCTTCTCCTTTCAGCTTAAAACACAAAAAGATATCTGGTACGTCCATATCATATTGTATGAAACGCATTCCAGATCAAGGGGATTTAGAAAGAAGGGAATCTATGGCTAATATTAAAGACATTGCAGAAAAAGCCGGTGTCTCTGTTACAACGGTTTCCCGAGTCATAAACAATCATCCATACGTCAGTGAAGACAAACGAAAAAGAGTGTTTGAGGCAATGGAATCATTGGAGTACACGAGAAATATTCACGCTGTACATTTGTCGAAGGGATTTTCAAACATGATTGGTGTTGTCTTACCGACGGTTAATCTGCCATATTTTGCAGAGCTGATTGCAGGAATAGCCGACGCAGCCGCGGAATCCGGGGTTCACCTCTCTTTATTTCAAACAAACTATGAGGTACAAAAAGAAATCTTTGCGCTGTCCCAATTAAAGCAGCGCCAGGTTGACGGCCTGATTTTTTGCTCAAAGGCGCTTGCTGATGAGAAACTCATGGAATGGGAGGGCCCGATTTTGCTTTGCCAGAATTCAGATAATGCCCGCTTCCCAACCATCAGCATTCCTCATCAAGAAGCATTTCGGAACGGCTTGGACTATTTAATTGCAAAAGGGCACAAAAAAATAGCCATCTGTTTGGCAAGAAAAAAAGGCATGAACAGCCATTTTCGAATCAAAGCCTACAAAGAGGCATTGGAAGAGATCGGCGAGGTATTTCGTGAAGACTGGGTAATTGAGAAAGCGATTACAATCAATGATGGGAAGGCGCTTTTTCATAAATGGAAAACGTGGAAGGAAAAGCCGACGGCTATTTTTGTTGCCAATGACCAAGTCTCAGCAGGGCTTTTTCTTGAAGCAAAGAACCAGCGGGTGTCAGTACCGGATGAGCTTGCAATCTTAAGCGTTGATAACCACGAAATCAGCCAAGCGCTTGGTATCACAACGATCGATATTCAGACAAGGGAAATGGGAAAGCAGGCATTTACCATACTGGAAAAAAGAATTCAAGGACAGCCGATTGAAAGGAAAGTTCTGGATTACCGTCTCATCGAACGATCGACTGTTTAGTGAATGCATTGAAAAAAGGTTTGACGTGCATTCCGTTCGTTATGTACGATATGAGGTATTGAATGACAAAGGAGCTGAGGATCGTGAATGGGTCCTTCACAGTGAAAAAGGTACTGAATAATAACGTATTAATTGCTTCTCATCATAAATACAGCGAAGTCGTTTTAATCGGAAAAGGTATTGGTTTCGGAAAAAAACAAGATGATGTCATTGAAGATAAAGGCTACGATAAAATGTTCATTTTAAAAGACGAGAAGGAACAAAAGCAGTTTAAAAAGCTCCTTGACTATGTTGATGAAAAGCTCGTTGATATTTCAAACGATGTCATCTATCACATAAGCAATAGGACTAATCACTCATTAAATGAACATATTCACATTGCGTTGACAGACCATATCGCATTTGCGATCAAAAGGCAGCAGCAGGGATTTGATATGAAAAATCCATTTCTAATGGAGACTCAGTCACTATATCCTGAGGAGTACCAAATTGCCAAAGAAGTCATAGATATGATCAATGAAAAAGCGGGAATCTGCCTTCCGGAAGGGGAGATTGGTTTTATCGCTCTGCATATCCATTCAGCGTTGACAAACCGTCCGCTGTCCGAGGTCAATCAGCACTCTCAGCTCATGGCGCAGCTTGTCGAGGTGATTGAAGACTCATTTCAAATGAAAGTAAATAAGGAAAGTGTCAACTATTTGCGGCTGATCAGGCATATCAGATTTACAATAGAAAGAATTAAAAAAGAAGAACCGACTAAAGAACCAGAAAAATTAATGTTGTTATTGAAAAATGAATATCCGCTATGCTACAATACAGCTTGGAAATTGATTAAAATCTTGCAGCAAACATTGAAGAAACCAGTTCATGAGGCGGAAGCGGTTTATCTGACGCTTCATCTGTACCGATTAACCAATAAAATTTCATAAATTCAGTTTATCCTTATAACGTGTTACTGATTCGATCAGGCATGAGTGATTGAGGGAAAAAAACGGGAAGTTCATTCTCGTTCTTTTGCGCACCCAATTTTGCTCATGCCTTTTTGTTGTGTAAAAGGGCAAATGTAAACGGTTAAACTGGAAGACTTACGCCTGTGAATTCGTTGTCATGATTTTTAGCTGTAAGGTCAGACTAGTAAAAAGAGGAGGTCAATTCTTATGTTTAAAGCATTATTCGGCGTTCTTCAAAAAATTGGGCGTGCGCTTATGCTTCCAGTTGCGATCCTTCCGGCTGCGGGTATTTTGCTTGCGATCGGGAATGCGATGCAAAATAAGGACATGATTCAGGTCCTGCATTTCTTGAGCAATGACAATGTTCAGCTTGTAGCAGGTGTGATGGAAAGCGCTGGGCAGATTGTTTTCGATAACCTTCCGCTTCTTTTCGCAGTAGGTGTAGCCATCGGGCTTGCCAACGGTGATGGAGTTGCAGGGATTGCAGCAATTATCGGTTATCTTGTAATGAATGTATCCATGAGTGCGGTTCTTCTTGCAAACGGAACCATTCCTTCGGATTCAGTTGAAAGAGCCAAGTTCTTTACGGAAAACCATCCTGCATATGTAAACATGCTTGGTATACCTACCTTGGCGACAGGGGTGTTCGGCGGTATTATCGTCGGTGTGTTAGCTGCATTATTGTTTAACAGATTTTACACAATTGAACTGCCGCAATACCTTGGTTTCTTTGCGGGTAAACGTTTCGTTCCAATTGTTACGTCAATTTCTGCACTGATTCTGGGTCTTATTATGTTAGTGATCTGGCCTCCGATCCAGCATGGATTGAATGCCTTTTCAACAGGATTAGTGGAAGCGAATCCAACCCTTGCTGCATTTATCTTCGGGGTGATTGAACGTTCGCTTATCCCATTCGGATTGCACCACATTTTCTATTCGCCGTTCTGGTATGAATTCTTCAGCTATAAGAGTGCTGCAGGAGAAATCATCCGCGGGGATCAGCGTATCTTTATGGCGCAGATTAAAGACGGCGTACAGTTAACGGCAGGTACGTTCATGACAGGTAAATATCCATTTATGATGTTCGGTCTGCCTGCTGCGGCGCTTGCCATTTATCATGAAGCAAAACCGCAAAACAAAAAACTCGTTGCAGGTATTATGGGTTCAGCGGCCTTGACATCCTTCTTAACGGGGATCACAGAGCCATTGGAATTTTCTTTCTTATTCGTTGCTCCAGTCCTGTTTGCGATTCACTGTTTGTTTGCGGGACTTTCATTCATGGTCATGCAGCTGTTGAATGTTAAGATTGGTATGACATTCTCCGGCGGTTTAATTGACTATTTCCTATTCGGTATTTTACCGAACCGGACGGCATGGTGGCTTGTCATCCCTGTCGGCTTAGGGTTAGCGGTCATTTACTACTTCGGATTCCGATTTGCCATCCGCAAATTTAATCTGAAAACACCTGGACGCGAGGATGCTGCGGAAGAAACAGCAGCACCTGGGAAAACAGGTGAAGCAGGGGATCTTCCTTATGAGATTCTGCAGGCAATGGGTGACCAGGAAAACATCAAACACCTTGATGCTTGTATCACTCGTCTGCGTGTGACTGTAAACGATCAGAAAAAGGTTGATAAAGACCGTCTGAAACAGCTTGGCGCTTCCGGAGTGCTGGAAGTCGGCAACAACATTCAGGCTATTTTCGGACCGCGTTCTGACGGGTTAAAAACGCAAATGCAAGACATTATTGCGGGACGCAAGCCTAGACCTGAGCCGAAAACATCTGCTCAAGAGGAAGTAGGCCAGCAGGTTGAGGAAGTGATTGCAGAACCGCTGCAAAATGAAATCGGCGAGGAAGTTTTCGTTTCTCCGATTACCGGGGAAATTCACCCGATTACGGATGTTCCTGACCAAGTCTTCTCAGGGAAAATGATGGGTGACGGTTTTGCGATTCTCCCTTCTGAAGGAATTGTCGTATCACCGGTTCGCGGAAAAATTCTCAATGTGTTCCCGACGAAACATGCGATTGGCCTGCAATCCGACGGCGGAAGAGAAATTTTAATCCACTTTGGTATTGATACCGTCAGCCTGAAGGGCGAAGGATTTACGTCTTTCGTATCAGAAGGAGACCGCGTTGAACCTGGACAAAAACTTCTTGAAGTTGATCTGGATGCAGTCAAACCGAATGTACCATCTCTCATGACACCGATTGTATTTACAAACCTTGCTGAAGGAGAAACAGTCAGCATTAAAGCAAGCGGTTCAGTCAACAGAGAACAAGAAGATATTGTGAAGATTGAAAAATAAGGGTGTTAGTACGCCGTGCTTGTCAGATGACAAGTACGGTTGTATGATATAATATTGTGAAGTAATAAAGCTTTAAGTTAAAAGGAGAATGATAAAAATGGCACAAAAAACATTTAAAGTAACTGCAGATTCTGGAATCCATGCTCGTCCTGCGACAGTTCTTGTACAAACTGCTAGCAAATACGACGCTGACGTTAATTTAGAATATAACGGCAAAACAGTTAACCTTAAATCTATTATGGGTGTTATGTCTTTAGGTATCGCTAAAGGCGCTGAGATCACAATCTCTGCTTCCGGAGCTGACGAAAACGATGCTCTTAACGCTTTAGAAGAAACAATGAAAAGCGAAGGACTCGGCGAGTAATGCAAGAATTAAAAGGGATTGGTGCTTCAGCCGGCATCGCGATTGCAAAAGCATACCGGCTTGAAGAGCCAGATTTAACGGTTGAAAAGAAAAACATCTCTGATTCTGAAGCGGAAGTAAGCCGTTTTGATGAAGCGATTGCACGTTCAAAAGAAGAGCTCGAAAAAATCAAAGAGCACGCTTTGAAAGAACTGGGTCAGGATAAAGCTGATATTTTTTCTGCTCACCTTTTAGTTCTCAGTGACCCTGAGCTTCTGAACCCTGTGAAAGAAAAAATCAGCACTGATTCAGTGAACGCTGAATTCGCTTTAAAAGAAACGTCTTCTATGTTCGTTACTATGTTTGAATCTATGGACAACGAATATATGAAAGAGCGTGCGGCAGATATCCGCGATGTAACAAAACGCGTAACCGGCCACCTGCTTGGCGTCGAAATTCCAAACCCAAGCATGATCTCAGAAGAGGTTATTATTGTAGCTGAAGACTTAACACCGTCTGACACAGCTCAATTAAACCGTGAGTTCGTAAAAGGATTCACTACTGATATCGGCGGACGCACATCTCACTCTGCCATCATGGCACGTTCTCTTGAGATTCCAGCAGTTGTTGGAACGAAAGCGGCTACTGGCACGATCCAAAACGGCGTGACTGTTATCGTTGACGGTATCAATGGCGATGTCATTATTGACCCATCTGCGGAAACTGTAAAAGAGTATGAAGAAAAACATAATGCTTATTTGGCTCAAAAAGCTGAGTGGGCGAAGCTTGTCAATGAACCGACTGTCTCAAAAGATGGACATCATGTAGAGCTTGCAGCGAACATCGGTACTCCTGATGATGTAAAAGGTGTTCTTGAAAACGGCGGAGAAGCAGTTGGCCTTTACCGTACAGAATTCCTTTACATGGGAAGAGATCAGCTGCCTACAGAAGATGAGCAGTTTGATGCTTACAAAACGGTTCTTGAGCGTATGGAAGGAAAATCAGTCGTCGTGCGGACACTTGATATCGGCGGAGACAAAGAGCTTCCTTACCTGCAGCTTCCTAAAGAAATGAACCCGTTCCTGGGATATAGAGCGATTCGTCTTTGCCTTGAAGAGCAAGAAATCTTCAGAACACAGCTTCGCGCGCTGCTTCGTGCAAGTACATACGGAAACTTAAAAATCATGTTCCCTATGATTGCGACAGTTAACGAATTCAAAGAAGCAAAAGCGATCCTTCTTGAAGAGAAAGAAAAGCTCGTAAAAGCGGGACAGGCTGTATCTGACGATATTGAAGTCGGAATGATGGTTGAGATTCCGTCAACTGCAGTCATCGCTGATCAGTTTGCTAAAGAGGTTGATTTCTTCAGTATCGGAACAAACGATTTGATCCAATACACAATGGCAGCTGACCGTATGAATGAACGTGTATCTTACCTGTATCAGCCATACAACCCGGCAATCCTTCGCTTAATTACACTCGTAATTGAAGCAGCACACAAAGAAGGAAAATGGGTTGGCATGTGCGGAGAAATGGCAGGAGACGAGATTGCGATTCCAATCCTTCTCGGCTTAGGCTTAGATGAGTTCTCAATGAGCGCAACGTCTATTCTTCCGGCAAGAACACAGATCAGCAAATTGTCTAAACAAGAAGCTGAGTCATTCAAAGAGAAAATCTTATCTATGAGCACGACAGAAGAAGTTGTCGCGTTCGTAAAAGAAACATTCAAGTAATGTACAAAAACCAGACGGCCTCCGGCCTGTCTGGTTTTTTTCATAAGTAAGGGTATAGAAGGACACAATAACATGGCTAGGAGGGATAGTATGTCAAACCAATTTAACGCAGGAGATACTGTTTATGTGATCTACAGAAATCCGCACGCCGCCAATGTAGCCCACATAAAGGAAGCCGAAATTGTGCACCATCCATACCATGAAGGTGAGCTTTCCCTGTTTATTTATGAAACCTATCACCCGTTCGCAGAGGACGATGCTGTGTTTGCAAGCTATGAAGAAGCTAAATCGCTTTACAAAGAACTCTTTGATATTGATCCGTATGAGTAACAAGGAAATCATTACAACTCATATCCTTTCCGCCTAGTGAGAAAAGTAATGTTAGTAAAGGAAAAGGATGTGGCATCATGCAGAACCCATTTGTTCCGCAGCTTGTATATATAGAACCGAGGGCGCTGGAATATCCGCTAGGCCAAGAATTACAAGAAAAATTTGAGAATATGGGCATTGAAATCAGAGAAACAACATCCCACAATCAGGTGCGTAATATTCCTGGGAAAAATCATCTTCAGCAATATCGCAATGCGAAATCAACTTTAGTTATCGGTGTCCGGAAAACATTAAAGTTTGATTCATCCAAACCCTCGGCTGAATATGCTATTCCGTTTGCAACAGGCTGCATGGGGCATTGTCATTACTGCTACCTGCAAACAACCATGGGATCAAAGCCGTATATCAGAACTTATGTAAACGTCGAAGAGATTTTAGATCAGGCAGATAAGTATATGAAGGAGCGCGCACCAGAGTTCACAAGGTTCGAAGCATCATGTACGTCAGACATTGTAGGAATTGATCATCTGACACACACGCTGAAGCGCGCCATTGAACATTTTGGCCAAAGTGATCTCGGAAAGCTCCGATTTGTAACGAAATTTCATCATGTCGATCACCTATTAGACGCAAAGCATAACGGGAAAACGAGATTCAGATTCAGTATTAATGCCGACTATGTGATTAAAAACTTTGAGCCGGGAACTTCACCTCTTGATAAGCGGATAGAGGCGGCAGTAAAAGTTGCAAAAGCAGGCTACCCGCTAGGCTTTATTGTTGCTCCGATTTATATTCATGAAGGCTGGGAAGAAGGATACAGACATCTGTTTGAAAAGCTTGATGCTGCTTTGCCGCAGGACGTTAGACATGACATAACGTTTGAATTAATTCAACACCGTTTTACAAAACCGGCCAAACGAGTGATAGAGAAAAATTATCCGAAGACGAAGCTCGAATTAGATGAAGAAAAGCGCCGTTATAAATGGGGACGCTACGGGATCGGAAAATATATTTATCAGAAAGATGAAGAGCATGCACTTCGAGAAGCACTTGAATCCTATATTGATACCTTTTTCCCTAACGCGAAAATTGAATATTTCACTTAAACGGGCTGTTGTGATCAACAGCTCTCTTTTTATAAAAAGGATTATTCCATTCCATCAAAACGCCGTAATTCAATGATTCTTTATCCTCTACATAATTGCTGACTACACGAATAGGTGAACGCCCGCAACGGAGGAGAAAGGACAGTACAGGGTCGTTTTTCCTGCCTTCCATCACATCTTCAACGTACTGAACAGCGCTGATCTCGTGTGCGTATTTATGATATAAAGGAATGCGGCCGCCGCCGAGAAGGCGCTCCAGTCTCTTATCAACAGTCAGCTCATACATCGTATTCATCAGCCATTTTCCGATTCCAAGCTTTCGATAATGAGGAGAAACAGAAATATCCACTACATATAAAGTATTTCCATAAGGTTCATGGTTTTTAATCGATCCGTTGTCTGTTGCTTGCGCCCATGTATGGTCAGGAGATTCAGGCTCAAATTGTACAATAAGAGCAGTCATGGAACCGATAATTCTGCCATTGATGAGCGCGCATAAAGCGCCTTCCGGAAAGTTTTGATATGGCTGTCAAGCTGGTTCTCTGACCACAGCAATTCCTGGGGAAACGGAGGAGGGAAACATTCTTCTTGAAGAGAAATCAGCCTCTCGAGTCAGTCTCAGTGTAGTTTCTGATGGTCAGAGCCTCAAATTTTCTGCTGTCGCGCACATACATTTGTTTTAGTATGATCATCACTCTCCTTATGTTGTTTCATTATAACGGAGATTGAATTTTCAGTAAATATATTCCGATTTTCTTATAATTTATTTTTTGATTATTCATTTTTCAAACGAAAGGGCCGATATAGAAATTAGGAGGGGATTGGTTTGTTTAAAAAACTTCACTTGAAGATTGCTGTTTTTGTTTCGATTATGTTAATCGTCACAGTTGTTCTTTTAATGCTGTCTTCTTATTTGACGCTAAAACCGATGATTACAGAGGATGGGAAAAATACAACTCAAAACGTGACGCAGTCACTTGAACAAAATATTGAATTGCAATTAAAGAGTTATGCCATTTCGTTATCAAGATTGGCTAATGGGGAATTAACGCATACATTTGTAACGAAACCAAGTAAAGAAGCTGCTCGGCTGTTTCACGATGACATTAAGCAAATCAAAGATAACGATGATTATGTTGCGATGGCTTACATAGGCACCGCAAAAAAAGAAATGTTTACATATCCAAAAGCGGATTTCGCTGAGGAGTACGATCCAACATCAAGACCATGGTATAAGCTTGCAGCTGAAACCCCGGATCAAGTTGTTTGGACGGAACCTTATAAAGATGTCGTGACAGGAGACATGATTGTTACTGCATCGAAAGCGATCTTAGACGGGCAAAAAGTGATAGGGGTTGCCAGCTATGACTTGAAACTCTCTGCTATCCAGAGTATGGTCAATAAACAAAAGGTGCCTTACAAAGGATTTGCCTTTTTAGCTGATGCGAGCGGCAATCTTTTAGCCCATCCGTCAAATCAAGGAAAAAATATATCAAAGGATCAAACACTGCAAACCATCACATCCGAGAAAAAAGGGATACAAGATGTGAATGGGAAAATGGTTGTGTACCAAACGATTGGCGAGACAGGCTGGAAGGTCGGAACGCAATTTGATACTGATCAATTAATGTGGATTTCAGATAAAATGAATCGGGCAAATCTTTGGATATCATTGATTGCGCTTATCACAACAATTATTCTCAGCTACTTCCTGGCCAAAACGATAACCGGTCCGATACAGCAGCTGATCGCAAAAACGAAAGCTGTTTCCGCAGGCGATTTAACAGTGCGCGCGGAATCAAAATCTAAGGATGAAGTCGGTATTTTAACAAGAGATTTCAATCTGATGGTTGAAAATATGAAGGAAATGGTTGAGCAAGTGAGACTCTCTTCAGGGAAAGTATCTGACACCTCTGAACAACTAACGGCTGTCTCTGCCGAAACTAATGAAACAAGCGGACAAATTGCAAAAGCGATTGAAGAAGTAGCCGCAGGAGCATCGGAACAGGCTTCTGAAGTTGAAACCATTAATGAAAAATCGGAAAGCCTGTCAACGAAAATCAGGCAAATCGCTGAGGAGGCAGGCGGAATTAAAGAACGCTCAAAATCGTCCGAGGATGCAAGCTATAAAGGACTTGACGCGCTCGGCCAGCTGCTGATGAAATCAAACGAAGCCAATATGGAAACGAAAAAGGTTGAAACGATGCTGCTGGATTTGGAAAATCAAACTAAGAATATTGAAGAAGTCGTTACAGCGATTTCAAACATATCTGATCAAACCAACTTGCTTGCCTTAAATGCCAGTATTGAGGCAGCCAGAGCCGGAGAAAGCGGGCGCGGTTTTGCCGTCGTAGCCGATGAAGTGCGGAAGTTAGCTGAGCAATCAGCCCTTTCTACAAAGCATATCAGTGAGACTGTGAAGCTTATCCAGCTTGAGACAAAAGAGGCCTCTCACGCGATGGTTGAGGCAAGCAGAATGAATGATGAACAAAACAGTGCCATTCACGAAACTGGAGAGGTATTAAATACGATAACTGCAGAAATGCAGTCACTGGTACAAGGTATTGATCACATTTACGCGGAAATTCAAAGAATGAGTGAAGAACAGCTTGCGATTTCTGAAGCTATTCAAAGCATTTCAGCCATATCACAGGAATCAGCTGCCGCAGCAGAGGAAGTGAACGCATCAACCGATGAACAGCTTGTCACCCTTGATAAAGTCAAACACTCAACGGAAACACTAAAGCATGCAAGCCAAGAGCTTATGAACACAATTGCAAAATTCACATTGTAATCCAATTACATCCCCAAACATCATTTGTTTTGGGGATTTTTTATTTTATAAGATGAATAGATATGGTAGTCTAAAAAATGAAGGAAAAATGATAAATTTTAACTAAAATCAAAACGAAACATCTGGGAGGAATGACCTTGAAAAAAACAATTGGTTTTATCGGTCTTGGAGTGATGGGAAAGAGCATGGCATCACATATTCTGAATGACGGCCACCCTGTTTTGGTGTACACCCGGACAAAAGAAAAAGCAGAAAGCATACTTCAAAAAGGCGCGATCTGGAAAGATACGGTCAAAGATCTTTCGAAAGAAGCGGATGTCATCATTACAATGGTCGGCTATCCCAGTGATGTTGAAGAAGTGTATTTCGGAAGCAATGGAATTATTGAAAACGCAAAAGAAGGCGCATATCTTATTGATATGACGACATCTAAGCCTTCGCTTGCGAAGAAGATTGCTGAAGCGGCCAAAGAAAAAGCATTGTTCGCTTTAGACGCTCCTGTTTCCGGTGGAGACGTCGGTGCACAAAACGGAACACTCGCGATTATGGTCGGTGGAGAAAAAGAAGCTTTTGAAGCCTGCATGCCGATTTTCTCTTTAATGGGAGAGAATATTCAGTATCAAGGACCGGCTGGAAGCGGACAGCATACCAAGATGTGCAATCAGATTGCAATTGCAGCCGGTATGATCGGTGTTGCTGAAGCGATGGCTTATGCCCAAAAATCAGGCCTAGAGCCAGAAAATGTTCTGAAAAGCATCACAACAGGCGCAGCCGGAAGCTGGTCATTGTCAAATCTTGCTCCCCGTATGCTGCAAGGCAACTTTGAACCGGGATTTTATGTGAAGCATTTTATTAAGGATATGGGAATTGCACTAGAGGAAGCAGAATTAATGGGGGAAGAAATGCCAGGCTTGTCGCTCGCAAAATCCTTATATGACAAGCTAGCTGCTCAAGGTGAAGAAAACAGCGGAACACAGAGTATATATAAGCTTTGGGTGAAATAAAAAAAGATTGCCTGTACGAAACAGGCAATCTTTTTTTTATTATTTTCCGATGAATTGTTGTGTCCAGATGCTTCCAGACTCAACGTAGCCAACACCGATGTGAGTAAAGTTAGGGTTTAGAATGTTTTTTCTGTGTCCTTCACTGTTCATCCAAGCTTTTACTACTTCTTCAGGTGTCTTTTGGCCCTTCGCAATGTTTTCACCTGCTGTTTTGTAGCTGATTCCGAAAGATTTCATCATATCAAACGGTGAGCCGTATGTTGGGCTTTGGTGATCAAAGTAGTTTTTGTCCTTCATATCCTGAGATTTTGCGCGTGCAGATTTGCTTAACGTTTCATCAATTTGAAGCGGTTTTAAGCCTTGTTTTTGTCTTTCTGCATTTGTAAGCTCAACAACTTTTTTCTCATATGCACTTACAGATGAAGGTGCAGATGTTGTTGTGTTTGTTTTTTCAGCAGTTGCGGGTGCTTTAGAAGCAGTGTTTTGATCAGCAGCTGCTTTTTCAGTAGTCTTTTGTGCAGGTTTTGCCGTTTCTGTCTTTTGAACATCCTGAACTTTCACGTTAGATTGCTTCGCATGTTTTTGAAGAAGCTGCTTAATCTCTTTTTCGTTTGCAGCGTTTAACGTTTTGATATTTGTGTTAATATGCAGTTTTTTCACTGCATCGTTAAGTGACATGTTTTGTACTGTGTTCCCCGTTTTTACTGTAACCACAGGCTGGCAGGAGAGTTCTTTCGCTGATGCTTGCTGTACGCCCCCGAATGTGAATAATCCAACCGCAGCGGCAGCAGATAAAATAAATGCTTTCTTCATTAGTTCGTAACCTCCTAGAGTTGTTTGTTTCTACAGAAAAATCATAACATAGCTTTTTTGTCATAAAGATTCCAGCACTTTCCTTTGACAAATAGAGATTGTCATTTTCGTAAAGTAAATCCGTTGAATCACTAAGAATAAGGGAATCAGCGGTATATATGATTTTATCGTACCGTTACATAGCTTCCTTTTTTTTGAACCGTTAGTTATATTTTAATGTGTTTTTATATTGACAGCTTTTTTTACTCCTTTTCGCTGTAACAACTATTACAAAGGTGTTACAATTAATCTCAGTATATGTAAATATATTGAATGATTTGAGAGGGGTAACCAGAAGTGACTGAAATAGGACGTGAACCAAAGAAAAAGAGCAAAGGAAACAGAGCAATCAGAATGAACCTTTTTTTCCTAGCTGTCTTTGTTCTATTCACTGCATTAATTTTTAAGCTCGGGGTTGTTCAAATAGTTGAAGGCGAACAGCATGAAGAAGACGCTGAGAAATCAAATGCAAAAACAGCTTACTATCCTGCGCCTCGCGGGAAGATGTACGACAGAAACCAGAAAGTTGCTGTCGACAACCAGAGCGTTCCAGAAATTGTGTATGTATCAACATCTAGCACAAAAACAGAAGATAAAATCAAAACAGCGAAGCGGCTTGCTTCTTTCATTCATATTGATACTGAATTTTTGAAGGAAAGGGATCTTCGTGATTACTGGATCGCAGCTCATCCGAAAAAAGCCGCCGCTCTGCTTAAGGAATCAGAAAGCAATCTGAAAGGAGACCAGGCTTACAAGCTTCAAATAGAGCGTGTTCCGGAACAAGAATTAAAGGCTATTCAGCAAGATGACGAAGAAATGGAAACTGCTGCGATATATACAAGGTTTTCAAGCGGAAATGCTTACGAACCTCAAATCGTAAAGGCAATGAATCCAAATAAGAGCAATAGCAATGGAAAAAACGGAGCGCTGCTTGATGAGAAGAAAAACTCCTCGCAAAGACCAAAAAATGACTTAACATATGATGAAATTTCCATTGTTTCTGAGCATTTAGAAGAACTTCCGGGAATCGATATCGTAAACGATTGGACACGAAAATATCCTTATGACAAAACCCTTTATTCTGTTTTCGGGGGCGTCACGACACCTGATCAGGGCCTGCTGAGCGACCGGAAAGATTTCTACTTAACAAGAGGCTATGCGAATAATGACAGAGTGGGAAAAAGTTATTTAGAGTATCAATATGAAGAATATTTAAATTCGCATAAAGAAAAAGTGGAATACGTAGAAGATAATAAAGGAAATGTCGTCAGCCAAAAAACCATTGATAAAGGCAGCAGGGGATACGATCTTCAGCTTTCTTTTGACATGGAGCTTCAGGCAAAGGTAGAAAAGATCATTGAAGAAGAAGTAAGAAACAGCCGTGCACGCGGAAATTACATGCTTGACAGAGCCTTTGCCGTAATGATGGACCCGAATAACGGCGATATTTTATCAATGGCAGGGAAAAAGATAGATTTAAAAACCAACAAAATTGAAGATTATGCGATAGGGGCATTTACCACCCAATATGAAATGGGATCAGCAGTAAAGGGGGCCACCGTGCTAGCCGGCTATCAGGACGGGATCCCGCATTATAAATATTTTGTTGATACACCTCTTTATTTAGCAGGATACGGTGACAAACCGAAGAAATCCTACATGAACATGGGAACCATCAATGAATTAACCGCTCTGCAAAAAAGTTCAAACGTATATATGTTTAATGTTGCCATGCACATTGCCGGTGTCACATACAAGCCGTATGGACCTCTTCCTGCTGACCAGAAGGATTTAAACAAAATGAGAAATTACTACAGCCAATTTGGCCTGGGAGTAAAGACAGGTATTGATCTTCCGCAGGAATCAGCCGGAATGCAAACTACACCTGATGCGGTAGGGGGGTTAATTTTAGACTTGGCCATTGGACAATACGATACATATACACCGCTTCAAATGGCACAGTACATCTCATCAATTGCCAATGGGGGCTACCGTGTTCAGCCAAGAATTGTTACAAGTATCCATGAGCCCAGCAAAAAAGAAGGCCTTGGGAAGACCATTGAACAAAGAAAGCCAAACATTCTCAACAAAATTAACAACTCAGAAAGTGACATTCAGCAGGTGAAGACCGGAATGAAGCTAGTTACCACTTCAGGGACAGCAAAAAATACGTTTACAGAAGATGTATCAGGGAAAACGGGAACAGCGGAAACATTTTACTACGGCACGAATCGCAACTGGTGGGGGAAAAAAACATACAATCTGACTTTTGTCGGCTATTACCCATCGAAAAATCCAAAAGTGGCTTTTAGTGTTGTTGTTCCATCAGTAAATGATGATGATAAGATCAATAAAATTATTGCCAAAAGAGCTATCCACGCCTACGCAGAGCTCGAAAAAAAACACAGTAAAAAATAAAAAACAGGGTGCACAACTAAAAGATTGTGTGCCCTTTCTTTTATTCAAAAATTGACGTTCACCATAAGAATAGAAGGAGAATACTCATTTTCTAGCGAATCATACTAGGTAAAAGTCAATCTGTATATGTCGAAACACGATGATCATGCAAAGGAGGGATTCTGTGGAACAGGATACGCAGCATGTTAAACCACTTCAAACAAAAACCGATATTCATGCAGTCTTGGCCTCTAATGGACGCATCATTTATATATCTGCCAACTCCAAACTGCATTTGGGCTATCTCCAAGGAGAGATGATTGGATCATTCCTCAAAACGTTTCTGCATGAGGAAGACCAATTTTTGGTTGAAAGCTATTTTTATAATGAACATCATCTGATGCCGTGCACCTTTCGTTTTATTAAAAAAGATCATACGATTGTGTGGGTGGAGGCTGCGGTAGAAATTGTTACGACAAGAGCTGAGCGGACAGAACGGGAAATCATTTTGAAAATGAAGGTTCTTGAAGAAGAAACAGGCCATCAATCCCTAAACTGCGAAAAACATGAAATCGAACCTGCAAGCCCGGAATCGACTACATATATAACGAATGATTATGAACGGTTGGTTGAAAATCTCCCGAGTCCGCTATGCATCAGTGTCAAAGGCAAGATCGTCTATGTAAACAGCGCGATGCTTTCAATGCTGGGAGCCAAAAGCAAGGATGCTATTATTGGTAAATGGTCCTATGAATTTATTGAAGAAGAATATCATGATATCGTGAAAAACAGGATTATACGAATGCAAAAAGGAATGGAAGTCGGAATGATTGAACAGACGTGGAAAAGGCTTGATGGCACACCTGTTCATTTAGAAGTGAAAGCATCCCCGACCGTCTACAAAAACCAGCAGGCTGAGCTGCTGCTGCTGATCGATATCTCTTCAAGGAAGAAATTCCAAACCATCCTGCAAAAAAGCCGTGAACGATATCAGCTGCTGATTCAAAATTCCATTGATACCATTGCGGTGATTCACAATGGAAAATGGGTGTTTATGAATGAATCGGGAATTTCCCTGTTTGAAGCGGCTACCTATGAGGACTTAATTGGCAAAAACATATACGATCAGCTGCATCCTTGCGATCACGAGGATGTAAAAGAGAGAATCCAAAACATCGCCGAGCAAAAAACAGAATCTGAAATTGTCAAGCAATCCTGGTTCACCTTTCAGAACAGGGTCATCTATACAGAGATGGTCTGCATTCCGACGACCTTTTTTGGTGAAGCGGCCGTCCAGGTCATTCTTCGGGACATTTCAGAGAGAAAACAAACAGAAGAATTGATGCTGAAATCGGAAAAATTATCAATCGCAGGGCAGCTCGCGGCGGGAATCGCCCATGAGATCCGCAACCCTCTTACAGCGATCAAAGGATTTTTACAGCTGATGAAGCCGACAATGGAAGGCAACGAGCATTACTTTGATATTGTGTTTTCTGAACTCAGTCGTATCGAATTAATACTCAGTGAATTGCTCATGCTGGCGAAACCTCAGCAAAATGCTGTCAAAGAATATTTGAACTTGAAAAAATTAATTGGTGAGGTTTCAGCCCTGTTAGAAACGCAGGCGAATTTAAATGGCATTTTTATCAGAACCAGCTATGAAAAAGACAGCATTTATATAAACGGGGATCAAAACCAATTAAAGCAGGTATTCATTAATTTAATCAAAAATGCAGTTGAATCAATGCCTGATGGGGGAACAGTAGACATTATCATAACCGAAGATGAGCATTCTGTTCATGTTACTGTCAAAGACGAAGGGGAAGGTATACCTGAAAAGGTACTAAACCGGATTGGAGAGCCATTTTTAACAACAAAAGAAAAAGGTACGGGGCTTGGATTAATGGTGACATTTAATATCATTGAAAACCATCAGGGAGTTATACATGTGGACAGCCATCCTGAAAAAGGCACAGCGTTTAAAATTTCATTTCCAAAAAAATAAAACAACGGCTTAAACGCCGTTGTTTATCGTCTGCATGGCTTCACGTTTTTTTAATACAAATAATTCTAAACGGTCCAGGCCTTCTCTCAGCGTGTCCATTGAGCATGCAAAAGACAGCCTTACATATCCTTCACCATATGTTGAGAACGAGCTGCCCGGCACGAGTGCCACACCAGCGTCTTCCAAAAGAGCCATACTAAAATCAAATGAAGTCATTCCAAAGGTTTTAATAGAAGGGAAGATATAAAACGCACCGGACGGTTTAACAACATCAATTCCCATGGAAACAAGACGGTCATAAACATAGTCCAGACGTTTTTTGTATTGTTCTCTCATAATTAGGGCATCGTCAAAGCCATTTGTGACAGCTTCAAGCGCGGCTTTTTGAGAAATGGATGAGGCACATGACACATTGTATTGATGAACCTTTAAAATGTGCTTTGCAATGTCTTTCGGTGCAAATAAAAATCCAATTCTCCAACCGGTCATGCTGTGGGATTTTGACAAGCCGTTAATGACAATTGTTTGATCCCGCAAATGGTTTGCGATGGAGTAATGCGGTCTGTCATATGTTAATTCACTGTATATTTCATCGGACAATACGAAGACATTTCTGCCTTTTAAAAGGGCTGCGATGCTTTTCAGTTCTTCTTCAGATAAAGTCACGCCGGTAGGATTTGACGGATAAGGAAGCACGACACACTTGGTGTTGGGTGTCAGAGCATCTTCAATCAGCCGGGCGGTAAGCTTAAAGCCGTGTGATGTAGTATCAACAATGACAGGCTTGGCCCCGCACAAATTGATAATAGGTTCATAGCCCGGATAAATAGGCCCTGGCATAATGACTTCATCACCGGGAGATAAAATCGTCCGGAATGCAGCATCAATGGCTTGGCTTGCGCCTGTTGTGATGATAATTTCAGATTCAGCATCATAGTTGAAATCCGCTTTTTTCTTCATATAAAGCTGCACAGCTTGTCTCAGCTCCAGGTAGCCGGCATTCGGAGTATATGACGTCACGTTTTCATCAATGGCTTTTTTTGCGGCAGCTTTCACATGATGCGGTGTGAAAAAATCAGGCTGGCCGATTGTAAGTGAAATGACGTCTTCGTGTTGGGCTACAAGATTCGAGAATTTGCGTATTCCTGAAATTTCGATCTCTCTTGCTTTCGGATTCAGCAAATGTTCCATAATTCATCACCTTAACAAATATAATGAGTTTATCCTATTTTACCACTAGCTGATCATTTGTCACCTTTTTAACTGATATATTTCGATTGTATGCGCCTTTTTTCTAAACATACCTTTCTTTTCAGAAAAAAAGAAGACAACCAGCGATTTGATTGTCTTTATTGTATCATGTTCTATTATTGTTTATATGTGCCAATTTCATTAATAGCCATAATCAAAATGAAGGTCTTCGTGCCAAATCAGATACGGAGGATGCTCTTCTCGAAGATCAGCTGATTCTTTCTTCATATTCAGGTAAGTTTCTTCACTGATATCCTCTAAAACAGTCATTTCGTTTTCTTTAAATATTACTAAGGTACCCATTATTTACACCCTTCTTTGGAAAAATCCTTGACTATTTTATCACTGTTAGTTGGAAAGTCAATGGTTATTAGGAAAAAAGTTTCTTTTTTGAGGAACGCGGCTTGTTGCCTTCGGAATTCGATTTTGAAGAGCTGCCATTCACTTTTTACAAATTACGCCGATATATACAGTACAATACTGAATGCGAATAGCGAGGGATTGAATTGTCGTTACAACAATACGAAATTTTATTGGATTCTGGTACAAATGAATTAGAAATTGTGAAGTTTGGCGTGGGTGAAAATGCTTTCGGAATTAACGTCATGAAGGTAAGAGAAATTATTCAGCCTGTCGAGGTGACATCAGTGCCTCACTCCCATCAGCATGTAGAAGGAATGATTAAACTCAGAGGAGAAATCCTCCCTGTGATCAGTCTCTTCTCATTTTTTGGAGTAGAGCCTGAAGGATCAAAAGATGAGAAATATATCGTGACTGAATTTAATAAACGGAAAATTGTTTTTCATGTCGGCTCTGTTTCTCAAATTCACAGAGTATCCTGGGAAGCGATTGAAAAGCCGACATCGTTAAATCAAGGAATGGAGCGGCACCTTACCGGGATTATTAAGCTCGAAGACCTGATGATCTTTTTGCCTGACTATGAAAAAATTATTTATGACATTGAATCAGATTCAGGTGTTGACACGTATAATATGCATACCGAGGGCTTCGATGAAAGAAGAACTGATAAAAAGCTTATCATTGTAGAGGACTCACCGCTTTTGATGCGCCTCTTGCAGGATGAATTAAAAGAAGCAGGGTACAACAATATCGCTTCGTTTGAAAATGGAAAAGAGGCATATGAATACATTATGAACCTTGCTGAAAACGAAACTGATTTATCAGAACAGATTGATATGATCATCACTGATATTGAAATGCCAAAAATGGACGGACACAGGCTCACAAAGCTGCTGAAGGAAAATCCGAAAAGCTCAGATGTGCCGGTTATGATTTTCTCATCGTTAATTACGGATGATCTGCGTCACCGCGGCGAAGTCGTAGGCGCAGATGAGCAAATCAGCAAGCCTGAGATCAGTGATTTGATTAAAAAAGTGGATACGTATGTTATTGAATAAATAAAAACAGCCGTTGCCAGAAAGAGGCACGGCTGTTTTTATTTTAAAAGTAACTCTCGCCAAGTTTTTTAAAGACCGGTTTATGGTAAGCTGGCTGCTGGCGATTTGGCACTAGCGGCTTTTCTTTCATGCCGACATATTCTTGCAAAAGGTGTTTCGCTTTTGTTAAAGACATTTGAGCTTTAGGATTTCGGTACGATTGATTAAGTGTACCTAAATGCGGAAGATGTTCGAAGTCTTCTTTAGTTGGAGGCATGTGAAAATAGTAGTCTCCGATTGAGATAAGCACGTCCGATTGCTGTTGGCTGAACCTTGGATTTTTTGAAAAATGAAGCCCTATTTTCTTTCCTTTACCTTCTTTGACAAGCTTTTGCAAAGCCCGTTTTTTCAGCAGATATAGGTATTTAGGGTTGGGGGCGGTTTTTGCATGGCGGTTCACAGTGTAAACTGCTTTTGAAAGATTTTCTACGGTTGGCTGCAGATCTTTCGTATATGCATGGTCGTCCATTATTTCTCTCCTTTGCTCTTATCAATTTCTATATGTTTAGATTATACTTTTTTAAAGTTGAAATGCAAATATTGAATGTAAAAATGCGCTTTTTTCTAAGAAAAAAAGCGCATTATTAACCTGCATTATACAGATCTTGCCTTCTTTTTCGGCTGTTCTTGAAATGCTTCCTGAACATTCACTTCCACAGCCTGAGCACTGTATTTTGGCAGTGCAATAAAATAAAAAATAAAAACGAGCAGGATAATAACACCCATGCCGTAATAAAGATAATCAATGTTTGAAACAAACTTAGGGAATAACAGCGCGACTAAGCCAAGTGTCAAAGACTGTGCAAACATCATAAAAGGGTCCTGCATGCCGCTTACACGTCCCATCAGTTTGGGATGAACAATTTTTGGCATCCACCCTCCGATTGCAATGTTGATCGGTCCGATGCACATTCCCAGTGCAAAAGCTGCCGCGTAATACACCCATAAAATATTGGTGTAGCCGAGGACGAAGATCAGCAAACCTGCAATGAAAATCGGTATCGACATTAAAAAGTGCGGCTTCACTTTTTTAGAGATGATCGTGCCGATTACGCTGCCTGCCAGCAGCCCAAACCCGAGTGCGATCGTAAATACAGACGTATGCCACTCATAACGGTCAGGCGCCAATCCATATTTCATTGTAAACATCGGCAATACGGCGAATCCTCCATTGACAAATCCAAAAATGAAGAAGCCAAAAATAAGAGATGCCAGCAATTTGTTTTTTAAAATATAGAGGATGCCTTCTCTAAAGTCATTTATTGAATCCTTAACAGAAGTCTTTCTCCAGCTGAATGCACCGTTTGGCTGTCGGGCTTCTTTTGGAATCCGGCAGCTGCGGATCAGCAGCCCGGAAATGATAAAGCTGACAAAATCAAGAATAATGGCGCCTTCAATACCGATGGTGTTGTACATAAACGCGCCTATACCGACTCCAAACACCATAAAAATGCTAAAAAGCATCTGATTAAGCCCTGCCGCTTTCGCATAATGCTCCTTCGGCAGAATGGCTTGTACCAAACTGTTTTCTGCCGGAAAGAAAAACTTTGTTACAGCGCTTCTGATAAATAAGATACAAAAAACAAGAGGAATATTGCCGGTAAATAAAGTGAAAAAAAGCCCGACAGTCAGACCTGCTCTGATCCAATCACAATTTTCTGCCACCTTTTTTCTGTCAAACCGGTCCGCGACGACTCCCACGATCAGAAATACAAATATGGTCGGAAGAGAATACATCAGCTCCGCCAAGGTCGTATATGAAGGCTGGCTGCTGAATCGGTCCAGCAAAAAAAAAGCAAAGGCCATGTTGCCTACTGTCGTGCCCATTTGAGAAGCGAGTGCTGCGAAAAATAGACGAACAAAATTACGATTTTTAAATATATCCATAAAAACGCTCCTTACCCTAAAGGTCCCACTTTATCATATTATAAACCGCCTGTTTTTGAAACAAATAAGAAAACATTACCGGTTAATCGTGACTCTTGTTCCGTTTGGCACAATTGTAGCAAGTTCAATCACGTCTTTGTTATGCATGCGAATGCAGCCTTTAGAAACAGCCTTACCAATCGAAGCGGGATTATTCGTCCCGTGTATTCCGTAGTGCTGCTTTGAAAGGCTCAGCCAATAAGCGCCAAATGGGCCGCCGGGATTGCGCTGGCGGTTAATAATGTAAAACTCGCCAGTAGGCGTTTGCGTTAGTATTTTACCAACGGCGATGGGATAGGTTTTCATTACCCGATTATTTAGGAACAGCGTAAGGGTCTTCGCTCCGATTGAGACTGCGATATGATACGGAATTGTATAAGGGTCCGGCAGTCCGGGGATGACTATGGACTGTCCCGCGGTGAGCCCTGCCTGCAGTGACGGATTAGCCTGGAGTAATGCAGCCGTGCTGATTCTGAAATCAGCCGCGATGCTGTTCAGTGTATCACCTTGCTTCACCTGGTACGTAAGCAGTTTCCTCATCCTCCTTTTTTACTTATAAGTATTGATGAGGAGCCCATCCTGCTACATTAATTTGTGCTTTTTAAGGTGAAGACAGTGATTTCAGGCTTGGCCAGAAACCGCAAAGGCAGCCTGGTCATCCCGAGGCCTCGGTTTACGTAAATATGAGTGCTGCCCGCTTGATACATTCCCTCTGTGTAGACTTTTCCATATGGAGGCGTAATAATCGGTCCGTAAAAAGGCAGCTGAATCTGGCCGCCGTGTGTATGGCCGGAAAGCTGAAGGTTCACGGGATAATCTGTTGTTTTCAAGGCCGCATCAGGTTCATGGACGAGAAGAATGGAAAAAAGTCTGTCGCTCAGCCTTGAAAGGGTGCCTTCATAATCTGGGTTTCCCAGCATTAAGTCATCAAGCGAAGCAATTTCGATTTTGCTGCCATCTGCGAGTGACAATGTTTGATAGCCATTGCGATATACCGTGAAACCTCCGGCCGTCATCAGGCTTTTGTAAACGGCAGTTCCATAGCCTCCGTGATCATGATTGCCGTAAATACAAAGCTTGCCGAAGGGAGCATTAAGCTTTCTCAATAATGGAATGACTGCCTGGTGGTGCTGGTACGTATCAGGATTATCGATAATATCACCTGTAAAAACAATGAGATCAGGTTTAGATTCATTAATTGTAAGTATGACAGTTTTTAAATCTTCGAGAGTAAAGTAATCACTCAAGTGTGCATCGCTGAACTGCACGATTTTAAAACCGTCAAATCCGTGCGGGATGAGAGAGCTTTTTATTGTGTGTTCGGTTGTCTCGATCATATGCGGCTCGAGATACCTGGCATAGCCATATCCCCCGCCGGCCGTTAAAGCCCCGGCAGCAAGAGCGCCGAACATTCCTTTTAGAAATTGTCTTCTGGACATCTTTTTCATTTCAAACCAACCTTTAATAGAGTTTTTCTATTATATCATCTGTATCTGATAAATATCTCATTTGAGCATGTACTGACAGAGGCAGGGATATAATGATAGAATATTATTGAATGAATACTCATTCACAATAGGAGGGAGAAACATGGAAAAAAAAGCGGTTATCATTACCGGCGGGTCAAGCGGAATGGGAAAAGCGATGGCAAAAAAACAGGCTGAATTAGGGTGGCACGTTATGGTGACAGGGAGGAACCATGAAGCACTTGAGGAAACAAAAAAAGAAATTGAGACCTTTGAGGGACAGGTCGCTTGTTTTCAAATGGATGTCCGTTCCGATTCCGCCGCTTCAGACATGATTAAAGAAGCGATAAAAGCCTTTGGCCGGCTTGACGCGCTGATTAACAACGCGGCCGGAAACTTTATTTGTCCGGCAGAAAAGCTGACGCCCAATGGATGGAAAGCCGTTATTGAGATTGTTTTAAACGGCACATTTTTTTGCAGCCAAGCAGCGGCAAGGCATTGGATTGACCAGAAGCAGCAGGGTGTCATTTTAAATATGGCAGCCACGTACGCTTGGGGAGCGGGAGCGGGGGTCGTTCATTCCGCTGCAGCCAAAGCAGGGGTATTGTCACTGACAAGAACGCTGGCCGTTGAGTGGGGGAGCAAGTACGGCATCCGCACAAACGCGATAGCCCCCGGACCGATTGAACGAACAGGCGGTGCGGAGAAGCTATTTGAATCGGAAAAAGCGATGGCCCGCACGATGAACAGTGTGCCGCTCGGCCGATTGGGCACACCGGAGGAAATCGCCGCTTTGGCAGCGTTTTTGCTTTCTGATGAAGCATCCTATATAAACGGGGATTGTATCACAATGGACGGAGGGCAATGGCTGAATCCTTATCCGTTTTAAAGAATATTAATCTTTGGATTCAATGTGGTATAATCAGACAAAGATAGAGAAGCAGGTGATAACATGTTGGATCCACTTGATATTTTAACGAACATTGATGATGTCCTTCCATATTACCAGGCGATTTTCAGTGCCGAGGAACAGAAGGTTGTCGGATATGAGGTGCTTGGACGAATTTTGGCAGATTCAGAAATCCAAAGTCTCGGGCCCTTCTTTTTAGATGCGGGGATACCCGAAGAATATAAATTAGAGGTTGATAACAGAATTATCCGCCAGGCTCTAGACCGCTTTTTAGATGCGGATTCTGATCTGCTGATTTTTATGAATCAGGATGCCAATCTGCTGATGCTGGATCATGGTGAAAGCTTTCTGGAGCTTCTGAAAGAATATGAAGCGAAGGGAATCGAACTCCACCGTTTTGTGCTTGAAATTACAGAGCACAATTTTGAAGGGGATATTGAGCAGCTCTACCATATGCTTGCATACTATCGTACATACGGAATTAAAATCGCAGTTGACAACATCGGAAAAGAAAGCAGCAACTTGGACAGAATCGCGCTGCTCTCACCAGATCTGTTAAAAATCGATTTGCAGGCGCTGAAAGTGTCACAGCCGTCACCGTCATATGAGCATGTGCTGTACAGCATATCTTTATTAGCAAGAAAAATCGGTGCGGCGCTGCTGTATGAAGACATTGAGGCGAACTTCCAGCTTCAGTACGCCTGGAGAAACGGAGGCCGCTATTTTCAGGGCTATTACTTGGTGTCTCCATCTGAAACGTTTCTAGAGAGAGATGTATTAAAACAAAGACTTAAAACTGAATTTCACCAATTTATCACACATGAGAAAAAGAAACTGGAGACCGTCTATGAGCACTCTGAACAGTTTTACAAACGAGTGCATCAGGCTGTGACCTCTTTGAGAAAAAACAATCTGTCTTCTGATGATGACTTTATTAAAAAGCTGGCGGAAGAGCTGACAGATTGCAGCTTCAGGATTTACATGTGTGATGAAGAAGGCGATCAGCTGACGGGAAATGTGTTTAAGCAGGATGGAGAATGGATTTATCAGCCGGAATATGCGGAAAAGAACTGGAGCTGGCGCCCTTATTTTCTGGAGAACATTATGAGAATGAGAAATCTCAGAAAAGGTTTTTTCAGTGATCTGTATAGTGATTTGGAAACAGGTGAAATGATTAGAACGTTTTCGTATCCGATGGAGGATCAGGTGTATTTATTTATAGACTTGCCTTATTCATATTTATATGAGCAGGATGGATTGATTTAACGGCTGAAAGGCCGTTTTTTTATGAATTGAAAAAAATATCAAAAAACGATTGACATTGATACTGAGAATCATTATCATTTAATTATAGAGAGAAGCTACTCTCTGTTCCCCAACCCCTCTATCAGATCAAGATCCGAAAAAACTTGGCGCTACCCCCGCCAAGTTTTTTATTTGTCAAAGCATAGGACAATCCAATGAAACAATAAACCTAACTAGTGGTAAACGTTTAACACGGGGAGAAACATTCAGTGCCGAACACCCCTGACACTGCTGCACGGGTGAGGAGGAAAATTCGTTCTGAAATGATTATTTATTTCAGGTCCGTGTTTACTCTATCCAGCATGACTCCCATTGATTATGGCCACGCGGGACTTCACCATAAAATTCAAAAGAAGGTTTTGCCAAAGTTGCAAAAAGGCATTCTTAATGCTGCCAAAGATTCGAAAAAAATTATAATTGTGTGCATGACATTCAAAAAAAGCCTCAAACTAAAGAAAAATAGTTTTTTTCACTTTTTTTCTTTGCTTAAATTCAGCAGTGAAAATGCCATCCTGTCCGACTTTATGGTATGATGCTCAATAGAACTTGTATTATAATAAATACTTGTTGATTTGAAGTTGCTTTTTGAAAGGAGTCTTTTTTTAGAATGTCACAATTAATGGGTATCATCACACGGCTGCAAAGTCTGCAAGAAACAGCGGAAGCGGCTAACGAGCCAATGCAGCGCTATTTCGAAGTGAATGGTGAGAAAATATGCAGTGTTAAATATTTCGAAAAAAATCAAACGTTTGAACTGACGGTTTTCCAAAAAGGTGAAAAACCTAACACATATCCGTTTGATAATATCGACATGGTTTCCATCGAAATCTTTGAACTTCTTCAGTAAGATTCCTGAAATAGGGGGGAACAAGCTTCCGCCTTTGCAAAAGTAATCGAAATAAACGGTAAGGAACATACTTGTTTCATGGTTGTAAATCCTTGAAAAGGAGTGTCGTGATGGCTGATTCTTTTCTGTTTTATAATCTTTCAGAAGCACAGATGACCTTTCAAGATGTGATGGAACGGCTTAAAGCCTTTGTTCAAAAGGACCCCCGTTCTTCTTATGTGTTATCGATCGGAACCGATTCACAGGTTTACCGCGATTACACAAAGTTTATTACCGCATTGCATTTGCATCGTACAGGCAAGGGAGCTTGGGGCTGCTTGAAAAATCATACAGTCGACAGACCCATACATAGCCTTCGGGAGAAGATTTCGTTAGAAACGGCGTACAGCCAAGAAACGGCCGCTCATATTCTTGATGGACACTTAATGGATATTACCGATCTGCTCCTGCCCTTTACCGGTGAGGGGGCGGATCTTACCTTTGAAGTTCACTTGGATATTGGGAAAAAAGGGCTTACAAAAGATCTGATCCAAGAAATGACTGGACGTATTACCTCCATGGGGATTGAGGCCAAAATAAAGCCGGATTCATACACTGCCTTCAGCTATGCAAATCGTTTCACAAAATAATTTGGCTGAAAAGCCAAGGTAAATGTCGAATTATGCGGTTGACGTTTGTTATCTGATTACTTATTCTAGCGGTAGAGCTGAAAGTAAGTTGTCTTGCTTTCAGAGGTATTCAGTATAAAACAGGGGGCCTGATTGCGAATGAGTCTTATCGGTGAACGATTTACAGAAGAAGAACAAAAACTTCTGCTGAATATCCTGATCAACCATGAGTATGCCATCGAGCTATTAAGCAGTGAGATCAACGATATAGAGACAGGGACCAAAAACGTTGACGGAACCACCTACAAAAAACTTGTAACGCTATACGACCGATTTCGATTTGAAAATTAATGGGACACCCTATAATTGATACTCCACAAAGAGTATCTTTTTTATTGAAAGGAAACTTTTCGACAAATACTGATAAAGTTTATATTATTGCAATATAGGGAATGTATTGATGATGAAAATGAAAAGGGGTCGAAAACATGATAAGCTTACAATCAGATCAACTTCTTGAGGCAACAGTCGGACAATTTATGATTGAGGCGGACAAAGTAGCGCACGTGCAAGTCGGAAATAACCTTGAGCACGCATTATTAGTATTGACAAAAACCGGATACACAGCCATCCCGGTTCTGGATCCTTCCTACCGTTTACATGGCTTAATCGGGACAAATATGATCATGAACAGTATTTTTGGACTTGAGCGAATTGAGTTTGAAAAGCTTGACCAAATCACTGTTGAGGAAGTCATGCTGACCGACATTCCGCGCCTTCATATCAATGATCCGATTATGAAGGGATTCGGCATGGTCATTAATAACGGATTTGTCTGTGTTGAAAATGACGAGCAGGTATTTGAAGGGATTTTTACGAGAAGAGTCGTTTTAAAGGAATTGAATAAGCATATACGCTCGTTGAATAAGTAGGCTGTACGGCCTATTTTTATTATATAGCCAGAGCGAAAAAGAAAGCGCATACATAATTTAAACGAGAATAGGGCTTGAATAAGAAACTAAGATTTTATTAGAATGGGAGATAAGAAAAACTTATTGATAACAAAAAGGAGGACGACATGCAGCTTCAAGAGCTTCATATGCTCGTAGTTTTAGCTGAGGAATTAAATATGAGAAAGGCGGCAGAACGGCTTTTTGTATCTCAGCCGGCTTTATCTCAGCGCTTACAAACCATTGAAAAGGCGTGGGGAACAAAAATCTTTTTAAGATCCCAAAAAGGATTAACGGTAACGCCCGCCGGTGAGAAAATCATTCAGTTTGCGAATGATGTGACATTAGAGCAGGAAAGAATAAGAGAAAATATTGACGAGCTTGAAGGTGAAATTCACGGCACATTGAAGCTTGCCGTCGCCTCCATAATCGGTCAGCATTGGCTCCCTAAAGTCCTGAAGACGTATGTGGAAAAGTATCCGAATGCAAAGATCTCGCTCATAACCGGGTGGAGCAGCGAAATGCTGAAAAGCTTGTATGAGGATCAGGTTCATATCGGCATTATAAGAGGCAACCCTGAGTGGAAGGGGCGCAAAGATTACTTAATGACAGATCATCTGTATTTAGTAGATACTGAAATTTCCTGCATCGAAGATATTGCCCATACAGAACGGCCGTTTATCCAGTTTAAAAGTGACAGTACTTATTTTCAGGAAATTCAGCACTGGTGGCATCAAAAATTTAAAACGTCGCCGAAACAGACGATATTGGTTGATCAGATTGAAACGTGCAAACAGATGGCGCTGCACGGAATCGGTTATGCTATTTTGCCGTCTGTTACCCTTCAAAATGAAGATAAAGTGAATAAAATGCCTCTTTTAGACATGAAAGGGCATCCGATCGGTCGGGATACATGGTTATTAGGCTATGAGCCTGCCTTTGAACTGAAACAAGTCCAAGCTTTTGTACAAGTGATAAAGGATATGCTGGATCAGGAAAATCCATTTTAAAGACAGCGAGGTGCTGTCTTTTTTTATTTAGATGTTGACAATGAAAATCATTATCATTTAAAGTGATACATATGATATTGAAAATCATTATCAATTAATGGGGTGATAACATGGCTAAAGCCTTGATTACATATGCCAGCATGTCAGGAAATACAGAAGACATTGCCTTCATAATAAAAGATACGCTTCAGGAATATGAGTTGGATATCGATTGTGTCGAGATAGACGATGCGGATGCGTCTGCTTTAACCTCCTATGATTATGTACTGATTGGCACCTATACATGGGGGGACGGCGATTTGCCCTACGAAGCGGAGGATTTTTTCGAAGAGGTCAAACAGCTTCAGCTTAATGGTTTAAAAACAGCCTGTTTCGGGTCTGGCGATTATTCTTATCCAAAGTTTTGCGAAGCGGTGAATTTGTTCAATGTCATGCTGCAAGAGGCGGGAGCTGCTGTTTACCAGGAAACACTAAAAATTGAATTAGCGCCTGAAACAGATGAAGATGTGGAAAGCTGCCGAGCGTTTGCGAGAGGTTTTCTTGCATGGGCAGATTATATGAACAAGGAAAAAAGCCATGTTTCATAAAGGAGCAACTGCTGTTACGGCATCGGCGTTTTCTGGATATTTTGTGGCGGTACAAAGAGAAGGCATTTTTCATTATTCTTTGGAGCAGGGCTGGAGAAAGCTTTTTCGTTTGAAAAGTAAGATACACTGTATCAGCTACATAGGGCCTTACTTATTTGGCGTCGGTGAAAAGGGAACAGTCATTCGTTCGGCTGATGAAGGGAAAACCTGGACGATGTCGAGCTTTCCGACAAATGCAACAGTGTGGGCGATTACCGGCAGAAACAACGGGTTTGTCTGCGCCCACGGTAAGCATTGTATTTATGTATCGGATGATTTTGGTGTCTCATGGCGCGTAGCCAAACCTTTTGCCGAATTTCATAATCCCCCTGTTATCCGGTCGTTATGCCTTCACGGGGGCAATCTTTTTATCGGCACGCAAATACACGAATATTTTGGCGGCATTTGGGCTTACGACATTAAGCGTGACACTGTCCAAGTTGTCAAAAAAGAAAAAAACCGGATGACGGCATCCATGCTCGTGTTCAATGAAAATTGGCTGGTGGCGGCGATGGGTTCTGTGAAAGGAAAGCACGGTGCTGTCACTGTACGAAATCTTTTGAATGGTGAAGAATTTATCATTCAATCCAGCATGATCAGAAAAGAAGAGTCATTTCTTGATCTTTCAGAGGATGATGGCATTATATATGTCACTACAACACAAGATGAAAACGGTTTTTCAAGAATTTACCAGGCTGATCTCGAAGCCCGGTCGCTAAAATGGTTCGATACCATTAAGGGACATGGATGGAGAGTGGCCAATCAGAAAGAGAATTTCTTTTGCGCAGGCTTGTATGAATGTAAATTTGTCCAGCCGTACGAAGTTTCAGCAATGATTCATTAGAGGAGGAACAAGGAATTGGCGAAGATTTTGCTTGTTTATGCAACAATGTCAGGCAACACTGAAGCAATGGCAGATTTAATTGAAAAGGGGCTTCAGGAGGCGGAAGCAGAAGTAGACCGTTTCGAAGCAATGGATATTGATGATGCCCAGCTGTTTACCGATTATGACCATATCATAATGGGAACCTACACGTGGGGAGACGGAGATCTGCCTGATGAATTTTTAGATCTTGTTGAAGACATGGAGGAGATTGATTTTTCCGGTAAAACATGCGCTGTATTCGGTTCTGGTGATACAGCATATGAATTTTTCTGCGGAGCGGTTGATACGCTCGAAGCAAAAATAAAAGAATGCGGTGGCGACATTGTGCTGCCTTCGGTAAAAATCGAAAATAATCCAGAAGGTGACGAAGAGGAAGAATTAATAAACTTTGGGAGACAATTCGCAAAGAAAAGCGGGTGCGCTGTCTGATCACTCACTGGGAACTGCTAAAACGGCTGTTCCTTTTTTTCTTGTCTTTGTATCTTTCCTTTGATACAGTAATGAGGTAGAAAATCAGGAGGAGGACTATACATATGAAAATGATGGACGCAAATGAAATTATTTCATTTATTCAAAATAGTACAAAATCAACACCTGTAAAGGTTTACGTGAAAGGTGAGCTGGAAGGAATCAATTTCGGCGAATCTGCGAAAGCTTTTATCAATGGAAACACTGGTGTCGTTTTCGGTGAATGGAGCGAAATCCAAACAGCAATCGAAGAAAACCAAAGCAAAATCGAAGACTATGTGGTTGAAAATGACCGCCGCAATTCTGCAATCCCAATGCTTGATCTTAAAAACATCAAAGCGCGTATCGAGCCGGGCGCGATCATCCGCGACCAAGTTGAAATCGGTGATAACGCAGTCATCATGATGGGTGCTTCTATTAATATCGGTTCAGTCATCGGCGAAGGCACAATGATTGATATGAACGTTGTGCTTGGCGGACGAGCTACTGTCGGAAAAAACTGCCATATCGGCGCGGGTTCTGTACTTGCGGGCGTTATTGAGCCGCCATCCGCTAAACCGGTTGTGATTGAAGACGACGTCGTAATCGGCGCAAATGCTGTTGTGCTTGAAGGTGTAACAGTAGGTAAAGGAGCTGTTGTTGCTGCGGGAGCGATCGTGGTAAACGACGTTGAGCCATACACTGTCGTTGCAGGCACACCAGCTAAAAAAATCAAAGACATTGATGAAAAAACAAAAGGCAAAACTGAAATCAAGCAGGAATTACGCCAGCTGTAAGGAAAAGTTTGATAAAAAAGGCGTGGATAATATATCCACGCCTTATTCGTATAGGCAGGAGGAATAGAAATGAAGAAAGAGGAGCTCATCGCAATTCGCAGAGATCTGCATCGTATACCGGAGCTTGGATTTCAGGAGTTCAAAACCCAGCAGTATTTATTAAATGTCTTGGAACAATATCCGCAAGACAGAATTGAAATTGAGAAATGGCGAACAGGGCTTTTTGTAAAAGTGAACGGGACGGCGCCGAAAAAAATGCTGGCGTACAGAGCGGATATCGATGCGCTTTCGATAGAAGAGCAAACTGGTCTTCCATTCGCATCAGAGCATCACGGCAACATGCACGCCTGCGGTCACGATTTGCATATGACGATTGCACTCGGCATTATTGATCATTTTGTTCACCACCCAGTTAAACATGATTTGCTTTTTCTGTTTCAGCCGGCAGAGGAAGGGCCTGGCGGTGCGGAACCAATGCTTGAGAGCGATGTATTAAAAAAGTGGCAGCCTGATTTCATCACTGCGCTTCATATTGCTCCAGAGCTTCCGGTAGGCACCATTGCGACAAAAAGCGGCCTTCTATTTGCGAATACATCAGAGCTAGTCATCGATCTGGAAGGCAAAGGGGGACATGCGGCATATCCGCATTTGGCTGAGGATATGGTTGTAGCAGCAAGTACACTTGTCACCCAGCTGCAAACGATTATCTCTAGAAACACAGATCCGCTAGACAGTGCTGTTATTACAGTTGGTACCATTACCGGAGGCTCGGCACAAAATATCATTGCAGAAACGGCCCACCTGGAAGGCACGATCCGCACGCTTTCTGAAGAATCGATGAAACAGGTAAAGGAACGGATTGAAGATGTAGTGAAAGGAATCGAAATCGGATTCCGCTGCAAAGGAAAAGTGACATATCCGTCTGTATATCACCAAGTTTACAATACGAGCGGATTAACAGAAGAATTTATGTCTTTTGTTGCTGAACATCAACTGGCGACAGTAATTGAAGCAAGAGAAGCAATGACTGGAGAGGATTTTGGCTACATGCTGAAAAAATATCCCGGCTTCATGTTCTGGCTCGGCGCTGATTCTGAACATGGGCTTCATCATGCTAAGCTGAATCCCGATGAAAATGCGATAGAAACAGCGGTTAATGTCATGACAGGTTATTTTTCTGTTTATGCCAATTAAGTACAAATGAAAGAATAAAATTCCATAAAATGAGCACTCTAGTAAACGGAGGTGTTCAAAAATGGCTAAAAAAATTGGAATTGAACAATCATTATCAGATGTAGAAGCTGCTTTAAAAGAAAAAGGATATGACGTTGTAATGATGAAAAGCCCTGCTGATGCCCAAGGCTGTGACTGCTGTGTCGTAACAGGTCTTGATAATAATGTGCAAGGGATAGCCGATACGGTAACACAAGCACCTGTCATTACAGCTTCCGGGATGACGGCTGAAGAAATTTGCAGCGAAGTTGAAAGCAGAATTCAGTAATATAAAAACCGAAGCAAAAAGCTTCGGTTCTTTTATTTATTCTGTTTCTTTAGGGAAAGCGCGGTCGAACGCGTTCTTTATTTCTTTTCTCAACACTCGTTCGACTCGCCACTGTTCCATATTTTCTGTTTTGGCAATGACCCTGATTACAATTTCGGAAGTCCCCAGTTCTTGAATGCCGATGACATTTGGGCCTTCTTTTATTTGTGGAAGAGCTGCTGCCGTTTCATCACAAACCTGCTGTAAAATATGAATCATTTCATCAATATTTCTTTCAGCCGGTACTTTAATATCAACAAGAGCCTGCATGGTACCACGAGAATGATTGCTCACGTTTGTGATGTTTCTGTTGGGGATGTAATGCAGTGTTCCGTCAAAGCTGCGGATTTGAGTTGTCCTTAAGCCAACCTGCTCGACAATTCCGTCAAAGGTGGAAACGGTAATATAATCTCCGACATCCAATTGTTTCTCAAGCAAAATAAAAAAACCTGTCACGATATCACTGACAAGCCCTTGGGCGCCAAATCCGACAGCCAGGCCGACGATTCCTGCCCCCGCTAAAAGAGCGCTTGGATCGTAATGAAACAAATCTAGAAGCATGACGAAAAATATGAAAATCAATGTATAAGCAAATATGTTAAGAGTCAGGCTTCGGAGCGTATGTGCACGTCCGATAGACAAGCTATTCTGCTCCTCGAATTTTGCAAACAGATGTTTAATGATTTTCATGCCTAATGATCGAACGATAAAATAGAGCAATATCATAATGGCGAGTTTAATGAGCAGAACACCGGCATTTGTAATCAGTCCCGCCCAATCATATTGTTTAATAAAGTCCATGTTGAGCTCCTTTTCTAATTGATTGCTGCACATTGAGACTAGTTACCCTGTACATGACCATGTTAAACGTTTTATTCAAAAATGTCGAAGCCAAAGACATACATGATTTGTTAAAAATTGACTCAGGAAATCTGCTTTTATATAATGGCATTGCAATATAACTAAAAATGGTTAATCACCCTTTATTTTCATGCGATTTTGACCTTTAAGCCAAACAATAAATTGGAGGGATACATATGGCAGAACGTATGGTAGGTAAACAAGCTCCTCGTTTTGAAATGGAAGCAGTCCTTGCAAGCAAAGAATTCGGCAAAGTAAGTCTTGAGGAAAACATGAAAAACGACAAATGGACAGTGCTATTCTTCTATCCAATGGATTTCACTTTTGTTTGTCCGACAGAAATTACAGCAATGTCTGACCGCTATGACGAGTTCGAAGATCTTGATGCAGAAGTCATCGGGGTTTCAACTGATACCATCCATACTCATTTAGCTTGGATCAATACAGACCGCAAAGAAAACGGTCTTGGCCAGCTGAAATACCCGCTTGCTGCTGATACAAACCATGAGGTATCCCGGGAATATGGCGTTTTAATCGAAGAAGAAGGTGTGGCTTTGCGCGGATTGTTTATTATTAATCCTGAAGGGGAGCTTCAATATCAAACTGTTTTCCATAACAACATTGGGCGTGATGTTGATGAAACGCTTCGTGTTCTCCAGGCGCTGCAAACTGGCGGACTCTGTCCGGCTAACTGGAAACCAGGCCAAAAAACACTTTAATTCTTTCCAAGAACGAAAAGCGGTCTAGCATATTCGTTAGGCCTCTCTTTTAAAATAGGAGGGAAAAAGCAATGAAATTACGTCAGCCCATGCCGGAATTGACGGGAGAAAAAGCTTGGTTAAATGGTGAAGTGACGAGAGAGCAATTGATTGGGGAAAAGCCGACGCTTATTCATTTCTGGTCCATCAGCTGCCACTTGTGCAAAGAAGCGATGCCGCAAGTGAATGAATTTCGTGATAAATATCAAGATCAACTGAATGTTGTAGCTGTACACATGCCCCGTTCCGAAGATGATCTTGATCTTGGTAAAATTAAAGAAACAGCTGCTGAACACGATATCACTCAGCCGATTTTTGTTGACAGTGACCATGCTTTAACCGATGCATTTGAAAATGAATACGTACCTGCGTATTATGTGTTTGATAAAACAGGACAGCTCCGTCACTTCCAAGCCGGCGGGAGCGGTATGAAAATGCTTGAAAAACGTGTGAACCGCGTTTTGGCTGAAACGGAATAGGTATCTGACTAAATAGTATTTCCTAAAAACCTGATCACATCAGGTTTTTTATTTGTGCAAAAAGCAATGGAAGAAGAGTAAGAAGCTTATTTTTCCAAATTTGGGTATAGGAATTGATGATTTGTTTGATTGATACGCTAGAAAATACAGCTAATTTTTGATGTTTTTCCTCAATTTTAGATAAATCTCATATCTCATAACTCGAAAATTGTAGATATTACACTAAATTTCTTTAAAGAAGTAAGTAAAATATATATTTTCAACATTATACCAAATAAACTAGAAAGACCCTTGACTCCTTGAGAATAAAGGACTCTTTTGAAAAATAAAACATTTTCAGAAAATAAGGAATTTTTCATAGAGTAAATATAATAGTAAAATGCTAAAATAATAGTTGATAAAATTACTTTTGTAATCTAATATCTTAATTAAAGATGTTAATTTTGATAGGGGGTACATTGAGGAATGTTTAATGAAAGAGAAGCTTTGCGCTTGCGGTTAGAACAACTAAATGAAGCTGAAGTGAAAGTCATTCGTGAATATCAAATTGAACGTGATAAAATATACGCAAAATTAAGAGAGCTGGACAGAAATGGAAGCCCTTCCGAAATCAAAAAGGATTTCCGTTCTGAAAAAAAACCTGACTCTCTGCCGGTTCTCGCTGAGCTTGCAGCTCAGGAAATCAGAAGCTATCAGCCGCAATCACAGCAGCAGTCTGTCCAGCCTCAGCTTCAATCTATTTCCTCTCTTCCTGCCGGTATACCAGACGGAACAACACGAAGAAGAAGAGGAACGGCAAGACCGGGATCAAAAGCAGCTAAGCTGCGTGAAGCTGCTATTAAAACATTAAAACGCCACAACGCGGCGATTAAGAGCTCCGAGCTTCAAAAAGAGATTGAAAAAGAAAGCGGTCTTGAAATCCCTAATATGACAACGTTTATGCAAAGCTTAATTAAAATGTACCCGGAAGTGAAAAAACCATATCGCGGGCAGTACATTTTAGAGGGTGAAATCGAATCTGCAGAATCAGCTGAATCAGCTAATGAATAAATATAAAGAAAAACTGCTTGGCATCGCTCAAGCAGTTTTTTTATTGAGGTTTTTTCTGTGAAGGTTTGTTTTCTTTTTCAAGATTAAGCTTATACACCCACTTTTGATAAGGCTTTTCTTCAGCGGCTCTGTTTTTCAGCTCTTCGATTGTATGGCTCTTGGCCTGGTCTGATGATTGGGCGCGGGCAAGCTGTTTTTGGAGCACATGTATCTGTTTGGTGACATCTTCAAGGATGGTCTCTACATGATATGGCTGCGCGTAGGCCGCTGGAGCTTCTTCTTCCATTTTTTCTTTTTGTTTTGTGCCGCCATCAATATCGGCAAAATGAGAAGCAATCCAGGCATCGCTTTCATCAAGCTGCCGTTTATACGATATAATAGTTTCGTGAAATAATTTTTCTTTCGTTTTTTCTATGTCTAGCAGTCTTTCTTTCGTTTCTATGATTCGATCTTTCATATGATCAACTTCTATTTTAATATGTTTTAGCTGATATTCTTTTTCTACCATTTGCTCTTTTAGACGCCCATTTTCGGCTTTTATCAATTCGGCTTGCTGTTTTGCCTGAAGCAGTGCATTTTGTTCTTGCTCAATTGAGGCTTGAAGTTCGCTGATCCGTTTATGAAGATTTTTATTTTCTTCTTCGATTTTGACTTTAGCAATATGAAGTTTATGTTTTTCTTCGATTTCGGCTCTGCGTTTATAGGTTTCAGCAGATAGAAGCTCCTGCAAAACAACGATTTTATCAAGCAGTTCAGCTCTTATTTGGTGCAGGGTTTGGCTGGTGTGGGAGGCATGTTTTTCTTTTGTTGACATATGTGTTAATTCGGCAGACAGCTGCTGGAGTTTTTCTTTCATATCGGTATTTTCTTTGAGCAGTTTGTTATTTTTCTGATGAAAGTAGCTTGCTTCAAGTTCAGAAATCAGCTTATGGCACCTTGAAAGCTCGGATTTTAAATAAAGGTTCTCCTGAGACACGTCGTGGAAAAAAGGACCTGATCTTTTCATTCGAACCATCTCCCTCATGATGTTAACACTACAATATGCAAATACTGAACAGCTATTCCTCTTTAATAAACAGACAAGCAGTAGCGTTGAGCCTTTGCTTTTGCTATGCTTTTAACGAAACTAGAGGTGAGATGATATGAAGCATGTAAACGTACTGCTGGCAGGGGGAGCCTCGCGGCGATTTGGAGAACCGAAGGCGTTTGTCAAATGGAAGGGCAGGATGCTTTACGAATGCGCTAAAGAGGCACTTGGAGAACAAACGGTTATCATCAGCCGTCCCGAATTTATTGATAGATTTCAAGAAAACGGTGAAAATGAAGTGTATCAAGATGCTGAGCCATTTCAAGGCATGGGGCCATTGGCTGGTATATATACCGCTTTTAAAAAGACAGACGGTGATCTTTATACTGTTCTTTCCTGTGACACACCGCTGATACAAAGAAGGACGATACTGGAGCTCAAACGTCTGATGACTGCCGGTGCTGACGCGGTAGTCCCAATTTCAGACGGACAAGTGCAGCCATTGATTGCGATTTACCACAAACGTATCATGCCGGTTCTATACGATCAGCTTTCTGAGAAGAGGTTGAGAATATCAGATTTATTAGGCAGAATTTCGGTTTGTTACGTACAGGCTGAAAATATCGGAGCAAACCCGGCAGAATTTATCAACATTAATACACGTGATGATTTTAGCTGTTTGGAAGAAAAATCGAACTCCCTCAAGCGGGACTGACGGGGCAATAACATGATAAGATGACATAAAAGATAAGGAGAACAGGTTTGATGGAGGAACGTTATTCACGGCAAATCAGATTTAAGCAAATTGGGGAAGAGGGCCAGAAAAGACTGGCAGACAGCCATGTGCTGATTGTCGGAGCGGGAGCGCTCGGCACTGCAGGAGCTGAAGGGCTTTCGAGAGCGGGAGTCGGTACTATTACCATTATTGACCGTGACTATGTGGAGTGGAGCAATCTTCAAAGGCAGCAGCTTTATACAGAAAGCGATGCCAAACTCCGCATGCCGAAAGCCATGGCTGCCAAAGAGCATCTATCAGCGATTAACAGCGAGATACATATTGAGGCGTATGTTACCGAAGGAACAGCCGAAACGCTTGAGCCGCTGATTGAAAAAGCAGATGTCGTGATCGACGCGACAGATAATTTTGAAACCCGCATGCTGATAAACGATCTTGCCCAGAAAACAAAGACACCTTGGGTCTATGGCGCCTGTGTAAGCAGCCAGGGAATGTTCATGACTGTCATTCCCGGAGAAACCCCTTGTCTGTCTTGTCTGTTTGAGCAAATTCCTGTCGGCGGGGCGACGTGTGATACTGCCGGCATTATTCCGCCTGCTGTGCATATCGTTTCAGCATATCAGCAGGCTGAGGCATTAAAGCTGTTAACCGGCCAAAAAGAAGCAATACAGCGGGGTTTTGTGACATTTGATGTCTGGAACAATTCGCATATGAAGATGAACGTTAATCATGTACGCCGTGAGGAATGCCCATCTTGCGGAGCTAATGCGGTATATCCTTATCTTCAGGATTGGAACACACCAAAAGCTGCTGTACTATGCGGCCGTGATACAGTGCAGGTAAGGTCAGAATCATTAAAAAGAATCCCGAAACAGGAGCTCATTAAGCGGCTGAAAACAATAGGTAAGGTCGAGGCTAATGCGTTTTTGCTGCATATTTTTTACGAGGATTTCAGAATTGTCATTTTCAATGACGGACGGGCACTGGTGCATGGAACAAATGATGTGAAAGAAGCCAACTCCGTGTTGGCAAGAGTGATTGGACTGTAACAACAGGAGGGGTCAGAATGCTGGAGAAAAGAACACCGATACCGGTAGACGAGGCAGTTCGGCGTGTCTGCCATTTTCAAAAACAAGGTGAAACAGAATGGGTGGCGCTTGAAGACAGCCTTCATCGGTTTTTAGCCGAAGATATAACTGCGGATCACCACGTACCTGCGTTTGACCGTTCGCCATACGATGGTTTTGCTGTCAGAGCGTGCGATACGGCAGAAGCTTCACGTGAAAACCCAGTTCGGTTTGAAGTTATTGACCATATTGGAGCGGGAGCAGTATCTGAAAAAAAACTTGGCCCGTTTCAGGCCGTGCGGATTATGACTGGCGCGCAAATCCCTGAAGGGGCAGATGCAGTCGTCATGATTGAACTGACTCAAACCTTTGAGGAGAATGGGAAGTCATTTATGTCTTTAAAACGCCGCTTTCAGACGGGGGATAATATTTCAAAAACAGGTGAGGACGCTCAAAAAGGGAGTGTTTTACTGACAAAGGGCACCCGGGTGACACCAGGAGTGACGGCTCTTTTGGCAACATTCGGATACGCATCTGTGCCTGTCGTGAGAAAGCCTGTAGTCGGAATTATCGCAACCGGTACCGAATTGCTGAATGTCAGTGATCCGCTGGAACCGGGAAAAATCCGCAACAGCAATGCGAGTATGGTATATGCGCAAGCGATAGAAGCAGGCGCAACACCGCTTTATTTAGGGAAAATCTCTGATGAACTGGATAAAAGCTTTGCTGCAGTTAAAGAGGCGATGAAAAAAGTGGATTTCCTGATCACAACTGGCGGTGTGTCAGTCGGTGACTTTGACTTTTTGCCTGCGATCTATGAAAAACTCGGAGCGGACGTGCTGTTTAATAAAGTTGCCATGCGCCCGGGCAGCGTGACAACGGTGGCGCATGCAAACGATATGCTGCTGTTTGGCCTTTCAGGTAATCCGTCGGCATGCTATGTCGGTTTTGAACTGTTTGTCAAACCGATAATCCAGACATGGCTGCTCAATGAAACACCGCATTCAATTTGTGCGGAAGCTGTTTTGACCAAGGATTTTACGAAGCCGAACCCATTTACCCGATTTGTTCGTGCGCTCGTGCACCATCAGGAAGGGAAGCTGTTGGCGACACCCGTTGGCTTAGATAAGTCGAGCTCTGTCACATCACTTGCAGATGCCAATGCATTTATTATCCTGCCGGGCGGCACGCGAGGCTACGAATCTGGCAGAACGGTTAAAGTACTGCTCATCAGAGAAGAGAATGGAAGTGAATGGCCTTGGTCCGTCCTTTCCCGATCGTCCAAGTTGTAGGATTTCAAAACAGCGGGAAAACAACGTTTATTGAGCGCATTCTTGAAAAAGCCTCTGAACAGGGAGTCCATTTGGGCTGCCTGAAGCATCATGGTCACGGCGGTGAACCGCAAACGCTCACGGAAGGAAAAGACACGGACCGTTACAAGGCGGCAGGTGCTGATGTAACAGCGGTAGAAGGTGCTGGTGTGTTACAGCTGACTGCCCGCCGCAATTGGGATTTGGCACGGCTGATCGAGTTATACCAATTTCTCGAAACAGACTGTCTTCTGATTGAAGGCTTTAAAAAAGCCCCTTATCCTAAAGTGGTTATCCTAAGTGAAAAGGAAGATCTGGAAGCGCTGCAAGCAGTAAATATAATCGCCATCATCTATAGAAAAAAAGAGCAAATGACAGAGCATCAGGGATTACCCGTTTTTCATGCGGATGATCCGGTTGCCGTGGATTTTGTGCTTTCACAGCTGAAGGGGGAATCTGCATAATGGAACGGTTTGAGATTACGAAAACACCCATTAATACTGAAGACATCATCAAAAAAGTGGAGAAACGGGAAGCAGGGGCCATTACGACATTTATTGGTACGGTTCGGGAATGGACAAACGGAAAAAGAACGGTTCGGCTTGAATATGAGGCATATGAACCGATGGCCGTGCAAATGCTTGCTCAAATCGGCGCTGAAATCGAAGAAAAATGGGAAGGTGCCTCAGCTGCGATCACGCACCGTATAGGTGTGCTTGATATCGGTGAAGCAGCGGTAGTGATTGCTGTATCTTCTCCCCATCGAAAAGCCGCATATGAAGCCAATGAGTATGCGATTGAACGCATTAAACAGATTGTGCCAATTTGGAAAAAAGAAATTTGGGAAGACGGTGAGCAATGGATCGGCGACCAGCTAGAAACAACAGCTTATCCGAACGGAAAACCAGACCTAAGCGAGGGAGAGCAGCATGATTAAAATTCTTTTATTTGCAGGACTGGCTGAACAGGCCGGTACACAAGCAATAGAAATAGATATGGAACAAGCAACCACAGATGAAATAAAAGCGAGTCTAAAAGAACAATACGGTCTTGAATCTATTGATACGGCTATGATTGCCGTTAACGAAAGCTATGTAAAAGAAAATACCTCTGTATCTTCGGGTGACACGGTAGCCATCATACCGCCGGTCAGCGGGGGATGAAAACCGGACGGCATTTCAGCCGTCCGGTTTTTCTGTATTTCATTGGCATATCCCCAAGTATCCTCAGCATACAATGATTTTCTGTAAGCGTTTATTCTACATATGTTACTCCCTATAAAGTAAGAGACTCACTCCATAATTAGACTGAAATTTTGAAAAATAATAGAAATTTATTTCGGGTATCGATATAGTGAAGATGATAAATGTTGGAAAGGTGCTGGATATGGAGACATTTAAAAGATTAAAAATGTATTATTGGCCGTACAGAAAAGTGTTTATGTGGTCGCTTCTAGCCATGCTTTTGATGACTGCAATTACTGTCGTTTATCCGATTATCCTGCAAATTACGATTGATGAGATCGTGCTGGGACGGCAGTATCAGCTTGCGGCGTGGGTCAGCTTAGGATTTATTGCGGTAATGGTTTTGAAAGGAATGGCTACCTTTTTTCATCAGTATTTAGGTGATATGTTCGGGATCAAATCCGTTTATCGGCTGAGAAATGGTCTGTATGAAAAACTGCAGCGGCTTTCTTTTTCTTACTATGATAACGCGAAAACAGGAGATTTGATGTCCAGGCTGACTGCTGATGTTGAAGGGCTTCGTTTTTTCTTATCATACGGTCTCGCTGAGCTCATTCGCTTCGGCCTGCTGGTAGCCATCAGCCTGTCGGTTATGTTTTACTATTCTGTTCCTCTCACGCTTGTGACAATAGCTGTTCTGCCATTTCTCGCGGTTGCGGTATACCGGTTTGACAAAAGAGTCCATCCCGCCTTCAGAGGCATCCGCAAATCGTTTGCGAAACTCAATACAAAAGTCCAGGAAAATATCAGCGGCATTAATACGGTTAAATCTCTTTCCAGGGAAGATTTTCAGATCAGCACTTTCAATAAAGCCAATGCAGAATACAGGGCGCAGTATTTACAAACATCATCCATCTGGTCTGCGTATTTCCCTTTAATGGAGTTCATTGGTAACATTTGTATTGTAGCTCTCCTCTCATACGGCGGTTACTTGGTTATGCAAAATCAGCTCAATCCCGGCGAGCTTGTTGCTTTCTTCAGCCTTGTCAATTATATGATGTGGCCGATTATGAACTTAGGTTTTGTCATCAATATGTTCTCTCAAGCAAAAGCGTCAGGAGAACGCCTGCTCGACATTCTGGAAAAAGAAGAAGACATTACAGATCATCCTCATGCTTTGCATAAACAAAAATTAACCGGAGATGTCCATTTCAAAAATGTTTCTCTTGCATACGGAAAAGAACAAACAAACGCGCTGTGCAATGTAAGCTTTGAGGCAAACAGCGGGAAGGTAATCGGACTGTTGGGCCCGACAGGTTCAGGCAAAAGCTCAGTGACACAGCTTCTCACCAGATTTTACAGTCCTGTTGGCGGAATGATTACCATTGATCACAAACCCATCACAGATTATTCGTTAAAAACCCTTCGCTCCAATATCGGGGTCGTACTTCAAGAATCCTTCCTGTTTTCATCTACGATTAGATCAAATATTTCGTATGGGCGGCCGGATGCCTCAATGGAAGACGTCATCGAAGCGGCAAAAAGGGCGCAGGCTCATAACTTTATTATGGAGCTTCCTGATGGGTATGACACCATGCTGGGAGAGAGGGGAATGGGGCTTTCCGGCGGACAGAAACAGCGTATTGCCATTGCGAGAGCCATCTGCTTGAACCCGAGCATTTTAATATTGGATGATGCCACAAGCGCAGTAGATATGCAAACGGAGCACAGCATACAGCTTGCCTTAAAAGAAGTCATGAAAACCCGCACAACCTTTATCGTCGCTCACCGCATTTCTTCACTGAAACACGCCGATGAAATTCTCGTTTTTAATAAAGGACGCATTCGTGAAAGGGGTACACATCACGAGCTTCTTGAAAAAGGCGGCTACTATAAAAAGATTTACGATTTGCAATACCGTGATGTCAAAATGATTAATGAGCCGCATGAGGTCGGATAGGGAGGGGCCAAATGAAACAAACGAAAAAACAGGGGATTTTAGAGCGTTTCTATTACTCTTCAGATGAAATCATTGAAAAGCCGTTTAACTGGGCTCAAATGTGGCGGCTGCTGAGCTATGTCAAACCATATCGAAAAACAATTTTGCCGCTTTCTTTTCTCACCGTATTGATTGGCACTGCTGTGAAGCTTGTGATCCCCATTCTGATCGGCGTTTATGTTCTTGATCAAGCGATTACAGGGAGAAACTCGGAGCTGCTGATTCAGCTCATTTTTATTATTAGCGGTTTATATGTCCTCAATTACGCCGCCAATGTGTTAAGAATCAGGTGGATGAATCAGCTTGGCCAGCATGTCATTTACGATTTGCGACAGCATTTATTTACCCATGTGCAGCGCTTATCCCATCGATTTTTTGATCAGCGGTCGGCGGGATCGATCTTAGTCAGGATCATGAATGATATTAACTCTCTTCAGGAGCTCTTTACAAGCGGAGTCATCAATTTGTTGACCGACTTGCTGCTTCTGGCCGGCGTGATTATCATTTTGTTTACGCTGAGCCCTGAGCTGACTATAGCCATCATGGTGACATTGCCGATTATGTTTTTTATTTCAACAAGTCTCAGAAAAAAAATACGCCGATCCTGGCAAACGGTACGGCTAAAGCAATCGAAGCTCAACTCTCATCTAAACGAAAGCATTCAGGGCATCCGGGTCACACAGGCATTTACGCAGGAAGAAGAAAACATGGCGTATTTTGACGGTGTCAATCAGGAGAACTACGAATCATGGCGGGAAGCAACTAGAAAAAATGCCATGTTCCGTCCGCTTGTAGAAATGACGAATGCGATTGGGACGGCTGTCTTGATTTGGTATGGAGCCACACTCATCATGAATGAAACCATCACGATTGGCGTATTCGTTTCTTTTGCTTTCTATCTGGGAATGTTTTGGGAACCTATTTCGAGACTGGGTCAGGTCTATAATCAGCTATTAATGGGGATGGCATCATCAGAACGGATTTTTGAGTTTCTGGACGAACAGCCAAATGTCAAGGAGAAGCCGAATGCCATTCATAATGAAAAGATAAATGGGGAGATCAGTTTTGAAAAGGTTGAATTTTCGTATGATGAAAAACGAAAAGCCCTTCACGCCGTTTCCTTCTCTATTCCGGCGGGCTCGACGCTTGCGCTTGTCGGGCATACAGGGAGCGGGAAGACGACGATTGCGAATTTAATCAGCCGTTTTTATGATGCGACCGGAGGCACCATTAAAATAGACGGTATACCGATTAAGGATCTTTCCCTTGCCAGTCTGCGCTCTCAAATTAGCATTGTCCTGCAAGATACATTTATTTTCTCTGGGACCATCATGGAAAATATTCGTTTTGGAAGGCCAAATGCTTCGGATGAAGAGGTGATGAAAGCGTCCCAAGCGGTCGGAGCGGATGAGTTTATTTCCGATTTAGCGGAAGGGTACGCAACAGAGGTAGAGGAAAGGGGCAGCGTACTGTCTGCCGGTCAGCGTCAGCTCATTTCCTTTGCAAGAGCATTGCTCGCCGATCCGGCTATTATCATCCTTGACGAAGCAACGGCAAGCATTGATACAGAGACAGAAGTAAAAATTCAGCAAGCGTTAAAAACGCTTCTGAAAGGGCGTACAGCAGTGATGATCGCTCACAGATTGTCTACGATCCGCGACGCCGACCGTATCATTGTTCTTGATCACGGCAGGAAAATAGAAGAAGGGAACCATGATCAGCTGCTCGCTAAAGGAGGCATTTATGCCGGGCTTGTGAAAGCGCAATACAGCACAGCGATAGAATAATATGAAAGGCCTTCAATATTGAAGGTTTTTGGAAATTTATTAGAAAAACATGAAACTTTTTGATATCCTTCCCGTACTATTTGTTAGATATTCTCAAGGAGGTTTTGAAATGGAAACGAATGTAGAAAAAAACAGCGGAACGGCGACTGAAAAGCCTTCACTTTTCGGAGTAATCACAAGTCCGTCCGTACAATTTGAAAGAATAAGAGAAAGGCCGGCAGTATGGGGACCGCTTTTGATTGTTGCAGCAATTATCATCGTCGGTGCCGTGCTGCAATCACTCGGTACGGATTATAGTGAGCTTTTGAAAAGCCAGGATACGCAAGGGCTATCTGCTGAACAAATGGAAACTGTCGCAACAATAACCAAATTTGGCGGAATGGCAGGCGCTATTATCGGCGGTATCGCAGCATTATTTATTGCCCCTCTTATTTATTGGCTCTGTGTAAAAATATCAGGCGGAGTTACGACATATAAAAAAATGCTTTCTCTCGGTCTGTTTGTCTCTTTAATTAGCAGTCTCGGATTATTGGTTAATGGAATCGTTGCTTTTACGACTGACGTGAATCCTCTTTACAGCACGACGTCACTGGCAGGGATTATCCCATCTGACGGGGCTCTTGCCAGCGTGTTAAATACCTTTGAAATTTTCAGCATCTGGAGCTTTGTATTATTAGCAATCGGACTTCACAAAACGGGAGGCATCTCCAAAAAAGCCGGGTGGATTTCAGCAATCATTCTATTCGGAATTTTAGTTGTATTTTCGCTTTTTTCAGGTTTAATCAATTCTGTGGCGGGTGCATAAGCTCATGAAAAAAGTCTGGATCGGAATTGGAATCGCAGTTATAGTCGCTCTTTTTGTTGGAATCAATATATACCGGTCTGCCGCTCCGACAAGCGGCAGCGCCGGCAAGGAGATACAGACGGGGAGCGTTGAAGAAAATGAAATCTCATCAACGGTTATGGTTCCTGGCACGCTAAAATTTTCAAATGAACAGTATGTCTTTTATGAAGCGGATAAAGGGACATTAGAAGACATTAAAGTTAAGGAAGGCGATAAAGTTAAAAAGGGCACGCCTTTAGTCACCTATACAAATGAGCAGCTGAGCCTGGAAAAAGAACAGAACCAGTTAACATCTGAATCCAACCGGCTTCAAATTGACCAAATTCAAGAAAAGTTAAAAGCCTTAGACAGCAAAGAAAGAGAATTGGAAAAACAGGTAGGAAAGAAAGAAGCAGAAAAACAAATCGAATCTGAACGGACAGAGCTTCAAATGCAGAAAAAAACAGCGGAGATCGAATTAAAACAAACCGAGCTTCAGCGACAGTCACTTGCCAACCGGGTATCAGATCTTGAAGTGAAAAGCGAAATTGAAGGCACCGTTATTTCTGTCAACCAAGAAGCGGCATCCAAAAAGTCAGATATTCAAGAGCCTGTCATACATATCGGCAACCCAAAAGACCTTGTCGTCTCAGGGAAATTGTCTGAATACGATACATTGAAAGTCAAAAAAGGCCAGAAGGTCACACTCACTTCAGATGTAATACAGGGTAAAACATGGAAAGGCACGGTTTCCGCAGTCGGGCTTGTTCCGGATCAGCAGGAGAGCGCTGCGGCACAAGGAACAGAACAGGCGGTCCAATACCCGCTTCAAGTGAAAATAAAAGGAAATCTTCCAGAAGGAAAGCCAGGCTTTAAATTTATCATGAATATTGAAACAGATAAACGGAAAGCAAATACGCTTCCTTCAAAGGCAGTCAAAAAAGAAGATGACCAATATTATGTGTATACAGTAAAAGACGGAAAAGCAAAGCGAGTTGATGTCAAAATCGGCGAAGTGACAGATGACCTGACAGAAATTAAAGAGGGGCTTTCCCAAGATGATCAAGTCATTTTGAATCCATCTGATCAGGTGACTGACGGAATGGAAGTGAAATCCTAAATGATTCAGCTTTCTAATGTGCGAAAAAGCTACCAGATCGGAAAGGAAACGTTTGATGTTCTCCATTCTATTGATTTGGACATTCATCAAGGTGAATATGTCTCGATTATGGGGCCGTCAGGATCAGGAAAATCGACGATCATGAATATTATCGGCTGTCTTGATCGGCCGACTTCCGGTACATATCAATTGGACGGCGAAGACATTTCTTCATATAAAGATAAAGAACTGGCGGCAGTCCGTAACCGGTCCATCGGTTTTGTATTTCAGCAATTTCAGCTTCTTCCGCGGCTGAACGCAAAAAAAAATGTCGAGCTGCCGATGATTTATTCCGGGATAGGCAAAAAGGAACGTCAAGAGCGGGCTGAGAGAGCATTGGAAAAGGTCGGGTTAGCCGATCGAATGCTCCACATGCCCAACGAGCTGTCGGGCGGGCAGAAGCAGCGGGTGGCGATTGCGAGGGCGATCGTGAATGAGCCGAAATTGATTTTAGCTGATGAACCGACCGGCGCGCTGGATACGAAAACAAGCGAGGCGATTATGGATCAGTTTACAGCATTAAATGCCGAGGGAACGACAATCGTTCTGGTTACTCACGAGCCTGAAGTAGCAGATTGCACGAATCGGATCGTCATGGTGCGTGACGGAAACATTGTTCCTGCCAGCTCCGGACAAAGGAGTGTGGGAGAATGAGCCTGTTGGAAAACATCAGAATGGCTCTAAGCTCTGTCCTTGCCCATAAAATGCGTTCGATCTTAACGATGCTCGGCATTATCATTGGTGTAGGCTCTGTCATTGTTGTCGTTGCGGTAGGACAGGGCGGCGAGCAAATGCTGAAGCAGTCGATCAGCGGCCCGGGAAATACTGTGGAGCTGTACTATATGCCTAGCGACGAGGAGCTTGCAAGCAACCCGAACGCCGCAGCTGAATCTACGTTTACAGAAAACGATATTAAAGGTTTAAAAGGGATAGAAGGCATTAAACAAGTCGTTGCTTCGACTTCTGAAAGTATGAAAGCGCGTTATCACGAAGAAGAAACCGATGCTACGGTTAACGGAATAAATGATGGATACATGAATGTCAATTCTTTAGAAATCGAAAGCGGCAGAACATTTACCGACAATGACTTTCTCGCGGGGAATAGAGCCGGAATCATCTCTCAAAAGATGGCTGAAGAACTGTTCGATAAAACCTCCCCTTTAGGTGAAGTTGTCTGGATAAACGGACAGCCCGTTGAAATTATCGGCGTGCTGAAAAAAGAAACAGGCTTGCTTTCTTTCGGTTTAAGTGAAATGTATGTGCCATTTAATATGATGAAATCCTCTTTTGGCACAAGTGATTTCAGTAACGTATCATTGCAGGTCGAATCAGCAGACGACATAAAATCGGCTGGAAAAGAAGCGGCACAGCTGGTAAATGACAATCATGGCACAGAGGATTCGTATCAAGTGATGAACATGGAAGAGATTGCGGCCGGAATTGGCAAAGTAACTGCAATTATGACGACGATTATCGGCTCAATTGCAGGTATTTCCCTTTTGGTCGGCGGAATCGGTGTCATGAATATCATGCTCGTATCAGTCACAGAACGGACACGGGAAATTGGAATAAGAAAATCCCTCGGTGCGACGAGGGGACAGATTCTGACTCAGTTTTTAATTGAGTCAGTCGTATTAACGCTGATTGGCGGTCTGGTCGGGATTGGTATTGGATACGGAGGGGCCTCGCTTGTTTCAGCCATTGCGGGCTGGCCGTCACTCATATCCTGGCAGGTTGTATGCGGGGGCGTGCTGTTCAGTATGCTCATTGGTGTTATTTTCGGCATGCTTCCTGCAAATAAAGCTGCAAAGCTTGATCCCATTGAAGCGCTGCGTTATGAGTAGCCTCATGCAACATGCATGAGGTTTTTTTATGTTTAGTGATTTCTACTATGAATATAAAAGACTTTTTTCATTAAAATAAGAAGAAAATGTCGTACAATTGTCCTTATTTTTGTCGAATTTACAGTTTACAAACCCTATAGACATACGTTAATATGGAGAAACGTGAAAGATTTTGATAGTTATTGAATGAATTTGAATGATTTTAGTTGCCTAAACCGAAAATAGCGTTTACAATGAAATTGTATTCAAAATGAATACGTTTTCATTAGGAGGTGAAGCATGCTAACTCCTGAACGGCATCAATTGATTATTGATCAAATAGAAAAGCATGATGTGGTAAAGATTCAAGAGCTTATAAATCTGACTAATGCTTCTGAATCAACAATCAGAAGAGATTTATCGACCCTTGAAGAACGCGGTTTTTTAAAGCGCGTTCATGGTGGAGCGGCCAAGCTTTCCGATATCAGACTTGAACCCGATATGCTAGAAAAATCATCCAAAAACCTTCACGATAAATTGAAGATTGCTGAAAAAGCAGCTTCTCTTTTAGAAGAAGGGGATTGCATTTACCTTGATGCAGGCACGACGACATTGCACATGATTGATTTTATGGATAAAACCAAAGATATTGTCGTTGTCACAAACGGGGTAATGCATATCGATGCATTAATAAGGAAAGAAATTTCTTTTTATCTGCTTGGAGGATACGTAAAGCACAGAACGGGCGCGATTATTGGAGGCGCTTCATTGATTGCCATGGACCAGTACAGATTTGACAAGAGTTTTCTGGGGACAAACGGTGTCCATACAGAGGCTGGATTTACAACGCCGGACCCTGATGAGGCCCTTTTAAAACAGAAAGCGATCAAACAGGCAAAACACGCTTACGTCTTAGCAGACCCTTCGAAGTTCGGAGAAATTTCATTTTCGGCATTCGCCGGAATAGGCGACGCAACAATCATTACGACTGACGCTGAAGAGCTTACATTCGATAATTACCAAGAAAAAACTGTCGTAAAGGTAGTGAAACCATGATTTACACTGTAACACTTAATCCATCTGTCGATTATATTGTTCACGTTGAAGATTTTACTGTAGGAGGCCTGAACCGTTCTTCGTATGATACCAAGTATCCAGGGGGCAAAGGCATCAACGTATCGAGACTGCTGAAAAGACACCATGTGGCGTCTAAAGCGCTCGGATTCGTCGGCGGATTTACCGGAGAATATATCAAAACATTTTTACGGGAAGAAAACCTGGAAACAGCTTTTTCTGAAGTAAAAGGGGATACCCGTATCAATGTAAAGCTGAAAACTGGTGATGAAACTGAAATTAACGGGCAGGGACCGACAATTTCGGATGAAGATTTCAAAGCCTTTTTAGAACAGTTCCAATCTTTGCAAGAGGGAGATATCGTCGTTCTTGCAGGAAGCATTCCATCTTCACTCCCTCACGATACTTATGAAAAAATCGCAGAGGCCTGCAAACAGCAGAACGCACGAGTTGTTCTGGATATCTCAGGCGAGGCTCTTTTGAAAGCAACAGAAATGAAACCATTTTTGATGAAGCCAAATCATCATGAGCTTGGAGAAATGTTCGGCACGACCATTACATCTGTTGAGGAAGCTGTTCCTTATGGGAAAAAGCTTGTAGAACAAGGCGCTGAACATGTAATCGTATCAATGGCCGGAGACGGAGCGCTTCTGTTTACGAACGAAGCTGTTTATTTTGCTAACGTGCCAAAGGGGAAATTGGTAAACTCAGTCGGAGCAGGGGATTCCGTTGTTGCAGGTTTCCTTGCCGGAATTTCCAAACAGCTGCCGCTTGAAGAAGCATTCCGCTTAGGAGTTACTTCAGGCAGTGCTACCGCGTTCTCTGAAGAACTTGGAACAGAAGAATTTGTCCAGCAGCTTCTTCCTGAAGTTAAGGTCACACGTCTATAGAGGAGGAAACACAAGTGAAAATAACTGAGCTTTTAACGAAGCATACGATAAAGCTTAATATTGAGAGCAAAGAAAAAGAAAATGTTATTGACGAAATGGTCACTGTTCTTGATAAGGCTGGAAAGTTAAATGACCGACAAGCCTATAAAGAAGCCATTTTAAATCGCGAAAGCCAAAGCTCCACGGGTATCGGTGAAGGAATCGCTATCCCCCATGCGAAAACGGCAAGCGTTATCAACCCGGCGATCGCGTTCGGACGTTCAAAAGACGGCGTCGATTATGATTCATTAGACGGCCAGCCGGCTCACTTAGTGTTCATGATCGCGGCGACTGAAGGCGCAAACAACACTCACCTTGAAGCATTGTCAAGACTTTCAACGCTGTTAATGCGTGAAGAAATCCGTAAGCAGCTCCTTGAAGCTGAGTCTGAAGATGCCATCATCGACATTATTAATCAGCACGATAAAGATGATGACGAAGAGGAAGAAGAAGAAGCGGCACCAGCACCTGCCGGAAAAGGAAAAATTTTAGCGGTTACTGCATGTCCGACAGGTATTGCCCATACATTCATGGCTGCGGATGCCCTTAAAGAAAAAGCGAAAGAGCTTGGAGTGGAAATTAAGGTCGAAACAAATGGGTCAAGCGGCATTAAGCACAAGCTCACGGCCCAAGAAATCGAAGATGCACCTGCAATCATTGTCGCAGCGGACAAGCAGGTTGAAATGGAACGTTTTAAAGGCAAGCGCGTACTTCAAGTTCCTGTAACGGCGGGTATCAGACGTCCGCAAGAGCTTATCGAAAAAGCGATGAATCAAGATGCGCCGATTTATCAAGGCAGCGGCGGCGGTTCGGCAGCTTCAAACGATGATGAAGAAGCGAAAGGCAAGTCTGGAAGCGGTATCGGAAACGCGTTTTATAAGCACCTGATGAGCGGTGTCAGCAACATGCTTCCGTTCGTAGTCGGCGGCGGTATTCTCGTTGCGATTTCATTCTTCTGGGGAATTCACTCTGCTGATCCGAATGATCCTAGCTACAACACGTTTGCAGCAGCATTAAACTTTATCGGCGGCGACAATGCATTAAAACTGATTGTTGCAGTTCTGGCCGGTTTCATTGCGATGAGTATTGCAGATCGTCCTGGTTTTGCGCCTGGTATGGTCGGAGGATTTATGGCTACTCAAGCGAATGCTGGATTCTTAGGCGGCTTAATTGCCGGGTTCCTTGCCGGTTATGTCGTGATTTTACTGAAAAAAGTATTTACGTTTATCCCTCAGTCACTTGATGGATTAAAACCTGTTTTGATTTACCCGCTGTTCGGTATTTTTATCACTGGCGTATTAATGCAATTTGTCGTCAATACACCTGTAGCGGCATTTATGAATTTCTTAACAAACTGGCTTGAAAGCCTTGGTACTGGAAATCTTGTGTTAATGGGTATTATCTTGGGCGGCATGATGGCGATCGATATGGGTGGCCCGCTTAATAAAGCAGCCTTTACGTTCGGTATCGCCATGATCGATGCAGGCAACTATGCGCCTCATGCAGCAATCATGGCCGGCGGTATGGTTCCTCCGCTTGGTATCGCACTTGCAACAACCATTTTCAGAAACAAATTCACTCAGCGTGACCGTGAAGCTGGTATTACATGCTATTTCATGGGAGCTGCTTTCGTAACAGAGGGAGCGATCCCATTTGCTGCGGCTGATCCGCTTCGCGTCATACCAGCTGCTGTAGTCGGTGCAGCTGTTGCCGGCGGATTAACTGAATTCTTCCGAGTAACGCTTCCGGCGCCTCATGGAGGAGTATTCGTAGCTTTCATTACAAACCATCCGATGCTTTACCTTTTAAGTATCGTGATCGGTGCTGTCGTGATGGCAATTATCCTCGGTATCGTCAAAAAACCTGTTACAGAAAAATAAGAAAAAAAGCGTCCTTGGTTCGAAAGGACGCTTTTTCTTATCCGGCCGGCAGGGAGCGCGGTTAAGTTATGTATTTTATTCTTTTTTATGATAAAGTAAAAGAAGAGAAACAACTGACATAGCAATTGTCTAGGAGGAAACACTTTGACCGAGGAAAAAAATACGAATACTGAGAAAACGGCGAAGAAAAAAACCAATACGTACCTGGAATGGGGTAAAGCGATTGTCATCGCTGTTCTGCTGGCTCTCCTGATCCGTCACTTTTTGTTTGAACCGTATTTAGTTGAAGGTTCATCTATGTATCCCACATTACATGACGGAGAAAGGCTGTTTGTGAATAAAACAGTCAACTATATCGGCGAGCTGAAGCGCGAAGATATCGTTATTATCAACGGTGAAACTTCTAAAATCCATTATGTAAAAAGATTGATCGGAAAGCCTGGAGAAACCGTTCAAATGAAGGATGACACGCTTTATATAAACGGTAAAAAAGTAGCCGAGCCTTACTTGTCTAAAAACAAGAAGGAAGCAGAAAAACTTGGTGTCAGTCTGACAGGAGACTTTGGACCGGTTAAGGTTCCGAAAGGCAAATACTTTGTCATGGGAGATAACCGGCTGAATTCTATGGACAGCCGAAACGGGCTGGGACTGATCGCGGAAGATCGAATTGTCGGCACATCGAAGTTTGTCTTTTTCCCGTTTAACGAAATGCGTCAAACAAAATAAAAACGCCTTGCTGGCCTAGGACAGCAGGCGTTTTTATTTTGAAAAAGAAGCGACCAATGCAATGCATAAAACCGTGATGAACACTGAACCGATAATAGCTAGCACACTGAAGAAAAGGTGAACCTGTTTGTTCTCTTTTCCGCGCTTTTCTAAAAGCCGTTTAGAAAAAATGTGCGAAAATATGTAAATAAGGGCTATGCCTATATATAAGCCGATATCTTTGGCGGTAAAGCCTGTTACGGCAAGGTAAAAGCCCGTAAAAAAGATCAGTAAGCAATATTCAGTAAGTGTTAAAAGCCTCAACGTGTTCCTCCATGAGAGTGTGTAATTTTCCAGGGCGGATGCATTCTCTCTCTTTAATTGTAACACAGCTGGCTGGTTTGGGTGTATAAGTGTTTTCTCTCTGTTTTATCAGGGAATCATTTCTCTTGCCCTGCATTCATGGTATACTTTTATTGATGATAGACATGATGGAGGATAATAAATGATTGCTGTAAATAATGTAAGCTTGCGGTTTGCGGATCGCAAGTTATTTGAAGATGTTAATATTAAATTTACCCCAGGCAACTGCTATGGGTTAATTGGTGCAAACGGTGCCGGTAAATCAACGTTTCTAAAGGTGCTGTCAGGCGAAATCGAGCCTCAGACAGGCGACGTGCATATGAGTCCTGGCGAGCGTCTTGCCGTCTTGAAGCAGAACCATTTTGAGTACGAAGAGTATGAAGTGCTGAAAGTGGTCATTATGGGCCACAAACGCCTGTATGAAGTCATGCAGGAGAAAGACGCTATTTACATGAAGCCTGATTTCTCAGATGAGGATGGGATTCGTGCTGCTGAGCTAGAAGGTGAATTTGCAGAACTGAACGGTTGGGAAGCGGAAAGTGAAGCTGCGATCCTGTTAAAAGGCCTTGGTATCTCAGAAGATCTGCACACAAAAAAGATGGCAGACCTCGGCGGTTCGGAGAAGGTAAAAGTTCTCTTGGCACAGGCATTATTTGGCAAGCCGGATGTTCTGCTGCTCGATGAGCCGACGAACCACTTGGACCTTCAGGCAATCCAGTGGCTTGAAGAGTTTCTGATTAACTTTGAAAACACAGTTATTGTCGTGTCCCATGACCGTCACTTCTTAAATAAAGTATGTACGCACATTGCCGACCTTGATTTTAACAAAATTCAAATCTATGTCGGAAACTATGATTTCTGGTACGAGTCAAGCCAGCTGGCGTTAAAGCTTTCTCAAGAAGCGAACAAGAAAAAAGAAGAGCAGATTAAACAGCTTCAAGAGTTTGTCGCTAGATTCAGCGCCAATGCGTCTAAATCTAAGCAGGCTACATCAAGAAAGAAACTTCTCGAAAAAATCACGCTGGATGATATTAAACCGTCTTCCCGCCGCTATCCTTATGTTAACTTCACGCCGGAACGGGAAATCGGAAATGATGTTCTTCGCGTGGAAGGCTTAACAAAAACAATCGATGGCGTAAAGGTGCTTGACAATGTCAGCTTTATTATGAATCGAGAAGATAAAATTGCTTTCACTGGCCGAAATGAACTTGCTGTTACTACGCTGTTTAAAATCATTTCCGGGGAAATGGAAGCTGACAGCGGAACGTTTAAATGGGGTGTTACCACATCTCAAGCGTATTTTCCAAAAGACAACAGCGAATATTTCGAAGGCAGTGATCTGAACCTTGTAGACTGGCTTCGCCAATATTCTCCGCACGACCAAAGTGAGAGCTTTTTACGCGGTTTCTTAGGACGCATGCTGTTCTCTGGAGAGGAAGTCCACAAAAAAGCAAACGTACTCTCCGGGGGAGAAAAGGTCCGCTGTATGCTGTCGAAAGCGATGCTTTCTGGCGCCAATATTTTAATTTTGGATGAGCCGACCAACCATTTAGACCTAGAATCCATTACAGCGCTCAATAACGGCTTAATCAGCTTTAAAGGCGCTATGCTGTTTACTTCCCATGACCATCAGTTTGTGCAGACCATTGCCAACAGAATTATAGAAATTACACCTAACGGCATCGTCGATAAGCAAATGAGCTATGACGAGTTCCTTGAAAATGCTGATGTGCAGAAAAAATTGACTGAACTATATGCGGAATAAAAAAAGCAGAGATTTCTCTGCTTTTTTTGCTACATAGATATGAAAGGGGACACGACATGAAATTTTTAGTTGTCGGAGCAGGAGGAGTAGGCGGGTATATTGGCGGACGGCTTGCAGAGAAAGGCAATGATGTGACATTTCTCGTACGCCAAAAGAGAGCTGAGCAGTTAAAAGAAACCGGGCTTGCCATTCATAGTGAAAAGGGGAATGTATCATTTCAGCCCGCATTAATCAGTGCTGGAGAAACAGGGCAGTTTGATGTCGTTATCATCGCTTCTAAAGCATATTCACTTGGTCAAGTGATAAACGATGTCAAACCGTTTATCAATCGCGAATCTGTCATTATCCCTTTCTTAAACGGGTACCGCCACTACGAGCAGCTGTTTGCGGCATTTTCAAAAGAACAGGTGCTGGGCGGCCTGTGTTTTATAGAAAGTGCTTTAGACAACAAAGGAGAAATTCATCATACGAGCGCATCGCATCGTTTTGTATTTGGAGAATGGAACGGCGAGCGTACGGAGCGGATAAGAGCGCTTGAAGAGGCATTTTCAGGTGTGAAGGCTGAAGTCATCATTAGCGGGCATATCGAGAAGGACATTTGGAAAAAGTATCTCTTTATTGCAGCGCAAGCGGGGATCACAACGTTATTTCAACGACCGCTTGGCCCAATCCTCGCCACAGAAGCCGGACGTCACACGGCCCAAACTCTTATTGGGGAAATTTGCGCTGTTTTACGAAAAGAAGGTGTTCCGGCTGATCCGGATCTTGAGGAAGAGAGCTTTCGTACGATGACCAGCATGTCTTACCATATGAAGTCCTCCATGCTTCGGGATATGGAAAACGGCCAAACGACAGAAGGCGACCACCTGCATGGATTTTTGCTTGAAAAAGCTAAACGTTTATCTCTCGCTGCACCAGTATTAGAAACAGTTTATGCGAATCTGCAAATGTATGAAGCAGAAAAATAAAAAAGGAGGCGGAAAAGCCTCCTTTTATTTACTTAAAAAGCCCAATTTCCGTTTCTGAAGATAGGCTCTCTTTTCCCGTCTGCCGTAATTCCGTCAATATTCATATCCTTAGAACCAATCATAAAGTCCACGTGTGTAATGCTTTCATTTAGGCCTTCTTTGACAAGCTCTTCACGAGACATCTGCTTTCCGCCTTCAATATTAAAGGCATAGGCGCTTCCGATCGCCAAATGATTTGACGCGTTTTCATCAAACAGCGTGTTATAGAAAAGAATGTTTGATTGTGATATAGGCGAATTGTAAGGAACAAGTGCCACTTCACCTAAATAGTGAGAACCTTCATCTGTTTCCACCAGTTCTTTTAAAATATCCTCACCTTTTTCAGCTTTAATGTCGACTATACGACCATTTTCAAACGTCAGGGTGAAATTTTCAATAATATTTCCGCCGTAGCTTAATGGTTTTGTGCTTGATACCACTCCGTCAACCCCGTCTTTTTGCGGCAGCGTGAACACTTCTTCTGTCGGCATATTGGCCATAAATTCATGGCCGCTTTCATTCACGCTTCCCGCACCTGCCCAAACATGCTTCCTAGGCAGCTTAATTGTTAAATCAGTTCCTTCAGCTTGATAATGTAAGGCAGCGTAATGTCTTTCGTTCAAATGGTCAACTTTTTCATGAAGATTTTGGTCATGATTGATCCACGCCTGAACCGGGTTGTCTTCATTTACGCGCGTCGCTTTAAAAATTTCTTCCCACAGAAGGTGGATCGCTTCCTCCTCTGATTTGCCAGGAAACACCTTGTGAGCCCAGCCTGCTGATGCCGCACCTACGACAGTCCAGCTGACTTTGTCTGATTGAATATATTGTCTGTATGTATGTAATGCTTTGCCTGCTGCTTTTTGGAATGCCGCAATCCGTTTGGAATCTATACCTTTTAGCAAGTCTGGGTTTGACGACACAACAGAAATGAAAGCAGCTCCATTTTTGGCAAGCTCTTCTCTGCCTTTTGCTTCCCATTCAGGATATTCTTCAAATGCTTCAAACGGCGCAAGTTCGTATTTTAATTTGGCGACTTCGTCATCCTGCCAATTCACGGTGACGTTTTTTGCGCCCTTTTCATATGCGTGTTTTACAATTAAACGGACAAAATCCCGAACGTCTGTTGAAGCATTTACGACTACATACTGGCCTTTTTGGACATTAACGCCGACTTCTACCGCCAGCTGTGCATATGTATTTAATTTCTGTGAAAATGAATCCATGAATCATTCCTCCAAGCTTTTTTCTCATCATATCAAATATGATCCTATAAAGGAAAGAAGGAGCCCAAAGTGAAAAACCCAAAACGACACGTCTTGGGTTTTTCAATATTATGGATGATTCAGTTTTACAGTGCCGCCTGCAGGCGAATGAGGCATATTTGCCAAAGAAATGCTCATGCCTCCAAGAATAATTCCGCTTAAAATGGCTGCGATCGCTACTCTTCTTCCTAAATCTCTTAGCATCTGTTTCCTCCTTAACGTTTCTCCATTTCCCACAATATGAAGGAAGTGAGGAAAAAAGAAGCAAGAAATTTGCCGCGTGTGAGAATTTTGCGGGGAAAGACTATTTAATTGCCTTTTGCAGCTTATCAATCACTTCTAAAGAACGACCTGTGCCGATTGCCACAGATTCAAGCGGGTTTTGCGCCACGTGTACAGGCACGACAATCTCTTCTGTGAGCCATTCTTTAATTCCATTAAGGAGCGCGCCGCCGCCTGTTAAAATAACGCCGCGATCAACAATATCTCCGCTCAATTCAGGCGGACAGTCCTCAAGTGTCGCTCTGATGGCTTCAAGAATATGCAGGAGGGATTCACGCATTGCATCTTGAATTTCGTTGGATTGAAGCATAATGGTTTTTGGAAGACCTGTCACGAGGTCACGTCCCCGAATTTCCATTGCCTCTGGTATATGTTCAATCAGGGCATGGCCAATTTCCATTTTTACCTGCTCAGCTGTGCGTTCGCCGATTAGCAAATTGTATTTTTTACGGACGAAAGAAACGATATCCTCATCAAGCTGGTCTCCGCCGATCCTGATAGAATGGCAGGAAACAACGCCACCGAAGGAAATAATAGCGACCTCTGTCGTCCCTCCGCCGATATCTACTACCACATTGGCAACCGGCTCATCAACCGGTAAATCCGCTCCGATGGCGGCTGCAACTGGCTCTTCGATTAAATGAACGTTTTTCGCGCCGCAATTTTTCACCGCATCACTGATGGCGCGGCGTTCTACTGCTGTTGAGCCTGAAGGTGTGCAAACGACTACGTTCGGTTTTCTGAACGACATGCCGATGCTTTTTGCGGCTTTTTTCATAATGTGCTTTAGCAGATCAGTTGTCATATCATAGTCTGCGATCACGCCATCTTTCATCGGTCTGACAGCGACAATTTTTCCCGGTGTTTTACCGATCATGTTTTTCGCATCAGCTCCGATTGCAAGCACTGCTTTTGTCGTCGTATCCACTGCGACAACAGATGGTTCATTTAGGATAATCCCTTTATTTTTGCTGTAAACAAGTATATTAGCTGTTCCTAAGTCAATCCCGATTTCAGTTGATTGAAACATGTTTTCACCCAATCTCTATCCTAATTTAATATGATTCTACATTTAAAGTTTCTCAGAAATACTGCGATTTTTGGGGGTGTGCGTCGGTAAAGAAATGTTTTTGTAAAAAATCAAGGAACTGTGTAACAGAAGTAATACATTTTTCGGTTTTATGGAAAAAATATCTTGTAATTCTTATAGAAAGCGGGAAACTTTTTCAAAGTTTCATTCGTCTACGATATATTGAGGTACATCCTTAAAACATTACATGAGAAAAGAAACATTTAAAGGAAGAAGGGTTTTTATGAAATCAATAGGTGTTGTGAGAAAAGTAGATGAATTAGGCCGCATTGTCATGCCGATTGAGTTGAGACGGGCATTGGATATTGCCATAAAAGACAGCATTGAGTTTTTTGTTGACGGAGATAAAATTATCTTGAAAAAGTACAAACCTCATGGCGTTTGTTTAATGACTGGAGAAATCACTTCAGAAAATAAAGAATACGGCAACGGTAAAATTACGCTAAGCCCTGAGGGTGCACAGCTGCTTCTCGAAGAAATTCAAGCCGCTTTAAAAGAATAAAATTATGCTAAAAAAGGCGGAGTGATATCACCTCCGCCTTTTTTGCGTGCCAATTTTTGATTACCGCCGCCTAAGATATGACATCAAGATATTTGGTAATGAATGATTTGGGATACTTTACATATTTTACTCAATTATTTGTCGAAGAATGGTACAATAAGTAGAGAAACACAAGCGGCAGGTGGTCATATGAGAAAATATCAAGCTCGTATCATTTCCATCATTTTGGCAATGATTTTTATAATGTTTTGGGATTATTTATTTTATTTTATAGGCAAAAACCCGATTAATTGGCCTGTTGATATTGTGTATACTGCAGTCACGCTGGTAAGTGTCTGGATGCTGGCTTATTATATTGATGAGAAACAGCAGCTGGTTAAGAAAATGAAGGATAACGAATGGAAGTATAAACAGCTTTCTGAAGAAAAAAACCGCATCATGGATAATTTGCAGGAAATCGTATTTCAAACGAATGCAAAAGGCGAAATTACATATTTAAACCAAGCGTGGGCATCAATAACCGGCTTTTCAATCAGTGAATGTATGGGAACAATGTATAACGATTACTTCATAAAAGAAAAGCACGTAGCCGACCACATTAACACCCAAATCCAAAACAAAGCGTCTTCTGGCATGTTTACGGCAAAATACGTGACAAAAAACGGCACGATTTTTTGGGGAGAAGTTCATTATAAACTTTACTATGACCGGAATGACCAATTTACAGGCAGCCTGGGTACAATGTCAGATATCACTGAGCGGAAAGAGGCTGAAGATGAGCTCATTGAGATTAATGAACGGCTGGCGAGGGAATCCCAGAAACTATCAATCACAAGTGAACTTGCCGCAGGTATTGCTCATGAGGTCAGAAACCCTTTAACATCTGTCAGCGGTTTCCTCCAGATTATGAAAACACAATATCCGGACAGAAAAGACTATTTTGACATCATCTTTTCAGAGATTAAAAGAATCGATTTAGTGCTCAGCGAGCTGCTGCTGCTTGCAAAACCGCAGGCAATCACATTTAAAACACACCAGCTTAATGAGATCTTGAAACAAGTCACGACATTGCTTGATACCAATGCAATTCTGTCCAATATCGTCATAGAGAAAAATTTCAAAGAGACAGATGGCTGTATGATTAATGGAGACGAAAATCAGCTGAAGCAGGTCTTTATCAACATCATTAAAAACGGAATTGAGGCAATGCCAAAGGGCGGTGTCGTAACCATTTCAACTGCTAAAACCGCCTCTCATGCAGTGATAAGCGTAAAGGATGAAGGAAACGGCATGCCGCAGGAAAAGCTGAAGCAGATTGGCAAACCTTTTTATTCAACAAAAGAAAAGGGCACTGGACTGGGACTTCCCATTTGTTTGAGAATCCTGAAGGAACATGACGGGGAATTGAAAATCGAAAGTGAAGCTGGAAAAGGCAGCGTCTTTCAAGTGGTTTTGCCTTTAAAATCAGACAGCTGAGAGGAGAAAAATAAAGTGAACTCGCTTCTGTTTGTATACGGGACATTAAGAAAGCATGAAAAAAACCATCATTTGCTGGCACAATCGGCATGTATCAATGAGCAGGCGAGAACAAAGGGAAGTTTGTTTGCTGCAAAAGAGGGGCCCACAGCTGTTTTAAATGGTGAAGGCTATATATACGGCGAAGTATATGAAGCAGATGAATTGTGTATACATAAGCTCGATCAATTTTTTCAAGGATATCATAAACAAACGGTGTTTGTAGAAACGGATGTCGGGATTAAAAATGCGCTTGTTTATTTTATGAACAAAGAAGGGTGTGCCGGTTTTACGAAAATAAGCAGCGGCGACTGGAAAGAACATCAGATGATCAGCAAATCGAAAAATCCCATTTATTATTTTGCCTATGGATCATGCATGGATCATGCCCGCTTTCAAAAAGCGGGAGTCGATCACTATTTTCAAGATCCAGAAGGAAGAGCTGTTTTAAAAGGATACACAACCCGCTTCACGCTAAAAAGGGAAGACGGTTCAAGAGCGGACATGTTGGAAGACGGAGGAACAACAGAAGGCGTTTTATACCGTATCCCTTATTCTGCTCTCTCCTATCTATATAAAAGGGAGGGCGTCGAATCTCTTACGTATCGGCCGGCATTTGTAGACGTTGAAGCTGGCGGAAGGCACTACAAAGACTGCTTAACCTTTCTCGTCCTCCAAAAAGAAGCGGAAATTGCCCCGCCTCAGCACTATCAGATTGAAATCGAACGCGGAGCGGAGCTGTATTTGTCGCCTGAGTTTACTGAAAAGCTCAAGCGGCATATGAATTCGCTGCCAAAAGGATAACACTGTAACAAAAGAATATGATAAAATTTGATCAATATTATGTCATATAAAGGAGCACCACGATGAAAAAAGAATTTGCGGTAATTGGGCTGGGCCGTTTTGGTGGCAGTATTTGCAAAGCATTAAGCGAAGAAGGCGTCGAGGTTATGGCAATGGATATCGATGAAGATAAAGTCAACGAGTATGCCAAGATTGCATCTCACGCAGTTATCGGTGATTCGACAGACGAATCTGTCCTGAAAAATTTAGGCCTGCGAAATTTTGACCACGTTATTGTAGCAATCGGGGAAAATATTCAAGCGAGTATTTTAACGACACTCATTCTGAAAGAACTTGGCGTCCATACAATTACAGTTAAAGCGCAGAACGATTATCACGAAAAAGTGCTGTCTAAAATTGGCGCGGATCACATCGTCCACCCGGAACGCGATATGGCAAAACGAATTGCGCATAATATCGTATCCAACAATGTACTTGACTATTTGGAGCTGTCTGAAGAGCATAGTCTTGTTGAAATCGTAGCTAACAGCCGCCTGGCTGGAAATACACTTCTCGATTTAGATATTCGCGCAAAATACGGTATTAATATCGTAGCCATAAAAAGGGGCAAGGAAGTCATCGTATCACCGCTTGCAACCGAAGTCATCCACCAAGAAGATATACTCATTGTTATTGGATCAGTTACAGACATCTCCCGTTTTGAAAAAAGAGTTCTTCATACTAAATAGCAGTCAAATAAGCCGTCCTCAAAGGGCGGTTTTTCATATTATCAGAATATAACAACTTTAATGAACTGAGCGCCAATTTCTTAAAATTTCATTGACTAAGCACAGGCGTTCCGATAGCATATTGTACCATATAATAAAAAAGAGGAGGGGCCTATTTGAATAAAGAAGCGCTAGTCAATAGGCTGAATGCTTCAGCCAAAAGACAAAAAGCTGATATCGTCATTAGGAACGGAAAAATCATGGACGTATATAATCAAGAATGGATATATGAAGATATTGCGATTACAGATGGAGTTATTGTAGGCCTCGGTGAGTATGAAGGCGAAAATATTATTGATGCAGAGGGACAAATGATTGTTCCGGGTTTTATTGATGGACATGTACATATTGAGTCATCAATGGTTACACCGATTGAGTTCGCTAAAGCAGTGTTGCCTCATGGCGTGACGACGGTTGTTACAGATCCGCATGAGATCGCAAATGTGTCTGGTGAAAAAGGGATTGTGTTTATGATTGAACAAGCTCGGCATACACCGCTGAATATCCATTTTATGCTTCCTTCCAGTGTGCCTGCCGCAAGTTTTGAGCGATCAGGCGCAATTCTCAAAGCTGCCGATCTCAAGCCTTTTTATGAAGAAGAAGAAGTATTAGGGCTGGCTGAAGTTATGGATTATGTGTCGGTTCAGCAGGCTGAAGAAGACATGGTTCAGAAACTGCTCGATGCCCGTGTGGCAGGAAAAAGGATAGACGGTCATTTAGCTGGTTTATCAACAGACCTCATTAACATTTACAGAACCGCCTTTGTCTTAAACGACCATGAAGTAACATCGAAGGAAGAAGCCCTTGATCGAATCAGAAGGGGCATGTATGTCATGATGCGTGAAGGATCAGTCGCCAAAAACACGCTCAATGTGCTGCCGGCGGTGAATGAAAAGAACGCACGCCGGTTCTTTTTTTGTACGGATGATAAGCATGTGGATGATTTATTGTCAGAGGGAAGTGTAAACCATCAGGTAAAAATGGCGATTCAAGCTGGACTTGATCCGTTTTTAGCCTATCAATTAGGAAGCCTCAATGCGGCCGAATGCTACGGATTAGATACAAAGGGAGCGATTGCCCCGGGTTTTGACGCTGATTTGCTCTTTGTATCTGATCTGGAAAATGTCACTGTCACAATGACGATGGTAAAAGGGCAGACTGTTGCTGAAGACAGCAAAGCGGTCTATCAGGATCATGCTTCAACTGCAGCACCAGATCAGGCACTGCTTGATTCTGTTAAGCTTGCTGCTCCTCTTAACAAACAGGATTTTCATATGCCAATCGATTCAGAGCAGCAAATCAATGTCATTCAAATCATACCAAATCAGCTTGAAACACGATTAGTACAAGTTCCGGCTCCTGATGCCCGCGAATTTGAGCCAGACACTGGGCTTGATTTGTTAAAGATAGCAGTTGTTGAGCGGCATAAAGGATTAAAAGAAACCGGACTTGGTGTTGTGAAAGGTTTTGGATTCAAGAGCGGAGCGATTGCCACAACCATTTCACACGACTCCCATAATATTATTGCCGTCGGAACGAATGATGAGGATATCGCGGCGGCAGTTAATAAGCTGCAGGAAATTGGCGGAGGATTAACGATTATAAAAAATGGGGAAGAGCTCCATTCAGTACCGCTGCCGATTGCAGGGTTATTATCCGACCAATCTGCAGAACAAGTGAATCAAAGCTTGCTGACGCTGCATGATAAATTGCCGTTAATCGGTTTCACAGGCGGATTTAATCCATTTTTGACATTGTCGTTTTTAGCGTTGCCTGTCATTCCTGATATTAAAATGACGACAACGGGCTTATTCGATGTAAAATCATTTCAACACATATCACTGCAATAAAAAGAGGCACTCCCTAAGGGAGTGCCTCTTTTTTTAAACCTCCATAATGATCGGCAGGATCATTGGACGGCGCTTTGTTTTTTCGTACAAGAAAGGTGCAAGCGTGTCTGTAATCTCGTTTTTGATTTCAGACCATTGAGTCGTTTTTCGTTCCATTACTTTTTGTAAGTGATTTGAAATGAGCTCTTGAGCGTCGTTGATCAAGTCACCAGATTCTCTCATGTACACAAATCCTCTGGAAATCAAATCAGGACCCGCTGAAATCTTGAAGTCGTCCATGTCAATGCTGACAACAACGATGACAAGTCCTTCTTCAGAGAGAATTCTGCGATCACGAAGTACGATATTGCCAATATCACCGATACCGCTTCCGTCAATGTACACTGAACCGGACGGGATTTTTCCTGCAACTGAAGCCTCATCGCCTTTAAGCGCTAATACTTCACCATTATCCATGATAAAGCAGTTTTCCTCTGGGATGCCACAATCTGTTGCAAGCTTGACATGCATCTTTTGCATTCTGTACTCACCGTGAATCGGCATGAAGAATTTAGGCTTGATTAAACGAAGCATCAGCTTCTGTTCTTCCTGTCCGCCGTGACCGGATGTATGGATATCGTTAAGAGGGCCGTGAATAACCTCAGCACCCGCACGATACAGCTGGTTGATTGTTCGACTCACGCTGATTGTGTTGCCTGGGATAGGGGATGAAGAAAATACGACTGTATCCCCAGGATTGATTGAAATTTGGCGGTGTGTCCCGTTTGCAATTCTTGATAACGCCGCCATTGGTTCCCCTTGGCTTCCTGTACATAAAATTGTTACTTTATTAGCAGGCATACGATTGATTTCGTTATGCTCAATAAACGTATTTTTAGGACAGTTAATATAACCGAGTGTCTGTCCAATTTCGATAGCCGATTCCATACTGCGTCCAAATACGGCAACTTTTCTTCCATTTTGTACAGCAGCTTCAATTACCTGCTGCAAGCGGTGAATATTCGACGCAAATGTAGCGAAGATAATTCGGCCGTCCACCTTGCGGAAAATGTCATGAATGCTTTCTCCTACACGGCGCTCAGACATGGTAAACTCCGGATTTTCACTGTTTGTGCTGTCTGAAAGAAGGCACAAAACGCCTTCTTTACCGATTTCGGCCATTTTCGTTAAGTTTGCCGGCTCGCCGACTGGAGTAAAGTCGAATTTAAAATCCCCAGTATGTACGATGTTTCCGGGCGGCGTTTTTACAACAATGCCGTAGGAATCCGGAATACTGTGTGTTGTTCTGAAGAATGACACAGCCGTTTTGCGGAACTTTACAATATCATCCTCACCGATAATGTTCAGTTTTGTCTGTCTTAATAATCCATGCTCTTCAAGTTTATTCCGAAGTAAGCCGATCGCGAGTTTTCCGCCGTATACAGGAATATTCACTTGTCTGAGCAGGTATGGAATACCGCCGATGTGGTCTTCGTGCCCGTGGGTGATAAAAAGCCCTTTAATTTTATCTTCGTTTTTGACTAAATACGTATAATCAGGGATGACGTAGTCAATTCCGAGCAGTTCGTCCTCGGGAAACTTGATCCCCGCATCAATCAGTACAATTTCATCCTGGAATTGCACCGCGTACGTATTTTTACCGATTTCGCCCAAACCTCCGAGGGCGAAAACAGCAGTCTGATCATTTTTTACAAATTTCATACCGCTCATAACTCCAATACTTTAAAATTTTCGCTCTGTTGTTCATATTCTAAGAATGCACCATCAACAGGTGTAATAAACTCAATATTAAATTTCTTTTCTTTCAGCTTTGTTCTGACGTCACGCTCAGATACGCCTTCAATATAAAGTGAATCTGTCTTTTCCCGAACAGGTACTTCGTCAGCCTTCTCTTGATAAAATACCTTATAAATCATTCCAAATCTCTCCTTAAATGCCGTATGTTAGACTCGCTCATTCTATTATATTCGAAAACGGAATATAAGGAAAGCCTTGAGCAAAATAAGGATCTCTCAAAAAGTGAAAGATCCCTTGTCAGGCAATTGCTTTCTTGCGGAGCATTCCGTTCCATTGTCTTCTGAGTTTTTTTCTTAATTTACGCAGCATTAGCCAGTTCCTCCTTTATTAAAATATTTGTCCCAGAGTTCTTTTATACAAATAGTATACGGAGATTGAGGAAGACTTTTCGTGGTTATTAATGGAATTTAATATGATTTTTGAACGAAATAGTTTGCTGAATGACAATCTTTTTGTATGATGAGGGTGGGAATTGCAGACCAAGACGATAAAGGGGAAGTTGCGATGGATTCAAAATTAATCTTTTTTGATATTGACGGCACAATATATGATCATGATAAGAATATACCGGAAAGTACGAGAAAAACCGTGGCGGAGCTGCAGCGCCAAGGGCATCATGTGTTTATTGCCAGCGGTCGGTCTCCATTTTTGGTTAAGCCGATTTTGGAGGAGCTGGGCATCCACTCATTTATTTCCTACAATGGACAGTTTGTTGTCTTTGAAAATCAAGTGATTTATAAAAATCCGCTGCCTGAAGATGCAATCAGACGATTATTAAAGCAGGCGGATGAAGGCAAGCATCCTGTTGTGTTTTTGGCCGAGGACACGATGAAAGCGACTGTTGCGGATCACCCTCATGTACTCGAGGGAATCGGCAGCCTTAAAACCGATTACCCAGAGACCGATGACCTTTTTTATGAAGGAAAAGAAATTTTTCAGCTTCTTTTATTTTGTGAGGATGAAGAAGAAAAAGCTTATGCCGCTTTTCCTGAGTTTGATCTAGTTCGCTGGCATGAGCTATCGACTGATGTTCTGCCGCACGGAGGTTCGAAGGCAGAAGGAATCAAAAAAGTGATTGAGCGTCTTCCGTTTGATATCGGCGATACATATGCTTTCGGCGACGGATTAAATGATCTGCAAATGATTGAATATGTAGGGACAGGCGTTGCTATGGGAAATGCTGTTCCCGAACTGAAAGAAATCGCGGACTTTGTAACAAAGCCGGTGGACGAGGATGGAATTGCATACGCTGTCAAAGAATTGGGCCTTTTAAAATAAAGAAACGGCTGGCATTGTGCCAGCCGTTTTTTCTTTTAGCGCTCAATTGCGATTGCATTTTCAGGTTCTTTGAAAGGATTTTCCTTATCAATATGATCATAGAACATAACGCCGTTCAAATGATCGATCTCATGCTGAAACACAATAGCCGGAAATCCTTTTAAACGAATATCAATATTTTCGCCTTCTAGTGTTGTTCCTTTTACTCTGATGCGAGCATAGCGGGGAACATAACCGGGAATCGCTTCATCTACAGAGAGGCAGCCCTCGCCGCTTGTTAAGTAGCTTTTTTCAACTGAATGGCTCACGATCTTAGGATTAAACAGAGCATAGCTGTATAATTTACCGGAAGCATCTTCCGCATGAACGGCGATCATTCGTTTTTTGATATTAATTTGAGGAGCTGCGAGCCCTACGCCAGGGCGCAGCTTGTATTTTTCGGCTAATTCCGGATTTTGGCTGTTTTTAACAAATTCGATCATGTCGGCCAGCTGCTGTTTTTCTGCATCAGTTGGAGGCAGCTCAACAGGTTCGGCAGTCTCTCTAAGGGCTGGATGGCCGTCACGTACGATGTTTTCCATAGTAATCAAGAAACTTCACTCCTAAAGCTTAATATGTAAATTATATCGGATTTCTTCACAAAGGTGCAACGAAACGAATGACCAGCCGTATATGGCTGGTCAATTTCATGCTGTGTGGTTAGCAACAGCCTCCGCCTAAATAAGCAGCTCCGACAATGATTAACAGAATGAATAAAACAACGATTAGCGCAAAGGTGCGACCGTAGCCATATCCGTAGCCACCATATCCGTAACCACCATAACTGCAGCAGCCTCCGCCGTAACCATATCCATACATATTACATAACCTCCTCTTTTAATTACGCCAGAGCCTTTATAAGTAGGCATAGCGTCTAATATAACCTATGTAAAAACAAAAAAGTTGTATGGTCATCTGTCCTGATTTTTCACTTTTTTGATTTAATTTCAGTATTGCATTAATACAGCACGGCTATTGCCAAATGTCCCCATGGATTCTATAGTAGAAATTGTCAAGATTGGGGGATTTAACGTGAAAGACGCAATAAAACGGCGGCCTGGAATGAAGATCGGAGCTTTTTGTGCCATGGCACTGATATTAACAGGATGCATGGGACAGGACCCGGTTGATTCACTTCATCATTCATTAGAAAAAGCCGCGGAATCGGAAAAGCCGTTTCAAGAAGAACAAAAAACACTCAAAGAATTAGAGGCCAAAGAAAATCAGCTTTACGATAGTGTTATGAAGCTCAATATGGATGATTATAAAAAAATTGTTGCTTTATCTGATGAGGCGCTTGAAAATGTCAGCAAGCGCGAAGAACACCTAAAGCTTGAAAATGAAAGCATGAAAAAATCGGAAACGGAATTTGAGGAAGCAAAAACGTCAGCGGAACATATTAAGGAAAAAGACATAAAAGAAAAGGCCGATGCCGCAGCAAACCATATGGAGAAAAGATATACATCATATGGCACCATGTATAAAGAGTATAAAAAAGCGCTTGAGCTTAATAAAAAACTGTATATGCAGCTGAAAGACAAAGATTTGACAAGAGATGATCTGGATCAGCAGATCGATAAAGTCAATGCTTCTTATGAAAAGATCCTTAAATATAGCGGAGAATTTAATGAACAAACCGAAAAATATAATAAAGCCCGGGAAGATTTATATGATGCTGCAGGCTATCGTGTGAAAAAGAGCTGACTCGATCAGCTCTTTTTTTGAATGAAATGCGATTCGGATTTCGTTCAAAATTTTCATTTCTATTGTAGTACAGCATAGTAAGGTATACTAGTACAGTTTTGGGTGCGGTTGGCATCTGTTTTTTTGTTGAAAATGTAAAGCGAATACATTTATTGAAAATCAGCGATGAAAACGATTGACGGTTCTTCTTTATTTGGTGTAAACTAATCCATGTTAAGCGGTGTTGTATTAGTTTTTTACAACTTCGAAATAATACAGTTCAAAGCAGAGTGTAACTATCCTACATAAAAGGTTTTGGCAAACTGGGGATCGGCTAAAATATAATACGACTTACTGCTGATACTTTAGGGTACCCTAAGTTTGTATGTATAAAAGGAATGCACGTCTAATGACTGTTTAAAAGAAAGGAAGAGGTGACTTAGTATGGCTGCAAAAACGAAAAAAGCTATCGTTGACAGTAAGAAGCAATTTGATGCCATTAAAAAGCAGTTCGAAACGTTCCAAATTTTAAATGAAAAGGGAGAAGTCGTGAATGAAGCGGCGATGCCTGATTTAACTGATGATCAATTAAAAGAGCTAATGCGCCGCATGGTATTTACGCGTGTGCTTGACCAACGCTCTATCTCATTAAACCGTCAAGGACGTCTCGGATTTTACGCTCCTACTGCGGGTCAAGAAGCTTCTCAGATTGCAACGCATTTCGCGCTTGAAAAAGAAGACTTTGTTCTTCCTGGATACCGTGATGTGCCTCAGTTAATTTGGCACGGCCTTCCATTATATCAAGCGTTTCTTTTCTCTCGCGGACATTTCAGAGGAAACCAAATGCCTGATGATGTGAATGCCCTTTCTCCACAAATCATTATCGGTGCTCAATACATTCAAACTGCCGGTGTTGCGCTAGGTCTTAAAAAACGCGGTAAGAAAGCTGTCGCAATCACTTACACTGGTGACGGCGGAGCTTCTCAAGGGGACTTCTACGAAGGAATTAACTTTGCCGGAGCTTATAAAGCACCTGCAATCTTCGTGGTGCAAAACAACCGTTACGCGATTTCAACTCCTGTTGAAAAACAATCTGCAGCTGAAACAATTGCACAAAAAGCTGTAGCTGCCGGTATTGTCGGCGTACAAGTAGACGGAATGGATCCGCTTGCTGTATACGCAGCAACTGCTGAAGCACGCGAGCGCGCAATCAACGGCGAAGGTCCAACACTAATTGAAACACTTACATTCCGTTATGGCCCGCATACAATGGCTGGTGACGATCCTACTAAATATCGTACAAAAGAAATCGAAAATGAGTGGGAACAAAAAGATCCGCTTGTACGTTTCCGTGCGTTCCTTGAAAACAAAGGCTTATGGTCTGAAGAAGAAGAAGCAAAAGTAATTGAGGATGCGAAAGAAGAAATTAAGCAAGCGATCAAAAAAGCTGATGCTGAACCGAAGCAAAAAGTAACTGATTTAATGAAAATCATGTACGAAAAAATGCCTCACAACCTTGAGGAGCAATTTGAAATTTATACACAGAAGGAGTCGAAGTAAGCCATGGCGCAAATGACAATGATTCAAGCAATCACGGATGCGTTACGCACAGAACTGAAAAATGACGAAAATGTCTTAGTTTTCGGAGAAGACGTTGGTGTAAACGGCGGCGTATTCCGTGCGACAGAAGGATTGCAAAAAGAATTCGGTGAAGACCGTGTGTTTGACACGCCACTTGCTGAATCTGGTATCGGCGGTCTTGCCCTTGGTTTAGGCTTAAACGGCTTCCGTCCGGTAATGGAAATCCAATTCTTCGGATTTGTTTATGAAGTAATGGATTCAGTTTCTGGCCAAATGGCTCGTATGCGCTACCGTTCTGGCGGACGCTGGACTTCACCTGTAACAATTCGTTCTCCATTCGGCGGCGGTGTTCATACTCCTGAACTTCACGCTGACAGCTTGGAAGGTCTTGTTGCACAACAGCCTGGTATCAAAGTTGTGATTCCATCAACTCCTTACGATGCCAAAGGACTTTTAATTTCTGCGATCAGAGACAATGATCCTGTTGTCTTCTTAGAGCATATGAAGCTTTACCGTTCTTTCCGTCAGGAAGTTCCTGAAGAAGAATACACAATTGAGCTTGGAAAAGCTGACGTGAAACGTGAAGGTACTGATCTTTCAATCATTACTTACGGCGCAATGGTTCATGAATCATTAAAAGCTGCTGAGGAGCTTGAAAAAGACGGCATTTCTGCTGAAGTTGTCGACCTTCGTACAGTAAGCCCACTTGATATCGATACAATTATCGCTTCTGTAGAAAAAACAGGACGCGCGATTGTCGTTCAAGAGGCACAAAAACAAGCCGGTATTGCTGCAAACGTAGTAGCAGAAATTAATGACCGTGCGATCCTGAGCTTGGAAGCACCTGTACTTCGCGTGGCTGCGCCAGATACAGTATTTCCTTTCTCTCAAGCGGAGAGCGTATGGCTTCCAAACCATAAAGACGTTCTTGAAACAGCAAGAAAAGTGCTTGAATTTTAATCAAACTGCATAATCGAGAGGGAAGCTGAACGTTTTCCCTCTATTATATATCTGTTTTCAATGCTTACGATGTAAACTTTAAAATTGCTTAATCAAACTAGGAGGTCGAGAACTGTGGCATTTGAATTTAAACTTCCAGATATCGGGGAAGGTATCCACGAAGGCGAAATCGTAAAATGGTTTGTCAAGCCTAACGACGAGGTAGACGAAGATGATGTACTGGCTGAAGTCCAAAATGATAAAGCAGTAGTAGAAATTCCTTCACCTGTTAAAGGAAAAGTATTAGAATTAAAAGTTGAAGAGGGAACGGTTGCAACTGTTGGACAAACGATTATTACGTTTGATGCACCTGGTTACGAAGATCTTCAATTTAAAGGCAGCGACGAGTCTGACGATGCGAAAACTGAAGCACAAGTTCAGTCAACTGCAGAAGCTGGACAAGACGTTGCGAAAGAAGAGCAAGCTCAAGAGCCTGCAAAAGCTACTGGCGCAGGACAGCAGGATCAAGCTGAAGTTGACCCGAACAAACGCGTGATCGCTATGCCTTCCGTACGTAAATATGCTCGTGAAAAAGGCGTAGACATCCGTAAGGTTACTGGTTCAGGCAACAACGGACGTGTTGTAAAAGAAGATATCGACAGCTTTGTAAACGGAGGAGCGCAAGAAGCTGCACCGCAAGAAACAGCTGCACCACAAGAAACAGCTGCTAAACCGGCTGCTGCACCAGCTCCAGAGGGCGAATTCCCAGAAACACGCGAAAAAATGAGCGGTATCCGTAAAGCAATTGCAAAAGCGATGGTTAACTCTAAACACACTGCTCCTCACGTAACGTTAATGGACGAAGTGGACGTAACAAACCTTGTTGCACATCGTAAACAGTTCAAACAAGTTGCTGCTGATCAAGGAATCAAGCTGACTTACTTGCCTTACGTTGTAAAAGCTCTTACATCTGCACTGAAAAAATTCCCTGTTTTAAACACGTCAATTGACGATAAAACAGATGAAGTCATCCAAAAACATTACTTCAACATCGGTATCGCTGCTGACACTGAAAAAGGCTTGCTTGTACCGGTTGTGAAAAATGCAGATCGTAAATCTGTCTTTGAAATTTCTGATGAGATCAATGGCCTTGCAACAAAAGCTCGTGAAGGCAAGCTTGCTCCAGCTGAAATGAAAGGCGCATCTTGCACAATTACAAACATCGGTTCTGCCGGCGGACAATGGTTCACTCCGGTTATCAACCATCCAGAAGTTGCGATTCTTGGTATCGGACGCATTGCAGAAAAAGCGATTGTTCGTGATGGCGAAATCGTAGCAGCTCCAGTCTTAGCTCTTTCTCTCAGCTTCGACCACCGTATGATCGACGGAGCAACTGCGCAAAATGCATTAAATCACATCAAGCGTTTACTGAACGATCCACAATTAATTTTAATGGAGGCGTAATGTTATGGTAGTAGGAGATTTCCCTATTGAAACAGATACTCTTGTAATTGGTGCGGGACCTGGCGGCTATGTAGCTGCCATCCGCGCTGCACAGCTTGGACAAAAAGTAACAGTCGTTGAAAAAGCAACTCTTGGAGGCGTTTGTCTGAACGTTGGATGTATCCCTTCAAAAGCGCTGATCAATGCAGGTCACCGTTATGAGAATGCAAAACATTCTGATGACATGGGAATCACTGCTGAGAATGTAACAGTTGATTTCACAAAAGTTCAAGAATGGAAAGCTTCTGTTGTCAACAAGCTTACTGGCGGTGTAGCAGGTCTTCTTAAAGGCAACAAAGTAGATGTTGTAAAAGGTGAAGCTTACTTTGTAGACAGCAATTCAGTTCGTGTTATGGATGAGAACTCTGCTCAAACATACACGTTCAAAAATGCAATCATCGCTACTGGATCTCGTCCTATCGAATTGCCAAACTTCAAATATAGTGAGCGTGTCCTGAATTCAACTGGCGCTTTGGCTCTTAAAGAAATTCCTAAAAAGCTCGTTGTTATCGGCGGCGGATACATCGGAACTGAACTTGGAACTGCGTATGCTAACTTCGGTACTGAACTTGTTATTCTTGAAGGCGGAGATGAAATTCTTCCTGGCTTCGAAAAACAAATGAGTTCTCTTGTTACACGCAGACTGAAGAAAAAAGGCAACGTTGAAATCCATACAAACGCGATGGCTAAAGGCGTTGAAGAAAGACCAGACGGCGTAACAGTTACTTTCGAAGTAAAAGGCGAAGAAAAAACTGTTGATGCTGATTACGTATTGATTACAGTAGGACGCCGTCCAAACACTGATGAGCTTGGTCTTGAGCAAGTCGGTATCGAAATGACGGACCGCGGTATCGTGAAAACTGACAAACAGTGCCGCACAAACGTACCTAACATTTATGCAATCGGTGATATCATCGAAGGACCGCCGCTTGCTCATAAAGCATCTTACGAAGGTAAAATCGCTGCAGAAGCTATCGCTGGAGAGCCTGCAGAAATCGATTACCTTGGTATTCCTGCGGTTGTTTTCTCTGAGCCTGAACTTGCATCAGTTGGTTACACTGAAGCACAGGCGAAAGAAGAAGGTCTTGACATTGTGGCTGCTAAATTCCCATTTGCAGCAAACGGCCGCGCGCTTTCTCTTAACGAAACAGACGGCTTCATGAAGCTGATCACTCGTAAAGAGGACGGTCTTGTGATCGGTGCGCAAATCGCCGGAGCAAGTGCTTCTGATATGATTTCTGAATTAAGCTTAGCGATTGAAGGCGGCATGACTGCTGAAGATATCGCAATGACAATTCACGCTCACCCAACATTGGGCGAAATCACAATGGAAGCTGCTGAAGTGGCAATCGGAAGTCCGATTCACATCGTAAAATAATTTTCATATCAAAAACAGCCCCGCTTTGAGCGAGGGCTGTTTTTTTATTTTGACAGCACATGCTGTAATGGTTTAATGATGTCTTCTTTCTTTTTCACACATCCCTCGATTTTCACCACGACATGGCGCTGATCAACAACCATAAGGGTAGGGACAGTTTCAATCTCATCTTCCCAGCCTTCTTTTTTATCATAGACCTTCATTTTATCTATTTGCTCGGGATAATCTTTTTCTAAATCAAGCAGTGCATCGTAATAAGGCGCTTCCTGGTCTATTTGGTTCTCATCAGAAAAAAACAGGATTTGTGTATGATGAATGTTGTCAATCCGGCTTTTTTTCATCGGATTGATGGTGGAAAGCGTACAGCCCGATAAAGCAAATACTATTATCAGCATGGGGAATACCGCGCGATATCGCATCTATCTTCTCCTCTGTATAAACAGTAGTAAACTAGCTTTAGTTTATCACGAGAGGCGGCTTAATCTGCTTCTTGTTACCTAATTGTTATATAATTGAAACCGTTTTTAAAGTGAGATTACATATTATATCAATCGTTTAAAATAGCAACCTGGGGTATATTGAATTTTTTGCTGCATTCTTGGATGAAAGTTCAAGAAAACGTGAAATTACATCATGTGCTGTGGCATATATATCGAGTAAAGCTTCTGTATGAAGAAGATAGTGTATGATGAAAAATGGAAAAACAAGGTGAATATGATGAGATGAAATAAAATGTGTTATACAGTTTGTTGTTGACATTTTAAATGTGACATATTAATATAATAACAACAAAAGAAATTAAGCGTTTTCAAATTTCAAAGAAATGGGGAATAAGAGATGGGTACGATTGTTTGCCAAGATTGCAACGAAGCCATTCATTACTTTGAAGATGAGAAAGTGACAACATTATACGGAACATGCTGCGGACAATGTCAATGTCCTGTTGATGAAGAGTAAAAAAAGCATGCGGCTTTAAGCCGCATGCTTTTTATTTTTTATTGAATTGCTTTTTGTTCTTTGATGACCCGGATCATATGTAAAGTCGAGTCCTCAGGTCCTTGAACAGGGAGGCCTGCGTCAAGGTTTTTAAAAATGTAGCTGATGTTTTCTTCTGTAATAATTTCTCCTGGGATGAAGATTGGAATACCAGGCGGATATACCATGACAAATTCAGCAATAATCCGTCCGGATGCTTCTTTTAATGGGATGACTTCCGTATTTGCATAGAAAGCATCACGCGGAGTCATTGCCAATAAAGGTATTTCTGGAAGCAGAACCTCAGTTTGCTGATGTGTTACATCTTGTTCTGACATTTGCTGTGCGATCTCAGTTAAAGCCTCTACAAGCCGGTCTGCATCATTTTGGCTGTCACCAGGAGTGAAAATACACAAAATATTGTACAGATCAGAAAGCTCAACCTCAATATTAAAGGATTCACGAAGCCATTTTTCCACGTCATGTCCTGTCAGGCCAAGACTTTTCACAGAAATAATCAATTTTGTCGGATCATAGCTGTAAGCTGCTTTCGAACCAAGAATCTCAGAACCGACACAATAAATGCCTTCAATCTGGTTGAGGCGATCTCTCGTCTGATTGGCAAGCTTTAGTGTTTCCTCAGCAAGCTGGTGGCCTTCTGTTGCAAGGCGTTTTCTGGCAACATCCAAAGAAGCAAGAAGCAAGTAAGAAGTTGACGTAGTTGTCAGCATGCTCAGGATGGATTGCACTCTGTCTTTTGATACAAGGCCCTCTCTCATGTTTAAAATCGAACTTTGCGTGAGTGATCCGCCCAGCTTGTGTACACTTGTCGCTGCTATGTCCGCTCCTGCCTGCATAGCCGATAGCGGCAATTCGTCGTGAAAATGAATGTGAACGCCGTGTGCTTCATCCACAAGCACTGGCACATCAAACGAATGAGCGAGTTCTACGATGCTTTTTAAGTCGGCTGCAACACCGAAATATGTCGGGTTGATGACGAGAAGCCCTTTTGCATCCGGATGTTCGGTAAGCGCCCGTTTAGCAGATTCAAGTGTAATGCCGTGGGAGATGCCCAATTCATTGTCAATTTCAGGATGAATAAAAATTGGAACCGCTCCGGAAAATACAATAGCTGTCATAATTGATTTATGAACATTTCTTGGAATAATAATTTTATCGCCAGGTCCGCAAACAGCCATTACCATTGTCATGATGGCGCCGCTTGTTCCTTGAACAGAAAAAAATGTATGATCCGCTCCAAATGCTTCAGCGGCCAGATCTTGTGCTTGTTTAATAATGCCTTTTGGCGCGTGCAGATCGTCTAATGGTTCAATATTAATCAAATCTATGCTTAACGCGTTTTCACCGATAAATTGTCTGAATTCTGGGTCCATTCCTGCCCCTTTTTTATGGCCGGGAATGTGGAATTGAACAGGCTGTCTGCTTGCATGCTTTTTCAGTCCTGTGTATAAGGGTGTTTCATGTTGCGACAATTGTTTTCCCACCTTTGTAATCATACCTATGCATAATAGTGTGTATTAAAATCAGTTTCTCAACCGTTTTTTAGACGTAAAACAAATGAATTATATTATGAACTTGAAAGAATGTAAAGAACAATTTATGATCAAATGAAGATGCTTTCTCTTAAGGGAAGTAAATCTATAAGGAGTGAAGAAAATGGAGTATCAATATCCGATGAATGAAGATTGGACAACCGAAGAAGCAGTGGATGTGATTGCATTTTTCCAGCAGGTTGAGCTTGCATATGAAAAAGGGGCGGATCGTGAAGAACTGCTTAAAGCTTACCGCCGTTTCAAAGAAATTGTACCGGGGAAGGCCGAGGAAAAAAAGATATGCGACGAGTTTGAGGAACAAAGTACATATTCTCCTTATCGCACGGTCAAACAGGCGAAAGAATCTGATCACGCGAAGATTAAGATGTAAGAAAAAGAGCCGGGGGGTATCCCGGCTCTTTTTTATGCTTGTGATACTTTTTGGGTGAGACGGTACAGAAAAGCAAGCTGCTTAAAGGCATCGTCGATACGCTGAAGGAATTCCTGGTTATTCATATTCAGCACTTCTTCTTTTTGGAGCTGGATGCCGCATAACAGCTCAGCTTTCTTTACAGTCTGCAAACGCTCAAACAGTGTCTTCAGCTGTTCCTTGTCCATTTCAGACTGTTTATGTACTCCCGGTTTTGTGTGATCTGCAGACCAAACGAAGCTGTCAGGGATATTTTTCGTAATGGTTTCTTGGTTCATTTCAAGCAATTTGCCGTATTCTTCTTTGATAGGGGATTCATAAATAATCGCAAACCACACAAAGACGTGGCTTTCCCATAAACCAATTTGGAAATGCGGCAGTTTTTTATAGCCTCTTTTGCTGTTTGCGAACGCCACCCAGCTGTCAGCAGGGGGATTGACGGATCTTCTTGCATGCTTTGCCACATGCGGAAACATTTCATCTCCGGTTAAAGCTGATAAAGTTGGGGCAAAATGTTCGCCTAGAGCTGTAAGCTTCGGACGGACCGTCTCTTTTAATACTTCCATGCGCGCGTCTAAGCCTTCTATTGTAAACGTGTTAAAGTCCTCTTCAGTGAAACGCATTTGTGTCATGATTTTCCTCCTTCATGCTAAGTATACATATTTTATCACAGTTCATACGAGCTTCAAAAAGATTGAGTGCGTTTGAAGTAAGGGGAAATGTGGTAATAAACGAATAGGTAAACACACAATTTTCAGAATCATGTTGCGCGTAAATAGAACAATCATACGATATAAGAAGTAATCATTGTTGAATGGCAAAATGGGATGCTTTTTTACAAACAAATGATCTCTGGAAGGGGCGAAAGACAATGAGGCAAGTTGTAAAAGAGGGATTTAAGGAAGAGAAAAACAATCGTGTTGCTGTCTGGAGACTAGAGGTTGATTATGAATTGGCAACCCTATATGAAGCAATGCAGAAAGAAAATGAAGAGCAGATTGAACAAAGCAAAAACAAACTTGAGCGACTTAGAAAAGAATGGATTCGTCTTAACGGGTAAAAAAGCGATAGTGAAAACGAACCGCATGAATGGTTCGTTTTTACGTGAGAAGGGATATTTTTCATTTTCCTTGCTTTTTCATTGCCGTTATCAGTATCCTATAAAATAAAAGGTCTACATAGAAGAGAGGTACGAACGAATGACAAATTGGACGGAAATTGATGAGATTGCAAAGAAATGGATAAGAGAAGCAGGCGCGAGAATTAAACAATCCATGCATGAAAGCCTGACAATTGAAACGAAATCAAATCCGAATGATTTAGTCACCAATATTGACAAAGAAACCGAAAAGTTTTTCATTGATCGAATTCAAGAAACATTTCCGGGACATCGGATACTCGGTGAAGAGGGGCAAGGAGACAAAATCCACTCACTTGAGGGAGTCGTATGGATTATTGATCCGATTGATGGGACGATGAATTTTGTGCACCAGCAAAGAAATTTTGCGATTTCCATTGGGGTTTTTGAAAACGGTGAAGGGAAAATCGGTTTAATTTATGATGTGGTGCACGATGAGCTGTATCACGCATTTAGCGGCAGAGGGGCTTATATGAATGAAACGAAGCTGGCTCCTTTAAAAGAAACCGTCATTGAAGAAGCGATTCTTGCCATTAATGCAACATGGGTAACGGAAAACAGAAGAATTGATCAAAGTGTGTTAGCGCCACTTGTGAAAAGAGTCAGAGGCACACGTTCCTACGGTTCTGCCGCTTTAGAGCTGGCAAATGTCGCGGCAGGAAGAATAGATGCTTACATCACGATGCGGCTTGCGCCATGGGACTACGCAGCTGGCTGTGTGCTGTTAAATGAAGTAGGAGGCATCTATACGACCATTGAAGGAGAGCCGTTTACCTTTTTAGAAAACCACAGTGTGCTAGCCGGAAACCCATTTATACATAAAACGATATTTGAACAGTATCTTCATGCTGGTAAGTAGGCCATTTGAACAGGATGATCTCAGCTTGTTAGAAAAGCTCGCGGAGGCTCATCCTGTATGGAAAGAGGAGGAGTTTGGAGATAAAGATGCAGAAGACTATATCATCTCCTATTCCATGTACAACGGGTCATGGCTTGTATGGGAAAAAGACGGTCTGCCTGTTGCCGTCAGCTACCATCTCGAGTGGTCTCCTTCAAACGGTAAGCCGTGGCTCGGAACGGTCCTGATTGACCCGGCTGAAGAAAAAAAGGGACATGCGAAGATGATCATTGAACAGATCAGCAAATTGCTTAGAGCCAAACACAAAGCGATGTTTGCGGGAGTTCCCATTGAGCGCAGTGAATGGATACTGTTTTTAAGCCAATGCGGCTTTGAACAGCTGAAAACGGAAAAAGATGAGAAAGGCAAATCATTTATGATCTTGGTGAAGCCTTTAGCAGAAGCTGCCGTATGATAACGGCAGCTTATTTGCTGCATGCGGGTTCAATAAAAAGCCTCTCAAACATTGAGAGGCTTCTGATGATTTGAAAATTATTTTTTTACCGCATGAATATAATGAATCGTTTCAAACGCTGACAAATTGTCTTTTCGATTACTAAAGTAAAGGTCATTGATGTCGTCTGGTGATAGATGTTCATAGATCAGTAAACCAGATGACTCTAACAGATGTTCAATCTCTTGATAAGTGAAACATGATTTCATCGGTTCCCCGCTTGCGGCAGCCATCTTCACCATATGTTCAACTCGATTCGACGTCCCTTTTGCTGTAAAAAGTGTTTCGTCCGCATAATCAAAAACAATAGAGCTTCCAGGCGGGACATGAGAAAATAAATTGCTTATCAAGCTTGCATTTTCTTCCTGTGTTACATAATAAGACACTCCGAGAAGGCTGAAGAATGTTTTTGTGTTCTTAAATCCTTCATCTAAAAGAGGATCATATGAAAACGTTTTGGTGAAATCCATAGGAACAAAATGAAGATGACCCGGAATTGTCAGATTTGCATCCTTCAGCTTATTTTTTTTGAATTGCTGTGTAGCCGGATGGTCAACCTCGAAAACCTGTAAGCTGTTTTCTAATTCTGGATGCCGAAAGCAGAAAGTATCCAGCCCCGCTCCAAGAATGACATACTGTTTTGCTCCCAGCATTAATTCGTTGTGCAAGACTTTTTCACAATAAGAAGCACGTGCTAGGGGCGTGGGAGACAGCTGGATTTGTGCAACCCATTTTAATATTTTTTCAGGATCATTTTGAAGACGTTCGGCGATCTCTTTGTTGAAAAACGATATTCCTTGAATCATATTTTTACTGATGTCGATAAACTCTTTTTCGTTAATGAGATCTTTTGCGATAAAATCATCAAAAATAAGAGGTGTGTCATATCGGCTGTGATATGCACGGGCAAAAGCTGAAATTAGAGACGTTAAGCTGGACTCATTTTTCCTCATGAAATGATCCTCCACAAAAAATAAGATTCCCCTGGCCAGGAGAATCTTATTATACATACAAATATATTAATAGTAAATTTTAGCATAAATAAATTTTTTTGTCAATGTTTTTGCTCTTAACTGGACGTGCGATCCTTCACATAGCCACGTGACCTGTAGCAGAATTCGTCTATCAATTATGTGGACTGAATCATTAGCTTTTATAAAATGCGCACTTGCGGCTGCATCCCTCTTTTTGCAAATCAGAAGCGGTTGCTGTCTCATGACAGCATCTTTTCGTTGTTTCTGCTGAAGAGAGAAATCAAGATATGTAACAAAAAAGCCTGAGGGATTGGTCTTACCCCTGTCAAGTAGACAGCCATAAAAAGCCTAAGCAACCAGTGTGTTACGGTATTCTACCGGAGCACACTGGTTTAATTTTTTCTGGAATCGTTCGTGATTATAGAACTGGATGTAATCTTTAATGCTTTTGTGGAGCTCTTTTTCAGTTTGGCATGAAGAAAAGTATGTATTCTCTGTTTTGAGGTGCGAGAAAAATGATTCGATACAGGCGTTATCCAGGCAGTTTCCCTTACGGGAATGGCTGCCCTTCAAACCAACGGTTTCAAGTCGCTTTTGATATGCTTTTGTTGTGTATTGGAATCCTTGATCAGAGTGGAGAATGGCCCCTTGGACATCCCGTTGAGTTGTTAAACTTTCCACTGTTTTCATCACCAGTTCAAGATCATTTCGCTTTGACAGTTTCCATGCGACAACCTCATTGTTGTAAAGATCTTGTACTGCAGAAAGATAATAGAATCGTTGTCCGCAAGCAATATAGGTAATATCGGTTACATATAACTGATTAGGCTGATTGGTTTGAAATTCTCGGTTAAGCCGGTTTGGCAGGACAACCGATGCCTTTCTTCCAAAATAACGACGCTTTTTTCGAATAATCGAGTGGATGTTCATCTCTCTCATCAATCTGTAAACACGCTTATGGTTGACGCAGAAACCTTCTTTCTTTAAAGCGACAGTAATCCGAGGATAGCCATAGAAAGGGCGTGAATGATGAATCGCCATGATGTGCTCTTTTATGATCTGATCTCTCTGTTGCCTTGCCATTCGAAACCTTTGAGCCTTGCGCCATTTATAGTACCCTGACCGTGACACTTTGGCGATACATACCAGCCACGTAATCGGATAACGGTCCTTCAATTCGTGAACAGCTTCAAATCGTGCTGCCTTCAAAATCCGTCCTCCCCATGCAGATTTGGATAGCGCTTTTTTAGGTATTCGACCTGTGCCTTTAAATAATCTCGTTCTTCCTCAACACTTTTAAACGTTGTTTTAGGGCGTCCAATAAAAGGATTGTCTGACTTTGTATCTTTTCCCCTTTGATCATCAAAAGACTTGCCTTCCCGATATGTTTTCACCCAATTTTTGAGCTGGGTTGAACTTCGAAGCCCTAATTCTTCAGCTAACGTGTTATAGCTTTTGTTTCCTTCCTCGTACATTTTGACAGCTTTCATCTTAAATTCTTTCGTATAGTTTTGAAAGTGTTGCCCTTTTCTCGCCATAAAAAATCCCCTCCACGTATAGTGTAACAGCCACTTTTGAAAAGCGGGCTTTTTACACTGTCTACTTAGAGGGGATAATATCAGATCTCAGGCTTTTCCTAATATTACAATCCAACAGCATTCCAGGCTGCTTCAACTTTAGCCGCATCAGTTGAGCCGTAGAGGTCACGGGCAGACTGAATGAGAGCTGCCTTGGCATCTTTGAACGTGGAAGAAGGCGTGAGGTACGTTGTTAACGCACGGTAATAGATTTGCTGTGATTTAGATACACCAAGTTTTGTGATGGTGTTGTAAGCGGCTTTGTTTGGAATTCCGCTGTTTGTGTGTACACCGCCATAATCGCCTTCATCTGTGTTTGGAAGGTTTCTGTAATTGGCGTAATTGTCAGGCTGGTTGTATTTTGTAGGGTTGGACAGGCTGCGAAGAGCAGGCTGGCTGACCGTAATGTCTTCACCGATGTCCCAGTCTTCTGTATCGTTAAAATACCCGAATATGTCAGAGAAAGACTCGTTTAATGCACCTGGCTGATTTTCATAAATCAAGTTGGCTGTTTCTTGGGTGACGCCATGTGTCATTTCATGCGCTGTCACATCTAATGAGCCGGAAAGCGGAGAGAAGAATGAACCGTCGCCATCACCGTAAATCATCTGGTCTCCTGTCCATGCAGCGTTATTGTATTGAGTGCCGTAGTGAACGGAAGAAACGATTTTACTGCCTCTGTTATCATAGCTGTTTCGTTTAAAGTTTGAATAAAAATAATCGTACACTTTACCGAGGTTATAGTGTGCGTCAACGGCTGCCCGCTGTGATGAAGATGTAAATGTTTTCGTTGTGCTTGAGACAAGCGTGCCCGGAAGGCGGCTTTGTCTGTTTTGCAAATCATATGTGATGATTTGGGTGCCTGTTGGTTTTGAAAGATCTCTTAGAACATATTTTCCGCCTTCATAAGAGATGTTCAAAGGAACAGTTGCGCCCTTTAGAGTTGTTCCGCTTCCAGTGGCGGCGGCATGTTCTACTTTATTTTGCTGTTTTAAAATGCTGCCTGTTTCAGCGTCAACTAAGACTTCCCAGTTTGCAGGTTCAGGCTCGACATAGCGAATCGTCACGTCGTAAGCAAGACGATAGCTGCCGTCTTTTGTTTCTATCGCTTTCAATTCGGCTTTATTGCTGTTTTTGGCCGCTCCGGTAGAAACAGCGTCTGGTGATTTGCCGATAGCTTTGAAAGCGAGTGCCAGCGCTTTTTCAGAAGAGACTTTTTGGCTGTTATCTGTTTTTGCAGCAGATTGATTGTGTAATTCACCATTGACCGCATAGACATTATCGGATTTATCGACGTGAACGATCACTTGCGAATCTTTAATTGGCACTCCGTTAACGACAGGCGCATATCGAAAGTGCTTGTATCCAAGGGCATCAGTCGTGCTTTCAACAAGCTTCAGCCTTTTGGAAGGGTCACCTTTAAAAATGTTGCTGTTCTTTTTCAAAAACTGCTTGACAGCCTTGTCATTTGGTGCAGAGAGTTCTGATTGCGCAATCGCGTTTTTGGAGAGGAAATTTGTTTGATTCTCTTTAAGCTGATGACCTTCAGCAGCCTGAACACCAGGAAGGCTGATTGATAAACTCATAAACGAAGCAGCGACAGCAACAGACAATTTCTTACCTAAACCCACAATAAATCCCCCTTTTTGAAAATACTGAAAACTTTATATTGTTATATTAAACTAGCATTCTGGAATACTCAACAAAAACTAACATAACTAGACAAAATTGATAGTATTGTCCTGTGTTTGTTTTTGTTGAATAATATCAAGATGAGTCAAGTGTCATGTGATGGTTCACTCAAGAGTTATGTTTTTTACATATCAAGGGGAAGATGAGATATTTTTGTTTCATTTTGAAACTTTTTGAAAAGTCCGCTGTCTAACCGAATGAGGCCTTAATAAGAAGTAAAGGATTGTTGTTCGTGTTGGAGTTATTCAGTCATTATGTATTGCATTTCGAACGTTATTTTATATTAAGCAGACAAAGCACCCTGCTGATTCAATGGTCAATTGTTGTTCTGGCGGGCTTATATCTTTTGGTGCATCATCCCAAAATAAACCGGCAGCGCACAATGTTCATGGCGGGTGTTATATTGCGGATTGTGCTGCTGGCGGGAGTGTCTGTTGAACTTATTCACCAGGTGCAATCAACAAACTTCACCAGCGCTTACTTAAGAGAGGACGGAAAAGAACTGCTGCCGCTGCTGCATTTTTTGTTATACGGATATGTGCTGCTGACGGCTTTTCACTATATGCTGATGCCGCGTGATCATGGCGGAAAGGGTAAGTTTTATACGTTCGACCTTGCCGTTGTCAGTTTGCCAATCGTACAAATGATATTCAGTTTCTTTACGTATTGGAAGGAAAATCCGGATGGAGTCGAGCCAATTGCATTCGTGTTTCTGTTTTTCATTATTACTCTTCCTATTGTGTTGAATGTTGTGTTTTTTAAGCTGTATTGGAGAACAAATAAGATTTTACTAGGCTTATTTTATACGCTGATTATCGGAATGCTTGTCTTGCTGCTTGCGCCATATCCCAATCAAATCTCAAAAGATTATGGTGCAGTAATGCCATATACGATTTATTTGGCAATGGCGGGATTTTTGATGAGCTATCATCTGTTCCAAAAGTCAGGCAAGTTTTTTATGCGTGTGAATAAGTGGGTGACGATGGCTGTCCTGGTGTTTTTTGTCCTGCTGTTAAATCCGATATATAACATAGGAACGGCTGCTTTCACTGTATCAAAGCCAGCAAATGTCCATGATTCATTCAATTTTGTCGGGGAGCACATTTCATCAGAAAAAGCGGAACAGATACTAAAGTCATTTTTTCCTACGGATGAAACACTTTATTTGCACGATACAAACATGGATGTGCATTATTTCTACTCATTTGAAAGCAAGAGTTATAAAGCTGAGGTAGATGAAGTATCGCAGCTGATTCGTAATTATGAATACCTACAAAAAGCACATGGGAAAAAGCTAACGAATCAGGAGTACAAGCGAAAGTCCATCGCTTTCCTTGAGCGACACGGACGTGTGTTACATAAGGATCATATCGAAACAAAGGTATCTCAAGAAGACGGCCAGACAGTCGTACGTATTTACCTGAAAAATCAACTTCATAAAAAAGATCCTGCTGATGATGGCACGGTATTTTATTGGGAAAAGGAAACCTTAATGGGGTTTAGTGAAGATCCATCGATTTACCAGCTTGACTCTCTTCTGCATGTTCATATAACGGAACAAGACATTCAAGACAAAGTGGAACAAATGTTTAGAGCACTGAACATCTCAAAACAGCCTTATCAGATCACTGATATTGAAAGCAATAGCCTGCTCGGAAGCATGGTGAGAGTTGAAACAAAAGGTGGAATTGTTTTGGAATTTGAGGGCGAATCCGGTTGTTTACATAGTCTTTCGCTTCCGATGAAAAAGAATATTTCAATGGCTAACAGCCGGATGCAGCATCAGATATTATCGATCTTCGATGCTCGTGGATCAGAAAAGAAGAAAAAAAGCAGTCAGGGTGACATGGTGATGTATACTGATTCTTCTAAAACATATGAGTTTTTTGAAGATCAAGGTCAGCTAAACGTTTATGTATACAGCGATACACCTGATCAGTCATTCCCTTATACGTATCGTAATGGAACATTGGCTTACGAAAAGGTAGCTTCTCTATATCAGGATGTTATTTACAAAAAGCGTATGCGTCCGATTATCGTTCAAAGAGGGGATGAACGGCATTATGCATGGCTGATCATTATTCAGCCGTTTGGTTCAAATCGCCATGATGCCTATGTAGTGGATGGAGAAACACAAGAGGTGAAAAGTCTTTATGAATCATAAAGAAAAAGAGTCTGTTTTTGTAGACTTATACGACCTGTATAAAGAAGGAGAGCTAGAGGATGAATCAATGGAATGGATGAAACAGCATGAATCCCTATTTCAAAAGAATGCGGAAGACTTAAAGAGTAAAACTTGTTTAAAGAGAAGTCCCGGTGCTGAAGAAGAAAGCCAAATCAGATATATGAAAGTATACCTGTCTTCCATGTATATCTGTTTCATTTTATTGGCCATTTGGATGACGGTGTGGTTTTACTTTTAATGAAGCATAGGGATTCCATTGAGGACTTGTATCGGCAGTATTATCAAGAAATTTTAAATTATTTATTCAGAAGGACTCATCATCTTGAAACAGCCAAGGACTTAGCGCAGGACACGTTTGTAAAAGCTCTTAACGGTCTGGCTTCGTTTAGGGGGCATTCTTCCATCAGAACATGGCTCTACACCATTGCGCATCATACCTTTATCAATTGGTACCGAAGGGATGTCAAATACCAATTTACTGAAATCAGCAAAAATGAAGGGTTAACGCAAACAACTTATGAGCAGCCTGAACAGTATCTGTCACGAACGGTGAAAAGCGAAACACTGCGGCAGGAGCTCCTGAAGTTAAAAGATCAGCATCAATCCGTTTTGATTTTAAGAGAATTCCAAGAGCTTTCTTATGAAGAAATCGCTGAGATATTGGGATGGAGTCTTTCTAAGGTGAAAACCACATTGCACCGGGCTAGATTAGAACTTAAGAAACACATGACGAAAAGTAGAGAGGAGGAGCGGATATGACCTGCTTTCTAGTAAGAGACCTGCTTCCTCTGTATCTTGAAGGTGATTGTAAAAGAGAAACGGAACACGTTATAGAAGAGCATTTAAAAATGTGCAGCAGCTGCAAAGACATGTATGACACGATGGCTGAGCCATTTGAATTGGAAAGCGAGCAGGCCGTTGTTGAGGAGGCTTTTCTGCCGGAAGAAGAACTGCGTTTTAAACAGAGGTACTATGGATTACTGATCATGAAAGCTGCCTGCTGGTTTGGAGCGGCGGTTGCCATGATGCTGATCATCAAACTGCTGATATAAAAAAAGCGCTTGTCCGATTCCGGCAAGCGCTTTTTTACATTAAGCCTGGGGATGAATCATATCGTAAATAGCGGCAAGCTGTTCTTGTGACAGGGCACTGAAGAGTTTTTCATAAACGTCAGCTTGCAGTGGCGTTGCACCTGCTTGTAGCGCTGCGTCTTTATCATAGCTGTACACATCATCTTGTAGCACAATGGCTGCTTGAAGAATGTGAATCTTGAGAGAAACAGCGGAGAAAAATTGTTCAAGTGCAAGTGCTTCTTTTTCTGTGAAGCCAAGTTCAACTGCTTTTTCTGTATCAAATTTGTAATTTCCATCCTCGAGATACACACATTGTGAAACAATGCTGAAAAATTCTGATGTCGATTCCCAGAGTGTAGCAATTACCTGAGCCTCTTCTTTTGTCATTCCTAACTCGACAGCTTTGTCGCTGTCAAAATAATATACACCGTCTTGTTCGTATATACATTGATTTAATATATCAATGAATGTATTGAGATCTTCGTTAGTGCTCGCCTGATGCTGGAGTTGAACAGCAGTGTTATCAACCGGTGTTTTTGCGCTGGCTGCATCAGGACCGAACGTTAATAGAGCAGCTGAGGTCATTGCGGCAGTCGTTAACATAGCTTTTTTTACAAATGTTTTCTTCATGTTTCTTCTCTCCCTTTTATGAATTGTGCTACAAATTCCATTATAGGGAGTAGTTTCCGGTGGAGGAATAGGCGCTATGGTATTTTATGTGTATCGTTGCCGAACTACTTTTTGAAGGCTGCACGTGTGATCGTTAGAACGATTGTCTATGTATGAAGGCTGTTTTGCATCTTCCTGACTAAGAAACAGGGGAGATAAGGCTTAAGAAATGAAAAACACCGCCTTCTTTGCGGTGTTTTTTGATTACAATGTCGCCGGCGGGGCAATGCTTTTAATCAAGCAAGCCTTGTTCGCGCATTTTCTTTTTTAATGTAAATCCGCCGCCCATGACAGCGCAAACAAGTACAATGCTGGCGATAATGCCTGCAGGGCTTTTTTCAGCGATAAAGACGCCGATCAGCATAATGCTGAAAACCGCTGCAAATGCAAATAATAGTAAAAGCCAATTCATTTTTTTCATAAATTCCATCCCCTTTTACGTCTTATATTAAGTTTACAGAAAAACGTGACGCTTTTAAAGAGAATGTGTGATATAATATGAAAGTTATCTAATTTTTTTAGGAGATGAAAAAGTGAAACTTCGAAATGATCTTCGCAACATCGCGATTATTGCCCACGTTGACCATGGGAAAACGACTCTAGTCGATCAGCTTTTACATCAGGCTGGTACGTTCCGTGCCAACGAACAGGTTGCTGAACGCGCAATGGACTCTAATGATCTTGAACGCGAACGCGGCATTACAATATTGGCGAAAAATACTGCGATTAACTATAAAGATACACGTATCAATATTTTGGACACCCCTGGACACGCAGACTTTGGGGGAGAAGTAGAACGGATTATGAAAATGGTTGACGGCGTAGTGCTTGTCGTTGACGCATATGAAGGCTGTATGCCTCAAACTCGTTTTGTTCTGAAAAAAGCTCTTGAGCAAAACCTGAACCCTGTTGTTGTTGTAAACAAAATTGACCGTGACTTTGCTCGTCCAGAGGAAGTTATCGATGAAGTTCTGGATCTGTTCATTGAGCTTGATGCCAATGAAGAGCAGCTCGAGTTCCCAGTGGTATATGCTTCCGCGATTAATGGAACAGCGAGTCTTGATCCGAAACAACAGGATGAAAACATGGAAGCTTTATATGAAACCATTATTAAGCATGTTCCGGCACCTGTTGATAATGCAGAGGAGCCGCTTCAATTCCAAGTTGCCCTTCTTGACTACAACGACTATGTAGGCCGTATCGGAATCGGACGCGTATTCCGCGGCACAATGAAAGTCGGACAGCAGGTTTCTCTTATGAAGCTTGACGGAACGGCAAAGTCATTCCGTGTTACAAAGATTTTTGGTTTCCAAGGCTTAAAGCGTGTGGAAATTGAAGAAGCAAAAGCGGGAGACCTCGTTGCGGTTTCCGGGATGGAAGATATCAACGTTGGTGAAACAGTATGTCCTGTAGACCATCAAGATCCGCTTCCGGTGCTTCGCATTGATGAGCCGACACTTCAAATGACATTTGTCGTGAATAACAGTCCGTTTGCAGGCCGTGAAGGCAAATATGTAACGGCCCGCAAAATCGAAGAGCGTCTTCAATCACAGCTTCAGACGGATGTGAGCTTGCGTGTTGAGCCAACAGTTTCTCCTGATGCTTGGGTTGTTTCAGGACGCGGTGAGCTGCACTTGTCAATTTTAATTGAAAATATGCGTCGTGAGGGCTATGAGCTTCAAGTGTCAAAACCTGAAGTTATTATCAAAGAAATCGACGGCGTACGCTGTGAGCCTGTTGAACGTGTGCAAATTGATGTTCCTGAAGAGCATACTGGCTCTGTCATGGAATCAATGGGTGCCCGCAAAGGCGAAATGGTTGATATGATCAACAACGGAAACGGCCAAGTCCGTCTCATCTTTACAGTTCCTTCCCGCGGATTGATCGGTTACTCTACAGAATTCCTATCATTAACACGCGGATTCGGTATTTTGAACCATACGTTTGACAGCTACCAGCCGATGCAGGCGGGCCAAGTCGGCGGACGCCGTCAAGGTGTACTTGTGTCAATGGAAAACGGAAAAGCAACATCATACGGTATTCAAGGAATTGAAGACCGCGGTGTCATCTTCGTTGAGCCGGGTACTGAAGTATACGAAGGAATGATCGTTGGAGAGCATAACCGTGACAATGACCTTGTTGTTAACGTCAGCAAAATGAAACAGCAAACAAACGTCCGTTCTGCGACAAAGGATCAGACAACTACAATTAAAAAAGCGCGCATCATGTCTCTTGAGGAGTCTCTAGAGTACTTAAACGAAGATGAATATTGTGAAGTAACACCTGAATCCATCCGTTTAAGAAAGAAGATCCTCAATAAGAACGAACGTGAAAAAGCAGCTAAAAAGAAAAAAACAGCAGGATTGTCTTAATCTCGTGCAGAATTTGAAAAGATAGAACCCGTACGTTTACAGGGGAGGGAATCTTTTTGAATGACGTAAGCGAACGTCTGTCGTTCTTCGCCGCTCTATATCAAGTAGACCGGCAGCCTGCGGCAGGCATGTGGCTGCTGTACGGCACGATTTTTGTGTTGGCCGTTATTGTATTTAAGCTTGGATTTGCTAAACGGCTTCCTGTATTAAAATCTGCAGTGGTGTATGTATTTTTGGCTTTGGGCTGCACTGTTTTGACTTTTTTAGGGGTGTTTTTGCCCGTGGCAGAAGGATTGGTCGTCGCTGCGCTGATTTTAATCATTTACAAAATCCGGCTGTATCAGTCGAAAAAAGGACAGTCTGCAAAATCATAAAAGACTCAGCTGAAAGCTGAGTCTTTTATGTGTTCTGTATGGTTAAGCGGCCGCTTTATTTTTTGACTTTTTCTTTTTTCTGCTGTCCCGGGTGAAAAGTAAATTTTCCCGTTTTCAGCCGTTCCTCTGTTTTTTTGGCAATCCGATCGTGGCATTCCTGGCACATATATGTATGGATCGGGCGGTTTCGAAGCCGTTTCGCGATCAGGGTATCATCATCAATTGTTTCAATTTTATCGCAAATAGAACATTTGACCCTCATCATATCACCTCTTTCACTAACATGTATTATAGCACGGATCAGAAGCTGTCCAAAATAAGAAAAAGCTAAAGCGCAAGGCTATAGCTTAGTCATTGTTGTTCTTTTTCATATGATGATCAGATTGATCGTTTTGCTCCTTCTCCATTTCCTGCTGCTGTTTTCTATTTAATTGGTCATTTTGCTGCTTTGTTTGCGGTTCGTCTTCATTGTCAATCACGTCGTTAGGCACTTCGGGAAGCACTCGGCCGACAATTGCAGCTAATTCATCCAGTATGCCTGTTACCGGATGGCCCTCGCTGATTTCTCTGCTCATTTCACGAAGGCGGCTGACCGTATCGGGATCAGCAATGACCACTGCGTTAGCGCCATATCGATCATTCTTTAGCGCCTGAGCTACAGAATATTTAATGGTTTCCACTTTGCTTCTGTCCAAAGTATCATCGACATCAATCCCAACAACAGCATAACCCCCCAGCACAACGGCTGTTGCATCCTTGACGTCGGGGTTTTTTTCAGCAACGCTGACAAGATGCTTGGCAATATCCGTTCTTGTTCCATTGTCTTTTGTTTCTTGAGTTGTGTCCTTTACGTGAATCGGTTTAGTCTCCTGCTGTCTTGTTGATTCTTTTTCAACATTCTGGCCCTGTTTTCCTTGTTGATAGGCACAAGCGGACAGGATAAGTGTCAGCTGTATGATAATGAAAAGAATTCGCACTTGCGGGTTCCCTCCTTGAAATGCTTTCATTAATTTTATTGTTGAATTAACCTTCTATCTTTATGCACAAAAACATATATTTTAGCAGGCATTCACCTTTTTCATCAAAAGAGAAGCAGGAAGAACTTTGACCCTTATATCAGGAGGCTGAGACTTGAGTAAAATTTATGTGTTAGATACGAATGTGTTATTACAGGATCCTAACGCGATATTTTCTTTTGAAGAAAATGAGGTTGTCATCCCTGCTGTCGTTTTAGAAGAGGTTGATTCAAAAAAACGGTATATGGACGAAGTTGGGAGGAATGCAAGGCACGTATCTAAGCTAATTGATGCGCTAAGACAAAAGGGCAGGCTGCATGAGCATGTACCGCTTGACACCGGGGGCACACTGAGAATTGAACTGAATCATCGTTCGTTTCACCAGCTGCAAGAGATCTTTATTGAAAAGACGAACGATAATCGCATATTAGCCGTAGCGAAAAACTTAAGCCTCGAGGAAGAAACCAAGGAAAATGGCAGGCCGGTTATCCTCGTCAGTAAGGATGTACTGGTCAGGGTTAAAGCCGACGCAATCGGACTGCTTGCTGAAGATTTCTTGAATGACCGGGTTGTGGACAATGATGAAATGTACAGCGGCTATAAAGATTTATATATCAGCCAGCAGCTGTTCAGCTCTTTTTACGGGAAAAATCAAATTTCAGTAAACGATGTGAAACAGCATGCGTTTTATCCGAATCAGTTTGCTTTAATGAAGGATGAGCTAGGAGGATCCTCTTCGGCAGTCGGAATTGCAGACAAAACCGGAACGGTATTAAAAAGACTCGTATTTGATGATGAACATATATGGGGAATCAGGCCGAAAAATGTACAGCAGACAATGGCATTAGAGCTTTTGCTGCGGGAAGATATTCCGCTTGTCACCCTGATCGGAAAAGCGGGAACCGGCAAGACGCTCTTAGCTTTGGCAGCGGGGCTATTACAGACAGAAGACTTGGGAATATATAAAAAGCTGGTCGTCGCAAGGCCGATTGTTCCTGTTGGCAAGGACATCGGGTATTTGCCAGGCGAAAAAGAGGAAAAGCTAAAGCCTTGGATGCAGCCGATTTTTGACAACTTAGAGTTTCTGTTTAATGCGAAAAAACCTGGGGAGCTTGATGCTATTTTGGCGGGAATTGGCTCAATTCAGGTAGAGGCGCTGACTTATATCAGAGGGAGAAGTATTCCAGATCAATTTATTATCATTGATGAAGCGCAAAATTTGACCAGGCATGAGGTGAAAACTTTGCTGACGAGAGTCGGTGAAGGCAGTAAAATTGTCTTAATGGGTGACCCTGAACAAATTGATCACCCATATTTAGACAGTCTGAACAATGGTTTGGCCTATGTGGTTGAGCGGTTTAAAGGACAACCCATCTCAGGCAGCGTGAAACTGTTAAAAGGTGAGAGATCAGGTCTCGCCCAGCTCGCAGCTGATTTGCTGTAACGTTTAAATGATTTCGATCTCTTTTACATCGGTAATCGGCTGTTTGTGATGAATTGGATCTTCAAAGTAAATATGCACGGGGCCGCCTTCTTGAATCGGCTTGCCTGCCTCACTGAAATGGACAATACTGTTCAGAGCGGTTTCCAGAGAAACGGCGGCCTTTCCCGAACTTGTGACAAATACACATTGCGTCGCAGAGCTGTTCGGCTCAGCATTCTTCAGGACAGTCCCAAGTCTCATTGCGAAACTGCCGTTCATCAGTTTTTGCTTCTCATATTGTTTTTCCGTCTTTAATGTAGGCGGCGCAATTCGCCCCTCTCTGATGACGCGTTCCGGATCAAGGTCGGATTCATCCCCGGCTGATTGTAAATATGTGTCTTGACTGTCCCCTTTGCGGTCAAACGAAAATTTGCGATCATCAAAAATCCATACGCTTGGATCAATGGTAATTGGATATGTAACATTGCCTTTTACTTGGATAACGCTCATGATATGACCCCCTTCTCTCAAAATTATAAAAGTTTTCGCATGAATTGTCACTTTGTGTACAAATTATGTGTATTGAAATGCTGAGGGAACGAGGGTGTTTGCATGGTATGCCGGCATAATGATGAGCTTGAAGCCTTAGTGAAAAAGGCGAAAAAAGTAACGGACAAGGGGGAGGTAGCCAGCTATATTCCCGCCTTGGCAAAAGCTGATAAACACGACCTGTCAGTGGCGATTTATTATTCCAATAATGTTTGTCTGTCAGCAGGTGACGTAGAAAAAACATTTACGCTTCAAAGTATATCGAAAGTCCTTTCCCTTGCTTTGGTGTTAATGGAATACGGCAAAGATAAGGTCTTCAGTTATGTTGGACAGGAGCCGACCGGTGATCCGTTTAATTCAATTATCAAGCTCGAAACAGTGAATCCGAGCAAGCCGTTAAACCCTATGATTAATGCCGGGGCATTGGTAGTGACAAGTCTGATAAGAGGAAGAACGGTGAAAGAGAGACTTGATTATTTGCTTTCTTTTATCAGAAGGCTGACAAACAACCAAGAGATTACATACTGCCGGGAAGTGGCTGAATCTGAATACAGCACTTCAATGATTAATCGGGCGATGTGTTATTATATGAAGCAGTACGGCATTTTTGAAGATGATGTAGAAGCAGTAATGGATTTATATACGAAGCAATGCGCGATTGAGATGAACAGCTTGGATTTAGCGAAAATCGGATCTGTATTTGCATTGAACGGCAGACATCCAGAGACTGGGGAGCAAGTCATCTCAAAAGATGTCGCTAGAATTTGCAAAACGTTTATGGTGACGTGCGGAATGTACAATGCAAGCGGGGAATTCGCAATTAAGGTCGGAATTCCTGCGAAAAGCGGCGTATCCGGCGGGATTATGGGCATTTCGCCTTACGATTTCGGGATCGGCATATTCGGCCCCGCATTAGACGAAAAAGGGAACAGCATTGCAGGTGTAAAGCTTTTGGAAATAATGTCTGAGATGTACAGGCTGAGTATTTTTTAATTTATGTCATATGCTTAAATCCTCTTGCATTTTCTGTTGATACCCTTTATGATAAATAGAAGAATTAGGTACTCGCCTGGGGAACGGAGGGATACTTTTGGCTTCAGAGATGATAGTTGACCATCGGCAAAAAGCTTTTGAACTCTTAAAAGTGGACGCTGAGAAGATTTTGAAGCTGATCCGAGTACAAATGGATAACTTAACGATGCCTCAATGTCCTCTATATGAAGAGGTTTTAGATACTCAAATGTTCGGGCTTTCGAGGGAAATCGATTTTGCTGTCCGCCTGGGATTGGTTGATGAAAAAGACGGTAAAGACCTTTTATACACATTGGAACGCGAATTGTCTGCTTTACATGACGCGTTTACAGCTAAATAAATGATAAAACTCAAACTTATTAACAGTTTGGGTTTTTTTATAACCGCTATTTTTCTCTCATCTCATAAAAGACGGTCTTTTTTTACACATTCCTTCCGAATCGTATAGAGATTCTTCGTCTCGTTTGATAAATTGTAGTAAAATAAAAAAGATAAATACATAAAAACCATAGATAATGGAAGTTAGAAGCAGGGAAGAGGATGTTATGTTAAAAAAAATGCTAAAATCTTATGATTACTCACTGATATTCGCAATCGTTTTATTATGCGGATTCGGTTTAGTGATGGTATACAGCTCAAGCATGATTACGGCTGTCTCCCGGTATGGAGTAAGCAGTAATTTTTTCTTCATGCGGCAGCTGTTTGCTTTAATTGCGGGTGGCGCTCTATTTATTCTCATGGCGTTGTTTCCTTATAAAGCACTGGCCCATCAAAGGTTTCAGAAGGGGATACTGCTTGTATCTGTTCTTGCGCTTATCTCACTGTTTGTATTCGGGCATGTTGCCGGAAACGCGCAAAGCTGGTTTAAAATCGGCGGAATGAGTATTCAGCCGGGGGAGTTTGTGAAACTGGTCGTGATTTTATACCTCGCAGCCGTATATGCCAAAAAACAAAGCTATATTGACCATCTATTAACGGGTGTAGCTCCTCCCGTAGTCATGACGCTTGTGATTTGCGGGTTAATTGCCATGCAGCCTGATTTCGGTACAGCCATGATTATAGGGTTAATTGCGACGTGCATGATCTTGTGCTCCGGATTCAGCGGAAAGACGCTGGTGAGGCTGCTTTTGCTCGGCGGAATTGTTTTAATTTTAGTCAGCCCGATTCTCTATTTTAATCAGGATCAAATTTTAACTAAAGGCCGTTTGGCGCGTTTTGAGAGTCTTGAAGACCCATTTAAGTATGCAAATTCATCAGGTTTGCAAGTGATCAATTCTTATTATGCGATCAGCTCAGGCGGCATTTTCGGCCTGGGGCTCGGTGAAAGTATCCAAAAATACGGATATCTGCCTGAATCACACACTGACTTTATTATGGCTGTCATTGCTGAAGAGCTCGGCATTTTTGGGGTTTTGTTTGTGATTTTCCTATTGGGTTTTGTCGTCATTAAAGGTTTTTATATAGCCAGAAAGTGCGAGGACCCGTTTGGAAGTCTTCTGGCGATCGGCATTTCAAGTATGATTGCCATCCAGTCGTTTATTAACCTTGGCGGTGTCAGCGGATTAATTCCGATTACAGGGGTTACGCTGCCATTTATCAGTTACGGGGGCTCTTCTTTGGTGCTGCTGCTGGGGAGTATGGGGATATTAGCGAATATCAGCATGTTTGTGAAATATTCAGAGAATAAGAAAAAGAAAGAGCCCTTGGCGCCGAAGGGAATGAAAAAGAAACAGCTCAAAAAAACTGTTTATCAGTAAAAAACAAGTGTGTACAGGGGAAGGATATTCCGCTATGATAGATTATATTCCATTCGGGTAAGGGGGAGAAAAGTTTGTCTCAGCAATCGATACAAAAAGTATTAGTAGCAAACAGGGGAGAAATTGCAATCCGAATATTCCGGGCGTGTACCGAGTTGAATATTCGTACAGTTGCGGTCTATTCAAAAGAAGATTCCGGTTCCTACCATCGGTACAAAGCGGATGAAGCATACTTGGTCGGTGAAGGGAAAAAACCGATTGATGCTTACCTGGATATTGAAGGTATCATTGATATTGCGAAAAGAAACAAAGTCGATGCAATTCATCCGGGATACGGTTTCTTATCTGAAAATATTCATTTTGCGAGACGATGTGAAGAAGAAGGCATCGTATTCATAGGGCCAAAATCCGAGCATCTCGATATGTTTGGTGACAAGGTAAAAGCGCGTGAGCAGGCAGAAAAAGCGGGAATCCCCGTGATTCCGGGAAGCGACGGTCCTGCCGAAACGCTTGAAGCCGTCGAACAATTTGGACAAGCTAACGGTTATCCGATCATCATTAAAGCCTCGCTTGGCGGCGGCGGCCGCGGTATGCGGATTGTCAGATCTGAAAGTGAAGTCAAAGAAGCATATGAGCGTGCTAAATCAGAGGCGAAAGCAGCCTTTGGCAATGATGAAGTTTATGTAGAAAAATTAATTGAGAATCCAAAACATATTGAGGTTCAGGTCATTGGAGACAAGCAGGGCAATGTCGTCCATCTTTTTGAGAGGGATTGTTCCGTTCAAAGACGCCATCAAAAGGTCATTGAAGTGGCGCCGAGTGTCTCGCTGTCACCTGAATTAAGGGACCAAATTTGTGAGGCGGCAGTTGCGCTTGCCAAAAATGTAAACTATATAAATGCGGGGACGGTCGAATTCCTTGTTGCAAACAACGAGTTCTACTTTATTGAAGTAAACCCTCGCGTACAAGTTGAACACACGATAACAGAAATGATTACTGGTGTCGATATTGTTCAAACTCAGATCCTTGTTGCCCAAGGGCACAGCCTTCACAGCAAAAAAGTAAATATTCCTGAGCAAAAGGACATTTTTACAATCGGCTATGCCATTCAGTCACGGGTTACGACTGAGGATCCGCAAAATGATTTCATGCCTGATACAGGAAAAATCATGGCTTACCGCTCAGGCGGCGGTTTTGGTGTCCGTCTTGATACCGGAAACAGCTTCCAGGGCGCCGTGATCACACCTTACTATGATTCACTTCTCGTTAAGCTTTCAACTTGGGCTTTAACGTTTGAACAGGCAGCTGCCAAAATGGTGCGAAACCTTCAGGAGTTTAGAATCAGAGGCATAAAAACGAACATTCCATTCCTTGAGAACGTTGCAAAACATGAGAAGTTCCTGACAGGGCAATATGATACGTCTTTCATTGATACAACGCCTGAATTATTTAATTTCCCTAAACAAAAAGACCGCGGAACGAAAATGCTCACTTACATCGGCAATGTGACAGTGAACGGCTTCCCTGGAATCGGGAAAAAAGAAAAACCGGCGTTTGACAAACCGTTAAGCGTAAAGGTAGACGTTGATCAGCAGCCTGCCAGAGGAACAAAGCAAATTCTCGATGAAAAAGGTGCAGAAGGGCTTGCAAATTGGGTTAAGGAGCAGAAATCTGTCCTATTAACTGATACGACATTCAGGGATGCCCACCAATCGTTATTGGCAACTAGAATCAGATCACATGATTTGAAAAAAATCGCAAATCCGACGGCTGCGTTATGGCCTGAACTATTCAGTATGGAAATGTGGGGAGGCGCGACCTTCGATGTAGCCTACCGATTCCTGAAAGAAGATCCGTGGAAGCGTTTGGAAGATCTACGCAAAGAAGTGCCGAATACCTTATTCCAGATGCTGCTTCGCTCATCAAATGCGGTCGGCTATACGAATTATCCGGACAATGTGATTAAAGAATTTGTGAAGCAATCAGCTCAATCCGGTATTGATGTGTTTCGTATTTTCGACAGCTTAAACTGGGTAAAAGGGATGACGTTAGCCATTGATGCCGTTCGGGATACCGGAAAAGTGGCAGAAGCTGCGATTTGTTATACGGGAGATATCCTTGACAAGAACCGGACGAAGTACGATCTTGCTTATTATACATCGATGGCGAAGGAGCTTGAGGCGGCCGGAGCCCATATTCTCGGGATTAAAGATATGGCAGGGCTGTTAAAACCGCAGGCTGCATATGAACTTGTTTCTGCGTTGAAAGAAACGATCGACATTCCGGTTCACCTTCATACACATGATACGAGCGGAAACGGTATTTATATGTATGCGAAAGCTGTTGAAGCCGGCGTTGATATCATAGACGTGGCCGTCAGCTCAATGGCGGGATTAACGTCACAGCCTAGCGCGAGCGGATTTTATCATGCGATGGAAGGCAACGACCGCCGTCCGGAAATGAATGTCCAAGGCGTTGAATTGCTGTCCCAATATTGGGAGTCGGTGCGTAAATATTATAGTGAATTTGAAAGCGGAATGAAGTCTCCGCATACTGAAATATATGAGCACGAGATGCCAGGGGGCCAATATAGCAACCTGCAGCAGCAAGCCAAGGGAGTAGGCCTTGGCGACCGCTGGAACGAAGTCAAGGAAATGTACAGACGCGTGAACGATATGTTTGGTGACATCGTCAAGGTAACGCCTTCCTCAAAAGTAGTCGGAGATATGGCACTCTACATGGTGCAAAACAATCTGACTGAAAAAGACGTTTACGAAAAAGGTGAATCTTTAGATTTCCCTGATTCTGTCGTGGAGCTTTTTAAAGGAAATATCGGCCAGCCTCATGGCGGATTCCCAGAAAAACTGCAAAAGCTGATCTTAAAAGGGCAGGAGCCGATTACAGTCAGACCGGGCGAACTGCTTGAGCCGGTGTCATTTGAAGCGATTAAACAGGAATTTAAAGAGCAGCATAACTTGGAAATTTCAGATCAGGATGCTGTGGCATATGCCCTTTATCCTAAAGTCTTCACTGATTATGTGAAAACGACAGAAAGCTACGGAGACATTTCGGTATTAGATACACCGACATTCTTCTACGGTATGACATTGGGTGAAGAGATCGAAGTTGAAATTGAGCGCGGCAAAACGCTGATCGTTAAGCTGATTTCAATTGGTGAGCCTCAACCTGACGCCACTCGCGTCGTTTATTTCGAACTGAACGGGCAGCCGCGCGAAGTAGTCATTAAAGATGAAAGCATTAAGTCTTCCGTTCAGGAAAGGCTGAAAGCAGACCGGACAAATCCAAGCCACATCGCAGCTTCCATGCCTGGAACCGTTATTAAGGTATTGGCTGAAGCAGGCACAAAAGTCAATAAAGGTGATCATTTGATGATTAATGAAGCGATGAAAATGGAAACAACGGTTCAGGCGCCTTTCTCAGGAACAATCAAGCAGGTTCATGTGAAAAATGGCGAGCCGATCCAAACGGGAGATCTGCTTCTCGAAATTGAAAAAGCATAAAAAAAACAAGAGTGTATATCAATGATATACACTCTTGTTTTTTATATAGAAAATGTGGAGTGAAACAGATGGTTAGAAGAGATATAAGGGGACTTCAGAGATTATACAGTACTGTCACAAGCCCAAAATAAATAGAGGCTTATACAGCGAATATTTTAGATGCTTTGTAGTATGCCGTGCATATTTCTTTAAGCACTATCTGATTTAAAAGGCTTTAATACTTATGTTCGCGGGCAATAGATCCATATGAAATTTCTATAATCACGATAAGAAAGGGGACAGACTGAAGTGAGCTGCTCACTGATCATCAAGTTCAGCGAAGGCTGGCGATTGAAACGCATAAAGCGCCAAAAACAAGACATGAAAAAAGACCAAAGCTGCCTAAGGCTTTGGTCTTGAGTCCTTATGATTGCCTGGATTCATAACGGAAACGAGCAATCAATAATAAGAAGTAACATAAAACGCCAAACAGGCAGGCTATAAAGAACGAGTGGGCAAGTGCAAAACCCAGAGCGAGTTCAGTGTATACGATCATAATACCGGACAGTGCCTGTAATGTAATAAAAATAAGACATGAGATCCATCCCCAAAAGATCTGTTTTTGATCTTTATAGGAAGTAATAGCATGAACAGCGGCAACGATAATCCATACAAATAACAGTAAGGCTGCTGCTCTGTGGCCCATTTGCACCCATTCATGGAATTGGGTCGGAAGTCCATTGTTCAGCGGGCTGCACAGCGGCACATCAGGACATGCCAGACTTGATTCAGTGTGTCTTACATATGCGCCTGTATACACAACGATATAGGAATATATTAAAATTCCTATCATGTGAAATTGCATCTTTTTGCCAATTTGAAGCGGCTTAACCAGTGTTCTAACTGATTTATCAGCTTCAAATATGAGCAATGTCAAAATAAGCACTGAAGCAAAAGAAATTAATGAGATGCCGAAGTGAAGCGCCATAATCAGCGCGTTCGAACCGAATACGACAGCCAATGCGCCAAGCAAGGCCTGAAGAAATAAAAAGATAATTGACATGATCGCGAGAAACGTTGTTTCACGGAAAATCGGCGTGATTTTTCTCCATGACCAAAACGCAAGGCTTAGCACAAGGATAATAGAGATTCCGCTTGCGAATCGGTGGCTCCATTCAATAATTGAGGCCGGATTCAGTTCAGGGAAAAAACGGCCGTGACACAGCGGCCACTGTCTGCCGCATCCTTGGCCGGAACCTGTTTTTGTAACGAGGGCACCCCCGATTAAAACAATTAGCATGACAAATGTCGTCAGAACACCGAGAGCTTTTAATGCTTTATTCATACAATATTCACCTTCTCAACATACTGCTGCAATTTTATATACGTTCCAAGTGTAAGCGAATATGTGTTTTGTGGCAATTCCCAGAGCCTTTTGTTCACAAAAATATAATAGAATGACGGCTTCTGGAAAATGTACACTTGATTATTCATGCCGGGTCTGATAGAAATAAGGTAAACGCAATGCCGATTTGGAGATTGCCTTCATCTTTGGTAAAATTCATAAAAAGTTCACAAATAAATTCCTGTTTGTCGTTTAATATTTAATAGGATGTTTTTTTACAAGATGTTATCTTGTATGATAGAGTTGCAGGTTATTTTATTCTCCTGCGTTAGGTTTGTAAGGGAGGTTTACGTTATGGCTAACTCCAGAATCTTAAATGATACAGCTATAGACGGACAAATTGAAGAAACAACGGCATGGAAAGATTTTCTGTCCCTTATTAAAATAGGGATCGTCAATTCTAACCTCATCACGACTTTCACTGGAATGTGGCTTGCACTGCATATTTCCGGTTTGAGTTTTTTAGGCAATATAAACACCGTTCTTCTTACGTTAATCGGGTCTTCACTGATTATTGCGGGCTCCTGCGCGATCAATAACTGGTATGACCGGGACATTGACCATCTTATGGAGCGTACGAAAGTAAGACCGACGGTTACGGGTAAAATTCAGCCGAGTCAGGCGTTATGGTCTGGAATTTTGCTGGTTGCTTTAGGATTGATCATGCTGCTGATGACAACTGTCATGGCTGCTGTTATCGGTTTTATCGGAGTCTTTACGTATGTTGTATTGTACACAATGTGGACGAAACGCCGCTATACGATTAACACAGTAGTAGGAAGCGTTTCCGGTGCAGTGCCGCCGCTTATTGGATGGACGGCAGTGGAAGGGAATATCGGTGTCGTAGCATGGGTGTTATTCATGATTTTATTTATTTGGCAGATTCCTCACTTCTTAGCATTGGCTATTAAGAAAACTGAGGATTACAGAGCTGCAAATATTCCGATGCTTCCTGTCGTATACGGTTTTGAAGTGACAAAAAGACAAATTATTGTGTGGGTTGCGTGCCTGATGCCGCTTCCGTTTTTCCTTGGTAGCCTGGGTCTTCCGATTGTCATTCTCGGCTTGCTGTTAAATATCGGCTGGCTGATTCTTGGCTTAATGGGATTCCGCTCCAAGAATATCATGAAGTGGGCAACGCAGATGTTCGTTTACTCGCTTAACTACATGACAATCTATTTCGTTGCCATGGTTGTCTTGACGCTTTTCTAAAAAATAGATATGATGCTTGTTTTATCGCTTCAAAATAAACGATGACAACTAGTAAATGCCGCCTTGACCTCTTGTTTAATCAGGCGGCTTTACTTTTATACATAGATGGCATTTTGAGTAAAAAAACTCATAATTTAAGAGAAGAGGAAATGTAAGTGCTTTATTGGTGATAGGTTGGATGGCGATAGATTTCGATCCGCTTTCCGCCTTTGTATTGACCAGAAAAGGGGTTGGGTGAAATGGTAAAGCATTGGCGTCTTATTTTATTATTAGCCTTAGTGCCGCTTCTATTAAGCGGATGTGGAAAACCTTTTTTATCCACGCTCAAGCCTGCTGGCGAGGTGGCTGATAAACAGTATGACCTGACAGTGCTCAGCACATTGATTATGGTTGTTGTTGTTGCAGTAGTATCTGTTATCTTCTTTTATGTGATTGTGAGATTCAGAAGATCACGGGTCGGTGAGAACACGATACCGAAACAGGTAGAGGGGAATAAATTTTTAGAAATCACATGGACCGTGATCCCGATTTTGCTGCTCATTATTCTTGTGATTCCTGTTGTATTATATACGCTGGAGCTAGCGGACACATCACCAATGGATAAAAAAGGCCGCAAAGCTGAGGATGCTCTTGTAGTCAATGTTAGGGCAAATTTATACTGGTGGGAGTTTGAGTACCCTGATTACGGCATTATCACAAGCCAGGAGCTGATTGTACCGACAGATCAGCGTGTATATTTTAATTTAAAAGCCTCTGATGTAAAACATTCCTTCTGGATTCCTTCAGTTGGAGGAAAACTTGATACGAATACGGATAATGAAAATAAGTTCTTCCTGACATTTGATTCAAAACGAAGCAAAGAGGCAGGAGATATGTTTTTTGGGAAGTGTGCAGAGCTTTGCGGCCCTTCACATGCCCTGATGGATTTTAAGGTGAAGACGATGTCTGCAAAGGAATTTCAGGGCTGGACAAAAGAAATGAAAAACTATAAATCTACAGCAGAGAGCGATTTGGCTAAGCAGGGTGAAGAACTGTTTAAAGAGAAAAACTGCCTGAGCTGCCATGCGGTAGAGCCGAATGATAAGCGTGCAGAAGCCGCTAGAACGGCACCTAACTTGGCGACCTTCGGTGAAAGGACAAAAGTGGCAGGGGTGAAAGAGGCCAACAAAGAAAATGTGAAGGCTTGGCTGAAGGACCCTGACAGCATAAAGCCGGGGAACAAAATGACAGGCACATATCCAAAGCTCTCAGACAGCGAAACAGATGCGCTTTATGAATACTTAAAAGGCTTAAAAGCGGAAAGCAAGTAGGGAAGAAAGGGAGATATTGGGGGAGGTCACATATGTTGAATGCGCTTACAGAAAAGCGGACGCGCGGATCTATGCTTTGGGATTATTTGACGACGGTGGACCATAAAAAAATCGCGATTCTTTATTTAGTAGCAGGGGGATTCTTCTTTCTTGTCGGGGGAATTGAAGCGATGTTTATCAGAATTCAGCTTGCAAAGCCGGAAAATGCGTTTCTCAGTGCTCAAGCGTACAATGAAGTAATGACTATGCACGGAACGACGATGATCTTTCTGGCTGCGATGCCGCTCTTATTTGCCTTGATGAATGCGGTTGTGCCTTTGCAGATCGGGGCTCGGGACGTTTCGTTTCCATTTTTAAACGCGCTTGGTTTTTGGCTCTTCTTTTTCGGGGGCATTTTCTTAAATCTAAGCTGGTTTTTGGGCGGAGCGCCAGATGCGGGCTGGACGTCATATGCCTCACTTTCGCTTCATTCTAAAGGGCACGGCATAGACTTTTTCGTCCTCGGACTCCAAATATCGGGGCTCGGGACGCTGATAGCCGGGATTAACTTTTTGGCCACGATTATCAACATGAGGGCTCCGGGCATGACGTATATGAGGCTGCCTTTGTTTACATGGACGACATTTGTGGCCTCGGCATTGATTTTGTTCGCGTTTCCGCCGCTTACGGTTGGATTGGCTCTCATGATGCTGGATCGGCTGTTCGGAACCAATTTCTTTAATCCGGAGCTTGGCGGAAATACGGTCATTTGGGAACATTTATTTTGGATCTTCGGCCACCCGGAGGTTTATATCCTAATTTTGCCTGCATTCGGTATTTTTTCTGAGGTCATCCCTGTGTTCGCCAGAAAGCGTTTGTTTGGCTATTCTTCAATGGTTTTTGCAATCGTGCTCATCGGCTTTCTGGGCTTTATGGTTTGGGTGCACCACATGTTCACGACTGGTCTCGGCCCGATTGCAAATGCGATTTTTGCGGTTGCAACAATGGCTATCGCGATTCCGACCGGGATTAAGATTTTTAACTGGCTGTTGACGATTTGGGGAGGAAATGTGAAGTATACAACCGCTATGCTGTATGCTGTCTCATTTATTCCATCCTTTGTGCTCGGCGGTGTGACGGGAGTCATGCTGGCAGCTGCTGCGGCTGATTATCAGTTTCATGATACGTATTTTGTGGTTGCGCACTTCCACTACGTCATTATTGGTGGCGTTGTATTCGGCCTTTTAGCCGGTGTTCATTTCTGGTGGCCGAAAATGTTCGGTAAAATTCTGCATGAAACGATGGGGAAAATTTCATTTGTATTGTTTTTTATCGGCTTTCACCTCACGTTTTTCATTCAGCATTTTGTCGGCTTAATGGGGATGCCGCGCCGGGTTTATACGTTTTTGCCAGGACAGGGTCTGGAAACCGGCAACTTGATCAGTACAATCGGGGCGTTTTTTATGGCGGCAGCTGTTATTCTTCTGCTGGTCAATGTCATATGGACATCGGTAAAAGGTGAATATGTAGGTGCTGATCCATGGCATGACGGACGTACGCTGGAATGGACCGTTTCTTCACCGCCGCCGGAGTATAACTTTAAACAGCTTCCTTTTGTCAGAGGACTTGATCCGTTTTGGATTGAGAAGCAGGCAGGACACGAATCAATGACGCCGGCGGAACCGGTTGATGATATTCATATGCCAAACGGTTCAATCCTGCCGCTCGTCATTTCCTTCGGCCTTTTTGTCGCAGCGTTCGGGCTGCTGTACAGAAGTGATTACGCTTGGGGCCTGCCGGTGATCTTTATCGGGCTCGGCATCACATTTATTACGATGCTGCTTCGTTCAGTAATTGATGATCACGGCTATCATATTCATAAAGAGGAACTGCCGAACGATGATAAAGGGGTGAAGGCATAATGCAAGTTCAAGAAAAATTCACCGCAGAAACCTTTCCAGCTTCTCCTGAAAAAGTAACACTGGAAGGGAAAAATAAATTTTTAGGCTTTTGGCTTTTTCTTGGCGGAGAGACTGTTCTGTTTGCGTCTCTCTTCGCCACGTTTCTTGCGCTTCGGAATTCAAATGCCGGTGATCCGCCTACGACGGAAATGTTCGATGTGACACTTGTATTCATTGCCACAATGCTTCTATTAACGAGCAGTTTAACGAGTGTGTACGCGATGTACCACATGAAGAACTTTTCCTTCGGCAAGATGCAGCTTTGGCTGGGAATTACGATTTTATTGGGGGCGGGCTTTTTAGGACTGGAAATCTATGAGTTCAAGCATTACACCCATGAATTTGGCTTTACCATCACAAGCTCTGCCCTTGGTTCTGCGTTTTACACGCTTGTCGGTACACACGGCGCCCACGTGGCATTTGGGCTTATGTGGATCAGCACGCTTATGATCCGCAATGCCAAGAGAGGGCTGAATCTGTATACGGCGCCTAAGTTTTACGTTGCCAGCCTTTATTGGCACTTTATTGATGTCGTGTGGGTCTTCATCTTTACCGTTGTATATTTAATGGGGATGGTGGGATAAACATGGTCGATAAAAAAAGCAGAGGGCATATCAATAGCGACCTTGAATTTAAGAAAAAAAAGCATGCCCGAGAGATGAAATATCAAGTCCTGTCTTTTGGTTTAATGATCGGTCTTACGATTGTTGCATTTCTGACTGTGGCCACGGACGGTGTCGGCAGCTGGTTTACGATTCCTTTCATTATTTTGCTAGCTGCAATTCAAGTCATCTTTCAGCTGTATTATTTCATGCATATGAATCAGAAAGGGCATGAGGCGCCGGCACTGTTTTTGTATTCAGGGGTGTTTGTCGCGTTTATCACTGTGCTTGCGTTTGTGACAATTATATGGTGGTAATTTGAACAGCCGCCGGAGGTGAAGAAATGAATCAGTTGGAGATATTTGGGTTTCGCGCGATGTGGAGCCCTTATCTTTTTTGTATCCTGTTAGGCATTACGGCGCTTTATCTCTATTTTTACAGGCGAATGTCTTCAAAGCCAAATCGAATAACTGGTAAAGAGATGGTATGCTTTCTGTCGGCGATGCTGTTTTTATATGCAGCCGAGGGAAGCCCGGTTGATCTGCTCGGACATATTATGTTCAGCGCACATATGGTGCAGATGGCCGTCCTGTATTTGGTTGTCCCGCCGCTGTTAATCGCGGGAATTCCTGCATGGCTCTGGGAAAAAATCATTTTCAGGCCTTCAATCAAACCGTTTTTTTCCTTTTTTACGACGCCTTTAATTGCTTTGCTTTTGTTTAACGGCATTTTTTCTTTATATCATGTACCGCTTATATTTGATACTGTCAAAACGGATCCGTTTTACCATACATTAATCACTTGGCTTATCTTTGTGCTTGCGTTCTTCATGTGGTGGCCGCTTGTTCATAAGGTTGAGCGTCTACGGCAGCTCAGCGGCTTGATGAAGCTGGGTTATATTATGGCGGACGGTATGCTGCTCACACCTGCTTGCGCCTTGATCATGTTCAGCGGTGAACCGTTATACGCCACCTATACAGATCCGGCTTTATGGGCTGAGGCAATGAGGCTTTGCGTGCCAGCGGATATGATGGGGCAGGTCCCATTAACAGGGCCAGAGATGTTGAATACACTGCCTTTGTTAGAGGATCAGCAGCTCGGAGCAGTCATGATGAAAATCATTCAGGAAATTGTGTACGGTACTTTTTTGGCCATTATTTTTTTCCAATGGGTGAAGAAAGAAAGGGAAAAGGACGGGCAGGAGGAGCCGCCGTATATTCAGCAGACGATATCATAAAAGGTACAGCGAAATATGCTGTACCTTTTCGTTACATTTGAACTGTTTTTAACATGTTGGCTATGTCCTGAATCAGTGCCTTGCTTTTTGTCACAACCTGTACGGGAAACTCTTCCGTTTCTCCATATTCTACTCCATGAGGGTAGTAATGCTTTCCTAGGAGAGGGGACATTAATTGAATCACGGCGCGCCCGCTTCCGACATCGCCTTCTGCCGCAATACCTTGTATCCGCAGGTAAAACGTACCCTCAATCGTCGAAAACTTCTTGTCATAGGTGACTCTCTCGTAATCCCATTGACCCGCTCTGATAAGACCTTTGCTTTCCATTAAGTCGTCTAGCCAGCTGAGCTCAGCCTTAACCCCTTCAAGTCCGCTTTCAGTAAACTTCAACACTGACCCCTCCTTATAAAAATTACCTTTCCTGACAATCATAGTATGAAAGCGTTAAACTTTCAATGAATCTTCTTCTTTTGAAAGTATGCAAAAATTAAATTTTGACGACAATAGCACTAGACTAAAGGAGGTTAAACGGATGACAAAAATAAAAGATCTGATGACAGCCGACTTGCAATATTGCACGGTATTAGATAATGTATATGAAGCTGCAGTAAAGATGAAGGACGCAAATGTAGGAGCGATTCCGGTAGTTGATGAGGACGGGGAAACATTGGTCGGCATCGTAACCGACCGCGATCTCGTATTAAGAGGAATCGCCATCAAAAAACCGAACTCGCAAAAAATCACTGACGCGATGACTGAAAAACCTGTCAGTGTGGAGGAAGATGCTTCAGTCGATGAGGTTCTTCATTTGATGGCATCGCATCAGCTCAGAAGGATACCAGTTACAAAAAATAAAAAACTGACTGGAATTGTCACGCTTGGTGATCTTTCTTTATCTGAGCAAACGAATGAACGTGCCGGCAGCGCCTTATCGGATATTTCCGAAGGTGATAATAGAGAAGAAGGCTTTTTTCATTAACACATAAATCTTTGACATGTTAAATAGGCTGTATTGTAATGGGATGTAAACAAGAGATTGTGAATCGCCACGGGGGTGATAGATTGAAAAATATATTGAGAGCAATGGTTATCCTTTTGATTATCTGCGGAACTTATGTTCTGTTTATTCAATATGGATCTGTTCCTGAAAAGAAATCAAATGACAGCGAGCCTCAGGTGTCGAATGAGGAAGCGCAAAGCGGCAAACGAATACATATGCCGACTTCAGGGTTATTGTCCTTCATAGGCAAGCCCGCCGATGAAGTAACGAAAAAGCTTGGGGAACCTGAACGTATTGACCCTTCGGCTTATGATTACGATTGGTGGGTATACAATCAAGGTAAGGATCAATATATCCAAATCGGGGTATTAAACAATAAAGTGGTCACATTATTCGCGTCGGGTAATGATATTAACGCCAAGCCTTTCAAAATTGGAGAATCAACTGGCGATGTATTCAAGACCACCCAGGTGGCACCATTTGTGAATGTAGAGTATAAAGGAAATTCCTATCGGTTTGAATTTTCTGAAGAAGATATCAATACAAGACCGACTGTAAAGGTAGGAAAGATGTATGTCCAGCTGTATATGGACAAATTTGAGGGGAAGCTATCCAGCATTAGGGCGTTTGATGCGCAGACCTTTGTAAAGCAAAGACCTTATGAGGTAGTGTACCGCGGGGAATTAATTAAACCGAAAGCCGTTTCAGATGAGAAATGGAAAAAGATCCAAACGACGAGCGAAAAGCAAATACTTGATTTGACGAATGTCATACGTGTTAAACATGGGCTTGCAAAGCTTGAGTGGGATCAGCCGACGGCGGAAGTGGCCTTCGGACATAGTGAGGATATGAAAGAAAATAATTATTTCTCCCATGTCTCCAAAAAATACGGCACGCTGAAAGACCGCTTAGAAGAAGGGCATGTTGACTTTCAGCAAGCGGGAGAAAATATCGCATACAATTATGTGGACGGTCCGGCCGCTGTAGAAGGCTGGCTGAATAGCGAAGGCCATCGAAAAGCGCTTCTGAATTCAGATTATACGCATCTTGGAGTCGGAGTAGAACGAAAATATTACACCCAAAATTTTATTAAACGATGGTAATGAAAGCCGCGGACGAATGGTCCCGGCTTTTTCTATTTCCATACAAACTGGTCTGAATGAATGTGCTGATAGCTTACAGATAAGGCCGTTTCCAATTCCTTCAGTCAGGCTTTTTCACCAGTGTATAGGGATATCGGTTAAAATTCATTTGGGAATGAATATAGGCGAACACAATGCCCGACAAAACGATACATTGTAGTAGGTAACGATTTTCGGAGGGGGTGAGGATTGTGGCGAATCAACATGCCAATCATTCAATCAATGACTTTAAACAATTCGTCAAAAAGCATCCCAAGCTGATAAAAGAAGTGCGCAAAGAACAAAGAAGCTGGCAGGACGTATATGAAAATTGGGTCCTCTTCGGGGAGAGCGACCCGATTTGGGATCCGTATCGGGAACCGGAAGCAGCTGCTGAAGCTGTGCCTGAAACACCGCAAAAAAATGATTTTGTCTCGAAAATGGTGACAGCGGTGAAAAAGATGGATGTCAATCAAATGAACGAACAAATCAATAAAATGAGCCAGTCGATCTCATCGTTGCAAAGCCTTCTTAATACATTTTCCGGAAGCGGACAGAAGCATTCTCAGCCAGGTTCTGGACAGCATCCTTTTTCTTTTCGAAAGGATTAAAAAAGGGGAGCTCATATGCGCAAAGAGGTTCAGGAATATATTTTAGCAAACGAAGAACGGAAACGATTCATCAGAGAACAGCCGATATGGTACCGCAGGCTTTCAAGAAAACCGGATGATCTGTCCTCCTTTCAGCTTGAAATGATGAATTTTTATGAAAAAACCATTCCGCATCGGGTGAATCAGTTTACGAACGGGATTCAAATGGCGCAAATGATGATGCAAATGTTTCAAGCGATGCGGACAAAAGATTAAAAGACCCTGAAAAAGGGTCTTTTTTCATGCGGTCATAAGGTTTTGTTGGCGGCTGCGGTTAAGCATTTTCCAATTGGCTGGTTTCATGGTAAACTAACAACTGGAGGTGCATGTTATGTATGCGACGATGGAATCCGTGCGGCTTCAAAGTGAAGCTCAGCAGCTTGCCGAGATGATTCTGCAGTCGGAGACGGCTGAGAACTACCGCAATTGTTACAAGCGTCTCCAGGAAGATGAAGAGGCAGGTCGGATTATTCGTTCTTTTATCAAAATAAAAGAGCAGTATGAGGATGTACAGCGTTTTGGCAAATATCATCCTGACTATAGAGAAATATCCCGGAAAATGAGGGAGATCAAACGTGAGCTGGACCTGAACGACAAGGTGGCTGACTTCAAGAGAGCTGAAAATGAGCTCCAGTCCATTCTTGATGAGGTCAGCGTTGAGATTGGGACAGCTGTTTCGGAGCATGTGAAAGTTCCGACTGGGAACCCTTATTTTGACGGTTTGTCTTCATGCGGAGGCGGCTGCGGTTCAGGCGGAAGCTGCGGATGTAAAGTGTCCTGACGAGACTGGCCGTCTCGTCTTTTACATATAAGAGAAAACAGGCAGGTGATTGTATTGGAGAATAGGCGCCAGGGCATGGTTGTGTATCTGCACTCCCTAAAGCAGAGCAAAATGCTGAGGAAGTTCGGGAATGTGCACTATGTATCAAAACGATTAAAATATGTCGTACTATACTGTGATATGAACCAAATTGAAAAAACAATGGACAAGATTGCGTCTTACTCATTTGTGAAAAAAGTGGAGCCTTCTTATAAACCGTTTTTAAAATTGGAATTCGAGTCAAAGCTTGATAAGGCAAAAGAATACGATTATAAAATCGGCATATAGCTATAAAAAAATCCCCGCAGGCATCTGCGGGGTCCTTCTATTCCTTAATATGTTAAGGAGAAGGCAAAGGGAGAGGAGAAACCGGAGGAAGAACTTATGGGGAAACGTAAGTCTTCTCCGCGGTTGGCAACAACATCCTCTAGATGCTGTTGCTTATAGTATGGACAAGGATCATGCTGCCTATACACCTGTTTATCAAGATTAGCGTTCATTGTTTGGAAGAATGCTTTATGTTAAGATAGGATTGATTTTTTTCTATGTACATAGCGGCGTCCGGCCGAATAAAGAAACAAAATAGCTTTTAGAAAAAGTGGTGTGGAACATGAGAGTAATTTCTGGATCAAAAAAAGGCCGTTCACTAAAGGCTGTACCCGGAACATCAACAAGACCGACAACCGACAAAGTGAAGGAATCCATTTTCAATATGATCGGCCCTTATTTTGACGGGGGCAGGGGACTTGACTTATTCGCAGGGAGCGGAGGTCTTGGAATCGAAGCGCTTTCACGCGGGTTTGAGCATTGTATATTCGTTGACCGTGATTTTAAAGCGATTCAAACGGTAAAATCTAATTTGAAAACGCTGGAGCTTACAAAACAAGCACAGGTATACCGCAATGATGCGGAACGTGCTTTGCACGCTGCTGCTAAAAGAGAAACCGGCTTTCGCGGAATTTTTCTCGATCCGCCGTATAAGGAACAAAAGCTGAACGTGCTTTTAACGATGATTGACGAATATCAAATGCTGGAAGAAGACGGCTTTATCGTCGCTGAGCATGACAGAGAGGTCGAGCTTCCCGAAACCGTAGGAGATCTTGTGATGACAAGAAAAGAAACCTATGGGTTAACAGGTGTGGCGATTTATAAAAAGAGGGGGTAGTGAGGTGGCGAGTATAGCTGTCTGTCCCGGCAGTTTTGATCCGGTGACCTACGGGCATTTGGACATCATCAAACGCGGGGCGCATATTTTTGAACAAGTGTATGTATGTGTGCTGAATAATTCTTCAAAAAAGCCTTTGTTCAGTGTGGAAGAACGGTGTGAGCTTCTGAGAGAAGTGACAAAAGACATTCCGAACATAACAGTTGAAACATCGCAAGGCCTGTTAATTGATTATGCAAAAAGAAAAAATGCGAAAGCGATTTTAAGAGGCTTGAGAGCTGTATCTGATTTTGAATACGAGATGCAGGGGACATCAGTAAACCGTGTGCTTGATGAATCCATTGAGACGTTTTTTATGATGACAAACAATCAATATTCGTTTCTAAGTTCAAGTATCGTTAAAGAAGTGGCGAGATACAACGGCTCGGTATCAGAGTTTGTACCGCCGGAAGTAGAGCTGGCGCTTCAGCAAAAATTCAGACAAGGATGAGGTTTTCACTCATCCTTTTTTTGTTCCGTTTGTCAGTCTGTAAGAAAAAATAATAATGTACGTAAACAGCGCGCATAGTGTGACAGCAGGTCCGATCTGCACAAGCAGATTCCAGCCGTTTATGAAGGCGGTTGGCATTTCACTGCTGTTAAGAGATTTAAATACATATTGATATGAATCATCCCATGCCGTGTAAAGTGGTTTCCATAAAAGCATGACGAAGACAGCGGCATAAACGCCCTGCAGCAAACGTGCGATAAAGAATGGTTTAAATCGAATGTCGGTTTCCGATAAAATACCTGCCACCTGAGCTTGTACGGAAAAGCCGCTAAACCCGAGAATAAAGCTGACGATAATGGCTTTTTGCAGAAGAGAAACATCTGTCTCGCTGACAAGCTTGCTGCCTAATGTAATTTCAAACATCCCTGATAAAAGCGGAATGTCCAATTGAGTCGGAAGCTGAAACAAAGTCAGTGCTCCTTTTGTGAAAACAGACAAAACATCAGTCAGCTGGACCACTGACAACAGCCGATTGAAGACAGAAAATAAAATAATAAAGCCGCCTACCATAAGAAGCGTTTGAACAGAAGACGTCACGGCGTCGCCTAAAATTTTACCCAAGGGCCGTTTTTCTGCAAGTCTGGCGGTATGAAGAGCGTGTAAAGCATCTTTGACTGAAGGGAAAGGTATCGTTTTCTTTCTTCTGAGGTGCTGCTCTTCCTTGCGGCCATAGGAACGCATTGTTAAACCGACAGCCAGATTCCCCAAATAGTGTGCAGAAGCTAATAAAATGCCTAGTGACGCGTTTTGAAAGAAACCGACGGCAACAGCGCCGAAAATAAAGAGCGGGTTTGAAGAATTGGTAAACGACGCGAGCCGTTCTGCCTCTACTCTTGAAATCTGATTTTCCTGCCGCAGACGGGCAGTGAGTTTTGCGCCCGCTGGGTTTCCTGATGCCATTCCCATAGCAAGAACGAAGCCGCCGACACCCGGCACGCGAAAGATCGGCCGCATAAAAGGCTCAAGCAAAACACCGACAAATCGCACAATGCCAAAGCCGATTAAGAGTTCGGACAGAATAAAAAATGGCAGCAATGACGGAAACACAACCTCCCACCACATAGACAGCCCGGTTTTAGAGGCTTCGAATGAGGCCTGTGGATGTGAGATGACAGTCGCTGTTAAAAAAAGAAAAAACGAGGCAATCAAAAGTGTATTAATCTTCGACAAGTTCATTCTTACCTCCCCGATGCTAAAAATGCCCAATGACATGTATATCATGATAAAATAATGTATGATGTAAAACGGCCAAGCAGTACCTGTCCTCTTGATTCTTTGTACTAATATACGAGCATAGGGGTTCAGTTTAGACCATAGAATTCGGTATACAGGGAATTCAGGCAGGAGGTTAACGCTTTGGCCAAACCTAAAATCGGGTTAGCGTTAGGATCGGGAGGGGCCAGAGGGCTCGCTCATCTCGGTGTGCTTTCCAGTTTACATAAGCACCAAATTGAAGTGGATATGATTGCAGGAAGCAGCATGGGCGCTTTGGTGGGCAGTTTTTATGCCGCCGGACATGACGTGGCAACGATGAAAAAAGTAGCCAAAGCCTTTAAACGAAGGCTTTATGCTGATTATACGGTTCCGAAACTCGGTTTTTTAAAAGGTGACCGCGTCAGACAGCTTGTGCATGCTTATACATTCGGAAAACCGATTGAAGAGCTCCAAATCCCGCTGGGCATTGTTGCGTGTGATCTACAGACGGGAGAAAAGATTGTGTTCCGAAAAGGATCAGTGTCAGATGCAGTGAGGGCCAGCATCAGCATCCCGGGTATCTTTATTCCGCAGCGGCTGGACGGACGCCTTCTTGTAGACGGCGCGGTCGTCGATCGAATTCCGGTTTCTGTTGTGAAAGACATGGGAGCTGATATTATCATCGCTTCGGATGTTTCCAGGGTTCGAAAAACTGAAACAGCAGTGCATATTTTTGATGTGATTATGCAAAGTATGGATATACTGCAAAATGAATTAGTGCGGCATCAAACAATTGCCGCAGATATCATGATTCGCCCTTCCCTTGAAACATACAGCTCAAGCTCGTTTGCCAATATTGAAGAAATGATATCGGCAGGCGAAGAGGCGACAAACCGAATGATCAGCAAGATAAGAAAAGAAATAGAGAATTGGGAGGGCTCATAATTTGCTACGTAAAAAACATTTTAGCTGGATGCTCGTCATCCTCATACTGATCGCCGTTTTATCATTTATAAAACTTCCATACTATATTACAAAACCGGGAGAAGCGACAAAGCTTGCTTCATTGATAAAAGTGGAGGGAGGCTACCCGGAAAAAGGAAGCCTGTCCTTAATGACTGTCAAAGTGGGACCGGCTAATCCGTTTACATATGTGTGGGCAAAGATGCACCCTTATTATGAAATTGTTCCTGATGAGAGCATTAAGGAGGAAGGCGAGTCAGATAAGGAGTATATGAAAAGACAGCTCCAAATGATGAAAAGCTCGCAAGAAAATGCGGTTATAGCCGCCTATCAAAAGGCAGGGAAAAAAGTCAGCTATTCCTTTAACGGCATATACGCAAGCTCAGTTGTAGAAAACATGCCGGCAAAAGGGAAAATAGAAGTCGGTGATAAAATCATCAGCGCAGACGGCAAAAACTATCAGTCTGCTGAAAAGCTGATTGATTATATCAGCAGCAAAAAAGCGGGAGATAAAGTCACGTTAAAGATCGAAAGAGAAGAAAAAGAAAAGCGTGTCACCCTTACGTTAAAACAATTTCCTGATGAGCCGGATCGGGCAGGAATCGGAGTTTCGCTTTATACAGACAGAAACGTGAAGGTAGAGCCTGATATTGATTTTGAAATCGAAAATATTGGCGGCCCGTCAGCAGGGTTAATGATGTCTCTTGAAATCTATAATCAGCTGACAAAACCAGACGAAACAAAAGGCTACGATATTGCCGGAACAGGTACGATTGATGTTGACGGAAAAGTAGGCCCGATCGGCGGCATTGATCAAAAAGTCGTCGCCGCAGACAAAGCCGGAAAAGACATTTTCTTCGCGCCAAATCAAAACGGCGCCAGCAATTCCGATTATAAGAACGCAGTAAAAACAGCAAAAGATATTGATTCAGATATGAAGATTGTGCCTGTAGATACCATGCAGGATGCGATTGATTATTTGAATAAGCTGAAAGCGAAAAGCACCTGATTCTCAGGTGCTTTTTCTATACATTTAAAAAGTGTTGTTCAGCTTCGTCATATCGAATCGGTGCATGTCCGTATTCCTGCAGGTCAAACTCAGTTCTCAGCGGCTCTTCTATCGGCAGGCTGTAAATCCTGCTTGCTTTTACGTCCAGATCGAGAGCTGGATGGGAGAAAGAGGACAGTTTGCTGACAAGCGGAACAGACAGTGCTTTTTTCTTTTCGGATAAATAAGCCTGTCCTTTTTTCGTCATGCCGAGAAGCCTGATATACGGCACCTTATCATCGTCAAGCAGCTTTTGCATATCCTGTTTTTTTGTTCTGGTTAAAATGTGCGTATTCATCCGCTGGAGCCTTGTCCACGTATAGCGCTTTGTTTTCAGCAGCTCCATAAATTCCTGATAGGAGCGGGATTTTCTGATCGAACGAAGAATTCTGTGCTCTAAACCTTCCTCCACCTCGTATACTTGCTGTAATTCCTGTGCTGTTACAGTTGAAAGGCTGTATTTTAAGTAAGAAAAGTAGCTCTCAGGTGTATGCCACAATCCGAAAGATTTGCGGTAAGCTGCTAATTCACGTGCAGATGCAGCAGGGAGAAAACGAAGGCAGGCTTCGAGATTCTGGCCAGTAATTGCTTTTCTGATGCTTGTAGCGCTTGCGATATGGTTTTCGCCTTCAGGGAGATCGGCATCATGATAGTCCGAAGAGATCCGTGCCGTAGTATAAGGTTTCATAGGATATCCCCCGGTTAGAATCGAGGTCACATACTGGTATCCCAAAATGTTATTTGGTTTTGACAAGTCAAGTGCACTTTCAGAATGCAAAATGGAGCTGAAGGCGCTAGCCGCCGCTGCTGGGTAACTGGCCCCCTTTTTAAGTTCTTCTTTAATTCGGTCATTCAATATATGTTTATGCTCATCAATAAGCTGTGCTGTTTCTAAAAAAGGCTTGATATCCCCATTTTCACTCCCGAAAAACAGCGCCTCACATTCAAGTTCGTTCAGGATGGAAACACTGCCGCGTGCAAAAATGTCTGCTTTTTGCACGGCATAAAGATAAGGCAGCTCAATAACGAGGTCAACTCCGCTTTGCAGGGCCATTTTTGTTCGGGCCCATTTTGATACAACAGCGGGTTCCCCGCGCTGTAAAAAATGCCCGCTCATGACCGCGACAGCCGTGTCACATCCGGTTTGCCGCTTTGCTGTTTGGGCATGATAAAGGTGACCGTTATGAAAGGGATTATATTCAACCACCAATCCGACAGCTTTCATATTTTTTCCGCCTTTCTTGCTATGTTTAAAAACGTATGGTACATTTGCAAATGAAAACTCTTACGCCTTATTTTTGTTTTAAGTGTATGCATAGCATTTTCCGCTGTCAACGATACTTCAATGGCAGCATTATGCTGTAAAGAAAAAATATTGACAAAAACAATCTTAAAAGCTATAATCATGTTTGTTGCTTTCCTGAGGTGATACAAATGAAATGGACGATTTATCAGCTGCATCAAATGCCAAAACAAAGTTTTGAATTTGATGAAACAGTTGAGTTAAATGAGCTGACAAAGCTGAATTCTGACATTCGCCGCATTTCTCCCGTCCGGGTGAAGGGCAGAGCGGATATCAAATCCAAACAGGTTTCGTTTGATTTTACAATTTCAGGCGAAATGATTTTGCCATGCTCAAGAACACTCGTTGATGTCCCGTATCCATTTGAAATTTCAACAAAAGAACTGTTTATATTTCATCACACGGATGATATAGAAGATGATGACGTTCACATTGTTGAGGACGATACTATCGACTTAACTCCGATCGTGAAAGAAGAAATTCTTTTAGAAATCCCTATGCAAATCTTTTGTGAATCTGAACAAGAAAAAGGAGCTGCTCCTCAAGAAGGAAAGGATTGGCAAGTCATTTCGGAAGAAGACAAGAAGAATCAAGTTGATCCGAGACTTGCAGCCCTTGAAAAGCTCTTAAAACAAGATGATGAATCTTAACTCTTTAAGGAGGTGGGAATAATGGCTGTACCTTTTAGAAGAACTTCTAAAATGAAGAAAAGATTGCGCCGTACACATTTCAAACTTAATGTACCTGGTATGACAGAATGTCCGTCATGCGGAGAGATGAAGTTGTCTCACCGTGTATGCAAAGCATGCGGATCATACAACGGCAAAGACATAAATGTAAAAAGTAACTAATAAGAAAAGCGCGGGGTGAAAGCCCTGCGCTTTTTCTTTTTCTCTTCCTGTCAGCTTGCGGAAAATTTGTGAGTGCAAATAGTCTATCTAATCTATTACCGGCATATGTATGAGATAAATAAGCTGACATGGAGGGAGATTGAATTTGACCATTACAAGACAAGATGCTTGGACTCAGGATGAGGATTTACTGCTGGCAGAAGTGGTGCTTCGTCATATTCGAGAGGGAGGAACACAGCTTTCAGCCTTTGAGGAGGTTGGAAGGGCGCTGACCAGAACCGCGGCAGCCTGTGGTTTCAGGTGGAACTCGTATGTGAGAAAACAATACCAGTCAGGTATAGAGCTTGCAAAAAAGCAAAGGAAAGAACTGAGAAAGCAAATCGGCGTTCATTCGGTCAATATGCCGAATTCCATGAAGCAGACTGCCTCGGCATCGTCAGAAGGAAAACGAGATTTGTCCATTCAGGATGTCATTCAATTTCTCGAACAATTCAAAGAAGCACCGTCTGCACAAGAATTTCAGCTTGAAAGGGAAAAATTGAGGGAGCAAATCCAATCGCTGCAAAAAGAGCTTGAGGATTTGCGGAGTGAAAATCAGACATTGCGGAATCAGCTAGAGATGACAGAAGAGGATTACAAGGCACTGATCGATATCATGGATCGGGCCAGAAAAATGGTTGTTTCGAAGGAAGACGGAAGAATGAAAAAAGCGGCTCAAGAAACGTAAAGAAACGCCTGAAATGAACCGGCCCTATAGTAAGAATAGGCCGGTTGTTTTGATTTCTATGCAGACTCTCCCGGTGTCATTTCATGGTCCATATCAGGATGCCAGATGAGCGGGTTTTCCCCTTTGTCCCGCGCCATATCATACTTAACAGTTTTAAAGTTCATTTTGTTCCAAAATTCCGCTGATTTCATTCGCGGATTTGTTCGGATCGGCATTTTGAATGATTTTGCAAATTCAACCAAGGCTCTTCCGTATCCCCTGTTCTGGTAGCCCGGAAGAACCTCAAGCTTCCACAGCTCCAAATAATCCTGGCGGTTGTCAAAATAGGGATTCGATTTGCCGTTAACTTGATACAGACTCATTCGTGCTACAAGTTTATCGCCAAAATAAATCCCGTAAAAAGGCGAGGTGCTGTCATTTTCAATAATATTATCCTGAAGTTCTTCAAGCATTGAAAGCTCCTGAATGCCGTATTCTTTGAATTTCTTGAATTCTTCCAGCGTTTTATAGTTGATAAGCAGACGTTCTACCTTTGTCAAACAAATCTCCCCCTTTGTTGTTTCTACATATATTGTAAACGCTTTATTTAAAAAATCCAAATATTTAAACTTTAATTTTAAGCACATGGGATCTTTGAGAAGTAATTTCTTCTTACTTCTGCTATGATAATACGTAAATGCTAAATTGGGTGTGACATCATGAAAATTGGAATTATCGGCGGAGGCTCCGTCGGTCTTTTATGCGCCTATTATTTGTCACTTTATCACGACGTGACTGTTGTGACGAGGCGGCAAGAACAGGCTGCGGCCATTCAGTCTGAAGGAATCCGGCTTTATAAAGGCGGGGAGGAATTCAGGGCTGATTGCAGTGCGGACACGAGTATCAATTCGGACTTTGACCTGCTTGTCGTGACAGTGAAGCAGCATCAGCTTCAATCTGTTTTTTCGTCGCTTGAACGGATCGGGAAGACGAATATATTATTTTTGCAAAACGGCATGGGGCATATCCACGACCTAAAAGACTGGCACGTTGGCCATTCCATTTATGTTGGAATCGTTGAGCACGGAGCTGTAAGAAAATCGGATACAGCTGTTGATCATACAGGCCTAGGTGCGATAAAATGGAGCGCGTTCGACGATGCTGAACCAGACCGGCTGAACATCTTGTTTCAGCATAACCATTCGGATTTTCCGATTTATTATGAGACGGATTGGTACCGTCTGCTGACGGGCAAGCTGATTGTAAATGCGTGTGTTAATCCTTTAACTGCGTTATTGCAGGTAAAAAATGGAGAACTGCTGACAACGCCAGCTTATCTGGCTTTTATGAAGCTGGTATTTCAGGAGGCATGCCGCATTTTAAAACTTGAAAACGAAGAAAAGGCTTGGGAGCGGGTTCAGGCCGTTTGTGGGCAAACGAAAGAGAATCGTTCATCAATGCTGGTTGACGTCATTGGAGGCCGGCAGACGGAAGCTGATGCCATTATCGGATACTTATTGAAGGAAGCAAGTCTTCAAGGTCTTGATGCCGTCCACCTAGAGTTTTTATATGGCAGCATCAAAGCATTGGAGCGAAATACAAACAAAGTCTTTTGAGCTTTTTCGGTAACATGCTATACTCATTTCGGATCACTAACTATTTATTGGAGAAAGGAAGTTCTAGAAGATGCAGCTAACTGAACTTTCCATCAAAAATCAGAATGTGTTTGTACAGCACTATATAGATGGCAAAGAAGAAATGTCTTCTTTTTTTGATTACAGTATTCATCATAAGGACATGTGGCGAGAAAGACTGGAAGACTTATCTTCCCGGTTTTTCGCAAGAGAGGAATTGGCGGCGTACTTAACCTCTTACCATAATAAATTCGGTTCAAGTGCGATGCAGTTTGCTATTGAGAAGCTGAAGGACCCGTCAAGTGCCGCTGTAGTCGGCGGACAGCAGGCAGGACTTTTAACAGGACCGCTTTACACCATACATAAAATCATTTCAATCATTGTTTTAGCAAAGCAACAAGAAAAGGAACTGCAAGTGCCTGTCATACCAATCTTCTGGGTGGCTGGAGAAGACCACGATTTGGATGAGATTAATTTTGTTCACACATCTGAAGAGAATGGGCCTGTGAAAAAAAAGCTGCCTCAGTCTTATTGGAAGAAATCATCAGCAGCGAGTACATCGCTTGATCAGGAAAAGTGTGCCGCGTGGATAGATGATGTTTTTGCCGCTTTTGAAGAAACAGACCATACGAATACACTTCTCGACAATGTGAAACGATGTTTAAGGGAATCTGTTACGTTTACTGACTTCTTTGAACTGCTGATCGCGGATTTGTTCCAAGAAGAGGGCTTAGTTTTATTAAATTCTGGAGATCCGGGGATTAAAAAGCTGGAAACGGCCATGTTCCAAAAGATTCTTCGAGAAAATGATGAACTCGCCCGGGCTGTATCAGATCAGCAGGCCTTCATGCGTCAAGCAGGCTACAAACCGATTATCGAGTCCGGAAAAGAGCAGGCGAATCTGTTTTATGAATACGAAGAAGAGCGTTTTTTAATTGAAAAAGATAACGGCCGATTTGTCATCAAAGAGCTTGATCTAGGATGGACGATGGATGAACTTCATACACATATGGAAGAACATCCAGAGCGTTTCAGCAACAATGTTGTAACGAGGCCGTTAATGCAGGAATTTCTCATTCCGACTTTAGCATTTATTGCAGGGCCTGGAGAAATCAATTATTGGGGCGAGCTCAAACAGGCTTTTGCGGTGATGGGCTTCAAAATGCCTCCTGTCATGCCAAGGCTGAACATTACGATACTTGAGCGGCATATTGAGAAAAAACTGGCTGAACGGAATATCTCGTTACAAGACGCGATTGAACGCGGTACGGAGAATCAAAGAGAGACATACTTCGAGCGCCAGATTCCGGAAGAGTTTACGGCGGTGATGGATCAGGCGAAAAGCCAAATTGAAGCGATTCACAAGACGGTCAGGCAGGAGGCGTTAAAGGTTGATCAAAGCATGGAACCTTTACTCCTGAAAAATGCCGCTTTTATTCAGGATCAGCTTCAATTCTTAGAGCGCACGGTGACGAAGCGAATTGAAGAAAAAGAAGGCTACGTCTTGAAGGATTATGAAAGAATTCAAAATAGCATTAAGCCGCTTCTTGCGCCGCAAGAACGGATTTGGAATATCATGTATTATTTGAACAGGTACGGTCCAAAATTCTTCACGACATTCAAGAATCTGCCATTTTCTTTTCAAAATCAACATCAAGTTGTCAAACTTTGAAATAAAGTTTTAAAGAACCCTGACTAGTTCAGGGTTTTTTTTTATGGGTAAACAGTGTAAAATGAAGTTGTGGAGCGAAGTGGTGAATAGTGGTGAGTTAAGGAGAGAAAGTGGGGCAAGAGATCATGTTTATGGGTGAATATCAGCATACCATCGATGCGAAAGGCCGCATGATCGTACCCGCTAAATTCAGAGAAGGCCTAGGTGAGCAATTTGTGCTGACTAGAGGACTTGACCAATGTCTCTTCGGCTACCCTATGCACGAATGGAAACAAATTGAAGAAAAACTAAAAGCTCTTCCTCTCACAAAGAAAGATGCCCGCGCGTTTACCCGTTTCTTCTTTTCAGGGGCGACTGAATGCGAGCTGGACAAGCAAGGCAGGGTAAATATCGCATCATCTCTATTGAATTACGCCAAACTGGAAAAAGAATGTGTTGTTATCGGGGTTTCTAATCGAATTGAATTGTGGAGTAAAGTAATTTGGGAACAATACACAGAAGAGCAAGAAGATTCATTTGCTGAAATTGCTGAAAACATGATTGGGTTTGATATATAATGATTCTTCGTGTATAACACTCTAAAAACAATTTCAATTCATCCTGATAAAAGGTGGGACCAACACAATATGTTTCAACACAAGACAGTACTTCTTCGTGAAACCGTAGACGGACTTAATATTAAACCAGACGGTACATATGTAGACTGCACACTCGGCGGAGCTGGGCATAGTACATACTTATTGCAGCAGTTATCCGAGAAGGGGCGTTTAATCGCTTTTGACCAAGATGATACGGCATTACAGCATGCTAAAGAAGTGTTGTCCGATTATAAAGGACAGCTCATTCTGATTAAAAGCAATTTCAGGTATTTAAAAGAATGTTTGAATGAACAAGGCATTACAGAAGTAGACGGCATTTTATTTGATTTAGGGGTGTCCTCTCCGCAGCTGGATACACCGGAGCGCGGATTCAGTTACCATCATGACGCACCGTTGGACATGAGGATGGACCAGTCGGCTACGCTTTCGGCGAAAGAAGTCGTTAATGAGTGGCGCTATGAGGATCTCGTCCGTATTTTCTTTAAATACGGAGAAGAGAAGTTCAGTAAACAGATCGCCAGAAAAATTGAGGAGGCAAGAATGAAGTCTCCTATTCAAACTACGGGCCAACTGGTCGATCTAATAAAAGACGCGATTCCCGCTCCAGCGAGAAGGAGCGGCGGACATCCCGCTAAACGCGTGTTTCAGGCAATCAGAATTGCCGTAAACGATGAACTTAGGGTGTTTGAAGAAGCTTTGGAGCAGGCAATTGAGGTTCTGAAGCCAGGGGGCAGGGTATCGGTCATTACCTTCCACTCGCTAGAAGACAGAATTTGCAAAACCACTTTTAAAGAAAAGTCGTCGCTTCCGGAACTTCCTCCGGGGCTTCCTGTTATACCGGAAGAGTTTGAACCGGAGCTGAAGCTCATCACACGAAAACCGATTACGGCATCTCAAGAAGAGCTTGAAGAGAACAACCGGGCTCGTTCTGCCAAGCTTCGGATTGCTGAAAAAAGAAAATAACGAAACGCGAACGCAAAATTAAAAGGAGGTCATCAGCCTATGAGCAATTTAGCTTACCAACCAGAGAAACAGCAGCGGCATGCGATCAGTCCTGAGAAAAAAGTGATTGTCAAGAAAAGGGCTTCCATTACTCTCGGAGAAAAAGTGCTTCTTGTCCTCTTTGCTGCGGCGGTGCTCAGCGTATCGCTTTTGATCGTATCGAAGGCGTATGCGGCATATCAAACCAATATTGAGGTGCAAAAGCTTGAGGAGCAAATTTCATCCGAAAATAAGCAAATTGGTGACCTCGAAAAAAGCGTTGCTGATTTAAGCAAACCGCAGCGCATTATGGACATTGCGAAAAAGAACGGCTTGAATTTAAAAGATAAAAAAGTGAAAAACATACAGGAATGATTCAAATGCCAAAAAAGAATAAATTTATGAATAGAGGAGCAGCGATTCTAAGTATTTGTTTCGCTCTCTTTTTCTTTGTCATCCTGGGGAGAATGGCATATATTCAAATAACCGGAAAAGCGAATGGCGAAGTGCTTGCGACGAAAGCGACAGAGCAGCATGAAAAGAAACGGACCATCGAAGCGAGCCGCGGCTCGATTTTAGACCGAAAAGGAAAAGTCATTGCAGAGGACACAGCGACGTATAAACTGATTGCGATTCTCGATAAAAAAATGACCACTGATGTCAAGCATCCTCAGCATGTTGTAAACAAAGAAAAAACGGCGGAAGCATTGTCTAAAGTGATAAACTTGGACAAGGCCGACATCCTTGATATCTTAAATAAAGATGCAAAACAAGTCGAGTTTGGCTCAGCTGGCCGGGATATTACGTATTCACAAAAGCAAAAAATTGAAAAAATGAAACTCCCGGGCATTTCATTTTTGCGGGATACAAAACGCTACTATCCAAATGGTATTTTCGCATCCAATTTAATCGGCTATGCCGAGGTTGATCAAGAAACAAATGAAATTTCCGGCGCGATGGGATTAGAAAAAGTGCTGGATAAGTATTTGAAGGAGCGCGACGGATATGTGACATATGAAAGCGACAAATCCGGCTGGGAGCTCCCGAACAGCAAAAATAAAATTACAGCGCCAAAAAATGGTGACAATGTATATTTAACCATTGACCAGAAAATTCAAACCTTTTTGGAAGACAGCATGACAAAAGTGGCGCAAAAGTATAATCCGAAAAAAATCATGGCCGCAGTCGTCGATCCGAAAACAGGCAAAGTCCTTGCCATGGGACAGCGACCAAGCTTTGATCCGAACAAGCGCGATGTGACAAACTACTATAATGATTTGATTTCATATGCGTATGAACCCGGATCCACGATGAAGATCTTTACACTCGCTGCTGCGATGCAGGAAAACGTGTTTAATGCGAACGAACAATATAAGTCAGGGACATTTGAAGTTGGCGGAGCACCTGTTAGGGACCACAATAACGGTGTTGGCTGGGGTCCGACAACCTATCATGACGGCGTCCTAAGATCGTCGAATGTCGCTTTTGCGAAACTTGCGAAAGAAAAGCTGGGATATGACCGCCTCAATCAATATTTGCACAAATTCAATTTTTACCAGAAAACAGGTATTGATTTGCCAGGAGAAGTCTCCAGTAAAATCAACTTTAAATATGAATTTGATAAGGCGTCAACTGCATACGGACAAGCGTCTGCGGTCACACCAATTCAGCAGCTTCAGGCCGCGACGGCAATTGCGAATGACGGCAAAATGATGAAACCTTATGTCATTGACCATATCGTTGATCCCGATAAAGATAAAACCGTCTATCAAAATAAGCCAGAATCAGCCGGAACTCCGATTTCTGCAAGCACTGCGAAAAAGGTGCGGGATATATTGGGAGAAGTCGTTACATCGAAGATCGGAACAGGGCAAGCTTATAAAATCGAAGGTTTTGATGTTGCGGGGAAAACAGGTACTGCGCAAATAGCCGGTAAAGGCGGATATTTAGACGGCACAGATAACTATATCTTTTCGTTTATGGGTATGGCACCAAAAGATGATCCTGAGCTTTTAATTTATGTTGCTGTACAGCAGCCGCAGTTAAAAGCAGGACAGAGCAGTTCAGAACCAGTATCTGAAATCTTCAACCCAACAATGAAAAACAGCCTGCACTACCTGAACATTGAACCAACTGAAAAATCTGACTCAGATAAGGAAGAAACAAAAGCGCAGACAATGCCTGATTTAACAGATCAAACGGTAGCTGCTGCTCAAAAGAAAGCAAAAGAGGAGAATCTCACACCAATTGTCATCGGCAGTGATGTCGCTGTAAAAGAACAGTATCCGAAAGCGGATGAGGAAGTTCTCACCAATCAAAAGGTCTTCCTGAAAACGGGCGGCAAAATCAAAATGCCTGATATGACAGGCTGGTCGAGAAGAGAGGTTCTTCAGTACGGTGAGCTCGCGGGAATTCATATTGAAGTAAACGGGCAAGGCTACGCTGTCAGCCAAAGTGTTAAGAAAGACAAAGAAATCAAAGACAAAACCGTAATCAAGGTTAAGTTTAAAAATCCTGATTAAAAAGAAAGCCTGCGTTATGCAGGCTTTCTTTTTTTATGCCTTCAGAGGAGCATCGTTCTACCTGTCCAATTTCAGGCATAAAATGAAACAAGCCTAAATAAGGAGTGAACGGTCTCTTGCGCGTCTCGAATGTAACGGTTAGAAAACGTTTATTATTTGTTTTGCTTTTTGGCGTGATCGTGTTTCTGATCATTGATACAAGGCTGGGGTATGTTCAGTTTGTGATGGGCGAAAAACTGACTTCGCTGGCGAAAGATTCCTGGAGCCGGAACTTGCCGTTTGAGCCGGAGAGAGGCGAGATACTGGATCGGAATGGTGTGAAGCTCGCAACAAACAAAAGTGCGCCGACCGTATTCGTCGTGCCGCGCCAAGTTCAGAATCCGATGAAAACGAGCAAGCAGCTTGCGGCGGTGCTCAATATGTCAGAAGAAAAAGTATATAAACATGTGACAAAAAAAGCGTCAATCGAAAAGATCACTCCTGAAGGGAGAAAAATTTCAAATGAGAAGGCGAAAGAAATCAAAGCGCTTGATTTAAAAGGTGTGTATGTTGCGGAGGACAGTATCCGTCATTACCCGTTCGGCAGCTTTTTATCTCATGTGCTTGGATTTGCAGGAATTGACAACCAAGGGCTCCTTGGACTTGAAGCCTATTACGACGATGATTTAAAAGGGGAAAAAGGTTCTGTCAAGTTTTATACAGATGCCAAGGGGAAGAAGATGCCTGATGAAGCGGATGACTATACGCCGCCTAAGGATGGGCTTGATATGAAGCTGACAGTTGATTCAAAGGTTCAGACGATAATGGAAAGAGAGCTTGATAACGCTGAGGCCAAATATCATCCGGACGGCATGATTGCCGTAGCCATGAATCCGAAAAACGGAGAAATTTTGGGGATGTCTAGCAGGCCTGATTTCGACCCTGCTGATTACCAATCTGTTGATCCGTCCGTCTACAATCGAAATCTGCCAGTATGGAGCACGTATGAACCGGGATCTACCTTTAAAATTATTACACTTGCAGCAGCCCTTGAAGAGCAAAAAGTAAATTTGAAACGGGATCAATTTTATGATAAAGGTCATGCGGAAGTGGACGGAGCGAGACTGCGGTGCTGGAAAAGAGGCGGGCACGGGCTGCAGACGTATCTGGAAGTTGTGCAGAACTCCTGCAACCCAGGGTTTGTTGAATTAGGCGAGCGCTTAGGAAAGGAAAAGCTTTTCAAATATATCAAAGACTTTGGTTTTGGACAAAAAACGGGGATTGATCTCCAAGGCGAGGGAACAGGCATCTTATTCCCGCTTGAGAGAGTGGGCCCGGTGGAGCAAGCAACTACGGCTTTCGGACAGGGAGTATCCGTCACGCCGATTCAGCAGGTTGCAGCAGTATCCGCCGCTGTAAACGGAGGAACGCTCTACACACCTTATATTGCAAAGGAATGGATCGATCCTGTTACGAAGAAAACGGTCAAAAAACAATCACCAATCGCAAAGAAACAAGTCATTTCTGAGGAAACATCCAAACAAATCCGCTATGCTCTAGAAAGCGTCGTCGCAGAAGGAACCGGCCGCAATGCATTTGTAGAAGGATATCGTGTCGGAGGAAAAACGGGAACTGCACAAAAGGTTAAAGATGGAAAATACCTTGAAAACAACCATATTGTATCATTTATCGGTTTCGCGCCAGCTGATGATCCGAGTCTAGTCGTCTACGTTGCGGTGGATAACCCGAAAGGCACGATTCAATTTGGGGGAACGGTTGCAGCGCCTATTGTCGGAAATATTATGAGAGACAGTCTGCCGGAACTTGGTGTGAAGCCCCGGAAAAATCAAATCGAGAAAAAATACCAATGGAACGACACAAAAACAATAGAAGTTCCGAATGTTGTAGGGATGTCTGTCTCAGATCTTGAGTCACTATTGGTGAATCTCAATGTGGATGCTTCCGGGAAAGGGAGCAAAATCGTTAAACAATCGCCAGCTGCCGGAACGAAAGTAAAAGAAGGCTCAAAGATACGCGTGTATTTGACTGAAGAAGATGAAAAGGAGGCAGCCGATTGATTCGGGCTGCCTATTCTTTTATTGCAGAAAAAATGCTGATAACTTTCAAGATTAGCTGGATGTATCCTTTTATTTACGCTAAAATATGAACTGTATGCTTAAAATCATTACCACATCATTTGATGTGACTTCAATGATAAAAAGAACGAATTAGAATGTTGAGAGGTTTGATACGATGAAACTTACAAAGCTGCTTACATACTTAACAACCGAACCTTCTGTAAACGACTCACAAGACCCTGAAATAACTTCAATTGAGATGGACTCCAGAGAAGTAAAGAAAGGGAGTCTTTTTGTATGTGTAAAAGGGTATACGGTGGATGGCCACGATTTTGCGCAAAAAGCAGTAGAAAACGGCGCAGCGGCTATTGTGGCAGAAAGAGAGGTCGATGTGAATGTTCCTGTTATTATTGTCCGGCAGTCACTTCGCGCGCTCAGCGTTTTGTCTGATGCGTTTTACGGACAGCCGACGAAGAAGCTTCAGCTGATTGGGATAACAGGGACAAACGGCAAAACATCAACGACCCACATGGTCGATGAGATTCTGAAAAAAGCGGGAAAACGCACAGGCTTGATCGGTACAATGTACATGAAAATCGGAGACGAAACACTTCCTGTTAAAAACACGACTCCGGAAAGCGTCACGCTGCAGAAAACGTTTAAGAAAATGAATGACAAGCACGTTGACACTGCAATCATGGAGGTTTCTTCCCACGCTTTGTCTTTAGGACGCGTCCATGGCTGTGATTATGATATTGCCGTGTTTACGAATTTAACACAGGACCATCTGGACTATCATAAAACGATGGATGAGTACCGGCATGCAAAAAGCTTGCTCTTTTCCCAGCTTGGCGGAGCTTTCAACCACGAACATCCAAAGCGTGCCGTCCTGAATGCTGACGATGAGGCGAGCGCTTATTTTGAAAAGGTAACAGCGGCGCATATCTCTACATATGGAATTAAAAACGATGCTGATGTGATGGCGAAGAACATCAGTATCACTGCACAGGGCACAAGCTTTGATCTCGTGACAAACAAAGGCACGAAGCACATCACGATGTCTCTCGTCGGACAATTTAATGTGTATAACGTGCTGGCCGCTGTTGCGACATGTATTGCAGCAGGCATACCGTTTGAAATCATCACTGAGGCTGTTGAAGAATTGCATGGTGTAAGGGGACGTTTTGAATTGGTCAATCAGCAGCAGGAGTTTCCTGTCATTGTAGACTACGCGCACACACCGGACAGCCTTGAAAATGTGCTGGAGACATGTAGAGATATGACGGAAGGAAAGCTATTTGTCGTTGTCGGCTGCGGAGGAGACAGAGATAAGACGAAGCGCCCGAAAATGGCTAAAATTGCTGTGGAGCTGGCTGACGAGCCGATTTTCACGTCAGATAACCCGAGAAGCGAAGATCCTCGCGCGATTTTAAGAGATATGGAAGCTGGAGTAGAGAACGCATACTATCACAGTATTGCAAACCGCGAGCAGGCGATCTTTTTCGCAATTGCCAATGCCAAAAAAGGCGACGTTGTCCTCATTGCCGGAAAAGGACATGAAACCTATCAGCAGATCGGAAATGAAACTTTCGATTTTGATGATGCTGAAGTAGCGGCGAGAGCCATTGTTGAACTCAATAAGAATAAGACGAATTCATAGGAAAGAGATGTTACTGAATAATGGAGCTTGAAAAGATTTTTCATATGGAAAAAAATCATGAATATGATAACTACGTATGTCGTTTGAAAGAAACAGGAGGAGAAAAGGACAATGCTTGAGCAAGTCATTCTGTTTACAATTTTAATGGGGTTTTTAATTAGTGTTCTGCTCTCTCCGATTCTTATTCCGTTTTTAAGAAGATTAAAATTCGGCCAGAGTATTAGAGAAGAAGGACCGAAATCACATCAGAAAAAATCAGGGACACCGACAATGGGCGGGGTCATGATCATACTTTCTATCATAGTGACAACAATTGTTATGACACAGAAGTTTTCAGAAATAAGCCCCGAAATGGTGCTGCTTTTGTTTGTTACGCTAGGCTACGGTTTGCTTGGCTTTTTAGATGATTACATCAAGGTTGTCATGAAGCGCAATCTTGGGTTGACATCAAAGCAAAAGCTGATCGGACAAATTATTATTGCAGTTGTATTTTACGCCGTGTACCATTACTACAATTTTGCGACTGATATTCGCATTCCTGGAACTGACTTATCATTTGATCTTGGCTGGGCTTACTTTATCCTTGTGCTCTTTATGCTAGTCGGCGGATCAAACGCAGTTAACCTGACTGACGGCCTTGACGGGTTATTATCCGGTACTGCGGCGATTGCCTTTGGCGCCTTTGCCATTCTGGCATGGAATCAGTCTCAATATGACGTAGCGATTTTCTCAGTTGCCGTTGTCGGTGCAGTTCTGGGCTTCCTTGTATTTAATGCTCATCCGGCCAAAGTTTTTATGGGAGATACGGGATCGCTTGCATTGGGAGGAGCCATCGTTACCATTGCCATTTTAACGAAATTAGAGATCCTGCTGGTTATCATCGGCGGTGTATTCGTTATCGAGACATTATCTGTTATTTTGCAGGTCATCAGCTTTAAAACGACAGGTAAACGAATCTTTAAAATGAGTCCGCTTCATCACCATTATGAGCTTGTCGGCTGGTCTGAATGGAGAGTAGTCGTGACGTTTTGGGCTGCGGGACTTTTGCTTGCCGTTTTAGGAATTTACATCGAGGTGTGGTTATAAGTGGAAAATGATCAATTTTTACAGAAACAGCATTTTTTAATCCTTGGGCTTGCGAAAAGCGGATATGCGGCGGCCTCCATTCTTCATGAAAAAGGCATTTATGTTGCAGTCAATGATCAAAAGCCTTTTGAAGAAAATGAACCGGCACAAAAGCTTTCTGAAAAAGGAATCGAAGTTGTTTGCGGAGAGCATCCAGTTTCTCTGTTCGATCAGCATCAAATCACGATTCTGATCAAAAACCCGGGAATTCCTTATGAAAATATTATGGTTCAGGAAGCGGAGAAAAGAGGCATTCCGGTTTGGACGGAAATTGAGCTCGCTTACTACCTGACCAGCGCCAAGTTTATCGGGATTACCGGATCGAACGGTAAAACGACCACGACAACGCTAATTTACGAAATGCTCAAAGCTGACTCGCAAAAAGCACTGATTGCCGGAAACATCGGCACAGTCGCAAGTGAGGTTGCCTATCATGCTGATGGAGATGAATGGATCGTTACTGAACTGTCTTCGTTTCAGCTGATGGGAACACACGCTTTCAGACCGGAAATCAGCCTGATTTTAAATGTATTTGACGCCCATCTGGATTATCACCATACGCGCGAAAACTATGAAAAAGCGAAACAGAAAGTATACCTTCATCAGACTGCTTCAGATAAAGCTATTGTCAACCAGGATGATGAAACCGTCGTGCGTCTTGCTGAAGCCGGAAAAGCCGAAATCGTCCCGTTTTCAGTCAGCAAAACGCTTGAACAGGGCGCATATGTAAAAGACAGTATGATTATGTTTAACGGCGAAGCCATTCTTCCTCTGGAAGAGGTTGTACTGCCCGGTGCTCATAACCTGGAGAACATTTTAGCAGCTATTGCAGTTGTGAAAACGGCAGGAGCTTCCAATGAGGCGGTTAAAAAGGTGCTGACAAGCTTTACTGGTGTGAAGCACCGCCTCCAATATGTCACAACTGTGAATGGCCGCAAATTTTATAACGACAGTAAAGCAACAAACATTCTGGCGACAAGCAAGGCGCTTTCAGCTTTTGATAAGCCGGTCATTCTGCTTGCGGGCGGACTGGATCGCGGAAATGGTTTTGATGACTTGAAACCTTATATGAAGCATGTCAAAGCAGTGCTTACATTTGGCCAGACGGCGCCAAAACTTGAGAAACTCGGCAATGAACTGGGAATACAACATGTCAAACGTGTCGATAATGTTGAACAAGCAGTATCTGCGGCGTTTGCGCTCTCAAATGAAGGAGATGTCATCCTGCTGTCACCCGCGTGTGCGAGCTGGGATCAATTCAAAACATTTGAAGAACGCGGTGACATGTTTATAGATGCCGTGCATATGCTTAAGTAAGGGCTTGTCTTGAAGTAAATCGGCAGCCCTAATGACTTTAAGCTTGGGGTGTCGATTGCTTTGACTACTAAAAAAACATCGCCTGATTTGTTATTGGTCATCATTACGTTAGTATTATTAACAATCGGATTAATTATGGTGTACAGTGCGAGTGCGGTATGGGCGGATTATAAATTTGACGACTCATTCTTTTTCGCGAAACGGCAGCTTTTGTTTGCGGGAATCGGCGTCATTGCTATGTTTTTTATCATGAATGTCGATTATTGGACTTGGAGGACATGGTCCAAATTGCTGATGGTTATCTGCTTTTTCCTTCTGGTGCTTGTTTTGATACCGGGCGTCGGAATGGTGCGGAACGGTTCAAGAAGCTGGATCGGAGTCGGAGCATTCAGCATACAGCCTTCAGAGTTTATGAAGCTTGCGATGATTGCATTCCTTGCTAAATTTCTCTCTGAAAAACAAAAAAACATCACATCGTTCAGACGGGGGTTCGTCCCCGCACTTGGCATCGTGTTTTCAGCATTTTTGATTATCATGTGCCAGCCTGACCTCGGAACGGGGACAGTAATGGTCGGAACTTGTATTGTCATGATTTTTGTAGCCGGCGCACGGATCGCCCATTTCGTCTTTCTCGGGCTGATCGGCCTCAGCGGATTTGTCGGGCTCGTACTATCGGCTCCATATCGGATAAAGCGGATTACCTCATACTTAAATCCATGGGAAGACCCGCTCGGAAGCGGATTTCAGATCATTCAATCGCTTTATGCAGTGGGGCCCGGCGGGTTGTTCGGAATGGGGCTCGGACAAAGCAGACAGAAATTCTTTTATCTGCCTGAGCCGCAAACAGACTTTATTTTCGCCATCTTGTCAGAGGAGCTGGGCTTTATCGGGGGAACACTTATTTTGCTCCTCTTCAGCGTCCTGCTGTGGAGAGGAATCAGAATTGCGCTTGGTGCCCCTGATCTGTACGGAAGCTTTGTCGCAGTCGGCATTATTTCAATGATTGCCATTCAAGTCATGATAAATATCGGCGTAGTCACGGGCCTGATTCCTGTAACAGGCATCACGCTCCCGTTTCTGAGCTACGGAGGCTCTTCATTGACTCTAATGCTGATGGCAGTTGGTGTGCTGCTGAATGTAAGCCGCTACTCGAGGTATTAACGAATGTATGTCCAAGCTTCCTGTCTAACATGAAGCTTGGAAACAATTGATGCGATAACCCTGTCCAACAAAACAGGGTTATCGTTATGTTATAGAGAAACTTAGACTGGGGGAAAAGAAATGCGAATTGCAATAAGCGGAGGCGGTACAGGGGGACATATTTATCCTGCGCTTGCTTTTATTAAAGAAGTGCAAAGACGTCATCCTAATGTGGAATTTTTATATATCGGAACAGAAAACGGGCTGGAGAAAAAAATTGTTGAGCGGGAGAATATACCGTTTCGTTCAATAGAAATTACAGGATTTAAAAGAAAATTGTCATTTGAAAATGTCAAGACTGTGATGCGTTTTCTGAAGGGCGTCAAAAAGAGTAAATCGTATTTAGCGGAATTTAAGCCCGATGCCGTAATTGGAACGGGCGGTTATGTATGCGGGCCGGTTGTCTATGCCGCTGCGAAAATGGGAATTCCGACTATTGTCCATGAACAAAACAGCCTGCCGGGCATCACGAATAAGTTTCTTTCAAAATATGTTAATAAAGTAGCGATTTGTTTTGAAGAAGCGAAATCACATTTTCCTAGCGAGAAAGTTGTATTTACGGGAAACCCGAGAGCTTCTGAAGTCGTCTCAATAAATACGGGACGATCAATGGCTGAATTTGGGCTTTCTGAAGACAAAAAAACGGTCTTAATTTTCGGCGGAAGCCGAGGCGCTGCACCGATTAACCGCGCTGTCATTGACATGCAGGATGCGCTGAAAACAAGAGACTATCAAGTGCTGTATATCACCGGTGAAGTTCACTATGAAAAAGTAATGAATGAGCTGAAAAGCAAGGGTGCCGCTGATAATATGGTCACAAAGCCGTTTCTTCATCAAATGCCTGAGTATTTAAAGGCCATTGATGTCATTGTGGCCAGAGCCGGTGCGACAACGATTGCGGAAATTACTGCTCTTGGAATCCCAAGTGTTTTGATCCCGAGTCCATATGTGACAGCGAATCACCAAGAGGTCAATGCGAGATCTCTTGGCCAGCATGATGCGGCGATTGTACTGAAAGAAACAGAGCTCAGCGGGGAGAAGCTGATTGAAGCGCTAGACCGGATTGTACTGAATGAGCAAACGTTAAAGGAAATGAGCGAAAGAACAAAGTCACTCGGTGTTCCTGACGCGGCTGCCCGTTTATACAGCGTACTCGAGGAATTAAAAAAATAGTAGAAAAGCAAATGGAATGCGGAGGTTTACGATGGAGAAAGTGATACAGGAATTAAAAGAACGCGAAGTCGGCAAGGTTCTTGCAAATGAACCGCTCGCGAATCATACAACGATGAAAATCGGCGGACCTGCGGATGTATTGGTCATTCCAAGCAGTGTAGATGCTGTTAAAGACATCATGGACGTGATTAAAAAATATGATGTGAAGTGGACAGTCATCGGCCGCGGATCAAATCTTCTTGTTTTAGATGAAGGAATTAGAGGCGTAGTAATCAAGCTGGGTGCGGGTCTTGACCATTTGGAGCTTGAAGGGGAGCAAGTAACAGTCGGAGGCGGTTATTCAGTGGTACGCCTTGCTACATCATTGAGCAAAAAAGGCCTGTCCGGTTTGGAATTTGCTGCCGGCATTCCAGGATCAGTCGGCGGAGCGGTTTATATGAATGCCGGCGCTCACGGTTCTGATATGAGCGAGATCCTCGTCAAAGCGCATATTTTGTTTGAAGACGGAACGATTGAGTGGCTGACAAATGAGCAGATGGATTTCAGCTACAGGACATCTGTACTGCAAAAGAAACGCCCGGGCGTTTGCCTTGAAGCTGTTTTGCAGCTGGAGCAGAAGGATAAGGAATCAATCGTTCAGCGAATGCAAAGCAATAAAGACTATAGAAAAAATACACAGCCGTATTCAAGTCCTTGTGCGGGAAGCATATTCAGAAATCCGCTTCCGAATCATGCCGGGAACCTTGTAGAAAAAGCAGGCTTGAAAGGATATCAAATCGGCGGTGCAAAGATATCGGAGATGCACGGAAACTTCATCGTCAATGCGGGGGGAGCATCAGCAAAAGATGTGCTTGATCTCATTGACCATGTGAAAAAGACAATCCGTGAAAAATACGAGATTGATATGCACACAGAGGTTGAAATCATCGGCGGAAATCGCTGATTCAAGTTCTGACTGAAGCTGTTCATATGATATACTGTAAGCAAACGACAAACGGCATCATAGCATGCCGTTTGTTTTGGAATAGACAGACTTTTAACAGCTGTTTCATTTGAATGAGGTGAACAGGCAATGAACCCGGGTCAAGACCGAGAAAAAATCGTTAACATTGAAGAGCGGATCCCTAAAATTAAAGAGCAGAGGAAACAAAAGGCAAACCGCCGTCTCATTTCATTTATTATGCTCTTTTTTATTATGGTGCTGATCATTGTGTACCTGCAAACACCAATCAGTAAAGTATCAACAATCTCTGTTACAGGGAATGAAAATGTATCAAAAAAGGAAATTATCGACCTTTCCGATATTAACAGCGGAGATACTGAGTTTTGGAGTTTGGACAAGCAAAAAACAGAAAAGAAGATTCAGCAAAATAAATTAGTGAAAAAAGCGGAGATCAGCAAATCGCTTCCTAATAAAATCAACATTGCAATCGAAGAATATAAAGCGATTGCTTATTTAGAAAAAGACGATGTGTACTATGAAGTGCTTGAAAACGGCTCAGTTCTGCCAAACGAAGTAACGCCGGATGATGCCGGACCGATTTTAGTGAATTGGACAAACGCGAAGAAGCGGTCTCAAATGGCCAAGCAGCTCGATGCGTTGTCAAATTCGTTAAAACAGTCGATTTCAGAAATTTATTATACGCCTGTAAAAATGGATGAAAACCGTATTAAGTTGTACATGAACGACGGTTATGTTGTCACTGCATCTATTAAAACGTTTGCAGACCGAATGAAGACGTATCCTTCTATCATTTCTCAGCTAAGCAGCAATAAAAAAGGAATCATTCATTTAGAAGTTGCCACCTATTTTGAAGAGTTTGGGAAAAACGATAAAGCTGCTAAAAAGGAAGATGAAAATTGAGGGGCAAATCAGCAGTCCTTCTTTCCTTGATTATGCTTATCGCAGGCTTTTTGATTTCATTTTCTTTTCAAATGACAAAAGAAAACAACAAAAGCGCGGCTGAGACGGAAGAGTGGAAAAAAGAATATGCGCTGAGAGATGAACTTCTGAAACAAGAGAAAGAAAATAAGAAGCTTGAAAAAGAATTATATCAAAAGCAAAACAAAGTCCGCCAGGCGGAAAATAAGCTGAAGAAAGAGAAGTCGGAATACTATAATGTCCTCGAAGATACAGAAAAATACAGGATGTATATTGGGGAAGTCGGTGTGCAGGGAGAAGGCGTTGAGGTGACATTGCAAGATGCGTCATACATACCGGAAGGGGAGAATGTGAATAGTTACATCGTTCACGAAAGCCATATCTTCCAAGTAGTAAACGAACTGTATATCTCAGGAGCGGCGGCTGTCGCCGTTAATGGGCAGCGTTTGACGCATGATTCGTATATCAAATGCAATGGTCCTGTGGTAACGGTAGACGGTGTGCAGCATCCCGCTCCGTTTACGGTATCCGCTATTGGAGATCCAGATGTCCTGCTGCCCTCGTTAAATATCGCTGGAGGCCTAATTGATCAGCTGTCAATGGATCATATTTCTGTTTCGGCAGAAAAAGAGAAAAACGTACAAATGAAACCGATTCTGAAAACGAAGGAATGACTGAAAAAGCGGGTGAAACAGATTGAAAATAAAGCGTTCCTTCATAAGCATCAGTGTGCTTATGGTCATCTTCGGCCTGATGATATCTGTTCAGTTTAATTCGTTAAAACACCCCAAAGTCCGGGATACAAGAGATATGTGGGATATTAGGGAAGAGCTGACATCAGAGCAGAAGAAGCAGGAAAAGCTGCTGGCTGAAATAAACAAATATGACAAACTGCTGAATAGCTATTCGCAAACGAAAGAAATGACAAAAGAAACCGCGCTAAATAATACCTTGCAATCCTTAAAAAAAACAGCCGGCATGACCGATATAACAGGTAGCGGAATTGTCATTACGATTTCCCCGCTTTTTTCTGAAAGCTTAACAGGAGAGCCGATCGAAAATCCGCCTCCGGATTTGCTGAAAAAGCTGATTAATGAACTCAACTCCTACGGTGCAGAGCATATCTCGATTAACGAGCGAAGAGTTGTGAATCATACAGTCATCAGAGATATAAACGGCACTACAAAAATAGACGGATACGCCCTTGACGATTATCCTTTAACAGTAAAAGTGCTTGCCAAAGATCCGGACATGTTACACAGCAGAGTGAAGGGGTCAGGCCTTGAGGATCTTTTTGCATCTGAAAATTTAGCATTAAAAGCCGGTAAATCTGAAAGCAAACTAACATTAAAAGCATATGACAGACCACTGGACGTACAACAGCTGAAACTGCTTAAAGACTGAAAAGGAGGAGAATTGTCATGTGGCTGCCCGTGTTGGGACTGGTGCTCGGAATAGCGATTGGACTAATGACAAACTTAACGATACCGAGTGAATACTCTAACTATTTATCGCTTGCGGTGCTTGCCGCACTTGATACATTAATCGGCGGAATCAGGGCGCATTTACAAGGTACATATGATGAAATGGTATTTGTTTCCGGTTTCTTTTTTAATATTATATTGGCAATAAGTTTAGCTTTTCTGGGAGTCCATCTTGGTGTAGACTTGTATTTAGCAGGTATATTCGCATTTGGAGTCAGATTATTTCAGAATATAGCCGTTATCAGAAGAAATCTACTAACAAAGTGGACTCTTTCTAAAAAAAATAAAAAAAATGTGATATAAAAGAGGATATACATAGGATATAACGAATATTTTCAATAAACATAAAATGTGAAAAGCACATAAAAATATTCTGTTGTTATTTTTTGTTACACACTTGTAAAGCCACATTCATTGTATTGTTGTTCCGCAAATAATAGAATAGAAATGATCGAAATGTGAGGAGGTGCCATAGAATGAACAACAATGAACTTTACGTCAGTCTTGACATCGGTACGTCCAATACAAAAGTGATCGTCGGAGAAATGACAGATGATTCCCTTAATATTATCGGTGTGGGAAATGTACCGTCTGAAGGGTTGAAAAAAGGCTCAATCGTTGATATAGATGAGACCGTTCATTCTATAAGAAAAGCGTTTGACCAAGCTGAAAGAATGGTAGGTTTTCCGCTTAGAAAAGCTATTGTCGGCGTTAATGGAAATTATATCAATATTCAAGATACAAACGGTGTTGTAGCAGTTTCCAGTGAAAATAAAGAAATTCAGGTTGAAGATGTACGCCGTGTCATGGAGGCGGCACAGGTTGTTTCCGTACCGCATGAACAGCTGATTGTTGACGTCATTCCTAAACAGTTTATCGTAGATGGAAGAGATGAAATCACCGACCCGAAAAAAATGCTGGGTGTGCGTTTAGAAGTAGAGGGCACCTTGATCACCGGTTCAAAAACAATCTTACATAACTTACTCCGCTGCGTTGAAAGAGCTGGTATTGAAATAACTGATATTTGCCTTCAGCCGCTGGCAGCCGGTTCTGCTGCATTATCAAAGGACGAGAAAAACCTTGGTGTGGCTCTCATTGATATAGGCGGAGGGTCAACAACCATTGCCGTATTCCAGAACGGACATCTCACTTCTACCCGTGTCATTCCTCTCGGAGGCGAAAATATCACCAAAGATATCTCCATCGGATTGAGAACGTCAACAGAAGAAGCAGAACGCGTGAAAAAGCAATTTGGACATGCCTACTATGACGAAGCCTCGGAAGATGAAATATTTGAGGTAACCGTTATAGGCACCAATCAAAAACAAACATTTACACAGCAAGAAGCAGCGAATATCATTGAAGCGAGAGTAGAAGAAATTCTTGAAATTGTTTCAGAAGAGCTTCGCAGTATGGGAATTACCGATCTGCCGGGAGGCTTCGTGCTGACAGGAGGACAAGCAGCTATGCCGGGTGTCATGTCTTTGGCACAGGATGTGCTGCAAAACAATGTCAGAGTGGCAAGCCCGAATTATATCGGTGTAAGAGATCCTCAATATATGACGGGAGTGGGCCTGATCCAATTCGCCTGCCGGAATGCAAGAATCCAAGGCAGAAAAATAGGCTTTAAGATGCCTGAAGAAGCGATACAGGAAATCGCAGTCTCATCATCTGAGGAACAAGAGCAGCATCATCACCAAAATGAGGTGCAGCAGCGGCCAAAAGGAAAACAAAAAACACAAGCCGAACATAATAAACAGAGCAAAATGAAAAAACTATTAAGCATGTTTTGGGAATAGATAGATAGTCATTCGGCAGATTAGGAGGATTTAGCATGTTGGAGTTCGAAACAAACATAGACGGCTTAGCATCAATTAAAGTAATCGGAGTAGGAGGCGGCGGTAACAACGCCGTTAACCGAATGATTGAAAATGAAGTGCAAGGAGTAGAGTATATCGCGGTAAACACGGACGCTCAAGCTCTTAACCTGTCAAAAGCAGAAGTGAAAATGCAAATCGGCGCAAAGCTGACTAGAGGATTGGGAGCAGGTGCGAATCCGGAAGTCGGGAAAAAAGCCGCTGAAGAAAGCAAAGAGCAGATTGAAGAAGCACTTAAAGGTGCTGACATGGTATTCGTGACAGCTGGTATGGGCGGCGGAACAGGAACAGGTGCCGCACCGGTTATCGCACAAATCGCGAAAGACTTAGGCGCATTAACTGTCGGCGTTGTGACAAGACCGTTTACCTTCGAAGGACGCAAAAGACAGCTTCAGGCTGCAGGTGGAATCTCGGCAATGAAAGAAGCGGTGGATACACTGATCGTGATCCCGAACGACCGTATCCTTGAAATTGTTGATAAAAACACACCGATGCTTGAAGCATTCCGTGAAGCGGATAACGTACTTCGCCAAGGGGTTCAAGGTATTTCTGACTTGATTGCTACACCTGGTCTTATCAACCTTGACTTTGCTGATGTGAAAACAATCATGTCAAACAAAGGATCTGCTTTGATGGGTATCGGTATTGCTACTGGGGAAAATCGCGCGGCAGAGGCAGCAAAAAAAGCAATTTCCAGCCCGCTTCTTGAAGCGGCCATTGACGGTGCGCAAGGCGTCCTCATGAACATCACTGGAGGAACAAACCTCAGCCTATATGAGGTTCAGGAAGCAGCAGACATTGTCGCTTCGGCATCTGATCAAGACGTAAACATGATTTTCGGTTCTGTTATTAATGAAAATCTAAAAGATGAGATTGTGGTGACAGTGATTGCAACCGGCTTTATCGAACAAGAGAAGGACGTGACGAAGCCTCAGCGTCCAAGCTTAAATCAAAGCATCAAAACACACAATCAAAGTGTTCCGAAGCGTGAGCAAAAACGTGAGGAGCCTCAGCAGCAGAACACAGTAAGCCGTCATACTTCACAGCCGGCTGATGATACGCTTGACATCCCGACATTCTTAAGAAACCGTAATAAACGCGGCTAATGTAAAGGACAAAATCGTTTTCGATTTTGTCCTTTTTTGTTTTTCTCTTCACACTTTCCATCTTATAAAGTCTTTTTCCCTATTGCTTCCTTCGCTTAGTAACAAAACAGATAATTAGACCTATTTATTTTTGTGACATTTTTATCATTTTCATATATATGGAAATTGAATGACATGAAACGACAATATCTGTAATTCAAATTGTCTACAGTTAATATACAGCGATGTTCTGACAAACCATTCATTATTAAAAGGAGGGACGACACTTTTTTTAAAAAGCATGTTGAAAAAGGGGGATGAAAATGAAGAAAAAAACGAAAAACAGACTCATCAGCTCTGTTTTAAGTACAGTTGTCATCAGTTCACTGCTGTTTCCGGGAGCAGCCGGGGCAAGCAGTAAAGTCACCTCACCTTCTGTTAAAAAGGAGCTTCAATCTGCGGAATCCATTCAAAACAAGATTGCGAGTTCATTAAAGAAAAGCTTTAAAAAGAAAGAAAAAACGACTTTTCTGATTAAATTTAAAGATCAGGCTAACACAGAAAAAGCGGCAAACGCGGCTGTTAAAAAAGCGAAATCGAAGAAGCTCTCTGCCGCTAAGACGGAATATCAAAAGCGTTCTGCGGTTGTGTCATCTTTAAAAGTCACAGCCGATGAATCCCAGCAAGATGTCCTAAAATACTTGAACACCCAGAAAGATAAAGGAAATGCAGACCAAATTCATTCTTATTATGTGGTGAATGGGATTGCTGTTCATGCCTCAAAAGAGGTTATGGAAAAAGTGGCGCAGTTTCCCGAAGTGGAAAAGGTGCTTCCTAATGAGAAACGGCAGCTTTTTAAGTCATCCTCCCCATTTAATATGAAAAAAGCACAGAAAGCTATTAAAGCAACTGACGGTGTGGAATGGAATGTAGACCAAATCGATGCCCCAAAAGCTTGGGCACTTGGATATGATGGAACTGGCACGGTTGTTGCGTCCATTGATACCGGGGTGGAATGGAATCATCCGGCATTAAAAGAGAAATATCGCGGGTATAATCCGGAAAATCCTAATGAGCCTGAAAATGAAATGAACTGGTATGATGCCGTAGCAGGCGAGGCAAGCCCTTATGATGATTTGGCTCATGGAACCCATGTGACAGGCACGATGGTGGGTTCTGAACCTGATGGAACAAATCAAATCGGTGTAGCGCCTGGCGCAAAATGGATTGCTGTTAAAGCGTTCTCTGAAGATGGCGGCACTGATGCTGACATTTTGGAAGCTGGTGAATGGGTTTTAGCACCAAAGGACGCGGAAGGAAATCCCCACCCAGAAATGGCTCCTGATGTTGTCAATAACTCATGGGGAGGGGGCTCTGGACTTGATGAATGGTACAGAGACATGGTCGATGCCTGGCGTGCGGCCGATATTTTCCCTGAGTTTTCAGCGGGGAATACGGATCTCTTTATTCCCGGCGGGCCTGGTTCTATCGCAAATCCGGCAAACTATCCAGAATCGTTTGCAACTGGAGCGACTGATATCAATAAAAAGCTCGCTGACTTTTCTCTTCAAGGGCCATCTCCATATGATGAAATAAAGCCGGAAATATCTGCACCGGGGGTTAATATTCGTTCATCCGTTCCCGGTCAGACATATGAGGATGGTTGGGACGGCACATCAATGGCAGGGCCGCATGTATCCGCTGTTGCTGCACTGCTGAAACAGGCGAATGCCTCACTTTCTGTTGATGAGATGGAGGATATATTAACCAGCACGGCTGAACCGCTCACGGATTCAACATTTCCTGATTCACCGAATAACGGATATGGCCATGGTCTGGTGAATGCTTTTGATGCTGTATCCGCTGTTACAGATGGTTTAGGGAAAGCGGAAGGACAAGTTTCTGTAGAGGGGGATGACCAAGAGCCTCCTGTCTATCAGCATGAGAAAGTAACTGAAGCTTATGAAGGTGGCAGCCTGCCACTAACTTTGACAGCTGAAGACAATGTGAGTGTGACATCTGTAAAGCTGTCCTACAAGCTTGATCAAGGTGAATGGACAGAAATAACGGCTAAACGAATCAGCGGTGATCATCTAAAAGGAACGTATCAGGCAGAGATCCCAGATATAAAAGGAACTAAACTAAGCTATAAGTGGATGATTCACGATTTTGGCGGTCATGTCGTTTCGTCTGACGTATACGATGTAACAGTGAAACCAAGCATCACGGTGGGATATAAACAGGACTTTGAAACTGCACCCGGCGGCTGGGTTGCGAGCGGAACAAATAATAACTGGGAATGGGGAGTTCCGTCAACTGGTCCAAATACAGCAGCATCCGGAGAAAAAGTATATGGAACGAATTTGACAGGAAATTATGCCAACTCAGCAAACATGAACCTTGTTATGCCTCCTATTAAAGCACCTGATTCAGGAAGTCTGTTCCTTCAATTTAAAAGCTGGCACAATTTAGAGGATGATTTTGATTACGGCTACGTTTTTGTTCTTCCGGAAGGTGAAAAGAATTGGGAGCAGGCTGGTGTCTATAACGGAAAGACATCAAGCTGGACGGACGAAGAAATTGATTTATCGGCTTATAAAGGCCAAAACATTCAAGTGATGTTTAACCTTCAATCTGATGAAAGCATTGCAAAAGAGGGCTGGTATATTGATGATGTAGTGCTTTCTGACAAATCAGCCGGAAAAACAGTCAAAAAGAATAAGCTGGGCGTCGAAAAGCCGTCTGGAAAGCAAAAGAAAAAGCCAGTAAATCCGAAAAAGGCTAAGCCATCTGCAAACACAGCGGTAAAACATCAGAACAAGGCTATACAGCCTCAAGTTTTGCCGCTCAGGGCACAAGTCAGTGTAGTGGAAACAGGAAAATCAACATATTCAGATCAATCCACAGGGCAGTACACGCTGAAGCACAAAGCGGGAGACTATACGCTTATGGCAGAAGCATATGGTTATCAGTCGAAAACACAAAAAGTATCTTTAAAGACGGATCAGACGACACAAGCTAATTTTACGTTAGAAGAGATGAAGAAGGGCACATTAAAAGGCACGGTCATTAATAAAACGACAGGAGAGCCGGTAACAGGCGCTTCCGTTTATGTTGTAGAGGATGCTGCGGTGGAACCGGCTATGACAAACGACAAAGGTGAATATACGCTGGAGGCCTATGAAGGCGCTTATACGATTAAAGTCGCTGCACCGGGTTATTACAGTGATGAATTTTCCGTTGAGTTAAAAGGTGATGTGACAAAAGAAACTGCATTGAAGCCTTTCGTCGGTTATCCGGGTGAAATTGCATATGATGACGGAACAGCGGAGAATGCCAATTCCTATTTTGCTGCCGGTAACGGATGGGCGGTCAAAATGACGCTCGCTGACGGCAAGGACAAAGGCATGCTTACAGGAGGGCTGTTCAGATTCTGGGATACAGAGTTCCCTGATCCCGGCGGCACAGAGTTTAAGGTTGAGGTATACGATGCTACAGGAAAAGACGGAGCACCGGGCAAGAAAATTGCAGGGCCATTTAACGCGGAAGCTCTTCGCAATGGCGAGTGGACTAAAGTAGATCTCAGTTCAAAAGGAATTATGGTCGATAGAGACTTTTATCTCGTGTATATCCAGTCGAAACCTGATCCGTATTCACCTGGACTGGCAATGGATGAAACCGGCCAGAATTCCGGCCGCAACTGGCAGTATATAGGTGGACAATGGGAGCCGGGTGACGAAGCAGACGGCAACTATATGATTCGCGCATTAGTTGATTATGAAGCTGCTGTACCTGAGATTACTTCACCGACAGACAAATCATACACAAATAAGGAGAACGTCACTGTAAAAGGAAACGCTTCTCCTGGCACAACGGTACACATTTATAATGGAGAGAAAGAAGCAGGAGAAACGAAAGCTGCCGCGGACGGCACGTTCCAGACAGGCATCACACTCAACAAGGGTGAAAATGAGCTGACGGCAACTGCATCAACTGACAACGGAACAACAGATGCCTCCAGCCCAATCATGGTCACGCTTGATCAAGAAAAGCCTGAGTTAACGCTGGACACTCCAAAGGATGGCGGGAAAACAAATAAAGAAACGCTGACTGTCAAAGGGGTTGTATCCGATGACAATCTGAAAGACGTCAAGGTGAATGGCAAAAAAGCAACAATAACCGATGGTTCATACTCAGCCCGGATTCTTTTGGAGAATGGAAGCAATGAAATCAAGGTGATTGCTACAGACTTAGCAGGCAACAAAACGACGAAAAAGGCTGTCATTGATGTCAATTTTGATAAGCCTGTCATTTCCGGCTTAATTCCGGGAGAGGATAAAAACTTAAAAGCCGGTGAATCTGTGAAAATCGCTTTCTCAAGCGCTGAGGATTTAGATGCAACGTTTATCATTCGTATGCCGCTGACCAATGCAAGAGCGAGTGTGCAAAACGCCACCGAACTCCCGTTAAGAGAAATTTCTCCGGGAAGATATGAAGGCTATTGGACAGCCACTTCTTCTATTAAAGCAAAAGGAGCAAAAGTAGAAGTGATCGTACGAGATGATTATGGAAATGAAACAAGAAAAACTGCGAATGGAAAACTTAATATCAACACAGAAAATTAAGTGGAAAAAAGCTGCCGTCATTGGCAGCTTTTTTATATATCCTCTCATTACAATTCCTCGACAAATTAAGCAGATTTCCCTGAAAAATTGTATTTTCCTCTCAACATTAATTGACAGACTTTCCCACAGAGCTTGCTTTATACTTATGAAGCAAGAAGGGGAACAGCGTGAGGCAAGAAAGAAAGGAGTCAGATGTGAAAATCTATTTAGATGTCATTTGGCTGTTAAACTTTTGTTTTGATGCACTTTTGCTTTTGCTCACGGCATTTATTTTAAAACGGCATGTAAAAAAAAGAAGACTGGTAGGCGGAGCGTTCATCGGTTCCAGTATTGTCCTTTTGATGTTTACTCCTTTTTCGCCGATTGTTGAACATCCGGCTGGGAAGCTAGCTTTTTCAGTTGTGATTGTGGTGGTGACATTTGGCTTTAAAAGATTTCGTTTTTTCTTTCAAAATTTGTTTTCCTTTTATTTTGCCACTTTTTTAATGGGGGGAGGAATTATCGGAGCCCATTCTTTGCTGCAGTCAAATTCTATTGTTCAAAACGGTGTTATGATTACCAATCAAACAGGGTTTGGAGACCCGATCAGCTGGTTGTTTATTGTTGGGGGCTTTCCAGTATTATGGTTTTTTTCTAAAAGAAGAATTGAAGATATTGAAACAAAAAACATTCAATATGAGGAACGAGTCAGCGTGCAGGCAGATTTGGGCAGCCAAACACTTCATGTCAGAGGCCTGATTGATTCCGGTAACCAGCTGTACGATCCTCTTACAAAAACACCGGTAATGATCATTTACATTGATAAACTGGAGCCGATTTTCGGAACAGCCGAAACGATGATCATTCGAAACACAGACCCATTGGAAGCCATCGAACAGCTCGATGATTCCTTTCGCTTTTTAGATAAAATGAGGTTGATTCCATACAGGGGAGTTGGTCAGCAAAATCAATTTTTATTATGCGTTAAACCGGATCACGTAACGATTATGACAAAAGAAGAAATGATTTCTGCAGATAAATGTTTAATCGGCATCAGCACAACAAAGCTGTCGGCAGATGGAGAGTTTGACGCGATTATTCATCCGAAAATGCTTTCGGGCAAGGCTGTCAAACACGTTTCATAATGTTCGCAAATGTCCGTTACTTATCATACTCAAACGGCGTGACATTTAGAAGGGAGAGGAAGATGAAAAAACTGAAATTACGGTTGACGCACCTCTGGTATAAGCTGCTGATGAAACTTGGGCTGAAAAGTGATGAAGTCTATTACATAGGCGGGAGTGAAGCCCTGCCGCCTCCATTATCTAAAGATGAGGAGCAGGTTTTGTTAATGAAGCTCCCAAACGGCGATCAGGCGGCGCGCGCCATTCTAATTGAACGCAATTTGCGTCTGGTCGTATATATCGCCCGTAAATTTGAAAATACGGGAATTAATATAGAGGATTTAATCAGCATCGGTACCATCGGTCTAATCAAAGCTGTGAATACATTCAATCCAGAAAAGAAAATCAAGCTTGCTACCTATGCCTCCCGGTGTATAGAAAATGAAATCCTGATGTATTTAAGAAGAAATAACAAAATCCGTTCAGAGGTTTCCTTTGATGAACCGCTTAATATTGATTGGGACGGCAATGAGCTTTTGCTTTCTGATGTGCTCGGCACTGACGATGACATCATCACTAAAGACATAGAAGCTAACGTCGATAAAAAGCTTTTGAAAAAAGCGCTTGAACAACTTAATGAGAGAGAAAAGCAAATCATGGAGCTGCGGTTTGGGCTTGTCGGTGAAGAAGAAAAAACCCAAAAGGATGTAGCGGATATGATGGGGATTTCTCAGTCTTATATTTCGCGGCTTGAGAAAAGAATTATAAAAAGGTTGAGAAAAGAGTTCAACAAAATGGTGTAAAAAATTTTATGGTTAGAACCCCTTGATTTTACAGGGATTTCCTGATTTCGACAGTTTTTCGGTCTGAGTGCAGTGCATATTTTTCCCACCCAAGGAGATACTTAACGTTGTACAGCAGCTCCTGTAGGGAGGGAAAAAAGTGTCGAGAAATAAAGTCGAAATCTGCGGGGTGGATACCTCCAAATTACCAGTACTCAAGAATGAAGAGATGAGAAAGCTGTTTAGGCAGCTGCAGGATGAAGGCGATGATTCAGCAAGAGAAAAGCTTGTAAACGGGAACTTGCGTCTTGTCTTAAGTGTCATTCAACGATTTAATAACAGAGGGGAGTATGTTGATGACTTATTTCAAGTCGGCTGCATCGGACTAATGAAATCCATTGATAATTTTGACCTAAGCCACAATGTTAAGTTTTCAACATACGCTGTACCTATGATTATCGGAGAGATCCGCAGGTATTTACGTGATAATAACCCGATCCGTGTCTCAAGATCACTCCGGGACATCGCTTACAAGGCGCTTCAGGTAAGAGAGCGGTTAATCAGTGAGACAAGCAAGGAGCCGACTGCAGAAGACATCGCAAAAGTTCTTGAAGTACCGCATGAGGAAATTGTATTTGCGCTTGATGCCATCCAGGATCCGGTTTCTCTATTTGAACCGATCTATAACGACGGCGGAGACCCGATCTATGTGATGGACCAAATCAGTGATGAGCGTAATACAGATTCACAATGGATTGAAGAGCTGGCTTTAAAAGAGGGCATGAGAAGGCTGAATGATAGGGAAAAAATGATTTTGAGAAAGCGGTTCTTCCAAGGGAAAACCCAAATGGAAGTCGCCGAGGAAATCGGAATTTCTCAAGCGCAGGTGTCCAGACTTGAAAAAGCGGCTATCAAACAAATGAATAAAAATATTCATCAATAATGAAAAGCCTTTAAAACCATGTTGTTTTAAAGGCTTTTCTATTGATTACGGATGGTTTACGTTTTGGAAAAAGTAAGGTATCCTAGTTCGTACAAAGTTTTATGAAAATTAAAACAATTATAAAAGGCAATAAAGAGGAGGACCACGATGATTTTGCAGCTTGACAATGTCTCACTAAAACGGAATGGGAAATGGATACTGAGAGATATTCATTGGAAGGTGGAAGAAAAGGAAAATTGGGTGCTTTACGGCCTAAATGGCGCCGGGAAGACAGCGCTGTTAAATATGCTTTGCTCATATTATTTTCCAACATCAGGCGAGATGCAGGTGCTTGGCCATGAATTTGGCAAAACAGAGCTTGGGGAAAAGCTCAGACGTAAAATTGGCCTCGTCTCAGCAGCTCTTCAGCAAAAATTGTATCCGGCAGATTCAGCCTTTGAAATTGCTTTGAGCGGAGCTTACGCTTCGATTGGGTTATATGAAACGCCAAGTAAGGAAACCAGGGAAAAAGCGATTGGTTTGTTAGAGGACTTGGGAGCAATTGAATATGCCGATCGCCGCTATGAAACCCTTTCTCAAGGGGAAAAACAAAGAGCGTTGATTGCTAGAGCACTAATGGCCGATCCGGAGTTGCTGATACTGGATGAACCAGTCACAGGGCTGGATTTTATTGCCCGGGAAAAGTTGTTAGATACGATTACATACATTGCAAACAAAGAAAATGCACCATCTATCCTTTATGTGACTCATCATGCTGAAGAAATTTTGCCTGTCTTTGATAAAGCCCTTTTATTAAAACAGGGAGAGGTCTTTGGATCCGGAGAAATAAAGGAAATGCTTACTGATCAAGTACTTTCCGCTTTTTTTGATACGCCAATCCATGTATTATGGAATCAGGATCGGCCGTTTTTAACAAGAGCTGAGCCGATAACGAATGCCTGACAAACATATATAGATTCATCCTAGGGGTGCTTTGCGAAGCTGAGAGAGACTTTGTCTCAACCCTTTTGACCTGATCTGGATCATGCCAGCGGAGGGAAGCGGTGAAAAGCGGAGTACATCGGACTCCGTTTGTTTTTATTAAGCCGTTTCATCACATTTGAAACGGCTTTTTTGATTTTAAAGAATAGGAGCGGATTTACATTGGATCAACAAATAGACTCTTTGCAAAAAAAAGTGGAAGAACAAAAGGAGGAGCTTATTCAGCTTGCTAAAACACTGATTTCTTATCAAACACCCGCCCCGCCTGCAAGAAATACAGAGGGCATTCAGTCATGGATTGTGGGATTTTTAAATGAATTGGGATTCTCGATCGACAAATGGGATGTGTACCCTGGAGATCCCAATGTTGTAGGGAAGCTAAAGGGAACAGATTCAGCAGGTTATTACAGCCTGATCATTAATGGTCATATAGATGTGGCAGAGGTAAAAGAGGATGAAGGATGGGAGCACAATCCGTTTCAACCAATTGAAAAAAACGGTCTCTTAATCGGGCGAGGCGCTTCTGATATGAAGGGCGGAATGGCTTGTGTGCTGTTTGCTGTCAAATTAATTCGTGAAGCCGGCATTGAGCTTCCCGGTGATCTGATTCTGCAATCGGTTATTGGAGAGGAAGTTGGAGAAGCTGGCACACTTGAATGCTGCAAGAGGGGCTACCACGCTGATTTTGCAATTGTCGCGGATACGAGCGATATGCATATTCAAGGCCAAGGTGGTGTCATTACAGGCTGGATCGAAATCAAAAGCAGTCAAACATTTCATGATGGAACGAGACGGAATATGATTCACGCAGGCGGAGGAACATTCGGAGCAAGCGCAATTGAAAAAATGGCAAAAATCATTGCGGGGCTCGGTGAACTTGAGCGCCACTGGTCCATTATGAAAAGTTATCCCGGTTTTAAACCAGGCACAAATACGATTAACCCGGCAGTTATAGAAGGCGGCAGACATGCGGCTTTTATAGCGGACGAATGCCGGCTGTGGATCACAGTCCATTTTTATCCGAATGAAACCCATGACCAAGTGGCAGCGGAAATAGAAGATTACGTCAATCGGCTGAGTGACAGTGATATTTGGCTTAGGGAAAACCGCCCTGTATTCAAGTGGGGAGGCTCATCCATGATAGAAGACAGAGGAGAAATTTTTCCGGCATTGGAAGTTGACCTTGGCCACCCAGGCGTCTTAGCGCTAACTGCCTCTCATGAGAAAGTGAAACGGGAGTGTCCAATTATTGACGTTTCTCAATCAGTTACAGATGGCGGATGGCTGTATGATGCCGGTATTCCATGCGTAATATACGGTCCTGGAGATCTGCACAATGCACACTCTGTGAACGAGAAGGTATCCATTGAGCAGCTAGTAGATTATACAAAAATTATACTCGATTTTATCATCAGCTGGTGCAGCCGGAAAAAAGAACAATGACATGAAAATTTCTTCTTGCTGACAAGGTTCAGCCTGCCCGTTCATATACTTGAACAAAAGGACGGAAAAAGGACGTGATGGAATGATCAGCATTTCAGAATTTCAGGTAAAGGATGTCGTCAATGTCTCAAACGGAAAAAAGCTGGGGAGTATTGGTGATATTGATATCAATGTGACCACTGGAAAAATTCAGGCGATCATACTCGGAGGAAATGGGAAAGTTCTCGGATTTTTTGGAAAAGAAGAGGAATTGGTCATTCCATGGCGAAATATAGTAAAAATCGGGGAAGATGTAATCTTAGTCCGATTAAGTGAACCACATGCATAAACCTGCTTGTCTGCCGCAGATTGGCAAATGCCGGAAGTCTCGATTCTTCCGGCACATTTCATTTAGAAATATGCAAATCGGCGCTCAACGAATGCAGTAAGATGTGGTAAAATAAGTGGGAAATTCCGCTTTTTTAAATGTTTGTCGAAAGGTTGGATCATCATGAATACATATCACCCATTCAGTCTTACCACACCCTCGACACTCATGATACAAGACTGGGCTCAAACGAATCAAAACAACAAAGAGGTCATTGCCGGATTTACGACAAAAAACGGCGGTGTCAGCCAAAAGCCTTTTGAATCGTTAAATACAGGATTGCACGTTCATGACAAAGATGCAGATGTAGTTAAAAATCGTGAATATATTGCCGATATGTTTAATACTGATTTGCAGTCTTGGGTATTCGCTGATCAGACACATGATAATCGCGTTCAGAAAGTGACGCAGAGGGATAGGGGAAAAGGCGCCCGTGAGTATCACACGGCTCTAAAAGCAACGGACGGGCTATATACAAATGAAAAAAATGTATTTTTGGCATTATGCTTTGCTGATTGTGTGCCTCTTTTCTTTTATGATCCGGTTAAGTCGCTTGTCGGAGTCGCCCATGCCGGGTGGAAAGGCACCGTCAAACAGATTGGCAGAGAAATGGTGAAGCAATGGACTGAGAAGGAAGGTTCAAATCCCTCAGATATTTACGCTGTTATTGGCCCGTCTATCAGCGGTGCATGCTATACGGTAGACGACCGCGTCATGGATGCTGTCCGCGCAATGCCGGTTTCAGCAGACCTTGCCGTTAATCAGACGGCAAAGGCACAATATCAGCTTGATCTGAAAGAGCTGAACCGTCTTATACTGATGGACAGCGGTTTGGCAAGTGAACAAATTTCTGTCAGCGGTTTATGCACGGAAAGCGAGCCGTCTCTTTTCTATTCTCACCGCCGCGATCAGGGGAAAACTGGACGGATGATGTCCTTTATCGGAATGAAGGAGGCATAAAAGATCTTGCGTGTTGTTGATAATTTACGACATATAAACGAACGAATAAACGAAGCATGTAACAGATCGGGCCGCAGCTCCGATGAAGTTACGGTTATTGCAGTCACTAAATATGTATCGCCTGAAAGAGCACAGGAGGCAGTAGATGCTGGCATCACCTGCCTCGGAGAGAATCGGGATGCGGAACTGCTCCGCAAACAGGAATTGATGAAAGGGAATCCAGAATGGCATTTTATCGGCAGTCTGCAATCAAGAAAAGCAAAATCTGTCGTCAATGCGGTTTCCTATATCCATTCCCTAGACCGGCTCTCATTAGCGAAAGAAATTGAAAAACGGGCTGAAGGTACTGTACGATGCTTTGTGCAGGTCAATACCTCTCTTGAGCCTTCTAAACACGGCATGAAAAAAGAAGAAGTCATTCCATTCATACAGGAGCTTTCCGGTTTTGAACATATCCTTGTTGCCGGGCTGATGACAATGGCTCCGCTGACTGATGATCAAGATCAGATCAGAAGCTGTTTCAGGTCGCTGAGAGAACTCCGTGACCAGGTTCAGAAGCTGAACCAGCCGAACGCTCCGTGTACTGAACTGTCGATGGGCATGTCAAATGATTTTGAAATTGCAATTGAAGAAGGAGCTACTTATATTAGAATCGGCTCATCGTTAGTCGGAAATGAAACAGGGGGTGTACAGCAATGAGTATGAAAAATAAACTGAAAAACTTTTTCTCAATGGAAGATGAAGAATACGAATATGAATATATTGAGACAGAGCGGGAATCTCATGAGGAGCATGAGCAAAAAGAAAAGCCGGCTTATACGGGGAATAAACCTGCGGGCAAACAGAATGTAGTGAGCTTGCAAAGTGTTCAGAAATCCTCTAAAGTGGTGTTGAGTGAGCCGCGCGTTTATGCGGAGGCGCAGGAAATAGCCGACCATTTGAAGAACCGTCGGGCAGTTGTCGTCAATCTTCAGCGGATACAGCATGACCAGGCGAAGCGGATTGTAGACTTTTTAAGCGGAACCGTTTATGCCATTGGCGGCGATATTCAAAGAATCGGCTCAGATATTTTCCTCTGCACGCCTGACAACGTAGATGTATCAGGCACAATTTCTGAGCTCATATCTGAAGACGAACATCAGAGGTGGTAAAGCGAGATGATCCTTTATCAAGTTTTTTCGGTTTTAAGCTTATTAATTACAATATACTCATTTGCCCTGATCATATATATTTTTATGTCATGGGTGCCGAGTACGAGGGAAACAGCAGTCGGGCGTTTTTTGGCTTCGATTTGTGAACCATATCTCGAACCATTTAGAAAAATCATTCCTCCGATTGCAATGCTGGATATTTCACCAATCGTAGCAATACTTGTGCTTCGGTTTGCGACAACCGGCTTGTGGGGGCTTTATCGCATGATTGCGTTTTAATGTGACAGTTTGATAGGGGCTTGGCAGCAGCCAAGCCTCTTTACATAGAAGGGAAAGACGATGAGCGATATATATCAGCACTTCAGAAAAGACGAGCGGGCCTTTATTGATCAGGCGCTCGAATGGAAAAGAATTGTCCAGGAGCAGTACCGGATGAAGCTGACAGACTTTTTAGATCCCCGAGAGCAGGTCATCCTCTCTGCTGTTACGGGACAGGCTGACGTCGGGCTTGCTTTTTCCGGCGGCTATAACAGAGCGGAGCGGAAACGGGCGATTCTGTATCCAGAGTACATTACTCCGGAAGAATCAGATTTTGAACTGCAGGCGTTTAACGTCCGTTATGCTGACAAGTTTGTCTCAGTAGATCATCGTTCTCTGCTTGGTGCATTAATGGGCATAGGGTTAAAGCGGCAAAAATTCGGTGACATCGTGTTTTCTGAGACAGCAGTGCAATTGATTGTCTCAGCCGATACCGCTGATTTTGTGGCTGCACAACTGACCCAAGCAGGCAAAGCGGCGGTTAGCCTAGAGAAAATCGACTTGTCAGACCTTAACATTCCAGCAGTTGATGTCGAAATAAGAGATGACACGGTTTCTTCTTTAAGGCTTGACGCCGTCTGCGCCTCTATGAGCAGGCAATCCCGCCAGAAATCACAGACGCTTGTGAAAAACGGCCTCGTGAAAGTGAACTGGAAGGTGGTTGAAGATCCTTCATACATAGTCGCGGAAGGGGACATGCTGTCTATCAGAGGTTTTGGTCGGTGCAGCTTAACAAAAATCGAAGGGAAAACCAAAAAAGACAAATGGAGAGTTACGTTTGAACGACAAAAATAGTCGGTTTTTCAGTTTTTTTCTCCATCTGTGCGAAATTTGTTTTATAATGTGAACTAGATAACCGTACTGAAATGTAAAAATGGAGGTGGCATCATGCCATTAACGCCAAATGATATTCACAACAAGACGTTTACAAAAAGTTTTCGCGGATATGATGAAGATGAAGTAAATGAATTCCTAGCCCAAGTCAGAAAAGATTACGAAATTGTTCTCCGCAAGAAAACTGAGCTTGAAGCGAAAGTCAATGAGCTTGATGAAAGAATCGGACACTTTGCAAATATTGAGGAAACATTGAATAAATCAATTTTAGTTGCTCAAGAAGCGGCTGAAGACGTAAAACGCAATTCTCAAAAAGAGGCAAAGCTGATTGTTCGGGAAGCGGAGAAAAACGCTGATCGCATTATCAATGAATCGTTATCAAAATCAAGAAAAATTGCAATGGAAATTGAAGAGCTGAAAAAACAGTCTAAAGTGTTCAGAACACGTTTCCAAATGCTGATTGAAGCTCAGCTTGATCTTCTGAAAAATGACGATTGGGATCATCTCCTTGAGTATGAAGTCGACGCTGTATTTGAGGAAAAGGAATAAATTCTCTGATTATCTTGACATTTTCTTAGCTTGTCGAATATAATACGTTCATAAATTCAGATGAAAAAACGGTTGAAAGGGACAGTCATGTTTCCTTCAGGCCTTCATAGCGACCCGGAGATGGTGAGAGTCCGGGATGGCCGGAATCATGTAGATCAGCCCTTTAGTTTCCTTGCTGAACTCACAGTAGGTTAGGACGTTCATCACGTTACGATGCTCAAGAGGAAAAAGTGTATGCTTGCTTTTTCTAAAAGGGTGGTACCGCGAGATAAGCTTTCTCGTCCCTTATGGGATGAGAGGGCTTTTTTTATTTTCTGAAAAAATGCAGTGGAGGAATGAAAATGGATTTTAAAGACACGCTCTTAATGCCGAAAACAGATTTCCCGATGCGGGGAAATTTGCCAAACCGTGAGCCTGACATTCAAAAAAAATGGGAGGAAGAGGATATCTACCGTCTTGTTCAGGAACGGACGAAAGACCGCCCGAAATTTGTTTTACATGACGGACCTCCGTATGCAAACGGCGACATCCATATGGGCCATGCACTTAACAAGATTTTGAAAGACTTCATTGTCCGCTATAAATCAATGAGCGGCTACAACGCACCGTATGTGCCGGGCTGGGATACACACGGATTGCCAATTGAAACAGCTCTGACAAAAAACAAAAAGGTCAACCGCAAAGAAATGTCAGTAGCGGAATTCCGCAAACTATGCGAAGAGTACGCTTGGAAGCAAATCGAGGGACAGCGTGAGCAATTCAAACGTCTTGGTGTCCGCGGTGACTGGGAAAACCCATATGTGACATTAAAACCGGAATACGAAGCGCAGCAAATCCGCGTATTTGGTGAAATGGCAAAACGAGGCTACATTTACAAAGGCCTTAAACCGGTTAACTGGTCACCTTCAAGTGAGTCTGCTCTGGCTGAAGCCGAGATCGAATATCAAGATAAACGTTCAGCATCTATTTACGTCGCTTTTGGTGTAAAAGACGGAAAAGGCGTTCTTGAAAACGGCGAGCGCATCATCATTTGGACAACAACGCCTTGGACAATTCCGGCGAACCTCGGAATCTCAGTGCACCCTGATCTTGAGTACAGCGTGATTGCAGTAGGTGAAGACCGCTTTGTCGTAGCAAGTGCCTTAGTCGAAAATGTTGCATCGGCATGCGGATTTGATCAGTATGAAGTGACAAGAACGGTCAAAGGGAAAGACCTTGAGAACATTATCGCTGAACACCCGCTATATGGCAGAGACTCTCTCGTTATGCTTGGTGAACACGTAACAACTGATGCCGGAACAGGCTGCGTTCATACAGCGCCAGGACATGGGGAAGATGACTTTATCATCGGCCAAAAATACGGTTTAGATGTGCTTTGCCCGGTTGATGAAAAAGGTGTAATGACAAGCGAAGCTCCTGGGTTTGAAGGCATGTTCTATGATGATGCAAACAAAGCAATCACACAGCAGCTTGATGAAAAAGGCGCACTTGTGAAGCTTGAATTCATTACTCACTCTTATCCGCATGATTGGAGAACAAAAAAACCAACCATTTTCAGAGCGACAGCGCAATGGTTTGCGTCTATTAAAGATTTCAGATCAGACCTGCTGGATGCCATTAAAGAAACCAAATGGGTTCCTGAATGGGGCGAGCAGCGTTTGCACAACATGGTTCGGGACCGCGGAGACTGGTGTATTTCCAGACAGCGTGCGTGGGGTGTGCCGATTCCGGTATTTTACGCTGAAAACGGAGAACCGATTATTACAGATGAAACCATTGAACATGTTTCTGAATTGTTCAGACAGCACGGATCAAACATTTGGTTTGAAAAAGAAGCAAAGGATCTTCTTCCGGAAGGCTTTACGCATCCTGGCAGCCCGAACGGCACTTTTACAAAAGAACAGGATATCATGGATGTTTGGTTTGATTCAGGCTCTTCACATCAAGCAGTGCTTGAAGAACGTGAAGACCTCGTTCGCCCGGCTGATTTATACCTAGAGGGATCTGACCAATATCGCGGCTGGTTTAACTCTTCTCTTTCTACAGCAGTAGCCGTAACAGGGAAAGCGCCGTATAAAGGTGTGCTCAGCCATGGGTTCGCACTGGATGGAGAAGGACGCAAGATGAGTAAATCAATCGGTAACGTTGTTGTTCCGGCTAAAGTCATGAAACAGCTTGGTGCCGACATCTTAAGATTATGGGTATCTTCAGTGGATTATCAGGCGGACGTTCGCGTGTCTGACGCCATTCTAAAGCAGGTTGCGGAAGTATATCGTAAAATCCGCAACACGTTCCGTTTCCTTCACGGCAACCTTTTCGATTTTGATCCAAAAACAAATGCGGTGGCTGTCGAAGATCTTCGTGAAGTGGATCAGTATATGCTGATTAAGCTGAACAAGCTGATTGATAAAGTGAAAAAAGCGTATGATGAGTACGAATTTGCGGTTGTGTATCACAGCATTCATAATTTCTGCACAATCGAATTGAGCTCATTCTACCTTGATTTTGCAAAAGATATTGTCTACATTGAGCATGCGGATCATCCGGATAGACGCAGCATGCAGACAGTATTCTACGAAACGCTTCTTGCATTAGTGAAGCTTTCTGCGCCTATCCTTCCACATACGGCAGACGAATTGTGGTCTCATTTAACATTTGTTGAAGAGCAGAGCGTTCAGCTGACCGATATGCCGGAAACAATCGCGGTTCCAAACAGTGAAGCGACTGAAGAAAAATTTGACCGCTTTATGGCTCTTCGTGATGACGTGTTAAAAGCATTAGAAACTGCGCGAAATGAAAAAATTATCGGTAAATCTTTGGAAGCAAACCTGAAATTGTATCCAAACAAAGAAAACAAGGAGCTCTTGGCTTCCATAAAAGAAAACCTTTCTCAGCTGTTTATTGTGTCTGAACTGACAATCAGCGAAGAAAATGATGCGCCGAACGATGCGCAAAGCTTTGCGACGGGTAAAATCGCTGTCGAGAAAGCGGAAGGCGAAATGTGTGAGAGATCACGTGTGATTTCAAAAGATGTAGGTGCAAATCCGAAATATCCTACACTTTCATTACGCAACGCTGAAATCGTTGAAAAATACTATCAAAAATAATAAAAAGGGCCCGGCGTATGGTCTTACCCCTGTCAAGTAGACAGCCATAAAAAGCCTAAGCAACCAGTGTGTTACGGTATTCTACCGGAGCACACTGGTTTAATTTTTTCTGGAATCGTTCGTGATTATAGAACTGGATGTAATCTTTAATGCTTTTGTGGAGCTCTTTTTCAGTTTGGCATGAAGAAAAGTATGTATTCTCTGTTTTGAGGTGCGAGAAAAATGATTCGATACAGGCGTTATCCAGGCAGTTTCCCTTACGGGAATGGCTGCCCTTCAAACCAACGGTTTCAAGTCGCTTTTGATATGCTTTTGTTGTGTATTGGAATCCTTGATCAGAGTGGAGAATGGCCCCTTGGACATCCCGTTGAGTTGTTAAACTTTCCACTGTTTTCATCACCAGTTCAAGATCATTTCGCTTTGACAGTTTCCATGCGACAACCTCATTGTTGTAAAGATCTTGTACTGCAGAAAGATAATAGAATCGTTGTCCGCAAGCAATATAGGTAATATCGGTTACATATAACTGATTAGGCTGATTGGTTTGAAATTCTCGGTTAAGCCGGTTTGGCAGGACAACCGATGCCTTTCTTCCAAAATAACGACGCTTTTTTCGAATAATCGAGTGGATGTTCATCTCTCTCATCAATCTGTAAACACGCTTATGGTTGACGCAGAAACCTTCTTTCTTTAAAGCGACAGTAATCCGAGGATAGCCATAGAAAGGGCGTGAATGATGAATCGCCATGATGTGCTCTTTTATGATCTGATCTCTCTGTTGCCTTGCCATTCGAAACCTTTGAGCCTTGCGCCATTTATAGTACCCTGACCGTGACACTTTGGCGATACATACCAGCCACGTAATCGGATAACGGTCCTTCAATTCGTGAACAGCTTCAAATCGTGCTGCCTTCAAAATCCGTCCTCCCCATGCAGATTTGGATAGCGCTTTTTTAGGTATTCGACCTGTGCCTTTAAATAATCTCGTTCTTCCTCAACACTTTTAAACGTTGTTTTAGGGCGTCCAATAAAAGGATTGTCTGACTTTGTATCTTTTCCCCTTTGATCATCAAAAGACTTGCCTTCCCGATATGTTTTCACCCAATTTTTGAGCTGGGTTGAACTTCGAAGCCCTAATTCTTCAGCTAACGTGTTATAGCTTTTGTTTCCTTCCTCGTACATTTTGACAGCTTTCATCTTAAATTCTTTCGTATAGTTTTGAAAGTGTTGCCCTTTTCTCGCCATAAAAAATCCCCTCCACGTATAGTGTAACAGCCACTTTTGAAAAGCGGGCTTTTTACACTGTCTACTTAGAGGGGATAATATCACGTAAAAGCCGGGCTTTTTTTGTGCCAAGAGTGACATCCTTTAGAACGACAGGAAAAATCTTATGGGCTTTAGATCATCATTCACAGGCAACAATAAAGATACTACGTTAAGAGCAGGAGTTGTGAAGAATGAATGATCAACTGACCGCAATTTATACGGAACTTCTTCTGATGAAAGAAGAATTACAGTCGAGATTATTTGAGTATTCTTGCTTTCAGGTTTCTACAAGCCCGCAAGCAGCAATCAATCAAAAACAAAAAGCAACTCTGATCTACCATATTAAAGAAGAACTTCAAGACGTTCTCCTTGCATTGTCAAAAATCGAAAACGGCACATTCGGATACTGTGAAGAAACCGGGGCCCCCATTCCTCTTTCAAAGCTGGCGGTGCTGCCGACGGCCCGAACAGCAAACGATTTTCTTTATTCTGTCCAATTCGAAAAAAAAACGCTTCCGATATGGAAATCAACGGATATCGAATATGGTCAGGCACTGTATGAATAAACAGTGTCTGACCAGTTAATATGCCTGATATTTCTTTACTCCAGTGCTTTTTATTGATAAAATGCATAATGGATTAAAGTAACCGTAAACTGGAGGAACGTTTGTGCTGTATTATATGATTGCACTACTTATTATTGCAGCCGATCAATTGACAAAATGGCTAGTTGTTAAGAACATGGAACTTGGCCAAAGCATTCCGATCATTGATCAGGTATTCTATATCACCTCCCATCGCAATACGGGTGCTGCATGGGGGATATTAGCGGGTCAGATGTGGTTTTTCTACCTCATTACAACCGCTGTTATTATTGGTATTGTTTATTACATACAGCGTTATACAAAAGGACAAAGGCTTCTTGGCGTTGCCCTCGGACTTATGCTTGGCGGTGCCATCGGCAACTTTATCGATCGGGCTGTCAGACAGGAAGTTGTGGATTTTATCCATGTTATTATTGTCAATTACAATTACCCGATATTTAACATCGCGGACTCTTCATTATGTGTCGGCGTAATGCTTTTATTTATACAAATGCTGTTGGACAGCGGGAAAAAGAAAAAGGAGCAATAGCATGAATCAAATTGATATAACCGCTTCAGAAGAACAAAAAAGTGAGCGGATTGATAAATTTTTGGCATCGACTGAGAATGATTGGTCAAGAACCCAGGTTCAGCAATGGGTAAAAGACGGACAGGTTGTCGTGAACGGAAGCGCGGTGAAAGCGAATTATAAAATTCAGCCGGGTGATCAGGTGACCGTCACTGTACCCGAACCGGAAGCGCTCGACGTCCTGGCAGAGCCTATGGATCTGGATATTTATTATGAGGACCAGGATGTGCTGGTCGTCAACAAACCTCGCGGAATGGTTGTTCACCCAGCACCCGGGCATCTTACGGGCACACTTGTAAACGGCCTTATGGCTCATTGCACAGACCTTTCCGGAATAAATGGCGTGATGCGTCCGGGTATTGTTCACAGAATCGATAAGGACACGTCCGGTTTATTAATGGTGGCGAAAAATGATATGGCGCACGAGTCACTTGTAAACCAATTGGTCAACAAAACGGTCACGCGGAAATATACGGCAGTTGTCCACGGGCTTATTTCTCACGATGATGGCACAATTGACGCGCCGATCGGACGAGATAAGAAAGACCGTCAAAGCATGACTGTGACACGTGATGGCAAAAGCGCTGTCACTCATTTTCATGTACTAGAGCGTTTTCAGGATTTTACGTTAGTGGAATGCCAGCTTGAAACAGGGAGAACCCATCAAATTCGTGTTCATATGAAATATATCGGATTCCCATTAGCAGGCGATCCGAAATACGGCCCAAGAAAAACAATCGACTTTAATGGCCAAGCGCTTCACGCGGGAGTTTTAGGTTTTGACCATCCACGAACAGGAGAATATGTCGAATTTGAAACGCCGCTTCCTGAGGATATGGCAGAATTAATCGAAAACCTCAGAAAAAACGGTTGACAGAGGGTTTCTTTTCTGAAATAATAAACGAAGCTGAATAGATTCTTTAAAACAGTCCAGAGAGGCTGAGAAGGATAACGGATTGACGGGATGCGTGTATAGGCGCGCACCTTGTCCTAAAACCCCTCTATGCTCTGGCAGGAGGGGTTTTTTCTTCTATATGAACTGTGAGGTGTCACACATTGAATCAAAAAGCTGTCATTCTCGACGAACAGGCAATCAGACGGGCGCTGACCAGGATTGCTCACGAAATGATCGAACGCAATAAAGGAATGAATAACTGCATTCTTGTCGGTATTAAGACAAGGGGGATTTACCTGGCAAAACGCCTTGCGGAACGCATTGAACAGATTGAGGGAAATCCTGTTACAGTCGGTGAAATTGATATTACTCTTTACAGAGACGATCTTTCTAAAAAAACGAGCAACGATGAACCGCTTGTAAAAGGTGCAGATATTCCGGTAGATATTACAGATCAAAAAGTCATTCTCGTTGATGATGTTCTGTATACCGGAAGAACAGTCAGAGCAGGAATGGATGCGCTTGTTGATGTAGGCAGACCTTCCTCCATTCAGCTTGCGGTGCTTGTGGACCGAGGACACCGGGAGTTGCCGATCCGAGCGGATTATATCGGGAAAAACATCCCGACATCAAAGTCTGAAAAGGTTATGGTTCAGCTTGATGAGGTAGACCAAAACGATCTCGTCGCCATTTATGAAAACGAATAATAGATCACCTTTTTAAGGGCAATCCAGAGAGGTTGCAAAGAGGTGCACAACAAAGGCCCAAAAAGCATTCGGCAGGTCTTTGTATGCCTCTTTGCGTAAAAAAGCAAAGAGGTTTTTTTATACAGTCATTGAGTCATCCTAAAATGAAAGTCAACAATCAGGGGGAAATCATCATGAGTAAGAAAAAAGTAAATTTAGGGGTCAGGGATGTCCCGACACCTTTCTCTTGGGTTTCATTCAGCCTTCAGCATTTGTTTGCCATGTTTGGCTCAACCATTTTGGTTCCGAAGCTCGTCGGAATGAGTCCTGCTGTGGCGTTGGTGACAAGCGGCATCGGAACACTGGCGTACCTTCTTATTACCAAAGGACAAATTCCGGCGTATCTCGGTTCATCCTTCGCCTTTATTTCTCCGATCATTCTGGTAAAAGCGACCGGCGGGCCGGGAGCGGCAATGGTTGGAGCGTTTCTTGCAGGGCTGGTGTACGGGCTGATTGCCTTATTGATTAGGCAGCTTGGAACAGGATGGCTGATGAAGATTCTCCCGCCTGTAGTCGTAGGGCCTGTTATTATCGTCATCGGGCTGGGACTGGCAAGCACTGCAGTAAACATGGCGATGTATGCTGATCCGAACGCGAGTGAGTTGGTCTACAGCTTAAAGCACTTTAGTGTCGCAGGAGTTACGCTGGCAATTACGATTATTTGTGCGATTTTCTTACGAGGGTTTTTAAGCCTGATTCCGGTTCTGATCGGAATCATCGGCGGATACCTGTTTGCCCTTACTCAAGGGGTTGTCAACTTCCAGCCGGTGCTTGACGCGAAATGGTTTGCAGTGCCTGAATTTATCATTCCGTTCAAAGATTATTCACCGTCAGTTACACTCGGCATCGCAGCCGCAATGGTTCCTGTCGCATTTGTCACAATGTCAGAGCATATCGGCCACCAAATGGTGCTGAGTAAGGTTGTTGGACAAGATTTCATTAAAAAGCCGGGACTGCATCGCTCCATTATGGGTGACAGCGTGGCGACAATTCTTGCTTCTCTGATCGGCGGCCCTCCGACAACGACTTACGGAGAAAACATTGGCGTGCTGGCCATCACAAGAGTATTCAGCGTCTTTGTCATCGGGGGCGCGGCAGTGATTGCCCTTTGCTTCGGCTTTATCGGCAAAATTTCAGCGCTGATCAGTTCAGTGCCGTCAGCGGTTATGGGAGGCGTCTCCTTCCTGCTGTTCGGAATCATTGCTTCAAGCGGCCTGAGAATGCTGATTGACAACAAAATTGATTATGAAAACAACAGAAACCTCATTATTACATCAGTAATCCTTGTCATCGGTGTAGGAGGCGCTTTTATCCAAGTATCTCAAGGCGGATTCCAAGTGTCAGGAATGGCGCTTGCCGCAATTGTCGGTGTCATCTTAAACCTGATTCTTCCGAAGGCGAAGGAAGAGCAGGCAGACACATCTGAACAACATCATATTTAAAACCTTTTAATGAAAGTCCAGAGAGGCTTGGAAGGGTTATGAAGAGAAGGAAGCTTCAATGCTGCCCTCTATTTAACCATACCCCGAGTCTATCTTAGACCGGGGTTTTTTTCAGCCTTAAGTTGAAAAGAGAGGGGAAAGAACATGAAGCATTTAACGACGATGAGTGAACTCAGAGCTGATGAAATCAAAGATTTGCTTCAAACAGCACAAGATCTCAAAAGCGGAAAAACAGACAATCAGCTTACAGGAAAGTTTGCCGCAAACCTGTTTTTCGAACCGAGCACGAGAACGCGGTTCAGCTTTGAGGTCGCAGAAAAAAAGCTGGGCATGAATGTACTAAACCTTGATGGAACAAGCACAAGCGTGCAAAAAGGCGAAACCTTATATGACACGATCCGGACGCTCGAATCAATCGGTGTGGACGTGTGCGTCATCAGGCACAGTGAGGATGAGTATTATGAAGAGCTTGTCAGCCAGGTGAACATTCCGATTCTGAATGCGGGAGACGGATGCGGCCAGCATCCAACACAATCACTGCTTGATTTAATGACGATTTATGAAGAGTTCAATACGTTCAAAGGGCTTACCGTCTCCATTCACGGCGACATCAAGCATAGCAGAGTGGCAAGGTCAAATGCGGAAGTGTTGACAAGATTAGGGGCCCGGGTCCTATTTTCCGGCCCTTCGGAATGGCAGGATGAAGAAAATACATTCGGCACGTATGTCTCAATGGATGAAGCAGTTGAGTCTTCCGATGTTGTCATGCTGCTGCGCATTCAAAATGAACGACATCAGTCAGCTGTCAGCCATGAAGGCTATTTAAACAAATACGGCTTGACCGTAGAACGGGCTGAGCGTATGAAGCGGCATGCGATCATCATGCATCCTGCTCCGGTAAACAGAGGAGTGGAGATTGATGACAGCTTAGTAGAAAGCGAAAAATCAAGAATCTTCAAGCAAATGCAAAATGGCGTATTTATCAGAATGGCAGTGATACAGCGTGCCTTACAAACCAATGTGAAAAGAGGAGAAGCAGCGTATGTCATATCTCATTAAAAACGGCTGGATACTAAACGAAAATGGTGAAAAAACACAAGCGGATATCCGAGTGACTGGAGAAACCATCACCGCAATCGGCAAGCTTGATGCAACGGATAATGAAACGGTAATTGATGCAAAAGGTTTGCTCGTTTCACCTGGGTTTGTTGATCTCCACGTGCATTTCAGAGAGCCGGGCGGAGAGAAAAAAGAAACTATTGAAACCGGGGCAAAAGCAGCGGCACGCGGCGGCTATACTACAGTAGCAGCAATGCCGAATACGCGGCCGGTTCCTGATACAAAGGAGCAGATGGAATGGGTGCAAAACAGAATTAAAGAAACATCATGCGTCAGAGTTCTTCCATATGCATCCATTACGATCAGACAAATCGGCGATGAAATGACAAACTTTGAAGCGTTAAAAGAAGCCGGGGCATTTGCTTTTACAGATGACGGCGTTGGTATACAGACAGCAGGAATGATGTATGAAGCGATGAAACGGGCAGCCGCAATTGACAAAGCGATTGTTGCACATTGCGAGGACAACTCCTTAATTTACGGAGGAAGCGTACATGAGGGGACATTCTCCAAAGCGAACGGGCTAAACGGCATTCCTTCTGTTTGTGAATCGGTTCATATTGCCCGCGATGTGCTGCTGGCTGAGGCGGCAAACTGCCATTATCATGTATGCCATATCAGCACGAAAGAATCTGTCAGAGTTGTACGTGATGCGAAAAAAGCGGGAATCAGAGTGACAGCAGAAGTGTCGCCGCATCATTTGCTGCTTTGTGATGAGGACATCCCGGGGCTGGACACAAACTATAAAATGAATCCTCCGCTCCGCAGCCCAGAAGACAGAGCTGCTTTAATTGAAGGTCTTTTAGACGGAACAATTGATTTTATCGCAACAGACCATGCACCGCATACGGAAGAAGAGAAGAACACAGAAATGAAACAGGCGCCATTCGGAATTGTCGGCTTAGAAACAGCATTCCCGCTTCTTTACACACACTTTGTCAAAAATGGCAGCTGGTCCCTGAAGCAGCTGATTGACTATATGACAATCAAGCCATGCGAAGCATTCGGTCTCCCATTTGGAACATTACAAACGGGGCATGCTGCGGACATTACGTTAATCGATTTAGAAAAAGAAGCAGTTATAGACAAAGAGACATTTTTATCAAAAGGAAAAAATACACCATTCAACGGCATCAGCTGCACCGGCTGGCCGGTCGCTACAATTGCGGCAGGGAAGCTTGCTTATGAAGAGGGGAGACTTGTCAAATGAAGAGACGATTAGTACTGGAAAACGGAGCGGTATTCGAGGGAGAAGCCTTCGGAAGCTTAGAACACAACATGGGAGAAGTCGTTTTTAATACTGGGATGACAGGCTATCAGGAAATTTTATCTGATCCTTCTTACTGCGGACAGATCGTAACATTAACATACCCGCTTATCGGAAATTACGGCATTAACCGTGATGATTTTGAATCCATTACCCCTTTTGTGAAAGGGCTGATCATCAAAGAATTATGTGAGCTGCCTTCCAACTGGCGTTCAGCATACACCTTAGACGAGTATTTAAAAATGAAAAACATTCCCGGACTCCAGGGGCTTGATACAAGGAAGCTGACAAGAATGATCCGCACGGCAGGCGCGCTAAAAGGAACATTCGCTTCATCTGATGAAGATATCGAAGCAGTGCTGAAAAGACTGAACGAAACGGAATTGCCAAGAAATCAAGTATCCCAAGTATCAGCAAAAACAGCATATCCGAGCCCGGGAAGAGGCAAACGCATCGTCTTGGTTGACTTCGGCATGAAACACGGGATTCTAAGAGAGCTGAACAAACGGAAATGTGACGTCATCGTTGTGCCTTACAACATTACAGCGGAAGAGGTGCTTCAGCTGAAACCGGACGGTATCATGCTTTCTAACGGACCTGGAGACCCAAAGGATGTGCCTGAAGCGATTGAAATGATTAAAGGTGTTCTTGGAAAAGTGCCATTATTCGGAATATGTCTTGGCCACCAATTATTCGCGCTGGCGTGCGGGGCGAATACCGAAAAAATGAAATTCGGCCACAGGGGCTCAAACCACCCGGTAAAAGAGCTGGCTACAGGAAAAGTTGCCTTAACATCTCAAAACCATGGATATACAGTTTCGTCTATCAGTAAAACAGAACTGGAAGTGACGCATATCGCAATTAACGACGATACGATTGAAGGGCTGAAGCATAAAACATTGCCGGCATTTACGGTTCAATATCATCCCGAAGCCTCACCTGGTCCTGAGGATGCCAACCATCTATTTGACAGATTCATCGAAATGATCGAAACAACAGAGAAAGAAGGGGAAGCGGTATGCCAAAACGCGTAGACATTAACAAAATTTTAGTAATCGGATCTGGACCGATCATCATCGGTCAAGCAGCAGAATTTGACTATGCGGGAACACAAGCCTGTCTTGCTTTGAAAGAAGAAGGCTATGAAGTCATCCTTGTCAACTCAAACCCTGCCACGATCATGACAGATACAGAAATGGCTGACCGGGTTTATATCGAACCGCTCACACCTGAATTCCTGACACGAATCATCAGAAAAGAGCGCCCAGATGCCATTCTTCCTACACTCGGAGGCCAAACCGGTTTGAATCTTGCGGTTGAGCTTTCTGAAAGAGGTGTTCTGGCAGAATGCGGCGTCGAAGTGCTTGGCACAAAACTGTCTGCGATTCAGCAAGCTGAAGACCGTGACTTGTTCAGAACATTAATGAATGAACTGAACGAACCGGTGCCTGAAAGTGAGATTATCCACTCCCTTGAAGAAGCAGAAAAATTCGTCAGTCAAATTGGATTCCCTGTCATTGTCCGCCCGGCATATACATTAGGCGGAACAGGCGGAGGCATCTGCTCGAATGAGACAGAGTTAAAAGAAATCGTTGAGAACGGCTTGAAATTAAGCCCGGTACACCAATGTCTGCTTGAAAAAAGCATCGCCGGCTATAAAGAAATCGAGTATGAAGTCATGAGAGACAGCCAGGATCACGCCATTGTCGTTTGTAACATGGAAAACATTGATCCGGTTGGAATCCATACTGGAGACAGTATTGTTGTCGCGCCGAGCCAAACGCTCAGCGATCGGGAATATCAGCTTTTGCGGAATGTTTCGTTAAAACTGATTCGCGCGCTTGGCATCGAAGGCGGATGTAACGTCCAGCTTGCCTTAGATCCAGACAGCTTCCAATATTACATTATTGAAGTAAATCCGCGTGTCAGCCGTTCATCTGCCCTTGCATCAAAAGCAACGGGATACCCGATAGCAAAGCTCGCTGCTAAAATTGCAGTCGGCCTTTCATTAGATGAAATGATGAACCCGGTGACAGGTAAAACATATGCAGCATTTGAACCTGCTCTTGACTATGTCGTATCCAAAATTCCGCGCTGGCCGTTTGATAAGTTTGAATCAGCAAACAGAAAGCTTGGCACGCAAATGAAAGCGACAGGTGAGGTCATGGCAATCGGCCGCACGCTTGAAGAGTCATTGCTGAAGGCAGTGAGATCACTGGAAGCGGATGTGTATCATCTTGAATTGAAGGACGCCGCTGACATTTCAGATGAGCTTCTTGAAAAGCGAATTAAAAAGGCCGGGGATGAACGCTTATTCTACTTAGCTGAAGCGTACAGAAGAGGCTACACGGTAGAAGACCTCCATGAATTTTCCGCTATCGATGTCTTCTTCTTGCATAAGCTGTTCGGAATCGTACAGTTTGAAAAAGAATTGAAGGCGAATGCGGGCGATACAGATGTGCTGAGACGGGCAAAAGAACTCGGCTTCTCTGATCAGTACATTAGCCGCGAGTGGAAAATGAAAGAATCCGAGCTTTACAGCTTGAGAAAACAAGCGGGGATTGCGCCGGTATTCAAAATGGTAGATACGTGTGCCGCGGAATTTGAGTCAGAAACGCCATACTTCTATAGCACATATGAAGAAGAAAATGAATCTGTCGTTACAGATAAGAAAAGTGTGATGGTGCTTGGTTCGGGTCCGATTCGAATCGGTCAGGGTGTCGAGTTCGACTATGCGACGGTTCACTCTGTATGGGCAATTAAACAAGCAGGCTATGAAGCCATTATTGTCAACAACAACCCGGAAACCGTTTCAACAGACTTCAGCATCTCAGACAAGCTGTATTTTGAACCGCTTACGATTGAAGATGTTATGCACATCATTGACCTCGAACAGCCAATGGGAGTTGTCGTACAGTTCGGCGGACAAACTGCGATTAACCTTGCTGACGAGCTTTCTGCACGCGGAGTGAAAATCCTTGGAACTTCATTAGAAGATTTAGACCGTGCAGAAGACCGGGATAAATTTGAACAAGCGCTTGGAGAACTTGGTGTTCCTCAGCCGCTTGGCAAAACAGCGACATCAGTTGATCAGGCGGTAAGCATCGCAAATGATATCGGTTACCCGGTATTGGTACGCCCTTCCTATGTACTTGGCGGCCGGGCGATGGAGATTGTGTATCATGAAGAAGAGCTGCTTCATTACATGAAAAACGCAGTTAAAATCAATCCACAGCACCCTGTATTAATTGACAGATACTTGACAGGAAAAGAAATTGAAGTCGATGCAGTATCGGATGGTGAAACAGTCGTCATTCCGGGAATTATGGAGCACATTGAACGTGCGGGCGTTCACTCCGGAGACTCAATCGCTGTTTATCCGCCTCAGTCTCTCACAGAGGACATTAAGAAAAAAATTGAACAATACACGATCGCGCTTGCTAAAGGGCTGAATATTGTCGGTTTGCTCAATATTCAATTCGTCTTGTCGCAAGGCGAGGTGTACGTGCTCGAAGTGAATCCGAGATCAAGCAGAACCGTACCGTTCTTAAGCAAAATTACGGGTATCCCAATGGCAAATCTCGCAACAAAAATCATTCTTGGTCAAAAGCTGGCTGCGTTTGGCTATACAGAGGGCCTTCAGCCTGAACAGCAAGGTGTATTTGTAAAAGCGCCGGTCTTCTCCTTCGCCAAGCTGAGAAGAGTGGATATTACGTTAGGGCCTGAAATGAAATCAACAGGTGAAGTCATGGGGAAAGATTCGACACTTGAAAAGGCGCTCTACAAAGCCTTGATTGCTTCAGGTATTCAAATCCCGAACTACGGTTCCGTGCTTTTAACAGTAGCTGATAAGGACAAAGAAGAAGGGCTTGCCATTGCTAAGCGGTTCCACGCGATCGGCTACAACATTTTAGCGACGGAAGGAACGGCAGGCTACTTGAAAGAAGCTTCCATTCCAGCGAAGGTCGTCGGAAAAATCGGTCAGGATGGCCCGAACCTGCTTGACGTCATCAGAAACGGAGAAGCGCAGTTTGTCATCAATACGCTGACAAAAGGAAAGCAGCCGGCAAGAGACGGTTTTAGAATCAGACGTGAATCAGTAGAAAATGGTGTTGCCTGCCTAACATCTTTAGATACGGCAGAGGCGATATTGCGAGTGCTGGAAAGCATGACATTCCGTGCTGATCAAATGCCGGCAGTCAACACAAATCAGGAGGCGGCAGTCACTATATGAAAAAAGCGTATTTGACAGTATGTTCTAACCAGCAAATTGCAGACCGGGTGTATCAAATGGTTCTGAAAGGGGAGCTTGTCCAAGGGTTTACAATCCCTGGACAGTTCCTTCATATTAAAGTGAGCGAAGCGGTTACGCCTCTTTTGAGAAGACCAATCAGCATCGCAGACGTCAACTTTGAAAAAAATGAAGTCACCATCATTTATCGGGTAGATGGGGAAGGGACAAGACTCTTGTCACTGAAGCAGCAGGGAGAACTTGTGGATGTCCTCGGGCCTTTGGGAAATGGCTTTCCTGTTAATGAAGTTCAACCCGGAAAGACGGCTTTGCTGGTAGGAGGCGGAGTAGGTGTGCCGCCTCTCCAAGAGCTGTCGAAACGCTTGATTGAAAAAGGGGTAAATGTCATCCACGTTTTAGGATTCCAATCGGCAAAGGATGTTTTTTACGAGGAAGAATGCCGGCAGTACGGAGACACGTATGTGGCAACAGCTGACGGAAGCTACGGGGAAACCGGATTTGTCACAGATGTGATTAAACGGAAAAATCTAGAGTTTGATATCCTCCTCAGCTGCGGGCCGACACCGATGCTCAAGGCGTTAAAACAGGAATATGCCCATAAAGAAGTATATCTGTCCATGGAGGAACGAATGGGCTGCGGAATCGGCGCATGCTTCGCGTGTGTGTGCCATACAAACGAAAGTGAGACATCCTATGTAAAAGTATGTCTCGACGGGCCTGTATTTAAAGCTCAGGAGGTGGCGCTGTAATGCTAGAGGTGAAATTGCCGGGACTTAATTTGAAAAACCCAATCATTCCTGCATCAGGCTGCTTCGGTTTTGGAAAAGAATTTTCACGTTTTTATGATTTGTCTTGTCTTGGAGCCATCATGATTAAGGCTACGACAAAGGAGCCGCGCTTTGGGAATCCGACGCCGAGGGTAGCTGAGACTGGTGCTGGAATGCTCAATGCGATCGGTCTCCAAAATCCGGGGCTGGATAGCGTGTTGCATAATGAGCTGCCGTGGCTTGAGCAGTTTGATACACCGATCATTGCCAATGTCGCAGGTTCTCAAGTCGAGGATTATGTTGAAGTCGCAGAGCATATCAGCAAAGCGCCTAATGTCCATGCTCTTGAATTGAATATTTCCTGCCCGAATGTGAAAACAGGCGGAATCGCTTTTGGCACGAATCCTGAAATGGCTGCCGATTTGACAAAAGCGGTGAAAGAGGTTTCGGATGTACCCGTTTATGTGAAGCTTTCCCCGAACGTGGCCAATATCACAGAAATTGCATTAGCGATCGAGGAAGCGGGAGCGGACGGTCTTACGATGATCAACACACTAATCGGCATGAGACTCGATTTAAAAACCGGCAAACCGATATTAGCGAATAAAACAGGGGGACTTTCAGGCCCTGCTGTGAAGCCGGTTGCCATTCGCATGGTGTATGAAGTCAGCCAGATGGTCAACATCCCGATTATTGGAATGGGAGGCGTGCAAACGGCTGAAGATGCCCTGGAATTTCTTCTCGCGGGAGCAAGCGCAGTCGCTGTCGGAACAGTAAACTTTGTGAATCCTTTTGCATGTCCAGAGATTATTGAACAGCTCCCATCTGTTTTGCGCCAATACGGCTATCAATCAATTGAAGAATGCATCGGAAGGAGCTGGAATCATGAAAAACAACCTGCCTATCATCGCGCTTGATTTTGCATCAGCTGAAGAAACACTCGCGTTCTTAGCGCCTTTTCAGCAAGAACCGTTATTTGTAAAGGTTGGAATGGAGCTTTTTTATCAAGAAGGGCCATCGATCGTGAAACAATTAAAAGAAAGAAACTGCGAGCTGTTTTTAGATCTAAAGCTTCATGACATCCCGACTACTGTAAACAAAGCGATGAAGCGCCTTGCCAGTCTTGGAGTAGACCTCGTCAATGTTCATGCGGCCGGGGGCAAAAAAATGATGCAGGCAGCTCTCGAAGGCTTAGAAGAAGGTACGCCGGCTGGAAAAAAACGTCCGTCACTGATCGCGGTAACCCAGCTGACAAGCACATCTGAACAAATCATGAAAGATGAACTGCTAATCGAAAAATCTCTGATTGATACGGTTGTGCACTACAGCAAACAGGCGGAAGAGAGCGGACTGGATGGAGTGGTCTGCTCTGTTCATGAAGCAAAAGCCATTTACCAAGCGGTGTCGCCTTCATTTCTGACTGTCACTCCGGGGATCAGAATGGCAGAGGACGCTGCGAATGACCAAGTCCGCGTAGCGACGCCTGCCATTGCAAGAGAGAAAGGTTCATCAGCGATTGTAGTAGGACGCTCGATTACAAAAGCGGAAGACCCGGTAAAAGCCTATAAGGCTGTCAGACTTGAATGGGAGGGAATCAAATCTTGAAACAAATCATCGCAAAACATCTTTTAGACATCCAAGCTGTATTTTTACGCCCGAACGAGCCGTTCACATGGGCAAGCGGTATTTTATCACCAATCTACTGTGACAACCGCCTTACGCTATCTTTCCCAGAGGTCAGAAACGATGTCGCCTCAGGTATCAGCAAGCTTGTCAAAGAGCATTTTCCTGAAGCTGAAATGATTGCGGGAACAGCAACTGCCGGTATTCCTCATGCTGCTCTTGCGGCTGACCGTTTGAATCTTCCGATGTGTTATGTGAGGAGCAAGCCGAAGGCGCACGGAAAAGGCAATCAGATTGAGGGAGCTGTGCAAGAAGGGCAAAAAACAGTCGTCATTGAAGACTTAATTTCCACAGGAGGCAGCGTGCTTGAAGCTTGTGCAGCTCTACAAGCGGCCGGCTGTGAAGTGCTTGGTGTCGTCTCAATCTTTACGTACGGACTTCCAAAAGCGGAGGAAGCCTTCGCAAAGGCAGAACTGCCATACTACTCATTAACTGATTATGATACGCTCACAGAGGTCGCACTTGAAAACGGAAATATTCATTCAGATGATCTAAAAAAGCTGCAAACATGGAAACGAAATCCCGAGTCAAAAGATTGGTTTAAAAAATAAAAAATAAATTCAAATGATGTAAAGAGGCTTCAAAGCCTTGCTGTACTTGAAAACAGGCTGTGAGGCCTGTTTTTTTATTAATCCTATAAAAAAAGTCGGGTTGACTTATGTTAGAATTGTGCTAAAATTTACTACAAATCTAAAAACTTATCAAGAGCGGCTGAGGGACTGGACCTATGAAGCCCGGCAACCTGCATAGTTTGTAAGGTGCTACTTCCAGCAAAATGAATTCCATTTTGAAAGATAAGGGCTGCATGCTGTTCCTGTCTTTCTTTCCGCCGGATTGAAAGTTTTTTATTTTAAGAGGTAAAAAGGCTGTCTGTATATCAGCAGCCGCGAATCACATTACATGGGAAAAGACAACCGGCAGAAAGCTACTGTTTGTTTGTCTCCGAAAGGAGGAAAGAAGAAATGTTAACGTATGATAATTGGGAAGAACCAACGATTACATTTCCGGAAGACGATCCTTATAAAGGAGCGCTGTCAGTTTTAAAATGGGCATACGGTCATTACGGCAATCAGCTTGTTTATGCCTGCAGTTTCGGAATTGAGGGAATCGTTCTGATTGACTTAATTTATAAAGTGAAAAAAGACGCAGAGATTGTGTTTCTTGATACAGGACTTCATTTTAAAGAAACCTATGAAACAATTGAACGAGTGAAAGAGCGTTATCCGGGTCTTAATATCATCCTGAAAAAACCAGACCTCACCCTTGAGGAACAAGCCGAAGAACATGGTGACAAACTGTGGGAAAGAGAGCCGAATCAGTGTTGCTATCTTAGAAAGGTCGTTCCTTTAAGAGAGGCGCTTTCAGGACATCCAGCCTGGCTTTCCGGCCTGCGCCGTGATCAAGGGCCAAGCCGTGCCAATACGAATTTCTTAAACAAAGATGAAAAATTCAAGTCAGTAAAAGTTTGCCCGCTTATCCATTGGACTTGGAAAGACATTTGGAGATACACATCCCGGAATGAACTGGACTACAATCCGCTTCATGACCAAGGATATCCAAGTATTGGCTGTGCGCCTTGCACTGCTCCCGCTTTTACAGCAGAGGATTTGCGCTCAGGCAGATGGAATGGTATGGCGAAAACAGAATGCGGACTGCATGAATAAGGAGCTGCAAAATGGAATTAGCCGCTATTTTATTTAGCTTGTTTTTCGCGATGAATATTGGTGCAAGCGGCGCTGCAGCTTCGATGGGGGTTGCTTACGGCTCCGGAGCCATCAAAAAGAAAACCTACGCTTTGATCCTATGCGCAGTCGGTGTCTTTGCCGGGGCGGTCATTGGCGGAGGCGAGGTTGTAAAAACAATCAGCTCCGGCATTATTCCTGAGCAGACGATTACACTGACGATTGTTTGCATCATTATTGGAGCTGCTGCCCTGTCGCTCTTTACTGCTAATCTGCTCGGCATTCCTTTGTCGACAAGTGAAGTAACAGTCGGCGCGGTTGTCGGCGTGGGAGTGGCTTATAAAGTATTGTTTGTGAACAATCTTCTGATCATTGTGTCATTTTGGGTTTTTGTCCCGCTGTTCGCTTTCGGCTTCACCTATTTCGTATCTAAGCTGTTTCGTTATTTTAAGATTGAAGTAAAATCTTCTAAAAAGCAAAAAATCCTCGGTATTGTTTTGTTAGTTGCCGGATTTTTCGAAGCATTCTCTGCAGGCATGAATAACGTGGCGAATGCTGTTGGCCCGTTAGTAGCTGCCGGTGTGCTTGATGTCGGAAAAGGAACCTTGTATGGAGGAGCTTTTGTTGCTCTTGGCGCACTGTTATTAGGCCGGCGTGTGCTAGAAACAAACGGGAAGAAAATTACAAGATTCTCCAAAGGAGAAGGCATTCTCTTATCCGGTACAGGAGCGGGACTGGTGATCATCAGTTCTGTATTTGGGATGCCGGTGCCCTTGGCGCAAGTCACGTCATCGTCTATTATCGGAATAGGCATGGCAAAAAACGGGCCGAACGTGTTCCATAAACAAGTTGTTCAAACGATGCTGAAGGTATGGATCGTATCGCCGTTTTTATCTTTATCGATTTCTTATCTGCTTGTATCCTTGTTTTTAAAAGCGGATTATTATTCGATCTTTATCATGGTAAGTGTGCTTTTAGCGGCGGGAGGTGCCGTCAGCCTGACAAAGGCCATTCGTAAAGAGAGACGCTCAGTCCACGAACAAGGCGGGGGAATCTGATCATTAATCTGAGTAATTTTATAAGTTAACTAGGAGGAGATGGATATTATGAGCTTAACACCACACGGAGGAACATTAGTAAACAGAGTAGATGAATCATATGATGTGAGCGGCATCCAAAAAGAAATTGAACTTGATTTAATTTCTTTCGCGGATTTGGAATTGATCGGTATCGGTGCATACAGCCCGATTGAAGGTTTCTTTAATGAAAAAGATTACGTATCTGTAGTCGAAAACATGCGTCTTTCTTCCGGCGTTGTCTGGTCTCTTCCGATCACGCTTCCGGTCGATGCGCAAAAAGCAGCGGAACTGTCACTTGGTGAAACGGTAAAGTTAACGTATGAAGGAGAAACATACGGCGTTATCCAAATCGAAGATCTGTACGTGCCTGACAAACAAAAAGAAGCTGTCAATGTGTACAAAACAGATGAACAGGAGCATCCTGGTGTTAAAAAGCTGTTCAGCCGCGGCAATACATATGTCGGCGGACCGATTACGTTGATTAAAAAAGCTTCAAAACAGTTCCCTGAATTTACATTTGAACCGTCAGAAACGAGACGCCAGTTTGCGGAAAAAGGCTGGGAAACCATTGTCGGTTTCCAAACAAGAAACCCTGTTCACAGAGCACATGAATACATTCAAAAAACGGCTCTTGAAACAGTAGACGGCTTGTTCTTGAATCCGTTAGTAGGTGAAACAAAATCTGATGACATTCCAGCTGATGTACGGATGGAAAGCTACCAAGTGCTTCTTGATCATTATTACCCGAAAGATCGCGTTTTCCTTGGTGTCTTTTTAGCGGCGATGCGTTATGCAGGCCCGAGAGAAGCAATTTTCCACGCGCTTGTCAGAAAGAACTACGGCTGCACACATTTCATCGTCGGCCGTGATCATGCAGGTGTAGGCGACTATTACGGAACATACGAAGCACAGGAACTGTTTGACACATTTAAACCTGAAGAACTCGGAATTACACCGCTGAAATTTGAGCACAGCTTCTTCTGTAAAAAATGCGGAAATATGGGAACAGCGAAAACATGCCCTCATGGCAGAGAGCACCACGTCATTTTATCAGGCACTAAGGTAAGAGGTATGCTGAGAGAAGGTGTGCTGCCGCCTGCTGAATTCAGTCGAAAAGAAGTCGTAGAAGTGTTAATCAAAGGGATGAAGAAAAAAGAAGAAGTAGGCGTATCTTAAGGAGGACTGGCAGTGACAAATCGCGATATTGTATGGCATGAAGCCTCTATCACAAAAGAAGAGTACCAGCAAAAAAACAAGCATAAAAGCTCCATTCTCTGGCTGACAGGGTTAAGCGGCTCAGGCAAATCAACGATTGCCAACGCCGCTGCGAGAGAATTGTTTGAGCAAGGCTACCAAGTGATTGTGCTTGACGGGGATAATATCCGTCACGGCCTAAATAAGGATCTTGGTTTTTCTGATGAAGACCGAAAAGAAAACATCCGCCGGATCGGAGAGGTGGCGAAGCTTTTTGTTCAGCAGGGAACCATTGTGATTACTGCTTTTATCTCTCCTTTCCGCGAGGACAGGCAACAGGTTCGCGAGCTTGTGGAAGCGGGCGAATTTAATGAAGTCTACATTAAATGCGACCTTGATATTTGTGAACAAAGAGATCCGAAAGGGCTTTACAAAAAAGCAAGAAACGGCGAGATTCCGTTCTTTACAGGAATTGATTCTCCTTATGAAGAACCGGAAGCTCCAGAGCTCGTTCTTGATTCAGGACAGCATGACCGTGAAGCGTGTAAAAATCAGCTGATCGAGTTTGTTAAACAAAAATTGAGCTGAATATGATCTGCTGCGTTCTTCTCAGATGCCGGAATGCAAGCGAGAACATCATCACAGCGAATCTTCTGGAAGAACTCGAATAGATCGGGGGAAATACGATGGGGAAAGTATATATTGTAGGAGCGGGTCCCGGTGACCCTGATCTGCTGACAATTAAAGCGCTGAAAGCCATTGAAAAAGCTGATGTCATCTTATATGACAGATTAGTAAATAAAGAGATTTTACAATATGCCAAAGAGCAAGCAGACCTGATCTACTGCGGGAAGCTTCCGGATTTTCATACGATGAAGCAGGAAACCATCAATCGATTTCTTGTAAAGTATGCGCAAAAAGGGAAAACCGTTGTCAGGCTGAAAGGCGGAGACCCTTTTGTGTTCGGCAGGGGGGGAGAAGAAGCGGAATGTCTCTCTGAAAATGGAATTCCGTTTGAAATCATCCCCGGCATTACGTCTGGAATCGCGGCAGCCGCTTATGCCGGAATTCCTGTTACTCATCGGGAGGCGGGCTCTAATGTCGCTTTTGTAACGGGTCACTATAAAAAAGAAGAAGATTTTGAGGAAAAGTGGAAAGCGCTGGCTACAGGAATTGATACACTTGTCATCTATATGGGTATCAAAAACGTGCAGCAGATTGAAAGAAAACTCCTTGAAAACGGCCGGGACGGTTCTACGCCGGCAGCCTTTATTCATTGGGGAACAACGGACAAGCAAAAATCTGTTTTTTGTACAGTTGACACTCTTTCAGAAACGGTGATAAAAGAAAACATTACAAATCCGAGTTTAATTGTCATTGGAAATGTTGTAAATTATCACTATAAGCTGGAATGGTTTGAATCTGAACTGAAAAAACAAAGTTTAAGCGAGGCGTTGTAAAAATGAAACAAGCAATTTTATATGTCGGCCACGGCAGCCGGGTCAAAAAAGCGCAGCAAGAAGCCACAGCCTTTTTGGAAGGATGCAAGGCCCACATCTCTGTGCCAGTACAAGAAATCAGCTTTTTAGAGCTTCAGGAGCCGACAATTGAGACAGGATTTGAAGCATGTGTGAAGCAAGGCGCCACTCATATCGCAGTGGTGCCTCTGCTTCTTTTAACAGCTGCGCATGCAAAACATGATATTCCGGAAGAAATTGCCCGTGCTGCATCCCGATATCCGTCAGTCCGCATTTCATACGGAAAGCCGATCGGGATTGACGAAGAAGTAGTCAAGGCTGTATATCACCGAATGAAAGACATAGGTGTTCCATATGAAAATGCCAGAGTGGTACTCATCGGAAGGGGAAGTTCAGATCCAGATGTCAAAAGAGACGTAACCGGAATTGCTAATCTTCTTCAGGAAATGGTTCCAGTGAAGGAAGTCATTCCGTGCTTTTTGACAGCATGCGGCCCGAATTACAAAGAGGTTTTTTCAGAACTTGAAAAAGATGACGGCATAACAACCTTTATCGTTCCATATTTGCTCTTTACGGGTATGCTGATGAATGAAATCGAACGAGAGGTTCAGAAATTAAAAGCCCATAATCCGAACGTCTACCTCTCTTCCTATATCGGTTTTCATCCTCATGTGAAAAACGCATTTTTGAACCGTGTGAGAGAAACTGCGGCAAATTCTGAGGGACAATTTGATTTTGATGGAGGTTCATATGCTTCCGCTGCACATTAGCCTGGAAAAGAAGAAGGTTGTCATTGCGGGGGGCGGCAGCATCGCTCTCAGAAGGCTGAAAACGGTGATTTCTGAGGGAGCTGATATAACGCTCGTCAGTCCAGATGTTGAACCGGAAATCAAGCAAATGGCAGAAGAGCGACGTATCAAATGGGAAAAACGGACAATTGCAAAAGAAGATTATCTCAATGCTTTCTTAATTATTGCTGCGACGGATAATGCGGCAGTGAACAAAGAAATTGCCCAATCCGCTTCGCCTTTTCAGCTTGTCAATTGTGTCAGTGACGCTGAGCTTGGCAATGTATATATGCCGAAAATCGTAAAAAGAGGGCATGTCACTGTGTCTGTTTCTACAAGCGGAGCCAGTCCAAAGCACACGAAAGAGCTTGCTGAAAACGTGGATAAGCTGATTGACGGCGATTTTGTTGCTGAAGTGAACAGGCTTTATCAGGTGAGGAGAAAGAAATAAGCCAGAGCATTTGTATGCTCTGGCTTTTCTTTATGCGGCTCAGCTTTTTTTCAGCTTGATGACCGTATCAGCATCAGGCGTGACAAAGACGGTATGCTGGCTGTCATAGGTGACGAAGCCGGGCTTCGCGCCGTTTGGTTTTTTGACATGCCTGATTTTTGTATAATCTACAGGCACAGAACTTGAATCTTTAGCTTTTGAAAAATAAGCTGCAATTGTCGCGGCTTCCATGATTGTTTGCTCATCCGGTTCGCTGCTTCTGATCACAACGTGGGAGCCGGGAATGTCCTTCGTGTGAAGCCAGATATCGTCTCTGGCCGCCGCTCTGGTCGTTAAATATTCATTTTGACGATTGTTCTTACCCACTAAAATTGTCAGGCCTGAGGTGGATTCATATGTTTCTAACACCGGATTGTGCGGTTTTTGCTTTTTCTGGCCTTTTTGCTGCTTAGGGCGCAAATATTTGCCCTCAACAAGCTCTTCCCTGATTTCGCTGATATCCCGGGGAGAAGCGGACGAAAGCTGCTGAATCAGCTGATCAAAATATTCGATCTCTTCCTGTGCCAGCCTGATTTGCTCCTCGACAACTGCGACCGAATTTTTCGCTTTCTGATACTTCGTGAAATAGGCCTGTGCGTTTTCAGAAGGCGTTTTGTTTGGGTTTAAAGGAATCGTGATTGTCGGGCTTTCTTCATCATAATAATTGATGACCTCAGCCTGTTTATCACCTTTTTTCAGCATATATAAATTAGCGGTTAAAAGCTCTCCGTAAAGCTGAAACTCCTTCGCGTTTTCCGAATACTCCAGGGTTTTCTCTAATTTTTTGATTTTGTTGGCATTCTTCTTCCGTTCGTTCACAACAAAACGCTCAAGATCCTGAGCCTGTTGCTTGACCCGGTCTCGTTCAGCTTTTCCGAAGTAAAAACGGTCGAGCAGTTCGCTTAATGAATCAAAACGGCGCGCTTCGCCCTTTAGATGAGTCAGCTCCAGTAAATAAAAATATTCCTTTCCGTTTACAGCCGTAATGTTGGGAATGAAACGGTGCTCTTTCACTTCGGCAAACAGTGCCAGCAACGCTTTTGGCAGTGTGACTTTGTTGGCAAGGCCTGCTCTGTGAACCGCTTCTTTGGCGAAAAGCGGAGACACCCCTGAAAAGTGGTCGACAATTTGTTTATCAAGCCTTCCTTCTTGAAAGCTGAGGTGACGCAAAATATCATCTTCTGCCGCCTCAAGAGGCGATATTTTGTCCTGAGCAGGCGGAAGCTTATAATCTTGTCCGGGCAGTACTGTACGGTAGCTGTTCATTGACGGTGATAAATGCTTAAGTCCGTCGATAATCACATTTTCTGCTGCGTCAGTCAAAATGATATTGCTGTGGCGGCCCATAATTTCTACATAAAGCTTTCGTACGGTTTCATCGCCAATTTCGTTTCGGCTTTTGATATGAAAAATCATAATGCGGTCTAAGCCCGCTTGTTCAATTTTCTCAATGAATCCGCCTTCGATATGCTTTCTCAGCAACATGCAAAACATTGGCGGTTCGCTTGGATTTTCATAAGCTTGTGTCGTGATATGCACCCGTGAATAGCTCGGATGTGCCGATAATAATAGTTTTTGGTTTTTTCCCTTGGCACGGATGTGGAAAATCACATCGTGCTTATATGGCTGATGGACTTTTGTAATTCGTCCGCCCATTATTTTCTCGTTAAGTTCGTGTGTCATTCCGTATGTAAACATGCCATCAAACGACATATGCAATACACCCTCTCATATTTCCTGCATTCGATAATTATAGCATGAAATGGGACGAGTCAGAATAAGCATGCTTATAGAGTGATATCTCTATAAGAGAGCAGGGGAGTGGACGAGCGGAATGAAGTTTCATGAAATGGGACAAACAGATTTACTAGAGGCAACCAATACGTCCATGAAACAAGGATTAACAGAAAAAGAGGTAAAAAAACGCCTTGACAAGCATGGGCCAAACGAGCTGCAAGAAGGGAAAAAAACTTCAGCGCTTCTCTTGTTTTTCGCGCAGTTCAAAGATTTTATGGTGCTTGTGCTTCTGGCGGCAACGTTAATCTCAGGATTTCTTGGTGAATATGTAGATGCGGTTGCGATTATTGCGATTGTGTTTGTGAATGGCATACTCGGTTTCTTTCAAGAAAGGCGTGCTGAGCAATCTCTTCAGGCTTTAAAAGAGCTTTCAACACCGCATGTCATGGCACTCAGGGAAGGGAGCTGGACAAAGATTCCTTCTAAGGAACTTGTGCCGGGGGATATTGTGAAATTTACGAGCGGGGACAGAATTGGCGCAGACGTTCGAATTGTTGAAGCGAGAAGCCTTGAAATAGAAGAATCAGCGCTGACCGGGGAATCAATCCCGGTTGTGAAGCATGCTGATAAATTGAAAAAACCGGATGTTTCGCTCGGCGATATTACCAATATGGCATTTATGGGTACGATTGTGACCCGCGGCAGCGGTGTCGGGGTTGTCGTCGGGACAGGAATGAATACGGCTATGGGGAAAATTGCCGACATGCTTGAATCGGCAGGGACATTGTCAACCCCGCTGCAAAGAAGACTGGAGCAGCTCGGGAAGATTTTGATTGTTGTTGCATTGCTTCTGACCGTACTTGTCGTTGCTGTCGGTGTTATTCAGGGTCATGATCTGTACAGTATGTTTTTAGCAGGTGTCTCATTAGCGGTAGCCGCTATTCCGGAGGGACTGCCGGCGATTGTGACAGTGGCGCTTTCGCTTGGTGTACAGCGGATGATTAAACAAAAATCCATTGTTAGAAAGCTTCCTGCTGTTGAAACGCTTGGGTGTGCGTCTATCATTTGTTCAGATAAAACAGGGACAATGACCCAAAACAAAATGACGGTGACACATGTCTGGTCCGGAGGGAAAACATGGAGAGTGGCAGGGGCCGGCTATGAACCGAAAGGAAGCTTCACACTGAACGAAAAAGAGATCAGTGTCAATGAACATAAGCCGCTTCAGCAGATGCTTCTGTTCGGAGCGCTTTGTAACAACTCCAATATTGAGAAAAGAGACGGCGAATATGTGCTTGACGGAGATCCGACAGAGGGAGCGCTGCTCACCGCGGCAAGAAAAGGCGGTTTTTCAAAGGAGTTTGTTGAATCAAACTACCGGGTGGTCGAAGAATTTCCGTTTGATTCTGCACGGAAAATGATGACTGTCATCGTAGAGGATCAAGACAGAAAGCGCTATATCATTACAAAAGGTGCACCGGATGTACTGATGCAGCGATCTTCCCGTATTTATTATGACGGCTCAGCGGCTCTTTTTTCAAATGAAAGAAAAGCAGAAACAGAGGCGGTATTAAGACATTTGGCATCACAGGCGCTCAGAACGATAGCGGTCGCCTACAGGCCGATAAAAGCAGGCGAAACACCGTCAATGGAGCAGGCGGAAAAAGATCTGACCATGCTTGGCCTTTCAGGTATCATTGATCCCCCGCGGCCGGAAGTCAGGCAGGCGATAAAAGAATGCCGTGAAGCAGGAATTAAGACCGTTATGATTACAGGTGATCATGTAGAAACCGCTAAAGCGATAGCGAAAGACTTGCGCCTCCTTCCGAAAAGCGGCAAAATCATGGACGGCAAGATGCTGAATGAACTTTCTCAAGAAGAGCTTTCTCATGTGGTGGAGGATGTGTATGTATTTGCCCGCGTTTCCCCTGAACATAAACTAAAAATCGTAAAAGCCTATCAGGAGAACGGGCATATTGTGGCGATGACGGGAGACGGCGTCAATGATGCTCCTGCCATTAAACAAGCTGATATCGGCGTCTCTATGGGCATTACCGGGACAGATGTGGCCAAAGAAGCATCATCTCTTGTTCTCGTGGATGATAATTTTGCGACGATTAAATCGGCGATAAAAGAAGGCAGGAACATCTACGAAAATATCAGGAAGTTTATCAGATACCTGTTGGCGTCTAACGTCGGAGAAATCCTTGTCATGCTGTTTGCGATGCTGCTCGCCCTTCCTTTACCGCTCGTTCCGATTCAGATTTTGTGGGTCAACTTGGTGACGGACGGATTGCCGGCGATGGCGCTCGGCATGGATCAGCCTGAAGGAGATGTCATGAAGCGCAAGCCCCGTCATCCGAAAGAAGGGGTATTTGCCCGCAAGCTAGGATGGAAGGTCGTTTCCAGAGGATTTTTAATCGGAGTTGCCACTATTTTAGCGTTTATCATTGTATACCACCGCAATCCGGAAAACTTGGCTTATGCCCAGACGATCGCGTTTGCCACATTGGTGCTCGCTCAGCTTATTCACGTGTTTGACTGCCGCAGCGAAACTTCTGTTTTCTCTAGAAATCCGTTTCAAAACCTGTATTTAATCGGCGCGGTATTGTCATCCATTTTGCTGATGCTTGTAGTAATCTACTATCCGCCGCTTCAGCCGATTTTCCATACTGTAGCCATCACGCCGGGGGACTGGATGCTCGTCATCGGTATGTCCGCCATCCCTACTTTTTTGCTGGCGGGGTCACTTTTAACAAGAAAAAAATAAATTCATATGATATAATCTTAGGGGTAATAGCGTGTCTATTGCCCTTTTATTATGAGAACAGGGAAGAATTGGGTGTTTTAAAATGATACGAAGTATGACAGGCTTCGGCAGTGCAAGCAAAACACAAGACGATCTCTCTGTAAGCGTTGAACTTAAATCTGTGAACTACAGATTTAAAGAAGTGAACGCTCGTTTGCCAAGGCCTTTGCTATATTTTGAAGATAAGCTGAAACAGACCATTCTGCAGCATATTCAGCGCGGAAGAATTGAGCTTTTCGTATCCGTTGACAGCGATATGCTTGTTGAGAAAAGGCTTGAAATTGATTGGCCGCTGCTCGATGAGTTTGTCGCAGCCGCGAGAGATATGAAGAAGCGGTATCAATTGTCTGCAGATCCCGATGTAATGGATTTCTTTAAGCTTGATCATGTCGTCCAGGTTCATGAAGAACAGACGCAAAATGACAAGCTAGAGGCGTTGATCATCGATGCTGCAGAAGAAGCGGTAAAAGGTCTCTGTGAAATGCGTGAAAAAGAGGGTCTGCTCTTAGCGAAAGACTGCCTGATGCATATTGACCAGCTTGAAGAGCTGGTGAGAGAAACTGAATTGCTGGCTGCAGATGTCGTATCTCGTTACCGGGAACGGCTGTACGCCAGAATCAAAGAATGGACTGAAGACGTATTAGACGAGAGCCGGCTTGTAACAGAATGTGCTATTTTTGCAGACCGCTCTGATATCACTGAAGAGATTACAAGGCTGAAGAGCCACTTCGCCCAGTTTCGTGATATATTAGCTAGTGGCGGAGCTGTCGGGCGCAAACTCGACTTTCTTGTTCAGGAGCTCAATCGGGAAGCAAATACGATCGGCTCAAAAGCAAATGATCATCAGATCACAAAGCTTGTCGTTGAAATGAAAAGTTCTATTGAAAAAATAAAAGAACAAGTGCAAAATATAGAATAGTGACTGTGCGTATTGTTTACAGACGGTCTTACTAGGCTAAACTAGAGACGTCTATTTTACAGGGGGAACGTAGAAGATGACGATTAAACTGATTAATATCGGATTTGGCAATATCATCTCCGCCAATCGGATGATTTCGATTGTCAGCCCGGAGTCTGCGCCAATCAAACGGATGATTCAGGATGCAAGAGACCGCGGAATGCTAATTGACGCTACATACGGACGAAGAACCCGTGCAGTTGTCGTCATGGATAGTGATCACATTATCTTATCTGCCGTCCAGCCTGAGACAGTTGCACACAGACTTTCTGTTAAAGAAGAAATTATGGATGAAGGGCAGGGGTAATTGCCGCATGAAAGAAAGAGGGTTATTAATCGTTCTCTCAGGTCCCTCAGGAGTTGGTAAAGGAACGGTTCGACAAGCGATCTTTTCGCAGGAAGACACAAAATTTGAATATTCGATTTCAGTAACCACAAGAAGTCCAAGAGAGGGCGAAGTGAACGGAGTCGATTATTTTTTCAAAACAAGAGACGAATTCGAACAAATGATTGCGGACAACAAGCTGCTTGAATGGGCAGAGTATGTCGGCAATTATTACGGCACGCCAGTCGATTATGTTGAACAGACGCTTCAAGATGGAAAAGACGTCTTTTTAGAAATTGAAGTTCAAGGGGCTCTTCAAGTGAGAAATGCTTTCCCGGAAGGCCTGTTTATTTTCCTTGCGCCTCCAAGCCTTTCTGAACTGAAAAACAGAATCGTGACACGAGGCACAGAAACAGACGCTCTGATTGAAAATCGAATGAAAGCCGCAAAAGCTGAGATCGAAATGATGGATGCTTATGACTATGTCGTTGAAAACGATAATGTCGAAACGGCTTGCGATAAAATCAAAGCAATCGTTCTTGCTGAACATTTGAAGCGTGAACGCGTTGCACCAAGATATAAGAAAATGCTGGAGGTTGAATAATCAATGTTAGATCCGTCAATTGATTCTTTAATGAATAAATTAGATTCAAAATATACGCTGGTGACTGTTTCTGCGAGACGCGCACGTGAAATGCAAATCAAAAAAGACCAAATGATTGAACATACGATTTCACACAAATATGTAGGCAAAGCTTTAGAAGAAATTGATGCAGGCCTGCTTTCGTTTGAAAAGGAAGACCGCGAATAGTAGCACAAGTAGCAACCTATATCATGTAGGTTGTTATTTTTTTCCGTGCGGTTTTGTAAAGTGCAGAGGGGGAGAATTCATTGCTTAACAATCGAAATGTGTTACTTTGCGTGAGCGGAGGCATCGCTGTTTATAAAGCCTGTGCGTTAACGAGTAAGCTGGTTCAGGCAGGAGCAAATGTCAAAGTGATTATGACTGAATCCGCTTGCCGATTCGTTTCACCGCTGACATTTCAGGCATTGAGCCGCCACGAAGTCTATACAGATACATTTAAAGAACAAAATCCAAGCGTTATTTCTCATATTGATACCGCAGACTGGGCCGACTTGATTATCGTAGCGCCGGCTACGGCTAATGTGATTGGAAAACTGGCAAACGGCATCGCTGATGATATGCTGACGACAACATTGTTGGCAGCAACGGCTCCCGTTTGGATCGCGCCGGCGATGAACGTTCATATGTATGACCACCCGGCAGTCAAACGAAACATTTCTGTTCTTTATCAGGACGGTTATCGTTTTATTGAGCCAAGTGAGGGCTATTTAGCATGCGGTTACGTAGGAAAAGGCAGATTGGAAGAGCCGGAAAACATCGTAAAGCTGGCCGAAAAACATTTTGCTGAAGAAACATCCGCTCCTTTAGAAGGCAAGCATGTGGTCATTACAGCCGGCCCAACGCGGGAAGCGGTTGATCCTGTCCGGTTTTTTACCAATAAATCGACGGGCAAAATGGGCTACGCACTAGCGGAGGCTGCTGTTCAGCTCGGCGCACGGGTAACCTTAATTTCTGGGCCTGTTTCACTTGATCAGCCTAAAGGCCTTGCTGAGTTTATCCCTGTTCAATCGGCTGCGGATATGCGCGAAGCTGTGCTCTCTGTGTATGACGCAAGCGATATAGTCATTAAAACAGCTGCGGTAGCCGATTTTACGCCGAAAACAGTATTTGACCATAAAATGAAAAAACAAGACGGCGGCATGACCTTAGAACTGAAAAGAACAGTCGATATTTTGAAAGAATTGGGCGAGAAAAAGAAAGAGCAGATTTTGGTCGGATTTGCCGCCGAAACACAAGACATTGAACACTATGCACGTAAAAAGCTCGCCGCTAAAAACCTTGATTTGATTGTGGCAAATGATGTGAAAGCAAATGGGGCCGGTTTTGGTGCTGATACGAATATCGTGACAATCTTTTTCAAAGACGGGCATAAACGCGAACTCCCGATTATGTCTAAGCTCGATGTTTCTTTTGAAATCCTTCAGGAGATCGCAGCCCTCTCAAAACAAACCGGAGAGCGCTCATGAATTTTGCAGAAGTCATCGTTGATGTCAGCACCAAAAATATAGACAGGCCTTTTGATTATAAAATCCCAGACCATCTCAAGGGCATGATCAAAACGGGGATGCGGGTCATTGTTCCGTTTGGCCCCCGTAAGATTCAAGGGTTTGTGACAGCAGTCAAAGAAGCATCTGACCTATCGGGAAAATCTGTCAAGGAAGTAGAGGATTTATTAGATCTTACACCTGTTCTGACAGAGGAGCTTATGGATCTGTCATCATGGCTGTCAGACAAAACGCTGTCTTTTAAAATAACGGCGCTTCAAGCAATGCTGCCTGCCGCCTTAAAGGCGAAATATGAAAAAGAATTAAAAATTGCACACGGCGCCGATCTTCCGCCGCAAGTGGAACGGCTGTTTTCTGAAACAAAGACACTGCTGTATTCAGATATACCCGATCATGATACGCTGAAACTGATTCAAAGGCATGTTCAAAAAGGGGTCATTGACGTGACGTATAAAGTCGCGCAAAAAACCAATAAAAAAATGGTCAGGCATATTCAGGCAAATGCGAGTAAAGAAGAGCTTGCTAAGCAGGCTGAGGGATTGTCCCGACAAGCAGCAAAACAGCAGGCGATTCTTCACTTTCTCATCTCTGAGCCGGAAGGTGTGAAAATTCCTGCAGCGGAATTGTGCAAAAGAACGGACACGAGCTCTGCAACCATCAAAACCCTTATCCAAAAAGGGCTTTTGAAGGAAAGCTATGAAGAGGTTTACAGAGATCCCTATCAGGACAAAATGTTCAAAAAAACAGAGCCCCTGCCGCTGACAGACGAACAGAGGGCTGCCTTTGAGCCCATACGCGAGACATTGGACAGCAATGAGCATAAAGTGTTCCTCCTTCACGGCGTGACAGGAAGCGGAAAAACGGAAATTTATCTGCAATCAATTGAAAAAGTACTGGCGAAAGGAAAAGAAGCCATCGTCCTCGTACCGGAAATATCGCTGACGCCGCAAATGGTCAACCGCTTCAAGGGCCGCTTCGGCTCTCAGGTGGCAGTCATGCACAGCGGTTTATCCACAGGAGAAAAATATGACGAGTGGCGTAAAATCCACCGGAAGGAAGTACGGCTTGTCGTCGGTGCCAGATCCGCCATTTTTGCTCCGTTTGAAAATCTCGGAATGATAATCATCGATGAAGAGCACGAGTCTTCCTATAAACAGGAAGAAATGCCGCGCTATCATGCGAAAGAGGTGGCAATCAAGCGGGCTGAGCATCACAGCTGCCCGGTTGTATTAGGGAGTGCTACGCCGACATTAGAGTCGTATGCAAGAGCGCAAAAGGGCGTATACGAGCTTCTTTCACTGAAGCACCGTGTTAACCATCGGGTGATGCCTGAGGTTTCGCTTGTCGATATGAGAGAGGAGCTTAGAAACGGCAATCGCTCGATGTTTTCAGTTGAATTGATGGAAAAGCTTGAAGAAACGATTGCCAAGGGTGAGCAGGCGGTGCTGTTTTTAAATAAGAGGGGCTATTCTTCCTTTGTGATGTGCAGGGATTGCGGCTATGTCCCGCAATGCCCGCACTGCGACATTTCCATGACGTATCATCGTTACGGCCAAAGGCTGAAATGCCATTATTGCGGACATGAAGAGCCTGTTCCGCACACTTGTCCTGAATGCGCAAGCGAGCATATCCGCTTTTTCGGAACGGGAACACAGCGAGTGGAGGAAGAGCTGACAAAAGTGCTGCCAAGTGCGAGAGTGATTCGGATGGATGTTGACACGACATCACGAAAAGGCGCCCATGAAAAATTACTGTCAGCTTTCGGAGAAGGAAAAGCGGATATTCTTCTCGGAACGCAAATGATCGCGAAAGGGCTTGATTTTCCGAATGTCACGCTTGTCGGAGTGTTAAGTGCTGATACAACACTTCATATTCCTGATTTCAGAGCGGCTGAAAAAACATTTCAGCTGTTAACGCAAGTCAGCGGCCGGGCAGGCAGGCATGAAAAGCCCGGCCATGTCATCATTCAAACGTATACACCGTCTCATTACAGTATCCAGCTGACGAAAACACACGATTATGAAACGTTCTATCAGCATGAAATGGCGCACAGGAGAGAGCAATCCTATCCGCCATACTACTATTTGGCTCTTGTGACTGTGTCTCATGAGGAAGTGGCGAAAACAGCGGTTACATGTGAAAAGATCGCTCATTTTTTGAAAGCAAACTGCGGAGCTGACACGAAAATTCTCGGACCAAGCGCGTCGCCGATAGCCAGGATCAAAGATAGATATCGCTATCAATGCGTGATAAAATACAAACAGGAAACCCAGTTATCCGCTTTATTGAAGAAGATACTGGAACATTATAAACGCGAAATTGAACAAAAACATGTAATGATTTCAATTGATATGAATCCTTATATGATGATGTAAGATCTCACGTCTTGGAGGGTAACAAATTGGCAGTAAAAAAGGTCGTCACACATCCTGCGGAGGTTTTGGAAACACCTGCGGAAACCGTGACTGTTTTTGATAAAAAGCTAAAAAAACTGCTTGATGATATGTACGACACCATGCTTGAAATGGATGGTGTCGGACTGGCAGCGCCGCAAATCGGCATTTTAAAAAGAGCGGCCGTTGTAGACATCGGGGATGACAGAGGGAGAATTGATCTCGTTAATCCTGAAATTTTAGAAAAAAGCGGCGAGCAAACCGGAATTGAAGGATGCTTGAGCTTTCCTGGCGTCTATGGTGATGTCACACGTGCCGATTATGTCAAAGTGCGTGCGTTTAACCGTCAGGGAAAACCATTCATTCTGGAAGCGCGAGGCTTTTTAGCAAGAGCCGTGCAGCATGAAATGGACCACTTAGACGGTGTGCTGTTTACATCTAAAATAAGTAAATACTATACAGAAGATGAACTAGCGGATATGGAAGGATGATTTGATGACGAGAATCGTATTTATGGGAACGCCAGATTTTTCAGTTCCTGTTTTAAGAACCCTGATTGAGGACGGATATGAAGTAGTGGGGGTCGTCACACAGCCGGACCGTCCGAAGGGCAGAAAAAAAGTCATGACACCTCCTCCAGTAAAGGAAGAGGCATTGCGTCACGGCATCCCGGTTCTTCAGCCGGAAAAAGTCAGATTGACAGAAGAAATTGAGAAAGTGCTGGCATTAAAGCCTGACCTGATTGTAACGGCGGCATTCGGACAAATTTTGCCTAAAGAGCTTCTCGACAGTCCAAAATACGGCTGCATTAACGTTCACGCCTCCCTTTTGCCGGAACTGCGCGGCGGGGCACCGATCCATTATTCCATTCTGCAGGGAAAGAAAAAAACCGGGGTTACCATTATGTATATGGTAGAAAAATTGGATGCGGGCGATATGATCTCAAAAGTGGAAGTGGACATTGAAGAAACCGACAATGTCGGAACACTGCACGATAAATTAAGCGCGGCTGGCGCGAAGCTGTTGTCTGAAACGGTTCCAAACGTCATTACCGGCAGCATATCACCTGAAAAGCAGGATGAAGAGAAAGCGACGTACGCGCCTAATATCAAAAGAGAGCAAGAGCTTCTCGACTGGTCCAGAACGGGCGAAGAGCTTTACAACCAGATCCGCGGCTTAAATCCATGGCCTGTTGCTTATACGACGCTAAACGGACAAAACTTGAAAATATGGGCGTCGAAAAAAATACCGGCACCAACAACAGCTGAGCCCGGCACAGTCGTTGCGGTTGAAAAGGAAGGGATTATCGTTGCCACAGGTAACGATACGGCTCTGTTATTAACCGAACTCCAGCCGGCAGGCAAGAAACGAATGAAAGGCGAAGACTTTGTGCGAGGAGCTCATGTTGAAGCCGGTGATGTGTTAGGAGTAAACAATGAAAAAAACTAGTGTTCGTGACATCGCCCTTGAGGCGCTGATCAAATTAGAACAAAACCAGGCATACAGCAACCTGCTGCTGAAATCGGTCATTAAATCAAATGAACTGAGTGATCAGGACAGAGGGCTTTTGACTGAACTTGTCTATGGTACATTACAAAATAAGATCGCGCTTGATTATATGCTTAAACCGTTTATCAATAAGCCTCAAAAGGTAAAGCCGTGGGTGATTCAGCTTCTTCGCCTATCCTTATATCAAATGGAGTATTTAGAGAAGATTCCAGACAGGGCAGCCATCCATGAAGCGGTTGAGATTGCTAAAATCCGCGGACACAAAGGCATTGCTTCTTTTGTCAACGGCGTGCTTCGTTCTATCCAGCGCGAAGGTGTTCCATCCTTTGACGCCATCGAAGATCCTGTACGCAGGCTGGCGACAGAAACAAGCCATCCGGAATGGCTTGTGAAAGAGTGGGCGGATGCGTATGGGTTTGAAGCTGCGGAAAAGATTTGCCGTATCCACCTCATTCCGCCGAAGCAGACGCTGCGTGTCAATCAAATGAAAGCAGACAGAGCTGAGCTGCTTGACCAAATGGCTGCTGAGGGAATCGAAGTTGAAAAAGGCGACCTCGCTGAAGATGCTGTGAAGCTCTTAAAGGGAACAATTGCCGGAACTCATTTCTTCCAAAACGGCGAAGTTTCCATCCAGGATGAGAGCTCTATGCTCGTCGCCCGCGCCCTTGACCCTAAGCCCGATGAAACAGTGCTTGACGCGTGTGCGGCGCCTGGCGGAAAGTCGGCTCATATCGCAGAATTAATGAAGAACAAGGGGAGCGTTACGTCGCTTGATCTTCACAAACATAAAGTGAAGCTGATCAAAGAAGCGGCAAACCGTCTTGGCCTGACAATCATTCATGCGGAGACAATGGATGCGAGAAAAGCGGGGGAAACGTTTGAAAACGAACAGTTTGACCGAATATTGGTCGATGCCCCGTGCTCAGGTTTCGGTGTTATCAGAAGAAAGCCGGACATGAAATACACGAAAAAGCCTGACGACAGCGCCCGTCTAGCTGAAATCCAGCTGTCGATCTTGAGGGAAATCGCACCATTAGTAAAAAAAGGTGGCACTCTTGTCTACAGTACGTGTACAATGGACCGGACAGAAAATGATGAAGTAATACATGCGTTTATACAAGAACATCCTGATTTTGAACCCGATTTGTCTCTTGAAAAGCGGCTGCCTGAAAAGGTGAGACCCTTTGTTCGGGATGGAAGGCTTCAAATCCTTCCTCATTATTTCGGAACAGATGGTTTCTTTATTTGCAGCATGAGAAAGAAGGGATAAGCAATGGCAGAACTTAATAAAACAAAAGTAAGAAAAGAATTGCGGACAGAGCGTCCGTCGATTTATTCTTTTGAATTAGACGAAATTAAACAATGGCTGACAGACAACGGAGAGAAACCGTTCCGTGCGGCTCAGATCTTTGAATGGCTATATGAAAAACGCGTAACTTCTTTTGAAGAAATGACAAACCTCTCAAAGGATCTGCGTGAGAAATTAAACACTAACTTTGTGTTAACAACGCTGAAAACAGCTGTTAAACAAACCTCTCAAGACGGTACGATGAAATTTTTGTTTGAGCTTCATGACGGTTATACCATCGAAACCGTTTTAATGAGACACGAGTATGGCAATTCTGTATGTGTAACGACACAAGTCGGCTGCCGTATTGGCTGCACATTCTGCGCGTCAACGCTTGGAGGCTTAAAACGAAACCTTGAAGCGGGGGAAATTGTCGCTCAAGTAGTCAAAGTGCAAAAAGCTCTTGATGAAACGGATGAACGCGTCAGCTCTGTCGTGATCATGGGAATCGGTGAACCTTTTGATAACTTTAACGAAATGCTCGCTTTCTTGAAAATCATTAACCATGACAAGGGCCTGAATATCGGTGCTCGCCATATTACGGTCTCTACGAGTGGAATCATCCCGAAAATTTACGAATTTGCTGATCAGCAAATGCAGATTAACTTTGCAATTTCTCTGCACGCGCCGAACACAGAAATCAGAAGCCGTTTGATGCCGATTAACAGAGCATATAAACTGCCTGATCTAATGGAAGCCGTTAAATATTATATTAATAAAACAGGACGCCGCATCAGCTTTGAATACGGGCTGTTCGGAGGCGTAAACGACCAGGTGGAACACGCCGAAGAGCTTGCCGACTTGCTGGAAGGAGTCAAATGCCACGTGAACTTGATTCCGGTAAACTACGTGCCTGAACGGGACTATGTGCGCACACCGCGTGATCAGATTTTTGCTTTTGAAAAAACGCTGAAATCCCGCGGAGTAAATGTCACAATCCGAAGAGAGCAAGGACATGACATTGACGCAGCCTGCGGTCAGCTTCGCGCGAAGGAGCGTCAAGACGAGACGAGGTGATGAGGGTTGTTAACAGCCTTAAAAACAGATACAGGAAAAATCCGCCAGCATAATGAAGATGATGCGGGGATATTCAAGGGGAAAGATGAATTTATATTAGCGGTTGTCGCTGATGGCATGGGCGGCCATCTTGCTGGAGATGTTGCGAGCAAGATGGCTGTGAAAGCCATGGGGGAGAAATGGAATGAAGCAGAGACGATTCCAACTGCGCCCTCGGAATGTGAAAAATGGCTCATTGAACAGATTCTTTCGGTAAACAGCAAAATATACGATCACGCTCAAGCCCACGAAGAATGCCAAGGCATGGGGACGACGATTGTATGTGCACTTTTTACGGGGAAAACGGTTTCTGTTGCCCATATCGGAGACAGCAGATGCTATTTACTTCAGGACGATGATTTCGTTCAAGTGACAGAAGACCATTCGCTTGTAAATGAACTGGTTCGCACTGGAGAGATTTCCAGAGAAGACGCTGAACATCATCCGCGAAAAAATGTGTTGACGAAGGCGCTTGGAACAGACCAGTCAGTCAGCATTGACACCCGTTCTTTTGATATAGAACCCGGAGACAAACTGCTTCTATGTTCTGACGGACTGACGAATAAAGTGGAAGGCACTGAATTAAAAGACATCCTGCAAAGCGATTCAGCTCCTCAGGAAAAAGTAAACCTGCTTGTGGACAAAGCCAATCAGAATGGCGGAGAAGACAACATAACAGCAGTTTTGCTTGAGCTTGCTTTACAAGTTGAAGAGGGTGAAGATCAGTGCTAATCGGCAAGCGGATCAGCGGGCGTTACCAAATTCTCCGCGTTATAGGCGGCGGGGGAATGGCCAACGTGTATTTAGCTGAGGATATCATTCTAGACCGTGAAGTCGCAATTAAAATCCTGCGGTTTGACTATGCAAATGACAATGAATTTATCAGACGTTTCCGCAGAGAAGCCCAATCCGCATCAAGCCTCGATCACCCGAATATTGTCAGCATTTACGATTTGGGCGAGGAAGATGATATTTATTATATTGTCATGGAATACGTTGAAGGCATGACGCTTAAAGAATACATAACAGCAAATGGGCCGCTTCACCCTAAAGAAGCGCTGAACATCATGGAGCAAATAGTCTCAGCCATCGCTCATGCCCATCAAAACCAGATTGTTCACAGAGACATCAAGCCGCATAACATTTTGATTGATCATATGGGAAATATCAAAGTAACGGATTTTGGAATTGCGACGGCACTAAGTTCGACCACAATCACCCATACCAATTCAGTTCTGGGCTCGGTCCATTACTTATCACCTGAACAGGCCCGGGGCGGCTTAGCCACAAAAAAATCGGATATTTATGCGCTTGGAATCGTTCTATTTGAGCTTTTAACCGGCCGTATTCCGTTTGATGGAGAGTCAGCAGTCAGCATCGCCTTGAAGCATCTTCAAGCGGAAACTCCTTCGGCAAAAAGGTGGAATCCATCGGTCCCCCAAAGCGTTGAAAACATCATACTCAAGGCAACTGCCAAAGATCCTTTTCATCGCTACGAAACGGCTGAAGACATGGAAGCAGACATAAAAACAGCTTTTGATGCCGACAGACTCAATGAAAAGAGATTTACGATTCAAGAAGATGAAGAAATGACAAAAGCGATACCTATCATTAAAGATGAAGAACTTGCTAAAGCTGCTGGCGAAAAAGAAGCTGAAGTGACAACCGCACAAGAAAACAAAACAAAGAAGAACGGCAAAAGAAAAAAGTGGCCGTGGGTTTTGCTCACGATATGCCTCGTTTTTCTCACAGCTGGAATTCTTGCTGTCACTGTTTTTCCGTCGCTTTTCATGCCTAAGGATGTCAAAATACCTGATGTCTCCGGAATGGAATACGAAAAAGCCGCAGGGCTCTTGGAAAAAGAAGGTTTACAGGTTGATTCCGAGGTGTTGGAAATCTCAGATGAAAAAATTGAAGAGGGCCTGATGGTAAAAACGGATCCTAAATCGGATACCACAGTCAAAGAAGGCGCCACGGTCACCCTTTATAAGAGCACCGGAAAAGCAAAAACGGAGATCGGTGATGTGACAGGCCAAACGGTCGACCAGGCAAAAAAAGCGTTGAAGGACCAAGGGTTTAAACATGTAACGGTAAATGAAGTGAATGACGAGAAAAATGCGGGCACTGTCATTGACCAAAATCCTTCAGCAGGGACTGAGCTTGTCCCGAGTGAAGATCAAGTCAAACTTACAGTCAGTATCGGACCCGAAGACATTACGCTTAGAGACTTGAAAACCTACAGTAAAGAAGCAGCGTCTGGATATCTGGAAGACAACGGATTGAAGCTTGTAGAAAAAGAAGCATACTCAGATGATGTTCCAGAAGGACAGGTTGTCAAACAAAAACCAGCAGCAGGTACGGCAGTAAAGCCGGGAAACGAAGTTGAAGTGACATTCTCTCTCGGACCAGAGAAAAAACCTGCGAAAACAGTGAAAGAAAAGGTCAAGATCCCCTACGAACCAGAAAATGAAGGGGACGAGCTTCAAGTGCAAATCGCGGTGGACGATGCGGATCACAGCATCTCTGACACTTACGAAGAATTTAAGATAAAAGAGCCGACTGAACGAACGATCGAACTAAAGATTGAACCCGGCCAAAAAGGGTACTATCAAGTAATGGTAAACAATAAAGTTGTCAGCTACAAAACCATTGAGTATCCGAAAGATGAATAACAAGGAGGGAAAATATGCCTGAGGGCAAAATTATTAAGGCGCTAAGCGGCTTTTACTATGTACTGGATGAATCAGAGGATTCAGATAAAGTAATACAATGCAGAGGAAGAGGCATTTTCAGAAAAAACAAAATTACCCCTCTTGTCGGTGATTATGTTGTGTATCAAGCTGAAAATGACAAAGAAGGATATTTAATGGAAATTAAAGAAAGAACCAACGAGCTTATCAGGCCGCCAATTTGCAACGTTGATCAAGCGGTCCTTGTTTTCTCAGCGGTTCAGCCTTCTTTCAGCACGGCATTGCTCGACCGCTTCCTGGTTCTCGTTGAGGCCAATGATATTCAGCCGATTATATGCATTACTAAAATGGATCTGATTGAAGATCAAGATACAGAAGATACGATACAAGCCTATGCAGAAGACTATCGGAATATTGGTTATGACGTATACCTTACCTCCTCTAAGGACCAAGACAGTTTAACGGACATCATCCCGCATTTTCAGGATAAAACAACGGTATTTGCCGGTCAGTCCGGTGTTGGGAAATCCTCGCTTCTCAACGCGATCAGTCCGGAGCTCGGACTGAGAACCAACGAGATTTCCGAGCATTTGGGCCGAGGGAAACACACAACCCGCCACGTGGAGCTGATTCACACGTCCGGAGGTTTGGTTGCAGATACGCCGGGATTCAGCTCGCTTGAATTTACAGACATTGAGGAAGAAGAGCTGGGCTACACCTTCCCTGATATCAGAGAAAAAAGTTCTTCATGCAAATTTAGAGGCTGTTTACATCTGAAAGAGCCGAAATGTGCGGTGAAACAAGCTGTTGAAGACGGGGAATTAAAGCAGTATCGCTATGACCATTATGTTGAATTTATGACGGAGATAAAAGACAGAAAGCCGAGGTATTAGCATAATGATAAAGGTTGCACCATCTATTCTTTCCGCTGATTTTGCCGCTTTAGGCAATGAGATTAAAGATGTAGAAAAAGGCGGAGCCGATTGTATTCATATTGATGTTATGGACGGCCATTTTGTCCCGAATATCACAATCGGTCCGCTGATTGTAGAAGCAGTCCGGCCGGTAACGGATCTGCCGCTTGATGTCCATTTAATGATAGAAGAGCCGGATCGTTATATCCCGGCTTTTGCGAAAGCAGGCGCAGATATCCTGTCTGTGCATGCTGAGGCATGTCCGCACCTGCACCGTACCATCCAGCTCATTAAAGAGCAAGGAGTGAAGGCCGGAGTAGTTCTAAACCCGCATACCCCTGTACAAGTCATTGAGCATGTTTTCGACGATCTTGATCTTATTCTTTTAATGACGGTGAACCCGGGCTTCGGCGGGCAGAAATTTATTCATTCAGTCCTTCCTAAAATAAAAGAGGTTAAGCGAATGGCGGATGAAAAAGGAAAAAAAGATCTGTTAATTGAAGTAGACGGCGGCGTCAACAAAGAAACCGCTCCGCTCGTCATTGAAGCGGGCGCAAATTTACTCGTTGCCGGTTCAGCTGTTTATGGCCAGTCTGACCGCAAAAAAGCAATTTCTGAAATCAGAGGAAGTAAATAAGCAGCTTTAGAAAAGAGCTGGGCATACAATAGCCTAAGCTCTTTTTCCTATATGCAGAGAAAGGAATCAGAGATGAAAACAATTAATATCGTTGCGGGAGGCCCGAAAAATCTCATTCCCGATCTAACCGGCTATACGGAGGAACACACGCTTTGGATCGGTGTTGACAAAGGCACCGTCACTCTCTTAGATGCAGGGATCATACCTGTTGAAGCCTTCGGAGATTTTGACAGCATAACCGAGCAAGAACGCCGGCGAATAGAAAAAGCCGCTCCCGCCCTTCATGTGTATCAAGCAGAAAAAGATCAAACAGATTTAGACCTCGCCCTTGATTGGGCGCTGGAAAAGCAGCCGGATATTATTCAGATTTTCGGCATTACAGGCGGCAGAGCTGATCATTTTTTAGGAAACATTCAGCTTCTGTATAGAGGTGTAAAAACGAACATAAAAATTAGGCTGATAGACAAACAAAATCATATTCAAATGTTCCCTCCTGGTGAATATGATATTGAGAAGGATGAAAATAAGCGATATATCTCCTTCATACCGTTTTCCGAAGACATACATGAGCTGACCCTGACCGGTTTTAAATATCCTCTAAATAATTGTCATATTACGCTCGGTTCAACACTATGTATTAGTAACGAACTCATTCATTCACGAGGTACTTTTTCGTTTGCAAAAGGCATATTAATAATGATAAGAAGCACGGATTAAGCATGTGCTTTCATTCAATTGCTGAAAACAATGAACAAGGCGGTTACGGGACGTTATAGGAGGGGACAAAAATGAAATTTTACACCATTAAATTGCCGAAGTTTTTAGGAGGAATTGTCCGGGCGATGCTGGGCTCATTTAGAAAAGATTAATGCCCAGGGGTTCAAAGCCCTCTTTCACCACATAAAAACGCCTGCCACATATCGGGGCAGGCGTTCATTTTGTTATACACGCTCAACTTTACCGGATTTCAAAGCTCGAGCAGATACATATACTTTTTTAGGTTTTCCGTTCACAAGGATACGAACCTTTTGAAGATTCGCGCCCCAAGTGCGCTTAGAAGCGTTCATTGCGTGAGAACGGTTATTCCCAGCTGTTGTTTTTTTACCTGTGATAACGCATTTACGTGCCATTTGTTTCCCTCCTCACTTGCACAAAACATCTACTTTTTAACATTCATATAATCTTAGATGCTTTCGATATGGATACTTTAAATAATTTACCACAGCTAAAAAACGTTTGCAACTATTGTTTCATCATCTTTCAAGAAAATTCACTTGACATCTTGCGGAAACAGCAGCGCTATAGTATATGTAGAGGTACGGCCAGCGATTATTGCCTGGTCTTTTCATAATGGAAACCATATAGTAGAATAGCTGTAACTCTATGCATTCGAAGGAGGAACTAGTGTGTCCATTGAATTAAGAACGAAGTACGGGCAGATTGATATATCTAATGAAGTCATCGCGATGGTTGCAGGAGGCGCGGCGGTTGACTGTTACGGCATTGTCGGCATGGCCTCTAAAAACCAGATTAAAGACGGACTGACTGAAATCCTTCGGAAAGAGAATTTCAGCAGGGGTGTCCAAGTTCGCCAAGAAGGAGAACAGATACATATCGACATGTATATCATTGTCAGCTACGGCACGAAAATTTCTGAAGTGGCACATAATGTCCAAACAAAAGTAAAGTACACAGTAAATCAAACCATCGGACTGGCAGTGGACTCTGTCAATATTTATGTCCAAGGCGTACGAGTGACGAACCCGTAGTTAGGAGGAGTAGGATTGTCTATCAGAACATTAAACGGCAGAACCTTTGCCGAGATGATTCTTGCGGGAGCGCAGAATCTGTCTCAAAATGCCAGTGCAGTTGATGCACTGAACGTGTTTCCGGTGCCGGACGGTGATACGGGAACAAATATGAACCTGTCGATGACTTCCGGAGCAAGAGAAGTTGAACAAATGGATACGGATGATATCGGGAAGGTGGGCTCCGCGTTATCTAAAGGGCTGCTCATGGGAGCACGCGGAAATTCAGGAGTTATCCTATCCCAATTGTTCCGCGGATTTAGCAAAAGTATTGAAACGAAAAAAGAAATTAATGCACTTGAGTTTGCCGCTGCGCTGCAAGCAGGTGTAGACATGGCGTATAAAGCTGTCATGAAACCTGTAGAGGGCACCATTTTAACAGTTGCAAAAGACGCTGCAAAAAAAGCAATGATCTTAGCAGAAATAGAAACCGATATCACTGCGCTGATGACTGCAGTGACAGAAGAAGCAGAGGCGTCTTTAAACCGCACCCCTGAATTGCTACCTGTCCTAAAGGAAGTAGGAGTTGTCGATAGCGGGGGCAAAGGCCTGCTCTGTGTGTATGAAGGTTTCCTTGCTTCATTAAAAGGTGAAACTGTACCTCAGAAAGCAGTTCTTCCGTCACTTGACGACATGGTCAGCGCAGAGCATCACAAGAGCGCGCAAAGCATGATGAATACCGAAGATATTGAATATGGATTCTGTACCGAAGTGATGGTGAGGCTTGATCAGACAAAAAGAGAGTTCGACGAAGGCACGTTCAGGCAAGACCTCAGCCAGTTCGGAGATTCTCTGCTTGTGATTGCGGATGAATCGCTGGCGAAGGTTCATATTCATGCTGAAGAGCCGGGAAACGTGTTAAACTACGCCCAGCATTACGGTGAATTGATTAAAATAAAAATAGAAAATATGAGAGAACAGCATACCTCTATCATCAGTCAAGAAAACAAACCTGCAGACAACGAAACACCGCCGGCAAAACAGCCGTATGGCATTGTGACTGTGGCGATGGGAGAAGGAATTTCAGACCTATTCAAAAGCATTGGCGCTTCTGTTGTGATCGAAGGCGGCCAGACCATGAACCCAAGCACTGAGGATATTGTTGATGCCGTGAAGTCTGTAAATGCAGATACGGTATTTATCCTGCCTAACAACTCCAACATTATCATGGCTGCTAACCAAGCGGCCAGCGTAGTGGATGAACAGGTTTTTGTCATTCCTGCTAAAACGGTTCCGCAAGGGATGTCAGCCCTGCTGGCTTTTAACCCGGATCAAGAAGCTGAAGCGAACGAGGCCAATATGCTAAGCGCCATTCAGCAAGTAAAAAGCGGACAGGTGACGTTCTCAGTCAGAGATACTCATATTGACGGTAAAGATATTAAAAAAGGCGACTTTATGGGCATTCTGAATGGAACGATTATCGGCACTTCTGAAAATCAGCTGTCAGCCGCGAAAATGCTGCTGTCAGAAATGATCGGAGAAGATGATGAAATCGTGACCATTCTATATGGTGAGGATGCGTCTCAGGAAGAAGCTGAGCAGCTTGAAGCGTTTCTCAGTGAAAAGTACGAGGAGATTGAGGTTGAGATCCACAATGGGAAACAGCCTCTGTATTCGTATATAGTTTCTGCAGAATAGAAGGGCAATTTGCCCTTCTATTCTTATGTCTGCTTTTAAGTGCGGCAGCGCTGTAACGCGCCCGCTTGCCATTTTATATCTGATCAATTAGTCTAGAAGCAAAGCGCTAATAAGCTCTGGTTCATAAGGAGGAATAGCATGAAATACAGAAGCGTTTTTGATATTATCGGCCCGGTTATGATCGGTCCGTCCAGCTCTCATACAGCGGGAGCTGCTAGAATCGGGAGAGTGGCCAGAAGTTTATTTGGCAGAGAGCCTGAGCGCATCATTGTATCTTTTTACGGGTCGTTTGCGGAAACGTATAAGGGCCACGGCACAGATGTCGCGATTATCGGCGGATTGCTTGATTTTGATACATTCGACGAACGGATTAAAACCGCTATACAAATTGCAGAAGCTAAAGGAATTGATATAAAGTTTCGGGTAGAAGACGCAGTCCCGGTCCATCCGAACACAGCAAAAATCACCATTTCTGATGAAAAGGGTGAGCTGGAACTGACGGGTATTTCGATTGGCGGAGGAAAGATTGAAATCACAGAATTGAATGGTTTTGAGCTCCGGCTGTCAGGAAATCATCCAGCCATATTAGTTGTTCATAATGACAAATTTGGCACAATTGCCGGTGTTGCCAATGTTCTGGCGAAATTTTCAATCAACGTAGGACATATGGAAGTAGCCCGGAAAGATATCGGACAGCTTGCGCTGATGACAATAGAGGTCGATCAAAATATTGACGACCACATTCTCGACGAGCTGTCGAAGCTGCCGAATATTATTCAAGTGACAAAGATTGCTGACTAGCGAAAAGGGTCAGGAGGAGCCAGTTATGTTTCGTAATGTAAAAGAATTAATTGAGATTACTAAAGAAAAACAAATATTGATCTCTGATGTGATGATAGCTCAAGAGATGGAAGTAACAGAAAAAACAAAAGAGGACATTTTTCAGCAGATGGATCATAACCTGTCTGTTATGGAAGCGGCGGTTCAGAAAGGACTCGAGGGAGTTACGAGCCAAACGGGCTTAACAGGCGGAGATGCCGTTAAATTGCAGGCCTATATTCGATCAGGAAAAAGCCTGTCTGGCCCATTGATTTTAGATGCTGTATCGAAAGCCGTTGCAACAAATGAAGTAAATGCAGCCATGGGAACCATCTGTGCGACACCGACTGCAGGTTCTGCCGGTGTGGTGCCCGGTACGTTATTTGCTGTAAAAGAAAAGCTGAATCCAACAAGAGAACAAATGATCCGCTTTTTGTTTACAGCCGGGGCTTTCGGATTTGTCGTGGCCAATAACGCAAGCATTTCCGGCGCCGCCGGAGGATGTCAGGCAGAGGTTGGATCAGCTTCAGGCATGGCGGCTGCGGCCATTGTTGAAATGGCAGGAGGAACACCCGAACAAAGCGCGGAGGCCATGGCCATTACATTAAAAAATATGCTAGGCCTCGTGTGCGACCCTGTTGCAGGGCTTGTTGAGGTGCCTTGCGTGAAACGGAATGCGATGGGCGCGTCAAATGCGATGATTGCCGCTGATATGGCATTGGCGGGCATTACAAGCCGTATTCCATGTGATGAGGTTATCGATGCCATGTATAAAATAGGCCAAACGATGCCAACTGCACTTAGAGAAACAGGCCAGGGCGGTTTAGCGGCAACACCGACAGGAAGAGAATTAGAGAAAAAAATTTTCGGAGGAGCGCTAGGTTCACGTGAAACAACATCAGCAAACTAGTATAGCTAACATTAAGGGTATTGGGCCGGAAACAGAAAAAACATTACACGAACTCGGTATTTATGACATTTCTGATCTTCTGAATTATTTCCCTTATCGCTATGATGACTACGAGCTGAGGGATTTAGAAGAAGTGAAGCATGATGAAAGAGTCACAGTCGAAGGGAAGGTTCATTCAGAGCCTTCTCTTACCTATTACGGAAAAAAACGAAACAGGCTGACATTCAGGCTTCTGGTCGGCCACTATTTAATCACAGCCGTATGTTTTAACAGGCCTTACTTGAAGAAGAAGCTTTCGCTCGGTTCTGTTGTGACGGTTTCAGGTAAATGGGACAAGCACCGCCAAACCATCTCTGTTCAGGAGTTGAAAAACGGGCCGCATCAAGAAGACAAAAGCATTGAACCAGTGTATTCTGTGAAAGAAAATGTTACCGTCAAAATGATGAGGCGCTTTATTCAGCAGGCGCTGACCCAATATGCAGACTCACTTCCTGATCCTCTTCCGGAAAAGCTAAGAAAAAGCTATAAACTGCCTGACTATTATCAAGCGTTAAAAGCAATGCACCAGCCTGAAACAAGGGAAGCATTAAAGCTTGCCAGACGGCGGTTTGTTTATGAAGAATTTTTGTTGTTTCAGTTGAAAATGCAGGCGTTCCGAAAGGCGGAAAGAGAGCAGACACAAGGGATACGGCAGCGTTTTTCAAACGAAGAACTCATGAGATTTATCAAAAGCCTCCCGTTTCCCCTCACAAACGCCCAGTCACGCGTTCTTCGCGAAATAACAGCAGACATGTCTTCTCCATACAGAATGAACCGTCTTCTTCAAGGGGACGTTGGATCAGGAAAAACGGCAGTCGCCGCCATTGCACTGTATGCCGCGATCCTATCTGGATACCAAGGAGCGCTTATGGTGCCGACAGAAATTCTGGCCGAGCAGCATGCTGATTCGCTCGTTTCGCTATTTGAAAAATGGGACGTCAGCGTTGCTCTTTTGACAAGCTCTGTTAAAGGAAAGCGGCGAAAAGAACTGCTTGAGCGTCTTGCGGCGGGTGAGATTGATATTCTTGTAGGAACCCACGCTTTAATCCAAGACGAGGTGGAGTTTAAGGCGCTGAGTCTCGTTATTACAGATGAACAGCACAGATTTGGAGTTGAGCAGCGCAAAAAGCTTCGGAACAAAGGGCAGGATCCCGATGTTCTCTTTATGACAGCCACTCCAATCCCAAGAACATTAGCGATCACAGTGTTCGGTGAAATGGATGTATCTGTCATTGATGAGATGCCGGCTGGACGAAAGCGAATTGAAACCTATTGGGTAAAACATGACATGCTGGATCGTATTTTGGCATTTGTCGAAAAAGAATTAAAGCAAGGCAGGCAGGCTTATATCATCTGTCCGCTGATTGAAGAATCAGACAAGCTTGATGTGCAAAACGCCATTGACGTGTACAATATGCTTTCTGATATTTTTCGGGGAAAATGGAAGGTCGGCCTTATGCATGGAAAGCTGCATTCCGATGAAAAAGACCAGGTCATGAGAGAATTCAGCGCAAATCACTGTCAAATTCTCGTATCAACCACTGTTGTGGAGGTTGGCGTGAATGTTCCGAATGCAACGATTATGGTAATTTATGACGCCGACCGTTTCGGACTATCACAGCTTCACCAGCTGCGCGGCCGTGTTGGACGGGGTGAGCATCAATCTTTCTGTATTCTGATGGCTGATCCAAAATCAGAAACAGGGAAAGAACGGATGAGGATCATGTCGGAGACCAATGACGGTTTCGAGTTGTCTGAAAAGGATCTGGAACTGAGAGGTCCCGGTGATTTCTTCGGGAAAAAACAAAGCGGAATGCCGGAATTTAAAGTGGCGGACATGGTTCATGATTACAGAGCGCTTGAAACGGCAAGGCAGGATGCTGCGAATCTTGTGGCTTCTGACGCGTTCTGGAAGGAGCCGGAATACGCTGTGTTAAGAGATGAATTGCTGAAGAGCGGAGTAATGGACGGGGAAAAATTAAGCTGAGTATCAGAAGTTTTTGGTGTTCAGCCAGAAACAATCGTTGCATTCCAATCTATGAAATTATATACTACTATTAGTACCTAGTCTTAATTGTCCGGATGGTGTTTAGATATGAGAAGAAATAAGAGAGAACGCCAGGAATTACTTCAGCAGACGATTCAAGCAACCCCCTTTATTACAGATGAAGAATTAGCGGGTAAATTCGGGGTGAGCATCCAGACGATACGTTTGGACCGCTTAGAGCTTTCCATACCTGAACTGAGAGAAAGAATTAAGAACGTGGCAGAGAAAACACTTGAGGACGAAGTGAAGTCCCTGTCACTTGATGAAGTTATCGGAGAAATTATTGACCTTGAGCTGGATGATCAGGCGATATCCATTTTAGAAATAAAACAGGAGCACGTGTTCAGCCGGAATCAGATTGCGAGAGGACACCATTTATTTGCACAGGCGAATTCTTTGGCCGTTGCAGTCATTGATGACGAGCTGGCGCTGACTGCCAGTGCAGACATCCGCTTTACAAGACAGGTAAAGCAGGGTGAACGTGTCGTAGCAAAAGCGAAAGTGACGGCTGTCGAAAAAGAAAAAGGAAGAACGGTTGTCGAAGTGAACAGCTACGTTGGCGAAGAAATTGTTTTTTCTGGACGCTTTGACATGTATCGTTCAAAACATTCATAAAGGTGGAGCATGCATGAGAATAGCTGTAGATGCAATGGGAGGAGACCACGCTCCCAAAGCTGTTATTGACGGAGTTATAAAAGGTATAGAGGCATTTGATGATCTCCATATCACACTTGTCGGTGACAAAACAACGATAGAATCACATTTAACAACTACATCAGATCGCATCACGGTGCTGCACGCAGATGAAGTGATTGAGCCTACGGATGAACCTGTCCGTGCCGTGCGAAGAAAAAAGAACTCATCTATGGTTCTTATGGCGCAGGAGGTTGCGGAAAACAGAGCTGACGCCTGCATTTCAGCAGGAAATACCGGTGCATTAATGACAGCCGGTCTCTTTATTGTCGGAAGAATTAAAGGAATTGACCGTCCGGCGCTTGCCCCGACACTTCCGACTGTTTCGGGAGACGGATTTCTTCTCCTTGATGTCGGCGCCAATGTCGATGCCAAACCGGAGCACCTCGTTCAATATGCCATCATGGGTTCTGTTTATTCTCAGCAAGTGCGCGGTGTCACTTCACCGAGAGTCGGACTTTTAAATGTCGGAACAGAAGATAAAAAAGGAAACGAACTGACGAAGCAGACGTTTCAAATTTTAAAAGAAACAGCAAACATCAATTTTATCGGAAACGTGGAAGCGCGAGACCTTTTAGATGATGTGGCGGACGTTGTAGTAACAGACGGCTTTACCGGGAATGTTACACTCAAAACGTTGGAAGGCTCTGCGTTGTCTATTTTTAAAATGATGAGAGACGTAATGACGTCTACTTTGACATCCAAGCTTGCAGCAGCTGTGCTGAAACCAAAATTGAAAGAAATGAAAATGAAAATGGAGTATTCGAATTATGGCGGAGCAAGTCTTTTTGGCTTAAAAGCGCCTGTGATCAAGGCGCACGGCTCTTCAGATTCGAATGCTGTATTCCATGCGATTCGGCAAGCAAGAGAGATGGTCAGCCAAAATGTGGCTGCGCTCATTCAGGAAGAAGTGAAAGAAGAAAAAACAGATGAGTAGTCTGGAGGTTTTTACATCATGAGTAAGATTGCATTTTTATTCCCTGGTCAGGGATCACAATTTATCGGCATGGGAAAAGAGCTTTATGAGCAGGTGCCTGCTGCAAAGCGTCTGTTTGATGAAGCCGATGAAACGTTGGAAACAAAACTCAGCTCGCTTATTTTTGAGGGGGATGCTGAAGAATTAACACTTACATACAATGCGCAGCCTGCTTTGCTTACGACAAGCATCGCTGTTCTTGAGAAATTTAAAGAATCTGGCATTACACCTGATTTCACAGCAGGACACAGCCTTGGTGAATATTCTGCACTGGTTGCGGCTGGCGCTCTGTCTTTCAAAGATGCTGTTTATACCGTCAGAAAACGCGGAGAGTTTATGAATGAAGCGGTGCCGGCTGGCGAAGGAGCAATGGCTGCGATTCTCGGCATGGATGCTGAAGCATTAAAGCAAGTAACCGATAAAGTCACAGAGGAAGGCAACCTTGTACAGCTTGCGAATCTCAACTGTCCTGGCCAAATCGTCATTTCCGGAACAGCTAAAGGGGTCGAGCTTGCATCTGAACTGGCAAAAGAGAACGGAGCAAAACGCGCAATTCCGCTTGAAGTAAGCGGTCCGTTCCATTCCGAACTGATGAAACCGGCTGCTGAAAAGCTGAAAGAGGTATTGGACGCCTGTGACATAAAAGACGCTGACATTCCGGTCATCTCAAATGTTTCTGCTGACGTGATGACTGATAAAGCAGATATCAAAGAAAAACTTATTGAGCAGCTTTACTCTCCGGTTCGTTTTGAGGAAAGCATTAACAAGCTGATCGCAGAGGGTGTTACGACTTTTATTGAAATCGGTCCCGGAAAAGTGCTTTCAGGCCTTGTGAAAAAAGTAAATAGACGGTTAAAAACAATTGCTGTATCAGATCCGGAAACGATCGAGCTGGCAATTCAAACGCTTAAGGAGGAGAATGATAATGCTTAATGATAAAACGGCTATTGTCACTGGCGCATCCCGCGGAATCGGCCGCTCAATCGCCCTTGATCTGGCAAAAAGCGGAGCAAATGTTGTCGTGAACTACTCCGGCAATGAAGCGAAAGCAAATGAAGTGGTAGATGAAATCAAATCAATGGGCAGAAAAGCAATTGCTGTAAAAGCGGATGTATCAAATCCCGAAGATGTACAAAACATGATTAAAGAAACATTGTCTGTTTTTTCTACGATTGACATTCTGGTTAATAATGCGGGAATTACAAGAGACAATCTCATCATGAGAATGAAAGAAGACGAATGGGATGACGTTATTAACATTAACCTGAAGGGTGTTTTCAACTGCACAAAAGCTGTTACAAGACAAATGATGAAACAGCGTTCAGGCCGCATTATTAACGTATCGTCTATCGTCGGCGTCAGCGGAAATCCTGGACAGGCCAACTACGTGGCTGCAAAAGCCGGCGTCATCGGTTTAACCAAATCTTCTGCTAAAGAGCTCGCCAGCCGAAATATTACGGTAAACGCAATAGCGCCAGGATTTATCTCAACTGATATGACAGATAAACTTGCAAAAGACGTTCAAGACGAAATGCTGAAACAAATTCCGCTCGCGCGCTTTGGTGAACCTAGCGATGTCAGCAGTGTTGTCACGTTCCTAGCTTCAGAGGGAGCCCGTTATATGACAGGCCAAACGCTTCATATTGACGGCGGAATGGTGATGTAAGTTTTTTCTCGAAAATTTCATCATAGTTTCTCTAGTTTTTTAAAAACGAATCCACTATAATACTTGAGGGGAGGTGAATTGCTATGGCAGACACATTAGAGCGTGTAACGAAAATCATCGTAGATCGCCTTGGCGTTGATGAAGCAGACGTCAAACTTGAAGCTTCTTTCAAGGAAGACTTAGGTGCTGATTCCCTAGATGTAGTTGAGCTTGTTATGGAACTTGAAGACGAGTTTGATATGGAGATTTCTGACGAAGATGCTGAAAAGATTGCAACAGTCGGCGACGCTGTGAACTACATACAAAACCAGCAATAAGCTGATGCTAAAAGTCCCGCCGAAACGCGGGGCTTTAGCCCTTTATTCGTGCAGTTATTACAGCATGCCGCTTTTACGCGCGCTGTATCCGGTTTAGTCAGAGAAGCGCGGTGAACCTGATGTGCCTATGGAGGTTACTATGTCAAAACACTCACATTATAAAGATAAAAAAAAGTTCTATAAAAAAGTAGAACAATTTAAAGAGTTTCAAGAACGGATTTCGGTTCACTTTCAAAATGAAAAGCTTTTGTATCAAGCATTTACACATTCATCTTATGTGAATGAGCATCGGAAAAAGCCGTATGAAGATAATGAAAGGCTTGAATTTTTAGGTGACGCTGTTTTGGAACTGACGATCTCCAGATTCTTATTTGCCAAATACCCGGCTATGAGTGAAGGAGATTTGACGAAATTGAGAGCCGCAATTGTTTGCGAACCGTCTCTCGTTTCATTGGCTCACGAGCTGTCATTCGGCGATCTTGTCCTGTTGGGTAAAGGCGAGGAAATGACAGGCGGAAGAAAGCGTCCTGCTCTATTGGCGGATGTTTTTGAGGCATTTATCGGAGCCTTGTACCTTGACCAAGGATTAGAGCCGGTCGAAAGTTTCTTAAAAGTTTATGTGTTCCCTAAAATTAACGATGGTGCTTTTTCTCATGTGATGGATTTCAAAAGCCAGCTGCAGGAATACGTGCAGCGGGACGGCAAAGGCTCTCTGGAGTATAAAATCTCCAACGAAAAAGGACCTGCGCACAACCGTGAATTTGAAGCCATCGTATCTCTAAAAGGTGAACCACTCGGAGTCGGAAACGGCCGTTCAAAGAAAGAAGCCGAACAGCACGCTGCTCAGGAAGCTTTAGCTAAATTGCAAAAACACCATACGAAACAATAAAATCCCCCTTATGACTCAGGGGGATTTCAGTATGTATGCCGTCTTATTTCACCAATGTTTATGATAGAATTGAAATACTTATTACATAAGGAGGATCGCTATGTTCCTCAAACGTTTAGACGTTATAGGATTTAAATCATTTGCAGAACGGATTTCCGTAGACTTCGTTAAAGGCGTGACAGCAGTTGTCGGGCCGAACGGAAGCGGAAAAAGCAACATCACTGATGCCATTCGCTGGGTTCTCGGCGAACAATCGGCACGCTCTCTTCGCGGCGGAAAAATGGAGGACATTATTTTTGCCGGGAGTGATTCTAGAAAGCGATTAAATCTAGCTGAAGTTACGCTTACTCTTGATAATGATGATCATTTCTTGCCAATTGACTTCCACGAGGTGAGTGTCACAAGACGTGTGTACAGATCAGGTGAGAGTGAGTTTCTGATTAACAATCAGCCATGCCGCTTGAAAGATATTATTGATTTATTTATGGACTCTGGGCTTGGTAAAGAAGCATTTTCTATTATCAGCCAAGGGAAAGTGGAAGAGATCCTGAGCAGCAAAGCGGAGGATCGCCGCAGTATCTTTGAAGAAGCGGCCGGGGTGCTTAAATATAAAACGAGAAAGAAAAAAGCAGAAAATAAACTGTTTGAGACACAGGACAATCTAAATCGGGTAGAAGATATATTACATGAGCTTGAAGGACAGGTTGAACCTCTTAAAATTCAAGCTTCAATAGCGAAAGACTACCTTGAGAAAAAGAAAGAGCTGGAGCATGTTGAAATTGCGCTGACTGCCTATGATATCGAAGAGCTGCATGGTAAATGGTCGACTCTTAAAGAGAAAGTGCAGATGGCAAAAGAAGAAGAGCTTGCTGAATCGTCTGCTATTTCTGCGAAAGAAGCAAAGATTGAGGATACAAGGGACAAAATACAAGCGCTTGATGAGTCAGTAGATGAGCTCCAGCAAGTTTTACTGGTAACTAGTGAAGAGCTGGAAAAGCTTGAAGGCCGTAAAGAAGTCCTGAAAGAACGAAAGAAAAACGCTGTGCAAAACCAAGAACAGCTTGAAGAAGCCATCGTTCAGTTTCAGCAAAAAGAAACGGTTCTGAAAGATGAGCTTTCGAAGCAGGAAGCTGTCTTCGAAACGCTTCAGGCTGAGGTGAAGCAGTTAAGGGAGCAAGTAAAAGAAAAACAGCAGGCTCTCAGTCTTCACAATGAAAATGTCGAAGAGAAAATCGAGCAGCTGAAAAGTGATTATTTTGAGCTGTTAAACAGCCAGGCTTCGATACGCAACGAACTCCAGCTTCTTGATGACCAGATGTCCCAATCCGCTGTCACATTGCAGAGACTCGCGGACAACAATGAAAAGCACCTGCAGGAACGGCGTGATATTTCTGCGCGTAAAGCCGCATGTGAAACGGAATTTGCCCGAATTGAGCAGGAGATTCACAGTCAAGTCGGTGCATATCGTGATATGCAGACAAAATATGAGCAGAAAAAGCGCCAATACGAAAAAAATGAATCCGCTCTGTATCAGGCATACCAATACGTTCAGCAAGCGAGATCAAAAAAGGACATGCTTGAGACGATGCAGGGAGATTTTTCCGGCTTTTATCAAGGTGTTAAAGAGGTGCTGAAAGCGAAAGAGCGCCTTGGTGGAATTCGCGGAGCGGTTCTTGAGCTGATTTCTACAGAACAGAAGTATGAAACGGCCATTGAAATAGCGCTCGGCGCTTCTGCTCAGCATGTCGTGACCGACGATGAACAATCTGCCCGAAAAGCGATTCAATATTTAAAGCAGAATTCTTTCGGCCGGGCGACGTTTCTGCCTCTTTCTGTTATTAGAGACCGCCAGCTTCAAAGCCGTGACGCGGAAACAGCCGCCCGACATTCATCATTTCTCGGGGTTGCCAGTGAACTTGTCACATTTGATCCTGCGTATCGAAGCGTCATCCAAAATCTTCTTGGAACCGTTCTGATCACAGAGGACTTAAAGGGTGCAAACGAGCTTGCGAAGCTTCTCGGGCACCGGTACCGCATCGTAACCCTTGAGGGAGATGTTGTGAACCCCGGTGGTTCAATGACGGGCGGCGCGGTTAAAAAGAAAAATAACTCCCTCCTTGGAAGAAGCCGGGAGCTAGAAGATGTGACGAAACGGCTCGCTGAAATGGAAGAGAAAACAGCACTGCTTGAACAAGAGGTCAAAACCCTTAAGCAATCCATTCAGGATATGGAGAAAAAACTGGCTGACTTAAGAGAAACCGGGGAAGGCTTAAGGTTAAAGCAGCAGGATGTGAAAGGCCAGCTGTACGAACTTCAAGTTGCCGAGAAAAATATCAATACCCATTTAGAGCTCTATGACCAAGAAAAATCTGCTCTGTCTGAAAGCGATGAAGAGAAAAAAGCGCGCAAACGCAAGCTTGAAGAAGAGCTCTCTGCCGTATCTGAAAAGATGAAACAGCTTGAAGAGGACATAGACAGACTGACAAAACAAAAACAAACGCAATCCTCAACGAAAGAGTCTCTCTCCAACGAGCTGACTGAGCTGAAGATCGCTGCGGCCAAAAAAGAGCAGGCTTGCAAGGGGGAAGAGGACAACCTTGCCAGATTAAAGAAAGAGCTCACTGAAACAGAGCTTGCGTTAAAAGAAGCAAAAGAAGACTTAAGCTTCTTAACGTCAGAGATGTCATCTAGCACCAGCGGCGAAGAAAAGCTGGAAGAAGCAGCAAAACATAAATTGAATGACAAAACGAAAACGATCGAACTGATTGCATTAAGGCGCGATCAGCGCATCAAGCTTCAGCATGGACTTGATACGTATGAGCGTGAGCTGAAAGAAATGAAACGTCTGTATAAACAAAAAACAACGCTCTTAAAAGACGAAGAAGTCAAACTCGGACGGATGGAAGTCGAGCTTGATAATTTACTCCAATACTTACGGGAGGAATACAGCTTGTCCTTTGAGGGGGCAAAAGAGAAATATCAGCTTGAAACTGATCCAGAGGAAGCCAGAAAGCGCGTGAAGCTGATTAAACTCGCAATTGAAGAGCTGGGTACCGTGAACCTCGGAAGCATAGATGAGTTTGAGAGGGTCAACGAACGGTACAAGTTTCTGTCGGAACAAAAAGAAGATTTAACAGAAGCGAAAAATACCTTGTTCCAAGTGATTGAAGAAATGGATGAAGAAATGACGAAGCGCTTTAACGACACATTCGTCCAAATCCGTTCACACTTTGATCAAGTTTTCCGCTCCTTATTCGGAGGAGGGCGAGCTGAACTGAGGCTCACCGATCCTAACGATCTGCTTCATTCAGGAGTCGAGATTATCGCTCAGCCGCCGGGGAAAAAGCTGCAAAACTTAAACCTCCTGTCAGGCGGAGAGCGTGCGCTTACTGCTATAGCGCTCTTATTCTCAATTCTAAAGGTTCGTCCAGTGCCATTTTGCGTCCTTGACGAAGTAGAGGCTGCGCTCGACGAAGCGAATGTGTTCCGGTTTGCGCAGTATTTAAAAAAATACAGCAGTGATACCCAGTTTATTGTGATTACCCACAGAAAAGGAACGATGGAGGAAGCGGATGTGCTTTATGGCGTAACCATGCAGGAATCCGGTGTTTCCAAGGTAATCTCCGTTAAGCTGGAAGAAACAAAAGAATTCGTTCAGTAACGAGGAAAGAGGTTAAAAGATGAGCTTTTTTAAAAAATTAAAAGAGAAAATCACAAAACAGACAGATTCCGTATCTGAAAAGTTTAAGGATGGCCTTGAAAAAACAAGAAACTCCTTTCAAAACAAAGTGAATGATCTTGTATCCCGTTACCGTAAAGTGGATGAGGATTTCTTCGAAGAGCTTGAAGAGGTTCTTATCAGCGCGGATGTCGGTTTTACAACCGTTATGGAATTAATAGATGAGCTGAAAAAAGAAGTCAAACGCAGAAATATTCAAGATCCAAAGGAAGTCCAGTCAGTGATTTCTGAAAAACTGGTCGAGATTTATAACAGCGGAGATGAGCAAATTTCAGAACTGAACATCCAGGATGGGCGTTTAAACGTAATCCTTCTGGTAGGTGTAAACGGCGTCGGGAAAACAACAACGATCGGAAAGCTTGCCCATAAAATGAAACAAGAAGGAAAATCTGTCGTACTTGCCGCCGGAGACACTTTCAGAGCGGGAGCCATTGAACAGCTGGAAGTATGGGGAGAGCGTACAGGAGTGCCTGTCATTAAGCAGACGGCCGGAAGCGATCCGGCAGCTGTCATCTACGATGCTGTTCATGCTGCGAAAGCAAGAAATGCCGATGTATTAATTTGTGATACGGCAGGTCGTCTCCAAAACAAAGTAAATCTCATGAAAGAGCTTGAAAAAGTAAAACGTGTTATCGAAAGAGAAGTTCCTGAAGCTCCGCATGAGGTGCTGCTTGCCCTTGATGCCACGACCGGCCAAAATGCAATGGCTCAGGCAAAAGAGTTCTCTAAAGCAACAAATGTTACCGGCATTGCCTTAACGAAGCTTGACGGTACGGCAAAGGGCGGTATCGTCCTTGCGATTCGTAACGAGCTTCACATCCCGGTTAAACTAGTCGGTTTAGGAGAAAAAGTTGATGATCTTCAGGAATTTGATCCAGAATCCTATGTGTACGGACTCTTTTCAGATTTAGTGGAAAAAGCCGACGATTAAGAAAAAGGCCCCAACATCTTGGGGCCTTTTCTTTTTTATCTTCTTACTTGATAGGCGAAATGATAAAGGCTGTTATCAGTGGATACCAGTCTTGACTCACCAGAAAAAACTCTGAATGGGATGATGTCATAGTAATGAACGGAAACAGATGTGTAATACGTGTAATACCCAGCAGCTGGCCCCAAATACATTGGAACCTCAAATGTTCCGTTTGCATCAGTCGTTCCTGAAGCAGTTTGTGTTGTGTTTCCGACCTTCGTGTCCGCTTCAAATCTTACGGGCGCGTTTGGCACTGGCTGTCCGTTTTGGTCGAGTAATTTGCCGCTTACTGTAATATTGTACTTGACTCGCCAATATTGACCTTGTCCGTAATTGATTTTACCGTATACCCCTCCATCTGTGCTGATATTTGTGATTGAGGCCTTATAAGGTGCCTCAGCAGCGTCTGCTTGCTGTGCCGGGAAACCTATTGTAAACAGGGCTGCCAGACATAACATAAACAATAAACCGATTTTTTTCATAAAAATCCTCCTTTAAATAGGGTTCATATACAATATCGGAATAAATTGGATGATATTTAGCGTTTTTTGGAAAAAGTTAATCGCCGCTTTGACAAGATAAAAACTTGACAGTGTCAATAAAACCGTGTAAACTAAGTTATCGTAAAGGGATTTGACTTAACAAAGGGGAGAGCTCAAATGTCACTCGAAAAGACAACGAGAATGAATTATCTGTTTGATTTTTATCAGTCGTTGTTGACGTCAAAACAGAAGAGCTATATGTCGCTTTATTATTTGGACGATTTCTCCCTAGGCGAAATAGCCGAAGAATATGAGGTTTCAAGACAAGCTGTTTATGATAACATCAAACGAACAGAAGCGATGCTTGAACAATATGAAGAAAAGCTGCTCCTTTTGAAAAAGTTTCAGGAGCGTAAAGAGATGTTTAATAAGCTGAAGGAGCTTGCTTCCGGTTCAAAAGAAGAGGAAGAAATTACAGCTCTGATTGAAGCGCTTGAGAAATTAGATTAGGAGGCGGCAAACTATGGCATTTGAAGGATTAGCCGACCGACTGCAGCAGACGATTTCTAAAATCCGCGGAAAAGGGAAAGTCAGCGAACAAGATGTAAAAGATATGATGCGTGAGGTTCGTCTTGCGCTGCTTGAGGCTGACGTTAACTTTAAAGTAGTCAAAGATTTTGTCAAAAAAGTAAGTGAACGCGCTGTAGGCCAAGACGTCATGAAAAGTCTGACGCCCGGCCAGCAGGTCATTAAAGTTGTTAAAGAGGAACTGACTGAGCTGATGGGCGGCGAAGAGAGCAAAATCGCCGTCGCAAAAAGGCCGCCGACTGTTATTATGATGGTCGGTCTCCAAGGTGCCGGTAAAACGACAACAAGCGGTAAGCTTGCGAATCTGCTGCGCAAAAAGCATAATCGCAAACCGATGCTGGTTGCTGCCGATATTTACCGCCCAGCCGCAATTAAGCAGCTGGAAACACTCGGCAAACAGCTTGATATGCCTGTTTTCTCTCTTGGCGATCAGGTCAGTCCTGTAGAAATAGCTAAACAGGCTATTGAGAAAGCCAAGGAAGAACATTATGACTATGTCATTTTGGATACGGCAGGCCGCTTGCATATCGACCATGAACTGATGGATGAACTGACCAACGTCAAAGAAATCGCGAATCCGGAAGAAATTTTCCTGGTTGTCGATTCAATGACCGGTCAGGACGCTGTGAATGTCGCCAAAAGCTTTAATGAACAGCTCGGTTTAACCGGTGTTGTGTTAACTAAGCTGGATGGAGACACACGCGGCGGGGCTGCGCTTTCTATTCGCGCTGTCACAAACACGCCAATTAAGTTCGCAGGTTTGGGCGAAAAGCTTGATGCGTTAGAGCCGTTCCACCCTGAACGCATGGCATCAAGGATTCTCGGCATGGGCGACGTGCTGACATTGATTGAAAAAGCACAGGCCAGCGTTGATGAAGACAAAGCCAAAGAGCTGGAACAAAAAATGAGAACGATGAGCTTCACATTGGACGATTTTCTGGAGCAGCTCGGGCAAGTCAGAAACATGGGGCCGCTTGATGAGCTTCTGCAAATGATGCCGGGTGCAGGTAAAATGAAAGGCCTGAAAAACATCCAAGTTGATGAAAAACAGCTGAATCATGTGGAAGCAATCATTAAATCAATGACTGTTCTTGAAAAAGAACAGCCGGATATCATCAATGCCAGCCGGCGGAAGCGGATTGCAAAAGGAAGCGGGACATCCGTACAGGAAGTCAACCGTCTGCTTAAGCAGTTTGATGAAATGAAAAAAATGATGAAGCAGATGACAAACATGTCAAAAGGCAAGAAAAAAGGGTTTAAGCTACCTTTTATGTAATCGGTTATACATGATAAAACCGTTGTTAAGAAAAAACACTTTACAAACACTTTTATCATTGTTAATATACTATCTTGTTGAAATATTTTCGGAGGTGCTAGTAAAATGGCAGTAAAAATTCGTTTAAAACGTATGGGAGCAAAAAAATCTCCTTTCTATCGTATTGTTGTAGCAGATTCTCGTTCACCACGTGACGGCCGTTTCATCGAAACAGTCGGAACTTACAACCCGGTTGCAAAACCAGCGGAAGTAAAAATTGACGAAGAGCTTGCTCTTAAATGGCTTCAAACTGGAGCGAAACCATCTGATACAGTTCGCAACTTGTTCTCTAGCCAAGGAATCATGGAAAAATTCCACAACGCTAAACAAGGCAAGTAATGACTGATCAACACTTGGAAGATTTGATTGTCCACATTGTGACGCCGCTTGTTGATCATCCAGATGACATTCGCGTCATAAGAGAAGAAACCGATCAAAAGATTGCGCTGCGCTTATCTGTCCATAAGTCAGATACCGGTAAAGTTATCGGAAAGCAAGGCCGGACTGCAAAAGCGATTCGAACAGCTGTATTTGCAGCTGGCGCACAGTCTTCTAAGAAAGTTCAATTTGAAATATTTGACTAAAAGGGAGAGGGCCGGCACCTCCCCTTTTTTTACACGCAAAAAAAGGGTAAACTGATAGAAGCTTAGGCAAAATAGAAAAGCCTGGGCGAGTAAAAGTTTTAAAAGCGGGGAGCTTGGTGCGATGCAAATTATTCACCGTGTAGCCGTTATGCAAGTCTTAACTGAGCGCAGCAAAGAAAAGCTTTTAGCTTCTTTTGCCGAAAAGAAACAAATGCTTGAACGAGAATGCAGCCAGCTCTATTTTCAGCTTAGAAAACATGAGAAAGAACAGCAAAACCCTGATATGATTGAACAATTTAAAAAGGCAATAGAAAAGCGAAAAGATGATATAAAAATCATTGATTTTCAAATTGCTCAAGTACATACATTGCCGCTTGGCAGTGAGTTGAAAGAAAAGGAAGTCGATGCGCTGCTGACGATTGAAGCCGGGGATGACTGGCATGAGAAAACAGCAGCGAACACCATCGTCATAAAAGACGGAAAAGTAATTGAAATTCGCCAGAGGTGATCATATGACAAAGCGATGGTTTAATGTAGGCAAAATCGTAAATACCCACGGAATCAAAGGCGAAGTGCGGGTGATTTCAAAAACAGATTTTGCCGAAGAACGATACAAGCCGGGAAACACGCTGTATTTGTTTATGGACGGCCGTAACGAACCAGTGGAGGTAACGGTAAACACACATAGACTGCATAAGCAATTTCATCTCCTGCAGTTTAAAGAAAGACAAAACCTAAATGAAGTAGAAGAGCTGAAAAACGCAATCATTAAAGTTCCTGAAGAAGAATTAGGAGAGCTGAATGAGGGTGAATTTTATTTCCACGAAATTATTGGGTGTGAAGTATTTACTGAAGAAGGCGAACTCATCGGAAAGGTCAAAGAAATTTTGACGCCTGGAGCCAATGACGTTTGGGTCATCGGACGAAAAGGAAAAAAAGACGCACTCATTCCTTACATTGAATCAGTGGTCAAACATATCGATGTCAGGGAAAAGAAAATTGAGGTTGAACTCATGGAAGGGTTAATAGACGAATGAAAATCGACTTTTTGACGCTGTTTCCCGAAATGTTTGAAGGCGTGCTCGGCTCATCAATTCTTCAAAAAGCCCAGGAAAAAGATGCGGTGCAGTTTCAAGTCGTAAATTTCCGGGAGTACTCTGATAACAAGCACAATACTGTTGATGATTATCCTTATGGCGGCGGGGCAGGCATGGTTCTCAAGCCCCAGCCTGTTTTTGACGCGGTCGAGGACCTGACATCAAAGGCAGCCGCTGCTCCGCGTATTATCCTCGTATGCCCGCAAGGTGAGCGTTTTACCCAAAAAAAAGCCGAGCAATTAGCTAAGGAAGAGCATTTGCTGTTCATTTGCGGCCACTATGAAGGCTATGATGAACGCATTCGCGAGCACTTGGTAACGGATGAAATATCAATTGGCGACTTTGTTCTGACGGGCGGTGAGCTCCCTGCCATGATGATCGCAGACAGTGTGGTCAGACTGCTTCCGGGTGTACTGGGTAAAGAGGCTTCCCATATTGAGGATTCATTCAGCACCGGACTCTTAGAGCACCCGCATTATACAAGACCGGCAGATTACAAAGGTTTAAAAGTGCCTGAAACACTCTTGTCAGGAAACCATGCAAAAATTGAAGAATGGCGGAATAAAGAATCGATCAGAAGGACCTACCTAAGACGTCCGGATCTGTTGAAAGACTACCCGCTTACAGAGCAGCAAAGAAAGTGGATTTCTGAATGGGAAAAAGATTAGATTTTATTGCATAGGCTATGAAATTGTGATAAGATACTACTTGTGGCTTAAGCGGGCTTATCCGCTGCAAGCTTGAAAACGATGTTCCGCTGTGCCGGTTTTTGTGGTCAAGAGCATCTGTTGGAAGGAGTTGAAAACGATGCAAAAACTAATTGAAGATATCACAAAAGAACAGCTTCGTACTGATCTTCCTGCGTTCCGTCCTGGTGACACTTTACGTGTACACGTTAAAGTTGTTGAGGGTAACCGTGAGCGTATCCAGATCTTTGAAGGTGTTGTGATTAAGCGTCGTGGTGGTGGAATCAGCGAAACGTTCACAGTTCGTAAGATTTCTTACGGTGTTGGCGTTGAACGTACTTTCCCTGTACACACACCAAAAATCGCGAAAATCGAAGTTGTACGTTACGGTAAAGTACGCCGTGCTAAACTTTACTACCTGCGTGAACTTCGCGGAAAAGCGGCTCGTATTAAAGAGATCAGACGATAATGATAACGAACGAAAAGAGCTTGTTACCTGTAACAAGCTCTTTTTTTATACAGAATTTGAAAATGCCGGACAGGCATCGTAAAATACATAAAGGACAACAATGAATCATGCATACTGAAGATAAAGGCGGTGTTCGTGTCACATGACAATTCAATGGTTCCCGGGCCATATGGCAAAAGCAAGAAGGGAAGTAACCGAAAAATTAAAATTAATCGATATCGTATATGAATTGGTAGATGCCAGAATTCCAATGTCATCAAGAAACCCAATGATTGAAGATATTCTAAAAAACAAGCTGCGAATTATGCTGTTAAACAAGGCTGACAAAGCAGATGCGGCAGTTACACAGCGGTGGAAAGAGCACTTTGAGAAGCAGGGGATCCGCTCTCTGTCTATTAATTCTGTAAATGGACAAGGGTTAAATCAAATTGTGCCTGCATCAAAAGAGATCCTCCAAGAAAAATTTGACCGGATGCGTGCGAAAGGTGTGAAGCCGAGAGCGATTCGCGCTTTGATTATCGGCATTCCAAACGTCGGAAAATCAACGCTCATCAACCGGCTTGCAAAGAAAAACATAGCAAAAACGGGAGACAGACCTGGTATTACGACTTCTCAACAGTGGGTCAAAGTTGGGAAAGAATTAGAGCTATTAGATACACCGGGAATTTTGTGGCCTAAATTTGAGGATGAGCTTGTCGGTTTGAGACTGGCAGTCACCGGGGCTATTAAAGACTCGATTATCAATTTGCAGGACGTGGCCGTGTTTGGTCTTCGTTTTCTCGAAGAACATTACCCAGAACGGCTTAAAGAGCGTTATGGCCTTGATGAGATCCCAGAGGACATTGCCGAGCTGTTTGATGCAATAGGTGAAAAGCGGGGCTGTCTCATGAGCGGTGGGCTCATTAACTATGATAAGACGACTGAAGTCATCATTCGCGATATTCGCACTGAAAAGTTCGGCAGGCTGTCATTTGAACAGCCGACGATGTAAAGGCGCGCAGAAATGCGGGTCTTTATTTTTTCTTGGCTGAACCGATACATACAGTAAGGGAGAAGAGAAAGTGAATACATTGACCGTAAAGGACATTAAAGACCGTTTGCAGGAAGTGAAGGATGCACAAGACCCATTTATTGCCCAATGCGAAAACGACCCGAGAAAAAGCGTTCAAACGCTTGTAGAGCAATGGCTTAAAAAGCAAGCGAAAGAAAAAGCGCTGAAAGAACAATGGGTGAATATGACTTCCTATGAAAGGCTGGCAAGAAACAAGGGATTTCGCTTGATTGCAGGTGTTGACGAGGTCGGCCGGGGGCCATTGGCAGGACCAGTTGTCGCCAGCGCAGTCATCCTTCCAGAGGAATGTGAAATACTTGGGCTGACAGACTCCAAAAAGCTTTCAGAGAAAAAACGCGAGGAATATTACGAGCTTATTATGAAGGAAGCACTGGCGGTCGGGATAGGAATTGTAGAAGCTACTGTGATTGATGAGATCAATATATATGAAGCTTCAAAAATGGCAATGGTCAAAGCGATACAGGATTTGTCGGATACGCCTGATTATTTGCTTGTTGACGCAATGACACTTCCGCTCGACACGGCTCAGGCGTCAATTATAAAAGGCGATGCCAAAAGCGTGTCTATTGCGGCAGGTGCGTGTATCGCAAAAGTAACGAGGGACCGAATGATGAGCGCTTATGCCGAAACGTATCCCATGTACGGCTTTGAAAAAAATAAAGGCTATGGGACAAAAGAACATTTGGAAGCTCTCGCTGCATACGGCCCAACTGAATTGCACCGCAAAACTTTCGCTCCTGTTCAATCTTTCAGATAAATCACATGGACAAGGAGGAACCTTTTTAAAATGAACATACGAAATGATGTGCAAAAGGCGCTGCAGCACCTTTTTGGGCGTACAGCCGTCCCGCAGGAAACATCAAAAGTAAACGAAGCGCTAAACGGGGAGAAGCGTCTCCTCTTAGGAAAAGTGCTTCGTTTACTAGGAGATCAGCATGCCCTGATCCAAGTCGGCAATCAAACTGTTCAGGGAAAACTTGAAACCCAGCTTCGTCCTCAGGCATACTATTGGTTTTCCTACGAAAAAAAAACGGCAGAACAAACAGGCCGTCTTCAGGTCGTTCAAAGCTTTGACCAAAATCCTAAAACCATTCAGGATGCAGCTGGCAAGCTTTTAAATGCCATATCAGTGAAGACGTCAAACGCAGCTCTCATGATGACAGGAGCGATGCTGAAGAGCAAAACACCCGTAACAGAAAATGATATCAAAACAGCCGTCCGCTGGATGGACACGCTGCCTTCGCAAGACACAAAAAAAGCAGTTGAAACGGTTCTCTTCGCTTTAAAGCGTGATCTTCCCATTCACTCCGAGATTTTGAATGGTGTTCACGCTGTGAAATCGCCTGTTCCGTTGCATCAGCACGTATCCCAGCTGCTTCAGGCAGTCGACCAAAACCCTCAGCAGAGCCAAATGATGTCAAAGCTAAAGGAAGCAGTTACAGTGCTTTTAAATAGTGAAATCGATGTCCATGCAGAACGGCTGATTGATAAGCTTATTTCTTTAACCGACAATACGAAAGCACCTTCTCCGACGAATACAGCTGGAAGCAGGGAGCTCAGCACACCAGCTGGCTCCCCCGGAAAAGCCAGCCTGCCGATTGCAAATCACACAGCAGAACAGAGAAGCATACAAGAAGAGCCTGTTAAAACAGCAGCAGACATTCCAATTAAAGAAGCCCGCCAGCTGCTGGTGAAGCTGACGGAATCTGCTGAAAAAAACAGTCTCCAAATTGTGAAAGAAGCAGCAAATTGGATTAAAGCGGCTGCTTCATCGGGTGAGAGTAAGTCACTTGCAGCTTCAGCTGTTTTACAGGCGGCACAAGTCACAGACCAGGAAGCCGAAGTCTTTTTAAAGGCTGTTCAGCAGACAGCACCCCATTTGGCGGATAAGGCAGATGTTCTTTCTTTCTTATCCAAAGTGAAAACGGCAATCGGCGCAAGGGACGAGGTTGCGTTCATTAAAGCGTTTGAACAAGGAAGCGCAGTCACATCTGGCGAAATGCAATCCATCAAGCTGGCTCTTTCTGCCTTAAGAGCATCGCATGAGGTAGCCGAACCAGTCAAACAAGAAGCCGATCAGCTTTTTCATAAATTAAATGGCCAGCTTTTCATGCAGCAGGACCATCCATCATACAGCCAAATTGTAATGTCATTTCCGATGTTTTCGAAGTCAGGGGTTCAGGACATGACTGTTCTGTTTAAAGGAAAGAAAGAAGCGGATGGAAAGCTTGATCCTTCCCATTGCCGCCTTTTGTTTTTGCTGCAGCTTGATACACTAAAAGAAACCGTCGTTGATTGCTTGGTACAGCAAAAAGTCATGACCATTACAATAGAGACTGATTTCGAGCTGCAGGCTGCGATCGATCCGATGGTGCCCGTGCTTAAACAGGGGCTAAAGGAAATGGGGTACAGCCTTTCAGGGGTAAACGCTAAAAAAAGGGTTCACACCGAAGAAAAGGCTTCAATCGATCAATATATAACAAGTATCAGTGATCAGGAAGTGGATGTGAAAATATGAAAGAGCAGACACCGATCAGAAAAGCTGTTGCTCTCCATTATGACGAACAAAAAGACAAGGCGCCGAGAGTGATTGCCACAGGGAAGGGCCATGTAGCTGACAACATTATCAAAAAAGCGAAAAAAGCAGGGGTCCCGATTCAAGAAGATCGGACCCTTGTCGAATTAATGCGCCATTTGACGGTAGATGATCAAATTCCTGAAGCTCTTTATGAAACGGTAGCCGAGATTTTTTCATTCATTTACAAATTGGACGAAAGCGTAAAAAACAAAAAATAGGTAAAATATTCCCCATCCTTCTTTGAAATTTATGTTTTTAATAAAGTAAAAGTTTGAATGTTTAGAAGGATTAAAAGATTTTGCATCGAACTGTAGACAATTCTTCCAGTATTATTATAGAATGAAAGCGCAGTCTATTTTAGTTTTGTTACATAAGTTAGGAGGATGGGAAATGAATATCCATGAGTACCAGGGAAAAGAAGTCCTCAGAAAATATGGGGTATCTGTTCCTGAAGGTAAAGTGGCTTTTACAGCAGAAGAAGCAGTTGAGAGTGCAAAGAGCTTATCCAGCTCGGTTTATGTCGTAAAGGCTCAAATTCATGCTGGCGGTCGAGGCAAAGCTGGTGGGGTAAAAATAGCAAAATCATTAGACGAAGTAAAAGCGTATGCCGAAGAACTATTAGGGAAGACTCTAGTTACACATCAGACGGGTCCGGACGGCCAAGTAATAAAACGCTTACTTATTGAAGAAGGCTGCGATATTAAAAAAGAATATTACATCGGTCTAGTGCTTGACCGCGCCACTTCAAGAATCGTTTTAATGGCTTCTGAAGAAGGCGGAACGGAAATTGAAGAGGTTGCGGAGAAAACACCGGAAAAAATCAAAAAAGCTGTCATTGATCCGGCTGTTGGCCTTCAAGGCTATCAAGCCAGAGAAATTGCATTCGCTATAAATATTCCAAAAGAGCTCGTGGGAAAAGCTGCTAAATTTATGCTTGGACTATATAAAGCGTTTGTTGAGAAAGACTGCTCAATCGCCGAAATCAATCCGCTTGTTGTTACCGGCGACGGAAATGTGATGGCGCTTGATGCAAAATTGAATTTTGACAGCAATGCGTTGTACCGACAAAAGGACATTATGGAATACAGAGATTTGGATGAAGAAGATCCGAAAGAAATTGAAGCGTCCAAATATGACCTAAGCTACATTTCCCTTGATGGAAATATCGGCTGTATGGTAAACGGCGCGGGACTTGCAATGTCTACGATGGATATTATCAAGCATTATGGAGGAGAACCGGCCAACTTCCTTGATGTGGGCGGCGGTGCAACCGCGGAAAAAGTCACGGAAGCATTTAAAATCATTCTTTCTGATCAAAACGTTAAAGGGATTTTTGTCAACATTTTCGGCGGCATTATGAAATGTGATGTCATCGCAGAAGGGGTTGTTGAAGCGACTAGACAAGTTGGTTTGACATTGCCGCTTGTCGTCCGTCTTGAAGGCACAAACGTGGATCTAGGGAAGAAAATCCTTAGTGAATCAGGATTAAACATTACATCTGCGGAATCAATGGCTGACGGCGCGCAGAAAATCGTATCCTTAGTTTAAGAAAGAATGAAAGGCAGGGGACCAAATAATGAGTGTTTTCATTAATAAAGATACAAGAGTTATTGTGCAAGGGATTACAGGTTCTACCGCTTTATTTCATACGAAGCAGATGCTCGAATACGGCACAAATATCGTTGGCGGTGTAACACCTGGAAAAGGCGGAACAGAAGTGGAAGGTGTTCCTGTATTTAATACAGTGGCTGAAGCAGTTCAAACGACCGGCGCTAACGCGTCTGTTATATATGTGCCCGCACCGTTTGCAGCTGATGCGATTATGGAAGCGGTAGATGCGGAGCTTGATCTCGTGATTTGTATCACAGAACATATCCCGGTTTTGGATATGGTGAAGGTCAAACGCTTCATGGAAGGCAAGAAAACGAGACTGATAGGGCCGAACTGTCCTGGTGTCATTACGCCTGAAGAGTGTAAAATCGGCATTATGCCCGGATACATCCATAAAAAGGGTCATGTAGGCGTTGTATCACGTTCAGGAACATTAACATACGAAGCGGTGCACCAGCTCTCAGAAGCGGGTGTAGGGCAATCTACAGCTGTTGGAATCGGCGGCGACCCTGTAAATGGAACAAACTTTATTGACGTTTTAAAAGCGTTTAACGAAGATCCTGACACACACGCAGTCATCATGATTGGCGAAATCGGCGGTACGGCCGAAGAGGAAGCGGCAGAGTGGGTAAAAGCCAACATGACAAAACCGGTAGTCGGTTTTATCGGCGGTAAAACAGCACCTCCTGGGAAGCGCATGGGGCATGCAGGCGCCATTATTTCCGGCGGAAAAGGGACAGCTGATGAAAAAATCAAAACCCTTAATGCATGCGGAATCGAAGTTGCAGAGACACCTTCTGTCATGGGTGAAACCTTAATCAAGGTGCTGAAAGAGAAGAACTTGTTCGAAACTTGCAAAACGCATTAATAAAAAAGGGACAGCCGTCAAGGCTGTTCCTGCTTTTTCTAACAAAAGGAGGTCAATCTATTGGATCAGGCCGCTGCCTGCCTAACGATTTGCAGAATCAATCAATTATTATCCCCATCCCTTCTATTAAAATGGTGGAAAGCCGATCCATCTATGTCGCTGACATCACCTGTGCTACAAACGGTTACTCGTGATCAAATAAAAGCAGCTGCATTAAAAAACGAAATAGAACAATTTTATCCAAAGCTCCAGCATGTACTTGCTGCTTATCGTGAGCAAGGCATTAACACCATCCCTATTTCTTCAAAGCAATATCCTTTCTGGCTTAAAAGCATTTATGATCCCCCCGCCGTACTGTTTGCAAAAGGTGATATGACTCTTCTTTCGAAAGGGAGAAAAATTGGAATTGTAGGGACAAGAAATCCAACAGCTTATGGGAAACAAGTTGTCAATCATCTTACAAAAGAGATCTGTCGTAAAGGTTGGGTGATTGTCAGCGGACTGGCGTCTGGGATAGACGGAATGTCCCATGCTGCAAGTATTAAGGCGAAGGGGCGGACAATTGGCGTCATTGCAGGCGGATTTCAGCACATTTATCCCCGAGAAAACCTTCAGTTAGCAGATCACATGGCTAAACACCATATCCTGCTGTCAGAGCACCCACCTGAAACTAAACCCCAAAAATGGCATTTCCCTATGAGAAACCGTATTATCAGCGGACTAAGTGAAGGCGTTATTGTCGTTCAGGGCAAAGAAAAAAGCGGTTCGCTGATTACTGCCTATCAAGCATTGGAACAAGGGAGAGAGGTATTTGCCGTACCTGGTTCATTGTTTGACCCTTACGCCGGAGGTCCTATAAAACTGATCCAGCAGGGGGCTAAAGCCATATGGTCAGCAGAGGATATTTTCGAGGAACTTCCTGAGAGAAACGTTCAATATACGGAACCCTTTTGAATTATCGTTTGACAAACGGTATTGTAATATTTAATAATAGTGAGGATTTAAAGTTGCATATTGTTTTCTATTTAATTAATGACGTTCATGATAAAGAATGAAATGTTGAAAGCCAAATAAAGACAGCTGCAAAAATAAAATTGAAATATCTTGAAAAGAGAGAGAACACCTCTTGAGGGGGATGAAAATGTCTGATTATCTAGTCATCGTGGAATCGCCCGCTAAGGCGAAAACGATTGAACGTTACTTAGGTAAAAAATATAAAGTAAAAGCATCAATGGGACATGTCCGGGATCTTCCAAAAAGTCAAATGGGAGTTGACATAGAACAGAATTTTGAACCGAAATATATTACCATTCGAGGTAAAGGCCCGGTATTAAAAGAGCTGAAAACGGCTGCGAAAAAAGCCAAAAAAGTGTATCTCGCAGCCGACCCCGACAGAGAAGGGGAAGCGATTGCATGGCATTTGGCACACAGTCTTGATTTAGATCTCAACTCTGACTGCCGTGTGGTGTTTAACGAAATTACAAAAGACGCTATTAAGGAATCGTTTAAGCATCCCCGCATGATCAATATGGATTTAGTGGATGCACAGCAAGCGAGACGTATTTTAGACAGGCTTGTCGGATATAAAATCAGTCCAATCTTATGGAAAAAAGTCAAAAAAGGGCTTAGCGCAGGACGCGTGCAATCCGTTGCCCTCCGTTTGATTATTGACCGTGAAAAAGAGATTAACGACTTTAAGCCTGAGGAATATTGGACAATTGACGGTACGTTCTTAAAAGGTCAAGAAACCTTTGAAGCGAGCTTTTTCGGGAAAAACGGCAAAAAACTTCCTTTAAATAGTGAAGCTGATGTAAAAGAGATTCTTTCTCAGCTCAAAGGGAATCAATATACAGTTGAAAAAGTAACCAAAAAGGAACGCAAACGTAATCCCGCTTTGCCTTTTACCACTTCTACCCTGCAGCAGGAAGCTGCTCGCAAGCTCAATTTCAGAGCGAAGAAAACGATGATGATTGCACAGCAATTATATGAAGGAATTGATTTAGGAAGAGAAGGAACGGTTGGTCTGATCACGTATATGAGAACGGATTCAACCCGTATTTCAAATACGGCTGTTGATGAAGCAGCTGCATTTATTGATCAGACTTATGGAAAAGAGTTCCTAGGCGGAAAACGGAAGCCTGTGAAAAAGAATGAAAATGCCCAGGATGCCCACGAAGCAATTCGGCCGACATCAGTTCTTAGAAAACCAAGTGAATTAAAAGCAGTCCTCGGCAGAGACCAAATGAGACTGTATAAATTAATTTGGGAGCGTTTTGTTGCCAGCCAAATGGCACCGGCTGTTCTCGATACAATGAGTGTCGACCTGACAAACAACGGTTTGACATTTCGTGCAAATGGAAGTAAAGTCAAGTTTTCCGGGTTTATGAAGGTGTATGTTGAAGGAAAAGACGATCAAATGGAAGAAAAAGACCGGATGCTGCCTGACTTACAAGAAGGCGACACGGTATTATCAAAAGATATAGAACCTGAGCAGCATTTTACCCAGCCGCCTCCGCGATATACTGAGGCCCGGCTCGTTAAAACCCTTGAAGAACGCGGTATCGGCCGTCCATCCACATATGCTCCGACACTTGATACTATTCAGCGGCGCGGCTACGTGGCATTGGATAATAAACGTTTCGTTCCGACTGAATTAGGTCAGATCGTTCTTGACTTGATCATGGAGTTTTTCCCTGAGATCATTAACGTTGAGTTTACAGCTAAAATGGAGAGAGATCTTGATCATGTTGAAGAAGGAAATACCGAATGGGTCAAGATTATCGATAATTTCTACACCGATTTTGAAAAACGGGTCAAAAAAGCCGAATCGGAAATGAAGGAAGTTGAGATTGAACCAGAGTATGCTGGAGAGGATTGTGAATTGTGCAGTTCTCCAATGGTATATAAAATGGGACGGTACGGTAAATTCTTAGCTTGCTCCAACTTCCCTGACTGCCGGAACACGAAACCGATTGTGAAACAAATCGGTGTGAAGTGCCCGAGCTGCGGAGAAGGAAACATTGTTGAGCGAAAATCGAAAAAGAAACGGGTGTTTTACGGCTGTGACCGTTATCCGGACTGTGAATTCGTATCATGGGACAAACCAATTGAACGAAAATGCCCGAAATGCGGAAAAATGCTCGTCGAGAAAAAACTCAAAAAAGGCATACAAGTCCAATGTGTGGAATGCGATTATAAGGAAGAACCACAGAAGTAGCGGTGAGCAGGGTCTTGCTCACCTTCTTTGTGTGTTAAAAGAAGGCCTTGAATAATAAACTAGGAGATGTGAAAGATGAACCAACAAACAGTGAATGTAATCGGAGCCGGACTCGCAGGAAGTGAAGCGGCATGGCAGCTTGCCAAACGGGGGATTCAAGTCAAATTGTATGAAATGCGGCCAGTTAAACAAACGCCTGCGCACCATACAGATAAATTTGCAGAGCTTGTCTGCAGCAACTCTCTTCGCTCTAATACACTTGCTAACGCTGTCGGTGTATTAAAGGAAGAAATGCGTGCGCTTGATTCAGCCATTATCGCTGCGGCTGACGAATGTTCGGTGCCTGCCGGGGGCGCTCTTGCAGTAGACCGTCATGAATTTGCCGCAAGTGTGACAAATCGGGTGAAAAATCATCCAAACGTAACCGTTATTAATGAAGAAGTGACTGAAATTCCTGAAGGCCCTACTATCATCGCAACGGGTCCGTTAACATCTGAATCGCTGTCTGCCCAGCTGAAGGAGCTGACTGGAGAGGACTATTTATATTTTTATGACGCAGCGGCGCCAATTGTAGAAAAAGACAGCCTTGATATGGATAAAGTGTACCTGAAATCCCGTTATGATAAAGGTGAAGCAGCATATTTGAACTGCCCAATGACAGAAGAAGAGTTTGACCGTTTTCATGAAGCATTAACATCAGCAGAAACAGTGCCGTTAAAAGAATTTGAAAAAGAGATTTTCTTTGAAGGCTGCATGCCGATTGAAGTCATGGCAAAACGGGGTAAGAAAACAATGCTTTTCGGTCCGATGAAACCGGTTGGTCTAGAGCATCCTGTTACAGGAAAACGCCCTTATGCCGTCGTTCAGCTCAGACAGGATGATGCTGCGGGAACACTTTATAATATTGTAGGATTCCAGACTCATTTAAAATGGGGAGACCAAAAGGAAGTTCTCAAGTTGATTCCAGGACTTGAAAATGTAGAAATCGTCAGATATGGCGTGATGCACAGAAACACATTTATTAACTCTCCAAGCCTGTTAAAGCCGACTTATCAATTTAAAAACCGCAGTGATCTGTTCTTTGCAGGCCAAATGACGGGAGTAGAAGGATATGTGGAATCAGCTGCCTCAGGACTTGTAGCAGGCATTAATGCGGCGAAGCTTGTATTGGGAGAAGAGCTTGTTATTTTCCCTCAGGAAACAGCAATTGGCAGTATGGCACATTATATTACAACAACAAACCAGAAGAACTTCCAGCCGATGAATGCAAACTTTGGGCTTTTAAAAGAATTGCCAGTTAAAATTAAAAATAAAAAAGAACGAAATGAACAATACGCGAACCGTGCGATTGAAACAATTCAAACAATTTCGAAAACAATATAGGTATTGATTGCAACCTGAGCGCGATTTGTGATACCATTTAAAAGCCCTTCCTGGGGAGGTATTAGGCATGGAGAATGTTAAGAATTTCGTAAAGTTATTCGTTGAATATTTACAAATTGAAAAAAATTATTCACAATATACTATTGTGAATTATGTGGATTCAATTAAAGAATTCGAGACTTTCCTGCGCGTTCAAGGTATAAATGGATTTGAAGAAGCTGCATATCAAGATACTAGGATTTTTTTGACAGAAGCCTATGAAAAAGGTTTATCGAGAAGAACAATAAGCAAAAAGATATCTGCATTAAGAAGCTTTTATAAGTTTCTGATGCGGGAAAAGCTTATTGAAGAAAATCCGTTTCAGCTTGTTCATCTGCCAAAACAGGAGAAACGGATACCGAAGTTTCTATATCAAAAAGAGCTTGAGGAGCTGTTTGAAGTTTCAGATATAAGCCAGCCGGCCGGAATGAGGGATCAAGCGCTGTTAGAGCTGCTCTATGCCACCGGAATGAGGGTCAGTGAATGCTGTTCCATAACTATTAACGACGTTGATTTATTTATGGACACTGTGCTTGTTCACGGTAAAGGCAAGAAGCAGCGCTATATCCCCTTTGGGTCTTATGCCCGCGAAGCGTTGAAGATATACATGAATAGCGGAAGACAGTGCTTGCTGATGAAGGCAAAAGAACCTCATGATCTATTATTCGTAAATCAAAGAGGCGGACCGCTTACAGCCCGTGGCATCAGACATATTTTAAGCGGGCTTGTTCAAAAAGCGTCAAGCACTTTACATATCCATCCGCATATGCTTCGACATACGTTCGCCACGCATCTGTTAAATGAAGGAGCGGATTTGAGAAGCGTTCAAGAACTGCTCGGGCATTCCAATCTGTCTTCTACACAGATATACACGCATGTTTCGAAGGAAATGTTGAGAAACACATATATGTCTCACCATCCAAGAGCATTTAAGAAAAATTAAAGGAGGCCCTTTATGTCATCTTTTCATGCGACCACAATATTTGCCGTACAGCATAAAGGACGAAGCGCTATGTCCGGAGACGGCCAAGTAACATTTGGTCAGGCTGTTGTCATGAAACACACGGCACGGAAAGTGAGAAAACTGTTTAACGGCAAAGTTCTTGCTGGCTTTGCGGGATCTGTTGCAGACGCTTTCACTTTATTCGAAAAGTTTGAAGCTAAGCTTGAAGAATATAACGGCAACTTAAAACGTGCGGCTGTTGAGCTTGCGAAGGAATGGCGCAGCGATAAAGTGCTAAGAAAGCTCGAAGCCATGCTGATTGTTATGAATCAGGATACTTTGCTTCTCGTATCGGGAACAGGCGAGGTGATCGAACCAGATGACGGCATTCTCGCGATTGGATCAGGAGGCAATTACGCTTTGGCAGCGGGAAGAGCATTGAAAAAGCATGCCGGTGAAAGCATGTCTGCAAGTGAGATTGCCAGAGCCGCGTTAGAAACAGCAGGCGAAATTTGTGTTTACACGAACGATCAAATCATACTGGAAGAGCTTGAATAGAAAGGACTTGAGGCGCATGGAAAAAAAACCGTTAACTCCTAGACAGATTGTAGATCGGTTAGACCAATATATTGTCGGTCAGCAAAATGCGAAAAAAGCTGTCGCCGTGGCATTAAGAAACCGCTATAGAAGAAGTCTTCTGGATGAAAAGCTGAAGGACGAGGTCGTTCCGAAAAACATTTTAATGATGGGTCCTACCGGCGTCGGGAAAACTGAAATTGCCAGACGAATCGCTAAGCTTTCAGGTGCGCCATTTATCAAAATTGAAGCTACTAAATTTACCGAAGTCGGCTATGTAGGCAGAGATGTTGAATCAATGGTCAGAGATCTTGTGGAGACTTCTGTTCGTCTTATCAAAGAAGAGAAAATGAATGAAGTAAAGGAACAGGCAGAAGAAAATGCAAACAAACGCATTGTTCGTCTGTTAGTTCCTGGGAAGAAAAAACAATCTGGCGTTAAAAATCCGTTTGAAATGTTTTTTGGAGGCAGCCAGCCGAATGGTGAAGATGAGGCGGAGAGCCAGGAAGAAGCAAACATCGAAGAAAAAAGAAAACGAATGGCGCATCAGCTGGCTTTAGGAGAGCTCGAAGACTACTATGTAACAGTAGAAGTCGAAGAGCAGCAGCCTTCTATGTTTGACATGCTGCAGGGCTCGGGTATGGAGCAGATGGGTATGAACATGCAGGATGCGCTGAGCGGATTAATGCCAAAGAAAAAGAAACGGCGCAAAATGACAGTCAGAGAAGCCAGAAAAGTCCTGACGAATGAAGAAGCAAGCAAACTCATCGATATGGATGAAGTCAGCCAGGAAGCTGTTCAGAGAGCAGAAGAGAGCGGGATTATTTTTATCGATGAGATTGATAAAATCGCAAAGAACGGCGGTGCATCTTCTTCTGCCGATGTTTCAAGAGAAGGCGTTCAGCGGGATATCTTGCCGATTGTTGAGGGCTCAACCGTTGTCACAAAATATGGTTCTGTAAAAACAGACCATGTATTATTTATTGCAGCAGGAGCGTTTCATATGGCCAAACCGTCTGATTTGATTCCTGAGCTGCAGGGGCGTTTCCCGATTCGTGTAGAACTGAACAAACTCACGGTAGACGACTTCGTGAGAATTTTGGTTGAGCCGGATAATGCGCTGCTGAAACAATATCAGGCATTATTGCAGACAGAAGGTATATCTCTTGAATTTTCTGACGAAGCTATTCATAAGATTGCTGAAGTTGCTTATCATGTGAACCAGGACACAGATAATATCGGTGCGAGACGCCTTCATACAATACTTGAACGCCTATTAGAAGATTTGTCGTTTGAAGCTCCAGATGTAACGATGGAGAAAATAACGATTACACCTCAGTATGTCGAAGAAAAGCTCGGAACGATAGCCAAAAACAAAGATTTAAGTCAATTTATATTGTGAAAAATTTAATATGAGGAATGTTTAGGAGGATTATTTATCATGGCTTTATTACAAAAAACAAGAATTATTAACTCCATGCTGCAAGCTGCGGCAGGGAAACCGGTAAACTTCAAGGAAATGGCGGAGACGCTGCGGGATGTCATTGATTCCAATATTTTCGTTGTAAGCCGCAGAGGGAAACTCCTTGGGTATTCTATTAACCAGCAAATTGAAAATGATCGTATGAAAAAAATGCTAGAGGATCGTCAATTCCCTGAAGAATATACGAAAAACCTGTTTAATGTCCCTGAAACATCTTCTAACTTGGATATTAATAGTGAATATACTGCTTTCCCTGTTGAGAACAGAGACCTGTTCCAAGCTGGTTTAACAACAATTGTGCCGATCATCGGAGGCGGGGAAAGATTAGGAACACTTATTCTTTCACGTTTACAAGATCAATTCAATGACGATGACTTAATTCTAGCTGAATACGGCGCAACAGTTGTCGGAATGGAAATCCTAAGAGAAAAAGCAGAAGAAATTGAAGAGGAAGCAAGAAGCAAAGCTGTCGTACAAATGGCTATCAGCTCGCTTTCTTACAGTGAGCTTGAAGCAATTGAGCACATTTTTGAGGAACTTGACGGAAATGAAGGTCTTCTAGTTGCAAGTAAAATCGCTGACCGTGTGGGCATTACCCGTTCTGTTATTGTGAACGCACTCAGAAAGCTGGAGAGCGCCGGTGTTATCGAGTCTAGATCATTAGGAATGAAAGGTACTTATATCAAGGTGCTAAACAACAAATTCTTAATTGAATTAGAAAATCTAAAATCTCATTAATCACAAAAAGAACCCTTTTTGAGGGTTCTTTTTTTATTTCAAATAAAGGAAATCAATAAGCTTTATTTCCTGGGTTGAAAGTCTTTCTATGTAATAATTCGAATAAATTTTGCATTTTCCTTCAAAAAGTTTCAAAAATGCCGAAAAGATAGGAGAAAAAACAGAAATTCTGCTATTTTCAGGCTTATATCAAGGCGAGAAATGTAGTTCTAACAATCTAGGACTTTATACCTAGTTGTAAAATAGATAATTGTGAGGACATTTTTTTACACGAACTTCATAGACTTTATGCCTGTTATTTCTTACAATAAGCATATAGTTTTACAATTCTCGACAAAGATATTGAGGGTGAAAAAAACTGAAATGGAGGTAAGTGGATTTGAGCTTATTTTCTGGAACGATACAAAATCTTGAAAATGCCTTGAGTAGAGCGGATATTAAGCAAAAAGTCATAACTAATAATATCGCCAATATAGATACACCGAACTATAAGGCAAAAAAAGTCTCTTTCCAAAATTTATTAGATCAAGAATCCTCGCGTCTTGAAGCGATAAAAACAGACTATCGTCATGTTGATTTTTCTGATACTGATTCGAATTATTCAATTGTTGCGAGCGGAGATACATCGTATCAGCAAAACGGAAACAATGTTGATGTTGACAAAGAGATGACAGAATTGGCGCAAAATCAAATCAACTATCAAGCTTTGGTTGAAAGAATGAACGGTAAATTTAATTCGCTGAAGACCGTATTAACAGGAGGAAAATAATGACAGCTTTTCATAGCTTAAATGTTTCAGCATCGGCTTTAACAGCTCAGCGAGTCAGAATGGACGTTGTATCATCTAACTTAGCAAATATGGATACGACAAGAGCTAAGCAGGTGAATGGAGAGTGGGTGCCTTACAGAAGAAAAATGGTTTCCCTTCAGTCAAAAGGTGAATCGTTCTCTTCCATTCTCAATTCTCAAATGAGCGGAAGCGGTAGTGCTGGAAACGGTGTGAAGGTTTCAAAAATTACGGAGGATGATTCGGATTTTAATCTTGTCTATGATCCGACAGACCCTGATGCAAACGCTGAAGGATATGTACAAAAGCCTAATGTTGATCCATTAAAGGAAATGGTTGATCTTGTCAGCAGTACCAGATCATATGAGGCGAATGTCACGGCGATGAATGCTACAAAGGGAATGCTGATGAAGGCGTTAGAAATCGGAAAGTAGGTGAATGAATGTGATTAATGCAATTTCTCCTTTTCAGGTTCAAAATACTCAAAACACTCAAAATGCAACAAATCAAGTAAACAATAGCCAAAAAACAGATTCTTCAAATCAAACAAGCTTTTCGGAGCTTTTAAAAAACTCTATTAGTTCGTTAAATGAGTCCCAAGTAGCTTCTGACAACATGACTAATGCCTTGGCTGCAGGAAAAGATGTAAATCTTGATGAGGTCATGATCGCTGCTCAAAAAGCTAGCATCTCTCTAACTGCAGCAACAGAGTTCCGCAATAAAGCTGTGGAAGCTTATCAGGAGATTATGAGAATGCAAATGTAGGGGGTCTGACGATTTAGAGAAAGAGTGGAATGACCGGGGGTTAACATGAATCGTACTCTAATGCAAATGAAAAACAAAACGAGTGAGTTTTGGAAAAATAGATCTAAACTACAAAAGATTTTAATGGTTAGTGCTTTAGCGGCAATTATTATTATTGGAATTATTATTAGTGTTTTTGCTTCAAATTCTAAAATGGCGCCGCTGTACAAAGATTTGTCTGCCGAAGAAGCAGGACAAATCAAAAAAGAATTGGATGCAAAAAAAGTTCCAAACGAACTTTCGAATGGCGGTACAGTGATTAGTGTTCCGGAGGATCAGGTTGATTCTTTGAAAGTGCAGATGGCTGCAGAAGGACTTCCTAAAACGGGATCAATTGATTATTCATTTTTTGGACAGAATGCCGGCTTTGGTTTGACAGACAATGAGTTTGATATGGTGAAAGTGAAAGCTACACAGACAGAACTGTCAAACTTGATCAATGAAATGGACGGTATTAAAAATTCAAAAGTAATGATTAATCTCCCGAAAGACGCGGTGTTTGTCGGTGAGGAGCAATCTGCAGCATCTGCATCAATCGTTCTGCAGATTCAACCGGGTTATACACTTGATCAAAGCCAAATCAACGGATTATATCATCTGGTATCTAAAAGCGTGCCAAACCTAAAAGAAGATAACATCGTCATCATGGATCAAAATTCTACATACTACGACAAATCAGACAGCGATGCAGGGTCCTACGCGGATAGTTATTCTTCTCAGCAAGGAATTAAGTCTCAAGTTGAAAAAGACATTCAAAAACATGTACAGTCACTGCTGGGTACGATGATGGGCCAAGATAAAGTCGTTGTCTCCGTTACAGCAGACATTGATTTCACAAAAGAAAATCGGACAGAAGACATTGTCGAACCTGTGGATAAAGAAAACATGGAAGGTATTGCAGTCAGCGCTGAAAAGGTATCTGAAACATATCAGGGCGACGGTGCAGCCAACGGCGGAACTGCCGGAACCGGCGAGGAAGATGTACCAAATTATAAGGCTGACGGTGAAAATACCGAAAGCGGGAACTACGAAAAAAACAGCAACAAAATCAATTACGAGGTTAACCGAATTCATAAAGAAATCGCTGAAAGTCCTTATAAGGTCAGAGATTTAGGGATTCAAGTAATGGTAGAGCCGCCTGATGCCAAAAACACTGCGTCGCTATCAACTGAAAGACAGGATGATATACAAAAAATCCTTTCAACTGTAGTCAGAACATCTTTGGATAAAGATGAAACGCAAAATCAGAATTTATCTGATGCTGATATCAATAATAAGATTGTTGTTTCCGTTCAGCCATTCGACGGAAAAGTCAATTTGGATACAAATACGGAAGAATCCTCAGGTATCCCGCTGTGGGCATATATTGTAGGCGGTGTTTTAATCGCAGCGATCATTGTTCTGATTATTATGCTTATCAGAAAGAAACGGGCGCAAGAGGATGAATTTGAGGAATATGAGTATGAGGTTCCTCAAGAACCAATCAATTTGCCTGATATCAACGAAGAGGAAAATGAAACAGCGGAATCAGTCAGACGAAAACAGCTTGAAAAGATGGCGAAAGACAAGCCGGAAGATTTTGCAAAACTGCTGAGAAGCTGGCTGGCCGAGGATTAGGAGGAATTAGAAATGGCGAGACGTGATCAAGATAAGCTTACAGGAAAACAAAAAGCAGCCATTCTCATGATTTCCTTGGGGTTAGATGTGTCAGCTTCTGTCTATAAGCACTTAACCGATGAAGAAATTGAAAGGCTTACTCTGGAAATATCAGGTGTTCGAAGCGTCGATCATCAAAAAAAGGATGAAATCATAGAAGAATTTCATAATATAGCCATTGCGCAAGATTATATTTCTCAAGGCGGTTTAAGCTATGCAAGACAAGTTCTGGAAAAGGCGCTTGGAGAGGATAAGGCGGAGAACATTCTAAACAGGCTGACTTCTTCTTTGCAGGTTAAACCATTTGATTTTGCCAGAAAAGCGGAGCCTGAACAAATTTTGAATTTTATCCAGCAAGAGCATCCGCAGACGATGGCGTTAATCTTGTCTTATTTAGATCCTGTGCAGGCCGGGCAAATTTTATCCGAGCTGAATCCTGAAGTACAGGCTGAGGTTGCGAGAAGAATCGCGGTCATGGATAGAACGTCTCCAGAAATAATTAATGAGGTAGAACGGATTCTGGAACAAAAATTATCTTCTGCATTTACTCAGGATTATACACAAACAGGCGGAATTGAAGCTGTTGTGGAAGTGTTAAACGGGGTAGACAGAGGGACAGAGAAGACGATCTTGGATTCATTGGAAATTCAGGATCCCGATCTTGCTGAAGAGATTAAAAAGCGGATGTTTGTCTTCGAAGATATTGTCACACTTGATAACCGTGCCATTCAGAGAGTCATTCGCGATGTTGAGAACGACGATTTGCTCCTTTCATTAAAGGTTGCAAGCGAGGAAGTCAAAGAAATTGTATTCAACAATATGTCACAGCGTATGGTTGAAACCTTCAAAGAAGAAATGGAATTTATGGGCCCTGTACGCTTGAAAGATGTAGAAGAAGCTCAATCGAGAATTGTAAGCATCGTCAGAAAGCTTGAAGAAGCCGGTGAAATTGTGATAGCAAGAGGCGGAGGGGATGATATTATTGTCTAATATCATTAAACAAGAATCATCTATTTCTCCACAAAAGGAAAAAAGAAAACTTTCTATACAAGAGGTGCGTATTGATCATTCTCACCTTTTGCAGGCTGAAGAGAACCCGGAGGAGCTTATGGCTCGAGTGAAAGAGGAAGCTGACCGGATTTCTGAGCAGGCAAACAGTCATATAGAACATATTCGCCGTCAAATTGAACAGGAGAAAAACGATTGGGCGGCTGAAAAACAGAAGCTTATTGAAGAAGCAAAAACCGAGGGCTTTGAACAAGGAGTAGCCTTGGGCAAAGCTGAGGCAATGAAACAGTATGCCGAACTGATCGGCCAAGCGAACAGTATAACTGAAATGTCCAGAAAAGCTGTTGAGGACAAGCTTGAAGACGCAAATGAAGAAATCGTTGAGCTTGCCGTTGCCCTAGCAAAAAAAGTTTGGCAGCAAAAGTCTGATGATAAAGAGGCTTTCCTCCTGCTTGTACAACAGGTTATAAACGAAGTGAAGGAATATGACGATATATCAATTTATGTTGATCCATATTACTATGAGACAATCTTTCAGCAAAAAGATGAAATTCAGCAGCTTCTTTATAAAGAATGCCGGCTTGGCATATATGCTGATGAAAAAGCTCAAAAAGGAACCTGTTATATTGAAACTCCTTTTGGCAGGGTAGATGCGAGTGTTGACACACAATTGATGCAATTGAAAGATAAACTTCTGACAGCGCTGGAAGCGGGTGCAGCTGAATGAAGACACAGAGTCTGATAGATTGTATAGAAATGACAGACTCGTATAAACGGTACGGAAAAGTCAAGCGGGTAATCGGCCTGATGATTGAATCAAAAGGGCCTGCAAGCTCAATTGGCGACGTGTGCCTGATTTATGCAAAAGGACAATCTGGGAAAGTCATTAAAGCTGAGGTAGTCGGCTTCCAGGAAGAAAATATTTTGCTTATGCCTTATTTAGAGGCTGCGAGCATTGCACCTGGCAGCATTGTAGAAGCTACTGGGGAATCACTTCGGGTTAAAGTTGGAGCCGGACTGATCGGACAAGTCATCGATGCTTTTGGAGAACCGCTTGACGGAAAACTTCTGCCGAAAGGGCTTTCGCCTGTATCGACTGAGCAATCACCGCCCAACCCGATGAAACGGCCGCCCATCCGTGAAAAGATGGGTGTTGGAGTCAGATCAATTGACAGCTTGCTGACAGTCGGTAAAGGCCAGCGGATTGGAATTTTTGCAGGAAGCGGTGTCGGAAAAAGCACCTTAATGGGGATGATCGCCAAGCAGACAGAGGCTGACTTAAACGTCATTGCACTTGTCGGAGAACGCGGACGAGAGGTTCGGGAGTTTATTGAAAAAGATCTTGGGAAAGAGGGGCTGAAACGATCGATTGTAGTCGTTGCCACCTCAGACCAGCCAGCATTAATGAGATTGAAAGCGGCATATACAGCGACTGCAATTGCCGAGTATTTCCGAGATAAAGGCCAAAATGTCATGTTTATGATGGATTCTGTTACAAGGGTGGCAATGGCGCAGCGAGAGATTGGACTCGCTGCCGGAGAGCCTCCGACGACAAAAGGTTATACACCTTCAGTGTTCGCTATTTTACCTCGTTTGCTAGAACGAACAGGTGCAAACGAGCATGGAACCATTACGGCATTTTATACAGTGTTGGTAGACGGGGATGACATGAATGAGCCGATTGCCGATACTGTACGCGGAATTTTAGACGGACATATTGTGTTGGACAGGGCGCTTGCCAATAAAGGCCAGTTTCCTGCAGTTAACGTACTAAAAAGCATCAGCAGGGTGATGTCAAACATATCAACAAAACAGCACCTGGATGCGGCAAATAAATTCCGTGAACTTTTATCGACATATCAAAATTCGGAAGATCTCATTAATATCGGAGCTTACAAAAGAGGATCCTCAAGAGAAATTGATGAAGCGATACAATTTTATCCGCAGCTTATTCAATTTTTAAAGCAGGGAACAGACGAACCGGCTTTATTGGAAGAAAGCATTGCTGTATTAACTAGTTTGACAGGAAATGAGGAATAAACGTGGCTTATCAATTTAGATTCCAAAAGCTGCTGGAACTAAAAGAAAATGAAAAAGACCAATCCTTATCCGAGTATCAGCAATCAGTTTCTGAATTTGAAAACGTTGCTGAAAAATTATATGAGAATATGAGCAAAAAAGAATTGTTAGAACAAAATAAGGAAAAGAAATTAAAAAGCGGCATGAGTGTACAAGAAATGAGGCACTACCAACAATTTGTCTCAAATCTTGATAATACGATCTATCACTATCAAAAGCTTGTCATTATGAAAAGAAATCAAATGAATCAAAAACAAGAAATTTTGACAGAGAAAAACATTGAAGTAAAAAAGTTTGAAAAAATGCGTGAAAAACAGTTTAAAATGTTTGCTCTTGAAGATAAAGCTGCAGAAATGAAAGAAATGGACGATATTTCGATTAAGCAGTTTATGATTCAAGGCCATTAGGAGCGAATGTAATGTCCGGCAAAAAGAAAGAATCAGGTAAGTTCCGTTCGGTTTTGCTTATCATTATCCTCCCGCTGATGTTTCTTCTAATCGCAGGGGGGATTGTTCTTTGGGCTGCTGGTATCAATGTCTTAATACCGATACAGGATGCTGCGGCAAAAACGCCGGTTCTTAAAGAATTGGTCCCTGAAACCGAAAATAAAAAAGACACAGCATCAAGTAAGGATAGCAGTAATACGGCAGCTCTGGAAAAGACCATTAAGGATCAAAAAAGTGAAATCAGTATATTGAATAAAGATTTAGAAACAAGTAAATCGGAAATCGATAGACTCAATCAAAAGATCCGTTCACTTGAAAAGACGGCGGAGGATCAAAAAAAGTCATCTGAAGATCATACTGAAGGATCAGCAGACTCGAAAGCTTCATCTGAAAATGACAAAGTGATCAGTGTGTACAAAAGCATGGACAGCGGAAAGGCTGCTAAAATTATTGCCCAATTAAAGGAGAAAGAAGCACTGAAAATATTGAATGGCCTAAGCAAAAAGCAGCTTGCTGACATATTGGCGAAAATGACTCCTGAGCAAGCAGCAACCTATACAGAAAAAATTGCTGCCAGCCAAGAATAGGGGGAATTAAAGGTGAAGCTGCTTGAATTAGCGGGACCTTTGCTGCAAACCACAACGGGTTCTGCCGCTAAAAACATGAAAAGTAGCCAGGGAGTTTTTCAAAACTGGCTTATGTCTGAGGCTGGATTGAAGGAACTCTCAGAACAAGGAAAAGGAACTCCTAATTCCGAAGATCAGCTTTTAGCACAGGCGCTTAAAAAGATCGGTGAATGGCTAAATGCTAGTCCTGAAGACCAAGACAAACAAAATGCGGATCTTTTGCAAACATTAAGCAAACTGACAGGGAAGCAATTGGATGCGAATGCTCTGCGAATGTTGCAAAATCTTTTGCAAGCAGTTGAATCAAAAATGTCAGGTGGGACGGATCAATTGCTCACAGAAACGGAGAAAATCATTTCAGAAGCTAAAACGGCTCTGAGTGCCAATGATTCTGTTTCTGACATTAATGGAGCACTGAAGTCTGATACAGAGCAATCAAATCAGGAAAATGAAGTATCCGAGCCTGCTAAAGAGCTTATCTATATCCAAATGTTCATTAGCCAGCTCGTAGAAGGGAATAAGCTGACTGATCGCGGGAATGGCAATGAAGCTCATGCCATTTACCAAAATGGAGATCAATTCCTTTCTGCATTAGAAAAGAAGGGTGTATCTCAAAAACTCATTCAGGATCTTAAACAGCAAATATTCACTAAAGCTGAGTCAAGTTCAAAACTTTACTCGATGACAGCGTCAGAGCTGAAAAGTTTTCAAAGCTTAATGGATCAAATGTCTATGCTTCCTCAAAAAGGGACCAAAGAATGGAGTTTAGCTGAAAGCCAGCTGAAAGCCTTCTTGTTATCGAAATCATCCGAATCATCACAAGACTTTGGGAAGCGTGTTCTCACACCGCTCTCGCAGAGTTCATCCAGCAAAAATGCATCGGATGTTTCTGGAAGTATTCAGTCTGTAGATAGTAAATCAGGACTCCAAATGCTGTTTTCGGGGCATCGGAGCATAGGAGGAGTACAAACACTTGATCTGCAGCAGATGTCATCTGATATACCAAATGCCGAAACAAAAACGGTGGCTGATCAAGTGATTAATGCGTGGAAGCAGATGAAATATACGCCTTTCGGCAGATCGACGGGAAGTTTCACTATTCGGCTGAACCCTGAACATTTAGGATTTGTCACAATCAAGCTGACAAATGAAAATGGAATGTTTCAGAGTAAAATCATAGCATCTAGCCAATCAGCAAAAGAATTGCTTGAACAGCATCTTCCTCAGCTGAAGCAATCATTGCCGAATATGGCCGTCCAAATTGACCGTTTTACTCTTCCGGTCCAAAGCGGGGATCATCCGATATACGGCCAGCTTGCTGATGAACAGAAACAGCAGCAAGAGGGGCAGAGACAGCAAAGACAGAAAAAGCAATCAAATGATTTTGGCGATCTGCTCGATGAAGTGTCGATGGTTGAAATGGAGGAAGAAGAATGACTTCTATAAGTTCAGAATATAAACTGCCTGAAAAAACGAACACTGTGTCGACGAACAACAGCAGCTTGGGGAAAGACGAGTTTTTAAAAATATTAATGACTCAAGTTCAAAACCAAGATCCGCTTAACCCGATTGACGATAAAGAATTTATCAGCCAGATGGCGACTTTTTCAAGCTTGGAGCAAATGATGAATCTGAATACGACAATGACTCAATTCGTTGAAAACCAAGATCCGTTTACAACGTATGTTGATTGGATGGGAAAAGAAGTATCTTGGACTGATGGTAAAAGTGCAACAGATAAAACAGGCACAGTAAGCTCTGTTAAACATTTTAAAGGAAATTATTATCTCGTTCTTGATGATGGGACCGAGATCAGTCCTGCGAATGTCATGTCTGTGGGACAATCATCTAAATAAAAACATCTGGGGGAATATATTATGTTACGTTCACTTTATTCTGGAATCAGCGGTATGAAGAACTTTCAAACAAAGCTTGACGTAATCGGTAACAACATTGCCAACGTGAATACAGTAGGATTCAAAAAAAGCCGTGTGACCTTTAAAGATATGGTAAGCCAAACGATTGCCGGCGGTTCTGCGGCTGGTGCAACTATCGGCGGTACGAACTCTAAGCAGATCGGTTTAGGTTCATCTTCTGGCACAATTGATACAATTCATTCAACAAGCGCAACACAAAGCACAGGGCGAACACTTGATTTAGCGATTGACGGCGATGGTTACTTTAGAATTGATACAGGCGACGGAACAGCTTATACAAGAGCAGGAAACTTCTATTTAGATAATACCGGAACACTGGTTACCGGTGATGGCTATCATGTGTTAAATATGACTGGTGGAACAATTAAAATCCCTCTTGATGCACAAAGCTTCAGCATTGGTTCTGATGGAAAGGTCTCAATTGTTGATGCTGACGGGAAAACACAAGACGGGGGACAAATCGGGATTGTTACTTTTGCCAACAGTGACGGTCTGGATAAAATCGGAAGCAACTTATACCGTGAGTCTTTAAACTCTGGGACTGCCAGTGCAGCCAACCAGCCTGGTGATGGCGGTACAGGTTCCCTTAAATCAGGTTTTCTCGAAATGTCTAACGTTGATTTAACTGACGAATTTACTGAAATGATTGTTGCCCAGCGCGGATTCCAATCAAACTCGAAAATTATTACAACATCTGATGAAATCCTTCAAGAACTGGTTAACCTTAAACGTTAAGGAGGGAGGGGAGGCGAGTAATCGCTTCTCCGCTGTTTTATGATTAAAGTAACCCGTTTGAATGGGCAGCCCTTTACACTGAATGCGCTGTTTATTGAACAGATTGAATGCTTTCCGGATACTACAATTACTCTGTCAAATGGTAAGAAGTTTGTAGTAAAAGAAGATGAAGAAGCTGTTCTGGAAAAGATCGCATCTTTCTACCGAAAAATAAAAATATTTGCAATGGATCAAGGAATAGAGGAACCGGAATGAAGAAAAAGTTAATGATCATCTTACTAATTATTCTTATCGTAATTGGTGCTCTCGGGGCGGCGGCTTATTTTGTTTTAGGCGGAAAGTCCGAAAAAAGTGAAGCGAAAAAAAGTATTGATGAAATCGTTGCGTCTTCTGTTGATGTACAAGAGATCACAACAAATTTAAAGTCTGATAACATTATCCGTCTTGCTATTAAACTTGAAACTGATTCTGATAAATCAAAAGAAGAACTTGAGAAACGTGATTTCCAAGTGAAAGACGCTGTTATATCACTGCTGGCTGATACGAATGCTGATCAGATTGAGGGAGACAAGGGAAAAGAAACCTTTAAGAAGGAACTAAAAGATAAAATAAATAGCTACCTCCAAGAAGGAAAAGTAGAAAAAGTGTATATTACCTCCTTTAATCTGCAATAAAGCATAATTTGACAGAATACGGAGGTGAGGAAAATGTCAGGAGAAGTTCTCTCCCAAAATGAAATAGATGCACTGCTTTCTGCAATATCAACTGGTGAAATGGACGCTGAAGAGCTGAAAAAAGAAGAAAAAGAGAAGAAAGTCAAGGTTTATGATTTCAAACGTGCGCTGCGGTTTTCTAAGGATCAGATCCGCAGTTTAACGAGAATTCATGACAATTTTGCAAGACTTCTAACCACTCATTTTTCTGCTCAGCTCAGAACCTATATTCACATATCTGTCAGTTCTGTTGACCAGGTCCCGTATGAGGAATTTATCAGATCGATCCCGAACATGACGATTCTGAATCTATTTGATGTCCATCCGATGGAAGGCAGAATTATGATGGAGGTCAACCCCACGATAGCTTATACGATGATGGATCGGGTCATGGGCGGGATTGGAATCAGTCATAACAAGGTTGACAGTTTGACAGAAATTGAAACAAAAATCATTTCTAATTTATTTGAAAATGCACTGGGTAATTATAAAGAAGCTTGGCAGTCAATTGCTGATATTGAACCGGAAATGACTGAGTTTGAAGTGAATCCGCAATTTGTTCAGATGGTCTCTCCTAATGAAACAGTCGTGGTGATCTCGCTCAATACTCAAATTGGTGAAATCAGCGGTGTCATTAATCTCTGTATCCCGCATATCGTACTCGAGCCGCTCATACCGAAGCTTTCAGTCCACTATTGGATGCAATCAGACCGAAATGAGCCAAAGCCTGAGGAAACAAAGTCGCTTGAAAAACGTATCATGACAGCACAAATACCTGTCGTGGCCGAGCTCGGCACATCTGAACTGACGATAGAAGAGTTTTTAAGTTTAGAAGTCGGAGACTGCATAACTTTGGACAAATCAGTCACGGATCCTCTTACTGTATTGGTCGGAGATAAGCCGAAATTTTTAGGACAAGCCGGCCGGGTGAATCGAAAACAGGCAGTGCAAATTTTAGATCACGACATAAGAGGTGAACAAGATGGAGAATAATAGATTATCTCAAGACGAGATTGACGCGCTTCTTAACGGTACTGGCAGCACGCTTGAAGAGCCAGAGGTTCCGGAAGTAGATGACTTATCGGAAATGGAGCGTGATGCGATCGGTGAAATCGGTAATATTTCATTCGGCAGTTCTGCGACAGCACTGTCAACGCTTTTAAATCAAAAGGTCGATATTACGACTCCAAGCGTAACGGTCATCCCAAAAAGTAAAATCAGCGATGCGTTCCCTGAACCGTATGTGGCGATTGAAGTGAATTATACGGAGGGATTCAGCGGAAGCAACCTGTTAGTCGTGGAACAAAGTGACGCGGCGATTATTGCTGACTTAATGATCGGGGGAGACGGAAAAGGTGCGGACCCTTCACTGGGTGAAATCCATTTAAGTGCGGTTCAAGAAGCAATGAACCAAATGATGGGATCGGCTGCCACATCAATGTCTACTGTATTCAGTAAAAAAATTGATATTTCACCTCCTCGGGTTGAATTGCTGGATGTTACTGAAGAAAAGGGTACAGACCGTATTCCTGATGATGAAATGCTGGTGAAAGTTTCTTTCAACTTAAAGGTGGGAGAATTAATAGACTCCAGCATTATGCAGCTTTACCCATTGACATTTGCGAAAGATTTAATTTCAAGCCTTATGAACTCAGAAAGTGCAGAGGAAGAAGAAACGGTGCAGCCTGAAGTTACATACGAACAGCCGAAAGCGCCTGTGACGCCAGAGCCGCGTATTGAACCGAAGCAACAGCAGCAGCCGCCAAAAAGGCAGGGAACAGCAAAAAAAGCAGCGCCAGTTCAGGTTTCACCGGTGGAATTTTCCGCGTTTGATCCAAACGAAGCTGTACAAGCCCCTATTCATAATCTGGATATGCTTTTGGATATCCCGCTTTCGATTACTGTTGAGCTTGGCAGAACGAAGAGAAGCGTAAAAGAGATTTTAGAGCTTTCTGCCGGAAGTATTATCGAGCTTGATAAATTAGCCGGTGAGCCTGTAGATATTTTAGTTAATCAGCGTATCGTTGCCAAAGGCGAGGTCGTTGTCATTGAAGAAAACTTCGGAGTAAGAGTCACTGACATTTTAAGCCAGGCAGAGCGCATTAATAATTTAAAATAACGAAACACAAGGAGAGAGATAGATTATGGCACATAGAATTTTAATTGTAGATGACGCAGCATTTATGCGAATGATGATTAAAGATATTTTGGTTAAAAATGGTTTTGAAGTTGTGGCGGAAGCTGAAAATGGAGCACAAGCGGTAGAGAAATATAAAGAGCATTCACCTGACCTTGTTACTATGGATATCACGATGCCAGAAATGGATGGTATTACAGCATTAAAAGAGATTAAACAAATTGATGCGCAGGCAAGAATCATCATGTGTTCTGCTATGGGACAGCAATCAATGGTTATTGATGCCATTCAGGCCGGCGCTAAGGATTTCATTGTGAAACCTTTCCAGGCTGACCGTGTGCTTGAAGCAATCAACAAAACATTAAGTTAAAGGGTGTACGACTGTTGAAAAAGAGTCAATATTTTATCGTTTTTATTTGTTTTTTCGTTTTATTCAGTGCACATCCGATTGCTGCTGCCGCGGCAGACTCTGATAATTCAACTGTAAACGAATGGTTTCAAAAAAAAGATGAAAAAACTGCAGATCAATCAGAGCAAAAGAAAGAAAAAACAACAAAAACTGCTGATGAGACGGAGGGAGCGGCTGCTCCTTCTGTCTCAGCTTTTGATTTTGTAAAGATGATTTTCGCTTTACTGTTTGTTATCGCGCTGATTTACGGGCTGGTTAAGCTCATGAACAAAAGAAATCGGCTCCTAAAGCCTTTTCAATATGTTGAAAATATTGGCGGCACATCGGTCGGCCAGAACAGATCCATACAATTGATCAAGGTCGGGAAAAGTGTGCTCGTCGTCGGTGTAGGAGAGACGATCCAGCTGCTGAAAGAAATTGAGGATGAAAAAGAGATTGAAGTCATTCTTAGTCAGCATGAAGAGGCAATGTCAAGCAAAATAGAGTGGCAAAAGTTTGTGAAGCCGCTTAAGAGTTCTGAACATCAGCCGCAGCAAAAACTGCCTTCATTTTCAAAAGCATTAAAAGAGCAACTTGAAGAGTTAAAACAAAACCGTTCTGAAGGAAAGAAGAAAGGCCCACGTCATCATGAATGAGTTTATAAATATTTTCAGTTCAAGCGATCCGGAAAACGTAAGTTCAACTGTTAAATTACTATTATTGTTAACTGTATTTTCAGTGGCGCCTGGAATATTGATTCTTATGACTTGTTTTACTCGCATCGTCATTGTTCTGTCATTTGTCAGAACTTCACTTGCGACGCAATCTATGCCCCCAAACCAGGTTCTTATCGGGCTTGCGCTGTTTTTAACATTTTTTATTATGGCTCCTACTTTTTCAGAAATTAATAAAGAAGCGCTGACCCCATTAATGGACAACAAAATCAGCTTGGATGAAGCGTATACGAAAGCTGAGGAACCGATTAAAGAATTTATGAGTAAACACACAAGGCAGAAGGATCTGGCGCTGTTTATGAATTACGCGAAAATGGATAAACCTGAATCATTAAAGGATATTCCGTTAACAACAATGGTTCCGGCTTTTGCCATATCGGAGCTTAAAACAGCATTTCAAATAGGTTTTATGATTTTTATCCCTTTTTTAATTATAGATATGGTAGTGGCGAGCGTCTTGATGTCAATGGGAATGATGATGCTGCCTCCAGTTATGATTTCTCTGCCCTTTAAAATATTACTTTTTGTTTTGGTAGACGGCTGGTATTTAATTGTGAAATCTTTGCTTCAGAGCTTTTAGGGTAGGTGCTAAACGTGAGTTCAGAATTTGTAATTTCTATGGCGGAAAAAGCCGTATACGTAACGCTGATGATCAGCGGGCCATTATTGGCTATTGCTTTACTGGTCGGTTTAATTGTCAGCATATTTCAGGCGACAACTCAAATCCAGGAACAGACTTTGGCGTTTATTCCGAAAATCGTGGCGGTTCTCCTGGCTCTCATTTTTTTTGGTCCGTGGATGCTGTCGACGATTCTTTCATTTACAACAGAGCTGTTTTCTAATTTAAATCGTTTTGCAGGGTAATGTAGAGATGAATTCAATTATTGACTTATTTCCTGCTTTTTTATTGGTTTTTATTAGAATCTCTGCTTTTTTTGTAACGATTCCGCTATTTGGACATCGAAATGTGCCAGCTGTTCATCGCATAGGTTTTGCTTTTTTTCTTGCGGTCATTTGTTTCAGCACCATTGATAAACCGCCCTCTTTGGAGATAGATGAGCACTATATGCTTTTGGCGTTTAAAGAAGCTTTGGTCGGCCTATGTCTGGGTTTAATTGCTTATATGATGATTGCCGCAGTGCAGATTGCCGGCTCGTTTATTGATTTTCAAATGGGATTTTCAATAGCAAACGTTATTGATCCGCAAACCGGTGCACAAAGTCCGTTGATTGGTCAGTTTATCTATACGATGGCACTTTTGTTTATGCTGAGTGTCAATGCCCACCATTTGCTGCTGGATGGTATTTACTACAGCTTTCAGTATATTTCAGTTGATCAGGCATTTCCGAATTTCGGTGATGAAAAGTTTGCCTATTTTATTGCGAAAAGCTTTAATGCAATGTTTATTATCGCTTTTCAAATGTCAGCGCCGGTTGTGGCCAGCTTGTTTCTAGTTGATTTAGCATTAGGTATCGTGGCTCGAACTGTTCCACAGTTAAATGTATTTGTGGTCGGTCTGCCTTTAAAGATCGCTGTCAGTTTCATCATGCTCATTGTATGTATGTCCGTTATCTTCGTCGTTGTCCGGAATGTTTTCAGTTTAACGATTGAAACGATGCGGAATCTTTTAGCATTGGTCGGTGTTTCTTAATGAAGCTTAGAGTTGACCTGCAGTTTTTTGCGGGAGAGAAGACAGAAAAAGCCACTCCGAAAAAACGGAAGGATACGCGAAAAAAGGGGCAGGTAGCCAAAAGTTCGGATGTCAATACCGCCGTTTCTTTACTGGTAATATTCCTTTCGCTCATTGCAATTGGTCCGTATATGAGAGACAGGCTGCTGTCATTCATAGAAACATTTTATACCGAATCGCTCACAATGAAGCTCTCAGAATCAAATGTGCATACATTGTTTGTCAGCTTATTAAAGGATATGGGCATAATACTCGCACCGATTTTGCTTGTTGCTCTTGTTGCAGGAGTCGTAAGCAACTATATGCAGGTTGGGTTCTTATTTTCTGCTGAAGTGATACAGCCTAAGCTTGAAAAACTGGATCCGATCAAAGGCTTTAAACGAATATACAGTATGAGGGCGATTGTAGAGCTGATTAAATCAATTTTGAAAATCGTAGTCGTCGGTTTTGCGGCTTTTGCTGTGCTTTGGCTGCATTATGGAGAAATTCTCCGGCTTCCTCTCCTGACACCCGAAGAGGCACTATCTTTCGTTTCAAAACTCACTTTGTGGATAGGACTGAGCGGTGCAGGCGCTTTATTAATTCTTGCTGGTCTTGACTATTTATATCAGAGATTTGATTATGAGAAAAATATCAAAATGTCAAAACAAGATATAAAAGACGAGTACAAAAAATCTGAAGGTGACCCGATTATTAAGTCTAAAATTAAACAAAGACAGCGGGAAATGGCGATGAGGCGGATGATGCAGGAAGTTCCAAAAGCAGATGTCATTATCACAAACCCGACTCACTATGCGATTGCTTTGAAATATGATGAAGAAAAAATGGACGCTCCCTATATTGTTGCAAAAGGTGTCGACCACCTAGCGTTAAAAATCAGGAAAATTGCTAAAGAGCATGATGTCATGATGGTAGAAAACAGACCGCTTGCCCGTGCGTTATATGATCAGGTGGAAATTGACCAGGCAGTGCCGGAAGAATTTTTTAAAGTTTTAGCAGAAATTCTGGCTTACGTATATAAAACAAAACAAAAAGTATATTGAATTTTTCGATTTAAAAGGAGAGAAAAAACAGCATGTCAACAAGAGATTTATCCGTTTTAATAAGTGTTGTCCTCATTGTGGCGATGCTGGTGATTCCATTTCCTCCATGGCTGTTAAGTATTTTGATCATTATTAATATTTCTCTTGCGTTGATCGTGCTTCTCACCACAATGAATATGCAGGAAGCGCTTCAGTTTTCGATTTTTCCGTCACTGTTGCTGCTTTTGACCCTATTTCGTTTGGGCTTGAATGTCTCAACTACCCGTTCAATTCTTTCACACGGTGAAGGAGGGAAAGTCGTCGAGACTTTCGGAAATTTCGTTGTCGGCGGAAATGTATTAGTTGGACTCGTTGTATTTATCATCCTTATTATTATTCAGTTTATCGTCATTACAAAAGGTGCTGAACGTGTTTCCGAGGTTGCAGCAAGGTTTACGCTGGACGCAATGCCGGGGAAGCAGATGAGTATTGATGCTGATTTAAACGCAGGGATGATTACCGAACAGGAAGCGAAGCATCGCCGCGAAAAAGTGGCAAGAGAAGCAGACTTTTATGGAGCAATGGACGGTGCCAGTAAATTTGTAAAAGGTGACGCCATTGCCGGAATCATCATTGTGATGATCAATATTATTTTCGGAATCGTGATCGGAATGCTTCAGCAGGGCATGTCCATTCAAGAGGCTGCTTCACACTTTACGATGCTGACTGTAGGGGATGGAATTGTTTCGCAAATCCCGGCACTGTTAATTTCTACGGCTACGGGTATTGTGGTCACAAGAGCTGCCTCTGAAGGAAACTTAGGGCATGACATTACAGGCCAGCTGTTTGCGTATCCAAAGCTTTTATACGTCGCAGCAGCTACGATCATGCTTTTAGGTATTTTCACTCCGATCGGCATCCTTCTGACGGGGCCGCTTGCGGGATTGCTTGCTTTTGGCGCATATACACTATCTAAATCAGGTAAGGAAAAAGAAGAAGTGGATGAGATTCTTGAGGAAGAGGCTGAGGTGGACGAGCTTAAAAGCCCTGAAAGTGTTGTTCAGCTTCTGCATATAGATCCGATAGAATTTGAGTTTGGATATGGCCTGATACCGCTTGCTGATGCCAATCAAGGCGGTGATTTATTAGACCGAATTGTTATGATACGCCGTCAGTTGGCTTTGGAACTCGGGCTTGTCATTCCTGTCGTGCGAATCAGAGATAATATAGCGTTGCAGCCTAATGAATACCGATTGAAAATTAAAGGAAACGAAGTAGCAAAAGGCGAGCTGTTGCTTGATCATTATTTAGCGATGTCGCCTACTCCTGAGGACGATCTCATTGAAGGGATTGAAACAGTGGAGCCTTCATTCGGTCTGCCGGCTAAATGGATTAGCGAAGCGGTAAAGGATGAAGCCGACATGCTTGGTTATACAGTAGTTGATCCTGCATCAGTCGTTTCAACGCATATTACGGAGAAAATTAAGCAGCATGCCCACGAATTGATCGGAAGGCAGGAGACAAAACAGCTGATCGATCACTTGAAAGAATCGTATCCAGTCCTGGTTGAAGAGGTTACGCCGAATCCATTGTCTGTCGGTGATATTCAGAAAGTGCTTGCTAAGCTTTTAAAAGAAAAAGTTTCAATTCGAAACTTAGTAACGATTTTTGAAACACTTGCTGACTATGGGAAATTAACAACAGATTCTGATCTCTTGACAGAGTATACAAGACAAGCGCTTGCTAAACAAATTACAGCCCAGTTTGCCAAAGAAAATGAAGTGTTGAAGGTTGTTACTTGTTCCGGCCGTGTAGAAAAAGCAATAGCAGACGGTGTACAGCAGACGGAACACGGTAACTATTTATCACTTGAACCAGATATTTCAGAAAGTATAGTGCGCTCTGTCGCTAAAGAAGCTGAACAGCTCTCATTACGTCAGGAAACCGCGATTCTTCTTTGCTCGCCGCCTGTCAGAATGTATGTGAAGCAGCTTCTGGAACGGTACTTCCCTGATCTTCCGGTACTCTCTTATAACGAACTTGAGGCGAATGTTGAGGTACAAAGCATTGGAGTGGTGGATATTTAATGAAAATAAAAAAATTTACTGCTGCTTCAATGCAAGAAGCGGCACTTCTCATCAGAAAAGAGTTAGGTAATGAAGCGGTCATATTAAATTCGAAAAAAATTAAAAAGCGAAAATGGTTTGGCCTCGTCAACAAGCCTGCTGTTGAAGTAATCGCCGTATTGGATCAGGACTTTCTTGAGAAAAAAACGCCTCAGAAGGCAGCTGAACCGCAACAAATATTAAAAACTCCGGTCAGCAGTCCGAAAATAGAGGAGAGAACATATCCCCCTCAAATTCCGGCGCAACAGGTGCTAGGTGATTTTTCAGCATATCAATCTGTACTTCCTGAGCCGCTGCGAAAAGCAGAAAAGCTTTTGCTAGAAACAGGGATCAAAGAGTCTATGAAAACGAACACTCTGAAAAAATTGCTTCGCTTCTCTGTTGAAGCAGGCGGCTTGACTGAAGAAAATGTTGTCGGCAAACTTCAGGAAATACTATGCGATATGCTGCCCTCAGCAGACAAGTGGCAGGAGCCTATTCATTCAAAGTATATCGTTCTTTTTGGTTCAACAGGGGCTGGTAAAACAACTACACTGGCTAAACTCGCAGCCATATCTATGCTTGAAAAACATAAAAAAATCGCTTTTATTACAACAGATACGTATCGTATTGCAGCTGTTGAACAGTTGAAAACATACGCTGAACTGCTGCAGGCTCCTCTGGAAGTTTGCTATACAAAAGAAGAATTTCAGCAGGCGAAGGAGTTATTTTCTGAGTATGATCATGTGTTTGTTGATACAGCCGGAAGAAACTTCAAGGACCCGCAATACATTGATGAACTGAAAGAAACGATTCCTTTTGAGAGCAGCATTCAGTCATTTCTTGTTTTATCCGCGACTGCAAAATATGAAGATATGAAGCATATTGTCAAACGGTTTTCATCCGTCCCTGTCAATCAGTATATTTTTACGAAAATAGATGAAACGACTTCCTTAGGTTCTGTATTTAATATACTGGCAGAATCAAAAATAGGTGTCGGGTTTATGACAAACGGACAGAATGTGCCTGAGGATATACAGACTGTATCTCCACTTGGTTTTGTGAGGATGCTGTGCAGATGAACAGATATGACCAAGCAGCAACTTTACGGGCAAAAATGGAAAAACGTGAGCGCGTTCTGCCAATGGTTTATTCACAACAAGCGAAGACACTTGCTGTCATCAGCGGCAAGGGCGGTGTCGGAAAATCCAATATTACCTTAAATATGGCATTTGCGCTGCAGGATAAAGGTAAGAAAGTGCTGCTCATCGACCTTGATATCGGGATGGGGAACATTGATATATTAATGGGAAATTCATCGTCTGCCACAATAATTGATGTTTTAACCGACCGTAAGCCTTTGCTGCAGTCATTATCCGTTGGCCCAAAAGGTTTGCGGTATATATCAGGGGGAACCGGTCTGGATGTGATGTTTCAGCTCGATCAGAGGAAATGGACATTTTTTGCCAATGAACTTTCTCATGCATTAAGCCAGTTCGATTATGTGCTGTTTGATATGGGAGCGGGCTTATCAAAAGATCAACTGCCTTTTATTTTATCAGCAGAAGATATTTTGATTATAACAACTCCCGAGCCGACGGCCATTATGGACGCATACAGCGCTGTCAAGCACTTGGTTTTGACAGAAAATAAGCTTTCAATGAAGGTGGCTGTCAATCGGTGCCGTGACCAAAAGGAAGGGCTTGACGCTTTTGCCCGCCTCTCCCGTACAATTCATATGTTTTTGGATGTTCAGGTTCAGTTTGCCGGTTCCGTTTCTGACGATGTGATCGTGAGCAAAGCGGTTGTCGAACAGGTTCCTTTTTTCATAAAAAGCCCTCAGGCAAAAGCCAGCCGGTCAGTCCGTATTTTAGCGGACGCCTTGTTTGAAAGAGAAGAAACGAGACACAAAGAAGACAAACAGACATTTATTGAGAAATTATCTTCTTTTTTAATGAGGAGGGCTTAATTTGATTCGTGTGCTTGTAGTTGATGATTCAGCTTTTATGAGAAAAATGATAAGTGATTTTCTGACCGAGGAAAAGCAGATAGAAGTAATCGGAACTGCGAGAAACGGAGAAGAAGCGCTTAAGAAGATTGAATTATTAAAACCGGATGTTATTACTCTTGATGTTGAAATGCCGGTCATGAATGGGACAGATACGCTCCGCAAAATTATTGAGATTTATAACTTGCCGGTCATTATGGTGTCGAGCCAGACCGAGAAAGGTAAAGAATGCACAATTAATTGTTTGGAGATCGGTGCCTTTGATTTTATCACAAAGCCATCAGGCTCAATATCTCTGGATTTATACAAAATTAAAGAACAATTAGTTGAGCGTGTCGTCGCGGCAGGACTTTCCGGCAAGCGGAAACGTCCTGTTTCCCAGACAGTTCGGCCCGAACCTATTGTGCGTGCTGTCGTTAAGCCTGAATTAAGCAAACCGAAACCTGGTACGGGCAGACAAATTGTGTGTATCGGCACATCAACAGGCGGTCCACGGGCGTTACAAAAGGTGATACCGAAGCTCCCTAAGGATTTGAACGCACCAGTGGTTGTCGTACAGCACATGCCTGAAGGGTTTACTGCTTCTTTGGCTGATCGGCTGAATCATTTATCTGACATTCAGGTAAAAGAAGCAAAAGATGGTGAAGCAGCTCTTAACGGCTGTGTCTACATAGCACCGGGCGGAAAAAACATATCCGTTATTAAAAACAGCGAAGGACTCCAGATTGTGCTTGATAACCATGACACACCAAGCCGTCATAAACCATCTGCTGATTATTTATTCCGTTCTGTCGGGAAACTGACAGATTATGAAAAAGTAGCGGTTATCATGACCGGAATGGGCAGTGACGGCACTGCTGGGCTAAAGGACATGCTAATAGCCGGCAATGTGAAAGCCATTGCGGAGTCTGAAGAATCTTGTGTCGTATACGGGATGCCAAAAGCTGCTGTTAAAGCGGGTCTCATTCATGAGATTAAACATGTGGAAGATATCGCAGCATCCATCACAAGCTGTGTGAAAAAAGAGAGGGTGTGATTCAAATGGATATGAATCAGTATTTAGATGTCTTTATTGATGAGAGTAAAGAACATTTACAAACATGTAATGAAAAGCTTCTTCTTTTAGAGAAAGACCCGACTGATCTTCAGCTCGTACATGATATATTCAGGGCTGCCCATACATTAAAAGGAATGAGCGCAACGATGGGCTACACGGATTTAGCACATCTTACCCATCTGCTTGAAAACGTGCTGGATGCAATCCGAAACGGAGACATGGAAGTCACCTCAGACTGGCTGGATATTTTGTTTGAAGCTCTGGATCACCTGGAAGCAATGGTTCAGTCTATTATTGATGGCGGGGATGGTAAAAGAGATATCTCAGAAGTGAGTGCCAAGCTTGATGTGAATGGTGCGCACGCTGAATCCGCTGCCTCCGCGGAACCTGCAGAAGCACAGAGTTCAGCATCTGATTGGGAATATGATGAATTTGAACGCACAGTTATACAAGAAGCGGAGGAGCAAGGCTTCAAACGATATGAAATCAAGATTTCTCTGAACGAAAACTGTATGTTAAAAGCAGTTCGTGTCTATATGGTGTTTGAAAAACTAAATGAAGTCGGAGAAGTAGCCAAAACAATTCCAAGTGCTGAAGTGCTTGAAACAGAAGATTTTGGAACTGATTTTCAAGTTTGTTTCTTAACACATCAATCAGCGGAAGACATTGAACAATTAATCAATGGCGTGTCGGAAATTGAGCATGTTGAAGTCATTCAAGGGGCTCCTTTAACATCAGCTGAAAAGCCTGAAGAATCTAAGCAAGAAGATTCACCAGCAGCAGCTGTACCTGCGAAGCAGGAGAAACAAAAACAGCCTGCTAAAAACGATGAACAGGCGAAGCATTCAGCCGGCGGATCTAAAACAATTCGTGTCAACATTGACAGGCTTGATTCTTTAATGAACTTATTTGAAGAGCTTGTCATTGACCGCGGGCGTCTCGAGCAGATTGCGAAAGAGCTTGAGCACAATGAACTGACTGAAACGGTTGAACGAATGACGAGAATTTCCGGAGATTTGCAATCGATTATTCTGAATATGAGAATGGTCCCGGTTGAAACTGTTTTTAACAGATTCCCGAGAATGATTCGCCAGCTTCAGAAAGAGCTGAATAAAAAAATTGAACTCTCGATCATCGGTGCGGAAACTGAACTGGATCGTACAGTAATTGATGAAATCGGAGATCCACTCGTTCACTTGATCAGAAACAGTATTGACCATGGTATCGAGGCGCCGGAAACACGTTTGCAAAAGGGAAAACCGGAATCAGGAAAAGTTGTGCTTAAAGCTTATCACAGCGGCAACCATGTTTTTATCGAAGTAGAGGATGACGGCGCAGGCCTTAATCGCAAAAAAATTCTGGAAAAAGCGCTTGAGCGCGGGGTCATAACGGAAAAAGAAGCTGAAACCTTAGAAGACAACCAAATTTACGAATTGATTTTTGCTCCGGGGTTCTCAACTGCTGACCAAATTTCTGATATTTCCGGCCGGGGTGTAGGACTTGACGTTGTAAAAAACAAACTGGAGTCTCTTGGCGGCTCAGTCAGTGTGAAATCAGCCGAGGGTCAAGGCTCTCTATTCAGCATCCAGCTGCCGCTAACCTTGTCTATTATTTCAGTTCTGCTGATTAAGTTGGAAGAAGAGACATTTGCCATTCCGATTTCTTCAATCATTGAGACAGCAGTTATTGACAGAAAAGACATTTTGCAAACGCATGACCGTGAAGTGATTGACTTTAGAGGGCATATTGTCCCTGTCGTTTATTTAAAAGAAGAGTTTAAAATAGAAGATACAAGAAAAGATGCGGAACAGCTCCATATCATTGTCGTGAAAAAAGGCGACAAACCTACTGCATTTGTGGTGGACTCCTTTATTGGCCAGCAGGAAGTTGTGCTGAAATCACTCGGAGATTATTTAACAAACGTCTTTGCAATTTCCGGAGCTACTATTTTAGGAGACGGAGAAGTAGCGCTCATTATTGATTGTAATGCACTGATTATTTAACCATTCGAGGAGGTGTCTCACATGACTGCAGAAATTAAAACAGGCGAAAAAATGATAGTCTTTATGGTAAATGGCAAAGAATATGCCATTTCCGTCACTCAGGTGAAATCAATTGAAAAATGGCAAAAGCCAACGAGGGTACCTGGCGTCGAACCATATATTTGCGGGGTAATCAATTTACGCGGGGTGGTGACTCCGGTTATTGATTTAAGAAAACGCCTGAATTTGCCAGAGTATGAAATTACCGATGAAACACGAATTATCATTATTGCTTATCGTGATATTGAAGTCGGCTGGATTGTGGATGAAGCGAACGATGTGATTACCGTACACGAAAGTGAAATAGAATCTGCTCCAGAAGGCGTTCAGAAAGATACGGATGTGTCGATCGAACAGATTGTGAAACAAGAGAACAGACTCTTAAATATTATTGATGCGAACGCGGTTTTGGATAAAGAATCATCTCAGTCCGCTGTGCCCGATCAAGCTTAATCTTAAAGGGGTTATGACATGAGTATTTTTAATGGAATCAAAGAAGAGCAGATGGACATTTTGCGGGAAGTCGGCAATATAGGCGCCGGCCACTCCGCCTCTGCAATGGCCCAGCTGTTAAATAGAAAGATAGATATGGAAGTCCCATTTGCAAAGCTGCTGTCTTTTGATGATCTTGTTGATTTTTTCGGCGGCGCCGATGTCCCGGTTGCCAGCATCTTTTTAAGAATGGAAGGCGATTTAACGGGTTCAATGTTCTTTATAATGCCTTTTTTTCAGGCGGAGCAGTTTATCAGAGAGCTGATTGGAAACCCCGATTTTGACATAGAGGACTTAGGTGAAGACCACATGAGCTCATCCGCTTTGCATGAACTGGGCAATATTTTAGCGGGGTCATATTTAACAGCTTTGGCGGATTTGACGAAACTCCAGCTCTATCCAAGTGTTCCTGAAGTCTCTTTGGACATGTTCGGAGCAGTGATCAGCGAAGGGCTGATGGAGCTCAGTCAGGTTGGAGAACACGCCATTGTTGTCGACACGTCAATTTTTGACCAAAGTCATCAGCAGGAGCTGAAAGCGCATATGTTTATGCTGCCGGACTATGATTCATTTGAAAAGCTCTTTGTCGCCTTAGGTGCATCATTATGAGTACAACTGAGGCTGTTGTTATAAAGGTTGGGATTGCTGACGTGAAGATCGCCCGCTTCCCGGATACCATCCGGACCTCTGGTTTGGGCTCATGTGTGGGGCTGGTGCTTTATGATAAAGAAAAGCAAACGGCGGGTCTTGTTCATGTCATGCTTCCGGATTCGACGTTATCGAAAACTGCCGAGCTCAACCGGGCTAAGTACGCTGACACCGCCGTACAGACTACGATTGATATGCTGATAGAAGCGGGATGCCGGAAATTTGCATTAAAAGCAAAGCTGGCCGGCGGATCAGAGATGTTTAAATTTAAATCGACAAATGATTTGATGAAGATCGGACCGAGAAATGTATTAGCGATAAAAGAACAGCTGTCTTTATTTAATATTCCTATTATTAGTGAAGATACGGGCGGCTCAAGCGGCCGGACGATAGAATTTGAACCGAAGTCCTGCATGCTGCATATTCGAACTGTTAAACAAGGTGAAAAAACGATTTAATTAAGGTATTAGGGGGATAACAATGCAATCCTTGAATTATGAAGATCAGGTGCTTTGGACGCGCTGGAAAGAGTGGAAAGATCCTAAAGCCGGTGACGACTTAATGCGCCGTTACATGCCGCTTGTCACATATCATGTAGGCAGAATTTCTGTCGGACTGCCGAAATCAGTGCATAAAGACGATCTTATGAGCCTTGGTATGCTTGGTTTATATGATGCCCTTGAAAAATTTGACCCCAGCCGGGACTTAAAATTTGATACCTACGCCTCGTTTAGAATTCGCGGCGCAATCATAGACGGGCTTCGTAAAGAAGATTGGCTGCCCAGAACCTCGCGCGAAAAAACAAAAAAGGTTGAAGCAGCAATTGAAAAGCTTGAACAGCGGTATCTTCGCAATGTATCGCCCGCGGAAATTGCAGAGGAACTCGGAATGACGGTACAGGATGTCGTGTCAACAATGAATGAAGGTTTTTTTGCAAATCTGCTGTCAATTGATGAAAAGCTCCATGATCAAGATGACGGGGAAAACATTCAAGTCATGATCAGAGATGACAAAAATGTTCCGCCTGAAGAAAAGATTATGAAGGATGAACTGGTTGCACAGCTTGCGGAAAAAATTCACGAACTCTCTGAAAAAGAACAGCTGGTTGTCAGTTTGTTCTACAAAGAGGAGTTGACACTGACAGAAATCGGACAAGTATTAAATCTTTCTACGTCCCGCATATCTCAGATCCATTCAAAGGCATTATTTAAATTAAAGAATCTGCTGGAAAAAGTGATACAATAATGAATTTCATGGTTAGCGAGTGAAAAACATGTCAACACTATTATGGCTTTTAAGCTTTACGCTCCACGGCGTTCTTCTGTACGCTGTCATTATCCTGTATACGAGGCTCGCTGCAGTGAAAGAAACAGAAAAACAGCAAAAACAGATACTTGAAGAGACGGAAAACACCTTGGCGGCATTTCTGCTTGAATTAAAAGAAGAAAATGAGAAACTGATAGAAAATAAAGCTTCATCTGCAAGTCAATCAGATGAAGAATCCCAAAAGCCAGGCCTTCAGACCTCTGAAACATATCAAGAGCGGGATCCAGTCCAAGAGGCAGAGAATCTTCCTGAACATATTGAAGGTCTGATTACAGAGGTTGACCGTCGGGAAGAGATCGTAAACAGTGAGGTCCAATCATTTGAAGACCAGGTCATAGAATTATATGAACAGGGATATTCGGCAAGTCAAATTGCCCAGAAAATGAAGAGCGGAAAGACAGAAATCGAGCTATTTTTAAAATTTCGCTCCAAAGGTGTAAAGGATTCTTGATTGTCGGATAAAGCTGTGTTATATTATGTCTTGGTGTTAAATACACACGCTTAACGATTTATGCAGAGGGTGCTGCAGGCGGCAGTTCTGCACAAAAATGACCTAAGCGGAGGAAAAAAACCATTATATTAGGAGGAAATAACATGTCAGTCATTTCTATGAAGCAATTGCTTGAAGCTGGTGTTCACTTCGGTCACCAAACACGCCGTTGGAACCCAAAAATGAAGCGTTACATTTTCACGGAGCGTAACGGAATCTACATCATTGACCTTCAAAAAACAGTCAAAAAAGTAGAGGAAGCTTACAACTTCACTAAAAATCTTGCTGCTGAAGGCGGAAAAATCCTTTTCGTCGGAACAAAAAAACAAGCTCAAGATTCTGTTAAAGAAGAAGCTCAACGCTCTGGCATGTACTATGTCAACCAACGCTGGTTGGGCGGTACATTAACAAACTTTGAAACAATCCAAAAACGTATTAAACGTCTTAAAGACATTGAAAAAATGCAAGAAAACGGTACGTTTGATGTACTTCCTAAAAAAGAAGTCGTTCAATTGAAAAAAGAATTAGAGCGTCTTGAAAAATTCCTAGGCGGAATTAAAGATATGAAGGATCTTCCTGATGCATTATTCATCATCGATCCTCGCAAAGAGCGCATCGCTGTTGCGGAAGCTCGCAAATTAAACATCCCTATCATCGGTATCGTAGATACTAACTGTGATCCAGATGAAATCGATGTTGTTATCCCAGCGAACGATGACGCTATCCGCGCTGTTAAACTTCTAACTTCTAAAATGGCAGATGCAATCTTAGAAGCGAAGCAAGGCGAAGAAGAAGCGGAAGTTGCTGAAGAAACTGCACCAGAAACAGAAACAACAACTGCGTAACCTATTCAAAAGGTGATAAGAGGGACTGCCTTTTATCACCTTTTTTCAAGAAAAATGTGTAATATACATACTCTTGTTTAAACATATAAGGAGGAATACAAATGGCAATTACTGCACAGCAAGTAAAAGAACTGCGTGAAAAAACTGGCGCGGGCATGATGGATTGTAAAAAAGCGTTAACTGAAACTGACGGAGATATGGACAAAGCAATTGACCTTTTAAGAGAAAAAGGGATTGCAAAAGCAGCGAAAAAAGCTGACCGTATCGCAGCAGAAGGTTCTACTATTATTAAAACTGACGGCAACAAAGGCGTTATCCTAGAAGTAAACTCTGAAACTGATTTCGTTGCGAAAAACGAAGGCTTCAAAGAGCTTCTTAACACTTTAGCTGACCACCTTCTTGCAAACACGCCAGCAGATGTTGAAGAAGCAATGGGTCAAAAAATGGAAAATGGCTCAACTGTTGAAGAGTACATCACAAGCGCAGTTGCTAAAATCGGTGAGAAAATCACTCTTCGCCGCTTTACAGTTCTTACAAAAGACGACAGCTCTGCATTCGGTGCGTACCTTCACATGGGCGGCCGCATCGGTGTATTAACTGTTCTCAACGGTACAACTGATGAAGAAACTGCGAAAGATATCGCAATGCACGTTGCTGCAGTTAACCCTCGTTACATTTCTCGTGATCAAGTATCTGAAGAAGAAACAAATCATGAGCGTCAAATCTTAACTCAGCAAGCCCTCCAAGAAGGCAAACCTGAAAACATCGTAGCGAAAATGGTTGAAGGCCGTCTGAACAAATTCTTCGAAGAAATTTGTCTATTAGACCAAGCGTTCGTTAAAAACCCAGATGAAAAAGTGAAACAAGTTATTGCAGCGAAAAACGCTACTGTTCAAACTTTTGTCCGCTATGAAGTTGGAGAAGGCATCGAAAAACGTCAAGAAAACTTTGCTGAAGAAGTAATGAACCAAGTGAAAAAATAATGGTGAAAAGATTTCGCGGCTAAGTCGCGTCTTTTCAGGCAGTATAGGGGACACATTTTGTGTTCCCTATTTTTAAAACTATATTTACAAACCTTTTTTTCTCTTGCATAATAGAAAACGGCAATGTTTACACTTGGAGGTTATCATGGAAAAACCAAAATACAAACGTATCGTATTAAAGCTTAGCGGGGAAGCATTGGCAGGAGAACAGGGAAATGGAATTAACCCGACTGTCATTCAATCCATTGCAAAGCAAGTGAAGGAAATCGCTGAGCTTGAAGTCGAAGTGGCTGTTGTAGTAGGCGGCGGCAACTTATGGCGCGGAAAAACAGGAAGTGACCTGGGCATGGACCGCGCGACTGCTGACTATATGGGAATGCTGGCGACAGTAATGAATTCGCTTGCTCTTCAAGACAGCTTGGAAACACTCGGAATCCAGTCCAGAGTGCAAACATCCATTGAAATGAGACAAGTTGCTGAACCGTACATAAGAAGAAAAGCGATACGCCACTTAGAGAAAAAACGTGTCGTTATTTTCGCTGCGGGCACAGGAAACCCATATTTCTCAACTGATACGACAGCTGCACTGCGGGCTGCTGAAATTGAGGCAGACGTTATTTTAATGGCTAAAAATAACGTTGACGGTGTGTATAATGCTGATCCTAGAAAAGATGAATCAGCTGTTAAGTATGAATCACTTTCTTATCTTGACGTTCTTAAAGACGGCCTGGAAGTCATGGATTCAACAGCTTCCTCTTTATGCATGGACAATGACATTCCGCTTATCGTCTTTTCTATTATGGAAGAAGGAAATATCAAACGTGCCGTTATCGGTGAATCAATCGGAACGATCGTGAGGGGGAAATAACGTGTCAAAAGAAGTATTAACTCAAACAAAAGAAAAAATGGAAAAAGCAATTGCTGCTTATCAGCGCGAATTGGCTACTGTACGCGCAGGCCGTGCAAATCCATCATTATTAGATAAAGTAACGGTTGAATATTACGGAGCGCAGACACCTTTAAATCAGTTGTCTTCTATTAACGTGCCTGAAGCTCGTATGCTCGTTATCACACCATACGACAAAACAGCAATCGGCGATATCGAAAAAGCGATTTTAAAAGCTGATTTAGGTCTTACACCAACAAGTGACGGCAATATGATTCGAATTGCAATTCCGGCACTAACAGAAGAGAGACGGAAAGAATTAGTGAAAGTTGTAAAAAAATATGCTGAAGAAGCAAAAGTAGCTGTTCGTAACGTTCGCCGTGATGCTAACGATGATCTCAAAAAACTTGAGAAAAACGGAGACATTACTGAGGATGAACTGCGTGCTTCCACTGAAGACGTTCAAAAACTGACAGATGAATATGTGTCAAAAATTGACAGTGTCACAAAAGACAAAGAAAAAGAAATCATGGAAGTTTAATGAAAAACTATGTACAATAGATAATAGTGAAAAGACCCTCTCATGTTTACAGGGGGTTTTTTTGTTAATACTGTTGATTACATTGATTATCAGCAGGGAATGTAACCTTTTTGGGTGACGGAGGAATCTCATGCTCAACATACTCAAAAATTGGAAGAATCAGCAAACTGCGGCTTCCAACTTAGAACGTTATACAAAAGAAGACATACTTAAGGGAGAAATTCCCGAACACATCGCCATTATCATGGATGGAAATGGCCGTTGGGCTAAAAAACGCTCTCTTCCCAGAATTGCAGGCCACCATGAAGGGATGAAGGTGGTAAAAAGGACCACGAAGCTCGCAAACGAATTAGGTGTCAAAGTACTGACATTGTATGCATTTTCAACAGAAAACTGGAAAAGACCGAAAATGGAAGTCGATTTTTTAATGAAGCTTCCGGAAGAATTTTTGAATACGTATCTTCCAGAGCTTGTTGAGGAAAATGTACAGGTTCGGATCATTGGGGATGAAACGGCTTTGCCGGCGCACACATTACGTGCGATTGAAAAAGCTGTACAGGACACGGCGCAAAACGACGGAATGATCCTTAATTTTGCTCTTAACTATGGAGGCCGTACTGAAATTGTCAGTGCTGCAAAATCACTCGCGGAAAAAGTGAAGGAAGGCTCTTTGAATACTGAAGACATTGATGAATCGCTTTTTTCTACTTATTTGATGACTGAATCTTTGCAGGATCCTGAACTTTTAATTCGAACGAGCGGCGAGATAAGGCTGAGTAATTTTATGCTATGGCAGGTTGCCTACAGTGAATTTGTCTTTACTGACGTCTTGTGGCCTGACTTTAAAGAAGATCACTTCTTGCAGGCGTTAGGAGAGTTTCAGCAGAGAGGCCGGAGGTTTGGCGGAATTTAGAGGATGGTGGACATGAAACAAAGAATTTTGACAGGTGTTCTGGCAGCAATTGTATTTTTATTTTTGGTTATTGTCGGGAAATTGCCGTTCACCATATTAATTTATGCTATGGGCAGTGTGGCGCTTTTTGAACTTTTACGGATGAAAAAGCTGAAGCTGGTTTCACTGCCGGGTTTGATCGGTCTTTTATTATTGTGGATGTTCTTATTGCCAAGCCAGTATTCGTTTTTTGAAGCGGACGGAATTTCCAAAATGGAAATCGCTTTATTTGCGGTACTGCTATTGCTGACTTACACAGTGTTGGTCAAGAACACCTTTACTTTTGATGAAGTCGGGTTTATTACGCTTGCAGCAATTTACATCGGAATGTGTTTTCATTATTTTATCGAAATCAGAAATCTTGACCAATACGGATTAACATACATTTTTTACGCGTGTGTTGTCATTTGGTCCACCGATTCCGGTGCCTATTTTGTCGGTAAATCGCTTGGGAAGCGGAAACTGTGGCCGGAAATCAGTCCGAATAAAACAGTGGAAGGGTTTGCAGGCGGAATTGTCATCGCACTTGTATTGGCGACGATTTTTCAGCTTGTTGCACAACTTCCGATCCCGTATATCTATCTGCTGTTGATCACGCTGTTTTTGTCTGTTTTCGGACAACTTGGAGATTTAGTGGAATCCGCCTTGAAAAGACATTACGATGTAAAGGATTCTGGGAATATTCTTCCCGGGCATGGCGGTATATTAGACCGTTTTGACAGTTTCTTGTTTGTCATGCCTTTCTTGTACTTTCTGCTTGCCCTTTTTTCATAAAAAAGTCTAATATGAATATGAGACTGATCATGCAGCAATAAGAATAGGAGTAGTGGCAACTTTGAAAAATATTTGTCTTTTAGGAGCAACAGGATCAATCGGCGAACAGACTCTTGATGTACTGCGTGCACATCAAGATCAATTTCAGCTGGTATCTATGTCGTTTGGCAGAAATATTGATAAGGCCGTTCCAATGATTGAGGTCTTTCAGCCGAAGTTTGTCTCTGTCGGTGATCTGGATACATATCATAAATTAAAACAAATGTCTTTTTCTTTTGAATGCCAAATCGGGCTGGGAGAAGAAGGGCTGATAGAAGCAGCAGTGATGGAGGAGGTTGACATTGTTGTCAACGCTTTGCTTGGAAGCGTCGGCCTTATCCCGACGTTAAAGGCAATTGAACAGAAAAAAACAATTGCGCTTGCAAATAAGGAAACTCTTGTCACTGCAGGGCATATAGTAAAAGAACATGCTAAGAAATATGATGTTCCGCTGCTGCCTGTTGACAGTGAGCATTCAGCCATTTTTCAAGCTCTTCAAGGCGAACAGGCTAAAAACATTGAACGCCTCATCATTACGGCATCCGGCGGAAGTTTTCGGGACAAGACGCGGGAGGAGCTCGAATCAGTAACAGTTGAAGATGCATTAAAACATCCAAACTGGTCAATGGGTGCAAAAATTACAATTGATTCGGCTACAATGATGAATAAGGGATTAGAGGTGATCGAGGCACACTGGCTTTTCGATATACCTTATGAACAAATTGATGTGGTTTTACATAAGGAGAGCATCATCCATTCAATGGTTGAGTTCCATGATAAAAGTGTGATCGCACAGCTCGGAACTCCGGATATGAGAGTCCCCATTCAATATGCGCTCACTTATCCTGACCGATTGCCATTACCAGATGCGAAAAGGCTTGAATTATGGGAAATCGGTAGCCTTCATTTTGAGAAAGCTGATTTTGACAGGTTCCGATGCTTACAATTTGCTTTTGAATCAGGTAAAATAGGAGGAACAATGCCGACAGTGCTAAATGCGGCAAATGAAGTAGCTGTCGCTGCCTTTTTAGCTGGCAAGATACCGTTTTTGGCTATTGAAGACTGTATCGAAAAGGCACTAACCCGCCATCAATTACTGAAAAAACCGAGCCTGGCGGACATTCAAGAAGTGGACAAAGATACCCGGGGATACGTCAATTCAATACTCACATAAGGTGGTATGTTCGTGAATACAGTTATAGCGTTTATCATTATTTTCGGAACGCTCGTTTTCTTCCATGAACTGGGCCATTTATTGCTAGCCCAAAGAGCGGGAATTCTCTGCCGTGAATTTGCGATCGGCTTCGGTCCAAAGATTTTTTCTTTCAAAAAAAATGAAACAGTTTATACGATCAGGCTGCTTCCGGTCGGCGGATTTGTTCGTATGGCCGGCGAAGATCCGGAAATGATTGAGGTGAAACCCGGATACACGGTCGGGCTTCTGTTTAATAAAGAAGATCAAGTTGAGAAAGTCATCATCAATCAAAAGGAAAAATATCCGGATGCTTTAGTCATTGAAGTGGAAACAGCGGATCTAGAGCATGACATGAAGATCACTGGTTATGAACAGGGGAAAGAGGACGAACTTTCCAGCTTTACTGTCAGCGAAACATCCTTTTTTATTGTAGACGGAGAAGAAGTGCAGATTGCGCCGTATAATCGCCAATTTGGTTCCAAACCTGTATGGCAGCGGATTAAAGCAATTGCTGCAGGGCCGATTATGAACTTTATTTTAGCTTACGTCATTTTAGTGATGCTTGGGCTGATTCAAGGCGTACCGTCAAATGAACCTATGCTCGGGCAGCTGACAGACAATGGACGGGCGGCTGAAGCAGGGCTAAAAGAAGGGGATTATATCCAAAGCATTAACGGAGAGAAAATGAGGTCTTGGACTGACATTGTCTCCGCTGTAAAAGAAAACCCGGAGAAAGAAATGGACGTTGCAGTAAAAAGAGATAACAAAACGCTTCATATTTCGGTGACTCCGGAAGCTGTTAAAGATGAGAACAAAAAAACAATCGGACGTTTCGGTTCCTATGCGCCGACTGAAAAAGGCGTACTCTCAGCGGTTGCTTACGGCGCGACATCAACAGTTGATGTCACCAAAGCCATTTTAACCAATCTGAGCAAATTAGTAACAGGCCAATTTAAACTCGATATGCTGTCAGGTCCTGTCGGCATATATGACATGACAGACCAAGTGGCGAAAACAGGGATCGTGAACTTATTTCAGTTTGCGGCGTTTTTAAGCATTAACCTTGGGATTGTCAACCTGCTTCCGATTCCGGCACTTGACGGAGGAAGACTGTTGTTTCTATTTATTGAAGCGATTCGGGGCAAACCGATTAACAGGGAAAAAGAAGCATTTGTTGTGTTTATCGGAGTAGCTTTCTTAATGCTTCTTATGCTGGTTGTCACATGGAACGATATCCAGCGGCTGTTTTTGTAAACGAAAAGTAAATCAATCAGAGGTGCGAAGAAATGAGACAAAGCTTGACGCTTATTCCTACGCTCCGTGAAGTTCCAGCTGATGCCGAAGCAAAAAGTCATCAGCTTCTTCTGAGAGCAGGATTTATCAGACAGAATACGAGCGGGGTATACAGCTATATGCCTCTTGCGTATAAGGTGATTCAAAACATTCAGCAGATTGTTCGAGAGGAAATGGAGAAAATTGATGCCGTAGAAATGCTCATGCCCGCATTGCAGCAGGCAGAGACATGGCAGGAATCAGGCAGATGGTATACGTATGGTCCCGAACTGATGAGACTAAAAGACCGTCATGGCCGTGAATTTGCTTTAGGGGCAACGCATGAAGAGGTTATCACTTCGCTTGTTCGCGATGAGGTTAAATCTTATAAGCGTCTCCCTCTGACTCTTTATCAAATTCAGTCTAAGTTCAGAGATGAAAAACGTCCTCGCTTCGGTTTGTTAAGAGGCCGCGAATTTATTATGAAGGATGCGTACTCTTTCCATGCATCTGCAGAGAGCCTGGATGAAACGTATCAAAAAATGTACGAGGCCTATTCTAATATTTTTGCCCGCTGCGGCATTAATGTAAGACCTGTTATCGCTGATTCAGGCGCAATGGGAGGAAAGGATACGCACGAATTTATGGCACTTTCTGCGATCGGAGAGGATACGATTGCGTATTCTGATGAATCACAGTACGCGGCTAATATCGAGATGGCTGAAGTTCTTCACCAGGAAGTTCCTTCAGATGAAGAGCCTAAAGCTCTAGAGAAGGTTCATACGCCTAACGTGAAAACAATCGAAGAACTGACTGCGTTCTTACAGGTTTCGGCTGAAGCGTGCATTAAGTCAGTATTGTTTAAAGCTGATGACCGTTTTGTCTTAGTGCTTGTAAGAGGGGATCATGAAGTTAACGATATTAAAGTGAAAAACTTGCTTCATGCAGAAGTTGTAGAGCTTGCTACACATGAAGAGGTCATTCAGCAGCTCGGAACAGAGCCAGGCTTTGTAGGCCCTGTCGGTATTCATCAGGATGTGGAAGTATATGCCGATCAAGCTGTGAAAGCAATTGTTAATGCTGTTGCCGGGGCAAATGAAGGAGATCATCATTATAAAAATGTCAATGTGAATCGTGACGTGCAAATTAAAGAATTTGCTGATCTTCGTTTTATTAAAGAAGGTGATCCTTCACCAGACGGCAAGGGAACGATCCGTTTTGCTGAGGGAATCGAAGTCGGACAAGTCTTTAAGCTCGGAACACGCTATTCAGAAGCGATGAATGCGACATATTTAGATGAAAACGGACGCTCGCAGCCAATGCTGATGGGCTGTTACGGAATCGGTGTGTCAAGAACGCTTTCTGCTATTGCTGAACAGCATCACGACGAAAAAGGATTAATATGGCCAAAAAGCGTTGCCCCGTACGATCTTCATATTCTTGCATTGAACATGAAAAACGATGGGCAAAGAGAGCTTGCTGAAAAGCTGTATGCCGATTTAAAAGCGGAAGGCTATGAAGTGCTCTATGACGACCGTGCTGAGCGTGCCGGTGTAAAATTCGCTGATTCAGATCTAATCGGCCTTCCAATCCGCATCACTGTCGGAAAACGAGCTGACGAAGGAATCGTCGAAGTGAAAATTCGTCAAACTGGTGAGTCAACTGAGATTTCAGTAGACGAATTATCTGCGTTTATCAGCAAGCAGTAATCACCATAACGATTTATCAAAAAACATGTTAAAATAGAAATAATAGAAGGTACCTCATTGCCTGAGGTACCTTCACTTATGATGTTTTTAGGGAGGGATACTGTCTTAATGGAACAGTTATCAGTAAACAGAAGGCAGTTTCAAATTCTTCTGCAGCAGATTAATATGACAGATGATACCTTCATGACCTACTTTGAACATGGCGAGATTAAAAAGCTGACAATTCACAAAGCTTCTAAGTCTTGGCATTTTCATTTTCAATTTAAATCTTTGCTGCCTTTTCAAATATATGACACATTAACAACGAGGCTGACGCAATCGTTTGCCCACATAGCAAAAGTGACATCTTCAATTGAAGTGCAGGATGCCGAGGTCAGTGAAAGTATCGTTCAAGACTACTGGTCACGCTGCATTGAAGAACTGCAGGGCATTTCGCCGCCGATTGTCAGTCTTTTAAACCAGCAAAAACCGAAGCTGAAGGGCAATAAACTGATTGTCAAAACCAAAACGGATACAGAAGCGGCTGCGCTAAAAAACAAATACAGTTCCATGATTCAAGCAGGCTACCGTCAATTTGGCTTTCCGGATCTTCAGCTTGATGCTGAAATATTTGTATCCGAGCAGGAAGTTCAAAAGTTTCGGGAGCAAAAGCTTGCAGAAGACCAAGAGCGGGCTATGCAGGCCTTGATTGAAATGGAGAAGAAAGATAAAGAAAGTGATGAAGACCAAGCACCATCTGGTCCTCTTGTTATCGGTTATCAAATTAAAGATAACGAGGAAATCCGGACACTTGACAGCATCATGGACGAAGAACGGAGAATTACGGTCCAAGGTTATGTGTTTGATGTGGAGACGCGCGAGCTAAAGAGCGGGCGCACGCTGTGTATCTTCAAAATTACAGACTATACAAATAGTATTTTGATCAAAATGTTTGCACGTGAAAAAGAAGATGCGGCACTGATGAAGTCTCTGAAAAAAGGAATGTGGGTAAAAGCACGCGGAAGCATTCAAAATGATACATTTGTCAGAGACCTTGTCATGATCGCAAATGACGTAAACGAAATAAAAGCAAAAACCCGTGAAGATTCAGCACCTGAAGGAGAAAAAAGAGTGGAATTGCATCTTCATTCCCCAATGAGCCAAATGGATGCTGTTACGGGTATCGGAAAGCTTGTCGAACAGGCGAAAAAATGGGGGCATGAGGCCATCGCTTTGACTGATCATGCTGTCGTTCAATCCTTCCCTGATGCGTATTCTGCGGCCAAAAAGCATGGAATTAAAATGATTTACGGGATGGAAGCGAATCTCGTGGATGATGGCGTGCCAATTGCTTATAATGCCGCACATCGTCTGCTCGAAGAAGAAACATATGTTGTTTTTGACGTTGAGACGACAGGATTGTCTGCTGTATACGATACCATTATTGAGCTGGCTGCAGTAAAAGTAAAAGGCGGAGAAATTATTGATAAATTTGAGGCGTTTGCGAACCCGCATCGTCCGCTTTCCGCCACAATCATAGAGCTGACAGGGATCACTGATGATATGCTACAAGACGCTCCGGATGTCGTAGATGTAATAAGAGATTTCAGAGAATGGATTGGCGATGATATCCTTGTCGCTCATAATGCAAGCTTTGATATGGGATTCTTAAATGTAGCCTATAAAAAGCTTCTTGAAGTCGATAAAGCTAAAAACCCAGTCATTGACACGCTAGAACTAGGACGTTTTCTCTATCCGGAATTTAAGAACCACCGGTTGAACACACTTTGTAAAAAGTTTGATATCGAACTCACACAGCATCACCGTGCGATCTATGATACTGAGGCAACCGCTTATTTGCTTCTGAAAATGCTGAAAGACGCAGCTGAAAAAGGCATTCAGTACCATGATGAGTTGAATGAAAATATGGGTCAGTCCAATGCTTATCAAAGATCAAGACCGTATCATGCAACATTACTTGCCGTGAACAGCACGGGACTTAAAAATTTATTTAAGCTTGTGTCACTTTCTCATATTCATTATTTTTACAGAGTGCCGCGTATTCCGAGATCTCAGCTTGAGAAATACAGGGAAGGGCTGCTGATCGGTTCTGCCTGTGACAGGGGAGAGGTTTTTGAGGGAATGATGCAAAAATCGCCTGAAGAGGTGGAAGATATCGCGTCATTCTATGATTACCTTGAGGTTCAGCCGCCTGAAGTGTATCGTCACTTGCTGGAGCTTGAACTGGTCCGGGATGAAAAAGCGCTGAAAGAAATTATTGCGAATATCACGAAGCTGGGGGAAAAGCTTAATAAACCGGTTGTTGCTACGGGAAATGTTCATTACTTGAATGATGAGGATAAAATCTACAGAAAGATTTTAATATCCTCACAAGGCGGGGCAAATCCGCTGAATAGGCATGAACTGCCGAAAGTGCATTTCAGAACGACAGACGAAATGCTTGAAGCTTTTTCTTTCTTAGGTGAAGAAAAAGCGAAGGAGATCGTAGTCACCAATACCCAAAAGGTTGCTTCTTTAGTTGATGACATCAAGCCGATTAAAGATGATTTATATACGCCGAAAATCGAAGGCGCCGATGAAGAGATCAGAGAAATGAGCTATCAGCGTGCAAGAAGCATTTACGGGGAAGAGCTGCCTGAAATTGTCGAAGCGCGGATTGAAAAAGAGTTAAAGAGTATTATTGGCCACGGATTTGCTGTTATTTACTTGATCTCTCACAAACTTGTAAAACGTTCACTAGATGACGGGTATCTCGTTGGTTCCCGTGGTTCCGTAGGATCTTCATTAGTTGCGACACTTACTGAGATTACTGAGGTAAACCCGCTGCCGCCGCACTATGTTTGTCCTGAGTGCCAGCATTCTGAGTTCTTTAATGACGGTTCTGTCGGTTCCGGTTTTGACCTGCCTGACAAGACATGCCCTCATTGCGGAGCGCCTTTGAAAAAAGACGGTCATGATATACCATTTGAAACGTTCTTAGGATTTAAAGGGGACAAAGTACCTGATATCGATTTGAACTTCTCAGGGGAATATCAGCCGCAAGCACACAATTACACAAAAGTATTGTTCGGGGAAGACAATGTATATCGTGCGGGAACAATAGGCACGGTGGCAGAAAAAACAGCCTACGGTTATGTAAAAGGCTATGCCGGAGACAACAATCTTCATATGCGCGGTGCCGAAATAGATCGGCTCGTACAGGGATGCACAGGTGTAAAACGTACAACTGGACAACACCCTGGCGGTATTATCGTAGTTCCGGATTATATGGATATTTATGATTTTTCACCGATCCAGTTCCCGGCAGATGCCACAGGTTCAGAGTGGAAAACGACTCATTTTGATTTCCACTCCATCCATGACAACCTGTTAAAACTTGATATTCTCGGACACGATGACCCGACTGTTATTCGGATGCTTCAAGACTTAAGCGGAATAGATCCGAAAACAATTCCGACGGATGATCCTGAAGTGATGAAGATCTTCCAGGGAACCGAATCACTCGGTGTGACTGAAGAACAGATTGGCTGTAAAACGGGCACTCTTGGAATTCCTGAATTCGGAACCCGATTTGTCCGGCAGATGCTTGAAGATACAAAGCCGACCACTTTTTCTGAGCTCGTTCAGATTTCAGGCTTGTCTCACGGAACTGATGTATGGCTTGGCAATGCACAGGAGCTCATCCACAATAATATTTGTGAGCTGAGTGAGGTTATCGGCTGCCGTGATGACATTATGGTTTATTTAATCTATCAAGGCCTTGAGCCGTCCCTTGCCTTTAAAATCATGGAATTCGTGCGTAAAGGAAAAGGATTAACGCCTGAATGGGAAGAAGAAATGAAAAATAACAATGTCCCAGACTGGTATATTGATTCCTGTAAAAAGATTAAATACATGTTCCCGAAAGCCCACGCCGCGGCATATGTCTTAATGGCAGTCCGCATTGCTTACTTTAAAGTGCATCATGCTCTTTTGTATTATGCGGCTTATTTTACCGTTCGTGCAGATGACTTTGATATCGATACAATGATCAAGGGCTCTACAGCAATCAGAGCGGTAATGGAGGATATAAACGCTAAAGGACTCGATGCTTCACCGAAGGAAAAGAACCTTCTGACTGTTTTAGAATTAGCGCTTGAGATGTGTGAGAGAGGCTATTCATTCCAAAAAGTAGATTTATATCGCTCTAGCGCTACAGAGTTTATTATTGACGGCAACAGTCTTATTCCGCCGTTTAACTCTATTCCAGGGTTAGGGACGAACGCTGCTTTGAACATTGTAAAAGCTCGCGAAGAAGGCGAATTCCTCTCAAAAGAAGATTTGCAAAAGAGAGGGAAAGTATCAAAAACGATTTTAGAGTACTTAGATCGCCACGGCTGTCTGGAATCACTGCCTGATCAAAACCAATTGTCACTGTTCTAATATGGAAAGCAGAATTTCTCAGAAATTCTGCTTCTATGCATACATAAGCGCAAAAAGTGCCATCGTAATATTAGAGTTTCTGTCACTTGCTTAGGTAAGAAGGTAAGCGTATATCCATTTGCAATAAAAATATGGTTATGGTATAGTTTTATTGGAAATGCTAACGATTACCGAGGCAAAGAGTGGGGAAACCCGCTCTTTTGTATTGAACAGGAGAATTTTGTCTCGACATGTTCATCGTTTACTTTTTAGCCCCTGCTCTTTTGAAGCAGGGTTTTTATGCAGAGTGACGAGACGAATATGAGATCGACAGCACAAGGAGGAAGAACATGAGCAAAAAAGTGACTGACACCGTTCAAGAAATGGCTCAGCCAATCGTAGACAGCCTTCAGCTGGAACTCGTTGACATTGAATTTGTCAAAGAGGGCCAAAGCTGGTTCCTTCGCGTGTTTATTGATTCCGATGACGGTGTGGATATTGAGGAATGTGCCAAAGTAAGCGAAGCTTTAAGCGAAAAGCTTGATGAGGCAGACCCAATCAGCCAAAATTACTTTCTTGAAGTCTCATCTCCAGGAGCTGAGCGTCCGCTAAAGAAAAAAGCCGATTTCGAAAAATCACTAGGAAAAAACGTATACATTAAGACGTATGAGCCTATTGACGGCGTAAAAGTGTTTGAAGGTGAACTGGCTGAATTTGATGGACAAACAGTGACAGTTGAGATCACGATCAAAACAAGAAAGAAACGGATCAATATTCCGTATGAAAAGATAGCTAATGCAAGATTAGCTGTTACATTCTAATGAATACAAATGTTTTAAGGGGGGAGACCGTTAAATGAGCAGTGAATTATTAGATGCTCTCACGATTCTTGAAAAAGAAAAAGGCATCAGTAAAGAAATTATCATCGAAGCAATCGAAGCTGCGTTAATTTCTGCTTATAAGCGGAATTTTAATCAAGCGCAAAATGTACGGGTGGATCTAAACCGTGAAACTGGCTCCATCCGTGTATTTGCAAGAAAAGATGTCGTTGACGAAGTATACGACCAGAGATTAGAGATCTCAATTGAAGAGGCACAGGGTATCCATCCGGAATATATGGTCGGCGATGTCGTCGAAATCGAAGTTACACCTAAGGATTTCGGGCGCATAGCTGCTCAAACAGCGAAGCAGGTCGTCACACAGCGTGTGCGCGAAGCTGAGCGCGGCGTGATCTATTCTGAATTTATCGACCGTGAAGAAGACATCATGACAGGGATCGTCCAGCGTCTGGACAATAAATTTATCTACGTGTCTTTAGGCAAAATAGAAGCCTTGCTGCCGGTTAATGAGCAAATGCCGAATGAAAGCTACAAGCCCCATGACCGCATTAAGGTATATATCACAAAAGTAGAAAAAACAACGAAGGGCCCGCAGATTTATGTGTCAAGAACACATCCAGGCCTGTTAAAGCGTTTGTTTGAAATTGAAGTGCCTGAAATTTATGATGGAACTGTCGAGCTAAAATCTGTTGCCAGAGAAGCCGGCGACCGTTCAAAAATTTCTGTTCGCACAGATGATCCTGACGTTGATCCTGTCGGTTCATGCGTAGGGCCTAAAGGCCAGCGTGTGCAAGCAATCGTCAATGAATTAAAAGGTGAAAAAATTGACATTGTCAACTGGTCCAGTGATCCTGTAGAATTTGTCGCGAATGCGCTCAGCCCTTCCAAAGTGCTTGATGTCATTGTTAATGAAGAAGAAAAAGCGACAACTGTTATTGTTCCTGATTACCAGCTGTCTCTGGCAATTGGCAAAAGAGGACAAAACGCACGCTTAGCTGCTAAACTGACAGGCTGGAAGATTGATATTAAGAGCGAAACGGACGCAAGAGAACTTGGAATCTATCCGAGAGAACTTGAAGAAGATGATGAGCCGCTCTTTACGGAGCCTGAAACTGCTGAATCGGATGAATAAGAGGTGACTTTAGGTGAATAAACACAAAAAGATCCCATTACGCAAATGTGTAGTGACTGGTGAAATGAAGCCTAAAAAGGAACTGATCCGAGTTGTACGGTCAAAAGAAGGCGAAATCTCAGTGGACCCGACCGGAAAAAAGAATGGGCGGGGTGCTTATTTAACGCTGGATAAAGAGTGCATCTTAGCAGCAAAAAAGAAAAACACTTTGCAAAATCAATTTCAATCACAAATCGATGACCAGATTTTCGATGAATTGCTGGAACTGGCGGAAAAGGTGAAAAAATAAAATGTCTGGAATGGAATGGTTTCCCTTGCTGGGTCTGGCCAATCGAGCTCGTAAGGTCGTGTCAGGCGAAGCCTTGGTAATAAAAGAAATCAGGAATGCGCGTGCAAAGCTTGTCCTGCTTACAGAGGATGCATCATCTAACACAGCAAAAAAAGTAACTGACAAGTGCAATTATTATAAAGTCCCTTATAAAAAAGTCGAGAGTCGCGCGGTTCTTGGACGCTCTATCGGTAAAGAAGCCCGTGTCGTTGTCGCCGTCACTGACCAAGGTTTTGCGAATAAGCTGATCAGCTTGCTCGATTAATATTTTTGGGGGTGAACGAATGGCTAAAATGAGAGTATACGAATATGCAAAAGCGTTAAATGTTTCAAGTAAGGAAATTTTGACCGCACTGAAGAACATGGATTTAGAAGTGAATAATCACATGGCCATGCTTGAAGAAAAGGCCATTAAAAAGCTAGATGCCAAATATAAAAAAGGCGGCGCAGCTGCTAAATCTCAAAAGCCAGCAGAAACGAACAAAAACAAACAGCCACAAGGGGTTAATCAGCAATCAGCTGGAAATCAACCAAATAAAATTCGAGACGGAAAGAAGAATGACGTGCAGAATAATCAATTTAACAAAAACAAGAAGAATAACAACAACAAAAAAAATAAACGCAACAACAACAATAATAAAAACCAACATCAGCAAAAGCCTGTAAAGCCGAAAAAAGAGCTTCCTGAGAAAATTACATTCTCTGGCACTTTAACAGTTGGCGCACTTGCTGAAGAGCTTGGCAAAGAGCCTTCAGAAATCATTAAAAAGCTGATGCTTCTTGGCGTAATGGCAACTATTAACCAAGAGCTTGATAAAGACACAATCGAACTCATTGCATCAGAATATGGTGTTGAAACAGAAGAGGTCATTGTGCTTGAAGAAACAGAGCTGGAAAAATACGAAGAGCCTGATAATGAAGAGGATCTTGAAATTCGTCCTCCTGTCGTGACAATCATGGGCCACGTTGACCATGGGAAAACAACGCTTCTTGACAGCATCCGTAAAACAAAGGTTGTTGAAGGAGAAGCAGGCGGAATCACTCAGCATATCGGCGCTTATCAAATTGAAGAGAACGGCAAGAAAATCACGTTTTTGGATACACCGGGCCACGCCGCATTTACAACAATGCGTGCACGCGGTGCAGAAGTAACTGATATTACGATTCTTGTCGTAGCTGCCGATGACGGTGTCATGCCGCAAACAGTTGAAGCGATTAACCATGCAAAAGCAGCAGAGGTTCCAATCATCGTTGCTGTGAATAAAATAGATAAAGAATCCGCAAACCCTGACCGTGTGATGCAAGAACTGACGGAATACGGACTTGTCCCTGAAGCTTGGGGCGGAGAAACCATTTTTGTGCCGCTTTCCGCTTTAACTGGAAAAGGCATTGATGAGCTCGTTGAAATGATTTTGCTTGTCAGTGAGGTAGAGGAACTGAAAGCGAATCCGAACCGTCAGGCAAAAGGAACGGTTATTGAAGCTGAACTCGATAAAGGCAGAGGGTCAGTTGCGACATTGCTCGTACAGACTGGAACACTGCATGTCGGTGATCCGATCGTAGTCGGCAATACATTTGGCCGTGTCCGTGCAATGGTTAACGACATTGGCCGCCGTGTGAAAACTGCCGGCCCGTCAACTCCGGTTGAAATTACCGGTTTGAATGATGTCCCTCAAGCGGGAGACCAATTCCTTGTCTTTAAGGATGAAAAAACAGCTCGTTCTGTCGGTGAAGCCCGTGCTTCGAAACAGCTTGAAGAGCAGCGCAGCGATAAAGCGAAGCTCAGTCTTGATGATTTATTCGAGCAAATTAAGCAAGGTGATGTAAAAGACATCAACCTCATCGTAAAAGCTGACGTTCAAGGATCTGCTGAAGCTTTAACGGCTGCACTTCAAAAAATTGAAGTAGAAGGCGTTAAAGTGAAAATCATCCATACAGGCGTTGGTGCGATTACTGAATCAGACATTATCTTGGCATCTGCTTCCAATGCAATTGTTATCGGGTTTAATGTGAGACCGGACGGAAATGCTAAGAGTACGGCTGAAGCTGAAAATGTAGATATTCGACTTCACCGTATCATTTACAAAGTAATCGACGAGATTGAAGCTGCCATGAAAGGTATGCTTGATCCTGAATATGAAGAAAAAGTAATTGGTCAAGTAGAAGTACGCCAAACATTCAAAGTATCTAAAATCGGTACAATTGCCGGCGGATATGTTACTGAAGGAACCATTACGCGCGACAGCGGCCTCCGTTTAATTCGTGACGGCGTCGTCATCTTTGAAGGCGAAGTAGATGTTCTGAAACGCTTTAAAGACGATGTGAAAGAAGTTTCACAAGGCTATGAATGTGGTATTACAATTAAGAAATACAATGACATTCGTGAAGGTGACATCCTTGAAGCGTTTGTCATGCAAGAAATTGAAAGAACGTGATCGGATTTGCGGAGTGTGAATGCATCATTTATGATGCAGGATCGCTAAAAGAAAAGCGTGCCGTTCTGAAGCGGGTTTTAACCAGGGTTCAAAACAAGTTCAATGTTTCGATTTCGGAGATTGGCTATCAGGACACCTGGCAAAGAACCAGCTTCGGAATCGCCGCTGTTTCTTCCTCTCGCGTTCAAACAGAAAAAGAACTGCAACGCGTCCTAGCGTTTATCGATTCTTTTCCTGAAATTGAACGGACGATCACTAGGACAGAGTGGTTTTAACTTAGAGGTGATTGAATTGAGTATGAGAGCAAACCGTGTCGGCGAGCAAATGAAAAAAGAACTCGGTGATATTATCAGCCGCAAGCTGAAAGACCCGAGAATTGGTTTTCTGACAGTAACGGATGTACGTGTATCAGGTGATTTGCAAATTGCAAAGGTGTATATCTCGGTTCTCGGTGACGAGAAAAAACGGGAAGAAGCGCTGAAAGGGCTGGCAAAAGCGAAAGGATTTATCCGATCCGAAATCGGCAGCCGCATCAGACTTCGAAAAACGCCTGAAATTGAATTTGAGTTCGATGAATCAATCGATTACGGGAATCGGATCGAAACACTGATTCACGAATTACATTCAGAGAAACCATCTGAATAAAAAATGAGAGGATAGGCGTATATCGTCTGTCCTCTTTCTTCGTTTAAAAGAAAAAAGCTCAAAAGAAGGAGTGAAAAGCAAATGGTTAACGGAGTTCTCCTTTTACATAAACCTGTTGGCATGACATCGCACGACTGTGTCATGAAGATCCGAAAGCTGTTAAAAACAAAAAAAGTAGGACATACAGGAACGCTCGATCCGGAAGTGTCAGGCGTGCTTCCGATTTGTGTAGGAAGAGCGACAAAAATAGTCGAATACTTAACTGAAAAATCTAAAACGTATGATGCAGAAATAACGCTTGGCTTTTCAACCACAACAGAGGATCAAACCGGAGAAACGGTGGAAACAAAGCCTGTCAATCACGACATTGATAAAGCGGATGTAGAAAATGTTTTAAACAGTTTAAAGGGGAAACAAGAACAAATTCCGCCCATGTATTCCGCTGTAAAAGTAAACGGCAAAAAATTATACGAATACGCAAGAGCAGGGATTGAAGTAGAACGTCCGAAACGTATGATAACCATTGAAGACATTGCCCTGACGACAGAGATTAAACATCATGGAGAAACCGCAAGCTTCCGGTTTACAGTGACTTGCTCCAAAGGGACCTATGTAAGGACGCTGGCGGTCATGATCGGAGAAAAGCTCGGATATCCGGCTCATATGTCTCATTTAATCCGTACGGCATCCGGAGATTTTTCTCTCGACGAATGCTTTACTTTTGATGAGCTCGAAGCACAGGCCCAATCCGGAACCGTGGAAGAGCATACAGTTCCTATTGAACGTGCGCTCAATCATTTGCCGAAATGGATCATAAGTGATACATTAGCTAAGAAAGTAGAAAATGGGGCTTTGCTTGAGACGCCCGAGCAGTTTTCTGAAATGACAAGTGAAGACCGTATCGCCGTCTTTACTGAATCCGGAACCTGTTTGGCGATCTATTTCCCTCATCCTGCAAAAAAAGGGCTGTTAAAGCCGGCAAAAGTATTGATGCAAAAAAGCGAACAATAGAAAAAAGGTGACCGTTCTGTGAAGACGATACATATTACACATCCTCATCATTTAATAAAAGAGGAGCAGGCAAAATCAGTGATGGCGTTAGGATATTTTGACGGCGTTCATCTCGGGCATCAAAAGGTAATCTGCACAGCGAAGCAAATAGCCGAAGAAAAAGGTCTGACATTGGCTGTGATGACCTTTCATCCCCATCCTTCTCACGTGTTGGGCAGAGATAAGGAACCTAAGGATCTGATTACGCCTCTTGAAGACAAAATAAATCAAATTGAACAATTAGGTACAGAAGTTCTGTATGTCGTTAAATTTAATGAAGTGTTTGCTTCTCTTTCTCCTAAGCAGTTTATAGACCAGTATATTATCGGCCTTAATGTGCAGCACGCAGTGGCAGGCTTTGACTTTACGTACGGCAAATACGGCAAGGGAACAATGAAGACCATGCCGGATGATTTAGACGGAAAAGCTGGGTGCACAATGGTAGAAAAATTAACGGAGCAGGATAAAAAAATCAGTTCTTCGTATATCCGTACCGCGCTTCAAAACGGAGATGTTGAATTGGCGAATGTCTTGCTTGGACAACCTTATTTTATTAAAGGAATTGTCATTCATGGTGATAAAAGAGGGCGGACCATCGGGTTTCCGACAGCGAATGTCGGTTTAAATAACAGCTATATCGTCCCGCCCACTGGTGTATATGCCGTAAAAGCGGAAGTGAACGGCGAAGTTTACAATGGCGTTTGCAATATTGGCTATAAGCCAACGTTTTATGAAAAGCGCCCTGAGCAGCCTTCCATCGAGGTCAATCTGTTTGATTTCGATCAAGAGGTATATGGAGCCGCTATAAAAATCGAATGGTACAAACGGATTCGGAGCGAGCGGAAATTCAATGGCATCAAAGAATTAACAGAGCAAATTGAGAAAGATAAGCAGGAAGCCATCCGTTATTTCAGCAATTTACGGAAATAACTTGCAACGAACGCACGCAAATTTTATTCTAAAATATTTGCATATAGGCACGATTTTTAGTATGATAGTTTTCGTAGTCTTAAAACCATTGCTTGGCAATCCGAAGTCACCGACGGTTGCTAGGTAACTGGGGCTAAATATGATTTGGAGGTGAAACAGGATGGCAATTACTCAAGAGCGTAAAAACCAACTCATCAATGAGTTCAAAACACACGAATCTGATACTGGATCTCCAGAAGTTCAGATCGCTATCCTAACTGACTCAATTAACAACTTGAACGAGCATTTACGTACTCACAAGAAAGACCACCACTCACGTCGCGGTCTTCTTAAAATGGTAGGTAAGCGTCGTAATCTTCTTACGTATCTGCGTAATAAAGACGTAACTCGTTACCGTGAGTTAATTAACAAACTAGGCTTACGTCGATAATCGTAAAAAGCGGGAGGATTCCCGCTTTTTTATCGTATTAAAGCGAAATTTCTTATAACAAATCATTGAAATCCTTTTACATACTACTTTGACATTGATATGTTCAATTCATTTCGTTCATAATAGGAGTAATTGATTATTTCACACAACGAAGAGAGGAGTTCGTAATTGTATGGGACAAGAAAAACATGTCTTTACCATAGATTGGGCCGGAAGAACGCTTACTGTTGAAACCGGCCAGCTTGCCAAACAGGCAAATGGTGCTGTGATGATCCGCTACGGTGATACAGCAGTACTTAGTACAGCAACCGCTTCAAAAGAACCTAAACCGCTTGATTTCTTCCCTCTTACTGTAAACTATGAAGAAAGATTATATGCGGTAGGGAAAATTCCGGGCGGATTTATTAAAAGAGAAGGACGTCCAAGTGAAAAAGCGGTTCTTGCCAGCCGTTTAATTGACCGTCCGATCCGTCCTTTGTTTGCCGATGGATTCCGTAATGAAGTTCAAGTCATCAGCATTGTCATGAGTGTTGACCAAAACTGCTCTTCAGAAATGGCTGCCATGTTCGGTTCATCTCTTGCACTTTCTGTATCGGATATTCCGTTTGAAGGACCGATTGCAGGGGTTACTGTCGGACGCATTGATGATCAATTTATCATTAACCCGACAGTCGATCAGCTTGAAAAAAGCGACATCAATCTTGTCGTTGCCGGCACGAAAGATGCGATTAACATGGTAGAAGCGGGAGCGGACGAAGTTCCTGAGGAAATCATGCTTGAGGCCATTATGTTCGGCCATGAAGAGATTAAACGCCTGATTGCATTCCAAGAAGAAATTGTTGCAGCGGTCGGCAAAGAGAAATCTGAAATTAAGCTCTTTGAAATTGATGAAGAGCTTAATGAAAAAGTAAAAGCTTTGGCAGAAGAGGATCTGCTGAAAGCCATCCAAGTTCATGAAAAGCATGCCCGTGAAGATGCTATTAACGAAGTGAAGAACGCAGTTGTGGCAAAATTCGAGGATGAAGAACATGATGAAGACACAATCAAGCAAGTGAAGCAGATTTTATCCAAGCTGGTGAAAAATGAAGTTCGCCGCCTGATTACTGAAGAGAAAGTAAGACCGGACGGCCGCGGTGTCGATCAAATCCGCCCGCTCTCTTCAGAGGTTGGCCTCTTGCCAAGAACGCACGGTTCAGGTCTATTTACAAGGGGACAAACTCAGGCCCTCAGCGTATGTACGCTAGGTGCTCTGGGAGATGTGCAAATCCTTGACGGCTTAGGTGTCGAAGAGTCGAAACGGTTTATGCATCATTACAACTTCCCGCAATTCAGCGTTGGGGAAACAGGACCGATGCGCGGACCGGGACGTCGTGAAATCGGACACGGAGCACTGGGTGAGCGTGCGCTTGAGCCAGTTATTCCGTCTGAAAAAGACTTCCCTTATACTGTCCGTCTTGTTTCAGAAGTGCTTGAATCAAACGGTTCTACATCTCAAGCAAGCATTTGCGCAAGCACACTTGCAATGATGGATGCTGGTGTACCGATTAAAGCGCCAGTTGCTGGTATTGCGATGGGTCTTGTCAAATCAGGCGAACATTACACTGTCTTGACTGACATCCAAGGCATGGAAGACGCGCTCGGAGATATGGACTTTAAAGTAGCAGGAACCGAAAAAGGCGTAACGGCCCTGCAAATGGACATTAAAATTGAAGGCCTTTCCAGAGAGATTCTTGAAGAAGCGCTTCAGCAGGCGAAAAAGGGCAGAATGGAAATCCTCAACAGCATGCTTGCAACATTAAGCGAATCAAGAAAAGAGCTTTCTCGATATGCGCCTAAGATCTTAACAATGACCATTAATCCTGATAAAATCCGCGATGTCATCGGACCAAGCGGAAAACAAATCAATAAGATCATCGAAGAAACCGGTGTTAAAATTGATATTGAGCAGGACGGCACAATCTTTATTTCCTCTACAGATGAAAGCGGCAACCAAAAAGCGAAAAAAATCATCGAAGACCTTGTTAGAGAGGTTGAAGTCGGCCAACTTTACCTAGGTAAAGTGAAACGGATTGAAAAATTCGGTGCTTTCGTTGAAATTTTCAGCGGAAAAGACGGTTTGGTGCACATTTCAGAGCTTGCGCTTGAACGCGTAGGGAAAGTTGAAGATGTTGTAAAAATCGGAGACGAGATTCTTGTCAAAGTCACTGAAATTGATAAACAAGGACGAGTGAATTTATCCCGCAAAGCGGTGCTCCGTGAAGAGAAAGAAAAAGAAGAACAACAATCTTAAATGAAAACATAAAAGGAGCCTGGGAGACCCGGCTTCTTTATTTTGAAGCTTTTCAAAAGCAGGCGGGTTCTACCTTGTCCTTCTCCTTCATAATGTGAGGTGAGGGGGGGACAGAACATGTACAAAAAATTTGTACCGTTTGCCGTTTTTTTATTTCTTTTTTTTGTCTCATTTGAGATGATGGAAAATCCGCATGCACTTGATTATATAGGGGCAATGAAAAAAGATACGGTGACTGTCACGGCGTCAAAAGACCCGTTATATGAAGAATTGCTTCAAAAAGCGCCGGAGTACGAAGTTAAGCCCCAGAATGCAAGAATTGATAAAGTGTGGAAAAGCATTCCAGGCTACAATGGATTAAAGGTCAATATTGAACAATCATATAAAAAAATGAAAAAGCATGGTGAGTTTCGGGAAAAAGATTTGGTGTACAGTCAAGTAAAACCAAGTGTTCATCTTGAGTCACTTCAGCCTGAGCCTATTTATAAAGGAAATCCTGACAAACCGATGGTGGCTTTTTTAATCAATGTGGCATGGGGAAATGAGTATTTGGAAAAAATGCTCCCTATTCTGCAAAAGCACCAGGTTAAAGCTACGTTCTTTTTAGAAGGCAATTGGGTGAGAAACAATGAAAAGCTCGCTAAGAAGATTGCAAAAGACGGACATGAAATCGGAAATCATTCATACAATCATCCGGATATGAGCAAACTGACTACAGGAAGAATTTCCGAGCAGCTCGACAAGACTAATGAACAAATAGAACAAACGATCGGCGTTAAGCCAAAGTGGTTCGCTCCGCCAAGCGGAAGTTTCAGAAAAGCGGTTATCGACATTGCAGCAGAGAAACAGATGGGAACAGTCATGTGGACAGTTGATACAATCGATTGGCAAAAGCCGGCTCCGTCTGTACTTCAGACGAGAGTGTTAAGCAAGATACATAATGGTGCCATGATTTTAATGCATCCGACTGACCCTACGGCGGAAAGTCTTGAAGCGCTGATTACACAGATAAAAGACAAAGGATATGCGCTTGGAACAGTCACTGAACTAATGGATGAAACAAGACTATTGAAGTAACAGATGAAGGCAGCTTGTCTTTGAATAGGAGGAACAAATTTGATTAAACGATATACGTGTCAAAATGGTGTAAGAATTGTGCTGGAAAATAACCCGACAGTCCGTTCTGTTGCGATCGGCGTATGGATCGGCACAGGTTCGAGACATGAAACGCCGGAGATAAACGGAATTTCTCACTTTTTAGAGCACATGTTCTTTAAAGGGACGAGCACAAAATCTGCACGCGAGATAGCAGAATCTTTTGATCGTATTGGCGGCCAGGTCAATGCGTTTACTTCAAAGGAATATACCTGCTACTATGCAAAGGTGCTTGACGAGCATGCGAATTACGCGCTGGACGTATTAGCAGATATGTTCTTTAATTCAACGTTTGATGAAAACGAGCTGAAAAAAGAGAAAAATGTAGTATATGAAGAAATTAAAATGTATGAAGATGCGCCGGACGACATTGTACATGATTTATTGAGCAAAGCCACTTACGGCAATCATTCTTTAGGCTACCCAATTCTAGGCACGGAAGAAACGCTTGCTTCCTTTAACGGTGACTCTCTCAGACAATACATGCATGATTATTATACGCCGGACCGAGTGGTGATTTCGGTAGCGGGCAATATATCTGACAGTTTTATCAAAGATGTAGAAAAATGGTTCGGGTCATACGAGGCGAAAGGCAAAGCGACAGGCCTTGAGAAGCCTGAGTTCCACACGGAAAAACTGACGAGAAAAAAAGAAACAGAGCAGGCTCATTTGTGCCTTGGATTTAAAGGCTTAGAGGTTGGCCATGAACGTATTTATGATTTAATCGTCCTCAACAATGTGCTCGGAGGCAGCATGAGCAGCCGGCTGTTCCAAGATGTGCGTGAAGATAAAGGACTTGCTTATTCTGTTTACAGCTATCACAGCTCATATGAGGACAGCGGAATGCTCACTATTTACGGCGGAACGGGTGCAAATCAGCTTCAGCAGCTGTCGGAAACAATTCAAGAAACCCTTGCCACATTAAAACGTGACGGCATTACCTCAAAAGAACTGGAAAACAGCAAAGAGCAAATGAAGGGAAGCTTAATGCTGAGCTTAGAAAGCACAAACAGCAAAATGAGCCGAAACGGAAAAAATGAACTGCTGCTCGGCAAACATAAAACATTAGATGAAATCATCAATGAATTAAACGCCGTGAACTTAGAGCGTGTTAACGGCCTTGCCAGACAATTGTTTACCGAAGACTATGCATTAGCACTTATCAGCCCTTCCGGCAATATGCCGTCTTAAAAAGGAAAGCCTGCTCCATAATGGAGCAGGCATTTTTTAATCCCTTTCATCATACATAGTACAAGGGGGTGACAGACATGCGGCTCAGTGAATTATCAGGAAAGGAAATTGTAGACATCAAAAGAGCTGAACGGCTCGGAGTGCTCGGCCAGACCGATTTGGAAATCAATGAACAGGATGGACAGATTACAGCACTCCTCATTCCCACAGTTAAGTGGTTTGGTTTGAGAAAGCAAGGTCATGACATTCGTGTCCCATGGCACCATATTCAAAAGATCGGTTCAGATATGATTATATTAGATGTACCTGAGGAAATGCCTCCTCGACAAGAGTAAATAGCCCAAATAGCCCAATTGCCTGTGAAGCGGGCTCTAAAGAAAACATCTGAAACATCGGCTGCCGGAGCCGGTGTTTTTTTATATGGAAAAAGCGCATCTTTTATATTCACCGGTATTTCCTTTTGATCATAAGATGAAGGGGAGCTTAACAACTAGAGATCCAGTATATACAAAGAAGGTGAACGTTTAGAATGTTAACCGGATTGAAAATTGCAGTTATCGGCGGTGACGCAAGACAGCTCGAAATTATAAGAAAGCTCACTGAACAGCAGGCTGATATCTATCTTGTCGGTTTTGACCAATTGGATCACGGTTTTACCGGGGCAGTAAAATGCAATATTGATGAAATTCCTTTTCAGCAAATAGACAGCATCATTCTTCCAGTATCCGCGACAACAGGAGAAGGTGTCGTATCAACTGTATTTTCTAATGAAGAAGTTGTGTTAAAACAGGACCATCTCGACAGAACGCCTGCACATTGTGTCATTTTCTCAGGCATTTCTAACGCCTATTTAGAAAACATTGCAGCTCAGGCAAAAAGAAAACTTGTTAAACTGTTTGAGCGGGATGACATTGCGATATACAACTCTATTCCGACAGTAGAAGGAACGATCATGCTGGCTATTCAGCACACGGATTATACGATACACGGATCACAGGTGGCCGTTCTCGGTCTGGGGCGCACCGGGATGACGATTGCCCGTACATTTGCCGCGCTCGGGGCGAATGTAAAAGTGGGGGCAAGAAGTTCAGCGCATCTGGCACGTATCACTGAAATGGGGCTCGTTCCTTTTCATACCGATGAGCTGAAAGAGCATGTAAAAGATATAGATATTTGCATTAATACCATACCGAGTATGATTTTAAATCAAACGGTACTTTCTAGCATGACACCAAAAACCTTAATATTGGATCTGGCCTCACGTCCCGGGGGAACGGATTTTAAATATGCCGAGAAACAAGGGATTAAAGCACTTCTTGCTCCAGGGCTTCCAGGGATTGTCGCTCCTAAAACAGCTGGGCAAATCCTTGCAAACGTCTTGAGCAAGCTTTTGGCTGAAATACAAGCTGAGGAGGGGAAATAAGGATGTCGTCATTAAAAGGAAAAAGAATCGGGTTTGGGCTGACCGGGTCGCATTGCACATATGAAGCGGTTTTCCCGCAAATTGAGGCGTTGGTCAACGAAGGAGCTGAAGTCCGTCCGGTTGTCACATTTAATGTAAAATCTACAAATACCCGATTTGGAGAGGGCGCAGAATGGGTTAAAAAAATTGAAGACCTGACTGGATATGAGGCCATTGATTCGATTGTAAAGGCAGAACCTCTTGGGCCGAAGCTGCCCCTTGACTGCATGGTCATTGCGCCTTTAACAGGCAATTCAATGAGCAAGCTGGCAAATGCCATGACGGACAGCCCGGTGCTGATGGCGGCAAAAGCGACAATCCGAAACAATCGGCCTGTCGTTCTGGGTATCTCGACAAATGATGCTCTTGGTTTAAACGGAACAAATTTAATGAGGCTCATGTCAACAAAAAATATCTTTTTTATTCCATTCGGGCAAGACGATCCCTTTAAAAAACCGAATTCAATGGTAGCCAAAATGGATCTGCTACCGCAAACGATTGAAAAGGCACTCATGCACCAGCAGCTTCAGCCGATTCTAGTTGAGAATTATCAGGGAAATGACTAAATTTACAGAAAATCTTTCCCAAACTAAAAAATTCGGTCATCACCCGCATATTCTATGGTAAAATAAAACGTAAAATCATAGTCAAATCAATTCAATGAAGCTGATTGGCGGAAGGAGTTTTACAGATGGGAAGAGGTTTACACGTAGCTGTTGTCGGAGCGACAGGGGCTGTGGGACAACAAATGCTTAAAACACTTGAAGACAGAAACTTTGAAATGGACACACTTACATTGCTATCTTCAAAACGCTCTGCGGGGACAAAAGTCACGTTTAAAGGCCAAGAGCTGACTGTTCAGGAAGCTTCTCCTGAGAGCTTTGAAGGGGTAAATATTGCTTTGTTCAGCGCCGGCGGAAGCGTATCACAAGCATTGGCACCAGAAGCTGTAAAACGCGGCGCTATTGTTATAGATAATACGAGCGCGTTCCGCATGGATGAAAATACACCGCTTGTTGTGCCAGAAGTGAATGAGGCAGACTTGCATGAACACAATGGCATTATTGCCAATCCAAACTGCTCTACAATCCAAATGGTTGCGGCACTTGAACCGATCCGCAAAGCATATGGCTTAAACAAAGTCATCGTATCAACTTACCAGGCAGTATCAGGAGCGGGTAATGAAGCTGTAAAAGAGCTTTACAGCCAAACACAGGCGATTTTAAATAAAGAAGAAATAGAGCCTGAGATCATGCCTGTAAAAGGTGACAAAAAACACTATCAAATCGCCTTCAACGCGATTCCGCAAATCGATAAATTCCAAGATAACGGCTATACGTTTGAGGAAATGAAAATGATAAATGAAACGAAAAAAATCATGCACATGCCTGACCTTCAAGTAGCGGCTACATGTGTGAGACTGCCAATCCAAACTGGGCACTCAGAGTCCGTCTACATCGAAATAGACCGTGATGACGCTACAGTTGAAGATATTAAAAATCTATTGCAAGAAGCTCCGGGCGTGACACTTCAGGATGATCCAAGCCAGCAGCTTTATCCGATGCCTGCTGATGCTGTCGGCAAAAACGATGTGTTTGTAGGCCGCATCCGCAAAGACTTGGACAGAGCAAACGGTTTTCATTTATGGGTTGTTTCTGATAACCTATTAAAAGGCGCGGCATGGAACTCTGTTCAAATTGCAGAAAGCCTGAAAAAACTAAACCTCGTATAAAAGAGAGAATTTTTTAAAGACGAATAGAAGAGAGTAAGGCGCTATCAGCCTGCTCTCTTCTGTTACGTCCGAATAATTTGGAGTGAAAACAGTGAAGATAATTGTTCAAAAGTTCGGCGGAACATCAGTAAAAGATGATAAAGGCCGCAAACTGGCTTTAGGGCATATTAAAGAAGCAATCAGTGAAGGATATAAGGTTGTCGTTGTCGTTTCAGCGATGGGCCGAAAAGGGGACCCGTATGCAACAGATTCTTTGCTCGGGCTGCTTTACGGCGATCAGTCAGCGATTTCTCCTAGGGAACAGGATTTGCTTTTATCTTGCGGAGAGACTATTTCCTCTGTCGTCTTTACAAGCATGCTGCTTGATAACGGTGTGAAAGCAGCTGCGCTGACAGGGGCTCAGGCGGGCTTTTTAACGAATGATCAGCATACCAATGCGAAAATCATTGAAATGAAACCGGAGCGTTTATTCAGTGTGCTCGCCAATCATGATGCGGTAGTCGTCGCAGGCTTCCAGGGCGCAACTGAAAAGGGTGATACAACTACAATCGGCAGAGGGGGCAGCGATACGTCTGCAGCCGCACTCGGAGCAGCTGTTGATGCGGAATACATCGATATTTTCACCGATGTAGAAGGCGTGATGACTGCTGACCCAAGAGTGGTGGAAAATGCAAAACCGCTTCCTGTTGTGACGTATACGGAAATCTGCAACCTGGCGTATCAGGGGGCCAAGGTCATTCATCCGCGTGCGGTGGAAATCGCAATGCAGGCCAAGGTTCCGATCCGCGTCCGTTCGACTTATTCGAATGATAAAGGTACATTGGTGACATCACATCACTCTTCCAAGGTCGGCAGTGATGTTTTTGAAAGGCTGATTACGGGAATCGCCCATGTCAAAGATGTCACGCAGTTCAAAGTGCCTGCGAAAATCGGCCAGTATAACGTTCAGACTGAAGTGTTCAAGGCTATGGCAAACGCTGGAATCAGTGTCGATTTCTTTAACATTACACCTAGTGAAATCGTCTATACGGTAGCCGGAAATAAAACAGAAACAGCTCAGCGTATTTTAATGGATATGGGCTATGATCCAATGGTGACGAGAAACTGCGCGAAGGTATCGGCGGTCGGCGCGGGCATTATGGGTGTTCCCGGTGTTACGTCCAAAATTGTATCGGCTCTTTCAGAAAAAGAAATTCCGATCCTTCAGTCGGCTGACAGCCATACGACGATATGGGTGCTCGTCCATGAAGCGGATATGGTTCCTGCTGTAAACGCTTTGCATGAAGTGTTTGAACTTTCGAAGTAAATGTGATTGAATCATGATGAGGTGAATAAAATGAATTTCGGAAATGTGTCTACAGCGATGATTACACCCTTTGACAATAAAGGGAACGTAGACTTTCAAAAACTGTCTACACTGATTGATTACTTGTTGAAAAACGGAACGGATTCTTTAGTAGTAGCGGGAACAACTGGAGAATCTCCGACCCTTTCAACTGAAGAAAAAATTGCGCTTTTTGAATATACGGTAAAAGAAGTAAACGGACGGGTGCCCGTTATCGCTGGTACTGGAAGCAACAACACGAAAGATTCCATTAAGCTGACAAAAAAAGCTGAGGAAGCGGGCGTGGACGCTGTTATGCTTGTTACCCCGTATTACAATAAACCTTCTCAAGAAGGAATGTACCAGCATTTTAAAGCAATTGCGGCAGAGACATCTCTTCCGGTTATGCTCTATAATGTTCCTGGCCGTACGGTTGCTTCTCTTGCTCCTGAAACGACGATCCGTTTGGCGGCGGACATTCCGAATGTGGTTGCGATTAAAGAAGCGAGCGGAGACCTCGAAGCGATTACAAAAATAATTGCTGAAACACCGGAAGATTTCTATGTCTATTCAGGGGATGACGCTCTGACGCTTCCTATTCTTTCAGTTGGAGGAAGAGGAGTTGTATCAGTGGCGAGCCATATTGCAGGCTCTGATATGCAGCAAATGATTAAAAATTATACGAATGGGCAAACAGCTAATGCGGCACTGATCCATCAGAAACTGCTGCCGATTATGAAGGAACTGTTTAAAGCGCCTAATCCTGCTCCAGTCAAAACAGCGCTTCAGCTGAGAGGTCTTGATGTCGGTTCTGTGCGTCTGCCTCTAGTCCCGTTAACTGAGGATGAACGTCTGAGCTTAAGCAGCACGATCAGCGAACTGTAAGAAAATTTCATACAGTGAAACAAACGCGGTCATTCTCACATTCAGCTGAGTTTGACCGTTTCTTTTACATATTGGTTTTCCCTAAACCTTCTGCTTTATCTTGTTTTCTAAATTTACTTTCAGTTATAATAGGAACAAGTGATGATGGACGGGTATGAGACTAGGAGGATATAGATTTTGAAAAAGAAAAATACAGAAAACGTTAGAATTATCGCCCTTGGCGGTGTCGGAGAGATTGGGAAGAACCTTTATGTCATTGAAATTGACTCAGACATATTTGTCGTTGATGCCGGCCTTATGCATCCAGAAAACGAAATGCTCGGTATTGATGTAGTGATTCCTGACATATCATATTTGATTGAACGGGCTGACCGCGTCAAGGCAATCTTTTTAACGCACGGGCACGATGAAAATATCGGCGGCGTTTTTTACTTATTAAACAAGCTGTCCGTTCCAGTGTACGGAACAAAACTGACGCTTGCACTGTTAAGAGAGAAATTAAAACAATACGGACATAACCGAAAAACTGATTTAAGAGAAATTCACTCAAAATCTGTCATTACATTTGAATCAACAAAAGTATCGTTCTTTAGAACGATTCACAGCATTCCTGATTCTGTAGGTGTGAGCTTTAAAACATCACTTGGATCTATTGTATGCACGGGAGACTTCAAATTTGACCAAACACCTGCACTTAATCAGACATGCGACATTGGCGAGATCGCCAAGATCGGCAATAGCGGCGTGCTCGCTCTGCTTTCTGACAGTGCAAATGCGGAACGGCCGGGTTACACCCCTTCGGAAGCGGCTGTCAGCGGAGAAATTTCTGATGCGCTGTATAATTCACAGAACCGGGTAATTATTGCTGTTTTCGCATCCAATATTAACCGGATTCAGCAAGTCATTCATGCAGCGGCTCAAAATGGCAGAAAGATTGCCGTAGCCGGAAAAAATCTTCAATCTGTCCTGCAGCTGGCGAGAAAGTTAGGATACATTGAAGCAGATGATGAATTGTTTATTTCTGTACAGGATGTCAAAAAATATCCGAAGCGCGAAGTGGCCATTATTACAGCCGGAAGCCAAGGTGAACCATTAGCTGCTTTGACAAGAATGGCAAACAAAGCTCACAAACAGCTGAACATTGAAGAAGGGGATACGGTGGTCATTGCGTCAACTCCGATTCCCGGGCAGGAACTCATTTACTCTAAAACAGTAGATCTTCTTGCGAGAGCCGGTGCACAAGTCATCTTTGCCCAAAAGCGTGTTCATGTATCAGGCCACGGCTCACAAGAAGAGTTAAAGCTGATGATCAACCTGCTTAAACCAAAATATTTGATTCCTGTAAACGGCGAATACAGAATGCAAAAAGCTCATTCAAAAATTGCTGAAGAAACCGGCATGAAGCGCAGTGACATCTTCTTAATTGAAAAAGGAGACGTCGTTGAATTCCGCGGCCAAAACGTAAAAATCGGGGATAAAGTTCCTTACGGCAATATTTTAATTGATGGGCTAGGTGTCGGTGATATCGGCAATATCGTATTGAGAGACCGCCGCTTGCTTTCACAGGACGGAATCTTAATCGTTGTCATTACACTTGATAAACAAAAGAAACATCTTGTATCAGGACCAGAAATTATCACTCGCGGCTTTGTTTATGTAAGAGAGTCTGAAGGTCTAATCGTACAGGCTACTGAGCTCGTCCGGTCCATCGTGACAGAAGCGACTGAAACATCAAATGTCGAATGGTCAACGCTGAAGCAGGCAATGCGGGATGCTTTGAACCAATTCCTTTATGAAAAAACGAAACGTAAACCGATGATCATCCCAATTATTATGGAAGTATAATGACTGACTAAAGACCGGAGCTGCTCCGGTCTTTATTTTTTGTCCTTCAAGCCGGGATTGAATGAAGTATCTTTGTTCATAATACAAAGAGAAACTCGGAAAGGATGAAAGCGAGATGGATCATCGTATGGAAAACACAGAAGAAGAGCGTCCTGAAAAAAATGATGCGAAGGACAGCATTATGAATAAAATACAGCAGCTTGGTGAAACGACGCTTCCGCAGCTGCCCCAAGATACAAATATTCATTGTCTGACCATTATCGGACAAATTGAAGGCCATGTTCAGCTTCCTCCGCAAAACAAAACAACAAAATATGAACATGTCATCCCGCAGATTGTGGCAATTGAACAAAATCCCAAAATTGAAGGCTTGCTGATCATATTAAATACTGTCGGAGGAGATGTTGAAGCTGGTCTTGCAATAGCGGAAATGCTTGCATCTTTATCGAAACCGACCGTTTCTATCGTGCTTGGCGGGGGGCATTCCATCGGCGTTCCGATTGCTGTATCCTGTGATTACAGCTATATCGCCGAAACAGCAACGATGACGATTCATCCAGTTAGGCTCACCGGGCTGGTCATCGGGGTGCCGCAAACGTTTGAATACCTGGATAAGATGCAAGAAAGAGTTGTTAAATTTGTGACAAGCCATTCCAATATAACCGAAGAGAAATTTAAAGAGCTAATGTTTTCAAAAGGAAACTTAACACGCGACATCGGAACAAATGTAGTCGGTAAGGATGCAGTTAAATACGGATTGATCGATCACGCAGGCGGCGTCGGACAGGCAATCAATAAACTGAATGAGCTCATCGACGAAGCAAGGAAAGAAGAAGGACGGATGATTCAATGATTCTTTATACCGTGATGCCGCAGGAAATTGTGTTTGCAGAACAGAACCAAGAGACAAGCGCACATGAGCAAATTGAATATAAAGGTGTACCGCTTCTAGTCGAAATGAAAGGGAATGAAGCGGAAGTCATTCAAATCATGAGCACCAATCCAATGCATTTTCTGCATCCGGACATTTCACCCGGACAAAAGCTGAAATTAAACGTATAAGAATCCAACCCTTTTTTAAGGGCAAAATATGCTATAATAGGGGAATCCTACAGAAAAAACGCAGCCTGTAAACGGCTGCTTTCTTCATTATGTATGAACTTACATTTTTTAACGCAGTAAGGTGATGAATGTGGCAAAGAAAAAACGAAAATCAAGAAAAAAACAGGCGAAACAGCTCAATATAAAATACGAGCTTAACGGATTGCTGTGTATAGCCATTTCAATTATCGCAATCTTGCAGCTGGGGGTAGTCGGGCAAACGTTTATCTATTTGTTCCGCTTTTTTGCTGGAGAGTGGTTTATTTTATGCTTGTTAGGTTTATTGGTGTTAGGAGTCTCACTGTTTTGGAAGAAAAAAACCCCAAGCCTTTTAACGAGACGAAAGGCTGGGTTGTACTGTATCATCGCAAGCATATTGCTGCTTTCTCACGTGCAGCTATTTAAAAATTTGACGCACAAAGGGTCTATTGAGTCTGCAAGCGTGGTGCGCAATACGTGGGAATTGTTTTTAATGGACATGAATGGCAGCTCTGCTTCACCTGATTTAGGCGGAGGGATGATCGGTGCGCTGCTGTTTGCGGCTTCACACTTTTTGTTTGCGTCGACTGGTTCTCAGATCATGGCGATTGTCATGATTTTGATCGGAATGATTTTAGTAACAGGACGCTCGCTGCAAGAAACGCTGAAAAAGTGGATGAGCCCGATTGGACGTTTTATAAAAGAACAATGGTTAGCATTTATTGATGATATGAAATCCTTCAAATCAAATATGCAGTCATCGAAAAAAACGAAAGCGCCGAGCAAAAAACAAAAACCGGCCCGCAAAAAACAGCAAATGGAACCGGAGCCTCCTGATGAAGAGGGGGATTATGAAACAGTATCGCCTCTTATTCATTCAGAGCCGATTATCTCAAGCTTTTCTGATCGTAATGAAGAGGAAGAGTCTCCAGTTATAGAAAAGCGCCCCGAACCTGTGTCGAAGCCGCTTCAGGACATCCAACCGGAGACAGGTGATCAGGAAACTGTTTCTGCTCCTCCTATGACCTTTACAGAGCTCGAAAATAAGGATTACGAGATGCCGTCACTGGATTTGCTGGCAGATCCGAAGCATACCGGCCAGCAGGCTGATAAAAAGAATATTTATGAAAATGCCAGAAAGCTTGAACGCACATTCCAAAGCTTTGGCGTAAAGGCGAAAGTCACACAGGTTCATCTCGGACCGGCCGTAACAAAATATGAAGTATATCCTGATGTCGGAGTGAAGGTTAGCAAAATTGTCAATTTAAGCGATGATTTAGCGCTTGCGCTTGCTGCGAAGGATATCAGGATCGAAGCGCCTATACCAGGCAAATCAGCAATCGGAATTGAAGTTCCAAACGCAGAAGTGGCAATGGTTTCGCTGAAGGAAGTGCTGGAGTCTAAATTGAATGACAGACCGGATGCGAAGCTGTTAATTGGACTCGGCCGCAATATTTCAGGTGAAGCTGTATTGGCTGAGTTAAACAAGATGCCCCACCTTTTGGTCGCAGGCGCAACCGGTAGCGGGAAAAGTGTCTGTGTCAACGGCATTATTACAAGTATTTTAATGCGCGCGAAACCACATGAAGTGAAAATGATGATGATCGATCCTAAAATGGTAGAGCTAAATGTCTACAACGGGATTCCGCATTTGCTTGCTCCGGTTGTAACCGATCCGAAAAAAGCGTCGCAGGCTTTGAAAAAGGTTGTCAATGAAATGGAGCGGCGGTACGAATTATTTTCTCATACGGGTACAAGAAATATTGAAGGATACAATGATTATATAAAACGCGCCAACAATGAAGAAGGAGCGAAACAGCCAGAGCTGCCCTATATTGTTGTCATTGTGGACGAGCTTGCCGATCTCATGATGGTCGCTTCATCTGATGTGGAAGATTCGATTACGAGATTGTCCCAAATGGCGCGGGCTGCCGGCATCCATCTTATTATTGCGACACAGCGGCCATCGGTGGATGTTATCACAGGGGTGATCAAAGCGAACATTCCGTCACGAATCGCGTTCAGCGTATCTTCACAGACGGATTCAAGGACCATTCTTGACATGGGTGGCGCTGAGAAGCTTCTTGGCCGCGGCGATATGCTGTTTTTACCTGTAGGGGCTAATAAACCTGTCCGTGTGCAGGGAGCATTTTTGTCGGATGACGAAGTGGAGAAGGTCGTCGACCATGTGATTACGCAGCAGAAAGCGCAATATCAAGAAGAAATGATTCCTGAGGAGACAACGGAAACTCATTCCGAGGTTACTGATGAACTTTATGATGAAGCTGTTGAATTAATCGTCGGCATGCAGACGGCATCTGTTTCAATGCTGCAAAGAAGATTCAGAATCGGCTATACGAGAGCGGCGCGCCTGATTGACGCAATGGAAGAACGCGGTGTTGTCGGACCGTATGAAGGCAGCAAACCTAGGGAAGTATTATTATCAAAAGAGAAATATGATGAGCTCTCTTCTTAATGAAGGGAGTTCCGCTTTCTGTAGTTGTCAATAATAACATTATGTAAACTGATCACCTTTCTATTTATTTTTTCGACAAAACATGATATAGTTGTCCCAATTGTTCAATAATTTTTATCGAAAGTGGTTTACGGAGGGGAAACATGTCTACAAAAGCTGATAATCGGCACTTGTATTTGAAAGTAATTGAACGAATTAAAGAGGATATAAAAAATGGGATCTACACTGAGAAGGAAAAGCTGCCTTCTGAATTTGAGCTTTCCAAAAAGCTTGGTGTCAGCAGAGCGACGCTAAGAGAAGCCTTGCGGATACTGGAAGAAGAGCATGTGATTATCAGAAGGCATGGTGTAGGCACTTTTGTCCATTCTAAGCCGTTATTTCTTTCGGGCATTGAACAGCTGAACAGTGTAACCAAGATGATAGAACAGGCGAATATGACCCCTGGCACGATTTTTCTATCATCACAAGTGCTTATGCCGTCTGAAGATGATACGAAGAGATTTCACTTGGCAGAAGGGCAAGAACTTTTTTACCTTGAACGAGTCAGGACAGCTGACGGACAGCCGATTGTGTATTGTATAGACAAAATTCCGATGAATATTTTGCCGAATTCTTTTTCTCATCAGCAAGAATCTATGTTTGACCTGCTTGAGAAAAATTCAGGCTCCGTAATCAGCTATGCAGTAACTGATATAGAACCGATCGGCTATCACGATACCATTTCTCCAGTACTTGAATGCGATCCGGAAACAGCTCTTTTGCTGTTAAAACAAACCCATTACGATCAGCACGATAAACCGGTGCTTTATTCTTTAAATTATTTTAGAGCAGATAAATTCAGATTTCATGTTTTGCGTAAACGATTCTAAAAACGGACGCCTGTATGTGTCTGTTTTTTTATTTGCACTGATTCATGTTTCTTTGTACATACTTTCATTCCGGTTAACGCAATATATAAGGGATGACAAGAAAGTGAATGGGTGAAAATGTTGAGAGAGAAAAATGGAATGAAAAATATTATTGCATTGTCTTCCGTCCCGCTTGTGATGACACTCGGGAACTCCATGCTGATTCCTGTTCTTCCGATGATGGAGAAAAAGCTGTCTGTGACTTCATTTCAAGTGTCTTTAATCATTACTGTATACTCAGTAGTAGCAATTATTTGCATTCCGATTGCCGGATATTTGTCGGATCGTTTCGGGAGAAAAAAAATATTGCTTCCATGCCTCCTCATTGCAGGATTGGGGGGAGCCGTAGCTGCTTTTGCCTCGACCTATATGAAAAATCCTTATGCTATGATCTTGGCGGGGCGGGTTCTTCAAGGCATTGGTTCTGCAGGTGCCGCTCCGATCGTCATGCCGTTTATCGGCGACCTGTTTAAAGGAGACGATGAAAAGGTCAGCGCCGGTCTTGGCGATATTGAAACCGCCAACACGTCAGGGAAGGTACTGAGTCCCATACTTGGAGCCTTACTGGCTTCTTGGTATTGGTTTGTACCGTTTTGGTTTATTCCGTTTTTCTGTTTGATCAGCTTTTTGCTCGTATTGTTTTTGGTGGCCAAGCCTGAAGAAGATGAAGATGCGCCTGCTGTTTCTGAGTTTATTAAGAGTGTGAAGAAAATTTTTAAACAGGATGGTCGCTGGCTTTATACGGTCTTCATTATCGGATGTGTCATTATGTTTTTGTTATTTGGCGTATTATTTTATTTATCAGATACGCTGGAGAACAAGTATGCCATTGACGGAGTAGCTAAAGGCGGATTACTGGCAATCCCACTTTTATTTTTGTCAACCAGTTCTTTTATAGCTGGCAAAAAGATCGGTAAAGATAAAGGCCGAATGAAATTTTGCGTTGTTACAGGAATGATTCTGTTAACCCTTTCGTTTATTGCCTTGTGGTGGAACCACAGTTTTTATTTTTTATTTGTCTTTTTAAGCTTTGGCGGGATTGGGATTGGAATGGCTCTTCCTGCTTTAGATGCATTGATAACCGAAGGGATTGAAAGTGAACAATGCGGAACCATTTCCTCCTTCTATAATAGCATGCGCTTTATAGGAGTAGCTCTCGGTCCACCTGTTTTTGCTGCATTAATGTCTAATGCAAACTGGATTATTTTCATACTCTCGGCGTTTTGCAGCATTGTTTCTTTATTTTTAGTGCTCTTTACTGTAGATGCTAAAAAAAGTGAAGAAGAAGAAAAAAACTTAGGGACGGTCTAGCCAGCCGTCTTTTTTTGCGCTTTCTTGCACAGTTTACAACTGTACCTATACAGCATGCGGAGGTTATTGTTTCCTTATAAATCCTACAGTTGCTATAATTACATGAAAGAGTGTTTCTGCGAATGCTGAAAATTGGTCATAATACATACTAATGAAGAAATGAACGAAGGAGGTTCCATATGTCATATGTTAATGAACTCAAATCAAAGCACGGCGGTTTAACCGCACACATTGTAGAAACAGAAAAATTCAAAACCGTCTCGCTTATTTTTAAGATGCTTGCGCCGCTGACAAAGGATCAAGTCACCAAAAGAGCGCTGCTCCCGCATGTGCTTCTTCGCGGAACGAAAAGCCATCCGAAAACCGCAGAATTGCGTTCATACCTGGATGAGCTGTACGGCACGTCAGTATCGGCTGATCTTACGAAAAAAGGAGAGCGGCACGTCATTACGTTCAGGCTTGAAATTCCGAATGAAAAATATTTAAAAGACCAAACGCCGCTACTTGAGAAAGGGCTCCAGCTTCTCGCAGAAATCGTCTTTTCACCTGCTTTGGAGGGAGATGCTTTTCAGTCCCAATATGTGGCTCAAGAAAAACGGACGCTTAAGCAAAGAATCCAAGCCGTCTATGATGATAAAATGCGCTATTCGAATTTAAGGCTGATACAGGAAATGTGCAAAAATGAGCCTTACGCGCTTCATGTCAATGGTGAAATCGACGATGTCGATGCCATTACGGCAGAGCAATTATACGAAACATACCAAAACGCTATCCAAAAAGACCAGCTTGATTTATATGTAGTTGGCGATGTGGACAGTAACCAGGTACATTTGGCAATTGATAAGTATTTCAAAACAGAAGAGCGAACTCTTGGCACGATTGAAAACAATCACGCTGATGAAAAAGTTCAGCCAAAAGAAGTAATTGATGAAGAGGATGTCAAGCAAGGAAAACTGAATATCGGCTACCGCACCAGCATCACTTATACAGATCAGGATTATCCTGCTTTACAAGTATTTAACGGATTGTTCGGCGGATTCTCTCATTCTAAACTTTTCATTAATGTTCGGGAAAAAGCCAGTCTTGCTTACTACGCGGCTTCGCGTATAGAAAGTTTTAAAGGCTTGTTAATGGTGATGTCAGGCATTGAAGTGAAAAATTATGAACAGGCGGTTTCGATTATTGCTGAGCAATTCCAGGCAATGAAAAATGGCGATTTCAGTGAGCAGGATATAGCACAGACAAAGGCTGTCATTCGAAATCAAGTGCTGGAAACGATTGATACAGCATACGGTTTATCTGAGTTTTTATATCAGCAGGCCGCTGCTCAAGTCGAGATTCCTATCGAAGACTTTCTTGCCAATATTGAGAATGTCACAAAAGAGGATATCATTAAAGCCGGCGAAAAGATTCAGCTTGATACGACTTATTTCTTAAAAGGGACGGAGGGTGCATCTTGATCAAACCAATCGAATATGAACAGCTTCAGGAGACGCTGTATCATGAAAAAATGTCCAACGGCCTTGATGTTTACGTTTTGCCGAAAAAAGGCTTCAACAAGACATATGCGGTCTTTACAACAAAGTACGGCTCGATAGATAACCGGTTTGTCCCTTTAGGTAAAAACGAGATGGTTCACGTGCCGGACGGGATTGCTCACTTTCTTGAGCACAAGCTGTTTGAGAAAGCGGACGGAGACGTTTTTCAAGATTTCAGCAAACAGGGGGCTTCTGCCAATGCGTTTACGTCATTTACAAGAACGGCTTACCTTTTCTCAAGCACATCAAATGTTGAACGCAATTTAGAGACGCTGATCGATTTCGTACAGGACCCATATTTTACTGAAAAAACGGTTGAAAAGGAAAAAGGGATTATCGGGCAGGAGATTAATATGTACGACGATAACCCTGATTGGAGGCTTTACTTCGGGGTCATTGAAAACATGTACAAAGAGCATCCTGTCAGAATTGACATAGCGGGAACAGTGGAAAGCATTTCACACATTACAAAAGACCTTCTTTATGAATGCTATGAAACGTTTTATCACCCGAGTAACATGCTCCTTTTCATTGTCGGACCTGTAGATCCTGAAGCGATTATTTCTCAGGTAAGAGAAAACCAGGGGAAAAAGCCGTATACTGATCAGCCGGAGATCAAACGGGAAGAAGTGAAAGAGCAAGAAGCGGTTTTCCGCAAAGAAAAAGAGATCAAAATGAACGTGCAGGGACCGAAATGCCTTGTCGGGCTGAAATCAAAAAATCCGTTTAAATTAGGCAAAGAGCTCTTAAAGCATGAACTTTCAATGAACTTATTGCTTGAAGCTCTTTTTGGCAAAAGCTCTGCCCAGTATGAATCACTTTATGAAAAAGGATATATTGACGAAACGTTCAGCTTTGATTTTACTGCTGAATATGGGTTCGGTTTTGCGGCGATCGGCGGAGATACGCCTGAGCCTGATCAATTGGCTGAAGACATTTCAAGCATGCTTTTGCGCGCCGGTGAACTGATTACTGCTGAAAAGATTGAACTTGCCAGAAAGAAAAAGATCGGTACATTCTTAAAAGCGCTGAATTCTCCTGAATACATCGCCAATCAATTTACCCGTTATGCGTTCTTGGATATGAGCCTGTTTGACGTTGTAACGGTACTCGAGCAGATTACCCTCGAGGATGTCCAGAACGTAATACAAGAGGAAATTGCTGCAGACAGACTGACTGTCTGCAAGGTTGTTCCTAAATCATAAACAAAACATCCCTCCAGTGTGAGGGGTGTTTTTCTGCGGAAAGAAGGAAAGAGGGATGAACAAAACAGCACTAATCACCGGAGCAAGCGGCGGCATTGGCAAAAGCATCAGCGAAACCCTTGCAGCTAGAGGATACAATCTGCTGCTGCATTACAATACAAATCAAAATGCGGCAGCGGAGCTTGCTGAAAAACTAAGTCAGATGTTTGGCGTAAATGCGGAGATATTACAAGCTGATCTGTCCGCGCAAGATGGAGCAGATAAGCTGACAAGTTCAATTGTTCAGCCGATTGATGCGATTGTTTTAAACAGCGGACGAAGCCATTTTGGGCTGATTACGGATGTAGATAACGCAACGGTCCAGGAAATGGTTCAGCTTCATGTGGCGAGTCCGTATATGCTGACGAGAAACCTTCTGCCAGGCATGATTCGGAATAAATCGGGAGCGATTGTGGCTGTCAGCTCGATTTGGGGAGAGACTGGAGCATCCTGTGAAGTGCTGTACAGCATGGCAAAAGGAGCTCAGCATTCGTTTGTAAAAGGATTGGCTAAGGAGCTGGCGCCAAGCGGAATCAGGGTAAACGCAGTAGCGCCAGGTGCAGTTGATACAAATATGATGAATCAATTCACCGCGGCTGAAAAAGAAGAGATCGCTGATGAGATTCCGATCGGCCGGCTGGCCCGGCCGCAAGAAATTGCTGATGCAACAGCTTTTCTCCTGTCTGAAAAAGCGTCATATATCACCGGCCAAATTCTGTCGGTGAATGGCGGCTGGCACTGCTGACACGAAAATATTCGGTGTATAGTTTCTTTTGTGAAGGACACAATAATCTTGTAACTTCACATGAAATGGAGGAAACAAGCATGTCAGTATTAGAAAACTGGGATAGCTGGAAAAACTTCCTTGGCGACCGTCTGAACTATGCGCAAGATAAAGGTATGAGCCAGGATACGATTACAGATCTTGCGACAGAAATCGGCAGCTACTTGGCTAATGAAGTGGAATCTAAGAACGAGCAGGAAAAAGTGCTGGCAGATCTTTGGAGTGTAGCATCAAAAGATGAACAGCACGCCATTGCCAATATGATGGTTAAGCTTGTTGAAAATAACAGCACTCACTAGGAAGAGAGGGGATTTTTCCTCTCTTTTTTATGTTTTCCTCATCACAGCAACATTCTTCTTTCTAATTAGAGAAAAATGCTTTATGATAAAGGAAGGTAAAATTTTGCCACAATGAAGGGGGTATATCATTTGGCAAAGCTCGAATGGTATTTTGAATATGAAATTCAAGTGAACCGCCCCGGACTGCTCGGGGATATTTCATCTCTTCTTGGGATGCTTTCTATCAACATCGTAACGATAAACGGCGTCGATCTTTCCAGAAGGGGAATGCTCCTCAGGTGCCGCCATATAGATCAAATTAAACGATTAGAATCAATCTTAAAAACGATGGAAACAATTAAAGTAACGAAGCTTAGAGAACCGAGGCTTCGCGACCGACTTGCCGTACGCCACGGCCGTTATATTCAACGGGATGCCGATGACAAGAAAACGTTCCGCTTTGAACGGGACGAGCTTGGCTTATTAGTCGATTTTATGGCCGAATTGTTCAAAAAAGAAGGCCATAAATTAATCGGAATCAGAGGTATGCCGCGTGTCGGGAAAACGGAATCGATTGTAGCCTCTAGTGTGTGTGCAAGCAAAAGGTGGCTGTTTGTGTCATCAACCTTGCTAAAGCAGACGATAAGAAGCCAGCTGATTGCCGATGAATACAGCACTGAAAATGTCTTTATCGTTGACGGAATTGTGTCAACACGAAGAGGATCGGAACGCCATCTCCAGCTGGTCCGAGAAATCATGCGGCTGCCTGCAACAAAAGTGGTGGAGCATCCGGACATATTCGTTCAAAATACAGAGTATACACTAGATGACTTTGATTATATTATTGAACTGAGAAATGACCCTGATGAGGTTATTACATATGAACATGCCGAGGAACCCCAAATGTTTGATCAATCCGGGTTTTCAAGCTTTGATTTTTAAAATTGGAAGGTGTTTGTTGTGACTGAACTAGGAATCCGGCTCAAAGAAGCCAGAGAGGAAAAAGCAATGTCATTGGATGATCTCCAAGCGGCAACAAAAATTCAAAAAAGGTATTTAACCGCCTTGGAGGAAGGAAACTATGACATTATTCCGGGGAAGTTTTATGTTCGGGCATTCATCAAGCAATATGCAGAAGCCGTTGGGCTTGATGCGGATCAGCTGTTTGAGGAGCATAAAAAAGATATCCCTAATACGTATCATGACGATGTGTCTGAAAAGATCTCCGGCATGAATCTTCAAAAGGAAATGCCAAAGCCAGCATCTAAGGCGCTCGAGCTGCTGCCAACGATACTTGTTATTCTCGGCGTGATTGTCGTGATTGCCATTGTGTACGCGATCATTCAGTTTGCCAATCACAAAAACAGTGATGATCACAATGCGGCATCAGAAAAAGCAATTACGCAAAGTGAGAGCAAGTACGAAATCCCTAAAGACTCAACGCTGAAAGAGAATCAAAATAACAGCTCTGAAAAAGAGACAGACACTAAAAAAGAAACGAAAGAAAACGAAGATAAGAAAAAAGAAAATGACAGTGAGAAGCTGGAGATTAAAGCTGCTGGCACTGAAGGATCGTTAACGACTTATGAAGTGTCCGGCGCTGATAAAATCGAGCTGGAACTGAAGGCATCAGACAGCTCCTGGATTCGAGTGCGCGATGAAAACAGCAGCTCTTTAAAAGAAGGAACGCTGAAAAAAGACGAAACCTATAAAAAAGACATAACTGATCAGAAACAAGTTGATATCCGCACTGGATATGCACCTAATCTGAAAATAAAAATCAACGGTAAGGTTCTTTCATATGAACTTGATCCGAAAAAAGTGATGGCACAAACCATAAAGATTGTAAATAAAAAGGAAGAAAAGTCATCTTAATTATCAGATGACTTTTCTTCACGTCCGAGATGAAATTGGAGGGGCTTTATGTTTAACTTACCAAATAAAATCACACTAGCTAGAATCGCATTAATCCCAATCTTCATGATTATCATGCTGGCGCCGTTTGACTGGGGCAGGCTCGAAGTTGGAGACGAATCGATCCCGGTCGCACATTTGGCGGGGGCCATTCTATTTATTATTGCATCTACAACAGACTGGGTGGACGGGTATTATGCCCGAAAATTGAATCTCGTAACAAACTTCGGGAAATTTCTTGATCCGCTTGCGGACAAACTGCTGGTATCCGCAGCGTTAATTATCCTTGTTCAATTTGATCTCGCTCCAGCTTGGATGGTCATTGTGATTATCAGCAGGGAGTTTGCCGTGACAGGTTTAAGGCTTGTCTTAGCCGGAACAGGAGAAGTCGTAGCTGCTAACATGCTTGGTAAAATCAAAACCTGGGCACAGATTATTGCGGTATCCGCATTGCTTCTTCATAATCTTCCATTTGAACTTGTGTCATTCCCGTTTGCAGACTTGGCGCTGTGGGTAGCCGTCTTCTTTACTGTCGTCTCAGGATGGGAATATTTCTCTAAAAACTGGGAAGCGTTAAAAACATCTAACTAAGAAAGAAGGACTTCGTCATGGAATTTCCAAAAAAAGCAGAAATAATTGCAGTCGGTTCAGAGCTGCTGCTTGGCCAAATCGCCAATACAAATGCTCAATTTATCAGCAAACAGCTCGCTGAAATCGGGGTCAACGTATTTTATCATACAGCGGTCGGAGATAACCCGGAGCGGCTGAAGCAGGTCATCCGCATTGCTGAAGAACGCTCTGACTTCATTATTTTTTCAGGAGGGCTTGGACCCACAAAAGATGATCTGACGAAAGAAACGATTGCAAATACGCTGGGACGTCCGCTTGTGTTAAATGATGAGGCATTCCAATCCATTGAGGACTATTTCAAACGAACAAAACGCACGATGTCACCTAATAACCGAAAACAGGCGCTTGTGATCGAAGGCTCTGACGTGCTGGCGAATCACTTTGGAATGGCCCCGGGAATGCTCACAGAGCATGAATCGCGCTATTATATGCTTCTTCCTGGACCGCCGAGCGAATTGCGTCCAATGTTTGAAAACGAGGCAAAGCCTCTTCTGCTGAAAAAGATGGGTTCAAATGAAAAAATTGTGTCAATCGTTCTTCGCTTTTTCGGTATCGGTGAATCTCAGCTTGAAGCCGATTTGGAAGATATTATTGATGCACAAACCAATCCGACAATTGCGCCTTTGGCGGCTGATGGAGAGGTGACGCTGCGTCTGACAGCCAAACACGCCGATGAAAAGGAAACAGAGCGTCTGTTAAAAGAAACAGAGGCCGTTATCTTAGAGCGTGTCGGTGAATTTTTCTATGGTTACGATGATACTTCTCTTGTAAAAGAGCTATCTATAGCGTGTAAGGAAAAAGGCATTACAATTTCTGCGGCAGAAAGCTTTACCGGAGGGCTGTTTTCTGAATGGCTGACGGATCATAGCGGTGCCTCAAAATTATTTGCCGGGGGCGTTGTTTGCTATACAAACGACGTGAAGCAGAATGTGCTTGGTGTCAAGAAGGAAACATTAGATCGTTTTGGGGCGGTCAGCAAGGAGTGTGCATCCGAACTGGCTAAGGGTGTTCAAAAACTCACTGGCAGCGATATCGGCATTAGCTTTACTGGTGTAGCAGGACCTGACGCTCAAGAAGGGCATGAGCCTGGGCATGTGTTTATCGGCATTTCCGCAAATGGTAAAGAAGAGGTTCACGAGTTTCACTTTGCTGGCTCCAGAACGGGGATCAGAAAACGCGGCGCTAAATACGGCTGCCACTTAATCTTAAAGCTTTTAGAGCAAAAATAATATTTTCAGCACATTATCCTCCTAAGAAAACATGATTTCTCTGATACATTATGATATTTTGATAGGAATCACGCCAAGAAAAAATCCGAATATGCGTTCGCTTTTTTCTTGGCAAATCCCTTCAAACAGGGTATAGTATATGTAGTGGTAACATAAAGGAGGAAAAAATAGAATGAGTGATCGTCAGGCAGCCTTAGATATGGCTCTTAAACAAATAGAAAAACAGTTCGGCAAAGGTTCCATTATGAAACTGGGAGAAAAGACAGATACAAGAATTTCTACTGTCCCAAGCGGCTCCCTAGCTCTTGATACAGCACTGGGAATTGGCGGATATCCTCGCGGACGGATTATTGAAGTATACGGTCCTGAAAGCTCAGGTAAAACAACTGTGGCGCTTCATGCGATTGCTGAAGTTCAGCAGCAGGGCGGACAAGCCGCGTTTATCGATGCGGAGCATGCGTTAGATCCGGTATACGCGCAAAAGCTCGGTGTTAACATTGAAGAGCTTTTACTGTCTCAGCCTGACACAGGCGAGCAGGCGCTTGAAATTGCGGAAGCATTGGTTCGAAGCGGGGCAGTTGACATTGTCGTTGTCGACTCTGTAGCCGCTCTCGTTCCGAAAGCGGAAATTGAAGGCGACATGGGAGATTCTCATGTCGGTTTACAAGCACGCTTAATGTCTCAAGCGCTTCGTAAGCTTTCAGGGGCCATTAACAAATCGAAGACAATCGCGATTTTCATTAACCAAATTCGTGAAAAAGTCGGCGTTATGTTCGGGAACCCGGAAACAACTCCTGGCGGCCGTGCGTTGAAATTCTACTCTTCCGTGCGTCTTGAAGTGCGCCGTGCTGAACAGCTGAAACAAGGCAACGACGTAATGGGGAACAAAACGAAAATCAAAGTCGTGAAAAACAAGGTGGCTCCGCCGTTCCGTACAGCCGAGGTTGACATTATGTACGGAGAAGGCATTTCAAAAGAAGGCGAAATCATTGATCTAGGAACTGAACTTGATATCGTGCAAAAAAGCGGTTCATGGTACTCTTATGAAGAAGAGCGTCTTGGTCAAGGCCGTGAAAATGCAAAACAATTCCTGAAAGAAAATAAAGATATCATGCTGATGATCCAGGAGCAAATTCGCGAACATTACGGCTTGGATAATAACGGAGTAGTGCAGCAGCAAGCTGAAGAGACACAAGAAGAACTCGAATTTGAAGAATAAAAATAAAATAAGTTTCAAATGATACAAAAGGCTGAGTGAAAAACTCAGCTTTTTTGTATTTTGCAAAAAAATGATAAAAATATTGCTTTTTTTGACAACTTTTTTAGGGCTTTATTCGTCTAACAAAACGTGTGCAAAATGGAATTTATTTTGGGAGGAAAAAATGAATGACAAGCCCAACCCGCAGAAGAACTGCGAAACGCAGACGGAGAAAACTAAATAAAAGAGGAAAACTGTTGCTTGGTCTTTTAGCAGTGATGGTTTGCATTACGATTTGGAATGCTCTTCATCGAAATAGTGAAGAAAACAAGCCATCTCAAGAAACTCCAGCGGTTTCAAATACCGATCAGAAAAAAGAGGTCAAAAAGAAAACTGCCAAAAAATCAGAGGAACAAATCAAAACAGTGGATCGAAATCAAAAAATCAGCAATTATTTAGAAGAGATCGGTTTCAGCGGAACAGCCATGATTGTCAGAAATGGAGAAATCGTAACAAATAAAGGTTTTGGCTATGCTGACCGTAAACACTACATTCAAAATAATCCATTGACATCTTTTTATGTCGGTTCATCACAAAAAGCGCTGATTGCAACTGCTATTTTGCAGCTAGAGGAAAAGGGGAAACTTCAGACAAGTGATCCGGTAAGTACGTATTTACCTCATTTTCCTAACGGACAAACGATTACTTTGAAGAATCTGCTTACACATACATCGGGGATAAACGGACATATTGAAGGAAACGGCGCCATTACGCCGGACGATTTAATAAAAGACATAGAACTGCAGGGAATCAAACGTCAGCCGGGCGTATGGGACTACAAGGATTCCAACTATTCTGTTCTCGCTTATATTATTGCTGAAGTAAGCGGTGAGCCCTATGAACAGTACATAAAGAATCATATTTTTAAACCTGCGGGAATGACGCATGCAGGCTTTTACAAAACATATGAAAAAGAACCTTATCCTGCTGTCGGGTATAAGATGGAGGGCAGCAAAAAAGTTACACCGTATATACCTGATCTATCCCAGCTGTATGGAGCGGGTGATATTTATATGAGCGCTATAGATATGTACAAATTTGACCAAGCGCTGATAGACGGAAAACTGTATTCGCAAAAAAGCTATGAAAAGATGTTTACGCCAGGGAGCAGCTCCACATACGGCATGGGATTTTATGTTGCTCCCGGAAGCTATTCAAACCATGGTGTTATGCCGGGCTTCAATATCTTGAACAGCTTTAGCAAATCTGGGCAAACCATTGTTATTTTGTTCTCAAACATTCAAAATAATGCTAAATTGGGCCAAGTGAACAATAAAATATACCAGCTTCTGAATCAAGAATGATTGGCGTTCTTCTTTTGGATGAATTGCATTCGGAACGTGAAAAGACGACTGGCCTGCAAACGTTAAGATGGCAAGCTTGACAAGTATTTCCGACACATTTACAATGAAGTTGTAACATTTGTTTTTTTAACATGATTGTTAAACCATTTAAACTTGACAAGGGCGATGAACACACTCATTCCCTGTGAAGGTTCTGTATGTTGAGAAAACTAGACAATGTACATGCCGACACTTTTTAAGCAACAACCAAGTTCATAGCAAGAGGAGGTGAAAGTATGACCCCAATTATGATGGTTCTCATCTCCATTTTGCTGATTCTACTCGGTTTAGTTGTTGGCTACTTTGTTCGTAAAACCATTGCCGAAGCGAAAATTGCGGGCGCACGCGGTGCAGCCGAGCAAATTCTTGAAGATGCGAAGCGTGATGCTGAAGCACTGAAAAAAGAAGCTCTGCTTGAAGCAAAGGATGAAATCCACAAACTTCGAATAGATGCTGAACAGGAAGTTCGTGAAAGACGAAATGAGCTTCAAAAACAAGAAAACCGTTTACTCCAAAAGGAGGAAAACCTTGATCGCAAACATGAGGGAATTGATAAACGGGAAGCGATGTTGGAGAAGAAAGATCATTCTCTGAATGAACGACAACAACATATTGAAGAGATGGAAAGCAAAGTGGATGAGATGATTCGTATGCAGCAGTCAGAGTTGGAACGAATTTCGAGTCTGACTCGTGATGAAGCAAAACAAATCATTCTTGAGCGGGTTGAAAACGAGCTTTCACATGACATCGCCATCATGACAAAAGAAACTGAAAACCGTGCGAAAGAAGAGGCGGATAAGAAAGCGAAAAACATTCTTTCACTCGCCTTACAGCGCTGCGCAGCGGACCACGTTGCCGAAACAACGGTATCAGTTGTCAATCTTCCAAATGATGAGATGAAAGGACGTATCATCGGACGGGAAGGGCGTAACATTCGTACGCTTGAAACGCTGACAGGAATTGACCTGATTATTGATGATACGCCTGAAGCTGTCATTCTTTCCGGATTTGATCCGATCAGACGTGAGACAGCCAGAATTGCTCTTGATAAACTCGTTCAGGATGGCCGTATTCATCCGGCACGGATTGAAGAAATGGTTGAAAAATCTCGCCGCGAGGTCGATGACTATATTCGTGAGATGGGTGAGCAAACGACATTTGAGGTTGGCGTTCACGGCCTCCACCCAGATCTCATCAAGATCCTCGGCCGCTTAAAGTTCCGTACAAGCTACGGTCAAAATGTGCTTAAGCATTCCATGGAAGTCGCATTCTTGGCCGGTCTAATGGCATCGGAGCTTGGTGAAGACGCAAAGCTTGCTAAACGTGCGGGTCTTCTTCACGACATCGGGAAAGCAATTGACCATGAAGTAGAAGGAAGCCACGTTGAAATCGGGGTAGAGCTTGCGACCAAATATAAAGAGCACCCAGTCGTGATTAACAGTATTGCATCACACCACGGGGATGAGGAGCCGACTTCCATTATCGCTGTGCTGGTAGCTGCAGCAGATGCGCTTTCCGCTGCAAGACCTGGCGCAAGAAGTGAGACGCTCGAGAATTATATTCGAAGACTTGAAAAACTCGAAGAAATTTCTGAGTCCTACGAAGGTGTTGAAAAATCATTTGCCATTCAGGCTGGACGCGAAGTGCGTATTATGGTGAAGCCGGATTCAATTAATGATCTTGAGGCTCATCGACTGGCGCGAGATATCCGCAAGCGAATTGAGGACGAGCTCGATTATCCAGGTCATATTAAGGTGACAGTAATCAGAGAGACTCGAGCCGTAGAGTATGCAAAATAAAGTGATGCGCTAAGCATCACTTTATTTTTTTGACGGCAAGGGATTTTCAAGAAGAAAGGATTTACAAAATGAGAATTTTATTTATCGGAGATGTTGTCGGTTCACCGGGCCGTGACATGGTCAAAGAATATGTACCAAAGCTAAAAACAAAATATAAGCCTCACTTTACCATTATTAATGGTGAAAACGCCGCACATGGAAAAGGCCTGACGGAAAAAATTTATCACAGCTTAATCCAGTCCGGCGCAGATGCAATCACAATGGGGAACCACACATGGGACAAAAAAGAAATATTTGATTTTATAGATGACGTTCCGAACTTGGTTCGCCCGGCAAACTTTCCTGAAGGAACACCGGGGAAAGGGATCACATATGTGAAAGCAAACGGCAAAGAACTAGCAGTCATTAATTTGCAGGGACGTACGTTTTTGCCGCCGCTTGATGACCCGTTTTTAAAAGCGGACGAATTGATCGCAGAAGCTGCGAAAAGAACACCGTACATTTTTATCGACTTTCATGCCGAAGCGACAAGTGAAAAGCTCGCACTTGGCTGGTACACGGATGGGAGGGCGTCGGCTGTAGTAGGAACTCATACACACGTGCAAACAGCGGATAACCGCATTTTGCCGAAGGGAACGGCATATATTACTGATGTGGGAATGACTGGCCCGTATGACGGTATACTGGGGATGGACAGAGAGACGATTATTAAGCGATTCAAAACGAACCTTCCAGTCCGGTTTACTGTCGCTGAAGGAAAAACAACGCTCAGCGGAGTTGTCATTGACATTGACGATCAAACGAAAAAAGCCGTGAAAATTGAGCGTATTTTAATCAACGATGATCACATGTTCTTTGAATAGTTGAACATATGGTTATTTTATAAAAATATTAAAAAGAAAAGCAGGAATATAGCAACTCCTTAGTGAATATAGTAAAAATGGAAGGTAGCCCGCTATTTTTGAAAAGCATTGTGGGGATGGCTTTTTGGATAGCAACATCTAATAATGATTGTTCTAATGAACACTCACTTATCCATTGTAAAACTAAGGGGGAGCAGAAATGGAAATCTTAAAAGTTTCAGCAAAATCGAGTCCAAATTCAGTGGCAGGTGCGCTTGCAGGCGTGTTGAGAGAGCGAGGAGCCGCCGAGATTCAAGCGATCGGAGCGGGTGCATTAAACCAGGCTGTAAAAGCTGTGGCGATTGCCAGGGGATTTGTGGCGCCTAGCGGCGTTGATTTGATTTGTATTCCGGCTTTTACAGATATTCAAATCGATGGGGAAGAAAGAACAGCGATTAAATTAATCGTGGAGCCTCGCTAAAAACAAATAAAGCATTCTCAACCTGTTTGCGTAATGCAAACAGGTTGTTTTTCATTTATTGTGATATTTTCTCCCGATAGTATTTTTAGCACATAAATGAGCGAATATACAAAATCAAAAATGAGCTAAAACGTTTCAAAAAAAATTCCGCCCATTTTTCAAGACAGATACTTTTGTCCTTATGGAGAAGACAGTGCTGTTTACGCTTATTCCATATCATGGTACAATCCGAATATAACAAGAATTTTTCAAGGAGGATTGTACATGCAGAGTGGAAAGATGAAAGCTCTAATGAAAAAGGACGGGGCGTTCGGTGCTGTGCTGACTGAAGTTCCCATTCCTGAGATTGATAAACATGAAGTCCTCATAAAAGTGAAAGCCGCTTCCATATGCGGCACGGATGTCCACATTTATAATTGGGATCAATGGGCACGTCAGAGAATCAAAACTCCCTATGTTTTCGGCCATGAGTTCAGCGGCATCGTAGAGGACGTGGGAGAGAATGTCAGTAGTGTAAAAGTGGGAGAGTATGTGTCTGCGGAAACACACATTGTCTGTGGTGAATGTGTCCCTTGCCTAACAGGAAAATCTCATGTGTGTACCAATACTGCTATAATCGGAGTGGACACGGCAGGCTGTTTTGCGGAGTATGTAAAAGTTCCAGCTGATAACATTTGGAGAAATCCCGCTGATATGGACCCGTCTATTGCTTCCATTCAAGAGCCTTTAGGAAATGCAGTTCATACCGTACTCGAGAGCCAGCCTGCAGGAGGAACGACTGCAGTGATTGGATGCGGACCGATTGGTCTTATGGCTGTTGCGGTTGCAAAAGCAGCAGGAGCTTCTCAGGTGATAGCGATTGATAAGAATGAATACAGGCTGAGGCTTGCAAAACAAATGGGAGCGACTTGTACTGTTTCTATTGAAAAAGAAGACCCGCTCAAAAATGTAAGCGCTTTAACGAGTGGGGAAGGAGCAGATCTTGTTTGTGAGATGTCGGGCCATCCCTCAGCGATTGCCCAAGGTCTTGCGATGGCTGCGAATGGCGGGAGATTTCATATTCTCAGCTTGCCGGAACATCCGGTGACAATTGATTTGACGAATAAAGTGGTATTTAAAGGGCTTACCATCCAAGGAATCACAGGAAGAAAAATGTTTTCAACATGGCGCCAGGTGTCTCAGTTGATCAGTTCAAACGTGATCGATCTTGAACCTGTTATTACCCATCAGTTTCCGTTAGAGGAGTTTGAAAAAGGTTTCGAACTGATGAGAAGCGGGCAGTGCGGAAAAGTAATTTTAATTCCATAAAGGGGGATAAACATGACGAAGGAATTTGAGTTTTTAAAAGCAGAGCTTGATAGTATGAAAGAAAACCATACATGGCAAGACATAAAACAGCTTGAATCTATGCAGGGCCCATCTGTCACAGTGAATCACCAAAAAGTCATTCAGCTATCTTCTAATAATTACCTCGGATTCACTTCACATCCTAGACTCATCAACGCCGCACAGGAGGCCGTTCAGCAGTATGGAGCCGGCACCGGATCAGTGAGAACGATTGCCGGTACATTTACAATGCATCAAGAGCTTGAGAAAAAGCTGGCAGCCTTTAAAAAAACGGAGGCGGCACTTGTATTCCAATCAGGCTTCACAACAAACCAAGGCGTACTTTCAAGTATTCTATCAAAAGAGGACATTGTCATCTCAGATGAATTGAACCATGCCTCTATTATTGACGGAATTCGGCTGACAAAGGCGGATAAAAAGGTGTATCAGCACGTCAATATGACTGATTTAGAGCGGGTGCTGAGAAAGTCAATGAATTATCGGATGCGTCTGATTGTGACAGACGGCGTATTTTCCATGGATGGCAACATAGCTCCACTGCCTGATATTGTAGAGCTCGCTGAGAAATATGACGCATTTGTGATGGTGGATGACGCCCATGCATCCGGAGTACTTGGCGAAAACGGCAGGGGAACGGTGAATCACTTCGGTCTTGACGGCAGAGTTCATATTCAGGTCGGAACATTAAGCAAGGCAATCGGAGTGCTCGGCGGCTACGCTGCAGGTTCAAAGGTGCTGATCGATTATTTGCGCCATAAAGGCCGTCCATTTTTATTCAGCACATCTCATCCGCCGGCTGTCACTGCAGCTTGTATGGAAGCAATTGATGTCTTGCTTGAAGAGCCGGAGCATATGGAGCGCTTGTGGGAGAATACTGCCTATTTTAAAGCAATGCTTGTGAAAATGGGCCTGACTCTCACGAAGAGTGAAACGCCGATTCTTCCTATTTTAATAGGTGATGAAGGTGTGGCAAAGCAATTTTCAGATCAGCTCCTTTCCCACGGTGTTTTTGCCCAAAGTATCGTTTTCCCGACTGTAGCAAAGGGAAAAGCCAGAATTCGCACGATTATAACAGCAGAGCACACCAAAGATGAACTGGATCAGGCGCTTGATGTCATCGAAAAGACGGCAAAGGAGCTCCAGCTATTGTAACAAGAGGAAGAGTTTACTCTTCCTCTTTTGATTCCTTATTGATTATTATTCTCAATGAGTGTACAATGATAGGTTGCCAGTTGTGCAGAGCTTCAATAACCTTTATACTGAAGGGTGGAAGTTTGGTTTGAAAGGAGAAAATATGACATGAATGAAAAACAAAAATTAGAGAGCGGACAAGTTAATCCATCGGACAAAAAATCCGAGAAGGATTACAGCAAGTACTTTGAAGCTGTTTACATTCCGCCTTCTTTAAAAGACGCGAAAAAACGAGGCAAGGAAGCCGTTACTTATCATAATGACTTTAAAATTTCTGAACAATTTAAAGGATTGGGAGACGGAAGAAAGTTCTATATCCGTACGTACGGCTGCCAAATGAATGAACACGATACAGAGGTTATGGCAGGGATCTTTATGGCGCTCGGTTACGAAGCGACAAACTCTGTTGACGATGCCAATGTCATTTTGTTAAATACATGTGCAATCCGTGAAAATGCTGAAAACAAGGTGTTTGGTGAGCTCGGGCACTTAAAAGCACTGAAAAAAAACAATCCCGATCTGATTTTAGGCGTGTGCGGCTGTATGTCCCAAGAGGAATCAGTCGTGAACCGTATTTTGAAAAAACATCCGTTTGTCGATATGATTTTCGGAACGCATAACATTCATCGCCTGCCGGAGCTTTTGTCAGAAGCATACCTTTCAAAAGAAATGGTTGTAGAAGTTTGGTCTAAGGAAGGGGACGTTATTGAAAACCTTCCGAAAGTCCGAAATGGAAAAATTAAGGGCTGGGTCAATATCATGTACGGCTGTGACAAATTCTGTACGTATTGCATTGTGCCTTACACACGCGGAAAAGAAAGAAGCCGCCGCCCTGAGGATATCATTCAGGAAGTGAGAAGGCTTGCAAGTGAAGGCTATAAGGAAATTACACTGTTAGGCCAAAATGTAAACGCGTATGGAAAAGACTTTGAAGATATGACGTACGGACTTGGTGATTTGATGGATGAACTGAGAAAAATCGATATCCCGAGAATCCGTTTTACAACGAGTCATCCGCGCGACTTTGACGACCGCCTCATTGAAGTGCTGGCAAAAGGCGGAAATCTGCTTGATCACATTCATCTTCCGGTTCAATCAGGAAGCTCAGAAGTTCTGAAGCTGATGGCCCGCAAATATGACAGAGAGCGTTACATGGAGCTGGTGCGAAAAATTAAAGAAGCAATGCCAAACGCTTCATTGACAACGGACATTATCGTCGGATTTCCAAATGAAACGGACGAACAGTTTGAAGAAACGCTTTCTCTATACCGTGAAGTGGAGTTTGACAGCGCCTATACGTTCATTTACTCTCCGCGTGAGGGCACTCCGGCTGCTAAGATGAAAGATAATGTACCGATGCGTGTGAAAAAAGAACGCCTGCAGCGTCTGAACGCGCTGGTGAATGAAATTTCTGCTAAAAAAATGAAGGAATACGAAGGCAAGGTTGTCGAAGTATTAGTTGAAGGTGAAAGCAAAAATAACCCTGATATTCTTGCCGGCTATACGGAAAAAAGCAAGCTCGTCAATTTCAAAGGGCCGAAGGAAGCCATCGGCAAAATCGTCCGCGTGAAAATCCAGCAAGCGAAAACATGGTCGCTTGACGGAGAAATGGTAGGAGAAGCAATCGAGGTGAAATAAGATGACGCTCTACTCAAAAAAAGACATTGTGCAGCAGGCACGAAACCTTGCAAAAATGATTTCTGAAACAGAAGAGGTTGATTTTTTCAAACGGGCTGAAGCGCAAATCAATGAGAATGACAAAGTGTCCACAATCGTTAATCAGATTAAAGCCCTGCAAAAGCAGGCTGTCAATCTGAAGCATTATGAAAAGCATGAAGCGCTCAAACAAGTAGAAGCAAAAATTGACGCGCTGCAAGAAGAGCTTGAAGAGATTCCTGTTATCCAGGAATTCAGAGACTCGCAGATGGAAGTAAATGACCTACTGCAGCTCGTTGCACACACCATTTCCAACCAAGTCACAAATGAAATCATCACATCAACCGGAGGCGACCTGCTGAAAGGGGAAACCGGTTCAAAGGTGAAGCATTCAAATAACAGCTGTTCTCTCTAAACACGGTGCCTTAACAGGCCCGTGTTTTTTTATCATTTGTGCGGTTATAAATGAACTAAATAATCTATGTACCAAATGTTCAATTAGTTTTTCTGTGCTCAGCCGCGTATAAACTTTATCGCACTTATAAGTAAAGTTTCTAGGCACCCCTGCATACAATGGAACAGAAACTTTGTATTTTTATATTTTATTTATAAAAATGCACACTAGACAAATGCCCAGCATAAGATAACACGAAGAAGAACAAGGAGGCATGCCGGAATGTCTGAATACAGGGAAATTATTACGAAGGCAGTAGTAGCGAAAGGCCGAAAATTCACCCAATGCACCAACACCATCTCGCCTGAGAAAAAACCGAGCAGCATTTTGGGTGGTTGGATTATTAACCACAAGTATGACGCTGAAAAAATTGGAAAAACGGTAGAAATTGAAGGGTATTATGATATAAACGTATGGTACTCTTATGCGGACAACACAAAGACAGAGGTTGTCACAGAACGGGTAAAATATGTAGATGTCATTAAACTCAGATACAGAGACAATAATTACTTAGATGATGAGCATGAAGTGATTGCCAAAGTGCTTCAGCAGCCAAACTGCCTTGAAGTGACCATTTCGCCGAATGGAAATAAAATCGTTGTGCAGGCAGAAAGAGAATTTTTGGCGGAAGTGGTAGGGGAAACAAAGGTAGTTGTTGAGGTAAATCCTGACTGGGAAGAGGATGACGAGGAAGATTGGGAAGATGAGCTTGATGAAGAGCTTGAAGACATCAACCCGGAGTTTTTAGTGGGAGATCCTGAAGAATAAAAAAGGGACTAGGGGAGACAGTACCCCCAAGTCTCTTTTTTATATTGATATATCATTCTTTTATCACTTTTTGTTTATGTTATAATGAAGGTTGGAAAATAGAAACGTTGATACATAGTGAGGGATTAAACAATGGCCGGTTATACGCCTATGATACAGCAATATTTAAAAATAAAGGCAGAGCACCAGGATGCCTTTTTATTTTTTCGCCTGGGTGATTTTTATGAAATGTTTTTTGAGGACGCCAAAAAAGCGTCACAAGAGCTGGAAATTACGTTAACGAGCAGAGACGGCGGTGCGGCTGAAAAAATACCGATGTGCGGTGTGCCGTATCATTCTGCTTCCGCGTATATCGAACAGCTTATTAAAAAAGGATACAAAGTGGCGATCTGTGAACAGACGGAAGATCCGAAAGCCGCAAAGGGCGTTGTGAAAAGAGAAGTGGTTCAGCTGATTACGCCCGGAACTGTAATGGACGGCAAAGGCATCCATGAATCGGAAAATAACTTTATCGCATCTGTTTCAGCCTGCTCGAACGGATACGGACTTGCGCTGTCTGATTTAACAACGGGAGAAAATTTGGCTGTTTTGATTGAACGGCTTGAAGACGTCATATCAGAAATTTATTCAGTCGGCGCACGGGAAATCGTGGTTTCAGGAAGCTTGGATGCCGATACAGTGGCACAGCTGAGAGAGCGGTGCGGTGCAACGATTTCAATTGAAGACGGAGAAACAGACGAACACGTAACGATCATTGAGCACTTAAATAATGAAGATATAACAAAAACATTTATGCGCTTATATACGTATCTGAAAAGAACCCAAAAGCGCAGCCTTGATCATCTTCAGCCCTTGCAGGTGTATGAGCTTGAGGAAGCGATGAAAATTGACTTGTACTCAAAGCGTAATCTGGAGCTGACCGAAACAATCCGTTCAAAAAATAAAAAAGGCTCCCTTTTGTGGCTGCTGGATGAAACAAAAACGGCAATGGGAGGCCGGCTGCTTAAACAGTGGATTGACCGGCCGCTTATCAGAGTCAATCAAATCGAAGAGCGCCAAGAAATGGTGGAAACATTGATGTCCCATTTCTTTGAACGGGAAGATCTGCGTGAACGTTTAAAAGAAGTATATGACTTAGAACGCCTTGCCGGCCGCGTTGCATTCGGAAATGTCAATGCCCGGGATTTGATTCAGCTGAAGGAATCGTTAAAGCAAGTTCCTGGCATCAAACAGCTGGTTGCTTCACTGGCTCATGACAAGGCCAAGGAACGTGCAGAGCGCATTGACCCTTGCGGGGATGTACTTGAACTGCTGGAAGAAGCGCTGTACGAAAACCCTCCTTTATCGGTAAAAGAAGGGAACCTGATTAAAGATGGTTATAATCAAAAGCTTGATGAATATCGTGATGCAAGCAGAAACGGAAAAGACTGGATTGCCCGCCTGGAACAGCAGGAGCGGGAATACACAGGCATTCGCTCTTTAAAGGTCGGCTTTAATAAAGTTTTCGGTTATTACATTGAAGTGACAAAAGCAAATTTGCATTTGCTTGAGGAAGGGCGTTATGAGCGGAAGCAGACGTTAACCAATGCAGAGCGCTACATTACACCTGAATTAAAAGAAAAAGAAGCGCTCATTTTAGAGGCGGAAAATAACATCTGTGAGCTGGAGTACGAGCTGTTTACCGAGTTGCGCGAGAAAGTGAAGCAGTATATTCCGCGGCTGCAGCAGCTTGCAAAACAGATGAGCGAGCTGGACGCACTGCAATGCTTTGCGACAATCAGTGAAAATCGCCACTACACGAAACCGGAGTTCTCTAAAGATGAAGTCGAAGTGATTGAAGGCAGACACCCGGTTGTTGAAAAAGTCATGGACAGCCAGGAATATGTCCCGAACAACTGCATGATGGGCGATAACAGACAAATGCTTCTCATTACAGGCCCAAACATGTCAGGGAAAAGCACGTATATGAGACAAATCGCGCTCATTTCCATTATGGCGCAAATCGGCTGCTTTGTACCCGCGAAAAAAGCGGTGCTCCCGATTTTTGATCAAATTTTTACACGAATCGGCGCTGCAGATGATTTGATTTCCGGACAAAGTACATTTATGGTAGAAATGCTTGAAGCGAAAAATGCGATTGTCAACGCGACGAAAAACAGCCTCATTCTGTTTGATGAAATCGGGCGGGGAACGTCCACTTATGACGGCATGGCGCTGGCACAGGCGATTATTGAATATGTTCACGATCATATCGGCGCCAAGACGCTGTTCAGCACACACTATCACGAGCTGACCGTTCTTGAGGACAAGCTGCCCCAGCTGAAAAACGTTCATGTTCGCGCTGAAGAATATAACGGAACGGTTGTCTTTCTTCATCAAATTAAAGAAGGTGCCGCTGATAAAAGCTATGGTATCCATGTAGCTCAGCTTGCCGAACTGCCGGAAGATCTGATTGCGCGCGCTCAAGATATTTTAAAAGAGCTTGAGCATTCAGGAAACAAACCGGAAGTGCCGGTGCAGAAACCTCAGGTGAAAGAAGAGCCGGCACAGCTGTCCTTTTTTGACGAAGCGGAAAAGCCGGCTGAAACAACAAAGCTTTCAAAAAAAGAAAAGCAAGTGATCAATGCTTTCAAATCACTTAATATACTGGATATGACACCGCTTGAAGCGATGAATGAAATGTACAAGCTGCAAAAGAAATTACATTAAAACGGGGTGATGAATGTGGCAAAAGTCATCCAGCTGTCAGATGAGCTTTCAAATAAAATAGCGGCGGGCGAGGTTGTGGAACGGCCCGCCTCAGTCGTCAAAGAATTGGTGGAAAATGCGATCGACGCTGACAGCACAGTCATTGAAATCGATATTGAGGATGCAGGCCTTGCATCCATTCGGGTCTTGGATAACGGCGAAGGAATGGAGAATGAAGATTGCAAGCGAGCTTTCCGGCGCCACGCAACGAGTAAAATAAAAGATGAAAATGATTTATTCAGGGTGAGAACGCTCGGTTTCAGGGGAGAAGCCCTGCCGAGTATCGCGTCAGTCTCTCATCTGGAGATTACAACAAGCACTGGTGAAGGAGCTGGGACGAAGCTCGTCCTCCAAGGAGGAAACATCATTTCCGAATCGCGTTCCTCAAGCAGGAAGGGAACTGAAATTGTCGTTTCCAACCTGTTTTTTAACACACCGGCCCGTTTGAAATATATGAAAACCGTTCATACAGAGCTTGGAAACATTACAGACGTGGTTAACCGTATTGCTCTGGCGCATCCAGAGGTATCGATCCGCCTGCGCCATCATGGGAAAAACCTGCTTCAAACGAACGGAAACGGAGATGTGCGCCATGTACTGGCAGCGATTTACGGCACGGCTGTCGCCAAAAAAATGCTTCCGCTGCATGTGAGCTCCTTGGATTTTGAAGTAAAGGGATATATCGCTCTCCCAGAGATTACACGGGCGTCGAGAAACTATATGTCGTCTGTGGTCAATGGCCGTTACATTAAAAATTTCCCGCTCGTCAAAGCGGTTCATGAAGGCTATCATACGCTTCTGCCGATCGGACGCCATCCGATTACTTTTATAGAAATTACGATGGACCCGATTTTAGTCGATGTCAATGTGCATCCATCGAAGCTTGAGGTCCGGCTCAGCAAGGAAACAGAGCTTCATGACTTAATTCGTGACGGAATTAAAGATGTATTTAAACAGCAGCAGCTGATTCCGAGTGCCCAGCTTCCGAAAAAATCGGCACCTGTTATCAAAAATGAGCAGCAGTTCATAACCTTTGATGAAAAGCCTCCGGAAAGAAAAGTACCGGAAAAAGCGCATGCGCCATCTTATTCACCAATGAAGCTCAGCTCAGTCGTGAAAGAGCCGGTTGATACGGAGGAAGAATTGCCTCCTCACCAATTTGATGCTCCTCCTATCGTTGATCAGGAACAAACCCTTGAGGTGTCCGATGTTTCAGAAGAACTGCCTGAAACATTTGAGCAGGAATGCCATGAGGAACAGCAGCAGCCAGCGTCTGAGCGGGTTCCGATTATGTACCCGATCGGCCAGATGCACGGGACTTATATATTGGCACAAAACGAAAACGGCCTGTATATTATCGACCAGCACGCCGCCCAAGAACGTATTAAATATGAGTACTTTCGTGAAAAGGTGGGGGAGGTTGAGCCTGAGGTGCAGGATATGATTGTACCGCTGACGTTCCACTACTCCACAAACGAGGCTTTGATTATTGAACAGCACAAACAAGAGCTCGAAAGCGTCGGTGTCTTTTTAGAGTCATTCGGCTCTAACAGTTACATCGTCCGCTGCCACCCGGCCTGGTTTCCAAAGGGAGAAGAAGCAGAGCTTATAGAAGAAATCATTCAGCAGGTGCTCGACTCCAAAAATATAGATATTAAAAAACTCCGCGAGGAAGCGGCGATTATGATGAGCTGCAAAGGCTCCATCAAAGCAAATCGCCACCTCAGAAACGATGAAATCAAAGCGCTTCTGGACGACCTCCGAAGCACATCAGACCCATTTACATGCCCGCACGGCCGCCCGATCATCATTCACCACTCGACATATGAGATGGAAAAGATGTTCAAACGCGTGATGTAGCGGGGGTGGTAGGCATTGATCCATTCTCTGAATGGATCAATGCTTTTTTTGTACTCCTTCGAGTGTCAGATTATAAGAAACGGTTGTAAACGTGTGAGCAGTGTTAAAGAATTATACTTCATGGTCCCTCCGTATAACGAAATTTCCATTTACAGGCAATTAGAATTAATGTATATTTTGGGTGAGGGGGTGGAAACACATGGCATGTGGTCCGAAGATCATTATCTTTTTGGATGAACTTGATGATCCGAATGTAAGAATCATTTTAGAATGCAGAATTTAAATTACAACATTGTGTTTTGCTCCCTGTTCGTGTGAACAGGGAGTTTTTTCGTTTATATAACTGGTGATGTCCAAATATAAGGTGTTATGAATTCTCCATATCTGCCATCGGCATTTTAAGCTGCTTCTCTATTAGGCTGGTCATCAAAAGCAAGTTCAGTGAAAGCCATCACTGCTGATATCACAACAAGCAAGATATCTGGAATATAAATAGACTGCATAAAGTAATCTGCAAAACAGATCGTTATAAGATTGCTGATAAAATACAGTATAAAAGCAAAAAGTGCAGTCTTTTTCAATGAAAGTGATTTTGCCAAAATGATAGAGATAATCTTTGTGAGTGGGTCTATGATTAAACCTACAGCAAAGCAGGCTAAAATAAATAAAGCTAATGTTTGATTGGAAGCGTATGTGATGCCCAGTATGGAGAATAAGCCTTTCATCCCGAAGAAAAAGCCGCCGAAGATGACTGCAAGCGCAATGGCCGCGATAAAAGTGATAGATACAATTCCGATTAATTTTGATCTGAGGTTAAAATCTTTAGAGTGCTCGTTCTGTTCTTTATGGTTCAAGTATGACACTCCCTTCACCTGCTTACTCATACAAACAGCACCCTTGAATCAGCCCAAAATATCTATAAGTCTGTTTTCTGACGAAAATAGTATAGCATATTTTAACAAAACCAAAAAAGGCCCTTTCCACTGGGGAAGGGCCTTTTTCATCATGTTAACTCCTGAGATTCGCCGAAGCTTTCTCTTTTTTTGGCCAAATAAAATAGCTGGCTGTAATGAGAAAGTCAATGCCTATAATGACAGTCCACAGTTTAAGAATGCCGCTCAATGCCTCGGTTCGGGCAGAGTCATTGATAAAATAGATCATCCCTGCCAATAGTCCCGCACCAATTAAGTAGGCCAGCACATGTCTTAGCCAGCCTTTCGCACCGTGCTTGGCATGGTCCATTCCAAAACGTTTCAGCGGTTTTGCGCCTTTTTTCGTCACATAATATTGAAATTTTTCATCTGCCCATTGAATCATTTGTTTTCCATAAGCGATCGATATACCGATGTAAACAGCTGCAATCCCATGGGCTGCGGTCGCTGAGGCTCCGCGATAAAGGTCCACACCAGTTGCCGCTAACAAGATCAAATCGATAACTGGAGTTAAGGCAAGGAATAGCAGTCCTAATGTATGTCGTTTGAATACGTAGCGTACAGCAAGCCCCAAAACAATGACAACCCAAAACGCAATTTCACAGAAAACAATCATCCATGCGATACCGTTCAATCCATTCCCCTCTTTTCAATACAGTTGTATTATTTAAATAATATGTTACCATCTTTATTTTTGTAACACAACTGTATTATAAAAATTGCTCTCTCATTTTTTTCTTGTTACAATAAAGCTATGCCAAAACAAATTGACCATGAGAAAAGAAGAAAACAAATTGCAGAAGCAACGTGGCGCGTCATTTTAGAACGAGGGATGGAGGGAGCATCAGCCAGGAACATTGCAAAGGAAGCAGGATTGTCATTAGGTGCGCTGCGCCATTGTTTCTCTACACAGGATGAATTGCTTGCTTTTGCAATGAAACTTGTCCAAGAAAAGGTGACGGCCCGAATTAAGGACATTGCAGTGAGGGATTTGCTCCCTAAGAAAAAAGTGTTGCAAATTTTGCTTGAAATGGTCCCAACGAATGAAGAAACGATTAGAGAGATGGAGGTTTGGTTTGCTTTTACTGCTTACGCCAGACATAAAAAGGATATGTTTGATGCGAATCATGACGGGATTTTCAGCGGCATGCGGAATCTGATTGCCTATTTAGATGAATCCGATTTACTGAAGCAGAATGCTGATAAAGACATTGAAGCTGAGAGACTTTACGCGCTTGTTGACGGCTTGGCTTTACATGCCATGCTTGACCCCGTGCGCGTGAATAAAGACCGAATCAAGCGGGTCATTATGCAGCATGTAGAGTCAATTTGCGTGGAAGATACACGTGAGACACAAAAACGACATCCTTAAGGCACTAGTGCGAAAAGCGATTCTTGTTGGGCATGCGTCCAAAAGAGTCGCTTTTTTATTTTCAAAGAACAAGGATCTCTGAAAAAAATGGAAAACAAGCATGCTGTTTGGTAAAGTGGAATGAAAGACGGACTGAGGGGTGAACACTGGTCCATCGTTTAAGAACTTTACATGATAGGGATGGTATAAATGAGTCTTACTTACAAGGTGCATCCAATTAAAACAAGGTATCAGGGCTGGACGAATTATTGCTATATCATTGAAGATATTGTAAGCAGATCTGCAATTGTTGTTGATCCCTCATGGGAATTGAGTAAGATAACCACTACACTTTCTGGACTCGAAGCGGAATTAAAGGCAGTCGCATTGACACACTCTCATTATGATCATGTAAATCTGGTAGACCCGCTGACGAAGATGTTTAACGCTCAAGTTTATATGTCAAAAAAAGAAATTGATTATTATCAATTCCGATGCAGAAATTTAATTAGCCTAGATGATCATCAGACAATCAGCATAGGAAACACAAGAGCACAATGCCTTCTCACACCGGGGCATACTGCCGGTGGAATGTGTTATTTGTTTTCTGAGAGTATTTTTACCGGAGATACGGTGTTTACAGAAGGGTGCGGCATATGTGAGGATGATGGCAGCTCTGCGGAAGAGATGTTTGATAGTATTCAAAGAATAAAGTCGGAGGTTTCACCCCATGTACGGGTGTATCCTGGTCACTCATTTGGCAAATCGCCCGGCCATTCGATAAAGGATCTTTATCAGCATAATATTTACTTTCAAATTGATAAGAAAGAATATTTTGTGAAATTTCGCACTCGTAAAAACCAAAAAGGTATTTTTGATTTTAAATAATCCTTCTGAATCTATTATCCTATTTTTCTTCGAATATCTAAATGATTTTTATTTTCGAAAATGATTACATAGATGGGTGTTATTTATTTTGAAAACTCATTTGAAAGAAAATGAAGCGCATTATCATGATATGGCGCCCTATACGTAATCCGGGTCTTTTTTCTTATGTTCTGTTATATCTCCTGATCCTTTATTCCTCAATGGAAAAAAGCAGAAAAATAATCGAGCAAACTGTAGGAAAAATTAACTTGACGGATAATATTTACAGAGGTTACCATCAACATGAACATGCTACTATTTATCCGGTCATCACTATTATAAAGTCATACAGAAGTGAAACACATCTACTAATCGGAAGGGTGGCTTTGAGAGAATGATCACATATGTTTTTCCAGGTCAGGGTTCACAGAAACAGGGAATGGGCAGCGGCCTATTCGATGAATTTAAAGAACTGACGGATCAGGCAGATGAGATCTTAGGATATTCAATCAAACGTCTTTGCCTGGAAAATCCTTATTCCAATTTAAACAAAACGCAATTTACTCAGCCGGCGTTATATGTGGTAAACGCACTAAGCTATATGAAAAAAATCAAGGATGAAGAAGTTAAACCTGACTTTGTCGCCGGGCACAGCTTGGGTGAATACAATGCGTTATTTGCAGCTGAAGCCTTTGATTTTAAGACAGGTTTACAGCTTGTCAGAAAAAGAGGCGAACTGATGAGTCTGATAAGCAACGGCGGTATGGCAGCTGTTATGGGACTAAATGAAGAGCAGGTTGCAAAGGCTCTGAAAGAATATCATTTACATGATGTTGATATCGCTAATGTGAATGCCCCATATCAAATTGTAATTTCAGGAAAAAAAGATGAGATTGAAAAAGCCGCATCTCTTTTTGAAGCGATGACTGAAGTTACAATGGTACTCCCCTTAAACGTAAGCGGCGCGTTTCATTCCAGATACATGAATAAGGCAAAAGAAGAATTCGAGGAGTTCCTTCATGCCTTTTATTTTTCGCCTCCGTCTATCCCGGTTCTTTCTAATGTGTATGCCAAACCGTATACATACGAATTCATGAAACAGACGCTGGCTGATCAAATTAATCACTCAGTGAAATGGACTGACAGCATAAGATACTTAATGAAAAAAGGCCATATGGAGTTTGAGGAGGTAGGGCCTGGAAATGTTTTAACTGGGTTAATTCATCGCATAAAGAAAGATGCGGAAGCAATGCCCCGCTAAAGCATTTGCCCCTATGGCCGTGTACCTCATCAATCAGGTCTAAACACAGATTTCCTTTCATTTAAGGTATAAAGTTTTAAAGATTCAATCGTTCGATTGACACTGTTTCTAATTGAATAACTTTATATACTGTTACATAAAGAGGCTGATAAATTAAGTTAGACATTTGAACTATGTCAGCCGGTCTGTCAAACCATCGCTCCCACATCTAGATGGTCCATTTTTTAACCTCACCCACCAATCATAGAGTCGATGTTCTTTGCTGATCCTGTTATCATGTTACATCAATTTTGAGATATCAACATACATCTACGATCACATCATAAATGAACCGCATCCAGAGCACCAATAGCAATCCTTCCAAGTTGAATCTCCTTTACTTTTTCACATATGTCTTTTCCATTTATTAATTTCATTTCAATCGCTGCTATGTGCTTTACAACATACATGGAAATAAGAAATCCAATAGCCGTCATAAATATAAAAAAAGAAGGTTATACACATGAATGAACCGCTTGTTTTTATGTTTTCCGGGCAAGGTTCCCAATACTATCACATGGGGAAAGAACTATTTAAGGAAAATACCGTGTTTCGCCAATCTATGCTTGAAATGGATGACATTGCAGCACGGCGAATTGGCACATCCATTGTTGAAGAAATCTACCATCCAGGTAAACGTATGTCAGATCCGTTTGACAGTATTCTTTTTTCCCACCCCGCCATTTTTATGATTGAGTATTCCTTATATAAGGTTTTGGAAGATAGGGGAATCTCTCCTGATTACGTATTGGGATCAAGTCTGGGAGAATTCGCAGCAGCGGCAGTTTCTGGTGTGTCAGACGCAGAGGATATACTGGATTGCGTACTTGAACAGGCTATTATCATCCAAAATTCCTGCGATAAAGGAAAAATGCTGGCCATTCTTGACAAACCGCAATTGCTGAATGATCATCATCAACTGTTTGGAAATAGTGAACTCATTTCTATCAATTATGATTCGCACTTCGTCATTTCTGGTGAAGAAGATCATATAAGGAGGATTATGGAGGATTTAAAGGAGAAGCAGATTCTTTTCCAGCTGCTTCCTGTGTCCTATGCCTTTCATTCTTCGCTTATTGATCCGGCAGAGAGTGCCTATGCAGAATTTTTAAGATCAAAATCTTTTAAAAAACCGTCAATACCGATTGTATCGAGCTTAACGGGAAGCTGCCTTCACGTAATGGACGAGAATTTCTTTTGGAATGCGGTCAGAAAGCCAATGATGTTTCGTGAAGCGATTCGATATTTGGAAAGCCAGCATGCATGCAAGTTTATCGATTTAGGGCCATCCGGCACCTTAGCTGCTTTTGTGAAACAGCTGATTCCGGGTGATTCAGCTGACCGTTGCTGCTCAATCATAACACCATTTCATCAGGAGCTGAAAAATCTGAATACGGTTGAGTATTTCCGTACACCAGAAAGGAAGTTTACAAGATGATTACATATGTCTTTCCAGGGCAAGGCTCCCAGCAAAAGGGGATGGGACAAGGCCTATTTGAACAATATCAGCATTTGACTGATCAAGCAGATCAAATATTGGGCTATTCAATAGAGAAGCTATGTACCGAAAAATCCTATTTGGATGTAAATCATACTGAATACACGCAGCCGGCTTTGTACGTTGTTAATGCACTCAGTTACTTGAAGAGAGTGGAGGAGACCGGCAGAAAACCTGATTTTGCGGCAGGACACAGCTTAGGAGAATACAATGCGCTGATGGCAGCCGGTGCCTTTGATTTTGAAACCGGATTAAGGCTCGTCAAAAAAAGAGGAGAATTGATGGGACGAATTACAGGGGGCGGAATGGCTGCTGTGATCGGCCTGAGTAAGGAACAAGTTACAGCCGTTTTAGAAGAGCACCGTCTTCAGGACATTGATGTGGCAAATGAAAATACGCCCCGGCAAATTGTGATTTCTGGGCCGAAAAAAGAGATTGAAAAAGCTCGGGCTATTTTTGAAAACACCAAGGATGTAAAGCTGTTTCATCCATTAAATGTGAGCGGAGCTTTTCATTCCAGATATATGAATGAAGCCAAACAGGTATTTAAGCAATATATTGACTCATTCCAGTTTGCACCTTTGGCGATCCCGGTTATCTCCAATGTCTATGCAGAGCCATACCATCAAGACAGATTAAAAGATACATTATCTGAACAAATGGACAACACAGTGAAATGGACGGACAGCATTCGTTTCCTGATGGGAAGAGGAGAAATGGAGTTTGAAGAGATTGGGCCTGGAACTGTTTTAACCGGTCTCATTCATCGGATTAAAAATGAAGCTGAACCATTGACATATATACCGAAAAAGAACCCCGCGATCAGTGCGAATCTAAAGGAGCAACGCAATGTTCAAGCTGGGATTACGGCAGAATCTTTAGGAAGTGCTGAATTTAAACAAGATTATCATCTTACATATGCTTATCTTGCAGGAGGAATGTACCGCGGGATTGCTTCGAAAGAAATGGTAGTAAAGCTGTCAAGAGCGGGAATGATGGGGTTCTTTGGCACAGGAGGTCTGAGCCTGAAAGAGGTTGAAGATGCGATCCATGCTATACAAGGTGAATTAGGGAAAGGACAAGCCTATGGCATCAATCTGGTCCACAATATGAAACATACTGAATCAGAAGAAAAAATGATCGATCTTTTATTGAGGAATCAAGTGAGCATTGTGGAGGCTTCAGCATTTTTAAGTGTCACTCCTGCATTAGTAAGGTACCGAGCAAAAGGAGTGAAACGAAATCAAAATGGTGACGTTATATGCTCAAATCGTCTCATAGCAAAAATATCACGGCCGGAAGTTGCAGAATCATTTCTGAGTCCTGCGCCTGAGAATATGCTGCAAAAGCTTTTAGGAGAAAATAAAATCACTATGAACGAAGCTGAGTTGTTGCGGTGCATTCCGATGGCTGACGATATTTGTGTAGAAGCTGATTCAGGCGGTCATACAGATGGCGGTGTAGCATACAGCCTGATGCCAGCGATGACATCTTTAAGAGACGAAATGATGAAAAAATATCAATTTCGGAAAAAAATAAGAGTTGGTGCAGCTGGAGGAATTGGAACACCTGAGGCAGCGATGGCGGCTTTTATGCTAGGAGCTGATTTTATTCTAACAGGCTCAATCAATCAATGTACGGTTGAGGCGGCAACAAGTGATAAAGTAAAGGATTTGCTTCAGCAGATGAATGTACAAGATACAGCCTATGCGCCTGCAGGTGATATGTTTGAATCGGGCAGTAAAGTGCAGGTGCTAAAGAAAGGCGTGTTCTTTCCCGCACGGGCAAACAAGTTATATGAACTATATCAGCGGTATGGGTCTATACGTGAGCTGGATGCAAAGATGCTGGCCCAGCTTGAGGAGAAATACTTTAAACGCAGTATAGAAGACATATATAAAGATATTGCATTGCATTATCCCGCTGCAGACATTGAGAAGGCTGAACAAAATCCGAAGCATAAAATGGCTTTGATTTTCCGATGGTACTTCAGATACAGCTCAAAATTGGCAATCAGCGGAAGCGAACATTCGAAGGTTGATTATCAAATTCACTGCGGTCCCGCGCTGGGAGCCTTTAATCAATGGGTTAAAGGGTCGCAATTAGAAAATTGGCGAAACCGCCATGTGGATGAAATCGGGAAAAAATTAATGACAGAAACGGCGGTATTGCTTCATGAACGGATGCAATCGATGTATCAGCCGCCGCATGAAACAGACAACATAAAAATGAAAGTTTGAATATTGTGAAAATACACCTATAAAAATCATTAAAATAATTCCTCGAAGGAGAGAGCGTATTATGGATAAACAGAGAATCTTTGAAGTACTAATCACCAATATTTGCGAGGTGCTTCCTGAATTAGACGGACACAGATTTGAGCCTGAAGATCAGTTAGTTGAGCTAGGAGCTGACTCTGTAGACAGAGCTGAAATTATCACGATGGTGCTAGAGGATTTATCGTTAAAAATCCCCCGCATTGAGCTATCCGGGGTGAAAAACATCGGTGAATTAGCTGAGGTGCTTTATGACAAAGTGCAATCTGCCTGAGGCGGTGGTGACCGGTGTAGGCGTTACGGCCTCTATCGGTCAAGGGAAAGAGGACTTTGCTTCCTCGCTCTTGTCCGGCAGACATGCCTTTGATGTCATGAAGCGTTCAGGCAGACAAAAAGACAGCCGGTTTATCGGAGCCGAAATTGCGTCATTGTCTTATCCTGACCGACTCTCTAAAAAAATGTTGCGAAAAGCATCATTTTCCAGCCGCGCTGCATTGGTAACTCTCACAGAGGCTTGGGAGGAGGCTGAATTGGACGATGCAGATTCCTCACGTATCGGACTGGTTGTTGGCGGGTCAAATTTTCAGCAGAGAGAAAACTTTGAAGTTTATGAAAGGTATCAAGACCGCTCCGGTTTTATTTCGCCGGGGTATGGCCTGTCTTTCATGGATAGCGATCTTTGCGGGATATGTACAGATCAGTTTGGCATCACGGGATTAGCATATACGGTGGGAGGTGCCTCGGCCAGCGGCCAGTTAGCAGTCATTCATGCGATTCAGCAAGTCCTGTCAGGCGAAGTTGATACTTGCATAGCACTTGGTGCTTTAATGGATCTTTCTTATATGGAATGCGAGGCGCTAAGGGCTTTAGGCGCTATGGGGACGGACAAATATGCTGATGAACCTGAAAAAGCGTGCCGTCCCTTCGATCAAAACAGAGACGGGTTTATCTATGGAGAATCGTGCGGTGCATTGGTAATAGAACGAAAGGAGACGGCATTACGAAGAGGTATCAAACCTTATGCAGCATTGTCTGGCTGGTCAATCAAACTGGACGGAAACCGGAATCCTGATCCTTCATTAGAAGGAGAGATTCATGTCATCCAGAAGGCACTGGAGCGTGCCAGGCTTTTACCAGAAGATATTGATTATATTAATCCTCATGGAACAGGCTCTTTTATTGGAGATGAAATAGAATTAAAGGCGCTCCGTGCATGCCGGCTTTCCCATGCTTATATCAATGCAACAAAATCGATAACCGGACACGGGCTTAGTGCGGCGGGCATCGTAGAGATTATTTCTGTTTTGCTGCAAATGAAAAAATCTGCCCTGCATCCGAGCAGGAATTTGGATCATCCAATCGATGATTCCTTTCATTGGGTAAATGAGAAATCGATTTCATACCGCATCAAAAATGCGCTGAGCTTAAGCATGGGGTTTGGCGGAATGAACACCGCGGTTTGTATACAAAACATTGAGAAATGTGGAGGCGAATCATAAATGGTTTCAGCCGGAATAGAAGCGATGAATGTCTTTGGCGGAACGGCATACCTTGATGTCATGGAGCTGGCCAAATACAGACACTTAGATACTGCGAGATTTGAAAACTTATTAATGAAAGAAAAAGCGGTAGCACTGCCTTATGAAGACCCCGTGACCTTCGGAGTCAATGCAGCTAAGCCGATTATTGATTCTTTATCTGAAGCAGAGAAGGACCGGATTGAATTGCTGATCACTTGCTCTGAATCCGGGATCGACTTTGGGAAATCGTTAAGTACATATATCCATGAATATTTAGGTCTCAACCGCAACTGCCGTTTGTTTGAGGTTAAACAGGCGTGTTATTCAGGGACAGCAGGATTTCAGATGGCGGTGAATTTTATATTATCCCAGACTTCTCCGGGTGCCAAAGCACTGGTTATCGCCAGTGATATTTCACGTTTTTTAATCGCTGAGGGCGGAGACGCTTTAAGCGAAGATTGGTCTTATGCGGAACCGAGCGCCGGAGCGGGAGCGGTGGCCGTTTTAGTTGGCGAAAATCCCGAGGTGTTTCAAATAGATCCCGGAGCAAATGGTTATTACGGCTATGAAGTGATGGACACGTGCCGCCCCATTCCCGACAGTGAAGCGGGAGATTCTGATCTGTCTTTAATGTCATATTTGGATTGCTGCGAACAGACCTTTCTGGAATATCAAAAGCGTGTACCGGGTGCCAATTATCAGGACACGTTTCAATATCTTGCTTACCATACGCCCTTTGGCGGGATGGTGAAAGGTGCGCACCGGACAATGATGCGTAAGGTGGCGAAGGTGAAAACATCCGGGATTGAGCCGGATTTTTTAACTCGGGTAAAACCAGGGTTAAACTACTGTCAACGGGTTGGAAATATTATGGGGGCAGCCTTGTTTCTGGCATTGGCCAGCACGATAGACCAAGGGAGGTTTGATTCCCCTAAACGAATTGGCTGTTTTTCCTACGGATCCGGCTGCTGTTCTGAATTTTACAGCGGAATTACAACTCCGCAAGGCCAGGAGCGTCAGCGAACATTTGGTATTGAGAAGCATTTGGACCGCCGGTATCAGCTCTCCATGGAAGAGTATGAGCTATTGTTTAAGGGGAGCGGGATGGTGCGGTTTGGGACGCGCAATGTAAAGCTGGACTTTGAGATGGTACCGGGCATCATGCAGTCCACTCAAGAGAAGCCGCGCTTGTTTTTAGAAGAAATTTCTGAGTTTCATCGGAAGTACAGGTGGATCTCGTGACCTATCAAACGATAAAGGTCCGCTTTCAAGCGTCGGTTTGCTATATTACCTTTCACCGTCCTGAAGCGAATAATACGATTAATGACACGCTGATAGAAGAATGCTTGCAAGTGTTAAACCAATGTGAAACATCAACGGTGACGGTTGTCGTTTTAGAGGGGCTTCCCGAGGTGTTTTGTTTCGGAGCTGATTTTCAAGAAATCTATCAGGAATTGAAAAGGGGCAGAAAACAGGCAAGCTCCCAAGAGCCTCTCTATGGTTTGTGGCTGAAATTGCAGACCGGCCCTTATGTCACGATTTCGCATGTCAGGGGAAAAGTGAATGCCGGCGGTCTTGGATTTGTATCTGCCACAGATATTGCCATTGCTGATCAGACGGCGTCATTCAGTCTCTCTGAGCTGCTATTCGGCCTGTACCCTGCTTGTGTTTTACCGTTTCTGATCCACCGTATCGGCCGGCAGAAAGCGCATTATATGACGCTTATGACGAAGCCGATTTCCGTTCAGGAAGCCAGTGAATGGGGGTTAATAGATGCTTATGATGCTGAAAGTGACGTGCTGCTGAGAAAGCATTTATTGCGTTTGCGGAGGCTGAATAAAAAAGGAATCGCACATTATAAACAGTTTATGAGCTCGCTTGATCATCAAGTCAGTCGTGCGAAAGCCACCGCTTTAACTGCAAATCAAAACATGTTTTCTGATCCTCAAAACCAAATGGGAATCATCAGGTATGTTGAAACAGGACAATTCCCATGGGAGGATCAGTAACCGTTTAAAAATGACAATCAGAACCGTTAGGAGGACATCATGACGCATTCTGTTGTAGAGCTTATCGAAATTGAACCTGCCATTATTCAGGTAAAGATGCAAGATCGCACTCATAAAAACGCGTTTTCACAAGAACTTACAGACGGTTTAATTCAAGCGTTTGAATACATACGGCAGAACCCCAAATACAAAGCGGTCATTTTGACAGGATATGATAATTATTTTGCTTCAGGAGGAACGCAAGAAGGACTGCTACGAATTCAACAGGGATTGACCAAGTTCACAGATGACAATCTTTATTCTCTGGCGCTGGATTGTGAGATTCCAGTTATTGCGGCAATGCAGGGCCATGGAATTGGAGGCGGCTTTGTCATGGGGCTCTTTGCTGACATTGTCATTCTGAGCAGAGAAAGCGTGTATACGGCTAATTTTATGAAATACGGATTTACGCCTGGAATGGGCGCTACCTTTATCGTTCCTAAAAAACTGGGTTTCAGCCTGGCCCAGGAAATATTATTGAATGCGGGCAGCTACCGCGGAGCTGATCTTGAAAAAAGAGGGGTTCCCTTTAAGGTGCTGCCCCGTGCAGAAGTGTTAGATTATGCAGTGGAGCTGGCGCAAGAACTGGCGGAAAAGCCGAGAAACTCACTGGTTACACTGAAAGATCATTTAGTTGCCCCGCTTCGCGATCAGCTGCCGCGCGTCATTGAACAGGAATTGATGATGCATGAGAAAACATTTCATCATGAAGAAGTCAAAAGTAGAATCAAAGGTTTATATGGGAATTAACTGAAATATATAAAAATTTCGCAGGTGAAATGGAGGCAGCGTGATGAGAAATAATGATAATATCCGCATATTGGCTAATCCTTCTGTCAGTCATGGTGAGCCTTTACATATATCTGAAAAGCAGCCGGCAACAATACCTGAAGTTTTATACAGAACGGCGGCGGAGCTTGGGGATACAAAGGGAATCATTTATTTGCAGCCGGATGGAACTGAAGTTTACCAATCATACAGACAATTATGGGATGATGGACTGCGCATTGCGAAGGGGCTTCGCCAATCAGGCCTGAAAGCAAAACAAAACGTGATTTTGCAGCTTGGTGACAATTCACAGCTTCTCCCTGCGTTCTGGGGGTGCGTGTTAACAGGGATTGTTCCGGCTCCGTTAGCCGTTCCGCCAACGTATGCTGAATCGAGCAGCGGCACCCAAAAGCTGAAAGACGCATGGACGCTTCTTGACAAGCCGGCGGTGATTACGGATCGGGGGATGCACCAGGAAATGCTCGATTGGGCAAAAGAACAAGGGCTTGAAGGGTTCAGGGCAATTGCTGTAGAGGATCTGCTCAGCGCTGAAGCGGACACAGATTGGCATCAATCCAGTCCCGAAGACTTAGCGCTTTTATTGCTGACTTCAGGCAGTACGGGAACGCCCAAAGCAGTTATGCTTAATCATCGTAATATTATGAGCATGGTGAAAGGGATTATTCAAATGCAAGGCTTCACCAGAGAGGATATTACGTTTAACTGGATGCCGTTTGACCATGTCGGAGGAATCGGAATGCTGCATTTGCGGGATGTTTATCTTGGCTGTCAGGAAATTAACGTCTCAAGTGAAACAATCTTAATGGAGCCGTTAAAATGGCTGGATTGGATTGATCATTACCGAGCTTCTGTTACGTGGGCGCCGAATTTTGCGTTTGGTCTGGTTACTGATTTTGCAGAAGAAATAAAAGATAGGAAATGGAATCTGTCTTCAATGCGATACATGCTCAATGGCGGTGAAGCAATGGTAGCCAAGGTAGGGCGCAGAATACTTGCGCTTTTAGAACCACATGGACTGCCTGCTGACGCCATCCGACCTGCATGGGGAATGTCCGAAACTTCATCGGGTGTTATTTTTTCTCATGAATTTACCCGGGCTGGAACAAGTGATGATGATCATTTTGTTGAAATAGGCTCTCCTATCCCCGGCTTCTCTATGAGAATTGTGAATGACCATAATGAATTGGTTGAAGAGGGCGAGATCGGCCGTTTTCAAGTCTCGGGTCTTTCTGTTACTAGCGGTTATTACCAGCGGCCTGATTTGAATGAGAGTGTGTTTACAGAAGACGGCTGGTTTGAAACCGGAGATCTTGGCTTTTTGCGAAACGGGCGCTTAACCATAACAGGCCGTACGAAAGATGCAATTATCATTAACGGCATTAATTATTACAGTCATGCAATTGAGTCTGCAGTTGAAGAATTATCTGAAATTGAAACTTCTTATACTGCTGCTTGCGCTGTCCGTCTGGGCCAGAATTCAACAGATCAGCTGGCTATCTTCTTTGTTACTTCCGCAAAATTAAATGATGAGCAGATGTCTCAGCTTCTTAGAAACATACAATCCCATGTCTCACAGGTGATCGGAGTCACCCCGGAATATTTGCTGCCTGTACAAAAAGAAGAGATTCCAAAAACGGCTATCGGAAAGATCCAGCGCACCCAGCTAAAAACTTCATTTGAAAATGGAGAGTTCGACCACTTGCTACATAAACCCAATCGGATGAACGATGCAGTCCAGGATGAGGAGATACAGCAAGCAGACCAGGTGAAAAGAGTAAGGGAAGAAATACAGAAGCATCTGCTCACCTGTTTGACTGAGGAGCTGCACGTTTCCCGCGATTGGGTGGAGCCAAATGCAAATATCCAAAGTCTTGGTGTGAATTCTATCAAGATGATGAAGCTCATTCGATCGATCGAGAAAAACTACCATATCAAACTAACAGCCAGAGAGATACATCAATATCCTACAATTGAACGCTTAGCCAGCTATCTATCAGAACATGAAGACCTCAGCAGCTTGTCTGCTGACCAAAATAAGGGTACTGACACATATAAAACCGAACCGGAAAGGAGTCAGGCAACTTTTCAGCCTCTTTCTGAGGTTCAAAAAGGATTATGGACATTGCAAAAAATGTCACCCGAAAAAAGTGCATATCACGTACCTCTCTGTTTTAAATTTTCGTCAGGGCTTCACCATGAAACATTACAGCAGGCTTTCGGCCTTGTATTGAATCAGCACCCAATCTTAAAGCACGTCATCCAAGAGAAAGACGGAGTGCCATTTCTTAAAAATGAGCCAGCACTTTCAATTGAAATCAAGACAGAAAATATCTCAAGTATGAAAGAGTCTGATATTCCTGCTTTTCTTAGAAAGAAAGTAAAGGAACCGTATGTAAAGGAAAACAGCCCGTTAGTGCGTGTCATGAGCTTTTCCAGATCTGAACAAGAGCATTTTTTATTAGTTGTCATTCACCATTTGATTTTTGACGGAGTTTCGTCTGTCACATTTATACGCAGTCTGTTTGATACCTATCAGCTTCTTTTAAAAGGACAGCAGCCGGAAAAAGCTGTTTCTCCTGTCATTTATCATGATTTTGCGGCATGGGAGAAAAACATGCTTGCCGGCAAAGACGGTGTGAAGCACCGTACATATTGGCAGAAACAGCTATCGGGAACTTTGCCGAATCTTCAGCTGCCTAATGTCAGCGCAAGTTCAGTCGATTCTGAGTTTAGAGAGAATACATACACCAGGCGGCTGTCCAGCAGCTTCATGAATCAGGTCAGAACGTTTGCGAAAGAGCATTCTGTAAATGTCACGACGGTATTCTTAAGCTGCTATATGATGCTGCTTGGCCGTTACACCGGCCAAAAGGAACAGATCGTCGGCATGCCGGCCATGGTGAGGCCGGAAGAAAGATTTGATGATGCCATTGGACATTTTCTCAATATGCTCCCGATTCGGAGTGAGCTGAACCCGGCAGACACTTTTTCTAGCTTTATATCAAAATTGCAATTAACGATATTGGATGGGCTTGATCATGCAGCATATCCTTTTCCAAAAATGGTGAGGGATCTGAATATTCCTCGCAGTCAAGCAGGTTCACCGGTATTTCAAACCGCTTTTTTCTATCAGAATTTTCTTCAATCCGGAAGCTATCAAAGCTTGCTGAGCCACTATGCTGACTTCTTTTCTGTCGATTTCGTTGAGTATATTCACCAAGAGGGCGAATACGAATTAGTATTTGAACTGTGGGAAACAGAAGAAAAAATGGAGCTGAACATCAAGTACAATACTGAGCTGTTTGATGCGGCTTCTATATCCGCCATGTTCGACCATTTTGTTTATGTAACAGAGCAGGCGATGTTGAATCCTTCTCAGCCTTTAAAAGAGTATTCTTTATTACCTGAGGCAGAGAAGCAGATGATTCTCAAAACATGGAACGCCACAGGAAAAACGTATCCATATATCACTTTTCATGAGTTGTTTGAGCAGCAGGCGAAAAAGACGCCTGATAGAGCGGCTGTCAGCTATGAAGGTCAAACATTGACGTATCGGGAGCTTGATGAAAGAAGCACACAGCTGGCCATTTATTTGCAGGCGCATGGAGTGGGTCCTGACCGTCTGGCGGGGATCTATGTGGATCGATCGCTGGACATGCTAGTGGGCTTATTAGCGATCCTCAAGGCTGGGGGAGCGTATGTGCCGCTAGACCCGTCCTATCCGGCTGAACGCTTAGAATACATGCTTGAGGACAGTGAAGTTTTCATTACACTGACGACATCGGAATTAGTAAATACGTTGAGTTGGAACGGTGTCACAACAGCTCTTTTAGATCAAGATTGGGATGAAATTGCTCAAACAGCCTCTGATCGAAAAGTGCTTACACGCACTGTCACGCCAGAGAACTTGGCATATGTCATTTATACATCCGGCAGCACAGGAAAGCCAAAAGGTGTCATGATACCGCATAAAGCTTTGACAAACTTTCTCGTTTCGATGGGGGAAACACCAGGTCTTACGGCAGAGGATAAAATGCTTGCTGTCACAACCTACTGTTTTGATATCGCAGCTCTGGAATTATTTTTGCCTTTAATAAAGGGCGCACACTGCTATATTTGTCAAACGGAGCATACAAAAGACGTTGAAAAACTGAAACGGGACATCCGCACGATCAAACCGACAGTGATGCAGGCAACCCCTGCTACGTGGAAGATGCTCTTTTATTCAGGCTGGGAAAATGAAGAGAGCGTGAAAATTTTATGCGGAGGCGAAGCATTGCCTGAGACATTAAAACAATATTTCCTGCATACGGGCAGCGAAGCCTGGAATATGTTCGGGCCAACCGAAACAACTATCTGGTCAGCGGTTCAGCGCATTAACGATGAATGCTCTCATGCCACGATAGGAAGGCCAATCGCCAATACACAAATCTATATTACGGATTCTCAGCTCGCGCCAGTGCCGGCAGGTGTCCCGGGTGAGCTGTGCATTGCAGGAGACGGTGTGGCGAAGGGCTACTACAAAAAGGAAGAATTAACGGATTCGAGATTCATTGACAACCCTTTTGAGCCTGGGTCTAAGCTTTATAGAACGGGAGACATGGCCCGCTGGCTTCCGGGAGGGCGAATTGAATATATAGGCCGCATCGATAATCAAGTAAAAATCCGCGGATTCCGTATTGAACTTGGTGATATTGAAAGCAGGCTTAGTGAGCATCCTGGCATTCTGGAATGCGTTGTGGTCGCAGATATGGATAACCTAGCTGCCTATTATACAGCTAAACATGCAAATGCTTCTCTCACAGCGAGAGAGCTGCGTCATTTTGTGAAAAACGCTTTGCCTGCCTATATGGTGCCTTCTTATTTTATTCAGCTTGATCATATGCCGTTAACTCCGAACGGAAAGATAGATAGAAACAGCCTTAAGAATATCGATTTATCAGGGGAGCAGCTAAAGCAAAGGCAGACCTCTCCTAAGAACATTCAGGATACTGTTTTTACCATTTGGCAGGAAGTGCTGAAAACGAGTGACATTGAATGGGATGACGGATTTTTCGATGTGGGCGGGGATTCTCTTCTCGCGGTCACTGTGGCTGATCGCATCAAACATGAACTATCCTGTGAGTTTTCTGTCACAGACCTGTTTGAGTATTCAACCATTAAAAATATCAGCCAGTACATCACTGAACAGCGAATGGGCGATGCAAGTGACCATATGCCGACAGAACCGGCAGCTCATATAGAAGATCAGTCTACCGAGATGAGTGATCTCCCGGACTATTATGACGATAGTGTGGCGATTATTGGCATATCGTGTGAATTTCCAGGGGCAAAAAATCATGATGAATTTTGGGAGAACCTCAGAGACGGCAAGGAAAGCATTGCGTTTTTCAATAAAGAAGAGCTTCAGCGCTTTGGCATTTCAAAGGAGATAGCGGAGAATGCCGACTATGTCCCGGCTAAAGCTTCAATTGAGGGGAAAGACAGATTTGATCCAAGCTTCTTTCAAATCTCTCCTAAAGACGCTGAATTTATGGACCCTCAGCTTCGGATGCTGCTGACTCATTCATGGAAAGCAATAGAAGATGCCGGTTATGCTGCGAGACAGATTCCGCAAACCAGTGTTTTTATGTCGGCAAGCAATAATTCTTATCGCGCGCTGCTGCCTTCAGATACAACAGAGAGCCTGGAGACGCCGGACGGCTATGTTTCGTGGGTGCTTGCACAGAGCGGGACGATTCCGACAATGATTTCTCATAAGCTCGGGCTGAGAGGGCCAAGCTATTTCGTTCATGCCAACTGCTCATCATCTCTGATTGGATTGCATTCTGCCTATAAAAGCCTGCTGTCGGGTGAATCTGATTATGCTTTAGTTGGCGGTGCAACGCTGCATACCGAGTCAAATATCGGATATGTGCATCAGCCGGGGCTGAACTTTTCGAGTGATGGACATATTAAAGCTTTTGACGCTTCAGCTGACGGAATGATAGGCGGTGAGGGCGTTGCTGTTGTATTGCTGAAAAAAGCAGCTGATGCAGTAAAGGACGGGGATCATATCTATGCCTTGCTGAGAGGCATTGGTGTAAATAACGACGGCGCTGACAAAGTCGGCTTTTATGCTCCAAGCGTTAAAGGCCAGGCTGACGTGGTCCAACAGGTCATGAATCAAACGAAGATACAGCCTGAATCCATCTGCTATGTAGAAGCACACGGGACCGGAACGAAGCTGGGGGACCCGATCGAGCTGGCGGCTTTAACAAACGTTTACAGGCAATATACAAATAAAACGCAATTTTGCGGCATTGGGTCGGTGAAAACCAATATCGGACATTTAGATACAGCCGCCGGTCTTGCGGGCTGCATTAAGGTCGTGATGAGTCTTTATCATCAAGAGCTTGCACCGAGTATCAATTATAAGGAGCCGAATCCAAATACAGACTTAGCCAGCTCTCCTTTTTACGTCGTCGATCAAAAGAAAACGTTAAGCCGTGAGATCAAAACGCACAGGGCTGCACTTAGCTCGTTCGGGCTTGGCGGGACAAATACCCATGCCATTTTTGAACAATTCAAAAGGGATTCAGATAAGGGAAAGATAGACGGAACCTGCATCGTCCCGATCTCGGCGAAAAATAAAGAGAGGCTGCAAGAGTATGCAGAAGACATTCTGGCCTATTTAGAAAGAAGAGGGCTTGAGAACAGCCAGCTGCCTGATTTTGCGTATACCCTTCAGGTGGGGCGCGAAGCGATGGAGCATCGCATTGTCTTTATTGCCGATCATGTAAATGAGTTAAAACAGAGGCTTACAGATTTTACCAATGGAAATACAGCGATTGAAGGCTGTTTTCAAGGAAGTAAGCACAATGCCAGAGAGGTTTCATGGCTGACGGAGGATGAGGACAGCGCTGAACTCATACGTAAGTGGATGGCCAAAGGAAAAGTAAACAAGCTTGCAGAAATGTGGAGCAAGGGAGCGCATATAGATTGGATGCAGCTTTACAAGGGTGAGCGCCCAAACAGAATGAGTCTGCCGACTTATCCATTTGCAAAGGAACGATACTGGCCGTCGCGGGATGACCGCAAACCGGTGGCGCAGCTATCCGGAAATCAGACAGGGATCGGCACTATTCATCCATTGCTTCATCAGAATACATCTGATTTTTCTGAACAGAAATTCAGTTCGGTTTTCACTGGTGACGAATTTTTCCTGAGAGACCATGTGGTAAGAGGAAAGCCTGTGCTTCCTGGTGTTGCGTACCTTGAAATGGCGTACGCGGCTATAAACCAGGCGGCAGGAAGTGAAATTGGCCAAGATGTCAGAATCAGATTGAATCATACAGTCTGGGTTCAGCCTGTTGTGGTTGACAGACATTCAGCTCAAGTGGATATCAGTCTCTTTCCTGAAGAAGATGGAAAAATCACCTTTGACATTTATAGTACACAGGAAGACGGGGACGACCCTGTTATTCATAGTCAAGGCAGTGCGGAGCTGGCATCTGCCGCCGAAACGCCAGTCACAGATCTCGCTGAAATGTCACGCCGCTGCGGCAAAGGAAAGATGTCGCCTGATCAATTTTACGAAGAAGGCAGAAGCAGAGGAATGTTCCATGGTCCGGCCTTTCAAGGAATTAAGAATGTGAATATAGGAAACAGAGAGGTTTTGGCGCAGCTGCAGCTTCCGGAAATCGTTTCTGGAACGAATGAACAGTTTGTGCTGCACCCATGTATCATGGACTCCGCCTTGCAGACAGCAACGATATGCATCATGCAGGAATTAGCGGATCAAAAGCTGATTTTGCCATTTGCGCTTGAAGAGCTTGAGGTGATCAAAGGCTGTTCGTCTTCTATGTGGGCTTATGCTCGCTTAAGTGACAGCGACCGCTCCGGAGGGGGTGTCCAGAAAGCGGATATCGATGTCATTGACGAGATTGGAAACGTATGTGTCAGGATCAAAGGATTCTCAACAAGAGTATTAGAAGGAGAGGTTCATCCTTCAAAGCCTTCATCACGGCACGAACGCTTAATGCTTGAACCGGTGTGGGAAAAACCGAATGAAGAACGAGAGGACGAAGATCCTTCGTACACGGAGCATATCATTGTTCTCTTCGAAACTGAACGAAGTGTCACAGACAGCATTGCCTCCCACATGAAAGATGTCCGTGTGATTACTCTGAATGAAGCTGAAGGACATATTGCTGAACGTTATCAATGTTACACGCAGAACATTTTTGAACTCCTGCAAGGCAAGCTCCGTGAGCTTTCTGCAGGCCGTATCATCATTCAAGCGATTGTTCCGCTGGAAAAAGAGAAGCAATTGTTTGCCGGCGTTTCTGGTCTGTTTAAAACAGCAGAAATAGAGTTCAGCAAACTGACTGCTCAGGTCATCGAAATTGAGAAACCTGAAGAGATGATAGACCTTCACCTCAAGCTGAAAGACGACAGCCGGAGACCATTTGACAAACAGATTCGATATGAGGCAGGACACCGTTTTGTGAAAGGCTGGAGGGAAATGGTGCTTCCTTCAGCTGATACGCTTCACATGCCGTGGAGAGACGAAGGCGTTTATCTAATCACAGGCGGAGCAGGAAGCTTAGGCCTTCTGTTTGCAAAGGAAATTGCCAAGCGAACTGGCCGGTCTACTATTGTGCTGACGGGACGATCTGTTTTAAGTGAGGATAAGGAAAACGAGCTGGAGGCTCTTCGAAGCATCGGAGCGGAGGTTGTCTATCGAGAGGCTGATGTAAGTGATCAGCATGCGGTTCGTCATCTTTTTGAGGAAATCAAAGAAAGATATGGCACTCTCAATGGAATTATTCACGGTGCAGGCAGCATTAAAGATCACTTCATCATTCATAAAACGAATGAAGAGTTTCAAGAAGTATTGCAGCCAAAAGTGAGCGGGTTGTTACATGTAGACGAATGCAGCAAGGATTTCCCATTGGACTTTTTCATTTTCTTCTCATCTGTTTCGGGATGTTTAGGAAACGCTGGACAAGCCGATTATGCGGCAGCCAATTCGTTTATGGATGCATTTGCTGAATACCGCCGTTCTCTTGCGGCATCAAAAAAGAGATTCGGCTCCACCATTTCCTTCAATTGGCCGTTATGGGAAGAAGGCGGTATGCAAGTCGGCGCTGAAGATGAAAAGAGAATGCTGAAAACGACGGGAATGGTCCCGATGCCGACAGATAGTGGCTTGAAAGCATTTTATCAAGGGATAGTATCTGATAAGCCGCAAGTTTTTGTGATGGAAGGACAGCTTCAGAAAATGAAGCAAAAACTGCTTTCCGCAGGATCGAAAGCCAAGCGGAACGATCAGAGAAAGGCGGATCAGGATCAAGGACAAACTAGAAAATTGGAAGCAGCCTTAATCCAGATGGTTGGCGCACTTTTGAAAGTAAACACTGACGATATCGATGTCAACACAGAGCTGAGTGAGTACGGATTCGACTCAGTTACATTCACTGTCTTTACAAACAAGATCAACGAAAAATTTCAGTTGGAGCTAACACCGACCATTTTCTTTGAATATGGCAGCGTCCAAAGCCTGGCTGAATATGTAGTTGCTGCGTATCAGGGCGAATGGAATCAAGATGCTACTGCTAAAGGCATAGATGAAAGAACAAACTCATTGCACAGTTTAAACAGCCTGGAGGCATCATTAAGCAACATGGTCAGTGCAATTTTAAAAGTAAATAGTGACGATATTGATGTCAATACAGAGCTGAGTGAATACGGATTTGATTCCGTTACATTTACGGCCTTTACAAACAAGATCAACGAAGAATTTCAGTTGGAGCTAACGCCGACCATTTTCTTTGAATATGGAAACATCCAAAGCCTGGCTGAGTATTTGACTGCTGAACATGAGGACACCCTGGTTCAGGAGCTCGAAAAATCAGAGGGGCAGGAAGAGTTACAGACAAAATCATCTGAAGCGCCGAAAATCACATCACGTAGAAAGCGCCGCTTTACACAGCCTATTATTGCAAAAGCAGAAAGAAACAAAAAGCAGGCTGCCGATTTTGAGCCGGTTGCAATTGTCGGCATCAGCGGCCGATTCCCTGGCGCTATGGATATAGACGAATTTTGGAAAAACCTAGAAGAAGGAAAAGACAGCATCACAGAAGTTCCAAAAGATCGATGGGATTGGCGGGAGCATTATGGAAACCCAGACACTGACGTCAATAAAACCGACATCAAATGGGGCGGGTTTATTGATGGTGTCGCAGAGTTTGATCCGTTGTTTTTTGGTATTTCGCCGCGAGAAGCTGATTATGTAGACCCTCAGCAGCGCTTGTTAATGACATACGTGTGGAAGGCACTGGAAGATGCGGGTTGCTCGCCGCAAAGCCTTTCGGGTACAGGGACTGGTATCTTTATCGGTACGGGAAACACCGGTTATAAAGATCTATTCCATAGAGCGAATCTTCCAATTGAAGGCCATGCTGCTACAGGTCATATGATTCCTTCGGTAGGCCCGAATAGAATGAGTTATTTTTTAAATATTCATGGTCCGAGCGAGCCAGTAGAGACGGCTTGTTCCAGTTCTCTTGTAGCCATTCACCGTGCTGTGACTGCGATGCAAAACGGTGATTGTGAGATGGCGATCGCTGGAGGCGTGAATACGATCTTAACCGAGGAGGCGCATATTAGCTACAGCAAGGCGGGGATGCTCAGCAAAGACGGCAGGTGTAAATCCTTCTCTGCCGATGCGAATGGCTATGTCAGAGGCGAAGGGGTCGGAATGGTCATGTTGAAAAAGCTGGAAGATGCCGAGCGCGACGGAAATCATATTTACGGCGTTATTCGGGGGACAGCGGAAAATCACGGCGGAAGAGCCAATACCCTGACATCGCCTAATCCGAAAGCACAAGCTGATTTGTTGGTGCGTGCATATCGCCAAGCAGGCATAGATCCAAGCACTGTCACATATATCGAAGCACACGGAACAGGGACGGAATTGGGCGATCCGATTGAAATAAATGGGCTGAAAGCCGCGTTTAAGGAACTATCAAATATGAGAGGCGAGAGCCAGCCGGATGTTTCGGATCACCGTTGCGGCATCGGCTCAGTTAAAAGCAATATCGGTCATTTAGAGCTAGCAGCAGGTATTTCCGGTTTGATCAAGGTGCTTTTGCAAATGAAGCATAAAACGTTAGTGAAAAGCCTGCATTGCGAGACGCTTAACCCTTATCTTCAGCTGACTGACAGTCCGTTTTATATCGTTCAGGAAAAACAGGAATGGAAGTCTGTCACAGATCGTGACGGAAACGAGCTTCCGCGCCGTGCGGGAATCAGTTCGTTTGGGATTGGCGGAGTAAACGCGCATATTGTGGTTGAAGAATATATGCCAAAAGCCAATTCAGAACACACGGCTACAGAACAGCCAAACGTAATGGTGCTGTCGGCTAAAAATAAAAGCAGGCTGATGGATCGTGCTTCGCAATTGCTTGAGGCGATTCGCAATAAAAAATATACAGATCAGGATTTGCACCGCATCGCTTACACCCTGCAAGTCGGGCGCGAAGAAATGGATGAGCGTCTGGCGTGTGTTGCGGGGACGATGCAGGAACTTGAAAAGAACCTGCAGGCGTTTGTTGACGGTAAGGAAGAAACAGACGAATTTTTCCGGGGACAGTCTCATCGAAATAAAGAGACCCAGACTATTTTTACAGCAGATGAAGATATGGCGTTGGCACTTGATGCTTGGATCAGAAAAAGAAAATACGCCAAACTTGCTGATTTATGGGTCAAAGGGGTCTCAATCCAGTGGAACACATTATACGGAGAGACCAAACCGCGCCTGATCAGCCTCCCTTCATATCCGTTTGCGAAGGATCACTATTGGGTGCCGGCAAAGGAACATTCAGAAAGAGACAAAAAAGAACTGGTTAATGCGATTGAAGATCGCGCCGCATGCTTTTTGACGAAACAATGGAGTTTGAGTCCAATTGGCTCAGCAGTGCCGGGGACAAGAACTGTTGCCATTTTGAGCAATCAAGAGACAGCAGATTTAGCAGCAGAAGTGTCTTCGTATTTTCCGAATCATCTCTTAATAGATGTGAGCCGGATAGAAAATGATCAGTCAGACATTGATTGGAAAGAGTTTGACGGCCTAGTGGATGTCATCGGATGCGGTAAGGATGATGAGGCCCGGCTTGATTGGATTGAATGGGTGCAAAGACTGGTTGAATTCGGGCATAAAGAGGGACTCAGGCTGCTTTGTGTGACGAAGGGGCTCGAATCGTTTCAAAACACATCTGTCCGGATGGCTGGCGCGTCACGGGCTGGGTTGTATCGAATGCTCCAATGCGAGTACAGCCATCTTATATCAAGGCATATGGATGCTGAGGAGGTTACTGATCATCGCCGTCTCGCGAAGTTGATCGCTGATGAGTTTTATTCCGATTCTCATGATGCCGAGGTTTGCTACAGAGATGGTTTACGGTATCAAGCTTTTCTAAAAGCTCATCCGGAAACAGGTAAGGCCACGGAACAGAGCGCGGTCTTCCCGAAAGATCATGTGCTTCTCATTACAGGCGGCACACGAGGCATCGGACTATTATGCGCCCGTCATTTTGCAGAGTGCTATGGAGTGAAAAAACTGGTGCTGACCGGACGAGAACAGCTTCCTCCGCGAGAGGAATGGACTCGTTTTGACACCTCGAACACATCAGTTGCCCAGAAAATCCAGGCAGTGCGGGAGCTGGAAGCGAAGGGTGTACAGGTGGAGATGCTGTCGCTGACGTTATCTGATGATGCTCAGGTTGAGCAAACGCTGCAACATATCAAGCGAACATTAGGACCGATTGGCGGTGTCATTCATTGTGCAGGTCTGACGGATATGGATACGCTGGCATTTATCCGAAAAACTTCAGATGATATTCAGCGGGTGATGGAACCTAAGGTGTCAGGTCTTACAACGTTATATCGCCATGTGTGTAACGAGCCTTTACAGTTTTTTGTCTTATTTTCTTCTGTTTCAGCCATTATTCCGGAGCTTTCGGCGGGACAAGCTGACTATGCGATGGCCAATAGCTATATGGATTATTTTGCAGAAGCACATCAGAAACATGCGCCGATCATCAGTGTTCAGTGGCCGAACTGGAAAGAAACCGGTATGGGTGAAGTGACAAATCAAGCGTATCGGGAAAGCGGCTTTTTGAGCATTACGAATTCAGAAGGCTTACGTTTTCTAGATCAAATTGTATCGAAAATGTTCGGACCGGTTGTTCTCCCTGCGATGGCGAATCAAACAAACTGGGAGCCGGAACTGCTGATGAAGAGGAGGAAACCGCATGAGGGCGGTTTGCAGGAAGCTGCTTTACAGAGCCCGCCAGCCAGAGACATTGAAGAGGCCGATGAAGTTTCCAAATGTGATGGGTTATTATCTGAAACACAGTCCTGGCTTGTTGATCTGTTTACCGAAGAGCTGAGAATAGATCGTGAAGACTTCGAGATTGACGGGTTGTTTCAGGATTATGGCGTGGATTCGATCATTTTGGCACAGGTGCTCCAGCGTATAAACCGCAAATTAGAGGCAGCGCTCGATCCATCGATTCTATATGAATACCCGACAATTCAAAGATTCACAGATTGGCTGATCGGTTCTTATTCCGAAAGGCTGTCCGCTTTATTCGGAGGCAGGATATCGGATGCATCAGCACCTTTGGAGAACAAAATAGAGGCGGAGGTATCTGTTCCTGCGGAGGATCGAGCTCTTACACCTCAGATTCAGGCGCCAGCGATTTTGTCACCGGACTCTCATGCAGAAGGTATTGCCGTTGTCGGACTCTCTTGCCGATTCCCTGGAGCAGATACATTGGAATCATATTGGTCGTTACTATCCGAGGGGCGTTCGTCAATCGGCCCGATTCCGGCAGAGCGTTGGGGCTGTAAGACGCCATATTATGCCGGCGTGATTGATGGCGTCAGCTATTTTGATCCTGATTTCTTTTTGCTTCACGAAGAAGACGTAAGGGCGATGGATCCGCAAGCACTGCTCGTGTTGGAAGAGTGTCTGAAACTCTTGTATCACGCCGGTTATACACCTGAGGAAATAAAGGGCAAGCCCGTCGGTGTTTATATCGGAGGCAGAAGCCAGCACAAACCTGATGAAGCCAGCCTTGATCATGCCAAGAATCCGATCGTGACAGTCGGCCAAAATTATTTAGCGGCTAATCTTTCACAATTTTTTGATGTCCGCGGCCCGAGTGTTGTAGTTGATACCGCATGCTCGTCAGCTTTGGTCGGAATGAATATGGCCATTCAGGCGCTGCGTGGCGGAGATATTCAATCCGCCATAGTCGGCGGTGTCAGTTTGCTGAGCTCAGATGCCTCTCACAGGCTGTTTGACCGGCGCGGCATTTTAAGCAAGCATTCATCCTTCCATGTGTTTGATGAGCGTGCTGACGGAGTTGTGTTAGGTGAAGGCGTCGGAATGGTTATGCTAAAAACCGTAAAACAGGCACTGGAAGACGGAGATACCATATATGCTGTCGTGAAAGCGGCCTCGGTCAATAATGACGGAAGAACGGCGGGGCCTGCAACACCTAATCTTGAGGCGCAAAAGGAAGTCATGAAAGATGCGCTTTTCAAAAGCGGAAAAAAACCAGAGGACATCAGCTACCTTGAGGCAAACGGGTCAGGTTCAATCGTAACCGATCTCCTTGAGCTAAAAGCGATCCAATCAGTGTACCGTTCTGGGCACTCATCGCCTCTTTCTCTTGGCTCAATCAAGCCGAACATCGGGCATCCGCTATGTGCTGAAGGGATCGCCAGCTTCATTAAGGTTGTGCTGATGCTGAAAGAGCGCCGCTTTGTCCCATTTTTATCAGGTGAAAAAGAGATGGCGCATTTCGATCAACAGAAAGCGAACATCACGTTCAGCCGAGCCCTGGAAAAATGGACAGATTCGCAGCCTACTGCGGCTATTAACTGCTTTGCCGATGGGGGGACGAATGCCCATGTCATCGTAGAGGCGTGGGAAAAAGATGAAAAACACGCCATCAAGCGCAGTCCAATATCGCCTCCTCAATTAAAGAAACGAATGCTTTCGCCAGGCGAGCCAAAGCTGGAAGCGGAGACTTCAAAAATGACTGCGGCAAACATATGGGATACTTATGAGGTGGAGGTCTAACGTGAAAAAGATAACGAAACAACTCACATTATCGTTAAAAAATCCGTTTATTTATCACCATGTGGTTTACGGACAAAATGTCCTGCCGGGATTGGCTTATATCGATATAATCTACCAGATATTCAGAGAACACGGTTTCTCCTGCTCAGAGCTTCAGCTGCGGAATTTATCCATCTATCAGCCATTGACGGCGGAACAGGATGCAGTAATTGTTTTGAATATCCAATGCGCGGAGAAAAAAGAAGGACAGTGGCAAATCACAGCCAAGGGAATTGAAAAACGTGATGGGAAAGAAGCTTCAGAAGAAAAGCTCTATATGAAGGCTGACATGCACGCAGACTCCCCAGCCATATTTGAAGAAACACTGGATCTCAGTCAAATCAAAGCATCTGCACAGAACGTTGTTCAGCTTGATGATGTATATGAACAATGCAGACGTCAGGAATTGGTGCACAGCGAATATATGAAAGCAAGTGGCTGCATCTATGAAGAGGAAGACGGCGTCCTTCTTGAGCTTTCTCTCGGTTCGGAAGCCATGCTTCACGCAGAAGGCTTTATGTTTCACCCGACTCTCATAGACGGGAGCGGGGTGGGTGCCAATCATTTGCTCACATCTTTGCTTAAAGGAGAACAGAGGCTGTATTTGCCTCTGTTCTATGAATCCTTTTCAGCTTCTGCACTTTTGCAAACGGATTGCATGACAAGAATTAAGCGCTCCTCCGTCCGGCGGGAAAAAGAGCTGATTTATGTAACACTTGAATTTTTTAATGCGTCGGGAGAAAAAGTGGCTGAGTTGAAAAACTTTACAAGCAAATTGGTGCGAGAAGCGGAGCTGATTAGCGGAAAACATCAAGATGCACAGGAGACACAGATGACAAGAGCGGACAATGCTGAGCGTGATAAACCTGCTGACATGGTATCTTCTCCCGTTAATTCCTTTAGTGGGGCTGAACAGTTCGTAAGCCAATTAATCGCAGAGAAAATCAATAAGCCGGTAGAACAAGTTGAAAAACATGTCGGTTATTACCAAATGGGACTGAATTCATCGGGCTTGCTTGAGGTGGTAGAAACGATCAGTGATAAGATCGGTGAGAGCCTTTCGCCGACTCTTCTGTTTGAGCATACCACCATAGCGGAGCTGTCAGCGTTTCTTGCCGAGGAATATGCTGAGCATTTTTGTGCCGCTGGTTCTCTTGGCCAGAATGAAAGAGCACGGGTTTCCGACAGCATAAACGACCATAAGACTGTTGAAGCTTCTCGTCCTGCACCTATTGAGGCAGCAGGCGACATTGCGATTATCGGCTTGGCGGGCAGGTATCCGAAGGCAGCCAATATTCATGAATTTTGGAACAATCTGAAAGAGGGGAAGGACTGCGTTAGCGAGATTCCTGAGTCGCGCTGGGATTGGCAGCGACTTGAAGGAATCACATCTCCTTCGGGTAAGGACATTTCCAAATGGGGAGGATTTATTGATGATCCCGACTGCTTCGATCCTCAATTTTTCAGAATCACGCCAAGAGAAGCGGAGACAATGGACCCACAAGAGCGGCTGTTTTTAGAAACATGCTGGGAAACGATTGAAGATGCGGGCTATACGCCAAAGACGTTGGCCAAGCCTAAAGGACGAAATAAAAGGCAACATGTAGGAGTTTTTGCCGGTGTCATGCACAAGGATTATACATTAGTCGGAGCTGAAGAAGCATCAGCAGAAAATGTGTTTCCTCTTTCGCTCAACTATGCGCAAATCGCCAACCGTGTTTCTTACTTTTGTAATTTCCACGGTCCGAGTATGGCTGTCGATACGGTATGTTCATCCTCTTTGACCGCAGTGCACTTGGCGTTGGAAAGCATACGTCACGGTGAGTGTGATGTTGCGTTAGCAGGCGGCGTGAACCTGTCTTTGCACCCGAATAAATATATGACATATGGGGTCTGGGATATGTTTTCCACTGACGGACACTGCCGTACGTTTGGAAAGGATGGAGACGGTTATGTGCCTGCCGAGGGTATAGGCGCGGTTTTATTAAAGCCTTTGCGCCAGGCAGAGGAAGACGGAGATCGCATTTATGCAGTTATTAAAGGAAGTGCTGTGAATCATGTGGGCACTGTAAGCGGCATTTCAGTGCCGAGCCCTGTTTCTCAAGCTGATCTGATTGAGACATGCTTGGAGAAAACGGGAATCGATCCGCGGACGATCAGTTATGTGGAAGCCCATGGTACCGGCACGTCCTTAGGAGACCCGATCGAAATACAGGGATTAGTGAAAGCGTTCCGCCAATATACGCAGGATCGGCAGTTCTGTTCAATCGGTTCTGTAAAGTCAAACATTGGGCACGCCGAATCCGCCGCGGGGATCAGCGGTTTAAGCAAGGTTGCCCTTCAGCTTCACCATCAAAAACTTGTGCCTTCTTTGCATTCGGAAGAACTGAATCCGTACGTTGATTTTGAAAAGTCTCCATTTTATGTACAGCATAAAACAGAAACGTGGAAGCAGCCTGTTATCAAGGAGAATGGGGAAGAGGTCCCTTATCCGCGGCGGGCTGGTATCAGTTCCTTCGGAGCAACTGGTTCAAACGCACATATTATCCTTGAGGAATATATTCCTCAAACAGCGGAGCAGGACGTTTCTTTGTCCTCAGATTCTGACATATCCGCAGTTATTCCGCTTTCTGCCCGTAATCAAGAACGTCTCCGTGTATATGTAAAACGTCTCTTGGATTTTCTTCATGATGGGATTCAGATTAGAGATTTGGCGTATACATTGCAGGTAGGCCGTGAACCAATGGAAGAACGGGTTTCTTTCTTAGCATCCGGAATTCAAGAATTAAGCGACCAATTGAAGGCTTTTATAGAAGGACAAAAAACCATTCAGCATTGCTGGAAAGGCCGCGTGTCAAGAGGAAGCGAAGCATCGCGTCCCGCCGTATCGGTACATAAATTGCTGGAGCAAAGAAAACTTGATCAAATTGCGGAGCAGTGGGCGAACGGATCTGGTGTTGACTGGAAGCTGCTTTACGAGGGAAACAAACCAAAGCGGATCAGCCTGCCGACTTACCCATTTGAGAGGGTGCGTTATTGGGTGCCGAAAGCGGAGAAAAAGACTGATCGTTCAAAACAGGAGCGGCACATCCTGCATCCTCTTCTGCATCAAAATGTGTCCGACATATCGGGGGTCCGCTTCCGTTCAGCGTTTACAGGACGTGAATTTTTCTTGAAGGATCATGTCATAAAGGGCGAACACGTTTTACCTGGCGCAGCTTTATTGGAGATGGTTCGGGCAGCTGTGGAAAGGGCAGCTGCGGATCAGTTCCCGACAGGATTCCGGCTCCGGAATATCGTCTGGGTCCGGCCGTTCGCCGTCACGGAACAGCAGAAAGATATCGATGTACGTCTATATCCTGAGGAGAATGGTGAGATTACATTTGAAATCTGCCGGGACCCTGAAAGCGCAGAGGAGTCGCCGATTGTATATGGGCAAGGGAGTGCAGTGCTTTGTGAGGCTGGTGAAAATCCGGTTATCAACATTGAAGAATTGAAGGCAAGCTATAATGGCCGGACGCTGTCACCTTTTGATTGCTACGAGGCTTATACAGAAATGGGTATTCATTATGGTGACAGCCACAGAGCGATCGACAGCCTATATGCCGGCGAAAACGGAGTTCTAGTGAAATTGACGATGCCTCCTGTAATCTCTGATACAGAAGACCATTATATTCTGCATCCGAGCATGATAGATTCGGCATTTCAAGCATCTATCGGTTTGAGGCTGGGAGGAGCTACGAGTTTAGAAGACAGAAAGGCAATGCTGCCTTTTGCCATACAGGATGTCCAAATCTTCAAAGGCTGCGAGGCATCTATGTGGGCGCGGATCACATATAGCGAGGGCAGTACAGCCGGGGATCGTATGCAGAAGCTTGATATCGATTTATGCAATGAAGAGGGGCAGGTTTGCGTGCGATTGACGGGCTATTCTGCAAGAGTGTTAGAAACAGGTCAAGAAGATCCTTCTGAAGCGACTGACACGCTATTGTTCGAACATATTTGGGAAGAACGTGCTGCAGAGAGGCAAGAGCTCATAGAGTACGACACGCATAAAGTCGTTGTCTGTGATGTTGGAGAACAAATGGAAAGCCTCCAAAATCATCTTGACTGTACAGTTCTGCAGCATGATACAGAGACAATTGATGAACGGTTTGAAGGTTATGCCATACAGTTATTTGAAGAAATCAAACAGCTAATGCACTCAAAAACAGGGGGACATACATTCATTCAAGTGGCGGTGCCTGCCTTGGATGAGCCTCAGCTATTAAGCGGCTTAACTGGATTGCTCAAAACGGCTGAACTGGAAAATCCAAAACTGACAGGACAGTTGATCGAAATAGAGACCGGGATGTCAGCTGGTGACCTATTCGAAATATTGGAGGAAAACAGACGCTATCCGCGTGACACGCATATCCGCCACTGGCAAGGGAAGCGATTTGTAAGCAAGTGGAAAGAAGTGTCTGGTGAGCACCTAAGAGCTGACATGCCATGGAAGGATAAAGGCGTGTATCTGATCACAGGCGGTGCAGGCGGTCTTGGATTCATCTTTGCAACTGAAATCGCAAACCAAACGAATGACGCGGTTGTGATCCTGACAGGACGCTCTCCGCTTGATGAAAGGAAGAAGAAGAAGCTTAAAGCCTTACAGAAACTTGGCATCCAAGCGATTTACAGACAAGCTGATCTGGCTGACAAACAAACGGTTGATGCCTTATTAAAAGAAACCCAAAACGTTTATGGAGACTTAGATGGCATCATTCACAGCGCCGGTTTAATAAAAGATAATTTCATTATGAAGAAAAAGAAAGAAGAGGTTCAAGCCGTTCTTGCTCCGAAGGTAGCAGGACTGATTCACCTTGACGAAGCAACGAAAGATATTCCGCTCGATTTCTTTATCCTTTTTTCCTCAGGTGCCGGAGCAGTAGGAAGCGCGGGACAGGCTGATTACGCAATGGCCAATGCATTTATGAATGCATTCAGCGAATATCGAAATGGCCAAGCAGAGCTGCACAAGCGTTACGGAAAAACTCTTTCAGTGTGCTGGCCGCTGTGGAAAGACGGGGGCATGCAAATTGATGCGGAAACTGCAAGGATGCTGAAAAGAGAAACAGGCATGGTGGCCATGGAAACAGATCGTGGGATTCAGGCGCTATATCATGGCTGGACGTCAGGAAAGCCGCAAGTGTTAGTTGCTTCCGGTGTTACTGATCGGATTCGTGCATTTTTACATGAAACGGGACATGGCAAAGGCCAATCTCACAATATCAAAAAAAGCAGTCTCAATCAGGAGGCAGAAAAAGCAGACATGATCGGGGAAATTGATGAAGAGATACTAAGAGAAAAAGCGGAGAACTATTTTAAACAGGTGCTTTCTTCGGTGATTAAGCTGCCAGCCGGCCAGATTGATGCTGAAGCTCCTCTCGAGGATTACGGGATCGATTCTATCATGATCATGCATGTAACGGGTCAATTAGAAAAAGGATTCGGTTCTTTGTCCAAGACGTTGTTCTTTGAATATCAGGATATTCGCTCATTAACACGGTATTTTATTGATTCCCGCAGAGAAAAACTGCTGGACATCTTGGGATTTGAAACGGGAAAACCTTCTGTTGGAAGAAAATCAGAACCTGAAAAACAAGAAATCCCAGTTACCCCAAGAAAGTCTGGGTTTCTTCCTTTGCAAGATAAAGAGCAGAAGCAGTTAAGAGAGAAGGAAACGGAAGAAATCGCGATCATCGGTATCTCAGGTCGCTATCCGCAGGCAGACAACATTAATGAATTGTGGAAGAACCTGAGAGACGGTCGAGACTGTATTACTGAAATTCCTGCAGACCGCTGGGATCACAGTCTTTATTATGATGAAGATAAAGACAAGCCTGGAAAAACCTACAGCAAGTGGGGAGGCTTCTTGAAGGATGTAGACAAGTTTGATCCGCAGTTTTTCCATATATCGCCGCGTGAGGCAAAATTAATGGACCCGCAAGAGCGTTTATTTTTGCAGTGCGTGTATGAAACGATGGAAGACGCAGGCTATACAAGAGAGCACCTCGGCCGTAAGCGTGATGCTGAGCTTGGCGGAAGCGTCGGTGTTTACGTCGGTGTCATGTACGAAGAATATCAGCTGTACGGGGCACAAGAGCAGGTGCGGGGAAGGTCTCTGGCTTTAACGGGAAATCCATCATCCATCGCGAACCGGGTATCTTATTATTTTGATTTTCACGGACCGAGTATTGCATTAGACACCATGTGTTCTTCTTCTTTAACGGCTGTCCACTTGGCCTGCCAAAGCCTGCAGCGCGGAGAGTGTGAGGCGGCATTCGCGGGCGGCGTGAATGTGTCAATCCATCCCAATAAATATTTGATGCTCGGGCAGAACAAATTTATGTCCAGCAAAGGCCGGTGTGAAAGCTTCGGACAGGGCGGAGACGGCTATGTGCCAGGGGAAGGCGTTGGAGCAGTGCTTCTGAAGCCATTGTCTAAAGCAGTTGAAGATGGTGATCACATTTATGGAATCATTAAGGGGACTGCCATTAACCACGGGGGAAAAACAAACGGGTACTCAGTGCCCAATCCGAATGCCCAAGCAGATGTCATCAAAAAGGCGTTTGTGGAAGCGAAGGTTGATCCGCGGACAGTCAGTTACATCGAAGCCCACGGCACGGGAACCTCTCTCGGTGATCCTATTGAAATCACAGGGCTGTCCAAAGTGTTTACGCAAGAAACCGATGACAAACAATTTTGTGCAATAGGGTCAGCCAAATCAAATATCGGGCACTGTGAGAGTGCGGCAGGTATCGCAGGAGTAACGAAGGTATTGCTCCAAATGAAATACAGGCAGCTTGCGCCTTCCCTGCATTCAAACGTGCTGAACCCGAATATTGATTTCCTTAACTCGCCGTTTAAAGTACAGCAAGAGCTAGAAGAGTGGAAGAGGCCGATCATCAGTGTCAATGGCAAAGACATCGAATTACCGAGAATCGCAGGAGTCTCTTCATTTGGTGCCGGGGGTGTGAACGCCCATATTTTAATAGAAGAGTATGCTCCGGAACCTGTGGAGGAACGTTTACCAGCGAGGAAACAGCCGGCTGTCATTGTGCTCTCAGCAAAAAATGAGGAAAGACTTCAGAAACGCGCGGAGCGATTGCTGCATGCCATTCGTGAACAAACATATGTTGAAGCAGATTTACACCGAATTGCCTATACGCTGCAAGTCGGCCGGGAAGCGATGAACGAACGGCTGGCGTTCGTTGCGGAAACGATGCAGGAGCTTGAAGAAAAGCTGTATGAATGTATCTCCGGAACAGAAAATCGTGAATATGTCTATCGCGGACAAGTAAAGAGCAACAAAGAAGCCATTGCTGCTTTTGCTGCTGATGAGGATATGTCAAAAACAATTGAGGCATGGCTGCAAAAAGGAAAATATGCGAAGGTTTTAGACCTGTGGGTAAGAGGTTTGCGAATCGACTGGAGCACGCTATATCAGGATCAAAAACCGCGGCGCATCAGTTTACCTGCCTATCCTTTCTCAAGAGATCGCTATTGGATAGACGTAAATGCAAAGGCTGAGAAAAAAAGAACGGAGGAGCCATTCGCTCCAGTACAGCCCGTCATTCCAAAGCCGTCTGTAGACAGAGAAGCCAGCGGCAAGCCTGCCAATATTACGTTACAGCCTTTAATGACCAATCAGGATCGTTTGGAGCGGACAGCATCTCTGGTTCCATCAGATACAGAAACAGAGACGATCACGGCGGAGACCTTGTGCGATGAACTGACAGCGGGCTTAGCGGAAGTGCTGTACATGGACCAAAACGAGATTGATCCAGACGAAGCATTCATAGATATCGGTATGGACTCGATTACCGGGCTCGAATGGATAAAAACAATAAATAAACAGTATGGCACATCACTAAATGTCACAAAGGTATATGATTATCCGACAACACGTGATTTCGCTGTTTACTTAGCACACGAGTTAAGCACACAAGCTGGGGAGAAAAAACAAACGGAGACGTACACGCCGATCAGACAAAAAACAGCGGTACCTGCTGCTAAACCGGCTAATATATCTCTGCAGCCGTTAGAACATCATCAGCCAGTGCAAGAGGAAGCTGAAGAAACGATTCAATATGCAGCGGAAGAAATATCTGCATCAAGACAATATACTGTAGCAATTGAAACGCTGCATGAAAACTTGAGGGAAAGCATAGCAGACGTGTTATACATGGAGCCATACGAGGTGGATATTGACGAAGCGTTTATAGATATCGGAATGGACTCGATTACCGGACTCGAATGGATAAAAGCGGTGAACAAGCAATACGGAACGTCATTTACGGTAACCAGAGTATATGATTATCCAACGATACGTGATTTTGCCGAAATGCTAAAGTCCGAGCTTGGAACTCATCTTGATAGAAAGATAGAGCATACTGACTCTTTCGAAGCAGCCCAGCAAAAGCCAGCAGCACCATCTAATCCAAAGCCGGCAGAACGGCCGCTACAGCCTGTTCAACATCCAATAAAGAAAGAACATGAGAAGAAAACGGTTCCTGTTCTTCAAGACCGCCCGGAGGATGCGATAGCGATTGTCGGGATGTCGGGAAGATACCCGGGCGCTCGTAATGTAAGAGAGTACTGGGATAACCTGGTTCATGGGAGAAATGCCATTCGGGACATTCCAACATCACGGTGGGATGTAGACAAATACTATGATCCTGTCCTCAACAAAAAAGGGAAAGTCTACTGCAAATCAATGGGGATGCTTGATGATATTGAACATTTTGATCCGTTGTTTTTTAATATTCCGCCGTCAGAAGCTGAACTGATGGACCCGCAGCATCGAATCTTTTTGCAGGAAGGCTATAAAGCCTTTGAGGACGCTGGGTACAACGCCCGAACTTTAAATGAGAAAAAATGCGGTGTATATCTCGGCATTATGAGCAGTGAATACGGTGTCATGCTGAATCGGCAGGCAAGCGCAAATGCCACGGGGAACAGCTTTGCGATCGCTGCGGCGCGTATTCCGTATTTTCTTAATTTAAAAGGGCCTGCGATTCCTATTGACACCGCATGTTCATCTTCATTGGTCGGCACACATTTAGCGCGCCAGGCACTTATAAACAAAGAAATTGATATGGCGCTGGTCGGCGGTGTCAGCTTATACCTGACGCCGGAATCTTACATCAGTATGTGTGAGGCCGGCATGCTTTCACCTGATGGACAATGTAAAGCATTTGACAATAGCGCGAATGGTTTTGTGCCCGGCGAGGGTGCGGGTGCGCTGGTTCTGAAAAGGCTGAAAGATGCAGAAGCGGACCGTGACCATATTTATGGCATTATCATTGGCTCGGGTATTAATCAGGACGGGAAAACAAACGGAATCACGGCACCGAGTGCGAAAAGCCAAATGGATCTGGAAAGAGACATATATGAAACATACGGCATACATCCTGAGAGTATCAGTTATGTCGAGATGCACGGCACAGGAACAAAACAAGGCGATCCAATTGAATTAGAAGCTCTGTCCACCGTATTTCAAGAAAAAACAGACAAAAAGCAGTTTTGCGCAATCGGTTCCGTCAAAAGCAATATTGGCCATACATCCGCGGCGGCAGGAGTAGCCGGGGTTCAAAAAGTGTTATTGTGTATGAATCATAAAACACTTGTGCCGACATTGAACTTCACGACACCGAATGAGCATTTTGAATTTGAGCATTCTCCTTTATACGTAAATACGGAGCTTAAGCCTTGGGAAACGGGTGATGGAAAACCGCGGAGAGCATGTGTGAGCTCTTTCGGATATAGCGGAACGAATGCCCATATTGTGATAGAGGAATATCAGCCTGACAAGAGGAACGATCGATTAACAAAGCAGCACCGCTCAGCATTATTTGTACTTTCAGCGAAAAAAGAGAAGCAATTGAAGGCCTATGCGGAAGCAATGAAAGATTTCGTAACTTCCAATGAAGATATCGATCTGGAGGATATGGCATACACGCTTCAGACGGGCCGGGAAGCAATGGATTATCGCATGGCGTTTTTGGCGGATTCGAGAGAAATGCTGATCAAAGCTTTAGATGATTATTTGGCTGAAATGCCGAACAGCAGCATATTTGCTGCTCACGTAAAAACGAAGAAGAGCGAAATCAAGCTGTTTGAAACGGATCATGATGCCAAAGCATTGCTGCAAACATGGATAGAGAAAAAAAGGCTGGAGAAAGTAGCAGAGCTATGGGTGAAAGGGCTGCAGATAGATTGGAACAAGCTTTATCGGGAATACAGGCCTCGCCGAATCAGCCTGCCTGCTTATCCGTTCGCGGAAGAGTATTACTGGCTGCCAACTCAAGAAGGTGAACCCGAAACCATTGCTACAGCTCTGCCTCAATCCGAACTGATGCCAAAGCGCTGCTTTCTGCGTAAACAATGGCAGCCTTGTCTGATTGAACCGGCAGAAATGACGAATCAAACCGTCGCCATTTTGGCAAATAAGGAGACAATGGCATTAGCGGAAGAGCTTTCGACGTATTTCTCGACATACCGTATATTTGACAGCCAAGAGCTGGATCGGGTATCTGCTGCTGACTATGAACACGTTGCTGGAGCAATCGATCTGATCGGGTGCGGAACGAGCCATGAGCATTCTATGGGCTGGATAAACTGGCTCCAAAAGCTGATCGAGCAAGGACGTACAAGCAAGCATCATTTGACGATCTTAGGTGTAACAAAGGGGCTGGAGGCCTACGCAAATGACGCTGTTCATTTGTCTGGTGCTTCACGGGCCGGTTTATACCGCATGCTTCAAAGCGAGTACAGCCACCTTACTTCAAGACATGCAGATATGGAATGCGAAACCTCTTTTGAGGAGCTGGCCAGACTGATTGCAGTTGAATATTATGCCAAGAGCACAGAATTAGAAGTCTGTTATCGAAACGGACAGCGATATCGAGCATATTTGGCAGAGCAGCCAGCAGAAGCCGCTCTTAGTCATAAGCAAGTATCGTTTTCAACAGACAAAGTCCTGCTTATTACAGGCGGGACAAGAGGTCTCGGCTTGCTGTGTGCGCGGCATTTTGTGAAAACATACGGCGTTAAGCGGCTGGTCCTTATCGGCCGTGAAGAGCTTCCGCCGCGTGACCAGTGGAATTCGGTAAAAATGGCCTCGTTTGCCGAGAAAATAAAAGCCGTTCAAGAGCTAGAAGACATGGGTGCGCAAGTTCAGGTGCTGTCTCTGGATCTCACAGACAGGGTTGCTGTCGAACAGAGCCTGAAGACAATACACGAAACAATGGGGGCGATTGGCGGAGTCATCCATTGTGCCGGGATGGTGAACAAACAAAACCCGGCTTTTATCAGAAAATCACTAGAAGAGATCGGACAGGTGCTTGAACCGAAAGTTGAAGGTCTGCAAACGTTGTTTGACCTGCTTCAGGATGAACCATTGGCGTTTTTCACCTTGTTTTCATCAGTATCAGCGGCCATTCCTGCACTAGCAGCAGGACAAGCTGATTACGCGATGGCAAATGCTTTTATGGATTATTTTGCGGAGGCTCATCAAGATAAATGTCCCATTGTAAGCATTCAGTGGCCTAACTGGAAGGAGACCGGTTTAGGCGAGGTGCGAAGCAAAGCTTTAGAACAAACTGGATTGATCAGTTTGACAAACGACGAGGGATTACAGCTGCTTGACCAGATTCTATCAGACAGACAGTATGCTGTCGTGCTGCCGGCAGTACCAGATACAAACGTTTGGAAGCCGGATAAGCTAATGCAGCCGTCACTGCCTGTCGAAGCTCTCTCGCATCCTGAGACGAAAGAGCAAACCGGCACTCGCAACCTGTTCCCTGAAACAGTCGACTGGCTCGTAACTCTTTTTTCAGATGAACTGAAAATAGCTGCAGAAGACTTTGAAACGGATGAACCTTTCCAAGAATACGGAATCGACTCGATTATATTGGCCCAGCTGGTACAGCAGATGAACCAACAATTAAATGGAGATATTGATCCGTCAATTTTGTTTGAATACCCGACAATAGAATCCTTTGCACACTGGCTCATTTCGAAATATGACATATCAGCTGTTTTACAGCCATCTGTTCCTGAGAAACAGACACCTTTCAAGCCGCAATCAGCAATGAAACAGAAGCTGGTGCCAGAACAGCGGCCGCAACAGATAAGCCATGAAAAAACGGCACTTCTTGCTGAGGACATCGCTATCATCGGTCTTAGTTGCAGGTTCCCAGGAGCAGAAACCCTAGAGGAATACTGGGAACTAATACGTGATGGACGGTCTGCGATTGCGCCTGTTCCGCCTGAACGATTCGGGAACTCGAGCTCAAATTACGCGGGCCTCATTGATGAAATGAACCGATTTGATCATGATTTCTTCATGATGTCCGAAAACGATGTCAGAGCGATGGACCCTCAAGCTTTGGCTGTATTGGAGGAAAGCTTGAAGCTGTGGTATCACGCCGGTTATACAGAGAAAGAAGTGAAAGGCATGAGGGCTGGTGTTTATATAGGAGGCCGCAGCCAGCACAAGCCTGATCCGGTCAGTCTTTCAAAAGCAAGAAATCCGATAGTCGCTGGCGGACAAAACTATTTAGCAGCTAACATCTCACAATTTTTTGACTTGAAGGGACCGAGTATTGTCCTGGATACCGCTTGTTCCTCTGCGCTGGTGGGGCTGAATATGGCCATTCAGGCTCTGCGAAGCGGAGATATTGAGGCAGCGGTTGTAGGCGGCGTCAGTTTGCTTGATGCTGATGCGCATCGAATGTTTCATGAGCGCGGACTTTTATGTGACAAACCGTCATTCCATATTTTTGATAAGCGGGCAGACGGTGTCATTTTAGGAGAAGGCGTGGGCATGGTTCTCGTCAAAACCGTCAGCCAAGCGGTTGAAGACGGAGATTCCATATATGCAGTCATTAAGGCTGCTGCGATTAATAATGACGGAAGAACGGCAGGCCCATCATCTCCGAATCTCGAGGCACAAAAGGACGTCATGCTGTCAGCGCTTGAAAAAAGCAGCAAAAAGACTGAAGAGATCAGCTATCTCGAAGCGAACGGATCGGGGTCGGCAGTAACAGATTTACTTGAATTAAAGGCAATCCAGTCCATTTACCGTTCTGAATCAAAGGCTCCGTTAGGGCTGGGATCGGTGAAACCTAACATCGGCCATCCATTATGTGCAGAGGGGATTGCGAGCCTGATTAAAGTAGCTTTAATGCTGAAGCATAGACAATTGGTTCCGTTCCTGTCAGGTAATGAAAATATGCCGTATTTTGATATAGAAAAAACAGATTTGTATTTCAGCAGATCGCAAGCCGAGTGGAAGGAGACAACTCCGGCTGCGGCAATTAATTGTTTTGCAGATGGCGGAACGAACGCCCATCTCATTATAGAAGCCTGGAATGAATTGGTTGCTCGTCCAATTAGAAGAAAACCTCTGCCTTTGCCGGAATTAAATAGGCAGCCCGTTTTAATCAAACCATCAGCTCAAAACGTGCAGGAAAAAGTGCATTCAGACACAGGGGCTTCTAAAGATATGTTTTGGAAAACTTTCAAATAAGAGAGGAGTGGGAAAATGATAACTGAACAACTGCACATTTCATTAAATAATCCAATCATGTCCAACCACAAGGTATATGGACAAGCGTTATTACCCGGCCTTGCTTATATAGATTTAATCTACCAAGTATTCCAGGAACATGGTTATGCATACCAAGAGCTTGAATTAAAAAACCTGACCATTTTTTACCCTTTGATCGCAGATGAGTCATATGACATTGCCCTGACCATTCACGTGTCTGAAAGAAAGGAAGGGACATGGTCCATCATCATCGACGGACAAAAACAGCATGGAGAATCACTATCTGACATGAGACAATATGTGACTGCTGACATGCATCGTAAAGAGCAAACTTCTTTTGCCGAATCAATAGACCTTAATCAGTGGAAAAATACAGCTGACAGAATTCTGAATTTAGATGAAATCTATGAACAATGCCGTTCTCAGGAGTTAGTCCATACCGGCATGATGAAGGCAAAAGGGCGGATTTATGAAACCAAAGAGGGTGTTTTAATTGATTTAGCAGTCGGACAGGAAGCGTTGCGTCATTCTGAAGCTTTTCTGTTTCATCCGACGCTTATTGACGGCAGCGGCATAGGGTCAAGCTGCCTGATCTCAGATCAAACGATGTACCTGCCATTGTATTATGAATCGTTTTCTGCTTCAGAACGATTGCAAAAAGGATGTACAGCACGGATCCTCTCCTCATCTGTGCGCCAAAAGAAAGAACTCACTTATATGACGATTGAATATTTTAATTCAGCAGGACAAAAAGTGGCCGAACTGAAACAATTTGCAGGCAAGTCTGTACGGAATATGTCAGCCTTTCATTCTGCAAAAGAAATTCAAGAAGAAAGAGCTGCTGTCTCTCAGAACATCAGTCGGGACTATCCCGCATTTGAAATGTATTTGAGTCAGCTGCTTGCTAAGCAGCTTGAAAGGCCGGCAGAACAAATGGATATCCACGCGGGGTACTATGAGCTTGGTCTGGATTCTCCGTCATTGCTTACCGTGGTTCAGGAAATTGGAGATAAGGTTGGAGCAGATTTTGCTCCGACACTGCTGTTTGAATTTACAACAATTGCAGAACTAGCTGCTCATCTTGCTGATCACTATTCAATTGGAGAGGCGGACGATGCTGTCCGCCAATCTCCTTCACCAATTGATGGTATTACCTCTTCACCAGAGATCGGGGAGGACATTGCCATTATCGGAATGGCGGGACGCTATCCTAAGGCAAAAAACATACAGGAATTTTGGGAACAGCTTAAAGCGGGTACCGACTGCATCACAGAGATTCCAAACTCACGCTGGGAATGGAAAGAAAACAATGGACTGGATTCACCTGCAGGCAAGCCATTGTCAAAATGGGGCGGCTTTATCGAGGAGGCTGATTGCTTTGATCCTCAATTTTTCAGAATCTCTCCGCGTGAAGCGGAAATGATGGACCCTCAGGAACGGTTATTTTTAGAGACATGCTGGGAAGCTATTGAAGATGCGGGTTATACACCAGAGACAATTGCTGCACCGCAGGGAGAAAATAAAAGACAGCATGTCGGTGTGTTTGCCGGCGTTATGCATAAGGACTATTCCCTTATAGGAGCTGAAGCTCTATCAGAACACAATCCATTTCCTTTATCGCTGAATTATGCGCAAATCGCCAACAGGGTCTCTTACTATTGTAATTTCCACGGCCCAAGCATGGCGGTGGACACGGTCTGCTCTTCCTCATTAACTGCGGTTCATCTGGCAATAGAGAGCATCCGGAATGGAGAATGCGAGGCCGCGCTTGCCGGAGGCGTCAATTTGTCACTGCATCCGGCTAAATATATCAGCTATGGCAGTGTAGGGATGCACTCAAGTGACGGCTATTGCCATACTTTCGGCAAAGGCGGGGATGGCTACGTATCTGGAGAAGGTGTCGGCACAGTATTGCTAAAACCGCTGCGAAAAGCTGAACAGGACGGTGACCGAATCTATGCTGTCATCAAAGGCAGTGCGATAAATCATGTAGGAAAAGTAAGCGGAATTACAGTACCGAGCCCGGTAGCTCAAGCTGATGTAATCGAAGCATGTCTAGAAAAAACAGGAATTGATCCGCGCACCATCAGCTATGTTGAAGCCCATGGCACTGGCACCTCATTGGGAGATCCGATTGAAATACAGGGGTTAGTAAAAGCTTTCAGCCGCAATACGCAGGACAAGCAATTCTGTTCAATCGGTTCTGTTAAATCGAATATTGGCCATGCTGAAGCTGCAGCCGGCATTAGCGGCTTAACGAAGACTGTCCTGCAGTTGCACCATAAAACCTTGGTGCCGTCATTACATTCAGATGAGCTGAATCCTTATTTGAAGCTTGATCAAACCCCATTTTTTGTCCAGCATGAAACAAAGGAATGGGAGCAGCCATCTTTTACAGAAAACGGGGTGGACGTCACATATCCCCGCCGTGCCGGTTTAAGTTCGTTTGGCGCTTCAGGATCAAATGCGCATCTTATTTTGGAAGAATATATTCCGGCAGAGAGCCATTCAGAGACGATTTTAACGAAAAATGAAGAAATAGTGATACCTTTGTCTGCGAGAAACAAAGATCGTCTGCAGGCTTACGCTCTTAAACTTCTTGATTTTCTTAGCGAGGACGTCAATCTTTTAGCGTTAGCTTATACCATGCAGGCAGGGCGGGTTGAAATGGAGGAGCGTGCGGCCTTCATCGTAAAAGACATAAAAGATTTAACGGCTAAACTTCGGGCGTTTGCCAATGGAGAAGAAGAGATCAAGGGCTGCTGGACCGGACAAGCCAAGGAGAATCAGGAGGCGGCTGGGCCGACATCGGTAAATGCGCTGAATAACCATTTGATAAAAGACAGCGAAATAATGGAAATGGCGAAAGCATGGGTTCAAGGAAAGCGGGTCACCTGGGACGACCTATACGGCGATCGCAAGCCGCTTAAGATCAGTGTTCCGACCTATCCGTTTGCAAGGGAGCGCTACTGGATCCCGGTTCCTGAAATGAAAACCAGCACTGTGAATCATATCTTACATCCGCTGGTGCACCGCAATACATCAGACTTTACTGAGCAGCGCTTTAGCTCTGTATTTACAGGCACGGAATTTTTCCTTTCAGATCATGTTGTACAGGGACAGAAGATTTTGCCGGGCGTTGCCTATTTAGAAATGGCAAGGGAAGCAGCGGAAAAAGCTGCAGGCGATCTGGACGGCGAACAAAGAGTGGTGTCGCTTAAAGACATTGTGTGGGTGCGTCCTATCACGATAGAAAGTGAACCAAAAGAAATACATATTGGCCTTTTTCCTGAGGATAACGGGGACATTTCCTTTGACATTTATAGCAGCTCTGAACATAAAGAAGAAGCCCTGACGATACACTGCCAAGGCCGCGCTGTCATTTCAGATGAAGCGGACACTTCCATTTTAAACCTTTCATCAATACAGACAGAATGCAGTTTGGACACAGTGACGTCAGAACAATGCTATGCAGCGTTTCGAAAGATTGGGCTTGACTATGGAGAGGGCTATCAAGGGATTGAAAAAGTCTATGTCGGCAAAGATCAATTGCTTGCAAAAATCTCGTTACCCGCTTTTCTAAAAAACGACAAGCAGCATTTTGCGCTCCACCCGAGTTTGATGGATTCCGCGTTCCATGCCACAGTCGGTTTTATCGTTAGCTCAGTCAATGCCGCTGAACAAGCTCAGACGCTGTCTCTTCCATTTGCGTTGCAGGAGGTTGATATTTTCAGCCCATGTCCAGAGAATATATGCTCTTATATTCGATACAGTTCAGACAGTAAAGCGGAGGACAAAGTCAGAAAGTATGATATTGATTTATGTGATGAGAACGGACACGTTTGTGTGCGAATGAAGGGTGCCTCGATGCGGGCACTTGATGGAGAGCAGCATTCAATGCCGAAACTATTAACTGATTCTCAGCTGACCGGGCATACGATGATGATCCCTGTCTGGGAACCAGTCTCTTCAGATACGGAGGATAATGCTTCGTTTGCTGGTACACGAGTTGTTTTATGCGGTGCTGCTGAAGCTGATCGGGCATTAATAAAGCATCATTATCCGCAAGTATCCTTTATCGATATCCGGCCTGCAGATGACATTGAGGGAATAGCGGACAAACTGCAAGCGTACGGAAGCATTGACCATGTTTTGTGGATTGCCCCGTCACACCGGGGAAGTATAGGTAGTGATGGACAAGAAGAAGCTGTTCTTCACTTATTTAAGCTTGTGAAAGCATGCCTGCAATTAGGCTATGGCGAGAAACAACTTGAATGGTCTCTTGTGACCGTCCAAGCGCAGCCGGTTACGCAACATGAGGCAGTACAACCCGCTCATGCAAGCATTCATGGGCTTGCCGGCACAATGGCAAAGGAATATCCACACTGGAAAATCCGTCTTCTCGATCTTGAAAAAGGCTGCACATGGCCGGTAAATCACATGTTTGCGCTCCCAGCTGACCGCCTTGGCCATGCTTGGGCCTATCGTAATCAGCAATGGCATCAGCAGCAATTGATCCCATATCGGCACTCACTGTCAGGCGACACGCTATATCGGAAAGGCGGAGTCTATGTGGTCATCGGAGGAGCCGGGTATATCGGAGAGGCGTGGAGTGAGTACATGATCCGCCGCTACCAGGCGCAAATCGTTTGGATTGGGCGAAGTCAACTTAATGCTGCCATCCAGTCAAAAATAGACCGACTTTCGGCGCTTGGCCCTGAGCCTTTCTACATTGCAGCCGATGCAGCCGATAAGCATTCATTGCAGCAGGCTTATGAACAAGTGAAAAAACGTCATCCTTATATTCACGGGATTGTTCACTCTGCGATGGTTTTATTTGAGCAAAGCCTGGAAAAAATGAAGCCGGAAGAATTCACCGCTGGACTGGCGGCGAAGATCGATGTCAGTATTCAGATGGCCCAAGTGTTCCGCCAGGAGAATGTAGATTTTGTTTTATTCTTCTCTTCGCTTGTAGCCCATATCAAAAATGTGAAGCAAAGCCATTATGCCTCTGGCTGTACATTTGCAGATGCTTTTGCTCACCGGCTTTCTCAGAGCTGGGCATGCCCTGTAAAAGTCATGAACTGGGGATATTGGGGGAATAGTGAAGCGGCTGAGGATGAACATTATGTACAGCTCATGAATCAAATCGGCTTAGATTTAATTGAGCCTGCGGAGGCTATGAAGGCGCTGGAAGCGCTGCTTTCTGGGCCAGTCAGCCAAACAGCTTTCATTCATACGACAAAGCCTGTAGCAGTCGAAGGCGTGAATCAGAATGAATTCATCACTCTTTATCCAGAGCAACCTTCAGCAGATGCAGAGAGCCTGATGGAGCGTCTGCCGACTACGGGACGATTTCAAAGAGTGACACATGAAGAGCTTGATGATCTTCTTTACAGGCTGTTGTTAGGACAGCTGCAAACAGCCGGGCTGTTTGATGGTTATACATTATCGGTTGAACGTCTTCAACAATATAAGACTCGTGAATTTTATGGAAAATGGATTCGGCAAAGCAGCGAATTTCTCTTGCAGCATGGATATCTTAAGAAAGTTGGAGATTCATTGGTGAGGAAGGACCAAGCAGAGGATATCGAGCTGCTTTGGCTAGAATGGAACGCGAAAAAAGAAAAGTGGCTTAAAGACAGCGAGACAAAGGCGATGGTTGTATTAGCAGAGGCCATGCTGCAAGCATTACCGGATATTTTGACAGGGAAAGTCCCTGCAACAGATATCATGTTCCCGCATTCCTCGATGGAACTGGTGGAAGGCATTTATAAGCATAACCAAGTGGCAGACTATTTTAATAAAGTGCTTGCCGATACATTATTAGCTTATCTGGATGAACGTCTGAAGCACGACCCTGAGGCATCGATTCGCATTATGGAAATAGGCGCAGGCACAGGCGGCACGAGTGCCGGAATCTTTGAAAAACTGAAACCATATCAAAAGCACATCAATGAATATTGCTATACAGATCTGTCTAAAGCATTTTTGCTGCATGCAGAAAAGGAATATGGGGCGGAAAATCCGTACCTGACATATCAGCTTTTTGATGTGGAAAAACCGATTGATCAGCAGGAATTTGAAGCGGGAGGCTATGATGTCGTCATTGCCGCTAATGTCCTTCACGCAACAAAAAATATCCGTCAAACACTGCGGCATACAAAAGCGGTAATGAAAAACAACGGAATGCTGCTGTTGAATGAAATGGCGGGAAACAGCCTGTTCCCTCACATCACCTTTGGTCTTTTGGAAGGCTGGTGGCTGTATGAAGATCCTGCAGTGCGGATTCCCGGCTGTCCAGGCTTACATCCTGACAGCTGGAAAGCGGCACTTGAAAGCGAAGGCTTTGAATCTGTCTTTTTCCCGGCCGAGGCGGCACATGATCTGAGTCACCAAATCGTCGCAGCCTCAAGCAACGGGCTGGTTCGACGTATGATGAAAAATGTGATCTTGCCGGAGAAGGTTGTTTCACAAGCGTCTAATCAGGAGCCAGCCTACATTCATACCATAGATTCAGAGGAAGCTGGACAATCGAAACATGCTCTCCTAAGAGAAAAAAGCACAGAATATATGAAAAAACTAATCGGGGAAACGTTGAAAATTCCTGCAGGAAAGATTGAGTCATCTGAACCGCTTGAAAAGTACGGTATTGATTCTATCGTTGTTGTCCAGCTGACGAATACATTGCGTAAAGAATTTGACCATGTAAGCAGCACTTTATTTTTCGAGTACCAGACCATTGACGCATTAGTGGAGCATTTCATCAAAACAAAAACAGAAGCTCTGATGAAATTAACAGGTCTTGACCGTCAAGTTCAACAACATACACCGGTCGAAAGCAGAACCCAATCTTCACAGAAACCTGATCAGGCCGCTAAAAGAACACGGCGCTTTCGCAAGCTTGGCTTCAGCGGGGAGAAAGAAACACCGACAAACACTCTTGCAAGCCGTGACGTTGCCGTTATCGGCATTTCTGGACGCTATCCTCAGGCGGAAACAGCAGAAGACTTTTGGAACAACCTAAAAGAAGGAAGAAATTGTATTGAGGAAATTCCGAAAGATCGCTGGGATTGGAAAGCCTATTACGATAAAGAAAAAGGAAAAGAAGGATCAATTTATACGAAATGGGGCGGATTTATCAAGGATATGGACAAGTTTGACCCATTATTCTTTCAGATTTCTCCGCTTGAGGCAGAAAGAATGGACCCTCAGGAGCGATTATTTCTGCAAACCGCTTATGCAAGTATTGAAGACGCGGGATACACGCCTGACTCGCTCTGTTCAAGCAGAAAAATCGGCGTCTTTGCCGGAGTCATGAACAAAAATTATCCGACCGGCTACGGCTATTGGTCTATCGCCAACAGAATATCCTATTTACTGAATTTCCAAGGTCCGAGTCTTGCAGTCGATACAGCCTGCTCATCCTCCCTGACAGCGATTCATTTAGCGCTGGAAAGCATTTATAGCGGATCGAGTGATTGTGCCATTGCCGGCGGTGTCAATTTAGTTGTCGACCCGGTTCACTATCAGAATTTATCTGTCATGAATATGCTCTCTGCTAGTGATACATGTAAATCATTCGGCGATGATGCAGATGGATTTGTCGACGGTGAAGGCGTAGGCGCCATTGTGTTAAAGCCGCTGCAGCAAGCAATAGCGGACGGTGACCATATTTACGGTGTGATAAAGGCAAGTGCCATTAATAGCGGAGGAAAAACAAATGGATACACGGTTCCAAATCCTCATGCACAGGCACAGGTAATTAAAGAAGCAATGGAGCGCGCCGACATTCCTGCCCGAACCATCAGTTATTTAGAGGCGCATGGAACAGGCACTGCATTAGGAGATCCGATTGAGATAGCGGGGTTAACAAAAGCATTCGAGAAAGATACGCAGGAGAAACAGTTTTGTGCGATCGGCTCCAGCAAATCAAATATCGGTCATTGTGAAAGTGCAGCCGGAATTGCAGGGCTGACAAAAATACTTTTTCAGTTTAAATATGGCCAAATTGCACCATCATTGCATGCTCAGCGGTTGAATCCGAACATCGAGTTCAGCCATACGCCATTTGTCGTTCAGCAGCAACTTGGTGAATGGAAACGCCCGGTGATTGGCGGGCAAGAGGTGCCTAGGCGCGCTGGCTTGAGCAGTTTTGGCGCCGGAGGGTCCAATGCCCATATCATCCTGGAAGAATATATTCCAAGAACGGGGGCGCAAACGCCGAAAGACCATCCTCCAGCGCTGATTGTGCTGTCGGCCAAAAACATGGAACGCTTGCAAGAAAAAGCGAAACAGCTGCTTACAGCCATCAAACAAAAAAGGTACCGCGAAACAGACCTGATCAGGATTGCCTATACCTTGCAAACAGGCCGTGAAGCAATGGAGGAACGGCTGGCCTTTATAGCGGAATCACTAGAGGATCTTGAGAGAAAGCTGAACGATTTTATCGAAAACAAAGCAGACAGCCTGTATCTGGATCGCATCGATGATAACAAAAAAGCGTTAGCAGTCTTATCAGCGGATGAGGATACGGAAAAAATCATAGAAGCATGGATGAGAAAAGGGAAATACACGAAACTGCTGGATCTTTGGGTGAAAGGCTTGTCTTTCGACTGGGGCATGCTGTACGGCACCCAAACGCCTGTCCGGATCAGTCTTCCGGCCTATCCATTTGCAAAAGAACGTTACTGGGCACCAGGCGCGGCAAAGGCTCCGGCGTCTATAGAACAGGATCATGATCAGCAAACAGAAGAACCTTTCAAGGTTATGACTTTTCAAGAAGTGTGGAAAGAAGAGTCGGCTACTCTCACATCGAAACGTATCAAAACGCTCATCTGTTTTCTGACTGAAAGAGAAAAGCAAAACGCATTTGCTTCAGCCCTGAAAAACGTTGATCAAGACACTAAGGTCATTTTTATATCACAGGGCGAAGTGTACAGCAAACAGTCTGAATATAGCTACCAGATTGTGCGGCAAGAACCCGTTACTTTTGAAAAGGCCTTCCAGAGCATTAAAGAAGAACTTGGAGAGCCAGATGCAATCCTCTATATGTGGCCTATGGAAGACAAGCGCTGTATAAAGGACCATTCCTGTATTGTTTACCTATTACAAGGTATGTCCGCAGCAAAGCTTCATCCTTCACGGCTGCTGCTGGCAGGATGTTTTGAAGATAGTCTTGACCGAAGCTATCTGGAATCATGGATTGGCTTCGAACGTTCACTCGGGCTTGTCCTTCCGCACACAAAAGTCACTGGAATCTTTCAGCCGGCGGAACAAGGATCGATGGATGATTGGACACGTAATATATGGGCAGAATTACAGGCTTCAGCTGAACAAACGGTTTTGTATCAGAATGCGAAACGATATGTAAATCACATTGAACAGACAACGATACAACCGGGCGACAGCAAATTGAAGTCTGGCGGTACTTACCTGATTACAGGCGGTGTAGGAGGGCTTGGTTATTTATTTGCCAAGCATTTGGCCAAAAACTATGCCGCAAACCTGATTTTGACAGGGCGGTCGCCTTTTAATGATGAGAAGCAAAAGCAAATAAAAGAATTAAAGGATCTAGGCGGCGAAGCGATGTATGCAGAAGCAGATGTGTCTGATCCTATCGCAATGGGAGACTGCGTAAAAAGAGGGAAAGACCGATTCGGTGCCATCAACGGTGTCATTCATGCAGCCGGGATCGAGAGCGACTCTGCTATTTTTGACAAAAAGATCGAAAGCTTCCAGCGCATCATTGAACCGAAAATCAACGGCACGATAGCGCTTGATGAATGGCTTAAAAATGAAGACCTTGATTTTATGTGTTATTTTTCTTCTTCTTCTGCGGTTTTAGGGGATTTTGGATGTTGTGATTATGCGATTGGCAATAGGTTTCAGATGGCTTACGCACAATACAGAAATGAGCTGCATAACGGTAAAACGTTTGTCATCAACTGGCCTGTATGGAAGGATGGCGGAATGAAGATCGGTGATGAGGAAACAACGGATATGTACCTGAAATCAAGCGGCCAACGCTTCCTAGAAGCCGAGGAAGGCATCCGTATGTTTGAGCACATCCTAGCTCAGCAGGATGCTCAGCATCTCGTGATAGCCGGTCAGCCCAGCCGTGTCAGCAGATTTTTAGAAATGACTGAACCAGCTATTCCAGAACCGGCCACTGAAGCCCCTCTAGCACAAGAAAACAAGGATGAGGTAAAAACGTTAAGCATTGAAAAGCGTTTAGAACACGACTTGAAAGAGCATATTCACACATTGCTTAAGATTTCAAAGGACAAGCTGAATGTGAACAAAAATTGGGCCGACTTCGGATTTGATTCAATCTATTTGGCTAAATTTTCGAATGTGTTATCAAAGCATTTCAACATCGAAGTGACACCGGCTTTATTTTTCGGCTATTCGACTTTACAAGAATTGATCGGCTTTTTCTTAACCGATCATAAAGAGCTGATTGAAGCATTTTACCGGGATGATGCATCAGAGGCGCAAAAGCCCCCTGAAGCTTATGCAGCAATTCCTGTAGCTCCAGAACCGGAAACCAGTAAAAAAAGCATTCGGCAGGTTCACGATGAGCCTATTGCCATTATCGGCATGAGCGGCAGGTTCCCTCAAGCTGATTCGGTCCATGAGCTGTGGGATAATCTGAAAAAAGGTAAATCGTGTATCTCTGACATCCCGGGCGAACGCCGGGACTGGGGGAGAGCTAACAGAGATCCAGAAAAAGCAGTGCCAAGGTGGGGTGCATTTTTGAAGGACATAGACCGGTTTGATCCGCTGTTTTTTCAAATATCGCCTAAAGAAGCCGAAAGCATGGACCCGCGCCAGCGCATTTTTCTAGAGGAAGCATGGCACACGTTTGAAGACGCCGGCTATATGGGAGATCGGATAAAAGGAAAATCCTGCGGTGTTTATGTAGGTGTGGAAGAAGGGGAATATGCGCATCTAACCGGAGATACGGATTACATTAACGGAACACAAAACGCCACATTGTCTGCGAGAATAGCATACGCATTGGATTTAAAAGGGCCTAATATGGCTTTGACAGCAGCATGTTCATCTGGACTGGTGGCGATTCACCAGGCATGTTCAGCTCTGCGTCAGGGGGATTGTGAAATGGCTTTAGCCGGCGGCGTCAGCTTGAATATTTCTCACATGTCTTTTGAGGCGCTGACAAGGGCCGAAATGCTGTCTCCGAACGGACAATGCAAAGTGTTTGACCAGGATGCCAATGGCCTTGTGCCAGGTGAAGCGGTGGCTGCTGTTCTCTTGAAACCATTATCAAAGGCAATTGAAGATAAAGATCATATTTATGGCTGCATCAAAGCCAGCGGCGTGAATTACGATGGCAAAACCAACGGCATTACTGCGCCAAATCCTTTTAGCCAGGCAGAATTGATCGAAAACAATTATGAAAAAAATGAAATCAATCCGCTCGATATTCAATATGTGATGGCGCACAGTACCGGCTCGAATCTTGGTGATCCGCTTGAGGTCCAAGCGTTAACGAGCGTGTTCAGCAAATATACGAAGCAGAAGCAATTCTGTATGATCAGCTCAATTAAACCTTTAATCGGACACACATTTGCAGCGTCAGGAACGGTTGCTTTAATCAGTATGCTGATGGCTATGAAAAACCAGATCATTCCGGCCACTCATCACTGTGAATCGGAAAACCCGTATATTCCGTTTAAAGAAAGCCCATTTGTGCTTTGCAAAGAAAACCGTTCGTGGATCAGGAAAAATCAGAAGCCGAGGATGGGAACGATCAGCACGACTGGAATCAGCGGCACCAATGCACATGCAGTCATTGAAGAATACATTCCGGAAGATCAGCCGCCCACACAGCGGCATCAAGGGTCACCGCAGGTCATCGTGCTTTCAGCCCAAAATGACGATCGGCTTCAGGATGCTGCCTGCCGCATGATTGCGTATCTGGAGCAGAATCATAACCTTTCTTTACCTGATGTGGCATATACGCTTCAGGTTGGAAGAAAAGCCATGGAAGCAAGGCTCGCGATCGTTGCAAACAATCAGGAGCAATTGGTGCGAAAATTGAAGGAATATGTGGAAGCAATGAAGAATGGTGGGATATCGGGCCAACAGAGATCCCTTTATACAGGATATACAGAAGGGATATTAGAAGAACAAGATACAGCAGCTCTGCAAGCTCTCGCAAAAGAAAGAAATTTGGAAAACATCGCGGAATGCTGGGTGAAAGGATATCAGATTCCTTGGGAACTCCTTCATGATGGCGATCACGTTCGGATGGTTTCTTTACCTGGTTATCCATTTGCAAGGGAGCGGTATTGGGTTTCGTCAGGCACTCAGCAATCAGAGGCCGTTAAACAGCATTCACAAGATATGAAAACAGAGATTGACGAGCCGAATGGCAAAACCCATATTCAAAAGATCATTGTTCAATTTTTAGCACGAGAATTGGGCATATCTGAGGATCGAATCAATTTCAAAAGAAACTTCCTGGATTATGGGATGGATTCAATTCTTGGCCGAAAATTGATGCGGCATATCGAAAAAACCACGCAGCTGAAGATGGCCGGCCGGGAAATCCTTGAATGTCAGACAGTCCAAGCTCTATCTGACCATTTGGCCTTAAAAGCGGAAAAACAAAATCATAGCGCAGCAGCACATCACATAAAGGGCACGTATACAGACGAGCAAATCATCGGATTGATGCAAGAGGTGGCGCTAGGGAAATTGGATTTTAAGAGTGTGCAAAACATCATAGAAGGGAGTAAATCGTATGAATCATAAAGAAATTCTCGATGCCTTCAGATCAGGAGAATTAACCATTTCTGAGGTGGAAGAACATCTTAAAGGCATGAAGCGGCAGTTGAAAAGCCCGCTTTCAGAAGGGCAAAAAGGGCTGTGGATGCTTCAAAAAATGTCTCCTGGGATGAGTGCATATAACATTCCTTTATGCTTTCGCTTCAGCAAACCAATACATGCAGAGACGTTCAAGAAAGCCCTTCTGTTTGTACAGAGACAATATCCGGTCTTAGCCAGTGTGATTCAAGAAGAAAATGGCATTCCATTTCAATCGGTTCAGTTATCAAAGGATCTTTATTTTGTGGAAGAGGATATATCAGCAATGAAATCAGCAGATATTATGCCTTTTCTAAAAGAAAAAGCAAAAGAACCTTTCCAGTTGGAAGCTGGTCCGTTATGGCGCACACACCTTTTTCATCGGTTAGAAGAATGCATTGTTCTTATAACAATTCACCATATCATATTTGATGGTGTGTCGATGCTGACATTGATATCGGCGCTATTCGAAGCGTATCAACAATTGCTGAATGGGATTGAGCCCTTGCAGCAGCCATTAACAGCTGATTATTACGATTTTGTCGATTGGGAAAAACGGATGCTGACTGGCAGAGAAGGGGAAGAGCATCTCGCTTACTGGAAAGAACAGTTGTCTGGGAGTCTGCCAGTTCTTGATTTGCCTGCTGACCGTCCGCGGTCTTCAGCACGAAAATTCAAGGGGCAAGCTTATAAAAGCTTGCTCCCTCATCACCTGAGAAATCAAATTAAATCATTTGCCCACGCCAATCATGTGAATGAATCGGTTGTGTTTCTCTCCATTTACAAAGTGTTGCTGCATCATTATACAAAACAAAAGGATATCATTGTTGGCGTTCCGACAATGGGTCGGCAAGAAGACAGATTTGAAACCCTAATCGGTTATTTTATCAATATGATGGCTGTTCGGAGCAAGAATATCGGATCTCAGCGATTAACAGCATTTATTCGGGAACTGCAGCTGATAGTGGCTGACGGCCTGGATCATGCGGCGTTTCCGTTCCCTGCATTGGTAAGAGAGCTGAATGTAGACCGCTCGGCCGCGGATTCTCCGGTTTTTCAAACAGCTTTTCTGTACCAAAACTTTTTTCAAGCAACAGGCTTGCAAAAAGTGCTCGAACCGTATCAAACGCTTGGCATCGAATATATTGAAGACATTCGGCAAGAGGGTGAATTTGAGCTGGCGCTCGAAATATATGAGCAAGAAAATGAAACAGTGCTTCATCTTCTGTACAACCCTGATTTGTATGAACTGTCCTCCATTGAAAGCATGATGGAGAACTATATGAAGCTCGCGCAACACATGATGGATGACCCGTCTTTGCCGCTTGAAGCCTACTCTTTGCAATTAAATCAAGAACAAACTAATTTGGTGGAACAATGGAATGCGACAGGGACAAACATCGCAAATGACAAGTGTATACATGAGGTGTTTGAGGAAAAAGCGAAACAAACCCCCGATGCGGTTGCTGTGATGTTTGAAGACAGATCACTTACATATAAAGAAGTAGATGAAAAAAGCACATCTGTGGCAGTCTACCTTCAACATCAGGGTGTTGGACCTGAACAGCCCGTTGGCATTTGTGCAGAGCGTTCGTTTGATATGATCATCGGAATTTTAGGAATACTGAAAGCTGGCGGAGCGTATGTGCCGTTAGATCCAAGTTTTCCGCAAGAACGATTAGAGTACATGCTCAAAGACAGTCAGGCATCCATTGTCCTCACCCAACCTAACGTTCATGATAGGATCATCGGATTAACTGGCAGCCATGTAAAAGCGATCAATATCGAGTTAGCTTGCCGAAACGGTTATACAGACCAGCAAAGCAGCGGTTTAAAGCGGGAAGTAAAACCGGAACACCTCGCTTATATTATTTATACATCGGGAAGCACCGGAGAGCCTAAAGGGGTTATGGTAGAGCATCGGAGCATTATGAATACCCTGAATTTTCTTGAATCTCACTATCCTGTAACGGCTGAGGATGCATATTTATTGAAGACGAACTATGTGTTTGATGTATCGATCTCAGAATTATTCGGATGGTTTATTGGAGACGGCCGTCTTGTGATTCTTCCGCCTAATGGGGAGAAATCACCGCAGCTTTGCATGGATTATATTGAAACATATAAAGTGACTCACATTAATTTTGTGCCGGCCATGCTGCATGTTTTTTTAGAAATGGCGAAAGACAACAAGCGATTCACAGAGGATGGTCCGCTGAAGTATATGATGGTTGCAGGTGAAGCCTTCCCTAAAGAATTAGTGAAAAAGGCGGTATCGCTCTTTACAAACTGCCGTGTTGAAAATATATACGGACCGACGGAAGCCTCCATTTACGCTGCGTATTTCGGATGCGGAAAAGGAGATATCGCAAGTCACCATACACCGATTGGAAAGCCTGTTTCCAACACGAAAATTTATATTGTGGACCAGCATTTGAAGCCTGTCCCGATCGGAAAGCCTGGTGAGCTTTGCATCGCTGGAGCCGGCTTAGCAAGAGGCTACTTTAAAAAGCCGGGGCTTACGGCTGAAAAATTTATTGATAATCCCTTTGAACCAGGGACGAAGCTATATAAATCGGGTGATTCAGCAAGGTGGCTTCCTGACGGCAACATAGAATACTTGGGACGGATTGACAGCCAAGTCAAAATACGCGGTTTTCGCGTCGAGCTGGGCGCAATAGAAACAAAGCTGAGTGAATTTCCGGGCATTTTAGATCAGGCGGTAGTGGTGAAGCAGCTGGAGGGCCATCAACAGCTCGCTGCTTATTATACAGAGGAAAGCGGACATGCCTCTGCCAATCCAAAAGATTTGCGCCTTCATCTAAAATCGAGTCTACCGGAATATATGATACCTTCACACTTTATCCGCTTAGATGAGCTTCCATTATCGCCCAGCGGAAAAGTGAACCGTAAAGAATTAGAAAAACGCGAGATCGTGTTCAACAGAAGGAAACCAAATCACTTGCAATTAACGGAAATAGAGGATCAGGTGCTGCGCATTTGGGAGGAAACGCTCAAGGTCAGCGGATTTGGGCCGGAAGACGGATTTTTCGATGCGGGCGGCGATTCGCTTCTGGCTGTAGCTGTGGCTGAACGAATCAAAAAAGAATTCGATTGTGAGTTTCATGTTACTGAGCTGTTTGAGTATTCCACGATCCGTGCAATCAGTGAATACATTTTGGAGATGGAAAACTCAGATCTAGCCGGGACACAAAATGAAGATCATTATGATATCAAAAAAGATAGAAAACACCTAGAACAGAAGATTCCTCCTTATTTTGACGACAGTGTTGCGATTGTGGGGATATCTTGCCAGTTCCCGGGTGCGAAAAATCATCATGACTTCTGGAACCACATCAAAGAAGGCAAAGAAAGCATACGATTCTTTTCTGAAGAAGAGCTTCGCGCAAATGGAGTTCCCGAAGAATTGATACAGCATCCTGACTATGTGCCGGTGCAATCTGTGATCGAAGGAAAAGACTTATTCGATCCCGGTTTCTTTCAAATCTCGCCAAAAGATGCTGAGTATATGGACCCTCAGCTCCGCCTCTTATTGCTGCACTCCTGGAAAGCGATTGAAGATGCAGGATATGTGGCTAAGGAGATTCCGGCAACAAGTGTATATATGTCTGCAAGCAGCAATTCATATAGAACGTTATTGCCGAAGGAGGTAACAGAAGGACATGAATCACCGGATGGCTATGTCTCATGGGTTTTAGCCCAAAGCGGAACCATTCCCACAATGATCTCACATAAGCTCGGATTAAAAGGGCCAAGCTATTTTGTTCATTCTAACTGTTCTTCATCACTAGTCGGTTTATATCAGGCATACAAAAGCCTGACATCGGGCGAATCACAATATGCGCTTGTCGGAGGCGCAACATTGCACGCACAATCAGCGATCGGCTACGTGCACCAAAACGGGTTGAATTTTTCAAGCGACGGGCATGTGAAGGCGTTCGATGCTTCGGCGGACGGAATGGCCGGAGGTGAAGGCGTAGCAGTCATCCTGCTGAAAAAAGCTGTGGATGCCGTAAAAGACGGAGACCATATTTATGCCATTATGCGCGGAATAGGCATCAATAATGATGGGGCAGAGAAGGCAGGCTTCTATGCGCCTAGTGTAAAAGGCCAAACAGAAGTGATACAGCATGTATTGGATACAACCAAGATCCATCCTGAAACGGTCAGTTATATTGAAGCACACGGTACGGGAACGAAATTAGGCGATCCTATTGAAATGTCTGCGCTAAATAAAGTGTACAAGCAATACACCGACAAAACACAATTTTGCGGAATTGGTTCAGTGAAAACGAATATCGGCCATTTGGATACAGCTGCGGGGTTAGTCGGATGCATTAAAGTTGCGATGAGTTTATACCATAATGAACTTGCACCGACCATCAATTGTACGGAGCCGAATCCGGATATAAAGTTTGAAAGCTCTCCTTTTTATGTTGTCCGTGAACGAAAATCGTTAGAGAAACACGCAGGTGTCCATCGGGCGGCTCTGAGCTCATTCGGCCTTGGCGGAACTAACGCCCATGCAATATTTGAGCAATATGAAAACATTTCTGATGCAGGTACCGAAAACGAAGGCAATCAGCCTTACATCATTCCTATATCAGCTAAAAATAGTGAACGGCTCCAAGTATACGCGAAGGAAATGCTGTCCTATATCAGTCAAGACGAGCAAAGGCATTTCTCTTTAAGAGATATTGCATATACCTTCCAAGTCGGCCGTGAAGCAATGGATAACAGGATCGTTTTTATAGTGAACGATCTGGAAGAGTGGAAACATCAGCTGGAAGCTTTTGTGACTGGAAAGCCGCTCGCAGAAGGCTGTATTCAAGGAGAAAAAACGAGAATGACATCCGCTGAACAGCTGTTTGGAAATGCTGAAGCAGATGATATGGCTTCATCGCGGATATCAAAAGAAGAATTGAGAAAGCTTGCCGAGATGTGGGCAAATGGCTTTCACGTTGAATGGCGCAGGCTCTATCCAAATATAAAGCCACGCCGCATCAGCTTGCCGACATACCCTTTTGCCGAAGAACGATACTGGCCTGAAAGCAGCACCGGCGCTATCACAACAATTGAACCATCTCGTTTGCATCCTTTGGTGCACCATAATACATCGGTTCTGTCAGAGCAGCGTTTCAGCTCCATTTTCACAGGACAAGAGTATTTTATTGCCGAGCATATCATTAAAGGCATGGCGATTTTGCCGGCGGCGGTCACGCTTGAAATGGCAAGAGCCGCTATAGAACAAGGAATTGGCGGATTGGAGGATCATGAAACTGGAATCAGGCTGAAAAATGTCGTGTGGGTTCGCCCGGTTGTAGCAGGAAGTGAGCCGGTTCAAGTAAATATCGGACTTTACGATGAAGATGGCGGACACATTGCTTATCGGATGTATGGTGATCCGGAATCCGCTGATGCAGAACCAGTTGTATATAACCAAGGTATAGCGGAATTGATTCAGTTAAAGCGAGAAAAAGCACTGGATCTTTCTAAGATCAAGAAACAATGTGATCAAAGCAGAATGGATGCTGCCTCGTTTTATAAAGGGATGATCGGCGCCGATTACGGTCCAGGTTACAAGAGTGTAGAGGCCGTATATAAAGGCGACGGCCAGCTGCTTGCCAAATTATCACTGCCGGAATCTGTTTCACATACGTTGGGCGATTATGTTCTTCATCCAAGTGTAATGGACGGGGCGTTACAGGCGGCTGAATATTTGCAAAATGTCGTCAGAGCGGAACTTTCAGACACTGAAGACTTTAAGGCAGCACTGCCATTTGCCCTGGAGGAACTTGAGGTCTTTCGTCAGTGCGTTTCTGACATGTGGGTTTATGTTCAATTCAACTCGAAAAACAAACCGGGAGATTTGATACAGAAAGTCGATATTGATCTATGCGATGAGCATGGCACGATCTGCGTGCGGATGAAAGGATTTTCGACGAGAGTGATGGAGGCAGATATACAAACCGAACCATCAAAAATGAACGCTGAAACTTTATTGCTTCAGCCCGTTTGGCAAGAACAAAAGGCAGCTGAAGGCGCGGCAGCAAAAAAATATGCAGAGCATCTCGTGTTCCTCTGTGAATATGATCATGAGACGAAAGAACAGATTGAAGCAGCCATCGAGGATGTCCATGTATACAGCCTGGAAGCAAGGCCTTCTTCAGTAGATGGGCGTTTCCATTCTTATACAGAACAAGTGTTTAAAAAGGTACAAGAGATCATTCGTACGAAACCGAAAGACGGCATTCTCGTTCAGATCGTAACCTCTGCAGAGGGAGAACAGCAATTGTTTTCAGGGTTGACAGGACTGCTGAAAACAGCTTGTCAGGAAAATGCCAAACTAACCGGCCAAATGATTGAAGTCAGCGGTGAAGAAAGTGGAGAAAGCATCGCTGGCAAACTGTTAGAAAATCATATGAGCGGCGATTCATATGTCAAATATCAAAACGGGACACGGTATATTGCTGATTGGCGTGAAATCAAACAGGCAAAAGGAGACGCCAGCAAACCGTGGAAAGACAATGGCGTTTATCTCATTACAGGAGGTGCCGGCGGACTAGGTCATATTTTTGCAAAGGAAATTGCGGAACAAACGAAAAATGCGACAGTCATTCTGGCAGGCCGCTCACCTCTTAGCGAAAGCAAAAGCAAAAAGCTGGAAGAGCTTCATAGCAAGGGGGCTGACATCACCTACAGGCAAACAGATGTTACCAATAAAATTGAAGTCTATCAGCTCATTGACGACATTCAAAAAAGATATGGCCGTCTGAACGGTATTCTTCATAGTGCCGGAATCATCAAGGACAGCTACATGGTTAATAAACAGGCAAAAGATCTGCACGATGTACTGGCGCCTAAAGTAAAAGGGCTTGTTTATCTAGACGAAGCGAGCAAGGATTTGCCTTTAGACTTCTTTATTCTCTTTTCATCTCTTTCAGGAAGTTTAGGGAGCATTGGCCAGTCTGACTATGCGGCAGCCAATGTATTTATGGATATGTATGCAGGCTATCGAAATAGGCTTGCCGACCTCAGCCAGCGGCATGGGAAGACGCTTTCTGTAAACTGGCCTTTATGGAGAGATGGAGGCATGCAGGTCGATCAAGAAACTGAGAAAAGGCTTGTGCAACTGGCCGGTATTGTTCCTATGAGAGCGGAAAAAGGAATTCAGGCATTATATCAAGCACTTCATTCAGAGGCAAACCAAGTAATGGTGTTCGAAGGCGATGTGCAGAAAATAAAACAAAACATGCTGGCAAAAAACGCCTCCGCACCTATGGAAAAGAAGGAAGCAGAACACATGACTGAACAAATAAATAGCATTGATACAGACAGTTTGCTGGATAAAGTAAAGGCGATGTTAAAGCGAGAGATCGCCAAGCTGTTAAAGGTCAAGCTTGAAACGATTGATGATCATGCCGAGATGACGGTGTATGGTTTTGATTCTATCTCCATGACTGAATTCACCAACCATATCAATCGCGCCTATCAGTTAGAGCTGACGCCAACCGTATTTTTTGACCACCCGACGATTCATGCGTTTGGCAAGCATTTGTCAGAAGAATATCAATCGGTATTTGCGAAGACATTTGCTGTGCGCGCAGCATCGGCTCAGCTTCAGCCTGCTGCGAAACAGGAACAAGCCGTGCGTGCCAAAGCTAAAAGACGCAGAAAGCAGCAAGTCATGCTGCCAAACGCCATACAGAGTGATGCTGGGCCTGAGCCAATTGCCATTGTGGGCATAAGCGGGATTTTCCCTATGGCGAAAGACGTTGAGGCGTACTGGAACATCTTAAAAGAGGGCAAAGACTGCATGACGGAAATCCCGAAAGATCGCTGGGATTGGCGTGAATATGAAGGTGATCCGGCGAAGGAAGTCAATAAAACGAACGTGAAATGGGGCGGTTTTATTGATGGTATTGCAGATTTTGATCCATTATTCTTTGGCATTTCCCCGCGTGAAGCTGAACAAATGGAACCTCAGCAGCGCTTACTGTTGACTTACGCCTGGAAAGCGATCGAAGATGCAGGATATTCGGCGAAAAGGTTGTCAGGCACAAAAACCGGCGTCTTCATCGGAACGGGAAATACAGGATACAGCTCTCTTCTATCTAAAGCGAATTCGGCAATAGAAGGATCAGCGGCAGCCAATACGAGTCCATCGGTCGGTCCGAACCGGGTCAGTTATTTCCTTAATCTGCACGGGCCGAGCGAACCGATTGATACAGCGTGCTCAAGTTCACTAGTGGCGATCCACCATGCCATCTCTTCCATTGAGGAAGGCACTTGTGACATGGCATTAGCCGGCGGTGTAAATACGATTATCCTTCCTGAGGTGTATATCAGCTTTGATAAGGCGGGAGCACTGAGCAAAGAAGGAAAATGCAAGACGTTTTCAAATGAAGCCGATGGTTTTGCACATGGGGAAGGTGCCGGCATACTGTTCCTGAAAAAATTAAAAGCGGCTGAAGAAGCGGGAGACCACATTTACGGAGTCATAAAAGGCAGTGCAATCAATCACGGCGGCCGTGCAGCCTCTTTAACGACTCCCAATCCGAAGGCGCAGGCAGATGTTATTCAGTCGGCATATCAAAAAGCGGGAATCGATCCGAAAACCGTGACCTACATTGAAGCCCACGGAACCGGGACGGAGCTTGGGGACCCGGTTGAAATTAACGGTTTGAAATCAGCTTTTAAAGCATTGGGTGTAAATGAAGGAGACACATCAGCCAATCCTTACTGCGGATTAGGGTCTGTAAAGACAAACATCGGCCACTTATCGCTGGCAGCCGGTGCAGCAGGAGTTATTAAAATATTATTGCAGTTTAAGCATAAAACCTTAGTGAAAAGTCTGCATTGCGAAAACGTGAATCCATACATTCAGCTGAAAAACAGTCCGTTCTATATCGTACGGGAAACGGAAGAATGGAAAGCGCTGAAAAATGAACGGGGAGAAGAGCTTCCTCGACGGGCAGGTGTCAGTTCATTTGGAATCGGCGGGGTAAACGCCCACGTGATTATCGAGGAATATATTCCGGAAGCATCCGATGAGAATATACCATCCATCACGCCGGAACATCCGGGTATCTTCGTTCTATCGGCTAAAAATGAAGCGCGGCTAAAAGAACATGCACAGCAGCTGGCAGATGCGCTTGATAAGCAAACATATAGTGACGTAAATCTCGCCCGAATCGCTTATACACTGCAAGCCGGACGGGATGCGATGGAAGAACGTCTCGGGATTATTTCCGGTTCCATTAAGGATGTACAGCAAAAGTTAAAAGACTTTGCAGCAGGCAAAAGCGGTGTGGAGGATGTATTTAAAGGCAGGATTGATAAAGGCACACTCCAAATGCTGACAGAGGACGAAGAGATTCAAGAAGCCGTCGAGAAATGGATGGAACGGGGAAAGTATGCAAAATTGCTTGAATTATGGGTAAAGGGGCTTGATGTAGACTGGACGAAATTGTATGGCGAGAATCTGCCAAAGCGCATCAGCTTGCCGACGTATCCTTTCGCAAAAGACCGTTATTGGATCTCTGATCATATTGAAAAAAGCGGCAGCATTGATGCAAATCAAGCAGCCTCCCGCCTTGGCGGAGCCGTGCTGCATCCATTAATGCATCAAAACACATCGAATCTCTCGGAACAAAGGTTTAGCTCTATTTATACGGGAGAAGAGTTTTTCCTTGCTGATCATGTTGTGAAAGGCCAACGGATTTTGCCGGGAGTGGCTCATCTTGAATTGGCGCGGGCAGCTGTTGAGCAGGCCGCAGAGGTACAAGGTGTACCGCGCATCATGAAGCTAAAGAATGCGGTGTGGGTGCGGCCTATTGTTGTAGAGGATCAGCCGCAGCAAGTACACATTAGGCTTTTACCGGGAGAAAATGGTGAGATATCTTATGAAATCTATGGTCATTCAGACGTTACTGGCGAACAGTCAATCGTCTACAGTCAAGGCAGCGCGGTATTGAATCCTGCTGAAAATCTGCCGGCGGTTGATTTGCAATCTCTGCGGGAGCAGTGTCAGGAAAGTCATTTCAGCGTAAACGAAGTATACGACACCTATCGAATGATTGGATTTGAATATGGTCCTGCTTATCGCGGAGTGAAAAAAATCTATACAGCTGAACAATTTGTTTTGGCAAAATTGTCATTGCATCCGTCAGCTGCAGATACGCTCAGCCAATACAACATGCACCCTGGGCTGATGGATTCTGCTTTGCAAGCGTCAAGCATTTTGACAGGCGCCGGGGATAACCAGCTGACACTGCCTTTTGCGGTCCAGGAGCTTGAAGTCTTCGGAGCATGTTCGTCAGAAATGTGGGTCTACGCAAGATACAGCCAAGGCAGCAAGGCAACTGATAAGGTGCAAAAGCGCGATATTGATGTTTTAGATGAGAGCGGCAATGTTTGCATACGGATGAAAGGATTATCTTTCAGAGCAGCGGAAGGCGGCTCTGGATCGGCGGAATCTGATCAAACGCTGGAAACCCTGATGTTTGAAGAAAAATGGGTGCCTAAGGATTTTAAAAAAGAAAGTCCTGAGCCTCATTACGAACGGCACATTGTCATGCTTTGCGACATGAATGGCCTCTCAAAAGATCGCATTGAATCAAGAATGACAGGAGCGGAATGCATCGTTTTGGAGTCATTCCGCGAAGGACTTGCAGAGAGGTTCCAAGATTATGCCGAACAAGCGCTTGAGACGGTCCAGGGTCTTCTCAAAAGCAGACCTCAGGGCAATGTTCTGATCCAGCTGCTTACCTCTGCACAAAGAAAGCAGTACTCATTCTCAGGGCTATCGGCGCTCCTTAAAACCGCCGGTATGGAGAATAAAAAACTAATCGGCCAGACGATTGAAATCGATTCACATGAAAATATTGAAAGTGTAATAGAAAAACTGAAAGAGAATAAAAGGCACACAGAAGATCAGCACATCAAATATGAAAAAGGCAAACGGTACATCAATGATCTGGATGAAATGCAAATAGATGATCGGGAAATAAGCATGCCGTGGAGAGATAAAGGTGTTTACCTCATCACGGGCGGCGCAGGAGGACTTGGGTTTATTTTTGCAAAAGAGATTGCTCGCCAAGCCGAACAGCCTGTGCTCATTCTGACAGGCAGATCCGCGTTGAATGCGGATCAGCAGGCGGAGCTTAACGAACTTCAGCAATTAGGGGCTCGCGCAGAATACAGGCAGGTTGACGTGACACAAACGGAAGCAGCCTCCGAGCTTATCACAAGCATTACGTCTGATTACGAAGACTTGAATGGTGTCATTCACAGCGCTGGGCTGATTAAAGATAACTATCTTATGAGCAAAACCAATCAAGAGCTGACACAAGTTTTAGCTCCTAAGGTGAAAGGGCTTGTGAATGTGGATGAGGCAACCGAGCATCTTGCGTTAGATTTCTTTATCCTCTTTTCTTCAATATCAAGTGTTGCCGGCAGCGCGGGACAGGCGGATTACGCAATGGCTAACGCATTTATGGACAGGTATGCTGCTTATCGAAATGCGCTTGTAACCGCTATGTACAGGCACGGGCAAACGTTGTCGATCAATTGGCCGCTCTGGAAAGAAGGCGGCATGCGCGCGAATAAAGAAATTGAAAACATGACGTTGAAAAACACAGGTGTGACTCCAATGCGGACCGAGACCGGCATTCAAGCGCTGTATAAAGGTTTGGCATTTGGCAAAGACCAAGTCATCGTCATGGAAGGAATCAAAGACATGATGAGAGAAAAGCTGACTCAAAAGACGTCTTCTGATGATGTACCAATAAAAACAGTACAAGTACCGGTGACATCTGAAGCGAGAATGGATCAAGGGAATATGTTTGACCACATTCAAGAAGTTTTAAAGCAAACAATCTCTCAATTGCTCAAAATCAAACCTGAAGAGATTGACCCGGACATGGAGTTTAATCAATATGGATTTGATTCGATTACGTTAACTGAATTCGCAAATACACTGAATGAGAAGTACAAGCTGGATCTTACGCCTACGATCTTCTTTGAGCACGCAACTGTTTATGCATTTGCAGGGTATCTGTCAGAAGAATATCCAAATGCTTTTACAGCTCAAACGCCTGCCAAAGCTGGGGTGCTGATGCAGCCTGTCGAACAGAATATAAAAAATATGACGTTTTCGACTGAAAACCGCTTTGTAAAACCTTCGGTAACACCAATGCAAAAGGAAGCTGATCACAAGCCTGAGCCTATTGCGATTGTGGGGATGAGCGGCGTTTTCCCAAAGGCAAAAGACGTTGAGGAATATTGGAAGAACCTGTCATCGGGCACAGATTGTATTACAGAGGTTCCAAAAGACCGCTGGGATTGGCAGGAGTATTACGGAGACCCTTTGAAAGAAGCGAATAAAACAAACGTCAAATGGGGCGGTTTTATTGATGAAGTAGCTGACTTTGATCCATTGTTCTTCGGCATATCTCCGCTGGAGGCTGAGCAGATGGAGCCTCAGCAGCGCCTGTTAATGACCTATGCGTGGAAGGCGGTAGAAGAAGCGGGACACTCAGCGAGAAGCCTGGCAGGAACCAAAACGGGCATCTTCATCGGGACAGGAAACACAGGGTACAATTCACTTCTGTCAAATGTAGACATCGAAGGCTCAGCGGCTGCGAATATGAGTCCTTCTGCAGGACCGAATAGAGTCAGTTATTTCCTGAACATTCATGGGCCGAGTGAACCGATCGACACTGCGTGCTCAAGCTCTTTGGTCGCCATTCATCATGCGGTTTGCGCCATTGAAAATGGAAACTGTGAAATGGCGATTGCGGGAGGGGTCAACACGGTCGTAACTCCGCAAGGCCATATCGCCTATGATAAGGCCGGGGCGCTGAGCAAAGAAGGAAGATGCAAAACATTTTCTGACAAAGCCGATGGATTCGCAGTCAGTGAAGGTGCCGGCATTCTCTTTCTGAAAAAGCTGACAGCGGCTGAACGAGACGGTGATCATATTTACGGTGTCATTAAAGGAAGTGCGGTAAACCATGGTGGCCGCGCAAATTCTCTAACGACTCCTAATCCGAAAGCTCAGGCGGATGTCGTAAAAACAGCATATGAAAAAGCGGGAATTGATCCAAGAACCGTAACTTATATTGAAGCGCATGGGACTGGAACCGAGCTGGGCGATCCAGTAGAAATCAACGGCTTAAAAGCGGCATTTAAAGAGCTGTATGAAAAAACGGGGGACCCGGCTGTTCATGGCAGCCATTGCGGACTTGGATCATCGAAAACAAACATCGGTCACTTATCGCTGGCGGCCGGTGTGGCGGGTGTCATTAAAGTGTTATTGCAGCTCAAGCATAAAACGCTTGTCAAAAGTCTGTACAGTGAAACTGTTAATCCGTATATCAGACTGGATGACAGCCCGTTTTATATTGTGCAGGAATCGAGAGAGTGGCAGGCGCTTCGGGATGAAGCCGGCCGAGAGCTGCCGCGCCGCGCAGGCATCAGTTCGTTCGGGATAGGCGGCGTCAATGCCCACGTGGTCATTGAGGAATACATTCCGAAAGAAACAACCCATCCTGCAACAGCACCAGCTGTGACAGCACAGCACCCGGGCATCTTTATTTTGTCGGCAAAGGATGAAGATCGTCTGAAAGACCAAGCCCGGCAATTAGCAGACTTTATCAGCAAGCGATCTATCACTGCTCGTGACCTCACTGATATTGCTTATACACTCCAAGAGGGGCGTGATGCAATGGAGGAGAGATTAGGGATCATCGCTGTCTCGACTGGGGACTTGCTGGAAAAACTGAACCTCTTTATAGAAGGGGGCACCAATGCGAAGTACATGTACAGAGGCAGAGCAGAAAAAGGTATCGCACAAACATTGAGATCAGATGACGAAGTACAGAAAACGCTCAACAATAGCTGGGAGCCTCACATATATGAAAGACTGCTTGATTTATGGGTAAAAGGCATGGAAATAGGCTGGAGTAAACTGTATGACGGCAAACAGCCGAAACGCATCAGCCTCCCTACCTATCCATTTGCGAAAGAACGCTACTGGATAACGGATACGAAAGAGGAGGCAGCCGCCCATCAAACAGCTTTAAAAACAGTCGAATCAGCAGCTTTGCATCCATTGATACATGTCAACACATCTGATTTGTCAGAGCAGCGTTTCAGCTCGGCCTTTACAGGTGCTGAGTTCTTTTTCGCCGATCATAAGGTGAAGGGAAAACCGGTTATGCCGGGCGTGGCATATCTTGAGATGGTTCATGCTGCCGTTACAAGAGCAGTGAGAAGAACCGAAGATCAACAATCTGTTATTCACATCAAAAATGTTGTGTGGGTGCAGCCGATTGTGGCGGACGGCCAGCCTGTTCAAGTGGATATCAGTCTAAATCCCCAGCAGGACGGTGAGATTGCTTTTAACATCTATACAGAGGCTGCACACAATGATCGAAAGATACATTGTCAAGGCAGTGCTTCAATCCGCGGGGCAGGAGACATTCCAGTCCAGGATATCAGCGTGCTTCAAGACCAATGCAGTTTAAGCACACTCTCACACGACCAATGTTATGAATTGTTTCAGGCGATCGGCATTGACTATGGACCTGGTTTTCAAGGGATAGATCGGCTTTACATCGGCCGCAATCAAGCCTTGGCAGAGCTTTCTCTGCCTGCTGGTGTAACTCAGACACTGAATGAATTCGTTCTTCATCCAAGTATGGCCGATTCTGCTTTACAAGCGTCGATCGGGCTAAAGCTGAATTCCGGTGACGAGCAGCTTTCTCTGCCTTTTGCGCTGCAAGAGCTAGAAATATTCAGCCCGTGTACAAATAAAATGTGGGTGTCTGTGACATCTCGTCCTAATGAGGACAAAATACAGAGACTGGATATTGATTTGTGTGATGAACAAGGCCGAGTGTGTGTAAGAATCAAGGGGATTACCTCAAGGCTGCTGGAAGAAGGCATACAACCGCCAGACGGGCCGACATCACTAGGAAACTCCAAAGCAACTCTTAACGGACCGCTTCTTATGGCGCCTATATGGGATCGAGTGCAGCTGAAGAAGAGGATCATTTCGCCTGCTGATGAGCGTGTTGTCATCCTCGGAGGGGATGACAACAGCAGAAAAGCTGTTCAAAGGGAGTTCCCGTTTGCCAAGGAGCTGTACATTGAGCCGAACGCATCAATTCATAGAATTGTAGGCCAGCTTGAAGCACTCGGATCGTTTGACCACATCGTGTGGATGTCTCCTTCTCGTGTGACAGAGTGCGAAGTCGGCGATGAAATGATTGAAGCCCAAGATCAAGGCGTCATTCAAATGTATAGGCTCATTAAGGCAATGCTTTCTTTAGGCTATGGACAGAAGGAGATAAGCTGGACGGTCGTGACAGTGAACACACAATATGTTGATCAGCATGATATTGTCGACCCGGTCGATGCCGGGGTGCACGGCCTGATCGGTTCAATGTCAAAAGAATATCCAAATTGGCAGACAAAGCTGATCGATGTTAAAAAATACGAAGACCTGCCGTTATCTCAACTCCTTTTCTTGCCTGCCGATCAAGAAGGGAATACGTGGGCCTATCGAAACAAGATTTGGCATAAGCTTCGTCTAATTCCAGTACACAACAATCAACCGGTGCACACGAAGTATAAGCACGGAGGTGTTTATGTTGTCATAGGCGGAGCTGGCGGTATTGGTGAGGCGTGGAGTGAATATATGATCAGAACATATCAGGCGCAGATCGTTTGGATTGGCAGAAGGAAAAAGGATGCAGCCATTCAAAGCAAGCTGGACAGACTTGCACGTCTAGGGCCAGCCCCGTATTACATTCAAGCTGATGCGGCTAACCGAGAGGAATTAGAACGAGCGTATGAAACAATGAAACAAACGCATCGAGAAATCAACGGCATCATCCATTCTGCGATTGTCTTACAAGACCGAAGCCTGATGAATATGAGTGAGGAATGTTTCAGAAACGTTCTTGCTGCAAAGGTTGATGTAAGCGTGCGAATGGCCCAAGTTTTCCGGCATGAACCACTGGATTTTGTTTTGTTTTTCTCTTCCGTACAATCGTTTGCAAGAGCTTCCGGACAAAGCAATTACGCTGCGGGCTGCAGTTTTAAGGATGCTTTTGCACAGCGGCTGTCTCACGTATGGCCTTGTACAGTGGCCGTGATGAATTGGAGTTATTGGGGAAGCATTGGTGTTGTTTCATCACCGGATTACCAGAAGAGAATGGCTCAGGCAGGCATAGGCTCAATTGAAGCCCCTGAAGCAATGGAAGCTTTGGAATTGCTGCTCGGGGGACCGCTGAAGCAGCTAGTAATGATGAAAATGGCAAACGAAACGAATGATGAAGCGGAACAGACAGAAGAAACGATTGAAGTGTACCCGGAAACTCACGGCTCCGCCATTCAAAAGCTGCGAAGCTATCACCCGGGTGACAGCACAAAAATTCAACAACTGTTATAGGAGGGGAAGCGCCAATGCTGAACACAGAAGACATTCTCTGTAAAATGCTTTTCGCACAATTACAGTCCATAGGGTTTTTCACAGAAAGTAAATCCCAGCCGGTATTGGAGAATTTCTATGGCAGATGGTTTGAAGAAAGCCAATCGATTTTAGAACGGCATCAATTTCTCAAGCTAACGGAGAACGGATATGTTCCAACACGCTCAATAGGCACCATGAGCGAGCTGTGGAAAGAATGGAATGAACAAAAATCTGACCTGCTTCAAGATCATAATATGAAAGCCATGGTGACATTGGTGGAGACAGCACTTAAAGCCTTGCCGGAGATTCTGACCGGCAAGGCGTCAGCCACCGATATCCTGTTTCCGAATTCATCTATGGATTTAGTAGAAGGGATCTATAAAAACAATCAAGTCGCAGACTATTTTAATGATGTTCTTGCAGATACGTTAACAGCCTATCTGCAAGAACGTCTGAAGCAAGAGCCTGAGGCGAAGATTCGAATATTAGAAATCGGAGCCGGGACCGGTGGGACAAGCGCGGCTGTTTTTCAAAAATTGAAAGCATGGCAGACACATATAAAAGAATATTGTTATACAGATCTGTCTAAAGCTTTTTTAATGCATGCAGAAAATAAGTATGGTCCTGACAATCCATATTTGACATATAAACGATTTAATGTCGAGGAGCCGGCGTCTGAACAGCATATTGATGCGGGAGGCTACGACGCGGTCATCGCGGCAAATGTGCTTCATGCCACAAAAAATATCCGGCAGACATTGCGAAATGCAAAAGCAGTTTTGAAAAAAAACGGGCTGCTCCTTTTAAATGAAATAAGTGATCATAATATATATTCGCATTTGACGTTCGGCCTTTTAGAGGGCTGGTGGCTGTATGAGGATCCTGATCTCCGCATACCGGGCTGTCCGGGCCTGTATCCGGATACTTGGAAAACGGTGCTTGAGAGTGAAGGATTTCGCTATGTTTCCTTTATGGCTGAACAATCGCATCAGCTCGGCCAGCAGATCATTGCCGCTGAAAGTAACGGAGTCGTCCGTCAAAAGAAGAGAACGGAGGCAGAAGAAGATCCAAGCCATATACAAATGAATGCTGAAATCGATCATTCACAGGGAAGCGATTCTCTCATCGAACAAACGGCACAATTTGTGAAGCATACGCTGGCAAAATCAATCAAACTATCACCAGAACGTATTCACGAAGATACGACATTTGAGAAGTATGGAATTGATTCGATTTTGCAGGTGAATTTCATTCGTGAATTAGAAAAAGTGACGGGAGAGCTTCCAAAAACCATTTTATTTGAACATAACAACACAAAAGAACTCGTCGAATATTTAGTAAAGGGGCATGAAAATAAGCTCCGGACAGCATTGTTAAAGGAAAAAACGAAGCCTGCAAAAAATGAAGCTCCACTTCAAACAGAGCGTACAGATCCTAATAAGCCATTTACTTTTCATACACGCCGCTTTGTTACAGAGCAGGAAGTCACGGAAACTCAGCTAGCAAATACCGAACCACCAAAAAAAGAAAAGACAAGTAATTTGCAAGGAATACATTTTAATGATTCTAGTACAGAAGATATCGCAATAATCGGGGTAAGCGGGCGCTATCCGATGTCTAACAGTTTAGAAGAGCTTTGGGGGCATTTAATCGCCGGAGACAATTGTATTACAGAGGCACCGGAATCCAGATGGCGCACATCTTTATTGAAAACATTATCAAAAGATCCAAAAAAGCCGGCAAATAAGAAACGCTATGGCGGATTTTTACAAGATATAGAGGCATTTGACCATCAGCTTTTTGAGGTGGAGCAAAACCGGGTGATGGAAATGACACCGGAACTCCGTTTATGTTTAGAAACCGTCTGGGAAACGTTTGAGGACGGCGGCTATACGCGAACCCGGCTGGATAAATTGCGGGATGATGACGGAGTAGGTGTTTTTATAGGGAATATGTATAACCAGTATTTTTGGAATATCCCATCTTTAGAGCAGGCAGTCCTCAGCTCAAATGGGGGAGACTGGCACATTGCAAATCGCGTTTCCCACTTTTTTAACCTGACCGGACCGAGTATCGCTGTCAGCTCAGCATGCTCTAGTTCATTAAACGCCATACATCTTGCGTGTGAAAGCCTGAAATTGAAAAACTGCTCAATGGCGATTGCTGGAGGCGTCAATTTAACACTCGATCTCTCTAAATATGATTCTTTGGAGCGTGCCAATCTGCTGGGAAGCGGCAATCAAAGCAAAAGTTTTGGCACAGGAAACGGGCTTATTCCCGGGGAAGGCATCGGAGCTGTCCTGTTAAAACCGCTTTCGAAGGCGATGGAAGATCAGGATCATATTTACGCTGTGATCAAAAGCAGTTTTGCCAACCATAGCGGCGGAAGACAGATGTATACAGCTCCGGATCCGAAGCAGCAAGCAAAGTTAATTGTCAAGTCGATTCAGCGGTCGGGCATTGATCCAGAGACTATCGGCTATATTGAATCGGCGGCAAATGGTTCGGCGCTGGGCGATCCTATTGAAGTAATTGCCTTAACAAACGCGTTTCAACAATATACAAACAAGAAACAGTTTTGTGCGATAGGTTCTGTCAAATCCAATCTGGGGCATTTAGAGGCGGCTTCCGGTATTTCTCAGCTGACAAAAGTGCTGCTGCAGATGAAGAAAGGGACGCTGGTGCCGACAATTAACGCGATGCCTGTCAATCCAAATATTAAGCTGGAGCACACGGCTTTCTATCTTCAGGAACAAACAGAGCCATGGCATCGCTTGAATGATCCTGAAACTGGAAAACAATTGCCTCGCAGAAGCATGATCAATTCCTTCGGAGCGGGGGGAGCCTATGCCAATCTTATTATAGAAGAATATATGGAGACGGCCCCTGAGAAAGAACATATCGCTCCCCGCCAGCAGGAATTTACTGCCGTTTTTTCAGCCAAAACAAAATGGAGCCTGCTTAGCTATCTAGAAAATATGCAATTGTTTTTAGAGAAGGAAGCTTCTCTGGATATTGAACCCGTTGTACAGGCTTTACACAGGAGAAACCATAATTTAGAGCATAGGGCTGCATTTACAGTGACATCGACTCAAGAGCTGATCGAAAAACTAAAGATATTCCGAACATCAAGAGAAAGCTCACTCCAGCAAGGCATCTATACATCATTCGATTTACAGCCATGTCCGGAATCAGCATCTAGGGATAGAGAAATAAACGCAGCAGAGAAATGGGCCCAAGGGGCATCGATTGCTTTTAAAGAAGCTGATATAGGGAACCGATCAGGCTGGGTTCATCTGCCTCACTATGCATTTGACCATAATACATCATTTCATTTCGATGTATCGTCTATCAATGAGAAATCGTCAGATGTTGAAGACAATATCAATCAGCCGGTCATTCAAGATCAATTCACTTATGATGAGCCTTACGTTCAAGGACACGTCTTCAACAATGAACGGGTGCTTGTCGGTGCCACATATGGCAGTCTGGCCATTGAAGCATTTTTTAACCTGTTCCCTGAGGAAAACAGCGGCAGTATCAGCAAATTAAGTTATATCAGTCCAATTGTCATCAAACAAGGCGAGACCATTGAACTTCAGGCAAAGCCGCTGCAAAAAGATCAAGTCATAGAACTGCAAATCATGTATCGCGAGCCGTCCTCTGGTTTGTGGAAGCCTGCCGCAATCGGACAATGCGGAATCGGTTCTTTTGAGCCAAAAAAAGTTAATATCGAGAACGTTAAGCATTCATTAACTAAGCTTCATCACATCGAGCAGATGTATAAAACCGGAAACGGTCTTGAATGGGGAGAGTTGTTTAAGACAATTACTCATCTCTACAGAGATCACAAGTCTATACTGGCAAAAATTCGCCTGCCCCAAAGCGGGCTGGCAAACGGGCACCATTACACTGTAAGCCCATTGATGACAAACAGCGCGTACTTGGCTATCCTCAGTTTCTTAGAGCAGTTTGACATGACAGGCGGCTTCCTGCCGTTTGGAATCAATGATATCCAGTTTACAAAGCAAACGATAAAAGGGGATTGCTGGCTTTTGATTACATTGGTTAAGAATACAGGTGACATGCTGCTGTTTGATGTAGATGTGATCAATGAGTCGTCAGAAACAGTGCTGCACTACTCGGGCTACTCGCTTAAACAGCTTCGTATTTCAAATCAAAGAGGAAATCAAAATAAGGCCATCAAAGCCAGTAATCTGAAAGATCGTATCAGAAGCTATGTAACAGATAAACTGGCAGTAAACATGGCCGATCCGTCAAAATTGTCAATTGCAAAAGCGCATATCATGGATTTTGGAATCGATTCTTCTCAATTGGTTGCACTGACAAGGGAGATGGAAGCAGAGACAAAGATCGAATTAAATCCGACTCTGTTTTTTGAATATCCGACTATTCAAGAGCTGATCGACTTTTTTGCGGACAAACATGAAGCATCATTTGCTCAGCTGTTTGGTGAAGCTAATCAGCAGGAAGAACGGCCAGCTCAAATCGAAAACCAAATGAAACAGATTCAGGCATACGAGATGAACACGGATAAAACAATTGAACACGCGGCAGACGGCATAGCCATTATCGGCATGTCGGGACAGTTTCCGAAAGCAAACAGCGTAACGGAATTTTGGGATAACCTTATCCAAGGAAAGAACTGTGTCTCTGAAGTGCCGAAAGAACGCTGGGACTGGCGCAAATATGCCGCAGCCGATAAGGAAGGGCAATCAAGCCTTCAATGGGGCGGTTTTATAGAAGGAATAGGTGAGTTTGATCCCCTGTTTTTTGGCATATCGCCTAAAGAAGCGGCGAATATGGACCCACAGGAGTTTCTGCTCTTGATACATGCATGGAAGGCGATGGAAGATGCAGGCTTAACAGGGCAGGTTGTATCCAGCCGCCCGACAGGAGTATTTGTCGCAGCCGGCAATACGGATACAGCTGTGGTTCCTTCCCTAATTCCAAACCGTATATCCTATGCACTTGATGTAAAAGGGCCAAGTGAATATTATGAAGCTGCCTGTTCCTCAGCTCTAGTGGCTTTGCACAGAGCTATACAATCCATTCGAAATGGCGAATGTGAGCAAGCCATTGTCGGGGCTGTGAATTTGTTGCTTTCACCAAAAGGCTTTATTGGCTTTGACTCAATGGGCTATTTGAGTGAGAAAGGACAGGCCAAATCCTTTCAAGCAGATGCAAATGGCTTTGTCAGAAGTGAAGGAGCAGGAGTTCTCATCATTAAACCATTGCAAAAAGCCACTGAAGATTCTGACCATATTTATTCGGTTATTAAAGGTTCAGGTGTATCGCATGGCGGCAGGGGAATGTCACTTCACGCGCCAAATCCGGCCGGCATGAAGGATGCAATGCTGAAGGCTTATCAAGGAGCGCAAATTGATCCCAAAACGGTGACCTATATAGAAGCACATGGGATCGCCTCTCCATTGGCAGACGCGATAGAAATAGAGGCGTTAAAGTCAGGCTGCAGTCAGCTCGAATGGGAACTTCCACAGGAAGTACGGGAGGAAGCGCCATGTTATATCAGCAGCTTAAAGCCGAGCATCGGTCACGGTGAACTCGTCTCAGGCATGGCTGCTCTTATGAAGGTCAGCATGGCGATGAAGCATCAAACAATACCAGGCATATCCGGATTTTCGTCTTTGAATGACCAGGTGTCAATAAAGGGCACCCGTTTCCGAGTGACTGCCGAGATTCAGCAATGGAGGGATTTAAGTGACGATGCAGGCAAAAAAATTCCGCGCAGAGCGAGTATCAACAGCTATAGCTTTGGAGGCGTAAATGCGCACGTCATTTTAGAAGAATATATTCCTTTACCAAAACCACCGGTTAGTATGAGTGAGAATGGTGCCCACATTGTGGTTCTTTCTGCAAAGAATCAAGACAGGCTAAAAGCAATTGTTCAACAGCAGCTTGACTATGTGAATAAACAACAAGAACTGTCATTACAAGATTATGCTTATACACTCCAAACCGGCCGAGAGGAAATGGAAGACCGCCTGGCGCTCGTCGTCCGCAGTAAAGAAGAACTGGTAATCGGCTTGCAAGAACACTTAGCTGAAGAAAAAGGCGATAACCCGAAAAGTTCTATACCTGTCTTTAGCGGAAATGCAGAAAATGGCTCGTCAGATCTCGAAGCCTTGCTGGATGGTCCATTAAGAGAAATGGTGATCGAGACTTTGTTGTCTGAAAACAACCTTGAAAAGATCGCGTTTTGCTGGACAAAAGGGGTGCAAATCCCATGGGAGAAGCTTTATCAAGGAAAAGATGCCCGCAGAATACCGTTGCCAACCTATCCATTTGAAAAGAGAAGCTGCTGGAACGGCTTTCAAGCAGTAGAGAATACGCCTTCTGTTTCACAGGATGAGCGTATCAAGAACAGCAGCGATCATCACATATTAGCAAATGTACTAGGGATGGCTCCGGATGAATTGCAGCCTCATAAGCCATTGAAGCAGTATGGATTTGATTCAATTTCTTGCATACAGTTATTACAGCAATTGCAATCAAAGGTGGACCCTCTCATTGCCTTGACGGAGCTTCAAGCATGCCATACTGTTCAGGACATGATGGACTTGATCGCAAAGAAACAGGAGGATACATCCTTACAAAATGATCAAGCTCGCACGTTTCCGGAATTGATACCGTTAAATGACGGCAAGCGGGGGCGCCCTGTCTTTTGGTTCCATGGCGGAGTAGGAGGAGTTGAAATTTATCAGCAATTTGCACAAAAGAGCCAGCGCCCTTTTTACGGCATTCAAGCCAGAGGATTCATGACTGATTCTGCTCCTTTGCACGGAATTGAACAAATGGCTTCCTATTATATAGAGATCATTCGATCCATACAGCCTGAAGGTCCTTATGATGTAGGCGGATATTCCTTAGGCGGGATGATTGCATATGAAGTCACTCGCCAGCTGCAAAGCCAAGGCCTTGCTGTCAAAAGCATGATGATGATTGACTCCCCATATCGTTCTGAGACAAAAGAGAATGAGGCATCTATGAAAACGCCAATGCTGCAAACAATTAATACGATGCTGGCATCGATTGCGAAACGGGAAAAGCTTACGGATGTTCTCATCAGCCGTGAAGAGGTGGACATAAGCTTAGAGGATGAGGAATTCCTGTCTGAGTTGATTGACTTGGCAAAAGAACGAGGGCTAAACAAACCAGATAAGCAAATCCGTGCGCAGGCTCAGCAAATGATGAAAACACAGCGCGCCTATGATTTGGAGTCGTACACTGTTAAGCCTCTCCCTGATCCTGAGACGGTAAAATGTTATTATTTCCGCAACAAAAGCAGGTCTTTCTTTGGTGATTTAGACACTTATTTCACTTTATCAAATGAAAAAGAACCGTTTGATCAAGCTGCCTATTGGGAGGAATGGGAGCGGCAAATTCCCCATTTCCACCTGGTGGATGTCGATTCAAGCAACCACTTCATGATATTAACCGAACCGAAAGCGTCAACAGCCATGTTAGAATTTTGCGAAAAGCTCTATTCAAACAGGGGAGTAGTGAATGCGAATTTCCTTAAGGCTTTCCGGAAGAAACATGAAGCGAGGGAAGAAAAAGAAACAGATGAATTGGTGAAGCGCTGAGAAAACACAAACGCCCCCTCTTTTAAAAGGGGGCGTTTTGAATGTTATTTTGAAAGTGAAACAGGGAGACTTTCTAATCCTCTTAAAAAGACATTTTTTCTCCATTGAATGTCATCAGGTGCAACCGCAAGTTCAATATCAGGAAATCTCTTCAGAAGTGCATTAAATGCAATGTGGCCTTCCAGCCTGGCAAGAGGCGCTCCTAAGCAGAAATGAATGCCAAAACCGAAAGAAATATGTCTGTTAGGCGACCGATTTATATTTAATATTTCGGGGTTCTCAAAAAAATTCGGGTCGCGATTGGCAGATCCAATGCCTATAAAAATCATGTCTCCTCTTTTGATCGAATGCCCCTTATATGTAAAGTCTTCGATGGCCCACCGATTTGCCATCATAACGACAGGTGAGGTGTATCGCAGCAATTCTTCAACCGCTGTAGCGATCATTTCAGGATGCTGCTTGAGCTTCTCACATTCCTTCTTGTGCTGCAGCAATGCGAGTGTGCCTGAGCCGAGTAAGTTAACAGTCGTCTCAAGGCCGGCTACAACGAGCAAGAACAGCATCGAATAGAGCTCTTTTTCGCTTAACTTGCTGCCGTTTTCCTCAGCATGCACAAGTTTGCTGATTAAATCGTCTTTTGGCTTTATTCTTCTGTCATGGATCAGCTTGGCGATATAATCTTTAAATTCACGAAGGGCCTGATTTGTCAGCTCTCTATTACCTTCAGAGGTATCAACCATCGCATTGGTCCAGATTTGAAACTGTGACCGATCTTCTTTTGGGATTCCCATCAATTCAGATATAACAATAAAAGGCAAAGGGGAAGCGAAGGATTTCATGATATCCGCTTTATTTTCTTTTTCCATTTCATCTAAAAGCTGTTCAGCAATTTGTTCAATGCTGCCGCGCAGATTTTCAATGGTTCGGGGAGTAAATGCTTGATGAACAAGTGATTTCAGGCGGGTATGGTCAGGTGTGTCTTTTGCCAGCATATGATCGGATACAAAATCGATATCTTCACTAACGTTGAGCATTTTGATTTGTTCTTGGTTCATCACATTTTTTACGTCTCTTGTAATTCGATTGTCTTTTAAAAAGGCCATACAATCATCGTATCGGGTAATTAACCAGGCCGGATATGTGGCTCCGAACCGTTTTAATTCAAATCGGTGAATGGGCTCTTCCTCTCTAAATCGTCCTAAAACTGAAAAAGGATTGTGATGAAACTCTTTACCATGCGGATGAAACATCAATTTTTCCATTTGCATTCTCCTCGCCTAATAGGGTAAATAGATGAATCAAATTGCTGAATTAGTTTACAAAAAACAGAATTGTTTGAAATGTAATCCTGTCTCTAAAACTATATATCTATTTTAGGAGTCATTCAATAGGGTGAAGAACGAAAAAGTGAAAAAACGGCTCGATATAAAGCAGCGCCTTTGCACGAAAGCTCAAAGGCGCTACGCTGTATTATTTTGATGAAAGTGGCTGTCAGCTGTGCTGGATATCAATTGTATATACTGCACGATCTGTTACGACCTTCAATCCTTCGTTTTCTTGGTGAATATGAATGTCACCTAATAAAGGAATCTCATAGGCATTTTGCGGAAGCGGTACGTTTCCGTCCTCAGTGAATGTTGTTCCTTCGCCTTCTAAAACAAGCTCTTCTTTCGCAACATAATCATCAGGATGATTCGTACTGCGTATAGCCACTTTTTGAAGGTGGAGAACAATCTGATCCAAGTCTGATATCTCTTCATCATGGGTCAATTCACCTTTTCTAATATCAAGCGTCTGGCCGACTTTTGATTCCAGCCATTGAGAAAGCTGTGTATTCGTGTGTGCCATCAATATTCCTCCTTTTGATCTACACGATACTATTCCCAATTGCTGCATCTTTTACACGGAAAAGAGCCGCCTCACTCTTTATGTATGAAACAATTCGCTGTTGAGAGCCTTGATATAGCGTACGGCAGAACGCTGGACCGCTTCGCCGGCATTTTCTTTGACAACTTTAGAAAAAGCATTGTAAAGCCGGTTGAATTGAAGCGGTTTTACTTTGGCTGCTATTTCTTCAACTTTGGAGGCGGGAAGGGGAATGAGATTTGGATAGCTGTACATAAAGCTGACCCAGTTTCGGTCCGCCGCAACCGTAATGATATCTCCGGTCAATAGACAGCCTTTCCCTTCATTGCCCTTGCTCCAATGCAGAACAGCACCGCCTTTAAAGTGTCCGCCCAGTCGGTAAAGGTCCAGTCCCGGCTTCACGTTGAGCGTTTCCCCTGACCAGAAGTGAATGTGATTGCTTGGCCTTGTCACCCATTCTTTATCATCCTCATGGATATAGATCGGGGCCTGAAACGCTTCAGCCCACTCAACCTGAGTAGAGTAATAATGCGGATGAGACAAGGCGATGGCTTGAATACCGCCTAATCCGTTGATTTGGTCAATTGTCTTTTGGTCAAGATATGTCATACAATCCCACAGCACATTGAAGCCATTATGCTGGATAAGATGGGCTGTTTGTCCGATCGCAAACTCTGGTTCAGTTTTGATGCTGTAAAGATGCTCTTCTTCCTTTTGGAGGATGTTTTGAAGGTTTCCTTTCTCACGCATGTCTTCAAGGGTTGTCCAAGTTTGTCCATCGGGATGAATATACTGTCTTTCATCCTCGCAAATCAGACACGAGTTGGGCGGATCTACAGTCTGTGCATGTTGCACACCGCATGTATTGCAGATATAATATGGCACTTTCTTCACTTCCTTCATCTATTTTCCATTATTTTACCTTATTATTATGAATATTCAAATGAAAAAACCGGCAGTTCTGCTGAGAGAGAATTGCCGGCTTTTTGGTGCTTTTTATTGGCCGGGAACGGAATTTTCTGCGTTGACAGCGCCCGCTCCGTAGATATTCGGATCTTCATCTTTCCATTTGTCCGTGCCGTTTTTCAAAAGCTCTTTTACTTCATCAGGGGTAAGATCCGGGTTTAGCTGAAGAATTAAAGCTGCAATTCCTGCGCAAATCGGTGTTGCCATCGAGGTTCCTGACATTGTAAAGTACTGAGACCCTACACGGCTTGACTTTTGGAGCTTATCAATATAAGAATTCGGAGAGCGAAGGGAAATAATATTAACACCCGGCGCTAAAATATCGGGCTTTTCTTTCCCGTATACTGTCGGGCCGCGGCTTGAGAAGGAAGCGACAGTATCATCATCGCTGCTTGCAGTATTGTTATCGTCAAGCGCACCTACTGTAATCACCTTTTCGCTCACGCCCGGGCTTGCAATGGTCTGCGAATCAGGGCCTGAGTTTCCGGCAGCGACACAGACGACAATCCCTGCGTTCCACGCTTCTTCAACCGCTCTGACTAACGGATCTTCCTGTTCATGATCATATCTAAGGGCCTCGCCCCCGAGCGACATGCTAATAATATCAATCGGTTCATCGGGGTTGTCCTCATTGTATTGAATACACCACTCAACACCCTCTATAATATCTGCTAACGTTCCTGAACCCTGCTTGTTTAATACCTTTACGCCGATGAGATTGGCTTCCGGTGCAGGTCCGCGGTATTGACCGGAAGAGGATGCGCCGCTGCTTGCGACATCACCTGCACAGTGTGTGCCATGACCATTATCATCGTACGGCTCTGTTTTTTGATTGACCATGTCCGCGAATCCGATAATTCTGCCTTCTAGATCAGGATGCGGGTAGATTCCTGTATCGACAACAGCGACAGTAACACCTTTTCCTGTCAGGGTTTGCCCGTTTCTGACGACTTCCTTCGCATGGCTTGCTTCGGTTGCCGTGTCTAAAAGCGCTTTGACTTCGCGGTTTAAATACACTTTACGGATATTGCTGCATTCAGAGAGAAGGGAATGTAATGCTGAAGGAGTAACCTCCGCGCTGCAGCAGTTGATTTTGTTGAAGCGGCTTTTTAGCTTGCTGCGTTTTTCTTTTTCCAGCACCTCTCCAGCCATTTGAAAGCCGGTCTCGTGACAGCCTTCCTCAAATTCGATAATGACTGACATTTTTTTTCTGTTTTGCAATTTGGTTTCGAAAAATTTATGCAAGAAGCAAGGAGTCCATTTGAAGGGCTTGTAAAGCTGCAATACGGTTTCCCGTAACGGCCAATCTAGCTTGTGAGCATTTGCTCTCACCATTTGTACCATAGAGTACCCAAACATGTATTTTCCTCCTATTATAAGGTTCTCTGTATACTCTATGAACAGATGATAGGTTTGGTAAGTTTGTTTGTCCTCTATAAGAGACAGACAAGAGTTTGTTTTTCTGAATCTTTCGCATTAGATACGATAGATTCAGAAGTTGAGGAAATCATTGGGGATTGAAAAAGAACGTTTGTTCGTATTGTAATGTGATCATATCAAACTGGGAAGGGGAGAGCAACCGTATGAATTTCTACTTGCACCGTTCTTTGGAAAGCCAAATGCCAATCAGCATTATATATATGAAGAAAGACGGAACGATTAGTAAAAGAACGATTATTGTGAGACAGAAAAGCAAAACGAAAATCAAAGCATTTTGTTTTTCGAAACAACAAATCAGAACATTTTTATTGGACTCTATCCTCTCCTGTGATTTTGTGAGAACAAATAAGCAAAATCTCTATTCTGCAGGCCGGTAACAGCTGTCCGTCTCAGCAACCGGGCAGCCTGTTACTAAAACCCTCCTTAAACCTATATACATTTATTTGCCAAGTGAGGTTGTTCCTACCTTTTTTGTCTTTCCTCTCAACCTTTTTTCACTCTTATTTGAAATGAACCGCTAATAACCGTGACAATCAATTGATTTTTTGAAACCGGGAACTTTTTCACTGATGATATTGTGTATACAATGGTAAGATAAAACCTATTGGCTAAACCTCATATAATGAACCGCGCCATTCTTATGAAAGGAGTTAAACATGAGAAGATTTTTACTAAATGTCATATTAGTCTTAGCCATTGTCTTGTTCTTGAGATATGTTCATTACTCATTGGAACCTGAACCATCAAATCAGCCAGATACATATTCAAATTTCAGCAGCTTGGCAGAGAATGAGAGCCCAGCCGATTACGATATTTCATATAATGAGAAAAAAGGAAGCAAAGTCTTAATTATGTCTCCGCATGGCGGAAGAATTGAAGGCGGAGTAAGTGAGCTTGTGCGTTATTTCAATAATGAATACTCTACATACCTGTTTGAAGGGTTGAAGTCCCACGATAACCAAACGCTTCACATTACAAGCACCAACTTTGATGAGCCATTGGCAAAAAAGAAAATCAAGGAGCATCAATATGTGGTGGCATTTCACGGATATAAAGGAGAGAACAAGAATACGCTTGTAGGGGGAACAGACCGAAAGCGGGCGAAAATGATTGTGAGAGCCCTTGAGCGGAGAGGGTTTTCCGCTGAGTTAGCGTCGTCTAAAAGCGGTCTTGCTGGATTGAATGCCGAAAACATTAATAACCAAGGGGAAACGGGGCTAAGTATCCAGCTGGAAATCAGCCGTGAGCAGAGAGAAGCATTTTTTGATGATTTTTATTATAAAAATAGAAAATACACAAAGAACAGTGAATTTTATGCTTATGTCAGTGCGATCAAAGGTGTCCTGGAAAAAGAGTATTCGTAACAAGCAGATCAGAAGACAAAATAAGAGAAGATCAGTAGACTGAAATAGGATAAAAAAGGAGGCAAAACAATGGCAGATCATCATTTTTATTTAAAAGCGAATTGGCCGGGTAACCGCAATGATGTCGGTACGATCGAAAGCGGTAACCTGATCACATCGATTTCCATTCCTAAAGAAATGGATGGCCCGGGAGAAGGGACCAACCCAGATGAAATGCTTCTCGGGGCGGCAGCGACCTGTTACATTATTACACTTGCAGCGATGATGGAGAGAAGCGGGCTGGAAAAAGAAGACTTACAGATGGAGTCAGAAGGCATTGTCGACGTCACAAAAGGAGTCTTTACATACAAAAAGATCATTCACCGTCCCTCTGTCGTGCTTAAACATGATGCTTCACAAGACGACGTCGCATTGGCGCACAAGCTTTGTAAAAAAGCGGAGTCGTCATGCATGATTTCGCGTGCAATTCAAGGAAATGTCGAGCTGCAGCTTGAAGCCTCTGTGAAACTGGGTGGAGAATAAAGAAAACAGACGGTCACTCACAGACCGTCTGTTTTTTATCTTCAGCGTGGGCTTTCGATTGATTTAGCACGACCACGCCTGCAATGACAAGCGTGAGACCGAATACACCTTTTAAACTGATGGTTTCGCCAAAAAGCAAAAACCCGACAATTGCTGTAAGCGCGGTACCAACGCCCGACCATGTTGCATACGCGCTTGATAAGTCAATTGTTTTTAAAGAAAAGCTTAGAAACGTAAAAGCAGAAAGAAATCCGACTATGACTCCGGCAATGGGCCAGGCTTGTGTAAATCCTTCTGAAAGCTTCAGCATCGTGCTCCCAAACACTTCAGATACAATGGCGAGAGCCAAATAAAGCAATCCTCTCATCTTCATCACTCCTTTACTGCCAATTAAGTAACACGACCCCTGATAGTAATAAAAGAATCCCGATAAGCCCTTTGGCATTCAGATCTTCCTTGAACCATTTTACTCCGATCACTGTCGTCAGCACCGTGCCCGCCCCGCTCCAAGTCGCATAGGAGAGGCTCAGGGGAATATGGTTTAAAGTCAGGGACAGCATATAAAAGGCGAGGGAATAGCCAATGACGACCAAAGCACTTGGCTTCCACTTTTTGAAGCCATCAGATACTTTCAGCATGGCTGCTCCTATCGATTCCGAACATATGGCAATCGTGAGGAATATATATCCTATCAACATCATAAATTCTCCTCACTATATTTTTAGATTAGAAAAAAACTTCAGCTAGAAAAATATTAGTGTATGCCTATGTATGAGTCAAGAGATTCATTTTCACACACTTAAAAAGACCCCTTTTTAAGGGGCCTTTTGCGTTTAATAATAATAAGGGAACGGGGCATACGGATAATAGGGGTATCCGCCATAAAAATAAGGATTAAATAAAGCGCTTCCTATAAGCCCGCCTGCAAGGCCGCCGATAAACGGTCCTCCAAAAAATCCGAATGGCCGGCCAAACCCAAACCCATAACCAAATCCGGGTCTTCCAAATCCGTAACCGAACCCGAACGGTCTTCCAAACCCAAATGGTCTCCCGAATCCGAACGGTCTTCCAAATATTCTTGTATCTTCAGGGCTGAAATGCTCTAACTCGTTCATGTTTTCTTTCCTCCTGTAATAAAGTGTAGATGATGCAGTGTATTCACCCCTGCCCGGATTTGATTGGGCGAATCGAGGAAAAGGAGGATGTGAACACATTGGGCCTGTATCCATCTGACTGGTCAAAAGCACCGCCCCACGCACATGCTTATCATGTCAAAACAACGAGAGAACAGGGCCATTATCATCTCATTGAAGGGTTTACTCAGCCGGCAAACGGATCAAATACCGATCAGCATACACATTACTATACAGGGATCACTTCATTTGAAAACGGCCATTTTCATCGGTATTACGGAATCTCAGGACCGGCGATTCCTTTAGCAGATGGCACACATTATCATGAAATCGAAGAAACGACGTATCTGGCCTATAACGAGCCGATTGAGATCCAGTACGGAGGGGTTGTGTACGATCCCGGAGATGACAGAAGAAAAACGCATCGTCATACCCTGAAAGGAAGGACAAGGGAAATTGTCGGCAATGAGCCGCTCGGCTGGTAGAAGGATGTTTACCGATGCAAAAAAAGGGCAAAATGGATAGGTGGTTGTCCATGTTGAATGCTATAATGGGGGGAGATTTATAAAAGAGAGTGATACATATTGAATAATACGAAGCAGCCCGTTGTCATTTTAGTCGGACCGACGGCAGTGGGGAAAACCAATTTAAGTATTCAGCTAGCCAAATCCTTAAACGCGGAAATTATCAGCGGAGATTCAATGCAGATTTATAAAGGGATGGATATTGGAACAGCTAAAATTACCGAACAGGAGATGGAGGGAGTGCCCCACCATCTGATTGACATTTTAGATCCCCAAGACTCTTTCTCTACTGCCGATTATCAAAGCTTAGTAAGAAATAAAATCAGCGAGATTGCAAATAGTGGAAAGCTTCCGATGATTGTCGGCGGTACAGGGCTTTATATACAATCTGTGCTTTACGATTATACATTTACGGAAGAGGCAAATGATCCCGTGTTTCGAGAGAGCATGCAAATGGCTGCTGAGCGGGAAGGCGCTGACTTTCTTCATGCCAAACTTGCTGCAGCAGATCCCGAGGCAGCAGCTGCGATTCATCCGAATAATACAAGAAGAGTCATTCGCGCACTGGAAATTTTACATACGTCCGGAAAAACGATGTCCCAGCATTTGAAGGAACAAAAACGAGAACTTCTGTACAATGCAGTGTTAATTGGCCTGACAATGGATAGAGACACGCTCTACGAAAGAATTAATCAGCGGGTCGATATGATGATGGAGTCAGGCCTTCTTCCGGAAGTGAAACGCTTATACGACAAGAACGTGAGAGACTGTCAATCAATACAGGCGATAGGCTATAAAGAGCTGTATGCATATTTTGACGGTTTTGTGACACTTTCCGATGCTGTCGAACAGCTAAAGCAGAACTCGAGGCGGTATGCGAAACGCCAGCTGACGTGGTTTCGCAACAAAATGCAGGTCACATGGTTCGATATGACACCGCCTGTTGATATGGAGCTGAAAAAAAAGGAAATTTTCACACATATAGCAGGAAAACTCGAACTTTAATCGAAACTGTATGATATAGAGAATCAAGGAGGACGAAACATGAAACCGATTAATATTCAGGATCAGTTTTTGAATCAAATCCGGAAAGAAAATACGTATGTCACTGTTTTTTTGCTGAACGGCTTTCAGTTGCGGGGCCAGGTGAAAGGCTTTGATAACTTTACCGTATTGTTGGAATCGGAAGGTAAGCAGCAGCTTATATATAAACATGCGATCTCAACGTTTGCGCCGCAAAAAAACGTCCAGCTTGAACTCGAATAGATCAAAAAATGCCATGTCAAGACATGAGGAAAGGCTGCCGGGGGTTCCCGGCGGCCATTTTTAACATGCATCCACTTTTGCTCCAAGCTTTGTGTAAGCTGACCATGCCAAGGCACGGTCTTTTTTTATGAGAACAACATACGGAAGTGGAAATGGTATATTATGTATAAAATGAATTTGGGAGTGATCGACCTTGTTTGAAAGTGAAGCAGAACTGAGACGAATCAGGATTGCACTTGTATGGATAGCTGTCTTTTTACTGTTCGGGGCGTGCGGGAATCAAGATACCATTATTGAAACATACAGCGGCAATTCAGACTATGAAACGCCTCAGCCCACCTCGTTTCCACTTGAACATAACCATTTTGGCGTTATGGAGGACGGCTATATCAAAATTTATGAGTATAATGAGTCCCGCAATGAGGTAAAGCTGAAGAAAGAATACGCGGATGATGAGCTTGAATAAAATTCACAAGCATTCGAATTTACAAAGCGGATGCCAGCCGCTAAACTAAATACAGACACAGATCAAACAGAGGGTGAAAACATGAAGCATAAAGTGATCGTGAATCATTGGGAAGAAATTTGCGAAGATGATTCTTGCTATGAATACGGAACAAGTATCATTGTGAACGGAAAAGAATTAATCAGAGAAGCGTCAATTATCACTGCTTTGAAGGCGGTTTTAGAAGAGATCGGCGCGGATGTTGAAATAGAAGAAACAGTAGAGAGCGAAAAATGCTGTGATAGCTTAAGAAAAAAAAATCTAGACTACTAAGCAGTTTTTTTTCATGTTATGATATACATCGGCTAAAAACGACACCCCGAGTAGGACGAGAGATGATTCTCGTTCTGCTCTCTTTTTTGGGCCCTAATGAGTCTGCCCATTTGCCTGATTTGATCAAAATATGAATTTTTCATAAAAACGAATCTATATATTGTGTTTTTGCTAGAGGGTAGTATACTATATATAGTGTTAGTGATGAGAGATTCATATTTTTTGATAGGTCGTGATAAAACGTGGTACAAATCATATTTGATTCGAAAACAGGGAATGTTCAGCGGTTTGTGAATAAAACAGGCTTTCAGCAGATACGCAAGGTGGACGAAATGGACCACGTGGACACTCCGTTTGTTTTGGTCACCTACACGACAAACTTCGGCCAGGTACCGGCATCAACACAATCATTTCTCGAAAAATACGCCCATCTCTTATTAGGAGTCGCTGCGAGCGGCAACAAAGTATGGGGCGATAACTTTGCAAAAAGCGCCGATACCATTTCAAGACAATATCAGGTGCCGATCTTGCACAAATTTGAACTCAGCGGCACATCTAAAGACGTTGAATTGTTTACTCAGGAGGTAGAAAGAGTTGTCACAAAATCAAGTGCCAAAATGGATCCAGTTAAATAACGAAATCATGATCCAAAAAGATGGAAAATTCCAGTTTGATAAGGATAAAGAGGCTGTACATAGCTATTTTGTAGACTATATCAATCAAAACACAGTGTACTTTCACGATTTAAAAGAGAAGCTGGATTATTTGATTGAAAACCAATACTACGAAGAGGAGTTCTTAAGCCTTTATTCTTTTGAAGACATTAAAGAAGTGTTTAAGACAGCTTACGCAAAGAAGTTTCGTTTTCCTTCCTTCATGAGTGCGTTTAAATTTTATAATGACTATGCTTTGAAAACGAATGACAAGAAAAGAATCCTCGAGCGTTATGAGGACCGGATCTCAATTGTTGCGCTGTTCTTCGCAAACGGCGACACTGAGAAAGCAAAGGAATATGTGCACCTGATGATCAATCAGGAATATCAGCCGAGCACACCGACATTTTTGAATGCCGGCAGAAAACGCCGCGGAGAACTTGTGAGCTGCTTCTTGCTGGAAGTCAATGATTCCTTAAACGACATTTCAAGAGCGATCGATATCTCCATGCAGCTTTCTAAACTGGGCGGAGGGGTTTCTCTTAACCTGTCCAAGCTTCGCGCGAAAGGTGAAGCCATCAAAGATGTTGAGAATGCGACAAAAGGCGTTGTAGGCGTCATGAAGCTTCTTGATAACGCGTTCCGTTACGCTGACCAAATGGGACAAAGACAAGGCTCTGGCGCGGCGTACTTAAATATTTTCCACCGCGATATCAATGATTTTCTTGATACGAAAAAGATTTCTGCGGATGAAGATGTGCGTGTCAAAACGCTTTCGATCGGTGTTGTCATTCCGGATAAGTTCGTTGAGCTTGCACGCGAGGACAAAGCGGCTTATGTATTCTACCCGCACACGATTTATAAAGAGTACGGCCAGCACATGGATGAGATGGACATGAACGAAATGTACGACAAGTTTGTCGACAACCCTCGGGTGAAAAAGGAAAAAATCAACCCGCGGAAACTGCTTGAAAAATTGGCGATGCTTCGTTCTGAATCAGGCTATCCATACATCATGTTCCAAGATAACGTCAATAAAGTGCATGCGAATAACCATATTTCGAAGGTCAAATTTTCTAACCTTTGCTCTGAAGTGCTGCAGGCATCTCAAGTTTCTTCATACACAGACTATGATGAAGAAGATGAAATCGGTCTGGATATTTCCTGCAACCTGGGCTCGCTTAACATTCTCAATGTCATGGAGCATAAATCAATCGAAAAGACAGTCAAGCTTGCGACAGACTCTTTAACACACGTGTCTGAAACAACTGACATCCGTAATGCGCCTGCTGTAAGACGGGCAAACAAAGCGATGAAATCAATCGGCCTCGGTGCTATGAACCTTCACGGCTACCTTGCGCAAAACGGCATTGCGTATGAAAGCCCGGAAGCGCGTGACTTTGCAAACACGTTCTTTATGATGGTGAACTTCTACTCCATCCAGCGTTCTGCGGAAATCGCAAAAGAGAAGGGCGAAACGTTTGATCAATATGAAGGCTCAACCTATGCGACAGGTGAATACTTTGACAAATACGTTTCTACTGATTTCTCACCGAAATATGAAAAAATCGCTAATCTGTTTGAAGGTATGCATATCCCGACGACAGAGGACTGGAAAAAGCTAAAAGCATTTGTGGCTGAACACGGTATGTATCACAGCTACAGATTATGCATTGCGCCAACAGGCTCTATCTCATACGTCCAATCAAGTACGGCGTCTGTTATGCCGATTATGGAACGCATTGAAGAACGAACATACGGCAACTCAAAAACGTACTACCCAATGCCTGGGCTTGCATCTAATAACTGGTTCTTCTATAAAGAAGCCTACGATATGGACATGTTCAAGGTTGTGGATATGATCGCCACTATCCAGCAGCACATTGATCAGGGAATCAGCTTTACATTGTTCTTAAAAGACACAATGACGACCCGTGATTTAAACCGAATCGATCTGTATGCACATCATAGAGGAATTAAAACCATTTACTATGCAAGAACGAAAGATACTGGGCAAGACAGCTGCCTTTCTTGTGTTGTTTGATTAAAGGAGAGTTTATAGTGACAAAAATTTATGACGCAGCAAACTGGTCAAAGCATGAAGACGATTTTACCCAAATGTTCTATAACCAAAACGTGAAACAGTTCTGGCTTCCGGAAGAGATTGCTTTAAACGGCGATCTCCTCACATGGAAGTACCTCGGAAAAAATGAGCAGGACACTTATATGAAGGTACTGGCCGGACTTACGCTTCTTGATACAGAACAGGGGAATACGGGGATGCCGATCGTGGCTGAACACGTAGATGGCCACCAGCGGAAAGCGGTGCTGAACTTTATGGCAATGATGGAGAACGCTGTCCATGCGAAGTCGTACTCTAATATTTTCATGACCCTTGCACCGACTGAAACGATCAATGAAGTATTTGAATGGGTTAAACAAAATAAATATTTGCAGAAAAAAGCGCAAATGATTGTCGGGCTTTACAAAGCCATTCAAAAAGATGATGAAATTTCACTGTTCAAAGCGATGGTTGCTTCCGTCTATCTGGAAAGCTTCCTTTTCTACAGCGGTTTCTATTATCCGTTATATTTCTACGGACAAGGAAAACTGATGCAAAGCGGTGAGATCATTAACCTGATCCTTCGTGACGAAGCGATTCACGGCGTGTATGTCGGTCTCCTTGCTCAGGAAATTTATAATAAACAGACAGAAGAGAAAAAAGCAGAGCTTCGTGAATTTGCGATTGACCTTCTGAATCAGTTATATGAAAATGAGCTTGAATATACAGAGGACTTGTACGATCAAGTCGGACTCTCACACGATGTAAAGAAATTCATCCGCTATAATGCGAATAAAGCGCTGATGAACCTTGGATTTGATCCATACTTCGAAGAGGAAGACATTAATCCGATCGTTTTAAACGGATTAAACACAAAAACAAAATCGCATGACTTCTTCTCTATGAAGGGGAATGGTTATAAAAAAGCGACAGTTGAGCCGCTCAAAGATGATGACTTTTATTTTGAAGATGAAAAAGAGCAGATATAATATCTGCTCTTTTCGGCTTGAAGGTTCAAATGAGGAGGACGCAGTACCCATGGGAAAAATGGACGAAATGATTTTAGTTGCCCCGCGCGATGATGTGTTTAAGAAAGAAAGCTTAACCTTCCAGGGCGTGTACAGTGAAGATAGCAGAGTAGCCGAAATCATGGCTCAGATTGAAGCGGCCTATCGTGAAATGAGAAGAGGGGACGCAGAAGAAGATCCGCGCTTCAAGCAGCCGATACCTTATGTCGTCATTAAGCGTGAAGATGAAGTTTTTCTTTACGAGCGGCTGGCTGGCGGCGGTGAATCACGACTGCACAACAAGCTTTCTCTCGGCTTTGGCGGTCATATGAACGCCATCGAAGGGGCAGCTTCATTTGCTGAAGTCTTAAAGCTGAACACAGACCGTGAGCTTGAGGAAGAACTGCAAATAAATGAAGAAGATAAACAGGCGATTGTCACACTGGGATTGATCAATGATGATGAAAACAGTGTTGGCAAAGTGCATATCGGTATTCTTTCTGCGCTTCAATTAAAGCCTGGCGCACAAGTGGAAGTGAAGGAGAAAGAACAAATTGCGGGTAAATGGATGAAAGTCTCTGAATTAAAACAGGATGACATCTATAACCGTCTGGAAACATGGTCACAATTTGTTGTTGATATTCTTGAATAAAAAACCCGGTTTCTCGCGATGAGGAGCCGGGTTTTTTTATGAGACGCTCGTCCCCGTCTCAGCTATGATTCCAAGATCACAATAGCGTCAAAGCCGGCATTTTTCGCTCTGGCAGCGAGGGTGTCTGCATTGTCTTTGGATGAAAATGCGCCAATCTGCACTTTGTATAATCCGTCCTTTAAAAGGACAATCGAGTCAAAACCTTTGGCTTCGGCTTTACTTGCGAGCGAGTCGGCATTCGCTTTGACTTTAAATGCGCCGATTTGAACCTTATATAACCCTGAGCTGGAAGTCTTTTTAAGGTTAAAGGCTTGCTCCAGCCCGTTTGCATGTCCTCTCGCTAAGCTTTGAATAAAACTGCTCGTTTTCAGCTTATTTGCATCGGCAACGGTATCAATGAAACCGTTCTCGGTCAAGAGGGCAGGCATTGCCGACTCCCTTAGGACGTGGAAGTTCGCTGTTTTTTTGCCGCGATCGGCAAAGTCGACAGCTTGTATCACTTCAGAGTGAATTGTCGATTGATAAGTCGTCGTCGGGGCTCCTACACCTGGATAAATATAGCTTTCAAAACCTGTGCCTCCCCCGGAATTAACGTGAATGGACAAAAAGAAATCTGCTCCCCAGTTATTTGCGGCATTTGTCCGGTCGTTTAAGCTGACATATTGGTCGCTTGTCCGGCTCAGCAGCAGAGAAACGCCTTCATATTCATTAGTTAATATTGTACGTAAGGCTAAAGCGATTTGCAGGGTTAACGTTTTTTCCTGAAGGCCATTACCTGTTGCGCCTGGATCAGACCCGCCATGGCCAGGATCAATAAAAATTTTAACCATTTTTCATCACCTCATTACAGGATATGAAAAAACCCGGCTTCTGCTTGTACGATTATCATTCAACTAAAAAATGAGGAAATAACCCTTTCAAATTCGGAAATTATTTCTCGGGAAAGCGCACAATTCAACATGAAGCGACAACAGATACGGTCCGACATGAAATCTGTGCATACGCCATATGTTTGTAAGTACTATGGGTTCGGTTAACCTGCACTGATTCCTGCTGGTTTTAAGCTTTGCGTTCATATTAAATCAAGCATTTGAAACGTAAATTGATGAGAAAAGCTCCTTTCATTAAAGACACCACTTTATAAATCGAAAAAAAGAAAAACACTTCAGGTATCTTAGGGCGGGTAATACGCTTCGTACAAAAAACAGCCCGTTGCATGAAAAAAGGATTGGCGAATGGAGAAAATAATGAGAAAGAAGTTCACCTTAATACTCTGACAAAATGATTAAAAACAAAATCTCATGGTTTGTCCACCCCATGTCCGTGAATACAATAAGAAATAAAGTATTTCTCGGGAAAGCGCAGGATTCCTTATTGTTCCCGAAAAAAGCAATTGTTTCGACACATGATAGGCGTTTGTCACAATCGGCATCCGCTTGAATATCATATAGAGAGAACAGAGAGGTGAAGATGTTGGAGCGCGCTGTGACTTATAAAAACAACGGACAGATCAACATTATTCTGAACGGGCAAAAGCAGGTGCTGACGAATGCTGAGGCAGAGGCGGAATATCAGGCTGCATTGCAAAAAAACGAAGCAAAGCACGGCATTTTGAAGGAAATCGAAAAAGAGATGAGCGCATTAGTTGGGATGGAGGAAATGAAACGCAACATCAAGGAAATATACGCCTGGATTTTTGTGAACCAAAAACGCGCGGAGCAAGGCTTGAAGGTTGGAAAGCAAGCGCTGCACATGATGTTTAAAGGAAATCCGGGAACGGGAAAAACGACGGTTGCACGGCTCATTGGCAAGCTGTTCTTTGAAATGAATGTCCTGTCAAAAGGCCACTTAATAGAAGCGGAGCGGGCTGACCTGGTCGGGGAGTATATCGGACACACCGCCCAAAAGACGAGAGATTTAATCAAAAAGTCATTAGGTGGCATTTTGTTTATAGACGAAGCCTACTCGCTGGCAAGAGGCGGCGAAAAGGACTTTGGGAAAGAAGCGATCGACACACTTGTAAAGCATATGGAAGACAAACAGCATGAGTTTATTTTGATACTCGCTGGATATTCACGGGAAATGGATCATTTTCTCTCGTTAAATCCCGGTCTCCAATCAAGATTTCCCATCTCCATTGATTTTCCGGATTACTCTGTGACCCAGCTCATGGAGATTGCGAAACGAATGATCGATGAAAGGGAATACCAGCTCAGTCAAGAAGCGGAATGGAAATTGAAAGATTACTTAATGACAGTGAAAAGCACGACAAGCCCCATTAAATTCAGCAATGGACGTTTTGTCAGAAATGTGATCGAAAAATCGATCAGAGCACAAGCCATGAGGCTTTTAATGGGAGACCAATACTTAAAAAGCGACTTGATGACCATCAAAAGCCAAGATCTTTCCATTAAAGAAGAAGCATCTGGATCTGCATAGACCTCTCAGTTTTTGAGAGGTCTGTTTTTTGCTCGTATTTCCGCTTTTCAAAGCAATCGATTTGTGGTATACACATGCAGGGTTTGGTATGATAATACTACTGCCCAATATGCAAAAGAAAGGAACATCCATTTGAACGAACAAGAAACGATTCAGGAGAAAGCCATTTTAGTCGGATGTCAGCTGCCGCATATCACGGATGAGCATTTTGAAAATTCTATGGAAGAGCTAGCATCTCTGACGAAAACAGCAGACGGAAAAGTACTGACCAGCGTCACACAAAAACGGAACAGGGCTGACGCCGCTACATATATAGGAAAAGGGAAGGTAGAAGAGCTGAAGGCACTGGTGGAAGAGCTTGAAGCTGATCTCCTCATCTTTAATGATGAACTGTCGCCAAGTCAGCTGAAGTCATTGGCAACAGCAATTGAAGTGAAGATGATTGACCGCACGCAATTGATATTAGATATTTTTGCAAAGCGGGCGAGAACGAGAGAAGGCAAACTTCAAATTGAGCTGGCTCAGCTGCAATATGCACTGCCGCGTCTGACGGGACAAGGGATCAACCTTTCCCGGCAAGGCGGAGGAATTGGGGCAAGAGGTCCCGGGGAAACGAAACTGGAAACCGACCGCCGCCATATCAGAAATCGCATTCATGAAATCAACACACAGCTTTCCACTGTCATTCGCCATAGAAGCCGATACCGTGAAAGAAGAAAGAAAAACGGTGTGCTTCAAATTGCGCTTGTCGGCTATACAAACGCAGGGAAATCAACATGGTTCAACCGCCTGACGAGTGCTGACAGCTATGAAGAAGACCTCCTGTTTGCCACGCTCGATCCAATGACCAGAAAAATGGTCCTGCCAAGCGGCTACAGTGTTCTTCTTTCAGATACAGTAGGATTTATTCAGGATCTTCCGACGACATTGATTGCTGCATTCCGCTCAACGCTTGAGGAAGTAAAAGAAGCGGATTTGATCCTGCATTTAATTGATTCTTCAAATGAGGATTATGCGGGACATGAAAAAACAGTGCTTGGGCTTCTCGAGGAGCTTGAAGCAGATGATATCCCGATGCTGACGGCTTACAATAAACGTGATCAAAAACTGCCTGATTTTATACCGTCCGCCGGAAGGGATCACATTATGGTCAGTGCGAAATTTGAGGACGACGCTGCAGCCTTTAAAGAAGCGATTCAGCGCTATTTGCGCCAAGAACTGTTAACGTCTTTTGAAGCACATGTGCCGGCAAGTGAAGGGAAGCTCCTTTCCAGAATCAAATCGGAAACGATGGTAGACCGCTTCTATTTTAATGAAGAAAATGAACAGTATGACATATCCGGCTATGTCCAAGAAGAGCAAAGTATCATCGGTGAATTAAAGAAGTATATGTAGGAAGGAAAAATAAAGACATGTTTGACACATTAACACACGGAGAATTATTGAAGAAAACGGCAATGGAAGTGGAAGCGGACATTGCCGGCATTCATAAACAAATAGAAGAAATCAGCGAGCGAAATGAGTGGAGAGTGCTTCAAAGCTATAGAAAACACAAAGTAAGCGACACTCATTTCACGCCGTCTACTGGATACGGCTATGATGATATCGGAAGAGACACGCTTGAAAGCATATATGCGGATGTGTTTGGCGGAGAAGCGGGGCTTGTAAGGCCGCAAATCATTTCAGGCACACATGCCATTTCGATTGCTTTGTTCGGTGTCCTCAGACCGGGGGACGAGCTTCTTTATATCACGGGCAAGCCGTATGATACGCTAGAGGAAATTGTGGGCGTCAGAGGCGGAGAAAACGCTGGATCGTTAAAGGATTTTCAAATCGGCTATAATGCGGTTGATCTGACGAAAGAGGGAAAGATAGACTATGATGCAGTCGCCGCTGCGATCAATCCGAAGACCAAAGTAATCGGCATTCAGCGCTCAAAAGGATATGCGAATCGCCCTTCTTTCTTAATTAGTGAAATAAAAGAAATGATCCGTTTTGTAAAAGAAATCAATGAAAACCTGATCGTCTTTGTGGATAACTGTTACGGAGAATTTGTGGAAGAGCTTGAGCCTTGCCATGTCGGAGCCGATCTGATGGCGGGATCTCTCATTAAAAATCCCGGCGGCGGCCTTGCGAAAACAGGCGGCTACCTCGTCGGAAAAGCGAAATGGATTGAAGCTTGTTCATACCGTATGACGTCACCTGGCATCGGCAGAGAAGTAGGGGCATCTCTTTACTCGCTCCAAGAAATGTACCAAGGCTTCTTTTTGGCGCCTCACGTTGTGTCTCAAAGTTTAAAGGGAGCGGTGTTTACAGCGAGATTCCTTGAAAAACTGGGCTTCACTTCAAACCCGAAATGGGATGCGAAAAGAACGGATTTGATACAATCCGTTGAGTTTTCTGACAGAGAAAAGATGATTGCTTTTTGCCAGGCTATTCAATTTGCATCGCCAATCAATGCTCATGTGACGCCTTATCCAGCCTACATGCCGGGATACGAAAATGATGTCATTATGGCAGCAGGCACGTTTATTCAAGGAGCAAGCATCGAATTATCAGCTGATGGCCCTATCCGCCCGCCGTATGTAGCGTATGTTCAGGGAGGATTAACCTATTCGCATGTGAAGAATGCCATATGCAGTGCAGTGGATTCATTGATGGAAAAGCAATTAATTTAAATTTTTTAAAAATTTCTCTGTATTTGATGTTAAGAATCCTTACATCGTATTGACACAAAATATAACATCACCTATAATGAAACTAAGTTAAGAAAAGGAGGAAATTGAGATGAGTGATAATATTCGCCGCTCAATGCCTTTATTTCCAATAGGAATTGTCATGCAGTTAACTGAGTTATCAGCAAGACAAATTCGATATTATGAGGAGAATGGACTGATATTTCCAGCCAGAAGTGAAGGGAATAGACGATTATTTTCATTTCATGATGTAGATAAACTGTTAGAAATCAAGCACCTGATAGAACAAGGTGTAAACATGGCAGGAATTAAACAGATTCTGGCGAAAGCCGAAGCCGAGCCAGAACAAAAACAAAGCGAGAAGACGAAAAAACCAATGAAACATGATCTGTCCGATGACGAACTGAGACAGCTCCTGAAAAACGAGCTCATGCAAGCCGGCCGTTTTCAAAGAGGGAATACATTCCGTCAAGGCGACATGTCCCGCTTCTTTCATTAATCCGTTAGCAACTGTTTTGCTATATACATTTACCTTTTAAGAGGAGGAATTTTACCAAATGGCAAAGTACACTAGAGAAGATATCGAAACATTAGTAAAAGAAGAAAACGTGAAGTATATCCGTCTTCAATTTACTGACATTCTTGGAACGATCAAGAATGTTGAGATTCCTGTAAGCCAGCTTGGAAAAGCGCTTGATAATAAAGTCATGTTTGACGGTTCTTCTATTGAGGGATTCGTTCGTATCGAAGAGTCAGACATGTACCTGTATCCAGATCTAAATACATTTGTTATCTTCCCATGGACAGCTGAAAAAGGTAAAGTAGCACGTTTCATCTGTGATATTTACAATCCGGATGGCACACCTTTCGAAGGTGACCCGCGAAACAACTTAAAACGGATTCTGAAAGAAATGGAAGACCTCGGCTTCAGTGATTTTAACCTTGGACCTGAGCCTGAATTCTTCTTATTCAAATTGGACGAAAAAGGCGAGCCAACGCTTGAACTAAACGACAAAGGCGGATATTTCGACTTAGCGCCAACTGATTTAGGAGAAAACTGCCGCCGCGATATCGTACTTGAGCTTGAAGAGATGGGCTTTGAAATCGAAGCGTCTCACCACGAAGTAGCACCTGGTCAGCATGAAATCGACTTTAAATATGCTGGAGCAGTCCGCTCTTGTGATGACATCCAAACATTTAAACTAGTTGTCAAAACAATTGCCCGCAAACACGGCCTGCATGCGACATTTATGCCAAAACCATTGTTCGGTGTGAACGGTTCAGGTATGCACTGCAATCTATCACTCTTCAAAAATGGTGTTAACGCATTCTTTGACGAAAACGCAGATCTTCAGTTAAGTGAAACAGCGAAACACTTCATTGCAGGTATCGTGAAGCACGCAACAAGCTTTACAGCAGTAACAAACCCGACAGTAAACTCATACAAACGTCTTGTTCCTGGCTATGAAGCACCTTGCTATGTAGCATGGAGCGCGCAAAACAGAAGCCCACTTATCCGTATCCCGGCTTCTCGCGGAATCAGCACACGTGTTGAAGTACGCAGCGTAGACCCAGCTGCAAACCCATACCTTGCACTTAGCGTATTGCTTGCTGCAGGATTAGACGGAATCAAAAACAAACTGGAAGCACCGGCTCCAATCGACCGCAACATCTATGTGATGAGCAAAGAAGAGCGCATGGAAAACGGAATCGTTGACCTTCCAGCAACACTTGCGGAAGCACTAGAAGAATTCAAATCAAACGAAGTCATGGTCAAAGCGCTGGGCGAGCACCTATTCGAACACTTCATCGAAGCAAAAGAAATCGAATGGGATATGTTCCGCACGCAAGTACATCCTTGGGAACGCGAACAGTATATGTCTCAGTATTAATCTTTCAATCCCTTGGCACTATTGGTGTCAAGGGATTTTTTGATTCGTTAACAATTTTAATAACTTAATATAAATCATAGACCACCCAAAAAACACCCAAAAAACACCCGCAAAAAACAATAAAAAAATTGCTCCATAATTGTGGAGATATAATCTTTGTACTTATTCATTGAATCCCTATCAATCTTTTTGCTGATGTGTGAGTAAATATCTGACGTAACTTGAATACTTTTATGACCCAGTCGTTCTTCTACATATTTCATTGAAGCACCTGACTCAAGGAACAAAACAGCATGTGTGTCATGAAGGGCGTGAATAGGGAGTTTCTAGACCAGCTTTATTTAGTATTCGGACAAAAGCATTATAATGGAACCATCTTTGCGAGTGAAGACTAAGTTAAGGTCATGGTGAAAGATCCCGTTAAGCTGAAGTTTATCTTCGTTTTGTCGTTTTCTAAGTTCGTGAAGTTCATTTACCAACCTTTGATCAATAGTAATAATACGCCTGGATGTATAAGTCTTAGGGTCGCCAAATAATTCATCTTTTGAAGCTGCTTTAAAATCTAGAGTTTAGAAATTGAGCTGGTTTTATTTTTTAAATCAATATCTGACCACTGTAAAGCAGCAGTCTCGCCTTTGTGCATGCCAGTATTTCCGAGTGTTTTAAAGAAAATATAGTACATTTAACCATATTCATATGCTACACGTAAAAAAAGAGGTATGTCATCGCAATTGATAAACTCCATATTGTATTCTCGTTTTTTATTTGTTTTAATCTCGATACCATAACAAGGATTTTTTCGAGCTTTCCTAATATTGCTGCTTTCTCCATTGCATTTCGCATTGTTGTGTGGATAATTTTGGTGGCTAATATAAGAATTGGTTATCGTTGCCGCTCGGCCGTCTGTCGGGAAAACTGCTTTTTGCTTAAACGTTGCGACAAATTTTATGGGTAGTTCAGTAAATCAATATAGCGGCGGTGCAGTAGGTATTTTCGCTCTTGAAATGTCACATAAGTAGCTCTTAAAAAGAATGGCTTCCATTCTCGGAAATATCAATGCAGATGCAATGCGAACGGGAAATTTGACAGCGAATGACTGGAACAAGCTTTCACAAGCAAATGGTATTCTTGGTTCTGCGGATCTAAGAATATTTGACCGCCCAGGCGTCACAGTAAACGAAATATGGTCAAAGGCAAGGAAAATGAAAGAGGAGTATGCCGGCAAGGATATCTTGATCATTATTGATTATTTGCAACTGATTACAGGGTCAGCAAAACATAGGGGGAATAGAACACAGGAAATAGGCGAAATAAGCCGCATGCTCAAGCATATGGCCCAAGAGTTAGACGTTTGTGTGATTGCTCTTAGTCAGCTTTCCAGGGGTGAACAGCGGCAGGATAAGCGCCCAATGATGTCTGATATTAGGGAATCAGGGCAAATCGAACAGGACGCGGATGTCATTGGGTTTCTTTATCGGGACGATTATTATGACAAGGAAAGCGAAAGTAAAAACATAATTGAAATCATTATTGCAAAACAGAGAAATGGTCCGGTTGATACTGTCTCACTGGCGTTCATTAAAGAATATGGCTTGTTCTTAAATTTGGAGCGCAGATTTGACAGTAAGGGATTGGTATCGAGAAGCGCTGCGGCATAATTATTATTCTCTCATTCTGCTGATAGAGTTTTTGGTTTATGAGAAGAAAGCAATAAGATTAGAAGATAATGATAAAGTGCTCAAATTTTATATGCAAGAAAGTTTAAACTCAGAATGAATTCACTTTTGTTTCAATATGAAAAGTCCAAAAAAAGGAGTTAATTATGAGAATAAAAGATTTAAAAATTGATGCTAGTAAAAATAGGCTAGAGCTTGATATAATTAATAATAGGAATAACTTTACTATCGTGGTAGCTGATAGGAAAGCGAAATTAATTCAACTTCCTTCTCATGGAGAAACCAAAATAATAACTCACCAAGGAAGAGTAAAACGGATTAGATTTGATGAAGGGGAAGAATTTTGATTTTTTATTGAAAGGGGTAATTTCATGAGAATAATTTCTCTGAAGATCACAAAATTATTTGGTAAAGATTATGAATTGAATTTCAATAATAATTTAAATGTACTAGTCGGCCTAAATGGAAGTGGTAAAACTACAATTTTGAATATAATTCATGATCTATGTCAAGACAATCTTAAAGAATTATTTCAGTATCGTTTTGATTATCTTGAAATGAAATATAAAATCGGCAGAACAGAAAAAAAATTAGTTATTGAACATAATTTAAGTAAGAAATGTTATATTGTTAAATTCCCCAAAGAAGCAGCTACACTGAGAATTGGATCAGAAAGAAAAAATGAAATTAAAGAAATTTATTATGATGAAAAAAGCAGAGCACTAGAAATAAAATACCAAGAAGATGGTGGTGAAATTTTCGGATTGAGGGAAATTATAGATGATGATTTTTTGCAGTTAATGGAAACTGAGTTGAGTTCTCTCTATATACCTCTTTCAAGAAAAATAAAAAGGACTGCTCGAATATCTCCTAGAGCGAAAGGCTATCTGAAAAAACCTAATCTAACTAATAATATTGATGAATCAACTTTCACATGCGAAAAAAACTTAACTCGTTATATTACTGATATCAAATACAGAGAAAACAGGATATATAATATTACTCAGAAATCATTACTGAAGAAGTTTTTTGCTCTTTCTTCAGTTGATATTGTACAAGCAAAAGATGAATATGACTTTAAACTAACTCAAGAAGAAAAAGGGTTGTTAGTAAAATACGATTTACACGGACCATACAATGATTTATTGAATCAATATTATGAAACATTACCGTCTTATCAACAAGATAATGTTATGAGTGTAAATGAGTATGCTACTCACTTAATTGCACTTGAACAACTTAAAAAATTCAATGGGATTTTGAAGTATATTGAAGGAAGGCATCGCATTACAAATAGTTTAAACGAGAAGCTACACCAATTAGAAGAAAGTATAAATGTCTTTTATAAGGACACAAATAAAAAAATTATTTTACAAAGAAGTGATACCTTCTTAGAATCAGAAGTAGAGTTTATTAATTTAGAAACTGGTGAAAAAAGTAGTGTTCTTAAACTATCCTCAGGAGAAAAACAATTATTTATATTATTAGTAAGTTCAATGCTAAGAGATACAGATGATGAAAAAAAAGGAAGAGTTTTGTTGATCGATGAACCGGAACTCTCATTACATATAGAGTGGCAAAGACAACTGCTTAATATTCTAACAAATGTTATTGGTGATCAACAGTTAATTATTGCCACGCATTCTCCTGAAATAGTAGGGGAATTTGAGCCTTTTTGTTTACAGATTAAAGGAGTACCTAGTAAATGACAGAATTACCTAAGTACAGCGTTCAAGCTAAAAAAAATTTAAGTATTTTTTACTCCCAATATCAAGAAAAACATTTTTACATTGAAGATAAAAAAAATGAAACACAAAATGCATATAGGTTGTTATTATCTAAGTTATTTAAAGGAAAGTATGAAATAAAAAGAGTTTTCTCCCTTGAAAATAAAGATGGTGTATTAAGGGCATGTCGAGAAAACACTAACCCTGATAATTATTATATAGTTGATAGAGATTTAGATCCTTTTTTAGATGATTTTGAAGATCTAAGTTCCATTTACAACAACTTAATAATTTTAGAAAGATATTGTTTTGAAAACTATTTAATTAATGAAAATACATTCAATGATGTATTATTATTTGATTTAGATGAATCACAAATATTAGGAGAGTTCAGGAAATGGAAAGAGAGCGTCTATGATGATTTTATTATGTTATTTAAAATAGCATTGATTTCACGTAAATACAATTTATCTAGTACAATTACGGATAAAGAGTATGTGTATCTTATAAACGATAGTCATTTGTTAGATCCCGAAAAAATAGATAAACTGTTTGAAAAGAAAAAAAAGGAGTTATTGGATAAAGATATTGATATTATGGTAGAACTAGATGAAATAAGTCCATTAATAACTAATGATAAACAACTTTTTCATACATTTATCTCAGGTAAATTTTTATGGGCGAGCATTAAACGATACATTAAGAATTTAACAAAGAATTTAAATGCGGGTAAGGGGATAAATGATAAATATTTAATCACTAATTTCATTCATTGTATCGATATAGAGTCATTTGAGTTTATAAAAAAAAGAGTTTCATAGAGTTCCATATCTACCAGTAAACTGGAGACGTCAAACCTCAGCGTAATGCTGTATGTTTTGACGTCTTTTTTTATTAAGCAAAATCTCTACCGGTTGGCCTTGCCATGGAGGATATGCCTATAGAGAGGTTTATTCACGTATATATGTTGTTTTAAATGGGCCGGCATCGTTTTAAACTCAGCTCTTGTTGAGGCGTTCATAGGGTCTACTGCAAAAGGAAGTGTTTACGGAGGCGTTAAGAAAGTGTAAAGGTAATAACCTCGCCCGAAAAGCCCGTCTCATAAGGCGGGCTTTAAATAATCCACTTTATCCCATGAAAGAGCGCCTTTGCGGCTCAGGCTATCTAAAAACACTTATATCAAGTCGACTAAGTTGATGACCAAAATCAAGACTAAAATTTGATCAAAAAATATAACTAATCATACATACTGTATTACAATTTTATACGAATGAACTGCTGATACGCGTGATAAATAAGGGTTTTCATTGCTATACATTATGTATATTATCTGAAGAATCATGTTCCGCACGCAAGTACATCCTTGGGAACGCGAACAGTATATGTTTCAATATTAATCTTTCAATCTCTTGGCACTATTGGTGTCGGGGGATTTTTTATGTTAATAGGTAATAAATTATGGAGCGGCACTGCTAAAAAGCAGGGTCACTTTTATCTATGTCACTAATAAGTCTATGTACTAAATTTTCAATTAGAAAAATAATTCTATACTTAAGGAAAGCAATACGCATAAATAATTCGACAAACTCTGTGATAAATCCATTGTTCAATACTTCTACCAGCAATAATAAGATGAGTGGGTAGATGTTTATCATTGACATCATAACCAAATAAATCAATAATTACGATGAAATCTAAATCAATTTTCAAAAAGGAGATTTCTATGAAAAAATTGACTATCTTCTCCGGGGGATTAGGAGTGGTTTTTTCTGTACTGGCTCAACTGTTTGCGGTTATAGATGACTCTTACACTTTGGGGAACTTATGGTTTTTAGGTGCTTTGGCAGGAATTATAACCATGTTTGCTTCAATCCAGACAAATAATAAAATAGTCTTCAGCATATTATTAATTATTAGTTCAATAATAGGTCTACTTGGAACTGGTCTTGTATACATCATACCAACACTGTTCAATATAATAATAATTTATAAATTTTAAAAAGTAAGCCAATGGTAAAAAAGGTTCTTTTTTTATTTAGTATCCCTTTGACAAGGTCAGTAATGATGTTTATGCTTGCAACTGGTCCACACAGCTGGGACTTCCGTGGGCATGATTATCGAACGCCATGTTTCTAGGATACCGGAATTGAAACATTTGCTGAGGCATTCCGTGAAGCTGATCACTAAATGACCATTTTCATAGAGGCACGTCTAAAGAAGCTATCATAGGAGGACAACACTGTGTGGAAAGCTTTAAGTCAATTACTCAAGAAACAGAAAAATCAAAGCCCACTCGATGAGGGTTATATACAGATTCCAGAAAAGGATTTTAATCTAGAATTAAAACAAATGATATTTGAGTTGGAGAGCCAGGGGGAAGTAGTATCGAAAAAGCTGCAGAATAAGTATATAGATGTTTTTGAAGCACAGGGTAAACCAAACCTTAGCATCAAAATTTGTAGAGACATAGATGGAGATGTGCTAAATGATTTTACAGCTGAGAGATGTTTTGAAAAAGAGTACCGTTCACAAATAGCAATTAATTACTATCAACCTGCAATAGTCTGTGATGAAGAATTAGACTGTATCACAATGGATTTGTGGTATTACTACGGTGGATATAAGGGTACAGGTTATGGAACATTATTCGATTTAAATAATAATGACTTAGAAAAAGAAATTGAAGAGACGCTAATATTTTTACTCAATGACAAACAATTCGAGAAATAAAAAAGAAAGCCGCAAAGGGCTTTCAATCAACTGATGAAGCTAAGAAAAGCGTTTAAGAATTAGCTCTTGGGTGACAGCGAGTTTTCTGGGAAGGGAGCAGACAACATTAAAGCATTTTATCATGATCATGCCGGCATTCATGGAAATTGCTTTCTTAAGCATCATTTCTGCAAACTTGTAGATGCAAAGATGTAAGATGCTTACATAGAAGAGTCATTTTTAAAACATGAGCTGGCTAACGATTACACAAAATCAAAATTCATTATGTCTGAACAAAAGAAAACGATGAAAGACATTCTGAATAACATCATTGAATAAATATCTTAGAGGATAAAAAAGTGAATTGGTCAAAGGAATTGAAATATTTTAAAAGGCTATCAGGCTCCAAAACGCTTGCAATAGATTTAGAAATCCAAATGAATATTTAAGTATTTGTTTTCAGGTTTAGTGATAACTATGTCTATACTTAAAATTATATCCATTTGATAATCCAGAGAGAAAAACCTTTGCACTGCATAGTCATTGTTGTTTTGTAGTAGGTGATATACATTAATGCCCCGTTTAATAGGGGAAAGAACCACGATATCTAAGCTGTTGGTACCCTTGCCAGCAGCTATTATAAAACGTTTTTGTGACTTTGAGTTGCTCTTTCTTAGTCTGATAAAACTTCTTCATTAGCGTCCGCTTCTCAATCTAGGATATGTAAAATCCTCAATCTCATTGCAAATTCCCCAAAAGCTTTTTCTGTCTTTAAATCAAGTCCAAACTTCATTCTCTCGGCCGTCTAAGAAGCTAATTTACTGCTTCTTCTTTTCAGGTTCCATGTACCGGTCTTTACAGTGTCTGGGAGAAAAAGTGATTCAGGGCATTCATCTTTTTTTATTTCAGCTAGCGAAGTGAAAGACCGATGGCATTTTTCCTGCATATAATAGCTGGAACTATTCAAAAAGGCAGGGAATGAAGTTGAGTGAATGATGTGATTGTAAATGGAGGTTTTGAAACAGGCAATCTGACGGGCTGGGCTTCTGCAAATACGTCCGTTATTAATACTTTTGCCCATTCTGGAAGATATTCCGCACAGTTTTTCAGTAACCAGCCGTATGCTTTTTTAGGGCAGATCGTGCCTGTCGTTTCTGGACAATCTCTGATATTCATCGTTTCGCTTGGGAGAATTGGAAACAATTCCAGTCCCCAAGTAACTATACAAATTTTATTTGTTAACAGTGAAGGCGAAGAGATTGAAGGCGGACAGGAAATTATCATTGCTTCCGGAAATTTGCCAAATGTCTCATTTAATACATGGAATGAAATATATAGAACAATTGAAACCCCCGCTGAAGCAGTAAACGCAGTAGTGGTAATAAGTAAAACTACTTTTGGGTCTGTTCTAATTGATGATGTTTCTTTAATAGAGTCTGCTGGGGGAATTGGACCGACTGGACCAACAGGAGCAACCGGTCCAACAGGAGTAACAGGAACAACAGGTGCAACTGGAGTAACAGGGGCAACAGGAGCCACAGGAGTAACAGGAGCAACTGGAGCAACTGGAGTAACAGGGGCAACAGGAGCCACAGGAGTAACAGGAGCAACTGGAGCAACTGGAGTAACTGGTGCAACAGGAGTAACAGGAGCAACTGGAGCCACTGGATTACCAGGTTTAACCGGACCAACTGGTGCAACGGGAGTAACCGGACCAACTGGTGCAACGGGAGTAACCGGACCAACTGGTGCAACGGGAGTAACCGGACCAACTGGTGCAACGGGAGTAACCGGATCAACAGGAGCAACGGGAGTAACAGGAGAAACAGGAGCAACCGGACCAACTGGTGCAACGGGAGTAACTGGTGCAACAGGATCAACCGGAGCAACTGGAGTAACGGGAGTAACAGGATCAACAGGAGCAACGGGAGTAACAGGAGAAACAGGAGCAACCGGACCAACTGGTGCAACGGGAGTAACAGGAGACACCGGTCCAACCGGAGTAACAGGAGAAACAGGAGCAACCGGACCAACTGGTGCAACGGGAGTAACAGGAGACACCGGTCCAACCGGAGAAACAGGATCAACAGGAGCAACCGGAGAAACAGGAGCAACTGGAGTAACAGGTGTAACAGGTGCAACCGGACCAACTGGTCCAACTGGAGAAACTGGAGCAACCGGACCAACGGGAGCAACAGGCGCAACAGGAGTAACGGGAGTAACAGGGGCAACTGGTGCAACCGGAGTAACGGGATCAACCGGATCAACAGGAGCAACGGGACCAACAGGATCAACAGGATCAACAGGATCAACAGGAGTAACTGGTGCAACAGGAGCCACAGGAGTAACAGGTGTAACAGGATCAACTGGAGTAACAGGTGTAACAGGAGCAACCGGACCAACTGGTCCAACTGGAGAAACTGGAGCAACCGGACCAACTGGTGCAACGGGAGTAACTGGTGCAACGGGAGTAACTGGTGCAACGGGAGTAACAGGATCAACAGGAGCAACAGGAGTAACCGGAGCTACAGGAGTAACAGGATCAACAGGAGCAACAGGATCAACAGGAGCAACGGGAGTAACAGGATCAACAGGAGCAACCGGACCAACTGGTGCAACGGGAGTAACTGGTGCAACAGGATCAACCGGAGCAACTGGAGCAACTGGAGTAACCGGAGTAACAGGAGTAACAGGAGAAACTGGAGCTACAGGAGTAACAGGAGCAACTGGAGCAACTGGTGCAACGGGATCAACAGGATCAACCGGAGCAACAGGCGCAACAGGACCAACGGGAGCAACAGGCGCAACCGGAGTAACGGGAGAAACAGGATCAACCGGAGCAACTGGTGCAACGGGAGTAACCGGAGCTACAGGAGTCACCGGAGAAACAGGAGCAACGGGAGTAACCGGAGCTACAGGAGTCACAGGAGAAACAGGAGCTACAGGAGTAACAGGAGAAACAGGAGCTACAGGAGTCACAGGAGAAACAGGAGCAACGGGAGTAACCGGAGCCACTGGAGCAACCGGACCAACTGGTGCAACGGGAGTAACAGGAGCAACGGGAGTAACCGGAGCCACTGGAGCAACCGGACCAACTGGTGCAACGGGAGTAACTGGTGCAACGGGAGTAACTGGTGCAACGGGAGTAACTGGAGCAACGGGAGTAACAGGATCAACAGGATCAACAGGAGTAACCGGAGCTACAGGAGCAACTGGTGCAACGGGAGTAACAGGATCAACAGGAGCAACCGGACCAACTGGTGCAACGGGAGTAACTGGTGCAACAGGATCAACCGGAGCAACTGGAGCAACTGGAGTAACAGGAGTAACAGGAGAAACTGGAGCCACAGGAGTAACGGGAGAAACAGGATCAACCGGAGCAACTGGAGCTACAGGAGTAACAGGAGCTACAGGAGTAACAGGAGTAACAGGAGTAACAGGAGTAACAGGAGTAACAGGTGCAACAGGATCAACTGGAGTAACAGGAGTAACAGGAGTAACAGGAGTAACAGGTGCAACAGGACCAACTGGTCCAACTGGAGCAACCGGACCAACTGGTGCAACGGGAGTAACTGGTGCAACAGGATCAACCGGAGCAACTGGAGCAACTGGAGTAACTGGAGTAACAGGAGTAACAGGAGAAACTGGAGCCACAGGAGTAATAGGAGAAACTGGAGCTACAGGATCAACCGGAGTAACTGGTGCAACAGGAGCCACAGGAGTAACAGGTGTAACAGGATCAACTGGAGTAACAGGTGTAACAGGTGCAACCGGACCAACTGGTCCAACTGGAGAAACTGGAGCAACCGGACCAACTGGTGCAACGGGAGTAACTGGTGCAACAGGATCAACCGGAGCAACTGGATCAACTGGAGTAACAGGAGTAACAGGAGAAACTGGAGCCACAGGAGTAATAGGAGAAACTGGAGCTACAGGAGTAACAGGAGACACCGGTCCAACCGGAGTAACAGGAGAAACTGGAGCAACCGGACCAACTGGAGCAACTGGAGTAACCGGAGCTACAGGAGTAACAGGATCAACAGGAGCCACTGGTGCAACGGGAGTAACAGGATCAACAGGACCAACTGGTCCAACAGGAGAAACTGGAGCAACCGGATCAACCGGAGCAACTGGAGTAACCGGAGCCACTGGAGTAACAGGACCAACTGGTGCAACGGGAGTAACTGGAGAAACTGGAGCAACCGGACCAACTGGAGCAACTGGAGTAACCGGAGCTACAGGAGTAACAGGATCAACAGGATCAACTGGTGCAACGGGAGTAACAGGATCAACAGGACCAACTGGTCCAACAGGAGAAACTGGAGCAACCGGATCAACCGGAGCCACTGGTGCAACAGGACCAACTGGAGCAACTGGAGTAACCGGAGCCACTGGAGTAACAGGACCAACTGGTGCAACGGGAGTAACTGGAGCAACCGGATCAACCGGAGCAACCGGAGTAACAGGAGTAACAGGAGTAACGGGAGCCACAGGAGCAACCGGACCAACTGGTGCAACTGGAGTAACAGGATCAACAGGATCAACGGGAGTAACAGGATCAACAGGAGCAACAGGACCAACTGGTCCAACAGGAGAAACTGGAGCAACCGGATCAACCGGAGCCACAGGAGCCACAGGAGCCACAGGAGCCACAGGAGTAACAGGTGCAACCGGAGTAACAGGAGTAACCGGAGCAACTGGAGTAACTGGTGCAACAGGAGTGACAGGAGTAACAGGAGTAACAGGAGTAACAGGAGTAACAGGAGCAACCGGATCAACTGGTTCAACTGGAGAAACTGGCGCAACAGGAGCAACCGGAGCCACTGGATCAACCGGAGCAACAGGAGTAACCGGAGTAACCGGAGCTACAGGAGTAACAGGAGAAACTGGATCAACGGGAGTAACGGGAGCCACGGGAGTAACCGGAGCCACAGGATCAACAGGACCAACTGGTCCAACAGGAGAAACTGGATCAACGGGAGTAACGGGAGCCACGGGAGTAACCGGAGCCACAGGATCAACAGGACCAACTGGTCCAACAGGAGAAACTGGAGCAACAGGAGTAACGGGAGTAACTGGATCAACCGGAGTAACAGGAGAAACTGGAGCCACAGGAGTCACAGGAGCTACTGGAGCCACAGGAGCTACTGGAGAAACTGGTGCAACTGGAGATACAGGACCAACCGGATCAACAGGAGTAACAGGATCAACGGGAGAAACAGGAGCAACCGGAGCAACTGGAGCAACAGGATCAACCGGAGCAACTGGTCCAACCGGAGTAACAGGAGTAACGGGAGCAACCGGAGTAACAGGAGTAACGGGAGCAACCGGAGCAACTGGAGCAACAGGAGCAACGGGACCAACAGGATCAACAGGATCAACTGGATCAACAGGATCAACAGGATCAACTGGAGCAACAGGATCAACCGGAGCAACTGGTGCAACGGGAGTAACTGGAGCTACTGGAGCTACTGGAGTAACAGGAGACACCGGTCCAACCGGAGTAACAGGAGTAACAGGTGCAACCGGAGCAACTGGTTCAACTGGAGAAACTGGCGCAACAGGATCAACCGGAGCCACTGGATCAACCGGAGCCACTGGATCAACCGGAGCAACTGGTGCAACGGGAGTAACTGGAGCTACTGGAGCTACTGGAGTAACAGGAGACACCGGTCCAACCGGAGTAACAGGAGTAACAGGTGCAACCGGATCAACTGGTTCAACTGGAGAAACTGGCGCAACAGGATCAACCGGAGCAACCGGAGCAACAGGATCAACAGGATCAACAGGAGTAACCGGAGTAACCGGAGCTACAGGAGTAACAGGAGAAACTGGATCAACGGGAGTAACGGGAGCAACCGGAGCCACAGGATCAACAGGACCAACTGGTCCAACAGGAGAAACTGGAGCAACAGGAGTAACGGGAGTAACTGGATCAACCGGAGTAACAGGAGAAACTGGAGCCACAGGAGTCACAGGAGCTACTGGAGAAACTGGCGCAACAGGAGTTACTGGAGCCACAGGAGCTACTGGAGAAACTGGTGCAACTGGAGATACAGGACCAACCGGATCAACAGGAGTAACAGGATCAACGGGAGAAACAGGATCAACCGGAGCAACTGGTCCAACCGGAGTAACAGGAGTAACGGGAGCAACCGGAGCAACCGGAGCCACAGGAGCCACAGGAGCCACAGGAGCCACAGGAGCCACAGGAGTAACAGGTGCAACCGGAGTAACAGGAGTAACCGGAGCAACTGGAGTAACTGGTGCAACAGGAGTGACAGGAGTAACAGGAGTAACAGGAGTAACAGGAGTAACAGGAGCAACCGGATCAACTGGTTCAACTGGAGAAACTGGCGCAACAGGAGCAACCGGAGCCACTGGATCAACCGGAGCAACAGGAGTAACCGGAGTAACCGGAGCTACAGGAGTAACAGGAGAAACTGGATCAACGGGAGTAACGGGAGCCACGGGAGTAACCGGAGCCACAGGATCAACAGGACCAACTGGTCCAACAGGAGAAACTGGATCAACGGGAGTAACGGGAGCCACGGGAGTAACCGGAGCCACAGGATCAACAGGACCAACTGGTCCAACAGGAGAAACTGGAGCAACAGGAGTAACGGGAGTAACTGGATCAACCGGAGTAACAGGAGAAACTGGAGCCACAGGAGTCACAGGAGCTACTGGAGAAACTGGCGCAACAGGAGTTACTGGAGCCACAGGAGCTACTGGAGAAACTGGTGCAACTGGAGATACAGGACCAACCGGATCAACAGGAGTAACAGGATCAACGGGAGAAACAGGAGCAACCGGAGCAACTGGAGCAACAGGATCAACCGGAGCAACTGGTCCAACCGGAGTAACAGGAGTAACGGGAGCAACCGGAGTAACAGGAGTAACGGGAGCAACCGGAGCAACTGGAGCAACAGGAGCAACGGGACCAACAGGATCAACAGGATCAACTGGAGCAACAGGATCAACAGGATCAACTGGAGCAACAGGATCAACCGGAGCAACTGGTGCAACGGGAGTAACTGGAGCTACTGGAGTAACAGGAGACACCGGTCCAACCGGAGTAACAGGAGTAACAGGAGCAACCGGATCAACTGGTTCAACTGGAGAAACTGGCGCAACAGGATCAACCGGAGCCACTGGATCAACCGGAGCCACTGGATCAACCGGAGCAACTGGTGCAACGGGAGTAACTGGAGCTACTGGAGCTACTGGAGTAACAGGAGACACCGGTCCAACCGGAGTAACAGGAGTAACAGGTGCAACCGGATCAACTGGTTCAACTGGAGAAACTGGCGCAACAGGATCAACCGGAGCAACCGGAGCAACAGGATCAACAGGATCAACAGGAGTAACCGGAGTAACCGGAGCTACAGGAGTAACAGGAGAAACTGGATCAACGGGAGTAACGGGAGCAACCGGAGCCACAGGATCAACAGGACCAACTGGTCCAACAGGAGAAACTGGAGCAACAGGAGTAACGGGAGTAACTGGATCAACCGGAGTAACAGGAGAAACTGGAGCCACAGGAGTCACAGGAGCTACTGGAGAAACTGGCGCAACAGGAGTTACTGGAGCCACAGGAGCTACTGGAGAAACTGGTGCAACTGGAGATACAGGACCAACCGGATCAACAGGAGTAACAGGATCAACGGGAGAAACAGGATCAACCGGAGCAACTGGTCCAACCGGAGTAACAGGAGTAACGGGAGCAACCGGACCAACTGGTGCAACGGGAGTAACCGGACCAACTGGTGCAACGGGAGAAACAGGATCAACAGGATCAACAGGATCAACAGGATCAACAGGAGTAACAGGATCAACAGGACCAACTGGAGCAACTGGATCAACCGGAGCAACTGGTGCAACGGGAGTAACTGGTGCAACGGGAGTAACTGGTGCAACAGGATCAACAGGAGCAACCGGAGTAACCGGAGCAACTGGAGTAACTGGTGCAACAGGAGTGACAGGAGTAACCGGAGCAACGGGAGTAACTGGGTCAACCGGATCAACGGGAGTAACAGGTGCCACAGGACCAACAGGACCAACCGGTTCAACCGGGGCAAATCCACAGCTGTTTTACAGTGAAATAGCAGGCCCCGTTCCGCTTGCTATTAACGGTACTGAAACGTCGATTGGTACTTTAAGTGTGCCAACAGTCGCAGGACAATTAATAAAATTAGACCTTGCCATTTCTGTAGATGTTACAACGACAGCTAACTCAAACTTTACTTTTCAAACCAGAATTTATAGAAACGGAGTATTAGTAGATACACGCTCCGTCCAAAGAAATGTCAACGCTGCAATTACGTCAAGATTTCCAATTGCTACAACGTATGTAGATGCTACAACGGTCACAGGCACGACTTCTTATGATATTAGGATAATCTTCACAACAGTAAGTAATGTGAGTGGCAGCAGCGCACTAAACCTAGATATAAATGCTATTAGGTTCCCTTAATAATAGAGAATTAAAAAATCACTTTTTTAAAAAAATTCAAGCATATGAAACAAGAAACCTACTTTTAAACAGTAGGTTTCTTTGTCGTGGTATTGAAACCTTAACATGTCTCGGAATATTCCTCCAAAAATTTTTTAAGGTAATAAGAATACTGGTCTGTATCAAACTCATTGCCGCATGCATGTAAGACCCAAGGCTCTTTCTGATGAGGGATGCCGATAGTATATCCTTTTTTTCTAAACTCAAAGCATTGAGAAGTATCGTATAAATGCCACCCGTCAAAAATCTCTTTTCGCCATGGAACATCGTACTGAGTCGCAAGTAATAAACCGTCTAATGCTTGAACTGCTTTCACAGTTTCATCAATTTCATCAAACAATAAATAGTTGTACGTGCTGCGGTATTCAATGACTTTTCCGGCTTTTTTAGAAGCCTCCCACCAAATCCCGCTTTGCGGCACTTCTTCACCTCCTATGACGCCTATCATGCCAAGCTGATCATTGTGCTGAAAGACATGGAGAATATCATAAATAAAGGAACGATTGATGATAAATGTGTCCTGATGTAAATACACTTTATATTTTGAGTCAGAGTCCTCCATTGCCGCCTGGTAGCCCGAGGCCATACTGTCTGCGTCTCGGATATTGATTAATTTTACCTTCATATGCGGCGGTACAGAAAGAGACTGAATATGTCTTAGACAGAGATCATAAAGGGTATCGTCATTCACGCATGTAATGAAGCTAATTGAATTTTCGTTTGTATGCTGATTCATCTTTTCTCTGCCTTTATGACATATTGATAGGCTCTGGCCTCCTCCTCAAGATCTGCATGGTGAATTCCCATGCATGATCTGACATAAGCAAGTTTGCTGATCATTTTTTCATAATAATGAGTCGTAAAAACAATAGGCTCGATTTGGCTGATCTTGTAGCCTGTTTCATGAAACATCTTTTTCATTTCCTCCAAGGTGAAAAAACGGAAGTGTGTTTTATCGAGCAGCCCTGCCTGTATATACGTCCATTTGCCGGACAGGAGACTTTCGAAAATCGAGATATGTCCGATATTCGGGATGCTTGCCAAGATGCTCCCTGTTTCTTTTACGTAAGGCTTGATGTTACCTAAAACTGCCCACGGGTCTATTAAGTGCTCCAGAACATCACCGAAGATAATGTGATCAAATGTGTTTTTTTGAAAAGGTAGTTTCAGTGTTTCAATGTCTCCCGTTATTACTTCATCAATATAATGTGTTGCTTTTTCGGCAGCTGGTAGATAAGACTCAATCCCATAATAGGAGCAATTCGTTTTTTTCTTCACAGCTGCGCCAAACAAACCTTCAGCACATCCGACTTCAAGAATGGTTTTCGCATGCGGTTCTATCAGATCAAATAGCTGCCAGTTGATGCCTTTGTAATACTCTTTATCTTTTAGCTCATACTCTTTCATAGAATCGGCAAGTGAATTTTTATTGATTTCCATGATGTTCACCCCCGGAGCCGTTCTGCATCTTTAGAATATCTTCAAAATATTTTTTGTTGGCTAGCATTCTTGAATCATGGGGGCGGTATTGTAATGCCGATTCATTATGCTGATAGGCAAGCTGATGCTGGCCGAGTTTATCGTAGCAGACAGCTAATTGCAGGTGGGGAAGCCAGGTCGCGCAGGCGCGGTTTTGAAAAGCCAGGTTTTCTGCTCCTTTGTTTTCTATTGCTTTTTCATACCAATAGACCGCACTTTGAAAATCGTTTTTTTCTAAAAAAGAGTATCCCAGCCTGCAGCAGGTTTCTGCTCTAGGAGGTCCATAGACGAGCGTGTGGAGCACCCAGCTTAATTCTTTTTCCTTCAGCCCCAATGAATGATAGCAGTCTGCTAATTTATTGCACGCTCTGATATTATCCTCGACCCATCCCTGCTTCGTTTGTAAAAAACGTAAATAGTACTCAATCGCTTGCTCCATTTTTCCGTGATCACACAACTCGTTCGCATAGTAAAATAAATCTCTTGGAGAAAAATCCTTTCCTGACGAGGCCATTTTTTCATAAATTCGGAGGTTGCGATCCGCGTCATGGCTAAGTGGCAGGTGAGAAACCGCTGCATCACTGTGGTGAAGTTTCCCATATACTTCTAGGTATTCATGAACCGCGCCGATCCATTTAAAGCTCTTTTCCCGTTTTACGAGCCGGTATCTCCTTAAGCTGGATGTGACGTTATTTTCTTCATCAAAAGCCAAATGGTATTTCATTGAGACCGCGTCTATATCCGGGTCAAGCGTTCTTTTTAAATCCAATAACAGCTCTTGATCCTTCTTGGTAAACACGTCGTCGGCGTCAAGCCATAAGATATAGTCGGATGTCGCCTGCTGAAACGAAAAATTTCGGGCTGCCGCAAAATCGTCAATCCATTTAAAATCAAAGATTCTGTCTGTATAGCGAGCAGCAATGTCTTTCGTCTTGTCAACTGACCCGGTATCCACAATATTGATCTCATCAGCTATCTCCTGCACAGAATCTAAGCATCGGCCAATAACAGCCTCTTCATTTTTTACAATCATGCATAAACTGATTGAAATCACATCGCCACCTCCGTTTTATTCTGTTTTTTCTTTATGGCATGGACAAACATGTAATCAATATGGGCATGTTTTGACAAGTGATCCATAGACAAACCAAATTGCCCGGCAAGGAATTGAAGTTCTTGTAAAAAGAGCTGTATGTTTAATTCAGTACCGGAGGAATGGGAGGTGATGGATTTTATGTCATAAAGATATTCAGGAAATAGGGTATTTACGTTGCGAGGTGTGATGAAATGTGTGTACGTCGATGCACCACATAATAAAGAGAAAAATGTATCTGCATAGGCAGTATTTGGGATGCTGCAAATCAGCGAGCCAGATGGCTTTAGATAAACGGCAAGAGTCTCAATTGTATGTCTGGGATTTTTCGAGCAGTTTAAAAGGTCACCGATCAAAATGACATCGAAAAAGGCCTTAGGGTAAGGGAGGTCGCATGTTTCCACATCTGCCGAAATGACTTGTTCGTAATAGGGGCTTGCAATGGTCTGTAATAACTCATCCTTTTCAATCCCATACAATAAACAGGATTGCCGGTTCAAAAGCTCTGTCCCCGCAGCTCCCGTGCCGCAACCGATATGTAATATAGAGTCGGCTTCCGCTGGCACAAGTGCTGTCAGCTGGGGCTGGGAGTCAAAGAATGTTGTTACATCCACCTTCCATTTATCGATGAAGCGTTGCCGGTTTTCTTCATATAATTGACTGATGCTTAAATCTGGATTGCCTGTAAACGTGGCATGACCGTGATGGTGGACAAACGAATCAAGAGCGATTTTTAGCTGATACCCCGCTTGCAGTACGCGAAGGCTTAAATCATCGTCCTCAAATGAACCGCCTACAAAACGTTCATCAAAACCGCCGACTTGATCCAACACCTTCTTTTTGACAAGCAGGCAAAATCCGACCAGTCTCAATACAGCTTTTGACCTGCCTCGCTGCTGCAGACAGTAAAGACGAGAAAAATCTTCAATTTCTTCAACTTTTGTATAGTTAACGGGAACTTGCTGCGGACCGCTGACATAATTGCTTACAGGCCCGACCATACCGATTTTATCATCCTGATAAAGCAGCTTGATCATTGGCTCCAGCCATTGATTTGTTACAACAGTATCATTGTTTAAAAAAAGAATATTGTCCCCTGAGGCAACTTCAAGGCCCTGATTACAGGCTTTTGCGAAGCCTTCGTTCGTTTTATTAAAAATCGCCTTAATTGAAGTTATCTGTTTGAGGTAGTCACGTGTACCGTCATGAGAGCCGTTATCTATAACAATTACTTCTATACAGTCATTATTCGTATGCTTCCATATGCTCTCCAAGCATTGTTTTGTTAAAGCTAATTGATTATAAGTCAGAACAATAATACTCGTTTTCACCATAACCTCCGCCCTTCGCCATATCATTCGGATACTATATGTATATCGTAATGTTCAGACGGAATGATTCTTTCCTGTAAAAAGGAGAACGCTGCTTAAACGTAAAAATGTGAATGGTTTTTTAAAGAAAAAGTCGATGAATTTGTTTTACATTTAGTTTTCCCTTAAGGGGATCAACAAGGTTGGGGAATTCAGGGAAATAGGGATGATAAGTTGCCTTAACCAGTTTGTATGAAAGTTATATTTAATTCTTTCTATATTAAATGGTGAATTAGGAGTTATTTAAAGGAGAATACCGATGAGGGCATTATTTTATTTAATACGTTTATAGCAGGGGAGAAGGACGACATATCGGTCAGATAGAAATTTTTATATAGGTTTCGTGACTTTAACTAACAATCATTAATATTGTTCTTCGGCAAAGGGAACTTAAATCAAACTTTCAAAGTGGATGTAGGACCAAAGGGATCAATTATGATTTATAGAATGTTTTTTGTAACTGAAACTAGTTGAGTACTACTTTAGAAAGAATCATCGTGTACATATAAACAATGAGACAACATAATTTAATGAAATGGACATCAATGATGTTTCCAGAACATTTAACGTAGTTTAAATAAGATTTGATTGACGTATCAGAAATTGAAAAACCGTCCTTAGATGAGCAACATATTGAAGAGATGGATCTTCTAGTCTATGAGGCACTGAAATTTAACAAAGAATTGCTATCGAGACTATTTGAGATACGTCGTAAATCCACAAATAAAATCTGTTTTTGAGAAATGTTTAATTCTTAAAATGGTTAATCAATTTAAGTGCTTCATTTAAGTCTCTTATAAGCCGGTAAAGCTTACTGGAGGACACAAATCATAAAAATCCCCCCTCAAAATTTTTGAGGGGGAATAATACATATTTAAGAAGTGTGACCTCTACTTGCAACTTCAAATGAGCCTTTCTCAATAAAATACCCAATACTGGCAGTATGTCCTCTGCGTGCTTCTTGGACATCTTTTTGAGTGTTAGTTAAATAAATACTTACAAATCCAATTAAAACAATGGCTAAAATAAAGAAAGATGCATGCTTAAGTTTCATAAAGACAATCCCCTCTCTGAATTTGTTTACGGGCATAAAGCACTTTCTCATAATAAGTAACAGCCACTTTATGGTCTTCTTTTTCATTGTAATACTTCGCTGCATCTGATGCTAAATCCTCCATGTCTGAAAGCATTGATTTTACTTCTAAATAATTTAAAATCGAATTTAATTTTTCTTTGTCGTTATCAACATATAAGGCCTGAATGAATTCAAACATTTTTGCCATAATCTCATCATTTAAATTTTTGGACAAAGACAGACCGTGTGCACACCAAGAAATTCCCTCGGAGTGGTTTTTCATTTTAAATGTGGTTTTTGTCAACATAAGTAAGATGTCTAATAAACGATTTGAGTGCTCATATCCCTTATCCTGGTATACTCTAATGCCCTCCTTAAAGTACTCAGATGCCTTTTCATAAGCTTCCTCAGCAAATGAACATAAGCCAAGATTGTACAGAGATGATCCGATTAATCGTGACATATTGATTTCTCTAGATTTGTCTAGGGCATCTTTAAAATGAGGGATCGCTTTTTCAGGGAAGTCCATATCCAAATAGTTCAGACCGATGACAAATGAGCATTGAATAACTCTTACAGTGTAGTTTTCATGTGCTTTATAACTATCGATTGCTTGAACAATGTGATGCATCGACATATGTGTTTGCTTCATATGATAATAAATTTCTGCAATTTTGTAGTGGAATTCTGCTCGTTCAATTTCATCTGCAATAAGTGATAATTTTCTCTCGGCTTGCTTATAGAAGCTTATGGCATTAAGATATTCGTATTGTTCAAATTCATACATTCCCCGGAAAAAATTAAAATAATATTCAAGAATCCCTTTCAAATCAGTTTGGTTACTTTCGATCTTTTCTAATAAGTCTGAAATTTTAGGGCGTTCCTCGTTCATTGTTTTGGGTTCAAGGTAATCCAACATCAATTGATGGCGAAAACACATGAGAGAATAGTACAGCAATAAATCTTGATCTTCCTTCATATGCCTTATTTCTTCCTCGATTTCAGCTTTCAATATTTCCGAATCTGGGACACTAAACAATCTTATGTATTTATACCACTCATTTATTTTTACTCCGACTTTAGATGAAGAGATCATTTGCTCCAACACAAGCCCTCCTATATTGAATATGTAATATTTTATCATATTTAAATGAATAAGGAAGATTAATGTTATCTTAAAAAACAAAAAAGCCTCCTGTTAAATTAAGATTGAGAATCATATTCCATTGCTTGTTCACAGTCAGAAATCCTTGAGTTGTTCTAGCAAGAGGCAATATTGTTGAATAAGGATAGTTTTAAAGAGGTTATTGTTGTCTTCATATTGAAATAAAGATTAAGTATATTAGAGGGGAGTTGCTTTAATGCACATAACAACAAAAAGGTTATTGATACGTGAATTTGAATTCAAAGATTGGCAAGCTGTATATGAGTATACATCTGATAGTAATGTAATGAAGTATATACCTGAAGGGGTTTTTACTGAAGAAGATGCAAAGGCACTTGTAAGTAAAAACAAAGGTGATAACGCTGAAAAATTCCCTGTCATACTAATAGAAGAAGACTTTGTTATAGGCCATATTGTTTTTTATAAGTATTTTGGTGAACATACATATGAAATTGGGTGGGTGTTTAATCCGAATTATCAAAATAAAGGGTATGCTTCTGAGGCTGCCCAAGCTATCTTGGAATATGGATTTAAAGAAATGAACTTACATAGGATTATAGCTACGTGTCAACCTGAGAATATTCCTTCATACCGAGTTATGGAGAAGATCGGAATGAGAAGAGAAGGATTTTTTAAAAAATGTATTCCGAAAGGCAATGAATGGTGGGATGAATATTATTACGCTATTTTAGAGGAAGAGTGGAATTGTAAGAGGGGTAATGCAGGAATTTGAAACCATAACAGCTATAGAACGTATAGTGATAGTAGGGCTTATAGTGGTTAATATGAATGATGTGAGAGGGGTATCCAAATGCAAATTCATCTCACCAAAAGCGGAAAACAAGACAATCATCATAAATGGTTAGGAACTGTCTTGCTCAGTTGGGGAACATTCGTATTTGCTTTGTTTTTTGCTACTTTAGTCGGTTCACTGGCTAGCCAAGCAGGAGCTTCCAAGCTTTTGAAGCAAGGCATCCAAGCAGGTTTAGTCACATTAATAACTGTCCCGTTGCTCTATATTCTTCTTAAACGGATGTCTAGTAGACCCTTTTATTCTATAGGACTGTCTGGGTGGCGGCAAGCCATTCCGAAAGCCATAATAGGAGCAATATATGTGATTGTATTATCCGGGTCTGGTTTCGCTATCGCCCATTTATTAGGCTGGATCAAAGTTACGCAATTCCACTTCTCTGTCCATTTAGTGACAGCATTGCTCTTAAATATGATTATTGCATTCTTTTATGAAGCTTATCCAGAGGAATTAACTTTTCGTGGGACGGTGTACTATGCTCTAAATAAGCGTTGGAACTGTTTTATGGCCTTACTCCTACAACCAATCCTGTTTGTGCTTGCACCAATAATTGTAAGTGTTTTGCAATATATAGTTGGAATTGAATCACCTGCTATCACATTAGATTACATCGTTTTATTGTTGACTTTTGGATGCATCCTTCAACTCCTGCGTATTGTAACAGGAAGCTTATGGACGTCTATCGCTTTTCATCTGGTCTTTCTCGAAAATTCTCGGTTCTTCGTCCTGCAGGGGAAGGAGCGCTTTATTACCTATGAAGAAATTGTTCCGGGAACAGGTGCGCTGTTTGTGATCTTTTTTATGTTGCTTACTGTCGGTACTCTACTATTAATACCTGTTGCAATAACTCGCCGAAATACTATTCCATGGCGGAAGAATGAAAAATGCGACCAAGATGTTTAATTTCTAAGTAGAACAGTAGTTTTAAAGTGATTTTAAGGAGGATCTAGACAATGTTGAAGAAGCATTCATGATGAAAGATTAGTAGATTTTGATTCTCAAGGTGGAAACCTTATTAGTGTTTATTTAGTTACTCACTTTGAGTTATCTGATCAATCGTATTCTTTTGGGTATGAAGCATAATTGTTCGTATGCAATGGATATTCTAAGCGTTAAAGAAGAACTTGATTTCGATTTCCCATTTAATATGCTTGCAATAAAAAGCTACGTACAAGAATTAATAAAAATGTTAGGGATTGATATCACTCTGCCTGAAATGAAAGAAAGAGATTTTGACAAACTTTCTCAAGACTAAATAAAACTACAATTTTAAGGAGAACGGAGACTTGCTTTTAATATGAATATTAGAAAAGCTGCAGCTATTTTTTCAATCACGATTCCAATTATCTCAGCTATCTTAATTATTAATTTTTTTACGGGAGTTATGTCAATTCCATGGCAAGGAATGCCGGTGTTTTTTCCATTATTACTTTCTCCTATAGGAATCATTTTAGCGTTCGTTTCAATGAAGACAAATAAACGGTGTGCTGTATATGGGATTGTCTTAAATGCAATTATGTTTCCATTTCCTTTTTTCTGGTTTATCGGAGGGGCTTTGTTATTTGGAGTTTAAAATCCATTAGGCATTACGCTTATAAATTGGTATTTTCTAGCTTGTCAAAAGAAGGAATAAAAAACTTCAGAATTGCTTGGCTTTACTTTATGTTGAAAGGGGTCGAGTAAGGTGGATAGGAAAAAGGATGAAATACAAAGAAAATATAGGGAACAAATGAGGGAGAAGAAAGAACGAGAAAAAGAAGATGGCAGTTCACATACTTTTGAAATTGTTGTTGTGCTAGCCATTATCATTTTGATGTTTTTCTTTAATTCAGTTTTCAAGGCTTTTTAGATATTGTACAGATGACTTTCAGGATGTTTGAAAAAATAACCCTTTGAGATATATACCGCATGAAAGTATTGAAGGACTTATGAAAATTCAAGAGCCAGTTGAATATTAATAATTAATCACCAAATAATGGGGACGTAAAATGAAATTGTATAATGAATTTATCAATATAGCTAAAACGTTTAATAAAGAGTTAGACATAATTCCATTATTATATGGATCTTTAGGTCTTGAAAAGGTAACTGGGTTAGACTTTTCCCCAGAAGATATTGATCTCCTTATTCCTTTAATTTTTTTAGAGGAAAAGTGGGAAAAACTAAAAAGTGATGGAACTGCATGGATACAAAATGGTTGATTTACATGAGCATGAATTTAAGAAAACTAATACAAAAATAGGCATTGCTTACATTGAGGATTTAAAACCATTTGCAGATGTAGACTATAATAACCTAGAGGTTTTTGAAGATGGCGGAGCGAAATATCATTTGCTAACGATTGATGATTACCTCAAGGTTTATAAAAAGTCTTTATTAGATGGTTATAGAAGAAAGAAGAAAAATCATAAAGACCAAAGTAAAATTAACATATTGAATAAATTAATACGGAATTAATTTCTGTATTCTCTTTTGTTTCCAGTCTCAATTAAAATTTTTAAGATTAAAATAAGTTTGAAAGGATAAATCATAGTGTTTAACACAGCCATTAATCCTCAGATAGTCAAATAGCCATTTCTATTCCGGTTGAAAGCTTCTCTATTTTTACTTCTTATTTATCTTTCCTGTATTGATATATGTATGTAGGGTTGGACTTATAACATAAACTATTCTGGCCATTCCTGTTCTTTCAATTCATGACCGGGCTTGCCATCAGCATAAATCTAGGCTAACAGTCTCCATACATCAAAAATGTAACTTACCACTAACCAATTCCTTATTTCGCATAGATCATCTTTGTCATGTGTTTACACAAGAATCTGTTTTGGACTAATCGACGTTAATCGATCCATGATATTCGCAAATATTTGAGACACAGAATATAACGAAACAGTCAAAAATCAATATTTAATTCATTCTGTTTAAACTTTCTGAAAAAGATGTTGAAAAAGTCGAAAGGATTTTATAATATTAAATCAAGTTAGTTTGTTCGATCAACAAACTAATAAGATGAACTTTCATTGTCCACAAGATAAGGTCTTACTAATATGGATGGAAGGGGGATAAGAGGATCGATTTAATGGAGCTAAACAATATAAAAAACGAAAGAATGAGGCTTTTATCCTTTTCCAGGTATATAAGGTATGACGAAAAAAGATGAATTTTGTGCTTGCTGATCACCATATTTTTTTGCACTGTTTTGAAAGCGCTTTTATAAAAGTTTACTGACCGTAAATTCGAGAAATTGTTATACCGTTTCACACTGTTCCATATTAAAGGATCGAAAAGGGGAGAAATCATGCTCAGTGAAAATGTAAAGAAGATTAGCATGGTTGAAAAAGTTGGATATGCGTCTGGAGATTTTGCTTGTAATTTAATTTATGCAACAGTGTCTACGTATCTTTTGTTCTTCTATACAGATGTTTTTGGTTTATCGGCAGCAGCAGCCGGTACTATGTTTTTAGTGGTTAGAATAATCGACGCTCTCGCTGATCCTTTTATCGGAACAATAGTTGACAGAACGAACAGCAGATTTGGACGCTTTAGACCGTATCTTTTATTCGGAGCTTTTCCATTTGTCATACTGGCAATACTCTGTTTTACAACACCAGACTTTTCGGATATGGGGAAATTAATATATGCCTATATAACCTATGTTGGCTTGTCGCTTACATACACAACGATAAACGTTCCATATGGCGCGTTAACTTCTGCAATGACTAGAAATAATCAAGAAGTGGTTAGTATAACTTCTGTTCGCATGTTATTTGCGAATCTTGGGGGACTTGTCGTTGCATTTTTTGTTCCCTTACTGGCTGCTTATTTAAGCGATACTTCCGGCAACGAGTCTCTTGGCTGGCAACTAACCATGGGTATTTTGGGAATGATAGGCGGGTGCCTTTTAATCTTTTGTTTTAAAAGCACAAAAGAGCGGGTCACTCTTCAAAAATCCGAAGAGAAAATTAAATTTACGGATATATTTGAGCAGTTTCGTGTTAATCGTCCACTTGTTGTATTAAGTATTTTCTTTATTATTATTTTTGGAGTGAATTCCATCAGTAATTCGGTTGGCATTTACTACGTAACGTATAACTTAGAAAGAGAGGATTTGGTGAAGTGGTACGGTTTGATAGGAAGTTTGCCCGCTTTGGTCATTTTACCGTTTATTCCAAGGCTTCATCAATTTTTGGGGAAAAAGAAATTACTAAACTATGCATTATTACTGAATATTATCGGCCTTTTAGCTTTACTGTTTGTTCCGACAAGTAATGTTTACCTCATACTTTTCTGTCGATTAATCGCTGCTGCTGGAAGTCTCACTGCCGGGGGATATATGTGGGCGCTTATTCCTGAAACAATTGAATATGGAGAGTACAGGACTGGGAAAAGAATGGGTGGGCTCATTTACGCTATAATCGGATTTTTCTTTAAGTTTGGTATGGCCTTAGGAGGAGTTGTTCCGGGTCTGGTTCTTGATAAGTTTGGATATGTAGCAAATCAGGCACAAACCCCGACGGCATTAATGGGGATTTTAATTACAACAACCATTATTCCCGTGTTCTTGCTTGTTCTAGCTTTAATTGATATTAATTTCTATAACTTAGATGAGAAAAAATATAAAAACATGGTTCGAGAATTAGAGAATAGAGACAAAGTTTATTTGGATCATATTGATGATTTCAAGGCTTAAAAAAGAAAATAAACTGAGGAGGAGTCCCAAATGAAGATTACCAATCCAGTACTCAAAGGATTCAATCCCGATCCAAGTATTTGTAGGGCAGGAGAGGATTATTATATCGCGGTATCTACATTTGAGTGGTTTCCGGGAGTCCAGATACACCACTCAAAAGATTTAGTAAATTGGCACTTAGTTGCACATCCATTACAGAGAGTTTCACAATTAGACATGAAAGGAAATCCAAATTCAGGTGGGGTTTGGGCACCATGTTTAAGCTATAGTGATGGGAAGTTTTGGCTGATCTATACGGATGTTAAGGTAGTAGATGGCGCATGGAAAGATTGTCACAATTATTTAGTTACTTGTGAAACGATTAATGGTGATTGGAGTGAGCCGATTACATTAAATAGCTCGGGGTTTGATGCTTCTTTGTTCCATGATACTGATGGAAAAAAGTATTTATTAAATATGTTATGGGATCACCGTATTGATCGGCACTCATTTGGAGGAATTGTTATACAGGAATATTCTGATAAAGAGCAAAAATTAATCGGTAAACCAAAAGTTATATTTGAAGGAACGGATAGAAAACTGACAGAAGCTCCGCACCTTTATCATATCGGGAACTATTATTATTTATTAACTGCAGAAGGAGGAACACGGTACGAACATGCTGCTACAATTGCCCGTTCTGCAAATATTGAGGGGCCATATGAAGTTCATCCCGATAATCCAATCTTAACGTCATGGCATGACCCAGGAAATTCATTGCAAAAATGTGGTCATGCATCCATTGTTCAAACACATACAGATGAGTGGTATTTAGCTCATTTAACGGGACGTCCTATTCATCCTGACGATGATTCAATTTTTCAGCAGAGAGGATACTGTCCTTTGGGCAGAGAAACAGCTATTCAAAAACTTTACTGGAAAGATGAATGGCCCTATGTAGTAGGTGGAAAAGAAGGAAGCTTGGAGGTAGATGCACCTTCTATACCCGAAACAATATTTGAAGCAACGTACCCGGAAGTTGATGAATTTGAGGATTCAACATTAAATATAAATTTTCAAACTTTAAGGATTCCATTCACGAATGAATTAGGTTCATTGACTCAAGCGCCAAATCATTTACGATTATTCGGTCATGAATCATTGACCTCGACATTTACTCAGGCATTTGTAGCCAGACGCTGGCAAAGTCTCCATTTTGAAGCCGAAACTGCTGTTGAGTTTTATCCGGAAAATTTTCAACAAGCCGCTGGATTGGTGAATTACTACAATACAGAGAACTGGACGGCTCTTCAAGTCACGCATGATGAAGAACTTGGCCGCATTCTTGAATTAACAATATGTGACAACTTTTCTTTTTCACAGCCATTACACAATAAAATTGTTATTCCTCGTGAAGTAAAGTATGTATATTTAAGAGTAAATATTGAAAAGGACAAATATTATTATTTCTATTCTTTTAACAAAGAAGATTGGCACAAAATTGACATTGCACTGGAATCGAAAAAATTATCAGATGATTACATCCGTGGGGGAGGATTCTTCACAGGGGCCTTTGTAGGGATGCAATGCCAAGATACCAGTGGTAATCATATTCCGGCCGACTTTAGATATTTTCGTTATAAAGAAAAATAATTTGCACATGAAAAAGGAGATTTCTATTTTAGAACTCCTTTTTCATACGAGAAGGTGCCTATATCACTATTGCTTCAGAAATATTCCTAGAATAAAAAAGCTCATCTTTAAAGATGAGCTGTCCATTCCATTAAAATTACATTGTAACCATGTCCAGAAAATGATCAATCACAATGGAGGACATTCCTAATGCCGGCGCATTCTGTCCTAAGGAAGATGGCAATAATTCATAGCTATTGCCTAATTGGGAATAAACCCTTGACGATACTTCACTTCTCATTGAATTTAAAACCATAGGATGCGATTCAATTATGCTATTTCTTAAAATTACGGCTTGTGGGTTGAAAGTATTTAGAATATTGGTAAGGCCTATTCCTAAATAGAATCCAAAATTTTGTAATGCATTTAAGGTTCCGATATCATTCAGATGGGCGAGGTCTATGATATCTTGATAGGACAGTTTTTTCTCTTTGGTCTGAAGAGATTTTAATAAAGCCTTCTCTGAAGCATACAATTCCCAGCAGCCTCGGTTTCCGCAACTGCATTTAGGACCATTAAAGTCTATTGTCATATGTCCCATTTCTCCAGAAAAGCCGCTTACTCCTCTATATAAATGGTTGTTGATAATAACACCGATCCCTATCCCTGTGCTGATACTTACGTAAATAATGTTATCGTGATTTTTTGCAGCTCCAAATACTTTCTCTCCATATGCGCCAGCATTTGCCTCATTTTCAATAAAAACAGGCACATTGTACTTCTCTTGTATCGAAGATTTTAAGTCAATATCTCTCCAGTTGGAGTTCGGAGTGAAAACAATTTTTTGATCTTTATCAATGAGTCCAGGCACGCAAATACCTATACCAATAAGCCCGTATGGAGATTGGGGCATATGCGTTATAAAGTGATGAATCATATCAATCAAAATGTCTTTCGTTATTTCTGGAGAATTGGATTCCAAATGACGGTATTGATCAAGAACGATCGTTCCTTCAAGGTCTGTTAAAATGCCATTAATATAATCCACACCAACATCTATTCCTACGGAGTATCCTGCCTTTTTATTAAAAACAAGCATGACAGGTCTTCTTCCGCCACTTGATTGTCCTTGACCTATTTCAAATACCAGATTTTCTTTCATTAACGTGTTTACCTGTGATGAAACAGTTGATTTATTTAATCCAGTCATTTCAGATAATTTTGCTCTTGAAATAGGTGAATTTTTAAGTATTTCTTTTAATAATAACTTTTGATTTACTTTTTTAACAAAGGCTTGATCTGCGATATCCACTTCATCCACTCCATTTGTATAACCTTTAAATTAAGTATGAACATAGTACATAGCGAATCTTATCTTAATTATATCTAATGTGTTCATAAAAAACTAAAAAAATATTGAAAATACTGACGAGGTTATATAAGATGAAAATAAGTTAGTTTGTTTAAACAACAAACTAACAGGTAATGTACTTACTATATGAAATAAAATGCATCTGTATTTGAATGAATTTATTTTTAAGGGGGAAATCACATGGCTCAATCTCATTCCAGTTCAATCAACTATTTTGGAAGCGCAAACAAAGTGGTTTACGAAGGGAAAGATTCGACTAATCCTTTAGCATTTAAATATTATAATCCTCAAGAAGTAATCGGCGGAAAAACGATGAAAGAGCATTTGCGATTTTCTATTGCCTATTGGCATACATTTACCGCTGATGGAACAGACGTTTTTGGAGCAGCTACGATGCAAAGACCATGGGATCACTATAAAGGCATGGATCTAGCGAAGGTGAGAGTAGAAGCAGCATTTGAGATGTTTGAAAAACTAGATACACCATTCTTTGCTTTTCATGACCGGGATATTGCACCAGAAGGCAGTACGCTAAAAGAGACAAACCAAAATTTAGATATGATCGTGGGCATGATTAAAGATTACATGAAAAATAGCGGCGTTAAGCTATTATGGAATACCGCAAACATGTTTACGAATCCCCGTTTCGTCCATGGTGCCGCGACTTCTTGCAATGCAGATGTGTTTGCGTATGCTGCAGCACAAGTGAAAAAAGGGTTAGAAACAGCAAAAGAGCTTGGCGCTGAGAACTATGTATTTTGGGGCGGCCGTGAAGGATATGAAACATTGTTAAATACCGATTTAAAATTTGAGCTTGATAATTTGGCTAGATTTATGCATATGGCAGTGGATTATGCGAAGGAAATCGGGTACACAGGGCAGTTTTTGATTGAGCCAAAACCAAAAGAGCCGACCACCCATCAATACGATACAGATGCAGCAACAACCATTGCCTTTTTGAAGCAATATGGCTTAGACAATCACTTTAAATTAAATCTTGAAGCCAATCATGCCACATTAGCCGGGCATACATTCGAACATGAATTGCGCATGGCAAGAGTACATGGTCTGCTTGGCTCTGTTGACGCAAACCAGGGTCATCCTCTTTTAGGCTGGGACACGGATGAATTTCCGACGGATTTATATTCTACGACATTAGCAATGTACGAAATCCTGCAAAATGGCGGCCTTGGAAGCGGCGGATTAAACTTTGACGCGAAGGTCAGAAGATCTTCTTTCGAGCCTGATGATCTAATATATGCCCATATTGCAGGGATGGATGCATTTGCAAGAGGATTGAAAGTTGCCCACAAATTAATCGAAGATCGTGTGTTTGAAGATGTGATTCAACATCGTTACCGCAGCTTTACTGAAGGGATTGGTCTTGAAATTATAGAAGGAAGAGCTAATTTCCACACACTTGAGCAATATGCGCTAAATCATAAATTAATTAAAAACGAATCTGGAAGACAGGAGAAATTAAAAGCGATATTGAACCAATACATTTTAGAAGTATAACAGGATAAGCTCCAGATCCTGCCATCAATACCAAATCACTGAATTACCCGTCATGATTCCTTTCCTATTGCTTGTTGTTATGACGGGTAACTTCTATAATTAGGATTTATTTAGAGTGAATGGTTTTTTAAAAGGACAAGGAGTGAAAAAATGAAGTATGTCATTGGAATAGATCTTGGAACGAGTGCTGTTAAAACCATTTTAGTTAATCAAAACGGCAAGGTTTGTGCAGAAACGTCCAAAAGGTACCCGCTCATCCAAGAGAAGGCTGGATATAGTGAGCAAAATCCTGAGGACTGGGTGCAGCAAACAATTGAAGCATTGGCTGAATTGGTTTCTATATCCAATGTTCAAGCCAAGGATATTGACGGGATAAGCTATTCGGGACAAATGCATGGATTAGTACTGCTTGACCAAGATCGTCAGGTGTTACGTAATGCAATTCTTTGGAATGATACCAGAACAACGCCTCAATGTATCCGGATGACCGAGAAATTTGGCGATCATCTTCTTGACATCACAAAAAACCGTGTTTTAGAAGGGTTTACATTACCTAAAATGTTATGGGTAAAGGAACATGAACCTGAGCTTTTTAAAAAAACTGCTGTTTTTTTGCTTCCGAAAGACTACGTGAGATTCCGTATGACCGGTGCCATTCACACCGAATACTCCGATGCAGCAGGAACTTTACTTTTACATATTACTCGCAAGGAGTGGAGCAATGATATTTGCAATCAAATTGGTATTTCTGCAGATATGTGTCCTCCGCTTGTTGAATCTCATGATTGTGTAGGATCGCTGCTTCCGCACGTTGCCGCCAAGACCGGGCTATTAGAAAAAACAAAAGTGTACGCTGGGGGAGCAGATAATGCTTGCGGCGCTATTGGAGCAGGTATCCTTTCTTCCGGAAAAACATTATGCAGTATTGGGACCTCAGGGGTCATACTTTCCTACGAAGAAGAAAAAGAAAGAGACTTTAAAGGGAAAGTCCACTTTTTTAATCATGGAAAAAAGAATTCTTTTTATACGATGGGCGTCACGCTCGCTGCAGGATACAGCTTGGACTGGTTTAAAAGAACGTTTGCACCAGACGAATCGTTTGAGCAATTATTGCAGGGGGTGGAAGCTATTCCGATAGGAGCCAATGGACTGCTATACACTCCTTATTTGGTTGGTGAAAGAACGCCGCATGCTGATTCTTCTATTCGGGGAAGCTTGATCGGAATGGATGGAGCCCATAATAGAAAGCATTTTTTGAGGGCAATAATGGAAGGTATCACATTCTCTTTACATGAATCAATTGAGCTATTCCGCGAAGCGGGAAAATCAGTTCATACTGTTGTTTCTATTGGTGGGGGAGCTAAAAATGATACGTGGCTGCAAATGCAAGCTGATATTTTCAATACGAGGGTAATTAAGTTAGAAAATGAACAAGGGCCAGCTATGGGGGCTGCAATGCTGGCTGCCTTTGGAAGCGGATGGTTTGAATCCCTTGAAGAATGTGCAGAGCAGTTCATTCGTGAGGCTGCTGCATTTTATCCAAAGGCGCAAAATGTTCAAAAATATAAAACACTATTTGATTTGTATAAGAACATTTATACTCACACAAAGGATCTCAATACAGCTTTGAAGAGCTTTCGAAAAAACTAATGATGTTATTGTCCGGAGATCAACCGAAAAACAATTAATGATCAATCATCATCAAAGGCCTTTGATGACATGGCTGCCTTCTTTTGAAAAGATGGTGAGAATAAGGTATCGCAACCTTTAAACAGTATTGGAGTGTCCAGCAGACAAAACGAACGAGCGGAACCGTATTCTGTCAGCGAACACTTCAAGAAGTGGGGAAGCTTAGGAATGCCAATGGGTAAGATGTATGAAACCGCGCTAACGACGGTAGAGGGATCTCTTGATTTATGATGAAATAGGAAGGATGTTTACACACAAATAATCCCCTCACATTGACGTGAAGGGGTGTTTTTTATTATCTACACTATCTAAATAGGATAATATAGGGTGTTACTATACAGCGGAAATTTTACAGGCATAGTTGCATGATTTTAGCTTGATAAGCAGAATGGAAACTAGACACGCCATTTCTCTTTCTCATTCTTTGGAAACTGCTTTCTGCTAGGTTTGCTGCTTTTTTAACAGGCAGTGTATTTCTATTTCACACAGCCGTTAAATCCTCTGTTAGTCACATAACCACTCTTACTCCAAATTGACAGTTTTTCTGATTTTGCTTCTTGCTCATCTTGTCTGAATTGGTCTATGTATGTTGTGTTAGGCTCATATACATATGCTACTCTGGCCAATCCCTCTTTTAATAATGTCTCTTGAACAGATTTGCCGTCAACATAAACGTATGCTAACAGTCTTCCATACTTATCTCTGCGATCGCCTTTATCAAATTCCAGCTGTAGCTTACCGCTGTTGACCAATTCTTTATTTCGTTTCGACGCATCCTCACCGTATGGTTGAACACAAGAATTTGGTTTCTTCGTCTCAGGTGTATCAACGAGCAAGTAGCGAACTGTGTCTTTCTTTCCGTTGTAAATAACCTTAATCGTATCTCCATCTATTGCTCTATCTAATGTAACATTGACCAATTTCTTCTGCTTTTTTGAATGAGGCGTGCCGGCCTTTTGTTCTGTCTGATTATATTCATTAGATTGAGTATCTTGAGAGACTTGCTCCGTCCCATTAGAATCTGAATGGTTTTTGGCTGCGTGATGTGATCCGCAAGCTGCCAAAGTAATACTTAAAACGATTGCGATCATACTGATCAAAATCTTCTTCATATTGATTCCCTCTTTATCATTTTCTCTTTTCGCGATTAAACATCATCATTATAACGATATGGACATTTTTTGTGAATGGAAAACTTCAAGGGAACTTATAACATTCAAATTGCCTTTGGTTAACTTCACAACGAGATGATCAAAACATCACCACCACATAGCGGAAATAAATAATTCTGAAAATAATATTGACTGAAAATGCTTTTGGAATTATGATAATATGAGAAATGACAATAATGTGACAAAAACATTACTACAATATAACAACTAATAGCTTAGGTATTCTATTGGCTAAAAATGCAAACGGTTACAAATCCAGAGGTGAAAATCTAAGATAGAGATGACTTTAGTTTTGACTCAATATCCACACTGAAAGAGTTTATTAAGTATTCTTAATAAAGGCAGGGGAAATGGATATGAATGAACATCGAAATCGAAGGTTGAAATTAATAATGATTTCAGCAACTTTTGGAGGGCTTCTCTTTGGATATGACACCGGAGTTATAAATGGAGCTTTACCTTTTATGGCAAGGCCAGATCAGCTTGATTTAACACCGGTTACAGAAGGGCTTGTTACGAGTATTCTTTTATTAGGTGCCGCGTTTGGAGCGTTGTTATGCGGAAGATTGGCTGATCGATATGGCCGCCGTAAAATGATCCTTAATCTTTCCTTTTTATTTTTCCTGGCATCACTGGGAACAGCGTTAGCACCTAACGTTTTCATCATGGCGGTCTTTCGTTTTTTACTGGGGCTGGCTGTTGGAGGAGCCTCGGCGATGGTGCCGGCCTTTTTAGCAGAAATGGCACCGCATGAAAAGAGAGGGCGTATGGTAACCCAAAATGAACTAATGATTGTTGGCGGGCAATTTTTAGCATATGTTTTTAATGCGATCCTCGGTGTAACAATGGCAAATACGGGACATGTTTGGAGATACATGCTTGTCATTTGTGCTGTACCGGCTATCATGTTATTTGCCAGTATGCTTAAGGTACCAGAAAGCCCCCGATGGCTAATCTCCAAAGGCAAAAACAGTGAGGCGCTGCGAGTTCTTAAACAAATTCGAGAAGATAAACGTGCAGAAGCTGAATGTAGAGAAATTCAAGAAGCGGTAGAAAAAGATACAGCACTAGAAAAGGCATCACTCAAGGACTTTTCTACACCATGGCTGCGCCGTCTTTTATGGATTGGAATCGGTGTTGCCATCGTGAATCAAATTACAGGTGTGAACTCGATTATGTATTATGGCACACAAATCCTTAAAGAATCTGGTTTTGGTACAAAAGCGGCTTTAATCGCTAATATTGGAAATGGGCTGATATCAGTTATTGCAGTTATATTTGGGATTTGGCTGGTCGGAAAAGTGAGACGGCGTCCAATATTATTGATTGGTTTGGCGGGGACGACTACAGCGCTCCTATTGATTGCGATTTTCTCAATTGTGCTTGATGGATCTATGGCACTTCCTTATGTAGTGCTTTCTTTGACCGTTTTATTTCTTGCCTTTATGCAAGGGTGTGTAGGACCTGTGACTTGGCTTGTCATAGCGGAAATATTCCCTCAAAGGTTAAGAGGACTTGGTTCTGGGATAAGTGTTTTTTTCCTTTGGATATTAAACTTTGTGATCGGTTTTGCTTTCCCGATCTTGCTTAGCTCTGTAGGTTTGTCTTTTACATTCTTTATATTTGTGGCTTTAGGTGTATTGGCAATCGGTTTTGTATACAAATTCATGCCGGAAACAAAGGGGCGTACACTTGAAGAATTAGAAGAGCATTTTCGTTCTCGACACGATCATAATACTCCTGAACAATCAGTTATTGAGGTATAAATATGTTGAAAATCTCTCTTCTTATAGGAGGGATTTTTTTAGTTTCAGAAAAAACAAAATCCCTCTACCAGAGGGATTTTGATTCAGCATTTTAAGATGTTCTACACGTATAATACTGGAGTTGATACTTTAAAAATCTCGCCATCTCTTATATAAAAACGAGGGATGCGGCGGCTTAATGTAGACACGACTTCATAGTTAATCGTATTGAGCATTTCAGCCACTTCATCAACGGAAATCTCGGCTCCTTTTTGCTTACCGTAAATCACGACTTCTTCTCCTTGTTTACCTTCACCGTTTTCTCCTAAACTGACCATGATCATATCCATTGTTACTCTTCCCGCCACTGGCACTCGTTTTCCGCGATGAAGAACAAACCCGCGATTGGAAAGGGCACGAGAATAGCCGTCAGCATAGCCAATCGGGAGTGTAGCAATGACTTCATTAGGTTCTGCGACGTATGTAGCACCATAGCTAACGGTTCGGGGTTCTGTACGCATGGTTTTCACATAAGCGATGCGTGCCTTTAAACTTAACGCAGGTTCAAGCTTAACGAGATTTAGTTGTTTAATATAGGCTGAAGGATATAAACCATATAAGCCGATACCTAAACGGATCATATCAGCGCTAAATTCCGGAAATGCGATAGCTGCAGCCGTGTTGCACATATGCACGGTGGGCAGCTCAATCCCCTGTTTTTTTAAAAAGCTGAGAAAACTGATGAATTTTTCGTGCTGCAGCTTTGTGAGTGTTGTGTCCGGTTCATCAGCTGTCGAAAAATGTGTGAAAATCCCTGTCCATCTGAGGAATTTACTTGCCTTTAAGGCTTTCACTACTTCTAAAAGTTCTTCCTTTGTGCGTACACCTAATCGTCCCATGCCGGTATCCACGTTAATATGAATGGCCAGCCGGTTAGCACTCGCTTCTTTTTCCAATATCTCGTTTGCTTCTTTCATCCAATCAACCTGAAATGCTGATAATGTTATATTCCAAGCTGCTGACTTCTTTACACAACTAAGGGATGTAAAACCAAGCACAAGGATAGGCGCTGTAATCCCAGCTTTTCGTAAAACGATTCCTTCCTCCACACTGGCAACAGCGAGCTCACTCGCCCCGTGTTCCAGTGCATGGCGTGCCACTTCTATAGACCCGTGACCATAACCGTTCGCTTTTACGACAGCCATAATTTTGCTCTTATGTGGAATATGACGGCGAATCGCTCGCAAATTCTTTTTAACGGCATCAAGATTGACTTCGATCCAAACTTCTCGGCAAAGCTTTATCATCAACGCTTCCTTCCTTCTTATGGATTATAAATACCACCTATTGCTGCAAGAATAAATGTTAATTGTTGGATGATTCGATCTTATTTTATTCAACTTTATTTGAAATCATTCAACAGCAAATCCATGTGATACGAGAAGGTGCCTATCAATGTTCGAATAATAGCAAGTACGGGATACATGAGGCTTGTAAGTGGGGTGTTAATGGGTACGGCGACCGAGGATTACAAAAATGATTATTTGTTTTGGGACATTTTTTTCTAAGGGTAGATGATAACGAGAAATCTAATCAGGAAATACTTACCGTTGTTATGAACATTGGAAGAACCTTTTAAATGAGAAGGGCTGAGGAAATTCTGTAAAAGGTAATCGGTTGAAAAGGCAGTCGATTCCTTGTTCCATAAACCTAACATTAGAGTATATAATTAAACTCGTATTCACAAAAATCGTTTAAGTAAGGGGTATACATGAATAGGGGAGTTAGTTTTCAAATACCGAATGAATATGGAAATTTTCTATGGAGAATACTGCAGCCGGTAGAAATAGCTAATTATAGGTGGCAAACGAGTGGGGAATCTTATTTTGTTGTAGAAGGAGAGCTCGATGATGAGGAGCTTTTTCATGACTACGCAATTGTTGAAGGGGCAGTTTTTGAGCAACAATTAAAAACGAATCAGTACTATACCATTTTCGTTGAACTGAAAGCATTTCCATATGGAAAAATGGTTAATCAAGTCAATACATATGCTGACAGTGATTGCGAACTTGTCCTTTTGATAGCAGATAATAGCTACGTTTCGATTTACTGTAAAAACAAAAAATTCATTGAAAAACTTTACTTCAATGCTTTACAGAATGATTTTGAAGACGTTCAATTTATAACTGATGAAAATGACACAAGAACAAGCCTTACTGTATGATAGTCAATAAAAATTAAAGGAGCTAGTACATGACAATGCAAATTAAAATCAAGTATCTAGATGAAACACAAACAAGAATCAGCAAAATTGAGCAGGGAGACTGGATTGATCTTCGGGCAGCTGAAGATGTAACAATCAAAAAAGATGAATTTAAGCTTGTCCCATTAGGTGTTGCAATGGAACTGCCTGAAGGTTACGAAGCACATGTCGTCCCTCGTTCAAGTACATATAAGAACTTTGGCGTTATTCAAACAAATTCAATGGGTGTTATCGATGAGTCATATAAGGGTGACAACGATTTCTGGTTCTTTCCTGCTTATGCATTGCGTGATACTGAAATTAAGAAGGGTGATCGTATCTGCCAGTTTAGAATCATGAAGAAAATGCCGGCGGTTGAATTGGTTGAAGTCGAGCATTTGGGAAACGAGGATAGAGGAGGACTCGGTTCAACAGGTACTAAGTAAACAAAATAAATCCTTGGCTGTCTTCATGCTGTGTGATTGATCAATGGAGGTTTCAGCCAAGGTACATATAAATATTATGTATAAAATGAATATTTTAATACGAAGGATTTAATTAAAAACACATTTTAAAAAGGGAAGTTTTGAAAAAGTGAAATAGTAATAACTAAAGTCGATAAAGAACCTAAAGATGTCAAAGAAACAATTTTACTGGTGCTTTGCTTTTTTGAAGGTTTACTTAGCTCGTGGATAACTGTCCCCCATAAAAGCATGGATGCTAAAATTATAATACTTATATACATATAGATGCTCCTTTTATTATATTTACATTTTTATCGATTTTACCACTTTTAGGATTGAGTTGTCGATGAAACAAGCATCTCTATAAAGAAATACTTTTATCTAAATTTTTATAAGTAGGGGAAGGCAACTACAAACTAGTAATGCCACTAATAATAAGCCAAGTTAAATGACATGTGTTCATTAATAATTGAATTTACAGCAGCCATGAGACAAGTTCAAAATATAAGATGAAATGATACATAAGACTTTACAAAAAAAATCTGAGTATCGACGATAAATATCATAAAAAAGCCCCCGGTATGTCGCCGGGGAATAAATAGACGTTTAAGAGATTTAGTGATGTTTTTTATATGATTCGACAAAATCATAATAATGATCATCGTCATCATAATACTTTTTTTCGTAATGATAATCGTGATCATCGTAATACTTTTTATCATGGTCATCATACTTTTTATCATAATCATAATGTTTTTTATCATGATCATAATACTTGTCGCAATCATAATGCTTCTTATCATTGTCGTAATACTTTTTGTAATATGTTTTTTTCCAAGTGTAATACTCTTCTTTATATTTTTTATAATAACCCAATTAAATTCCTCCTTTATTTTATTCGAATTTAATTTATGAAGTTTAAATGATATGGTATGGTCAAATGAAATAAGAATAGTAAAAAGAGACTGTTTAAAACACTTTCTGAAAAACAAAACGGATAGCTGTTTAAGAGAGAGCACTCAATCACTGTAAAATAATAGTAAAGTGTATAGGGAAGATTAGTATACGTAAAAAGGGACTTTCTCATTGAAGAATATTTGAACGTTATGGTTAAGATTCAAGAGCTCTATGATGTGATTTTTAACACTGCTTTTGAAGGATTTAGAGTTAGACATCAAAAACAAACAGCAAAACCGGTTAGAAACAGATCATATAAGGAATAAACCGCTGCCAAATAGCATAAAAAAATGAATGAAATTAGAGAGAATTTATTTTAAAGAAAGCCCAATTGCACATGGACAAATGACAATTGATATTGAGGTAAAATACAATGCATTAAATCAGAAAAAGCTATTGGAGGATTTAATGTGTTTAGACAATTTCCAATTTGGTATACACAAACACCTAACTATTTGAATTTTTATGTGCCGCAATATCAAACCATTTCTTATAATCCTCAACAATGTTATCAACGGTGTATGTACCAAACTGGCGGTAACTATGAGCTATGTGACAGACTATGTTATGGAGAAATACAGGTGTAAAAGAGGGGGGACTAACTCCTCTTTAAACACACAGTGAGTGGAATAAGATCCTCACTTTATCTGCGCGTGCTTAGTATTTGCGATAATATTGCATTCGTAATAAATTATGCTTAGCAACTGTAAATGAAAGAAGGATATGAATAGTTATGACGCAATTCGATAAACAATACAATTCAATCATTAAGGATATTATGAATAATGGTATCTCAGACGAAGAATTTAATGTAAGAACCAAGTGGGACTCTGATGGGACACCGGCTCATACACTAAGCGTGATTAGTAAACAAATGAGATTCGACAACTCAGAGGTTCCGATTTTAACGACAAAAAAGGTTGCCTGGAAAACAGCCATTAAAGAGTTGCTCTGGATTTGGCAGCTGAAATCTAATGATGTTAATGATTTAAACAAGATGGGCGTACATATTTGGGATCAGTGGAAACAAGAAGACGGCACCATCGGACATGCATATGGATTTCAGCTGGGGAAGAAAAACAGAAGTCTAAATGGAGAAAAAGTGGATCAGGTTGATTATCTTCTTCATCAATTGCAGAACAACCCGTCTTCACGCAGACACATTACAATGCTATGGAATCCTGATGAATTAGACGCAATGGCCTTAACGCCATGTGTATACGAAACACAATGGTACGTTAAACATGGGAAACTCCACCTTGAGGTAAGAGCACGGAGCAATGACATGGCATTGGGAAATCCATTCAATGTATTCCAGTACAATGTGTTGCAGCGCATGATTGCTCAAGTGACTGGTTATGAGCTTGGTGAATATATCTTTAACATTGGGGATTGCCATGTGTACACACGTCATATAGAAAATTTGAAAATTCAAATGGAAAGAGAACAGTTTGAAGCACCTGAACTATGGATCAATCCTGAAGTGAAAGATTTTTATAACTTTACCATTGATGATTTCAAATTAATCAACTATAAACATGGGGACAAGCTTTTATTTGAGGTAGCGGTTTAATGCTGCCTTTTTATTGTGCAGTGAATGGATAGCAGGTATCCTATTTTCATTAAGCAATCTGGAAGATGAATAAAAATTGAAGGACAAACACGTATAATACATAAAAAAGATTAACTCTACAGTTAATCTTTTTTATTCAGAAGAAAATATCCTAACTTTGAAACTAAATACAAAGTAAAAGCAATCATTACAGTTCTAGATATTACAATTCCATGAATAGCTAGATCATATCCAGCAGGTACCAACGCATTTGTATTACACATAAAATATATAGATATTAGAAGTGCTACAATAACTAAAATCATTCCAAAAAGACTTGTTTTTTCATATTTCATACCAATTTCCACCCTTATTAAAGTTAGGTTTAAACAAAAGAGCTGAAGAAACGAACTATGACCAGTATGCTCCAAAGAAAACCGCCAGACAATGCTGGCGGATTTTTGCGGCTTCGTTTATTTATTAACAGAGATCGTAACGTTATTTCCTGCAACTGAAACCTTTGCGAAATCCTGTGTATCTACCACAGGAGTGACGGCTTTATTGTCGATTGTGATGTTGTTAAAAGATGTCGAAAAGGTTGCTTTGATCGCATCACGCTGGCTTTCATACGAAACAGCCGCGGTAGCAAGGGTTTTCCATTTTGAAATCGTGCCGATGTTGGTTCCTTGAATTTCTGTGATAATCCGTCCGGTGTAGCCGTCATTGTTCGTTCCCCAAAGGGTCATGCGCGTATTGCCGCTTAAATTTTTATAGATTGTCATTTGGACTGTGCTTCCAGGGCGGAAGCCTTTATTGTATGTGAATTTGTCTTTTCCTTCGATGTACGTTTCTTCATTTTTGGACCCAACCTTCATGAGGGGCTTCCAGACGTTGTATTGTTTGCTGTACTGAAGCCCGATATCGGCTTCAGTTCCGCTTGTTGCCCTAAAGCCAGAATAAATATAGGGAGTAGAGACCGAGTCGTTGTTTTTGACAGTTTCAGGAAGTGTGATTTTAGCTGTAAAAACGGTGCCCGTACTGTTCAGGTAGACACGGCCGCCGATTCCGTTAGGCAGCTGGGATGCTGCTTTTGCGACTTGAGCGTCTACCGCGCGTAAGCCTGGTATACCTGATGAAAGGGTTCCGAAAAGAACTGCTGTTCCTACTGCACCTGCAATCAATACTTTTTTCACCAAAATTCCCCCTTTAGATAGTGGTTTCGCTATTTATTATACCTTATTTTGGAACTGGATTAATGTATATAAATCGACAAAATATTTCATTTTGAGTGAAGTAAGGGACGAAACGCTTCGCCAAACTGAAAGCTATATACCTTTATCAGAGGAAAGAATGAGATCAAAATCGTTTTAACCGATTTGAAATTTTCCTCAAAATAAAAGTACAAATGCTTAAAGAAACGATCATTAAAAGGATGCCCGCTATCGTTTCCCAGCCTGTAAAAAAGAGGTGACGTTTCATCAATGTCTGTCCTTGTAAAATGATAAAAGCACAGATACCGACTAAGAAAAGAAAACAAATACTTAGGATTGCTAACGCTTTACGTGAGTATGTTTTCATTTCATCTTTAAAATACAGCAATACGAAAACAAAGCAGATAACATTGGCTATTGTGCTTATCATCTCAAAGCTTTTCATGACAACTGATATAAATAGACAAAGTAAAATGAGATAAAATACGATGTTTCTATACAAAAAACCTCTCCTTTTATGTATGATCCTCAAAGAGTTTATAAAAGTTTCTTTGTAACTGCAATAAACTGAATGCGCTCACTTATGAACTAACTAAACTATGTACTAAATATTCACTATTCTTTTTCAGATTCAGTCACCAAGGTTTTCATAGAAAGGGGAGCTTCAGAAATATACATATAGTGCACAAACAAAAAAAGACCCGGCAATAGCCGGGGGAAAGTAAAAACGAGGAGATGTTAATGGCGTTTAGTAGTGTTTTTTATGCTTTTTATACTCTACAACATAATCATAGTCTTTTTTATCGTGATCATAATATTTTTTATCATAGTCATCATATTTTTTGTCGTAATCACAGTCATCATATTTTTTATCATATTCGTAATACTTCTTATAATACGTTTTTTTGACCGTATAATACTCTTCTTTGTATTTTTTGTAATAACCCATATATACTCCTCCTTTATTTTTACTACGCTTTATTATACGGCGAGTAGATTTTGCGGCTTGGACAGTTAAAATCATAGAAGGAAAAAAGGGCTGTCCAAATGATTAAAAAAAGACAGATGACACAAAAACAAAAAAAATAAAGAGCCGATTTTTCATCGGCCCAAACGATTTATCCTACATTTGTTTGTCTTCTTTGTTTTCTGAGTCATTTTTTCTGATATCCTGAGTCAGTCCGCTTGTTGCTTGTTTAAATTCTGATAAGGCTTTTCCTGCTGCACGGCCAAGCGCCGGCAGTTTATCAGGCCCAAATACTAAAAAACCCACAAACAAAATAACGAGTATTTTTGTGAAGCTTAATTCCATATCCTTTTCCCCCCTGATTGAAGTACAACCTTTTAAACAAATTATAAGAGATAGCAGTACAAATGGGAATGCATTTATTTTGAACATTTAAAACCAAAACAAAGGCGGATTCATAAAACGGCTGCTGCTGAATATAATGTCCAATGCCACCTGCCTAAGAAGCGGGGAGGCAGACTGGATCAATTATGTAGCTCTGCCGGAAATGATACAAACGTATCTGCGGCTATCATTGAAATAGAGGAGTGGTGTAGCTATGAGATTCACTAAGGTAGTTGGATTTTTGTCTGTTTTAGGGTTTGCTGCGGTTTTTCCATTAACGGCACAAGCAGAAAAAGCCGGAACTGCGGGGGCTGGAGAGTGGGATAAGTTAGGGACTTACACATATACTTACTCAAGTCCGACGGTATACTCAACCGGAGGAGATTTTAGAGTGTGCCTTTCAGGAAGCACTCCTTTTTCTGTCTCACTGCACTTATATGAAGATGATCCCGGTGACAATCCTGATGATTATGTAGGGGCAAACTATTTTTCACCCGGAGAATGCCACACCTTTGGCAGTATTGGAAAATTTGTAGATGGGAGCAATAACAAGGCCGAGTTCTTTGTTACCGATTACTCTGGTAAATCTAAAACTGTTACGTTTTATGATTGATGGACTCAAATTGTGAAGTATAACCCTTGGGAAAAAACAAAAAAGAGAGATACCTCTCTCTTTTTTATGCTTCGATAGCCTTACGAAGCCGTTCATTTACAATGCCAGTCCAGCCGCCATCCATCTTGCCGCGAACGACGGAGCTTTTCTCGTTTGCTTTGCCGATCACTTCATTCGGCTCTTTCCAGCCGCTGTGAATAAGGGTAAACCCTGTCTTTTCCCCCAAGTCTTCTAATTGAAAGGTAACGACCCATCCTTCTGTATCCCATTCAAAAGAAAGTTCAGTTGGAGCTTGAACAGCCAAAACTTTACAAGGGGACGGCCCAAACGGTGATTGTAAGTGAAATTCTTGTCCTTCTTTGAGCTGAAAGTCATTGGGCATAAACCACTTGGCAATGCCTTCTGAAGTAGAGACTGTCTCCCAGACTTTCTGAATGGGAGCCTCTAGGGTAATGATTTTCGTAATATCTGGTAATGTATTTTCGTTGTTTTGAGCCATTTCGTTTACCTCTTGACATATGATGTTTTTTCAATTCAATCATATAATAACTAATAAGATCATGTCCATAGCGTGCATTATTTATGCTAGAGCTGCTGTTCAACAGCGTGTCAGTCGCCAGTCTGATCTGTGAATGGGAGAATTCTGCATGTTCGAGAAAGAGAGAGACGTGTATGTTGTCATTTCGTTCATGCTTGTTTGCTCAGCCGCAACTGTTATGTTTGAACTGGAATTCCTGTTCAGCCAATTTATTTTGCGATTTTTGTTTTAATAGTAAATGAGCCATTTTCTAAAACAGGAGGTTTTTTATGCTTGGAAAAATCAAAGCAGCCATTGATAACAGTCCAGGGAAGCCGGCCAGAATTTTAGTTAGTGAAAAAGCGTTTCAGCAATTAGAGGAAGAAATGCGCTATGTTTACGTTTCCAAACCGAAAACGATAATGGGGATTCCTGTGGAAGTTTCAGATCAGGCAGAAAGCTTCAAGCTGGAATTTTAGTTTTCCCAGACTGCTAAAAGGCTCATTTTGTGTTAATTATGCAAAATGGTCAGGTTGATTTCTTTAAAAGCATGATGAAATGTTCATCATGTTTTTTTTATTGAGAAAAAAGACGAACATAAAAAATAGGTATACGGGAAAAATAATCCTATTAGAGAGAGGGGAAATGACAGATGGATAACATGATATCAACACTTACTGATTGGAATGTGTGGTTTCAAGCGTTAGTAGTATTTCTCGTTCCATATGTAATCTATAAAGTGTTTACTTGGATTCATGTATAAGAAGGTGCAATGATGAGGTGGCGGAACAATCAGTACAAAACACAGAAGCAGCATAAATCAGATTATTCGACAGCTGAAAAGCAGGATCAGGATGTGTTAACCGGTAACATCGGATGCGATTTAGAACATGTAAAAAGAAAAATAGGACATAACGGGGACGTTCATTTCCGTGAGCTTGAAATCACTCAATTACATGTGAAAGCGGCATTGATCTTTGTTGAAGGACTGTCTGATCAGGACTTGATTAATAAAGGACTATCAGTGTTAGTCATGAATCAACCTAATCAGGTAAGCGATGAAATTTCTCAATCCGGCAAAGGTATTTTAACTTCGAAACAGATAAAAAATCAATTCGTATCAATCGGTGATGTCATAGAATCAGAGAAAATCAGTGATATCGTGTTGAATGTTTTCATGGGGTCGACAGCGCTTCTCATTGATGGAATACCGCAGGCCTTTCTTCTGGGAACTGTAAAAAAACAAAATCGAAGTATCGAGGAGCCGCTTTCAGAAGCGCTTGTCAGAGGGCCGCGCACAGGCTTTACAGAAGAGTTGAGTACGAATACAGCTCTTTTGAGACAGCAAGGAAAAAATGATCAATTAACATTGCAGAGATTTGAAGTAGGAACACGATTAAAAAAGGATTTAATCATCGCTTATATGAATGACATTGCAGATCCAAAAGTAGTCGAGGAAGTAAGAAAAAGAGTGAGAGGGATTGAGATCGATCATTTGCCGGAGTCAGGCTACGTTGAACAGTTAATTGAGGATAATTACTTGAGCCCATTCCCGCAAGTACAGAGTACAGAACGTCCTGATCGCGTCATAAGCGGACTAATGGAAGGAAGAGTAGCCATTCTGCTTGACGGCACTCCGTTTGCTTTGATTGTTCCAGTCACTTTCAGCATGATGCTTCAATCGCCTGAAGATTATTATGAACGGTGGTTCCCGAGCTCGCTCATCAGATTGCTGAGGTTCATCGCAGCAATGATAACGTTATTTGCACCCGCTTTATATATATCATTTATTTCTTTTCATCCTGGGTTAATTCCGACCAAGCTGGCGATTTCAATTTCCGGGACGCGCCAAGGTGTTCCGTTCCCATCCCTCATAGAAGCCTTATTTATGGAAGTCGCGATCGAAATTTTAAGAGAGGCGGGGCTTCGTCTGCCAAAACCGATTGGACCCGCAATTGGCATAGTTGGCGGATTAATCATCGGGGAAGCAGCTGTGCAGGCGGGGATTGTCAGTCCAATCATGGTCATTGTTGTTGCGCTCACAGCAATTTCTTCATTTGCCATCCCGCATTATAGCACAGGTATAGCACTTCGGATGCTTCGGTTTGGCGCGATGTTTTGTGCGGCGGTGTTTGGATTGTTTGGAGTCATTATGTATTATCTGCTGCTAAGCAGCCATGTCGTAAAACTAAAGAGCTTTGGTGTGCCATACGCAAGTCCGGCAGTGCCCTATCAATTAAAAGATTGGAAAGACTTTGTTATCAGAATGCCTCTTTTAGTTATGAAGCGCCGGCCTAAAATGATGAATACAGATAATACAAAACGGGTGAAGTGATGAACTCGACAGGATGGTGATAAAGTCTCATGTTCAGCCCAACCAGTAAAATCACAACCGCTCAGGCAACGATTATCATCATTAATTATATGCTTGCTGCCGGAGTTCTTACGCTCCCTCGGACAGTAACAGAACAAACACAATCTCCTGATGGATGGATTTCAATTTTATTAGGCGGGGTCCTAGCGGTAATAGCCGGGATGATTATCGTTAAATTAAGCCAGCAGTATCCTAAGGAGACCTTTTATGAATACTCCCGACATATTGTAGGAAAATGGCTCGGGCATCTGATCAGTATTGTTTTTATTACTTATTTTCTGGCACTCGGTGCATTTGAAGTCAGAGTCATGTCCGAAATCGTGGATTTTTTTCTCCTCGAAGGGACACCGTCTTGGGCCATCATTATGACAGTTCTTTGGATTGGGATTTATTCAATTACACAAGGCCTAGATCCGATTGCACGGCTTTTTGAAATGATTTTTCCGATTACGGTCATCATCTTTTTAACGATAGCCCTCATGAGTTTAGGCATATTTGAGATCAACAATTTGCGCCCTGTATTAGGTGATGGAATCATGCCGGTTCTTAGAGGAGTAAAGACAACGAACCTTTCATTTACATGTTCAGAAATTATGTTTATTTTAGTAGCATTTATGAAAAAGCCGAAAAATGCGGTGAAAGCAGTTGTGATCGGAACAAGCGTTGTGACCAGTTTTTATATGATTACACTGATTATGGTCATCGGTGCACTATCAGTTGAGGGAGTTGTGACGAGAACATGGCCGGGGCTTGATCTGATGAGAAGTTTTGAAATACCTGGTTTAATATTTGAACGGTTTGAATCATTTCTGCTTGTGATTTGGATTATGCAGCTTTTTGCCACGTTTATTATCACTTTTTATGCAGCTTCCCTGGGAGTCTCACAAGTTTTTAAAAAGAAACCCCTTTCATGTATGTTTGGGCTGCTTCCTGTTATTTATATCCTCTCTTGCATGCCGAAAAATGAAAATGACGTCTTTATATTGGGCGATACGGTAAGTCATATCGCTTTGTATATATTTGGCGCATTGCCGATTTTGCTGTTAGTCATTTCGAAATGGAGGAAAAGAGGTGAAAAGTAAACTAAAACGTCAATTGCCTGCTATGGTCATGGTATGTTTGCTGATGATTTGCGTAACAGGATGCTGGAGCAGCCGAGAAATAGAAGATCTGGGTCTCACATTCGCTATCGCAATTGATAAAGGAAAAGAAACGAACACTGAAAAAGAGTTAAAAGAAGAGGGCGGGAGCTATCCGAAAAAAGACAACATTACGCTGACCTATCAATTTGTTAATGAAAAAGCGGCAGGCGCGGGCACTGGCGGGGGAGGCGGTAGCGGACAAGGAGCGCAAAAAGCGTATATTAATATTAGTGAAACAGGGGATTCATTACAGCAGATCGGAAGTGAGGTTGCACTAAGGCGGGACCGAGAAGTGTTTAGCCCGCATTTAAAAGTTGTTGTCATGAGTGAAGATGTGCTGCACACATTTCCTATCGACGAAATGCTGGATCAATTTTTTCGTGATAATGAAATCAGGCTAAGCTGTCTTGTTTTATCTGCTAAAGGGGAAGCAAGAGAAGCTCTCCAGCTGAAAGAGAACGGAGAAATTCCGGCTTTTCGGCTGATTGGATTAGGTGAAAATGAACATAAAGTTTCCAAAATTCTTTCCCCTGTGACACTCGCGAAACTAATTGGAAAACTGCATTCTGGCAGCAGCTTTTTACTGCAAAATGTGGTCGCAGCGAATGGAGCGATCAAGTATGCCGGAGCAGCTGTAATTAACGGAAAGTCGAAAAAAATGATCGGCACCTTAAATGAATATGAAACTGAGGGGATTACATGGATTAGAGGGGAAGGAAAAGGCGGGGTTGTCAAAAGCCATGATAAAAAGAGCCAACAGACGTTAGCGTACGATATCAATAAAATCAAAAGCAAAATTCATCCAATCGTAAAAGGGACGGATATTTCATTCCATGTCGATATTGAATCAGAAGGCGATTTGGTTGAAAACTGGAACACAAAAGAGGCGTTGGACACCCAGTTTATAGATCGTCTCGAAACGACTATTGAAAACGAAGTAAAGAAAATAGTTGGTCATGTATTAAAAAAAATCCAGCATGATTATAAAGCAGATGTTGCGGGTTTTGATGAATCTTTAAGACTTACATATCCTCACTTATGGAAAAGGGTGAAAAATAACTGGGATGACACCTTCAGTAAAGCCGACATCACATATAGTGTGAACGTCACAATTACTCATTACGGCACGGTTAAAACTCAGTAATGAATCCCAAGGAAGAGAAGGAAACCTCTCTTCTCTTTTTTATGCATTTTTTAGGATAAAGATACTTTTTTTGGAGAGATATACACTTTTCAAATCGACCAATATGCTAATATAGGAATTGCTTGAAATAGAAGGGAGAAGGGGCTGTGAGGCAGAAACCGATTTATGTAGAAATCGAAATGAAATCTGATCTGGATACACTCTGGGAATATACACAAAACCCATCACTGCATAAGGAATGGGATCTCCGGTTTTCAAATATTACGTATTTGAATAGACAACCATGCGAAAAACAGAAGTTTCTTTACGAAACAAAAATAGGCTTTGGATTAAAGGTGTCAGGTACTGGAGAAACCGTCGGTGTTTTCAACAAATGTTCATCTGAAAGGTCTTCTTCACTGGCTTTTGGCTCTGATCATCCACTATCTCTGATTCGGCATGGAAGCGGCTACTGGAAGTATATACAGAGAGAAAATGGGAAAATGACGTTTTTAACACAGTACCAATACAAAACAGCCTACGGACTGCCGGGAAGATGGATCGATCGTTTATTATTTCGACCGCTGCTTGGCTGGGCGACTGCCTGGAGCTTTGATGCATTAAGGCTTTGGGTTGAGCAAAATAAACATCCGAAGCGCTTCATTCGATCCGCTATCATCTATGTGTTCATGTGTCTGTTTTTCAGCCTGTTTTGGTTCTATCAAGGCTTTGCAGGTGTTAAGACAAGCATATTGGCAGGAACAGCGGAGATAGGCTTAGCTATTTTGTGGCTGATTCCTTTAAAAAGAAAATGGATCATTCATGGTGTCCAGGCTTGTATTTTTGCTGGGTTTGCTTGTCTAGGTTCCGAAATATTCATGTGGGTTCTATTGAGTGTGTTTTCCGCTGCAAGCGGCGCTCTTAGCCTGCAGCTCCCCAGTGCCAGGCGCACAAAACGAAAGAGAAAGAAGTGACATTGTGAGTTCGATTTATGAAAAATCAATTATTAACTATCATTTGCTGCATCCCAAGCTGCAGAAACGGTACCAATTAGACGGGTCTCATACATTCAGCGGGACGGGAACGATGTCAGAAATAAGCGGAAGCTCTTTTCTGGTTAGAATGCTGTTAAAGCTGGGTGTTTTTTTCAGATGCTTCTTTTCTGAGAGAGGCAAAGACATTCCATTTACAATACAAAATAGAACTTGTCTTTTGAAATCGCAACATACAGGGATAGAATGGAAGCGTACATTTTTCTTTAAAGGCAAAAAACGTTATTTTGACGCGATAATGATATATGACGAGAAAGAAAATAGAATACTTGATTTCTTCGGCAAACCTCATCTGCTGCTGTCTGTTTTGACGTTCGAGGCATCTCATGACGGCTCTCTTACGATCACATCGGGAAAGCAATGGCTATTAATATGCGGAAAAAGAATCCCGCTGCCGAAATGGCTGACCGGTACATCCGTAGTTTGCGAAACGTTTGATGAAAAAAAGAATTGTTTCACCATTGAAGTGCATGTGCAAAATACAATTCTTGGCACTCTTTTCTTTTATAAAGGAACGTTTCAGGAGGAAGAGAGAGAATCATGAAACGAAATGGCATAGTCAGTGCGCTTTGTTTTATAGGATTTCTTGCAGCGGAAGCACCGGATATTTCAGTGGCAGAGGCACTCGTTTTGTTATCCATTCTTTTTTTTGTGCCGGGAATTTTCCCTTTTGTTTTTCGTCAATCGCCGGTTCGTGCTGCTCAGTTTATGGAATATGGGCTAATCCAGTGCTATCCGGCAGCCGCATTCTTTGCGGTGCTGGCTCTAGTGACGGAGGTTGGAGGTTTCGCGCTAATCTGGTGGATGTACACAGTTTTTATTGCATTGTATGCGATCCTCCGCCTTTGGGAAACAAAGATACATAGAATCGAAGAGACATCAGTTTTGTTCGGTCTTATTTATTTGGCGGGAGGAGGATTTTGGTTTTTTGCTTATGCTGCCCATTTGCAGATCATGCAATTTGGCCCTCTCATCATTTTGCTGACTGCTGTCCACTTTCACTATTCTGCTTTTCTGATCCCGATCTTCAACGGCTTACTCGGCAGAACCATTAGAAAACATCGGATGTTGTATAGTTGGATAACATGGGTGATTTTGCTTTCGCCCCTTCTTATCGCACTGGGCATCACATATTCAAAAACACTTGATGTCATTGCGGTTAGCATTTATATGGCGGCGATTTATCTTCATGCATTTTTGGTGTTCACGGCAGCTTTTCGCACCAAGATGGGGACATTTCTTATTCGGCTTTCTTCCGCTGTTTTAATGATAACGATTGCTTTCTCGATGATTTATTCATTTGGTGTATTTCGGCAAGAAGTTACATTGACCATCAATCAGATGATTTGGATTCACGGTTTTGTCAACGCGTTTGGTGTTATCTTGCCCGCTCTCATAGGGTGGAGAATAGAGGATCCGAAGCCTTTTGATGCAGACAGTGTAAAGACATTCAGCCGTATCTACGGAAAAAGAAAGATTGGAGAAGAATTTTTAGCTAACATTCAAGCTGAAAATAACGCTCGGTACAGCGGACTTGTGGATGATATGGACAGCCTGCGTTCAAAAGATTTTTCACCAGAAAAACTGGCGCCACTCATTCTTTCGTTTTATGAACAAACCATCGAATACAATATTAAAGCAAAAGTAACATGGAGCACGTGGTTTTGGCCGCTTGCAATTATTTACGAATGGTTCAGCAGAAGAATCGGCCAAATACATCTTTCGACGAACCCTGACTGGTATAGGATGTACAGCAAGATAAAAGGTGTTCCTTCGAAAAAAGACGGAAGGGAAAGAGTTCGTGCCTGGATTAGAACAAATGAAAAAAACGAAACCATTTTTACTGCGCTATATTCAATGTACCGTTCAAATGGAGAGGGGTATATGAATATTTCTTTGCCGCTTCCATTCAGCAGCATGACAGGTATTTTAAAACCATATCATCATCAGGAGAAGCTGGTTTTAACAAGCAGGCGGAGAAAAAGCAGAGCGGGGGATGAGGGAATTTATCTGCAAACAAGAGCGGGAACTTGTCCGCTTCCTTTATCTGAAACCTTTCTGATAGAAGCTGCACATGACAACAAATTAACCGCTGTTCATCATATGTGGCTGTTTGGAATAAAATTTCTAACTGTTCATTACAGCATTACACATATTAACCAGCCTATTGAAAGAACCTAACACAAAGAAGAAGCTTCGTCTGCCAGTTGTAATAGATGCACTGTTTTAAAAAAATTCTGCGCCGCATCAAGACAGGAAAGGAAGGGTTTATGGTGTTTTATATCAGTTTATTTCTGATTCTTTGGCTGGCTGCGGGGTTTGCAGTGGGAATGAAACAAGTGTATGTCGATCAGCTGTTTGATAAAGCTGTGATCGAAAGGATGGAAAAAGAAGCGAATGATCATGGACACGCTGACCGGATGATCAAACAGCGCGCCCTTTATATTGCAGCAGTGACATTAAGCGGGTTTATTTCTGTTTATTATGAAATGAAAACAATCCCGCAAAGGCGAAACATAAGAAAAATTGAAAAAAACATCATGAAATTAAATCAAGCAAAAAAACGAAGAATGAAGAGAAAATAAAAATGCACAGGCCAAAGGGCAGGTGCATTTTTGTTTTGTATGGAAATGGGGGAGGTGGTGCCAGCTTACTTTTCATAAATTCAAAAATGAGAAGAACAGCGCCCGGGCTAATGGTATATAATATTGTGAATTTAACAAAAATTTAACAAGGAGGACAAGAGAATTCGTGCTAAAGCCTCAAAGAGACCTACATCCTGTTGATTTGGACTTAGAGGCGGAGTAGATGAAACCGGCCAAAGTATCCCTGCTCCGCCGTTTGCTCCATTCCTTGAAGCATGTTGATTGTAACATAGCCAAACGTTTTCCATCAACTATTAAAATTGTAAAATTATTGTTTATTTTTATGGTATTTACTCCGATTTCTTCAATTTATGCTGAAGATGTATATCAGAATTTTGAGGAATTAAAAAACAATGAAGATCCTTCTGATTACGACATTTTTACGAAAGAAACCGGAAGCCCTGTTCTTGTTTTAGCTATTCACGGAGGAGGTATTGAAGGCGGGACAAGTGAAGTAGCGAGAGAGCTCAGCAAAGAGTACTCGATGTATTTATTTGAAGGCTTAAAATCGACAGGAAACTCAGTCCTGCACATTACGAGCACGCACTTTGATGAACCTCGGGCCCTTAAAATGACGGGAAATCATGAATATGTCATTTCATTACACGGGTACGCAGAAGAAGATCAGCAGATCGAAGTCGGCGGTACAGATCGCGTAAGAGCGGCAGATTTAGTTGAGAAATTGCAGCATGCCGGTTTTCCTGCTGTATTGCTCAATACGGACCATCCACATGCGGGTGTTAGTCCGAATAACATTGCAAATAAATCAAAAACAGGTTTAAGTATCCAGATAGAAATGAGCACTGGCTTTCGAAAGTCTTTGTTCGGCATCTTTTCTTTAAAAAGCAGAGCTGTTACTCAAAATGAGAGGTTTTATAAGTTTACAGAAGTGATGTTCCGTTTTCTCAAAAATAGCTACTGAAAAATAGGAGGCGATAAGACAGCCTCCTATTTTTTATGCTTCTCATTCGTTTCGGGAAACAGCTCGTCCGCGGCTTCCGTTTGATACTGCAACGTGTTATCTCTCGCTGACAGTTCATTTCGGAAATTTTCATCAAGTACATTTTTCAGTAAATACCGATGAAAAAAGTATTCAAAAACAGTAAGACAGGCAGCAGAAAGGAGAGCTGCTCCAAATGGTGAGAAATCGTTTCTTGTTTGGGTTAAAACAAATACCCAAAGAATAACGAATGAAAGGCCAAAGTCAGCCAATGAAGCTGTAATATTGTTTGTTCTGGGTAAGATGAGCATGTCACCAGAAAGATAGGAAACAAAACCTAAGAAAAGTGCAATAAACATCACACTTAAAAAGGATGCGTGATAGACTCTGTCCAATATCACATATAAAAGGGCGAGAGTGAAAGCAATCTTTGAAGCAAGCGCAATGATATGTTTCATTTGACCACCTAATTTGTTATTTTTGAAGAAAATTCTTGGACGTAAACAAATGATAAATAATGCAATTCAAAACCATTCATAATGGTCATGTTACTATTTTAAACAGTCCGTTTTTGTTTACACTGGTATTTTTTTTCAGCAGTATGAAACTTTCTTATGAAAAAAGACGTATATGTGGATGATCAGCTTTCAAGGGGGGAATGATTTGTGGAGATAAAAGGAATCAATCACTTGCTATTTTCAGTTTCGCATTTGGATACATCGATTGATTTTTATCAAAAAGTGTTTGATGCAAAGCTTTTGGTAAAGGGAAGAACAACTGCATATTTTGACATGAACGGCATCTGGCTAGCGCTTAATGAAGAACCAGACATCCCGAGAAATGACATTAAGCTTTCTTATACCCATATTGCTTTTACAATTGAAGATCATGAATTTGAGGAGGTATCAGCTAAATTAAAAAGACTTCATGTCAATATTCTGCCTGGCAGAGAACGAGATGAACGCGATCGAAAATCAATTTATTTTACCGACCCTGACGGCCACAAATTTGAATTTCATACCGGAACCCTTCAAGACAGGCTTCGATATTACAAACAAGAAAAAAACCATATGCACTTTTATGATGAAACGGCCTTTTGATATCACACACCATATTTCATATAAGGTTAAATTGAAAGAAGGGTGTTGGTGGAGACTTTATGTTTGGGGAAGGTTTCTACCCGATTAGTTCAACGATGCCATATCTTTTGAACTGCACAAGTGATTGGGTGCAGGTGAAATTGAAATACATATTACATTTTATATGAAGAAAGCAAGCTGTTTTAACAGAGTGTTGAACTACCTAAACTATGTACTAAATTTTCAGTTATATCAATTGCCTCGCCCTTTAATAAATATAAAACCGCATCCTTCCACGACCTAAAAAATGAAACGTTTTTAAGAAGATAGCGTCTAATATTCTAAACGTACATATTTTGAACAAAAGTTTCCTGAAGGAAAGAAAATTTCTTGACTTCAACAATTGTTTGGTGGATAATTATGGTGTAAACATGATGTTCTTTTTCCTCCTATTCAGGCTCGCACCCAAAAGTCAGGGCGAGCCTGCTTTTTTTGAACAACAAACCCCCTCTCCGTAAAGGAAAAGGGGGTTATTTCATGCATCTGATAGATCAATAGATTAATGGACGGTTCTGAACACGCCAATCACTTTCCCTAGAATGCTGACATTCTGCAAAATGATAGGTTCCATCGTTGGGTTCTCAGGCTGCAAGCGAATGTGTGTATCCTCTTTATAGAATCGTTTTACAGTTGCTTCATCATCTTCTGTCATCGCAACTACAATTTCCCCATTGTTCGCTGTGTTTTGCTGTTTAACGATGACATAGTCCTTATCGAGAATACCAGCATCTATCATACTGTCTCCCATAATCTCCAGCATAAATACATGCTCGTCTGGAGGAACCATGCGGTCAGGGAGCGGAAAATATTCTTCAATATTTTCTACTGCAGTAATAGGAGATCCCGCCGTGACTTTACCGATGACTGGTACATTAACGACCTGGCTTTGCGGAATGTCTACTTCTTCATCAAGAATTTCTATTGCTCTTGGTTTTGTCGGATCCCGTCTGATCAGCCCTTTTGTTTCCAAGCGGGCCAAATGGCCGTGGACAGTAGAGCTGGACGCAAGCCCGACAGCCTCTCCGATCTCTCTCACGGAAGGCGGATATCCTTTTGATTTAACCTCTGCTTTAATAAAACGGAGGATATCAAGTTGCCTTTTTGATAGCTTCGTCATTTTTCGCACCTCAAAACGTCGATTTTAAGAAGATTATAGCATGATTTTCCTTACAGTACAAACATAGGTTCGAAAAAACAATTGACAGAAACGTTTGTTCGTATATACTGAAATTATAAAAATGCGAACAAACATTCCTGTTGGAGGTTATGATCATGAGTAAAGAATCTATTATTTTTGTCGGTCTGTTCACAGTGATTTTGAGCGCGGTTATCCTTATGCTGTCATATACAAGCAGCGACCAAGAGCTTAATCAGTATGTTAAAATAGAAGTCCAGCAAGGCGACACACTTTGGTCAATTGCTGATCAGGTAGCAGATACAAAAAAGATAAACAAAAATGATTTTATTGAATGGGTAGCTGATAAAAATCAACTTCAAACCTCTGATATCCAGCCGGGTGATGAGTTAGTGATCCCATTGAAAAAGAAGCATCAGGATGCATATGAATTAGCAACTGTAAGATAGAGAGGAAAGAGAGATAAAATGAAAGCACTCATTTATGCCCGCGTAAGCACAAATAAAGAACAGCAGGAAACGTCATTAAAGCGGCAGGAGGAGGAGCTTACGGCCATTGCAGCGGAGAACGGCATGGAAGTGGTCAAAGTGATTTCAGAAAAAGCCAGCGGATATGAAATGGATCGGGATGGTGTATTTGAGCTGCTTGATGAGATTAAGAACGCTGGAATTGATGTCATTTTGGTTCAGGATGAGACAAGGCTCGGACGGGGAAACGCAAAAATCGCACTGCTTCATTGTATTTATAGAGAAGGTGTGAAAGTCTATACAACGGCTCATAGAGGTGAACTGGAGTTATCGGAGGCTGACTCAATGGTCTTGGAAATCGTCAGCATTGTGGAAGAGTATCAGCGAAAGATTCACAACATGAAAATCAGACGGGGAATGAAACGTGCAGTAAAAAACGGTTTTAAACCGCAAAAAAACTTAAAAAACCAACATGGGAACAGTGGAAAAGAAAAAATAGAGGTGCCAATCTCAGAGATCGTCCGCCTGAGAGCGAATAAACTGACGTTTGCTGAAATCGCGGCTACCCTAAGAGGGTTTGGCTATGATGTCTCTAAAGCAACCGTTCACCGGCGTTTTCAGGAATACATAGAGAATGAAGAGACAGCAGAGTGAATCAGTTGTAAAACTTTTTTTGATCTAGTACTATATAGACAAAATGCAATAAAGGAGTTTAACATGATTTCAAACGCGAAAATTGCCAGAATTAATGAACTTGCTGCCAAAGCTAAAGCTGGCGTTATTACAGAAGAAGAAAAAGCCGAACAGCAAAAGCTCCGTCAAGAGTACTTGAAAGGTTTTCGTTCTTCTATGAAGAACACGTTAAAAAGTGTGAAAATCATTGACCCAGAAGGCAATGATGTTACACCAGAAAAGCTAAAAAGAGAACAAAGAAATAACAAACTTCACTAATATAAGAGGAATACGGCAATATCGTATTCCTCTTTTGCATATACTATAATCAAAACTCTTATGTGACAAAATTCAACAAGTTTCTCTCAAATTTAAGCTGAAACAGTTGAGAAAAAGTCGTCAGACATTTATGATGTAAGGGTACAACACATAAGGAAGGGGATTTTTATGGATACAATTGAAAAGAAATCAGTTGCTACCATTCGCACACTGTCAATAGACGCTATTGAAAAAGCAAATTCTGGTCACCCAGGGATGCCGATGGGGGCCGCTCCAATGGCATACACGCTGTGGACAAAATTTATGAACGTAAGTCCGGCAAACCCTGGCTGGTTTAACCGTGACCGTTTTGTTTTATCTGCTGGACACGGGTCAGCACTATTATACAGCATGCTTCATTTAAGCGGGTTTGATCTTAGTATTGAAGATCTTAAGGGATTCCGCCAGTGGGGCAGCAAAACACCAGGACATCCGGAATTCGGACATACTGCCGGTGTTGATGCTACAACAGGTCCGCTTGGCCAAGGAATTGCCATGGCAGTCGGTATGGCAATTGCTGAACGCCATTTAGCGGAAACATACAACCGCGATTCATTTAACGTAGTCGATCATTATACATACAGTATTTGCGGTGATGGTGATTTAATGGAAGGTATTTCTTCTGAAGCCGCTTCACTCGCAGGCCATCTTCAGCTTGGCCGTCTGATCGTACTATACGATTCTAATGACATCTCTCTTGATGGAGACCTCGACCGTTCATTCTCTGAAAACGTGAAACAGCGTTTTGAAGCAATGAATTGGGAAGTTCTTTATGTTGAGGATGGAAACAATATTGAAGAATTAACAGCGGCTATCGAAAAAGCACGCCAAAATGAAAAGAAACCTACATTAATTGAAGTGAAAACGACAATCGGATTCGGTTCACCTAACCGTGCCGGTACATCCGGTGTTCACGGTGCGCCGCTTGGTAAAGAGGAAAGCAAATTAACAAAAGAAGCTTATGCGTGGACATATGAAGAAGACTTCTACGTTCCGTCAGAAGTTTATGAGCATTTCGCTGCAGCTGTTAAAGAATCAGGTGAGAAAAAAGAACAAGAATGGAATGCTCAATTCGCTAAATATAAAGAAGTTTATCCTGAACTTGCTGAACAGCTTGAACTGGCAATCAAAGGAGAGCTTCCGAAGGACTGGGATCAAGAGGTTCCTGTGTATGAAAAAGGAAGCAGCCTGGCATCCCGTGCATCTTCCGGTGAAGTTCTCAACGGACTTGCGAAAAAAATTCCTTTCTTTGTCGGAGGTTCTGCTGACCTAGCGGGATCGAACAAAACGACTATTAAAAATGCCGGTGATTTTACAGCGGTTGATTACTCAGGCAAAAACTTCTGGTTTGGTGTACGTGAATTTGCGATGGGTGCAGCCTTAAACGGTATGGCGCTTCATGGCGGTCTTCGTGTATTCGGCGGAACTTTCTTTGTCTTCTCTGATTACCTGCGTCCTGCGATTCGCCTTGCAGCGTTAATGGGCCTTCCTGTGACATATGTCTTCACACATGACAGTATTGCGGTAGGTGAAGACGGTCCGACGCACGAGCCTGTTGAACAGCTTGCTTCACTCCGTGCGATGCCTAACCTTTCTTTGATCCGTCCAGCAGACGGCAATGAGACAGCAGCAGCATGGAAGCTTGCAGTGCAAAGCACTGACCACCCAACAGCGCTAGTGCTTACACGTCAAAACCTTCCTACCATCGATCAAACATCTGAAGAAGCATTGGCAGGAGTAGAAAAAGGTGCATATGTCGTTTCTAAATCTAAAAACGAAACACCTGATGCTCTTCTCATCGCTTCCGGATCAGAGGTAGGTCTTGCAATTGAAGCGCAGGCTGAATTGGCAAAAGAAAATATCGATGTTTCTGTTGTCAGCATGCCTTCAATGGACCGTTTTGAGAAACAATCTGATGAATACAAAAACGAAGTCCTTCCTGCAGATGTGAAAAAACGTCTTGCAATTGAAATGGGCTCATCATTTGGATGGGGCAAATACACAGGGCTTGAAGGTGACGTTCTCGGCATAGACCGATTCGGTGCATCTGCTCCTGGTGAAACCATCATTAACGAATACGGCTTCTCAGTTCCGAACGTAGTGAATCGAGTTAAGGCATTAATCAATAAGTAAGCTTTTGAAAGAGGATGAGTCAAATCATCCTCTTTTTCTTGTTTATCCGACAAAAATAGTATTGGCTGTTTAACAGTAATAGACAATTCTTTCTTTTCTTCTTTTGTATAATAGAGAGCAAATGAAATGCTGCTGGAAAAGGGGATGAAAAGATGGAACGTCACTACTATACGTACCTGATCAAAGAGGAATTTGCCAATCACTATTTCGGCCGGGAATCGGTTATGTTTGAGCTGTTTCAAGACTATCATTGGACAAGCCTTGAAAAGCAGCAGTATGAAATGACAGAGAAACAGATTCAATATATTACACAACCAATCCCGATTTTACATATGCATCAGCGGTTAAAAATGAATTTAAACAAGACGGATTACAGGCAGCTGGATTATATTTATAGAATAGCTTTGCCGAAAGCAAAAGGCCACGCGACGTTTATGATGAAGGAGCACATGATAGAAATTGTGGCTTCGGGAGATTACGAGGCAGAAACGATATTCTTTGAAGTGTTAAGAAAAGTAAGCCCTTGCTTTTTAGCAATGGATTTCAATTCGAAGCGTTACGGATGGCTAAATCCGGTGAAAGAAAGAAATTTTGTCTAAAACCGAAGAAAAAGAGATGTAAATGTTGTATAATAGCTTTTGGTTTAGTACACTTTAAACTAGACAACATGAAGGAGGAAATAAAATGACTTTATGGGTTGGCATCCTAGTGGGCGTTGTTGCATTGCTCATAGGTGTTGCACTCGGGTTTTTTATTGCTCGTAAATATATGATGAGCTACCTGAAAAAGAATCCGCCTATTAATGAACAAATGTTACGCATGATGATGATGCAAATGGGAATGAAACCTTCTCAGAAGAAAATCAATCAAATGATGAAAGCCATGAATAATCAAACGAAATAATACGTAAAGATTATGATATAGAGAAACATGGTTATAAAATAAAAAACCCTTATACGGGTTTTTTATTTTGCAATCATTCATCACCCGCTACTGCTCGAAGGCGCTGCTTTTGATATTGTATGAGAAGATGGTCAAGCTCCTGACTGAGCTCTATCGTAATATGAGATGTCATTCCGTTCGCCATGACAATTTGCAGCAGCTCTGCTCTTTTTTTTTCAATTTCTTTTAATAGATGCTCTCTAATCACAGGGATGTATCCTTTCATACATTAGATCTTCAAAGTGAATGTTTATATTATATCCATATTTATACTAATTTTCAAATGAGAAGGAGTATAATGTCTCAATGTCAAATTAAATTATATAAGTTTTTTCTGAAAATAGAAATCCTTCAAGTGAAAGTGTTAAAAAAATGAAATGATTTTGTCATAACTTGAAGGAATGTCAAATCATGAAGGGATGATGACATGGGAGACGTGAATTATTTTTTGACATTCGGTGCGGGGTTTTTATCCTTTATTTCGCCTTGCTGCCTGCCGCTTTATCCAGCTTTTTTGTCATATATTACAGGGGTCAGCATGGACGATGTAAAAACAGAAAAGCTGCTGCTGCAGAAAAGAAGCCTGTTTCATACTTTGTGTTTTTTGCTTGGCTTTTCAGTCATTTTTATTGCTTTAGGCTATGGAACATCTTTTATTGGCAGCCTGTTTAGGGATTATCACGATGCGATTCGGCAAATTGGCGCGTTGCTTATTATTTTGTTCGGTTTCATTACACTCGGTGTGTTCCGGCCTGAGGCTATGATGAAAGAGCGGAGAATCCATTTTAAGCATAAACCAACCGGGTTTTTAGGGTCGGTCTTAATCGGAATGGCATTTGCAGCTGGATGGACACCATGTACCGGTCCGATATTAGCTGCTGTTATCACACTTGCAGGCACCAATCCGGGTTCAGCGGTGCCATACATGATGTTATATGTACTCGGTTTTGCGGTACCGTTTCTTTTATTGTCTTTTTTTATCACAAAGCTGAAGTGGATAAGGAAGAACCAGCTTTTCATTATGAAAGCTGGCGGCGTTTTGATGATTGTGATTGGTGTGCTGTTATTCTTTAATTGGATGAGCCTGATCATTATTTTGCTGTCAGATCTTTTTGGAGGCTTTACTGGTTTTTGACGGTAAATTACTTTCGTACTACTACTAATCCTTTTGTTTTTGGTACAATAAGACTATTATCTGTGGAAATCGATTGTTGGAGGGGAATATGACAAGAGTTTTAGTTGTAGACGACGCCAAGTTCATGAGAGTGAAAATCAGAGAGATCTTGGAAGAGGCAAATTACATAATCGCAGGCGAAGCGGCGGACGGTGAACAAGCAGCGGACCTGTATAAAAAACTGCGACCGGACCTTGTGACAATGGATATTACAATGCCGGTGAAAAACGGCATAAAAGCGCTTCGTGATATCTTAACCTTTGATCCTAAAGCGAAGGTCATCATGTGCACCGCCATGCGCCAGCAAAGAATTGTAACGGAAGCAATTGAGCTGGGGGCAAAGGATTTTATTGTTAAGCCGTTTGAGGAAACAAAAGTGCTGGAAGCTGTAAGCCGCGTTATGGGACATTAAAGTCATTTCTTTTCAAAATGGTTTTTTTTATTGTTTTGGAGTATAGTATATAGTATCAACACTCCGAGAAACAAAGGAATGATAAATATGATGATTATAGTTTCATCGATTATTGCTGTGTTAATGGCTGTAGCTGTGATGGTGGTCAGAATAAAGTCCTCTGACAAGCCTGTTTCACCAAAAAAAATCATTCTTCCGCCGATTTTTATGAGTACGGGAGCGTTAATGTTTTTATTTCCAGTATTTTGGGTAACTGGTGCAGAGTTTTTGGAAGCATTCACTTTAGGTGTGATTTTCTCTATTTTTCTAATCAAAACTTCTAAGTTCGAAATTAAAAATAATGAAATTTACATGAAACGCTCTAAAGCATTTGTTTTTATATTAGTCGGTCTTTTGGTGATCAGAATTGTGATGAAATCAATCTTGAGCACATCAATCGATTATGGTGCACTGAGCGGAATGTTTTGGATTCTGGCTTTCGGTATGATTGTGCCTTGGAGAATCGCCATGTATTTATCATATCGAAAACTTCATAACGAGCTGCAGTCAGCTAATATTCAAATGAATTAAAAAACCTTTCCTCTTGTCAGGAAAGGTTTTTTATTTGAGAAGGGTCTGATAAGGTTCCAAATCGATTTTTTTGTCCCGCAGATGCCTTTTTAAGAAGGTATGGTCTCTTTTAGGAGTTGCGAGAATATAGCCTTTGATCATAAGTTGCTGATCAATCTTTGCTACCTTTTCTTTTAATGCAAGCTCACCGATTTTGCCTGCGATTTTGGCTTTTGCTGCATCTCTGAACAGCTCTGGCACCGGCGCAGTCAATTCATCTAGAAACTGTTTGTTTTCATCGTTCCATAAATGTCTGCTGTTTTCAATATAGTAATCCTGCCAATCAAGCTCTGATCTGCCGTCCTCTTTTGGTAAACGCTTTAAAAACTTTCGAAACATGAAAAAACCGCCGATTGATAATAAGACTACCATCATGATCACCCAAAACAGAATAAACCATAAAAACCATCCTTCCAGCATCAAGCATTCCCCCTTATTCTAACCATATTGTATACGAAGAGAGATTAGAAGAACACAGTAAAAAAAGAATAGAAAAAAGTGATAGACGTCTAGTCAAAAGAGATAGTAGATCATATTCTATTGTATAGTGAATCTGCTATTTGGCCATGGGAGAGTCACTAGAGGGTATTTGACGATAAATGGACGGAAAAAAAAGTCACTTTCATAATAGGGGATGAAAGTGACTTTTTATGTTTAGCTGAGAGGAAATTGAAGAGAAAAAGAAGAGCCATCTTCTGTTTCTTTATTGACGGCGACTGTGAGTATTTGATTTTCGCATTCGGCTTGAATGGTTTTGTCATTAAAATAAAAAGGAAGCATCATTTGTTTTTCAAAAGTCTGTCCTGACGATTTGACAGTTAAGATGAACTCGCATCCAGAAAGGGTAACTGTTACTTGTGTAGGCTGTAAAAAAGTCAGATCCGCTTCTATAATATACTGCTGACTTGTTTCATATAAATCAATAGGCAATGTTTCGTCGTACCAGGCGAAGGGGTCTTCAAAAAATTGCCGAAGCCATTCATCCATACTATCGAAATCATTCGCATCGTTGCGTTTTGAATGGTTCATGGAAGCATTCCTCCACATATCAACCTTGCTTAACATCATATGCGGTGGATTATAAATGGGTGAACGCATAAAAAAACAGACACTAAGGTCTGCTTTTCTTACATATCATGGCTTGAGTTGTGCTTTTGTCTTGTATGGTTTCGGTTCTTTACTTTTTTGCTTCCGCTTAGAGGCTCGGGTTGTCCGGGATTGTGTCCTTTAGGGGCGTTTTTATGCATATCTTTACTTGTATTCTTATTGGTCATAAATTGAGAACCTCCTTAAAAGAGTTCGGTGTTATTGATTGGTTTTTCTTTTTTTGTTATTTTGGCGTTCTGCTTCAGTCAGTACAAGCTGGTCGTTTTCAATATAGCCGGCGCCTTTGCCTTGGCTTTTTGCGTCATTCATTCCGTTAATGACGTGATTCGCTTTTCTTTTGACCATCATTATCACCTCAATCATAATATGGCTCCTTTTATTGTGTTATATGAGAGAGCGTAAACAGTAAAAATTACCGGTACATTTTTCTCATAAGTCGAACTTATTGTATTTAATAAAAACATTGATATTTACTTATGTATGATTTTGTTTTAATATGAAATTGTGAGAAAATTGTGATGGAATGTAATGTTCATCTGAGAATGATCTGATCTGAAGGGGGATTTTGGAGAATGGCAAACGAGCAAAAAACTGCAGCAAAAGACGTTTTCCAAGCGAGAAAAACGTTTACTACAAATGGGAAAACATATCATTACTACTCTTTAAAAGCGTTAGAAGATTCAGGTATAGGAAAGGTTTCGAAGCTTCCTTATTCCATCAAAGTTCTTTTAGAATCCGTATTGCGTCAAGTTGACGGCTTCGTTATCAAAAAAGAACACGTGGAAAATTTGGCAAAATGGGGAACTGCCGAATTAAAGGATATCGACGTTCCGTTCAAACCGTCTCGTGTTATTTTACAAGACTTCACAGGGGTTCCGGCAGTAGTAGATCTGGCTTCACTGCGTAAAGCAATGGCAGCTGTCGGCGGAGATCCTGATAAAATCAACCCTGAAATTCCTGTTGATCTCGTTATCGACCACTCTGTACAGGTAGATAAAGCGGGTACAGAAGATGCATTAGCAGTAAATATGGACTTGGAATTCGAAAGAAATGCAGAGCGCTACAAATTTTTAAGCTGGGCAAAGAAAGCGTTTAACAATTATCAGGCAGTGCCGCCTGCAACAGGTATTGTGCACCAGGTCAACCTTGAGTTCTTGGCAAGTGTTGTCCATGCCATTGAAGAAGACGGCGAGCTTGTAACGTATCCTGATACGCTTGTCGGAACAGACTCACACACAACAATGATTAACGGTATCGGTGTTCTCGGCTGGGGTGTCGGTGGAATTGAAGCTGAAGCGGGAATGCTTGGACAGCCTTCTTACTTCCCAGTTCCAGAGGTAATCGGCGCGAAACTTGTCGGCAAGCTTCCAAACGGAACAACAGCTACTGACTTGGCGTTAAAAGTAACACAAGTGCTGCGCGAAAAAGGCGTTGTCGGTAAATTTGTTGAATTCTTCGGGCCAGGAGTTGCTGAACTGCCGCTCGCAGACCGCGCAACAATTGCGAATATGGCTCCGGAATACGGTGCTACATGCGGATTCTTCCCAGTAGATGAAGAAGCGCTTAACTACCTGCGCCTGACTGGCCGTGATCCTGAACATATTGATGTTGTTGAAGCATACTGCAGAAGCAATGGCTTGTTCTACACTCCTGATGCGGAAGACCCTCAATTTACTGATGTGGTTGAAATTGACCTGTCTCAAATTGAAGCAAACTTATCGGGTCCAAAGCGTCCTCAGGATTTGATCCCGTTATCTGCTATGCAGGAAACGTTTAAAAAGCACTTAGTCAGCCCTGCAGGTAACCAAGGATTCGGTTTAAATGCTGAGGAAGAAAATAAAGAAATTAAGTTTAAACTCCTTAACGGTGAAGAAACAGTTATGAAAACGGGTGCGATCGCCATTGCTGCGATTACAAGCTGTACAAATACATCAAACCCATACGTTCTGATCGGCGCCGGACTGGTAGCGAAAAAAGCGGTTGAGTTAGGGCTTAAGGTGCCTAATTACGTGAAAACGTCACTTGCACCGGGTTCTAAAGTTGTTACAGGATATCTTGTGAATTCAGGCCTTCTTCCATACATGAAAGAGCTTGGCTTTAACCTCGTTGGGTACGGCTGTACAACATGTATCGGGAACTCAGGTCCGCTTTCACCGGAAATCGAAGAAGCGGTTGCGAAAAATGATCTTCTGATTACGTCTGTCCTTTCCGGAAACCGTAACTTTGAAGGACGTATTCACCCGCTTGTTAAAGGCAACTATCTTGCTTCACCGCCGCTTGTTGTGGCATATGCGCTGGCTGGAACGGTAAACATTAACTTGAAAACTGATCCAATCGGTGTGGGCAAGGATGGTCAAAACGTATACTTTAATGATATTTGGCCGTCAATGGACGAAATCAATGCACTTGTTAAGCAAACTGTTACGCCAGAGCTATTCCGCAAAGAGTATGAAACAGTATTTGATGACAACAAGCGCTGGAACGAAATTGAAACAACAGATGAAGCTTTATATAAATGGGATAGCGAGTCAACTTACATTCAAAATCCGCCATTCTTCGAAGAAATGTCTGTTGAGCCAGGCAAGGTTGAACCATTAAAAGGTTTGCGTGTTGTCGGTAAATTCGGCGATTCAGTCACAACTGACCATATTTCTCCTGCGGGGGCAATCGGAAAAGATACGCCTGCCGGAAAGTACTTGCAAGAAAAAGGTGTTTCTCCTCGTGACTTTAACTCCTACGGTTCCCGCCGCGGAAACCATGAAGTCATGATGAGAGGAACATTTGCAAACATTCGCATCAAAAACCAAATTGCACCGGGTACAGAGGGTGGATTTACGACGTACTGGCCGACTGGTGAAGTAACATCCATCTATGATGCGTGCATGAAATACAAAGAAGATAAAACTGGTCTTGTCGTATTAGCAGGAAAAGACTATGGTATGGGATCTTCACGTGACTGGGCTGCAAAAGGAACAAACCTTCTCGGCATCAGAACGGTCATTGCAGAGAGCTTCGAAAGAATTCACAGGAGCAACCTTGTATTCATGGGTGTGCTGCCGCTTCAGTTTAAACAAGGTGAAAATGCGGATACACTCGGCTTAACGGGTAAAGAAGTCATCGAGGTAGATGTTGATGAAACAGTTCGTCCTCGTGACCTTGTGACTGTAAGAGCAATCAATGAAGACGGCAATGTAACAACTTTTGAAGCAGTCGTCCGCTTTGATAGTGAAGTTGAAATTGATTACTACCGCCATGGCGGCATCCTTCAAATGGTGCTTCGTGAAAAAATGAAGCAGTCCTGATGAATACAATAGGAAGAGAAGGCATTTCGCTTTCTCTTCTTTTTATGACACAATTTATGACACAATGTGCTGCGGAGGTGGCATATGCTGAAAAAATGGTTCGCAGGGATTCTGCTTATCATGCTTGCCGGTTATACGGGATGGAATTTATATCAAACATACAGCAAAAAAGAAGTCGGAATTCAAGAGGGGAAACAAGCACCTGATTTTACTTTGAAAACGCTGTCAGGAGAGAAAAGCTCTTTACAGGATGCAAAAGGCAAAAAAGTGCTGCTCAATTTTTGGGCAACTTGGTGTAAGCCGTGCCGTCAGGAAATGCCTGCGATGGAAAAGCTGCAAAAAGAGTACGCCGACAAACTTGCGGTTGTTGCGGTAAATTTCACTTCAGCTGAGAAAAGTGAGAAACAGGTCCGAGCGTTTGCTGATACGTATGATTTAACGTTCCCCATTCTGATTGATAAAAAAGGGATCAATGCTGACTATAACGTGATGTCATATCCAACGACATATATCTTAGATGAAAAAGGTGTTATCCAAGACATACACGTTGGCACCATGACAAAAAAAGAAATGGAACGAAAACTGGATCTTGATTAGATTCAGTTTTTTTTATGCTCAGATATGCTTACAAGTTTTCAGAATTGGAAAAAATAAAAGAATATGCGGAGGTGAGAAGCGTGAAGAAGATGAGAAAACGTTCTTTTCATGAGCTCGTCATGGAAAACAAAAAAGAGCTGATGACCAATACAGAGTATTTAAATCAGCTTGAGGAAAAGCTTGAACAGCGATTTAAGCAAAAATAACCTTTAATTTGTATTCATGTTTACCCCTCCTTTTGAGAAACCTATCTGTTGAGGAGGGATAAACATGGGAAACAACAAGAAAAACGGTCAGCCTCAATATGCTCCAAGCCACTTGGGTACAAAGCCTGTAAAATATAAAGCCAATAAAGGGGAAAAAATGCATGATACTTCAGGTCAGCGGCCGATCATCATGCAGACAAAAGGCGAGTAGCGAAAAATCGAGTTTATTTCTAGGAGGTACATCCGAATGACAAAGAACCAAAATCAATATCAGCAGCCTAATCCTGATGATCGCTCTGACAATGTGGAAAAATTGCAGGATATGGTTCAAAATACAATTGAAAATATAGAAGAAGCAGAAGCATCAATGGAGTTTGCTTCAGGAGAAGATAAACAGCGTATCAAAGAAAAAAATGCAAGACGCGAACAGAGCATTGAAGCGTTTCGTAATGAAATACAGGACGAATCTGCAGCGAGACAGAACGGATACCGTTCTTAAAAAACCAGGGAAACCTGGTTTTTTTCTTTCTGATTTGGTTATGGTAAAATGGGGCTAAATTGACGTTAAGGGAGCAGAGTAATCTTGCATGTATCAAAAAAAGAAATAGAAGTGCGTTATGCAGAAACAGATCAAATGGGGATTGTCTATCACGCAAATTATCTTGTGTGGATGGAGGTCGGCAGAACGGCCTTAATTAAGGACTTAGGCTTTTTATATAGTGATATGGAAAAAAGAGGCGTTCTGTCCCCAGTCGTTGATATCAACATTTCCTATAAAAAGCCGCTTCATTACGGAGAAACCGCGGTTGTACATACATGGATAGAGGAATATAACGGCTTTAAAACCGTCTATGGTTATCACATTTATAATCCGGCCGGTGAGCTTTCCATCAAAGCCACTTCATCTCATATTTGTGTGGATAAAGAAAGCTTTAAGCCAATTCAATTCCGCAAAGCTTTTCCTGATTGGCACACAGCATATGAAAAGGCCAAAAAATAGGGAAGTGAACGGGATATGGCGTTTGGTGTGAAACGGGAGGAACTTAACCGGTGGAAACAAGCAGTGAAAAGAGGAGAAATCGCATTTTTAACACATTACTGGCTGGATGACCGATTTCCAGAAGCAAGGACTGTGACAAAAGCCGGCTGTGCAGACATTGATAAGCTGGTTCAGTGGGGAGCGGCGTACGGGTTAAAAAAAGAATGGATCCATAAGAAAAGTGAATTTCCTCACTTCGATCTGCTGGGTGAAACACAAAAATATATTTTAGAACAAGAAAACCTAACCGATCATCTTATACGATTTCATTTGTAAAAAAAGAACGCACATGATGTGCGTTCTTTTTTATTGGTATTCAAAAACCGGTTCATTAGCGTCTTTTGAATAGCTGACGAGAAGGTCGTGGTTATCAAAGTACCATAAATCACTTTCTTCAATAAAGAAGGTAATGCCGTCAGCTTCTGCAGTGACTCCAGCCTCTTGTGGGGCATCTTTCGCTACACCGAGAGAAAAACCCTTTTGAACGTTGCTGCAGCCTCCATAGCGGACGAAAAAGCGAACCTGGTCTCCGCTTTCCAAATCGAGTTCTTCTTTATACCAGTTCAATGCGTCTTCGTTAATTGTCATATTCATAACAGAACACCCCTTTGTTCTTCATTTGAATTTTCTCTATTATAAACGTATTAGGCTATTCTGTGTCAAAAGAGAAGTTTTTTAAGCTTATAGCCATTTTACTTTAGGTTCTGTTTTATTGATAATTCGTTTAATGTTCGCTCGGTGTCTGTATATCACAAAAATAGTGAGCAGGGTAACGACAATCAATAAATACGTATCATGGACAAAGAAGCTATATATAACAGTATAGATCCCTGTTAACATCGATGAGAGAGAAACAAATTTAGTCAGGTATAAAAAGATGAAGAATACCGCAACCATCGTGACAAATAACAGGGGTGCGTAAAACAGCAAAACGCCTCCTGATGTCGCCACGGCTTTACCGCCTTTAAATTTGGCGAAGATGGGAAACACGTGGCCTAAAACCGCAAAGACTCCTGCAAGAAGCGGGTGAATATCAACATGCATGAGAAAAGGCAATGCAGTTGCCAGTGTCCCTTTCAAAATATCTCCGGCTATGACGACCGAACCAGCTTTTACACCTAATGTACGGAATGCATTGGTAGCGCCTAAGTTGCCGCTTCCGTGCTCCCGAATATCAATTCCCTTGGCAAGCTTGCCCACAATTAAGCCAGATGGAATGCTGCCTATCAAGTAGGCCAAAATAATCAATAAAGCAATTAACATCTACATTTCTCCTTTTTCAAATTCCCTTCTTTTTATTTTAACATGAGATGTCATGATCTGATGATAAGTTTTTTTGTAAAGTTTGCTTACAAATCCAATCAAACATGCATCATATTTTGATTTCTCCTGTTTTGATCGTGTAAAATAAGTGAAAAAGGAGTGACACACGATGCAAAACCCTTCTAAAGCGGAAATTAAAGAGATTCTTCAAAGAAGCAAACGTATAGCGGTAGTAGGGCTTTCAGACCGTCCGGATAGAACATCACATATGGTTTCAAAAGCAATGCAGGACGCAGGTTATGAAATTATCCCTGTGAACCCGACAATTGATGAGGCGCTAGGTGTCAAAGCCGTTTCATCTTTAAAAGAGATTGATGGTCCGATTGACATCGTCAATGTATTCAGGCGCTCAGAACAGCTTCCCGGAGTGGCGGAAGAGTTTTTAGAGACAGATGCGCCAGTATTTTGGGCACAGCAAGGGCTAGTTAATGAGGAAGCATACCAGATGCTAAAAGAAAAAGGCAGAACGGTTATCATGGATCTGTGCATAAAAGTGGCACACGCTGTAACAAAATAGGTGCAGAACTGCAAAAATCCTTGTAAATTCAAGGATTTTTGCTTTTTAATTTTAAGATATTGTTTGCGTATTACGGTGAAACAGATACAATAAAGCTTGAACAGCTTTTTTTGAATACCTTGTCCAGCTGGGTTTCGGCCGTTCGATTTGCGAAGGTCTGCTGCTTTATATATAATAAACAAACATACGTTCTCATAGTGTAAAAACAGCACTAGCCGATGTTTTGAGAAGAACTGATTCGTTAGCTCTATGTTGCGATTGCAAACATATTGGTTATAATGAAGAGTCCAAGGCAGTACTGGCTCGAGGCGAGGTTTATAAAAAATATCTTATATACAAATGATGTGTAACACTGAAAAAGAGAAAGACAATGTTAGTTTTTGAAAGGGGTTTGTACGTTTGGCTAGAAAACAGCAATTTGATTACAACGAAGATGCCATACAGGTGCTCGAAGGCCTTGAGGCTGTCAGGAAAAGGCCGGGTATGTATATTGGCTCCACTGACGCGCGGGGTTTGCACCACTTGGTTTATGAAATTGTAGATAACTCTGTCGACGAGGTGCTTGCCGGCCATGGAGATCACATAATCGTCAAAATACATAAAGACAATAGTATTTCTGTACAGGATAGAGGCCGCGGCATGCCGACCGGAATGCATAAGCTCGGCAAACCAACCCCTGAAGTGATTTTAACGGTGCTTCATGCCGGAGGAAAATTCGGCCAAGGCGGCTATAAGACAAGCGGCGGGCTCCACGGAGTTGGTGCATCAGTCGTGAATGCTTTATCTGAATGGCTGACGGTTACCATTGAGCGGGACGGTTTTGTCTATCAGCAGCGATTTGAAAATGGAGGAAAACCGGTTACATCTCTCGAAAAGATCGGCAAAACAAAAAAGACGGGAACTCTTACACACTTTAAGCCAGATCCAACGATGTTCAGCACAACCACTTATAATTTTGAAACGCTCTCTGAGCGCTTAAGAGAGTCTGCGTTTTTGTTAAAAGGACTGAAAATTGAGCTGATTGATGAACGCAATGACCAGCATGAGGTCTTTTATTATGAAAACGGCATAGAAGCGTTTGTTGCTTATTTAAATGAAGAAAAAGACGTCTTGTCTGAAGTGGTCTCGTTTGAGGGTGAGCATCATTCTATAGAAGTGGACTTTGCGTTCCAGTTTAACGATGGTTATTCTGAAAATATTTTGTCGTTTGTCAACAATGTCAGAACAAAAGACGGCGGGACGCATGAGTCAGGTGCAAAAACTGCGATGACGCGTGCTTTTAATGAATATGCGCGAAAAGTGGCTTTGCTGAAAGAAAAGGATAAGAACCTTGAAGGCACCGATATAAGGGAAGGGCTTTCAGCCATTATTTCTGTCCGCATTCCTGAGGAGCTTCTTCAATTTGAGGGACAAACAAAAGGAAAGCTCGGTACCAGTGAAGCAAGATCAGCGGTTGATGCGATTGTTTCAGAGCAGCTTGCTTACTTTTTAGAGGAAAATCGGGACACCGCAACGCTTCTTGTCAAAAAAGCAATCAAGGCGAGTCAGGCGCGCGAAGCGGCACGCAAAGCCCGTGAAGAAGCAAGAAGCGGCAAAAAACGAAAAAAATCAGAAGCGACTTTAAGCGGAAAGCTGACGCCTGCGGGTTCAAGAAACCCGGCAAAAAATGAATTGTATCTCGTTGAGGGAGATTCAGCAGGCGGGTCAGCCAAACAGGGAAGAGACCGCAGATTCCAAGCGGTTCTGCCTTTACGCGGTAAAGTCATTAATACAGAAAAAGCTAAGCTTGCTGATATCTTTAAAAATGAAGAGATCAATACGATCATTCATGCGATCGGCGGGGGAGTCGGAGCAGATTTCTCAATCGATGACATCAACTACGACAAAATCATCATTATGACCGATGCCGATACTGACGGCGCCCATATTCAAGTGCTGCTTCTTACCTTTTTCTATCGCTATATGAAACCGCTCATTGAGCATGGCAAGGTGTTCATTGCACTGCCACCTTTATATAAGGTCAGTAAAGGAAGCGGGAAAAAGGAAATCATTGAATATGCATGGTCTGATGAAGAGATGGGTGATGTCCTGAAAAAAGTCGGCAAAGGCTATACCATTCAACGATATAAGGGTCTTGGAGAGATGAACGCAGACCAGCTGTGGGAAACGACGATGAATCCTGAGTCCCGCACACTTGTTAGGGTCAAAATTGACGATGCGGCACGTGTAGAGAGACGTGTAACGACGCTAATGGGAGACAAAGTAGAGCCGCGCAGAAAGTGGATTGAGAAAAACGTCGCTTTCGGCTTAGATGAAGAAAGCAATATTTTAGAAAATGAAAACTTATCGGTCGCTGAGGAGGTTTAATGATTGTCACAGCCAGAATTATTTCATGATTTACCATTAGAAGAGGTGATCGGCGACCGTTTTGGACGCTACAGTAAATATATTATTCAAGACAGGGCGCTGCCCGATGCGAGAGACGGCTTAAAGCCGGTACAGCGCAGAATTCTGTATGCAATGCATACAGATGGAAACACGTTTGATAAAAACTTCAGAAAAGCGGCCAAAACGGTCGGTAACGTCATCGGTAACTATCATCCGCACGGTGACAGCTCGGTTTATGAAGCAATGGTACGGATGAGCCAGGATTGGAAAGTTCGTAATGTGTTAATCGAAATGCATGGAAACAATGGAAGCATCGACGGAGATCCCCCGGCAGCCATGCGTTATACAGAGGCACGATTATCTCCGATTGCATCTGAGCTTCTTCGGGATATTGACAAAAACACGGTTGAATTTGTGCCGAACTTTGATGATACAAGCAAGGAGCCTGTCGTACTCCCGGCGATGTTTCCTAACCTATTGGTCAACGGATCTACCGGGATTTCAGCAGGATACGCGACCGACATTCCCCCTCATCATCTGGGAGAAGTCATTGATGCTGTCATTAAGCGTATTCAAATGCCATCTTGCTCTGTTGATGAACTTATGGAAGTCATTAAAGGGCCTGATTTTCCGACAGGCGGTATTATTCAGGGCGTTGACGGGATAAGAAAAGCTTACGAAACCGGAAAAGGAAAAATCATTATCCGCGGAAAGGCTGAAATTGAAACAATCAGAGGCGGACGAGAACAAATTGTCATTACTGAAATTCCATTTGAAGTAAATAAAGCAAACCTTGTAAAAAAAATGGACGAGTTCCGTATTGATAAAAAGGTTGAAGGCATCTCAGAGGTTCGTGATGAAACGGATCGAACAGGGCTGAGAGTGGTCATTGAACTGAAAAAAGAAGCTGATGCCAAAGGCATTTTGAATTTCTTATACAAAAATACTGATTTGCAGATCACATATAACTTCAATATGGTGGCTATCCATAACCGCCGTCCGATGCTGATGAGCCTGCCGTCTATTTTGGATGCATATATCGGACACCAAAAGGAAGTTGTCACAAACCGGTCCGTTTACGAGCTTCAAAAAGCAAAAGACAGACATCATATCGTAGAAGGGCTCATGAAAGCTTTGTCTATTTTGGATGAAGTGATTGCAACAATCCGTTCTTCTAGCGATAAACGTGACGCTAAAAACAATTTGATCGCCAAATATGAATTTACAGAGCCTCAGGCTGAAGCCATCGTGTCATTGCAGCTATATCGTTTAACCAATACAGATATCACAGCGCTTAAGGAAGAGGCAGAAGAGCTCGGTAAAAAAATTGAAGAGCTCGAATCTATTCTGAGCAATGATAAAAAACTGCTAAAAGTGATTACAAACAGCTTAAAAGCACTGAAAAAGAAATATGCAGATACGAGACGCTCCGTGATTGAAGAAAAAATTGAAGAAATTAAAATCAATCTCGAGGTCATGGTTGCATCTGAGGATGTATATGTAACTGTTACGAAGGATGGTTACCTAAAACGGACGAGCCAGCGCTCATTTGCCGCTTCCAACGGTCAGGATTTCGGAATGAAAGATACGGACAGGATGCTGCATCAGTTTGAAATGAATACGACTGACGTGCTGCTGCTCTTTACGAACAAAGGAAGCTATATCTATTGTCCTGTTCACCAGCTGCCTGATATCAGGTGGAAGGACATGGGCCAGCATTTTTCAAATCTGATCACTATTGACCGTGATGAAACGATTGTAAAGGCCATACCGATAAAAGAATTTGATCCGTCGGCATATCTTCTATTCTTTACGAAAAACGGGATGGTGAAAAAGACAGAGCTTACCCATTATAAAGCACAGCGTTATTCTAAGGCACTTGTAGCCTTAAATCTGAAGGGTGAAGATGAACTGATCGATGTACATGTAACAAATGGGGAAAGCCAGATCTTTATGGCCACTCACTTAGGGTACGGCCTATGGTTTGGAGAAGACGAAGTGAATGTAGTTGGCGCGCGTGCGGCAGGTGTCAAAGGGATTAACTTAAAAGAGGATGACTTTGTTGTCTCTGGTGAGATCCTTCAGCAATCTGATTCAATTGTCTTGTTCACACAGCGGGGAGCGGTAAAACGCATGAGTCTTTCTGAGTTCGAGAAGACATCCCGTGCAAAACGCGGTGTCGTAATGCTAAGGGAACTGAAAAAGAATCCTCACCGTGTTGTAGCACTGTTCGCTTGCGGTCTTGAACAGCGACTAATGGCAGAAACAGAAAAAGGCGACAGAAAAGAACTGCAGGCAAAAGAGTTGCGGACAAACGACAGATACAGCAATGGCTCTTTCTTTTTTGATGAAGAGGAATCAGGCAAGGTTACAGCTGTTTGGCGCCTTCATACAGAACAATAATAAAAAACCCGCTCATACTATACGAGCGGGTTTCGTTATTTTTTATCAGCTTTCATGGTTGGTGAATAGATCTGTTACAGCATGAATGACTTCAATCCCCTGCCATACAAATAAATTCAGCGCTGTGAAAGAAAATAAGCCTAAAATCACCATTCTTAAGATAAACAACATGTTAAACAGCCTCCTCATATTTTCGTTACATAATCGGGTGATGTTGAACATGAAGTTTGCCGAAATAAGACGATTGATAAAATTTGGCCAGTATAAAGCTTTTTTTCCGCTGACGTCTGCGGGAATATCCCGTACTTTTGCTTTCAGCGGTCAGCAGCAGAACAGCCATTGCCCATAAAGCGGTCAGCGTAAATGCCCCTGTGATGGATTTCTTCTCATCATCAGCATTTTGGCCGGCTTTCATTTCATGCATTTCCTGCTGGTCGGCTACGGCTTTATAATGATGGCCGATATCAAAGGCGTGGGGAATTGAGAGCAAATGAAAACTGGCAATCGCCAAGAATAAGATGGATGCTTTCAATATCGTTACTTTTTTCAAATGATCTCCCCCTCCTTTAATATTACTGAATATTTTTATAATAATACCCCAATCCATCCTAAAAGTAAACCTGATTTATTAAATTTAAAAATAAATTTAACCTTGTTAAGTATATATCTTTTTGCTTATTTTTGAAAGAGAAAACTTCTTTTATTAGCATATGTATACCCGGTTTATGGTGTGAATAAAAACATATTTTAAATGATATGTTTGTTGTTTAGGGTTTATTACTTTATTTAAGAGCTAAATCATAGGGAAGGCAAGAGAATGGGAAGAAATCATTACATTGTTAATAGGGCACTCTTAATTAAATGCCAGCTTGCAAGGAATGTTTTTATTCGTAGGAAAATAATAGAGAAGGGATCAACAGAGTAACATCTGGATATGACAATATTCTTCTCGAAAAAACTTCCTAATTCGTCATATTGTGATATAATAAAACTCGTTATGTTAAAAAATCTAACATCAAAATCGAATTCGTGTTGAATTGATGAAAACGGGAGGTAAATATGGAGTCTTTTTTCAATAGTTTGATTAATATTCCAAGTGATTTCATCTGGAAATACCTATTTTATATTTTAATAGGGCTTGGATTATTTTTTACCATACGTTTTGGTTTTATCCAATTCCGTTATTTTATTGAAATGTTCAGAATAGTAGGGGAGAAGCCGGAAGGAAATAAAGGTGTTTCATCTATGCAGGCATTCTTTATTTCGGCCGCATCCCGAGTCGGCACAGGGAATTTGACTGGTGTAGCCTTAGCAATTGCGACAGGCGGACCAGGCGCTGTATTTTGGATGTGGGTAGTGGCTGCAGTAGGTATGGCTTCAAGCTTTGTTGAGAGTACGTTAGCGCAGCTTTATAAGGTGAGAGACGGGGAGGATTTCCGCGGAGGGCCGGCCTACTATATTCAAAAGGGTCTTGGTGCCAGATGGCTTGGCATTATTTTTGCTGTCTTAATTACTGTCTCATTCGGCTTGATTTTTAACGCTGTTCAAACAAATACAATTGCTGGAGCATTGGATGGCGCATTCCATGTGAATAAAATAGTTGTAGCCATAGTTCTGGCGGTTTTAACTGCGTTTATCATTTTCGGCGGTTTAAAACGTGTTGTCGCTGTTTCACAGTTAATTGTGCCGGTTATGGCAGGCATTTATATCCTTATCGCTTTATTTGTTGTGATCACAAATATTACGGCTTTCCCTGGTGTTATCGCTACAATTGTTAAAAACGCTTTAGGTTTTGAACAAGTTGTCGGCGGCGGAATTGGCGGCATCATCGTTATCGGTGCGCAGCGCGGACTTTTCTCAAACGAAGCAGGGATGGGAAGCGCTCCAAATGCGGCTGCAACAGCTCATGTATCCCATCCGGCTAAGCAAGGATTTATTCAAACATTAGGCGTATTTTTCGATACATTTATCGTATGTACGTCCACAGCATTTATCATTTTGCTGTATAGTGTAACACCAAAAGGCGATGGTATCCAAGTCACACAGGCTGCCCTTAATCATCATATTGGAGGCTGGGCGCCGACTTTCATCGCAGTCGCAATGTTCTTGTTTGCATTCAGTTCAGTTGTCGGCAACTATTATTATGGTGAGACAAATATTGAATTTATTAAAACAAGCAAAACATGGTTGAATATATACCGGATTGCGGTTATTGCTATGGTTGTGTATGGATCTTTATCAGGCTTCCAAATCGTTTGGGATATGGCGGACCTCTTTATGGGTATCATGGCGCTGATCAACTTAATTGTGATTACGCTGCTGTCAAACGTTGCTTACAAAGTGTATAAAGATTACGCGAAACAGCGTAAGCAAGGACTTGATCCTGTGTTTAAAGCGAAAAACATCCCAGGGCTGAAAAACGCTGAAACATGGGAAGATGAGAAACAAGAAGCATAATATAAATATAAAACAAAGCTGCATTCAATTGTTGAATGCAGCTTTTTCATTATTGGAAATAAATTTAATTTTTCGACTCGATTGAAAAATGACGTGTAAAGTCCCAACTCAGTCCGGTTTTCTTTGTTCTATATGTGTCATGTGTATCTTATTCAATAGAGATAGAGCAAATTGACAGGCTTTTAAACCTCCCAAAAACAAGAAATTAGGTTGATAGACAATCATGAGAAAGATTTTTACAATGAGTTCATGCTCATAAGAAGTGAAGAGCCAAAATGATGCGAAGGAGGAAAAGATCAGATATGAAACGGTCAATCTCGATTTTTATTACGTGTTTATTGATTACGTTATTGACAATGGGCGGCATGATGGCTTCGCCGGCATCAGCAGCAGGGACAAAAACGCCAGTAGCCAAGAATGGCCAGCTTAGCATAAAAGGTACACAGCTCGTTAACCGAGACGGTAAAGCGGTACAGCTGAAGGGGATCAGTTCACACGGATTGCAATGGTATGGAGAATATGTCAATAAAGACAGCTTAAAATGGCTGAGGGACGATTGGGGTATCACCGTTTTCCGTGCAGCGATGTATACGGCAGATGGCGGTTATATTGACAACCCGTCCGTGAAAAATAAAGTAAAAGAAGCGGTTGAAGCGGCAAAAGAGCTTGGGATATATGTCATCATTGACTGGCATATCTTAAATGACGGTAATCCAAACCAAAATAAAGAGAAGGCAAAAGAATTTTTCAAGGAAATGTCAAGTCTTTACGGAAACACGCCAAACGTCATTTATGAAATTGCAAACGAACCAAACGGTGATGTGAACTGGAAGCGTGATATTAAACCGTATGCGGAAGAAGTGATTTCCGTTATCCGCAAAAATGATCCAGACAACATTATCATTGTCGGAACCGGTACATGGAGCCAGGATGTAAATGATGCTGCCGATGACCAGCTAAAAGATGCAAACGTTATGTACGCACTTCATTTTTACGCCGGCACACACGGCCAGTTTTTACGGGATAAAGCAAACTATGCACTCAGCAAAGGAGCGCCTATTTTTGTGACAGAATGGGGGACAAGTGATGCTTCCGGAAATGGCGGTGTATTCCTTGATCAATCGCGGGAATGGCTGAAATATCTCGATAGCAAGACCATTAGCTGGGTGAACTGGAATCTTTCTGATAAGCAGGAATCATCCTCAGCTTTAAAGCCGGGGGCATCTAAAACAGGCGGCTGGCGGTTGTCAGATTTATCTGCTTCAGGAACATTCGTTAGAGAAAACATTCTCGGCACCAAAGATTCGACGAAGGACATTCCTGAAAAGCCAACACAAGATAAACCCACACAGGAAAACGGTATTTCTGTACAATACAGAGCAGGGGATGGGGGTATGAACAGCAACCAAATCAGTCCGCAGCTTCAAATAAAAAATAACGGCAATACCACGGTTGATTTAAAAGATGTCACTGCCCGTTACTGGTATAACGCGAAAAACAAAGGCCAAAATTTTGACTGTGACTACGCGCAGCTTGGATGCGGCAATATGACACACAAGTTTGTGACGTTGCATAAACCAAAGCAAGGTGCAGATACCTATCTGGAACTTGGGTTTAAAAACGGAACGCTGGCACCAGGAGCAAGCACAGGGAATATTCAGCTTCGTCTTCACAATGATGACTGGTGCAATTATGCACAAAGCGGCGATTATTCCTTTTTCAAATCAAATACGTTTAAAACAACGAAAAAAATCACATTATATGATCAAGGAAAACTGATTTGGGGAACAGAACCAAATTAGTTAAGCTTTTTTTGGCGGACATCAGTAACGATGTCCGTTTTTATCATCTAATAGGAGGTTTGCGTTGTGGATGAAATACTGAAACAGTATATGGTGATGTACAAAGAAATGAGTAATGTGATAAATGGTCCGGACTATCCAGGTAAGGAAAAAGACATCCAGCATCAAAAAGATCAGATCGAAGTTTACGAAAAACAGCTGCAGCAAGGATTTTCTACAGATTATGACTATGATGTGTTTGCTGACTCTGTTATCAAATGCGCATATGGCGATATGACGCTGGAGGATTTAGAAGCCGTTTATTATGGATTGACAACGCCATTTTTTTGATTTGTCATTCAGCAGAAAAATTTCAATTTCTGTCTCACTAACTTAAGTATACTTTTATATTGAGACAGAAATTTATTTATTTTGTTTACTTCCTAGAATATATATTATGTAAACTAGAAAAGATGAAGATTAAAGCTTTGCTGTTTTTATGTACATCCTTTCTTCTTCCTGTAATTCAGCAACAAAATAAAAAAGCGATTTCCCAATCGGAAAATCGCCAATTATGTGTGCCTTATGTGCTCTTAACGATTTACAACAAATGTTGTCACGCTTTGAGCTGGAAGATGGGCCCAAAAATGATTGCCTGATACAGTGAGATTCGTTCCAGGTTGTAGATTGCTGCTGCTGCTCGTGATCCATCTAGATACGTTTGAAGCAGATCCATTCTGCAAAACAAAGTTTTGGTTGACTCCTGTGTTGCTTTTATTGATAGCAACAATAACGACCTTGTTGTCACCTTTATAGGCTGACACGTAAACGTTCGCATTAGGGTTTTTCGTTGCATCAATCCTTACATAGCCGGGACGCACAAACTTTGAGAAATGAGCCATATTGTAGCCGCGTTTGCTGATCGTACCATCTTCTTTCATAGGTCCATATGATCTTCGGATGTACCACCATACATAAGCTTGAAAGTCCCCCTCTACCATCGCATTGTGAATATGCTGTGAAACATCCAATGCCTCAGGCCATCGATCCGCCGAGTTGTTATCACTGTTTGGATAGTATACTTCCGTCATCCAAAGGTCCTTCCCCGCTCCTTTTTGTTTGAAAAGAGGATAAGGGAATTGGCTGACCTGGGTGCCGTACAGGTGAGTTCCGAGAATATCCATATTGGCAAGAGCCTGCGGATCGTTCAAGATCGGGTCTGACAAATTCTTTAAGTATTGAAAAGACTCAGGTGCAATGACGCGGGCATTGATCGAGCCGGCGTTTTCTCTCATAAAGCGAAGTATTTCTTGCGGCGTCCACCACGTCCACTCGTGAGCGTAATCAGGCTCGTTTTGTACCGAAATCGCGTAAAGATTCACACCATTATTCTTCATGAAGGTAACAAAATCGTTAAGATGCTGCGCGTATGCTGCGTACTTGTTGTATTTCAGCCGTTTAGCCGATGTGTCACCATTACGATTAAAGGTCTCAACCATATCACTTGGAGGATTCCAAGGAGAAGCAAAAACGATTGCTCCATGTTTGACCGCACTCTTTGCAGTCTCCACCTCTTTATACCAATTATTTCGATTTTCATCTACATGAATTCTTAAGATTGAAAATCCTAACTGGTTCTGTCCATTGCCAAAAGCAGTTTCTCTTTGAGCTGCTGTAAGATCCCCAGTCCAAGCCGGATGATTCATCCCTCCAAAACCGCGAATCACTTGTTTCTCTGCAGATACATTAACTGTTACATCACTTGCTGCCAAAACTTCAGTAGCGCCTGGCCCTAACATGACTGACAACATAGTGAAACATACTAATAGTACACAAATTGTTTTTTTTATGCGTGGAATCATTTATTTCTCTCCTTCGTAATGTGTCTTTTACGGTATTAAAAAATCTGCATGGCATATCCATAATGGCGGGCTGTCCCGGTGCTGGCCCGTACTTCACCCGCCTCGTTTTTAAGCGGTCCCATTACGAGTACTATCTTTGCGTAAACTGCCAGTAATCAAAATTAAACAAGTTTCCTGTACCTGTTCCGGTAAATACAAAGAATACTTTGTGCACACCGGTTGCCCCGCTTACTGCAGTTTCTATTTCTCTCCACGTTTGCGCTCCACCTGTGGAAGGTACATTCAGAGTTCCAACAAGCTTACCATCAGCACTATCGAGGCGCACTTCTATTTTCCCGCCTAAAGTGGATGCTACATTTGCTTTAAATGTCCTGGCACCGCCCGCTCCGAAGTCTGCATTTCCTACAGCAATCCAGTCTCCATTTTGAATGCTTGTTACATGCTGATTATTTACTGGCCCGCCGGGTGCTGTGGACTTCTCTGTCAAAATGCGTCCATTCCAAGCAAACGTTTCAGCTTCTACCCGGTTATAAGGATTCAAATTGGAAAGCTGTGTTACACCTGCATAATTTGCTGCTACCTCTTGGATGGATCCATCTGGGTTATGCACCAGCTTATTAATATGGGGAGAACGGTATCCTTTGCCGGCCCCGAACAGAGCGGAACTGACAGTTTGCGCGTGGTACACCACATACCACTCGTTTTTAAAATTGAAAACAGCATGATGGTTGTTTCCGCCACCTCCGAAAAATGCGCCCGGATTTTTCAGGAAATGCCCTCTATATGTAAAGGGACCCATGGGATTTGAACTGGTCATGTAGCCGATCTCACCCGGGGGTTTATCGGCCGGGTGCGTGCCGCCGAAATTAATGCAATAGGAGTAATAATATGTTCCGTTATACTTGTGCAATCCCGAATCTTCAAACATGAAAGGCGCATCAATTGTAGATGCACTTCCAACAACACTTGTCATATCAGGCCCCAATTTTATGACTCTAGCCGTTTTAGGATTGGCCCATTGTGCCTGCGTTGGATTTGAACCGCCAGGAACGCCTCCCCCGGCATACAGGTAACCGGTGCCGTCATCATCTACAAATACTGCCGGATCAAAAAGCCATACAACACCAGACATTCCTGGCGTACTTGGCATAACGAGCGGTTTTCCGATTGGGTCGGTCCATGGACCAATCGGGCTGTCTGCGGTGAGAACCCCGATACCTCCGCCGCTGTTTGCGAAATAAAGGAAGAATTTATCCTTGCCATTAATTTTTTTAACTGCGATTGACGGTGCCCATGACGCACCTGCCCATTTTGCAATTCCCCGGCCTTCATTAGCTCCATTGGCACCTGCTACCGGAATGGCTCCGTGGTCTGTCCAGTTCACCATATCCGCTGAAGATATGACGAATACTCTATTCAAATTGGCAAATGAATTATCTTTAATTGTTCCGTTGCTATTATATTCATAGTCATCACTTGACATATAGATGTAGACTCTTCCGTTATAGGTCAGCGCAACCGGATCCGCTCCCAAATGATGGTCGATAAGCGGGTTTGAATTCCCTATATGTTTTGCAATTGTAGTACCTGTGGCAGCATACGCAGACTTCCCAGCTAAGCAGCTCAATAGTAAAGCAAAAACAAATAAACATACGCTACACTTTTTCCTCATCACTTAACAGCCTCCTTTTTCCTTAAAATGAAGGGTTCTTTTGAAATTTGTTAACAACAGGTCATGAAGACTGCACCACTTGTTTCTTCAAGATCAATCTAGAAAAGTTCCCCCATTCCTAGCGGTCATTGTCCAGAAAATAAAATGGCGAATTGTTCAAGTCCCCTATAACGCTTGAGCAGGTATGTATATTTATTCAAAAAAATCCCTTTATCTAACATCCTACATTATTAAAAAAATAGTGTATAGAATACTTTTGGAGGAATTCGTGTTCGATTCTACAAAGGAACTGGATACATTTATTCATTGTTTAGATGGGGCTACATATACGGTTGTTACCGACTCTTCTTCGCTTAGACTGTTCCCTCGATTATTGACATAATAGACATCATCTCTGCTGATAGGGAATCAAGGCTTAAAACCACTCAATCTATTGAAGTATTGTTCTCTTCTTTGCAAGACCTTTCGTTATCATTTCGCCCTCTTCCCCTGCGAAATATGTCATATTTTTTCATCTTTATGTAATGAGCGTTTTCGAAAAATCAGCGGTTCATGCCGCTGCTTTTTAAAGAGTATAAAAACTATTGAGCAGTATACCCGCTTTTTCATGTTTTGTTCATATTTTATTAATTGTTTATTCAACACTGTCCGCTATAGTAATCCATATCAACAAATATGACTGCGACTCGCATCTTTTATGAAGGGAGGTCCGTTACGCTGAAAGAAAAAATAAAGACCTTAGGCCGTTTTTGCACCGTAGGCGTCGGCAATACGCTGATAGATTTTGGTGTCTTCTTTCTTCTTACCGCTTGTCATGTCTCTTATCTGCCGGCGCAGATCTGCTCCTATACTGCAGGTATCGTCAACAGCTATGTGTGGAACCGGAATTGGACGTTTTGTGTGAAACGTAAGGCTGACGGGAAAGAGATCGTGCGTTTTCTCATGATTAATATTGCCGCGTCGGGGATCACCTTTTTGCTGCTTTATTTGTTTCAAAATTGCGGCTGCTCGCTTTTGGTGAGTAAGCTCGCCGCCACTATCGGCGGAATGATGATGAATTTTATCGGAAACCGAATCTGGGTATTTGGAGATTCACTGAAAAACATACAGGATCAGGAGTGAGGATGAATGAGAAAAAAAGTGAGAAAAGCAGTTATTCCCGCAGCGGGTTTAGGAACGAGATTTCTGCCGGCGACAAAGGCGCAGCCTAAAGAAATGCTCCCAATCGTCGACAAACCAGCAATCCAATATATTGTAGAAGAGGCCGCAGAGTCAGGAATTGAAGATATACTGATTATTACAGGGAGAAACAAACGCTCGATTGAAGATCATTTTGATCGATCGGTAGAATTGGAATTCAATCTCCGGGAAAAAGGCAAGACGGAGACACTTAAGGAAATGCAGCAGATTGCCGATTTGGCCAACATTCATTACATCCGCCAGAAAGAACCGCTCGGATTAGGCCATGCGGTGCTGTGTGCGGAGCATTTTATCGGAGATGAGCCTTTTGCTGTTCTCTTAGGTGATGATATTATGGTGTCTGAAACACCGGCTCTTCGGCAATTAATGGATGTATATGACGTTTATGGCACAGAGGTTGTCGGTGTACAGTCAGTTCTCCCTGAGGATGTCAGCAAATATGGTATTATAAATACATCAGGGTCTCAAGGGCATGTATACGAAGTGAACGATTTAGTGGAAAAGCCTTCTCCTGAAGAAGCACCTTCGGAAATCGCAGTAATGGGACGTTATGTGCTGAATTCTTCGATCTTCTCCGTTTTGAAGACAATTGGCAGAGGCGCGGGCAACGAAATTCAGCTGACAGATGCGCTTCGTGAGGTTTGCCGTAAGGAGCCGATCTATGCCCGGCTGCTGGAAGGAAATCGATATGACATTGGCGATAAGCTGGGCTGTTTTAAAGCGAGCACCGAAATCGGCTTAATGCGTCCCGAAATGAGATCTCAGCTTTTGGCCTATTTAGAAGATGTGATCAAATGGGAAACGAAAGAAATGCTGCGGTAAAAAAATTGTAACCATCTTGCTCGTCAATCAGTCATATAATAGTGAAAAAGATTAGGACAGGTTGTGAAGAATGTGGGCAGTTTGATAAGCGAAATTTTAACATGGCTGACGAACATGGGATATGCGGGTATTGCGATTGGGTTAATGATTGAAATCATTCCGAGTGAGATTGTATTAGCTTATGGCGGCTATATGGTATCGGAGGGCACGATTGGATTTATTGGCGCAATTATTGCGGGTGTTATCGGGGGCACCATTGCCCAGATCTTTATTTACTGGATCGGCCGCTATGGCGGCAGGCCATTTCTGGACAAATACGGGAAGTATTTATTGATTAAAAAGCATCATATCGACATGTCGGAAAACTGGTTTCAGAAATACGGCGCCGGAGTTGTCTTCTCGGCTCGTTTTATACCGGTTGTCAGACATGCCATATCCATTCCGGCAGGTATTGCCAGAATGCCTTTTCTCAAATTTGTGGTACTGACTGTGCTTGCTATCATTCCATGGTCTATCCTGTTTGTTTATTTAGGCATACAGCTAGGAAGCCAGTGGGATGATGTTGAGAATATAGCAGGCACTTATACAACACCGATTATGATATTGGCTGTTGTCGTGATAGCCCTTTATTTTGTGATTAAGAAACGTACAGCCATATTTAAACGATAGCTAGCAGATATGCATAGGGGTGACTGACGCTCCCCTATGCATATTTTTTTACTTCCGATGTTGATTTGCCAGCTTCAGATTCTCCGCTAAAAATGCGACAAACACTTCATCCCGCACGAGCGATGCGGCATAATTTCTCTTAATAAACCATTCTGCCTCTTCAAACGATGCGAATGTTTCGTCTTGGGTTTCTCCGTTAATTTGAATATTCCATTCGTTGTCTAAAGGGAAAAGAAAAAATCTCATTTGTGCGCGATTTTCATATAATGATCCATTCGCAGATCCCTTTAGATTATAGATGTTACGGAAGGCATCCGGCCGTACAGGATCAATACGGAAAGCTTCAGCTACAAACAACTCGTATACTTCATCGGTTATTGAACAGCCGGACGCTTTTGCATGCCCTCCGCCGCCATATCGGCCGGCGATTTCTGACACATCGATGTAATCATGAATGGTGCGGAGACTGACTCGTTTTGACCCCATGCTCAAAATCGCAATGTAATCGAGGTGCGGATTATCTTTCCCTAGCCTGTTCCCCAGCTCTGAATGGTACGATTCAGCGTGAACGATGCCTACACAGTGTTCGTGAACAAAGGTTTGTACCATTTCCCTTTTCTTTCTGCGGAGGTAGCGCTCGATTTTTTCGTCTTCTAAATCAAGCAGTTTTTCTTCAAAATCATCGAAGAAAAATTCGTCATGCGCGGAAAGGCGCTGGATCATTTTTGCTTCAAATTCATCGATTGACAGCAAAAAGAAAAGATCATTAAGCCGCTTCGCCTGTTTTTGATCGTACCGCTCCCACTCCCATGTATCGTATTGGCGGACGAGCTCTGTGAATTGATCTAAGGCGTTTGTCGGTTTCATGAAGCCATTTTCAACGAGATAGCCATATAAAAGCGATGTCGCGGATGTGAGCCTTCCATCATCGTATTCCACCTGGACAAATCCCCATTCATGCTCATTCAAATGAAGGGCTGTTTTATGATGGTCAATGAGCTTCACTTTGCCCCCTGCATGAAAATACTCATTCAATCTCTCTTCGTTTTCTTCATTGACGGCGAGATCGGTGATGAATAACGCGTCCTGTCTGTTGCTCTCCTTCGCTTTTTCTAAAAAGTACTGCACCTGTGCGTTTAAGCCGTTGACAGAGTTATACCGGACCTCTACGTCTTTTCCGAACGCTAATTTTGCTACGATTCCGCACCCTACTCCGTCCAAGTCGTTATGTGAATATAAATGATACATAATGTGGGCCCCTTTTTATGATAAACTGACAATTGCCGCTAGAGGTGCGGCAGCCTTTATTTACTATTCTAAAAAACAAAGTGTTTTATGCAAATGTAATTAGTTGACATAATGTTGTTATTGTAAATATATAAAGGAGCGCTTTTTACGCTCCTAAGTTCTTGCTTTTATACTGGATAAACCGGATGCTTTCGATTGGTAAATGTCATTTCCTTTGTCATGTATGCCTTGAGCCGTTTGGCCAGCTCATCACGCAGCGAATTGGCTGGGATAACAGCATCAATGATCATTTCTGAAGCCAGACGGTAGATATTGATGTCCTCTTTATATTCTTCCCGTTTGCTGCTGATAAATGCGGCTCTCTCTTCTTCTGGCAGCTCGGCGATTTTTTTAGCGTAGACAGCGTTTACAGCGGCCTCAGGGCCCATGACGGCGATTTGGGCGGTTGGGAGCGCTAGACAGCAATCCGGTTCAAATGCCGGCCCTGCCATTGCATACAACCCCGCTCCGTACGCTTTTCGGACAATGACAGAGAGCTTTGGAACAGTTGCCTCCGACATCGCAGAAATCATTTTCGCTCCGTGTCTGATAATCCCAGCCTGTTCTACTTTAGTGCCAATCATAAAACCGGGGATATCGGCTAAGAACAGCAATGGGATATGAAAAGCGTCACATAAGGTAATAAACTTAGCCGCTTTGTCTGCTGAATCGTGGAATAAGACGCCTCCTTTTACCTTCGGCTGGTTTGCAACAATGCCGACAGGCTGTCCGTGGATTCGTGCGAGGCCCGTCAATAATTCCGGTGCAAATAAGGCTTTGATCTCAAAAAATGAGTCTTCATCTATGATCCGCTCAATCAGCTCATGCATATCAAAAGGCGCGTTTTGATTTTGCGGAATGACGTCAGCAAGCGGAGTTTCGAAGTGTTTTGGCGGGCGTTTCTCATGAATGGGCGCTTTTTCTTGAAAATTTGCCGGAAAGTAAGACAAATAAGCCCGCGCCAGTTGTATGGCTTCTTCTTCAGTTTCTGCAAGAATATCTCCGCAGCCGGAGATTGAGCAATGCATGCGGGCGCCACCCATTTCTTCGAGAGACACTTTTTCGCCAATAACCATTTCCGCCATCCTTGGCGAACCTAAATACATGGAGGCGTTACCGTCTACCATAACGACGATATCACAGAAGGCCGGAATATAAGCGCCACCTGCTGCAGATGGTCCGAAAAGCAGACAGATTTGCGGAATGCGTCCTGATAATTTGACTTGATTGTAAAAAATTCTTCCTGCACCGCGTCTCCCTGGAAAGACATTGATTTGGTCGGTAATTCGGGCGCCTGCCGAATCGACTAAATAAATGAGCGGACAGTTTAATTTTTCGGCGGTTTCTTGAATTCTGATGATTTTTTCAACTGTTTTAGCTCCCCATGACCCCGCTTTCACTGTTGAATCATTCGCCATGACGCAAACAGTTTGGCCGCCGATTTTGCCGATAGCGGTGACAACTCCGTCAGCGGGAAGCCCGTCTGACATACATTCCGCAAAAAAAGCGTCTTCTAGCTCAATGTCATCGTCAAAGAGAAGGGAAAGCCGCTCTCTGACAAAGAGCTTGCCTTTTTCCCGATTGCTTTGATGATACTTTTCCGCTCCGCCTTTTCGAATCCGTTCAGCCCGTTCTGTTCGTTCCTTTTCATAATCCATGAGCATTGCCTCCCTTTTATATTCCCTTGTATACGGCCCGTCTTTTTTCTTGAAAGGCCTGAAGCCCTTCTCTCCTGTCTTTTGTCGGGATGGTTTGTTCATACGCTTTTTGTTCAATCGCAAGGCCTGTAGCGAGATCTGTCTCCAATCCTTTATTGATTGCAAATTTAGCCTGACGGACAGCGATCGGCCCGTTGGCAGAAATGGCTGCGGCCAGTTCCTCTGCTTTTGGCATAAGGTCACAAGGAGCCGTGACATGCTCTACAAGGCCGATTTCTTTTGCTTCGTGTGCGGTCACGCGTCTGCCTGTATAAATGAATTCTTTTGCTTTTCCTCTGCCAATCAGCCGGGGCAGCCTTTGGGTCCCTCCAGCGCCCGGGATAATAGCTAACCCTGTTTCCGGAAGTCCCAGCACAGCTGCTTCAGTTGCGATTCGAAGGTCGCATGCCAATGCCAATTCTAGTCCGCCGCCTAATGCGCTTCCATTTATCGCAGCTATGACCGGCTGCGGCAAGGCATCAAGTAACGCCGCCGTTCTTTGAATGAGAGATACACTTTCCAGAACCTGATCTTCTTTCAGTTTTATCCGTTCCTTCAGGTCTGCCCCTGCACAAAACGCTTTTTCACCGGTGCCTGTGAGGATGACGCAACGGATGTTTGAGTTGAATTCAATTTCCTGAAGAACCATTTGCAGGTTTCTAAGCATTTCCGCTGAAAGAGCATTTGCTGCCTGAGGCCTGTTTAAGGTGATCAACGCAATATGTTCATTTTTAACAGTAAAAAGAATAGAGTCTCCCATTGTATGCGTCCTCCCTTTTATCAAGATGATTTAAACACCTGTAAATTTCTGCTTGGCAGCGGTTTGCCCATTTTTTCTTCTATCCATTTGGCCGCAGATAGCAGTTTTTCTAGCTTTACATTTGTTTTGATATCCATCTGTTCAAGCATGTACACGATATCCTCAGTTGCGGCGTTTCCTGATGAACCTGGCGCATATGGGCATCCCCCAAGCCCGCCTGCCGAGCCGTCGAACACCGTGATGCCCATTTGGAGTGCTGTGACCATGTTGGCCAGAGCTGTTCCTCTCGTATCATGAAAATGCAGGGCAATTTGATTAGCCGGGAATCGTGCCAAAAGAGCTTCAAGTACAGTTTCCACTTGGGCGGGATTAGCCGCTCCAATCGTATCTCCAAGCGACAATTCAGAAATCCCAAATTCAAATAGAGCTTCTGAAAGGCGAATGACTTGTTCAATGGGGACATCTTTTTCGTACGGACAGCCGAAAACAGTCGAGAGGTAGGCTCTTGTTGTGAGGTTTGCTTTTTGTGCGTCGTTGTTTACTTGTTTGAGTATATGAAGGGATTCAGAAGTGGATTTATTGATGTTTTTTCTGTTGTGCGTCTCGCTGGCGGACATAAAAACGCAAGCCTCGTTAATGCCTCCTTCAAGCGCATTCTCCAGTCCTCTTTGATTCGGGACAAGTGCCGCGTACGTTACCCCTTTTAAACGGTCGATGCCTTTTGCTACGTCGATAGCATCTCGAAGCGCCGGAATCCATTTCGGGTGAACGAAGGATGTGATTTCAATATACGAAAGCCCTGTCCGGGAAAGCTGGTTGATCCAGGTTATTTTATCCTCTGTTGCGATCCATATGGGCTCGTTTTGTAAGCCGTCACGCGGGCCGACTTCTTTGATTGTCACTTTTTTAGGATATGACATGGTCTTCCTCCAAATTATTGAGTGGAATCGCTCAGTTCGAGCAGTACGTCTCCTTCATTTACAAAGTCGCCTTCATTTTTTTTGACTTCTTTTACGACTCCGCTTCTATCTGCAACGATCGGGATTTCCATTTTCATCGATTCCAAAATGGCTACCTCCTGGCCCTTTTCGATTTGGTCGCCGGCTTTGACGTGGACTTTCCACAGGTTTCCTGCCATTTGTATGCTAACCGTCATGACAACTGCCTCCTTTATAGGTGTTGTTTCAAAAAGTCAGTCGTGACATCCCCTTCTTTAAATGCCTTTGTTGCCGCAGCCTGTATGAGAAGCGGAAGATTTGTTTTGATTCCCTCTACACGATAGTCGCGAAGCGCTGTCTCTAGTTTTTCAATTGCTTCTGTTCTGGTTTGGCCTTTAACAATCATCTTAGCGATCATCGGGTCATAAAAAGGGGTAACGGTGCTGTCTTTTGCTACCGCACATTCGTGTCTGACTCCTTTTTGGTCAGGAAGTGAAAACGCAGTGATCGTACCCGGTGACGGGAAGAAGGTCTTGGGATCTTCCGCGTATATTCGAACCTCTATCGCATGCCCGTTCCGTTGGATGTCTTTTTGGGAGAATGTGAGTGTATGGCCCGCAGCAATCCGCAGCTGCTGCTCAACTAAGTCCAGGCCTGTTATTTCTTCAGTCACGGGGTGTTCAACTTGCAGTCTCGTATTCATTTCGAGGAAATAAAAATTTTGCTTCTGGTCAACTATAAATTCGATGGTGCCTGCGTTCGTATAGCCGATTGCCTTCGCTGCTTTTACCGCTGTTTGCCCGATCTTCATTCTTAGTTCATCGTCTACAAATGGAGACGGTGCTTCTTCAATGACTTTTTGGTGGCGCCTCTGAACAGAGCAATCACGTTCAAACAGATGTACTGTATGGCCGTGTTGATCGGCCAAAAGCTGAACCTCGATGTGACGCGCATGTTCAATAACTTTTTCTATATACATCGACCCGTCACCGAAAAAATCTGCTGCGCGCTTTTTGTTTCCCTCGTACGCTTTTTTTAATGCTTCTTCATTTTCAACACGCTGCATTCCGATGCCCCCTCCGCCCGCTGAAGCTTTCAGCATGACAGGATAGCCGATTTGACTTGCGGTGCGGCAGGCTGCCTCTATATCTCCGAGGGATTCAGAAACGCCCGGCACCACAGGGACACCTGCAGCCTCCATTGCTTTTCGCGCTTCAATTTTGCTGCCCATCTTTGCGATGATATCAGGGGAAGGTCCGATAAACACGATGTTTTCTTGCTTGCAGCGTTCAGCGAATCGGCTGTTTTCTGATAACAATCCATATCCAGGGTGGATCGCGTCGGCATTTGCTTTTTTCGCCGTCTTTATGATTCTCTCTATATTTAAATAACTTTCACTGACTCTCGATTCCCCGATCAAATAAGCCTCTGTAGCGGCTTTTGTATGGAGCGCGTCCTTGTCTGCTTCTGAATAAACAGCGACCGTTTTAATGCCGAGACGGCTGCATGTTCGGATAATTCTCATTGCAATTTCTCCGCGGTTGGCGATCAGTACTTTTGTAAACATGATTTCACCTCATTTACTTGATGATAGGTTGAACATTTCAATCGTTTTTTCTCGCAGTTTATATTTTTGAATTTTGCCTGAGGCCGTCATCGGATAGTCATCCGTAAAAATAACATAACGCGGAATTTTGTGGCGGGCGATTGTCCCTTTGCAATAGGCTTTAAGCTCATCAGGTGAAACGCTTTTACCGTCTTTCAGTTTAATCCAGGCTGCAGCTTCCTCCCCGAATTTGGCGTCAGGCACACCAACCACCTGTACATCTAAAACAGCGGGATGCCGGTATAAAAATTCTTCAATTTCCCGCGGATAAATGTTCTCGCCGCCTCTGATGAGCATATCTTTTAATCTTCCGGTGATGCGGCAGTACCCGTCTTCATCCATGACAGCAAGATCTCCGGTAAACAGCCATCCGTCATGATTGATTGCTTTTCTGGTCGCTTCTTTGTCTTTATAATAGCCTTTCATGACGTGATAGCCACGGGTGCACAGTTCTCCCTGCATGCCTCTTTGAACTTCTTGACATGTCCCAGGTTCTACAATTTTCACCTCAGTATGTGGCAGGGCGCGGCCGGTTGTTTCGACTCTTCTTATGAAGGAATCATTTGCTCTCGTTTGCGTAATGACTGGCGAGGCTTCGGTTTGTCCATAGGCGATCGTAATGTCTTTCATGCCCATCCTTTCAATCACAGCTTTCATCACTTCACTTGGACAGGGAGAGCCGGCCATGATTCCTGTTCGGAGCGTCGATAGATCATATGCATCAAAATCCGGATGATGCAGCTCGGCGATAAACATGGTAGGCACACCATGGAGCGCTGTGCATTTCTCTTTTTCTACCGTTTTAAGGACGGTAACGGGATCAAATTCTTGCACGGGTATCATGGCTGCCCCGACGGATACACATGCCAAAACCCCAAGCACGCATCCAAAGCAGTGAAAAAACGGAACCGGGATGCACATGCGGTCTTGAGAGGTTAAAACCATACATTCAGCGATATTGGCAGCGTTATTGATGACATTAAAATGGGTCAGCATCACGCCTTTCGGAAACCCTGTCGTTCCTGATGTGTATTGCATATTAATCACATCGTCTTTATCCAGGCTGTTCATTCTTTCTTCCAGCTCAGCATCTGTCACTGTTTTCGCCAATATCTCTGTATCGTCCCAATGATACATGCCAGCCAACCGTTTATTGCCAATATAGATCAGCGTTTTTAAAAAGGGATAGCGTTCAGATTTCAGTTGGCCGGGCTTTGCTTCTTGCAGTTCTGGAATTAAACTGTTTACGATGTCTGGATAAGAAGTGCCCCTGTATGAATCCATGATAATAAGCGCGGCGGCATCCGATTGCTTTAACAAGTAGTCCAGTTCGTGTGCTTGATAATTGGTATTGACGGTTACGAGCACGGCTCCGATCTTTGCAGTTGCGAACTGGACGGCAAGCCATTCAGGGATATTAGAAGCCCATATGGCGACGTGGTCTCCTTTTCCAATCCCCATCCGCATGAGACCTTTAGCGGTTTGACGGCACAGACTGTTAAATTGAGCGTACGTATAACGGATATTTCGGTCTGGATACACAACAGCGTCTCGATCGGGATACGCATCAGCTGTTTGTTCCAGCAGCCTGCCGATTGTGGAATGGATGAGTTCAGCCATTCATTGTTCCTCCTTTCTTAATGATAGGAAAGCGTTTACATTTTTATTTTAAAAGCTGTCTGGCGATCACGAGACGCTGAATTTCAGATGTGCCTTCACCGATTTCCATTAATTTTGCGTCCCGCAGCATCCGTTCCACCCCATACTCTTTCATATAGCCTGAACCTCCATGGATTTGAATGGCTTGATTGCAAGCTCTTGTCGCCATTTCAGATGCGAATAGCTTGGCGTACGCCGCTTCTTTGGTGAACGGGCGGTTATGGTCTTTCAGCCAGGCGGCTTTTAACACCATTTGCCGTGCCAGATCAATTTCCATCGCCATGTCAGCAAGCTTAAATTGAATCGCTTGAAAGGAAGAAATCGGCTGTCCAAACTGCTTTCGTTCTTTCGCATATGCCAATGATGCGTCAAGGGCCGCTTGGGCAATGCCGACTGCAAGAGCAGCGATGGAGATTCGCCCTCCGTCCAGCGTATATAGAAACTGTTTAAACCCTTTTGTTGGATCGCCAAGTAAGTTGGCCGCAGGCACTCTTACATCCTCAAGCAAAATTTCCGCTGTATTCGATCCGCGGACGCCCATTTTATCGTACGGGCTCGTAATCGTAAGTCCTGGTGTGTCAGTTGGCACGATTAATGCGGAGATGATGTTTTTTCCGTCTTTGTTTTTGCCTGTTACGGCGGTTACAATAACTGTGCGTGCGTAGCTTGCATTAGTGATCCAGCACTTTTCGCCGTTGATTACATACTCGTCACCATTTGAAATCGCTTTTGTTTGAGTGCCTCCTGCATCTGAGCCGGCATTTGGCTCCGTCAGGCCGAATGATCCGAGTGCTGTGCCTGAAGCCAGCGGCGTCAAATGCGTCTGTTTTTGCTCTTCTGTTCCGAAGTAGTATAGAGGGCTTGCACCTAGCGAGACCGCTGCAGCATAGCTTAATCCAGTACTGCCGCAGGCTTTGCCGACTTCTTCAACCGCTAAGGCATATGAAATCGTATCACCGCCAGATCCGCCATATTCTTCTGGAAATGGAATACCCATCAGACCGAGTTCACCCATTTTTTCAAATGTTTGCATCGGGAACTCGCCTGTTTGATCTACATGTTCAGCGTGAGGAGCAATTTCTTTTTTCGCAAAATCTTTTACCATTTCACGCACCATTTGTTGTTCTTTTGTCAGCTCAAAATTCACATCGTTTCCTCCTTCACATCTTTGTAACATCCTATTAGGCGAGTTCTATAATCATTCCCTGACAAGAAAAGTCTGAAAATTAAAACTGAATCATTTTTTATGTGATAATTTCAGCGGAATGAGCAAATACATGCAGTAGGCGCATACCATCCATATCGCAAACGCAATAACTTGGCCCTTTGATAAAGCCGGGAAGATGAGGGAGATTCCAAAGGGAAATCGTATCAATCAATAAACCGACCGCTGATCCCCATATACCTAGCTTGATCACTACGAACTGTGATTGATCGAGTTTTTGATAGAGAAAGAACACAAGGCATAAAACAAGAGCGGTGCCCGCTCCCAAGAGAAGAAAGTTCGGCAAAAAGGCTTCTTCAGCCGGATCAGTCAACACAGCATCTCCGAACAGCACAAAAAATAATGTGGCAACTAACCAGACTAGAAATGAAAACGTAAAACACGTCCTGTACGTGTTTCTCTTCGATTTTATTTAGCACTAGTTTCTCAGATTCCAATAATGGAAAATGTCCAAACACCGCCTCCATATTCATGTGAATCTCACCTTTGTTTTTTAAAAAAATACAGCGGTTTACCATCGTTTCCTGTCTCCAAAATCACTTTTAAAAAAAGACGACTTAGAAAGCCGTCCTTCTCATTTCTTATTTTGTTGTTCGTTTGGAAGCCTTGCTTTCGTTATGAAGCCGGTCTGCTGAAGTGACATAATACGTATATTTCTTGTTAGGATCTGCCGTGTTATCTAAGAAGGTTTGCTGCTCATGTGTTTTTCTTTGCGTTGCCAGCAATGTTCTCTGCTTTTTCCCTTCGGCTCTGTATATCGCATAATAGGCTGTTTCTTTCGTTTTTTGATTTGATGGGTGATCTTTAATCTGCAGAAGATTGCCGTTTTTGTCTTCGGTGACTTTCGTAAGCTTCGGTTTTTTTGGGGCGGTATTGTCAAGCCAAGGCATTTGCGGAACCAGTGCCGGCTTGCTGTAAAGATCGGTGCTGAGCCTGTCTTTGATGCCAAGCGGATTTTTGTTGAGGTCCTTGAGGCTGAAATGCATGCTTCCTTTCACCAGTTCAAGCTGGCGGTTCAAAGTGATTTGCCGCACATATTCCTCAGGGTCGGACCAAGGCGGATCAAAATTGTTATTGATTTTATATGCTGCCTGGCCAATATATAAGTGAACAGGCCTATTTTTGACTTCATTGCTCCACCAATCAGCCAGCACGTCGTACGCCGCTGCGTTAAAGCCGATACTCCAATAAATTTGCGGAGCAATATAATCGATGTCGCCTTCTTGGATCCAATGCCTTGTGTCTGCATATAGATCGTCATAATTTCTGACGCCTGCTTTTGTATTCGATCCGGTCGGGTCATCTGCGGCGTTTCTCCATACTCCAAAGGGACTGATGCCGAATTTGACATACGGTTTTGCAGCTTTAATTGTTTGGTTGATTTGTTTGACAAGCTGGTTCACATTGTCCCGCCGCCAGTCATCGATATTAGAAAAAGCGTCTTTTCCGTATTGTTCATACTGTGCTTGATCAGGAAATTCCTGTCCTGCTATTTTATAAGGGTAAAAATAATCATCCATATGAACAGCATCGATATCATAATGTTTTACGACTTCTTCAATGCCTTTGACGATAAAATCTCTCGCTTCTGGAATGCCTGGATGATAATACAGCTGGTTTCCGTAGGCGGCAACCCAATCTGGATGTTTTCTTGCCGGGTGACTCTCAGACAATTTATTAAGATCTGTATGATTCATTGTAATACGGTAAGGGTTAAACCACGCGTGAAATTCCAAATTTCGTTTATGGGTTTCTTCAATCATAAATGCAAGAGGATCATAGCCCGGGTCCTTCCCTTGGACACCAGTTAAGTATTCCGACCAAGGCCCGTAAGCTGACGGATAAAAGGCATCAGCCGTCGGTTTAATCTGAACAATAACGGCATTCATTCCCATTTTCTGCACATCGTCCAGCAGTTTGATATACTCCTGTTTTTGCTCTTTCACAGATAACCCTTTTTTGGACGGCCAATCAATATTTAATACGGAAGCAATCCATACGGCTCTCAGCTCCCTGTCAGACTGCGCATTGGCCATAAACGGAACGGAAATGACAAACGTTCCGATGATCAAGCTGACAAGGAAACGGACAATCGACTTTTGGCAAACCTTCATTCTGTTTCTTCTCCCCCATTACATCACTTTCACTATTCGCTATTACGGTATTCCCGGGCTATAAAAGGGTGATTAACAGAATGTCTATCTCACTAAATAAACGAAAAAAGTCCTAAAGCATGTTGTGAACCGCTTTTAGGACTTTTTATCATTCATCATGGTTTGCAGACTTTTTAACACGTCAATAAGTTTTACGCCGACACCGACAGCCGTTTCAAGGATCGCTTGTGCTCCGGCAATGGCTAAAATAAAGATCAGCGGTATTGCAATACGAGGCAAAAATAGATAGCCAAGTCCGATCAAGATGGCACACCAAACACCGGCACACCAGTAGCAATTGAGCATGTATCCAAAGTTAGAAGCCGGCACGCTTTTTTCATCTACATGCCCGTTTTGATCAACAATCCTTTTCTTTTTCATAAAAGGTTTTCGGATAAATTCTGTGATTTTGTCGAATACAATCAAATGTGTCAGCCTGTAACTGGCTAGAATCAGCATGATAAACGTAAGAAAAGATAGATGATCCATGACAAGCCTCCAAGAAAAAGGATGATGTTATCATTCCCTAGTGTCATCGATCCATTCTTTGATACAAAAAGAAGCGGACAGAGAATGCCTCTGTCCGCGAATCCGCTCTATTGTTTGTGCGGGATTGCTTTATTTGAAGTGATCTTTTCTAAAATGTCGAGGATGATGTCAGCATTCTTTTCAGCATATGTTCCTTCCAGCATGTCTTTATGAGCGCCAAAACCCGTGTACTCACTATAGTTTCCACAGGCGCCTTCCCATTTCGTTAAGCCTGTATTCTCGCTGGTTTCGGGGCGGATTCCAGCTTCGATGAAATGAATGCTTGCTTTGATGTGCCCTTCATTCAGCAATTGTGCCCAATATGCCTGATAGTTTCTTTTTTTCTTCATCACCTTTTCTCTGACTGCTTCAGGCAGATATGCTGCAGATTCGTCATTCCCGGTATCGATAGGCAAAGGCTGTTCTTTTAGATAAGCGTCCACGATAATGAAGTCGCTGACTTCCAATCCTTTGCGCTCCATAGCCTGTGCCACTTCAAAAGCTAGGTTTCCGCCTGCAGAGTAGCCTAATAAAACGTATGGGCCCTCAGGCTGTATGTCAGTCATGCAATTAACATATTGTTCAATGCGGGTGTCTTGTTCAATAAAGTGAAACCCGTATACGGCTGCCTTCTCATTCAGCAATAAAGCAAGGTCTTTGAAATAAATGCCAAATCCTGATATCGGCGGGAAGCAGAAAAGATTTTGCGCGCCGTACTGGTTCAGTTTGATCACATGCTGTTCATCTGCCGCTGTCAGCTGTTTAGAATAAAGTTTTTCGGCAATCTGAGCGATTGTCGGATGTTCGAACAAGAAATCAATCGGTATGTCAATGTGCTGCTGATGTTTTAGTGTATGTATGACTTGCAGTGCTTTTAGTGAATGTCCGCCAATAGCAAAGAAGTCATCATCAATACTGATTGTGTTAACACCGAGGACTTGCTTCCAAATGTTCGCCAATTCTTCTTCAACCAAGTTTCTTGGCAATATGATGTCCTGTCGTTTGGCAGGCTTATTTTCTGGAATAGGCAGCGCGCTGCGGTCTATTTTTCCGTTTCCGGTAAGCGGCATCCGCTCCACACGCACCCAGTGCTGCGGGATCATATAGTCTGGAAGCACACGCGCCAAATCGGCGCGAAAATCCGTATCTGTTTTTTTGTGATCACCGACGTAATGAGTGTACAGCTGCGCCTCTCCATCTTTTTCTCTCAATGTCACTGCTGCTTCTTGAACGCCTTCCATTTCTAACAGGCGCGCTTCTATTTCGGCAGGCTCAATTCGTTTTCCGCGGATTTTCATTTGCCTGTCAATTCTGCTGATGTATTCTAAGTTTCCATCAGGCAGCCAGCGCGCCAAATCACCGGTACGGTATATTCTTTCTCCAGGCAAGAAAGGATGAGGAGAAAAAACAGCATTTGTCAGGTCATCTTTGTTCAAATAGCCTTTAGCGACCCCATCACCGCCAACACAAAGCTCGCCGGGAACGCCTATTGGCAAAAGACGTCCTTTTGTATCTAAGATGTAAGCGGTGCTATTGCTGATTGGTTTTCCAATCGGAATCGGCCCCGCATAGTCTCTCTTCATTTCAAAAAAGGTTGAAAAAGTCGTGTTTTCCGTAGGCCCGTAAATATTATGAAGCGCGAGATCTGGACAGGCGTGCCTGACAGCATTCATCAGGGCAGGAGAGAGTGCTTCTCCTCCGACATATAACGTATGGAGTCCGCGAAACATGTCAGCTCGTACCTGTGCCAGCTGATTAAAAAGAGCCGTCGTTAAAAATAGCACTGTGATGCCATTTTCAAGCAAATACGCTCCAAACCGATCAGGTGTCAGCATTGTCGATTTATCAATGATATGAAGGCTTGCGCCATTTAAAAGCGCCCCGAACATTTCAAAGGTGACGGCGTCAAAGCTGATAGATCCAGTCATAATAAACCGGTCATCACCGGACGCAGACGTGTAATTGCTGTTGCTGACAAGGGACACGACATTGCGATTCGTGATCATGACCCCTTTCGGCCGGCCTGTTGATCCTGAGGTATACATGATGTACGCAAGATCATCCGGGCTGGAGCTGATATTAATAGGGATATCGTTCTCTTCCATCAATCCCTGCGCATCTGAAATGATACATGTTCCTGAGAACGCAGCGTTTTGCTCCAATCCCTTTTGAACAATCAGCATTTTTGCCTGCGTTTCCTCAAGCATAAAGCTGACTCGTTCAGGCGGAAGCTCCGCATCAAGCGGGAGGTATGCTCCCCCTGCTTTTAATACGGCAAGCACACTGATCATGAATTCGGGAGAATGTGCAGCCAATATTCCGGCTGTCTCGTTTTTCCGAAATCCCTTTTGAATTAACTCTCTGGCGAGCGCATTAGAGCGTTTATCAAGCTCTTTATACGAAATAGACATATTGCCATACACAAGTGCGGTATGGTCTGGCGTCTTTTCTGCTTGTTCGCGAAATAAATCGATAATTGTATGATTCTTTGGATACTCCGTTTTTGTATTGTTGAACTGTGTGACAATCTGCTCTTTTTCTGTTGCATCAAGAAAAGAAAAATCAGCAATTGGCATATGAGGGTGCTGTGCAGCTGTGCTAAGCGCTTGCGTAAATTGCCTCTTGATACAGCTGATCCAGGCAGCATCGTAAACGAATGCATTATAGCTGAACTTGATGACAAGCTCTTCGCCAGGAGCAACGACAAGATTAAAGTTATATCCTGATTGCTCGGATACTTGAACTTGATCGATTTGCAGCGGTGAATCGGTTTGATCAGCGGAATCGGCGATTTTCTGCTGTAACGGATAGTTTTCAAAGACGATAATGTGATCAATCAGTTCCTGTTTTAATGCGGTGTTTGCCTGAATATCAAATAAAGGCTGGCAGGTAAACGGCTCAGCTTCCAGCATTTCTTTCTGGCAGCGTATGAGCAGCTCGTGAAACGTTTCGTCTTGGTGTGTTTTAATTCGAATCGGTATGGTATTGATAAACAACCCTATCATTTGCTCCACGCCTGGGATTTCTGACGGTCTTCCTGATACAACCGCACCAAACACAACGTCGTCTGTGCGGTTATATTGCTGCAGCATTACACCCCAGACAGCCTGAATAAGGGTAGCGAGCGTGACGCTGTGTTGTTTGGCAGTCTCTTTCAGCTTGTCTGTCAGTGGTTTATTTAATGAAAATATCAAATCTTCACGGTGATAACCTTCTTTTGTTTCTTTATCAGACACACGAGGCAGAGGTGATGGAGTGCTGTAGTTTTTTAAATAGGTATCCCAGTAGGCCGCTGCTTTTTCTTTGTCTCGGTTTGTCAGCCAGGAAATATAGGTGCTGTACGGACGGACAGGGTCTAATGAAAGCGGTTTTCCTGCATGAATCGATTGATAAATTTGCATAAATTCCTGCATAACAATACCTAGGCACCATCCGTCCATTAAAATATGATGGTGACTCCAGATACAGACATGTTCATCTTTAGCTGTTTTGAATAGAGAAATCCGCATCAGCATGTCTTTTTGCAGATCAAAGCCTTTTTGTTTGTCCTTCTCTTTAAAGCGTTCAATATACTCATTCTGATCGTTTGTTGGCAGATGGGAAATGTCTTCGCTGTACAAATGGAATTCACGTTCTGTCATCACGACTTGCCGAGGTCCCGACAAATGCGGGACGTGCGGCAAAAACACGGTTCTGAAAATATCATGGCGGTCGATAATGGCTTGAATGCTGCGCTGAAACCATTCATAGCTGAGGCTTCCTTTAATGGTGAAGAGCGACTGCTCAACGTATGCCCCCTCCTCTTTACGGAGGAAGGAATGAAACAGCATTCCCTCCTGCATATGACTCAGAGGATAAATGTTCTTGATTTTTTTAATGTTATCCATAGTGTCTGCACCTTTCTTCACGGTTTCATTAGTGAAAACTTAGCATATCAGCAATCTCTTGCAGCGCGTCCTCGGTCAGTTCTTGATCATCAAAATCACTGATCGTCTTTTCTGTTTCTCTTTTGTTCTGGCAGTGTTCGATCAGCTGTAATAAAAATTGACGGCATGTTTCGCTAAGCTGTTCGATGGTTTTGCGCTGAAAGCGGGCATTGTCATAAGTCATATTGACAGTCAATTTTCCTTCTGCAGCGATTGCGCTGATATCCAGCGACTGTTCACGGTTCCATGTTGTGCTGATATCACCTCCGGCACCAAGCGGAGAGAATGAGAAGGCGTCCTCCTCAGGTACTTCAGCTGTGCTGCCGCTTTCAAATTGACCAAGATAATTGAAGCTGATTTCTGGTGCCCCTATGAAATCGATGTCTTTTTTGCCAGGCGGAGTCAAATATTTAATGACGCCGTAGCCGAATCCTTTGTCAGGTACACGTCTCAGTGTATCTTTTGTTGTTTTTAGCACATGAACCATGTATTCTTCCGAGTCTGGCAAGTCTGCGTTCAGTTTAATCAATAACGGATAAATGGCGGTAAACCATCCAACCGTCCGGCTCACATCTATTCCTTCTAATACATCCTCTCGCCCGTGGCCCTCTAATGATAGTTTGAAGGCGGATTGATTGGTCCAATGGCGCAGCGCAAGAATGACAGAAGCGAGCAGCATGTCCTGCGTATCAGTGTTATATGCGCTGTTGGCGTCTTTTAAGAGTGCTGCTGTCTCTATATCGTTTAAGGTAAACGAAATTGTGGACCGTTGTCCCTCGTGTGCTCTAGTTCCATCGATTTGATCAAAAGGCAATGCCTCTGTTTGATACTCTTCGGCTTCGCGCCAATACTTGAGCTGCTTCATTAGCTGCTGGCTTTCAGCGTAGTCAGAGAGCTTTTTCGCGTACGCTTTAAACGAGCTTGTTTTAGGCGGCAGTTTGATATCCTCCCCGCCAGCAGCTTGGCGATACCCTAAAGCCAAATCTTCAAGCAGAACCCGCCATGAGATGCCGTCAACGACGAGGTGATGAGCAGATAAAAATAAGAAATCACCGTCAATTGTGTGGAAAAGACCGGCTTGCAGCAGCGGACCATTCTTCAAATCCATTTTCTGCTGAATATCAAGTACATGGCGTTTGATAATAGGCTCATACGCTCTATTTCCATCAGTGCCGTCCGGAGCTGATAAATCAATCATCTGAAGGCCGTACAACGCGTCGTCCGAATGACTGAGCGGCCGATTATATTGATCCCACTTTCCTTGTTCATTCTGTGTAAACACCACTCGCAGCGCATCATGATGACACGTTATTGCTTTTAACGTTTTTCGCAGTGCGTCTTCTTGTACAGAGGTGCTTCGATGCAGCATTACGGACTGATTAAAATGGTGTTTTTCTTTTATATCTTGAGAAAGAAACCATTTTTGAACAGGCGACCATTGTACATCTCCCTCAACCGCAGCTTGGCTGGAACTTGTATCTGAATCACGGATATAAGCTGCCAATTCTTGAATGGTCGGATGGCTAAACAAATCTTTCATTGCCATTTGCTTGCCTATCCGGTGAAGCCGCGCAGATACCTGTAACGCTTTGATTGAATCTCCGCCAAGTTCAAAGAACGAATCAGCTGTTCCGATCTTTTCTGCCCCCAGTACTTCTTTCCATATATCTGCCAGTATTTGTTCCATTTTGCTGGCTGGCGGGAGGAATGGACGTTCACCTTCGTAGTTGTATACAGGTTTTGGAAGTGCTCCGCGATCCAGCTTGCCGTTTGGTGACAATGGAAGTGAGTCCAGTTTTTCAATAAACGCAGGGTGCATAAACACCGGCAGCTTGTTTTGTAATTCTGAGCGTACAGCATTTGTGCTCAACTCTGGTTTTGTCACCACATAAGCACTTAATTCGGTTTGTCCTGACGCTGTTACATGAGCAACTACTGCGGCGTCTTTTACACCATTTATACACCGGATGACCGATTCAATTTCTTTCGTTTCTACACGGTATCCTCTGATTTTGACTTGATCATCGATTCTTCCGAGATATTCGAGTGTACCGTCGGCCATCCATCTGGCGGCGTCTCCTGTTCGGTACATTCGTGTTTCGGGTTTAAATGGATTCTGCGTGAATGCTCTCTCTGTCAGTTCTGGAAGATTGACGTACCCTCTTGCAAGCCCTGTTCCTGCTATACAAAGCTCTCCCGCAACACCGATTGGCTGAAGCTGATGATTGCTATTTAAAATCAGCACTTGAGTCCCGTCAATCGGCTGGCCGATGCTTACGTATGCCTGCTTTTCCATATGTCTCATGACGGTAGTCGCCACGCTGTTTTCTGTCGGTCCATATTCGTTGGCGAGTTCGGTATGCGGACATATAGCTAAGCTGCGGTCGATCAATTCGCGGTCAGCCGCTTCTCCCGCCAGTGTGACGACTCTAAGTGTCTTTACATCTTCCGGCTGCACTACGTCCAAAAGCGCTCGATATAAAACAGGCACAATAATCATATGTGTAATCCGTTGACGAGACAGCTGATGCTTAATGGCCAGAATATCCTTCGCTTCCTCTTCATAAAGCAAAACGGCTTTTGCACCTGACAAAAGCGGTGTGAACATACTAGTTAAAAAGCCGTCAAATGAGAAAGAAAAGAGCTGCAGGATGGTATCTGTCTCGTTGAATGCATAAGCGTTTCGCCGCCACTGAAGAGTGTTGGCAATACCTTTATGCTCGACCATTACCCCTTTTGGACGGCCCGTCGTTCCAGAGGTATAGATGATATAAGCCAAATGATGGGCAGACGACATTTGCGGCAGCGGCGATTTATCGTCTGCCTCTACGTTTTCTATCGTCAAGATCTCTCCTTCAAAGTCAGCAAGTACTCCCCGATCCGCTTCATTTATTGTCATCAGCAGTTTCGTTCCGCTGTCGCTGAGGATATAGCGTTTCCGTTCTGTCGGGTATTCAGGATCAATGGGAACGTAACAGCCTCCGGCTTTCCACACACCAAGTATGGATGCTATCATACTGAACGAACGATTCATCATGATGCCTACTGGTGTGTCCGGCTTAACACCTCGGCTGCGCAATGCACGTGCGATTCCATTGGACCACTCGTCCAACTCTTGATACGTCAGTGTTTTGTCTCCGCTGACAAGTGCAGAAGCTTTTGGTGTTCGTGCGGCTTGCTGCTCAAACAATTGACTGATTGTTTGAACTCCGTATTGATTCGCCTGCCCGGTGTTAAACTCATTAAGCAGCTGGTGCCGCTCTTCTTGGGTCAGGATTTCGATATGGTTGAGTGTCACCTCCGGGTTTTTACCGATGATGCTAAGTACATTTGTTAAATGCGATGCCCAGCGTTCAATGGTGGTTTTCTCGAACAATGCGGTTGAATATTCAAAAAGGAAATGAATGTTTCCGTCGCCCTCAGATGCCTGTAGTGTCAAATCGAATTTAGAAACGAGATGAGAAACTTGTGCCGGCTTCATTTGCAAATCATGAAGATGCAATGGCTCGTAATCATTATTTTGAACAACTAACATCGCATCAAACACTGGATTCCGGCTCATATCCCGTGTCAATTCAAGCTTATCGACAAGCTCTTCGAACGGGTAATCTTGGTGCTCAAAGGCTTCCAATGCTGTCTCACGCACTTCCTGCAAATACTGTACAAACGGCTTCCCGCCCTCCGGGCGCGTCCGAAGCGCCAGCGTGTTCACAAACATGCCGAGTATCGGCTCAAGATCCTTGTACGGCCGGCCGGCAATTGGCGAGCCGACGATGATATCTTCCTGTCCGCTTAAGCGTGACAAGAACGCGGTGTAAGCCGCAAGGAGCACCATGTACAGTGTGCTTCCGTTTTCTCGTGCCAGTTTGTGAAGGCCTGATGCAACCTCTGGATCCAGGGTAAATGAGACCTTGTCACCCGCGAAGCTTCGCACCGGCGGGCGGGCATGATCAGCAGGAAGATCCAGCACAGGCAGCTCGCCCTCGAGCTGCTTCAGCCAGTACGCCTCCTGCGTTTTGTACGCATCTCCTGTTTTAAATCCTTCTTGCCATACGGCATAATCTTTATATTGAATGCGCAGTGCCGGAAGATTCCGATTATTGTACAGCTCGCCGAATTCCCGAATCAGAATGTTGACGGAAACACCGTCTGAAATGATGTGATGCATATCAACCAGCAACAGGTGCCGCTCATTTGATACCTTTACGATTTGGGCACGGAACAGCGGCGCTTGGCTGAGATCAAACGGTTTGATAAATGCAGCTGCGGCCTCCTGTTCGGTTCGTGCGCCGAGAACTGTAGTCTGTAACGTAAACGGCACCTCGTCATGGATGCGCTGCACCGGATCGCCTCCTGCGTCCTGTTCGAAGGCGGTCCGAAGCGACTCGTGGCGCTTGATCAGCTCTTTGAAAGCTCTGTCCATCCTTTCAGGGTTGAGCTTCCCTTCGAGCTCTAACACAGCCGGCATATTGTAGCCTGTCCCTCCGTCCTCCAGCTGCTGAAGGACATAAATCCGCTTTTGGGCAGAGGAAACCGGATAGGTTTCCTGTTTTTCAGCGGGCTTAATCGCTTCATATGGACTGTCCGTTCCTTCACGGATAACGGTAGCCAGTCCTTCTACCGTCGGATGGGCAAACACATCTTTTAGCGGCACCTGTACATCGAATTCTTTGGCGATCCGTGAGACAAGCGCCGTTGCTTTTAAGGAATGTCCCCCGCGGTCAAAAAAGTTGTCGTGAATCCCGACAGGGCCATTTTTCAGCACGTCCTCCCACAGCTGAGAAAGCTTCATCTCAGTCACGTTTCTCGGCGCCGTGTAGGTCTCCGCATCTGCCGCTCCGTCAGGAGCTGGCAGGGCGTTTCGGTCGAGCTTTCCGCTTGGCGTAACCGGCCACTGTTCCATCTCTATCATATAGGCTGGGACCATGTAGCCCGGCAACAGTCTCTCAAGCTGTGCCCGCACTTCGTTTCTTCCGAGCCCTTCTATATAAGCGCATAATTCCGGCTCGCCGCTGTCTGTCCGTACGGTAACGGCCGCTTCTCTTACACCTTCTATGCTTCTTAGTGCCGCTTCAATTTCTCCCGGCTCAATCCGGTAGCCGCGGATTTTCACCTGATCATCCAACCGCCCGAGGAATTCAATATTCCCGTCAGGGAGCCAGCGCGCCACATCCCCGGTTTTGTACATGCGTTCACCCGGGTAAAACGGGTCCTCAAGAAAACGCTCCTCCGTTAATGCCGGCCGATTCAAATAACCTCTGGCAACACCCGCTCCGGCAATGTATAGTTCACCGATACATCCAAAAGGCAGCATCCGCTGATTCTGATTCAGGATATATAATCTGACATGATGAACAGGTTTTCCAATTGGGATCCGTTCAAGTTTTTCATGCGGCGGACAATCAAAGAATGCAGCTTCTACGGTTGCTTCCGTTGGCCCATAGGAATTGGTTATTGAAACATTTGGAAGCAACTCGTGAAATCGGGAGACAAGATGGGTCCCCAACTGTTCTCCCCCAGAAAACACTCGCTTGAGTCTGTTTGTCTTAAACGGTACAGAGCGATATTTTATATGTTCTAAAAATGCATGGAGCATTGAAGGCACAAAATGCATAGCTGTGATCTTTTGTTCTTCTATGGCCTTCACGATCACTTCAGGTTCTTTTTCGCCTCCCTGAGGAAGCAGATAAACAGAAGCACCGGCATAAGACCACCAAAACAGTTCCCATATTGAAGCGTCAAATGAATAAGATGTTTTATGCATAATCACATCTGATTGGTTCAGTTGATAACGGGACTGAAGGGAATTCAAAAAATTCACCGCTGATCGATGTTCAACTTCAACACCCTTAGGCCTCCCGGTAGAGCCGGATGTATAGATGACATATGCTAAAGATTGCGGGAGAACGTCCACATTCGGATTGGACAAACGATGTTTCAGCCCGCTATTTGTCTGATTGAGATAGACAATCTCCCATGCAAATGCCGGAACATGCAGGCCGTCAGACTGAAGCAGGAGAATGTTTGTACCGCTGTCCTCCAGCAGAAAGCTGATTCGTTCTTCCGGATAATCCGGGTCAATGGGCAGATAAGCGCCGCCAGCTTTAAGAATGCCAAAAATGCCAATCAGCATTTCAGGCGAACGCCTTCCCATAATGGCAACTGTTGTTTCAGATTTTACTCCTCGTCCGATCAGCTCCCAGGCGATACGGTTAGCCTGTTCATTCAATTCTTTGTAGGTCATCGCTCCATCTTCAAAAACAACAGCCGTCTGATCAGGCGTTTTTGCTGCCTGCTGTTCGAGTGCATAGTGGAGCGTTTGATTCATTGAATAGCCCGTCTCCTCAAACAGATGGCATGATTCAATGAGATCTCGCTCTTCTTCTTTTGTTAAGATTGGAATATTGTCCAATTCTGTTTCAGGACTGGCAGCTGTATGTTCCACAAGCGTGGTGAAAAGGCTGGCCCACCTTTGGATGGTTTCTTTCTCAAACAAAGCTGTACTGTATTCAAACTGACAGAAAAGCTCGGAATCATGTTCTGTAACGTATAGGGAAATATCAAATTTTGATATTGGGTGCACCAAGTCGTTCCACTGAAGCTGTACATCATTCATTTTTAGCTTTTGCTGTTCCATATTCTGAAGGACTAGCGTTGTGTCAAACAAAGGATTCCGGCTCATTTCCCGCTGCACACCGAGTTTGTCCACAAGCTCTTCAAACGGGTAATCCTGATGATCATACGCTTCTAGTGCCGTCTGTCTGACTTCTTTCAGAAATTCCTCAAATGTCTTATTACCCGCCGGGCGTGTGCGGAGAGCCAGTGTATTGACGAACATCCCAAGAACAGCTTCAAGGTCGGCATGGGGCCGTCCGGCGATAGGTGAACCAATCACGATATCATCCTGACCGCTTAACCGAGACAAAAAGGCTGAATACAAAGCGAGAAGCGTCATATAAAGCGTGCTTCTGTTTTTATGGGCGAGCCGCTTTATGCGGGCCGTGATCTCTTTGTCCAATTGAAAGGTTACTTTTCCGCCTATGAATTGCCGTTCTGCCGGACGTCGTTTATCTGTTGGAAGCTCCAGTATAGGAAGATCCCCGCTAAACTGCTGCTGCCAGTAAGTCTCCTGCTTTTGGTACGAGTCTCCCTTTTTAAATTTCTGCTGCCATACGGCGTAATCTTTATATTGGATCCGCAATGGCTTAAGCTGCCGGTTTGCATAAAGATCGGTAAATTCTCGGATTAGGAGCTGAACGGATACGCCATCTGAAATGATATGGTGCATATCCACCAGCAATACATGCTTCTCGTTTGACACTTCTATAAGGCCTGCTCTAAATAATGGCGCCTGGCTGAGATCAAAGGGACGGACAAATCCCTCGATAGTGGTCTCTTTACTTAACGTAAACGGCACTTCGGTGTGGATACGCTGAACCGGCTCGTCATCAGCTCCGGATACAAAGGAAGTTCGAAGCGGCTCATGCCGGCTGATCAGTTCTTTACATACAGCAGACAGTTTGGCGACATCCAGTGCACCTTCCAGTTCTAAGACCGCAGGCATGTTATAGGCGACACCCTCATCAAGCTGTTGAAGCACATAGATTCGTTTTTGGGCCGAAGATACAGGATATGTATCCCGTTTTTCTGCTGGTTCAATTGCTGCATACGGATTTTGTTCTGCCTCTCGAATGATTAAAGCTAATCCTTCAACAGTCGGATGAGCAAAGATGTCCTTAAGTGAAACTTGCACATGGAATTCCTTTGCGATCCGTGACATAAGCACTGTTGCTTTTAACGAGTGGCCGCCATTGTCAAAAAAGTTGTCTTGGATGCCTACATGCCCATTCTTTAGCACATCTTCAAATAGTTGCGAAAGCTTTGCCTCTAACAGATTTCGAGGGGCAGTATATGGGTTTCCGCTGATTGAAGCATCTGGCTCCGGAAGTGCTGCGCGATCTACTTTTCCGTTTGGGGTAAGAGGTATGCTGTCAACCCATACCCATTTCGCCGGAATCATGTATTCTGGGAGCTCACTAGCCATATAACTGCGTAAATCTATTGCATTCAGCTTTTGTACACTGCAATAGTAAGCGCATAATTCATGTTCACCGTTTTGATCTTGCCAGATGAGAATGGCAGCCTCACTAATGTCCGGATGATTCATTAGCGTGACTTCGATTTCTTGCGGCTCAATTCGATAACCTCTGATTTTCACTTGATTGTCTGCCCGTCCGATATATTCGATGTTGCCGTCTTCAAGCCGTCTGGCCAAATCACCTGTACGGTACATAATCACACCAGGCCTGAATGGGTCGGATGAAAATTTGTCGCTTGTCAGTTTATCGTGATTGACATATCCTCTGGCAACACTTGCGCCGGAAATATAGAGTTCGCCTGGTACGCCGCATGGCTGAAGCTGTTTTTGATGATTCAAAATATATAGATCAGTACAGCCTATCGGTTTACCGATTGGCGGAAGCTCAGGAATAGGGTCTCCAGGATGAATGGTATACGTAGATACCACATGAGTTTCTGAAGGTCCGTAATGATTGTGCAGGTGTATGCCGCGTTCACGCAACACATTTTGGAAAAGGTCTGAAATCATTAATTGTTCCCCGGCTGCGATCAGGTGTTTGACGCCATCAGGAAACGAGTTCGCAAGTTCTCGCTCGCTGAAAATCATTTTGATAAAAGCAGTTGGGAGAAACACAATATTCGTCTGATGCTTGTTTATAAATGTAAACAGCTGAGGCACATCTCTTTTTATGTCTTCTGGAACGATGTGGAGTGTGCCGCCTTTCAGAAGCGCAGAAAATATTTCTTGATAGCAGACGTCGAAGGAAGGTGTCGCAAATTGCAGAACATCTGCTTCAAAGTCAATGCCGGAGTGAGTATATTCGAATTTCAGCAAGTTAGCCATGTTTCGATGCTCAAATTGAACACCCTTTGGTTTACCTGTTGTGCCTGATGTATAAATCATATACAGCAGATCGTCAGCATCGTTGACTGACTTTATGTTACTGCCGTCTACTTTGCTTTCGATATCTTCTGGATGAGTGATAATGTAATTGTCTTCTAACGATGAGGAAAGATGCGCTTGTGAAACAACATGCGAACAGCCGCAATCATGCAGAATATAACGGATTCTGTCAGCCGGGTAATGCGGATCAACCGGAACAATGGCGCCGCCTGCCTTTAAGATACCAAGAACACCTGTGATAAACGCCGCTGAGCGTTCCATCATAATCGCAACGGGTTCCTGTCTCACAACGCCTTTCATTCGTAAATGCCGTGCCAATCTGTTAGCCGCTTTATTCAGTTCTCTGTATGTTAATGAGCAGGCTTGATCAATTACAGCATGAGCATCTGGTGTCTTTTCCGCTTGCTTTTCAAACATGGCATGGATGGTTTCGTAAACTGGTGTTTGATCTGTGATTTCTCCAATCAGCTGCCGCTTTTCAGTATCTGTCGTGATATCGATTTCTTCAGGTGGAAGATTCGGATTATTTAAGATTTGTGATACAGCATTCAGAAGATGCTCTTTGACAGAGAGCACAAAAGACCGATCGTGCTGCTCCGCATCATAGTTCATTTTGATATGAATTTCTTCCCCTGGCGCCACCATAAGATAAAAGCTGTAGTTGGTTTCATCTGCGACAGTGAAATTATGAATCTGAAAAAGATCAGAAGCATGTTCCTGTTTGTTCAGCATTTGAATCTCTTGCTGCACCGGATAGTTTTCAAATACGAGAATATGATCAATCAGTCCTTGCTTAACAGCTGAGCGGGATTGAATCTCATATAAAGGGTGGTAGCTGTACGCTTCAGCGGCAAGACGGTCTTTTTGCATATCTTTTATAAGTTGAAGAAATGGCGTTTTTGCCCCCTGCACCCGAACTGGCATCGTATTAATGAAAAGACCGACCATATGTTCAATGCCTTCGATTTCCGCAGGTCTTCCTGAAATGACAGAACCGAATACGGCGTCATCGTTATTATTATATTTTTGCAGCAGAATGCCCCAAATGGTATGGAAAATCGTACTGAGTGTCACTTCTTCTCTAGCAGCAAGCTCTGAAAGCCTGCTGCTTTCTTCCTTAGAGAATGAAAATGTAACGTGTTCCTGCCTGCTTTTTCCCTTTGTTTTTTTCTGCTTCGGGAGCACGGTTTGCTGTTCGTGGCCGGAAAGATAATGGTCCCAATAAGAAACCGCCTGCTCTTTGTCTTGCTCCATCAGCCATTTGATATACTTTCCGTATGGCTGGACCGGCTCCAATGTTATAGGGGATGCATTTACATAAGATGCGTAAATATGCAGAAACTCCTTTAGCACAATGCTGAGGCACCAACCGTCCATCATGATATGATGAAAGGTCCAAATGCAGGAGTACTGGCTCTCTCCTGTTTGAATAAGAGCGATGCGCATGAGCACATCCTTTTGCAAATGAAACCCCCGGTCCCGGTCCTTTTCTTTCCATTGCTCGATAAACTGTGATTGCTCCGCCTCGTTTAAATGAGTAATGTTTTCTTCCAGGACGATGACATTTCGTTCTCTCAGAACAACCTGCTGGGGGGAGGAAACATTTTGGCTGATAAAAATCGTTCTGAAAATATCATGTCTTTCTACAAGAGCGTTGATGCTGTTTTGAAAAAACTGCGGGTTGACTTTTCCTTCTATTGTAAAAGAAGCTTGCTCAACATATGCCTGTGAATCTTTTTGCAGGAGGGAATGGAAAAGCATCCCTTCCTGCATGTAAGACAGCGGATAAATATCCTGAATTGAATTCGCTTTTGTCATGTTCATGTCTCCCTGTCACGATTTTCTACAATTCTTCCACCAAGCTGGATATGCTGTCCAAGTCCTCTGCCGTTAATGATTGACTGCTGAAATCGCTCAGTGTCTTTTCTGCTTTCTGTTGACCGGCGCAGTGTTTCATAATGTCCAGCAAAAAGTGTTCAATCCTGTTAATAAGCTGCTCCATTGTGTTTTTGTGAAAGCGGGCTGGCGGATAACTAAGATTGAAATGGAGCTTTTTGTCTGCTGCCATTGCGCTCATCTCGATGATTTGCTCACGCTTCCATGTATGAGTGATATCCTTTCCGCTACCAAGGCTTGATGGGCGGAAGGTGTCCTGTCTTTCGATGTCGTTGAACTGGCCCAAATAGTTAAAGCTGATTTCAGGTGTTTTTGAAAACGTAATGCTTTTATTTTCAGGGTGTGTAAGGTATTTCAGCATACCGTAACCTACCCCTTTGTTTGGTATCCGGCCCAGTGTATCTTTAACGGTTTTTACTGAGGTTCCGAGCTCATCCCTATGATTTTCAAAGCTTATGAGGGCCGGGTACATGGATGTAAACCAGCCGACCGTCCTGCTGATATCTAACTCTGGCAGAATGTGTTCTCTCCCGTGTCCTTCCATAGCGATACGGAGCTTGCTTCCTCCTGTCCATTCACAAATCGCCAAGGATGCTGCGGTTAACAGAATATCTTGTGTATCTGTGCCATAGGCGTGATTGACGTTTTGCAGCAAGACGGCGGTGTCTGCTTCAGTCAGTGAAAAGCTTAATGAGTCCCTTTTGCTGAAGTCGATGTTCACATGATGCGGTATTTCATAGGGCAGTTCTGCGGCTTGCTGTTCTTCTACACTTCGCCAATACGCCTCTTCGCGAATCAGCTTACTGCTTTGGGCATATTCCTGTATGCGTCTTGCGTATTCCTGGTAGGAATCCGTTTTAGGCGGAAGCTGGATCGTCTGGCCTGCAGCAGCTTGTTGATATCCGGCTGACAAATCCTCCAGCAAAATCCGCCATGAGACACCATCAACGACAAGGTGATGGATCGCAAGGAACAAGTAATCTCCGGTCAGTGTTTTAAACAAAGCGGCGTGCAACAATGGTCCTTCCTGTAAATTGATGCTTTGCTGAAGATCTGCAACTTCTTGTTTGATTTTCGTCTCCCAGCCGCTTTCTGACTGTGAAAGATCAGAGATTCTTAAGTTGTATAGCTGTGACTCATGAATGCCTTGGTTGATTTGAATCCATCGCCTATCATCGTTGCGATAAACCATCCGAAGCGCATCATGATGCTCCGCCAGTTTTTTCAAGGCTGGTCTAAGGGCGTTTTCAGACAAACGTCCAGAATGGAATAGCATGACAGACTGATTGAAATGGTGTCTTTCTTCAATATCTTGTGAAAAAAACCATTGCTGAACAGGCGTCCAAGGAACGTCTCCCTGAACGGGTCCTTGCTCTATGATTCTCTCTGACTTACGGATAAATGGTGATAAGTCCTTTATCTTTGGATGACGGAATAAATCACTTACCTGCAAGCTTAGTCCATAGCGCCCAAGGCGTGCAGAAACTTGAAGGGCTTTGATTGAATCTCCGCCCAATTCAAAAAACGAATCCTCTATTCCGATCCTCTGGATGCCGAGAACCTCCTGCCAGATCAACACAAGTTGGTCTTCAAGGTCATTTCGAGGCGGAGCGTACGTTTGTTTAGATGTGAAATTTGGTTCAGGAAGTACTTTTCGGTTCAATTTGCCGTTTGATGTGAGCGGAAGAGTCTCCATTTCAATAATGTACGCCGGGATCATATAGTTTGGCAGCGAACGCGCGAGAAGTGAACGCACTTGTTCAGCATTCGTGCCTGCTTTTACGCTGATATAGCCAAACAGCTCTTTGCTCCCGGTCTGGGCTGTACGTGCTAACACTGCGGCTTCTTTGACCCCGTCTATTTGACGAAGCGCTGATTCGATTTCACCCAGCTCCACCCGATAGCCTCTGACTTTTACTTGATCATCAATACGGCCAATGTACTCAATTGTGCCATCAGGAAGCCAGCGCGCCAGATCACCTGTGCGATACAGTCGATCGCCAGGTGCAAATGGATGTGGGACAAATTTCTCTTTCGTTAAATCAGGACGGCCCAAATATCCTCTGGCGACGCCATCTCCGCCGACACAAAGTTCACCGACAGCTCCGACCGGCTGCAGCACTCCCCATTGATTTAAGATATAAGCGGTGGAATTACCAACCGGCCGCCCGATCGGAATGGAAAGTTCATATGTTTTTTGAATGTGAAGGCATGTCGAAAAAGTTGTATTTTCGGTAGGGCCATATCCATTCCATATAGATACTTCAGGGCAGACATTTCTGATTTGATTGACGTGGCTCGGCGACAAAGCTTCTCCGCCTATAATCAAATGTTTCAGCTGTGAAAATGTTTGTTCATTTTGTTCTGTCAAATGATTGAATAGAGAAGATGTCAGCCAAATCGTTGTGATTCCTTGATGTTCTATGTACCTCTTAAGCTGATGGGAATCGAGAAATGTTTGTTGATCGGACAGATGCAAAGCGGCACCATTTAGCAGCGGTCCGAAAATTTCAAATGACCCAACGTCGAAACCGATTGATGATGTCATCAGAAGGCGGTCTTCAGGTGTAAATGTAATATAATTGCTGTTTTTAACAAGACGAATTACACTTCGCTGCTCAATCATGACACCCTTTGGTTTACCGGTTGATCCAGAAGTATAAATGATATATGCGAGTGAATGTGGCCCTGCTGAAGAATCAACGTTCTTCGTTTTTCCTTGCTTTTGAATATCTTCGATTATGATTTGTTCACATTCAATGTCTAATAGTTGTTTTTCTGTTTTTTCAGATTGAAGGAGTAATGCCGCCCCGCTGTCTGACAGCATATAAGCTATTCGTTCAACAGGCAGATCAGAAGCAATAGGCAGATAGGCTCCCCCGGCTTTTAGAATGCCCAGCATTCCTGCAATGAGTTCTGGTGTTCTGCCTGTCAACAAGGCTACAACACTATCAGGCCCTACGCCCTTTATCTGTAGAACTGAGGCAATTTGATTTGCCCAGCTGTTCAGGTCCTCGTAAGTGAATACTTGGGTGTCGCTGACAATTGCTACAGCATTAGGCGTTTGTTCTGCCTGCATTTCAAAGAGTCTGCTGATGGTTTCATTTCTTGGATAATCTATTGTTGTACGATTGAGCTCGTGGATAAGGTAATGGGTCTCATCCTCATTCAGGATATTTATTGTTCCGAGAGCGGCTTTGTTGTCTTTGATGATGGAGAGTAACATATTGATGAAGTATTGAAGCCACTTTTCTATCGTTTTTTTCTTATATAAGTCAGTACTAAACTCCATTTGGAACGTCAGCAAACCGTGGGGCTGTTCTTGGGCATATAGGGTTAAATCAAATTTGGACGTTTGATGCCCATTGTTTGCTGCAGGTTTGAGACAAAGTTCATCCAGCTCCAACGATTCCTGATCCATGTTTTGAAGAACAAACATCACATCAAACAGCGGATTCCGGCTCATATCCCTTGTCAATTCAAGCTTATCGACAAGCTCTTCGAACGGATAATCCTGATGTTCATAGGCTTCCAATGCAGTGTCGCGCACTTCCTGCAAATACTGTACAAACGGCTTCCCGCCCTCCGGGCGTGTCCGCAGCGCCAGCGTGTTCACAAACATGCCGAGTATCGGCTCAAGATCCTTGTGCGGCCGGCCGGCAATTGGCGAGCCAACGATGATATCTTCCTGTCCGCTTAAGCGTGACAAGAACGCGGTGTAAGCCGCAAGGAGCACCATGTACAGTGTGCTTCCGTTTTCTCGTGCCAGCTTGTGAAGGCCTGATGTAACCTCTGGTTCCAGCGTAAATGAGACCTTGTCACCCGCGAAGCTTCGCACCGGCGGGCGGGCATGATCAGCCGGAAGATCCAGCACAGGCAGCTCGCCCTCGAGCTGCTTCAGCCAGTACGCCCCCTGCATTTTGTACGCGTCCCCTGTTTTAAATCCTTCTTGCCATACGGCGTAGTCTTTATATTGAATGCGCAGTGCCGGAAGCTTCCGATTATTGTACAGCTCGCCGAATTCCCGAATCAGAATGTTGACGGAAACACCGTCTGAAATGATGTGATGCATATCAACCAGCAATAGGTGCCGCTCATCTGATACCTTTACGATTTGGGCACGGAACAGCGGCGCTTGGCTGAGATCAAACGGTTTGATAAATGCGGCTGCGGCCTCCTCTTCGGTTCGTGCGCCGAGAGCTGTAGGCTGTAACGTAAATGGCACCTCGTCATGGATGCGCTGCACCGGATCGCCCCCTGCGTCCTGTTCGAAGGCGGTCCGAAGCGACTCGTGCCGCTTGATCAGCTCTTTGAAAGCTCTGTCCATCCTTTCAGGGTTGAGCTTCCCTTCGAGCTCTAACACAGCCGGCATATTGTAGCCTGTCCCTCCGTCCTCCAGCTGCTGAAGGACATAAATCCGCTTTTGGGCAGAGGAAACCGGATAGGTTTCCTGCTTTTCAGCGGGCTTAATCGCTTCATATGGACTGTCCGTTCCTTCATGGATAACGGTAGCCAGTCCTTCTACTGTCGGATGGGCAAACACATCTTTTAGCGGCACCTGTACATCGAATTCTTTGGCGATCCGTGAGACAAGCGCCGTTGCTTTTAAGGAATGTCCCCCGCGGTCAAAAAAGTTGTCGTGAATCCCGACAGGGCCATTTTTCAGCACGTCCTCCCACAGCTGAGAAAGCTTCATCTCAGTCACGTTTCTCGGCGCTGTGTAGGTCTCCGCATCTGCCGCTCCGCCAGGAGCTGGCAGGGCGTTTCGGTCGAGCTTTCCGCTTGGCGTAACCGGCCACTGTTCCATCTCTATCATATGGGCTGGGACCATGTAGCCCGGCAACAGTCTTTCAAGCTGTGCCCGCACTTCGTTTCTTCCGAGCCCTTCTATATAAGCGCATAATTCCGGCTCGCCGCTGTCTGTCCGTACGGTAACAGCCGCTTCTCTTACACCTTCTATACTTCTTAGTGCCGCTTCAATTTCTCCCGGCTCAATCCGGTAGCCGCGGATTTTCACCTGATCATCCAACCGCCCGAGGAATTCAATATTCCCGTCAGGGAGCCAGCGCGCCACATCCCCGGTTTTGTACATGCGTTCACCCGGGTAAAACGGGTCCTCAAGAAAACGCTCCTCCGTTAATGCCGGCCGATTCAAATAACCTCTGGCAACACCCGCTCCGGCAATGTACAGTTCGCCGGCGACACTAGAAGGCTGTACGGCTAAATGCGGATCTAAAACATACAAACGCGCACCGGGTACGGGCTTTCCAATCGGGATCCGCAAGCGGTCCCTGTCCCGCTCTGGATCCAACACGTAAAATGCCGCGTCTACCGTTGCTTCTGTCGGCCCGTAGCCATGGATTAATGATACCTGCGGCAATACAGAAGCAAAACGGGCTGCCGTACGCGGCGCAAGCGGTTCACCTCCGGCGAATACACGCTTCAGGCTTGTCCTGTCACTCAGCCTTTCGATTTCCGCTTGATCGAGAAAGCTGTTCAGCATAGCCGGAATAAAATGAGCCGTTGTCACGTTTTCCTGATGAATGGCTTGTACGATCAACGCGGGGTCTTTTTCCCAGCCGGGCGGAAGCAGATACGCCGAAGCACCGGAAAGAGTCCACCAAAACAGCTGCCACACAGACGCATCAAAGGAAAAAGAGGTTTTCACCATGACAATGTCATCTTCCGAAAGCGGAAACTGGTGCTGCATGCCGGTCAGAAAGGAAACAGCCTGGCGGTGCTCAACGGCCACTCCTTTCGGCTGCCCGGTAGAGCCTGATGTATAGATGACATAGGCGAGAGATCCGCCGTCAGCAGGAGTAAACTCATGGTTTTCTGCTTTTTCGCTCGCAAGAGATGTCATGTCCACTTCAAGCGTTTCGCCAGAAAAGTTTGGTGCGGAGCATCCCGGCTGTGTCAGCAAGAGCGATGCCCCGCTGTCTTTCAGCATGTAGCTCAGCCGCTCCCTTGGATACGCAGGATCAAGCGGCAAATACGCCCCTCCGGCCTTCAATACAGCAAGGACAGCGATCAGCATGTCAGGTGAGCGTTCAGACAGGACACCGACGATACTTTCGTTTGTGACGCCGCGTGCCGCAAGGTGCGCAGCCAGCCGGCTGGCATACATATCAAGCTCAGCGTATGTCAGCGAACCGCCTGAAAAGCGAATGGCCAGCCGCTCCGGTGTGAAAGCCGCCTGTCGCTCAAACAGGCCATGCAGGGTTGGCGCTTCAGGTGAAACAGATACTGTCCTGTTATTTTGAGAAACGATTTTCCGTGTTTTGTCCTCATCTAGCAATGTCATCTTTGACACAGGAAGAGATGGATCAGAGATGACGTCAGAGATCATGTGCTGTAAATAATCTTTTATTTCGGACATCATATTTGGTTGATAAGTGCCTGTATGAAAATGAATCCGAACGTACAAAGTACGCCCTGGAATCACTTTGACACTGCATCTATAATTAGTTACCTCTTCCATCTCAAAATCTTTTACGGAGAAATCAAATGATCCAGCTTGATTCAGCTCTTCAATCTCTTGTTGAGTAGGTGTATTTTCAAAGACGATAATATGATCAATCAGCTCTTGTTTAAGAGCACTCTGCGCCTGAATGTCATATAAAGGGAAGTAACTATACGCTTCTGCTTCAGTCATGTCCTTTTGCATTCCACTGACTAGGTCAGAAAAAGACAGAAAATCACTTTGGACTCGAATAGGAATGGTATTGATAAAAAGTCCGACCATGTTTTCCACATCTTTTAGCTCAGAAGGTCTGCCTGATATAACTGATCCGAACACAGCATCGTCGCGGCGATTGAACTTTTGGAGCATGATTCCCCATAAAGCTTGGAAAACAGTGTTAAGTGTCGCACCACATGCTGCAGCGATTTTCTGTAATTCGGAGGTTTCTTTTTCAGGAATGGTAAACGTGATCTGCTGTAATGTCCCGTCCGACATTTGATCTGTTCTTTTTGGCAGAGGCGAAGCTTTTTCGAAATGCTGAAGCCTTTTTTTCCAATACTCAGCTGCTTCTTCACGCTCTTGCTGCATCAGCCATTTAATATACGTCCCGTACGGCTGTACGGGAGGCAAATCAGGAAATTGCCCTTTTCCAAGCGCTTGATAAAGATGGAGAAAGTCTTTAATGACGATGCCTAAACACCAGCCATCCATTAAAATATGATGGTGGCTCCAGATACAGACATAATGATCAGGCGCCCATTTTAAAATAGATATTCTCATCAGTACATCCGTTTGGAGATCAAAGCCTTTTGATTTGTCCTGTTCTTTGAATGCCTCTGTACAATGTTCTTTATCTTTTTCATTGAGATGAGAAATATCTTCAACATGAACATGGCAATGACGTTGCTTGAGCACGACTTGACGAGGTTTGGCTACATTTTTATAGATGAATGCTGTTCGAAAGATATCGTACCTGTCAAAAACAGCATCCATACTTTTCTGGAAACGCTCCAAGTCAAGCTGTCCATGGATCGTAAAAGAAGCCTGTTCAAAATAAGCTCTCGACTGCTCATCATACAATGAGTGAAAAAGCATCCCTTCCTGCATAAATGACAAAGGGTATATATCCTGTATTTCAGGTTGCTGCGGCATCAGTGAATCTCCTCTCCTATAGTTTGTTGACGGCTCCCATGATCTCACTCAATTCATCAAGCGTTAAGTCTTCATCAGTGAAATCAGATGCGCTCCACTCTCGGTTTTCTTTGCCGGTACAATGCTCAATGATATTTTCCAGAGTCTGTTTAAAATGCCTGGAAAATGTTTGGATTGTTTTTTCCTCAAATTGAACCCTGTTATAGATGATGTGCATGTTCAGGCACCCCGAAGAAACGGCGCCGCTGATATCCAGTGCATAAGGACGCTCCCAGTTCGGGCTGATCTCATTTCCTGGCTTGATGTCAGACACCTCAAAGGCATTTGATTGAATATCCTGATCAAACTGGCCTAAATAATTAAAGCTGATTTCTGGGCTGTTTTTCTGAGAGCCCCATCTTTTGCTGATATATTTCAGCACGCCGTAGCCCGCGCCTTTATGCGGTATACGGTGCAGCATATCTTTTGTCTGTTTAATAAGGTGGCCCAGCCGCTCTTCTTTGTCCTTATGATCGGAATCTCTCATATCAAGCCACACAGGATAAATGGAGGTGAACCAGCCAACAGTTCTGCTAATATCGATGTCCTCAAGATATGATTCCCTTCCGTGGCCCTCCATGCTGATTTTAAATTGGTTATTTCCCGTCCATTTCTGCAAAGCAAGACCTAAAGCTGTCAGAAGGATATCATTCATCTCCGTGCTGTAAGCTTTATGTGCAGCCGTTAATAGTAATTCTGTGTGATGGCGAGATAGCTCAAAATCAATCACTTCTGTATCTTTGAATGTGTTAGATGCTGCGTCATTGTCTTTTGGAATAGGCTGGATGTGACGGCTCTCGCACTCATCCCAGTACGCTGCTTCGCGTTGCACCTGGCGGCTTTTAGAGTAGTCAGCTATTCTTTGTGAATACGTTAAATATGAATCTGTTTTTTGCGGCAGTTTAATAGATTCTCCTGAGACTGCCTGTTTGTAAGCACCTGAAAAATCCTCGAACAAAATTCGCCAGGAAACCGCATCAACAACTAAGTGATGAATCGTCAGAAATAAATGGTCACCATTCTCGGTTCTAAACAATCCAGCGTGAAGCAAGGGGCCGGTTTCCAAACGAATATGTTCTTGCATCCGGCTGGCTGCTTCCTCAATCGTGTTCCGTGCTTCTGTTAGGCTATCCTTTACATCAAACAGTTCAAGTGCATATAGCTCCTCATCTGAAAGATCTATCCCTCTGTTTATCTGCACCTGCCTGCCATCTTCATGCCGGCATACGATTCTCAGTGCATCATGATGAGTCACAAGGCTTTTTAGTACTTTTCTAAGCGCAGCCTCATCAAATCGTTCAGCCCGGTAGATCATAACGGATTGGTTAAAATGATGGCTTTCCAGAGATTGTGAGAAAAACCACTGCTGGATAGGTGTCCAAGTAATCTCGCCTTTGACCGGGCCTTGGTCAATGGCGCGTACGTCTTTTCGAACCCGGGCGGACAGTTCACCAAGAGTCTGATGTTCAAACATCTCACGTACTGTCGTTTCAAATCCACGCTGCTTCAGTCTGGCACAAACCTGCAGCGCTTTAATAGAGTCTCCGCCAAGCTCAAAGAAATTGGCGCTTACACCCAGCTCATCTACATTAAGAAGCTCCTCCCAAATTTCAGCCATCACCGTTTCAATCTCATTTCTAGGACTGATATCATCAGCTGTATAAGCGTGTTTTTCAGGCTCTGGCAGGGCTTTCTGATCGAGCTTTCCATTAACAGTCACCGGGATGCTGTCAATTTGTATCATACGGGCAGGCAGCATAAAGTCAGGCAAGGCGTTTTTTAGGTAAGTTCGGATGTCTGATATATTCGCAGCCTGTTGATCTTTTATCACCATATATGCATATATAGCTGTTTGCCCTTGCTCGTCTGCTCTGGTAATGACAGCCGCCTCTTTAATCATTGGATACTGAAGAAGTGCCGCTTGGATTTCGCCTAACTCAATACGGTGCCCTCTGACTTTCACCTGCTCATCAATGCGGCCTAAGTATTCCAGCTCGCCATTTGACAGGCGCTTAGCAAGATCTCCTGTTCGGTATAATCTGTCTCCCGGAAGATAAGGATTGGATACAAAACGGTCACCGGTCAGCTCATCTCTGTTGAGATATCCCCGTGCCACACCTTCGCCGCCTATATACAGCTCCCCTGGAACTCCGATCGGCTGCAGATTCATATGAGCATCCATCACATAAGCCTGCAGAGTTGAAAGCGGCCGTCCGATATTGCTTTTATTTTTTGCAATGTCTGCTGCGGACAATTTTTTGAATGTTACATGGACCGTTGTTTCTGTAATACCGTACATATTAATCAAATCAGTATGAGGATATTTTTCATTCCAGCTTTGAAGCAATCCGGGCTGTAAGGCTTCGCCGCCAAAAATCACGTAGCGGATGTTTAAATGATCTGTATGATTTTGATCTTCAAGCATCAAGCCGGAAAAAGCAGTCGGGGTCTGATTGAGTACAGTGACGCGTTCTTTTTTTAACAATAATCGGAATGCATGGGGGTCACGGGCTGTTTCTTTAGAGACCACGACTAATGTACCTCCGTTCAATAGTGCACCGAACATCTCCCATACAGAGAAATCAAAGCAATAAGAATGAAATAACGTCCAGATGTCTTCATGGTTAAATTCAAAAGGCAGGTTTTGATGCTTCAAGAGACTGATCACATTGCGGTGCTCGACAATGACGCCCTTTGGCTGGCCAGTCGTTCCAGATGTGTATATCACGTATGCGGGCTGATCTGTTACTATTTCTTGAATGTTTGCATCAGCCGGAATTGAGTCGTTTTCACATTCATCGATATACAAAATATGCCCGGTGTAGTCTGCAGGTTTGTTTTGACCGCGCTCTGTCAGCAGCCGTTTTGCTCCGCTGTCATTGAGCATAAAGCTAATACGCTCCTTGGGATATTCAGGATCAATCGGCAAATAGGCCCCGCCAGCTTTTAAAATCGATAAAACGCCAATGATCATATCAGGTGACCGATCGAGCATCAGACCGACGATATCGCCAATTCTCACCCCTTGTTTGATCAGCATAGCAGCTGCCCGCTCGGCTTTTTCATTCAGGTCTCGATACGTAAGCTGAGAATGGCCGCACACCACTGCGATATGCTCCGGATATTTAGCGGCTTGCTTTTCAAATAAGCTTACTATGTTTTCATTTCTGGGATAAGCTGCATACTGCCCCATTTTTTCAAGGAGCAACCTACGCTCTGCAGCAGGAAGCAATTGCATGTCCGAAATTCTCATCTCGGTATCCGCCGTTACCCCTTTCACCAATTCAATAAAATAGGATGCCCACTGCGTAATGGTTTCTTCTTCAAAAAGAGCAGTGCTGTATTCAAAACGGCAGCGTATTCCACTCGGATGCTCCTCAGCGTGTAATGTTAAATCGAATTTAGATATATCATGTTTAGGAGTGACAGACGAAATCGACAGACCAGGCACTTCGAACCGAAAATCTTCACTGCTTTGAAGCACAAGCATCGCATCGAACAGCGGGTTGCGATTTACCTCCCGATTTGTATCGAGCTTATCTGCCAGCTCCTCAAAAGGATAATCCTGATGCTCGTAAGCGGTCAGAGCCAGGTGGCGAATGTCCTGCAAATAGGAGCTGAACGTTTTGTGGCCCTCGGGCTGGCTGCGCATCGCCAATGTATTGACGAACATCCCGATGACGCGCTCCAGATCAGCGTGCGGTCTTCCGGCAGCAGGCGAACCGACAACAATATCCTCTTGCCCGCTTAGCTTAGATAACAAAATAGAATAGACAGCCAGAAGAATCATATACAATGTTGTTCCCGTTTCAGCCATTAAACGGTGCAGTTCATCAGCCATGTCTTTATCAATGTTGACTTCAATTGTTCCACCGCTGAAATCAGGGAGACGCGGCCTTGTTTTATCAAGCGGTAATTCTAGTGTAGGAAGACTCCCGCCAAGCTGACCGAGCCAGTAGGCCTCCTGTTTTTTGTATAGCTCTTTCGGGTGCTTCTCTTGCTGCCAAACAGCAAAATCCTTATAATGCAGGTTTAAAGCTGGCAACTCTTTTCCGCAATATAAGTCAGTAAATTCTTGGACAAGAGTGCTCATCGAGACACCGTCGGCAATAATATGGTGCATATCGAGCAGCAAAAAGCCGCGATTATTGCCCATTGTAATGACACATGCTCTAAAAAGCGGACCGGATGATAGATCAAACGGTTTGATAAAAGTCTCGATTGCAGACTCAAGCATTTGTTCTGATTCCATTTCAAGCTCTTTTAGATCAAAAGCTATCTCTGGATAAATGATCTGCACAGGCTCGTCTCTGTCAAGCACAAAAACAGTCCGTAATGCTTCATGCCGATTCACAAGTTCTGCGAGAACGCTTCTCAACCGCTGGCGATTCAGATTTCCGCGTAATTCAAGTACAGCTGGCATGTTGTAGCCTGTGCTGTCATCTGCCAGCTGATGAAGAGCATATAATCGTTTTTGCGAGAAAGACAGTGGATAGACATCTCTTTGATCCGCAGGTTCAATCTGTGTAAAAGCGTGTTCTTTTAAGCTCATCAATTTGCCCGCCATGCTTTCAACCGTCGGATATGAAAACACCTCACTGAGCGGCAGCTCGACATTAAGCTTTTTATGTATTCTTGATACCAGTGCGGCCGCTTTTAAGGACTGTCCGCCTAACTGAAAGAAATCATCACGAATGCCGATTTGCTGTTTATTCAGCACATCTTCCCAAATATGTGCGAGATCAGCTTCGATTAAGGTTCGGGGCGCCATATATGTGACACTCGTATTGTTTTCTGGTTCAGGAAGCGCAAACCTGTCAAGCTTGCCGCTGGATGTTAATGGCATCCGGCCGATGTTGATAATACTTGCTGGGATCATATAGGACGGCAATGTCCCGGCAAGATGCTGATACAAATCTGGGAGGCTGTTTCCCTTTTCTGGAACGATATAAGCAACAAGCTCCTTTTCCTCAGCAGAAACATCACGGGCCAGTACCGCGGCTTCCTTTACCCCCGGTGCTTGTCGAAGAACTGTTTCAATCTCTCTCAGTTCAATACGGTAACCCCTAATTTTTACTTGATCATCAAAACGTCCAATATATTCAATCGTTCCATCAGGCAAAAAGCGGCCTGCATCACCTGTTCGGTATAAACGTTCCCCTTCAAGGAATGGATGATCGGAGAATGCTTTCTGTGTCAGCTCTTGCTGATTGTAGTATCCTCTCGCAAGACCCGCGCCGGAAATACACAGTTCACCCGCCGCGCCGATCGGCTGCATTTGATTTCCGTGCAAAACAAATACTTTTGTGTTTCTGATCGGGTGTCCGATCGTGATCCTCTCTTTTTCATTCAGATGCCGCAATATTGTTGTTGCCACACTGTTTTCTGTGGGCCCGTATTCATTTGCCAGTTCTGCAGAAGGACAAATCATTTGACTCAACTCAAGCAGATCAGGCGTGACCGCTTCACCCGCAAATGTCACAATACGAAGACTTTTTGCATCGTCAGCAGTCATCACTTCCAATAACACCCTGTACAGGGAAGGAACAATGATCATATGGCTGACCTTATAACGGGCTATTTTTCGCTTAAGGGCCAGCACATCCTTCGCTTCGTCATCTGTTGTCAGCAGTACGCACGCACCAGATAAAAGCGGGGTAAATAAGCTCGTTACACAGCCGTCAAACACGTACGAAAACAAATGGAGGGATATATCCTGTTCGGTCATGCCATACTCTTCCCGTCTCCATTGCAATGTATTGGCAATACCGTGATGATCAACTAAAACCCCTTTAGGGCGCCCCGTCGTTCCCGACGTATAGATCAAGTAGGCTAGGTCACCTGGCGGCATATTTGGCGCTTCTGTTTGGTAACTTTCTGTATGTTCTATCGTTATCGTATTTCCTTCATAGGACGGAGGGATCAAGGAAATAAGGTCTTCTTCTATCAGCAATTGAGCCGCTTGACTGTCCTTCAGCAGGAAAGAAAGACGTTCTGCTGGAAAATGTGGATCAAGCGGCATATAAGCGCCGCCTGCTTTCCAAATCCCAAGCAAAGCTGCAGGCATTTCCATTGACCGGCCCATCATTACAGCAACGATATCTCCAGATCCAACACCTTTTTCTATCAGGGCGTGCGCAATCTGATTGGCTCTTATATTTAATTGGCGATAGGTCCAGCATTCGTCTCCCATTTTCAATGCAGCAGCTTCAGGTGTTTTGTGAGCTTGTTCCTCGAACAATTGAGGTATTGTTTTGTTCACATAAGGACGCTCAGTTTCGTTAAACAATTGGATAACCTGTTGCTCCTCCGGCGGCACGATATTGATGTCACTGACGGCAACATCGGGATTTGTCAAAATGCAATCCAGTGCTTGCTTTAGATGCCCCTGAATTCTCAGCATCTCCTCCCGCTCGTAAACGTCTGCGTTGTAGCTGAATTTGATATAAAATGATTCTCCCGGAACGATAACGATATTAAAGTCGTAATTGGTTTGTTCCGACATTGAAATGTCACTCAGCTTCAGAGCGCCTTCGTCATTTTCACTCTCCACGCTTAATGCCTGATGAAGCTGTACAGGGTAATTTTCAAAAACAAAAATATGATCGATCAACCCTTGCTTCAATGGACTATGGTTTTGAATCTCATAAAGCGGATAATAGCCATGCTGTTCAGATGATAAAATATCCTCCTGCACGGATTTGACCAGCGAAGAAAACGTTATGCCTTCCGCAGATCGGATTCGCACTGGAACAGTATTGATAAACAAGCCGACCATTGATTCAATCCCGTCAATCGCTGACGGGCGTCCCGAAATGACGGAGCCAAAAACGGCATCATCTGCAGCATTATATCGATGGAGCAGCACGCCCCAAATACTCATAAACAGCGTGTTTAATGTCACTCCCCAGTTTTGGGCAGCCTCTGTCAGTTTCTCAACTATATCCGGCGCTAATGAAAAGCTGACCTGGGCGGCTTTATAATCCCCCTCTGCCGTGCGGCGCCTTATTCGGGGAATAGAAGCAGTATTGCCGTACTCCTTCAAATATTCGCTCCAGTAGGCAGCAGTCTCTTCTTGATCTTGTTCTCCGAGCCATTCAATATAACGGCTGTACGGCACCGTGCTGCCAAGCTGTACAGGTGAGTTATTTTTGAGCGAATCATACATGCTGAAAAACTCTTTAAGAATAATGCCGAGACACCACCCATCCATGATGATATGGTGATGTGTCCAGACACATGTATATTGGCTGTCTCCTCTATCAAAAAGGGCAAGACGCATTAAAGGATCTTTTTGCAAATCAAATCCTTTTTCCCGATCCTTAGTCATAAAAGCATCAATCAGCGCCTGCTGTTCTTGATCAGCCAGGCGAGAAATATCTTCTCTATATACTGTCAATTCCCGGTTTGATAAGACTACCTGCTGCGGACCTGTAAGATCTGGTACTTCTTTAATGAAAATCGTTCTGAAAATATCATATCTAGAAACAAGAAGGTTTAAGCTCTTTTGAAACGAGTCGACGCATAGATTCCCTGTGATCGTAAACGAGGTCTGTTCGATATATGCTTTCGAGCTGAAATCCATTAGTGAATGAAACAGCATTCCTTCCTGCATGTGCGATAACGGATAAATATCTTGAATTTGTGCCGATTGTGCCATCAATTCCACACACCTTTTCAAAAGTTAAAGATCTTTCACGAGATCTTCGATGCTAGATAATGCAGACAACGTTAATTCCTTATTGCTGAAATCGCTCAATGTTTTTTCGCGTGCTTTTTTCTGCGAACAATGCTCAATCGTCTCGATAAGATGCCTGTGAAAACGATCCATAAAGCACTCAATTGAGTGTTTGCTGAACACCTGGGTGTATACCGCTTTTACTTGAAGCCGTCCGTCCGTAATGAGAGCATTGATGTCCAGCTCATACTCTCGTTCTCTCTCACCCGCTATTTCGTAACGGGGCTGGTAATATGATAATTGAAACGTTTCAGCTTCCTTCTCTTCGCTAAATTGACCGAGATAATTAAAGCTGACCTCAGGCTCTTTATGCCGCAGTTCTCCTATCTGTGTTAACAATCCGTATCCAGTTCCTTTGTTCGGTACTCTTCTCAGCATATCTTTAGTCGTCTTAATTCGGTATGCGAGCTGATCCTCGAAAGGCTCGGGAATACCCATGTCTAGCAGAATAGGATAAATGGAAGTAAACCATCCAACGGTCCTTGAAATATCAATGTTGGGCACATGCCTTTCTCTGCCGTGTCCCTCAGTGCTGATCACGATTTGGTCATGCCCAGTCCATTCAGAAAGCGCCATTCCTAAAGCCGTAAGCAAAAGTTCGTTGGCATCAGTGCCATAGGCTTGCTGGGTTTCAAACAGCAATTTTTCAGTCCAGTCCCCGGATAGTACAAACGCTGCTGCGTCGCTATTCATTTGGAGTCTGTCTGGTACATTTTCTATGTCCTTAGGAAGAAAAGCAGTGTGAGCGTCTAAAATCGTTTGCCAATACGTTTTCTCTGAAAGCAATTGTTTACTTTCAGCTATTTGGGTAAGACCATCGGCGTAGGATAAATAAGAATCCGTTTTTGGCGGTAATTGGATTTCTTTCTTTTCTAAAGCCTGTTGATATGCTGCAGCTAAATCTTCAAGCAGAATTCTCCAAGAAACGCCATCTATCACAAGATGATGAAGTGCAATCAGCAAATGATCCCCTTCTGCCGTTTTAAACAAACCTGCTTGCAGCAAAGGCCCTTTTTCTACATTCATTTTGCTTTGAATGACGGTTTCCTCAGCGGCAAGTTTTTCATCAAGATGAGCCCTTTCTAGCGATGCTTTTGTCCAATCTGAAATATAAAGGCCAAACAGTTCATGATCCTTGTGATTGATTCCGCGATTAAACTGAATGACATGGCCGTTTTGGTCACGTTGGAAAATCATGCGAATGGCATCATGATGCTCGGTTATTTTACGCAGCGCTAGATGAAGCGCGTTAGCATTGAATCCTTTTTCACTGAAAAGCATGACGGACTGGTTGTAATGATAGTGAAAAGCATGTACCTGTCCGAAAAATCTTCGCTGAATCGGGGTGAGTTCAGCTTCACCTTCCGCAGGTCCCTGGTCCGCTTGAGATGCCAATGGTGTGATATGTCCGCATAGTTCCTGAATCGTTGAATAACGGAATAAGTCGCGTATTGTCATGCTCCAGCCTTCAGCTGCCAGACGTGCTGCTACTTGTAATGCTTTAATTGAGTCTCCGCCAAGCTCAAAAAAGGAATCGTGAATGCCGACTCGTGACATGCTCAGTACATCTTCCCATATATACGCCATCGTTTTTTGTATGTCGTTAACTGGTGCGGTATATGGACGCGATAACACATTATTTGGAGCCGGCAAGGCATTTCTGTCCAGCTTTCCGTTTAGGGTTAGCGGCATGTTTTCTAAAGGAATCAGATGTGCAGGAATCATATACGCTGGTAGCTTCTTTGTTAAAGCAGCACGGAGAGCATTCGTATTGACGTCTGAAGGCACAATATATGCTGCCAAACCAGCCTGTCCATTTTTATCATGCTGAACGGCAACAGCAGCTTCTCTGACAAGCCCCGTTTGAAGCAGAACACTTTCAATTTCTTCTGTTTCAATTCTGTATCCATTTATCTTTACTTGATAATCCATTCGGCCAAGAAGCCGGATCGTTCCGTTTGGAAGCCAGCATGCTCGATCACCGGTTCTGTACAGCCTTTCTCCAGAGACAAATGGATTTTCTGTAAATTTCATTTGCGTTAAGTCAGGTTTATGATGATAGCCTTTCGCAACACCTGCCCCGCCGATGCACAGCTCGCCGGCAACACCGATCGGCTGAATTTGATCAGTCTGGTTGAGTACGTACATGTGTACATTCGGCAGCGGGCTGCCGATTGGTACGTTATCTCCCGTACACTCTCCACCCATACTGGTTTCATAGAAGCTCGAATCAATGGTTGCCTCTGTGACACCATAGCTATTAATGATGCGCATGCTTTGGCCAAAGCGATCTGTCAATGTTTTGAAATCTTGAGCTTTCACCATGTCGGAGCCAAGAATCAGTATGTCTAAGTCAGGAAGCTTGAACTGGTTACGGTATACATACTCCATCACCGGGATAATGAGAGCCGGTGTCGACTCCATCACCGTGATTCTCTGAGAGTTCATGATTTTATATATTTCAGCAGGTTCCAGCCGTGTTTCATCTGGGCAAACGATTAGAGTCCCGCCGTTGGTCAATGTTCTCGCCAAATCTCCTGAGAAGACATCGAATGAAAAGCTCGCGATTTGAAGCAGTCTGACAGGCTTCCGATCCAGTTCATAAATTTGACGCCAAGCAAGAGCAGCATGAGTAAAGTTCTGATAGGTGACAATAACACCTTTAGGCGCACCCGTCGTTCCTGACGTATAAATGATATATACCGGCTCTTCAGGAGCAGGAGATAAGTTAAGGTTGCAGTTACTTTCTTCATAAGTGCTTTCATCGTCAAGGCAGATATGAGACATCTCAGATTCAGGCAAGTTTGAAATCAAATGCTTCAATTTCTGCTGTGAAAGTAGAATATCTGCTCCGCTATCACGAAGAATATATTCAATACGAGCTTTTGGATAATGTGAATCGATTGGGATATACACTCCGCCAGCTTTCATCACTGCCAGCACCCCAACAATTGCATCAATGGACCGCTTGGCTAAAACAGCCACAGTTGGCTTCGGTCCTTTTCTGTTTTGCAATGTTCGTGCCAGACGATTGGCTCTTTCATTTAGAAGCCGATAGCTAATCTCTGTTTCGTTATCAATAACAGCTATATGTTCTGGAATTTCTTCAGCTTTCGCTTCAAATATGCGATGAAAAGGAACATCTTTTTGAGCAAATTCAACCTGAGTTTTGTTAAATCCAAAGACTATTTTTTGTTTTTCTTTATCACTAAGTATGTTTATTTGTGCAAGGCTTGTTTCAGGAGTTGAAAGTGCCTCATGCAGAAATTCGATAAAATGATCAGCCCAGCGTTCAATCGTAGCTTTCAGGAATACTTCTGTACTAAATTCCATTTCGCAGCAAATAGATCCACTTATTTCCGTAGCTATTAATGTGATATCAAATAAAGAAATGTGATGTGCGAAATTGACAGGCCGGACTTTTATTTCTCTCAGATCCATGTCCTGTTTTTCCACATTTTGAAGGATAAACATCGCATCAAACACTGGGTTCCGGCTCATATCTCGTGTCAATTCAAGCTTATCGACAAGCTCTTCGAATGGGTAATCCTGGTGCTCAAAGGCTTCCAATGCTGTCTCACGCACTTCCTGCAAATACTGTACGAATGGCTTCCCGCCCTCTGGGCGCGTCCGAAGCCCCAGCGTGTTCACAAACATGCCGAGTATCGGCTCAAGATCCTTGTGCGGCCGGCCGGCAATTGGCGAGCCGACGATGATATCTTCCTGTCCGCTTAAGCGTGACAAGAACGCGGTGTAAGCCGCAAGGAGCACCATGTACAGTGTGCTTCCGTTTTCTCGTGCCAGCTTGTGAAGGCCTGATGCAACCTCTTGATCCAGCGTAAATGAGACCTTGTCACCCGCGAAGCTTCGCACCGGCGGGCGGGCATGATCAGCCGGAAGATCCAGCACAGGCAGCTCGCCCTCGAGCTGCTTCAGCCAGTACGCCCCCTGCGTTTTGTACGCGTCTCCTGTTTTGAATCCTTCTTGCCATACGGCATAATCTTTATATTGAATGCGCAGTGCCGGAAGCTTCCGATTATTGTACAGCTCGCCGAATTCCCGAATCAGAATGTTGACGGAAACACCGTCTGAAATGATGTGATGCATATCAACCAGCAACAGGTGCCGCTCATCTGATACCTTTACGATTTGGGCACGGAACAGCGGCGCTTGGCTGAGATCAAACGGTTTGATAAATGCGGCTGCGGCCTCCTGTTCGGTTCGTTCGCCGAGAACTGTAGTCTGTAACGTAAACGGCACTTCGTCATGGATGCGCTGCACCGGATCGCCTCCTGCGTCCTGTTCGAAGGAGGTCCGAAGCGACTCGTGGCGCTTGATCAGCTCTTTGAAAGCTCTGTCCATCCTTTCAGGGTTGAGCTTCCCTTCGAGCTCTAACACAGCCGGCATATTGTAGCCTGTTCCTCCGTCCTCCAGCTGCTGAAGGACATAAATCCGCTTTTGGGCAGAGGAAACCGGATAGGTTTCCTGTTTTTCAGCGGGTTTAATCGCTTCATATGGACTGTCCGTTCCTTCACGGATAACGGTAGCCAGTCCTTCTACCGTCGGATGGGCAAACACATCTCTTAGCGGCACCTGTACATCGAATTCTTTGGCGATCCGTGAGACAAGCGCTGTTGCTTTTAAGGAATGCCCCCCGCGGTCAAAAAAGTTATCGTGAATCCCGACAGGGCCATTTTTCAGCACGTCCTCCCACAGCTGAGAAAGCTTCATCTCAGTCACGTTTCTCGGCGCTGTGTAGGTCTCCGCATTTGCCGCTCCGCCAGGAGCTGGCAGGGCGTTTCGGTCGAGCTTTCCGCTTGGTGTAACCGGCCACTGTTCCATTTCTATCATATAGGCTGGGACCATGTAGCCCGGCAACAGTCTCTCAAGCTGCGCTCGGACTTCGTTTCTTTGGAGCCCTTCTACATAAGCGCATAATTCCGGCTCCCCGCTGTCTGTCCGTACGGTAACGGCCGCCTCTCTTACACCTTCTATGCTTCTTAGTGCCGCTTCAATCTCTCCCGGCTCAATCCGGTAGCCGCGGATTTTCACCTGATCATCCGTGCGCCCGAGGAATTCAACATTCCCGTCAGGGAGCCAGCGAGCCACATCCCCGGTTTTGTACATGCGTTCACCCGGGTAAAACGGGTCTTCAAGAAAACGCTCCTCCGTTAATGCCGGCCGATTCAAATAACCTCTGGCAACACCCGCTCCGGCAATGTACAGTTCGCCGGCGACACTAGAAGGCTGTACGGCTAAATGCGGATCTAAAACATACAAACGCGCACCGGGTACGGGCTTTCCAATCGGGATCCGCAAGCGGTCCCTGTCCCGCTCTGGGTCCAACACGTAAAATGCCGCGTCTACCGTTGCTTCTGTCGGCCCGTAACCATGGATTAATGATGCCTGCGGCAATACAGAAGCAAAACGGGCTGCTGTACGGGGCGCAAGCGGTTCACCTCCGGCGAATACACGCTTTAGGTTTGTTCCGTCACCGAGCGCTAACATTTCCGCTTGATCGAGAAAGCTGTTCAGCATAGCCGGAATAAAATGAGCCGTTGTCACTTTTTCCTGATGAATGGCTTTTACGATCAATGCGGAGTCTTTTTCCCAGCCGGGCGGAAGCAGATACGCCGAAGCACCGGAAAGAGCCCACCAAAACAGCTGCCACACAGACGCATCAAAGGAAAAAGAGGTTTTCACCATGACAATGTCATCTTCCGAAAGCGGAAACTGGTACTGCATGCCGGTCAGAAAAGAAACAGCCTGGCGATGCTCAACAGCTACCCCTTTTGGCTGCCCGGTGGACCCCGACGTATAAATGACATAGGCGAGAGAACCGCCGTCAGCAGGAGTAAACAGATGGTTTTCTGCTTTTTCGCTCGCAAGAGATGTCATGTCCACTTCAAGCGTTTCGCCAGAAAAGTTCGGGGCGGAGCATCCCGACTGTGTCAGCAAGAGTGATGCCCCGCTGTCTTTCAGCATGTAGCTCAGCCGCTCCTTTGGATACGCAGGATCAAGCGGCAAATACGCCCCGCCGGCCTTCAGTACAGCAAGGACAGCGATCAGCATGTCAGGTGACCGTTCAGACAGGACACCGACGATACTTTCGTTTGTGACGCCGCGTGCCGCAAGGTGCGCAGCCAGCCGGCTGGCGTACATGTCAAGCTCAGCGTATGTCAGCAAACCGCCTGAAAAGCGAATGGCCGGCCGCTCCGGTGTGGAAGCTGCCTGTCGCTCAAACAGCCCATGCAGGGTGAAAACTTTAGACGAAACAGCTTCCGTCTTGTTAAACTCATACAACAATTTTTGCTTTTCTCTGGTATTCGTCATATCTAATTCTCTTATAAAGCTGTGCGGATGTTGAAGGGCGTTTTCCAGTATGGTAAGCAGATGAGATTGTATTCGTTTAATATCCTCAAGAGAAAACAAGGTATTTTGATAGTCGAAATTTAATTGAATGGTTCCATTGTCTATCCGTTCTTGTATTTGAACTGAAAGCTCATTCGCGGTGTATCCGCTGAAATAAAGCGCTGTTTCATAGTCAAAATCATCTGCATTATGCCACTGAAGTGGCTGATACTGCATAGATATACCGATAAGGTTGTGTAAATCCTTCTGTTCATTTCTTAATTCATTTACAAGCAAATTATAAGGAAACCGTTGATGACGCATAACAGAAAGCTGTTCCCTGCCTATTGTGCGGACAAAGGAAAGAAAATCTGTGTCAGGATCAACCGTTATTCTGATTGGAAGAGAACTAACGAACATGCCGAGCATTTCTTTTTCAGCCTTTGACCCTCTGTTGCCATAGTAGGTGCCAATGGCAAGATCTTTTTTAGAAGTGATTCGGCTGATGCATATGTAAAATGAAGCCATAAATAAGGAAATGATATTGATCTTGTGTTCTTCGCAGAAGATTCGAATCGTTTGCTCTAGATCAGGTGAAAGAATGATGGTGTCTCTGGATGCAGATGTGCTCTGTTTTTGTAAGGACGTCTGGTCGGCTAACGAGTGGTATTCCAACGGGTGCTCAAAGGTTTGCGTCCAAAATAAACGGTCCTTTGCAAACCGCGGAGATTGTAGATATTGACTCTCTTTTTCGATGTAACTCAAGTAAGAAGGTTCCGGCTGATCAGGTAAAGGATCTTTCTTTTTCATTTTTTGATAAAGATCTATAATTTGATTTCCCATCACATTTAAAGAGATTCCATCCATTATGATATGATGGAATTTCGCAAATAGCCAAACTTCATGAGAGTCAATTCTAAGGAGGTAAAATTGATAAAGAGGCGAGTTGAACAGTTTAAATGGAATGCTCGCTTGATCCTGAATCCATTGCTCTATTTCTATCATTTCAACATTTGAAAAATCAATTATTCTAAGTGGATAATATTTATATTCAGTAAGGTGCAATCGCGGCTCAAGCTCTTCTCCTTCTAACAGCTGAAATCTAATGGCGTCGTTGCGGGAGATGGAATGATTCAGCGCTCCCTCTAGAGTATCAAGCTCAATATTGCCTTTGAATTTCACACAGGCTGTGAGATTGCAAATGCTGGTATCTGGCTCCAGCAGTTCGGTAAACCACACTCTCCTTTGGGCATGGGTTAAAGAATAAGTATGTTCGCTCAACGGATTCCCTCCAGTTCTCATAATAAGAGGATAAGAAAAAGTAGAAAAAAGCAGAAAAATGACAATAAAAGAAATTATATGACTATATAATCCATATATGCACTATATTAACGGATATTTTTTAAAGTACAATAAAAAACATTAAATTTTTATAACATTTTTTTGAATATAGTATTATTTCTTTATTTTTCGTTTCTTTTTTTATCAAATTTCCGGATATAAAGTGATAAAAGTATTGTTTTACATAAGGTCTTATACACTACTTTTTAATCGAACTAATTTGCTTTTGGCATCATTCTTCTAATTGTTGGAAGGTTCGACAAAGCGTTATTACAGACATAAAAAAACCTGTTTTCTCTTGGAAAACAGGTCTGTCGCTATTATTGATTTGCCAAAATGACAGCGATTTGATCCTCAATATCTTTTCCATCCTCTTCATCAATCAATCCATTTAGAAGAATAGAGAAAACAAGTTTTTTTCCGCTCTTTGTTTCTGCGTACCCCGATAGAGAGCTTACCGTACTGAGCGTTCCGGTTTTTGCTCTTACTTTTCCTTGTGCAGGAGTGTCTTTCATGCGGTTTCTCAGCGTTCCGCCCACCATTCTGTCAGGATTGCCCGCAACAGGTAAAGAATTTAGATAAGCCGAGAACCAACTCTGATCCTGAATGTCATATAACAGCTGTGAAAGTTGATCTGAGGATACAGCATCAATATGTGAGATTCCTGATCCGTCCCTTAAGACGAGTGATTTAGAATCAACACCAAATTCCGGAAGCGTACTGTTTAACACTTCGAGCCCCTTTTCCCAGCTCCCTTCTCCTTTTTTCACTTTCCCCATCTCTTTTACGAGCACTTCGGCATGTCCGTTATTACTTAATTTCATGAACGGCACAAAAAGTTTCGATAAAGGCATTGAGCGATGAGAGAGCAGCACATCTGAAGAACTAGGTGCTTCACCCGTCTTGATGTCCCCTTTCACAGTAATACCTTGTTTTTTTAGTGACTGCTTAAATAAATCTAAGGCATATCCGGCAGGCTCCCAGACAGAAATCCATTCCTTTGTCTTGTTTGCGTCAACCGGTACGCTCCCTTCAATTGTAATCGTGTTTGTTCCATGCTCTCTTTCGATTGTGAGGTCTTTCTCTGAACCGGCAGCAGTCGTTTCAGCACCGTTCTTTATCGTTATATAATCGGTTTTCGGAGAGATAGACACGGCAGGCTCTTCCCCTTCTTTTTGATTTGGGGTGACCTCAACAATCACAGTGCCTGCATCATAGTCTTCATTTGGAGACGCTGTTAGAGCGGAGATTGGCGCGCCATAATATGTGTATTCATCGCTCCAAGGCATATCAGGTGATAATCGCATGTCATCATACCACGTATCATCACCGATCAGATTGCCTTTAATTACTTTTACGCCGGAATGTTTCAATTTCTCAGCCATTTTGTCAAAATCAGATGGTAAAAGTGTCGGATCACCTTTCCCTTTCAAATAAAGGTTACCATTCAGCTTTTTCCCTTTCAGTGTGCCATCCGTCCGGACCTCGGTTGTAAAAGAATAGTTCTCGCCAAGGACAGAAAGTGCCGCGGCCGCTGTCAAGAGCTTTAGAGAAGAGGCAGGTCTCATTCGGGTGTCTCCTGAATGTTCATATAGAACAGCACCTGTTTCCGCAGAGCGAACGGTGATGCCGGCCATTGCGCCTTCGAGGGCAGGATGATCAGCTAAAATCTTATCGATCTGCTCGGAAAGTGCATCTTGTTTTTCAGCGGCAAGCGCATCCTGATGCATATAAGGCACCGAAGCAACGACGAAAAGCAGTAAAACAGCAACATAAAGCTTTATGCTTTTTTTCATTAATTTCCCCGCCTCTCTGCGCTTTATCATTGGCTATTGATGATTCAGTTCAATGGTGATACTGCTTTTAGCTGTCGTTTCTTCTCCCGGCTCCAGCACTTGTAAACCAGTGAGTGACGAAGGTAAATCAAGATTTACAGCGTTTGTCACCCATGTGTAAGGTTCAGGGCATAAATACCCTTGTTTTCCGTCCGCATTGTATACAACCCAATGGTTAAACTGTTCATCTGCCTTATAAATAATGCTGATATGTGCATGTTGATGATAAATGACTGCCTGGTTTTCTCCGCCCCTCTTCTGATAAGAAGATAAAAAGACATCATCCAGCTGCTTGTGGCGCAAATCCATTCCTTCATGCAAAGCTTCTTTATTCGGTACATCCATCAGTTTCCCGGTCGGCAGCAGGCGTTCATCCAACTCCCATTGCTGATCTGCTGTCAGGGAGAATAACGAGCTTTCTGCCGGAAACACAAATGTAGTATGATAACCAATTCCCCAAGGAAACGCTTCCTTTCCTTTGTTCATGACCGTCGCATGTTTAAATAGGGTATTCCCCTTGATCGTGTATGTCATCCGAACGACGGCATGATGAGGAAATTGATTCTGCACATGGGGAAGCTCAGAAAGATCAATTTCTGTTTCAACAATCACTCCTTCATCAGTTTTCTTCGTGGTCACGACATTCCACTTTTCATGGTAAAGAAACCCGTGAAGATGGTTGTGTTTATCCTTCTCGTTGATATCAAAATGATACGTTCTGCCCCGGAAACTGAATGTACCGTCACTTATGCGGTTAGGCGGAAACAGGATTGGAATGCCATACAATGTTGGTGTGTCGTGAAATCTTTCTGCTGTTTCCGGTTCACGCAAAAGCTGGACATTTGTTGTTTTGTCCACGAGAGAAATGACGTTGCTCCCCCACTCAGGGACAACAATCATTTCTAGATGTTCGTTGCCCGCTTTGATGGCCGGCGTTCCCAAATACGTGATTTTCTCAATAAAGTTTGCCATGTTTACTCAACCTCTCCTTGATTCATTGCTAGTATAAGAATTCAATGTACTGTACCATATTTCCTCCATTTTATATTTTCCCCTATCAAATAAAAAAACACCGTTCAAACTTATGAACGGTGTGATTCGGAGGCTATTGGATGAGACGTGTGATTTGTTTCTTTTTCCAGACGAATTGATAATACCCATAAATCAACAGCAGGCTGACGGCAAACGCAGCCGGATAGCCAACCCAAACGCCGAGTATTTCAAGCTGTGTGTAGTGAGAAAGCACGAACGCGACAGGCACCTCAACTCCCCAGATTGCAAAAATACTGATGACGGTCGGCCATAAAACCGTTCCGCTTGCCCGCATCGTTGCAGAAATAATTTGGGCATTTCCAAACAGCAAATAGCTCCACAATGTAATCATCAAAAGACGGTGCGCAATGTAAAGCGTCTCTTGCTCGGTTAAAAATAACGATAAAATCTGATGTGAAAAAACATAGATCAGAATGATCAGTACGCCGCCAATGATATAATTCAGCCAAATCCCCACGCGAATGACCTGCTTTAAGCGGTCAAACTCGTTCGCTCCGATCGATTGCGCAGCGAAAATAGAAACCGCAATACCAAGGCTGACGGCCGGCATCTGTACATAGCTGGCTACCTGGTTGACCACTCCGTATGCAGCTGTTGCATTAGAGCCGTAATGATTGACGAATGAAATAACCGCTATCTCTGATAATGAGACAAGAATCATATTGATGCTTGCTGGGACCCCAAGACGCAGCAGGAGAACCAGCAGTTCCTTATCCATTTTCAAATAACGACGCACTGTTTTATCAAATTGCAGCGGGTGTTTTCGCTTTCGTAAATACACCATTAACACGAGAAAAGTCGCAATCGTGGAAATGACAGTTGCATATGCCGAGCCGTATATGCCCAGTTTCGGAAAACCAAACATGCCAAGGATTAAGACAGGCAAAAGCGCGATGTTGATGACCGTGCTCACAATCAGCGTATAAAACGGTGTCTTAGAATCCCCTGTTCCGCGCAAAAAGGTAGTATATGCAAAATATAAAAACATAAACGGCATAGCATAAAATAAAATACGTGCATAGTTAGCGCTGACATGAATGACATTTTCAGGTGTTCCCATTAAACGAAGGATATCCAGAGTGAAAATACTGCCGATGACGGCTAACACAACGCCTAATAAAAATGTAAACGTGAGCGTCGTCCCGACAACAGCCTTTAGCCGTTCCTCATTTTTCGCTCCATAAGCTTGTCCGATCAGAATCGAACTTCCTGAACCGATCCCAATCGTAAATGAGATTAAAAGAAAAAATAACGGGAAAAAGGATGATACAGCTGCCACTGCATCAACACCGAGCCATCTGCCTACAGCCATCATCCCGACTAGCTGGCCGACTGATTGCAGCACATTGCTTAGCAGAAGCGGCACCAAAAAGAGTGACATCGACCGCCAAACTGATGGTTTGCTTTTCTTTTGAGTTACAAGAGGTTCTTGTGATGTTTCCATATTAAAGGACTCCTTTATTTGAAATCGTTTTTAAACATGCCCTTATTTTTTGACAAAAACAGGATATGTAACATGTTATTATTCATCACTGCACATATGAAACCCTTCCCGATTCTTCTAATTTTACACATCTTTTTAGCTTATGAAGAATAAACTAGCAAGTAATGGCGTATTTTTTGTGAGTAAAAGAATAAAAAATAATTTATGCAAAAGTATTGTAATCTACCCGTAATTATTGTAACATTTGTAACATAAGAGAAAGAGATTTTGAAGGAGAGAGCGATAATGAAAAAATGTCTTCTATTTCTAACAACCATTGCACTTATTCTGTCATTAAGCACAAATGCATTTGCGAAAAATACATCAGGCGATTTATCACAAAAACAAGCATTACAGTTGGCATTATCCGCTAGAGAACATTTTTGGAACACCATGAGCGGCCACAATCCGAAGGTGAAAAAAGCAGTTTGCCCATCAGGCACATTCGAGTATCAAAATCTTCAATATGTATACATGTGCAGTGATCTAGGCACTAAAGCAAAAGCGGTGAATTACTTAACTCCTATTTTTACAAAAACAGCAATCGAAAAAGGCTTTAAAGATTATCATTTCACTGTTTCAAAAGGAAAACTTGCTGTTCCAATCGGTGACGGAGACAATCTTTTGAATTGGAAAAAATCAACTGCTAAACTGATCTCTAAAAAAGGCAGCACAATCACATACGAATTTACCGTCCCTACATTAGACGGATCCCCTTCTGCAAAACGGAAAGTGACATTTGTGAAAGAAAACAAAAAATGGAAAGTCAATCAATTTGACGCAGTTATATAAGAAAAACGCCCGGTATAAGCGGGCGTTTTTTATTTGGTCTGCATAAAGAAAGACAACAGGCGAAAAGTGCCTGTTGTCTTTTTGTGAATATAACGCTCTAGGAGAGATTCGAACTCCCGACCTGCAGTTTAGGAAACTGCTGCACTATCCGCTGTGCTACTAGAGCTTTTAGTATTTATATAGTAGCTCTGATGATCAATATTTTCAAGCGATTTGTATTAAAGCCCTCCAAAAACCTTATATGCGGCTCTTGTTGTATCTTCATCAATACCAATATACCGCATTGTAATTGATGGTGATGAATGATTTAGTATTCTCTGCAGCTCGGCGATGTCTTTCGTTCGCTGATAAAAATGATAGCCAAACGTTTTCCGGAGTGTATGCGTCCCTATCTCCTCAAGTCCGCACGCCGCAGCGGCCTCTCTTAAAATTCTGTAGGCCTGAATGCGGGAAATCGGCTTTCTGGTCCGCACTGATTTAAAAAGATATTCGTTTTCCTTCATGTCTTTCGTATACTCGTATATTTCCTGTTTCAGCGATTCTAAAATAAGAATCTTTCTTTTCTTTTTCGTTTTGCTTTCAGTCGCCCATAAATGATCTTTATTTTGAACGTCCTTCACTTGCAGCGGCAGAATATCAGAAATGCGAAGCGCGCTGTTGATGCCGAAAATAAACAGAAAATAATCCCGCTTGTTTTTGTTAAGCAAATACTGTTTGACTTCTTGGATTTTCTCTAGACTGCGAATCGGCTGTACAATATGCATCAAAAAACTCCTTAAAAACCGTCATGTAACGTTTTGAGGTCTATGTTACTATTATAGCTGAAAAACGTTGAATGTCAAAGTGCGGCGGCGTTTATGTAACATAATATACATAGTGTTACATAAGCTTTTAAAAAAGCTTCTTCCAACCTTCACCCTATAAAATAAGCTTTAAAGCCTCTTATAAAGCTTTTAACCTCTTGGATACCTATCCCTCTACTAATCATCAAAAAACCTCTTAAAACGAAATCTGACACTCCCAATTTTCTGGAGCTTCCGCAAAAATATACAAAAAAAGACACAATTTCAAATTGTGTCCTAATCCTCATCCTTTACATCAATATCTTCCGGGATCGGTTCATTTAATATTTCCTGCACCAGTGCTTTGTAATTCTCCAGCTGTTCGAGATGCGTTTTGAACTGTTCCTTATAAATCAAAAATTGCTCCCCGTCATGAACGGCTCTGATTTTCCCTTCGAGCACCAAGCTTTTAATATAATCCTCTGAAAGATTTGTATATTCTGCTGTTTCTTCAATCGTTAAATACATATAGCAGTCCCTTCTTAATCCGTATGCTGATTCTAATATAGCACATGGCTCATATCAATATAATCAATTTTGCACAGAAAAACCGCTTTATGTACTATATAATATACCATTTGTCACTTGTGAAAACGCTGTAATTTTTTTACGCTAAGATTGTAACAATACAGCTTCATATAGGAGGGAGAACATGAAAAGAACGTGGAACGTCTGTTTAACAGCTCTGCTTAGTGTTCTGTTAGTCGCTGGAAGTGTCCCTTTTCACGCGGAAGCTAAAAAACCGCCCAAAAGCTACGATGAGTACAAACAAGTAGATGTAGGAAAAGACGGCATGGTTGCGACCGCACATCCTCTTGCTTCTGAAATCGGTGCTGATGTGCTGAAAAAAGGAGGAAATGCTATTGACGCAGCGGTTGCCATTCAATTTGCACTCAATGTAACAGAGCCGATGATGTCAGGCATTGGCGGCGGCGGTTTTATGATGGTGTATGATGGAAAAACGAAGGATACAACGATAATCGACAGCCGTGAGCGTGCTCCAGCAGGCGCAACCCCTGACATGTTTTTGGATGAAAACGGCAAAGCAATTCCTTTCTCTGAACGTGTGACAAAAGGTACTGCCGTTGGTGTTCCAGGCACGCTGAAAGGGTTGGAAGAAGCCTTGGATAAATGGGGAACCCGTTCAATGAAGCAATTAATTACCCCTTCTATTAAACTCGCTGACAAAGGCTTTCCGATTGATTCAGTGTTGGCAGATGCCATTTCTGATTATCAGGAAAAACTTTCACGGACTGCCGCAAAAGATGTGTTTTTGCCAAATGGCAAGCCGCTGAAAGAAGGCGATACCCTTATTCAAAAAGATTTGGCCAAAACGTTTAAACTTATTCGCTCCAAAGGCACTGACGCTTTTTATAAAGGAAAATTCGCCAAGGCGCTTTCTGACACTGTCCAGGATTTCGGCGGATCAATGACGAAAGAAGATTTAGAAAATTACGACATCACAATTGATGAACCGATTTGGGGAGACTATCAAGGCTATCAAATCGCTACCACCCCTCCTCCAAGCTCCGGCGGTATTTTCTTATTGCAAATGCTGAAAATACTTGATGATTTTAACCTTTCACAATACGATGTCCGCTCATGGGAAAAATATCAGCTGCTTGCTGAAACGATGCATTTGTCTTATGCCGACCGTGCGTCTTACGCAGGTGATCCCGAATTTGTAAATGTTCCTCTCAAAGGCCTGCTTCACCCCGATTATATTAAAGAACGCCAGCAATTAATCAACCTAGATCAAGTGAATAAAAAACCGAAAGCCGGTGACCCTTGGAAATACCAAGAAGGATCAGCAAACTATAAACAAGTTGAACAGCCGAAAGACAAAGTAGAAGGCCAAACAACCCACTTTACAGTTGCTGATCGATGGGGAAATGTTGTTTCTTACACAACAACAATCGAACAGCTATTCGGAACGGGTATTATGGTCCCTGATTACGGTGTTATTTTAAACAATGAATTAACGGATTTTGATGCGATACCAGGCGGAGCTAACGAAGTACAGCCAAACAAACGGCCTTTAAGCAGCATGACCCCGACGATTTTATTTAAGGATGACAAGCCTGTCCTCACGGTTGGATCTCCTGGCGGGGCCACAATTATTTCATCCGTTTTGCAAACCATTCTCTACCACATTGAATATGGTATGGAATTAAAAGCAGCTGTTGAAGAGCCGAGAATTTACACAAACAGTATGAGCTCTTACCGTTACGAAGACGGAGTTCCTAAAGATGTCCTCAGCAAGCTGAACGGCATGGGCCACAAATTCGGCACAAGTCCGGTGGATATCGGAAACGTGCAAAGCATATCGATCGACCATGAAAACGGCACCTTTAAAGGTGTAGCTGATTCAAGCAGAAACGGCGCGGCGATCGGCATTAATTTAAAACGTAAATAAATTAAAAAACTGTACTCGCTTCAAATGAGTACAGTTTTTTATGCAGATCTTTAATAACAACGGGCATTGCTGATGCTCTGTATCCCTGATTGCAAGAATGATGACTGCTTCTTTGACAAAATCTTTATTCTGCTAATGCACGTCTATCTTCATCTTTTCATTTCGTTTATCTCATCAAGAAATGTCTGAAACGCACTCGTAATAAAAAAGTCTTTCCTGTATATAAAGACGATCTCTAAGTCTTGATATGCTGGTGGCAATTGATGAATCCATACATTTGTACGATGCTCGGAGCAGTCAACAGCGGACTTTGGGAGCAGCGCCGTACCCATCCCAGCGGAAACACCTTTTATAATAGCCTCCAATGTGCCATTCTCTATGATTTTTTGATTGTGTATGTCTGCTTCCTCTAGTAATCTTTTGACCCTGTCACGATGAGAACAGCCAGCCCCAAAAAAGAGCATCGGCTGCTGAAGCATGTCTTCTGCCGTCCCTTCTCGTGATGAAATCAAAACTAATTCATCATGGGAGACATGGAGTTGTCTAACTGCAGCGTGCTCAACCGGCCCATATACAAAAGCGCCATCAACTTTATGATCAAGAACCTGTTGAATCAAATGATGCGTATCAGCTGTGTTCACTGATAAATCCACTTCAGGAAAACGCCTGAGGAAGGATGCTGCATGCTCAGGCAGATGCGTTACCGCCGTCGTTTCCAGTGATCCGATCCGCAAAGGCCCTTTCGGATGCCGGCTCATCTGTGCCGATTTTTCAGCTTCGTCTAACAGCAATAATACTTGATCAGCATATTGCAAAAGATTTTCTCCCACAGCAGTCAGCTTCATTCCCCGATTCGTTCGATGAAAAAGCCTGATATTCAAATCTTCCTCAAGGTTATGCACTCTGGCTGTCACATTCGACTGAACATAATTCAGCATTTGGGCTGCTTTCGTTATGCTTCCTTCGCGAGCAACAGCCTGAAAAATCTTTAAATCTCCGCTTTCCACGCGCTCTCACCTGCTTGCTATGATGAAAAGTGATATTGGCTATCATATTTGTTCATTTTACTCGAAGAAAACCGCTATGTAAAATATGTAAAGATATGAGAATACAATTCAATGAGGAGGCAGACAGCATGAAAGCTGTAATTCACAACGGAAAAGCCGGTCTTCTGGGGTTATCAGTTCAGGACGTTCCATCAACAAAGCCTGGATACGGAGAGGTAAAGGTTAGATTAAAATCTGCGGGTCTGAATCATCGTGACTTGTTTCTTATGAAAAACAAATCTGAACAAGATCCTCACGTGATCCTCGGTTCTGACGGCGCGGGTATCATTGAAGAGATTGGTGAAGGCGTGAAAAATGTTACTGTTCAGACAGAAGTAGTCATTTTCCCGACATTGAACTGGGATTTGACAGAGAATGTTCCACCTGTACCTGAGATTCTGGGAGGTCCTTCGGACGGAACACTTGCTGAATATGTGATCATTCCTTCACAAAATGCAATCAAAAAACCTGCTTATTTATCTTGGGAAGAAGCGGGCGTTTTACCTTTATCCGCTTTAACTGCATATCGGGCCTTGTTTACAAAGGGGCAATTAAAAAAAGGCGAGCATCTATTGATACCCGGCATCGGAAGCGGGGTTGCAACCTACGCTTTATTGATGGCTAAAGCGATTGGGGCAACAGTAAGCGTGACCTCCCGCAGTGAGGAGAAAAGAAAAAGGGCGCTGCAATTAGGTGCTGATTACGCATTTGACAGCTACAACAATTGGGATGAGCAGTTGCAGGGAAAAAAGGCGGATGTTGTTCTTGACAGCATAGGACCTGCCCTCTTTTCGGAATACTTCCGCCATGTAAAACCAAATGGCCGTATTGTCAGCTTTGGGGCAAGCTCAGGGGATAATCTCAGTTTTCCGGTGCGTTCTTTATTCTTTCCTCAGGTCAATGTTTTGGGAACCTCGATGGGAAGCGGTGAGGAATTTCAAGCTATGCTCGCTTTCATTGACAAACATAAGCTGCGGCCTGTAATTGACCGGATATATCCTTTAGAAAAAGCATGTGAAGCATATAAAAGAATGCAGGAAGGCAGACAGTTTGGAAACATCGGGATCGTAATGGAATAAAAAAAGAAACCGGCTGGCAGCCAGACCGGTTTCTCTTATATGATAATCCCCTTTATTTACGGAAGAACTGAACTCCCCATCAAATATCGATCCACTTCCCGCGCCACTTCACGGCCTTCATTAATCGCCCATACGATTAAGCTTTGGCCTCTTCTTGCATCCCCTGCGGCGAATACACCATCGATATTTGTTTGATAATCCCCATATGCTGCACTGATTTTGTTATTTACTGAATCAACACCGAACTGTTTCAACAGCGGCTGTTCTGTGCCTTCAAAGCCGATAGCGATAAAGACAAGCTGAGCAGGCCATACTTTTTCCGTTCCAGGCAGCTCGCGGAACTCGTATTTACCATGCTCATTTTTCACTTTTTCCATTTGGATGGTATGAAGCTCTTTCAGCTTTCCGTTTTTATCCGCGACCATTTTTGTCGTTTGAATGGAGTATTCTCTCGGATCTCTTCTGAATTTTGCTTCTGCTTCCTCGTATGCATATTCAAGCGTAAAGACGTGTGGCTGTTCAGGCCACATATTGTCATTCGTGCGGGCTGGCGGAAGTTTCGGGTGTTTGCCGAATTGGTGCACACTTTTGGCTTTTTGACGCAGAGCGGTAGCCACACAGTCAGCTCCTGTATCTCCGCCTCCGATTACGATGACATCTTTCCCTTTGGCATCAATGAATTGCTTGTCTTTAAAATTAGAATCTAAATAGCTTTTTGTTGCAAGTGTGAGGTAGTCCATCGCGTAATGGACTCCTTTTGAGTCGCGTCCTTCAATTAAGAGGTCCCGCTGTTTTTGAGCGCCTGTGCATAAGATCACAGCATCAAATTGCTCCTTTAGCTCATCAGCTGTAATGTCAACTCCGATTTCTGTGTTCGTTACAAAATCAATTCCCTCTTGCGTCAGCAATTTAATTCGGCGTTCTACAATGCCCTTCTCAAGCTTCATGTTTGGAATGCCGTATGTTAAAAGGCCGCCCGCTCTGTCTGCTCGTTCAAAAACAGTGACGGAATGTCCCGCTTGATTCAGCTGGTCAGCACTCGCCAGTCCGGCTGGGCCTGACCCGACGATGGCCACTTTTTTGCCTGTTCGTTTTTTAGGAATTCTAGGTTGAATCCAGCCGTTCTCAAATCCTTTGTCGATAATGGTTCGCTCGATATTTTTAATTGAAACGGCCGGGTCTGAAATCGCTAAAGTGCATGATCCTTCACAAGGAGCGGGACATACCCGCCCTGTGAATTCAGGAAAGTTGTTTGTTTTCAAAAGGCGTTCCAATGCTTCCTTCCATCTGCCCCGGTAGACAAGATCATTCCATTCAGGAATTAAGTTGTAAATCGGACAGCCGGATGTAAATCCGTTAATGTCCGCACCGATCTGGCAAAACGGTGTACCGCAATCCATACACCGCGCCCCCTGCCGTTTCGATGCTTCTTCTGAAAAAGGAGCAGAATATTCTTTCCAATCCTTTAAGCGAGTGAGAGGGTCCCGCTCCGCAGGTTTTTCTCGTTTGATCTCCATAAATCCAGTTGGTTTCCCCATGTTCCTCTCCCCTTCCTTACTGTACTACCGCTTGTTTTTGTCCCGATGCTGCTGTATTCTGCTTTGGCTTCGTGTTGGCCTCAAAAGCGAACATGATGGCTTCTTCATCTGATAAACCTGCAGCTTTTTGCTCTTGGATGCTTGCAAGCATTTGTTTATAGTTTTTCGGAATGACTTTGACGAATTTTTTCACACTGTCTTCCCATTGATCAAGCAAATCTTCTGCTTTTTGGCTGTTTGTATACGCAGTATGTCTTTCAAGCATTGCTTTGATTTGCTGGATTTCTTTCTCGTCCTCTAATGATTCAAATAAAATCATCTCAAGGTTGCATTTGCGTTTAAACGCTTTGACATCTTCGGTCAGTACATAAGCGATTCCGCCGGACATACCTGCCGCAAAGTTTTTGCCTACATCACCGAGAACGACAACGCTGCCGCCAGTCATGTATTCACAGCCGTGGTCGCCGATGCCTTCTACAACTACGTTCACACCGCTGTTTCGAACGGCAAAGCGTTCACCAGCACGCCCGTTAATATATGCTTCTCCGCTTGTCGCACCGTAAAAAGCCACGTTGCCGATAATGACATTGTCATCCGAAGCAGAGTTGAATCCTTCTGGTGACTTGACGATGATTTTTCCGCCAGAAAGCCCTTTTCCGACGTAATCATTTGAGTCTCCGTCTAAATAAAGCGTCATCCCTTTAGGAACGAAAGCTCCAAAGCTTTGGCCGGCTGATCCGGTAAAGTGCAGCTTGATTGTATCTTCAGGAAGCCCTTCTTCTCCGTAACGCTTTGAGATTTCACTGCCGGTTATCGTTCCGGCTACACGGTTTGTATTGTTGATTTCGATAGAAACTTCCGCTTCTTTTCCAGACTCGATGGCTTCTTGTACGGCCGGGAGAATCGCTGTAATATCAAGTGATTGATCAATTTTATGATTTTGCGGCGATTGGAACGTCCGCACCCCTTCAGGCTGATAAAGAAGGGTAGACAAATCAAGCTGGCTTGCTTTCCAGTGCTCCTTTGCCCGTTCACTTACATGAAGTACATCAGTGCGGCCGATCATTTCATCAAATGTCCTGAAGCCTAACGCAGCCATGTACTCACGAACCTCTTCGGCAATGAACAGCATATAGTTCACAATATGGTCAGGATCTCCCATGAACTTTTTGCGAAGCTCTGGATTTTGTGTCGCTACACCGACAGGGCATGTATCCAAATGGCAGGCACGCATCATGACACAGCCGAGTACAACTAACGGAGCCGTTGCGAAACCAAATTCTTCGGCGCCGAGCAAGGCAGCCATCACAACGTCGCGGCCCGTCATGAGCTTTCCGTCTGTTTCTAATACAACACGGTCACGAAGTCCGTTCAGCATTAATGTTTGATGTGCTTCTGCAAGGCCAAGCTCCCACGGAAGCCCTGTATGTTTAATACTGGTTTTCGGAGAAGCGCCTGTACCTCCGTCATAGCCGCTGATCACAATGACATCTGCAGTCGCTTTGGCAACACCTGCAGCAATTGTTCCTACACCTGCTTTTGACACCAGCTTTACGCTGATTCTTGCGTCACGGTTGGCATTTTTCAAATCGTGGATCAGCTGGGCTAAATCCTCAATCGAATAAATGTCATGGTGTGGCGGAGGTGAGATTAATCCGACACCTGGCGTTGAACCGCGGACATTGGCAACCCATGGATATACCTTGTTGCCAGGAAGCTGCCCGCCTTCACCCGGCTTAGCACCTTGAGCCATTTTAATCTGCAGCTCATCAGCATTGACGAGGTAATGGCTTTTGACACCAAACCGTCCGGATGCAATTTGTTTGATCGCACTTCTTCTATCATCGCCGTTCTCATCTGGAACAAAGCGTTTGGGATCTTCTCCGCCTTCACCGCTGTTGCTTTTTCCTCCAAGACGGTTCATTGCGATTGCTAAAGCTTCATGCGCTTCCTTACTCAAGGACCCGAATGACATCGCACCCGTTTTAAAACGTTTGACAATCGATTCAGCGGATTCAACCTCCTCCAACTTCAAAGGCTTGCGGTTTCCGTCAAATGCGAACAAGTTCCGCAAAAATCCGATGCGTTCTTCATCAGCTGCTTTTGTATACTGTTTAAACAGATTGTAATCATTTCTGCGGCACGCCCATTGCAAAGTATGAATCGTTTTCGGATTAAACGCGTGATGCTCTCCGCCATTTCTCCATTGGAAGTCACTTCCCGGTTCAAGCGTTTTGCTGTAATCATCCTGATACGCTTCCCGGTGGCGGCGCTGTGCCTCTTCTGCAATTGTTTGTAAATCGATGCCGCCTAGCTGTGATGCAGTACCTGTGAAATAGCGGTCGATCACATCGCGGCTGATTCCTACCGCCTCAAAGATTTGGGCGCCTCTGTAGCTTTGCACAGTTGAAATCCCCATCTTGGACATCACTTTTACGACGCCCTCAGTAATGCTTTTTCCATATTTGCTGACCGCTTCTTCATAGCTGATATCCAAACGGCCTTCATCAATTTCCTGCTTGTAGGTCGCATAAGCGAGATAAGGATTAATCGCATCTGCTCCATAACCGATTAACGCTGCAAAGTGATGCACTTCACGTGCTTCTCCCGATTCCACAATAATGCTGACCTTTGTACGCAGCCCTTTGCGGATTAAGTGCTGGTGCAGCGCGCTTACTGCCAGAAGCGGCGGAATTGGTGTCAGTCGTTCATTCATCTTTTTGTCTGATAAAATTAACAAACTTACGCCTTGGCTGATGGCTTTCTCTGCCTGTGTGAACATGTCCTTTAATCCGCGTTCAAGATCTTCTGAAAACAGCACATCAATTTTTTGGCTTTTTAAATCAGGATGAACAATCGTTTTCAATGCGTAAAACTGTTCATTGGATAAAACGGGTGTATACAGTTTAATCCGGCGAACATTTCGTTCACTTGGATGAAGAAGATCGCCTTCCACACCGAGCCAAGTCATCGTTGAAGTGACAAGCTGCTCACGAATCGCGTCGATTGGCGGGTTCGTTACTTGTGCAAACAGCTGTTTAAAGTAGTTAAACAGTGATTGCGCTCGGTCAGAAAGTACAGCAAGCGGCGCGTCATTCCCCATTGAACCAAGTGGATCTTTGCCTTCTTTAATAACAGGAATTAGATATTTTTGGATATCTTCATATGTGTATCCGAATGCCTTCTGGCGAGTAAGAAGATCACTAAATTGTTCTTCTTCTCTTGACTCCGGATCAGGATTTACTTGTACAAGCTCTTCTTCAAGCCATTTTTGGTACGGATACTCAGTTGCAATTTGTGTTTTGACTTCCTCATCGGAGATAATACGGCCTTCTTCCAGGTCGATTAAAAGCATTTTCCCAGGCTCAAGGCGGTTTTTATATAAAACGTTTTCCTGTTCAACTTCAATAACGCCTACTTCAGATGAGAAAATAATATAATCATCTTTTGTGACATAATAACGGGCCGGACGGAGACCATTCCGGTCAAGGATCGCCCCGATTTGTTTACCGTCAGTAAATGAAATGGCTGTCGGTCCGTCCCAAGGCTCCATCAGGGAGCTATGGTACTCGTAGAACGCCCTTTTTTCCTTGGACATATGCGTATTTTCCGTCCAAGGCTCTGGAATGAGCATCATTGCCGTATGTGCCGGTTTGCGTCCAGCCATCACAAAAAACTCAAATGCGTTATCCAAAATGGAAGAGTCACTGCCGTCAGCATTGAGAATCGGCAAAATCTTGTTTAAGTCCTCACCGAAGCTTTCAGAAACAAATTGCTGCTCACGTGCTCTCATCCAGTTGATATTTCCGCGAAGGGTGTTAATTTCACCGTTGTGAACCAAATAGCGGTTAGGATGCGCTCTTTCCCATGTAGGGAATGTATTGGTACTGAAGCGTGAATGAACGAGCGCAAAAGCAGAAACGAATGCTTCGTCTTGCAGATCAGAATAAAATGCATCAACCTGTTCAGGTGTTAAAAGGCCTTTGTAAACAATGGTCTGGCTTGAAAGACTGGCAAAATAAAAATCAAGACCTTCCGTTACTCCCCAATTTTCAGCCTGTTTACGAATGACATACAATTTTCGTTCAAAAGATAAATTGTCCTTTAGATCAGAATTTGCGCCGATAAATACCTGACGGACAAACGGACAGCTTTTTTGCGCCACTGTTCCGATTTTTCCGACATTTACAGGTACAGTTCTCCATCCAAGAACGACTTGGCCTTCTTGTTCAATCAGTGCATTGATTTGCTTTTCAATTTTTTTTCTTTCATCTTCTTTCTGTGAGAAAAAGACCATTCCTACCCCGTAACGTTCTTTTTCTGGCAGATTGATGTCTTTGCACTCTTTTCTAAAGAAAGCATCAGGGATTTGAACCAGTAAGCCGGCTCCGTCTCCTGTATCCGGATCACTGCCTTGCCCTCCTCTATGGTCTAGCTGGCAAAGCATCTTAAGTCCTTGTTTGACAATGTCGTGAGTCTGCTTGCCCTTTAAGTGTGCATATAGGCCGATTCCGCATGCATCATGTTCAAATTCAGGACGGTAGAGACCTTGAGCTTTTGGCATTTGATTGTACGTCATAATTCCTCTCCCCCGATCAATTTCCGATAATACCGGTCATAAAATCTAACAACTCTATAATCATTGTAGGTTTTCAAAACGATATAAACAATATATAATTTAGATCAAAAGAATCTCAAAATGAGATAGATGGATGTGAGACAAACATGGAGCTGCGCCAACTGCGTTATTTTATGGAGGTGGCTGAAAGAGAACACGTTTCAGAAGCCGCTGATCATTTGCATGTGGCCCAATCAGCAATCAGCAGACAAATTGCCAATCTTGAAGAAGAATTAAATGTGACCTTATTTGAGCGTGAAGGGAGAAATATCAAACTCACGCCAATCGGAAAAGAATTTTTGATTCATGTGAAAACGGCGATGAAAGCCATTGATTATGCGAAAGAACAAATTGATGAGTATCTTGACCCGCATCGCGGAACGGTAAAGATCGGCTTTCCTACAAGCCTCGCCAGCCAGCTTTTGCCGACTGTCATTTCAGCGTTTAAAGAAGAATATCCGCACGTCGAATTTTTGCTGCGCCAAGGCTCCTATAAGTTTCTGATTGAAGCTGTCAGAAACCGCGATATTGATCTGGCCTTATTAGGGCCGGTGCCGACGAATTTCTCTGACATAACGGGAAAAATATTATTTACTGAAAAAATTTACGCGCTTGTTCCATTAAATCATCCGCTTGCTAAACAAAAAACGGTTCATTTAATCGATTTGCGCAACGACCAATTTGTATTGTTCCCGGAAGGATTTGTACTTAGAGAGATGGCAATCGATACTTGCAAACAAGCAGGTTTTGCTCCTCTCGTTTCCACGGAGGGTGAGGATTTGGATGCGATCAAAGGGTTAGTGTCCGCAGGAATGGGCGTTACCCTTCTGCCTGAAAGTACTTTTGCTGAAACAACACCTCGTTTTACTGTGAAAATTCCAATTGAGTTCCCTCAAGTAAAACGGACTGTCGGAATCATTAAACCGAAAAATAGAGAGCTTGCGCCTTCCGCGAATGATTTTTATGAGTTTGTCATTCAATTTTTCTCTAAGCTGGAGCAGTATCAATAAAAAAATGAACCCGAGCTTCTATATAGAAGCTTCGGGTTTTTTTCTGCAAATTAATTTACAGGTAAAGAAAAATCCACATGGCAAACAAATGCTTCTTGATCAATTAGAGCTCTGTTTGTCAGTTCCTTTTTCTTTTCCGGTTCTTGAAGCTGTACAGAAGAGTAATTGACGATTCCAAGGCCGATTTCCGTCCCTTTTGAATCCATCAGCCGAACAACTGAACCGCTTTTGAATTTCCCTTTAATCTTCTGTACACCGTCCAGGTATAAACACGATTGGCCGTTTGTTATTTTTCGTGAACAATCATCTGATAAAATCATTTCACCTTCCGGACCGGAATTAAAAGCGATCCATTGCTCCTTTTGATTCAACGGAAGCGTTCCTTCTGCTTCAAAATAGGTGCCTTCCGCCTGTTCATGAACGGCGTGGTATAAAATATCGCCAGCATCTGCCTGACCTAGGAAACCTTTAATGCCAGACGCCATTACGATTTTAAACGCATCAAGCTTAGAGCGCATGCCGCCGGTGCCAACGATGCTTCCAGTGTCACCTGCGCATGCTTCGATATCAGGTGTTATTTCACTCACCCGCTGTATCCTTTTCGCTTCTGGATTTGTGCGCGGATTGCCGTCATATAATCCGTCTATATCTGATAAAATCACAAGCATATCTGCATCAATCAATCCTGCGACTTTTGCTGCGAGCGTATCATTGTCGCCAAACTTGAGCCGATTGACGGTAACTGTGTCATTTTCGTTTATGATCGGGATGATGCCGCGCTCGAGCAGTACATTCATTGTATTCCTGACATTGTTGTATCGATATTCATCAGAAAAATCGCTTCTCGTAATTAAAATTTGGGATGCGACATAGCCGTGTGCCAAAAACAGCTTTGAATAAGCCTCCATCAGCAATCCCTGGCCGATTGAAGCTGATGCTTGTTTTTCTGGAAGCTTCTCGGGCCTTTGGATAAATCCGAGCTTCCGATATCCCGCCGCCACTGCGCCTGAGGAAACCAAAATCACTTCATAACCGGCGTCTTTGAGTTTGACGACCTGGTCGACCAACGCTTCTAATTTTCGAATGCTGATTTCTCCATGAAGGCTTGTTAATGAACTGCTTCCAATCTTCACAACGACTCTTTTCATGCTTGTATCAGGCGTCACTTTATCACTCCTGATAGCGGCGCTGCAGTTTTTTCGATATCTTCGCTGATTTCCTTTGAACGCTTAGCAGCATGCTTTATTGCTTGAGAAATCGCTTCTCCGCTGCCGCTCTTTTTCAAGGCTTGCAGCCCCGCTGCTGTCGTTCCGTTCGGTGACGTGATATTATCTCTTAAGATCTCAGGATGTTCTCCTGTTTCCATGAGCATTTTTGCGGCACCTAAAAGTGTCTGTGCGCCGATGCTTCGAGATAACTGTTTATCGAGGCCCGCTTCCTCGCCTGTCTTTTCAATGAATTCCATTAAATAATAAAAATACGCGGGTCCGCTGCCTGCAATTCCGGTGAATATATCCATTTGATTTTCTTGGATTGTATAGACTTCGCCCATGCATCCGAGCAATGCTTCGGCCAGCTTCTTCAGGTCTTCCGACACATATTTGCCAAGGGCAATAGCTGTTGCAGAAGCGCCAATCATACTAGAAGTGTTGGGCATCACTCTGACAACCGGCTGTTCATTAAGCAATGATTGTTCAATAAAAGAGGTAGTTATGCCGGCAAGGACCGACAATATTAATTGATGGGGTTGAATACGTGATTTTAGTGATGACAGAGCGTTTTCGGCGTCTTTTGGCTTCATTGCCAAAATGAGCACATCCATGTCTTCAATACATAGTTGGTTCGGCAAGGCGCCTTTAATGCCATATTGAAGTTCAAGTTCAGTTAATCGCTCTGTATTGCTGCGGTTTGTAACGCAGATGTTTTGTTTCGGGATTTTGTTGGCACGAACGATACCTGATATCATTCCTTCCGCCATAGATCCTGCTCCTATAAAGGCTACTTTCTTTTGATCAAAGATCGGTAACATCTCCTTTGTTCGCTTTTTTGTTCGCATTTTCACACGTTTAAAATGTTACCACGTGAGGAAATGATGTCAAGTTTGAAGGTCATCATTGATTTGTATTGTTTCTTTTCGACAAATATGTATAATGAAAAGCAGAAAACACCCGGTTCACACTGCTGCGCCGGGTGTTTGTTTCTATTAAAAATTATCTGAGAGAGCTTTTTCAATCAGTTTTTTACAGCGATCCAGCTCTACCTTCAGCTGTTTTTTATATAGCTTGGCGGCTTCGTAATCTTTAAATTGATAGAGGACGACTTCCTGGAGCTTAGCCCCTTCTTTTTTTACTTTAATTTGTTTTAGTATCCCGTCATCAAGAAGCTCATGCAAAGACCGGTATACTTCTGTATGATTTGGTTTAAAACCAATCTCTTTAAATTCAGACCGAAGTACTTCAAGCAGCTTTAACCCATAGAGTCTCTCTTGCTCTGTCATCGTTATCATATAAAGCTTCAAAAATGCGCGCTGTTTCACTAAAAAGCCTGTTGAACTCCTTTTTTCTTCTTTCATCATATGCACTCCTTTTTCTGTCACTGACAACACTATGTACTAAATATTCAATTTTCTTTTAATGTTTTCCTTCTTTATATTAAAGACTGATAGTTCAGTCATTAAATGTTTACTGATTATAGGTGTAGCGGAAAAAATAAATTCCTACTGAACATTTGGTACATAGTTTTCTTAGTTCTATTATAGCCTGTATTCACTGCTATCTTCAATTTAAACGATTGTCAGGTTTACATATCGCATTTTACCGGTACGGATTTCATTCAAATAAAAAAACCTGTCGAAAGACAGGTTTTCATTTTTAAGGATTTGTTGACCATAATCCCGCTGTTTTGATGAAAATACGAGGATCTAATTTCAATTGTGCCACCATGTACTCAGCAAGATCCTCAGGCTGCATAACTTTTTCAGGATTACCGTCTGTTAAGTTCAATTCGATAGACATATCACTAGCGACAGTGCTCGGCGTTAACGCGCTGACTCTGATATTATGCTTTCTCACTTCTTGCATAAGAGACTCTGTTAACCCGAGAACGGCAAATTTAGAAGCGCTGTAAGCACTTGTTGCAGCAGCTCCTCTTTGACCCGCTGTAGACGAAATATTAATGATGTCTCCGGCTTTGCGTTCGATCATTTCCGGAAGCACCGCGCGCGTGACATGGTACACACCCATTAGGTTGACTTGAATAATATTTTCCCACTCATCGGCTGACAGATCTAAGAAACCGCCAAATTTGCTGATGCCGGCATTATTAATGAGAATATCGATATCACCGAGCTGTTCCTTCACTTGAGCTACAGCTTGGTTAACCTGATCGGCATCTTTTACATCTGCAGCAGCAAATGCAGCTTTTACACCAAGCGCTTTGACTTCTTCAGCCACTTTTTCTACATTAGCGGAAGTCCGGCCAATTAACCCGATATTCACGCCTTCTTTGGCAAGCGCCAGAGCAGTAGCGCGGCCAATTCCTCTGCCTCCGCCTGTGATTAGTGCAGTTTTATGTTGTAAACTTTGCAATTGAAGCACCCTTTCTCTGTTTACATATGTACGATATCACATTATAAGTACAATACATCCAATACGCAAATCAAACGAACTGTGTAAATATCATTTCTTCTGATTAAAAAAACGGATACAGGGTAATGACATAAGAAAAGGAGTGAACATATGATTATAGTTTATATCAGTCTTGCAGTATTAGCAGTTTCTATTATCTTCTTAGGAGTTACCGTGATTCAAAACAAGAAAAAAATGGACCCTGCACTAAAGGAGCTTTCCTCTGTTACGCAGGCTATGCAAAAACAAATCGAAGGATTAAAAACAGAAACAGAGCTGCTGACGCAAAAACAAAAGAAGATTCAGCAGGATGTCCAAATGAAAAAATCCGCGTTTCAGCAGTCCGCAGCTGAAGTAAAAGAAGTTCCTAAAGCTGTTAAAGAGGTGTGGCAGGCTGGCCATTTAAATAGCAGGTCATGATGAATGATATCCCGTTGTTTCGATCAGAATGGACAATGGGATATCATTTTTTGAGGAGGCTTTCGCATGATAGTAAACCGCAGCTGCTTAAAGGAGTTCACAGAAAAACTACATTCTCTTCCCTCTTCACTTACAAAGTCGGATTTACTTATTTCTCCATTTCATCTCCATCAAGAAAATGAACTTGACATCTACTATTCACCTCATAATGAATATATCAATCGGACTGCTACGATTGTGATTGCCGGGATCACGCCGGGTTTTTCCCAGATGAAAACAGCGTACGAAACAGCAGTCGAAAGTCTGCGGCAAGGCCGCACTCTTGAGCAAATGGCGGTAGATACAAAAATAGCAGCGGGTTTCTCCGGGTCGATGAGACATAACCTTATCACCATGCTGGATTTATGCGGGCTGCCGCAAGCTTTCGGCATTCAAAGCGCCGCAAAGCTTTTTGGAGACTTACGGCATATGCTCCATACAACTTCCGTTATTAAATATCCTGTCTTTATCCAGCAAAAAAACTATACCGGATACAAACCGGCTATCACTCATTCTCCTATCCTAAACAACTATGCTTTTGGGCACTTCCCTGCGGAGCTTCACCATGTGACGGGACCAGCTCTTCTCATTCCGTTAGGAAAAGCGGCCGAAACAGTATGTGAAACATTGACCAGACAGCACAGCCTCCAGAATATGATTTGCCTTAACGGCTTTCCCCATCCATCAGGCGCGAACGGCCATCGTTTGAAACAATTCAGCAAAAACAAAGAGCAACTAGAAACACAAATTCGTTCCTTTGCTTCATTGGTTGATTTCGCTATAGAAAAGAGGAAATAAAAGGGATATGATAAACAAAAACACAAACGCGGGGAGTGGTTGAATGTTTCCTATATTAGAAACCGATCGGCTTACACTTAGGCAAATCACAGATCAGGATGCGGAAGCCATTTTTGCTTGTTTCTCAAACGATGAGGTGACACGCTATTATGGGCTTGAAAACATGGAATCTATAGAACAGGCCATTTCAATGATTCAAACGTTTGCTGCCCTCTATCAAGAAAAACGCGGTATACGGTGGGGAATTGAAAGACGGGACACTAAAGAACTGATCGGAACAATTGGCTTTCACGCTCTGGCCCAAAAGCATAGGCGCGCGGAAATCGGTTATGAAATCATCCCGGAGCATTGGCGAAACGGATTTGCATCAGAAGTCATTTCAAAGGTCGTATCTTACGGATTTTCTGCCCTTGGACTGACGCGTATTGGCGCAGTTGTATTTATCGCTAATGAAGCATCAAATCGTCTGCTTCTAAAAATGGGTTTTCAAAAAGAAGGCGTTTTAAGACAGTACATGTATCAAAATGGGACTCCATATGATACAAATGTGTACTCTATTGTAAAACCAAGAGAATGACGGCATTCTCTTGGTTTGTGCCACATCCCTTTTCCTTTAAAAAGATAAAAAAGCGCCCCTCAAACAGGGCGCTTTCTAATTAAGATGCATATTGAGGAGATGTTTCCTCCTTAACTGCTTTTTCCTCAGGTATATTAATACATTTCGTCAAGACCGCACTTGCAAGGTAAAGGGCCGCAAAGATCCAGACCACGCCTTGCGCACCGACGAGACCGATAAACAGCCAAGCGAGTGCGGGGCCGACAAACGCTGATAAACCTGCAGCCAAATTCAATACAGACATAGCTGCCCCTTTATCTTTTCCTGCCACCGTCGGCACAATTGCACCAATCGGCACATAGCCTGCCAGCAAACCGCCCCAAATAAAGCCGATCACGCTGACAACCGCTAAGCTTCCGCCGGAGAAAACAGGTGCGTAGTATAATAAGAGGGTGAAAATGCCGCAGCCGACTCCGCCGAACCAAATAACAGTATTTTTCCAGCCGAATTTATCGCCGACAATACCAAAGATAAGGTTAAACACAATGTTCCCCAGGAAAATCGTTCCCCAAATTTGCAGCCACACATTGGTTGAAATTCCATGCTGGGCCATGTGCATCGGCAAAAAGACTGGAAAACCATATGTACCAATGCTGTTGATGATTCTGATGATTCCGCCTGTAAGCACGCGCGGATTTGTAAATAGAATCGTAACCCCTTTTAAAAGCTCCTCAGCTGTTTCTGATCTTTTTCTTTTCTTCTTTTCAAAACGGTCTTTATTGATAAACAATGCAAAAAATGCACCGAGGCATACCCAGAAAATAGAGCTCCAAAGCGTATTCAAATAACCGAACGCTTTGATCGCGTAGCTTGAGTACCAAGCGCCGAACACAAACATGCCGAGGCAATATGCAATCCAAAACCAGCCGACAGCAGTGCTCAGTTTGCTTTGCGGTGTTCTGTAAATGACCCATGTCAAGAAAGAATAAGCAAAAAGCGGGTAACCTAACCCTTTTACGAAGTAAGTCACATACATCACTGGCAGGTTCAGCTGTTCAAATCCAAATACGATAAAAGCAGCTGTACCGATCACATAAAACAACAGCCCCATAAACATCGTTCGTTTTGCGCCAAATGCTTCGAGACATACACCCGAAAACCAGGAAGCTATGGCAAGCGCAATTCCGTATATACTAAAAATGGAAGCGGACTGCTGAACGGTGAGCCCGTTTTCGATCAAAAAAGGACTGAGCCAGCCTTGTTCAAGGCCATCTCCCATCATAAACAAAACAACCCCTAAAAATCCCCAGGCAAGCCGCTTCGGTATTCCTATTTTATCCAACATATCTGTCTCCTCCTTAGATGCTCATATCAATCAATTACCGTATTACCTTATTAAAGTTGAAAATTAAATGATTCCTCAAAACAGCAGAAATGCCGCCTTAAATTAATACTTTGCTTTCTGAACCTGAAAAAAAGCGCTGTGTTTGCTTCCATTTCTCATATAAAGCCAATTCTGTCTGACAGTCCTTCGGTTCGATCACCCGGACATTTGCTGACATCTCCTCCGTTAATTGAAAGGTTTCATTGCAAATGACTGCAGCTCCAACAACAGATGCCTGATGATATCCCTCTTGGACATAGACCTTTTTTTGAAGAAGATCCGCGATATATTGAGTGAGCGCTTTGCTTTGGAATCCCCCTCCGCACACCCAAACATAGTCACGTTCAAACGGAGTAACCTCTGTTAAAATGTCAAAGTTCCATTTGATTGAAAATGCGATCTCTTCTAGCGCTGCACGTACAAAATGTGCCCTCTTTAAATGTGCTGACAGCGGGGCATCAAAAAGAAAACCGCCTCTCGTTAACGCATTCTTTTCAGCCGATAAATAAGAGCCGAGAGCCGCTACACATGCATGGTCTTCTTTTGCAAGTGCAGAAATCTCCTCCTCCATTACTTCGTACGTTTCATTCGGATAAAAAATCTGTTTTAATTTTTGATAATTCAAGCCGGTAATTCCCGGATTCGTTTCCACAAGCCAATGCCCTTGATCTGTATGACAGTTCAGCCAGGCTTTATGTTTTGTGTCGCCATGATCTGCAGTAATTTTGGTTATTGGCGTTGTTGTCCCTGATACAATGACAATGTCCTCAAGTCCAGCTCCGGTGCTTTTGACAGCCAGCTGTGTATCCCCGCCCCCTGCTATAACCTTAGCATTTATTGAAAGGCCTAATTCGGATGCATATTCATTTGCTATCGTTCCAATTGCTGTTCCCGCTCTTACAAGAGGCGGAAGGATAGATGGAGAAAAGCCGAATATGTCGCACATCTCTTCTGACCAAGTGTTTTGCTTCACATCAAACAGCAGGGTTTCTGTTGCCTGTGATGGTTCATATGTTAATATTCCGCTCAGTTGGTACGTCACCCAATCACTGATGCTAGTAAAGCTTGCAGTCTTTTCCCATAAAGAGGGCTGGCACTGTTTTAATCCATAAAGCTTGAGCGCGGAAAAAAGTGCGGTTGGCAGGCGGCCTGTGCGGCTGTATATCTCTTCCCGATCGGGAATGCTCGCCTCCCACTCTCGACCGCGGTTATCGATGTTCGGCAGCCCAAGAAAAGAATCGCCGTTTTGATCGATCAGAACAATCCCCTGTCTTTGACTCGTCGATGTCAAACCAATGATGTCAATATCACACGAACGGGATAGCACACGTTTTGCCAAATTCATCACCTGCTTCCACAGCACCTGAGGAGAAAAATAACGGCTGTCCGGGTAAAGCGTCTCTGTGGAATACACGATGTCCTCCCGTTCAACTGTTAGAACACTGCCAGTTACACTCACGACCGCTACCCTCGCATTGCCTGTGCCAATATCAAAAACGAGATAGCCTTTTTGTTTTTTCATTCTGTTAGCCTCCTTTCTTATACCCCTGTTTTCAGTTCGTCCTTGTTATACATTGTCGGAATATTAAGAGTTTTTTCACCCTTCCACTTTTTGAGGGCTTTATTCAGTATCGTCACGTGATGATCCTCCACTTCAAATGTTGCTCCAGCGAGATGCGGTGTTGCCAGAACATTAGGCAATGAAATCAATTCATAATCTGATTCCTCTGGAGGTTCATGATAAAAAACGTCTAATATCGCACCTCTGATTTTGTGTTCTTTTAATACAGATAAAAGATCTTCACGGTTTACAACAACTGCTCTTGAAGTATTGACGAAAATCGCACTCTGTTTCATCAGATCAAAATACTTCCGATCAATAAATCCAAGTGTTTCCTCAGTACGAGGCAGATGGACAGAAACGATATCACTGTCTGAAAACACCGTTTTAAGAGATACTTTTTCATACAGCGGATGATCGTCTTGAATGAATGGATCGTAATACTTTATTTTACAGTCAAACGCAGTCAGCAGTTTTGCAATCCTTTGGCCAACCGCCCCGAACCCAATCATGCCAACCGTTTTTCCTGTTAATTCATTTCCTTTAAATTTGACATAAGCCTGCAGGTAATCACTGTTCCACTTTCCATCCTTCAGCCATTGATTCGAGGCGCTGGTATGGCGCAGAAAGGAAATCACATTTCCAATAAACATTTCAGCAACGGCTTGTGCATTCCGCCCTGGTGTATAAAAAACAGGTATGCCTCTTTTTGAGGCAGCTGCCACATCCACATTGGAGGGCATTCCCCTGCAAACACCGACAAATGAAAGTTCGGGAACAGAAGCAAATACGCTGTCTGTTACCTGATCAAGTTCAGTAATCAAGCCTGTCGCATTTGTTGCTTTTAGCAGCTGAATGAGTTCATCCTCCCGATATGCCCGGCCTTGTTCCTTCCAAGATTGATAAGCAACTGAGCCAAACAAGTTTTCTAGCTCTTTTCGTCCTTCTTCGTTGTACGGTGCTGTAACCAAAACCGTCATGGTGCAAAACATCCTTTTCATCGTATTTTTTCATAAAAAAATCTCTTTCCGCAGATGGAAAGAGATTCATATATAGGCGCGCTCTGTTACAGGCAGACGCCGGTATAAACCTTGCTTTCCTATCTTTCAAGCTGACGCTTGCTGGAATTGGCACAATAATGTTGCCGAGGTTTCATAGGGCCAGTCCCTCCACCTCTCTGGATAGAAAATGTTGAGTATGTAATTTTCAGAATGAAGAATACGTTTATCATAAAGAAGTCTCAGATTGATGTCAATCTCTTTTTTCAGAATTGACGTTATCATCCGAAATGTTATAATTCTTACAAAATATCTAACTAGAGAGAGGAACTGGGCCATGAAATCTTTTGCCACACAACAAAACGGCATTTTCAAATCCGTTTGCTCGCTGGACTGCCCGGATCAGTGCGGATTGTTAATACATAAAAAAGACGGGAAAATCGTAAAAATGCAAGGAGACCCTGATCATCCTGTCACAGCCGGAAACATATGCAACAAAGTCCGGAATATGACGGAGCGCATATATGATGAAAAGCGGCTGACTACACCGCTCAAACGAACAGGTGCGAAAGGCCAAGCGATATTTGAACCGATTTCTTGGGAAGAGGCAATCGATACGATCACCTCCCGCTGGAAACAGCTGATTGATGCAGAGGGAGCTGAAAGCATACTTCCTTACAGCTTTTACGGAAATATGGGGAAATTGACAGCTGAAGGAATGGACCGCCGCTTTTTTTACCGCATGGGGTCAAGCCAGCTTGAACGGACGATTTGCAGCAAAGCGGGATCTGAAGGCTATAAATATACAATGGGCATAAGCGCGGGAATCGACCCTGAGGAAACCATTCATACAAAACTATTTATTTTTTGGGGAATAAATGCGGTCAGCACAAACATGCACCAAATTACGATCGCCCAAAAAGCGCGAAAACAAGGTGCCAAAATTGTCGTGATCGATGTGCATAAAAATCAAACAGGACGTCTTGCAGATTGGTTTATCCCAATAAAACCGGGAACCGACAGTGCACTTGCTCTTGGCATCATGCACATTTTATTTAAAGAAAACCTTCATGATGAAGCATTTCTGTCCAAGTACACGGTTGGCTATGAAGAGCTCCGTGAACACGTGAAACAATATGATCCTGAAAAGGTATCGACGATCACCGGTGTCAGTACCGAAGATATTTACCGACTGGCAAAAATGTACGGGGAAACCTCCCCTTCTTTTATCAGAATCGGAAACGGACCCCAGCATCACGATAACGGCGGGATGATTGTAAGGACGATTGCCTGTCTTCCGGCGATCACCGGCCAATGGCTGCATAAAGGGGGCGGCGCAATTAAGCATAACAGCGGAATTTTAGAATATAACACAAATGCCTTGCAGCGGCCCGACTTATTGAAAGGACGCACACCGAGGTCGTTTAATATGAATCAGCTTGGCAAGGTGCTTTTGGAAACAGATCCGCCTATCCGCTCTCTATTTATTTACGGAACAAACCCTGCCGTCGTCGCGCCCGAAGCAAACAAAGTCAGACAGGGCTTGCTGCGGGAAGACTTGTGTACTGTGGTTCATGATTTGTTTTTAACGGAAACGGCTGCATATGCGGACATTGTACTGCCTGCAACATCCGCTTTTGAGAACACTGATTTTTATACTTCCTACTGGCACCATTACATTCAGCTTCAGCAGCCGGTGATTGAGAACTATGGAGAAAGCAAGTCTAACACTGAGGTGTTCCGATTACTGGCTGAAGCAATGGGATTCACAGACCAGGAGCTCAAGGATTCAGATGAAGAATTAATCCGCCAAGCGCTTGACCATCCAGATAATCCGCATTTGGCAGAGATTAATTACGATTCGCTTACTAAGCATTCATTTATGAAAGCGAAACGCAATAAACCGCTGTTTCCTGGCAAACTTCCAACGCCAAGCGGAAAAATAGAATTATATTCAGAACAAATGAAACAAGCTGGCTTCCCGGCTTTACCAACATTTACGCCTCTTGTAACCGATAATGAACATCCGTTTATGTATGTTCCGGCGCCAAACCATAATTTCTTAAACTCAACGTTTTCAAACAATGAAAAACACATCAAACTCGAAAAGACGCCAAAGCTCTTTATCAACACAAAAGATGCTGAAGTACATGGAATCGTTGATGGGGCTCCTGTACGAGTTTGGAACAGCCGGGGAGAATGTGAGCTGACCGCATCAGTCGGAGAACAAGTACTGCCAGGTGTCGTTGTCAGCCAAGGATTATGGGCAGATGAGCAAGGAAAAAAACAGCTTGTAAACGCGCTAACCCCAGACCGATTGTCCGATATGGGCGGCGGCGCCACCTTTTTTTCAGGACGCGTGCAGATTGAAAAGGTTTGAAAAATAATGAAACCGCTAGTATGCCAAGCCCGTATAACATAACATCGACATAATGGAGTCATACACATGGACGTTTTTTTAGGAATTGGTATTGCTTTGGCTGGATATTTTATCGGTGAAGGCTTAAAGCAGATGAACCATACAAAAGGTAGTGAACAAAATGATATCTTGCTTATTAAAGAACGGGATATTTACTTTTACATCGGACTTTTTTTAGGAATAACAACGACTGAAGCAAAACAGTTAGCTGGAGACATGGCAGACCTGCCTTACATCGAAATAAACGGAAAAAAATATGTCCAGAAACATATGTTAAAAGATTGGACATTCACATTAGTTGAAAAACATCAGGGTGAATAAAACAAATCTGAGGAGAGCGAGATTCATTGTCACGCTCTCCTCTGTTTAGCTGTATGGATTGACCGCCACCAAAACTTTGTTCCATAAGCGCTGATAAAACGATAAACCACCATCTATGTTCTTTCCTCAAACAACTCAAGATGCCCGTTCCACAACAATAGTTTTTATATTCCGATGACGTGATGATCTTGATGAACGTATGTATCGTAAAACACTTAGAAAACCTATTCGGTTCGAATGTGTGCTCTCATTATGCCCCCATACTGCGCCTTTATCCACGGAGGATTTTTTTAAAAAAATATGAAACCTAAAGCTTTTAGATCCTGAATTTTTATTGAACCTCCATATTTCTCCGATTGGTGAAAATTAGCCTATACACCGGAAGCTGTACGTTTATAAAGGATCAGAGAATCCCATAACCAGTAAATCACTGCAGCCGCAATACTTAACAAATAATAAAAGTACGATTGCATTGTCCATGCTATTGACGCAGGTTCATTGATAACAAAAAACAGGAAAGCTGCGATAAAAGCAACCACACTGTAAATCAATAGGTACATGATATTGAAAGTTCTCGCTTTTTTCTGCAACTTCATTTGGAGCGGAACAGCAAAAAGGCCATACACCACAAAACCGTATAATAAAGCAATTGCTCCTGTAAACAATGCAATTATCATATCGCCATACATAACAAAAGAATAAAATCCTAAAAACAAACCAAATGTTAGGCTGGATAGCCCTAATGTCATTAAATAATATGATGCGCTTTTTTTCATTTTTTCACCCCCCTTGTTTGATTTATTCACAGTGCTGTTAGTATAAATTCACAACCTTTGTATTTCTTTTATCGAGATGTCTTCCCCAACAATGCGATGATAAAAAGTTTCAAAAATACGACTTTTTATTAAATAATACGACTGGCATGAAAATGCCTCTCCTCATTGGCCAAAGCGCGAATGAAAAAAGTGCATGAATACCTGATCAACAGACAAAATAAGAAGAGTTGATATTCAACACTTTTCGTAAAGGAGTGAAACCAATGAGTAAAAAGGGAATTCAAAATTCAAGTATTGAACAAATGAGAAATGACCATGAGACTGAAACAGCTTTTAAAGCAGATGATCCTAAAAAACATGGTTCTGAGCCTAAAAGAACGAAATAAGTTCTTACCCCCACTAAAATATCAATAATCTGGAGGAAGTAAAGTGACTCAAAAAAACGGTGCAGACAGACCTGATGATTATAAAAGATTTTCTTCATTAGACAAGGAATATGATTTTCAGCAATCTATAAGCAGCAATACTGAGACAGAAAGTGTAAACACTGAAACACAAACTCATAACAAAGAAAACAAAAATGACACAACAGATGTAGCCGGGAAATACTTTGAGCCCTCAGATTATAAAGGAAGCACGCAATTGGAAAAAGGATTGGCTGAAACTCATGAACAGGTGAGCGATGACTATTTTGAAGGAACGATCGATCAAAATTTGGACTAGCCATACAAACGGAGCTAACTTAAAAGAAGTCAGTTAGCTCCGTTTGTAGAAACAACCACAGTAAAAGTAGCCAACCCCCACCGAATAAGATGGGGGTTGCACGTAAGTAGCCTGTTTAATATTTAAAACGATTAATGACGGTTTGAAGCTCTTCTGCCAACTGAGATAGAGATTCTGCGGCATAGGAGATTTCCTCCATTGAATGTAGCTGTTCCTCTGATGATTTTGCAACCGCTTCTGTATTTGCTGACGTTTCTTTTGTACCAGCAGCCAATGTATGAACTGTGTGCTGAATCACTTCAACGCCTGAAGTAAGCTGTTGAGTTGCTGCTGCAACTTCTTGTATTTGAGAAGTGACCTGTTCCACAAGGTTCAGTATTTCATTGAAATTTCCTGTTGTCTCTTGAGAAAGAACAATACCTGAGCTCACATTTTCTTGAACAACTTTAATATTATTTACCGTTTCTATCGATTCGTTTTGGATGGTCGCTACCACCGATTGGATGTGGTTTGCTGATTTATTTGTTTCATCCGCTAATTTCCGAACTTCTTCAGCCACCACGGCAAATCCTTTTCCTTGCTCTCCGGCTCTGGCCGCCTCGATCGCTGCATTTAGTGCCAACAAATTTGTCTGCTCTGAAATCGTCGTGATAAGCGAAGAGATATCGCTGATTTCTGCTGTGCTCGCTACCAATGTTTGCAATCCATTGCCGGCTGAATCTACAGATTTATCAATGAATTTCATCTGATCTAACATCTTGTTGACGGACTTAGAGCCTATTTCAGCTTTGTCTCTCATCGAAGAAGAAAGATCCGCTATGTTCCCTGTATTTGAAGCGACTGATGATATACTGTCTAATAATTCAGTGATGGATTCTGCGCTCTTTTCTGTCATTGAGCTTTGCTTCACATTGCTGTCGGCAGCCATCTGCATGGCTCGTGAAATATGTTCAGATGTTGATTTCGATTCTTCCGCGCTTGCCGATAATTCTTCGGAGGAAGCGGCGACTTGTTCAGATGAGCTGCTGATCTGCTTCACAATTTGAGTTAATGAATGAGTAAAAGAATTAAACGATTGGGCAAGCTGGCCAAATTCATCTTTATTTTTCACAATGACTTTTTTGGTTAAATCAGCGTCGCCGTGTGCAATTTCCTCCAGCTGCTTATTTATGCTTCTTAGTGGCACCATAATGGACTTTAACAGCATTATGCTTAGAACAATGCCTAATATTACTGATATCCCTGTGACAATGATAATGAGCGATTGACTCATTTTCCCATTGCCCCGTATTTCATCCTTTAGATCCTCTACCTCTTGATCCAGGCGATCAGACAGCTTATTGACAGCCGGATCTACGACTTCTTTTCTTAATGTTCTTTCTTCTCCAAAATGGATGGTTTCTGCTTTTTTAGGATTTGAAGAGTAGGCTGTTACTACCTGCTGATTCAAAGCTCTATACTGAGTAAAACTTGTCTTAATGTCTTCAATATTGGATTGATACTTCTCTTCATCAATCAAGTCATTAACCCGGTCAAGGCTCTTTAAGACATCGTCTGCTTTTTCCTTCATACCCTCGTCGTATTCTTTGTCTCCGGTAATCAAGAAGCCTCTTTCATCATTTGATAACCCGGTCAATTCATATTGGATGTGTTTTATCTCTTTTTGGAATTCCATTTTGTCTTTAAGTTCTTCATTCTTTTTCACAGTAGAAGAAATCATAAATACTGAGGAGCCTCCAATTCCAATAATTGAAACAACTAATATTGATATAATCCCCAGCAATTTTGTTTTCACTTTCATGTGTCGTTTTCCCTTTCTGCACGATGTAATCGCTGAAATAAAATATGTTCAAGCGCGTTTGAATCCAATTCGCTTACGCTCATGTCCATAATATCGACACGTGTTATCAAGTTTTATAGTGCTATTTTCATATGAATAAGCAAATTCTTTACGGCTCTAAATCTTCAGAAAGGCTTCACGAAAAATTGACTGTCTTTTGTCGTATAAGTCACTCTTATTCTCATTTTCTATTAGGCATACAAAAAAGGCTTTTCCCACCTCAAATTGGCTGAACCGGCTGTTTTCTCGAAAATATAATACAATACGCAGCATAATATGAAGGAGCGAAACTTAAATGGGGATCATCAATGGAAAAGAATTCATTGACCGATTGAATAAACTAGAAAACGAAATATGGTATGATGGCGAAAAAATAAAGGGTAACATTTCTGAGCATCCTGCATTTAAAGGAATAATCAAAACAAAAAGCTCACTTTATGAACTGCAAACAAAGGATGAGTTAATACATGAAATGACTTATTGCCTTCCTGGAGATCATAATCGAATCGGCCTTTCCTATCTCCAGCCTAAAACCAAAAATGATTTGAAAAAAAGAAGGACCATGATTGAACATTGGGCTAGACATACTCACGGAATGATGGGGAGAAGTCCGGATTACATGAATACGGTTATGATGAGCTTTGCTTCGTCAGCGGAGCTTCTAAAAGATAAAGAGAATTGCTTTCCTGAACATATACTAGATATGTATGAACAAGCTGCTAAGCATGACCTTTCTTTTACCCATACATTCATTACTCCGCAAGTGAACCGGTCACAGTCCTATTTTGGGCTAAGTGAAAAACCGATATCTGCTAAAGTCATTGATAGAACCGAAAAAGGTTTAATGATTCATGGCGCACGACTGCTTGCAACACAAGGCGGATTGACCGATGAAATCTTGGTTTTTTCAGCGCCTAAATTTTTCTTTGAAACAGATGAAGCTTATGCTTTTTCAATCCCTTCTAATACAAAAGGCGTAAAATTCATCACAAGAGAATCATTTGTATTAAGCGACTCTTCCTTTAATCATCCCTTAAGCTCAAGGTATGAAGAAATGGATTCAATTGTGGTTTTTGATCATGTGTTAGTGCCGTGGAATCGTGTGTTTTTTTACGATAATGTGGAAGCAGCTAAAGATTTTATGACAAAAAGCTCCTTTCATGCCTTTACCTTTCACCAGGTTGTCATTAGGCAAATGATAAAAATTGAATTTCTATTAGGTGTTGCACAGCTTCTTGTCGACACCATTAATGTTTCCGAATATCAGCACATACAAGAAAAGCTCTCAGAAATCATTGTGGGATTGGAAACAATCAAAGCGCTCATTGACAAATCGGAAAATGATGCTCAGTTAGATGAATTCGGCTATATGCGACCCTCTTTAATTCCTCTTCAAGTCATCAGTACAATCATTCCTAAGCTATATCCTCGATTTACTGAAATCATACAATTAATTGGAGCTAGCGGAATGGTGACATTGCCTACCGAAAATGCATTTGACTCAGAGATACGGGAAGATCTTGACCAATATCTTCAAGCAACCAATACAAATGCTGAAGAACGTGTGAAAATTTTCCGTTTGGCATGGGATTTAACAATGAGTTCATTCGGAACTAGACAAACTCACTATGAAAGATACTTTTTCGGAGATCCTATTCGGATTTCAAGCAGGCTGTATACCAGTTATCCAAAGCAGGAGCAGTTGAACATGATTAAAACATTTTTACATGCAGATGCAGAACAATGAAAAAACAGCGGGAAAAGATCCGCTGTTTCGTATTTTTTATTCAGGAAACTGAACATGGCCCGGTACAGTATAGGCTTTGGACGTTCCGCTTTCAGGCAGCTTCGGAATGGTGTCTTTCACAACTTTTCCGCGGATGTCAGTCATTCTGACTTTGAGAGAGCCTGTCCCTAAATTCGTACTCACAAAATGGTTATAGTCCATTTTCTCCATGTTGATCCACTTACCATCCTTTTCATATTCCATTTTCATAACAGGATACTTGTGATTTCTGACTTGGATTGCTGCCCACCACCTGCTGCTGCCTTCTTTGATCCGGTACGTGAAATTGCCGGTGATTGGGGCTTTGACAACACGCCATTTAATATTGATTTTTCCGTCTTTCATATTGCCGATTTTACGGAAGGCATTAGGTGACAGATCAAGAGCTCCCCGAGCGCCTTCGGGATAAAGATCAGTAACATATACGGTTGTTTTCCCTTTTGGCCCTTCAACTTCCAAATAAGAGCCGGCAAGTGCTGCTTTTACTCCTCCGTAATTGAGATCCGCCGGATTTATTGCAGTAATCTCCATATCGGAAGGAATGGGATCCAGCAGGAAAGCTCCTCCTGAATAACCTGACCCTGTATACGTTGCATAACCTTCATGCAGGTCGTCATATGCTGCCGAAGCTTGCGGCGAAAAACAGAGGATCGTCAACAAAACCATACCAACAAATGCACTCATGATCTTTTTCATATTTGGTCCTCCTCAAACCAGACTTCAAATGAGAATCATTATCATTATAAGACTCAATCCATCTGGTTTGAAAGAGGAAATAGATTCATAGATGATTTTAAGGCAAATTCACTATCATTCATATATCAAATGTAGGTACTTATGAAAAAGCCAATACAAATGAACGAATGTGCACTTCAGCCGAATGTCTTATTTTTCCCTCTCAAAATTCGCATTACAATAACGAAATGAAACAGGCTGTTGGCCTGATAACAGCTACACAGGAAAAGCTATTTTTCCCCGCTCAGTTTCAACTTAGCTGTCATCATAATGCCAAATATCAGCACAATCGGAACCCAAATAATGAAGTGATAAAAATCAGGCTCAGCCAGAGCAACAATAATAGCCCCCACACAATACAAAATAATAGCCAGTGCTCTTAACACAGTATCTCTTAAGAAAGTCTTCTTTTGCTTCTTAAAAAACAAACGGCCGGATATATCCTCTAAAAGAGAAGCCAAAGTGCCGGTCAACACAGTTGAAGAAATACCTGCGATCCCCAGTTTTTTTGCTGCTGTAGTTTGAATCCCCATAGAAATGCTCATGAGTATAATCAGAATGTGCACAGGAACAAATGCCCGGTAAAAAGAAAGACAAGCAAAGACAAACAAAATGAATGCTTCAAGTGCGAGGGCTTTTGTCACAGCAGAAGGCCAAAGGGTATTTTCCGCCTTTCCGACCATCAATGTGGCAATGATCACGCCGCATATAAATCCGATTAGCGCAATCAAGGAATTAAAAACAGTGACCTGAATGGATTTGCCGATAGCTAACCCCAATAATACAATGTTTCCAGTCATATTAGCTGTGAACACATGTCCCAGGCTTAAATACCCGATTACATCCACGATTCCAGCTGTTAAACATAAAAGTGATAGCAAGGTGTTTCGATAAGCTGCTGCAGTCAACGGTGTATCAATCCTTTCTTCTATTTCAATTGTTAGTATGTCTTTTGGCGCAATCTCTATTTTTTAAGTAACCCAACATTAATTAGGAAGATAGAACCTATCATTCCTTTCCATTAACTGTAATAATAATCCCGCAAGGAAATGATTAAAATTGAAAGGAAGCATATTGTGATGAAACGACTTTGTTTATGGTTCACCGTCTTTAGCTTGTTTTTGGTTCTCTTGCCTGGAAAAGCATTAGGTGCAGTCGATTTTCCGAATACCTCAACAAATGGCCTTTTAGGTTTTGCCGGAAATGCCAAAAATGAAAAAGGCATCTCTAAAACGGGCACAACGGGTGGAAAAAACGGGCAGATTGTTTACATTCAAAGCGTAAATGATTTAAAAACCCATCTAGGAGGATCCACTCCGAAAATTTTAGTGCTTCAAAATGATCTTTCCGCATCTGCGAAAACAACAGTTACCATTGGCTCAAATAAAACACTCGTGGGCTCTTACGCGAAAAAAACGCTGAAAAATATTTATTTAACAACTTCATCAGCTTCTGGAAATGTCATTTTTCAAAATTTAACGTTTGAACACAGTCCGCAGATTAACGGAAATAATGATATCCAGCTTTATTTAGATTCCGGTATGAACTATTGGATTGATCACGTCACATTCTCAGGTCATAGCTATAATGCAAGCGGAAGCGATTTGGATAAACTCGTGTATATCGGAAAATCCGCAGATTATATCACGATCAGCAACTCAAAATTTGCGAATCATAAATACGGTTTGATTTTAGGATACCCGGATGATTCTCAACATCAATATGACGGCTACCCCCACATGACAATCGCCAATAATTATTTTGAGAACTTGTATGTTAGAGGCCCAGGTCTGATGAGATACGGTTACTTTCATGTTAAAAACAATTACAGCAATAATTTTAACCAGGCGATTACAATTGCTACAAAAGCAAAAATATATTCCGAATATAATTACTTTGGGAAAGGCAGTGAAAAAGGCGGCATCCTTGACGACAAGGGCACTGGTTATTTCAAAGACATAGGCAGCTATCCATCACTCAACAAGCAAACCTCTCCGCTGACTTCTTGGAATCCCGGGTCAAACTATAGCTATCGTGTCCAAACGCCGGAATATACAAAAGAATTTGTCACGAAATATGCCGGATCACAAAGTACAACTCTGGTATTTGGCTACTGATATAAAAGAGGCCCTGCGTTAAAAACGCTGTGCCTCTTTTTATACTATAGGCTATTTTTAAGCGATCCTTGTAATTCTATCAAGATCCAGCGTCGGTCAAACCAAAAAGCATATGTTCTTTTCCACAATAACTTCTTAACTGGCTTTCTTATTATACCAGTTTATCGCAAGTGAAAAGAAATCATTGTTCAGGACCTGTATTAAATGAACGTTCGTCCCACAAACTATTCAAAAACCCCTAAAAAGGATGATGGATATGTGCGGCAGGTTTACTTTGTACTCTGCATTTGATGATATTATTGACCAATTTGACATCGATCAATTTTTTCCTAAAGGTGAATACCAGCCAAGCTATAATGTCGCACCATCACAAAACATCCTTGCAATCATCAATGATGGATCAAATAATCGCTTAGGCAAGCTTAGATGGGGACTTATTCCACCTTGGGCAAAAGATGAAAAGATCGGTTATAAAATGATCAATGCTCGAGCCGAAACAATTACCGAGAAACCGGCCTTTCGAAGACCGCTTGTCAGCAAACGCTGCATCATACCAGCAGACAGTTTTTATGAATGGAAACGGCTTGATTCCAAAACCAAAATCCCAATGCGGATCAAATTGAAATCATCTGCTCTTTTTGCGTTTGCTGGCTTATATGAAAAGTGGAGCACACATCAAGGAGATCCTCTTTATACCTGCACCATCATAACAACTGAGCCTAATGAGTTCATGAAAGATATACACGACCGAATGCCGGTTATATTGGCCCATGATCATGAAAAGGAGTGGCTTAACCCCCAAAATACAAGCCCTGATTATCTGCAAAGCTTGCTGCTGCCTTATGATGCTGATGACATGGAAGCATACCAGGTTTCATCATTAGTAAATTCACCTAAAAATAATTCAGCTGAGCTTCTTGATGCAGAAAATCATATGTAGTGATTGAAATTCTCTAGTAAGAACTTGTCAATAGCTTTGTTCCTTAGGTGCCAATCCCTCTAGTAATTATGAATATTTAGTATATAGATCAATTAGTTTTCGATATCAGTTCGAAATAATTTTATTATGTAAACTTAAATAAGCAATGTTATCCCTTTCATATAAAATAGTTTACATTTTTATAAAATCGCTTCACCTTTCTATTTTGTCAGCAAAAAAACTGAACCACATTAAACTTATGAAACCTGCCGCACCTGTGATTGCAAATATGATATAAGCCCATAGAGGTAAATCCATACACTTTCCCTCCTAAGAATTAAATGAAATTTCTTTCATCTTACATGGAGGTCTTCTTTCTTTTGTTTATCCAGTGTAATACTTAATAATATGTTGATGAATGCAGCTGGGAAATATATAAATCCCACTCCAAGAATGCCTAGTATCGTACTTAAACTTACTATGTAATTCTTTGTCATCGTTTGACTATCAATCAATATTAGAAGTGAAATCAATCCAGCTAAAACACCTATAAACCAAGCATCGCCAACAGCATAAGAATCATCCAGCATCCCTAACCATCGCCCCAATATAGAGCTCCCAATGGCAGTCAAACTGGATAAAAATATGAGTGCTTTCATTTCTTGTCCTCCTTTAAAGCCAATCAAACTGGTAGAAATCGGCCATTGAATTCCCATTATCGAATGGTTATCATTTCCACATTAACATTTTAAAGCTCATTACAATACGATTCAAGCAGAAAAACCCTACATAACGTATATATAGGGATTTGATAAAACACAGGCCAACACCCAGCTCTAGTTACTTTAAGACCACTGTGTGATCGGTTCAGTCTTTACGTACCGGGATATTTCACAACAGGCACTTTCTTCTTACGCAGAGAATCAAGCATGACTGATCCAGCATTCAAGTTGCTTTGCACTAATTCTTTAGGCGTCAATGCCATCCACTGATTGAGTGACACATCTGCATAGCGGTTACTTTTGAACATTTCTAAAAACCATAATGTTTCTGTACCAGTGTTTTGTATATAGTGGCCGGCATTAGAAGGCACGTATCCAACGTCGCCTGCTCTATAATCAAATGTGCGGGCAGTCCCATTTCCGATAAATACCGTCATTCGTCCCTGTCCTGTTAGATAATATTGCCACTCATCGCTATTGGGATGCCAATGAAGCTCTCTCATCGCGCCAGGCTCAATCTGAACAAGTGCAGCGGCTATCGTTTTTGAAATTGGGAAGTTAGAAGAATCCACAATTCGTACACTCCCCCCTGGCATTTGAATTGGGGGTTGATTTAACAGCTCGTGTTTAAAGGTCATGGGGACTTTTCCATATGGTGACTGAATGTCTTCACTCGCGACTGATCCCGGCACATTCCCTTGGTAAATATAGACTTGCTCAGACGGAAGAGAGTTGAAAGCATTCTCTGGGACACCGAAATTTGCAGACAGAACGTCTTTTGGTGTGTGTGCAAGCCAATCTGAAATGGTTAACGTTGAAAACTCAGAAAAGTTTCCATCATCGAATACGAGCAGAAACTCGCAGTGTTCCAATCCCTGTATGGAATGCGGAATTCCTGCCGGGAAGTACCAAAGGTCGCCGGGACCAACATCAGCAATGAAATTTCGTCCGTCTTGGTCAACAGCGGTGATACGTGCCCGTCCCAAAAGCATATAAGCCCACTCCGCTTGCTTATGCCAATGAAGCTCACGGACGCCTCCCGCAGTTAAGCTCATGTTTACACCTGCAATCGCAGTCGAAATCGGAAGCTGTCTTACGGTAATTTCTCTTGACCAGCCGCCGTGATCTAATTTCATGGGAGCATCTGAGAATGAAAATCTCAAGTTAGGAATCATACCCTCATCTGTAACAGGCGGAACAAGTATATTCGGATTTTGAATATCCCGCATTATATTTCGCGGGCCTGCATCAATAGCTCCAGCTCCATCACTTCGAATAGGCTGCGGCACGTTTCTGTCATCATGATTGATTGGTTGTTGTTCCAACAGCATGCACCTCGTTTTAGAAATGAACAAGATTTTATTTCAGCCTATGCAGAATCTTAGATTGCTGTGCCTAGGAATCCGCAAATAAAAAAGTGACCACCAATGTGATCACAAATACATCAAATAAGCTATTTTTTATACCATGGCTTCTTATGTAATTTGATTTCTTCTGTCTGTTTTTTCTGGCCTGTCTTCCACTCCACTTTCACTAATACATCATGTCCTATCACTTCATCTTCAGGCATATAATCAAAGGTGGCAATATGGTCCTCCATGCGTCCCCCACCTGGCATTTCATCACCTGTGTATTCTGACAAATCATAATTTTCCCTGTCATCATACATTTTACCATCTATGTATAAGGTGATTTTTTCTATGACAGTCCTCTTTTCGTCCTTCTTACTCCCCTGCCAATACAGATTTAGAAAATAATTGGGTCCAATTGAAGTTTTGTCTGATTTTTCAAGGTTAGACATCCACAGTCCGCTTTTCCCGCTGCCCTCATATTTCACTTTGTTTCCTGACACCATTACAAATAATGTGCTAATGCAGATGATCAAGAATCCAGCAATGATCAATAGCCATTTCTTAATATTGTTCTTTTTTCTCATCCTTTTCCCCACTTCCCTAACTCTTTAGTAGGAAAATATGATCAAAATGTTACCGAAAAGAAAATAAAAAAGAGCTAATGATCTAACAGATGACTGTCTAAACTTTTGACTTAAATTAAAGCGCTCTCTAAAGACAAGATTAAAACGTATAACAGCTCTTAATTGCATTTTTTGTTTCATTGAGTCAAGAACCTTAAAATGGCTTTTTATTATTAAAAATCAAGCTAGTGTATTAAGTAATTTTTCAAATTTATTTATACTCATGATCTCGTGAGTCACAAATCTCCCATCAAAAAAACGCTAAAAGTTGTCCATAGCTGGTGACTTTTGTGCCTCTTCTTTCGATGATAACTGAATTGACTGAAATTGAACTCTGAAAATTTCGAAATTAGAGTTTTTTAATAATGAACGGGCTGCACTTGTTTAGGTGTTACTGTCATTATCAGTAAAATGTTAAGTTGAAATGCGCAGTCAGTCACAAAGTCTCTATTCGTATTCAATAAAGACCTTGTGATCATCGACAACATTTCACTCCATCGGATAATGTATCCAAAAGTCCTCCTCTGGTTCTTCTCTATAGTCATTAATCACAGTCACTTTGACATTTGACTCAGCTATGATTGGTTTTCTAACAATTATTTTCGTTTTTTCCTCAGGCAAAGTAAGAGATCGAATCATCAAAGCCATTCTATCTTTACTGTCTAATTAACGCCATCTTCAGTGAATTTAAAGGTCTGTTTTAAATTGCGTCCTTCTTGCCCCTTCTGTGTCCAAATTATAACAACTTCTAATTCAGAGGCTTTATCTGCCAGCATAAAATGATTGAACTTCAGCGGTGAGCCATCATTTAAACTTTCAGCTAACATTTTAGAATCTTCTTTTGGTTTGTCACAATTTTCATCGAGGCATCCAAAAAGTGAAAATCTTGTGATTGAATCAGGGTCATTTCTATACAATTGCACATCCACTGTAGCTGCTTTTTCCCCTATATTTTTTACTTCCAAGGAATATACTTGATATTCTCCTTTTTGAGGTCTCGCAAATTCCTTTACATTTTTTGCTTCACTTACTTTTACTGACCACTGGTCTGTTTTTTGTGTAATAGGCAACACCGTAAAAGTCAGGGCATGCGCTTTTGATTGGCAAAACGTAAATCCAACTGCTGTAAAAACAATTACAGAAAATAATACCCTTTTCACTTCATTTATCCCTCCTTCCTTTTCACTGGCCGCTCCTTAAAGAATTGATTTTGAGCAATCTACAAGCTCTCTTAACCAAAACCTTACCTGAGGTTTTGTCTTTTTACTGCTCTGCATTTATTTCTTTCGGTATCCGAGATGGAGCTTTGGGGATTTTTCTCAATTTGCTGTTTATCACATCAGAAGAGTATAGCGTAATAATCATACTTCCCCCATACCTTTTTGCCCGAATTAAGATTGGTTGGTTATATTGGTTTTGAAAGCGAAAGTCAGGCCCTCCCCAGCTTACCGTCGCATCCCGTCCGGGCGGTACATATGGTACACTTCTAGTATGAGAATAGCGCTGAACGATCTGCAGTCCTGCACGATCAACTGCATTAAATAGAGTTGAGGACACCTGACAAATTCCTCCTCCTACACCTTCAGACAACTCCCCTTTTACAATAATGGGTGCACTTTTATATCCTTTGTTCCGAGTTCTCATTCCCACAACTTGGTTAAACGAAAACGTCTCATTAGGGAAAACAACGTGATTGTCGATTGCTTTTGCAGAAAGAGAAATATTGTGTGAACGGCTTTTATTGCTTGAGTTAAAATACGTCACGTACTGACCAAGCTGCTGCGTACTGATGTGAGCTAGCAGCTCGCTGTCAACTTTCGGATAAATGTTCATTTCCGGCACTTCTATCTTGGAGGGACCTTGCCCATAAAAATACGCATAAAACTTTTCCATAAACGCCTGTTGATACAGTTTGTAGCCAACCCTGCCCGGGACGATGCTTCCATGATCGTTAAGGACAGCATTTATCGGCTCACGGTACACTTTCTGATCAAGCTGTTTGATGAATTTACTGTATTTTTCATAGTCAACCATTGGAGTGCCGGGAAGAGGCATTGTAAAGTCTTCACGGTTAACAGTGGCGATCGTCCGTCCTTGCTGTGTGACCGTTAAACTGTCCTGCGGCTCACTCGGCTGAGCCAATAAAAAAAGACCAGTGATCAAAATTTGTATCATAAGTCGGTTTACCTCCCGATCATTAGTATGAACAGCCGCTTATCCTTTGATGTATTTCTTCCCATCGTTCGTTTGAATCTTTAGACGTTGATAAAAACCTTCATAAAAGAGCTTAGCTTTATGTTCACACCGATCCCTGAGCTCACTGAGGCACACGGTTCATTCAGTCGGCAAGTTTGCAGTAGTTCAGTATCTCCCAGTGATGAGGGATGCTTTTTTGTCTTGTCAAAAATGAAAAGGGTCTCCTATAACAACAACAAATCAATCCATTTCAATATTTTTTTATTGAGAAACGATAATTTTTTTGTTACATTCAATTAGACAACAAATAAATGAGGTGCTTGTTATGAATCGAATGTCGACAATTTTTTTAAAGATAGCTTTGGTTCTTATTGGAATTCCAATTCTTGCTTTATGCATTTTTTTAGTGCCTAAGATAGCCAACTATTCAGCAGAATTATTTCCAAATATCGCTTATATAAAATATCTCGTTTTCATCTATTTGTATGTAACGGCGTTACCTTTTTACTTTGCTCTTTATCAAGCGTTCAAACTTTTAAGCTATATTGACAAAAACAAAGCTTTCTCGGGTTTGTCTGTAAGAGCTTTGAAGAATATAAAATATTGTGCAGTCACTATCAGTATCTTTTACGCAGCAGGCATGCCTGTCTTTTATCTGATGGCCGAGATAGACGACGCCCCGGGTATCATTGTGATCGGATTGGTTATTATTTTTGCTTCAATGGTGATTGCGGTCTTTGCTGCTGTTCTTCAAAAACTGTTAAAAGAAGCGATAGATATAAAATCAGAAAATGACTTAACGGTCTGAGGTGATGACATGGCGATTATTATCAACATTGATGTGATGCTTGCTAAGAGGAAAATGAGCGTAACAGAGCTTTCAGAGAGAGTTGGCATCACCATGGCTAATCTTTCGATATTGAAAAACGGAAAAGCAAAGGCTATTCGATTATCAACTTTAGAAGCGATTTGCAAGGCTTTAGAATGTCAGCCCGGGGATATATTGGAATACCGAAGTAATGAAGACACACAGGATTCGTAAAAAAATAGGTAAGATCAACAGAAAAATAAAGTGATTGGCGGTGAGCTTATGGACATAAACTTATATCCATCTAGCTACTATACTAAGCGTCCCTTCCATACACGAAGAACACAACTATGGAGGAGGCATACATCATGAGAGCAATAAAACAAATCGTTCATTTTGGCTGGGAACAAGCCCTTTCATGCTTGTTTCCTGCCGTTATTTTTGCCTCTTTGGCTATTACGCAAATCATCCCACTGCCCTTCTTGCCGCGATATGACTGGCTGCTCATTATCTGCGTTCTCATGCAATTGTGGATGGTGCGTTCCGGTCTTGAAACTAGGGATGAATTAAAAGTGATCACATTATTCCACCTTATTGGGCTTGCTCTGGAACTTTTTAAAGTCCATATGGGCTCCTGGTCTTACCCAGAAGAAGGATACTCCAAAATATTTGGAGTACCTTTGTATAGCGGCTTTATGTACGCAAGTGTAGCCAGTTATTTGTGCCAGGCATGGAGAAGGCTTAAGGTTGAGCTGGTTAAGTGGCCGCCTTTTTTTGCAGTTGTTCCGCTTGCCGCAGCGATTTATTTGAATTTTTTCACCCACCATTTTTCTATAGATATTCGATGGTGGTTATCTGGGCTTGTCATCATTGTCTTTTGGCAAACATGGGTTACATACGAGGTGAATGGAGCTCGTTACCGTATGCCGCTCGCACTTTCTTTTGTACTCATCGGATTTTTTATATGGATAGCGGAAAATATCGCTACGTTTTTTGGAGCTTGGAAATATCCAAACCAAATCGATACATGGAGTCTTGTACACCTTGGAAAGGTAAGTTCATGGCTCTTGCTAGTGATTGTTAGCTTTCTTATAGTAGCATCATTAAAACAAGTTAAGGAGCAGAGTCCCACAAAGACAGAGATGGATGAATCTTTTTCTTAGCATACAAGGTCACAAATAGAGTGAAAAGCAACGTTCAAATGGTTGCTTTTTTCTTTTATGTAACTCTTCCGGTGAGTATTCATCTTCTTCAAATTTCATCGCAACACGATAACTGATTCAGATTACCACTGCTTTCAACACCTTGATAAACTCATGCGCCGCCGGCGTTATCTCTTCAAATGAATGTGCGATGACGCCAATATCGCGTGTGACCCTAGGAAAGATGTCCTTTTTAATCAATTGATGCGGGACAGATGAAAGTGTAAAGTTTGAAATGATGCCGATACCCAAATTATTTTTAACCATATTAATCAAGGTTTCGGCATTTTGCACAGTTAAGTTTTCCTTTAATTCGATGTTGTATTGCGAAAATGCGTTTGACATCGCGATTTCATGACCGCCTTTACAAAAAATGAGGTCATCTTGATATGTTTCAAGGTCGACATGCTTTTCAAGTTTTAATTCGTCACGCTGTGGCGGGATGACGGCCACCATATAGTCGTTACACAATAGCTGATTTTCAAACGGTTCAAATGGAGATGCTGCGATCCCGATATCAACCGTCCGATCTTCAACCCATCCTTTTATTTGGCCAGAGGTTCCTTCGATCAATTCTATGCGGATCAGCGGGTAGTTTGATCTGAATGCCGCAATCGCCTGTGGCATGATATTTGTTGAAACTGCAGGAAATGAACCAATTTTCACCTTCCCGTTTAACAGCTTGTTTTCCCGGTTGGCTACTTGATATATTTTGCTTTCAATTCCCTTCATTTGCCTCGCCAGCAGCAATATTTCTTTTCCGATGTCAGTCAGCATTAAACCATGATGTTTATCCCTGATCAATAATTTGAGCTGCAGTGAGCTCTCCAGGTTTTTTATCGCTTTGCTTACCGCCGGCTGAGAGATGAACAATTCTTTTGCCGCTTCTGTAATATTTAATTTCTCCCCGACTTTTACAAATATGTGAAGATGGTTCATGTTCATAACCATTTGGTTATACCCCCAATAATAAAAATGTATTTCAGTTATACATAAATGTAACATATGATAGAAACCAGCACGATATTTAAACAAGAAAGGCGGCTTCATTATGGTAAAAGTTATGCTGGGAATCATATCTGTCACACTTATTTGGGGTTATACTTGGGTTGCGATGAAAGTAGGAATTCATGACATCCCCCCGCTTTTATTTTCGGGTTTGCGCCTGTTCATCGGAGCAGTTCCTTTATTTCTCATTCTCTTCATCCAAAGAAAAAAGCTTTCAATTCAAAAAGAACATCTCAAAAGCTATATTCTCATGAGCCTGTTGATGGGGCTGGGCTATATGGGAATTTTGACGTATGGAATGCAGTTTGTCGATTCAGGGAAAACCTCTGTTTTAGTATATACAATGCCTATATTTGTTACGGTGATCAGCCATTTTTCATTAAACGAGAAAATGAATGTGTATAAAACGATGGGACTGGTCTGCGGCCTCTTCGGACTGTTATTTATATTTGGAAAGGAAATGCTCAATATCGATCAAAGCGCTTTATTTGGGGAGCTGTGCGTACTTGCGGCAGCGCTTAGCTGGGGAATCGCGAATGTGTTCAGCAAGCTACAATTCAAGCATATCGATATTATTCACATGAATGCCTGGCACCTTATGATGGGAGCCGTCATGTTATTGGTGTTTTCCTTTATATTGGAGCCGGTCCCTTCAGCCGAGTGGACATATCAGGCGGTGTGGTCATTGCTGTTTAATGGCTTGCTTTCCACCGGCTTTACCTTTGTCGTATGGTTTTGGGTGCTCAATCAAATCCAAGCGTCAAAAGCATCCATGGCATTAATGTTTGTTCCCGTATTGGCCCTATTCTTTGGATGGCTGCAATTGAACGAACAGATCACCATCAATATTATCCTCGGCGCACTGCTGATATGCTGCGGGATTTTTATGAATACATTTACATTTTCACGACGGAAAGTGTGAATGATATACATTTCCCCTGTCATTTGGGCTTCATGTGACAGGAGACGACTATAAGTCTTCTAGAATCGTGACGACAGCCTATTAAACAATGAAAAAAGCTAATGTCTGCATGTAGACATTAGCTTGGCTGGCGTTTAGGCTGGTGAGAATCCAGATTCTTTTTTATTACCATTCTGGCTGATCAAACTGAAAACCGTATAGACCTTTTACTTTAACATCTCCGCAATCTGGATCTTTTGTCAAAATCAAATAATGAGTCTTATAAGGCATCGTCTCAACTCGATCAGTTGCACTCAAATCAAAATGATCCCCTGAGAAGTTTTTTTCACTAACGGTTATTTCATATCCTGACAAAGTCATTCGCATGATTCTTGCGTTAATTGTACATCCTTCAGTATCGAAAATGGTGAATCTGTACCCAAAGTGAGATGTCCAACGGTTTGAATTTTGGTCATCAGACTTCATAAACCATTTTTCATTTTCTGTCATTGTAAAACTCACTTTCTCCTCATCTTTCACGATAACGGCCGAAGCTTCCCCTACATGGATAGTGAAAGCCAAAAGAAATGTAAAAGCTAACATCAACATCTTTTTCAAAAGAGTTCCTCCCGATATCTTTTACTTCAATATATTGGAAGGGTCTGTTCTGATCAAGACAGTCTTCTCCAAATGAATCTTTAGCACCATGAAATGAGCCTTAATAAGAACAGTTTTAACCCAAATCAAACTCTATTCGAAATAAGGCCTACCAATCTATATTCTTTTTTAGAGTTTCTGCATTTCTTTATTTAGCTCCTAGACACATATAAAAAATGCTCCTATAAGTTCAGGAGCACTACAAAAAACTGCTAAAGTGTTTTCTATCGATTTATTGTATTCATTAGCTCAAAGAAATATTCAGGCTTTTGAGTCTTATTTAGCTTATACCATGAACGCAATGTATCTGGTGCAAATACATCTAATTTTTTCAATACTTCTACCGCAAATTCCAGAGGAGCAATTCCTGATGCAGTAACCAAATTTTTATCAGATACTGCTGGTTCCTTTTCATATAGTGTTTCTCCTTTGTAATTAGGGCAGACCATTTTCATATACTCTAGGTCATTGCTTGTGTGCTTTCTCGAATTTAAGTATCCTTCATTCGCGAGGCCCAAGGTTGCCCCACAAATTGCAGCAATAGTCGTGCCGAGCTTTAAAGCGTCGCCAACTTTTTTCAAGATCGGCTGATGAATATCTTCTCCCCAAGTGTTTCCTCCGGGTAAAATGATAAGATCTTGACTCCCAAGAGTACATTCGTCAAGAGAAATATCTGGTTTTATGCTTAATCCTCCCAACGTAGTTATCATTTCTTTATTAACCCCTACTGTAACTACTTTTAAAGATGCTGCATCTTGTTTAAAGTATCTCCCTGAGTTTAGTTCCGCAATTAAATATCCATATTCCCAGTCTGACATTGTGTGAAATACGTAGAGATAAACTTTTCTCGTTTGCATCCAATAACACTCCAATCACAATTGATAAAGCTTTCTAATAGATGACTTTGCTGACAGCCATTGTCAGCATATGTAATCTGATTTGCCTATTCTTATATAATACCATGTAGGTGGGCAATTGCCCTTGTTCTCCCAACTTATTGAAAATATAAGATCAATTGATTCTATGTTTACTAGCTCAAAGGGGTTTGTTACACTAACTGTCATGGGAAACATTTCATTGGAAATATCTATTCCTGCTTTTGTGATGTGAATTAGAAGGTAATACAAAATCATTTGAATGAGGAGGCCTGATGAAGTTGAAAAATAAAGCGTCAATAAAATTCGGAATATGTGTTGGGCTTTTATGTTTAAGCATTACTGTTTTCACACCTTTTTTCAACTCAACACATGCCGAAGCAAAATCCATAGAAGACACAAACATGGCAAGCTGTATAACGAATAAAAAATTTGTTCAACTTGAGAAAAAATTTGATGCCAGGCTTGGTGTTTATGCAATTGATACAGGTTCAAACAAGACAATCGCCTATCGGCCGAATGAGCGATTTGCTTACGCATCAACCTATAAAGTTCTAGCCGCAGCTGCTGTCCTGAAGAAAAACTCAATTGAAAAACTTAATGAAGTCATCCGCTACAGCAAGGACGATCTTGTTACATATTCTCCAATCACAGAGAAACACCTAGATACAGGCATGAGCCTAAAAGAAATCTCGGAAGCGGCTATCCGTTACAGCGATAATACCGCTGGGAACATCTTGCTGCAACAGCTTGGCGGCCCTAAAGGTTTTGAAAAGTCACTGAAACAGATTGGTGATCATGTAACGAAAGCTAAACGATTCGAGACGGATCTAAACTCTGCGATTCCTGGTGATATTCGTGACACAAGCACCGCAAAAACACTGGCAACCGATCTTAAAGCCTTCACTTTAGATAACACTCTCACGACTGACAAACGCACGATCTTAACCGATTGGATGCGAGGCAATGCTACTGGTGACGAACTGATTCGGGCAGGCGCTCCAATAGGATGGGAAGTCGGCGATAAATCCGGAGCCGGAAGTTACGGGACACGAAACGACATTGCTATCGTTTGGCCGCCTAACAAAGCTCCTATTGTTTTGGCAATTCTGTCAAACCGCTTTACAAAAGATGCTAATTATGATAGTGCTCTTATCGCTGAGGCTGCAAAAGTCGTCCTTAACGATCTCAAATAAAGTGTTTAGCCTTTTGCCACAAAGGAAAAGACATTACTTTTTTAACTCCTACCGTTCATTTTTTGATGAACGGTTCTTTCATAAGACCTCTAGAATCAGATATTTAAACACCACAAAATTAAACGTTATTATAATTAACGGCAAGTTTTCATTCTATGGAACAAGTAAAGTTTGACCTGACAAGAATTAAGATTAAGCACCCTAAAATCCATTTTCTTCTCCTTCAAGTAAACATACAATGCAGACAACTCTCTTAAGTCTCTTATTCTGTGACCAATTTGTAATACTCATTGATATTCGGACTCTCTTCCCAATATTTCGTCTCGTTCGAAGACACTAACATATCAAACCACTTGAATTAACATAACTGAACTTGATATCGGTCACTGGCAGTTTCAATGCAATAGAACAACATTTGTTGTCTCAGAGGTTATCTATATGAGAATTCAACAATTTTTTTTATAATAATTCATATTTTTGTATCGTTGCACTTGGTGGATTTGACTCTTTAAGTGTATGGAACCACACTTTTATTTTTTCACCTCTTTTGAGATCATCTGTGTTATCAATCTCACTTAATCCTACAATTACTATGTTATTTTTAAACTTGTTCATAAGTTGTCCTTCAGAAAGATCGTAATCTTCTTTTACTGGAGCTTTTGTATCGGTAATGAGAATTGCCCTTTCATTGTCTTTAAGCACGACATAGCCTACTAGGCTCTGCATCTTTGTTTCGTCACCGTTTTGTTCACTTTTATTGCAGCCTGCAAGAAAAATAATGAGCACTATCAAGCTTACTCCAATTTTCGGCAACCTTTCTCCCTCCCGTCATGTTTAACAATCTCACTCCATAACTACATATCAATAAACTGTAGTGTAAACCTATCCAGAAACTTCTTCATTTTCTCATATTGAATCTTTTACAAGCTGTTAATACACAGACTAAATCGGGTAAAAATTCGTAGAGGTGATTTCATTGAATGATGATCATAAAGTAACTCATTACTCTTCATTTATTTTTTCAACAATCATGGTATTGGTGGTCGCCCTCTTTCCACAATACACTTCTTGGTTTGTAACAGTTTTCTTCTTGGGTTTTGCACTTATCTATACATTCCAAAAACATAAAACAAGTTCTTCAAAAGCAATATCTTATATTTCGTATTTTTTATTCATTGTTTCATTGACTTACACTTTAGTTAATATGTAATAGTAATCCTCCCTTTGTGGGAGGATTTTTTGTTTAAGCTTATTTCTAAGTGCTTTTGGACCTCTATCTATAATGATAAAACTATCTGAACCAATTTTTTCTTCCGATCTTTGTCTTCGTAAATAGCAACATTGTGGCGTGTCATTAATGTAATACCGCCCATTTTAAACTCTTTTTGTTCTTTAAAATAAACAACAGGGACATTCACCAAACGGATCTACTTCTTTTTGTTCTTTCTCAAATGTTCGTATGTGGTTGCCTTCGAACCATACCCTTACTCTTATTCCGCTTTCAAACTCATTATTGTATGCTGCTTCTTTTTGGGTTCCAGCATAAATATACTTATCATTACTGTCGTCTACTATATATTTGCTCCCTTTAAAATCGAGATTTTTACTTTTTATGATCCGTTATTCACTTTCAAAATAACTTCCAATTACAACATAATATATGTATAAATTATAAATGGAGTTGATGTAATTGAAGATTAGGAAAATCTTATTGAGTTCTGCTTTATCCTTTGGCATGCTCATATCTGCGGTTCCCGCATTGGCTGCTGGCACTTCGTCTGAGGTTGCAGTAAAAAGTGATGAATATGATTATGACACTATATACCGCATTAGTCCTCTGCCAATGGACTTCCAGCCAACAATAGAATACAACGGTTATACTTATAAGCTTACACGTCATTATTTTGATTACTCAATCGGGTTTTACACGGCTATTTATACAAAAGTTGTTTAAATTTATAAAGGAGCTTTTTAGCTCCTTTTTCTCTTGTTTTAAGCACAAATACAAGTTTAAATGCTGGTAATAAAAAATTCACTTTAAAGAAGCGCCGCCCGCAAAATGCGGCTTTTGCACACTACGCCAATTTTATATAGAAAAGCCAGACCTCCTCCAAGAGGTTCCAGCTTTTCTTAATGGGCTATCGATCTTCGTTAGTTCAACGGGGACTTTTTATCATTCGGTACAAATTCAGCCTCCCGACTTCTAGTTAGGGCTGATGGGGGGATATCTGATGGCTCCCTGCACACATCAGACATTATAAGATTTCAATGTAGCCTTCTGTACCGTGAACGCGAATTCGTTGCCCATCTTTTATCAGCTTGGCAGCATTTTCAACGCCAACAACTGCAGGTAAGCCATATTCACGCGCTATAACAGCTCCATGGGTCATCAGTCCACCAACTTCGGTGACTAAGCCTTTTATGGATACAAACAATGGTGTCCAGCTTGGATCGGTAAAGGAGGTAACTAATATATCTCCATCTTCTAAATCAGCATCTTCCATGTTTAAAATGACACGCGCTCGCCCCTCTATCACTCCGGAGGAAACAGGTAGACCTACAATCGCTCCGGCTGGGAGATTTTCTCGTTTATACTCACCTGTAACGATTTCACCATCAGACGTGATAACACGTGGTGGAGATAGTTTTTCATATAATGTGTACTCGGCTTTTCGTGTACTGATGATTTGATAATCCAGTTTATGTGTGCGTACGACTTCGTGAAGTTCTTCAAAAGTGAGATAGTATATATCTTCTTTTTCATGAATAACGCCCGCTTCCACGAGTCGTTCGGCTTCTTTCAGTAAAGCCTGCTTATAAACGAAGTATCGATTAACCATGCCGTATTTTGGATATTCCCTAAACCCGCTGAAATTCCGGATGATATCTATCATTCGTTTTGTTTCTTTGGCTTTTTGTTCACCATCCGGTAATTGCTTTAATCGATCTAATAACTCTTGTTCTTTCTTCAAAGCTTCCTGTCGCCCTTGCTCAAATTTCCGATGGCCGACATTAGGCTCAAAATTTTTAATATTATTAAGAATCATTGGGACAAGTGTAGTTGGTTTTTCGCTCCATCGAGTTCTTGTAATATCAATTTCTCCGGTACATCGCATTCCGTATTTGCTGAGATAATCATAGATCGCGTCTCGGGTTTTGCTTCCGCCATCAAACTTAGCCAGTTCATCCAAAAAATTATCATCTTTTACTTGTTGTAAGTAATCAATTACCTCTGGATAAGGACGAATCACATCTGCGACGTCTAATAGCGCAAGACCCATTTCTGAAGTAATATTATGGGGTACAGATTGAGAAAGCGTATCTGCTGCGTTTTTTTCACCTAACCACTCGTTCATTTTTTCGTTAATCCATAATGAAGCATTCATAGCAGTTCGAATCACAACCGAACTTTCTGGGTTAAATAAAATCTTCTTTAATTCCTGGATATCTTCTAGAATAAAACGAAATAAATCTGATCCTGATTTCGTTTGGATGTTTTGTTTTAACTCTTCTATCGATGTTTGACTGCTCTCAATCAAATCAGACACGATTGTCGGATCGTTTTCAACTTGAGCCGGCATATCTGCATTGCCTCTGCTGGGATTTGGTGCTGTTTTATCATTTGGTATCGACTTTATGAAATCTCGTCGCTTTATTATGGTCATAAGTGCGTCTTTTAAGAGCTGATCGTGCTGCCCCATGCCTTTTAAGAAAACTTCTCTGCTGTCAGGGGATGCCAGATGATGTGTGACATCAACAAATAGCCTTCCACCGGCTTTACGCATGGGTGCAGCAGTCGTCAACAGAAAAAAAGACAATCCCAGTGGTTTTATGGGATCCGTCATCATTTGTTGATGACCAACAGAAATATAGACGTGATTTTCTTGGTCACTCGCTTCAGGGATGGGGAATAAAGTAGTGATTGGACGACTCTGTACAATATAAAAAGTATCGCGGGCCAAACACCATTCGATATCTTGCGGCTGGCCGAAATGAGCTTCGATCTGTCTTCCAATGCGTGCCAGCTGTAAAATTTGTTCATCAGTCAGTGTTTGAGCCTTTTGCTGATCAGAATCGATCTGCTGTGTTTCTGTTCCGCCTTCTTTTCGTCCGTAGATAGCCAATTTTTTAGTTGCTATTCTCTTATCGATGATTTGCCCATCCTGTACTTTATAACAATCGGCAGATACCAAGCCAGAAACCAGTGCCTCACCAAGTCCAAAACCGGCATCGATGGATAACACCTTTCGGCTTGAGGTAATCGGATCAGCGGTAAATAAAATCCCCGAAGCTTGAGGGAAAACCATCCTTTGAACGATAACGGATAAATAAACTTGGCTGTGGTCAAATCCATTTTGCATACGGTAAATAACCGCGCGATCCGTAAATAGGGACGCCCAGCATTTACTGATATGCTGCAAGATTGCATCGACGCCGATAATATTTAAATAGGTGTCTTGTTGACCGGCAAAAGAAGCATGTGGTAAATCTTCAGCAGTCGCACTAGAACGCACGGCATAGGCATGTTCCTCGCCAAACTGGGAGAGATATTGAGCAACTGCTTTCACAACATCAGAAGGAATGCCTACTTCCATAATGATTTGCCGAATCTTTCTGCTGATGTTACCAATTTGATCTCGGTCCTCAACTTTTAGCATGGTCAATTGATCCAACAACACTTGTAACGTTTCGTTTTGTTCGATGGCTTTTTGATATCCTACTGTTGTGACACAAAATCCTTCTGGTACTTGTATACCTTGAATTTTTGATAATTCCCCTAAATGTAACCCTTTTCCTCCAACAAGCGAAAGCTGTGTTTTTTCAATTTCATGTAAACCGAGAACCAAAGAACTCATTCTACATCTCCCCTTCAAAAAAAATATTGACAAGAGCTTCCTAGCAGGATATAATAAAATTATAAAATGGACATCTATAACTTCTAACTAGAAAGCGCACGTAGTGTGATTATATCACCGTGGCTATTTTTGTGCAATATAAAAAGAACCTGGGCAATTTCACCAGGTTCTTTCTTAATTTCCATAGCTAGTCGCATTAAAAAACTTGGTTCGAGCTGATACAATCCTCTAAGGAAATCCTAAAGTTGGGTTCTTTTCGAACTAACCTGTCTTGTTCCGTAGAGTCCCCATTTATAAATTAGACTTTTTGTTCTTAACAGTCCCACCTTTAACTAGTATAAAGTTATGAGGATCTGGCTAACTACTGAGATATTTTTATTTTGAGTAAGGCTTATGTTTGATATAGAAGGGTTATGTAAAGGTGTCTGTTGTGAGCAAGCGCTGACTACAAAAAATTGATAGCATTTTCATTTAAATACCATTCTATTAACCTATAGGAAAAGTTATAAAACCAGATGGAGAATACCCTACCTCCAGCAATTGCAAGGCCGTTCACCTAGTAGAAAACAACCTTTAACCATTACTAATGATTTTAATAATCATTGATTATAAAACTTCTCAAGGAACGATCAGCAGCCCGTTAGCTACCCCTGATTAAAGATGATCTGCTACCACACTGTTACGTTAGAACTTCCACTACTTTGATATCCTTCTGTCGCCATGACTTGGTAAGCCCAATTACTGCCCAGATTCATTCCATGGCTCTTCCATGCGTTCACATGATTGCTGAAAGTGATTGTAGCGTTGCTTCCAGTTGGTCTCTTCGTCTGGCGAACACTCCAGTACTGCGTAAAAGTAGTGCGATCGCCATCAATGGAAGGTGCGTTATAACGTGTAGTTGTATATATGTCATATGTACCCCCATCACTTTTTACAGTACCTTTATACGTTCCAGTAGGTCTATAAGTACCCCATGAATCCACTACATAATATTCTATGAGAGGTGATCTCGTCCAACCATATAAAGTTAAATATCCATTGCCATTCGGTGCCCAAACTCCGGCATTATAGTTTATCGTCCTAAATGGCGAACCTGTAGTCCAACCTTTACCAACAACGAAATTTCCGGTATTAGACCAATTAACACTGTAATTCCCGCCAGACCCATTGACGGCGTTTACTATACCGCCCCCATCAGTCCAATTTTGCCAGTAGTCTGTGCTAGCTGCAGAGGCGGTTGCCGAAAACAAGCTAATACTCATTAAAGCTGCCGATAATCCAACTAAGAAATTCTTTTTAAACTTAAACATATGTTACCTCCTATAATATTTTTTCCAACTTTGAGGTAGCACTCGTATACATTTAAAACATTTTTAATTACTAACGCCAAAGCTTTTGATCGTCCCCTTCAGTATAATACCACGAATTCATGAGCAAATATTAAAAGTATTTGTAATTTAATTACAAATACCTAGAAATGCATTATAAGTGGCCTTGTTCCACCATATCCTGATCCTTTTTTCGCAGGATCACAATTCTTGTTTCTAATTCAGATGGAGTAATACTGTAATGAATTCCCATTGAACCATTGCGTATGGAGATATACAGTAGAGATTGTGAAATCATTGTAGCTGACCCAGGTGGTGCTCTTGACTTTGAAGCTGCAGTGCAACGTTTCATGTCCAAAAAATCAGTCCATAAGGTAGTTTACTGTGTCTTTGATGTAATTTGATGGGTATTCAATCGCTAATAAGCCACTCAGTGAACGCAAAAATATGCTTTTAGATCTCAACCTTGACCATGATAATGTATTTGTTATTGAAGGCCTGCAAGGAAACGAATTAGCTTACTTTAATCTGGCCAAAGAAAAGAAATCAGCTTGTGATATTGCAGTGGACAATGGTTTTTCGGGAACTGTAAATGTGCACTCTTGATCTTCAGGCATCTCAAAAAGTCTCGATCCTGTTTTTCTTTTTTAAACGCAGGAGACGCAGCTAACACTACACTTCCCTGTCTCTCCATATTTCCTACAACAGCAAGATACTATGTTAAAGGATTAAGCCCCATTGCAACAGCCGATACAGAAGCATAAAACACAAAGTATATTCTTACGTGGAAATTGTGAGTAATCCATCATTGTATGTAACTCCTATGATGTTATTCATGTTGATATATACTGTGTTGTTATGTTGATCTTTAACGTGAAGCTTGTGTTGTTCAAAATTAATGTAATGAACTCTACCGGCGGCATTTTCAAACAAATCCATAGTTTAAAAGTTTGAATTTCAAAAAAATTCAAGTTCTTCAGAAACGAAAACGCCCATCTCTTCAATTTGTTGATCATCTCAATTTTTGATCCATCAATCAAATCTTGTTTAAGCTGTATTAAATGTTCTGGAGCATCATTGATATCCATTGATTGTTCCTCGATCCCTAAACATATCGACTCACTCCTTTATTGATCTAATACTAATAGAACGATCGTTCTCGTTTTAACGCAAATCAGAACAAAGGTTCGATGTATGTTAGAAATAAAATATAAAGGTCAATAATGATATACGTAGTATTAATAAAGGAGAAATTCTTATCGACGAGGGAGAGTGAGATGGTGAATGAAGAAGAGGTTAATTGGATTTTTGATTTTAGTTCCTGTTTTGATTATATCGGGTATTACTTTAATCGAATCAAACAAAAAAGCACCTGAAGAAGTTTTAGAAAGTGCTTGGGATGAATTTGGTTTATTTAGTTTTCAAATTGGAATAACAGATCCGGCAATTACAATTGGCATGGATCAAACCAAAAGTGAAGCAAAGCTCCGTGAATATTTAGAACATAATCTGTCAAGAGAAGCAAAGGAAAAATATAAGATCTATATATTTAAAGATGATATTGAAAAGTTGAACAAAGAACATCGAGAGTATCTGAAAGCAAATAACTCTAATAAATAAAATGCCCAGCACTTTTACTAAGCTGGGCTCTATTTCAAATTCAAATTGAATTTTTGTAAGCATTAACTGCTTCGTTTCGCAACAGCATATTATCTTTGTTAACCATGCCTAAGTTGTAAGCTTTTTTGATAATATCTAATACCTGAGAATCTAACGCCGAAAGATTACCGCCTGGATTAAATCTTGATTTCCAATAATCTAAAGACTTATTTAGGTCAAGTGAGCTTTTTTTGTTCTCGGGTTTAACTACTTCATTTTTCTCAAGTTTTTCACAGAATTCACTAAAACCAATGGATTTACTGGGAGCTGAGTTATTTCCCCCGTATCCTTCTGTAGCCAAGCTGCAAAATGCTAAGAATTTCGGATCATAAATAAGATCACTTGAGTTTACATTTACCATCGATAAGCACGATCCTTTCAGAGCTTTTTATAATTGTAGCACCTTTTCCATTTTTACACATGTTAAATATCGACAATCATTCAAATGATTTAATAAGGCTCTGATAAATTTTAATGTTGATAAATACGCAAAAATAAAAAGAAACCATAGTAGATAGGGTTTCCTTCAATCTTGTTTATGTAACGCACCCGATTCTGGAACAATTAATTTTCTCAAATAAGACGGTTCTCTAAAGATTCGATTGCCAGTTTTAGTGCAGTTAAGCGACGCTCATTTAATGTTTTTTGAGAACTGCCTTCTTTTGCTTTTGCTATTTGTTTTTCAATAGATGGAATGATATCTTGTAGAACTTCTTTATTAGTCAATATGATTTCTTGCTCATAGCAAAAATCTTCACCATTCCAAGTACCTTTTAGGCTTTCTAAACCAATTTTTACAGCGTTCAGTCTCTTTTTGACAAGAGATGTGTTTGAACCTTTTTCTGTCGTGCTTTTATAAGCATTTGAAAGTTTACTAAAAGTTGATTCCAAGGATTTAATGGACAAATCTTGAATTTCTTGGCTAACAATCTTCATATACAATCCTCACTTTTCATTTTGAAAACAACAAATCAACACTTTTTAACAATCCTACTCAATAGCTGAATTAGGACTACGCCTTGAATTTTGCGAGTCGCAAACTACCATATGTGTCTGTCATTTCAATTGTAAATGATGTTAATAGAAATTCTATTAAATGCTGTTGTCAATATATTGTTTGAATTTATAACGTCAAGGGAATTTAGCATAGTATTTCCTGCACATTAAGTTTGCTCACTCAAGGGAGTTTTGCTCATCCCCTATGAAAGAGGGTGAGGCTATGTCAACATCCAGGCATTAATGATAATGCTTGCATTCGGGTCATTTGTAATTGCCCTGTTGACATATATAAATAAAAAATAGACCTCCCTTGAGCCTAAGAACCTGAAGGGATAGGTCTACCAAGAAATCACATCGAGCAAGCCCTTTAGTGGGTAGCTTTAGTACAGAGACGGGGTGTTGATAGCACCCTAGTCTTTTTATTTTATGCATTTTTTATACTTTAAAAAGCATAATCCTTATCCTAATTATAACCATATAGAAATGTTATTTGAATACAATTGCTTTATGGATAAAACCATTATTTTATTTGGATTGAGGATGTGCAACTCAAGTGTATCTATTGAGCAATTGCAATACTTTTACTTAATCGTCCCAGTCTTCATCCTCATCCCAGTCATCTTTCGCTTCCTGAATCTTATTATAAAAAAATTCAATAAAGCTGTCTGCAACAGTATCTTGATAACCAATTACCCTATCCCATTCAACTACAGGGCATTCTCCGTCTTTCATTTTATTTGTATCTAGACAGTAAGCAAAGTAATCAACATCTTCAATAACCACAAGTCCATCAGTAAGGCCATAGTGTTCTTTATATTCATTAGTTCTATTTACAACTGATGCATGATCAAAGTTGTAACCTAAAACTAAAACGCCGAATAAACCACCAGCACCGTATTTTTCTAAAAACCATTTATAGCTATTGGGAAGATCGCATTGGAGGTTTTCTTCAATGCGACCAATGTTTTCATGACTTGCGCCTTCTGTAAATATAGCATTTTGTTTATTTTCATTAATAAAGTTCTCAACCTTTGAATAAACCATATAAGCACCTCAATTCTCATTTTCAAATTGTTTCGCTCTCCACTTCCAATATCTCTTTCTAAAGCTCTCGTATTGTGCTTTTAAAACCTTATCGTTTCTAAAACTTTCACCATCAGACTTAAGCTGATGAATGACATCACTATATTTTGTATGTAAACTGTTCGGGATTTCAAGCATTGGGCCAGGTTCTTCTTGAATCAAGTGATGTAGATTAATCTGTGTGCCATCTTTTGCATAAGGGGCATTCCCGTTTTTCATTAGCTGAAGATTTGTAACGCCGAATTCTGTTTTTTGATTAATATCTATATCTTTCATAGTATACACTCTTCGACTTACATCTTTAACTTTCCCCTTCGCCTTTACCTTCCCCTTTATATCATACGCTTCATACTTTTCTTTATTTAGCCATGGGGGACTTATCTTTTGGCCAGTAAACGGTTTTCTTGTTCCATCTGGTATTTTCTTCGCATTAGTCAAAAGTTCATTCTTAAGGTTTTGGCTATCAACCACATTGTATGGCACGTTATCTGCTAGAGCAAGCTTATACTTAGGGTTGTAAGGCAGCAAATCTGGAATCTTAACGTCCTTGATTTTCTTACCTGCTTGACTTGCTTTATTTATTACCTTGCCCGCTGCATCTGCTTTGTTAATGGCTCCTGCACCTTTGGTTCCAAAAACAGCTACTGCCACTGAACCAACAGCATAGGTAACCCATCTTGATCTAGAATAGGCATCTCCATTCACCATATCCTTTTGATATGACTCTTCTATTGCTGCTGAAATGGCATCGTAAGTTTTCACTGGATGAATAACTGCATTCCCCAGTGCTGAGAGTGTTTCTCCTGGATCGGTGATGAAATCCCATATGCCGGTTACAGTGTCTTTACCAACATCATATAAGCCTACTCCTACACCTTTTACGATATCCCAAGTGATTTCTCCTGCTCCTTCTAGTTGCTTCGCTTGTTCAATTTGCACTGCAAGCTGTACTTGAGCTGGCTCCAGATTCTCGTACCCTACTTTCTTAGCAATCTCTAAATATTCATCAGGGTCAGAGACACCGTCATTAAGTTTTTTCTTTAATTCCTTGATTTCACGTTCCTTTGCTTCTTCTTTCTTCACGCTTAAGTAAGCTTCAGAATGCTTCTCTATATCGCCTTTTTTCTTATGTATGTCACTTTCTCTATACGCTTTGGCGTTATAGTGAATCGGAGTGGCGTTCTTCCCTTTGCCTGTTGATTCCTGCAGCTTTTTAAAATCTTGCTGGATGAACTGTTCGTTAGGCTCTGTTTCGACGTATTCTGTTTTTAAATCCTCATCAAGCTTGTTTAGCTTATCGATTGTTTTTTCACGTTTGTCATCTGCAGAAGAAAGTTTTTCTTTGAAGTCTTCTATTGAAAATATTTCAAGGGGAAGAATATCATTGATGTCGTTTAATATGTCTTTCATTGCTTTTTTCTGTTCAGACATAATGGATTTTGATTTTGTATAGGCTTTAGCCAACTCGTGTTCTAAAAAGGATTCTTCTATGTAAGCATCAGACATCTTAGCATCTTCAAGTTTTGCAGACATGCTGCTTAAGAAAGCAATCTTCATGTCAATTAAATCAATCCATTGATCAGTAACACCGACATGATCATGATAAAATGCTTTAATGTTGTCAGCACCCTTGCCTGAAAACTCACTGTCATCTAGGGTAGTTCCTTATACTCTTTGGTTCTTTTATCGGCCTCAAAGGAGTAATGAATCAGCCTCAAATACCTTCATATCATTTCTCCTTCCTAGACTACTCTATGTAGGTTTTACCACAGTAATCTATTTGAATAACAGAAAAAGACAGCCAAAATGACTGTCTTATACATCACACTATCTTGTTCTATAATAATTTTCTGCGGTATAGTAGCGCCAATCCCAAAAAGATTCCCCATTGCATTGTATATACCGATCTAGAAATATCTCAAAATTTAAATTTAATGGTGTATACTCTCCTATTGCTAATATAAACAGATAGTTGGGATCCCCTTTATCCAATTTATCTTTGTCGATCATCAAATGACACCCTTCTAATAAGTGACCAATTGGGATACCATTGATACCCTCAAACAAAGCCTCATATTTTAATTCTTCTTCAATCTCTTCAAGGCTAAATAAATAAAGTCCTCCACCTATATTCTCCCCATCAGAAAGAATTTCAAAAATTTTCGCACCGTTATGTAGTGTCAAGAACTTCTGATAATCCTCTGGAAGGGTAAGCTGGTGTTTAGCCTCAAAGCTTTGAATGTCATTCAGGGTTGCTTTGTCCGGTGAAAAAGTAACAAGGAACTCCATGATGTCACCTTCTGAACAAAACGATTTAATGGCTCCTTTTACATCTAAAAGACTTTTCAAGCCATTTACCGTCTTATGAACAAAGTTAGTCACATACATCACCCCTTTATTTCCTTTTAACAATAACCTTTCAAATTCCAAAAGATGTGAACAGATCGTGATAGGTGCTCTTTTCAGTGAATATAATGCAATAAATTCTAAAAAGAGGTGCCTTCAAAAAGTGAATTCTCTAATGAATGATGACATGGTAAAGATCATTCGAAATGGCCTTAGCGCATCGCAGCATCCAAAGCGCATTCTTGTTGTAGGAGCTGGATTGTCCGGGCTTGTATCAGCATCATTGCTGAAAAATGCCGGTCACAGAGTAACGATTCTCGAAGCGAGCGGCAGAGCGGGCGGCCGGGTCTGCACTTTGAGATCTCCCTTTAGTGATGATTTGTATTTCAACGCTGGCCCGATGCGCATACCGAATAACCATTCGTTAACCTTAGAATATATCAAAAAATTCAAATTGCCAACAAATGTATTTACCAACAGAACCCCGATGGACATTATTTATGCAAATGGAATCAAAACACGTCTCCAAGTTTTTGAACGAGCTCCTGGAATATTGAGATATCCAGTTGCACCAAATGAACAAGGGAAAACGTCTGAAGAGCTGATGCTTTCTTTACTGCAGCCTATTCTAAATTTTATCAATCAAAATCCAGCGAGAAATTGGCGGATTGTCGAAGAACAATACAAAAATCATTCGTTAAGCTCTTTTTTAAACACGTATTTTTCATATGGTGCGATCGATATGATCGGTGTACTTTTGGATATGGAAGCGTATATGGGGATGTCCCTTGTTGAAGTATTGCGGGAATCTATCTTTTTTTCATCGCCCGCTCACTTCTATGAGATAACTGGCGGCATGGATCTGCTGCCTCACGCGTTTCTTCCTCAATTAAAAACAAACATTCTATACCATCAAAAAATGATGAAAATGTCTCAGGGTGAAAATAGGGTTACGATCCATTGTCAGCATCAACAAACGGCAGAATTCACATCATTCACAGCTGATCTCGCTATTGTAACCATTCCTTTTTCAACATTGCGATTTGTAAAAGTCGAACCATACCATTCATTCTCGTACTATAAACGAAGGGCAATCCGTGAGCTAAACTATATCAGTGCAACAAAAATCGGCATAGAGTTTAAAAGTCGATTTTGGGAAAAAGCCGGTCAGCGCGGCGGCAAATCTATTACTGATCTTCCGATTCGTTTTTCATATTATCCAAGCAGAAATATTGGAGCAAATGGACATGCCGTCATTCTGGCGAGTTATACTTGGGCTGATGAGGCACTAATATGGGACAGTCTTTCAGAAGGAGAGCGAATCCAGTATACTTTACTGAATTTATCTGAAATCTATGGTGATATTGTGTGGTCTGAATTTGTGTCTGGCACTTCTTTTAGCTGGAGCCAGTACCCGTATTCTGCAGGAGGTTTTACAGCTTTCGAACCAGGACAAGAATTAGAGCTGTATCCCTATATTCCTGTCCCTGAGGGCAGAATTCATTTCGCCGGAGAACACGCCTCACTCACTCATGCGTGGATGCAAGGCGCGATTGAATCTGGAATACGTGTTGCTTATGAGGTCAATCGCTTACCTTAGATCATGCTCACCTTTTGTACTAAAAGATTATTACATTTCATATAATAAGATCTTGATTAGACGAACAAATTCAATCACTATAACAAAGTAATCCTTGCATTCCTTCGCTCTCCATGCTATATTCATATAGCGATGAGCTGAATTGTGTAAGCCGATGTACATGCCTTTACGGCACACACGAATGTGGCGTGTGGTGCATCGCCTCAATACGCAAAAGACGTTTGCCTTAGGCAAACGTCTTTTGCGTTATCCGATTTTTGTGCCGTTTGGGACAGGCTGATCCGGCTGCAAAAGGACGACGTCGGCCTGGCCGGGTATGCCGCCGAGGACCAAGACTTCCGATTTAAATCCGGCGATCCGGCGGGGCGGAAAGTTCACGACTGCTATGACTTGCTTGTTGACGAGACCTTCCGGCTGGTAACGCTTCGTGATCTGCGCACTCGATTGTTTTATGCCGATTTCTGTCCCAAAATCTATTACAAGCTTGATTGCCGGTACTCTTGCTTCAGGAAATTCTTCCGCTTTTACAATTGTTCCCGTTCTGATATCCAATTTCTCAAAGTCTTCAATGACTGCCATATCAATAACTCCTTTTTCTCCTATTGTAAAGGAGATATTCAAGATTCGTTTAACCAAATAGCCATTATTTTTTATCTGAATATAAGGTGTTTCGATACAGGCGGGGCGGCATTCCTGTGCTTTTTGTGAACCATCTTGTAAAAGAAGAAAGGTTTTGAAAGCCCAGCGCCTCGCTCACGACGGTAAGGGTTTCATTTCTCTCCATCAGCATTCGTTTTGCTTCCTCAAGGCGAAGGTCGGCAATATAGTGCTGCGGGGACTTCCCTGTCTGTTTTTTGAACCAGCTTGAATAGTAAGCTGGGTGATAATGCTCGAGTTCTGCCAGCTTCTTAATCGTCAGCCGCTCAAATAAATGGCTGTGAATGTATGCAATTGAGGCATAGCTATGGGATTGAAGCTTTTCTTTTATGTATTGTACTAGCATATGAAGCGAGTTGGCTGTTCCGGCCTTTGCTTCCTCTGTCAGCAAGTACCTGATCGAAGACCAGAAAGGATCGAGTGCAGCTTCAATTCCCGATCCTGCACGATACTCATCAATTTTCATTGCATGAAGCGGAACATCCAGTACAAGACATTCATTTCTTCCGATAGAACGGAAGCGATGCTCACACTGCGGCGGAATATATAAAAAATGGTCCGGATTTAATTTCACCTGGCGCCCCTCAGTCTCAAGATCTATACTCCCTTCAAGCGGAAAAAGAAATTGGCTGTACGCGTGCTTATGTGAATGATAAAGGCGTGTGTATGTCCGTTTTTCGCAAATTATCTCTTGAAGCGAGTCCATTAGCAAACACCTTCCTTTGCTCATCTTTTAATCCGGTAATGGTGTTCCGATATAGGCGAAAATCCGATTTTTTCATATAAAGAAACTGCCGCCAGATTTTCTTTCATCACTTGTAAAAACATGCGTTCCGCTCCGTTGTTTTTTGCCCATTCAGTCAATACCCTGATCACTTGGGTTCCTGCCCCTTTTCCTCTGTGCTCCTCAGCTACAACGATATTACTAAGTCCGCCATAACCATCAATGACAGAAACCGTGCCAAGCGCTGTCAGGCTTTCTTTGTCATACATCTTGAAAAAAGTTTTACACGGCGGCATGCGTTCGAAAATGTGTTTGTAACCTTTGTGACGCTCGGGTGAAAACCCTTCTAATTGAATAAATTCATCTATCCAAACAGATGATGGCTCTTGTTCCCACTTGTATGTAAATCGGCTGTTGTCATTTGTTCGGCTCATAATTGACCGGCACAACGCTGTCATCTGGAAGCACTCGTCTACCTTTTCATAACGGCTGTCTGCCAATGCGTCATCAAGCCCTTTCGGTGATGCGTTGCTAATATGAAAACAAACAGGTAAGCCTAAACTTTGATAAAAAAGTTCGGCCTCTAGCTGAAAATCCCCTTCAGGCATATCCGCAGACGTCCATACGCTATTTGCCCTTTTGGTTACGCCAAAATTCGCTCTGAGAAGCCATTGCCCTATGCTTTTTTGAAAATAAGCCGGCCATGAAGCTGCCGCTAATCGTTCAATCTTGTGAATGTCATCCATTGCATAATGCCTCTCCCCTATGTATACTCCCTTGATATTATACAATATTCAGAAATATAAGACATCCATTTATTTGTTTACATAATATTTTTATTGTTTATTAATAATCCTGACAAAAATGTCCGAATTGAAAATGACAGGCTTTCTAAAATGTCCTCCTCACGTTCAAATGCTTCTTTTGCGATTAAAGCAGTAAAGCCATGCAGCAGGCTTCTAAGCCCCCTTGTCGCATGAATGGCAGTCTTTTCACTTGCATAGCCGTTTTCAATGAGCAGCTTCGTCACAAGACAGACAATTTGGTCAGAGACGATTTCCGTCCGTTTGTCCTGAACCTTAAGCAGAGCCGCTTCATAATATCCGGGATTTTCAATTGCAAAATCAACATATGCATGTGCTAAAGAAAGCATCGCGGAATCTCCCTTTAGTTCAGTTACGGAGTCCGCCATTTGATCAAAAAGCTTTGTCAGTCCTCTAACAGCAAGTTCTGCTCTGATCGCTTGCAGCCCGTTGATATGGTTATACAATGACGGGGAGCGTACATTCATTTTTTTAGAAAGTGCCGCAAGTGAGACACCATTTACCCCTTCCTGATCGGCAATCTCCGCTGCAGCGTCTACAATCATTTTTTGGGTCAAACCTATTCTCGGTGACATGCTCATCATCCTTTCTTTGCTTTTTGGATTGCCTGTCTCATCCGCTCTGAAGGTGATCGCAGGAATTTTCCATGTCCGACAGCGAGACAGGAAGGCGCCTTATCTGCGAGCAATTGTGCACTTTTGATGGCCTCCTCCTTATTCCATGTGGCGAAAGCGGGAAAAGGAAACGTCCATTTTATCTGGCCTGATACAGCGATTCCTCCGTGCAACTGAAACGCATCTCCTGCTATTAAAGTGCCGTTTCTTGTATCAAGAAATGACATGCTGCCCGGTGTATGGCCCGGTGTTGGAATGGCAAGCAGAGAACCAATTGTTTCACCGCCCGTCAGCAGTTGGTGAGGCTTTGTTTGTATGTGTTTCGGAATACCTCCTTTTATAGGCGTCTGCGGCTCATCTTGCCGCAAGGATGTGTCACCTTGCAGCAAGAATGAATCCCGTTCCGAGATCATGACCTTTGCATGCGGAAATGTTTGTGCCAATGTATCCAGTGATCCGACATGGTCCCCATGTGCATGAGTCAGTAAAATATGCTGAAGCGGTTTTCCAAGCTGATTCACAGCTTGAATAATCCCTTTATAGCTGCCTGGCAGTGCGGCATCAATAAGGGTGACTTCGTTTTCTTCCTCTACTAAATAGCAATTAACCGGAAACAATGCTGGAAAAAAAGTCAGCTGCCAAACCGTTTGGTACTGAGTCATTCTCATCTTTTTATTCCTCCTAATAAAAACTAATGGTGTTAGTTTTATTATTAACTAACACCATTAGTTTTTCAAGAGTTTATTATTTTTTTATCGCTACATAAATGTTAACTTGTGCTCGCTGTGGCACTGCGGCACTTTGATCATACATCTCAAAGTCACCTGTAAACGTGCGCAGATGCCGCTTATCCCAAGTCCAAATTTCCTTCCACGTTTCAAGCACAATCTCTTCAATAGGGCCGATTCTGGAAGTGAAAACGGCGTAAGCGGAAGCCGGCAAATCAATGTTTTCATATGGTCCCGGAAGAATGTCGTCGTATTCCTGAAACGTTCCGACTGAAAACGTATAAAACCCATTCGTCTCTTGTTCATAATTCGAATATAAGGCAATAATGCTCTTGTCTTTTTCAGCCTGTGATAAAAGAGCGCTCATATCCTGCTTCCAGAATTGATCCCACAGTGCCGGAATCCTCCTTTCTTCCGTCATTTCCAGTGCGTTGCTTGTCCGTTGTGACAGTCCGGCAAATCGTTTCCGGTCTAAGTGTGTTATATGTGAAAAGCCCATACGATCTCCTCCTTTTTTTAAGATTATAGACAAAGAAACCTGACAACAGTGTGTCAGGTTTCATATATTTTTTGCATGTGATGAATGGTTTCTTTTACTTTCTCCCGTATATAAAGAGGCTGCAGAACCTCAATATCCTTTCCGAACTGGAGCAAAAAACCGATCAGCCATTGATCTTCTGGAAGTGAAATCACTGCCCGGCAGATTTCATCTTCATCACAGTGAAGGACATCATATCCGAACCATTCACCTATGCGCTGACGTGCTGCCGGCTGAACAAGAATAACCAATTCAGTTAAACGGTCCTTTTGGTACCAACTCTTATCCCATGGCAAAGTGTCCAGCTGAATGTCTTTTCTGATAAAGGTCTGATGTAAGATGGCCAGATCTTTCATCCGATTTAGTTTAAAAAAACGAAAATCATTTCTTACCAGGCAATAGGCATATAAATACCAGTGCCCCGCCTTGCAAACCAATGTATAAGGTTCAGTTTCCCGAAGTAGTGTTTCCCCGCTTGCGCTTGTATATGTAAAAGATATCGTTGACAATCGATCGATAGCAGCGCTGATATTCTCACGAAGCGCCTTTTGATCCTCGGTATGACCCCATGCCGTCATGTCAATAAACCATTTTTCTGTTTGGTGCTTAAATGCTTGAGCAGAGTGCTCCGGTATAAGGTGTTTAATTTTTTGATAGGCTGTGCTGTGAGAAATTGGTTCATACATAGATGAAACGCTTTGCAAAGCGGAAGCAATTGCAAACAATTCCTCCTCCTTCAGCCACTCTCTTTCAAGCCGATACGTTTCCATGATGCCAATTCCGCCCCCGGAACCCTGTGAGGTCACAATCGGAATACCAGCCCTATTGATCGTCTCAATATCACGGTAAATTGTTCTGACAGATACTTCAAACAGCTCAGCAAGCTCTGCAGCCTGCACTTGTTTTTTGCTGATCAATAACACAACCATCGCTAACAAACGTTCCAGTTTCATTCTGCGCACCTTTTCTTCTTGTATTTCCATCAAAACAATCATAACATTTTGATAAAGCTTGGGCATATCTATTATGCCGCCGAATACCCCTCGCATATGTTATGAAAACAGGGGTTTCCCCCTCTTTTTTGTGTTCAGTATTTTATTTCAGCTACTATTTCCAACCGGATAAGCATACACTTCTCAACGGAGGGGATTTCACATCATGCATTTTACACTTCAAAGCGTTTATCCTGCCATGATTATCATCTTTTTTCTGTATAAAAAAATTAAAAGGTCCATCGGATACCAGCCGCTGAAGCCCCGCTGGCTGTTCACCCGCATCATTCTTTTCTCGCTGTTTGCTTTTGGCCTTTCAATCTTCAGCGCCATCCACCCTTTTTTATATGGATATCTCATTTTGGGCATTCTTGGTGGATGGCTCCTTGTCTTTTTCGCTAAGAAAAACATCTCCTTTGAAAAACGCAGAGGAAAGATCTATTTTCGGACTCATATTTGGGTAGAGGTGATTCTCTTAACTTTATTTCTATCAAGATTTCTGTATCGAGTGACGGAGCTTTATCTTACCTCACCTGATCTAAACAGCCTTGGATCATACAGTCAGTCAATCGGAACGGACCCTCTGACAATTGGCGTCTGTTTTCTGATAGCCGTTTATTATATCGGTTTTTCTTCTTTTGTCATCAAGCTCAGCAGAAACGAACTCGAACAGCACGAATACAATAAAGAAAAAGACATCCTTGCCCGCTAACAGCGAGTTAAGCAAGGATGTCTTTTTCAATCATGCTGTGTATGATGGATCATTTGCTGAAGAACATCTAAAACATGTTCATCCTCCGGAGAGTAATAAATCGATGTTCCTTCTCTGCGCGATTTGACAAGCCGAAGATTTTTCAAAAATCTAAGCTGGTGGGACACGGTGGATTGCAGTAAATTCAGCTTTTCTGCAATTCCGTTTACAGCATGCTCACCCTGGGACAATAAATGGAGAATCCTGATTCGGGTTGGATCAGAAAGCGCTTTGAATGTTTGCGCGACTAGAAACAGCGTCTCCTCGTCCAGATCAGCAGCCGATTGTTCCGTTTCTCTAAATTCAGTCATATGTATCACCTTTCTTTATTCATAGTTTTATCTTATAACAAATGCGCTTGAGTGCAAACCAGCCTGCTTGTATTCCATTTCAATCTCATAGTTTAAATTTATGTTTCAAATCAGGTTTTTACTTGGTCTGATTTGTCGTTCTATGTCATAATAAAAAGGTCATACTGCTCCAAACATTGAGGGTGAAACACAGTGAAGAAAAAGAGAAAAGGCTGTTTCGCTGCCGCGGGTTTTATGATGATTTTTGTCTTTGTCATCGCCTCTTTTTTATTGGTCCTGCTTTTTTTCAACCGGGATTTAATCAAAAAACTTCCGATCGATACGAAAACGATTGTTTTAGAACGTTTAACCGATTACAAACCCTTGGTGGAAGAAGAGCTTGAAAGCCAAGGACTCTCTCATTATACATCACTCATATTAGGCATGATGTATCAGGAGTCAAAAGGAAAAGGCAATGATCCCATGCAGTCCTCTGAATCTCTGGGGTTAAAACGCAATGAGATAACAGACCCTCAACTCAGTGTTAAACAAGGCATCAAGCAATTTACCCTCATGTACAAGACCGGTAAGGAAAAAGGCGTGGATTTGGATACCATTATTCAAAGCTACAACATGGGGGCAGGTTACATTGATTTTGTAGCTGAACATGGAGGAACGCATACTGAGGAATTGGCAAAACAATACTCCGAGCAGCAAGTCAAAAAAAATCCTGATCTGTATACTTGCGGGGGAAATGCGAAAAATTTCCGCTATCCGTATTGCTACGGTGATTATACGTATGCAGAAAAAGTAAAAGAAAAAACAAAAACTGTTGAAGAATCTTTGCAGGTTGCAACACTTGAAACCATGGAATCCAAGGCTCATGAATAAGAGTCTATCAATTTACTGACAAAAGCCCAAAAATGAATTTGGGCTTTTGCCATGTTTACATGTAAAAAAAGCCATACTGAGTATGGCTTTTAATAATACGGTGAAATCATCAAATATACAATAACGCCTGTAAGGCTTACATACAGCCATAGAGGCATTGTCCATCTCGCAATTTTTTTGTGGCGCTCTACCTGCATGCTGAAGCCTCTGATCAGCGTAAACAGCGCAAGCGGCACAATGATTGCAGAAAGGCAGATATGTGTAATTAAAATAAAGAAATAAATCGGGCGCATAATACCTTCTCCGCCATAGAGCGTGTTTTCCGCAATCGAGTGGTACGTCACATAGCAAATCAAAAATAGTAATGTTGTTGTGAATGCGGCCAAAATAAAGCGTTTGTGAGCTTTGATATTTTTCTGTTTAATCATAATCAGCGCGGCCAATAAGAAGATAAACGTAAAGCTGTTGAATATCGCATTCAGCATTGGCAAAATGTGAATATTCGCATGGCTGAACTGATCTAATTTAGGCATAAAAAACAGCACTGCGATTAAACCGTTAATCAGAACTGTCAGCGTAAGGACAATCCCCGTGTAATTTTTCGGTTTATTTTCTGTTTGGTTCATTTGGTGACCTCTCCTAATTTGTACTGGCTATCCAAATCGTATGCAAATTCAAAGAAGATGTCAACGGTTTCGATTGCTTCGTCAGAAATTAGACACACTTCAAAGGCCGGAGGCTATTAGCCCCGGCCTGTTAGGTTTACGCCTCTTTTATCAAATGTTCAATGACCTTATGTTCATTTTCATTCAGCAGGTTCTTTTGAATTTTCGAATTGATGGGTTTATTCATATGCTGATCCAAGATATCGGCCGTTTCTTTATCCCCGGCAATAACCATTCGTTCCCATCTTTTCGCGGCAGCTTTTTGATCAAGGCTGGCAGCCAGCCGCTTATACAGTCTCGATTGGTTCTCTGTTACATGTTCCCTCATCCGGTTCTCTTCAAATGGTGGCGCTTTGTCTACAGCGGAATAGCTATTCTTCCAAGACTCATTGATCATATCATACTCATAACGCTCCACCGCCTCAATTTTTCCTAAAACGGTTTCAATAATTTTCACTTCATGCTGCTGAGTTAAAATAAACGCCGTACTTGGGTATGCCTTGCGCAATTCCTTCAGCTGATCCAGGACAGCTGTTTCTTCCCAGTAAAATCTTGTATCTACAGGGACTTGAAGCTTAATAGGTTCCCATATGCCGCTGTCGGAAACAAAAAACACGAGACTGCGGGGCATGTCTTTTCCCATTGCATTCAAGTATTGATTCATTTTAGCCCTGATTCCATCCAGACACTTTTCCTCCTCTGGATCACTAGCTGCCAAATACTCTTTTAATCGGCTGAATCCTGACTTTAGGGCAATCTTCCATTCTCCCCCCTGCTGCTCTGGATCTCTCATGTCTGTATTGAGATACAGAGAGAGAATTTTATCCGGCGGTTCCAATTGGACATACTGTAATTTGTTAATCAATGAATCAATCGCCATTCCGATTCCTCCTTTTTCACAGGTTAGTTTTCTTTTTCCTCTCTTAAAAACGATCAAACCTGACTTTCCGCTAATTTCTAGTAATAATGGAATTGTTGTTTACAATACGCCTCTCTTCTAATACAATTGGTAACTGTGTTTCTAAGCTGTTTTTTGAAAGGAGTTTGATCTTGTTTACTATTAAAGAAAAAAATCGTCAAGAGCTTGAAGAAGAACTAAATGATTTAGAATTTCAAATTTATCGCATGCAGGAGAATATGAAGGATTTATCTAAAGATGCCAAAGTGCTTGGTATTGATCAATCGAAACATGATGAGTGGATGATTGTTTCCTCGATTGATGATGGCCAAACATGCAAAATTATGCTAACTGATTGTAAAACGGCATACCGAGGAAAAGGCTGTTTTTCACTTGTAGCGTCTTACAAGGACGATGCCATTCATATAGGGGATATAAAAGGCCCTCCGAATCACGGGTTTGGCTCCATTTGCATGAAATATTTAAAAGATATTGCAAGAGACCATAATATACCGAAAGTCACCGGAGACATCGCCAAACGGGATTGGAATCATGTAGACCGGCTGATTCACTTTTATGAAAAACATCACTTCAAAGTTTGTATCGATCATGATACCCAATCCGGCAGCATTAAGTGGGTTGATTTGTAAAAAAAGTCTGGAAGAAAGAGCCAAGATATGCTGTAATGGTATAAAACCATTGATGGAGGGGTTCTATGTACGCCTCAAAACTGAAAAAGGGAGACGAAATCCGGATCGTGTCTCCCGCGACCAGCATGTCTATATTATCAAATGAAGCAAAAATCCAAGCAAAAACGGCGTTAGAACGTTTAGGTTATCGGGTAACCATCGCTGAACACGCAAATGAATGTAATGAATTTGATTCATCCTCTATCGAGTCAAGAGTCAATGATCTGCACGCTGCCTTTTTTGATCCAGGCGTCAAAGCGATTTTAACGACACTCGGAGGGTTTAATTCAAATCACCTGCTGCGCTATCTTGATTACGAGAAAATCAAACGACATCCTAAAATCCTGTGCGGCTATTCCGATATAACCGCTCTTTGCAACGCTATTTATCAAAAAACGGGTCTTGTTACGTATTCAGGTCCCCACTTCTCAACATTTGCAATGAAAAAAGGACTCGATTATACAGAGGAGTATTTTCTTTCTTGCTGCGCTTCAGACGATTCGTTTGAAATTCACCCCTCAAGTGAGTGGAGCGATGATCGCTGGTTTTTGGATCAAGAAAACAGGCGTTTTTATCCTAATAACGGCCCTGTTGTAATCCAAGAAGGTTATGCGGAAGGCACTTTAATTGGCGGAAACTTATGCACGCTTAATTTGCTGCAGGGTACGGAGTATTTTCCTGAAACAGAACATACTATTTTATTGATTGAAGATGATTATATGTCAGACATCCACATGTTTGACCGCGATCTGCAATCACTCATCCACCTCCCCGCTTTTTCACATGTAAAGGCGATTTTGATCGGCAGATTTCAGAAAGCATCAAACGTATCAATGGATCTTGTAAAAGCCATGATCGAAACAAAAAAAGAATTATCCGGCATCCCGATCATCGCAAATATAAATGCCGGACATACTTCGCCAATTGCCACGTTCCCTATAGGAGGAACATGCAGGATTGAAGCTATTTCGGGCACATCACGAATATGGATTGATAAACATTAATCAGCTTGTAAATTTTTTTACAAGCTTTTTTAGCGCAATCGGTTATGCAAGCCGCACGCGACATGACAAATGTCATATAGGAGGCATGATGTGTGCTACTACAAAGATATCTTCCTCTTTCGTATACTTAAGCGAGACACACAATGAGAGGATACTTACTATGACTGAACAAACCATTGCACATAAACAAAAACAGCTGACAAAGCAAGTCGCTGCATTTGCTCAGCCTGAAACAAAAAACAGCCTGATTCAGCTTTTAAACACGTTTATCCCATTCTTCAGCCTATGGTTTCTTGCTTATCTCAGCCTCGATGTCTCCTATCTTCTTACGTTAGCATTAACGGTGATTGCCGCAGGTTTTCTGACAAGAATTTTTATCATCTTCCATGACTGCTGCCATCAATCTTTTTTCAAACAAAAACGCTATAACCACATTCTCGGTTTTCTGACAGGTGTCCTGACTTTATTCCCGTATCTTCAATGGCAGCACAGCCATTCGATTCATCATGCAACTAGCAGCAATCTGGATAAACGCGGAACAGGAGACATCTGGATGTTAACAGTAAACGAATATAAAGCTGCATCCAGACGAACAAAGCTTGCATACAGACTTTATAGAAACCCGTTTATCATGTTTATTCTCGGACCGATTTATGTTTTTCTGATCACGAACCGTTTTAACAAAAAAGGCTCAAGACGCAAGGAACGTGTAAACACATACCTTACGAATCTGGCAATTGTCGCGTTGGCTGCCGCTTGCTGTCTGATCTTTGGCTGGCAATCGTTTTTACTGGTGCAAGGCCCGATATTTCTGATTTCAGGTTCAATCGGTGTTTGGCTGTTTTATGTGCAGCATACCTTTGAAGATTCTTATTTTGAAGCGGATGAAAACTGGAGCTACGTTCAGGCTGCTGTTGAAGGCAGTTCATTTTATAAACTCCCGAAACTGCTTCAATGGCTAACAGGCAATATCGGTTACCACCACGTTCATCATTTGAGTCCAAAGGTGCCTAACTATAAGCTTGAAGTTGCTCATGAACATCACGAACCATTAAAAAACGTACCGACAATCACCTTAAAAACAAGCCTGCAATCACTCGCGTTCCGTCTATGGGATGAAGATAACAAACAGTTTGTGTCATTTCGGGCTATAAAACATATACCTGTAAGCCTTCCGCCTGATTCACCAGAAAAACAGAAGCTGCGGAAGAATGCCTGATGATAAAGGAGGTCTTCTAATATACTAGAAGGCTTCCTTTTTATTGTTGGAGGGTGCATTCTGGCTTTCACAATGATAAAGTTACAAGTAAGATGAAAAGCTGAAAATGAGGTAAGATCATGATTAAAAATCATTTTACATTTCAAAAACTAAACGGGATTACGCCCTATATATGGACGATATTTTTCATCCTCCCCTTCTACTTTATATGGAAATCATCATCTACATTTGTTATTATTGTCGGCATCATTTTGACGCTTTTATTTTTTTCGGTATATCGATTTGCTTTTGTCTCAAAAGGCTGGACCATTTATTTGTGGGGATTTTTATTAATTGGCATTTCAACCGCCTCCATTACCCTGTTCAGTTATATTTATTTTGCTTTTTTTATCGCGTATTTTATTGGAAACATTAAGGAACGCGTCCCTTTTCATATTTTATATTATGTCCATTTAATAAGCGCAGCCGTCGCAGCCAATTTCAGTCTCGTATTAAAAAAGGAATTCTTTCTGACACAAATTCCTTTTGTCGTCATTACCCTCATCAGCGCAATTTTATTGCCCTTTAGTATAAGAAGCCGCAAGGAGCGCGAACGGCTTGAAGAAAAGCTCGAGGATGCAAATGAACGGATTGCAGAACTGGTAAAATTAGAAGAGCGTCAGCGAATTGCCCGCGATCTCCATGATACGCTTGGGCAAAAGCTTTCTCTTATTGGTTTAAAAAGCGACTTAGCAAGAAAATTGATTTACAAAGATCCCGAACAAGCAGCTCGTGAACTGAAAAGTGTTCAGCAAACAGCGCGAACTTCTTTAAATGAAGTAAGAAAAATCGTTTCCTCTATGAAGGGCATCCGGCTCAAGGATGAACTGATCAACATCAAACAAATTCTCGAAGCAGCTGACATTATGTTTATCTATGAAGAAGAGAAATGGCCTGAAAATATCTCATTGCTGAATGAAAACATTTTGAGCATGTGCTTAAAGGAAGCTGTCACAAATGTCGTCAAACACAGCCAGGCTAAAACTTGCCGAGTAGACATTCAGCAGCTCTGGAAGGAAGTTGTGATTACAGTGTCTGACGATGGAACATTCAAAGGAGAAGAAAATTCCTTTTCAAAAGGACATGGCTTACTCGGGATGAGAGAACGGCTTGAGTTTGCAAACGGAAGCCTTCACATCGATACCGAAAACGGAACCAAGCTTACCATGGCAATTCCTAATAATTCAAAATAAACATAAAGGATGGCTTATATGATTAGTATATTTATTGCAGAAGATCAGCAAATGCTGCTGGGCGCTTTAGGATCACTTTTAAACCTAGAAGACGATATGGAAGTCGTAGGCAAAGGTACAACCGGCCAAGATGCTGTTGATTTTGTCAAAAAACGCCAGCCTGATGTATGTATTATGGACATTGAAATGCCCGGAAAAACAGGGCTTGAAGCTGCTGAGGAGCTAAAAGATACAGGCTGCAAAATTATCATCTTAACCACCTTCGCCAGACCCGGTTACTTTCAGAGAGCTATTAAAGCTGGAGTTAAAGGCTATTTGTTAAAAGACAGTCCGAGTGAAGAGCTGGCCAACGCCATCCGTAGCGTCATGAATGGAAAACGCATCTATGCACCTGAGCTGATGGAGGACTTATACAGCGAAGCTAACCCTCTTACAGATAGAGAAAAAGAAGTGCTTGAACTTGTGGCTGACGGTAAAAACACAAAAGAAATCGCTCAGGAACTCAGCATCAAAAGCGGGACGGTGCGGAATTATATCTCAATGATTCTAGAAAAGCTTGAAGTGAAAAATCGAATTGAAGCCATTACCCGGTCAAAGGAAAAAGGCTGGTTTAAATAAAAAAGGATCTTGGCATCTGCCAGGATCCTTTTTTTAACCTGAAATTCCCGTTTGAGAACCTCGCCGCAACCAGAAGAATTAAACTGATCCATATCCTCGCTCCTATGCCCGCTGAACGATTGCTTGGTTAACAGCCCAATAAAAGACTGGATTGAATGATATCCCTGTTAAAATAGTCGGCCATTGCACATCAGCAGAATTTCAGATATTGATTGTATTGTATTTTCAGTATGACAAAGTTGTGCCACTTCGCTCCCGAAGCTGCCATGCCCAACTGCAAGAGCCTAATAACACAATTAAAAACCGTCTGAAATCAATCCGAATCCGTCAATGGCATCTGCTACATCCAACTGCTTATTATCTGCCAAAAAAGATACAACACCAGCTCGTTTCGCTGATCAAAGATAGTAACAACCAGCTATAAATGTCATGATGCCGAATGTCTCTGTAATACGGAATCAATCTTTTAACCCGAGAGCCCCTGAATCGCACATAAAGAGAAAAACGGGACCACTTTCTTTTATCAGCATATGATATAAACAGCTCTAAGCAGAACAAAAAAAGACACAAGCCAAAAGCTCATGTCTTTTTATCACAATCTATATTATTAGTTTAAGACTTTAACTCTTACAGTTTTGACGCCCCAATTAGAAGCATCACTTTTACTTGGTACAAATACGTCGATTTTATTTCCTTTAATAGCGCCGCCAGTGTCTGCTGCTGTTGCTTCCCCGTAGCCTTCAACATAGACTTTAGAACCTAGCGGAATTACATTAGGATCAACCGCAATAACTTTCGCGTTCGGGTTCTTATTTAAGTCAATGCCTGTAGCTGTAACGCCGGAAATGCCGCCGTCGTTAGCAGTGTAAGCAGTAGCAGTAACTGTTAGTTCTTTTGAAGCTTCTTGATTATTTGTATTTGATTGAACAGCCTTCTCCTCTGTGTTAACAGAAGTTTCTGCCTCAGCCTTTGTTTCTTGTTTAGGTTGCTGTTGTACAGCTTCTTGTTTAGGTTGCTCTTTTTGCACAGCCTCTTGTTTTGGCGCAGCTTGAGGTGCGTTTGTTTGCGCATTCTCAGTAGCTGTGTTTTCTGCTGTTGCCTGACCTTTTACTGAAAGAGTTGATCCAGCATAGATCATGTCAGAGCTTAAGTTATTCCAAACTTTCAGGTTGTTGACTGTCGTGCCGAATTTTTGAGCAATCTTAGAAAGCGTATCTCCCGCTTTAATTGTATATTGCCCAGTCGTGGTTGTTTCTTCTGAAGAAATGGTCAGTTTTTCTCCTGCAATGATTTTATCAGAAGTTAACTTGTTCCATTCTTTTAAGTCCTTTAGGTTCACTCCATTTTTCTGAGAGATTCCCCAGAGCGTATCACCCTTTTGCACCGTAATTTCTTTTGCAGAAGCGTGAGCTCCGAATGCAGTTGTTGAAAGTGCAGCAACTGCCACAAAGGACATAATCGTCTTCTTCATAAGTAAATCCTCCCTTGTTAGCTTTTTATTGGCGGCTAACAGGTGATATCGTAACACACGTAAATGTCAAATCAATAACAAAAAGATATGATTTAGATTACAGTTCCTTTACATGAAGGATTTCTCTCTGATGGAAAGACTTGCTGAACCCTTGATATAATAGGCTTAGCAGGTCTTTTTATTTTGAGGCGAAACAGAGAAAATAAAATGTGTTTTTTATAGAAAAAAAGATTGTTTTTCTGTTTTTTTAGTCTGTCATCCTTGCATAAGCTTGTATTTCTTGTAAAAAAAGCCGGCCGTATTTTGCTCTTTTTTGTTCTCCGACTCCTTTTATAGACAAAAGTTCATCATCATTTACGGGCTGTTTTCCTGACATTTCTTTTAACGTTTGGTCAGAGAAAACAACAAATGGCGGAACACCCTGCTCAGCCGCAATTTCTTTCCGAACCATGCGCAATCGTTCAAATAGCTCGTCATTTTCAGTAATCGCTGCCGCTTTTAACGCTTCTTTTCTCGCTACTGATAATTCTCCTTTCAGCACATTCCTTCCTTTACTGCTGACAAAAAGAGTCGGAAACGTTCCGTCTGACATCCTGATGAAGTCGTCAGAAATAAGAAATTCGATAAAATCGCTGATTTCGCCAACGGATTGGTGTTTTAATATCCCGTATGTTGAAAGGTCTGAAAAGCCGTTTTCAAGAACTTTTTTATTTTTGGAGCCGGCAAGCACCTGGGCAACCATCGTCTTGCCAAACCGTTCTTTCATGCGAATGATACAAGATAAGACCATTTGCGCCTCCCGCGTCACGTCATGGGCCGCTCTTGTATCGGTACAGTTTCCGCACTGTCCGCACGCATCAGGCTCCTTTTCTCCGAAATACATAAGGATAAAACGCTGCAGACAATCTTCGGTATGACAGTAGTCGACCATTTGTCTCAGCTTTTTTAAATCCTGCTTTTGTTTCTCTTCATGTTCTGATTGCTCAATTAAGAAGCGCTGTACCATAATATCCTGCGGTGAAAACAGGAGAACACATTCACTGGCAAGACCGTCCCGTCCAGCTCGTCCTGCCTCTTGATAATAGCTTTCCATATCTTTCGGAATTTGTGCATGCAGAACAAATCTGATATTTGATTTATCAATACCCATTCCAAAAGCAGAGGTTGCCACCATCACTTGAAGCTCATCATTTAGAAACCTTTCCTGCTGCTCTTTTCTCTCATCATCAGCCATACCTCCATGATACCGGCCTGCCCTGACATGATTTCGTTTCAATCTCTCATATATCCGATCAGCTTCTTTTCTGGTCGCTGTATAGACAATTCCTGCTTCATGCCTGTTGTTTTGCACATATTCGTCTATAAACCGATCTTTATTTTCTCCTTTTACTACTTTAAAGGTTAAATTCTCTCGGGAAAATCCGGTATATACCGTGTTTTCTTTTGGAATATGCAGCTGTTTGCAAATATCATCATGAACCTCGGGTGTGGCTGTTGCTGTTAACGCCATGATGACAGGCTTGTCGTGTAATTCACGGAACAAGATTTCAATATTCCTGTAGCTTGGCCTGAAATCATGGCCCCATTGAGAAATACAGTGCGCCTCGTCTATTGCGACCAAAGGAACATCTATGCCCTGCAAAATCCGGATAAACTCTGTGGACGTTAGTCGCTCTGGTGTAATGTAAAAAAGCTTATAAGCCCCTTCTTTGAGTCCGTTCAGCCTCTCATATATTTCCTGATTGGATTGTGTGCTGTTAATGTAGGCGGCGTTAATCCCCGCTTCTTCTAACGCATCAACTTGATCCTTCATCAAGGAAATCAACGGTGATATGACGATCGTCGTCCCTTCAAACATTAATGCCGGAATTTGATAGCAAATCGATTTGCCGCCTCCCGTCGGCATAATGCAGGCCGTATTTTGCCTCGCTTCCGTCACCAAGCGGATCGCTTCATCTTGGCCGCTCCGAAACTTCTCATAACCAAAATAATGAGCCAGAAGGGATTGGGCTCTATGTAACATAACGTGTAAACCTCGCTTTTCCTTGAATTTCTCCCATCATATCATAAAAAAGCGGCCTTCATTTCTTTCACACAAAAATGGAATATTCACTATACCAACCTTTTTAGATAAAATAAAAAGCCATTTCCAAAAAGGAAATGGCTTTCGCTACGTCTTGCCGTATGCAAGTAAGAAAGTTTTAAACCACCACTCCTCAAAGTGGGTGTTTGCAGAAACGTTCCTGTCGTCCTCTGCAATGGAGGCATGACATTCCGGCTTCGATATAAAACTCCCTATTACAGCTTAAAGGTTAAAACTTAATTAACAATACGCACAAAGTAGCTTCTTTAATATAGTACACCATCAGGCGGTTTTAATCAAGAGGTCAGAACAATTGTTTAGAAAAACTTTTTCCAGTGAATAAAACTGCTTTTTCTCCAAAATACCTGACAATTCGACAAACAAAAAATATATTACAATAAAAAAAACAGCCTTTTTCGCTAAAAGCGAATGATTATTTTCTTCTATATTAATGTGTATATACAAAAAGACTCCTATTTGAAACGATAGGAGTCTTGGCTTTATTAGAATTTTGCAGCAAGATCTTTTGCTTCTTGTAAACCTTTTTCAACGATTTCTTGCGCTTGATCAGGTGCTGCGTTATGTCCTTCGATGACAACTGTGTGCAAGTCTTGAACACCCCAGAAACCAAGAACTGTTTTCATGAAGTTTAATGACATTTCAAGTGCAGCCATTGGTCCTTCTGAGTAGACACCGCCGCGAGCGTTAAGAAGCGCAACTTTTTTGTCGCCCATTAAACCGACTGGTCCTTCTTGTGTGTATTTGAATGTAACGCCTGCGCGAGACAGATAATCAACATAAGTATGAAGCACTGCTGGCACTGTGAAGTTCCAAAGCGGGAATGCGAAAACAACTTTGTCAGCTTTTACAAACTGGTTCAGATATTTGTCAGCAATTGCTGCTTGTTTTTTCTCATCTTCTGTCATTTCCATTCCTTGACCTGCTTTAAATGTTCCGTTAATCATATCTCTGCCAAGGTAAGGAAGGTTTTCCTTATGAAGATCTAATTCAACCACTTCATCATTAGGGTTGTTTTCTTTATAAGCAGCTAAGAAAGCTTCGTAAAGTTTAGTTGAAACGCCTTCTTCAGCTGTACGGTCGCTTGATTTTACAAATAAAACTGTAGACATTTGTATTCCTCCCGGTAAACTTTTTATATTTACTTACAAATAGTATGTTACTTTCTTTTTTATGCAAAGTCAATCACTTTATTTTGAATATGAGATTTTTTTTCAAAAAAAAGCAAGTACATCTAATATCGGTGTACTTGCTTGCCATTTTTACTTCGAATCTTGTTCACGATCCAAGATTTCATACGTCTGCGAGCTTTTTTGATCAATTGTTTCTTTGTTGGATAAGTCTTTTACCTGTTCATGAAACTCTCTTTCATAAGAAGGAGCATCTGTCTCCAGATCATCCTCCACATCAGCTTGGGCCTCAACTGTCATTCTTGCATAAGGAACAGCTTCAAGTCTTTCGTAAGGAATCTCTTGACCGGTTTTTTCACACACGCCGTAAGTTCCGTCTTTCATCTTTTGTAATGCACGGTTGACCTCCTCTAACAGCTCCCGGTCAATCTCTCTCACTGTTTGGTCTGTCATCCGGTCTGTGACGAGCGTCCCGTGGTCTGCCATATGGTTGTCAACCCCATTGGAAAGCTCCCCCACTTCTTCCGTCATTGATTCTGTTTCCTTTTTCTCGCCAGACAATTCTTTTTGCATATCGAGCAATTTATGATAGAGATGCTGTGTTTGTTCTTTTGTCAGTGCCATGTATATCCTCTCCTTTCTATCCTGTTTCCCGTTTTGCCTTCTGTCAAACATGGGAACATCGATGGAAAGATGAGCTACTGCCTTTTTGAACGGATCGTGAACGCTGGCGTCGATGGTGCTTCAGGTTTTCGTTGGCACTTTTTGTCCTTCTCTTCTGGCGGTATATAATAGGTTGCGCCTATATTTAATCTGCCGCTCAGTTCATCAATGGTCAGCTCGCCGAATTCAAGATGATAGTCAATTTTTTCGACATTCAGCGTTTCAATATGTATATAGGTTTCTTCAGACTCCTGTTTGCTGCTTTGTTTTTGTTTCTCAATCACTGAGAGTCTTTCTTCACATTCACGCAGTTTGTCAAGTTCTGGTTTCAAGCAATGCCTGATCAGCGACCGGAACATTTTTTTCATGACATCACGACCCTTTGCATACTCCTCTTTCGTCTACATATATAATGAGGTATATCCCATAGAAAGGAGAGATTTTCATGCTTCCGACTAACATCAATATTTCTCATCTCAAGACTAACTCGATAGGCACCGGCTCATCCCTTACCTTTGGTTCTGCGGAGTTAAGGAACAGGTGCTCTGCTATCAAAAGAAATAACGGTTTTGGGGAACAAAATGCAGATGTTATTGTTATGGTCATTCCGATTGAATCAATTGATGACCGTGATGGGGCAGATGCACTCAGTATGAAAATCAATCATCAATAACAATGGTTTTCGCTTGACCTTCGTCTTTTTGAATAGTGATGTATAGGATTCCGTCTTTAAAAATGGCATTCATCTTTCCATGAAGATGATCGGAAAGCGGAATTTTCTTTTCAAAACTTCCGTATTTCCCTTCTTTTTGGCGAAAGTCCTGTTCATTAAAATAGGAAAAGCGCTGCCCCTTCACCACTAAATAATCTCCGTACGATAATATGTGAACGTCTTGTTTACGGTAGCCTGGAAGATAAATTAAAAACTGCACTTCCGCAACGGTATCTACAATATCCATGCTCGGAAATGAAGCATCTCCTTTCCCTCGCTGATCTTGCTGCGCAAACGGAAACGGAGATTGGCCATTTGTCATAAAAGGGGTTTTTTGGTCTTCATCAAATACCTGTTTCCAAAAGTCACCGCCATACATCTGCTGTGCGAATTCCATCCACTGCTTCATCTTTTCGAAATCCATTTGAAGCCCCCTGTCTTAACATACTTTATAACCGCCAGCATACAACTATAGAAAGGAGGTTTGCCTGTGGTTCAACCAACTCCGTATATCAATATTAATATTTTCATGCTGAAAATTAATTCCTTTGAAAATGCTTCAGCGGTTAACGTAGGACAAAATTTATTGGCAGAATGGCAAAATTCAGATAAAAAAAATCAAGGCTACGGACAGAATTTTGGAGATGCGAGCGGATTTATGGGCACGAGAAGCCATGTGGATGACAGAGACCAAATTGATTCTCCGGCCTCTTTTGAAAGTGAAGCGGTTAACTCCTCAATCAAAAGGAAGTGATGAGATGTTCTTTTCTCCCTCCGTCGTGAATGTCGGCGGATTTAAAATCAATACGATGGACCGTGGTTCCTCTTTAACACTCGGTCCGTATCAGCAGGTCGATTACTTTTTATCAGCTAAAATAAATCAAGGGTTTGGAGAAGAAAATGGCGACTTTACTCCTCTTGTCGTACCGATTTCAAATGTATTAGATGCAGATCTCGTTGATTCGAACTCAGCGAAAAACAGTGTGGTGTAATAAGAACAGGGCGCACATGCCCTGTTCTTGTTTTTAAATATAAAAAAAAGCCTAACCATTTTTTGAACGGCTGGCTCATTAAATATTCAGCTGCACAAATGCTTTGTCAGCACCGCCTGAACCTCGCTTAAATCGGTGTCTTTCGCAAATTCTAATTCGAACGTTTTGCTTCTTGTCATCAATAAAAGCCCAGTGTCCGGATCAAACATTCCCGCTTCTTGGATGGCAAAGCTTTCAATTGTTTTATATGGAAGAAATACACGAACCTTCTTTTTAGAAAACATTTTATTGTCAAAGAAAATGATCCGCTTATTTGTAAAGCAAATTTGGTCGACTCGGAGCTTATAAATCGATTCTATTCTTTCCCCTTCAACGAGCAAAGCCTCAAGCTTCTTTGCGTCCGTTGATCTGCTAACAGAAAAAATACCCAATGAAGAACCCCTCTTTCTGCATTTATCTATTTGTTTTATCATTCACTACATAAAAATAAGTCCTTTATCCCTATATAAGAATACGACATAGAAGACATTTAAACCATTACGAACAGATTACATTTTTCAAATTTTTGATTTGTTTTTTGGCTTTTAAGCTGTTGTCATCAAGTAATACGCACATATAGAGAAAAAAGTTTCAATATTCAGCAATGTTTTTATAAAAAAGCGGTTTTTAATGATATTTTTCATTTTGTTTTATATTTCCTGTTTTAAACACAAAAAAACCGCAGCTGTGCTGCGGATTATGTATCGATGTTTTAACAAAATCTGTATGATGCTTCAAGGAAGCATTACATCTCTTCGAAGTATTCTTTATAATAGCCGCCGACTTTATTCGTATTGTCGACCACAAAGAGAAACTCCTCTGTTTCATTTTTTACTTCATATTCTTTTCCCGGCGTTAAAACGCGGTTTACAATATATTTTTTTGCGTTTGTCTGCACACACTTTACTTTTTTAATTGTTTCTTTTTCAAGCCAATTTTTATGAATCATGATGAAATCTCCTTTTCTTATCTATAAGCTTATTGTAGCTTTTTTCTTTTGTAAATTGCAATATCGGTTATTCATTGATTTTGTCTTGATTTCTATTATAGAATGTTTGTATACGCTTACGTTTGAAGCAACTATCACAGCTTATTTCTGCTAATCAATCCAGGAATCAATGTGCTATCACCAAGAATCTCAGAACAGACCATAAAAAATGACTGGAGGTTTGTTACGGATGAGTTCTTTAACGATGCAAGTGACGAAAAGGCTGGAGACATTTTTACAGGGAACAAAGAAGCTTTATATTGACGGAAAGTTTGTTCCTAGTGCCTCAGGGGCAACCTTTGACACTCCAAACCCGGCGACTGGCGAAACCTTGATGACGCTGTATGAAGCCCAGGCTGCGGATGTGGACAAAGCGGTTAAAGCTGCCCGGAAAGCCTTTGACCAAGGTGAATGGAGAACAATGTCTCCAGCTTCGAGAAGCAGACTGATGTATAAGCTGGCAGACTTAATGGAAGAGCATAAAACTGAGCTTGCTCAGCTTGAAACACTTGATAATGGGAAACCGATCAATGAAACGACTAATGGAGATATTCCGCTGGCTATTGAGCATATGCGCTATTACGCCGGCTGGTGTACAAAAATAACAGGACAGACGATTCCGGTTTCCGGCGCTTATTTTAATTATACGCGTCATGAGCCTGTCGGTGTCGTCGGCCAGATCATTCCATGGAATTTCCCGCTCCTGATGGCGATGTGGAAAATGGGCGCGGCACTTGCAACAGGCTGTACAATCGTCCTCAAACCGGCTGAACAAACACCGCTTTCAGCTCTTTATTTGGCAGAATTAATTGACCAAGCCGGTTTCCCTGCCGGTGTAATCAACATCATCCCAGGATTCGGTGAAGATGCGGGAGAAGCGCTGACGAACCACGAAGCGGTTGATAAAATTGCCTTTACCGGTTCCACTGAAATCGGAAAGAAAATCATGTCCACCGCAGCGAAAAGCATTAAGCGTGTTACATTGGAGCTGGGCGGAAAATCGCCTAATATTCTTCTGCCGGATGCGAATTTGAAAAAAGCCATCCCGGGCGCTTTAAACGGTGTGATGTTTAACCAGGGCCAAGTCTGCTGTGCGGGCTCACGTGTCTTCATTCATAAAGACCAATATGATGAAGTTGTTGATGAAATGGCGGCCTATGCTGAGTCACTCCGCCAAGGAGCGGGACTTCATAAAGATACTCAAATCGGGCCTCTCGTAAGCAAGGAACAGCATGAGCGCGTTCTTTCCTATATTCAAAAAGGAAAAGATGAAGGAGCAAAAGCAGTGACCGGCGGAAGCTGTCCTTTTGAAGCAGGATATTTTGTCGCACCGACTGTGTTTGCGAATGTTGAAGACGAAATGACCATCGCAAAAGAAGAAATTTTCGGACCCGTGCTGACTGCAATTCCGTACGAAACTGTCGATGAAGTTATTGAACGGGCAAACCATTCAGAATATGGGCTTGCGGCCGGACTATGGACAGAGAATGTCAAGCAGGCTCACTATATCGCGGACCGACTTCAAGCCGGAACCGTTTGGGTGAACTGCTATAATGTGTTTGACGCGGCGTCTCCATTTGGCGGTTATAAACAGTCAGGACTCGGACGAGAAATGGGATCATATGCCTTGGATAATTACACAGAAGTCAAAAGTGTATGGATAAACCTTGAAGACTAACATGTATGTTTAAAAAACTGCTGCATGCCAGCAGTTTTTTTCTTTCTGTAATGGCAGTAAAAGACGCTGAATATATATGCTTCTGAAGGAGTTGAGCGTGATGGGCACACTTCAGGAGAAAGTGAGGCGTTTTCAAAAGAAAACCATTACCGAGTTAAGAGACAGGCAAAATGCTGATGGTTCATGGACATTTTGCTTTGAAGGACCAATCTTGACAAATTCCTTTTTTATTTTGCTCCTTACCTCACTAGATGAAGGCGAAAATGAAAAAGAACTGATATCATCCCTTGCAGCCGGCATTCATGCAAAACAGCAGCCAGACGGCACATTTATCAACTATCCCGATGAAACGCGCGGAAATCTAACGGCTACCGTCCAAGGATATGTCGGGATGCTGGCTTCAGGATGTTTTCACAGATCTGAGCTGCACATGAAGAAAGCTGAACAATTTATCATCTCACATGGTGGTTTGAGACATGTTCATTTTATGACAAAATGGATGCTTGCCGCGAACGGGCTTTATCCTTGGCCTGCTTTGTATTTACCATTATCACTCATGGCGCTCCCCCCAACATTGCCGATTCATTTCTATCAGTTCAGTTCATATGCCCGTATTCATTTTGCTCCTATGGCTGTAACACTCAATCAGCGATTTGTCCTTATTAACCGCAATATTTCATCTCTTCACCATCTCGATCCGCACATGACAAAAAATCCTTTCACTTGGCTTCGATCTGATGCTTTCGAAGAAAGAGATCTCACGTCTATTTTGTCACATTGGAAACGCGTTTTTCATGCATCATTTGCTTTTCAGCAGCTGGGCCTACAGACAGCTAAAACGTATATGCTGGACCGGATTGAAAAAGATGGAACATTATACAGCTATGCGAGCGCAACCATATTTATGGTTTACAGCCTTCTGTCACTTGGTGTGTCACGCTATTCCCCTGTTATCAGGAGGGCGATTACCGGCATTAAATCACTGGTGACTAAATGCAACGGGATTCCTTATCTGGAAAACTCTACATCAACTGTTTGGGATACAGCTCTAATCAGCTATGCCCTTCAAAAAAATGGTGTGACCGAAACGGATGGCTCTGTTACAAAAGCAGCCGACTTTTTGCTAGAACGCCAGCATACCAAAATAGCAGATTGGTCTGTCAAAAATCCAAATTCAGTTCCTGGCGGCTGGGGGTTTTCAAACATTAATACAAATAACCCTGACTGTGACGACACTGCAGCCGTTTTAAAAGCGATTCCCCGCAATCATTCTCCTGCAGCATGGGAGCGAGGGGTATCTTGGCTTTTATCGATGCAAAACAATGACGGCGGATTTTCTGCTTTCGAAAAAAACGTGAACCACCCACTGATCCGCCTTCTGCCGCTTGAATCCGCCGAGGACGCTGCAGTTGACCCTTCAACCGCCGACCTCACCGGACGTGTACTGCACTTTTTAGGCGAGAAAGTTGGCTTCACAGAAAAACATCAACATATTCAACGCGCAGTGAAGTGGCTTTTCGAACATCAGGAACAAAATGGGTCTTGGTACGGCAGATGGGGTGTTTGCTACATTTACGGCACTTGGGCTGCCCTTACTGGTATGCATGCATGCGGGGTTGACCGAAAGCATCCCGGTATACAAAAGGCTCTGCGTTGGCTCAAATCCATACAAAATGATGATGGAAGCTGGGGAGAATCCTGCAAAAGCGCCGAAATCAAAACATATGTACCGCTTCATAGAGGAACCATTGTACAAACGGCCTGGGCTTTAGACGCTTTGCTCACATATGAAAATTCCGAACATCCGTCTGTTGTGAAAGGCATGCAATACCTTACCGACAGCAGTTCGCATAGCGCCGATAGCCTCGCGTATCCAGCAGGGATCGGATTGCCGAAGCAATTTTATATTCGCTATCACAGTTATCCATATGTATTCTCTTTGCTGGCTGTCGGGAAATATTTAGATTCTATTGAAAAGGAGACAGCAAATGAAACGTGAATCTTATCAAACGGAGATGTTCAATTGGTGTGAAGCCCTGAAAGATCAGATTCAAAAGCGAGGACAGCTTGACCAGTTTGAAGATCAAATCGACAAGATGATTGAGGCTCTGGAAGATGACCAAACAACAGAAGAAGATTGGTATAAACAGGCCGCTGCCCTTTACCGGGATATTACAGAATCAGATGATACAAGTGAAAGACGCGCATATGTCCCTATAGGGAAACACGTGCTGCCAAAGCTTCCTTACAAATACTCCGCCTTAGAACCTTATATTTCACGCGATATTATGGTCCTTCATCATACAAAACATCATCAAAGCTATGTCGATGGCCTGAACAAAGCAGAATCAGAGCTTAAAAAAGCGAGAGCAACAAAGAATTATGACTTAATCACTCATTGGGAAAGAGAGCTTGCGTTCCATGGAGCAGGCCATTATTTGCACAGTATTTTTTGGTTTTCTATGCATCCAAACGGAAAACGGCGTCCTACAGGGGCATTGTTCCAAATGATAGACCTTTCATTTGGAAGCTATTCCGCTTTTAAAGAACATTTTACCCAGGCCGCTAAAAAAGTGGAAGGCGTCGGCTGGGCCATTCTGGTCTGGGCACCTCGATCAGGACGGCTGGAGATTTTAACGGCAGAAAAACACCAGCTCTTCAGCCAATGGGATGTAATCCCCCTTTTACCGCTTGACGTATGGGAGCATGCCTACTATTTGCAATATAAAAATGACCGGGCCAGCTATGTCGACCACTGGTGGAATGTCGTGGATTGGCGCGAGGCAGAAAAACGTTTTGAGCAGGCAAAAGAAGTCGTTTGGAAGCTCTATTAAAAAAAGCCCCCTTTCCCCGGGGGCTTCGTGTTTTAAAAAATCCCTACCACATGCAAAAACACGATGATGATGGCAACAGGAGATAGATATCGAATGAGCAGCAGCCAAACCGCAAACCACTTTCGTTTGAGATTGGAACCGCTTTTCAGCTCGTCAAACAAATCCTGTTTCGGTATTTTTAGCGGAACAAAAATCGAAATCAGTAACGCACCTAACGGCATTAAAATATTGCTCACAAGATAGTCAGCCGCATCAAAAATAGACAGATGAAATATAGAGACGTCACTTAAGACACCGTATGATAATGCAGACGGCACACCGACAATAAAAATAGCAATTCCGCCTAACCAAGCGAATCGTTTTCTCTTATTGACATCGCCTTTCGACAGTACTGCGACCAAAATTTCCAGCATTGAAAAAGCAGATGTCAATGCAGCAAATAAAAATAGAAGTAAAAATGCTAATAAAAAGATAATTCCGAACGGCATTTGATTAAACACAGTCGGCAGCACGTTAAATAACAGAACCGGGCCTTGGTCTGGTTTGAGGCCGAATGAAAAGACAGCTGGAAAAATCGCAATTCCGGCCATTACAGCAACAAGCATGTTCATAACAGTTACAGATACAGCGGACTGTACCAGATTTTCCTGTTTCTCTAAATAAGCGCTATACGTTACCATGACAGATACACCGACACTTAATAAGAAAAAGGATTGTCCCATTGCATATAAAATGGTATTGGCATCAATTGCAGTTAAATCAGGCATCAGGAAAAATTTGATTCCTTCCATCGCGCCATCAAGTGTAACCGAACGCACCATTAAAATGATGAATAATAGAAAAAGCGCCGGCATTAATACTTGGCTTGCTTTTTCAATTCCGCTGCTTACCCCTTTTGCAACAACTAAAATTGTTACCACCATAAAGAGCAGCTGGCCTCCTACAGCCAAATAAGGATTTGAAATGGTACTTGCAAATATCGTATCAAAACCAGATGTTTGCGATAAACCGCCAGTGAAGCCTTTTATAATATAAATTAAAATCCATCCGCCGACGACACTGTAGAAAGATAGAAGAATAAAGCACGTCACCATGCCTAAATAACCGATCCAATGCCACTTCGTTCCTGGAGCAAGTGTTTTATAGGACTGAACGGCATCTTTCTGTGTTCTTCTGCCTATGATGAATTCACCTAACAATAAAGGCAGTCCGATTAAAACCGTAAATAAAATAAAAATAAGTAAAAATGCGCCTCCTCCGCTGGTTCCGGCAACATATGGGAATTTCCATATCGCACCAAGCCCGATAGCTGATCCTGCCGCGGCTAAAATAAAGCCGAGCTTCGAAGACCATTGATTTGCTTCCTTCACCGTATCACTCCTATTTGATCTAACCATTATAAAGGTTCATTGTAAGAATATCTTCCTATATAGTCAAGAACATTTTGATTAGTTTACATCATATATCTATAGACATCTGTCAAAAACTAATATTGAATTATTCAGAAAATTATTTATAATAAGAGAATGTTATGAAATTTGTAAGAATTTCTGCTGAAGTTCTTGATAAGTGTGTTAGGAGTGTTTTTATGGACATCATTAGAAAAATAAGTCATTTTGCAGGACAAACCTTTGGCATATGGGTCATTGTTTTTGCAGTGCTGGGATTTTCTTTCCCATCTTTATTTACGTGGATCAGTTCTTATATTACGATTTTTCTTGGCATTATCATGTTTGGGATGGGCCTTACACTGCAAGCCGATGATTTCAAAGAGCTAGTCAGAAAGCCTTGGCAAGTTATTATTGGAGTAATAGCTCAGTATACGATCATGCCGCTCGTTGCTTTCGGCCTCGCATTTGGGCTTCATCTTCCAGCTGAAATCGCAGTTGGTGTTATACTTGTCGGCTGCTGTCCCGGGGGAACTGCATCTAATGTTATGACATTCTTAGCAAAAGGAAATACTGCCCTTTCTGTTGCGGTTACGACAATTTCTACCTTATTGGCACCTGTTGTAACACCGTTGTTGATTATGCTGTTTGCCAAAGAATGGCTTCCTGTCTCGCCGGGGTCTTTGTTTATCTCAATCTTACAGGCGGTTTTATTTCCGATCATTGCAGGTCTGATTGTCAAAATGTTTTTCAGAAAACAAGTGGCAAAAGCCGTACATGCTCTTCCTCTTGTTTCTGTCATTGGCATCGTTGCGATTGTCTCAGCTGTCGTCAGCGGCAATCGGGAAAATCTGCTTCAATCGGGGTTGCTCATTTTTTCAGTTGTTATCCTGCATAACGGTATCGGTTATTTACTTGGGTTTCTTTGTGCAAAGCTTTTAAAAATGGATTACCCGTCTCAAAAAGCGATCGCAATCGAAGTCGGCATGCAAAACTCCGGACTTGGGGCTGCACTTGCCACGGCTCATTTCTCACCGCTATCTGCCGTACCAAGCGCAATATTCAGTGTGTGGCATAACCTTTCAGGTTCTATGCTTGCAACATATTGGTCAAAAAAAGTAAAAAAGAAACAAGCTGGATCCAAAAGCAGCAATCCATCACTTTAAATATGCATCAAAAAAGGTACATCACTTTATCGTGATGTACCCTTTTTATTATCCTTCTAATAAAAGCTGTTCAGGATCTTCCAGTAAATTTTTGATTGTCACGAGGAAACCAACCGCTTCTTTACCGTCTACAATTCGGTGATCATAAGATAAAGCGATATACATCATCGGACGGTTTTCGAAACGCTCTTCATCAATGGCTACAGGACGCAGCTGAATCTTATGCATGCCCAGTATACCGACTTGCGGGCTGTTTAAAATTGGAGTTGACATCAATGAACCGAAAGTCCCTCCGTTTGTAATCGTGAAGGAGCCTCCCTGAAGCTCACTAAGGGTTAATTTATTGTTTCTTGCTTTTTTCGCAAGCTCGCCGATCTCTTTTTCGATTCCTGCAAATGTCAGGCGATCCGCATCCCGCACAACCGGAACGACAAGGCCTTCATCAGCCGCAACAGCGATTCCGATATCGTAGAATTTTTTAACGATCAACTCATCGCCTTGAATTTCTGCATTCAACAGCGGATATTTTTTCAATGCAGCGACGACCGCTTTCGTGAAGAAAGACATAAAGCCGAGCTTCACTTCATTTTGCTCAAAGAATTGATCTTTGCGGCGTTTTCTGAGATTCATGACAGCCGTCATGTCCACTTCATTAAATGTGGTCAGCATCGCTGATGTTTGCTGTACCTCTACAAGGCGTTTTGCAATCGTTTGTCTGCGGCGTGACATTTTTTGCACTTCAACAGGTTTTTCAAAGCTTTGCTGTGCTTTTTGAGCCTGAGGCTGCTGCTTTTGCTGAGGAGCCGGTTTTGATGCCGGTTTTTCGTACGCTTCGACATCCTGCTTGCGCACTCTTCCAAGCGGATCTCCAGTTGGAACTTGAGACAGGTCAATTCCTTTTTCTCTCGCAAGCTTACGGGCCGACGGAGAAGCGATCGTTCTTGATTTTGCTTCAGATTGTGCTTCCTCGCTCACCTCTTGTGCAGCTGGTTCAGCCTGTTTCTCTTCTTTTACGCTTTCCTTGCTTTCTGCTTTCTCTGTAGGAGCAGGGGCAGAACTTTCACCCGCGCCTTCTGAAATCGTACCGATAATTTCTCCGACCTGGACGGTATCACCCGAATCTTTCAATACCTCTTGAAGTACACCCGATTCTTCTGCTGTCAATTCAACATTCACTTTATCCGTTTCTAGTTCAAGCAGATATTCACCCTGTTCTACATAGTCACCAGGCTGCTTTAACCATTGGGCTATTGTTCCTTCTGAGATTGATTCTGCTAATTCAGGTACCTTAATTTCCGCCATTTTTTCATTTCCCCCTTAGTTTTTGCGAGTCAAGCTATCAGATACAATACGTTCCTGTTCTTTTTTATGAACTGTCGGATCTCCCTCTGCAGGGCTGGATCGTCTTCTTCGACCAATATATTGAACGCTTACTCCCTCTGGTGCAATCTCTGTCAAATACGGGCTGATATAACCCCAAGCCCCCATGTTCTGCGGCTCTTCCTGCACCCAAACGATTTCTTTCAGGTTCGGAAGTTTTGCAAATAATTCTTTGACTCCTTTTGCCGGGAATGGATACAGCTGTTCGATTCTCGCAATGTGAAGCCACTCTTTACCGTCTTCTAACTTATTAAAATGATCACTGATGTCTATAGACACTTTACCGCTGGATAATACAAGTCTGGTTACTTTTTCATAGTCATGAGAAAGTCCCGACTGTTCATAAACAGGCTGAAAGCGGCTTTCGCTGAGCTCCTGCACTTCCGACACCGTATTTGGGTTGCGAAGAAGGCTCTTCGGCGTCATAATGACGAGCGGTCTGATTTCTTCACGAAGCAGCATTTTAGCCTGTCTTCTTAAAATATGGAAATACTGTGCCGCGCTTGTCAGGTTGGCAACCGTCCAGTTGTTTTCCGCTGCAAGCTGCAGGAATCGCTCGATTCTTCCGCTTGAGTGCTCAGGCCCCTGTCCCTCGTAACCGTGCGGGAGCAGCATGACTAATCCGGATTTTTGGCCCCATTTCGCGCGTCCGGCAGAAATAAATTGGTCAAAATACACTTGAGCAGCGTTGGCAAAATCTCCATACTGTGCTTCCCACAAAACAAGCGTTTCCGGTGAATGCACGTTATAGCCGTATTCAAAACCGAGAACCGATCCTTCAGACAGCGGGCTGTTATGAACAGCAAATGATGTGCTGCAGTCAGATAAGTGATGAAGCGGCACAAATTCTTTGCCCGTCTCACTGTCATGAAGCACAAGGTTTCTTTGGGCGAACGTTCCGCGCTCGGAATCCTGTCCTGTTAAACGAATCGGTGTTCCGTCTTTCAAAATTGAAGCAAACGCGAGTGATTCTGCCAAAGACCATTCCACTTTTCTGTCATCATCGAACGCCTTGGCGCGTCTTTCTAAAATGCGCTTTAGCTTGCCGAAAACATTAAATGACTCCGGCCAGTTGATCAATTCGCCATTCAGCTTGCGGAGCACATCAAAATCAATCGAAGTGTCCACATCTGGGAAACCGTTTGATACAGGCTCTGGAAGTTCAATTTCACAAGCAGTGTGTTCCTTTTTAGACGGAACTTTCTGATATGCATCCTCAATGCGCTTCGTTACCGATTTTTCGATGTTTTGAACGACTTCCTCGGTAAGCACGCCTTCTTTTACCAGCTTTTCAGCGAAAATTTGTTTGACGGTCGGATGCTTTCTGACAGCATCATACAGCATTGGCTGAGTGGTTGATGGTTCATCCATTTCGTTGTGTCCATAGCGTCTGTACCCGATCAAATCAATCAGAAAATCCTTGTTGAATGTTTTTCGGTATTCGACCGCAAACTTAACAGCTGAAAGACAAGCTTCAGGATCGTCCGCATTCACGTGAACAATCGGAATTTCATAACCCTTGGCCAGGTCGCTGGCATATTTTGTCGATCTGGATTCAGCGCTTTCTGTTGTAAATCCGATCATGTTATTGGCGATAATATGAATCGCACCACCTACTTGATACCCTTTTAAAGAGCTTAAATTCAATGTTTCAGCTACAATTCCTTCCCCAGGGAATGCAGCGTCTCCATGGATTAAAATGGCAAGCGATTTTGTTTCATCTTGTACCGGGTATCCGCTTTGTGTTCGCGTTTCCTGTGCTGCTCTTGTGCTGCCTTCAACAATCGGATTGATAAATTCCAAGTGGCTCGGATTGTTCGCTAACGTAATGCGCGCTGATTTTGTTTCAGCGTCTTGAAGCTCCCGATTCGCCCCCAAATGGTATTTGACATCCCCTGTCCATCCGTAGCTGATTCCAATTGATCCCTCAGACGGGACAAGATCTTTATTCGGCGCATGCTGGAATTCAGAGAAGATGATTTCATACGGTTTGCCGAGCACATGTGCCAAGACATTCAGGCGTCCCCTGTGCGCCATCCCGATGTTGACGCTTGTCGTACCTGATTTGACAGATTGTGCAATAATGTCATCAAGCACTGGAACAAGAGCGTCCAGACCCTCAATGGAAAAGCGCTTCTGCCCGACGAATGTGCGGTGCAAAAACTGCTCGAAGCCCTCTACTTCAGTCAGTCTTTCCAGCACAGCTGACAGTTTTTCAGCTGAGTTCTTCTGGAACAGCTCGCCAGATTCAATCTTTCTTGTCAGCCACTCGCGCTCTTTGAAGTCATGCACATGGTCAAATTCAAAAGAGATGGTTCTTTTATACGTATTTCGTAAATACTGAATGGCTTCTAAACCGTTCGTAATGTTTTTAGGAGCGTCTTTGCAGATGACAGACGCAGGTATTGCTTTTATTTCCTCTTCTGTTAGCCCGTAATCGGATAATGGAAAAAGTTCGCTCTTTTTCTCATCCTTTCTGAGCGGATTGACGGAAGCGTTCAAATGGCCATAGGTTCGGATATCTTCTGCAAGTCTGACTGCGGATGCGATCTTTTGAATCAGATCGGCTGTAACACGTCCCTTTTCTTTTGTTCCCGAGGCCTCTTTTATATCGCTTGGCGGAGCACCGAGCTCGTCGAACATTTCCTTCAAATCCGGGTCAATGCTGTTCGGATCCTGGGTATACTGATCGTAAAGCTCCAGCGCATAGCCGAGGTTCGGACCGTAAAAATCTTCCCAATTCATTCGTTGTTTCATACTATTTTGAAACATTTGAATATTACCCCCAACTTAAATAATCAAGTGATTGATTCACTATCTTGAAATAACTTTCGAACGCTGTGTCCAAAATTATGTAATAAAAACGCTTCCAACGATATTTTACCACTGTTTGCAATTTGATTCTACCTTGATTGTTCACAAAATAGTAAAAAACCTTTATAAAAAACAAAAAATTTAATCATTCGAAAAAACAAACGCCAAAAAGCATAGGATTAAGGGCTATCCTATGCTTTTATGAAGCAGTTTTTTCAGCAGCGGATACAAAACATCCGGTAGCTGATCAACATCCGGGACAAATATACTGAATTTTCCGTACATATCCTGGATCGTCTTCATTTGCGATTCTTCTATTTCTGAGTTGGAGAGAAAAACATTTATCACTTCTATTCCTCTTTTTCGGGCTTCGATAACCGCCTCACTTGTATCAACGATCCCATTTTGTTCGTAGCCAAATGCGGCCGGCTCTCCATCTGAGAAAACAATTAAGAACTTTTGCGCCTCGCTGCGATGCAGCATTTTTTTCGTCATCTGCCTAATTGCGTACCCGTCACGGTTATCTTCCTCTGGCTCAAGCTGCATAATGGCCGGTCCAGACTCTTGTCTTAATGATGATTGGAAGGGAATAACCGTATTGAAATAGTTTGGCTGGCTTGTTTCGGTTGCATCATTTGTGTCCTCCCAAAAACCGACAATCTGATGCGGAACCGCTACCGATTTCAACGCTTCGTGAAACAGCACGATTCCTCGTTTTGTTTCGTCCATTTTGTCGAACATGCTGGCTGAACAATCGACCAGCAATGTAAAAACTGCGTCGATTTCTGAAGATGGTTCTTGCTTTTTGTAGAACAGGCGCGGATTTCGCTCAGTGAAGTAACGAAGAAGCTTATTGTTCAGTCTCCCGGCATGAAGGTCTGTTCTCGGCAATGTTTTTTTATGCTCCAGCGTTTTTTGAATCATTTGTTTTAAACGCTTTTGATACGATTCAATCGTTTTTGCCTGCTGTTTATAAGAAAGCTCTTCTTCACTGGTTGCCGGCTGCGGTTCTTTATAAATTGGAAATGCATATTTATTTTCTTTGCCGTCAGCCATACCCGCTCCGTTCGGCTGGTCTTTTTGGGACTCCAGCGCTTCCAGCTTGGAATAGTCTTTCCGTTTCGTTTGTCTGGCTGATCCTTGAACAGAGCCAAGGGCCTGATCTCCGTCGTCGCCTTCCCTTGAAGCATCTTTTCCTAAATCTGATTTTGCGCCGTGTTCAATATCAAATTGAAGGAAGCTTTTAGACGGTGCTTCAGTTTCCCGGTGCCATGTCGGCATTTCTTCTTCATGGATATCCTCATCACCGTCTGATTGTTTTGGAAGCGTGATGTCATCACTCAGCTTCGGCGCTTTTTTCTCTTCTTCAAATAACGGCTGTTCTGCAGCTTTTGCGTAATCAAGCTCAGGCAAAAAGAAGTAGGTGTTTAACATGTCTTTATCGAGTACCTCTTCAAGTCCGTCCATGAGGTCCTCAACAATTTTCAGAACCTGCCGTGTCGAATCTGCTTCATACACACGCAAGAGCTGCTGCTCAATAAACGGGCGCATCAGATCGATATCTTCACGCATGGATGGAAGGGTCTCGAGCGGCGATTTCGCTGTGAGCTTGACATAGATCGCGCAAAAGAGCGCATCGGTAAAAATGCTTCGTTCCAAATTTAAGGTCAGCTGGGTTGAGAAATGTTTTCTGTACATGTCTTTTCGCTTCGCAAATACATGTTTCGTACCCGGACGCTCACGTTTGATGCATTCTTCGATCCTAATGTCTTCAAGCAGCATAAAGAGCTGCTTGGCAAAACTTTTAAAGGTGAGATGACGATGGGTATCATTCAAAAAGTTCGCAAACTCATGCAGCGAGCTATATCTTGTTCCGACTGAACGCAGGTAGACGTCGCTTTTCAGACCCGCTTCCATGTCCTCAGCTGCCCTGTCTTTCCAAAAGTGGCTCATATAGATTTTCTTTTCGAATGGATTGTAATAGGACTGAACGCCATACTCCACTTCTACCGCTTCACTCTTGGTGAGTGTTTTGGCCAAATCAGTCAGCATCATAAATAAAAATGAATCAATCGTGCTGTCGTTAAATTTGATAAATTTCATCGCAGCCCCCTCATTCAAACAGAGTTTCTGCAATATTTCGGACGGCCGCTTTTTCCCGATCATCATCAAGCTTTTCTACAATTCCCCGCTCAATGGCACGACGCGGCGGAATATAAGCAGCTAAATCACATGTATCGATTAAAGCTCTGATGGACGCCGCTTCTTCAGACACCTGTCCGTTATTGGCCTGAACGATCAAGTCAGAGGAAAGCGTGATAAATCTGTCAATCAATTTCTCGTCTTTCAGGGCTGACTGAGACATGAGCACTTGTTTCAGCAGCTCGCCTTTAATATAAGGCACATCAATGATGACAAAACGGTTTTTCAACGCTTCATTCAGAGGAACAGTTCCGACATAGCCTTCATTGATGGCTGCAATGACTCCGAAACCGCTTTTAGCCCGTATGACCTCGCCTGTAAACGGATTTGTCATCATTTTTCTGTAATCTAATACACCGTTTAAAATAGGCAGTGTTTCCGGCTTCGCCATATTGATTTCATCTATATAAAGAAAATGGCCTTCCTTCATTGCCTTTGTAACAGGTCCTGAAACAAACTCGATTGTCGCCTGGCCAGATTGATTTTCAATCGTTTTATAACCGACCAATGCCTCAGCGTCCAAGTCGACTGAACAGTTGACGCTGTGCATCGGTTTATGAAAATAGCTGGACAATGTTTCTGCCAACTTTGTTTTTCCTGAACCTGTAGGCCCTTTCAGCAGGACATTTTTCCCCATGGCTAATGCAATAATGGCGTCAAATAAAATGGCTTCATCCTCCGCCTCATAGCCTGATGTTCCTATAAGCGATTGAAACTCCGGGGAAATAGGCTGCTCTTTATATGATAAAAGCTTTTGTTGTATATCTTCCGGCAATGTTAAGTGCTGTAGTTGAGTTGTCATAGACAGATTCCCTTTCCTATTCATATTCCATTAACGAGTATACTAAAAAAGCCCCTGTATGCTCAATACAAAAGGGCTTGGATGATATTACTGCTTCTCGTTATTTCCCAAAAGGGCTCCGCAGACAATACGCGCACCGGAATTGCCGCTTGGGTTTGTCAGATAATCGTCGGCTTGTTCATGAATAATAAATGCACTTCCGTCCTCGTCGAGAATATTTAGTTTACTTCCTTTTTTCAGTGAAGTGTCAGGCGCATTCATAATGACATCTACCTTTCCATCAGCACCGACTTCAAGGTTCGGCAGATCTCCGGCATGATGCCCCATCGGATTATTGAAGCCGTGTTCTTTGTTCAGTGGATTAAAGGGACCGCCCGCTGATTCAAAATCCGGCCTGACACAAGAACCTTTCTCATAAATATGAAAACCGAGAGAAGCACCTGGACGCAGGCTGTTTGCGGAAATATGAATATCGAGGCCTTCATCATCTGATTCTTTGATCTCTATAAAACCGACTGCTTTCCCTTCACGATTGACCAGCTGGACATGATGACCAAACGCTGACGTTTCAACCACTTTTTTTTCCGGCACCCGGTTAGGAGGGTCTGGAGGTTTTTTTTGTCCGCATCCGGCAACTCCCAGTGCCGTCAGCATCATCAACAGCAAGAGACGGTGCATACTGTCTCCCCCTTGTTTTTTCTAACAGTGTGGTCAATCATTGTCTGGTATAAACAAAAAAGCCTATAAAAGGCTTTTTGTCATACTCATTTTTAAAAATAACTTCTGGCGCCCAAGTACCGCTGTTTCCAATACGAATTGCTGAGATTGGAAATGTCGACGCCCGATGAGCTTGCATGAATAAAATCACCGCCGCCTAGATAAATCCCCATATGAGACGGGCCGGATTTATATGTGGTAAAGAAGACAAAGTCTCCTACTGACGGCTGGCTGACTTTCTGCATGACATTCCAATATCCTGCCGTACTCAATCTTGATATAGATGATACATTATTAATGAGGTAATAAATGAAGCCGCTGCAATCAAAACCGGCAGGCGTGTTTCCGCCCCATCGGTAAGGAACTCCGACATATTTTTTCGCTTCCGTGATCATTCTGTCAATCTTCGAGCCTATTTGAATGTTTGACCCTGAGTTATCTTTTGGCTTTGTTGGCTTTGTCGGATGTGAAGGATTAGATTTTGATGCTCCCGAAATAGTCAGAACCTGCCCGATTTGCAGCACATCCGATGATAAATTGTTTTTATCACGGATGCTTTGGACAGTGACTCCGAGCCGATTTGCAATTTTCCACAGCGAATCGCCTGCTTTTACCTTGTACGTCGTTGTTTTTGAGGGATTGGAGTTTGACGGCTTTTTGGAACCGCTGTTTCCGTTCTTAGGTGAACTGCTTCCTTTTATTTTGAGCACCTGTTTAGGATAAAGTGTATCTGATGTTAAGCCATTTAAGGTTTTTAATTCGGCTACAGTCATATTTAAGCTGTTTGCGATTTTCCACAGTGAGTCACCAAGCTTGACCGTATATGTACTTTTTGAAGAACCTGAAGAATTGGAACCGCTGTTTTTCTTTGATCCATTTGTTCCGCTTGAACTGCTTGTCCCTTTGATCTTAAGCTTTTGCCCCGGACGAATCAGGTCACTGCTCAGGCTGTTTAAGCTTTTAAGCTCAGAAACACTCATTTTATGATTTTTAGCAATCATCCATAGGGAATCACCATATGCAACTGTGTATGTTGACGTTTTGCTTGAATTAGATGGGGATGTCGTGCTTTTTTTGCTGCTTTCAGGAACCTTAAGACTTTGTCCGACATAAAGCACCGTTGATTTCAATTTGTTTTCGGATTTCAGAGCTGATATTGTCGTATCATACTGGCGGGAAAGTTTCCAAAGAGAGTCACCGCTTTTTACTTTTATCGTTTTTGCTTCCGCTGGTGCTGCGGCCATCGACGACCCAACAACTGCAGAAACAGCCAAGCCGGCTACAATCTTCTTTTTCATTCATTCAACCTCCTAAACTGTTTTTTGTAAAACAGCTAGTATTTTGTTTCCAAAAATGGTACACAACTGTTTTATCGTCAATTTTTCAGCAAGTTAAACCCTTTTCAAACATTTGGCGCAGTATTTTCAGCATCGTTCGACCTTTAAACCTTCAAATAAACATCCAACATTTTACATAAGCACGATATGTTTTTCGAAAGTCTAAGGAACTATTTAAGTGAGGGTAAAAATGATGGTTTTCTATTGATGAACGAAGCAGTTTCTCCTCCTTTCTTGTCTATTTTTCTAATCAATTCTCTATCGGCGTATCAAATCCCTTCCTCTGCATTCTTATGAAATGGCAAAAAGCCTGTTCTTTCGATAAGAACAGGCTTTTACACTATGCGTTTGCTGATTGAGTTTTTTGTTTTACAGCTTCAAGAATGGTATCGGCCGCTTTTTTAGAGCCGCCTGCGGCTTTCAGTGATTGTCCAATTTCTTTTGCCTTTTCAGCATACGAACGATTATTCATTACATCTTGTATCGTCTCTTTCAGAAGGCTTTCAGATAATTCTTCTTTTTTTAACACTTTTCCTGCGCCGACTTTTTCCACCTGATCTGCGACAACAAATTGGTCGCCTCCCATCGGAATGACAACGAGCGGGGTTTCAAAATACAAACCTTCACTTGTGCTATTCATTCCGCCGTGTGTCACAAATAAGCTGGCTCTTTTCAATATCTCAAGCTGAGGGACATACGGGCGTACAATGAAATTCTCCGGAATGTCGTTTAACTCACTTGTTTTAATATGCTTGCCGATGGAAAGCACAACTTTACCGTCAAAGTCCTTACACACTTCAAGGCATTGATTAAAAAACTGCTTTTGATTATTAAAAATGGTTCCCATTGAAATAAACAGCACGTTTTCATTGTCAATCTGATCAAATGGGAAATCATTGTTCCCGGCTCTTTCTGTAATGGAAGGACCGACAAATACATATCGCTCGCCAAATTGCTCAGCCAGTGGCTGAAATTCCCTTGATGTAAAGACGATTGTCAAGTCACCATCAGCTAAAAAAACATCAAATGGCTTCTTGATCTCTGCTTGAAAATCAGCATTTAACGTTTCTGCAAGCTGCTGGTATGATTCATAATGAGGCGAATCTTCAAGTGATCCTTTCATGTACGCTCCCATCATTTCCTTCGCAAATTCCTCATTCATCGCAAAGGTTGTACACAATGAAAATCTTGGCAGCTTCAGCATGTTGGCAATGACTTTACCCGCGAGAAGATGGTGATCATATATGACATAATCATACGATTCATGTTTGACTTCCTCATAAATATGAGTCGCGATATCCTTACAGGCTTTCAAAAAAGCGCAGAGCATTTCTGTGAAATCTCTTTCTTCATCGCCGGTTGCGTTTTTCCCGAAGTAATCTCCTCTGAAATCATGATACTCACGAAACTCTATATCAAGAGCTGTGATTTTTTCTTTATATTCCTTCACTGCGTAGTACGTAATGTTTTCTCCCCGGGATTTCAGCTCCTTCATCACACCGATAGAGGGATTAATATGCCCTTCACCGGGGAAACCGATCATTAATACATTTGCCATGCGGCAGCACCTTCCTTTGAAAATTTATATAATATTTTATACGGTACTATAAATACATAAACAGGTAAAGTATTTCACTTGATTAATATTCATTACATATAACTTTTCTACCAGTTTATATTCCCTGTCTTCAAGACAAAAAGCATTCAGCTTGAAGCGAATGCTTTAATAAAGATACGAATTCAGTCATTTTGTCTCATGATAGGATTCTTAATCAGGCCCTTTTTATTATTTTTACGTTCTTGGTGAAATTAACGGATATAATACACCGTCTTTGGCAAACGACATCTTCCCTGTTTCCTCTGAAACCACGAGCACCAGTGCATCCGTATAGCCCGACATACCGAGAGCCGCCCGGTGCCGGGTTCCCAAATGGATATCCACTTCCTTAGTCGTCAGCGGGAGCACATTGGCTGCTGACACGAGTTTGTTTTCCCTCACTAACAAAGCGCCGTCATGAAGAGGGTTTCCGGGAAAAAAGATGCTTTCAATTAATGAAGAGCTGATCTCGGCGTGCAGGGCGGTGCCTTTTTGAATAAAATGTTCAACCGGGTCTGCTCTTTCAATCACAATTAAAGCTCCATGCTTATGTTCCGATAAGGCTTTAATCGCCTTGGCCAGCTCAATAAATGCCGGCGTAAATTCCTCAATGTATGATTGCAAATAAAAGGAGGATGCAATCCCCTGCATGTCCTGAAAAACGTGCCCCAAATCATCTAATTCACAAAGGAGACACTGGTCTTTTTCGTGAAGCGTTTTCAAGATTAGAGATGCATCACCTAATATTTGCTCTAAGTATACCTGTATTTTCCCCTTGAACGCATTTTCTGATATCTGCTCATAGTGCATAATCTTCATCTCCTGTTCAAATTTCCAACTTTTCACGAATGCTTATCTTATTGATGCACATTCTATTGGTAAAGGAGGGATGTAAAGAATGGAAATCGAAAGAATCATTCAGTATATTTGCACCTTTTTAGGCGTGATTTCGCTTTCTTTTATTTATGCCCAAATGTTTAGAAAAACGAAACCGACAAAAAAAGAATAGGCCCGGCGTTCATTGCTTTTTATACATAAAATGTTATAATTTCTCTCGTTATGAAAAAGAAACGGAGATCAATGTATGAAAGAAACTCAAAACGCCCGGGAAAAAATCAAACAGCTCTTGCACATTTTAATACCGATATTCATTACCCAGGCGGGGCTTTCTCTTATGACTTTTCTAGATACGGTGATGTCAGGGAAAGTCAGCCCCGCTGATTTAGCGGGTGTCGCGATTGGCTCAAGCCTTTGGACCCCTGTTTACACAGGACTTGCAGGTATATTAATGGCGGTCACCCCGATTGTCGCTCAGCTATTAGGCGCAGAGAAAAAACAGAAGATCCCATTTACTGTTTTACAGGCTGTATACGTGGCCGCGCTACTTAGCATCGCCGTTTTATTGATTGGATATGCTGCAGTTGACCTTATTCTTGGCCGATTGAACCTTGATATTCACGTGCATCAGATTGCTAAACACTTTTTAGGCTTTTTATCACTGGGAATTTTCCCTTTATTTGTTTACACCGTGTTGAGATCATTCATCGACTCATTAGGAAAAACGAGAGTCACCATGATGATTACACTCAGTTCTCTTCCGATCAATTTTGTATTGAATTATGTATTTATCTTCGGGAAGTTCGGAATGCCGGCACTTGGGGGTGTCGGCGCGGGGCTGGCATCCGCGTTAACTTATTGGTGTATCTGCATCATCAGTTTTTTCATTATTCATAAAAACGCACCGTTTTCTGAATACGGGATTTTCCTTACCATGTATAAGTTCTCTTGGAAAGCATGCAAAAATTTGCTCAAAATCGGGCTGCCTATTGGGTTCGCCGTGTTTTTTGAAACGAGCATTTTCGCAGCTGTCACGCTTCTAATGAGCCATTTTCATACAGTGACCATCGCGTCCCACCAGGCAGCCATGAATTTTGCGTCTCTTTTATATATGCTGCCGCTCAGCGTATCTATGGCTTTAACAATTGTTGTCGGGTTTGAAGCTGGTGCAGCCCGTTTTAAGGATGCACGCTCATATAGCTTAATCGGCATCATGATGGCGATCGGCTTTTCTTTATTCACTGCCGCCTGTATCCTTTTATTCAGAGAGCAAATTGCGGGCATGTACACCTCTGACCCCGATGTGCTCCGGCTGACACAGCACTTTTTAATTTATGCGCTATTTTTTCAGCTTTCCGATGCTGTTGCCGCACCGATCCAGGGAGCACTCAGAGGGTACAAAGATGTGAACTATACGCTTGCGGCCGCTTTTGTCTCTTACTGGGTCATTGGCCTTCCGGTCGGTTATATGGTCGGTACGTTTACAAGCCTAGGTGCATTCGGCTATTGGATTGGATTAATAGCGGGACTCGCCGCCGGAGCAGTTGGGCTGTTTTTCAGGCTGGCAAAACTGCAAAAACGTTATTCGTAAAAACAACACATTTAAAAGAGGTGATCAATCATGGCAAAAAACAAAAAATTATTCGAGTATCTTTCCCAGCATGCGGAAACCATCAGTTCAACATGGTATGAAACAATCGAGGAGACTGATCCCAATTCCATTTATGCCTCAACAGACCCTGTTGTCATTCACAATTTAAAGAGCCAGAATCTTGCCTTTAACTATAAAATAAACCGTATTTTTATAGATGATGAGGACGTATACTTGCCTATACTGAAAGAATGGGCCTTTGAAGTCACACAGGATCAAGAGCATTTAAAAACTCCTATCCACTATATTATTCGGGAGTTTGTCAGAGTGAGAGATTTATATGTTTCCTATGTGAAAGAATTTGTCCATCTCAATCAGGATACTGTGAAAAGCGAAGAAGCCGAAGACCTGTATCACGCCCTTATAAAAGCGTTTGATCTTGTGATTCATATTTTTATAGAAGAAATGTACAAAAACACAAGCCTTCAGCTTCAGGCCCAAAAAGATATGATTACTGAATTGAGCGCTCCGGTCATCGTGCTGTTTCACAGCGTCGGACTGCTGCCTTTAATCGGAGATATTGATACAGTCCGCGCCAAGCTGATTATGGAAAACACACTGCATCAATGTGCGAAAAAAAAGGTGACACAACTGTATATTGATTTGTCAGGAGTAGCTGTGATTGATACGATGGTTGCCCATCAGCTGTTCAGTCTGATTGAGGCGCTTCGTTTAATCGGTGTTTCTTCAACTTTGTCTGGAATCCGTCCGGAAATCGCGCAAACAGCGGTTCAGCTAGGTTTGTCTTTCGAAGGTATTTCCTTGAGATCCACTCTCGCTTCAGCAATTGCATCGGACTTAAAATTAAAAAAGGTATAAGGCTTAAGGCCTTATACCTTTTTGATTAATCATTCCATTGATACGTCCAATATATTTCTTCTTCAAACCATGTTGCCATAACAGGTTCATTATTTTTCAATTTCTCTTCAAGCTCTCTGAGCATGCCTTCTGTTTGTGTGCGGTGAGCTCTTAACGCATTCATTTTAATATCAGCTACTTCTTTGATATCAAGTACGACATCAGCTTCGCCGAGAACCTCTTCTCTGTTGCGGGTAATGGCCATGCAGATTGTGCGCGGACGGTCTTCTTTCTTTTTGCGGTATAATGCACGGATAACCGCTTCCCCGCATGCATCATGGTCAGGGTGCACACCGTGTCCGGGATAAAATGTGACAATTAAACTTGGTTTTACATCATCTATGATCTCTTCCATGATATCAGCTAAATACTCATCATCTTCAAATTCGAGCGTTTTGTCACGGAGTCCAAGCATACGAAGGTCATTGATATCCATTTCTTTGCAAGCGTTGATGAGCTCTTGTTTTCTTAGCAGCGGCAACGTTTCACGATTCGCGAAAAATGGATCGCCCATATTTCTGCCCATTTCACCTAAAGTGGCGCAGGCATACGTAACGGGAATGTCTTTTTTTCTGTTTAAGGCAATGAGGCCTGCCACTCCATATGATTCATCATCAGGGTGAGGCAGGATTACTAGTACATGTTCTTTCATTATTATTCACCCTTTTCTTTAAACTGTGAACGGTTTTTCGCTGATTTGCAGAGAAATAGCCAGTTTACCGCCCGGCAGGTGTCCCGCCATTAATAAACGGTTTTCTTCATCTACCGTGTATTCAGTCAAGCCTTCAGCATAAATCCAGCCTTCTTCTGTTTTCAAGCCAACGCGGTAAGGCCCGTTGCCTTTGATTTTTGCCTGATGATAAGTGACTTTTGCATTGCGGATATACGCAACAACCGTCATGTTCTTTTCATTTAAGTGCGCTGAATAAGAACCTGTGGTGGTTTCTAAATGGATATATACAGGGCGGTCCGCATATCGTTCTAAAGAAGCTTGCACATCTTCTTTTATGATTGCTTTCATGATTGCTCCCCTCTTTCTTCTTTTAAATACTCTGCACGTTTTGTATGTAATTTGACCAGCTGATATTTCACAGCCGGTTCGAGCTGTGAATTCACGATGCGCTGAATCGCGGCAAAATATTTTTCCAGCATCGGTTTTCGGAGTCTTGGATGTGTTCGTTTATCCAAAAGCTCAAGATCAATCGCCTCTGCTACCGCTTCTGCATTATCATGTGCGAGAGATCGGTTATTCCAAAGTGAAGCATAGGCTTTCACTATCTCTTTATCATTGTCCATCGTCTTGCTCCTTTATGTCTTACATACATGAAATGATTATACATAATATATGCATCAGCTGAAAAGCCAAAGGCCTCAATGGCTTTTTGACGCCCGTTTCCACTTCACTTGTGAAAACGTAAACAAGAGCAGCGCAGCCCATATACAGCTGAATGTAAAAGCCTTCGAGCTTGAAAATGGCTCATGGTAAACAAACAGCCCGATCAGAAGGGTAATGGTCGGCGCAATATATTGTAAGATACCGACTTGATACAGTGGCAGCCGTTTCGCTCCTTCCGCAAACAATAAGAGCGGCAAAGCCGTAAACACACCGGCCAAAAAGAGAAGCAGCCACGTCCCTCCGCTTTCTGCACCCGCTGGCTGAACATGTCCGCTGAACAGCAAATACCCTAATGCAATCGGCATAATCATGAATGTTTCCAGTGTTAAACCGATGGCGCTCGGCAGGCTTGTTCTTTTTTTGCTTAACCCGTACAGCCCAAAGCTGAATGCGAGGAGAAGCGCAACATAAGGAATGGAGCCGTATTGGAACGCCGAGATGATGACACCGGCTGCCGCAATCGAAACGGCCACTAATTGCAGGCGATTCAGTTTTTCCTTTAAAAATAAAATCCCAAGGAGCACTGATACAAGCGGATTAATGTAATAGCCAAGACTAGCCTCAAGCAAAAAGCCGTGGTTGACAGCCCATATGTATACAAACCAGTTGATCGAAATCAGGATAGAAGCAAGAAATAAAGAGAGGATCCCTCCGTTCTTTTTCAGAGAGCGCAGCTCCTGCCATCCTATTTTCCATTGCCGCAAGAAAAAAAGTACGATACACATAAAAACAAAAGACCATATAATACGATGAGCCAAAATATCAAGAGCCGGCAGCTGTTCGAGAAGCTTCCAATAGAGCGGAAACAGGCCCCACATGATAAAGGAAGCGGCTGTGTAAATAACGCCTTTTTTTGTTTCTGAATATTGCATTTATATCCCTGCCTTTCTTTAGAGCATCTTATATTATATCACGTGAAAGATCTGGCGGGCATATACTATTTTGTCCGTGAAGAAAGGATGTGAAGACAATGTTTGAGTGGAACAAGTACTTTCCTTTCCACAATCAATTTTCTAAAGAAGCATTAAAAAAAGCTGATCCGAAAGAAGTTGAAACGTATGTCAATCGTGTGATGGAAAGTGTGTTCGGCAGTGATTATGCGGCTCAATTTCCTTTCCGCGATCCTCTCCCCCAAAAAGAACAGCCCGCCAAACCTGATGTCAAACCTGATATTGATATATTCGAAACTGCAGACCATGTGTTTGTAAAGGTGCCAATCAGCGAAGAATGGCTGGAACAAGTGAGAATCAAACACACATCTCACGAATTATGGTTGGAAAACTTCCCAAGAGCAGATCATCCGAAAAAAGTAAATCTTCCTTGTTTAGTCAAACGCAAAGGAACAAAAGCCGTCTATAAGGATGGACTTCTGGAAGTCATGTTTCAAAAGCAGCAAGACTACAATATGTCCGAGGTAGAAATCATCCGATAAAAAACGGCCTGCAATCGATGCAGGCCGTTTTTATTAATAGAAGCCGGGATATCCCCCGTATGGCACGCCGGCACCAAAACCGTACGGTCCGCCTCCGTATCCATAAGGGCCAGGAGGATAGGCATAGGGACGAGAATAGTTAAACAGCGCACTTCCGAGAAAACCGCCTAATAAACCGCCGACTAGAGGAGCGCCAAACAAAAAAGGACTACGCGCCGGATATCCGGCTGGACCTGGGATTCCGCGATAACACGAATGATGAGGGTACATGATTTTTTCCTCCTTTATGTCTGCCTATACGTAAAGTATTCAGCAAGGAAGAAAAACGATTGGGCTACGGACTGTCTATGATTGTTACATCACAAGCCCTGCCAATAACACACAGCCGAGTCCTGTAACCGAAAGAACTGTTGTAAGCAGCGTCCAGGTTTGAAATGTTTCTTTCATGCTCAAGCCGAAAAATTCCTTTACCATCCAAAATCCTGCATCATTTACATGACACGCAATGACACTGCCGGCTCCTGTTGCAAGCACCATTAACGCGGGGTTTACACTGCCAGCTTCCATAAGCGGAGCTGCCATTCCCGCTGTGGTAAGTGCAGCCACGGTAGCAGAGCCTAGACACAGACGCAGAACCGCGGCGATGGTCCATGCAACGAATAGCGGCGACATGTTTGTTTGGCGGAAAAAATCAGCGACATAATCGCCGACCCCGCCGTCAATCAGCACCTGTTTAAACGCTCCTCCCCCTCCTATGATGAGCAGCATCATCGCAATTTGCGAAATTGATTCTGAAATAGATCTGCTGATTTCCTGCATAGATATTTTACGGGCATATCCCATCGTATAGAGTGCAAGCAACAGCGAAATGAGCATTGCCGTTCCCGGAGTGCCGATAAATTCTATAATGTCTTTTCCTTTTGAATGTTCATTCAATAATAAAGAAAAAACTGTTGCCATTGCCATAAAGATAACCGGGAATAAAGACGTGACAGCACTGATCGCAAAGCCCGGTGTTTCATCCAGCTGAAATTCTTTCCTCGGTCCTAACCCCGATAAGTTTCCATGCTTTTGATACGCACCAGGAAACCGTTTCATCGCAAATTTATTAAATAAAGGCCCGGCAATCATAGTTGTCGGAACAGCGATGATGATTCCAAAAAGCAGCACCTGGCCAATATGGGCACCGTATGCAACTGAGATAGCAGTTGGAGCAGGATGCGGGGGCAAAAATCCGTGAGTAACATTTAAGGCGGCGGCCATCGGGATTCCCATATACAGAAAAGGCATTTTTAATTCTTTAGCAATCGCGTAAACAATCGGTATCAACAGAACAAGACCCACTTCAAAAAACAGCGCAATACCGATGATAAAAGAGGCAACCACAACCGCCGCCTGTATTCGTTTCCTCCCGAATTTGTCAATCAGCGTAATGGCAATCCGGTAGCCGCCCCCAGCATCAGAGACAAGCCTCCCAAGCATCGCGCCAAGTCCAGACACTAAAGCTAAATGCCCCAGCTGCCCGCCAATTCCAGTCTCAATTGAAAGAACAATTTGATTGATATCCATTCCAAGTCCGATGGCTACTAAAAATGAAACGACAATCAGTGAGACAAAGGTATTTAATTTTACTTTAATAATGAGAAATAACAGAATCAGCACTCCGACAGCTACAATTAAAATCGGCATGGTACCCCTCCAAAAGTGTTTTATATGATTCTCGCGACAATGTTTTGGCGCTTTTCATGCCTAGATGAAAAGAAAACGCTTTCATCAATAACTAAAAACGTCTTGGTTATATGATTGTTATCTTTTGATCAACTAATATGTTCATACTAATCTCCTAATCAATGACTGTCAATCGTTTTTATGAGCTTGTCTCGATTACCTTTCGCCTAACTAAATGATGTATTAGTTATATGTTGATTAACTTTTGGTTATATGTTATGTTTTTTAGAGTTGTCTGCCAATCATTATATCTATCCATTGTCTGGAAGCAAATGAACCAATATGAGAACAGACGGATAACAACTTCACAAGAGGAGGAGTACACATGCCATTATTGCGTTTTGATGTAATTGAGGGCCGTGACGAAAAATCGCTGCAATTGTTATTAGATACTGCTCACCAAGCCATGGTTGAAGCATTTGGTGTTCCGGAAAGAGACCGTTATCAAATTGTCCATCAGCATCCCGCAAACGAGCTTATAATCCAAGATACGGAATTAGGGTTTCAGAGAACCAAGGATCTGGTCATCATCAGTATGACCAGCAAAGCAAGAACCGAAAGCCAAAAGGAAAAATTGTATGCTCTGCTTGCTGAAAGGCTAGAAGAAAAATGCGGAATTTCCCCTGAAGACCTCATGGTATCTATTACTGAGAATGGTGACGCAGACTGGAGTTTCGGTCTCGGTGAGGCGCAATTTTTGAATGGAAAACTATAAGCTTTCGTCTCCCCATAAAAAAGAAGAGAGAGCTCCAAAGAAGCTCTCTCTTTTTTTCATAAATGCGGAAGTCATCAGTATAGAAGCATCCAGCAATACGAAAAACCTGGATCTCCTTTTAGATCCGGTTTAAATGCCAATAGGAAGCTGACTTTGGCCGAAAATATAAAATTTTGCTGATTTGCATAATAAGATACATCATAATCCCCATTTACAATAGGTTGGATGTTATAGCTTATTGATCATTTCCTATTTTATATATCCCCTTCATATGCACATGACACTTTTGCCAATCCGGAAATGTCAGTCTGACAAATATAAAAAGTCATGTAAACGGGTGTGAACCGTACTTACATGACTCACCATGGAAACAAGAGCGCTTTTTCAGAGGCCGCTTTCCTTATTTCTCTTCTTCACACACTGTGTCACCAGGCTCGCAAAATTGATCGGCCCATGCCTGCATCTCTTGAAATACAGCTTGAAGCGCTGTTCCTTTTTCAGTCAGCGTGTAGATGACTTTGACCGGCGTTTCAGGGAGAACCTGCCGTTCGACAATCTCGTTTTGTTCAAGCTCCTTCAAGCGCTCTGCCAACATTTTTTGGCTGATCATCGGTATTGTTTCCGTTATCTCTTTAAACCGTTTCGGCCCATCCATTAGCACATGGATGATCAGACCGTTCCATCGTTTTCCCAGCAATGAGAATGCGGATTCCATTTTAGGGCACATCGTATTTCCCACAAGTCTTCATCCCTTCATCTATTGATTGACATGTATTCAATGATCCATTACAATAATCTTTCAAGTTACATTTAGTAAGCTTCTAACTTTTCTATTATCATACCACGTTTATCCGAAGGAGGAAACACTATGACGAATACTCTGGATGTTTTAAAAGCACGTGCATCTGTAAAGGAATATGATACAAATGCCCCGATCTCTAAGGAGGAGCTGACTGAGCTATTAGACCTTGCCGCTAAAGCGCCTTCCGCTTGGAACCTTCAGCATTGGCATTTTACAGTATTCCACAGCGATGAATCAAAAGCGGAGCTTCTTCCTGTAGCGTATAATCAAAAACAAATCGTTGAGTCTTCTGCTGTTGTTGCCATTTTAGGCGATTTAAAGGCAAATGAAAACGGTGAAGAAGTTTATGCTGAATTAGCAAGCCAAGGCTATATTACGGATGAAATCAAACAAACATTGCTCGGCCAAATCAACGGTGCTTACCAAAGCGAGCAATTCGCACGTGATTCCGCTTTCTTAAATGCTTCTTTAGCTGCTATGCAGCTTATGATTGCCGCAAAAGCAAAAGGTTATGACACTTGCGCAATTGGCGGATTTAACAAAGAGCAGTTCCAAAAGCAATTTGATATCAGTGAGCGCTATGTTCCGGTTATGCTTATTTCAATCGGCAAAGCAGTGAAGCCTGCGCATCAAAGCAACCGTCTGCCGCTTTCAAAAGTATCAACTTGGCTGTAAGGATATGAAAAACCTTAGTCCGAAATCCGGACTAAGGTTTTTTTATACAATCGCCTCTTTGTACCATTCACGAGCCTGTTCAGCTTCATGCTGAGTCAGCTGATGGCCCCCGTCCTGCCAGTAAACGGAGGCTGATGCCCCGCTGTCACGCAAATAGCGGTAAAGCTCTTCTGATTCTTCCTTCGTGCAAAGAGGATCGTATTTCCCGGCACCGATAAAAACAGGGAGCCCCGCCATATCAGGCAGCTCGATACCCCGAATCGGAACCATTGGATGATGCAGAATAGCCCCTTTTAACACATCTTTATAATGAAAAAGCAGGCTTGCCGCAATGTTTGCGCCGTTTGAATAACCGACTGCAATCACTTTGCCGCGATCAAACTGATGCGTTTCTGCAGCCTCGTCGATAAAATCTTTCAATTCTCTTGTCCGCACCACAAGATCCTTTTCATCAAAAACTCCTTCACTCAGACGTTTGAAAAATCGCGGCATTCCATTTTCAAGCACCGATCCTCTGACACCAAGCAAATGGGCATCAGGGTCTATAAACCGCCCCAATGAAAGCAGATCGTGTTCATTACCACCCGTGCCATGCAACAGCAAAAGTACGTTGTCAGATGTTCCTTTTTCATAAATATGCTTCATTATAAATTCCCCCTTTTAAAGTTCAGGTAAAATGTCTGTAATTTGTTGTCTATGTTTCTCCAGCCATTCAGGCAGTTTTAAGGAAGTCCCTAGCTCAGCAAACGTTTCATCTGTCATAAAGCCCGGTTCATCTGTGGCAATTTCAAATAAGATACCGCCTTTCTCCCTGAAATAAACTGATGTAAAGTATTCCCTGTCGAGAATTTCTGACGAAGGCAGATGGTTTTCAGCAATAATCGGCAGCCATTTCGCCTGTTCCTTTTTCTTAGTCCGAAACGCTATATGGTGTACCGTACCATATCCACCGACTCCTCTTTTTTCAGGATGTAAATGGACATCAATGACACCGCCGACGGCCGCTGAGGATGCCAGTCTGACAATCTGGTCTTCTTCGGCCACTTTGGTGTATCCAAAGCTTTCCGTTAACAATTGTATGGTCGCCTGCGGGTCGTAGGAATATAGCAGCACACCTTTCATTCCCGTAATTGCTTCATTTGTTGTGATCCCGTCAGGCGTCCACTCGCTTTTGCCGCTTTTCGCATCCTCCATGATCGCCAGCGGAAGGTCTTCTGTATCATCAAAAATAAGACCTTTTTCACCAAACAACGTTTTTTCCTCTAGGCTCAGCCCGCTTTTCTCAAGACGCTCCTTCCAAAAAGACAGGGAGCCTGAGGGAACTGAAAAGTACACCCGGCCCGCTTGGCCTTTTCCTACCGTTCCCTGTCCGCTTCCTTGGAACGGAAAAAAGGTCATTATTGTACCGGGATCTCCGTTTTGATTCCCAAAGTAAAAATGATACGTCCCGGGATCATCAAAGTTTACTGTTTTTTTAACAAGCCTGAGCCCAAGCACTTCTGTATAAAATCGCAAGTTTTCTTGCGGATCTCTGGCGAATGCTGTGACATGGTGCAATCCTTCTGTTTTCATTTTCTCACTCCTATTTATCTCGATTTCAAGATATTTATTATTTTAAACCTTTATTGAAAAGGATGCAAACCATGTGTTTTGATTAAATAATTGAAAAAATCATTTTTTTCTAATAATTATCTTGTGATCTTTTCTTACAACTGCTATTATAGTGAGCATTATCATGTTTCAGGAGGAAAGTAAATGGTTAAAAAAGCACTTATTGTTATTCTCATTCTTTTGCCATTCGTTCAGCTCGCGCTTTTGCCGCTTGTGAATCGAATAGAACCGATTTTGTTCGGCCTGCCGTTTTTCCACTTTTGGCTGCTGCTGTGGATTATTGTTACGCCGTTATGCTCGTTTGGCATTTATCAGATGCAAAAAAAAGATGGAGGACTTGAATAATGCAAGGGAATCTGACTGCACTTCTCATTACTTCTATTATTGTTTTAACCGTTGTCTGTATCGGCTTTCTCGCCGGAAGAGACAAATCCTCGCGCACTTCTGTGGAAGAATGGTCTGTCGGCGGCAGACGCTTCGGCGGTCTTCTCGTCTGGTTTTTAGTAGGCGCTGACCTTTATACGGCCTATACTTTCTTAGGGTTGACCAGTACTGCTTTTACAGGCGGAAGTGTTGCATTTTTCGCCATTCCTTATTCTGTGTTGGCCTTCTTTATCGCCTACTTCTTCTTGCCAAAACTTTGGAAAGTTGCGAAAATTCATAAATTAACAACACTCGCGGATTATGCCCGGGAACGTTTTAACAGTAAGCTTTTGGCAAGCCTCGTTGCCGTCGTTGGGGTACTCATGCTTATTCCGTACATATGCCTTCAGCTGAGCGGCATTCAAGACACGCTTCAGGTTGCCGGTACCGGATATATTAACGTAAAATTCGTTGTGATCATTTCATTTATTCTTGTTGCTCTTTACACATTCTTCAGCGGGATTAAAGGGCCCACATATACAGCCATCATTAAGGACATTTTAGTATGGGTCATTATGCTGTTTATGGTGGTGTCCCTCCCTCTCATTCATTTTAACGGCTGGACGCCAATGATTGACACGTTAGTGAAGGAAGCGCCGCAAATGCTGACGATACCGTCAGAAGGACCAAAAGGCATTCCTTGGTTTATCACAGCATCTATTGTTTCCGCTCTGGCACTTTTTATGTGGGCACACGCCGCTACAGGAGTTTTTACAGCGAAAAGCGCCGATGCAGTAAGAAAAAACAGCATGTTTTTGCCGCTTTACAATATTGTGTTAATTTTGGTCATTTTTCTTGGCTTTATCGCCTTTCTTATCCTGCCGGAAGATACAAATCCAAGACTCGCGCTGCTGCATTTGATTCAAACATCTTACGGCGGCGTGGCACAAGGTTTTGCATATGCCACTATCGCTCTTGCTTCATTAATACCTTGTTCCATTATGGCAATCGGCGCATCGAATTTATTCGCCAACAACCTATACCGGGATTTGATTCATCCGAATGTGTCCCAAAGCAAGCTGACCCTCGTCACACGTTCAATGGTGTTTGTTGTCATCGGTCTCGCGCTGCTGTTTGGAATGCTGTTCCCGACTGCCTTAGTGACACTCCAGCTATTAGGTGTATCCGGCATGGTGCAAATCTTCCCGGCGATTGCTGTCAGTCTATTCTGGAAGCGTCAAACGAAAGAAGCGACAGTTATCGGATTATTAGTCGGCCTTGCGGTTACGTTTATTGTGTATACCACTCAATCCGCACATGGCATTTATGAAGGATTCTGGGGATTGGCCGCCAACATGATCACTGTGGTTATCCTGAATCCGCTGTTCGTTAAAAACGCGGGATCCAATCCTGTCATTGAAGGTTTATTTGGCAAAAAACAAGACGCTAATCCAAATCAAAAGGGTGCATAAAAAAACCATACGCGGCAGCCGCGTATGGTTTTTTTACATTTCTTTTTTCAGTGTTTCAATTGCCTTTTCCATTTGCGTATCATTATCAGACAGCTTCTTTTGAAGTTCTATCATTAATTTCGTTGTTGTATCGCCAGTCAGTATGCCTGTTTCATTCAGCTTCTCTTTTTTCTGGAACTGTTTGACGACAGATACAAAATCCTGGTCATACGTACTGTTAACCTTCACCTTATAACCAAGTGCTTTAAGCATTTTCTGAGCCACTTTGACGTTTGTGCCTGTATCACCTGATTTGTACGTTTTATCTGCATCCAAATACGGCAGCTTCGCGTAATCAGGCAGCTCTGCTTTCACTTGAGGCTTGATGCCTTTTTTGTGAATCCATTCGCCGTCAGCAGTCAGCCATTTGGCAACTGTCAGTTTGACAGTAGAGCCATCATCATATTCTTTTGCCGTTTGTACTGTACCTTTGCCGAATGTCGTCTCGCCGATTAACGGTACGTTTGACGATTCATGAAGGGCAGCGGCCATAATTTCGGCTGCGCTTGCTGTACCGTCATTTACTAAAACGACGGTCGGCTTGGTCACTTTCCGTTCTTTTTCGGCCTTCATGACTTCTTTTGAACCGTTTTTGTATTCAACCTGCATGATGTTTTTCCCTTTATCAATGAACAGGTTGCTCATCGTAATCGCCTGTTCCATTAAGCCGCCCGGGTTGCCTCTCAAGTCTAAAATATAGCCTTTGGCGCCTTTTTTCTCTAAACCGTCAATCGCATCTGTCAGCTCTTTAGCTGTTGTTTCAGAGAAAGAAGTGATTTGAATTTCTCCAATGTTGTTGTCTTTCATCTCTGAATAGACAGTCTCTACAGGAATGGTATCGCGCTTAATGGAAAGATCGATATTCCCCACTCCCGCTCTGTTCAGTTCAAGCTTCACCTTTGTGCCCTTTTTGCCTCGGATTAAAGCGACGGCTTCATTTACATTCATGCCTTTTACGCTTTTTCCATTTACCTTAATGATTTGGTCCCTCGGTTTGATACCGGCTTTTTCAGCAGGTGAACCTTTAATTGGGGATACAATAAGGATTTCTCCGTCTTTCTCCTCTACTTGGGCTCCGATTCCTTCAAAAGATGCTGAAATCGTCTCGTCGAATGATTTCGCTTGCTCTTGATCCATATATGTAGAATACGGATCATCCAGTGATTGAATCATTCCTTTAATTGCTCCGTCTACTAATTTGTCATCATCTGTTTTTTGGTAATAATCACTTTTGATTTGCTCATACGCTTTATTTAATTTGTCGAACTTGCTGTCTCCTGTGCTTGTTGATTTTTGGCCCAGGATACTGGAATTGCCCGTAATAAATAAAGTAAGCGCCGAAGCGACAACTGCAGTGATCAGCACAATAAAAAACAGTTTTAATTGCCGTTTCAATTAAACACCACCTTTTTCTTCTTACATTATTATCATGGACGAATTCTTATTCGTCAACTCGGAGCAGAAATGAAAGAGAAACGCCCTTCTTTTGCTTTTCATAAACCTATGTCTTTATACGACATATGATAAGGAAAAAGGAGGATTCGATATTGAGCCGATATTTAGAAATGCTGTCCTTATTCGGTGTCGCAGGGGCGCACCCAGGCGGGCTGGCTTTTTCAAAAGCGGTCTTGCAAAAGGCTGCACCCTCTCCGAATCAGCCGATTCTTGATGCCGGATGCGGAACAGGGCAAACGGCGGCTTATTTAGGACATTTGCTGTATCCTGTAACAGTCGTTGATAAAGATCCTATTATGCTTGAGAAAGCGAAAAAAAGATTTGCGAATGAAGGGCTTGCCATCCCTGCTTATCAGGCGGAGCTGGAACATCTCCCGTTTTCTTCTGAGTCCTTTTCCTGTGTCCTGTCAGAATCGGTCCTCAGTTTTTCACGCCTGACATCCTCTCTTCAAGAAATTTCAAGAGTTTTAAAACCCGGCGGGATGCTGATTGGTATCGAAGCTGCTTTAAAAAAACCGATGCCCCCTGCAGAAAAGAAGCAAATGATGGATTTTTACGGATTTACTTGCTTACATGAAGAAAGCGAATGGCATAAACTCCTAAGATCCTATGGCTTTCAAAAAACAGAAGCGATGACACTTCTTCCGGAAGACATGGAATTTGAACCAACCACAGAAATGGATTTATCGCAAACGATTGATCCCATCTATTACGATACGCTTCAAACACATTATCAGCTCATGCAGTTATATAGTGAGTACATGGGTCATTGTATTTTTATCGCGTACAAGTAAAACGGCGTATCGCCCCCTGTTTTCGTCCAACCTTTTTTTCCTATCTATCATATGCTGATAGAAAGTCAGGATAGGAGGGGAACAATATTGGAGAGATATTATCATCTTTGCAAAAACCATCAAGGTAAAGTCGTCAGAATTACAGAGAGAGGCGGGAGAGTTCACGTCGGCAGAATTACCCGTGTAACAAGAGACAGAGTTTTTATAGCTCCGACCGGCGGAGGGCCAAGAGGTTTCGGTTACGGATATTGGGGCGGTTATTGGGGATACGGAGCAGCTTACGGGATTTCCCTCGGTTTAATTACAGGGGTCGCTCTTGCTGGTTTATTCTTCTGGTGAGCATAGAACAAATGCTAGATTCACCAGACACAATGAAGCCCGCTTATCTAGTGTAAGCGGGCTTTTCATTTTAAATTTTCTTCACTTTTTCAAAGTACTCTTCAAGCGTTAAATCATTATCTTGGATGACCTTTGCGGCTTTTTTGCCTACATAGCGCAAATGCCATGGCTCATATTCATATTTCGTGATATCTTCTTTATTTTTTGGATAGCGAATGATAAAGCCATATTTATAAGCATTGTCCTGCACCCATTTCCCGTCTGCCGTGCTTCCGAACGCTTCATTTAGCTCAAAGCCATTGCTCCGGCTCGAAATGTCCATCGCAAGGCCTGTTTGGTGCTCGCTTTCACCAGGGTAAGCGACCGCTTCCTTTGCCTTCTTTTCCCCTTTTAGGCTTACTTCATTGTCAAAAATGACTTTCTGTCTGTCATACGAACGGTACCCTGAGACAGCTGCCAGTTCATAGCCTTCCTTTTTGGCAGCATCGAACATTGTTTTTAATGCGTCGGCCGCTTCTTTTCTGATGTAACGTTTTTGAATCTTTTCTTCAAAAGAAAACTCTACATCAGGTATGACAAGATCGCTAGGTTCATAGTTTCCGGGCAGTGCATATTGTTTATTGACAAGCGCGAGTATATTTTCTGGATTTTGAATGGTTTCCAGACCATCGACTTTTTTAATATCATTGAAATACTGGCTTTCCAATGAAAACTCACTGTTTTGAGTGTTTGATTTTTTGCTGTCAGCTGTTTTTTGTTCTGTTTGCTTTGTTTCTGCTGTGGTTTTCGTATCCTTTTGAGCATCTCCGTTCGACATGCTGCAGCCGGCTCCGACTATTGCCGTTACACTCAGAGCGGCAGCCAGTGAGAACCATTTACCGGACTTTTTCATATTACATTACCTTCCTTTTATCAATCGTTTCCGCATTCATAAAGAAGAGGCTGCCGGCACCCAGCACGCCTCTTGATATATTTTATTGTGATACGGAATGTAAAGCCACTTCTATCATATCATGAAATGTCGTTTGACGCTCTTCCGCTGTCGTTTCTTCTCCTGTTAATACGTGATCACTCACGGTGAGAATTGACAGGGCTTTTCTTCCGTGCTTCGCTGCTAATGTATACAATGCAGTTGTTTCCATTTCAACGCCAAGCACACCGTATTTTGCAAGTTTTTCAATTTGCGAATCGTCATTGTAGAACTGGTCAGCTGTAAATACGCTTCCTACAGTCACCGGCACACCTTTATCCTTTGCGGCATCATAGGCATTTTTTAAAAGCTCGAAATCTGCGCAAGGCGCAAAATCAACGCTTCCGAAAGCAACTCTGTTCATTTGTGAATCAGTTGAGGAGGTCATCGCCAAAATGACGTCTCGCACTTTGACATCTTTACGAATAGCGCCGCAGGAACCGACTCTTATTAGATTTTGCACATCGTAGCTTTGAATTAATTCATTCACATAAATTGAAATAGACGGAACGCCCATTCCCGTGCCTTGTACTGAGATTTTTTTACCTTTATATGTACCCGTAAATCCATACATGCCTCTGACTTCATTGTAGCATTCTACATTTTCAAGATACGTTTCTGCAATAAATTTTGCTCTGAGAGGATCTCCCGGCAAAAGCACTGTATCCGCAATTTGTCCTTTTTCAGCACCTATATGTACACTCATCTCATATCCTCCTGTAAATCTAAATTATCATCCAGCCCGTCCATTTTACAACGAATGTCATGATGAAACAAACTTCAGCATTGATTATAAAGGAATATGTCGAAAAAAGAAATGTTCGAGGATCTGTTAGGCACTTCCTCAGAAAAACGGATAATCGGGGTGTTAATTTGAAAACCTAACCGCAGGAAGGAGGGGTGGGACATGGGTAAAAAACATCGCAACCGGATCACCGGCCAAAAAAAGAACAATCATATACCTGAAAAAGATATCATTGCAGCTGAAGAAGCACACGGGAAAGAATATTCTGCTGCCAAACGCAAGCCTTAAAACTGCAGAAAACTGCGGGTTTCCGCAGTTTTCTTTTCATTATGTCGTTTGTACAATCAGACGATTGATTTTCCTCCAGCCGGCGGGAAGCAGTTGATAATATGTTTTCCCTTTTCTGCCTTCATCAATCAGGATCACGTCCCCTGTGGCCATGAATCTTGCATCATAATCACTCGGAACAGTGTCGAATACATTAAACAAAGAGAATGCTCTTTTCAGCACGTCTTGATGATCGCTCCCGTTCAGTTCAGTTCGATAGACGGCTCTGTAGCCCTTTTTTTCGCCAAACCGGGGTGTCTGAAATATTGTCACGTCATAGGAACAAGACTTCTTTTTAAACACGGATAACATCATCAAGATCCCCTCCCTTTTATTTCTTTAACATATTGGCGTTTTTGCTGTGTTTTCCTCTCTCTATTTTTGTCGAAACTGCTTAATCTTTTCGTCAAAACCTTTTACTAGGAAAAACAGAAGCAAGCCGAGGCTAAAGCCGCCTAACACATCTGTCACAAAATGAACCCCCAGATAGACTCTGCTTATGCCGACCAAAACAGCAATTACACCGGCTATGATATATACCATTTTTTTATGCTTGGACAAAAACGGGAGGTGTTTCACTAAAAAGTAAGCAATAACAGGATAGACACAAGCCGCATTCATGGAATGGCCGCTCGGAAAACTGAAGGATGATTCATGAACCAGCGGTGCAAAATCAGGCCTCACTCTTTCGATCCATTCTTTTAAGACTTTGTTTAACAGCCGATCTGTGCCGAATACTAAGAGCATCAACAGGCCGTCCCATGTTTTTCTGTAGAAAAACATGCCTGCTCCAATGATGACAATTAGAGGGAGCAGAAAAGAAGAAGCACCAAGATGCGTGATCCCCGTCATGACTTCATTAAGCCATGGCTGACGGATCAAAACAGCTGCCTTGCTTATTGCTTCATCTGCAGATTGAACAGCATTTGTATGAATGGCCGCAGCTAGAATTAAAAAGAAAAGAAACAAACTAACGGGCTTGTACAATTTTAACCACCTCAATTTTCACAGAAGTCATAGAACATGAATAATAAAACCGGAGCTGACCGCTCCGGTTTTAAGCCTCACTCATCTTCATCCAGCTCTTCATCTATCATACATTTTTCTATCAAATAATCAAAGGTAATATCAGCGATTTCAAACAGCTCATCCTCACTCGGTATGTAGCCCCGTCTTGCAAGCTCTCTGTAAAAAAATTCAGCGATTTCTTCCGTATCAATCACAAGATCTATTTCTTTCATCTCCGTACCGCCTCCTTTTTTATGTTTTATGAAAAAACAGGCTGAATTATACCCGGTGTTCTAAACAATTCTTTCAGTCATATATTGAATAAAAAACGAGCCATGGGAGGCTGACGCTATGATTGCTAAAATGATGGAAGCACTGGACGGAGAAAGATTTGATATCATAATGGAAAAAACGCTCAAAGGAATGACGCGTGTGATGATTTGGGGCTGTCTGCCATATTTTTTATATGTCTTGATCCGTATGTTCACAAACTAACTGAAATGCTCTTTTAAACTTTCCAAAACAAACATCATCATGTCTTTATATTCTTCATCATGAAACATTTCGTACAGAATTTTGTAGTCATTATAAATATCCAGAAGCTCATCAACAATTGACACAGCAAGGATGTGAAGGGTATCTTGATCTTCATCATCGCCTTCAAACTGAAGAAGAGCAGACGATGCGATATCTTCGCCGATCTCATGGCCAGTTTCTCCGACATAATGGACAAACAACAGCTGATGCACAAACTGGTCCATTTCATATTTTCTAAGCACCAGCGTGAGATCCTCTTCCTCCGTTTCAAGCCACTCTCCATCCTTTAAACGGGTCAGCTCATAAATGATATCTTCCCAGCCATCTTCTAAATATCTCCAAATTTCTGTTCTATGGCCGATAATGCGAAAGAGTTCTTTTCCATAATCTTTTACATAAACAACGTCCCCAATAAGGAATTCATACTCAATATCAAGCTTCTCCATGTCGACAATGACACCCTCATAATCTTTATAAAGCTGAATAGATGATTCAAAGTATAAAACTTCGTTATGATTGACTTCATAAAGATAGTGTTTATCAATTTGGTGTACTTTTGTGATGGTGCCGACTGTTCCATACATAATGACGACTACGATATCCCCTACTTGGAATTTCGGTTTATTTTGCTTCATGGTGTCTCCCCCTCGCCGCAACATTTCTCATACGCTATCGTATGCCGGGTGAAGCCAATTCGCATGGGCATGAAAACCAAAGGAAATATCCAATTATGGTATGGGGGATATAAAAAAATCCGCAGTGATCTGCGGATGAAACAGCTATTATCTGCCGTGCACTTCAGACTCGTATTGATCCCAAGCTTCATCAAACGTCGCCATCGTGTGAAGGTAATCAGCATTCAGCTCCAAATATGAACTGATTTCATGATAATCGGTTGATGTTTTTGGAAAGCTGTGATCCTCATACGCCTGATTGGCAAATTCACTGATGCTGTCCTTCGGCTTAGGGTGTCTGTATTTCAATAAATAGTGATAAAAGGATTTCATGGGTTTCCCCTCCTGGTGTCTGTCTTTTGTTGTTCTATTATACAGTTCAAGTGTAAAATTACAACAAAAGAATACTGAAACATGACTCAGGAGAAGTCAAAATAGTTGCGTTTCAAAATTCTTTCTGTCTCCATGAGCTGCTGATATGTCAGGCTTTCAGGCAGTTTTTTTGTTTGAATTAAAAGCAGCTGATCCTCAATCTCCTTAACCGTGTTTTCCTCTTGATAGGTCATACCGCAGGAAGAACATACCATGGCAGGGGTGTCTGTCAGTTCTATAGCCCTCGATCCATCAGGGAGCTCCCAGTACACCGTGTTCCTGCCGGGCACCGCTTCAAGCTCGCCGCACCACTCGCATGTTTTCATGAAGAATCCCCTCCGCATTCAGTCTCTTTCTGTTTTTTCTGCTGCGCCAAAAATTTCTTTTCTTTAAGCTGATCTCTTTTCTCACGCCGATCTTTTAATGTTTCATGCTCCGGATTTGCGATGTATGCCTCTCTCCTTTTGATTCTGTCTACATTTTCAGGTGTAAACGAAACTTCTTTGTCAGCAAAAATGGCACTCAGCCCGATCGGCTCCTTTTTGTCAGCGGTTTCAGGGAAAACAGACTCAAAATAGGCGTCTGCCTGATTGGGGATATAATTCTCTGGTTCCGGATATGACGTAATCACACCTTCAAAATTTCTTAAGATCACTTTGTCAGGACTTTGTGACAGTACATAGTTTGGCTGCAGGGCGATTTTACCGCCGCCGCCTGGTGCGTCAACGACAAAGGTAGGAACCGCATAGCCTGAGGTATGACCTCTCAGCCCTTCAATGATCTCCAAACCTTTGGAAACAGGAGCTCTGAAATGCCCGATTCCCTCTGACAGATCACATTGGTAAATATAATAAGGACGGACTCTGATTTTTACCAAGTCATGCATGAGCTTTTTCATAATTGGAACCGAATCATTAATACCTGCTAATACGACAGCCTGATTTCCGACCGGCACTCCCGCGTTCACCAGCTTTTCACATGCCTCAACGGATTCTTCTGTCATTTCGATGCTTGTGTTAAAATGGGTGTTCAGCCAGACCGGATGATATTTTTTCAATATCTCGCACAGATGATCGGTAATGCGCTGCGGAAAGACGACGGGCGCTCTTGTTCCGATTCTGATGACTTCCAGATGCGGAATGCTGCGCAGCTCTTTTAAAATATATTCTAAAATTTGGTCGTTGATGAGCAGCCCATCACCGCCTGAAATTAAACAATCTCGGATTTCAGGTGTTTCCCGGATATAAGCAATTGCAGCATCAAGCTGTTTTTTGGGGACTCCCATTCCGATTTGTCCGGAAAAGCGCCTTCTTGTGCAGTAGCGGCAGTACATGGAACATTGATTCGTGACAAGAAACAGCACACGGTCGGGATAGCGGTGTGTCAGACCGGGTACCGGTGAATCTTCATCCTCATGAAGCGGGTCTTCCAGATCGTATTTTGTTTTGTGCATTTCTTCAGAAAGCGGCACAGACTGCATGCGTACCGGGCATCTCGGATTGTCGGGGTCCATTAAAGAAGCATAGTAAGGTGTAATATTTAAGGGGATCGTTTTGGTAGAAATTCTGACGCCTTCCTCTTCATCCTCGGTCAGATTGATGACTTTCTTTAAATCATCTAACGTTCTTACAGTGTGTGTCAGCTGCCAAAGCCAATCGTTCCATTTCTCTTCCGGAACGTCCTTCCATAACTCGATCTCCTTCCAATGCCGTTTCGGTTTATACCATTTGTTTTTCAAACGAACTCCTCCTCGCGCATATTTTGACTTACAGTTGCTTGCACCAAATATTCATGTTTTCAAGGCCTTCGGCTATAAAGCAATTATTGATCAGCCTTCCGCCATACTGATAACCTGAATGGTACAACACAGCATTCATCCCAAAAGACGAAGCACGGGCGAGAGAAAACACATGAAAGATATCCCTTCCAGCCATTTCTTTTTCTAACGCCTTGATTAAAAAGCTTGTTAACGAATGGCCGCGATATTCCGGCAGCACAGCGCAATCGGTTATTTCTGCATGCCCAAGCTCTGGATTGATTTCTGCGCTTGCTGCGCTGATCAGGCGGTCATGATCAAGCATGATATAATACACCGTATTTGCATTCATCGTCTTTTCAATATAAGCGGGGTCAAATACCGGGGTTGGGTACGTGCGGAATACTTTTTTATACAGCATCGATAGCTGGTACATGTCGTTTGTTTCTGCTTTTCTCATCGTAAAAACGGGTGTACTGTCGTTGCGAAGACGGGGCGCTGTGCGATATATGGCTTCGATGATCTCCTGTTCCTCTGTATAAGAATCTGTTTGTCTCCGGCTTTCTGAAAGGTAACGTACCATGACACAAGCCGAATAGCCGAGATAATAGCCCTTTAGATAGCCCTCCGGCGCAAATAATTGTTTGGCAAGGATCAGCTCATCATGCTGCTTCGCATAGACAATGATTTTTTCTGCATTCTCTTCTTTTGCCGCTGCCACGATATCCGGCAGGGCCTTCTCAATAGCTCCGTCATAACGAACCACTCTGATTCGTTTATTAAAGCCGTCATGGTCCAAAACTGCTGTGACACCGCTACTCTTTATTGACTTGAGCATCCGCATCCTCCCCATCTGTATGAAGGCCGCACCAATCCATGACAAAAAGTGCAATAATTTTAGCAGATTCTATCATGGCTTCAACCTCAATGTATTCATTGGCCTGATGAGCCGTTTTTGTTTCCCCCGGCCCGAAAACGATCACTGGTGTATCTCCTGCATGGTACAAAAGCCCTCCATCCGTTCCCCACGGGGAAGCCTCAATAATCGGCTCTGTCTGTTTCATTTTTTGATAGGCTGATTGCAGCACAGAAATTAAAGGGTGATCATCAGGTAAATCATTCGGCAGCCATTGAGCGCCAAACCATTCGACTTGTACGGGATGGCGTTTAAACCATTCGTCATAGTATTCTAAATCCTTCAGCCAGTTTTCCAATTCAAGTTTTACAGCTTCTGGTTTCTCATGGGGAGCAATTCCGCATCTCCCCTCTATGACGACACGGTCTGCAACTGAAGATGGCCAGGCCCCGCCTGAGATGGTGCCGATATTCACCGGTACCGGTATTGGGATATTGTCATACAGCGGATCTGAAATTCTCGCATTGCGGACTTTCTCCAGCTCTTGTATCGCTGTGATAACGTGCATGCTTTTTTCAATCGCGCTTACCCCTTCATAGCGTGTGCCCCCATGTGCGGATAATCCCTTCACAGTGATCCGAAACCACATCGATCCCTGCTGCTTAATAAATAGTTTCATATTCGTCGGTTCAGGAATCAGCGCCCCGTCAGCACGATAGCCTCTCATGATGGCGGACAGTGTACCGGCGCCGCCGCACTCTTCATCTACAACACTCTGAAACAATACATCTCCCTTCAGTTTGACATCGCAGGCGTGCAGGGCTTCTAAAGCAAAAAGAAGGGCTGTATTGCCTCCCTTCATATCCGTTGAGCCGCGGCCGTATATTTTACCGTTTTCTTCGACAGCTTGATACGGTTCATACTTCCAATCCTTTACGCTTCCTTCAGGCACAACATCGATATGGCCGTTCAAAATCAGGGACCTGCCTCCGCCGGTTCCCGTTTTTTTAGCCACGATATTCGGGCTCTCATGAAAATCGGATCGGTTAGATTTAAAGTAGGGATGCTGTTTTAATTGCTTTATGCTTGGCTCCCATACATCAATGTCCATATGAAATTGCCGCAGCTTTTCAAGCACAACAGCTTGGGCGTTAAACTCTGACCCCAATGTGCTTTTTTCCCCAATCAGCCTTTTGAGAAGACGAATGGCTTTGGCCGAATGCTGATCAAGCCACTCGATTACTTTTCTTTCAATGTCTTGCATCCTCATTCCCCCTCTTAAGAAAAAGGCATATCTATTTTGATTTCAGCTTCTGTCAGTCTCGTCACCTCATCGATTGTCGAGCCATTCATCAGCTCTTTTAAAATGAAGTGATGGCTATCGACCTCAAGAACCGCTTTTTCGGTAATAATCAAATCTACACAGCCTGCAGCAGTTAATGGCAGCGTACATCTTTCTGTTAATTTAGGCCTTCCCTTTTGATCTGTATGACTCATGACGACAACCACTTTTTTCGCTTTTTGGGCAAGCTCCATCGCCCCGCCCATACCAGGCACCTTTTTTCCCGGAACAAGCCAATTTGCCAAATCTCCTGATTGGCTCACCTGCAGGGCGCCTAAAATCGTAATGTCAATTTTGCCTTTTCTGATCATCGCAAAAGACATGGTCGTATCAAAATAAGACGCCCCTTTTACAGCGCGGACAGGATATCCCGCGGCGTTGCATAAATGCGCATCCTCTTCTCCCTTTTCGGGACTTTCCCCAATGCCAAGGACACCGTTTTCCGCTTGAAACATGACCTGCATGTCAGGCTTCAAAAAGTTCGGTACCAAGGATGGGATACCGATACCGAGATTCACAATCATGCCCTGCTTAATTTCAGTAGCAGCGCGTTTTGCAATCTGTTCTCTTTCTGCTACTCCCAAGCCCATTTCCACTTCACTCCCTCGCTTCGTACAACCCCCTCAACAAAAACCCCCGGTGTGACAATCATTTCTTCAGAAATCTCACCTTTCGGAACGATACGCTCAGCTTCGGCAAAGGTTCTCCTGGCGGCCATTGCCATAAGCGGATTCATATTGCGCGCGGTTTTGTCATACGTTAGATTGCCGAATTCATCTGCAATGTAAGCATTGATAAAAGCAAAATCAGCCGTCAGCGCCTCTTCAATCAAGTATCGTTTTCCCGCCACTGTTACGATGTCCTTTTTTTCGCAAACCATTGGATTATCAATGCCCACATCGGTTAAAATACCGCCAAGTCCCGCTCCGCCAGCGCGAATCCGTTCCGCAAGCGTTCCCTGAGGTGAAAATTGAACCTCTAACGTCCCCTCTGTCATCTGTTTTCCGGCTACAGGATTGGAACCGATATGCGAGGCGATCAGGGTTTTGACCCGTTGATTAACAATAAGCGGGCCGATCCCTATATCCGGGAAACCGGCGTCATTGCAAATCACAGTTAAATCCGTTACACCGCTGTCCAATATCGCTTCAATCAATGAAGGAGGCGACCCGACTCCCCCAAAACCGCCAAACATCAGAACCGATCCATCCCGAACATCTGCAATTGCTGTGTCAATGCTGATTGCTTTTTGAAATGGCGCCATTTAATGTCAATCCTTTTTTAAGTTTTTTTCGACCGCTGCAACTGTTTCTGAAAAAATAGAGATAAGCTCTTCCATTTCACCGTCTGAAATGGTAAAAGGAGGAGCAATAATGACAGCATCTCCTTCTCCGCTATCTATTCCAGCTTTGGAAGGATAAACAATCAGCCCGCGTTTTTTCGCCTCGCTGACAATAAGCTGGGTTACCGCCTGCTCTGGCGGAAACACTTTCTTCGTTTTTTGGTCTGTCACAAATTCAATGCCTAATAGCAGTCCTTTTCCGCGCACATCACCTATAATGCCGCTTTGAGATGCCGCCTCATCAAGCTTTTTCTTCAGCACAGCGCCCTTTTTTTCTGATTGTTTGATCAAGCCGTGCTTTAACACATATCGCAAAACTTCAAGAGCAGCTTTGGCTGAATAGGGATGTGCACTATATGTGTGACCGCTCATAATCACACCTGACCCTTGTTTTATCGTTTCAATAATAGAATCAGATACGACGGCAGCGGCAATAGGTGCATACCCCGCACCGAGTCCCTTCCCCAGTACAGCAATATCAGGTACGGTGTCCCAATGCTCTGTCGCGAGCATCCTTCCTGTTCTCCCAAGCCCCGTCATCACTTCATCTGCAATAAAAAGCACATCGTGTGTGCGGCATACCTCACTTAATCTCTCATAATATCCCGGAGGCGGAGTAATCGCTGCTCCTGCAGCACCAATAATAGGCTCAGCCACAAAGCCGGCGATGAATTGGCTTCCGATTCTTTTGATCATAGTGTCCAGTTCATCAGCTGCAGTCTGAACAAAGTCTTCTTCTGTCTCGTGATTCAGCCGATAAATATGTGGAACTGAGATAGCTGGATACCGCTCAATGAGATGGGTGAACCGGTATCTCCTTTCATAAAAACCAGACAATGAAAGCGCTCCCAAAGTTATTCCGTGGTAACTGCTCCATCGAGACAAAAAGATGGATTTTTGTGGTTGCTTTTTTTCCTGCCAATACTGAATGGCGATTTTCATAGCTGTTTCTATCGCTTCTGATCCGCTGTTGACAAAAAAAGACCAATTCACGTCTCCGGGCAGCTCCTGTGCCAAGAGAGCGGCTAATTGCTCGGCGGGCTCACTCGTAAACTGTGAGCGGTAAGCAAAAGACACCTGATCAAGCTGTTCTTTCAGCTTCTCAATCACATCACGAACTCCGTGGCCGATATTACATGTCACCGCACCTGACGAGCCGTCGAGATATTTTTTTCCGGTCTGATCATAAACATATGAACCCTTGGCATAACTGACAACCGGATAGGCCGAGCTAAGCTCTGGCTTAATCAAATAACTGCTCATGCTCCCACCTCAAAACCCCTTTTACCATATTGTATGAGTGTCCAAATGGCGGCATGACGTTCCCCGCAAAAACTTTTTCACATAAAAAGAGCCTTCCTAATAGGGAAGGCTCTCAGGCTGTCGAGAAAATCTCGACAGCCTTTATTTTTCCCTTAAAATATCAATTCCCCTGTAATAAAATAAAAGAAAGACTGAAAAGGACGGTGTCTTTCTTATGTTCCACACAAGAAACTCTTCTCAAAACACAGCCGAATTTGTTCTGCTTGACCAACTCGTCGAAGAGGATCACCTGCTTCGAAAAATTGATCAATACATAGACTTCTCTTTCATCATTGAAAAGGTTAAACCTTACTACAGTGAAAATAAAGGCCGCCCCTCACTTGATCCGCTTATTTTATTTAAAATGATGTTTATCGGATACCTCTATGGTATCCGTTCAGAAAGACAACTTGAAAAAGAAATTTACTACAATATGGCGTACAGATGGTTTCTTGGATTGAACATAAATGATCCAGTTCCGCACCACTCCACCATCAGCTGGAACAGACGCACACGCTTTAAAGATACAACCATCTTCCAAGACATCTTTGATGAGATCGTTCTTCAGGCCATCAACCACGACATGGTGGGCGGACGAGTCCTATTCACTGACTCCACACACCTTAAAGCCAATGCCAACAGGCATAAATACACAAGAAAAACAATTGCGCAGGATACCCAAAACTATATCAAGGATTTAAATGAAGCCATTCAAGAGGATCGGGAGGAACACGGAAAAAAGCCATTAACAGCCAAAGAGGAGGTGAAAGCTGAAAAAGAGATCCGCCACAGTACAACCGATCCGGAAAGTGGCTATCTGTATCGTGAAAACAAACCAGAAGGTTTTTTCTATTTAGATCACCGTACAACAGATATGAAATTCAACATTATCACCGATGCCTATGTCACACCCGGAAATGTCCATGATTCTGTGCCCTATCTTGACCGATTGGATCACCAAATCGCACGATTTGGTTTTCAAGTAGAAGCCGTCGCCCTTGATTCCGGATATTTAACGACTCCGATCTGTAAAGGATTATCTGACCGACAAATCTTTGGTGTCATCGCACATAGACGTTATCACCCTACCCGAGGGTTGTTTCCAAAATGGAAATTTCATTACGACATTGAAAAAGACAGGTACATTTGCCCGAACCAGCAAACACTCACATACTCAACAACTGACCGAAAAGGATACAGGTCATATAAATCAAATCCTGAAACATGTTCCTCATGCCCGCTGCTTAAAAACTGTACAAAATCAAAGAATCAGCAGAAAGTGATTACTCGGCATGTATGGGAAGATCATAAAGAAAAGGTCAGACAAAATCGCTTGTCTGTTTCAGGAAAAAACCTCTACAAAAAAAGAAAAGAAAAAATAGAGCGAAGCTTTGCAGATTCAAAACAACTGCACGGGCTTCGCTATTGCAGGTTGAGGGGAAAACGGAATGTGAGCGAACAAGTTCTCCTCACAGCCGCATGCCAAAACATGAAGAAGATTGCCACATACCTAGCCAAGCAAGGCTAGGCATGTGGGAGTGCTTTTTCTGCACCTGAAATCAGATGAATATGTAAAGAAACAGCCCAAAACAAAAAAAGCTTGTAGAAAAAAACACCGTTTTCTCTACAAGCTGAGAGCCTTCCTAATAGGGAAGGCTCTTTTGAAATTTCAGCATCTAGCAAATAAAAGCGGCTCCAACAATAATTAATAAAATGAACAAGACAACAATTAACACAAATGTATTTGTCCCGCAGCCAAATCCGTAACCGTACCCAGAGTATCCATACATGCTGTTTTCATCCTTTCTTATCACGATATACGGCATTTTATGCGGGCCAAGTCCCAAATGGTTTGTGCAAACGCCTATTTCATGTAAGGAAATAATGAAATACAGTATGCACCCGCTCATATTTTTTAAACGTCAGCTTTTCGTAAAACTGAGTTGCACCGTCAGTGCTTGCAGCCACTAAGTAGGCTGCTTCCATTCCTAGTGATTTGGCGATGGACAGCATTTCTTTCACTAAGATACTGCCGTAGCCCTTCCTTTGAAACTGATCTAAAATTGCCACTTCTTCGATTTTAGCCGATTTCTCTTGATGATCGATAAACAGCTCGCCGCACCCAATGGGAACTTTCTGTGCCTGGTCGCTGTAACAAACAACAAGAATGATTATACCTGCTTCATAGAAAGGATATTTTCTTTTTAATTTTTGTTCAGCGATTGCTTCTCCAATATAAATGGAATCGTAAATTTTCATAATAGAAGATCCGTCGCTAAGACTTTTTGCCGTCCCCCATGCGGTTAAAGGATGTCCCATCTGCCCCTTCCAGTCACTAAGCTTCATGTCATATAGTAGCTCATCCTCGACGACAAAACCGCTTTTTATAAGCGACTGCTTCAAACCGAGCGGAAAAACATGCTGCGGCGACGCTTTTAAATGGAGATAATTCGCATCAAGCAGCTTTGGTACGGAGGGTAAAAAGTTAAGTAACCGCTCCAATGGAAACGTATCATGGAGCTGAACAAAGTTATGAGAAAAAATGTGCGGAAGCTGCGGATCTCTGTATACGCTGTAATGATCAAACGATGCCGATTCAGACGTTAACAATATATATTGATGTTCCGTTTTTGAATAATGTCCTGTCATGAACGTCTCCTTTTTATGACCTATACCTTTACTCTGTTGCAATATTCAATTTCTTTATAATCTCATCGTACACCGGATAAAACGGCTTTCCAATTGGAAATTGCTGAATATTTCGGAAAGAAGCGGAGATTGGCTTCTGATGTAAAAAAAACTTCCTTGCTACTTGTTCACTAATCGGGTGAAAGACGCCGTTTAGAAACAAAAACGGCTCGCGTTCGATGAAAAACAGACGTCGGCCAGGCGGATTTTTGATCAATTCAGATCGTTTCCACATAATCGGCGGCCCTTCCGGAAGCGTCTCCATCTCTTCTTTTCCGATTGTCACTATGTCTTTTCTTTGAAATTGATAAAATTGAAACGCATACTGGTCCACAATTCGCCTTTTTTTTCCGGCTTCGATATAAAATATTGCAGGATGGTCAGCTTCCTTTACTAAAATATAATTCGGAATGTTTAAAATTTTTCCAGTCCTATATTGGAATAAATATGGGTCTGGAACAGCGACAGTCCGATTTAGATACAAAAAACCCCACTTTTCTCCAACAGGATGCCTTACACCCTGATCAAAAAAACACACATTTTGATCTGAACCTTTTACAAAAGAGCCGTCAATCAAATCGGCGGGCAGAAACCGATATGCATTTTGAAATGAATCGGGGGTTTTATAGGTTGTGTCTAATACTTCATTTATCGGCAGAAATGGGGTAAAGTTGTTGAGTCTCGCCCAAAAAATTGCGTCGCCATGATTCCAATGCTTCATATCATCATCCCAGTAGCCTCCAAATTTATGGTGGATGAGATTAAGTAACGAACGGCGATGCATAACGGAGCAATGATCAACTTGAAAAGCGGCCTGATCAAGCACTGCATTGGCATTTCTGTAGAAATGTGAGATTTCCTCTCCCCTTTCGTTTACATGTACAACTTTTTGTTTTGAATAGACCGCCTGCGCTTCAGGCTTATGTGAAAACTCTTGCACCATACGGCTCAGCCGCTCAGGATGATAAACAGTGTCGTCAGTAAGATAGGAAATGTAATCGCCGTCTGCAAATGGGAGCGCACTGTTAATTAATGTGGCATAACGGGCTGTTTTTAATCGATCTGCAGGATGCACGAAACTGTTATGATATTGAATGCGCCGGTCATGGAGATACTTGTGAATCACCGCAGTTGTTTCTGCATTCGAATGATCATCCATGATAAAAAGCTCCCAAAGATCATGCGTTTGCTGTATTACGCTTTCGATCGCTTTTTGCAAATAATCGGGTTTGTTGTAACTTGTTAAAATAATAGACACTTTCTCTCCCATCTATACCGCCTCCCGCCGTCAAACATAAAAACGGCTCCGCAGCAAGCAGAGCCTCTGTCATCTTTTAAAAAGCACCCCAGCTTACAACACTTGAAAGTGAAACATGAGATCTCGTGTTATTTAACGGGTTTTGGAAAATAACCAAATCAGTCAGAACTTCTTTTACGATGACATTTTGAAGTGTATCTCCGTTAATCAAATTGACTTTTGAAACCGGTACGCCCAGCTCTTTTGCAAAAACCAGCTGGCGTCTGAGGTCAGATGGATTTCCTTCAGAAGACGATTGACGTATCAGCAGAATCAGCAAAAGCAAAATAAAATGTAGTTCATCTTGGTTTTCTTCTCGATCCACTTGTTTCTCTAAATCCAAATCATCCCTCTCCCTTATCCTTATCTCTGTTTCACAATATGTGCGACTCCGATTTATGGTATAGGCTATGTCCACTCCATAAAAAAATCAGCATTTTCCTTAAATAGATGAAAATTAGATCAGGTACGGCGTTCGACTCATACCAAATAACAGCCGGAAGAATATGATTAACGTGAGTTCACTATCGAATAGGAGGTGTGTGTAATGAGCTCTGAAAATGCACAGTTAAAAAAGGATTTAATTAAAGCCGTTTTAAGCCCTTTATTTCCAACTGCAACAGAAGGAGGAGAAAACATGGATAGTAACCTTAAAGACTTGCTTGAAGCTGCCATCGATCAAAGAGTAGATGAAAGTGAGACGGTTACGGCAGAATCTCTTTTAGACCCTTCCCTTCCGGCAAGATGGATTTTTGCCAGAGTTACGCCAGGCACGACAATCAGCATTGTAACCGATTCGGGAGACATGATCGGGCCGGTTGTCTTCGTTGCTTTCGATCAGGTTCACGGGATCGTATTTGTAACACAGGAAAGCTCCGTCACTCCAGCAGGCCAAGCTACAACATTAATTGATGTAGACAAAGTAGAAAGCGTTACGTTCTTTTCATAACATCCGATGAAAGTGTTGTATATCCAGTCGGGATACGGAGGAATATATTGTTATTTTGATCGCTGGGCTGAAGAATGTTTTCGGAACACTCATACAGAGTATATGTCTGCAGATACACTTGAAACAGAAACTTTGGTGAAGATCGAAACGTTTCAGCCGGACTTCGCACTCTTGATGGTTGGAGACCGCGTTCCTCACGACTGGCTGACCTGGTTAAAGGGTAAGGGTATTCCCGTATATGTTTGGCTGACCGAAGACCCATTTTATATGGATATCAGCCTACAGGTAATCAAGCTCGCTGACGCCATATTAACGATTGAACAAAATGCCGTTCTCTATTATCAAGGGCTCGGCTACCAGCACGTCTATTATGTTCCGATACCAGTTAATCATCGGCTGTTTAAAAAAATGGGCACCGAACATTCCTATCATTCAAATCTGTTAATCATCGGCTACCCTTACCCTAATCGGGTTCAGCTTATGAAAGAAGCGGTCTATCTGCCATTCACGGTTCGGGTAATCGGCAAGGAATGGAGAAAATATCTGCCTAAAAAAGTGCTCAAACAGCCGCATATTGATGTCGTCAGCACATGGGTTCCACCCGAACAGGCCGTTCATTATTATAATGGGGCAGACATCGTAATTAATGCGCATCGTCCCTATCATTTTGCTTTCAACCAAAATACTATGCGCATCAAAAATGCCAGTTTTAATAACCGAACGTTTGATATTGCTGCATGCGAAGCATTTCAATTAACAGATTTACCCGCGGCGCATCCTTTTTCATCCTTTATTTCTTATCACGGCATGAACGACTTTAAGGAAAAAGCCGCTTTCTATATCAACAATCCTGAAGAACGGCAAAAAGCTGCAGCAGCCAATTATAAAGAGACCGTACCCGCATTTACGTTTGATGAGCTTCCTGCAAAACTAAAAGCGATTCATCTGGCGCTTTCTTGAAAAATCGTTCATGCTATGAACGATTTTTTTATTCATAGAAAAAAGCAGCTGCACAGGCTGCTTTCTATTCTAGCCGTCAGAACGGTCTTTCAGCTTCCTCGGATTTACCTGTTTATGAAGATCAGGTTTTCCGCCGAGATGCTGTGCAATTTGTTCCCACGATACAATTTTGAAATTTTGATTGACGGCTTGTCCGTTATCGATATTTTCGCCATCCTGCGCCACAAAAATCCCGTACGGATATTTTGGGCCAAGTCCGAAACCGAGAACATCAATACCATCCGTGTCACTAGTACCGTCTATCTTCTCGCCATCTGTAATCTCAAAGTTGGCTACATAGCGATTTTTCCCCTGCCGTTCATACATTGCATAGCTGTTATTTCCTTGACTTGAAGCCATGAGATATCCTTTGCCATTTGGTGCATAATAGATTGTCAGTCCTTCAATATCAGCTGTCAAATGATCTCCTGTCACACGGTCAACAACCTGCCCCTTTGACCCTCCGCCGGGCTCAGCGTTAAATTTCCAGATGGCTTCATCTTCCTCTGCTATGTATAGGTTCCCATACTCATCATCCGCAACAAGGCCTTCGGTCTGAGAATTCAACTTAAATTCACGCACCTTTTTCCCTGTTACATAACCCTTTCCACCATCAACAATTTCATACTGCTCAAATTCCCCTTGTTTGCCTGTCACTAATGCGTAAAATGCTCCTGTTTTCTGGCTGTGATACAGGCCGAATCCATAAACCTCAGAAATATTGGTGGAAATAGGATGTTTTGGATCTGTAATGCTTTTCAATTTTCCTTTATCCCCGTCTATTGCATATACATCAATTGTATTTTTTCCTTCGGACCGGTTGGATGCGGCAGCAATATCAATTTTTTCGCCGTTCAATGGAAAATCATAACGCAGATCAACATTATTGAGCTTGCCAAACTCATAAGAATGAAGCTGTTTTCCGTCTAAATCATACACGACGAGCCCTGACTTCTTATTTGTCGTAATCAACTTGCTTTTTTCCGGGTGTTTTTCATGAACCCAAATGGCCGGGTCATCTGCTGCGTCATCGCCAGATGCGACCGGATCTGTCTCCGTGTGTGCAGTCACTTTGAAATGATGTTCCTCATTCACATAATGAGCCGACACAGAGGTTGCTGTCAGGCTAAGCAATAAACCCGCGGCAGTGCTTAGCAGCATTGTTTTTGAAACCTTCATTTGGTACCCTCCTCTTTTATCACTATCACTATTATTGTAAAATATATACAGGTGATTACCGTGAGGAAAATGAACCTTTTTTTATAGGGTTTCTGACTCATAAAACAACTAGGTACGTGAGATGGACTTTGCCAGATTTCCTTTTGCGGAGCGAAATAAAAATATGTTGAATATTTAGTACATTGTTTATTTAGTTTTATCGTTCCCTAGTTACGTCCGTTTTTCCATTTTCTATTAAAAAAGAACACTTTGTGACATGATCATTCCCCTAAATTTTTCTTTATTGGTTGCTTTCATTAATTCGATTACAAAGTTGAACATATGATGCATGGTAGAGAAACGAGAGTTGGAGGATAAGCCATGCCTAAACAGCAAACAGCAGAACTAAAACCATTTTTCCATAACAAAACAGTTTTAGTCACTGGCGGAACGGGTTCAATCGGGAGTCAAATTGTCAAACGCCTTTTGCTGCTTACACCTAAACAGGTGATTGTATTCAGCAAAGACGACAGTAAACAGTATGTCATGAGCCAAAAGTATGCGGAGGATAAGCGGCTATTATTTGTACTCGGAGATGTACGCGATCACAGAAGGGTGAATCAGGTGATGAAAGGCGTCGATATCGTCTTTCACGCGGCTGCGCTGAAACAGGTTCCGACATGTGAGGACCATCCATTTGAAGCGATTCAGACCAATCTCATCGGCGGACAAAATGTGGTGGAAGCTGCCCTTTCACACCGAGTGCAGCATGTCATTAATATCAGTACAGATAAAGCTGTATCTCCTGTGAACACAATGGGTGCCACCAAGCTGTTATCTGAAAAGCTGTTTCATCAAGCAAACCGCCACGTCCAAAACAAAGGAACCTTGTTTTGTTCGGTCCGCTTTGGAAATGTTCTCGGTTCCAGAGGTTCGGTCATCCCCATATTATTTGAACAGATGATGGAGGGTGAACCTCTGACTATCACAGACAAAAACATGACCAGATTTTTCATGTCAATAGACGATGCAGCTACATTGACATTACAATCGGCTGCTATTACAAAAGGCGGAGAAACTTTTATTTTCAAAATGGAATCACTGAAACTTGAAGAACTGATTCATGGGTTTGAAGAATATGCATCGCAGCACGGGCTCCCGCTGCCGGCTGCAGTAGAAGTGGGCAAGCGTCCAGGTGAAAAGCTTCACGAAGAATTAACATCTCCACATGAAATTGAATCACTGTATGAATGGGGCAACCTTTATGCAATCCTTCCAGAGCCGGAAAAACATCCTGACTTTCGCAAAGTCAATCTGCCTGGGTATCAATCAGATCAAGCCCCGCTTATTACGAAAGAAAGAATTGCTCAGATTATTGAAGAATTGCATCAAGAGAAAAAGGCATAAAAACAAGCCTGTCTATCCATTAGGCAGGCCTGTTTTTAACACTTTATTTATTAAAGAGATGCAGATAGCTTTCGTATCCTTCTTCTTTTAGCTTATGCTTCGGAACAAACCGCAGCGCTGCTGAATTTATGCAGTAACGAAGTCCGTTTGGCCCCGGTCCGTCATTAAATACGTGGCCAAGATGAGAATCAGCAGTTCGGCTTCTTACTTCTGTGCGAATCATGCCGTGGCTCGTGTCCAGTTTTTCTTCCACTTCTTCTTCTTCAATTGGCTTTGTAAAGCTTGGCCAGCCGCAGTGGGAATCAAATTTATCCTTGGATGTAAACAATGGCTTGCCTGACACAATGTCTACATACAAGCCTTCTTCCTTATGATCCCAATATTCATTTTGAAATGGCGGCTCCGTGCCGTTATTTTGCGTTACTTCATATTGCATGCGATTTAATGACTTCAATTTTTCTTCTTTATTGTACGCCATTTATTTAGCCCCCCAATGCTTGCTGATAAATCCCGCGCGTCCGGAACCTGTCCGGTAGCGCTGATAATGTGCTGGATTCTTTTTATAAAAATGCTGATGGTAGCCTTCCGCTTCATAGAAAGGTTCAGCTTTTAAAATGTCCGTTACAATCGGATCTTTAAAGATGCCGCTTTCCGCCAGACGTTGCTTGGAAGCTTCCGCAAGCTCCTTTTGTTTATCATTATGATAAAAAATGGCTGCGCGATAGGAGCTGCCGCGATCAGCAAACTGCCCCCCGGCATCTGTCGGATCGATTTGCTGCCAAAATAATTCAAGCAGTTTTTCATAAGGGAATACATCAGGATTAAACGTGATTTGAACGGCTTCACGATGTCCCGTCGTTTCACTGCACACCTCTTCATACGTAGGGTTTTCAGTATGGCCGCCTGTATACCCGGACACCACTTTTTCAATTCCCGGCTGTTCGTCAAAAGGTTTAACCATACACCAAAAACAGCCTCCTGCAAATGTGGCGATTTCTTTTTTTTCAGACATACTGGTGCCTCCTTTGTTAATACGTGGTATTATTATATTATAGCATGTAAAAATAGAATGAAAATGATTCTGCTTTTCAATAAAATCTATAGGTTTTAAGCAATATGCTTATGTAATGGAGGTTCACAAATTTGAAAGTAAGAACACAGATGATGTACGATATGGAAACTTTACTCCGTAAAGTCTTTAAACAAATACGCAATGAAATCAATGAAATTTTAGATAAAGAGCTGTCGCGGAATGAATTCACCATTCTTCGGATCCTCAGTGAACAAGGGCCTAAAAAAGTCACTGAATTTGCGCCTATTTTAGAGGTATCGGCAAGCCACATTACGGCTGTGACCGATGCACTGGTAGAAAAGGAATGGATTACGAGAATCAGATCGAAGGAAGACAGACGCATCATCCGTATTCATATCACTGAAGCGGGCGAAAAAGTCCTTCAGCACTTTAACGAGAAAAAAACGGAATATTTCTTTAAACGCTTTGACTGCTACACGGATGCTGAACTTGCCACGTTAATCGAGCTCTTCAGCAAACTTGATAAAAAACGGTGAACAAAAGCACATACCGATATAAAGGTATGTGCTTTTCGCAGTGCTTCACTTATTTTTCAGTAAACAGCTTCATTGCTTTCCAGCGGCCATATCTATAATACAAAAATGCCGCGCAGCTGCTTAATAAAAAACTCATTCCGATTCCAAGCCCGATTCCTTTTTGTCCAAGCCAAGCTGAAAATAGAGCTGTAAAAGGATATCTCAACACCCAAAACGAGATCAAATTTAATACCAGAACCTGCAGCATCGCTCCCGCGGCCCTGACGATTCCGTTCAGCACAAAATTAATCCCAATAAAAGGGTAGAAAAACGCGATCCACTTCAAATACTGTTCACCAAATGCGACCGCATCGGGCTCACTGATAAATAACCTTATGAGATATTTACCAAATACCCAAATCATAACCGCAATCACCAGCATGCAGGAAATAACAGCCATCACACCTAGCCTTGCAATTGTTCCCACTCTTTTTTCGTTTCCGATTCCAATATTTTGCCCTGCCATACTGTTGACGGCCGTACCGGCAGCCATTGCTGGAAGCGTGATGATGCTATCAAGCCGCTGCACCGCGCCAAAGCCTGATACCACGTGATCCCCGTATGAGTTAACAACACTCATAATCGCCATCATACCGCCTGTAATCACCATCATCTGCAGACCTGCCGGAATCCCGAGTTTCAAAATCAGCGCGGACTCTTCCCACTTGGGCATTCTCGGAATTGAGAATGGCACAAGCTTGTGTTTGACGACATAAAACAACCCATATAGAAACGCAATTCCCTGTGACAAAATCGTTGAATAAGCCGCTCCCGCTATTCCCATGCGGAACACAGAAATAAAGAGCGGCGCAAGCACTGTATTCAGTACAACAGCAAACGCAATAAACCGGAGAGGTGTCTTGCTGTCGCCCAGCGCACGAAGCACAGTACTGATAAAGTTATAACCAAACAAAAATAAAATGCCGATAAATTGAATCTGTAAATACGTCTCAGCAAGCGGTATCATTGACTCCGGTGTTTTTAGAAGACGCAGCAAAAGCTCTGAGAGAAAAAAACCGGCAGCGCCGAATCCGATGCTTAGGCCTGTTAATAAAACAACAAAAGCGTTAATATACGATGCCATTCCTTTTACATCATCTTTTCCTTTTTGCTGAGATAAAATGGTTAACGTCGCATTGTTAAGGCCCAAAATAAAAGACAGCACGGTCAAAACAATCGTGCTTGATACCGCGGCTGCCCCAAGGGCCTTTGCCCCCAGTAAATTGCCGATCCACAAGCTGTCTATAAATTGAAAGGAAACCTGCAATGCGTTTCCGAGCATAATAGGCATTGAAAACAGTACAAGCTGTTTCAGCACGTTCCCCTGTGTAAAATCGTATGCTTTCATCTTTTCTCCTTGTGTTCTCAAATTTTCTTCGGACCGCACGAAAAAAGAGACGTTGTTTCATGTCTCTTTTTCATGACTTATCGGTTTTTTTTCGGTCTCTCATACCGAATGTAAACACCATCACACTTAGGAACAAGGCACAATAGGAAACATTCAAATACATTTGATCCATGTCTTCAGCGGCCAGATGATGATAAGCAAGCCAGCCGAAGTACAGGGAAAACGTAAAGGATAATAAACTGAAATACTGGTAAATCCGTTTCATTTTCAGTCACCTCTATTGTTTAGGATGGTAATAGGAAAACTCAATTTCATCTTTTTCTAAATTTATCTTATCCGCTTTGACATACATTCCATTCGTTAAAGGCATTTCTGACAAACGCACTTCAATGCTTTTATCTCCGGGGTGAACATGGACAAATGACGGCAATTCATAAAAGCTGTCCATATAATTTAACACAAAGCTAATTGGTATACTCAATTTCCCTAACGAAAATTTCGTGACATTCAGCTCTACATCACCGTTTTTTTTCACAGTTGGCTCAAAAGCGATAAACGCATCAATAGACGTGGAAAATGCCTTGATTTTCCCTGCGACATGAACATCATCATCAATCTCTACTTTATAATCAAGCTTGTTTGATGCTTTGTCGTTTAAATATGAGTTAACAAACGCAGCTAATGATTCTTTTGTGCTTGTCACTTGAAATCCATACTCGCTCTCAGATGAATCCTTCACCTGAGCCTGTTCCCCCGGGAGCAAAACAAGTGCCACAAACCCGGCGGCGAGGATAAAATTAATTGTAAGCAATATAAAAAACAGTCGCTTCCACTTATTCATGCTGTCACCCTACTCTTTCGGTAATCCTTCTTTTTTAATGGCTTGATAGACGCGCTTTGCGATAAGAGAATAACCCGTACCATTAGGATGAAAATCATCTTCCTCAGAAATTCGGCTGCTGTCACTTTTTTGATTGAACAAATCTTCGATATGAACGATTTTTGCATGTTTATCTTTTTTCAGCTCTTTTTCAGCAATATGGTTCCAATCCGTGACGACACCATTTATTTCATTTAGTTCTGATAATGTAAACGTAAACGGATTGTACATGCTGACATAAATCAGCTCAGCGTGATCATTCAGCTCGCGAATTTCAGAAATGATTTTTTCAAAGCGATTTTCGTACGGTTTTTCCGCTTCCTGAAACGGTTCAACGGTTAATTGCAGAAAGTTTTGGCGAAGGATTTTCATCAAATCATTACCGCCAATTGTAAAAAAGACATAATCTGCGTCCTTTATGCCTTTTTGAACCTTTTTATCTTTTAGTTTTTCTAATAAATCATCCGAACGGTTCCCTTTTACGGCATAATTTTTCACGTCGACCGTTTTGACTTGTTTATCTGACCGGATAGAATCCGCCACCTTGCCGACATATCCCTTTCCGTCGGGATCTCCGACTCCTTCTGTCAGCGAATCTCCGACAGCCGCTATGACAATGTGTTCTTTTGTTTTCGTTTCATGGGCTTTTTGTTTTCCCTCAGATGATGTACGTATGCTCGTACACGCAGTAAGAAGCAAAATCAAACTGGCCATGATTGAAAAAATGCGCAGCTTCAATCTTGTTGCTCCTTCCCATTCTACTAGTGGAAAGTGTATCATGTTTTAGAAGATTTGCAAATGCCTAGTCTCTTAGCTTACTTGAGTGTACTGGCTGACTTCACATCGGAAATGATATCATCGTACGGTGTATTCTCCACTCCATTGTAATCTTTCAGCACCTTACCGTCCGGACCTACCAAATAAAAAGAAGATTGATGAATCACTTGGTCCTCTCCCTCCGGCTTCTTTACGATCGCTTTAAAGCTCTTAAGTGCGAACTCCTCAATCTCACTCTGGCTGTATCCAGTGAGAAAATCCCAGTTATCAAAAGATAATGGATAATTTGCGGCAAATTTCTTCAGCTGTTTCGGCTTATCGTTTTCTGGGTCAACACTAAATGATATGATGCGGACATCTATATTTTCGGCTTTCAATTTTTTTTGCAGATCAGTCATATGAGCGGTCATTGGCGGACATATAGTTTCACAATTGGTAAAAATAAAATCCGCCAGCCATACTTCTCCTTTTAAGCTCTCTAAAGAAACGTTCTTGCCGTCTTGGTTTTGAAATGTAAAAGGCTCCACCTCGTAATTGAGCGGATTTTTAATCTGCTGTCCTCCGCATGCACACAAAAACAGAAAAATCAGCCCAGCCGTTAACCCCTTGATAACCTTCATGACATCCACCCTTTCCAGCCAGCATAAAAACGCTTTCTAAAACCGTCCTTACTGTCCCATGTTTGTATTCGATACTGAGCAAAAAAAATCCTGCATGCCTCCCCATTAACGATTACAAAGGAGGGCATGCAGGTAAAAAACGGCATGTTACGCGTTGTGCTTTAACACCTCTTGATGAAATACAGCCTGATAATCTGCCCACTTCATCCGGCGCTTCATATAATGTCGGAAAGAATACACTTTTGCCCTGCTGTTTGATGAAAACACTTCTTTTAAGTAGAATTGCAAATGGTGATGTAACATAAAGAAATAGTGCTCATCTTCCTTTAATACAGGTATTTCTGTCACTTTCACCTGAATCCCGTCATCGCGTTTGAACTCTAGGCTTTTGAGTAACAAGCTATCAATCCTCTTTTTTGTTTTTCTTCTATTATATATGATGCCAGCCGGGCTGTCTGTCATTTTGCGCGGTTGTGTAAAAAAATTAGATTAGCAAATGGAACAAGTCCTCATCCTTGTTCACCTCTACATAATGAAACGGTTTTTTGTTCATCCGTTCAATCAGCGGCCCATAATCGGCTTTGTTCTGCAGCTCGATGCCGACAAGAGCAGGTCCGTTGCTTTTATTATTTTTCTTCGTATATTCAAATCTTGTAATGTCATCATTCGGTCCGAGGACTTCGTCAAGAAATTCGCGGAGCGCCCCCGCTCTTTGCGGAAAGTTGACGATAAAATAATGCTGAAGACCTTCAAAAATTAAGGAACGCTCCTTCATTTCCTGCATTCTTCCGATATCGTTATTGCCCCCGCTTACCACACACACCACGTTTTTCCCTTTAATTTCATCCTTGTACAAATCAAGCGCTGCGACAGAAAGAGCTCCAGCCGGTTCAGCAACAACCGCACATTCGTTATATAATTCAAGAATGGATGTACATACTTTTCCTTCAGGCACAAGGAGAATGTCATCAACGACAGTTTCCAGCGTCCGGAAGGTTTCCTCGCCAATTTTTTTAACAGCCGCCCCATCTACAAACTTATCAATTTTATCAAGTGTGACGACATGCCCAGCTTTGTTTGATTCAAAGTAGGATGCCGCTCCCGCCGGCTCAACAGCAATAACCTTTGTATCAGGAGACACGTTTTTCAAATATGTACCTACCCCAGAGAGAAGGCCGCCGCCTCCGACACTTGCAAAAAGAAAATGCGGTTCTGTATCAATGTCGTTTAAAATCTCGACTGCGAGCGTTCCCTGTCCGGCCATCACATCCGGATCATCGAACGGATGGATAAACGTCCGAGATTCCGCCTCACAGCATTCAGCAGCGCTTTTATACGCGTCGTCAAACGTATCGCCTGTCAAAATAATATCGATAAATCCTTTTCCGAATAGTTCAACTTGAGATACTTTTTGTCTCGGTGTAGTAGACGGCATAAAAATTTTTCCGTGAATGCCAAGATGTTTACACGAAAATGCCACACCTTGAGCGTGGTTTCCGGCACTTGCACACACAACTCCGTTCTCTGTCTGCTCGCTGGAAAGCTGTTTCATTTTATGATAAGCCCCTCTGAGCTTAAAAGATCTGACAACTTGCAAGTCTTCACGTTTTAAATAGATATTGCATTCATATCTCTCAGAAAGTCTGTCATTCCTCTGCAAAGGTGTGTGAATGACAACGTCCTTTACGTTTTGGTGAGCCTTCAAAATGTCTTTCACTTGGATGAGAGAGTTTTCTTTAAGCAACGGTTTCATGTACAGATTCCTTTCTTGTTTTAAATCCCTATTTAATATGCCATTATAACATGAATATTCAAAAAATAAGACAATTATTTTTATTTAATAATTAAAAAAATACAGACTATGTCCACCACATCTTGTGGTAACTTCTGTTCAACCATTATCCTGCAGAGCCAAGAAAAAAGTTGATCGTAAAATAAAGGGTGTTTTCAACCAAAAGGCATGATATAATGAAACCAATTAGAACCAAAAGGAGCCAATTGATGAATAGTGCACCAAAACTCAATACATTTCAACTTCTAATCGGAGAACATCAAACTTTCCTGGAAGCGAAGCGAATCGCCAAGCAGTTCTCGTTATCGGAGCTTCCTGTCTTAATAACAGGAAAAATCGGAACAGGCAAAAATCACTTCGCACATGCCATACACTTGGAATCTTCGAGAAGCAATGAACCGTTTATAAGCGTCAATTGCAGCACCCATTCGGAAGAAACCCTTATTCATGAGCTTTTTGGCCCTAACGGAAACACAGGTGTTTTTCAAAAAGCGGTACGAGGAACCCTTTTTCTTGATGATGTATGGCGCATGCCTGCTTCTGTACAAGCTCAGCTGTTAAAAGCGCTTGATTCAGACACGGAGAAACCGCGAATGATCTGTGCTTCTGCAGACCGATCCGTGGAACATACATTCAGGCAAGACTTATTCTACAGACTGAACATTTTAACGCTCGCACTGCCAGAATTATCGGAACGAAAAAGCGATATTCCGCTTTTGACACAGCATTTTCTCTCAAATTCCGGTCGGCAATTGTTAATCGATCCCTCCGTTTTTCCCATGCTTGAGAAGCATGCATTTGAAGGCAATGTCAGGGAATTAAAAAACGCTGCAGATTATATGGCGGCAGTATCAAGCGGGGGAACGATTCAGCCATATGACCTGCCGCCATATATTAGAGGCGCGATAGACGGAAAAACATCGAAGAAAAAAGCGAAGCTGCTGACTTTAATGGAAAAAGCTGAGTTTTTGTTTATTTTGGAAACAATAAAAGTATTGAACGAAAAAGGAGAACCTGCCAGCAGACGGATCATTTCTGAACACAGCAAAAATACCCAAACCTCGTTAACGCCGCAGCAGGTCAGAAGCCGTCTCGACTATTTGGAGAAAAAAGATTATGTCACCAAAAGCCGCGGACGCGCAGGCACAAAAATTACCTTTGAGGGCTTGAGCTTTATAGAGACGTTAAAAAATCAAATGATCTAGTGATCGAAAGGAGAATGCACTTGTTTACAATCAAAGAAGAGATCGCCAATGCGATTACACACGGCATCGGTGTCCTCTTATCCATCCCAGCATTAGTGTTTCTAATCATATTTGCGGCTAATTACGGGTCTGCATGGGACATTGTCAGCTTTACAATATTCGGTGTCTCTATGCTGCTGTTATATTTGAGCTCCACCCTGCTTCACAGCATCACACATAAAAAAACGAAGGACATTTTGGAGATTATTGATCATAGCGCGATTTACGTACTCATCGCCGGAACCTACACGCCTTTTTTGCTTGGGCCGCTGAAAGGCACACTCGGCTTTACCCTGTTGGTTATCGTATGGTCACTTGCCCTAGGCGGAATCGTTTTTAAAATTTTCTTTGTGAAACGGTTTATCCTATTGTCAACCTTCGTGTATTTAGTCATGGGGTGGCTGATGATTATTGCAGTTAAACCTTTATATGCTTCACTGAGCGGAGCGGGATTCACCCTCCTTTTTCTCGGCGGCATTTTATACTCTGTCGGAACCATCTTTTACATTTGGAAAAAGATCCCCTTCCATCACGCCATTTGGCACAGCTTTGTATTGGGCGGGAGCGCTGCCATGTTTTTCTGCGTGCTCTTCTATTGTGTAAAGGTGCCGTTCCTTTCGTAACAGTAACAGAAAAGCGCAGTCTTCACGACTGCGCTTTTTTATGCACGTAATTGTTTTTCATTGGCAGGTATATAAGCTTTTGAAAAGGACAATTCAATGTCTGTCGGTTTTAAGCGTTTAAAAAACGAGCCCTTTTGCATGTTATCTGTTCCTTTCGTTTCCACCATCACCAACGGAAGATGATAGCGGGCCGCAAGTTCTACAGGATCAATAGAACCATCTAGTGAAAGAATCAGGCTTTGTCCCTTTTCCAGCTGTTTTGTCACATCTTCATATACCTTTTCTGAATCACCGTCTGAAATCACATCCATCCGATCCAGCCATTGCCCGATAAAAGGCAAGCGGAACACTTTTGGGTTGGCGATAAAGCCGGCCGGTTCCTCAATATATCCAGCAATTAAGGCCAGTTCAGCCAAACGCAAACGGGGATGCACATACAAAACAGGACCGTGTGGTATTGGCTCTGGCTGATGGATCGTCACAACTGAACCGGAGATGCCGATACAGCCTTCCAAAAACGCCTTTGGCTGTTCGTACACAAGAGTCATCTGTTTTTTGTATGACAGACGGGGATCGAGCATTGTTTGATTAAATAATTGTTTCATATTTTTTAACAGCATATACACAATATAAACCACTAGAAGGCTGTAGCGAACCAATTAAAATCCTCCCGCTTTAGAAGAATTCTTTTTTTCATACATTAGAAATTCGTAATCATACGGGTTTTTTTCGTCTTTGATCCCCTGCTCAGAAGAAACCAGCTTCCAATTGGATTCATCAAATTCAGGGAAGTGACGGTCACCCTCAAACTCGTGATGAATTTTCGTCATATACAGTCTGTCCGCATAAGGGAAAAGGTCCGTATAGAGCTGAGCCCCTCCGATCACAAAGCATTCTTCAGGGCCTGAACAAATGTCCAGTACATCCTTTAATGAACTGACAACCGTGCATCCCGGAAATTCTGAAGCCGGCGCTGAGGTAACGACAATATTTTTCCGATTTGGAAGCGGACGTCCGATCGATTCAAATGTTTTTCGGCCCATAATGATTGAATGGCCCGATGTTACTTTCTTAAAGTATGCAAGATCATTGGGCAAATGCCACGGCAAATCATTGTCTTTGCCGATAAGCCTGTTGGCATCCATTGCAAAAATGAATGAAATCATACGCTAACCGCCCCTTTTATATGAGGATGCGGATCATAATCCTCGATGATAAAGTCCTCAAATGCAAAGTTAAAAATAGAATCAACCTTTCTGGCGAAACGAAGCTGCGGAAGCGGTCTAACATCTCTTTCCAGCTGCAAATTGACTTGTTCAATATGATTTTGATAAATATGAACATCACCAAACGTATGGATGAACTCGCCCGGTTCAAGCCCAGTCACATGAGCAATAATCATGGTTAGCAGGGCATAAGATGCAATATTAAACGGCACACCTAAGAAAACATCGGCAGAGCGCTGATACAGCTGACAGGACAGCTTGCCGTCAGACACATAGAATTGAAACAGGCAATGGCAGGGCGGCAACGCCATTTTATCAATTTCACCAACATTCCAGGCGCTGACGATTAAGCGTCTGGAGTTCGGATTTGTCTTAATATCTTCAATAAGACGGGAAATTTGATCAATGGTTTCTCCATCAGCTCCCCGCCAAGAACGCCATTGGGAGCCATACACAGGTCCAAGTTCACCGTTTTCATCAGCCCACTCATTCCAGATTCGCACTCCGTTTTCCTGCAGATAGCGTACATTCGTATCTCCTTTTAAGAACCACAGCAGTTCATGCGCAATTGATTTAAAGTGGAGTTTTTTAGTGGTGAGCATCGGAAAGCCTTCCCGTAAATTAAATCTCATTTGATATCCGAAAGTGCTGATTGTTCCGGTCCCTGTCCGGTCTCCCTTTTTCTCACCATGCTCTAAAACATGTCTACATAAATCCTTAAACTGTTTCATTTTTTTCATCCTTTAAAAGTAGTCTTCTAGTAGTGTAACACAATAAAAAATCATTTCTGAACCCAGAAATGATTTTTTTATAGTCAGCTGACGACAGGCTTTTCATCCTGTTCTTTTTCTTCATCTTGCAGATCCTGATGCGTATGTGCAATTCTGCTCGCCGCTGCTGCAGCAAGTGCTGCCACAATATCATCCAAAAAGGTGTGAATACCGTCTGGACTTTCATCAAGTTCCTTAATAATTCCAATCTTCTCTTTATCCAAATAACCGAAATTGGTCAAACCGATCGACCCGTACACATTAACGATTGAAAGCGGGATAATTTCATCTATGCCGTAAAGCGGTTCATCCGTTTCAACAAGGTGCTGCAGCGGTTCGGGGAGAAGCTTCTGTTCTGCAAGCTGATCGAGTGCAAGGCCTGTCAAAACAGCATGAATAATTTCACGTTTGTTCAGGACTTTTTCTACATTCTCCATGCAAACACTGAGCGGCAGATTTGGATTGTATTTTTCCTGAAGTTTTTGAACAATCCGTGCAATATCTTCTATCATAACGCCCCGTTTGTTCAGCATATCCTTTGTTATATCGACCATTTCATTCATTGTGTACTTTTTCATGTCTAATGGCATCTCCTTTAGGCACTCATCCAGTTGGGAGGCGTGTTGCGGTCCCAGTAAATGCTCCCAAGCTCATGATGTGATTGAAATCCATCTTCTGCTGTATGATAATGAAAATTAAACCAGTAGCCGTCATGAGGCGGGTGGTCTCTTCGCACATGGAATCTGAGAAGATCTTCTCCAGTTGTCCGATTATAAACGTTGAAAATTTTTTCCGTTTTGCCCGCTGAAGGCATGCTTGAGATCACAACATCTTGGTACGCCTCATCATCTTGCAATGTCGCTAAATAATCACTAATCACATTTTCGATTTTTGGCAGGATCTCTTTCCGATAGTCATCCTCAATGACAGGAGCGATTCTGCTGCCGAATTTTAAAAAGGACTGATCCTCAGCGCTGTCAAGGAGCTGTTCCTTGTACGATTGAAAAAGCAGTTCAGGATCTCGCCTGTCATCCGACTCATCATCGTACAGGTCATGCTCATCATAAAAAGCGGTGTAATCATTCTGCTCAAGACTGCTCGGCTGTCCGGAAGGCTTGTCCGCCATAAGGGCAGCCGGAGGAGATACGAGCCCGAACGTTACAATGGTAAATAAAACCACAAGGGTCTTTCTCATCCACAATTTCATGACTGCTTATTCCTCTCTATTTTATTGTCATGTTTCTCTTATTTTAGCACATCCAAAACATTCAAGTCATGTACTATATGAAACTGATATGCAAATTAGGAGATTCGTTGCTATGCACTTTGCGTAAAAACGCTTACAATATTCCGTGAAAGGAGGCTTTCCGCATGATTGACGCTCTGTTTGCCACAGTTTCACTCTTAACATTGTTATACTTTGTCGTCATGGAGGTCACCGATTAACAGAAAGCCCGTGATATGAATCACGGGCTTGTTTGAATGACGCCATAATGGAACAGTGCTGTTTTTCTTTTCATGACGTTAAAACCAAACTGTTCAAACCGCGGGCTTTTCCAGTGGTCTTTTAGCACAACGCTTTTTCTGGCGACTCGTACCGCTTCATTGATACATCCTTCGTGCAAAACGGAATCCTCTGCCAAATCACGTAAAGGCGCGATGCCGTCAGAGGTTTCTACAGGTTCATGAAACATTGGATCGAAATAAACCACATCAACAGAGTTGTCAGGAAGCTGCTTGAGGTGTTCAAAGCAATCACCATTCTTCACCTGGATTCTTCTCATCGCAACTTGAAGCTCTTCTATACCCGTTTCCCATGAATGCAGCCCCGTCCTCACTAAAACAGACACAAGATGGTTTTTTTCAATCCCAACAACAGAACCCGTTTCGCCTACTGCCATACTTGCGATAATGGCATCTGACCCCAGCCCGAGTGTGCAATCTAAAAACGCATCCCCTTCAGATAAGCCGGCAGCCCGAAGCATAGGCTCTTTCTCCCCCTGTAAGAAGCGTTTGGCTCTGAACATCGCTGTATTCGGATGAAAAAAGAATTTGGCACCTTGTTTCGTATACAGCTCAAACCGCTCTTTGCCGACCACAAGCAAATCACGTTCAGCTGACTTCAGCAGGTGTTCAACCGTTTGTTTATTCCGGCCGCAGTATGGCATATTTAGCTCTTTAGAAAGCTGCTTTGCGGTTTTTATGTTGTGTTCAGACGGTCTATAGCTTGTTGTTATCATCTTCTGTACTCCCAAAAAGAAAATGCCCGGAAAACGGGCATTTAGCAGTGCGCATCGAAGGCAGCAGTCAGATTTTTCATGATTTCTTCCATATCGTGTCCTTCAATTTCATGACGCGGAATAAAATGTACGACTTCTTTGCCTTTCAAAAGAGCCATTGATGGTGAAGAAGGCTCCTGGCCAGTAAAATACTCACGCATTTTCGCAGTAGCTTCTTTATCTTGGCCCGCAAAAACAGTCACCGTATTGTCAGGTGTTTTGTCATTCTGGAGGACTGCCTGTGTAGCCGCAGGACGCGCAAGGCCTGCCGCACAGCCGCATACAGAGTTAACGACTACAAGAGTTGTGCCCTCTGCCTTTTCCATAAAGTTTTCTACTTCTTCCGCTGTTGTTAACTCTTCAAAACCTGCTCCAGTCAGCTCGCGGCGCATCGGTACGACAAGCTGGCGCATGTATTCTTCATAAGCCATTGACATAAAAAAAAGCCCCCTCTAGTATCCTTCATCTGAAGTAAAGGATACTATAGAGAGGGCCGGATTTCAAATGTTCACGCCTTAAAATAAAAGAAAGTGTCCCCAGCTGTCTAGATTTTCATAATACCGCCGGTGTTGGCACTCGTCACAAGTTTAGAATAACGTGCCAGGTAGCCGGTTTTCACTTTCGGTTCAAAACCTTTCCAGTTCGCTTTTCGTTTTTCCCACTCTTCTTCTGGCACTTGTACATCCAAGATGCGTTTTTCAATATCAACGATAATATGGTCTCCGTTTTCAACAAAGGCAAGTGGCCCGCCCTCAGCTGCCTCAGGTGATACGTGGCCGATTGAGAGGCCACGGGAGGCTCCGGAAAAACGTCCGTCCGTAATCAATGCCACTTTTGGTCCGAGTCCCATTCCAACGATTTGGGATGTTGGCGCCAGCATTTCCGGCATGCCAGGTCCGCCTTTTGGCCCTTCGTATCTGATGATGACAACGTCGCCTTCTTTTACTTTTCGGTTGATAATGCCGTCAAGCGCCTCGTCCTGAGAATCGAATACGACAGCCGGCCCTTCGTGTCTTGTAATCCCATTCTGTACGCCGCCTGTTTTAATGATAGCGCCGTCCGGAGCTAGATTACCGAATAAAACAGCAAGGCCACCCTTTTCAGTGAATGGTTGATCCAGCGGATGAATGACGTCATAATCCTTTACTTCATGTCCGGCAATGGTTTCTCCAAGAGTTTTTCCTGTAACAGTCAGCGCATCTAAATGAAGCGCTCCTTCTTTCTTGGAAAGCTCATTCAGAGCCGCTGACACGCCGCCCGCTTCATGAAGATCTTCAATAAACACATCCGATGCAGGCGCCAGCTTGGCCAAGTGCGGCACGCGCTCAGCGACTTCGTTAATGCGTTCTAAAGAGTATTCAACGCCGGCTTCGTTTGCAAGGGCAAGCGTATGAAGAACGGTATTTGTAGAACCTCCGAGCGCCATATCGAGTGCAAACGCGTTATCAATCGCTTTTACTGTAACGATATCACGCGGTTTGATATCTTTGCGAATCGTTTCCATTAATTGCGCAGCCGATTTTCTCACAAACTCTTTGCGTTCCGGAGATGTCGCCAGAATGGTTCCATTACCCGGCAAAGCAAGACCAAGTGCTTCTGACAGACAGTTCATTGAGTTCGCCGTAAACATGCCTGAGCAAGACCCGCACGTTGGGCATCCGAACTGCTCTAGTTCTTGAAGCTCGTTTTCGTTGATTTTCCCTGCTTGGTAGGCGCCTACCCCTTCGAATACTGAGGAAAGGGAGATTTTTCGCCCGTCACTTGTTCTTCCTGCCGCCATCGGTCCGCCGCTGACAAAAATCGTCGGAATGTTAATGCGCATTGCCGCCATAAGCATTCCCGGTGTGATTTTGTCGCAGTTCGGAATACAGACCATTCCGTCAAACCAGTGTGCGGATACAACCGTTTCCACAGAGTCTGCGATAATTTCACGGCTTGGCAGCGAATATCTCATACCAATATGCCCCATTGCGATGCCATCATCTACCCCAATGGTATTAAATTCAAACGGAACGCCCCCTGCTTCTCTGATTGCTTCTTTTACGATTTTCCCAAACTCCTGCAAGTGAACATGACCGGGAACGATATCAATGTATGAATTACACACCGCAATAAACGGCTTGCCGAAATCCTCTTCTTTTACTCCTGCTGCACGAAGCAAACTGCGGTGCGGAGCTCTATCGATTCCTTGTGTGATCATATTACTGCGTAATTCTGCCATGGTGATCCTCCTAAATTCTTTCAATTGTTTGATTGGATTTTATTTTGACAATTTTCAGTTTATTTATGGGCTGTTTTTGCAAATAAGATAAAATACAGGCCGCCCTCACCTTGTTTTGTTCTATCGTGTTTTTATATTTATATAGCTTTCTTTCGATTTGAACCCTCCAACTATTAATATTGTTACTTACTATAAATAGTTTTCGGATATTTTTCAACAATATTCGAAATAATTTTTATAAAAAGTGAATTCACATAAAAAAGGTGCATGATCTGCACCTTTTTTATTTCTATTCGCCTTTTTTTCTGCTTTCTGTCATTTGTTTCCAAACAGAACCTTTTGCTTCTTCTCCATGCTCAATACGTTCAAGCGCCATTTTGACTTGAAGGCTGACCTCAAATTCGGGGTCTTCTTCTGCAGCGCGCAAAGCTTCAATTGCACTTTCATCCCCGACTTCGTACAGGAACATGGCCGCACGCCAGCGAACAAGCTTGCTGGAGTCGCTTAACGACTTGATCATAGCGGGCATGGCTTGAGGATCGCCGATATCAGACAGGCAGTCTCCGGCCGTTCTTCTGACTGATACAGCTTTGTCCTCAAGTGCTTTATACAATAGAGGAAGAACATCAAGTGTTTCAATCATCCCTAAGTACACAACAGCCTGTCTTCTGATGGACACCTTTGGATCATCCAATGCCTTCTGTAAAACCGGGATATCCTCTTCTTTCGGATCCATCTGTTCCAAGTGTGCATAACGCTTTTTCCAGTCCTCATCATCCAGCATGTCAAGCGTTACTTTATACGCTTTGCGCTGTACAGCTTGTTTTGCTTCGCCCTTTCCTTGAGCGGCTGCTTCAGTCAGTCGTTTCAGCCGTTCATCACTGTATGCCGCCTGAAGCTCTTCTGTCACATCATGGCCGATTTCATCAAAGTCACCGAATCTGACACCTTGTTCTTTCCAAGCCCGCTCAAACACAACATTGGAAGCTTCAGATCTAAGTTTTAAGATCGCCTGCTGAAAGCGTTCAGGTAAGCCGAAGCGTTCTTCCCGCTCTCCATCGGTCAATTTAACTTGCATAGGAATGCCGCTGAACATCTGCACAAAAACTTTTACCTCTCCAAAAGATTCTTGATCAGAACGATTTTCTTCCGCGCTTTCAGCACTTTCCATCCCAAATGCAGTGCGGACTTGCGGTAAAATGTCTTTCCAGTCGTATCTTGCATTCCGTTCAACAGCAAGAAAATCTGCGACGTGATATACCCCTTTAACTCCATCTATTTTAAGAATTTCCGCTATAACAGGCGGTGCGCCTTCTGCTTGCTCAGGTTTATAGTTATTGCTTTTGCCCGCCGGAAGCTCTTCCGTTAAGATGACTTTCATTGTATTCGGGCTTGGTGTAGGTTCAATTGATTTTATCTTCATGATCGTCCTCCTATAGCATATCTGTGACTTATTCTATCATAGTCGCTCCAAGCCTTCTATTACGACGTTTTGGCATCAATCCCGGGTATTTCTTTTTCTAATTGGCGGACAAACTGAAGCATAAAATTGTGTCTTTCTTCTGCCAGTTCCCGTGCAGTGTCTGTATTCATCATATCTTTCAGCCGCAGCAGCTTATGAAAAAAATGAGCGTAGGCGCTTTGCTCATCTCCATAAAGGCTATGCCCGTTTGCGCCCGCAAACATGAAAGCTCTCGCAATGCCGACAGCACCAATCGCATCAAGTCTGTCAGCATCCTGTACAGCTTTTCCTTCAATTGAGAGCGGCTCCTTCGCCAATTTCCCCCTGTCCCGAAAGGACATCCTTGTTATAATATGAATCACCCTGTCTGCATTCTCTTTTCCTACTCCGAAAAAAACGAGCTGATCATATACTTCGCTCACAGAAAGCCTGACCGTGTCAGGCAGCTTCACATCAATTAAATCATGAACCAAAGCCGCCGTTTCAACAATGAACAAATCCGCTTTTTCCTTTTCTCCAATATACGCTGCAAGATCTGCTACTCTTGATACATGATGCCAGTCATGTCCAGAGCTTTCGTCAGTCAGGATAGATTGAACCCATGCCCTGATTTGCTCTGCCTGCTTCAATTCCTTCACAAAAACACCCTCTTTTTATTGCTCTAACAGCTTCACGATATCGTTTTCCAGCTCTTTCGGATTTGTATTTGGTGAATAACGGCCAACGATTTCTCCATTTCTATCCACTATAAATTTCGTGAAATTCCACTTGATCGCCTTAGTTCCCAGCATCCCTTTCGCATGTTCTGTCAAATACACAAACAGCGGGTGGGCATTTTTCCCGTTTACATCCACTTTTGAAAACATAGGAAATGTAACACCGTAATTTGTTTCACAAAATTCCTGTATGTCAGCCTCTTCACCAGGCTCTTGGTTCATGAATTGATTGCAGGGGAACCCTAAGATCTCCAGCCCATCCTGCTGATATGTATCATATAATTCCTGCAGCTGCTTCAATTGGGGAGTAAAACCGCACTTACTTGCTGTATTCACGATCATCAGTACCTTTCCCGCGAAAGGCTGAAGTGTCATGTCTTTCCCTGTGATTGTACGTACCTTCATATGATAAATAGACATGTAAGTCCCTCCTATGTCCCTGGTGCTGATTATTTTACCTTTTTTAAATCGCAATTCAAAATGTAAACATCAAATAAGAACTCATAAGAAACTTAACGATATGAGCGTCCGTTCATTATCAATTCATATGGCTCATTTTTTATCTTATCATTCTATAAAACATTACAATTCCCTCTGACATCTTTGAAAATCATTTTACTGTGAAACCAAAAGGCGTGTCAGTGCGTTTTATTTAAAGAGTTTTCTGTTGTTTCCCCCTCAACACGTATAGATAGATTGAAAATTGGCGTGAAAATTCCTATAATGAAGAAAATTAAACGGGGAAATAATGGAGGTGGCACGTTGCCTATTAATATACCAACACACCTGCCGGCAAAACAGGTGCTTGAAAGTGAACATATATTTGTAATGGATGAAAGCAGAGCATTTCATCAGGATATCCGGCCGCAAAAAATTATTATATTAAATTTGATGCCGAAAAAAATCCAAACAGAGACTCAGCTTCTCAGATTGCTTGGAAATTCGCCTTTACAGGTTCATTTCACATTTTTAATCCCAAGCACACACACGCCGAAAAATACTGCGAGAGAACACCTTGACGAATTTTACACGACTTTTTCCAATATCCGTCACAAGAGGTTTGACGGCATGATTATCACCGGTGCGCCGATCGAGCATTTGGCGTTTGAAGATGTTTCATATTGGGAAGAGCTCAAGGAAATCATGGAGTGGAGCAAAACAAATGTCACTTCAACCTTGCATATTTGCTGGGGTGCTCAAGCAGGTTTGTATTACCATTACGGTGTGGAAAAAATTCAAATGCCGAAAAAAATCTTCGGTGTGTTCGAACATACCGTTCTTTCAAAACACGAAAGATTGGTAAGAGGTTTTGACGAGCTATACTACGTGCCGCATTCCCGGCATACAGATATAAATATGGAACAGCTTCAAGCAGTGCCCGAGTTAAACATTCTTACCGCATCAAAGGAAGCCGGGGTTTGCTTAATTGTGTCTAAAGACGAAAAACAAGTCTTTTTGACAGGGCACCCTGAATATGATACAAATACGCTTCTTCAAGAGTATGAAAGAGATTTGGAACGAAACCTTTCTACTGTCGAGGCACCTAAACATTATTTTGCAAAAGGCAGCAACGAGCCAGTGAATCGCTGGAAAGCGCATGCCACATTATTGTTTATGAATTGGCTGAATTATTACGTTTACCAAGAAACTCCTTATGAATGGGACTAATTTTTCTTTTTTTAGTGATACGCTGAGCAAAAAATATGATAAAATACATCTGATTCAGTCTGCGTATAACAAAAATTTAAAATACTGGAATCCAAATCATTTAAAATTAGCTTAACTTTTTCACTGCATTAATAATTCGATTATGTATTTGTGTTATGTTTATGTATAGACAATAACTCCTTACGATGCATGAAGCTTGCTTGTTGTTGATTACATTGAGGTGAATTTACTTGAATACCAATAAAAGAGTATTAATTTTGACTGCAAATTACGGAAATGGACATGTGCAGGTAGCCAAAACACTTTATGAACAATGTGTACGGCTCGGCTTTCAGCATGTAACAGTTTCTAATTTGTACCAAGAGTCAAATCCGATTGTTTCAGAGGTAACTCAATACCTTTATTTAAAAAGCTTCTCAATCGGGAAACAGTTTTATCGTTTGTTTTATTACGGAGTTGACAAAATCTATAATAAACGTAAATTCAATATTTACTTTAAAATGGGTAATAAAAGATTGGGCGAACTTGTCGATGAACATCAGCCCGATATTATTATTAATACATTTCCGATGATCGTCGTGCCGGAATACAGACGCCGAACTGGAAGAGTCATTCCTACCTTCAACGTTATGACTGATTTTTGTCTTCATAAAATTTGGGTTCACGAAAACGTTGATAAATATTATGTGGCGACAGATTACGTGAAGGAAAAACTGCTGGAGATCGGCACTCATCCAAGCAACGTAAAAATCACAGGAATTCCAATCAGGCCGCAATTTGAAGAATCCATGCCGGTTGGCCCGATATATAAAAAGTACAATCTTTCACCAAACAAAAAAGTGCTTCTGATCATGGCAGGTGCTCACGGTGTATTAAAGAACGTAAAAGAGCTGTGCGAAAACCTTGTCAAGGATGACCAAGTGCAAGTGGTTGTCGTTTGCGGGAAAAATACGGCTTTAAAAGAATCTTTGAGTGCGCTTGAGGCGGAAAATGGTGACAAATTAAAAGTTCTGGGCTATGTGGAGCGCATTGATGAACTATTTCGGATCACAGATTGCATGATTACCAAGCCCGGCGGCATTACTTTGACAGAAGCCACAGCCATTGGAGTGCCTGTCATTCTGTACAAACCCGTGCCTGGCCAGGAAAAAGAAAATGCAAACTTCTTTGAAGACCGCGGAGCTGCCATCGTTGTGAACCGTCATGAAGAGATTCTCGAATCAGTCACTTCCCTTCTTGCAGATGAAGATACCTTGCAGCGCATGAAGAAAAACATTAAGGACCTTCATTTAGCAAACTCCTCTGAAGTGATTTTAGAGGATATCCTGAAGGAATCAGAAATGATGACTGCCAAACAAAAAGCCAAAGTGCTATCGTAATGGCGTACTTGAGAGCATACGAAAATCGTGTGCTCTTTTTATTTATATTCAGCCATCAATAAAAGCGGTTACATTTTTTTATGGAACTTGCCCTTCTTTTGAAAAATAAGCCGTTTCGCAACTTGACGGGTGCTCCCAGATGGTGTATAGTTGAACCATCATTTAACAATGAATCAAAGTTAAATGATGACAAAATTTTTTTTAGCACATGGGTGCTACAGTACTAGGAGGAATTAAGCAATATGCAAAACGGTAAAGTAAAATGGTTCAACAACGAAAAAGGATTCGGCTTCATTGAAGTTGAAGGCGGAGACGATGTATTTGTTCACTTCACAGCTATCGAAGGAGATGGATACAAATCATTAGAAGAAGGACAAGAAGTTTCTTTTGAAATTGTCGAAGGTAATCGTGGACCTCAAGCTTCTAATGTTGTAAAACTCTAAACTCAATACATGATGATGAGATGACAAATAGAGGAGAGGCATTCGCCTCTCCTATTTGATTTTCATCTGGATTTCAATCGCCAAAATGTTTTGTTTGCACCTCTGTTCAATCTCTTCAACATACTTTTCCATTGATGGTTTTCCTTTTTTCGCGATATCCGCCAGTTCTTCTAAATCACTGTATATTTCTATAAATGTTTTGTGAAGGATCAACTTCAAGTCTTTATCATCCATAGCTGCGTTCCCCTTCTCTATCAAGATACCTCAAATAGTAAAAATGGTCCTATTTATTCTGGTTCAATAGTTATATCGGCTTATTTTTATTTTCTTTTCTATTTTGGTACATAAATTTCAAAAAAACTCTGCAAAATAATGGCGGAGGTGTTTTTGGTGACTTCAGAATTTCATAATGAGGATCAGACTGGCTTTACGGATAAGCGGCAGCTGGAACTAGCGGTGGAAACAGCGCAGAAAACAACAGGAGCCGCGACGAGAGGCCAAAGCAAAACATTAGTCGACTCTGCATACCAAGCCATTGAGGATGCTAGAGAACTGTCACAATCTGAAGAGCTGGCAGCTCTCGATGATCCTGAATTTATAAAGCAGCAACAGCAGCTGCTAGATGACAGCGAGCATCAGCTGGATGAATTCAAAGAATAAAAACCGCAGCTTCTGCGGTTTTTATTTTTAGTGATTGGTTAAGACATCTCCGTATTGTTTCAGCTTTTCACCAACCGTACATTTATTGATACAAAATGAATGCGCATAAGTTTTGCCAAATTCTTTGCGAAACTGCTTCTTAATAAAACAGTCCTTGCAATATTCATCGTGCAGTTCTGTCAGTTCTTTAAAGATCATTTTCTTATCCAATATCGTCATCTCCGTTACGGTCTAATTTCGTGTGGCTTTCTACGAATTGATGGGATAGAATTTTTTTAGCGAGGCCGTCAGCTTCCTGATTGTCTTTTCGTTGTATTGTTTCGTAGGTTGGAGTAAGCTTCAGCGATTCAAGGAGTGCTTCTATTTTGTCCAGCCATTCATTATGAGATGGATCATAACAAGGCCAGCTGCCGTCAAGCTGATTCAGCACAACAAGCGAGTCCCCTTTGATTGTAATTGAATTTCTGCTTGCCCCAAGCTCTCTTACTTCTCTTATTGCTTCATAAAGCGCTGCGTATTCAGCTTCATTATTGGTTTTCAGCCGGAAGCTTTTATTTTTTCTCAAGCGATGCCGGATTCCTCCCAATGAATAATAGATGACGATCCCGAGACCGGCCAGTTCGCTCTCTTTATCGAAACTGCCGTCAAAATAAACAGTAATGTCATCAGGCTCTTGAGCAAGCTCCTCTGTCAGCTTTTCCAATTCCTTCAGCGTCCAGCTGCCGCCTTTCTCGTCTTCGAACTCTAGCTCCTTCATGTATGGAAAACGGCCAAGTTCTCTGGCGAACATACGTGCCTGCTGTGCTGTCAACCAGTCTTCGCTAAAAAATGAGACGGATCCCGTTCCTTTTGCTTCTATTTTCAAATGCGGTCTGAGCTTCATTACAATCACCTTACCATTCATTAGTTGCCGGGCTTATGCTATAATCAAACCAATCTTACCCCGGAAAGGAAGCTTTTTCATCTTGTTTAATAATTCGTTTTGGATCTTTTTTGCGATCATTCATTTTATCATTGTTCTTTTATTTTATAAAGGATTTGGCAAAATGGGACTGTTTGTTTGGATCGGTTTTGCGACAGTCTGCGCCAACCTCCAAGTCGTCAAAACAGTCGAACTGTTTGGCTTAACAGCGACACTCGGGAATGTGATGTATGGCACAATCTTTTTTGCGACAGATGTGCTGAATGAAAAATACGGACCAGCTGAAGCCAGAAAAGCGGTATGGCTCGGATTCTCAACGCTCCTGACGCTGACATTTGTCATGCAGGGTGTGCTGCTTTTCGAACCGGCTTCCAGCGACATATCACAAACAGCGCTGGAAACGATCTTCGGATTCCTTCCGCGAGTTGCGTTAGGAAGTCTGCTTGCCTTTATCTTCAGCCAAACGCTGGATGTTTATGTATATTCGGCAATTAGAAGGATATTTCCTTCTGATCGGCTTTTATGGCTCAGAAACGGCGGCAGTACAGCAGTCAGCCAGCTGTTTGATACATTCATATTCACTTCAGTCGCCTTTCTCGGCATTTATCCGGCAGGCGTGTGGCTTCATATTTTTATTTCTACATATTTGATTAAGTTTGCGGTATCTTTGATTTCATTGCCTTATGCTTATGCAGCCAAAAAAATGATACCTAAAGATGAAAGGAGTTCATAATGCCTACAGAAATATACGTAGACGGCGCAAGCGCTGGTAATCCCGGGCCTTCGGGTATCGGCATTTTTATCAAACATGAGGGAACAGCAGAATCCTTCTCTATTCCAATCGGAGTGCATACAAATCAGGAAGCGGAATTTCTTGCATTAATTGAAGGGATGAAGCTATGTGCAACGCGCGGGTATCAATCGGTTTCCTTTCGAACCGATTCAGATATTGTGGAACGCGCCACTGAGCTTGAAATGGTTAAAAATAAAATGTTTCAACCGTTCGTAGAAGAAATCATCCGATTAAAAGCGGCATTCCCTCTTTTTTTCATCAAATGGATACCGGGCAAGCAAAACCAAAAAGCCGATCTTCTGGCAAAAGAAGCGATTCGGCTGAATGAAAAGAATTAAATCTTGATCATTGGTTCATCCTAATGGCGAGGTGAACTAACATGAAAAAGAAAGATAAAGGCCGGCTGACCGGCGGTGTTACTCCGCAAGGCGACCTGGAAGGCAATACACATAATGACCCTAAAACAGAGCTTGAGGAGAGAGCAAAAAAAAGCAATACAAAACGCTAGAGAAGGATCTAAACGATCTCTCTAGCGTTCAGCTTTTCAAGCATACGCTCAATTCCTTTGATTTGGTGGCGGCGAAGCATGTCAGCCGCCTGCTCCATTTGCAAAGTAAATAAAGCGTCTTTCAGTGTGCAGGCCAGCGGCACTGAGCAATGAATTTCCGCAAGCTTCCTCGACATCTCCAAATCGCTTAAACCTTGCTGAATTTTTCCCTGCTGTCCTTTTGGAAGAAGAGAAAGATTTTCCAATAAACGGTCAATCGTTTCGTATTCACGAATCAGTTTGTAGGCTGTTTTTTCTCCAATCCCTTTGACTCCGGGATAGTTATCACTAGAATCTCCCATAAGCGCTTTAATATCTATCAAAGCCTTCGGCATTACGCCTGTTTCTTCATAAAAAGTCTCTTTTGTATAGACTTTATAATTTCCGATTCCTTTTTGAAGCAAAGCAACGCTTACTTTATCCGTTAACAGCTGAAGTAAATCTCTGTCCCCTGTTACGACCGTAATGTCCGCTTCATTTGCAAATAAATCGGCAAGAGTACCGATACAGTCATCCGCTTCATAGCCTGCAAAGCCAATATTCATGATTCCAAGCTCTGCGGCTGCTTCCTTTGCCAAATCAAACTGAGGAATCAGCTCCACAGGCGGCGCGCTGCGGTTGGCCTTATAATCTTGGAACAAGTCATTTCGGTACGTTTTGCTCCCCATGTCCCAGCAGCAGACGACGTGTGTCGGCTGGAATGTTTCCACAGCTGTAATCAAATGCTTTAAAAAGCCGTTGACGCCGTTCGTCGGCACCCCGCTGTCATTTATCATAAAGTTGCGATGTACGGCCGTGGCAAAAAAGGCCCTGAATAAAAGAGCCATGCCGTCAACCAGCAATAGTTTATTATTATTCATCAAATAACTCCCTTTTCTTTCATTCCTTCTATTTTATCATAAAGCAGCCCAAAAATAAAAAACAGTATCTCTTTAATTAGAGATACTTTAGAGATACTGTTTGGATATTTATCAATCGTTGTGTCTTTTGTTGCTGGCGATCAGCTTTTCAGCTTCGCGTCCTGCGTAAGAGTCAAAATGGGTTTGAAATCCGTTTTTCTTTTTGGCATTGTTATTCGCCTGTGCATTTCTGTTTCCGAGCTTTGTTCTGCCCAACATGAATCCCCCCTTACGTCGGATGCATATAGTATATGCTTCCGGCAGGAGGTTCACTCGCGACAGGATCATCCAGCTTACATGCGGCTTACGTATTCTCTGACCATTTCTTTTGATACAAGCCGTCTTGTCGGGACGATGCCTTTTTTAGCGAGCTGATTCATTTGCTCGGTAATTTCATTAATTGCATCTGTAGTATAAGGCTCATCGTTTTTGCATTTAGCAACAGCTTCTTCAATCGCCAATTCACGCATATTTTCAAGACGCATAAATGCTTTGATATGCTCGTGCTGTTTTGATGAATGTGCTGAAATTGCTTTATGTACCTCTGACATTAATCGTTCATCTCGCTTTTTTCTATTTAGTCTATCATGACTTGAAATACAAGCCAACTGAATTTTACATTTTTATTGTATTGTCTGAATTTTTCCAGGAGATGCACGCCTGGTACGCTATTTCAATCTCTTTCGCATGTTCCCCTTCCGCATATCCTCTTAAATATGTCTCTTTTTGATCCGTTATTTGCGCGATTGCTTTTTCGCCCATATCTTCCTGTAAGCGTCTGAGGTGAGCTGTGTAATGAGAAATCAGGCTTTCTTCTTCATTTTTTATCCATGCCTCTGTGATTTTCGTAAGTTTCATCCGTACAGCTTCGATAAAGGCCGATTTTCCTTTCTGCTCAAAAAACTGCTTCGGTGATTTGACCTCTTTTAGTTCCTGCTCAAAAGCACGTTCTTCTATTTCTGGTTCAACTTCCTTCAACTGTATGCCGTTTGAATGCTGATCACCCGCATAAACGGAAAAATAGCCGTCCTCGTTTAATGTTTTTTGAAACTGATCCAGCCATTCTTCATTGATATGCCGTTCGATGAAACCGCTCATGCGAACATCAAGCGTTTTGATTTCCTGAATATATTCAAATTGATATTCATGTAAGGCTGTTGTCATCGCCTTACTGACGTTCTTTTTCCAATCCCCGTTTTGCAGCCCGGGATGAAATGCCGATTTTAATAAATCATTTGCAAAATATGATAATCGCTGTGTAATGTGATATAGCTGCTCTCTTGTATCTTTTTTTACTTTTTCAATGATGGTTTCTGAGTTCCGCCGTTTCTCGATATCGGCCGCTGTCCGCTCAAATGACAGCATAAGGCGCTGTTTCTGCGCTTCCTTCTCTTCTCGGGACTGATGCTGGGATTGGTGAAGCTGAAAAACAGTTTCGCATAGTTTGTCTGCCTCCGAACTGAGCTGCGCTGCTGACGCTTTTTTTACATCCACTTCGATAAACCGGTCTAAGTGTTTTCTTACTTTCGGGAACTGATTATAAAATGACTCCGGTTTTCCCACCAGTTCCTCCTTACTTGATACGGTAAAGAGCTGCGGCTCATAAACCCCTTCTTTTACAAGCTCTGCGCTGACATAATCGGTCACTGTTTCGAGCTCTGTTTTATCTTTTGCAAGGTCTGCAGCATTAATAATAAAAAACATTTTATCCATGCTGAGCGATTCTTTCACAAGTCCAAGCTTTCGCAAAAATGAACGGTCTCCTTTTGAAAAAGAGTGCTGATAATAAGTCATATAAAAAAATGCATCAGCATCTTTGATATATTGGAATGCCAGTTCTGTATGCCGTTTATTCATGCTGCTCGCGCCGGGTGTATCAACGATCGTAATCCCTTTTTCAGTGAGCGGGCATGTATAGTAGACCGTTACCTCTTTCACAGCACAGGCCGTTGTTTCCTCTGCTACATACGGCTTTAATTCAGATAGCGGAATCGTTAATTTCTTCTGTTCCTGTATATACTGCTGATACTTCTCGTATGCAAGCAGGAAATTGCTGATCAATTTCACGTGTTCTTCCTGCAGCCTGTTTTTTTTGACTGCCTTTTCCCACTTCTCTGTGAAAGAACGGCCTGCCGGCTCCTTTGGTATTCCGGTGAGCTGCAAAATTTCAGCCGTTATGTCATCCTCTGTCTTAAACGCTACATCCGCTGTTTTGTTTAAGTTGCCATTGATTGGCATTGTGATCTTGTTAATTGTCGCTGTGGTTGGCGTTGGTGAGGATGGCAGCACTCTTTCGCCGACAAGCGCATTGGCAAATGATGATTTCCCCGAGCTGAAGCCTCCAAAAAGAGCGAGTGTAAATTTCCGTTCCTCAAGCCTTTTCACCCTTTCACGAAACGCTGAAGTTTGCTTTAACAACATGCTGCATTCGCCTAAAAGGTCAGACAAAGTGTAAAAGCGTTTGATTTGGTCTTGAAGCGGCATTTCTTGTTCCATTTTGATTTCTGATTTCGGCATCGGCTGCGCCGTCAGCTGGCTTTGGCCTTGTTTCTGCTCTGGAGCCGCCACTCTTGTTTTCTTCGATTTAAACCATTCTGTGTCTATATGCATTGGGCATTCGGACTCTTCTTCCCAAATGGCCCACAGGCGATCGGTTTTCTCTCGGGCATTATTCTCTAAACGCGCCTGTTCTTGAAGAAAGACAAGTTTTTCTGATTCTTGGACGAGCCGGTCGTTAATCGTTTGCACATCTTTGGAAACACGCTCTTTCACCATAGCGGAGAGCACCTTTATGATGTCTGCGGCTTCTCTTTTCGCCTCTTTCCGGATGAGCTCTGCCAAATCTTTTGTATATTGCAATACATATTCAGAGGAAAAGGCTGCACCATGCTTGACCGCGCGTTCAATGATGCTTATATCAAGCGGTGTGCGATAGGCCTGAATCAGCTTTTCACTTTCAGCGGTATAGACATCAAATGCCTTGGCGAGTTTATGAAGCGTGTCTATTATATGCCAATCCGCTTCGGCCTCTGTTCGTTTTGCCACATCAGAGAAAAAAGCATTCCGCCTTTTATCTCTTTCCTGTGCAGTTTTCGCTTTAGAAAAGAAAAAGCCGGTTTTAAAAGAAGGCTCTTGTGATTCTAAAAATGCAGCCGCCAATTCACGGTTTTCAAAAGGCGTCAGGTTGGCGTTTTTTAAAATACGATTGATTTCTTCCTGCATCCTCTTCTCTGCCTCAGTCGTTTGTTTTTCGGCCTCATCCAATTGATCACGCAGCGATTGGACCAGTCCAGTTTGGATATTAAGCTGTTCAGCGAAACTCGGAGCGCCTGTTTCGTCTTTCTTCAGCATTTCCGTATGTTCCTTTAGCAGATTACGGACTTTTTGTTCGGTTAAAGCCTGCATATTGCTTTTTGATTGCTGTTCTATTCTTCTTAACTCTTCTCTCAGGGCCCCCATCTGATTGAACGGGTGGTCCGGTTCTGTTACTGACGTAAAATAGAGCGCTTCCTTTGAAATCCCTTCATTGCAAAGCATCTCCTCTACCTGCGCTTTATAGTCTCCAAATTTCGTCTCCGTCTCATCATGGCGGTCAATTTGATTGACGATAAAATACACATTCGGAATGCTTTCTTTTATTGACCTGAGAAACTTTACATTTTCCTCAGAATGCACGTGATTATAGTGAACGACGTAAAACAGCGCATCCGCCTGGTGAAGAATAGAAGCAGCCGATAGAAAATGCGCATCATCAGTTGAATCTATCCCTGGTGTATCAATATACGCAACCCCGGAATCGATCTCAGTATACCTGTCAAAAATTTCGACGCTTTCAATCTGTTCCCCGTCTTTACAATATTGCTGCACCTTGTCTTTCTGGTAAGCCCCTTCCAGCTCAGCACACGCTCCGTCTGTTGTATGAAGCCGAACTCGCTTTTCCCCGTTTCTGATCACAACAAGGTTAGCGCTTGTCGGAATCGGGCTTGTCGGCAAAATATTCTCCATTAACAGGCAGTTCAGCAGTGACGATTTCCCCGCTGAATAATGCCCGGTAAACGCGATATAAACCTCTTCATCAGCCGCTTTTTTCATGACCGCAGCCAGTTTAGCAGCCCTTTGTTCATCTTGATTCTCAATAAATTGCTTATAAAGTTCCCCGGTTTTATGCAAAAGCTCTTTTCTGTTTTGATCTGTCATAAGTCTGAACCCCTTTGTGCCGTTTCAATTGTGAACCTTTTTCGAAAGATCTGAATTCATTCCCTTTTCATTTTACACAAGAATAAACCAAATTTCTTTAGGAGAATAGAAAAAAGCCGCCATTACGGCAGCTTCTATAAAAGAAAATCTGCAACTTTTACAAGTTCCAGATTCATCAAACAGATTTATTAGAGATTCCTTTTAATACAAAACCAATTAATACACTATATGTACAAACCGCTCCAAGCAAAAACAGCATTGTCATTTGCTTCACCATCCTGATTGAGAATCTTTTTCAAATCCATTTTAACATGGTTGAGAATGATTTTCAATCGCTATTTTACGCTGTATTCCTGTAATGCTTTGTCTTCTGCGCGAATTCTGACGCTTAACAACACGGCATTGAAAATGGAAAACAGACACATGGTGACGTATGCTTGATAAAGCAGCGGAATCAGCAAAATTTCGAGTATAACAACGGCATAGTTTGGATGTTTCATCCATTTATATGGACCTTTTTTTACAAGCTCTACACCTGGAACAACAAGGATTTTCGTATTCCAATATGCCCCTAAGGAACAAAGCGCCCAATACCGTACGATCTGTACGCTTAAAATCACTGCAGCGATACCGAGCCACCAGCTGGACGGCTGTTTATTCATCAGCAGCACTTCGGCAATTAAGGACAGGAAAAAAAGGATATGCATCGTAATGATATATGGATAGTGGCTCTCGCCAAATTCAATTGCTCCTTGCTTCTTTACCTTTTGTTCGTTTTGCCTGGCCACTGCCATTTCTGCTGCTCTTTGAACAATGAGAATGGCGATCAACAACCAAAACATGAGTCAGGCCCCCTTTTCCCAGCTGAATAACAGCAACTCTGATGAGAAACCCGGCCCTAATGCGCCAATCATTCCTCGTTCAGCTTCCTTTTTATGTCCGTTCTGCAGATGGTCTTTGATCACATACAAGATTGTGGCTGAAGACATATTTCCGTGCTTTTGCAAAATGGTTTGCGCAGATGAAAGCTTTTCTGACGACAGCCCGAGACTTTTGATGTATGCATCGATCACTTTTTTTCCGCCTGGATGAGCCAAAAAAACACTGATATCATGGAATGACAGCTTATGTTTGTCCAAAAAAATCTGTACATTTGTTTTGAGCCATTTTTCCACCAAGGTCGGAATGTCTCGTGAGAAAATGACTTTGAATCCTTGATCGGTAAAGTCCCAGCCCATGACATCTTCTGATTGTTTCATCAAAACAGATTGGGCGTCCATTATCTTCGGCGCAAGCTTCAGCTTTGACATCCTGCGGTCCGCCTTCTCTCCGCATAATAAAGCTGCGGCAATGCCGTCACCAAAAAGCGAGGTGCCGATCAGATTGCTTTTCGTTTTATCTTCCGGCTGGAATGTCAGGCTGCATAGCTCGGCAGCAATGACAAGCACAAAAGCCTCAGGATACGCTTTGCAGTATTCGGCTGCACGCGCAAGTCCGCTGGCTCCTCCTGCACAGCCAAGCCCCCAAATCGGAATCCGCTTCGTATATGGAGAAAACGGAAGTTCATTCATAAGCCGCGCCTCGATACTCGGTGTGGAAAGACCTGTACTGGAGACGAAAAAAACAGCTTCCACTTTCTCATAAGGAATGGCTTCTTGAAAAAATTCCGGATGAGAGAGGCACTCACGAACAGCCGCTCTGCTGTGTTTAAGTGTTTCTTCTATGTATATTTGATTTTTTTCTTCAAAGCTGTGCCCCTCTTTATACCATTCAATCGGCTTAACAAACTGTCTCGAATGGATTTGCCCGTTTTTAAAGGAGGATAACAGCCGGTCAATATCCTTAAAAGAATGCTGAAACATATAGCGGGCGAACTCGGCCGCTTTCTCTTGATTTACATTATACGCAGGAAGACTTGTTCCAATGGATAAAATAAACGCCATGCGATCACCTCTTTGCATACATTGTGCCGCAACAATCTTTTTTATATGCAAAAAAACTCCGCCGCGGCGGAGTTAGACTGCTGTTTTTTGTTCAGCGAGGTCAGCTTCTTGTTCTGTTTTTTTAGCTTTAGAAAAAACGTTATATACAATATTTAAGACGACTGCAGTAAAGCTGCCCGCCACAATGCCATTCGTTGTAAGCAGCGTTAAGGCACTCGGAAGCTGTTTGAAAATATCCGGCACAACGGTCACACCGAGCCCCAATCCCACTGAGCAAGCAACAATCAGCAGATTTTCCTGTTTCGCAAAATCAATGCGGCTGAGCATTTTAATTCCGTAAGCAATCACCATTCCAAACATCGCCACCATTGCACCGCCCAAAACAGCGGATGGAATAATGGTCGTGAAAGCAGCGATCTTTGGAAACAGCCCAAATGCCATTAGGATCACACCTGTGACCACAATGACGGCATTTTTTTTGATCCCTGTGAGCTGAACAAGCCCGACATTTTGAGAGAATGCCGTGTAAGGAAAAGCGTTAAAAATACCTCCCAGAAGCACAGCCAGTCCTTCAGCTCGATAGCCTTTAGACAAATCTTTCTCTGTCAAACGGCGGTTTGTCAGGTCACCTAAAGCAAAGTAAACACCAGTTGACTCCACAAGGCTGACAATTGCAACGATGGACATCGTAATGATAGGCGCTGCATGAAAAGACGGCGCGCCGAAGTAAAATGGCTGAATCATTTGAACAACTGCCGCGTCCGAAACATTATCAAATTGAACTTTCCCCATAAAATAAGCGATGAAGGTGCCAATCAAAATACCGATCAAAATCGAGACGGACTTGATAAAGCCTTTTGTAAAACGGTACAGAAGCACAATGATACTCAACACGGTAAAAGCAAGAACAAGGTTGGAGAGATCTCCGAAATCTGCACTTCCTTCTCCGCCGGCCATGTTATTCATGGCAACCGGCATCAGTGTAATACCGATAATCGTAACAACAGAGCCTGTCACGACCGGCGGAAAAAACGATACGAGCTTTCCAAAGAAAAATGAAATAAGAATGACAAGAATGCCTGAAGCGATAATGCTGCCGTAAACTGTTGAAACCCCATATTCAGATCCAATCGCAATCATTGGCGATACAGCTGTAAAGGTACATCCAAGCACTACCGGAAGCCCGATCCCAAAAAATCGGTTGCTCCACACTTGCAGAAGTGTAGCCACACCGCACATAAAAATATCAATTGATACTAAGTAAGTCAGCTGCTCGACGGTCAGTCCCATTGCTTTTCCGACAATCAGAGGAACGACAATGGCGCCGGCATACATGGCGAGAACATGCTGAATCCCTAAAGACAGCGTTTTGCCAAATCCATTTCTCATGAATGAACCTCCTGTACGAAGGACACTTTTCCTTCTTCTAAAGACTGAATTCTTGCCAAAGATTCCACTCGGTAGCCCAGTTTTACAAGTTCTTCTCTTCCCGGCTGAAATGACTTTTCAATAACAATGCCAATTCCCGCGATAGAAGCTCCCGCTTGCTTCACAATCGACACAAGCCCGTGCGCTGCCTGTCCATTTGCCAAAAAATCATCGATAATCAGCACATGATCCTGTTCCGATAGATGGGTCCCAGACACTGCGATTTGGCTTTCTGTTTGCTTCGTAAAGGAATAAACAGACGCTGTCAGCAAGTTGTCGGTGAGTGTTAACGATTTATGCTTTCTCGCGAAGACAACTGGCACACCCAGCTTCAAGCCCGTCATTACAGCGGGGGCGATACCTGATGATTCGATTGTCACAATTTTGGTAATACCGTCTTTTGCAAACCTGGACGCAAATTCGTCACCAACTCTCTGCATAAGCAGCGGATCAATTTGGTGATTCAAAAAAGAATCCACTTTCAATACCTGATCAGATAATACGACGCCTTCTTCCTCTATTTTCCGTTTCAGTGCTTCCATCCTGTCTTACCTCCGTTATGAGAATAAAAAAAGCATTGCCCGCTCAAATAAAGAGCAAGCAATGCTGATATCACAAAAAACCGTACACGTGCGGTTCCATTGCTCACCCATAGTCGGACATTTACGGTGCCCGGTAGAAACTTGCGTGCCATATCCACGCGATTATATGAGTGTTCCTATTATATTGTAATAAATTATATCAAGATTCTAATCTCTTGCATAGGCTGAAAATAAAAATTCCCGAACTTTATTTTTGTTTTTTTAGATATCATTCGTATTTCAAGGGTATACGATATAAAAGAGCCTGACGACCGCGCCGCCAGGCTTTTGATTATGACAGATAGAGATTTGAATATTTGTTTGATAAATAATCAATTAAATAGCGAACATTCAGCTCTTCTCCTGTTGCATCTTTAATAATGTCTAACGGCTTTTTCCGTTTTCCGTGAATGTGCACCTTTTCCGTCAGCCATTGCTTTATCGGATGGAACTCTCCTCTTTCCAAGAGAGCGTCAAATTCAGGGAGATCCTCAAGCATTTTTTGTTTCAGCTGAGCCGCATACATGTAGCCGAGCGCATAGGATGGGAAGTAGCCGAAATCTCCCCCTGCCCAATGGACGTCCTGTAAAATCCCCTCTGCGGCGGTCTGCGGTGTAATCCCTAAATAATCCTGGTATTTTTGATTCCAAAGCGACGGCAGATCTTCCACAGACACTTCATTGCTGAAAATCGCTTTTTCAATTTCATAACGGATGATGATATGAAGAGGATACGTCAATTCATCCGCTTCGACCCTGATAAATGAAGGTTTTGATTCATTGATTGCCCGGACAAAATCATCCAGGGAGATGTCCTTGAACTGTTCAGGTGATGCTTCTTGAATCTTCTGATAGTACGGTGTCCAAAAATGCTTGTTGCGGCCGATAAAATTCTCGTAAAATAATGATTGCGATTCATGAATTCCCATTGATGCGCCGTCTGACAAATTCGTGCCACTGAGTGCTTCATCAATATTTTGCTCGTATATCGCGTGCCCGCACTCATGAATGGTGCCAAAGATCGCCGTCCGGAAATCTTTTTCATCATATCTCGTCGTGACCCGAACGTCTCCCCGGTTCAGCGTAGTTGCAAACGGATGAACGGTTTCATCAAGTCTTCCGCCATCAAAATCGTAGCCAAGCTCCTGTAAAAAATACAGACTGAGCTCTTTTTGCTTTTCTTTCGGGAACGCTTTTGTAAGAAAGCTTGTATCTGGTTTATTTCCGGAAGCTGTCACCTGTTTAACAAGAGGGATAATCGCTTCCTTCAGCTCAGCAAACAGCTGATCAAGCACCTTTACCGTGACGCCGGGCTCAAACAAATCAAGCAATGCATCATAAGGATGCTCTTGATATCCCCAATACGTAATAAAACGTTTATTGAATTCAATCAGCTGTTCTAAATAAGGAGAAAACAAGCTGAAATCAGATTTTCCTTTCGCTTCCTCCCACGCTGTTTCTGCCTTTGAACACAGAATCACGTATTCTTTGTATTCAGCCTCAGGGATTTTCTTATTCTCTTCATACTCTTTTTTCGCCAGTTCCACTGCTTTTTTCGTATCTTCCGACAAGTCATCAAATCGTTCATACAGGACATCGATAAGCTCCTTCATTCGATCTGATGTTTGGATATTGAATATATCTGTTGAAAGCTGGCCGATACTTTCGGCACGATCCTCTGAGCCGTTTTTCGGCGCGCCTGTTCTGGAGTCCCAGTGCATTAACGCAACTGCTTCGCTGTAATGTGAGATTCTTTTTAAAAGATCAAAAAATTCTTTTTCATATGTATGTATCTCCATATCCATTCCCTCCCTATTCTAGCCGTTCCATTACAGGCTAATGGAAGGGGGTATGAAAGTCAAATTGTTTGTATAAAAGGCTGCCGGTATGTTTTGTGGCAGCCTTTTTATTCAGTTGATCGTCATTTGATTTTTTGGCGGAGGTGTTCTCCGCTTTTTCTGCTTGATTTTTTTATCCACCCACACTGTTGCCAGCGGGGTTAAGAGCGAGGTGACAATAACGCTTGTCGCGATAATTGCAGTTGCCGACTCAGCAACTGGCGCAAATGAGGCATTCGCTTCCGCTAATGCGTATGGCACGGCTACAGCCGCCCCCGCCGTAGAAGAAGCGGCCACTCCCGCGACACCATCTCCCCGCGCAATAAAACGATCAAGCAAAAACAAAGAACTGCCCGATAAAATGACGACAGAAACTCCGATAAAAATGCCGAGCAGCCCTGATTGGATCAGCATTCCAAAATTCAAGGTATTGCCGAGCGAAAAGGCGAAAAATGGAATGATCGCCGGCACAACCTTGCTGAATAAGTCTCTGAGATCGTGATCCAGATTTCCAAGTATACATCCAAGTAAAAACGGGATGACTGTCGCTGCCAGCGTTTCCCATGGGAATGCGGCAAGTCCCGTCACACCAAACGTCACCATGGTCATAAAAGGACCAGATTCTGTACTGATAAAGGCGAAAGCGCCCGCATCCTCTTTTCTTCCCATGTGATTCATGAGCGCCAAATACAGTCCGCCGTTCGTTTCATTCATTACCGCGACAATTGCTAAAACAGAAAGGCCTGCAAAAAAGCCGGATTGTATGCCTTCGTCAGGTATAAATTGCGCTGCGATCACGCCGAGCAGCGCCGCAAATCCGACCTTTCCCAATAATAACGTGATTCCTTTTCTTGCGATATAGCCTGATGAACGAAAATCAATCGTTGCTCCTACGCAAAAGATAAAAACACCCAGTATCGGCAGCGTTCCGGTAATCAAAGCACCCGTAAACCCTCCAAAGAACTCCGCTGTTCCAGGGGCAAACGTGTTGAGCGCCGCTCCAAGAAATAGCGGAATAATCATCATTCCTCCAGGTACCCGTTCAATTGTCGCCTTGATTTTCATATTGTGGATTCTCCCATCCTCCGGTTATGAAAAAACAATTCCACTTACACTTGGAAAACAGCCTGCAAATCCTCTTTTGAACAGCTGCCCAGCTGGTTGCCGACTCCGACGGCGCCAGCTCCGGCTCTAAGCCAATCCGGCACTTCAGACGGATGTATCCCGCCTGTCGGAATAAAGGTCACCTGCGGGAAAGGACCCGCTAAATTTTTCATAAACGGGATGCCAAACACACCGCTTGGGAACAGCTTTAATGTCGTAAAACCGAATGTCAACGCTTCCATAATTTCGCTCGGAGTCAAGACGCCGGGGATATAATGTGTCTTTACAAAAGATAGATGTTCAGCAAGATCAGCTGAAAAACCCGGACTGACAATAAACTGCGCGCCAGCCTCAGCAGCTTCCCCAGCTTGCTGCGCGGTGATGACCGTGCCCGCGCCAATTAAAATATCTTCCCTATTACGGAAGGATTCGATAATATCTGATGCCCCGGGGGTCGTATACGTCACTTCAACTGCACGAATCCCTTTATCTAATAAACTCTCAATCTGCTGACAGGCCTCCTGCTTATCCTTTGAACGAATGACTGCAATCAGCTTTGCTTCTTTCAGACGGTTTTCAACGACTTTGGACTCCATATTAATAATCCCCTTTCTTTTGGTGAACCGTTCTTTGAGCAGATAAAAAAGAAGCTAATTTCTCCCTGGTCGGCAAACCGTCCATATCCCCCGGTGCCTGCACTTGCAAAGCGCCAATCGCATTTCCCCTTTGCACCGCATCCTTGTACGACAAACCGTCTAGGATACCGCTGATTACACCGACTGCAAATCCGTCTCCAGCGCCGACCGTATCAACCACCCGGTCGACTCGGCAGCCTTCTAGAAATCCTTCACTTGTCCCCGTTTTAAAATAAGCGCCTTCTTTTCCGAGTTTAATAGCAACAAAGCTGGCACCTTTTTTCAAATAATAGTCGGCAATGCCTTCAGGTGTTTTTTCTCCGGTCAATAGCTCTCCCTCTGCGATACCCGGGAAAAACCAGTCTGCAAGCCCAGCCAGATCATTAATTGTGTGTACCATTGTTGCTTGATCAGGCCAAAGCGAAGGTCTTACATTAGGGTCGAATGAAATGGTCTTCCCTGCGTTTCTCATGTCGTTCATGACATGATACGTGAAGTCTTTCATCTCGGCTGATAAAGCAGGCGGAATGCCTGTCACATGCAAATGGCCTGCGCATTGAAAATAATCTCTCGGATATTCAGCAGAAGTTAATGTGCTTGCAGCTGAGTTTTTCCTATAGTAGGTAACTTGCGGGTCGCCTTCTTTCACTTTTGACTTCAGCAGCAGCCCAGTGGGATTTTCGTCCTGCGAGCGGATCACGCGGGACACATCCACTCCCTCTTTTTTAAGTTCCTGTACAATAAACGTTCCGAGCTGATCATTGCCGACCTTGCTCATCCATCCCATTCGGAATCCGAGTCTGGCCAGGCCGCAGGCGACATTGCTTTCTGCTCCGGCAAGCCCTTTAGAAAAAGTGGATACTTCATGAAGGCCTCCATACTCATTTGCGTAAAACATAGCCATTGATTCCCCGAATGTCACCGCATCAAGCTTCATCTCTTCCCAACCTCCTCTTAGTTGAGGGCACCTAGGATTAAAGTGATTTTCTCATGATGACTTTTGCCTCTAATTCAATGGTTTGAGGCGCTCCTTTGTCACCTTCAATCCTTTTTAATACACGTTCCATAGCCGTCCTGCCCATATCATGTGACGGCTGGGCGATCGTTGTAATGCCTGGACCGATCAGTTTATACCATTCTGTATCATCAAATCCTGCAATCCCTATATCTTGAGGGATGCGCAGGCCAAGCTCTTCCATACAGCTGATGATTTTCAGCATAATCAAGCCATTCAAAGCCAGAATCGCTTTTTTTTGCTCCGGCATTTCCTTGTGAAAAGAACGAAGCGCCGCCTTAAGCTGCTCCTTGTCCTTTACGTCAATTTCATGCAATCTGACAAGCCCGTTCACATTATGAACCGAAGCCATTTCCTGATACACAGCTGCTCTTTCTGCACGAGGGCTGATAGAGGAAATCGGTTCGGTAAACAGCGCGACATCAGTATACCCTTTGCTGTACACCTTCTGAAGAATCTCTTTTGTGATCCATCTGTTGTCAGTCGTTACGGTATCCAATTTCAGATCCGGCAGTTTCCGGTCAATTAAGATTGTTGGAATTTGCTGTTCAGCAAAAGCGCGGAGTACATCATTGTTTTCCCCTGTTGCGTTTAATATCAAGCCCTCAACCGAATGGGCTTCTAGCTTTAAGAGCATTTCCCGCTCTTTTTCAGGACTGTTATCTGTGTTGCACACCATAATGCTGTAACCATATTGATCACAAACCTCTTCGACTCCCCTGAAAGCAGCGACCGAAAAAGGATTTGTAATGTCAGCCACAACAAATCCGATTAACTTGCTTTTTTTTATTTTCAAACCTTGTGCCATTTTACTCGGCCGATAATTCAATTCTGCGATTGCCTTTTTAATGTTTTTCACTTTTTCAGGAGAAATCGCGTCAATTTTTCCGTTAATATAGCGGGAAACTGTCGATTTCGAAACTCCTGCACATTCAGCTACATCTTTGATGGTTGTATGGCCTGTTGTTTTCTTTTTCATTCAAGTGCTCCTGTATCTCATATATTTGAAACCGATTTCAAAACCGTTACAACAAAAGAATACCATAATTTTAAAATTTGGAAAGAGTTTTTTTAATAATGTGTTAATTCATTATTTTTTCATTGACTCTTTTCACTATTTATCCTAAAATTTTCTTTGAAACCGTTACCAAAATATTTTCATTCAAGTGCTGCTGAAATCCTAACCAAGGGGGAAATATAATGGAAAATCGTTATTCTGTACATCCTGAACAAGTAAAACGCTTTACAACAGAGGAGCTTCGCAGTCATTTCTTAATGGATTCTTTATTTACAGAAAACAAACTTACGATGTATTACTCACATGAAGACCGGGTTGTCATCGGCGGAGCGGCTCCAGGGCAAAGTGAACTGAAGCTTGATGCAGGTGATTTTCTAAAAACAGACTTCTTTTTGGAACGGCGTGAAATCGGGATTATTAATGTCGGCCAGCCTGGTGCCGTTAGAGTCGGCGATGATAAATATGTGCTTCAAACAAAGGATTTTCTCTATATCGGAATGGGTAATCAGGATGTATCATTTTCAAGCCTGAACGGTGAAAAAGCGAAGTTTTACTTCGTCTCCGCTTGCGCCCACAAAAGCTATCCGACACAAAAAGCCGCCCTAGCTGAACTGACACCGGACCGCCTTGGTGATGATGTAGCGTCTAATGTCAGAAGTCTGTACAAAGTCATTCATCAGGATGGCATTAAAAGCTGTCAGCTGATGATGGGAATAACGATGTTAGATCAAAACAACAACTGGAATACCATGCCAGCACACGTTCATGACCGTCGGATGGAGGCTTATCTTTATCTGGATCTTGAAAAGGACTCAAAGGTATTTCATTTCATGGGCCAGCCGGACGAAACACGCCATCTTGTTGTTGGAAATGAGCAGGCTGTCCTTTCTCCCGCTTGGTCTATTCATTCTGGCGCAGGAACATCAAACTATAGCTTTGTGTGGGCGATGGCTGGAGAAAATTACACATTTACGGACATGGATCTCATTCCGATGGATGGGCTGAAATAAGATGGGTTATCTACATGACGCCTTTTCATTAGAAGGAAAAACAGCGCTGGTGACAGGCCCTGGAACAGGGATCGGTCAAGGAATTGCCAAAGCCCTAGCCGGTGCTGGCGCTGATATTATCGGCACATCACATAAAAGCAGCCTGTCTGAAACACAGCAGCTTGTGGAACAGGAAGGCCGGATATTTACATCTTTTACATTGGACATGAGCAAGCCGGAAGCGATAAAGGATTCTGCAGCTGAGCTGTTTGAAAACAGGCAGATCGACATCCTTGTCAATAATGCCGGCATTATTCATCGGGAAAAAGCGGCAGATTTTCCAGAAGAGAACTGGCAGCACGTACTGAATGTCAATCTAAACAGCCTGTTTATTCTGACACAGCTTGCTGGCAGGCACATGCTGAAAAGAGGTCATGGAAAGATTATTAATATTGCCTCTCTCCTGTCTTTTCAAGGCGGCATCCTCGTTCCGGCTTACACCGCGAGCAAACACGCTGTTGCCGGTTTGACAAAATCATTTGCAAATGAGTGGGCAGCGTCAGGTATTCAGGTCAACGCAATCGCCCCAGGCTATATTTCTACTGCGAATACAAAGCCTATTCGGGATGACGAAAAGCGAAATGAGGACATTTTAAAGAGAATTCCTGCCGGCCGCTGGGGCCAAGCGGATGATATCGGGGGGACTGCAGTCTTTTTGGCATCACGTGCTTCAGATTATGTAAATGGACATATTTTAGCAGTTGATGGCGGCTGGCTATCCCGCTGACAAATAAAAAAAGCTGACGAACGATCGTCAGCTTTTTTCCATTACATCATGTGCGGTTCAACAGGCAAGACCTTTTTGACCTCATCAATGATGCGTTCATTTTCTCCGCCAGCGTAAATGTGAATCGAGCCGCTGTCTTGATTCGAGCGAATCAGGCGCCCGATGCCCTGCCGTACACGTAACAACATATATGGCAGATCAACTTCTTCGAACGGATCTTTTTTCGCTCCGTTGCGCTTCGCTGTAAATACAGGATCGTGTGGCGGGAACGGCAATGACCAAATGGTAACATTCTTCAATGCGTCACCGGGAATGTCGAGTCCTTCCCATAAGTGAACTGAACAAAGTACTGTTTCCTCTTCCTCTTGGAATTTCTCTACTAAGCTGCTGATTTCCTCATCACCTTCGAAGAAAATTGGATACGGCAGCTCCCATGCCACCGACAGCTCTTTAAACTCGTTTAATTCTTCAAAAGAAGGGAAAAGCACCAGCGTTCTTCCTTTGTAACGTTTGATTGTTTCAATCGTTTCAGCCGTTTTTTGTTCAGCGGCCATATCTGTTTTTGCGTATAGATTAATACTCATTTGCTCGTCATAATCATAAGGGGAATCAACAGTTAATGACAAATAATCATGAATCCCAAGACTGTCGGCAATATAATCAAACGAACCGCCTTCTGACAGCGTAGCAGAAGAAAAGATATAAGGAATTTTCTTAGAAAACACTTTTTCGCCAAGTACTTCTGCTACCGTTCTCGGCATCACGACAAAAGTTGATTCTGCTTCCTTTTTCTCCAGCCAGCTGATCGCATCCTTTTGATATAGAGATAATGAATACGCCATTTGTTCAACATATTCTTCCACTACTGACAACTCGTATTGATCAATCGTATACATTTCAGACTCAAATACAAGTGCCTCACCGATTTTATCAAGTAAACGGCAAAGCTCGTCCGCCGCCTTTTTGACACGCTGGTCATTTGTTATTTCTAAACGGTGTGAACCGGCTACTTCCTTTGATTCTTCAGAAAGAACATAGAAAAATTCGTCGTTTGCGAGAAGCGCATCTTCAATCAATTCTGCAAACTCTTCTCTGATGTCATTTTGCAGCAACCGTTCTAAAAACAATTCAAGAGTAGACTGCTTCACTCTATAGGTTAGCGCTTTTTGCGCAGCAAACTCTAACAAGTGCCCCTCATCAAATACAACTGCACTATGATCAGGCAAGAGCGGCAACTGGCCCTCTCGTTTGCGTGATTCTTCCGTCCACACATGCTCCATATAAAAATCATGGGAACAAATGATTAAGTCCGTTGACTTGCGGTAATAATTCCTGGAAAGCGTCAGACCGCATCTGTGTCTCATATCACAAGTCAGACAGTCCTGAAACGAGTCGTAGCTTACGTCAGACCACTCTTCATTCGATAGATTTGCGTACTGCTTACGGTCGCCATACGGATAAAAGCGCTGCATCGCCTGTGACTCGTGGACAAATGACGGTAACGACTCATAAAGATCCAGCCATTTATCATCATCAGAACGCTGCATTGTTTTTTCAAGCTTCTTCAAGCATAAATATTGCTCATGTGATTTTGACAGCCTTGTATCAATTTTCAGATCAAGATGCTCAGCCAGCTTAGAAATATCGCCCTCTTTTTTCACTAGCTGTTCAATTAATGTTTCATCTGCACAAGCGATGATGGCGGGTTTGCCGACATACCTTGCATAGCTGATTGCAAAAAGAAGATAAACCAGCGTTTTCCCCGTTCCCACTCCAGCTTCGGCGAACATGACTTTTTTCTCTTTAAACGCCCGCTCCAGCTGAAAAGCCATAAATACTTGCTCGTCCCGAAGATCAAACCCTTTTTCGGGAAGGATATCGTAAAACACGTCACCAATCCAATTGTTCAATTCTTCATAAAAATTCTTTGTTTTCGTTAAAGAAAAAGGCAAACGTGATGTTGTCACCTAGTTCCAACCCCCAACTATTCGACATTCAGACCACCAATAATATCATTTTCCGCTGATGAATACAATAAAAAAACTTGGCAATGCCAAGTTTTTTGCAGTTTACTTACGATTGATCACATGCGACGATAAAAAAGGATGGTCTGTTGAATAAATATGTTCTACCGCTTTTTCTAAATCAGTTTGCGCATGCGAAATCACAGACGGAGACGATTCAGTCCCGAGCTCCTTCAGCTCGTTTGCTGTTGCGTCAAGCGCCCTTTGAATAAGATTAAAATGTTCGCTGTTCAGCATGAGATCACCTCTGATGGAAATAATCATCATTGTATGCGAACTTTTCATTATATATACATGCTTCCCGCATGTTATCACCGAAACATGCACAAACTACACTTGATATTCCGTCTCCGGATTATCCGTCTTATCAACAATATTCTATCAGGGAGTGATGTTGACATGAGTTATAGAAACCGATTAGATCAGCATTCTGAACTGTTTCATCACAATTGGACGCGGCCTAAACGTTCTAAGTCTCAAGTAAACGGTCACACTGAAATGTCCCAAACCAACATTATATTGAGAAGCAACGCGAAAGCTCACCGTTGGTAACGATAGAATAGGGCTGAAAGATGAAAGAAGACGCATGCAGAGCGTCTTCTTTTTATGCGTTTTCTGTTTTCTTTCGCTGCGGCCTTACTTTTGACCAATATTGATAATAATCCGTTTTAATAAACCCGTTAAAGAGCTTTCGTTTCTTCGTTGCTTTTCTGCCATATGCTTCCTCAAAGTTTTCATTTGATGTCAGCATATACACAGACCAAGTATCAAGCGGCTCGAACGCCTTCCCCATTTCTTTGTACATCTGCTCAACGGCTTTTTTCTCGCCGAGACGCTCTCCATATGGCGGGTTGCCGACAATTACGCCAAACTCCAGATTTGTGGTAAAGTCTTTGACCTGCATCTGTTTGAACTGGATTAGATCTCCCAATCCTGCTTCCTCTGCATTTTCTTTTGCTATTTGAACCATGCGGTGGTCTATGTCGCTAGCGAAAATTGTAAGCGGCTGGTCATAATTTGCCTTCTCTTCGACTTCAAGCCGCGCTTTGTTCCACAGATCTTTACCGATCCATTCCCAATCCTCTGAAACAAAATCGCGATTGAATCCCGGGGCGATGTTTTGACCGATTAGCGCCGCTTCTATCGCGATTGTTCCGGAGCCGCAGAAAGGATCAACAAACGGGCGGTCCGGCGTCCAATTGGTTAATTGCACCAAAGCGGCAGCAAGTGTTTCTTTAATCGGCGCACCGCCCTGATCGACACGGTATCCTCGTTTGTGAAGGCCTGTCCCTGATGAGTCCAGTGTAATCAAAGCCTGATCTTTCAATAAAGAAATTTCGACTTTATACTCGGCACCTGTTTCTTCAATCCAATCATTGGCTTTGCCGGACTGCAGCTTGAGCTTTTCGACAATTGCTTTTTTGACGATCCGCTGACAGTCGGGAACGCTTGCAAGTGTTGATTTTACCGATTTTCCGATGACAGGGAATTTCCCGTTTTCAGGTATAAATGAGCGCCAGTTAATCGCTTTCGTTTTTTCAAACAGTTCATCAAATGTTTTCGCTTTAAAAGAAGCAACCTGAACCTTTATGCGGTCGGCTGTTCTAAGCCAAAGGTTCGCACGGCAGATGGCAAGTGCATCACCTTCAAAGATAACTTTCCCGTTATCAACCTTGCATTCGTATCCTAAATCTCGTACTTCCTTTGCGACAACAGCTTCAATGCCCATCGGCGCCGTTGCAATTAGTGTATACTTCTTCATCGTATCACCCTGTCTTTTAAAACTTTTCTCTTTTCAAGATAAAAGCTCTCCTTATACGGGAGAGCTTGTTTTCATCATTTTAAATGTAAGTGGTCTAACGTTCTGTAAGCCATGTTTTGTTCCGTCGTACTGCAAACGGCTCATCACCTCGTACTCAGGCGGCAATCATCTATCTACAGAAAGCATTCTGTCCTTCTCTCCGTTGAATTCCGTCAAGAAGGTTCCCCTACCAAAATTTGGGTTTCTCGCTCGAGGGGTTTACCGCGTTCCACTCTCACCATTTCTAGTGAGACTTCGTCACTGTGGCACTTTCAAGGATACTCAGCCATATCCGAAGACGTAGGCTTTTTTCCTGCCGTCAGCCTCTAAAGACTGCCCTAGCTTATGACTTCGCTAGGCACGAACACTACGGGCATCTCAGCACCGTGCGAGCATGGACTTTCCTCTACAGATTTAAGATCTGCAGCGATTACCCGAACGTTAAGAACATGAATTATTATATAACAACTGATTACAATTTACAAGCGCCATTTTTTTCAAGCGAGATCAATCATAAAGCTTGCTGCCAAAAACGTGTTTTTCTAAGTTAGACAGCCGTTTTAAAATATCAAAGTTTGTTGTGTTAGATTGCACAGGCTGTTTTTTGCTGGCTTCTTCAAGCTGTTTTTTCAGCTGCAGATTTTCCTGCTGCAGTTCTTCAATTTCTTGATGGAAGGTTTCATAATCCTTAATAATCATATCTAAAAATTTGTCAACGTCTTCTTGCTTGTAGCCTCTAACGCCTGTTTTAAATTCTTTTTCCAAAATTTCTTTCGCAGAAAGCTTTACTTTATCAGCAAGCATCTTTTTCACCTCGTATCGTGAATCATCACATATATTTTTTCAGAAATCTGTACGGTTGTCAAATTTCTCTTATTGCTATGAGTAGCTGTCTTCCTCTACTGTCACTCTCAAGTCATCCATTGTAATAAAGTAGATGGGATAGCCATCCTTTTCGCGCCTTTTTTCCGCTGTCCCAAGCATATACTTAGGGGAGCCTTCCTTTTCCGGGTCATATAAAAGAAGAAGCCCGTCGGACTTATCAATGAAGAACTGATTTTTTTGTTTGAATTGAAGCGGACTTTCATAAGGACGGTGAGTCAGGCTTGCTTCATAGTCTGCCTGAGCCAGAACTGCTTCATACAGTTCCTTATTCGGTTCTTTCCAGTTCTTTTCCTGATCGTAAAATGGTGTGATGACAGCTACCTTTAAGTCAGGGTATTCCTCCTGCAAATCATATGCAGCTTCTGCCGCCCACAGCTCCGCTCCAAGCTGGCCCGAAATTAAAATCCATTCTAATCCTTCATCCAAAAAAGCAATCAGCCGGTTCTTAATGGCTTTTTTTATGTAATACAGCGCCTTATCATCCTGCTTAAATATCCCGAGTTCAAACGGTTTATAGCCCGTAATTGCCAGTACTTTCATCATTTCACCTGCTTTAAAAAATGGGGCTCCCGTGGGCCCCATTTGTTGTGCTACATTGTTTACACCATCAAGCTGCACGTTTTCCATACTAGTAGTCGCAGCAAGGTTTTCCTGCTTGAAAATGCTGATGCGTAGCCGGGTCAACATTTGAGAAAGTGTGTGGAAAGTAGTGAACGTGCTGAAAATGCTGGTGGTTTACGTTTGTTGTATGCTGTGGGTGAATGTGCGGCACGATAGTCTTCGAAAACGTATGGTGTTCACAGCAATGAGTAGGATGGACAATTGGCGCCATCATATGCGGTCTGCAGTGATGCATGATAAAATCCCCTTTCCATAAACTTTATTACAATACTAAGCTATGAAAAATAAGGGGTACATGTTCTGATGCAAAGACCTATTTTAAAAGTGTGCAATTAAGCTGTCTTTAAAGTTTGAAAACACAAAAGCAATCAAAAATACCACAACAAAGAACAAGTAAAAAACACCCTTATACATACCAACTCTCCCTTTAAAAATAACTAACGTCATTTTACAGGATTCGCCGCTATTCTACAACAAAATCAATGTGAATTCAGCAAAAAAATTCATGGCGAAACAAGTCGTCTTTTGCGCTTTCCCGGGGAATATTTAAGAGGAATATTTCCTCTTCAGCCGGGCAATTCTCACATGCAGTTTTTCAGTTTCTTTCTCTGATAAGCATGCCGCCTCGCTAAGCAATTGCTCTGCTATATGCAATGCTTTTCCGAATTCTTTTTTCTTATGCTCAAAATATTTCGCGAGCTCTATTACAGCAGCGTATCTGCACTTCTGGTTTTGCGAGCGGGACAGCTTTTCCCAAAGCGGCACTGCTTCTTCCAAGCGGTTTTGTTTTTTGTACAGGAGCGATAAATCCAGCCGTGCACTGTCCTGGTCCTCAAACGATTTTTCTATAAGCCTTTCCAACTGCTTGATCGCTTGGTCCGTTTCTTTATGAGCCATAAACCATTTCGCCATAGCATAGGCTTCACTGTGTTCTTTTGGCGCATGTGATTCTGAAAGGATTTTTTTAGACATATGGATGTACAATGAAATGAGTGATAACACATCCATTTCATTATGATGCAGGACACCTTTTAAAAGGTCCGGCTCTTGCGCCTTTATAAAATGAAAGTAAAGCATTGGCGCCAAGTAGCCCGGTGTGTCTTCTAGTCTGCGGATGCCGAGCTCCTCTTTTTCAACCGTACCAAGAGATACGCGGTCCATTTTGTGTTTCCACAGGCGTCTAGCTCCATGCAAAAGATCAAAGTGGCCAAACTCCGGAAGCTTCGGAAGTCTGTCACGGATCAAGGTGTGCCTTGTTTTCACCTGCGGCCAATCAAAGGCTTTGCCGTTGTAGGTCACAAGTGATGTAATGTCAACCTCGCTTAAAAAGCTTTGGTACAAGGCGACTTCGTTCCCCGGTTTGGGCAAAAGATGCTGTTTGACTGTCACTCGGTCTTCATATACTCTCGCATGCCCAAGCAAAAAAATGGTATTCCCAGCTCCACCCCCAAGACCGGTTGTTTCTGTATCAAAGAAAAAGAGGTTGTTTTTGTTATACCCTTTTGCTGACAACGTATGCGACAGACCGCTTTGATTCCACAGTGTGATCACTTCCTCAAGCTCAAAAAAGCTGTATAACCCATGGCGGTGAGAAAGCGGATATTCTACTTCTCTGATGAGGCAATATTCATCTTCGAAGATGAAAGGCTTCATGCCAAAAGCCTCCCACTCTTCTAAAAACGGGATGTCATCATAGTGGTTTTCTTGTTTGCCTGCTTCTATTTTTTGTTCTCCTTCGTCGAGCACCATGTGCTTTTTCATCCGATGGAGTTTCCCTTTTAATGACATATCCGGCCCCCCCTCCTTACGACATTTGATCCAACAGCTGCAAAATTCTTTCCTTTGCTTTTATCCCTTCTATTTCCGTACCTATACAAGACGGACAGCCGTCATGACAAGGACAATGTGTAATCAGTTGTTTCGCCGCTTCATTAATGTCTGAAAAACGTTTAAAGACTTCCTCCGCCAAACCGATACCGCCCGGATAATGATCATATAAAAATATGGTTGGCAATCCGGTATGGGCTGCTTTGATTTGAGAAACAACATGAACATCATTTCGATCACACATGATATACACAGGGACAATATGCTGCAGCACATTCGAGATGCCAAGAAGCAGCTGTTCCAGTGTCTTTTCCCCGATGTCTTCATCCGCTGTTTTGATTTCGAGCCAAGCTGCACTTGTATGCAGTTCTTCTTCCGGCAAATGAATAGGTCCAGACCCAATATTTTCAAAAGTGGTCATTTTTATTTTTTTAAAAATGGTCGGCAGGGCATTGACAGTGACGTCTCCGTAGTGCAATGACGTACGGCTTTTTTCTTTCGTTTTATCGATTTCTAATACCTTCAGCTGAACTGCCAGGTTTGCATCCGTATAATATTCGACATCGACTTTTCTGACATACGCTTTTTTATGGTCCCAATCGAGCTTCTCAACTTGATACTGAACGCCTTCATGCAAATAAATTGCTTCATCATGTAAAAGCGTCATCGCGCTAAAACGGTCCATTTCACCGATAATCCTTACATTTGCAATATCCGACTGATCAACTATAACGACATTTTCCTGGGAGGCGGAACGCAAACTGATGTTTGAAGCAGGGAACGACTCACTTGCCCAATGGTACCGTTCGCCGTTGCGGTGAAGAACAGCCTCTTCCTGAAGATATTCAAGAATATCACTGACTTCCATGGGACCAAATTCTTCATCAGCTCTAAAAGGAAGCTCATAAGCCGCACACTTTAAGTGGTCTACTAAAATAATCAAATTCTCCGGATTGATTCTTGCAGATTCCGGCGAACGATTAAAGAAATATTCAGGATGCCGCACAATATATTGGTCAATCGGTGTTGAATTGGCTACCATGATAATCAAAGATTCACCGTGTCTTCTGCCGGCTCGTCCGGCCTGCTGCCAAGCACTTGCAACACTTCCGGGATACCCCGTCATTACACACACTTGCAGCTGGCCGATATCAACACCAAGCTCTAAGGCATTCGTACTGACCACTCCTAAAATGTCGCCTTCTCTCAGGCCTTTTTCGATTTCTCTTCGCTCTTTCGGCAGATAGCCTCCCCGATAGCCTCTGATTGATTTTGTTCCAATCTCTTTTTTCACAAGCTCCTGAATATGGCTTAAAATAATTTCCACCCGAACTCTGCTTCTGGCAAAAACAATGGTCTGCACTTTGTTTTTAAGGAACTCTTTCGCCAGTTCATTCACTTCTGCGGTTGCGCTCCTTCTAATATTCAGCGGTTTGTTCACAATTGGCGGATTGTAAAACACAAAATGCTTGCGTCCGCTCGGGGCGCCGTTGTCATCAACCAGCCGCATCGGTTTGCCTGTCAGCTGCTCTCCCAATTCCTTTGGGTTGGCAATTGTTGCGGAAGTACAAATAAAAACCGGATCACTTCCATAAAATCGGCAGATCCGCTTTAGCCGCCGGATCACATTTGCTACATGGCTGCCGAACACACCTCGATACGTATGAAGCTCATCGATGACGATATACTTAAGGTTTTCAAACAAACTGACCCATTTCGTATGATGCGGTAGAATGGCAGAATGCAGCATATCGGGGTTTGTAATGACAATATGACCTGCTTTTCTCACCTTTTGTCTGATTGCCGGAGACGTATCCCCGTCATATGTAAAGCTTTTAATATCAATGCCCATTTCATCAATAATTTCATTTAGCTCGCTCTTTTGGTCTTGTGCCAGCGCTTTAGTCGGAAATAAATATAACGCCCGGTTTGTTTCATCTTGGGCGATGGACTGCAGGACTGGGAGGTTGTAGCATAACGTTTTTCCTGATGCTGTTGGCGTTACGGTAACGATGCTCTCTCCTTTTTGCACATATTGAAAAGCGGAATATTGGTGAGTATATAGTTCATCAATGCCCCTTTTCGAAAGGGCCGCTTTGATTCTCTCGTCTATACTTTCGGGCATAGGCCTTGTTTTTGCTTCCCGAGGCTCAATTTCATGCCAATTCACAACGTTTTCATTTCCTTTTAAATCAGAAATGAGTTCAGTCAGTGATTTCTTTTTCATTCTTTACACCTCTTTGTCAAGTACAGTTTACCGAATATTTGTTTGCATGGCTAGGTGCAAATTTTATACAGTTGAATAAAAAAAGCAAGGCATACGCCCTGCTTATTTCGCTTTTATTGTAAGGAGCTTTGATTCGCCTTTACGAGCAGCCTTTTCGCCTGCCGGTACAATTGATCCTACAGCCTCACCATTCATTATAACGATTGGGATGACTGTGCTGCTCGCTTTTTCTTTTATTAATTCCAAATCACATGTAATCAGCGGGTCACCGACCTTCACTTTATCCCCTTCTTTAATGTGGGCAGTAAATCCTTCTCCGTTCATATTGACTGTCTCCAGCCCGACATGAATTAACAGCTCAATTCCCGAGCGAGTCCGAATGCCAACGGCGTGTTTGGTGTGGAAAATCTGAATGACTTCACCTTCAGCGGGAGAAACGATTTCACCGCTAGAAGGTTCCACCGCTATTCCTTCTCCCATCATTTTCTGTGAAAAAACAGGGTCCGGCACATCTGACAGGTCCATTACTGTACCGTCTGCCGGAGAATAAATAACCTCTTCTGTCACCTTTTCCTGAGTTTTGCCCATTCCGAATAATTTTTTCAGCAATGTATTTTCTCCCTTCTCATTCACTTCAACCGTTATCCCTTCATTCACCACTATTTAACCATACTTTCAATTTTGCTTCAATTTATAACAACATCTGGCATAGACGCATAATCTGGTTAAAAAAGGCGGTGGCGAAATTGGAATTCTATGATGACAAAAAGAACGAACTGCAAAAGAAAGAAGAAATCATAACGGAGGCAATCGACACTCTTTTTCAATCCTCAGCGTTCGGCAACCTTATAAACGGATTTCAGAACCTGATCAACTCGAGTTTAAAGGATGTGCAGACGACCATACATGTCAGAGAAAGAGATACTGGGCTGTATATCGATATTACCATTCCGGCGACGTTTCGAGATGGCGAGATCGTCGTTGATGTTAAATCGAGGTATCTCCATGTAACACTCCAAGAAAAACAGAAACACCAAAATGAGGCTACCTTTACAAGCATGACAAGAACGGTTCAGCTGCCTTATGAAGTTCGCCAAGAAGATACGGAAACGTCTTGGAACGAGCAGACAATGACACTTTTCTTTCCAAAAAATAAGCATGAATGAACGATTCATTCATGCTTCTATCATTTAAAAAAGCTGGTAAATCCCTTTATTAAAGATCCGACCTGATTCATTGCACTCATTACTTGACCTGTCGTATCCATCATTTTATTAAAATCAAATTGCCCATTGGCTTTTTTGAACTGCGACATAATGCTTTGAAATTGCGAAGGCTGCTGTTGATTAGGCCTTGGGATAGGATAAGGGTTAGAAAATACAGGCGGCTGCATAGGCATAGGCTGGATCGGAGCATAGGGCTGATAATAATCCTGCTGTCCATAATGCTGCTGAGGCAGTTGTTGCTCTAAATAACCGGGTGCAGCCTGCTGATAATATCCTTGCATTTGCTGAGGATCATAATAGCCCATTTGCCGAGGATAGCTTCGAGAGCTCCTGTTCATTGCGATTCCCCCCTAAACACAACATATTTCTCTTCTATATATGTATGAATGACTTCTATTGTTTGTGTCACAAGTGATGATTAGCATTTGTCAAATTGTGTCGAAAGTTTAAATTTTTTAAAAACAGAAAAAAGTCGAATCATTATGGTACCATATTTTCAATACAGATGAGAGGGGATGCACCATAATGAACGTATCATACTTAAGCAAACGTTTTGCAGAAATGAAGAAATATGAAACAGACTGTATGAATAAACTGATGGACTTTGCCAAGTTCCTCTATATTCAAGGACATCTCAGCATAACTGAGTTTCGTAACAGTATGAAGGTTCTCGAAGCAAATGGAGCAGAAAGCCCGGCATATGAGATGAATTAACGTCCGGCCCCCTATAAAAACGAAAAGAAGACAGCCTTTTACCGGCTGTCTTCTCAGGCTGTCGAGAAAATCTCGACAGCCTTTATTTTTTCTTAAAATATCCATTCTTCTGTAATAAAATAAAAGAAAGACTTCAAAAGGACGGTGTCTTTCCCATGTTCCACACAAGAAATTCTTCTCAAAACGCAGCCGAATTTGTTCTTCTCGACCAACTTGTCGAAGAGGATCATCTGCTTCGAAAAATCGATCAATACATAGACTTCTCTTTTATCATTGAAAAGGTTAAGCCTTACTACAGTGAAAACAAAGGCCGCCCCTCACTTGATCCGCTGATTTTATTCAAAATGATGTTTATCGGATACCTCTATGGTATCCGTTCAGAAAGACAGCTCGAAAAAGAAATTTACTACAATATGGCGTACAGATGGTTTCTCGGATTGAACATAAACGATCCAGTTCCACACCACTCCACCATCAGCTGGAACAGACGCACACGTTTTAAAGATACAACCATCTTCCAAGATATTTTTGATGAGATCGTTCTTCAGGCCATCAATCATGACATGGTGGGCGGACGTGTCCTATTCACTGACTCCACACACCTTAAAGCCAATGCCAACAGGCATAAATACACAAGAAAAACAATTGCGCAGGATACCCAAAACTATATCAAGGATTTAAATGAAGCCATTCAAGAGGATCGGGAGGAACACGGAAAAAAGCCATTAACAGCCAAAGAGGAGGTGAAAGCTGAAAAAGAGATCCGCCACAGTACAACCGATCCGGAAAGTGGCTATCTGTATCGTGAAAACAAACCAGAAGGTTTTTTCTATTTAGATCACCGTACAACAGATATGAAATTCAACATTATCACCGATGCCTATGTCACACCCGGAAATGTCCATGATTCTGTGCCCTATCTTGACCGATTGGATCACCAAATCGCACGATTTGGTTTTCAAGTAGAAGCCGTCGCCCTTGATTCCGGATATTTAACGACTCCGATCTGTAAAGGATTATCTGACCGACAAATCTTTGGTGTCATCGCACATAGACGTTATCACCCTACCCGAGGGTTGTTTCCAAAATGGAAATTTCATTATGACAGTGAACAAGACAGATACATTTGTCCAAATCACCAAACACTTACATACTCAACAACTGACCGAAAAGGCTACCGGTCATACAAATCAAATCCTGAAATATGTTCCTCATGCCCGCTGCTTAAAAACTGTACAAAATCAAAGAATCAGCAGAAAGTGATTACTCGGCATGTATGGGAAGATCATAAAGAAAAGGTCAGACAAAATCGCTTGTCTGTTTCAGGAAAAAACCTCTACAAAAAAAGAAAAGAAAAAATAGAGCGAAGCTTTGCAGATTCAAAACAACTGCACGGGCTTCGCTATTGCAGGTTGAGGGGAAAACGGAATGTGAGCGAACAAGTTCTCCTCACAGCCGCATGCCAAAACATGAAGAAGATTGCCACATACCTAGCCAAGCAAGGCTAGGCATGTGGGAGTGCTTTTTCTGCACCTGAAATCAGATGAATATGTAAAGAAACAGCACAAAACAAAAAAGCTTGTAGAAAAAAACACCGTTTTCTCTACAAGCTGAGAAGACAGCCTTTTACCGGCTGTCTTCTCTTGCAATTTCATCCTTTACTGCGTGCAATGTATAAAGGACTGACTCAGTGATGTCCTTGAATCGTTTTTTATGAATATGATGAACATATGATTGAAGGACCAATTCCAGGAAATTATCCTTTACGGTCTCAATTTGCTCTTTATGCACATATTTAGGCCGGCGGACTTTTATCAATTCAAGAGCACCCTCTGCCCAGCGAGCGGCCAGTTCATCATTCTCTTCAACTGCAGGCTTTATCGTCTCAAAAAAATCATAAGAATGATTACTGTTTTTCCCTTCCTGATACCGATCAGCGCCTTTTTCAGCAACTTCAATCATTTGCTCGGTCATTTCCAGCAAAGTTTGTGATAGCAATATCTTTCACCTCAATGCCTATCGTACCAAATTTCACTCGCAAATTCAGCCGATGCGGTATACCTTCTCAAACGCATACCTGTGTTCAGGCGATTGATACAGCTCATTTATACAAATATGAAGATCTATGATTTCTTCTTCAAGCACACTCAGGCGATCGTTTTCCGTTTCCCGCATCTCAGCCTCTAATGCATTTACAGAATGATTCAGGCTTTGCTCAGCTCGCGTTAATTCATCTTCTATATCAGAAAGCATACGGAGAATATCTGTCTTGCTAACATAACCGGACATTCGTGTACCTCCCTTTCCTCGTCTCTCCCGGTTAAAATTCTTTGCTCTCAAGGCTCTTTCCTTCCTCATGACAAAACTAGAAGCAAATCGCCAAACAAACAGGTATTCCACGAAAAGCTGAAGTTTTCGACAAAAACACCCGCAAAAATTGTATGATCCTCCCCCTTAATGCAAACGATACTTGTGAGGAGGTGCCGTATGAAAACAAGACCGAAAAAAGCCGGCCAGCAAAAAAAGACTGAATCTAAGGCAATCGATTCTTTAGATAAAAAATTAGGCGGCCCGAACCGCCCTTCTACGTAAGAAGCAAGGAATTTCCTTGCTTCTTTATTTTTTCAGCCACTGCTCCACCGCAAAAAGCGCATGAAGCTGGCGCTTTTTATGTAAATACCAGTCTGTCAATTCAATCTGCTTCGGCAATTCCTCGCGCCTAAAGAACGTTTTCTTTATCTTTCCATGAAACCAATCTGTTTTCGTTCCGTCTAATGAGTGGATTAACTCAGGGTAGCATGTCCTTAGCATAGGAGATGTTCTTTTTGTAATCCCGATTATCTTTTCCATATCAAAACGGGAACCTGTGTGCGGCACTGTGTGCAAAAAGTGATAAAAAGAGGAGAACAATTCTGGCTTGAACAGCAATTGAGACAGCTGCTTTCCCAGCCTTATCCTTTCCTCCGCCTTTGAAAAGCGTTTCACTGAAATGCCGTAAAGAAACCCATTTGAGGAAGGAAAAATAACGGTGTTAAAATGCAACCAATCACTTAAATAAAAAGGAATCGTGTCAAAAACATTCTTTTTAAACGAAGGATTTTGTATAATAGGTGTTTGGATAGTGTTTTGTTCATTTATAATGAGGGCATACATTAGCCGCTCCGTATTTCGCTCATGCCAAAAACGGGTCCATTCTTCCGTCATAAATTGTGAGACGCCAAACACATGCAGCAGATGAAACAGCGGTTTCCCGACTCTTTTTGACCATTGGTATAATAGAAGCTGCGGATAGGCATCCGAAAATATAAGCCAGTTCGCTCTTTCATAGGCTAAAAAGAACCATTTTTGCTGTCTCTCACGGAGTCCAAGCTGAAACAGACTGCCTTTTAAGTCAGTCATTGACCAGCCTGCATTACGAGAAACGAAAGAAGCCAAAAGCGACCATTTGATTTCCGGATGACGGTCGTAAAATGCTTTATAAGCATTTGTTCTTGAAATGTTATCCGCGTTTTTTATTTTTGTCTGCCGCTCAATCCGGCTCAGAAGCTTTCTGATGGTCTGTTGTTCTTGCACGTTCATTCACTTCCGTCATGATTAGTTTAATAAGGAGGATGAGAAAGTGATTCGGTATCCTAACGGAAAAACATTTCAGCCGAAACATTCGGTTTCATCCCAAAACAGTCAGAAAAGGGCCCCGTCTTACAGTAATCGCGGAATGACCCTCGAAGATGACTTAAACGAAACGAATAAGTATTATCTGACAAACCAAATTGCCGTTATACACAAAAAGCCGACACCTGTTCAAATTGTAAATGTCCATTATCCAAAAAGAAGTGCCGCAGTGATTAAAGAAGCTTACTTTAAACAATCATCGACAACAGACTACAATGGGATTTACAAAGGGCGGTATATTGATTTTGAGGCGAAAGAAACGAAAAACAAGACCTCTTTCCCCCTGCAGAATTTTCATGACCATCAAATCGAGCATATGAAGCAGGTAAAGGCTCAAGACGGTATTTGTTTTGTTATTATATCCGCTTTCGACCAGGTTTATTTTTTGGAAGCCGATAAGCTGTTTTATTTCTGGGACAGAAAAGAAAAAAACGGCAGAAAATCAATTCGAAAAGATGAGTTGGAAGAAACAGCTTATCCGATTTCTCTTGGATACGCACCCAGAATTGATTATATTAGTATTATTGAACAGCTTTATTTTTCGCCATCATCTGGTGCGAAAGGTTGATTAACGAAAGGTTGAGATGTTATGTCAGATCAATTTAACAGCCGTGAAGCTCGACGAAAAGCGAACAGCAAGTCGAGTCCTTCACCGAAAAAAGGCAAGAAACGAAAAAAGGGCGGATTGTTTAAAAAGACCCTTTTCACTTTACTCATTCTGTTTGTTTTAGGCGTAGTCGGCGGTGCTGTTACATTTGCCGTCATGGTTTCTGATGCGCCGTCCCTTGATGAAAGCAAATTGAAGACGCCTTATTCATCAACGATTTATGATAAAAATGGAAAAGAGATCGCCGAAGTCGGCGCCGAAAAACGGACCTACGTCTCGATAGATGAAATTCCCGATGTTGTAAAAGAAGCCTTTATCGCGACAGAAGACGCTCGTTTTTATGAGCACCACGGGATTGACCCTGTCCGTATCGGCGGTGCTTTAGTTGCCAACTTTAAAGACGGCTTCGGGGCTGAAGGCGGAAGTACGATCACCCAGCAGGTCGTCAAAAACTCCCTTCTTTCACATCAGAAGACGTTGAAACGGAAGGTGCAGGAAGTATGGCTTTCGATTCAGCTGGAGCGCAATTACTCTAAAGATGAAATTTTAGAAATGTATTTAAACCGGATTTATTTTTCTCCTAGAGCATACGGAATCGGAAAAGCGGCGGAAGAATTTTTCGGCGTTACAGATTTAAGCAAATTGACTGTCGAACAGGCTGCGACGCTTGCAGGGATGCCGCAAAGCCCGACAGCGTACAATCCGGTCAAAAACCCGGATAAAGCGGAAAAACGACGGAACATCGTACTCAGTCTGATGAAAAAACAAGGATTTATTTCTGATTCTCAATATAACAAAGCGAAAAAAGTGGCAGTGAAAGACGAAGGCGTCGTGTCACAGAAGGAATATGAAAAAGCAAGTACAAACAAATACAGCGCATTTGTTGAAGAGGTTATGAAGGAAATTGATGAAAAATCTGATGTCGATCCATCTGCTGACGGATTAAAGATCTATACGACATTAGATACAAAAGCACAAGATAAACTAGATGAATTAATGGACGGAGACACCGTCGGATTTACTGAAGGCATGCAGGGCGGTGTGACGCTTCTCGATACGAAAACCGGAGAAGTTCGGGCGGTTGGAGCTGGAAGAGATTCTACGGTTGGTGGCTATAATTACGCGACCCAAGCCCAGCGACAGCCTGGGTCTACCATTAAACCTATTCTCGACTACGGTCCAGTGATTGAAAATAAAAAATGGTCAACTTACGAGCAAATTGATGACTCAGCTTACACGTATTCAAATGGAACACCTATCCGAGACTTTGACCGTTCCTATAAAGGGGTCATGTCTATGCGTGAAGCCCTTGCCCAATCACGTAACATCCCGGCTCTAAAAGCATTCCAAGCAGTCGGAAAAGATGCAGCAGTTGATTTTGCTAATGGACTGGGGCTCGGATTAAATAAAGAAAAAGTGTATGAATCATATTCTATCGGAGGATTCGGAGAAGGTAATCCCGGTGTCTCTACTCTAACTATGGCTGGAGCATACAGTGCATTCGGAAATAACGGAACATATAATGAACCGCATTTTGTGAAATCAATAGAATTTAATGACGGCACGAAGCTTGACTTAACACCGAAATCAAAATCAGCAATGAGCGATTATACAGCCTTCATGATTACAGATATGCTGAAAACAGCTGTTAAGACAGGTACTGGACAGCTCGCCCAAGTTCCGGGAGTGGAAGTTGCAGGTAAAACAGGTACAACAAACTTTGATGAAGCGGATATGCAAAAATACAATATCGCACAAGGCGGTGTACCAGATTCATGGTTTGTAGGATATACACCTCAATATACCGCTGCTGTTTGGACAGGTGTAGATTCTCAAAATAAGATAGGAAAAAAATCTTTAAATAAAACAGAGCAACAGATTGCAAAGCGCATATTCGCCCAGCTCATCGCCGATGTCGATGACGGAAGCGGATCATTTGAGAAGCCTGACAGCGTAGTGGAAGCCTCTGTAGAAAAAGGCTCAAACCCTGCAAAACTGGCAGGTCCAAATACGCCAAGCGATAAGAAGCTCACAGAGTACTTTGTTAAAGGCACAGCTCCTTCTACTGTTTCTAAAACATATGAGAAAGAAGAAAAAGAGGAAACTGCTAAACTGTCCGGTTTAAACGTGAAATACGATAAAGACAATCAATCTTTAACGTTAAGCTGGAATTACGACGGAGATGCGACCTTTGCTGTTAAGCAATCTGTTGACGGCGGCAGCTACTCGGAAATTCAAAACAGCTCTGCAAAAGAGGCAGTTATTTCGGGTGTGCAGCCAGGATCTGTGTACAAATTCGAAGTAACAGCCGTCAGTGATGATGGCAAAAGTACAGCTTCCACATCCTATGAGGTGCCAAAAGCTGAAGACGATGAAGATAAAAAAGACCAGCAACAAACGGATGATGAAAAACAAGATGATGAGAAGACTCAGGATGATACACAAACTGATGATACTCAAAAAGATGACGGTCAGACGGATCAAGATCAGACAGATGATTCAACAAACGATCAAGACAAAAAACAAGACAATACGAACACCAATCCGTCCGACAACAATAACCAAGACCAATCAAACGATAACGATAACGACAACAGTAACAACCAGGATACGTCGGATGGTGATTCGAACTCTGGTAAGAATGATTCAACAGGTTCTGACACGAATAAAAATAAAACAGACACATCTAATAAAACCCAAACAAACTCATCATCAATTGAAAAAACAAATTAACCAAAAAAGCCGTCACCTTTGGGGTGATGGCTTTTTTGGTACACAATAAAAAACCTCCCGTTTTAACAGGAGGTTTTATCGATTCATCGCATGATATTTATAAAAATGCTTTTTCATTTCGGTAATCAGCTCATCAAGCTGAATAAAGCAATGGTATTGGGTCGGTTTAAGAAGAATAAATTCCACTCGTTCAGCCCAATTAATCGGCTTTGCGGGATATGATTTCTCCCTCAGTTCTTGCCAATCGAGCGATTTCACCGGCTCACCTGCTGTCCAATGTAACGAAGCCAGCAAACACACAATGCCCTTTAACATTTCGTTTTGGTCACATCTCGATTTTCGTGTTTGAAAGACTGGGAGAAGTGATGCTTTGATGTCATCCCACACTTCAAATAAAAGCGGAACGTATTTCCCGCTGTCCTCCCATGGCAAATCGCCTTGTAATTCCGTGCAGAAATCAAAATACACGGGATTGGTCTGCAAGGTTTTCTTCATATCCGAGGAACTCTTCTGGCCAAGACTGCGCAAGTATTGCTCATAGGAAGCCAACACTTCTTTTGCTTGCGTCATCGTTTCACCAGTCCTTTTTTATCCCTCTTCTGCCCTTCTCTGCACAAAGAAAGCAGCGGACACTCCGCACAGCGCGGAGATTGGGCTTTACAGTGATATCTGCCGAAGAAAATAAGCCGGTGATGCGTAACGGACCAGTCTTCTTTGGGAACCTTGCGCATCAGCGTCTTTTCAACTTCCAGAACCGAGTCCTTCCACCGGCAAATGCCCAATCGTTTGCTGACTCTCTCCACATGGGTATCTACGGCAATGGCCGGCACGCCAAACGCAACGGATACCACTACGTTTGCGGTCTTTCTCCCGACCCCTGGCAGTTTGACAAGCTCATCGCGGTCTCTCGGCACTTCTCCGCCGTAATCCTCAATAATCATTTTACTCAGCTTTTGAATATTTTTCGCTTTATTACGATATAAACCGATTGATTTAATATCCTGCTGAAGCTCTTCCAGCGGAACAGCCAAATAGTCTTCCGGCCGTTTATATTTTTGGAATAATATTTTGGTCACTCTGTTTACAAGTGCATCTGTACATTGCGCAGATAAAGCAACAGCCACCACTAATTCAAAAGGATTGGAATGAACCAGTTCACACTCCGCATGAGGAAACATGTCACCTATCTTGTCTAAACAGAATTCAATTTGTTTTAGATTTAACACGATTGTCACCTTTTCACTTTATTGTTCAAGCCAATTGTAAAAAGGAACCTGCCTTTTATACTCTTTTTGCGGTTCATTCTGCTTTGCTTGTACACGCCGGAATTTTCGGCTGTGTATTTTTGCCTGCTCCACAGTTTTCAGCCCGTTTTTCTTCCATTCAAACAAAATGCGGTCAATGTAGCGGAAACTGAGTTTTCCTGATAGTACAGCCTCTTTTAACGCGTGTTTGATCAGCTGTGCGTCATGCTGATCTTGGTCCTGCCAGATCGCCAGCGTTTCACACTCCAAAGGCGATAACGGCCTTGCAAACTCTTCCTCAAAAATGGTATAAAGGCTTTTTTGTTCCCCTTCTGCTTTTCTTTCCTGTGTTTGATTCTGTGCAAGCTGAATATACTCGTACAGCTTCCCCCATAAAGGCTGAAGAGAATATTTCTCAAACTTGATGCCGTTTTGATCCTCGCATTCTTCAATAAACAGAAAGCCTTTTTGAATAAACATCCGCAATCTGTTTGTGCATTCTTCAACAGAAATTGACATACCTTCCTGCAGCTGATTCGGTGTAGGAAAATATGATCCTTTTTCTAAATGCATTTTAATTTTTAACAGCAGAATAAGTTCTGTTTCATTAAGCCCAAGCTGTTTATAATGCGTGAGCAGAAGATTGGGGATGGTTGATGTTCCCTGCTCCTGCATATCAATAAATTGCTGTTTTTTCATCGTCACACCTCTTACTGTAAAGGATTGTGATTGCCCCTTTACTGTAAAAAGTCTCCCTTGCAGGAGACTCTTTTTTGTTTCATTTGAATGTATTACGGATACAGACGGTTTAACAGTCTTGGGAACGGAATCGTTTCACGAACGTGAGGCGCTCCGCTGATCCAAGCTACTGTCCGCTCTAATCCAAGGCCGAAGCCGGAATGAGGAACTGATCCATATTTTCTAAGTTCAGCATACCATTTATATGCGTCAGAATCCAGCCCATGTTCTTTAAGACGCGATTCCAAAAGTTCCATATCGTGAATCCGTTCAGACCCGCCGATGATTTCTCCATAGCCTTCCGGCGCAATCAAGTCAGCGCAAAGCACAACGTCCTCACGGTCAGAAGCCGGCTGCATATAGAACGGTTTTAAGGATGTCGGATAGCGAGTGATGAATACCGGTTTGTCATAATGTTCAGCAATCGCTGTTTCATGAGGCGCTCCGAAATCATCTCCCCACTCGATATCGTCAAAGCCTTTTTCTTTCAGAAATTCAATCGCTTCATCATACGTGATTCTTGGGAACGGGGCTTTGATTTGCTCAAGTTTTGACGTGTCTCTTCCTAATGTGTTTAATTCAATTTTACAATTCTTAAGAACTGATTGCACGATGAAAGAAACGTAATTTTCCTGTACTTGAAGGTTTTCTTCAAATTCTACAAACGCCATTTCCGGTTCGATCATCCAGAATTCGATTAAGTGACGCTTTGTTTTAGACTTTTCCGCTCTGAATGTCGGTCCGAAAGAGAATACTTTTCCTAAAGCCATTGCCGCAGCTTCCATGTAGAGCTGGCCGCTTTGAGACAGATATGCATCTTCATCAAAGTACTTTGTCGCAAAGAGTTCTGTTGTTCCTTCAGGTGCGCTTCCAGTCAGAATCGGCGGATCCACTTTTACGAAGCCTTCGTTATTAAAGAATTCGTAAGTCGCGCGAATGATTTCATTACGGATTTTCATGATCGCATGCTGGCGCTTTGAACGCAGCCATAAATGTCTGTGATCCATCAAAAATTCCGTTCCGTGTTCTTTTGGTGTAATTGGATAATCGGTCGCTTCGTGAATGACTTCAATATCTGTCACAGCAAGTTCATATCCAAGCGGAGAACGCTCGTCCTCTTTGACAATCCCTTTTATATAGAGCGACGTTTCCTGCGTCACTGATTTAGCTGTTTGGAAAATGCTTTCTTCCACTTCCGCTTTTACTACGACACCCTGAATAAAACCGGTACCGTCCCGAAGCTGTAAAAACGCAATTTTCCCGCTTGAACGCTTATTAGCGACCCAAGCTCCGATCGTTACTTCCTCACCTACGTGCTTGTACACTTGGTTGATTGTTGTTTTCAACATATTTCCCTCCAAAACAAGAAAGACATTCGGAAGCTCAATGCCCCGCGAACTCTTTTATCATCACTTTATTATACCCGCTCTTAACTAACCGGGTCAATGCAGATAAAAAGCGGCTTTTCTGTCAGCCGCTTTTTGATCTGTTAGCTATGTTTTTCTACAAAACGCTTGATTCTTTCAATGGCTTTCTCAAGGAGATCTAACGATGTTGCATAAGAAAGACGGACATTCTCAGGAGAGCCAAATCCGGATCCTGGAACAATCGCAACTTTTTCCTCCTCGAGAAGCGCTTTAACAAATTCATCTACATCTTTGAAACCGCAAGATTGAGCTGCCTCTTTTGCATTTGGGAACAAGTAAAAAGCACCTTCCGGCTTCACACAGCTGAACCCTGGGATTTCTATGAGCTTTGCATAGATCGTATTTAATCTATGTTCAAATGCTTCTCTCATTTCTTCCAATGGCTCAGAAGGCCCGTTATAAGCAGCAATCGCTCCGTATTGTGCGATTGATGTCGGGTTTGACGTGCTGTGGCTTGCAAGGTTCGTCATCGCTTTAATAATGTCTTCAGAGCCTGCCGCATAACCGATTCTCCAGCCTGTCATGCTGTGGGACTTCGATACGCCGTTTATAATGACCGTTTGCTCTTTCAGTCTGTCTGACAGCTGTGCAATGGAAACATGTTTCTTTCCGCCGTATGTAAGTTTTTCATAAATTTCATCTGACACAATCAAGATATCATGTTCAAGGCACACTTCACCGAGCGCAGATAGTTCTTCTTCCGTATACATGACACCAGTCGGGTTGCTTGGAGAGTTAATAACGATTGCTTTTGTTTTTTCCGTAATTGCATTTTTCAGCTGCTCAGGCGAAATTTTGAAGTGATTTTCCTCAAGCCCTTCTACATAAACAGGCTTTCCGCCAGCGAGTTTCACCTGCTCCGGGTAGCTTACCCAGTAAGGCGTTGGAATAATAACTTCATCTTCTTCATCCAAAATCACTTGGAAAAGGGTATACAGAGCATGTTTGGCACCAGTGCAGACAATAATTTGAGACGGTTTGTATTCAATATTCTGGTCGCGTTTAAATTTCTCTGCAATGCTGTTTTTCAGTTCAGCCAAACCACCGGAAGGCGTGTATTTCGTATGGCCCTCGTTCATCGAACGCACAGCGGCATCAATAATATGCTGCGGTGTATTGAAGTCAGGTTCGCCTGCTCCTAAGCCGATGACATCATGGCCTGCGGCTTTCAGTTCTTTCGCTTTCGCTGTGATTGCCAGTGTGGTTGATGGTGTTAATGCGGATACTCTTTTTGCCAGTTTCAACTTGAACTCCCCCTAATTCGTCTTAAGGCGTGATATTTTTGAGAATCTTTCCAGTTGTAAAGTCCACATAACTTAAACTGTATTGCCCTTCTTTGTCTAAGTACGTCACTTCCCAAAGCAGGACGTTTCCTTCTCTTGCCAGATGAACCTCTTTTTGCTTTGAAACCAGCCCTTCATCCTTTATGATTTTCGCCGCTTTGTCTTCAGAGATTCCCTCTTTCGCTTCTTTTGAGAGAATTTTTGCTTTTTTATCGGCAGGAACCCAGACATATAATGCAGTGCCTTTTTTATCCGTTCCCTTTACAACATAATATTTTTCTTTTCCGACAAATGTTTCGACTTGATCAACATTGGCGAGATCGGTTTCTTTTTTAGCTTCAGCAGCTGCTGCTTCGTGCCCCTCTTCCTTTTGTGCCATGGCTGATTTATAAATGCTTGCCGAGACAAGAAGTACTGCTAAAAAAATAATACCAAAAATGACGGTAAATATTAATGCTTTTTTTCTCATCTTCTCACCTACGTACGATAAATGGTAAAAACGGCTTGGTTTTTGTTTTCTTCATCCAGCGCAAGGCCGAACATCAGATTGTCTCTTTTCAATGTACGATTCAATGTGTCCACAATTTTATACAGATCATCAGAATGCTCTACATTAATTGTTGAAAGAATTTCGATTTTACTTTCCATTTTTTCATCCTCCAGTTTGAACAAATATTGTTAGTCATACTCCATTTCAGGACACGCCATACTAGTATCACAGAGCGGGAAATCCGCTTTTAAATAAAACACCATCCTACTCCCACACCGCAAAAGCCGCTTTATGCGGCTTTTATTCTTTTTCCCCTGCAACATAAGCTTCAAGCTCGCTGTCAGTCATTTCGGATACTGAGGTTGTCGGCAAGGCATCAAGAAACAGCCGGCCGTAACCAGCGGTTTTAATCCGTCTGTCCAATATCATAATCGTTCCCTTGTCTCCCGCAGAACGCAGCAAGCGTCCGATTCCTTGCCTGAAGGTCAGCACAGCTTCCGGTAATGACACTGTTTGAAACGGATTCTTTCCTTTTTTGCGGGCTAGCTCACATTTTGCAGCATGAAGCGGGTGATCAGGGGACCGGAATGGGAGCCTCACGATCATTACTGTTGTCAGCTCATCACCAGGGAAATCAACGCCTTCCCAAAAATGATTTGTTCCGAGCAGGATCGCCTGATTGGATGTTTTAAAAGTCTTCATCAGTTTGCCGGGACTTCCGCCTGTAATCCCTTGTGCCAAGAGCTGAATGCCGGAAGCACTCATGTTATGCTTGAGCTCCTGGTGAACCTTTTTCAGCATATCATGGGATGTAAACAGCACAAGGATTTTAGGCTGTTTTTCCTTTGCCATCAGTTCGATATAACGGGCTGTATCCTGTATAAATTCAGGTTGACCGGTATCCTGAATTGATTTCATTTCCTTTGGAATCATTACCTGCATACGCTCATCGTAAGAAAAAGGTGACTCAATTCTCATTGTCCGCGGGAAAAAGTCACTCAGTCCCAGTCGTTCAATCATAAATTGAAAAGAACCTTCGACTGTAAGGGTTGCAGATGTCAGCACCACACTATTTTTGCGCGCGAAAAACTGATCAGCCAGAAGTTCACCAGGTTCAAGAGGCTGTGCGTAAATGGCCACTGCATTTTTCGCACCCTTTGCATCTATTTCAATCCAAACCGCTTCATCGTCATCAGACCCAAAGAAGAGCTTCTGCAACGTCTGACAGTAATGCTGCAAGCCTTTCATGCTTCTTTGGTATTCATCGGCTAAAAAGACGGTTTTGCTCTTCATACCCTTCAAATGTTTTTCCATCAGGGATGACTGCGCCTCAAAAAGCTGCTGCAAATGTGTCAGCATGGAACAAAGCCTCTCCGCACCATCTGTTAAGATCGACCAGCTTTTATCCTGGCTTTCTTTGTTCACCTTAAACACTAGACGGTTTAAGTCTTCTTTAGGTTTTCTTCGTTTGACAAAAGAATGTACAGAGCTGAAGAAAGCATCACTTTCTGCTTGAACGTGCTGAAGCCACTCTTCCAATTCGAAAAATGAATCAACCGTCAGGCTGTTTCGCTGGAATAGCTGTCTCATCTTTTTTAGAAGTCCCTGCTCCTTCAGAGTGCCGATTCTGCTCAATTTCGTATGCAATTCTATGTACGTGGCTCTTTTCCCTAAATGTTCGCTTGCCGCACGTTCAAAATGGTGTGCTTCATCAATAATAAATGTGCCGCTTTCGGGAAGCCTTTTTTTCTGGCTGCCTTCATCTGTCAGCAAAAGAGAATGATTGGTGATCACCAAATCGGAACGCATAGCAATCTGTTTGGCCCGCTCGTAAAAACCGATCACATGCTCACTGCGACTTCTTTTATAGGAGTCATCGTCATAAGCCAATCTGTCCCACAGCAATTTTCCGCCTGAAGGCAAATTCAGTTCCGCTACATCTCCTGTATTTGTCTCTGTCAGCCAAACGAGAAGCTGTGCCTTTGTCAGTACGGCATCATAATTATCATCTTCTTCATGAAGTACCTGCTCAAATTTATACAGGCATAAATAATGCGATTGCCCTTTTAAAATCGACGCTGTTACCGGAAATGGAAACAGATCTTGGACAATCGGCAAATCCTTTGTGAGAATCTGCTGCTGTAAAAGCGTCGAATACGTGCTGATTATGACCGGCTTTTTTGATTTCTTGGCAAAAAGCGCAGCCGGAATCAGATAGCCAATCGTTTTTCCGATGCCTGGAGGAGCTTCAATCAGCGCATGCTCACGATTGGCAAACGCATCAGCCACCTCTCTCATCATCATCATTTGGCCGTCTCTTTTTTCATACCCAGGCATTAACTCTGACAGCGCTTTTTCATTTCCCGCTTCCCAGCTTTCGATCTCAAATGAGAAGTTCTCGTCCTCATTTATACGAACATCGATAGCTTCAGGTTCTCTGACAGAAAACGAAGAAAAGCGCGTATAGCCCGGTATCTCGGTATGTCTGTTTTCATTAATGAACATATCCAACAAATGCGTCAGATCACTGATAAAATGCTGCGAAAGCCTTCTTAACTGCTTTAATGTCGGATAAGGAAGCTGCCGCAGCTTTTCAAGGATTTCCAAAAAAATAAGCCCTGTCACTTCAGCATCGCTGTCAGCCCGGTGCGGCTGATCATGCCGCAGCTGAAGCTCCTCGCTTAATTCCGTCAGCTTATACCCTTCAAATCCCGGAAAAACAATACGTGAGAGCTCGACAGTATCAAGCACTTCACAATCTGGGAGCTGAAAGCCCGCCTTATGTAGCTCATACTTGACAAATCCAAGGTCAAAATGGATATTGTGGGCGACAAAATAAGCGCCGTCAAGCAATTGGAATACTTCTTCAGCAACTGCTTCAAATGGCTGTTCATTCTCGACCATTTGATTAGAGATTCCAGTAAGCTGCTCAATAAAAGCAGGGATTGATTTATTTGGATTAATGTATTTTGAAAACCGCTCAGTAATTTGTCCATTTTCGATTACAACCGCTGCGATTTGTATGATTTTATCGCCTTTCTTCGGCGAATTCCCTGTTGTCTCTACATCTATAACAACGAACCGTTGCTTATTCATTAAAATGGACACCTCAATTCTTGCATACGACAAAAGTGTAACACGTTTTGTACGGAAATGGAGCGGCAAAACCGTTTTACTCTCAAAATCTTAAAAGAAAACCCCCGATAAAGGGGGCTTTTCTTCTACAAAATTGTACGGGCTGGTTCGTTCCCCAGCATTTGTTCAATTTTGTTTTGATCATTCAGAACAGCCACTTTCGGCTCATGGCTTGCCGCTTCTTGATCAGACATCATTTTGTAGGAAATAATAATGACCTTATCTCCTTCCTGCACAAGGCGTGCGGCTGCACCGTTTAAGCATATGACGCCGCTTCCCCGTTTACCAGGAATAATATACGTTTCAAGACGTGCTCCATTATTATTATTCACAATTTGTACTTTTTCATTAGGAAGCATTCCCACAGCATCAATGAGATCTTCATCAATTGTAATGCTTCCCACATAGTTCAGATTTGCTTCCGTAACAGTTGCCCTGTGAAGTTTGCCGCTCATCATTGTTCGATACATATTATATTCTCTCCATTTCTCGAATATCAATAATGATATTATCTATTAAACGCGCTTTTGAAAAAGCAACTGCAACAGCGAGAATCATCTTTCCAGCAATTTCATTCACAGGCTCGAGTTCCGGATAGGAATAAAGCTCTACATAGTCTATGGTTCCGCTAGTCGTTTCAATGATTTCTTTTGCAGCTTTTATCACCGCTTCAGGATCTCTTTCACCGGCTTGGATCAGTTCCGCACTTGTTTGAAGGGCCCGATACAGCTTAGGCGCTTCTTTTCTTTCCTCAGCTGTTAAGTATACATTGCGAGAGCTTTTGGCTAAGCCGTCTTCCTCTCTGACCGTATCGACAGGAACCAATTCAATATCCATGAAGAAGTCGCTGATTAACCCATCAACAACAGCTACCTGCTGCGCATCTTTTAAACCGAAATAGGCACGAGTCGGCTTGACTAGATTGAAAAGCTTCGTCAGTACGATCGCGACCCCGTCAAAATGTCCTTCTCTTGAGCGCCCGCATAACACGTCTGTGCGTCTTTCTACATGAATCGTGACATTCTTCTCACCGGGATACATATCCTTAGCATCTGGCGTAAAAAGAATATCAACTCCGGCGTTTTCTGCAAGAGCTGCATCCCGCTCAATATCGCGCGGATATGCTTCAAAATCTTCATTAGGGCCGAATTGTGCAGGATTCACAAAAACACTCATAATAACGGCGTCGTTTTCTTGTCTTGCTTTGTCTGCTAAGGTTAAATGCCCCTCATGCAGAAACCCCATCGTCGGGACAAATCCGATTGACTTGCCCTCTGAATGATATTGTTTTATGGCTTCTTTCAGCTGTGAAATATCAGTAATCTGTCTCATCTTATTTTCCCCCGTACAAGCCGTCCAGCACTGTCTGGTTCATTTGAAAGGAATGCTTTTGTTCAGGGAAAGCACGATGTCTTACATCCTGAACATATCCGCTGATTGCTGTTTCGATGGTTTCATCAATGCGCGTATATTGCTTTACAAATTTAGGTGTTCTCTCAACACCGTGGCCAATAATATCATGATAAACGAGAACTTGTCCGTCCGCTTTCACACCAGCACCGATTCCAATGACCGGTATGCTTAGCGTTTCGGCAATTTTGGCTGTGAGTTCTGCCGGCACACATTCCAGCACAAGCATCATAGCTCCTGCTTCTTCGCATTTTATACTGTCTTCTATTAATTTTTTGGCGCTTTGTTCGTCTTTGCCCTGTACTTTATAGCCGCCCAGTACGCCGACTGACTGCGGTGTCAAACCTAAGTGACTGACTACTGGAATGCCTCCAAGCGTCAATGCGCGAATGGATTCAAACACGCCTTCTCCGCCCTCAAGCTTCAGTGCGTCAGCTCCGCTTTCCTGAACGATAGCCGCTGCATTTTTCAGCGTATCTTCCTTAGACAGGTGATAAGACATAAACGGCATATCTGTCACAATAAAGGTATTCGGCGCACCCCTTTTAACGGCTTTTGTATGATGGATCATGTCCGCAACTGTCACACCGACAGTTGAATCAAGGCCGAGGACGACCATTCCAAGTGAATCACCGACTAAAATCATGTCAACTCCCGCTTGTTCAGCAAGTTTAGCTGCCGGATAATCATAAGCGGTCAGCATAACAATCGGTTCTTCAGACTCCTTCATTTTTAGAAAATCCAGTTTTGTTTTCATGTTTTCTCCTCCTCATGTTTAGAGGAGATGATCTGCCGTTTTCTTCTGCAAGCCAAAAAACCTTCCGTTACAACGAGAAGGATTCTTCACTTTCTAAAGTTCGGCGAGTTTCATCCCTCTGTCCCAGTCCTTTTTTGGATCAAGGCAGACTGCTGCAATGTCTATCTATTTTAATAATAGGTGCAGTTCGCAGGCGATACTGCCCAATGGAAGTATACCAAAATCAACGGGCTTGTACCAACACATTAGCCCAATTCGATATCGGCAGAATAGATTTTTTTAATGCCTTCGTTCGTTTCTAAAAGCAGAACGCCTTCATCATTTATACCTAACGCCTTACCGTAAAAGGTTCCGTTTAACGTTCTGGCTCTCATATTAGTGCCAATACCGAGCGCATAGCTTTCCCATAAAAGCTTAATCGGCGTAAATCCGTGCGTCATATAATCCCGGTACCGTTTCTCAAAGCATAATAAAATATGCTGGATGACGCCGGCCCGATCAATTTTTTCCCCAGCAGCTTGGCTGAGGCTTGTCGCGATGTCCTTCAATTCATCTGGAAAATCATTAGGCTGCTGGTTAACGTTAATGCCGATCCCAATGATCACTGAACGTACGCGGTCTTCTTCAGCCTGCATTTCCGTTAGGATGCCAACTGTTTTTTTTCCGTTAATCAAAATATCATTTGGCCATTTAATATCCGTTTGGATGCCTGCTGCCTCTTCTATTCCCTGCACAACAGCTACTGCAGCAAGAAGAGTCAGCTGCGGTGTTTTTTGGAGCGGAATGTCAGGCCGCAAAATCAGGCTCATCCAAACGCCGTTTCCTTCTTGAGAATGCCATACCCTAGACATTCGGCCCCTTCCGGCTGTTTGTTTGTCAGCCACCACGAGGGTGCCTTCCGGTGCGTTATTATTCGCGAGCTCATGAGCCGTTTTTTGCGTGCTTGAAAGAACGTCATGATAAATAAGATGCTGGCCCATCACTTCCGTTTTTAATCCAAAACGAATTTCGCTTTCACTGAGTTTTCCGGGCTTTTTGATGAGCCGATATCCTTTTCTTCTAACGGCTTCTACTTCATAACCCTCTTTCCGAAGTTCTTCAATATGCTTCCACACAGCAGTTCTTGAACAGCCGAGAGCATCACTAATTTTTTGGCCGGAAATAAATTCATTGCCGGCCTGAGAAAATAATTCAATAAGGTCTTTTCTTAATGTTGACCGCATGTCTTCAGCCACTCCTCTATGTGTTTCTTTTGATTGGAGAGCTTCCCTGTCACAACAGCCTGCTCGATCCGCTGTAATTCTTCCGACACCCATTTTCCGGCCGGCCGGTTTCGAAGCGCAAGTAAGTCCTTACCCGTGATATCAAGATCCTTAAGGCTTTTGATCGGCAGGTTTTGATAAGCGTACTGAATGTCCTTCAGTTTCTTTTCATCCAGTTTTTCGTTTTGCCGAAGCTGCGATATTTTGGCCGCTGAGAGCAGTGCTTTTTCCCCAGCTCTGTACATTGTCATTACGTCAAGGCTCTGGCCAAACGTATCGGCAATGTGAATGGCTTCCTTGATCACTTTTCCCGGGAGCTTCCAGGCTTTCAGGAAAAGGGGCGCGTCTTTCAAAACTATGCCAAGGTTAATTAAAAGAGCAGCCCAAAGCTCCTCACGGGATGTTAAAGAGAAGAACGGAAACTCACTCGTTGAAATCAGGTTTTCTCGTTTATGATAAAAACCAGGAAGCTCTTCATACAATCTCGTTTGAATGAGTGTTTGAAGCGCCTGGCGAGAAGCTCTTCCCTGCAGCAATTTCTCGAACTCTATAGTTTTTCGTTCGACTGAAACATGGGAGAGGAATGATTTTTCTTTCGCAATGGCTTCTTCTGTTTCCGGTGAAAGCGTAAAGTCAAGCTGGCTCATAAAGCGTACGGCTCTCAGCATACGAAGCGCATCCTCTAGAAATCTATCCTCAGGCTTTCCAACGGTTCGAATCACTTTCTGATCAATATCTTTCTTGCCGCCAAAATAATCAAGCACCTTCCCGTCCGCTGTCATGGCCATCGCATTGATCGTTAAATCTCTGCGTTTTAGATCCTCTTCTAATGATGAGATAAATTGCACTTCTGACGGTCTTCTGAAATCAACATAATCAGATTCAGTCCGGAATGTCGTGACTTCATAGGTTTCATCCTCCCAGAGCACAATAATGGTCCCGTGCTCTTTGCCTACATCAACAGTCCGCTGAAACAGCCGTTCTACTTGATCAGGTGCCGCATCTGTCGCAATATCGACATCTCCGATCGTTCGTTTCATATAGCTGTCACGAACTGCGCCCCCGACAAAATAAGCCTGATGGCCTGCTTCGATTAAGATGCGGAGCACGGGAAGTGCTTTGATAAAAACTTTTTCCATGTGATCACTCCGGTTCTGCTAAATCGGCATAAATCTGTTCATACTGACTGACAATTTTTTTTGAAGAAAATTCATTTTCAAGCATCTCTATTGCCGCCTTTGTAAAACGATTGCTTAGCTGTTCATCTTCTAAAATGCTCATCGCGCGGGCTGTTGCGGCCCCAACATCACCGACGTCCACCAAAAATCCGCTCACATTGTTTTTAATAACCTCAGGGATACCGCCAATGTTTGTTCCGATACAAGGCACTCCGCAAGCCATCGCTTCAAGCAGGACAAGGCCGAAACTTTCTTTTTCAGATAGCAGCAGCTTCAAATCGCTAATAGAATAAAGCTCTTCAACACGGTCTTGATTTCCAAGCATTAAGACTTGGTCTTCCAAGCCATATTTTCTGATAAGCTCGCAGGCTGTCGATTTCTCCGGACCGTCTCCGACTAAAAGCAGCTTCGCTTTCGTTTTGCCAGCGATATTGCGGAACACACGGATGACATCCTGCACGCGTTTAACTTTTCTGAAGTTGGACACATGGATGACGACTTTTTCATCTGGTAAAATTCCATGTTTCTCTTTAATTGCCGCTGTGTTTTTCTTCAGATACACGCGCTCGTCTATAAAGTTATAAATCGTTTCAATTTTTTTCTCCGGTTTAATTAAATCGTATGTTTCAGCCGCAAGCGCTGAGGAGACGGCCGTCACCCTGTCTGATGACTCAATAGCAAAACGGATCAGATCTTTTAGAGACGGATCATAACCTAACACCGTGATATCCGTGCCATGCAAAGTGGTAACAATGCCGATATTGCGTTTCAGCATTTGTTTTGCAAGATAGGCGCAAACGGCATGCGGGAGAGCATAGTGAGCATGGATAATGTCTAAATTCTCCCGTTCCGCCACCTCAGCGATTTTGCTTGCCAATGTCAAATCATACGGAGGATACTTAAAAACAGCATATTGATTAACCTCAACTTCATGAAAATGAATATTGGGATGATATGTATTCAGTCTAAACGGAATGCTTGATGTGATGAAATGGATTTCATGTCCCTTTTCAGCAAGCTGCTTCCCCAGTTCTGTCGCAATGATACCTGAGCCTCCAACGCTCGGATAGCATGTGATTCCTATTTTTAGTTTTCTCATTGTTCGCCCCCAAGCACATCATGATCAAGCATCAGCATCCGTTTTGAAAAGAAACCTTCGGCATACTCCACGCCCGCTTCTTTACCGTAAAGCTTTTCTCTCGCTTCAACGATTTCAATATACCCATTCGTCAGAGGAGTAGAAACGGAATCCTTTGACGGGATAAACTGGCTTTTGTAGGCGTTGAGGCTTTGTTTCTTTGCCTCTATTGTATCCGAGATATCAATAACAAAATCCGGCTGATGAAAACCATTTATCATATAATAGTAAACCTTGCTGACTTTATGCGCCGGAAGGCTTTTTTCGTCTTTATATTTATGGATTCCGGCGGAAAAGATCGCTTCTTCCACCAGTGCAGCCGCATTGCCGTGATCCGGATGGCGATCCTTTTTATACGGCATAAAAACCGCTTTTGGCCGACAGGTTCTGATGACAGTGACAATCGACCGAATTGCCTGATCACTCATTATTAGGCCGCGGTCTGGAAGCGTTAGCTGAATTCTTTTATCTGCGCCTAATATGCGGGCTGCTTCAGCTGCTTCTTCTTTACGCAAACTGACCGTACCGTTAGAAGAGAGTTCCGCTTCTGTCAAATCGCATATCATTACTTTTTTTTCCTGTTTGACAAACTTCGCTATTGTGCCGCCCATTCCGATCTCGACATCATCACTGTGGGCGCCAAAAGCAAGAACGTCAGCATTATACATTCGGCTCTTCTCCCCGAAGAAGGTCACGGAATTCGAAAACACCTTCATCAAGTGTGCGGACGAGAATTTCCGCAGTACCCATATTTGTGGCGAGCGGAATGGAATACACATCACATAACCGGATTAATGCCGAGACATCCGGTTCATGCGGCTGCGCGGTCAGCGGGTCGCGCAAAAAAATGACAAGATCGAGTGCATTGGCAGCGATCAGTGCACCGATTTGCTGGTCTCCCCCTAAAGGGCCGGATTGAAAACGTTCAATTTGAAGACCTGTCGCCTCTTGAATTTTCAACCCTGTGGTTCCGGTTGCGTATAGATCATGATTCTTTAAAATATCCCGATAGGCAGTCGTAAATTGAACCATATCCTGTTTTTTCTTGTCATGCGCGATCAAAGCAATTTTCATTGTTTATCCCCCCGTCTAATCAATGATATTTTCTAAACCGTACACAAGCTGATCAATCTTCATGACTTGTTCGACTGACAGTTTAACGCCTGACATGAAAGAAGCACGGTTATAAGAATCATGGCGTATCTGAAGCGTTTGGCCATCCATGCCGAACATGACCTCCTGATGCGCGATCAGTCCCGGAAGACGGACGCTGTGCAAGCGAATGCCGTTTTGCTCCGCTCCTCTTGCTCCTGGGAGAATTTCTTTTTCATCCGGATGTCCTTGCTGCTTTTCTTTACGGACTTCTGAAATCATTTCCGCTGTTTTAAGCGCAGTTCCGCTTGGTGCGTCAAGCTTCTGGTCATGATGAAGCTCAATAATCTCAACATCCTCAAAATAGTTGGCAGCCATTTTTGAAAATTTCATCATCAGTATCGCACCGAGCGCAAAATTTGGCGCAATGATGGCTCCGATCCCTTTTTCTTCTGTTAAAGACGTGAGCTCTTTTAAATCAGCTTCTGAGAAACCGGTTGTTCCGACAACTGGACGGACTCCGTGCTCTAATGCAATTTTTGTATGTACTTTTCCGATTTCGGGCGTTGTTAAATCAATCAAGACATCCGGTTGTGTTTCTGTAAAACAGGCATGGATATCTGTATAAATGAAAGCATCTGACTCAACAGGTATCACATCAGATAATTTTTGCTGATCGTATGTATGGTCTATGGCCCCGACAAGGTCAAAATGAGGTGTTCGTTCTGCCAATTTAACAGCTTCCTGCCCCATTCTTCCACGCGGTCCCGCAATGACTACTTTAATTGTTTCGTTTGACATCTCGATCTCCTCTACTTTCCTTCTTCTTTTCTGGTCCAGCGATCTTTATCTCTTGTATTAAATTTATGCATGACTCGGTCGTGGGCTTCCTCTAAAGAGATATCAAGGGAGTTGGCCAAACAAACCAATACAAATAGCACATCGCCCATTTCCTCTTCCATGCTTTTATCATCTTCAGTCGCTTTTTTTGGTTTTTCTCCATAACGGTGATTCACTTCTCTGGCAAGCTCGCCCAGTTCTTCAGTCAGCCTCGCCATCATGGCCAGCGGGCTGAAATATCCTTCTTTAAATTGGCCGATGTAACGGTCTACTTCAGCCTGTATGTCTTTCATTGTTTTATCACTCACTGAACGAAACCTCCTATCATCCTCTTACATGTTAGCTAATTCAGATACGTTTGACAAATGTTTAAGCACGTTTGCTGTTTTCTTTTTCATCCACTATAATATAAACGCTATCTAATGGAAGGAAAAGGGGTTTTGTGTGATGCTTGGAGAAATTAGATTAAAAAACATATTTTTTATTTTAATCGGAGCGGCAATTTTTTCATTTGGCTTGGTTCATTTCAATATGCAGAACAATCTGGCTGAGGGCGGTTTTACAGGTATTACACTTTTGCTTTATGCCCTTTTCCACATCAGCCCCTCTATCTCGAACCTGGTGTTGAACATTCCGATTTTTTTTATTGGCTGGCGTTTGCTCGGCAGGACAATGTTTGTTTATACCCTTGTCGGCACTGTAGCCTTGTCTTTGTTCCTCAGCATCTTTCAGCGATATGAAATCCATATGCCCCTTCAGCACGACTTAGCGCTCGCCGCTTTATTTGCCGGCGTATTCATCGGAGCCGGACTGGGAATTATTTTCAAGTTCGGCGGAACGACAGGCGGTGTTGATATCATCGCACGTTTAGTGAATAAGTATTTTGGGATCCCGATGGGCAGAACGATGTTTGCTTTCGATGCCTGCGTCATCATTTTGTCTTTGCTTACTTATCTCTCCTATAAAGAAGCGATGTATACGCTGGTAGCTGTATTTGTAGCGGCAAGATTAATCGATTTTATTCAGGAAGGCGGATACGCTGCTAAAGGCGCTACGATCATCTCTTCGAAAAACGACCTGATTCAGAAAAAGATTCTTGAAGAAATGGAACGAGGCGTCACCATTTTGAAAGGACAAGGTTCCTACACAAAAGAGGATATAGATGTACTTTATTGTGTGGTGCCGAAAAACGAATTGGTGATGCTGAAAAGCGTGATTAACTCCATTGATCCCCATGCCTTTGTAGCGGTAAGCGATGTTCACGATGTGCTCGGAGAAGGATTTACGCTTGATGAAAATAAAAATCCGCTTCCGCGCTGACATGTAATAGAAAAAAGGCGGCTGACCGCCGCCCCTCATCCTTATTTAGGGTAGTCCCTTTTTTTCAGCTTGTTTTTTTCCGCCTTGTACTTTCTGTAACCGACATAGGTAAGAGCAGTAATGATGATACTGCCTGTTGTAATGATCACCCAGAGTAAAGACGGATCGGCATCATCCTCCTCCACCCTGTCAAACACATTTTTCAGGTCATGCTGAAGAAGGGAAAGCCGTTCAAGCTTCGTGCTCTCTGTCATTTGCTGAAATTCCTCTTGCTCAATAACATCTATATGTTTTCCGACTGTTTCAAGCTGATCCTCTGATACATCGATTGTAAGACTGGGGTAAATCAAGTCATATAAACTGATAAATTCATTCCATTTTTCATGAAAGCTTGTGCTTCCATTCTTTTGGACATCTCGCTTCAGCTCAGTAAAAGCTTCCATAATCGGTTTTTCCAGTGAGCCCCAAAGCGGATCAGACCGATTGTCAACCGCATCCATCAGCATTCTGAACTGCGCGGCTGCTCTGAGTTTTTGTGTGTCTGATGTATCAGCTTGCTTTAAACTCCGAACCATATCATTATAGCCCAATGTGATTTGCCGAATTTGGGCTCCCGTTAGCATGGGGTCTTGCTGTTTTTTCTCAGCGGATTTTAATGTTTTTTCAAAATACTCCAAGACTTGAAGCGCCTCTTCATATTTCGCCTGTCGGGTCATTTGAAAGACTGTATCGGATAGATCATTCAATTCCTCGAGGCTTCCCCGCTCTGCAGCCTTGGCATTTCCATTATAAAAAATAAGTGCAATCAACAAACAGATCGTCAGCTTTCGTTTCATGCAGGTCCCTCCCACTCTCTCTCCTTACAGAATATGAAGAAAGGGACAAGGATAGACCAACATTGTCTTTACATCAGCTCAAGCTTCGTTTGCTTTTTTGAGACCACAAGAAAGTAAGCGAGCGCGATTGAAAAGATGCTTAGCCAAAATGTTCCGTATCCTATTTCAGTCATATAATCAGAAAGCATAGAATACCGCGGCATCATATCAAACAAGTAGTCAATGACATCGTTATGCAGTGTCCAAACTGCAGCAATTGCAAGATGCCAAAATGAAAAACGAAAATACGGACTGTATAATACGCCTTGAACTGCCATTGCAAAATGCGAAGCAATTAGCATGTAGCCCTCCCATGGCAAGTCACCAGTTACTGCAAGCACAAGAAAATTCATAGCTACCGCCCATAGGCCATACTTTACGAGGGTAACTAGCGCAAGCGCCTCAAAGAGCGGAGCATTCCGTTTCATGAGAAAGGCAAGCAGCACAAACAGAAAGAAAAACGTTGCTGTCGGACTGTCCGGAACAAAAATCAGGAAACGGGCCGGTGTCTCCAGAAGCTGCGGCAAGTACCAATAGTAGCCGTAAACCGTTCCCAGAAAATTAATGGCTAAGACAAGAATAAGCATCGGCCGCTGCCCTAATACATATTGAAACCATTTCACATCGAATCAACTCTCAGTCTGTAAAAATAATATGTCCATATAAAAAAGCTGACGCCGGGTCAGCTTTTGATAATAAAAGTATATCCTTCCATTTGACAATTCACAATACGTTATTTTGCGGTTGTTTCAGAAATAAATTTTGCAAGTTCTTCGAGCTGCTTATCATTTCCTTTGAACACACCCGCCGGCATTTTGCCTTTCCCTTCTACAGCGATTTTTTTGATTTCATCCGGTTTCAGCCCGCTGTCAACCAATGAAGGCCCGGCCGCTCCTCCTTGAAGGTTATCCCCATGGCAAGAAATACAGCCCTGTTCCTTAAAAACCTTATATCCTTCTGCATTGGTGTCAATGTCGGCTTCTTTTGTAATTTTCCCCTGTTCTTCTGCCTTGGCCCAGTCATGAGTAGCAACTGACTGCCACGTCAAAAATACAGCAGCGGAAATGGCCAGAAGCATCATACCGACAGCGACCGGACGCTTCCACGGCCTTCTTTCTGTCCCTCTGTCTAGGAATGGAGCCAAAAGCAGGGCCCCAAAAGCGAGACCTGGCATAATCATGGCGCCGACCACTGTAAAGCTTCCAGCGGCGTATTCATACTTCAACAGCTGGTATAAGAAAAGAAAATACCAATCCGGCAGCGGAATATAACCAGTATCAGTCGGGTCCGCCATCCGCTCCAAAGGCGGCTGATGCACAATCGTCAAAACGAGAAAACCGATGAGAAAGACAGCTCCAACCATCCATTCCTTTAACAAGAAATTTGGCCAGAAAGCCTCTGTTTTACCGGGATACTCCGAATAATCCTTCGGTATATTCGGCTTTTTTTCAGCCGGTATCCTTGAGTCGCCTACAAATTTCATCCCTTTGCCCCGGTGCATGTCATCCCCTCCCTTTTATTCGCAGATCAAGAGTTTAAAGCGGTCCTGAAATCCCCTGCTTCCGGATCATAATAAAATGTGCAGCCATCAGCCCGAACAATGCGGCAGGAAGAAAAAATACATGGATCGCAAAAAACCTAGTCAGCGTTTGGGCGCCTACAATATCCGGATGCCCTGCAAGGAGCGTTTTAACTTGCGTTCCGATCAAAGGCGTGGCTTCGGCGATCTGCAGCCCGACTTTTGTTGCAAACAGAGCTTTCATATCCCAAGGAAGCAAGTAGCCTGTAAAGCCAAGACCGAGCATAACAAAAAAGATCAGCACACCGACAATCCAGTTCAGCTCGCGCGGTTTTTTATACGCGCCTTGGAAAAAGACCCTCAGCGTATGTAAAAACATCATCACAATGACCAGGCTCGCACCCCAGTGGTGCATCCCCCTGACAATCTGGCCGAATGCCACTTCATTTTGCAAATAATATACCGATTCCCAGGCATTTTTGATATCAGGCACATAATACATCGTTAAAAACATTCCAGATAATACTTGGATAACGGTTACAAAAAACGTCAGTCCCCCAAAGCAATACACAAACGCAGAGAAATGATGGGCGGGATTCACATGTTCCGGTACTTCGTGATCGGCAATATCCCTCCACATCGGTGTAATATCAAGCCGCTCGTCTACCCAGTCATAAATTTTGTTCAGCATGTCACCCTTCCCCCTTAGGCTTTGCTTTTCCAAGATACAGGAAGCCGTCTTTTACTTCTTGCTCATAATGATCAAGAGGCGCAAGCGGCGGCGTGCCAGGGACATTGGTGCCGTCCTTTTCATAGAGTCCGTAATGGCATGGACAAAAGAATTTATTCGGGTTTTTAGGATCACTATTCCAGTTCACCGTACACCCTAAATGTTTACAAATTGGCGAAAGTGCTACAATTTCATCCCCGTTTTTGAAGACCCAGGCTGATCTTGACTCTTCAGACTCATACCAGGCATCGACTTGATTAATTTTAAAATCAAAGCGCTGCGGCTCTTTTGTCAACTCATCAACGCTGACAACCTGAACCATATCCTGCTTCCCTGTCGATTTTAATACCGGGTCGAGTGCGAAGCGAACCATAGGCATGAGCATACTAGCCGCCATAAAACCTCCTACGCCTGTGAGCGTGTAATTCAAAAATTGACGTCTGGATATATCATGTTTTCCGCCCATCTCTTCTCCCCCCTCTAGGTCACCCCTGCAAACTGACTAAAATAGAAAATATTGCAATAACTCTAGACACCCTCATAATATATGAATCTCTCAGCAAGGTCAATATAGCCAAAATATTGTTCATAAGGAAATGTAAGTGTTTTTATGAAGTGCTCCATAACTGTAACAAAACGTTCAAAATTTCAGCAGTGCGTTCATCCAATATTTTTCTTTTTAAAGAGTCATTTAAATGCTCTAATGGAACAGACGGTGTAACAATCATTTTGCCTAACGCATCCTCAGCTCTCCAACTTTCGTCAGATGTGAGCAGGACAACATGCGGAAATTCCGTTATCAGCTCTTCCCGCAAATCCTTAAGCCCTTGAACGGTTATTTCATTTCTATCAACATATGTATAAGGCGGAAGTAAATATACCCGTCCCTTTAACTGCCTTTCAAGTTCTTCTGAGAGAAGCTGCGTAAACTCGCCTTTCTCCGCCGCCATTTTAAAATGGTTATTAACCCTTATGTTAATTAATGGTATGACAGCGGTATCAATGTAATCCTTAGCTTGTAAATAGTCCTTGGCATCAGTGATTCTCCACCTCATCGTTCTCCCCCTTTACGGCAACAAGCCTTGCAATTCACTGCAAGGCTGGTCATATTATGTGAGCTGATTTAATTGGCGCGATAATTGTTCAAATGCCTCTTTATCATGACGATCTAACGCGTCGTCAATGTCTTTTAATAATTTTTCTCTTTGGAATGTGGAAATAGCGTGCTCTAAAATCTGTTCCGCCAATCCCTGATCTTTTTTATTCTCAAAAAGGTTTTTCGGAATATGCGGGTTGGACTCCAGCACCGCCGCATATTCAGGTGAGCTGTAAGCCGAACGGAAATTAAGCTGGATAAACAAATCCTGCTGTTTATTTAATCTAATATCATGAAAAGATTTTTCCGCGTCGGTAGTCATGACATTCTCTTTATAGAACCGGAACGGAACTTCTTCAACACAATGTGTTGACATTATAATGCCTCTCGGGCAAAATTCAGCCTGCTCCACAAAATGAACCTTCTCCATGAGAGAATCATGGCTCATTAAGTAGTTCAAGATCCAAACGCACTCTCGGCGCTTTAACTGATAATGGTTTAAAAACCAACGGATAAAATCTTTTTTCTCATTGACAGAAACAGGGGTCTGCATGTAATTCCCTCCTCTATCGTTCGTATAATCTATATACTTATATGTTCCACATGAATGGTTAATATTCCTGCTTATCTAGAAAATTCATCCTCGATTCGCAAAATCGTTTCTTCAAGCTCTTCATTGGCTCCGTCCATTTCAAGAACCTTTTTCAAAAGCGGCAGCGCTTCTTTTTGAAGGCCTTCTTCTAATAGGAAGCTTGCGTATTCATATAAGAAATCTCTATCCTCCCGATAATGAAGATAGGCAGCCTCAAAGGATTGTTTTGCTTCCTCGTATTGCTCTAATTCAGTATATGCGCTTGCAAGATACCAATTGTATTTCGGATCTTCTTCACCGTAGCTTCGAACCTCTTGAATAAGATAAATGATCTGATCATAATCCTCTTCTTTGTGATACACGGCAAGAAGTGTATGAAGCGCCTCGACAAAGCCCGGATCAAGCGCAAGCGCCTCCTGAAGCAGCTTTTTCCCCTCTTCTGACTTCCCGATTTTTAAGGCCATTTTGGCGGCATAAAGGAAAAGTTCTTTGTTATATTCATCATATCTGATCCCCTCTTTTGCCGTTTTTAATGCCTCTTCATACATTCCTTCTGCTTCATAGCTTTTCGAGAGCGGCATATAAAGTGAAGTATAAGATGGATCAAGCTCCTTTAAATCAGACAGCTGCTTAATAGCTGTTTTCACAAGCCCCGCCTGTAAGGCTGTAAAACCATAGCCGAAAATCGTATTAGGGTCAGGATTCTCATCGACAGCTTTCTCATACCATGGAATGGCATCCTCAAATTCACCAGAGGCACTTAACGATTCTGCCAGTCTTTGATGGACATTAACGCCTCCGATCTCACTCTGCTCCTCAGCCGTTGTTTTAAAATATTGAACCGCTTTTGCATAGGCTCCCTGAGCAAAGTAAAGTTCTCCCAGTGCAAAATCAATAACAGGTTCATTGTCCAGAATGGACTTTGCTTGTAAAAGCTTTTGTTCACTGACTTCGAATAACCCCTGCATCTGATAAAGATCCGCCATAAGCAGCAAACTTTCCGGATATGATGGATCTGTTTCCGGAATAGTCTCCAGCACAGCGAGGGCTTTTTCTTCTTCGTCAATATCTATTAAAAGTTCAGCGTAGAAATTCGTCAGTTCTGTTTCATTTGGATATAAATCATGTAGATCACTAATCAGTGAAATGGCTTTTTCTACATCGCCCCACTCGTAATAAAGCTGGGCTGCAATGGCTTTATCTTCATCATGCAGCTGTTTTTCAGCCTTCGAGAGCGTGTTGAGGCCTTTTTCTGTTTCACCTGCTTCAACTAATTTTATGGCTTCTTGAATCAATGTATTCAAATCGGACCGGTCCTTTCTTTTCCTATACAACATCAACCATACAAAAAAGCTTTATTTGTTCGGGTTAATCTTATCATAATTCAGACGAATGCCTCCGGCAAATAAGATGCTTCTGTACGGAAGGGAATTATTGAGTCTTATTAGTTTACCAAAAGATCTTGAGATAGAAAATGAAAAAAGGAAGATCGCCCTCTGTACAGTAAAGCAGCTCTTTGACCTGCCGGCTTGTAAGTAAAGCACATCCCCCCTTTTCGTTTTTCTATCCCCTCTATAAGACAAGCTATGTTTTTTCGCCTCGAATTATGATCTGCATAAAAAATCCTGAAGTAAAACTTCAGGATTTTTTCGAAAGCTTATTTAAATGCTCGAAGAAGGTTGGATAAGAAACGTGAATGGCATCTGTGTGCTCGATTTCAATCGGCTCCTCCGTTATACAGGAAGCAATACCAAGCATCATTCCGATTCGATGATCTCCGTGGCTGGACACTGCAGCGCCGCCTTTCAACGTTTGTTTGCCATAAACCTTCATTCCATCTGCTGTCGGTTCAATTTCAGCACCCAGCTTGCGAAGCTCAGAAACAACAGTATCAATACGGTTTGTTTCTTTCACTTTTAGCTCTGCCGCGTCCTTAATAACGGTGGTTCCTTCCGCCTGAGTCGCAAGAAGCGCGATGATAGGGATCTCATCAATTAAACGCGGAATGATATCTCCTCCGATTTCAACTGCTTTTAGAGATGACGTTTCTATAATCAAATCTCCATAAGGCTCTGCACCGCTATCAGCAGATGGTTTGATTTCAAGTTTTGCCCCCATGTTTTGAAGGACGTCAATAATACCTGTCCGAGTCGGATTTAAACCTACGTTTTTCAATACAATTCTGCTGTTTGGAACCATCGCGCCAGCAGCAAGGAAAAACGCGGCTGAAGAAATGTCTCCAGGAACAAAAATATCAGCAGCTGTCAGTTTCTGGCCACCAGCAATGGAAACACTCGTTTGATCTTCAGAAAGCTTAACGCCAAAAGCAGAAAGCATCCGCTCAGTGTGGTCCCGAGATTTATGGGGCTCTGTGACAGTTGTTGTGCCCTCAGCCTGTAATCCGGCCAACAAAACAGCAGATTTAATTTGCGCGCTTGCAACAGGTGATACATATTCAATGCCTTTTAATGAAGCGCCGCTCACTGACAGCGGTGTAAATTCTCCGCCGGCTCTGCCGTCGATTTTAGCCCCCATTTTTTTCAAAGGCTCAGTCACACGCTTCATTGGGCGCTTCGCAATGCTCTCATCTCCGGCTACCGCGCTGTAAAAAGGACGGCCCGCTAATATTCCGAGCATCAGGCGAATCGTTGTACCTGAATTTCCGACATCTAAAAGGCTTTCTGGCTCTTTCAGGGCATCGATTCCTTTTCCGTGAACCACGACATCGCTGCCGCTTTGCTCAATGTGAACACCCATTTTTCTAAAGCAATCGATCGTGCTCAGACAATCTGCTCCCGGCAGAAAGTTTTTAACTGTTGTTGTGCCTGCCGCTAGCGCGCCAAACATAACAGAGCGGTGAGAAATGGATTTATCACCAGGAATATGTATTTCTCCATGTAAGGTCTGCACCTTTTCTCGTTTCATTTTTTCCACCTCAATCAGCATAAAAAGTTTCATATTCCGCCCGGGCTTCAATGCATTGTTCTGCCCTTTTGCGGTCGTCATCAGACTGAAAACTGATCCTTAAAATCCCGTTAATATCCTCTCGTGTTTCGATAATGCGGATATTCGTGATACTGATGCGCTCCGCAGCTAAGATCGCTGTTATCTCGGATATTACACCCGGATGATCGGGTACATCCACATATAAATCATAAAATGCAGGTATCGCTCCCTTCTGCCGAAGCGGCAGCCCGTCACGATAATCCTTGGCGGTTTTAAAATAACGAAATAGATTTTCCGCATCTTCTTGTTCTACATATGTACGGATCTTGTCAATTTCACGAATCCACTCATCAAAACGGTCTAAGATTTTATCTTTATTATGTAATAAAATATCCCGCCACATTGCCGGGCTGCTTGATGCAATCCTTGTAATATCTCTGAACCCGCCGGCAGCAAAACGCTTAACAAGCGGATACAGGTTTTCCGAATGATGGGTTTGGTGAACAAGGCTAGCTGCTACAATATGCGGAAAATGACTGATTACGCTTGTAACGCCATCATGCTCCTCAGGCGACATTTCCACAAAATGGGCATTTGTCCCCTTCAGCAGGTTTTTTAACTGTTCCACAGCTTGTTTGTCCGTTTTCTGGCCTGGCGTTAAAATATAAAATGCATTTTCAAACAGGAACTCCTTCGCAGCGGCCACTCCTGATTTATGTGAACCCGCCATCGGATGCCCTCCGACAAATTGATAGCGGCTAGGCAGCACTTGATCAGCGTAATCAACCACTTTTTGCTTTGTGCTTCCTACATCCGTAATCAAAAGCTCATGTTCAATTCCTGAATGAGCCAGCTCTTCAAGCATAACCAGTGTTTGTTCGACAGGTGTCGCAATGATTACTGTAGCTGCCTCTTTCGCACCGCTAATAAACGAATCAGCACGATCGTCTATCACACCTAATTTTAATGCCGCTACCGCCTGTTCATCAGAGATGTCGATTCCGATAATCCGTTTGCCGGGATGATTTTTTTTGATCGCTAGGGCAATCGAACCGCCTATCAATCCGAGACCGGCGAGCAATATTGTATCTTTCATTTGATTCATACGTCATCACCTGGTTTATAGACTAAAGAGGTGATATTAGATCACCTCTTATAAAATTTCAGCTAAAATTGCAAGTATTTCTTCATTTTGCTCTTTTGTTCCGATCGTAATCCGGAGTGATGTCGGGAAACCTAATGCATTTCCTGACCGGACGATATAGCCTTTTTCCAGCAGAGCCTGAAACAGTTCATCAGCAGGACGTTTAAAGTCAATTAACACAAAATTTGTCTGTGAAGGGTAGCACTTTAAACCATGAGTTTTCGCAAAATCATAATACTGCTGAAGGCCTGCATTATTTTGCTCGACACAGGAAGCAATAAACGCTTGATCATCAAGAGCGGCAATCGCCGCAGCCTGGCCCAGACGGCTCGTATTAAACGGCTCTCTCGCCGGCTCAATCTGGCGAATCAGGTTCTCGTCAGCAATTCCGTATCCGACTCTGAGCGCTGCCAGACCGTATGCCTTTGAAAATGTGCGCAAAATCATCAAATTGGAATACTTGCTTAAGAGCGGCACGGTTTCCGGGTAATCCTCTGCTGTTACATATTCATAATATGCTTCGTCAAGAACAACAAGGACACGTGAAGGAACGCGCTCCAGAAATGCGAGTAATTCTCCTTCAGATGTATAAGTGCCAGTCGGATTATTCGGGCTGCATATCCAAACGACTTGTGTCTGTTCGTCGATGGCTTCTAACATGGCGTCTAAATCATGTGAGCCGTCGGGACGAAGTGCAATTTCACGCACTTCAGCACCTTCAATGACCGCATTATGTTTATATTGCGGAAAAGTGGGGGCAGCAGTAACCGTGTTTGTTTTATCGTTAAAAAATGCCCGGCAGATGATCTGTATGATTTCATCAGAACCGTTGCCGAAAATAAGTGATGTTTCGCTGACATTGAGGTGCTTACTGAGCCTTGTCCGCAAAGCGGCGCTATACCCGTCCGGGTAAAGGGCAAGCTGTTGAATCTCATGATGAAGCGCCTCTTTTGCAGCCTCTGAACAGCCGTAAGGATTCTCGTTTGAAGCAAGCTTCACCACTTTATCCAAGCCATATTCTGATTTCACTGCTTCAATCGGCTTTCCAGGCTGATAAGGCTTCAGCTGTTTTAAATGTTCTTTGATACGCAAATCAGTCACCTCATTTTAAACTGTACAAGCCGCTAAACGCCATTGCGTAATCCTCAAACTCCTGCAGCGCCTGATTTCTCGTTTCAGCGCTGATGAGCCGGTCCTTTAATTCTTCTATTTTTCTGACGAGCGCACTTCCCACTACGACACCGTCACAAATTTCATTCATCTTTATGACCTGTTCACGGTTTGATATACCGAACCCTACAGCAACCGGAACAGTGCTGAGATTCTTCACTGTCCGAATGAACGGGTACACGGATGAATTGAACTCATTGCGGACACCGGTCACACCCAGAGAAGATACACAGTAGACGAAGCCCTCGGCTTGTTCAATAATGGTTTTCAAACGGCTTTCGCTTGTCGGCGCAACCAAAGAAATATACGTCACCTCATGGCTTTTACATTCCTCTTGAAGGCTGTTGCTTTCTTCTAGTGGCAGATCCGGAACAAGCAGACCGTCAATATGATTTTCCCGCAGTAAAGCGAAAAAGTATTCTTTGTTCAATTGTAACACAGGATTATAATACGTAAAGAGGATAATCGGAATATTCACTCCGTTTTTTTTCATTTCTCCGCCTAATTCGATTGCCTTTACGATATTCATTCCTTGATCAAGTGCCCGCTTTGAAGCCCGCTGGATCACCGGACCGTCTGCAAGCGGGTCAGAGTATGCAACACCAAGCTCCAATGCAGTGGCGCCTGCTTTTTGGAGTGACTTCGCCAGTTCAATCGAAACCTCAGGAACTGGATCGCCCGCCGTAATAAACGGGATAAACAATTTTTCTGATGGTTGAAGATCCAATTTAAACATGGGCTTTCACCTCTTCTTCCAATACCTTCATTAATGTGTTGACATCCTTGTCTCCCCGTCCTGATAAACAGACGAGAATGAGTTGACCGCGATCCATTCCTTTGGCGAGTTTGAATGCTTTCGCTAACGCATGGGCAGATTCGATTGCCGGCAAAATCCCCTCTTTTTCTGACAAAAGCTTTAATGCATCCACCGCTTCTTCATCAGTGATACTGTCATAAGTGACACGGCCGCTCTTATGCAAGTATGCGTGCTCCGGACCGATTCCAGGATAGTCGAGACCGGCTGAAATAGAGTAGGGCTCAATAATTTGCCCGAACTCATCCTGAATGAGATAAGTCAATGAACCGTGAATAACCCCTACGGTTCCTTTCGAAATAGTGGCGGCATGAAGAGGCGTATCAATTCCTTTTCCTGCTGCTTCAGCGCCGATCAGTTCAACATCTTCATTTAAAAATGCCTGAAACATACCTATCGCATTGCTTCCTCCGCCTACACATGCCACTACTTTATCAGGCAGAGTGCCTTCAATACGTTTCAACTGGTCCTTCGCTTCCTCTCCGATCATTTTTTGAAATTCACGGACCACTTGCGGATAAGGATGCGGGCCGACAACTGATCCAATCATATAAAAGTGATCCTCACAATGCTGAACCCAGTACCGGATCGCCTCATTTGTGGCATCTTTCAATGTTCCGTTTCCGCTTGTTACAGGCACTACCTCCGCTCCAAGAAGCTTCATGCGGAAAACGTTCAGAGACTGGCGGGCAACATCCTCTTCACCCATAAACACAGTACAGGAAAAGCCGAATTTGGCTGCAACTGTTGCAGCGGCAACGCCATGCTGACCGGCACCAGTTTCAGCAATGATTTTCGTTTTGCCCATTTTTTTAGCAAGCAGCGCTTGACCTAGCGCATTATTGATTTTATGAGAACCTGTATGGTTTAAATCTTCTCGTTTCAAATAGATTTTCGCGCCGCCTAAGTATTCAGTGACTCGATCAGCGTATGTTAATGCAGTCGGCCGTCCGGAATAGTCCTTTAACAGCTTATAATACTCTTCACGAAAAGCGGGATCATCCTTGATTTGCTTAAATGCTGTTTCTATTTCATCTAACGGCCGCATGAGTGTTTCCGGAACAAACTTTCCACCAAAATCACCGTATCTGCCTATTTCATTCGGATATGGATACATATCGGTTCATCCTTTCTTCTAAAAGCCTCATCAGATTCTGATCTTTTTGTCCGTTTTTTTCAATTCCGCTGGCAAGGTCAATTCCTTCTGGCTGCCATTTCAATAGGCCTGTGATGCTATCCGGATTCACGCCGCCAGCGATAAAGCAGCGTTTACCAATAGCCGCCTGCTGATATTCCGGCACACATTCCCAAGAAAATGCAACACCAGTTCCGCCTCTAGACCCTTTTACAGATGAATCAATCACAAAGCCGTCAACATGATCTTTAAAGCGGGCTATTTCTTGAGTTGTGTTATCTTGATGGTGAAGCGCCTTCCATATTTCACAGCCTGTCAGCTTGCGAAGAGCATCAGCATCCGCCGGTTTTTCATCACCGTGAAGCTGAATAACGTCGAGCTTCAAGCTCTTGGCAACACATGACATCGTCTCTAGTGATTCATTAACAAAAACACCTGCAACCTGTTTTTCGACACGAACTTGGTTCAGCCATTTTTTCACATCTTGCGGAGATACTTTTCGTTTGCTTTCAGCAAAAATAAATCCTAGGTAATCAGCCTGTGATTCCGCCGCAAGCTGCAAATCCTTTAGTGACCGAATACCACAATATTTTAATGCCGGTTTCTTCACAACCTCACTCCCTAAACAAAGCATGGATTGCTTTACGCTGAGAAGTTTGTCTCATCAATGATTCACCGATAAGTACAGCTCGCGCCCCATGTTCATTGACAAATGTTAAATGTTCTAAAGAACCGATTCCGCTTTCGCTGACAAGCAAGGATTCTTTCGGAACGAGAGATGCGATTTGTTCTGTCTGCTTTACAGATGTTTCAAACGTTTTTAGGTTTCGATTATTTACGCCGAGAATGTCGGGTGTGAACACTTTCAATATTTGTTCTAGCGTTGATGCATCATGAACCTCCACTAACACGTCCATCCCCTTTTCACCTGCTTCAAGATATAATTCATGAAGGTGTAAGGGATCAAGCACCTCGCCGATTAACAATATGGCATCCGCTCCGATTCTTCTTGATTCCTCTACTTGAAGAGAATCAATAATAAAATCTTTTCTAAGTACAGGAATCGAAACAGCACGCTTTACGTCTGATAAATAGCTGTTTTCTCCTTGAAAAAACGGGGTGTCTGTTAAAACGGAAATCGCATCTGCCTTCGCAGCCTCATAGTCTTTTGCAATCTGCACAGGCACAAAATCCTCTTTAATAAGCCCTTTTGACGGCGATGCTTTCTTCACTTCAGCAATCAACCCGATAAACCGATTCGGGCTTACCAGCGCCTCCTTAAATGAACGTTTCTCGAAAGGCTGCTCTACCGGCAGAACCAGTGTTTTCACTTCTTCTTTCTTTTGTTTGATGATTTTTTCAAGCATAGATCTCTTCCTCTTTCTGCTTTAGTCGTTCAAGCTGCGCGGCAGCGCCTCCGCTTGTAATCGTCTCTAACGCCAGCTCCGTTCCTTCCTTCAGTGAGGCGGTAATTCCCGCCGTGTAAATCGCAGCACCCGCATTAAAAGCCGTAATAGATAAAGCGGAACTGCTGCTTTTATTTTCAAAAATATTCTGAATGAGATAAGCGCTCTCTTTCGGAGACTTCACCTGTAAATCTTCAAGTCTGCCATTTGTGAAACCGAAATCTTCGGGTGAAACGGTATACTCCCGGCGCTCTCCGTCCTTTAATTCAATCACGTCGGTCGGTGCTGTAATTGAAAGCTCATCTAAACCGTCACGGCTTGATACAAACATAACGTGCTTCGGCTGAAACGTCTCCAGTGCGCTTGCCATCAGTCCAGCTTTTTCAACAGAATAGACCCCAATCACCTGACGCTTCGCCTGTAAAGGATTGCTGAGCGGCCCAAGCAGATTAAATACCGTTCTGAAACCTAGCTCTTTTCTAGTACCTGCTACATGTTTCATAGACGAATAGTAAAGCGGCGCAAAAAGAAATCCCATGTTGTTTGTTTCAATGCTGCTTTTGACCTTTTCGGGAGTGGTTTGAATAGAAACCTCTAGCTCCTCTAAAACATCAGCGCTTCCGCTTTTAGAAGAGACAGAGCGATTGCCATGCTTAGCGATTTTCGCGCCAGCTGCCGAGGCAACAATTGCCGAGGCCGTTGAAATATTAAAAGTGGAAATACCGTCTCCCCCGGTTCCGCATGTATCAACAATATCAGGAAGTCCATCGACTGTAAGAGCGTGTGCCCGCATTGCCTTCACAAAACCCGCAAGCTCTTCTGGCGTCTCCCCCCGATGAGCAAGAATAGACAATATACCACCCATTTCAGAAGGAGTCATTTCCGCTGCCATCATCATATTCATCAGCGTTTCAGCCTCACCGGCAGTAAGGGTTTTTCCGTCAACGCACAATTGTAGAAATCTGTTCATCAGCTTTATCCTCCTTGCTATGAAACATGTCTTCTGCAATATGAATCGTTTTCAGCAGCGCACCGGCTTTATTACAGCTTTCTTCGTATTCGGCTTCCGGAACAGAATCAGCAACAATGCCAGCACCTGCCTGTATCGATGCAACGCCGTTCTTTACACTCATCGTGCGAATCGTAATACAAGAGTCGATATTCCCGTCAAACCCAATGTAGGCAATACATCCTCCGTATGTCTCTCTCGGTGTTGGCTCGAGCTCTTGCAAAAGCTGCATGGCACGGATTTTGGGTGCGCCTGTTAAAGTCCCCGCCGGGAAAGCAGACATCAGTGCATCGACAGGATGAACCCCTTTTTTCAATCGGCCTGTAACCACCGAGATAATGTGCATGACATGTGAAAAGGAAACAATTTTTGTGAACTCCGGCACAGAAACAGAACCATACTCTGCTACTCTGCCGATATCGTTTCGGGCAAGATCAACGAGCATGTAATGCTCCGCTTTTTCTTTTTCATCCTTCATGAGCTCAACCTTCAGTCTCTCATCTTCAGCTTTGTCTGCACCGCGTTTTCTCGTACCGGCAATCGGATGGATTTCCAAGTGCCCGTCTTGAACGTGGATTAACCGTTCCGGAGAGCTGCCGACTATTTCTCTGTCTAGCAGTTTCATATAATACATATACGGCGAAGGATTGACGATCCTAAGCACTCGGTATAACTCAAAAGCATCTGCTTTTATCGGCACCTCAAATTTTTGTGATAAAACACCCTGGAAGATATCGCCTGCTTTTATATAGCTTTTGATTTTTTCTACATCAGCCATAAAAGCCGATTTTTCATAATTAGAAGATACCGTCTCAAAGCTGGGTGTCTTGTATGAATCAGCAGAGAGAAACAGCTCTTTTATGTTTTTTTGGCCCATCATTTTTTCAATGAGATTTTGAAGCTCCAGATGATTTTGATGGAATACATCCATTTTTTCGTTTTCTGTTTCCTCTCCATTAAGCCTTGCATATTGGATAAAGTGGACGTTTTTGGTTTCATGATCATACGCAATTAATGTCCGGCAAACAAACAGCATACACTTTTCCATGTCTGTTTCTTTTGTATGCGAAGGAACAGAAGGCTCAATCAGCGGGATCATATCATAGCTTAAGTACCCGACAGCTCCGCCGACAAAAGGAATGCCAAGCTGAGGTGTTTTGATTTTGTATGTGGTATTCATCCAGTTCAGCACTTCTTTTAGTTCATTTCCTGTGTAAAGAGAGTTGCTGTCCTGATCAGCGGCCGAAAAACGGCCCTGCTCTTCTTTAATTGTGAGAAATGGATTCAGGCCGATAAACGAATATCTTGACCAAGTGGATGTATCGTCCTTGCTTTCAAGAAGATACGTAATCTCCCTGTCAAGCTTCTCTATCATTTGAATGGGTGTCAGTGTATCGACTGTGAAGGTCTCCACAATCGGTATCGTGTGGTGGGACAAGCTGTCCTCTAAAAATGCGGAAATGTTTGATTGGAAATTCATTGCTCTCACTCCTTATGGCAAGGAGAATGAGAAGATGGCATGAGAGGATAAAATACTATATAACAAATAAACCCAAAAGAAAGACTTCTTTTGGGTAGAATAAACATACATGTCTCAGCTCAACTAAACTCATTCTCTGCTACCCTATTCTCTAACTCAACTCATTCTAATCGCTTTATACACACTCTTGTGTATTTCTAAGCTGTTCTTATCGTATTACAATTCAGTATTTTTTGTCAATGATAAATCGGGCCTCAATACGACGGCTTTTTCTAAATATACATGTCTGATCTGATCCTGAGGGACATCTGTCTGGACCGTCATCATGACTCTTATGCACTTTTTCAGACCGCCCGTTACGTCCATTTCCTGCATACATGTTACCGGTACATACTGCCATCCTGAAAGCTCGCGAACAGCTTTTGCCGGGAAAACAGCGTGCAAGTCAGGTGTAGCCGAAAGAAGCATTTGAACAACATCTTCCGGTTTTGTATGATTTTCTTCTATGATTTTCTCTAACAGCTGTTTTGTTTTTTGTAAAATTTCTTCTTCAGTATCCCGTTCAACTGTAGTTGCTCCGCGAATTCCGCGAATCATCATGATGTCTCCTCCAATCGCCATTTGTTCAGCCAGCTCTCAAGTTCATTTCTGGAAAATGTATGATCAGCAACTTTCCCTAATTCGTTGAGCACAATAAACTGAATCTTCCCGCCACGGGTTTTCTTATCATTCATCATACGGTCCAAGAGAACCGAAGTTTCCGTCTCTTTTCTGATTTGACTTGGATAACCCAGGCTTTTTAGCCAGCTGACCAAACGTTTTCTGTCCATTTCACAGCCTACAGTCTTTTCGCTTATATATAAAGCAAACTGCATTCCGAGGGCTACGGCATCACCGTGAGTGATCTGCCCATATCCATATTCCGCCTCAACGGCATGACCGAGCGTATGCCCAAAGTTTAAGTAAGCTCTTATCCCCTCTTCTTTTTCATCCTGCTGAACGACAGACGCTTTAATTGAAATGCCTTTAAAAATCATGTCATTCAGCTGATCATTAGTGATATCACGCAGTGAGTGGATATTCAGCAGCTCCTCCAGAAACGCTCTGTCATAGATAAAAGCGTGTTTAATCACTTCTGCCATTCCGGACCTAAGCTCTTTTTCAGGCAGAGAACGCAGGAAATCTGTATCATAGAGCACGGCTTTCGGCTGATAAAACGCACCGATTAGATTTTTTCCAAGCGGATGGTTCACGGCTACTTTTCCTCCGACTGCGCTGTCATGCGCCAAGAGCGTCGTAGGCATTTGTATGAAATCAATGCCGCGCATAAAAGTGGCAGCCACAAAACCGGCAAGATCTCCTACAACACCGCCACCGAATGCGATGATGCATGAGGAGCGATCCAAATGAAAACGAATCGCTTCACTCTGCAGCTTTGTGTACATGTCCATGGATTTTGCCTGCTCTCCACTCGGTACCGTCACTTTTTTCACAGGCCATTTATCTTGCAGCAAATGAAGCATTTCATCACCATACAGACGGTCTACTTCTTCATCCGTGACAAGCATAATCCTTGTTAAAGGCCTGTTTAAAGAGGTTAATAGTTCGCAGGCCTTTTTTCTGATACCTTGTCCGATAAAAACAGGATATGACGAGGAAGCAGTTTGAACATGCAGTGTCTTCATTAAAATTCCCTCGACAGTTTTCTCATATTCTCCACATTTTCTCTAATGCGGTCAATTTGATCTAATCCGAATTGTTCAACGACTGCGTTCGCAATTTCCCAAGCGACAGCGGCTTCAGCGACTACACTTGCCGCAGGAACAGCACAGCTGTCTGAACGTTCAATGCTGGCGGAAAACGGTTCTTTCGTTTCAATATCGACACTTTTCAGCGGTTTATACAAAGTCGGAATCGGCTTCATGACTCCGCGGACAACAATTGGCATTCCTGTCGTCATGCCGCCTTCCAGTCCGCCAAGTCTGTTAGTAGCACGGGTGTATCCTTTTTCCTCGTCCCAAATGATTTCGTCATGGACTTCGCTTCCATTTCGGCCTGCCGCCTCAAATCCGATCCCGAATTCCACACCTTTAAATGCATTAATTGACAGTACAGCGGCAGCAAGCTTGCTATCCAGCTTGCGGTCATAATGGACATAGCTGCCCACGCCTACCGGCATTCCCTCGACAATGACTTCTACTATTCCGCCGATGGAATCTCCGTTTGCCTTTGCTTCATCAATGGCAGCCATCATTTTTTTGCCTGCCTCTTCATCGTAGCATCTGACAGGAGACTCTTCCGTTACGCGCTGCAGGTCTTCAATTGACGTATATTCTGTTTTTTCAGCTTTAACAGCGCCAATTTGCAACACGTGGCCCGTCACCTTAATGCCAAGCTCAGAAAGAATCTTTTTAGCTACAGCCCCTGCCGCCACTCTGACAGTTGTTTCCCTTGCTGAAGAACGCTCAAGCACATTTCTCATATCACGATGATTATATTTAATTGCACCGTTTAAGTCAGCGTGCCCAGGTCTAGGCCTGGAAATCTGGCGCTTCATTTCCTTTTCTTCATCTTCTGTAATCGGAGCGGCGCCCATGATTTTTGTCCAATGCTTCCAATCGTTATTTTCAACTACGAGAGCAATTGGTGAACCGAGTGTACGTGCATGGCGCACCCCGCTCATAATTTTGGCCTGGTCTTTTTCGATCTGCATGCGGCGGCCGCGGCCGTGTCCTTTTTGGCGTCTGGCAAGCTCAAAATTGATATCTTCCTCCGTTATGTAAAGCCCGGCAGGTACACCCTCAATAATGGTTGTCAGTTGAGGGCCGTGTGATTCTCCGGCTGTTAAATATCTCATGACTTCTTCTCCCTTCATCGCATTAACGCTTTTAAGTAAGACTACTATAACATATTTTTCAGCAAAAAGTCAGTCTATCTTTTTTGATAAAAGAATGTATCGGCTGGTACTAGGCCAAATTTCTCGGGGTTGAAGATTTGCTCGGTGCTGCCGACAAAAAGAACTCCATTCTTCTTCAAGCTATGTGCCATTTTTAAATACAGCTCTTCCTTCGCGCTTTCTGTAAAATAAATAAATACATTGCGGCACACGATTAAGTCAAAGTCTTGTTCATAACGATCTGCCAGCAAATTGTGCTTTTTGAATGTAATATTCTTTTTGATTTCCGGTTTCACTTCATAACTTCTATTAGCGTTTTGCGTAAAATAACGATCTTTCACAGATAGCGGCACTTCCTGTAAAGACCGCTCCTGATAAACGCCTTTTTTCGCTTTTTCCAATGCTTTTTCATCAATATCCGTCGCCAAAATCTGATAGCCCGGAAGACCTTTTTGCTGGTCCAAAAGCATGGCAAGCGTGTATGGCTCCTCCCCCGTTGAGCAGGCGGCACTCCAAATCTTTAAAGGCCTAGAGGTCTTGATTAACGGCAGAATTGCAGTCTCAAGAACTTCCCACCTTTTATAATTACGATAAAATTCTGAAACATTGATCGTCATTCTGTCCAATGTTTCATTTAAGAGAGCTTGATCCTTTTCCAATGCCGCCGCAAAGTCCTTAAAGCTTTGGAACCCCTTTTTCTCATAAAGTGACGTTAGCCTTCTCTTCATTTGTGCTTCTTTATATAGTGTCAAATCGACTCCGGTTAATTGTTTCCATTTCGTTGTAAATACGCTGTATGTATCCATCTCTACTCTCCCAGTCTCGCTGTCTTTTTGTCCTAGTATAGCTTGTTTTATCAGGAAATTGTATTGTTTCAATAAAAAAATCAGCTTTTCAGCTGATTTTAGATCGTTGGGAAAGGCAGAGGTCTGATGCACACTGCCATTCAACCCTTTATTCACTTTAATGTAAACCTTTACAAAACAGATCAAAAACCGGCGGCGTTATATGATGCCGGCTCTTTTACTTATTTTCACAATGATTAATAGATCCAGCCTGCCATAAGCTGCTGATATGATACTAATTCTTCATTCTTAAAGAAAATGTTAATCTCGCGTTCTGCACTTTCGAGAGAATCAGAGCCGTGGATGATGTTTTTTCCGACAAACATGCCATAATCCCCACGAATCGTACCAGGTAAAGCTTCTTTAGGGTTTGTTTTTCCGATCAGCTGTCTCGTCACTTCAATGACATTTTCGCCTTCCCACACCATTGCGAATACAGGTCCTGAAGTAATAAACTCAACGAGCTCTCCGAAGAAAGGCTTTCCTTGATGTTCGGCGTAGTGTTTCTCAGCCATTTGTTCAGTCACTCTCATTAACTTGGCGCCAGCTAATTGTAAGCCCTTACGTTCGAATCTAGATAAAATGTCCCCAATGAGCTGACGTTGGACACCGTCTGGTTTCACCATGATAAAAGTCTTTTCCATCATATTCTCCACCCCATCATTATGTATGTATAGGCTTTCACACTGCACACCGAAATCGTAACATCTTTCTGATAATTAATCAATCCGGGGCGGAGAAATTTCTTAATATCTACAAAAATTAAAATTTTCTTTTACCGATATATTTTGCGATGGCTGCAAGAGACGAGCGTGCGCGCCCTCGAGGAAGCGTGTTTAATTTCTGAAAAGCTTTCTGCAGATACATTTCGCTTACTGCCATAGATGCTTCAATTGCATCTGTTTTTTTGATTTCTTCAATGATTGGTTCAAGCTGTTCCTGCGTTGTCTCACTGTTAATCAATTTAAGCTGGTTTTTTAATGCAGGATTTTTCAGGGCATACAGCACTGGCAATGTGACGTTTCCTTGAAGCAAATCTCCTCCAACGGGTTTACCCAGCTCTTCTTCAGTTGAAGTAAAATCAAGAATATCATCAATAATCTGATAAGACATGCCGACGTAATACCCAAACCAGTACAATGCCTTATGAATCTTCTCATCAGCTCCAGACGCAATGGCACCAAGCTGGCAGCTGACCGCGATCAAGAGAGCCGTTTTTCTTTTGATACGCCGGAGATACGTTCTGAGATTTTGTTCCATGTTGTATTTGTCTTTGATCTGCTCAATTTCCCCTAGACAAACCTCAACGATCGTCTGTGACAAAATCCTATGGGCTTTCGGTTCGTTAATTCTCGTCATCATTTCAAGAGATCCCGCAAGCATATAATCGCCTGTGTACATCGCAATACGATTGTCCCACTTTGCTTTGATTGTCGGTTTTCCTCGGCGAAGCTCCGCATCATCAATGACATCATCATGAACCAAAGATGCCATGTGAATCATTTCCAGAGTGACGGCGACATATTTAATCTTATTAATATCGTAATCGCCAAACATGCCGGAAAGCAGTACGAAAACAGGCCGAATACGTTTCCCTCCGGCCTGCAGCAGGTGAAGACCTGCCTCGCTTAAAAGCGGGTAATCGGAACGTACGGTTTGTTCAAGTTCTCTTTCGATTACATCAATATCGTCATTTAAAAAAGAGTAGGCCATTTTAAATTTCATATCATTCACCCAAACATCTGTGTTTTCATTTCCATCCGATATGCGTGGCAGCGACTCCGCCAGTAAACGAATGATATTTAACATTTTTCAGACCCGCCTCTTCAAACAGGCCTGCCAGTTCCTTCATTCCAGGGAAATCTCTGGCTGATTCTTGAAGCCAAGAATATTCCTTATAGCTCTTCGCAAACAGTTTCCCGAAAAACGGCATAATGTACTTAAAGTACATAAAGTAAGCCTGTCTGAATCCGAACATTTCCGGCTGGGACGTTTCCAGACATACCACCTGCCCGCCCGGCTTCACTACACGTCTCATCTCTTTCAGTACAGTCAAGTAATCAGGGACATTGCGGAGTCCGAAGCCAATGGTGACATAATCAAATGTATCATCATCAAAAGGAAGCTCCATCGCATTTCCGTGCAGCAGTTCAATTTGGCTGAATCCGCCGTCTTTTACTTTCTGCTCGCCGACACTCAGCATATTTTCACTGAAATCCAAGCCCTTGATCTCGCCGCTTTTGCCGGCCGCTTTTGCTAGAGCGATCGTCCAGTCAGCCGTTCCGCAGCAGACATCAAGTGCTTTTGCGCCTTCTTTTACATTCATGATGCGCATCGTTTTGTCGCGCCATTTTTTATGCTGCTGAAAACTGATGACAGAGTTCATTTGGTCATAGTTTTTATATATTTTTTCAAATACTCCGTGTACGCGCTGTTCTTTTGAGTCCTGCATAATGGTTTACCCTTCTTCCACTTTCTGATGATAGGTTTGATCTTGGCTGATTGTCTTCAGACGGTTTATTAAAATGTTCTGAATAGGTGAATTTAGAGGCAGAAGTGACTCAATGCTGTTTTTCGCTTTTTTAAAACAATCTTCTAATATCTCTTCTTTTGTTTTTCCCAGCTGTATAAAACTGCCGATCACATCCAGAAATGCATCATTTCCGTTCATAAGCCGCTTAAATACAAAAAAATCACTCGACAGCTTTTTCCAGCGCGGGAGGCTGAAGTGTTCCGCCACACGATGGAATAAAGCTGATTCAACGATGCCGACACTTTCGAAAAAATCGTTTTCGTCCTTGAAAGAACGGTCATACAGACGAATTTTATGTTCGTTGATTTCTTTAATGGCTGTAGCAAGCGTCCGAATCATGTAGATATCCTTCATTTCAGATAGTAAAGAGTAGTACAGCCCGCTGAAATAATCGCCCGCGAGAACAGTCAATTGGCGGTTTTTGTTTTCGTCTCGTTTTATGACTCTAGCTGTCGTCACTTCATCATGGGTATCAAGGGCGCTTTGTACAAGCATCGCTGTTACAATATAATTTTCTCTGTCGTTGTTTTTTATGTCAGCTTCTTCAAATAAAGCATGAAAAAGAAGAAGCTTATCCTCATCAATTTTCGGCGCGGAAATATGCTTCGCTAAATAAGGATGAGACAGCTTTTGTTTTAATTTCGTGTTCAGATTGGCTAAAGTTCCGTAGATGTCTTGCAAAAATATCACCCTTGTCCCCAAATTCACATTTATTTCTTAATCTATGTATGAGTTTTATCTTTTCATTCGCTTACGCAGGTATCATTATAGCATAAAAAAAAGAAATTGGCTGTATCCTCCCGCTGTTTGCGAGCATTTGCTTTTAACAGCGGGGACAGCCAGCTTATTTTTTTTCGCTTTTCATTTCTCCGTACGCGGTTTGAATCAGTGCCTCTCCTCTGACTTTAATGGCAGAAGTATGCTCTGTAAACTGAGCGATGATCACTTCTCCCTTGTCGAGTTTTTCGGAATGGTGAAACTTTGTGTCTGTTCCTCTTGTCAGGCCGATCACATTCACTCCGTCCTCAACGGCTTTAATGACGACAAAATCACTTGAATGCTTTTGGTTCATTTATAGCACCCTCTATCTTTATTAGTCCTGGCGTTTAATATGTTCCAATACTTCTGCACGGGCAGCGGCATCATCTTTAAAAACGCCTCTGACTGCTGAAGTCACAGTTTTCGCACCCGGTTTTCTTACACCGCGCATCGTCATGCACATGTGTTCCGCTTCAACCACTACCATTACGCCATGCGGATCAAGCGTTTCTACGATGCTTTCTGCAATTGTAGAAGTGATGCGTTCCTGAAGCTGCGGGCGCTTTGCAACGGCTTCAACGGCACGTGCCAGTTTGCTGAGTCCTGTGACCTTTCCGCCTCGCGGGATATATGCAACATGTGCTTTTCCATAAAAGGGAACAAGGTGATGCTCACACATAGAATGAAACGCGATATCTTTTACAAGAACAAGCTCCTCATGGTTTTCACCGAAGATAGTCTGGAAATGTTCTTTTGGATCTTCATTTAAGCCGGAGAATACTTCGGCATACATCTTTGCGACTCTTTTCGGAGTATCAAGAAGCCCTTCTCTATTCGGGTCTTCTCCGATCGCTTCTAAAATTTGACGAACAGCTTGTTCGATTTGCTCTTTATTAACTTCTTTCATGTTCTATGTCCTCCACCAATGAATACATTTAATTTCGATTCTAGCACATATGCCCCGCTAAAAGCAAAGTGAATGCCCTGTCAGGAAGCCCATGCTCTTGAAATATGAAAAGCCCCTTATAAAGGGGCTTTTCTGTGAAGAAATAAAGTGTATGTAAGCTAGATGCATACACGATCTATATTCACAATTATTTTCCGGCAACTGCGTCTTTAAGCGCTTTACCTGGTTTGAAAGCAGGTACTTTGCTTGCTGGAATTTCGATTTCTTCACCTGTTTGAGGGTTGCGTCCTTTACGTGCAGAACGTTCACGCACCTCGAAGTTACCAAAACCGATCAGTTGGATTTTATCACCGTTTTTAAGTGCATCTAAGATCGTATCAAAAACAGAGTCAACTGCTTTTGTAGCGTCTTTTTTAGACAATTCGCTTGCTTCTGCAACCGCATTGATAAGTTCTGTTTTGTTCATGCCTTTCACCTCCTCCCAAAAGGATACATTCAGTTCGTTTATTATCATTTCTTCACAGTTCAGTCTGATTCTAAACCTGTCTCAGAAAAAAATGAGATCAAGTAAGAGAAAGACAATTAAACGGCTTTTTAAGAAAAACTGCACTCTGAGGAATGTTTGTCCAACAAAGTGAAGAATTTCTGTATGTAGAGTAACACATATAAAAAGCCATATCAAGCATTTTAAAGCGTCAATCCCTTGCTCGTCAAGGATTTAAGGTGATTTACCGAACAAATATTCCTTTTTTTCCTTTTTTCATCCTATTCCTTGATCCTTTTCCATTATTAAGAGCAAAGAAAAAAGACCTCCCATTCTATAAAGAGGTCTACCGGTATTACAGGATGATGGCGATTAAGCCGCCAGAGCCTTCGTTTATGATTCTTTCTAATGTTTCTTTTAATTTATACCGTGCGTTTTCAGGCATTAATGACAGCTTTGCCTGAATCCCTTCTCTCACAATTGAGCTCAGCGACCTTCCGAAGATATCGGAATTCCAGATGGAGAGCGGATCATCCTCAAAGTCCTGCATTAAATAGCGTACAAGCTCTTCACTTTGTTTTTCCGTTCCGATAATCGGGGCGAATTCGCTTTCGACATCGACTTTGATCATATGGATCGACGGAGCGACAGCTTTCAGCCTCACACCGAATCGCGAGCCCTGCCTTATAATTTCCGGCTCATCGAGACTCATATCAGCTAAAGCAGGCGCTGCAATACCGTATCCCGTCTGTTTGACCATTTTTAAGGCATCAGACACTTGATCATATTCTGTTTTCGCATGGGCGAAGTCTTGCATGAGCTCAAGCAGATGGTCTCTTCCTCTGATTTCGACGCCCACAACTTCTTTTAAGATTTGATCATATAGATGATCCGGCGCGTACAAATCAATTTCTGCCACTCCTTGGCCCAGCTCAATTCCGGCTAATCCGGCACTTTCAATGAATTCAAACTCGCTGAATTGGCCGACAACCCTGTCTACGTCCCGGAGCCGTTTAATATCCTTAACCGTTTCCTTCACGGACTCCTGATAGCTTTCACGCAGCCAATGGTTTTCTTTCAGCACCATTACCCAGCTTGGGAGATTGACATTCACTTCTAGCACCGGAAACTCGTAGAGGGCCTCTCTGAGCACACTCAGCACATCTGATTCCCGCATGCTCTCTACACTCATTGCCAATACCGGGATATCATATTTTTCGCTTAAATCCTGGCGCATGGCTTCCGTTTCCGGGTGATACGGCCTGACTGAGTTGATGACCATAATAAAAGGTTTGCCAACCTCTTTCAGCTCTTCAATGACTCTTTCTTCAGCCTCTATATAGTCACTTCTGGCGATATCTCCAATGGTGCCGTCTGTCGTAATGACAACTCCGATGGTCGAGTGTTCTTGAATGACTTTTCGTGTGCCGATTTCAGCAGCCTCATGAAATGGGATCGGTTCTTCGTACCAAGGCGTATTGATCATCCGCGGCCCGTTTTCATCTTCATATCCTTTAGCGCCGGGCACTGTGTAACCTACACAATCTACTAATCTTATATTCACATCGAGTCCGTCTGACACATGAACAGACATCGCCTGATTCGGAACAAATTTAGGCTCTGTAGTCATAATGGTTTTGCCGGCTGCGCTCTGCGGCAGTTCATCCTGCGCTCGGGCCCGGTCTGCTTCGTTACTGATATTCGGGAGCACCACAAGCTCCATAAATTTTTTAATGAACGTGGATTTTCCTGTACGGACAGCACCTACGACTCCTAAGTATATATCGCCTCCTGTTCGTTCAGCGATATCCTTGAAAATATCGACCTTTTCCAAGTGATCCCCTCCCGGACTTCCTATCCTTTTCAATTTTATTAAGCTCTTTCAATCAAACACAGGACACTATATGTGTATGACGTTGTCCTATTTGAATATGACATCTTTAGAAAATTTCTCATCCTCAATCTATTAAAGTATAAAAAAACCTTTCTCCCTATTTGTATGCAAGGGAGAAAGGTTCATTCCTTTTTCATATCATTTTCTAAAAAAACAGGTTCCTGTTTGTCATTTACCGTATATGTTACAGAAAACGCGGGGACAAAGGGGGTTTCCTGCCAAATCATATCCTGGATTTCAGTCCCGGGTTTAAACGTTTTCTTGCTTTTTTTGAGGCAAGAAGCCAGCTCAGTCCGGTAATCAGCATATATTTCTCCGTCTCCGTCAATCATAAGCGGCAACGAATTCCCTGAGATTGGGCTTGTCACTGTAAGAGAGCTGCCATCCCCAAGCTTCTTCTCATCGAGTGTAAATAAATCACGAGATAGCACATCCTTGTAAGGCGGATATTGATGCTCCTGACGATACATTTGGATGCGCAATTTCACATCGCGAATTTTTTCTGCCATCTTTAGATCAATTAATTTAACAGTCGGATCGTTCTCTACGTCAACAAGCACGTATTGATAGTCTCCCCCGCTTTCAAATGCCGTACTTGGAGGTTCAGCTATGTATCTTGGCGCTAACCGGTTAAAGTCTATCGGATATTTTTGATATAGCGGTGTCGACATATCTTTGGTTTGAATGGGAAGCAGCCCTCCATTTGCCTTTTGAAATTCATCAACAGCAGACTGAACCTGCTTTAGCTGGTCTTGATAAGGAATGGCATGCACACTGCTTTTCCGTTCATTTGGATATAAACATCCGGATAAAAACACGACTGCCGCAAAAATGATTGCGCACTTCAGTTTACCCATACAGCACTTCCTTTTACAGCTTTATTCATTGACAGGGCCGCTAAAAACCACGACAAACACAATAATTCCAGATATGAGCATACACATGTATGCAAATGATGAAATCGCAATCTTCAAAAAACGGTTTTGGCACTTAAAGCGGCTTAAATAGATGGAAGCTACAGCCAGAAACATCAGACCCATGGACCCTAGAGCAAACCACATTTTCATCAATGCCAGATTCAATGACGTGCGCCTCCCCGATATGTATGATGTAAGCGTTATATTATATTTTAATATACAGCGCCGGAAAAGATCAACCAGATTTTCCATCCTTTGATAGAACAAAAAAAACTGAAGCAAAGAGGGGGACCTTCGCTTCAGTCAAATTGACTATATTCACCTGCACGTTTAAGAAACACTCTCTTGGACTTCGATGCTATAGTATGCGACATGGCATACAGATGCATCCTCTATTGCCTAAATCGGCAAAATGTTTCAGGAGATCCCAAGACTTGGGTGTTCTTCTGTTTTTCGGGCTTTCGTTCAATTAAGATATGCGTTTCACCATACGATTGACACTTTTACTTCACTTGATTTTCAAACGTATTTACCAAATCCTCCATCTCGTGGGTTTTCCCTCTCGCCATTAAAGATTCAACAGCGGTTTCCACTTTTTGTCCGTTGAATAGGACCTGATGGAGAGCTTCTGTAATCGGCATTTTAACATCATATTTCTTCGAAAGCTGGTAAGCCGCTTTCGTCGTGCGGACGCCTTCGACTACCATTCCCATCTCTTCAAGAACATCTTCAAGCTTGTACCCTTTTCCGAGCAAATTGCCCGCACGCCAGTTTCTGGAATGAACACTTGTGCACGTCACAATCAGATCGCCTACTCCTGTCAATCCAGAGAACGTCAAGGGATTTCCGCCCATTTTCGTTCCGAGTCTCGCGATTTCGGCAAGTCCGCGTGTAATCAAAGCAGCTTTGGCATTGTCGCCGTACCCTAAACCATCTGTAATTCCTGCAGCAAGGGCAATAATATTCTTTAAAGCCCCTCCGATTTCAACTCCGATAATGTCAGGATTTGTGTACACCCGAAAATTGTGATTAATAAATAGATCCTGCACCTCTTCTGCTGCCCTCATGCTCTTTGAAGATGCAGTAACAGTTGTGGGGTGCCGCAGCCCTACCTCTTCCGCATGACTCGGGCCGGAAAGGACAACGATATCTTTTCTGACATCACTCGGGAGCTCAATTTCCATAATTTCAGAAATGCGCAGAAGTGAATCCGGCTCAATACCTTTGCTGACATGAACAAAGACTGCCTTTTTCGTTATAAAAGGGACAGCCTGTCTCAGCACTTCCCGAATTGCTTTTGTTGGAACAGCAACGATAATGAAATCCGCGTCTGAAACAGCTGTCTTCATATCCGTTGTTGCCTCAATAGATTCTGGAAGCTTGACGTTCGGCAAATAATCTTTATTTTCATGCTGATCATTGATTTGATGGATCAGATCTGCACGGTGCCCCCACATGGTTACATCGTGATGATTATCAGCTAACACTAAAGCCAGTGCTGTTCCCCAGCTCCCCGCTCCGAGCATTGTGACTTTTTTCATATTTGCTTCACACCTTTTTATTTTCTAGCTCTTGCAAATATTTTGATTGGTGTCCCCTCAAAACCGAACGCGTCTCTGATTCGGTTTTCTAAAAACCGTTCGTATGAAAAATGCATCAATTCCGGATCGTTTACAAACACAACGAAGCTTGGCGGCTTTACCGACACTTGAGTCGCATAGTAAATCTTCAAACGAGAACCGTTATGAGTCGGTGTCGGATTCATTGCCACAGCGTCCATGATGACATCATTTAAGACGTTTGTTTGAACTCGAAGTGAATGATTTTCACTTGCTTTGATAATCGCAGGCATCAACGTATGGATCCGTTTTTTCGTTAAGGCAGACATAAATAGGATTGGCGCATAATCCAGAAATTGAAAATGATCGCGAATATTTTCTTCAAATTCTTTCATCGTGCTCTCATCTTTGTCAACAGCATCCCATTTGTTTACGACGATTACGACGGCCTTGCCCGCTTCGTGTGCATAACCGGCGATACGCTTGTCCTGTTCAATAATGCCTTCTTCGCCATCCAGCACAACCGCCACGACTTCTGAGCGGTCAATCGCTTTCAGCGCCCGCAGTACACTATACTTCTCAGTCGTTTCATAGACTTTCCCTTTTTTTCGCATACCGGCAGTATCGACAATGACAAACTCCTGCTGGTTGTAAGTAAATGCCGTATCAACAGCATCTCTTGTGGTTCCAGCCACGTTGCTGACAATAACGCGTTCTTCGCCGAGCATCGCATTCACAAGTGAAGACTTTCCGACATTCGGACGTCCGATCAGACAGAATTGAACAACTTCCTCATTGTATTTCGTTTCTGGAATGTTTTTAAAATGCTCTGCAACGGCATCCAGTAAATCACCCAGTCCGAGTCCGTGTGTTCCCGAAATTGGATACGGCTCGCCAAAGCCTAGCGAATAAAAATCATAAATATTCGCTCTCATTTCTGTGTTATCCAGTTTATTAACCGCTAAAACAACAGGCTTTTTTGTGCGGTACAAAATTTTCGCCACTTCTTCATCAGCAGCTGTCACGCCTTCACGGCCGTTCACCATAAAAATAATCACGTCCGCTTCATCCATGGCGATTTCAGCCTGCTGGCGAATCTGCGCTAAGAACGGCTCATCACCGATATCAATACCGCCCGTATCAATCAAATTAAAATCATAATTCAGCCATTCAGCCGAGCTGTATATCCGATCCCTTGTCACGCCAGGGGTATCTTCTACTATTGAAATTCTTTCTCCCGCAATCCGGTTAAAGATTGTGGATTTTCCTACATTTGGTCTCCCGACAATGGCTACGACAGGTTTACCCATAGTACCCTTCCTTTCAATCCAGCCGCTTTCATTTTTACATAAATTTTCAACCGGTTATTAAAATCATTTCATTCACTTTTATGAAAAGAAACCCTTCAGAGGAAGGGCTTAACTCATTTATTATATCAGTTTTTACTGGGATCACAACTATTCTTAAAAATGTTTCACGATCAAATACACGTCATCTCCGATTCTGTGAGCTATTCCATCAAGGATCGCCTCAAGATTTTTAGCGAAAAGCTCCATCTCCTTTTGGTCATTGCAAAAAAAGACAGGTGCTCCCCCTGCAACCCGGTTTCGATTTGTCGTGATTACAGACAAAATCACTTTCGTAAGAGATTCACTCATCCTATCACCTTATCCTGATTCTTGATAAATTCAGTCGGCATTCTAATCGCATTTTCCAGAGTTGGAACATTGCTAATAATTTGAACAGCCGTTTCGGGATGGTGAATTTGCGGGAGAACAAATACTGCCACTCTCCCATCATTTAAATCCCGTTTTGCAATTGGTGTCAAAGATGGCTCCCCTGAATCCCGATAAACCCCGAGCACATTGGAAACATCAAATAAAATGGCCTGACGTTGCCCTAAATTTGCTATCGTCGCTGCTGAATTAAAGTTTTTTGGCGTCAAAATAAAGCCCATGCTATGCTTTAAAATCAGTTCCTGTTTCTCTGGAAGCCCGATATTCATCATATAAATATTATCAACAAACAGTCCCGGACCGTCAAAGCGCGGCTTTATGTACTCGATGTCTACAATATCCTTCAACACACTGCCCGACATAAATTTCATGGCCAGTAAAAAACAAACGACAGCCGCTATGACAGCAGCCCAGATGGATAAAAACACATACGCAGAGGTTGTCAAAAGCGCTGTAAAGATCACAATATAATTTCTGCTTTCAAACGCAATGGCAATCCCCTCAATATATGTGCTTCCCCTTGAGACAAGTTCATACGAATCCATTTGCGTCAATGTGTTCCGCTCCATGTTTCGGACATCTCTAAATTGCGTCGCTGCCAATGTTAAAAATGTGATGGCCGTAAATTCCTCCTGCAAAAGCGCCGGCATAATAATTGCACCTAAACCAGCCGCTATCAACCCCAGCGCGATGTGAATCACTTTCCCATGAACATAGGTCGGATACTGGCGGTAATCCGTTTTCAGCATATAAAGCCTTGTCGCAATTCCGGCAATGACCCCAGCAATAATCGGATAGATGTAATCACTCATGACATTTTGGTAGCTCCTTTGTTTGATCTTTTGCTTTTCTGACCAATCTGGCTTGCGAGGTGTTCGTATTTAGATATGCCAAACAGCAATATCATCCCCGCAGAACACGCATTCAGCCATTGAAAGCCGCCAACAGCCATAGCCCCGGCCAACTTCTGGATCACAAATGAATACACCAGTTCGCCTTGGCACATCCCTAGGACAAATAAGACAAGCTGCTTCTCAAAATTCCTTTCAACAGAAGCTGTTAAAAGCACTATGAATATAACAGCAGCCCACTCAGGTTTTATGATGAACCAAACCGGGTCATATAATGCAAATAGATAAACAAACGCATACGCGGCAACAAGCGTCAGATAGACCATGATGTAACGAAAACGATACATTCCCAAATACCCGGCATAGATACATCCGCAAACGAAAAACATCATATATGCAGCATTCAGGGAAAAATATAAAGCGATTTCATGTATGCTTAGAATAATATTAGTTAAAATAAAGACAGAGACGGCAATTCGTCTTTTCGTCTTTTCAAAAATAAATGTTGTCAGAACCCACAGAAACCACATTGACCAATAGTAATAAAATTGTTCCATTTTACTTCCTCCATATTCCCAGTATGGAGTTCAAGCACATTTTTTAAACAATCGATCTCACATTAAGGAGTATGATCATGGGAAAAGACAGACAAGAGAAAAAACTCAAAGCTTCAGGCAGAGTCGAATCAGACCGCGACCAGTCCATTCACTATGACGGAGCGACAAGCCTTGAACAAAACGGAAGATTCAAAAAGCGAAAATCATAATACAAAAAGCCCAAACCACATATGGTTTTGGGCTTTTATCATTTATCGCACACTATAGCTTGATGTATTGACCCCTCTCTCCGTGAGCCAATGATGGGTTTCACCTTTGATCACAAGGGGCGCCTTTTGTAAATCGGCAATCGTTCTGGCACCCAGCACGGTCATAATCATCTTTAATTCCTCAAGGATCAGCTGAATCTCCTCAAGCAGTCCTTCCTCACCGCTGTCAGTCAGCGCTTTTAAAAAATGCCCTGCCATTCCGGTGCAAGAGGCCCCAAGCGCAATTGCCTTTGCCACGTCAAGTGCATCTTGCAGACCGCCAGAGGCGATCATGGTGCTTGTAGGAAACTCAGAGCGGATTTCCGCCAAACTTGCAGCTGTCGAAATGCCCCACGAGTTAAAAAAGGAGATTTGCCGCTCTCTTCGGAGATTTTCGATTTCCGAGAAATTTGTTCCCCCGTAACCGCCAATGTCAACAGCTGCAGCACCAGCTTCATACAGCTTTCCTGCTGATTCTTTGCTCATACCGAATCCGACTTCTTTCACAATGACTGGTACACTGACATGACTGCAAATTTGTTCAATACGTTCCAGTGCGCCGCTAAAGCTTCTGTCTCCTTCAGGCATCACAATTTCCTGAATCACATTGAGGTGGATCTGCAGCGCGTTTGCTCCAATCATCTCAACAGCTTCCTTTGCCTGAGCAGCCGTTGCCTCGCTTCCCAGGTTGGCAAAAATCAGCCCGTTTGGGTTTTCCTTTCGAACGATTTCATAGGAAAGACGCTCTGATGGATCTTTTAATGCTGACATTTGCGATCCCACAGCAAGAGGTATTCCAGCCTGAGAAGCCGCTCGCGCAAGCGATTTATTAATCTCATATGTAAGTTGTCCGCCGCCGCCAGTCATTGCATTGATAAAAATCGGCGAACTGCTTGAAAGTTCGCCGATTTTTGTGGAAATATCTACTTGTTCTAATGCAAGATCGGGCAGACTGACGTGAACAAACGTAATATCATCAAGACCTGTTTCCCGCTTCTGACCGGTGGACAGGGCATGATTGATGTGTTGTCTTTTCCGTTCTGCTCGAGTCACGTTTATCACCAATTATTTTAGTTTATTCAGCTTATCTCCGATCAGATCTCCAAGCTGGAAGCCAGTGCTTGTTTCTTCCTTCGCTTGATATTGACGGTAATCTTCCTGATCAGCTTTAGGCGTTTCTTCAAGTTCACGCATGCTTAATGAAATGCGCTCCTCATTTTCATTCACATCAAGTACCTTCACTTTTACAGTCTGTCCTTCTTCAAGGACTTCATGCGGCGTGCCGATGTGTTTATTGGAAATTTGAGAAATATGAACGAGACCTTCAACACCTGGAAGGATTTCAACAAAGGCACCGAAGCTTACAAGACGCTGTACGGTTCCTTCAAGCACATCGCCAGGCTTCACTTTTTCGCCGATTTGGCTCCAAGGTCCAGGCAGTGTATCTTTGATTGATAAAGAAATACGTTCATTATCACGGTCAACCGATAACACTTTCACTTTTACTTCTTGTCCCTCTTCAACAACGTCAGACGGTTTCTCTACATGAGAGTGGGAAAGCTGTGAAATGTGTACAAGTCCGTCGATGCCGCCGATATCAACAAATGCGCCAAAGTCAGTCAGGCGCTGTACTTTGCCATCAAGTACACTTCCAACTTCAAGAGACTGAAGAAGTTCTTGTTTTTTATTCGCTTGTTCACTTTCAACTACAGCACGGTGTGAAAGGATCACGCGGTTTTTATCACGGTCAAGCTCTACAACGAGCAGTGACAGTGTTTTTCCTTTATAGTCAGTGAAGTCTTCAACGAAATGTGCTTCAACAAGTGATGCTGGAATAAAACCGCGAACGCCGATATCAACGACAAGGCCGCCTTTCACGACATCTTTCACTTCAGCTTCAAACACTTCTTTTGTTTCAAATTTTTTCTCAAGGTCTTCCCAAGCGCGGTCTGCATCAACAGCACGTTTAGATAAAATCAAAGCATCGTCTTCCACTTTTGTTACTTTCAGGTCAAGCTCGTCGTCTACTTTAACAACATCCGATGCTTTCTCTACATGAAGACTTGATAATTCACTGATTGGAATAATACCGGATTGTTTGACATTGATAATTTCTACATCTACATGTTTGTCTTCTACCTTTGTCACAATCCCTTTAACTACATCTCCAACCTCTGGCACTTGAACATCAATTTGATTCATTTCCTCTGTCATTTGAATAACCTCCTTGGTCCAAACCTACACAGCTTAATTAAAACGGTTTGAAAGCTGAACATATAACATGCCCGCTTTTAGCCGAATATGTATTAAAGAATCATCCAAAAAAGTTTTTTGAATGATCAATAAAAAGTTTTATTAGTATTAACTTCTAATAAAAGGACAGGTTTGTCAAGCAATAACATTCTATCTTCGTTGAAAAATTCAAAAAAAGTGGCATTTGCCATCCTCAGCGGGACTTTTGCTCCACAGCCTCGAGGATTTTATCAGCTACCTCTTGAATGGAAAGCGATGTCGTGTCGATTTCAAGAGCGTCTTCTGCTTTACGCAGCGGAGATACTTCGCGCTCTGAATCAAGCTTGTCTCTTCTTGCAATTTCCTCAATTAATGTTTCGTAGTTGACATCAAAGCCTTTTTTCACATTTTCTTCATAACGGCGTTTCGCTCTCTCTTCAACAGATGCCAAAAGAAAGATTTTTACTTCTGCATTTGGCAGCACATGCGTCCCGATGTCACGGCCATCCATGACGACGCCGCCTTTTTCCCCAAGCAGCTGCTGGCGTTTCACCATTTCTTCTCTGACACTTCTGTGCTTGGCCGCAATTGAAACTTGGTTGCTGACTTCATCTGTTCTGATCGCCTCAGTTACATCGGTGCCGTTTACAAGCACTTTTTGTCCATCTTTTGTTGTAATCAGCTCAATGTCTGTCCGCTTTAGCAGCTCAGCCAGTTTTTCTTCATCTGTCAGATCAACGTTTTCCTGTAAAGCCGCGTACGTAATCGCCCGATACATTGCTCCTGTATCAATATATATGTACGATTTTTTCTCAGCCACAATTTTGGCAACGGTGCTTTTCCCCGCAGCTGCCGGGCCGTCGATTGCAATCGATAATTTCTTTTCCATAATTCCTCTCCTTGCTCTTTTCTCCTCTATGGATTGTATCACGAACTTTATGAAAAAGGGTGAAAAATTGATGAATAATTAATGTTTGAAGGTTTCAATCTTATTGTCCCCCTCCATGTTATCCACCCCTTCATATTGAATCACTTTTGATACGTATGGTTCAATATGCTGATAGTGAAAAAGAAATTGGACACCAAATAAAATGATGGCCTGAATGAACAATAATTTGATCAGCAGCCGTTCAAATGTTTTCATTGGAGCACCTCCATTACAAATAGTATGGAAGTGTTTGCCGATGTTTATTCCATTCGGGCCTTTCTTCTCTTATTTAACTGGCGCCTGATGCAGTATTGAAGCAAAGCCTGCTGGTCACCTGCTGCAATTTCTGAATACTCTAAAGTCATTTTGCGTTTTCCTGACTTGGGGTCATTAAAGATTCGTTTGACAACTGCTTCTGTTTCTATTTGACGTGTGTGCTCCTCTTCAGGAAGACGGATGATCAGGCGCAATGATTCCCCCGATTGAAAAGAAAGGCCATCATCTAAAACCACGGCGATGCCGCCTGCACTGATGTTATAGGATAGTGTGCGGATCTCTTCCTCATTTCCCGGCTGAATTTGCACATCTAATACCGCATCAGTTCTTACATATTGGCGGCGCTGGATTCTTTTCATTTTTTCACGAGGAGGCATTTCAAGACAGATCATTTGAAGTTTGTCCTTCACTTTACCTATTATACGGCTTATAAAGCGATAAGGAACTTCGTCTTTTCCCACAAACTCTACCGTTACTTCCATATCGTTATGTAAAATCACAGTTCGCCCTGTAACTACATCAACAGGATACGCGATCAAAAGTTCATTGTTTTCGATGCTGACCGCCTTGCTTTTTGCCTTTTTCAATTCATTTTCTTCTATATATTCTAAAAGTACATTTTCTCCAATCTCTATCATTGACTTCACTCTTTCGCATTCAATATACTCACGTTTTTATTAAAGCACGTAATGAAAAAAAGGAAAAGACATTTAGTCCTTTCCTCCTGTTTTTTATAGGTCTTTATATATAGGTTCTGCATTTTTTAGTTTTTCAACCTTTTCTTCCGATCCGTCTTTGGCATTGATATACATTCTGAATGTGTCATTTTCAATTGTCCCAAGCATTTCGTAGCATAACACTTCTTGACCTAGTTCATTTGTAATCAAAGCGAGCCTTGTTTCTCTCACTTGTACATTTTTATTTAATTTAGACTTTGCCTCTGCTTCAGTAATTGCAGGCTTAGGTATGGTTCTTTTTCTGTGAGATGTGAGGAAGTCTCTTGCTGAAAAGCCGACAACCTCACCGTCATCCAAGGCCACTTTCATACGAATTGCCTCGGGGTACATCCGGACTTTATTTTCAACAGGAACATATGAAAATACACCGATTTTATCATATTGCGCACTTTCATCAATTTCCAAATCATCTGTTTCAAATCCGTTTTTCTTTAAAAATGCAAGCGCTCGGTTCGATCCGTCATTTAAACTGATTTTCTGATCTTTCACTTCTCTGTTTTGGATCAAGTATACCGGATGCCCGCCCTTCTTCGTAATATCCATATAAATCACTGCTTTATGGTCTGGATCTTTCATGCTGATGCTATATACATCGCGATTTGTTTTTTTTCCGCTCTTTACCACTTTAATTGAATAATTGTCATCTGGGGCAAAGCGCTCAGCAATTTGTTTTGCTTCCTGTTCGGAAATTTGTTTTCCCTTCAGATGGCTGAAGCCTTTCTCTTCTTTTTTCGTGCTGGTGAAACTCGGACCAAGATCAGTGCCAGTGGAGAATGCACCAACATTTTTTTCGACTGTTTTAAAGCTGTTGATAATCGTATTATCACTTTGTTTTTCGTCAGAAGCCAGGGCCATTTCTACGTCCATCCAGCGAAGGTTTTTGCTCATGACAAGGTGCTGAACATGACGCAATTCATTTTGTATATCTTCGGACTGCTGATATAGCTTATTTAGTGATGTATACTCGTTTTTATCAAGCGGCTTTTGGTCCAAATCTCTGACTGACGTTTTATAGCTGAAATCGCCGATCTTTGATAATAGCTCTTCAGTTTTATTAAACGGCATTAATGTTAGCGGCAGCTGACTGACACTGTTATGAGCTTCTGATGTAATCCTCCACACATCGATCAATGCAGGCGACAGTGATTTTTGGCTGTTCATGGCAAGTGTTGTTCCGATTTTATCATGAAGCTGATCCATCTGATAGGTAAGCTCATGAAACGCCCGCTGATAGTTATTTTCAGCATGAAGAAGAACTGCGTCTTTTTCCTGGTGTTCTTTGTATCCCCAGTAGCCTGTACCGACTATTGCAATACCAAGCACGGCGATTAAAATTCCTCTGATCATTTATCACACCTCTTTTTATGCTTTCTCATATCTGCTACTCACAGAAAATGTGTTTACCGATTCTTTTAATCTGTGGACGCCCCCAAATCCACGGACTTGTAGCCGTATCCGGATTAAAGTAGTAAAGTGCTTCCTCTGATGGGTCCCAGCCATTGATGGCATCCAGCACTGCTTCTCGGGCCGTTTCATTCGGCTGCATGTAAATTTGTCCGTCGGCTACTGCTGTGAAGGCAAGCGGCTCAAAAATAACCCCCGCTACTGAATTTGGAAATAACGGGCTGTTCAAACGGTTTAAAATGACTGCTGCAATAGCAACCTGTCCCTCGTACGGCTCGCCCCGGGCTTCGCCATAAACCGCTTGAGCAAGCAGCCTGATATCGTTGTTGGAAAATCCACCAGGCATGTTCGCTGCTACCGCATCCTGTTTTCTTGCTTTTGCTGGTGTATTGTTTTGCTGTTTATTCGCATTCGCTTTAGGCTGCTGCGTTGTTTTTTCCGCAGGCTGTTTCTGCCGTGCTTCTGCTTGTTGTCTTGCCTTTTGTGTTGATGCTTTTGATGGTTTCGTCTGATACTTTAGCGGAATTTTTCCGTAATGCGTGAATGTATTCCCCTTATTGAGCTGTTCAATGACATATTCACGATAGTATTTTGATTTACATATTAAGGTTTGCTTTGTTTTAGCTCCTACAAGGCCGTCAACCTCTTTTAACCCGAATTGATCCTGAAAATTTCGAACTGCCCAGTACGTCCCCCATCCATAAACCCCGTCAATTTTTCCGTTATAATATCCGTTGTATTGAAGACGCGCCTGAAGCTCGACCACATCATCCCCGGTTGCCCCTCTTTGAATGACCTGATTCGAAAAGGCAGAGATCGTTTCAGTATTAATAAACGTGGTTATTGTAAAGGAAAAAAGGATGAGACATGCCATAATCGATCCTTTGGACTTCATCTTTTCAAGCCTCCTACTGCAAATTTTTAAGTGTAATCGTATTTTCTGTAACGAGGTTATTTTTATACACTCTTTCCTTGTTATCCCTCAGAACATAAAACTGCACACAAAAATGCCGCACGGTTTCTGTGCGGCTTCTATACTTGCATCATATTAACGGAACGGGCTTTTTTCGCTTTACGCAAACCAAACCACCATAAAAATACCATAAATGGAAGCATATAATAAATCCAATTGCTAAGCGCTGTTAGGATAAAATCATATGATCCATGCAAAAGGGATGGGACAACTAAAGAAAGAGTAAGCCACTTTACACGCGCCTTATCAGCGGAAAAACGGGCTTTTCCAAGGTAAAATCCCATTATAACGCCAATCAAGGCATGGCATGAAACAGGCAGCAGAGCCCTGACAAACGCATGCTCCACGCCGTGGCCAATTAAATAAAGAATATTTTCGAGGGTTGCAAAACCGAGTGATACACTTGCACCGTACACAATCCCGTCATAATGCTCATCAAAGTGGGCGTGCGGGTAAACACTGATCATCAGTATAAACCATTTTAATGATTCCTCCAAAAACCCCGAAGATAAAAAAGAAACGAAAAAGCTTCCGCCTCCTACATTCTCTTTTTCAAGTACATACTGGATAAACATGATGGGAAATACAAGAACAACCCCGAGAAAAAACGACCGTAGCACCATATGTACAGGTTCATTATCATACTGATCTTTTAAATAAAAATAACTTAATAACGCGATGCCGGGGGCAATTCCTGCAGAGATGATTGCAAACATCAGGCAACCTCTTTCCTTTATATTCCTACGTCTATCCTACCATGTTGTTTAAAATTTTACATCTGTCTGCACTTAAAAAAACAAAAAGAGCATACGAATGCATCATATGCTCCTCATCTTTAATGGTTTTCTCTTTTGGCGATTTCCGCTGCGATATGCCCCCCGTGAAACCTGCCGTTTTCAATAAATATTTCATTTGCATTATTTCCCGCAGCAATAACCCCGGCAATAAAGACACCTTCAACGTTCGTTTCCATCGTTTCTTCGTTGAAATATGGACGCCCTGTTTCTTTATCAATTTCAACACCAATTTTTTCAAGAAATTGATGATCAGGATGATAGCCTGTCATGGCAAATACAAAATCATTTTTAATGGTAATAAGTTCTTTCTCTCCGGAGCGAAACACAACTTCATCCTCGGTGATTTTTTCGACACAAGCGCCAAATTCCATACGGATTGTACCGTTTCTGACGAGGGCTTCAAATTCCGGCAGAATCCACGGCTTAATGCTTGGAGAATACTCATTGCCCCTATATAAAACTGTGACACGCGCCCCAGATTTCACGAGTTCAAGGGCAGCGTCCACGCTTGAATTTTTCCCGCCGATGACAACAACATCTTTATCAAAATACGGGTGACCTTCTTTAAAATAATGAAATACTTTCGGCAAATCCTCACCGGGTATATTCATATAGTTTGGATGATCATAATAGCCTGTGGCGATGATACAATATGGCGTCGTGTAGGTCTCTTTTGACGTCTCAATAACGAATGTGTTTTTTTGCGTTTTCGTCACTTTATGCACCATTTCAAACGCATTAACACGGATGTTTTTCCGTTTAACGACTTCACGGTAATACGATAAAGCCTGGATTCTGACAGGCTTCCTGTTCTCTGTAATAAATGCGACATCTCCGATTTCGAGCTTTTCACTTGAGCTGAAAAAGGTTTGATGCGTCGGATAATTGTAAATACTGTTAACGACATTGCCTTTTTCAATGACGAGGGCATCAATGCCAATTTGTTTTAGGTGAATGGCAGCAGATAGTCCGCAAGGTCCTCCGCCTATAATAATTGCTTTTTCTTGAATCATTTCCGTCAACTCCTGCGATTGGCATTTCACTTCATATTTTCTATTTCCGAATAAAAAAATCTCCTATTTTATCATAGGAGATTTTTTATTTTTATGCAAATCATCAACTTATATCCAGCCTCTAAAACGCGAAGCTTCAGCCATTTTGCGAACGCCGACCATATATGCAGCGAGCCTCATGTCAATTCTTCGGTTGTTAGCCATTTCATAAATATTGTTAAATGATTTGACCATCATTTTTTCTAATTTTTCTTCTACCTCTTCTTCACTCCAGTAGAAGCCTTGGTTATTCTGAACCCATTCAAAATAAGAAACTGTTACGCCACCGGCACTTGCCAGCACGTCTGGTACAAGCAGAATGTCCCGGTCTGAAAGAATCTTTGTTCCTTCAAGCGTTGTTGGCCCATTCGCTGCTTCAACGACAATTTTAGCCCGGATATTATGAGCATTTTCTTCTGTAATTTGATTTTCAATCGCAGCAGGAACAAGAATATCACAATCCAGCTCCAGCAGCTCTTGGTTGGTAATGGTATCGTTAAAAAGCTTTGTTACGGTACCGAAGCTGTCGCGTCGGTCGAGTAAATAATCGATATCAAGGCCTTCCGGATCATAAAGTCCGCCATACGCATCTGAGATGCCGACAACTTTTGCCCCCGCATCATGCATAAATTTTGCCAAATAGCTTCCAGCGTTTCCGAAGCCTTGGACAACAACACGCGCACCTTTAATATCGATGCCTCTCTTCTTAGCCGCTTCTTTAATACAGATGGTAACACCTTTTGCTGTCGCAGATTCTCTCCCGTGAGATCCGCCAAGCACAAGCGGTTTGCCTGTAATAAATCCAGGCGAATTAAATTCATCAATTCTTGAATACTCATCCATCATCCAAGCCATGATTTGTGAGTTTGTAAATACATCCGGTGCCGGCACGTCTTTTGTCGGGCCGACAATTTGGCTGATCGCTCTGACATACCCTCTGCTCAGACGCTCCAGCTCTCTAAACGACATATCCCTTGGATCACAAACAATTCCGCCTTTACCACCGCCATATGGAAGATCAATTATGCCGCATTTTAAACTCATCCAAATTGAAAGCGCCTTCACCTCTTTTTCTGTTACGTTCGGGTGAAAACGTATCCCGCCTTTCGTTGGACCGACAGAGTCATTGTGCTGCGCACGATATCCTGTGAAAATCTTTACTGAACCGTCGTCCATACGAACAGGTATTTTTACCGTTAATAACCTCATCGGCTCTTTTAACAATTCGTATACCTCTTCGGGATATCCCAATTTTTCCAGAGCCTTATGTATTACGGTTTGGGTTGATTTTAATACATCAAGTTTGTCCTCTTCTGTATGACCGGTGTTTCGATCGGCTGCCATTTGAGTTAACCTCCTAGAATCTTCTGTTTCTCACATGCTCCCTTTCAGAGAATAGTATACACCTTCATATGATCTGTGCATAGAATAAACGTTATGTTTTTCCATGTTTTTTAACGAAAAAAACTGCTGAAATCAGCAGTTTTCCGTTGCATTCTTATGAAAAATGAGTTTGTATCGTCTCTACGGCATTACCGTCCATAATGAGCTTACCATACTCTTGCAGGCGATAAATCGTTAAAGTTGTCGGATTGCCGTATTCAGCCAGAACCGCCACAACCCCTTCAGCCGTATGTGACCCTAGATCTTCAAGGCTTAAAAAGTACTGCCCGTCATAGTGGTAGACAGTTCCCCCTGTGATACCGATTCGCTGTAAGCTTTCTGAAAGCTGAATGATATCTTCAAAGGAATGGAATTGATATATGATGTCCGCGCTTTCATCAAGCTTGACTTGCATTTCGATGTAATCATCATCATACTCATCGTCTTCTGAATCGGCGTCTTGGTTCTTTGTTACAATCACGACCATCCCTTGTGCTTGGAGAGAATACACTTCCACTGCAATCGGTCCATTCGCTTCAAAGCCGAGCTCTGTATTTGCTTCATTCATCATATCTTTAAATAACTGGTGGACTTTAAATGAGTCCTTCCAGAGGTCTTCTTTTGTCAATCCCCGGTCTGTCAAATCATCGAGGGTTAAAAAGATTTTGATCTTATTATAATTCAGACGCTCAAGCCGCATAACGTTCCCTCCTGCCTCTACTTGCACACAAATCATATAACACATTATATGAGATGATGAGTCATAGGTTCTTAATTGTTATCAGTTTACACTGAGTTCACTAGTAAGACAAGCACAATGCAGTTTTTATTGCCATATGGATTTTTGCTTTTTAGAAGTTATTCTGGCCCGCAAAGAGTCACAATGTGTGTTTCAGGCTCAGCACCTAAACGAAGAGGCACTTTTGTCGTGCCGTAGCCGTTGCTGATCAGATATGCCGCGTTTTTAACAATACCTGTTTTCCCCAGTTCATAAGGGCCAAATTTTCCAAACCTGATCTGGCCTCCATGGGTATGTCCGCTGAGTATCACATCAATACCGTCATCTTCATTGATTTGTTCATGAATCTCCGGATTATGACAAACCAGAATATTCAGCTGGCTTTCATCAAGTTCTTTGATGGCTTCCTCATAATGATCCATCTCCATCCTGATATCATCAACCCCCGCAATCGCAATCGTATGCCCATTGTATGAAAACGGGACTGACTCATTTCTCAGAGTGATGACGCCGTGCGCTTTAAATATGGAATACAGCTTATGCTGTTTGACTTCATAATCATTATTCCCCCACACAAACACGATAGGGACCCCGAAATGTACGAGCCTTTTGATGTTTTCCTCGATTCTCGCACTGGGCACCCCGCCCTCAGCTAAATCACCGCCGATTATAACCAAGTGAGGGGCATGGCTTCGCGCTTTTTCTAAAAGGTCTTGATCGATGAGACGTTTGTGAATGTCTGAAATAAAAAAGATTGTCAGAGGCGGCTTGCCCTTCATCTTTGATAAAGGAAACGTATGTGTCTTCAAATGATTGCCTTTTGCTGTTGCATACATTTTTGCCGTCATTGCCGCTGCCGCAACAGTTAGTACACCGGCAATTTTCACTGATAGCTTCATAAAAAACTCTCCATTCTTTTTAGAACTTATCAATAAGACGGACAATAAAAAAAAGACGTTTCTATCGTTTGAGAAAACGCCCCATTTTATTTACTTTCAAAATATAGATTAATGTCATATTTGTGCTTCATCATATGAAAAACAGACTCTCTCGCCTTCCATTTATCGGGCTGCGGCCAGAGATCAGTGCTTTTCTGAATAATTTCACATCTCAGTTTATGGAAATCAGTCTCGGATTTTTCTTCCTTTTTCTTGAAATAATATGAAGTGCAGTAGGCAAAAGCGGTTGCCAGCATCCAAAATAAATAAAAGGTATGGCTAAGTATTTCTTGAAGTATAAGCTGAGGCTCCGGGCTTTTGATCATGATCATAACACATAATAAGCCTAGGCAGATAAGTGAAGCCCATCGCCATCTGCGGCATTGTGCTGCATAATTTTCGAATTTTTGTTTTCGTTTTACCAGCGCTTGGAGCATCTGTTTGGTCGGCGCGTCTGTAAACTGATCCAGCTGATTCCATAAGGATTCCATACGCTTCACACCTTGTCCATTTTCATTGCTATAATATATGAACGTAAAATAAAAATAATACCCTATTCATCCATTAAGGGGATGTCCAAAACTTGTCCGGTGTAAACATCATTTCCATTCAGATGATTATACGCTCGAATTTTTTCTTCTCCTGTCCGGCTTTTATAATACTTCATGGAAATGCGGTATAGCGTTTCTTTCTTTTGGACGGTGTGCTTGACAACGCGATTCGGCACATTTTGAACTGGCTCAGCCGGCTGCTGTTGCTGTTCTTGCTGTTGTACTGTTGATTGGGAAGAGGAAGCAGCCGCGGCGGTTGCTTCCTCCTTATTTGCCGAGTCTTCTTTTTCGGCTACAGCAGTCTGTTTCTTATCAGCAGCTGTTTGCTCTTTTGGCTTGGAATCTTCTGGCTCTTTTTTTGACTCCTTCTGCAGTGCGGTTTCTTTAGTGTCTGCGGTATCGTTTTTATCCTCTGATTTCGGGACAATCTCATATTTGCTTTGGCTGCTGTCAATAAAAACGTCTTCATAATCGTCATGATTATCCGGGTGGCTCTTTAGATAAAATAAGGTGACTAAAACGATAACCGGCACAAATACAAATATTACTGCGAGTACTGTGAATAATGGCGTTTTTGTTTTACCTTGCTTTTTTTTCTGTTCTCTTTGATTTTTTACAGATTGTCTTGTCGGAAGGCTTTCTCCATCATCGACATAATCGTCCGCCAATGCGGCGTTTTGATCTTCATAAAGATTCTGGGCTTTTCTTCTCTCTACTCTCGACATGTTCGTCATGTTTATCCCTCCTCACATGTTCAAAACGAATCTGACAGGCAAACACGGCATCAATGATAAAATGCGCCGTCATCGGAACAAATAAGTTGCCGGTCCATTCATACATCAGACCGAGCAAAAAGCTGATTGCTGTCACCATAATAAATAACAGCCATTTTGACAAATACCGAAAGTGCAGAGCGGCAAATATAAGGCTGGCCGCCCATAAACCGATATGAGTCTGCAGCACTCCTCTGAATAACATTTCTTCCGCGAAAGCAATCAGAAGCGTTAAAAATATAATATGAGGGATTGACCTCTTACTGAATATTTTTATATTGATTCCACCGTCATCATATAAATGAGGCGGAAACCATTTCATTACTGCCATATCGGCTAAAATAACAATAACAGCTATAGAAACACCATACCAGATGATTCGCATATCGCGAATGTCCCAGAGCTTTAATACGTCCCGTACATCCTCAAAAAAGAACAGTCCTGCTGCAGCAGCGGCAAAGATGATGAGTAGCTGCGTCAAATATAACTGCTTCAGCATATCACGGTCAGTCATATGCTGAATATAATCTTTTTGCTGTTTCAGTTCAGCTCACCTACAGTCTGCAAGCTGAATATCCGGTGCAATTCCGAACTCCAGCTGTCTAATGGCGCCATTTTACTCCGTTCCCCTTTTTGTTCATACAAGGATAAATCAAAACCGCAATGTGAACAGCACGGGAGGTTTCCGTCATCAGGCTCGTATGATTCATCAAAGTAGGTTAACAGTGCCTGCCTTAAACAGCCGTCACGCTGAAGCAAAAATGATACACGGTGCATTTTTTCCAGCTTCAGCTCCATGCGATATGAAATTTCTTTCTTCATCAGTTCAACTGATGTTTTTCCCTGCATAAAGAGATGAATCATCATACGGGCCTGTGTCTCTCCGACACCATACTGAAGTAATACGTCACGAAGCCTTCTCTCATCCCGCTCCTCCGTCTTCTCTAGCACACGGATTACGTCGGCGATTTCTTCAGCTGTGACACTCTCCATCTGGATAATCTGTTCCTGCAATTCAAAATCCCCTGGCGCCCGCAGCAAAATGCTGACACTCGGCTTTCCATCGCGGCCCGCTCTGCCGATTTCCTGCATAAAAGCTTCTGCCGTCTGCGGGAGGTGAAAATGAATCACATATCTGATATCGGGTTTATCGACACCCATTCCAAACGCATTCGTACAACATATCACATCAAGCTGGTTATGAATAAACTGCTGCTGAATTAAAATCCTGTCCCCTGACTCCAAACCGCCATGGTAAAAGTCGGCTCTGCTGCTCGTTTTGCTTTTAATTTCACCCGCTAATTCCTCAGCCCATTTCCGTGTCGGACAATAAACAATTCCCGGACCTTGCAGGTTTTCAACCAGCTGAATGACCCTATCTATTTTTTCGGCAGTATCCGCCGCATTTTCAACCCTCAGTGCGATGTTTGGGCGGTTGACTGAGTTGAGATGGCGTACAGCATGTTGCAGCTCCAGCAGGTTCATGACATCTTGCAGCGTTTCCTTTGTAGCCGTGGCGGTCAATGCCAGAACGGGCGGGTGTCCAAGTTTTTTTCTCAGCTGTCCGAGCTTTGAATAATCAGGCCTGAAGTCGTGTCCCCATTCAGAAATACAATGCGCTTCGTCAATAACAAATAGGCTGATCGGGACGCTTTTCAGTTTTTCCAATACATATGGAGACTGTAAAGCTTCAGGAGACAAGTACAAAAATTTATATCGATGAATATGTTCTAAAACAAATTGTCTTTCCTGCCTGTTAAGCATGCTGTTCAAAGCTGCAGCACGCTTTTCCCCCCGGGCTTTCAGCTGCTGCACCTGATCCTCCATTAAAGAAAGCAGTGGAGAAACGATTAATACCATGCCGTCAAGCATATAACCAGGCAGCTGGTAGCAAAGCGATTTCCCTCCCCCAGTCGGGAGCATTGCAATGGTATCCTTCCCGCTGAGTATGCTTTCAATAATGTCCTGCTGCCCTTTTTTAAAGGAAGTAAAACCAAAAAACTGATATAACGTTTGCTGTAATTTAGTCATATTGCTGCACCTGCTTTGTCAATGCCAGTCTGATTTGAAAGTAGCTGAACCGCTGTTCCAGCCCGTCGCGAATTTGTTTGATTTTATTCGTCCGCATCCGTTTGGCAAACTCTGCGATTTGGAGCTGGTCTTCTGCTGATACATAGTCATTAATCATAAACGCAGGCTCATGGAGAGAAATCTCGACAATGTGGTCTTCGATCGTCGCTGTTTTCAGCTTTCTGATTTCAGCAATTCGATGTATCGGAAACCCTTGTTTGACCATCTGCCATGTTTTCCTCGTCGACTCTGTCAGGGCATTATCTAAATGCACATCAGAAAGGAGATCCTTTAACAAAGCATCTTCACACTCCGGAAGAGAATGAATAAAATAATGTACTGAAGCCCAAAACATGATATAGACATACCATTCATCTTCTTTCAGCGTATCAGCAAGCTGCCTGCTCGTATAACCGATCCGATGGTGCGCGGTTAAGGAGTAGACAAAAATTTGCGCTGCTTTGTTTTCAATCTTTTTTAAATGCGCCTCAAGCATGGCAAAAAGGCTTTTTGCCATCTCTATATGATCCGTATGCCGGGACAGGTATTTCTTTACCCAGTGAAGTGTCTTATGATCCTTAGTGACAGGGATATACTGCCTGCTCCCTTGCTGTTTATGGGATAGGACCTGCACAAGCAGCGAAAGCCTTTTCCAAAGCACACCGGCAGCCTGCTGATAATGAGCGCCGTGACAATGAACGGGCCAAGGCCGCTCGCTAAGGGCATGCCTTAAAACTGCTGCGCCGCTGGCTGTCACTTTGTATGTATCTGTTTCAGACATTGGCGAGAGATATGAATGCTTTTCAAGCTTGTCAAGCGACGCAGAAATATCGCTTCTCGAACATTGCGCCGCCATTCCAAAGTATTTTGCAGTCTGAAATAAGCCGGCATCTTGAATGGTTTGTGACGATCTCTTGCCTTTGAATAGGTGAAAAACAGCGCTTCCCGACCGTTCCCCGTTTATTTTGCAAAGACAATCGAGAACCATAATATCGAAGTAATTTAATGACAACCTATCCACCTACATTCTTCCTGACAAAAATCGTTGATTTGCTCTTTTTATTTTAACAGATTTCAAACAGAAATCGACGTTTAAAGTCATCATTAAGGGGGATGTTATGTAGATAACCCCTTATGTGATAAGCATTCTCAATCATTTTTCTGTTGAAATGTGGCAGCAACATCATTACAATAAGTAAGAGGAATAGGTGTTAAATTGATTAAATATAAAGATTGATCCATTTGTTCCACCAAGAACAATCTGGGAGGTTTTATTCATGGCAAAGTACACAATCGTAGACAAAGATACATGTATTGCATGCGGCGCTTGCGGAGCTGCTGCACCAGACATTTACGATTACGATGATGAAGGCATCGCGTTCGTAACGCTTGATGAAAACAAAGGTGTTGTCGAAGTTCCTGAGGTACTGGAAGAAGATATGATTGACGCATTTGAAGGATGCCCTACTGATTCCATCAAAGTGGCGGATGAGCCATTTGAAGGCGACCCGCTTAAATTTGAATAGAAGTAACTAAAAAAAGCTCCCGAACGGGAGCTTTTTTATTTAATGGATATGTGCACTTCGCTGCTGCTCAATCCATGGCTTAAGCTTGATAAAAATTAGTGAGAATACAACCGTAATTACAATACCTTTTATCATGTTAAACGGCAGGATACCTGCGACGACAGCTGTTTTTAGCGCGCTGTCGGATAATGCCGGTGAATGTAAAAACCACGTGTATGCCGGAAGAATCAGAACATAATTTAAAATACTCATTAAAATGGTCATCGCTGCAGTTCCCAAAAGCAGGCTGACAGCCAAGCCCTTTGCTGAGTTGAGTTTTTTAAATAAGAAAGCAGTCGGTAATATAAAGAGTGTTCCTGCAATAAAATTCGCAACTTGCCCTACAGGAACTCCGGCCATGCTTCCCTGAATGATATACTGAAGAACATTTTTTATCGCTTCTACGGCAATACCCGCCAAAGGTCCGTAAATCAGAATGGCAATAATAGCGGGAACGTCGCTAAAATCGATTTTTAAATAATCCGGAAGACCCGGAAACGGGAAATTTAACAGCATCAAAACAAATGCAATGCTGCTCAGCATGCTGACCACAACTAATTTTTTTACTTTCACTTCATTCTCTCCTTTTCGATCACATCTTACTCGAAAACGGAAAGGTTCTTTTCCAGCCAATAAAAAAAACCGCTTCATATATAAAAGCGGGGTTTCGAAAATTAGGCTAGGCAAAGAAACGTTTGAAAAATTCAATTTCAAAACGCTTATGAACCTCCATCTTCTCCCATCCAGACTGTACTGTCGGCTCCGGAATCTCACCGAATCCTGCTGTAAAGACAGCTCGCGGGCTTAGAGCCATTGGCTCATCACCGCCGGTAGGGAATTTCACCCTGCCCCGAAGATTGATCATATGAAATTTAATTACATTATAAACGATAACTGGTTGGCTGTATAGAGAATTGCTTCAAATTATATATATTACCTGCAAGCTGTCAAATCATTGATTTATTAGGCTTTACTTTTATCCTTTACTGCGTCAATACACGTTGACACTCTTTTGAGAATATGTTAAATTATCAGATATTTAGTTTGTCAATTTAGGAGGAAATCTAACGATGTTTCGAGTATTGGTCTCAGACAAAATGAGCAACGACGGTTTACAGCCACTTATTGAATCAGACTTTATTGAAATCGTTCAAAAAAACGTAGCAGATGCAGAAGATGAATTACATACTTTTGATGCTCTTTTGGTGCGAAGTGCGACAAAAGTAACAGAAGACCTTTTCAACAAAATGACTTCTTTAAAAATTGTCGGAAGAGCCGGTGTCGGTGTCGATAATATCGATATTGATGAGGCTACGAAACACGGGGTAATCGTGATCAATGCTCCGAACGGCAACACCATTTCGACAGCTGAGCATACATTTGCAATGATCTCTTCTTTAATGAGACACATTCCGCAGGCTAATATCTCAGTGAAATCCAGAGAGTGGAACCGCACAGCTTATGTGGGTTCAGAGCTCTATGGAAAAACGCTTGGTATTGTAGGATTAGGCCGAATCGGAAGTGAAATTGCACAGCGTGCGAGAGCGTTCGGTATGACAGTGCACGTTTTTGATCCTTTCTTAACGGAAGAAAGAGCGAAAAAAATCGGCGTAAACAGCCGTACATTTGAAGAAGTGCTTGAAAGTGCGGATATCATTACCGTTCACACGCCTTTAACAAAAGAAACAAAAGGCTTATTGAATAAAGAAACGATTGTAAAAACGAAAAAAGGCGTTCGCTTAATTAACTGTGCGCGAGGCGGAATTATCGATGAAGCAGCACTTCTCGAAGCTTTGGAAAACGGGCATGTTGCGGGAGCAGCGCTTGACGTTTTCGAAGTTGAACCGCCAGTTGACAACAAACTTGTTGATCATCCATTAGTCATTGCCACTCCTCACTTGGGAGCATCAACGAAAGAAGCACAGCTCAATGTCGCCGCCCAAGTGTCAGAAGAAGTTCTGCAGTTCGCAAAAGGCCTGCCTGTCATGTCAGCTATCAACCTGCCTGCCATGACAAAGGATGAATTTGCTAAAATTAAGCCCTACCATCAAATTGCAGGAAAAATTGGCAGCCTTGTATCACAGTGCATGAAAGAACCAGTACAGGATGTTGCCATTCAATATGAAGGCACAATTGCTAAACTTGAAACATCGTTCATTACAAAAGCCCTTCTGTCAGGCTTTTTAAAACCGCGCGTTGACTCTACTGTTAACGAGGTCAATGCGGGGGGTGTCGCAAAAGAACGCGGCATCAGCTTCAGTGAAAAAATTTCCTCTTCTGAATCTGGATACGATAACTGCATCAGCGTAAAAGTGACAGGAGACCGCAGCACCTTTACTGTAACAGCTACGTATATTCCTCATTTCGGAGAACGAATTGTCGAGATCAATGGATTTAATATTGATTTTTATCCGACAGGTCACTTGGTGTATATCCAGCATCAAGATACAACAGGTGTCATCGGCCGAGTAGGACGTATTCTCGGAGATAACGATATTAACATTGCAACTATGCAGGTTGGCCGTAAGGAAAAAGGCGGAGAAGCCATCATGATGCTTTCCTTTGACAGACATCTGGAAGATAAAATTGTGAAAGAACTAACAAATGTCCCTGATATTGTGTCTGTGAAGCTCATTGATCTGCCATAATAAAAAAAACTCAAGCTATAAAGCTTGAGTTTTTTTATTGTTCTATCCTCGTGTGTATTTATGCAAAATGTCTAAGACACTCCTTAGCTCAGAAACAGGTATTTGGCCTGGTGCGGACGCCTCTTCTCCAGCTCCAAAAGTACAAGCCGATCCAAAAACCTCACCGCTCAGCCTGCTGATGAGCCCTGTAGCAGCCATTGACATTGTAATAATGGGGCGGTCTGCATATTTTGTTTTCATTGTATACGTCGCATCAAGCAGCGTTAGGAGATCTCCAGTATCATTCGGCATGACAGCCATTTTGGGAATATGTGCCCCTAAATCCTGCATTTTCCGAAGTCTTGAAAGAATCTCATCTTTCGAAGGCGTTTTTTCAAAGTCGTGATTTGACATCACCACATAGACGTTGTTTTCTTCCGCCAGCGATACTAACGCCTTTACATTTGCATCTCCTGAAAATAATTCGATATCTATCAGATCGATGTCTTTTGTTTGGATTGCCGATTCCAGCAAAGCAAGATAGGAGCTTTCGTCCATCTCCATGCTCCCGCCCTCTTTGTGGGTTCTGAATGTAAATAGAAATAGCTTGTCTTCTAAAGAATTACGAAGCTTAGAAATGAGCTTTGTGACCGCTTCTCTGTCATTAGCTTTTTCAAATACGTCGACTCTCCATTCAACAATGTCCGGATTCAGTAATTTTACTGCCTCTGCTTCATTCAGAATTTGTTTTTCCGTCTTTCCCATCAGCGGAACGATGATTTTCGGCATTCCTTCCCCGATGGAAACTCCTTTAATTGTTAACACGTTCACTCATCTCAAATCCTTTCAATCGTTACCTTGTTTTATTATACACGTACAACTTTTTTTTGAAAATTTCTATTATATGAATAGCAACTAAAAAAGAGCCTCAAAGGGCCCATTTTAGTTTAAGAAAATCGGATTTGGAGCAGCCGGTACCGGAATTGCATCTGATACGTCATATTTGCCGATTTTGTTTGTTCTGGTTTCGGTAAAGGTCACTTCTGTGAAGCCAAACTCTTTTGCGGTTAAAAGAAGTCCCTCAATCATTAAAATACTGGCAATAGAATCCTCAACTTCTGAGTCCTTTGAGAAACGGATATATAAGTGCTTCTGTTTCTTCGTTACAGATTGGACAGTACCCGCTTGAATAAGCGGTGTTGTATCTTTTTGACTGCTCGATTCCATTTCATTAATCGCTTCTTTTACCGTATCAAATGTTTTTTCTGACGGAATGAGAAAGTTCCCTTGTTTATTTTTGTACAAGTAGTAAGCTCTTTTTGACTGTTTTGGAATCGAAATTTCCGTAAAAGTGCCATATGAGCCAATCCGAACCCCAGTCTCATTTTGATCCGATAAAAATTTGACTTTTTCATAAGGACTCCATTTTAAGGATTCTTTAAGCAATTTTTTTAACAGTGTATCATCTTTTACAGAAAATGCCGTAGCTGGCTGATGGACTCGTATACTTAATTCCTTCTGCTTTGGTTTTTCTTTTATTTCTACTTCATCTATGAAGGATGGAATTGTAATGGCATGATCCAAGATATCCAATTCACTACTTACAGTCAGCATGTCCTGGATCGTTTGGTATGCATTTGTTTTTTGAATGCTGACGGGTATGACTGCAGATGTATCGGCATCAGCAACTGCTACAGTGATGTAATTGTCTTGTTCCTTTTCAGGTACAACAAACGATGTATGATCCAGGGATGACGCAGCTTTTGGGCTGTCTTCTGTCTCAGTTTTCGTTACTGCGTTCTTTTGGGACGCTTCTTTTTGTTGAGGCTGTGCCTGATCAAAGAAATGAGGAGAAATAATGAAGGCGATAAAAACCGCAATTGCAGCGGCACACGCGGGGCCAATCCACCTGACAGCGGGCTTATTTTTACGCTTTTCCATCGTCAGCCGCTTGTAAATAACCTGAGGCGAACGATGGTCTTTAACTGCCGGAAGTTGACTTAACAACTCCTTTATCTGTTCTTCGTTCCATTCTGACTTCATCATCCATTAGCTCCTCCCTCAAAAGCTCCATATGTTTCCGAAGTACTTTGAGCCCTCTGTGCTGGGTCGTTTTTACTTTGCTTTCCGAGAAGCGCAGAGCCTTGGCTGTTTCCTGTATTGAATATCCCTGAATAAACCGCAAGATAATCACAGCTCTTTGATCGATTGTACATTGATCAAGCGCAGCATAAATTTCCCGGACATTTTCATGTTGAACCGCAAGTTCGTCCGGCAGCAATTGCTGATCCCTGACATCCTGTGTATCCCAGTCAAATGTACCGAGTATACGCTGTCTGATTGTTTGCTGTTTACGAAACCAGTCTATCGCAACATGGCGTGCGATAGACAAAAGCCATGTTTTTTCACTGCTTCTTCCTTCAAACGTATGATAAGAATTTAATACCCGGATATAAACCTCTTGAAGAAGGTCTTCTGTCTGGTTTTTATCCTTTACCATATAAAATAAAAATTGGTACAAATCTTGATGATATGTATCATATAATAATTGAAAGGTTTCTTCCATTTGAAACCCCTCCGTTCACTTTTTTGTCGTATGAATAGCTTGAAAAGTTACATTACAACTATATTACGAGTAACTGGAATTTGGAAGGGAATTTATATTAACATATCCTTAAATTTTATTAATGTTGGCTATTAAAAAAACACCCGCTCAGTCAGCGGGTGTTTCTTATGGAACAAGATTCTTCGGCAAATTCAGACTCGATTTTACCGTTTTGTCGGAATATAAAAAGTAAATGTTGTTCCTTTATCTATTCGGCTGTGCACAGTAATTGATCCGTTGTGGGCTTCCACGATATTTTTAACGATAGCCAGCCCTAACCCGGTTCCTGCTCTGCCCCTTGTCCGCGCTTTATCTGCCTTATAAAACCGCTCAAAGATAAATGGCAGATCTTCTTCCGGTATGCCGGACCCGGAGTCTTTGATATCAATTTTCAATCCATCCTTCACAGAATGGACTGAAATGGAGACACTGCCACCGGATGAAGTATGCCGCAACGCGTTATCGATCAAATTGGTAAATACCTGCTCCATCTTGTCTTCATCAAACATAAATTCCTCTTCTGTGAGGGAAATGTCATGATGTAAAGCAATATTTTTTTCTTTCGCAACACCGGAAAACTTCCGAATGATCTTTTCTAAAAACTCATTCACATTGATTTTTTCATAATGTAAGCCTGTATGGCCTGATTCCATTCGGGCTAAATCAAGCAAATCATTAACTAAACGGCCCATTCGGAGCGATTCGTCATAAATGATTTGGGCAATTTCTTTCCGGTCTTCTTCAGAGCTTGCAATGTCATCGACAATTGCTTCACTGTATCCCTGAAGCATGGAGATAGGTGTTCTCAGCTCATGACTGACATTTGCGATAAAGTCCTCCCGCAGCTTATCAAGGCGGCGTTCTTCTGTCATGTCACGCAGTACGGCAACCGCTCCTCTGACATGCGATTCCGCATAAAGCGGCGACATCAAAAGCACCCATGATCTGCCTTGCAGCGTCATCTCAATCATTTGTTCTTTTTCAGTGCTGACAGCGTTTTGAAACAGCTCTTTTGCTTCAGGCGGAAGATTGTCGCCTTCTTTGATATTCATGTTCTGTTCATAATACCAAGCCTGAAGAAAACGTTCAGCCGGCGGGTTGGTCACGAGAATCGTACCGTCAATATTAATGGTAATAACCCCGTCAGCCATACTGCTCAAAATGTTAGAAAGCTGCTCTTTTTCTTGATTGAGCGCATTGATATGAAAGTTAAGCTGCCGGCCCATTTGATTAAAAGCGGTCGCCAGTTCACCGATTTCATCCTGAGTTAAAATCGGGATTTTTGTATCGAACTTGCCCTTCGCCAAATCCTGCGCGCCTTCTCTCATTTTTCGGAGAGGGTACGTGACCCTGCTTGATAAAAAGAATGCGAAAAATGTGGTCAGCACAATTGCAATTCCAGCGGCAAGAAAAATATAGCGGGTCGTATGTTTTGTTGTATCTTTAACGGCAAGCAAAGACTGGGATAAAAAGACCATGCCTTTCTTTCCGTCTTTTTCATACGGGACACCTACAATCAGGCGTTCATTATCCGTGTCTGTATCGCTCAGTCCCGTCCGTTTGCTTACTTTTTTATGGTCTTTGAGAGCTTTATTTAAGTCTTTGTCATGCTGTATTTGCTCAACCGTAATAGACGACAGGCGATTTTTATCATTCGGAGAATACCAGTGGTTTTTCTCATCCTGGATGATGGCAATGCTTGTTAAGTTATCCGCGAGCTCCCAAGTGATTGACCTTGCCAGTGCCTGGTCCTCGTGATTTTCTAGGATGACAGCAACTTTATTCGCAAGCTGTGTTAAATCATTCTCAGCTTCTTCCACATGGTAGTTTTCAATAAACTCCAGCAAAAGAACCGTTAAAATGAACAATACGATCAAGACGAGTGAAAGGATCGTAAACCACAGCTTGCCTACTACGCTTTTCCAAAATTTCATTCAGCGCCGACCTCAAATTTATAACCTACACCCCATACGGTGACAATTTTTTTCGCAGCTTCCGGAGATACCTTGTTCAGCTTCTCTCTCAAGCGTTTGACGTGAGTGTCCACTGTCCGTAAATCACCAAAAAACTCATATTGCCACACTTCTTTCAGAAGCTTTTCCCGATCATACACCTTGTCAGGCGTTTTCGCTAAGAAATATAGAAGCTCATACTCTTTTGGCGTCAGGCTCACTTCTGTTCCATCAGCTGTTACGCGGTGAGCATCATGGTCTATGGACAGATGTGAAAACACGAGCACATTTTTCGTCGGTGTATTGGCATTGAAATAAGAGGTTTGGGATGCTCTTCTCAAAAGGGCCTTTACACGAAGCACGACTTCTCGCGGGCTGAACGGCTTAACAATATAATCATCTGTTCCCGCTTCAAACCCCTGCACCCGGTTTGCTTCTTCTCCTTTTGCGGTCAGCATGATAATGGGTGTCGCTTTTTTTTCACGAATTTGCCGACACACTTCAATTCCATCAGTCCCCGGCATCATCAGATCAAGCAAAATTAAGTCATAATTGGCTTCAAGCCCTTTGGCAATGGCTTCATCACCATTTTCAGCTTCATCTATAGCATAATTTTCACGTTCAAGATACATTCTTAAAAGGCGGCGAATTCTGGCTTCGTCATCTACTACTAATATTTTTGTTTCATTCGTTTGGTCCATGTTTTCCCCCTGCTTTCCTTCTGTTACTTTCATTTTATCAAATCGTGAGAAAGTTTGAGAACTGTGTCGCTTTCAAAGGACTATGCATAAGAATGAAGTCCGGCAAGCACAAGATTTACGAAAATTAAATTAAACATAATAATAGCAAAACCGATTACGGCCAGCCATGCTGACTTCTCACCGTGCCAGCCTCTTGACAGTCTTAAATGCAAGTAAGCGGCATAGAACAAAAATGTGATCAGCGCCCATACTTCCTTAGGGTCCCAGCCCCAAAATCTGGTCCACGCGAGCTGAGCCCAAATCATTGCAAAGATCAGCGCGCCGAGTGTAAAGATCGGAAATCCGATTGATACGGCCCTGTACCCAACCTCATCCACCAGATCAAGATTGACGTTTTTCACCAGCGGATGTAATAGAGCGCTGATTCTTTTTCTGATGATCAGACGGAGAGCCCCATACAACACAAGACCTGCTCCAAATGACCAAATGACTGTGTTCACTTTTCTGCCTGAGAAAAGCGCGGGAAGATCAACAAGCGGTTCCATTCTTCCTTCGGTCAAAAGCTCGCCCTGATGCGGACCGACAAGCGCGGGCATTTCGTACACCATCACGCTTTTTTCTTTGTTTTTGTCCACCCAGTTAAACTCCGCTTCATAGCCTGCAAGACGAAATGCTGATGTGATTGCAATAAAGGCGACGGTTGTGACCAGGATAAACATAATCGCTTCAAGCCAGAAAGTCTTTTTGCTCGGCTTTGTCTGGTCTACATGCTTCAAAAGAAAGATAACACCAGCGACAAAGCTGATGGCAAGTATAGCTTGCCCAAGCGCGGCCGTTGTTACGTGAATATACAGCCAGTTGCTTTGGAGCGAAGGAATTAAAGGCGAGATATCTGTCGGAAACATGCTGGCGTAGGCAATCAGCAATAAAGCAATTGACAGCGTAAACAGGCCTAATGAAGGCAATCTATAGAGAAAATAAAGAATGATAAACGCCAAAACAAGCATCATGCCAAAAGCGGTGGTGAATTCAAACATATTGCTGACCGGCGCATGGCCGCTGGCAGCCCACCTTGTGATGAAATATCCAAGGTGGCAGAAAAAACCGACAATAGAAAGGGTGATTCCAATGTTGGCCCATCGGTTTGGCCTGCCCTTTTTATCTTTATTCCCGCGTATGGCCCCGCCGAAAATTGGTACAGCGATTAAATACACAAGAAAGGCCGCATAAAGAAAATTTCCGCTCAGCTCTGCCATGACATCACTCCCTTTTCGCCTATTTCTGTGTTTTGATTAATTCTTTTTGGTCCGCCGGTTCAGTCAGTCCGGAATCAGCCAATATAAATGCTAAATCCTTCTTCAGGCCAAACCAGTTTTTATTGGTATGCCCCGCTACCATAACTGCGCCGTCCTGTGAGTGCAGCCAAATTCTTCGATGCTGCCAGTACATACCTTGAATGACACCGATCATAAAAATGGCTCCGCCGACAACAAGCACCCAGAGTGTCAGATCCTTTCTGACTGTAAGTCCAGTAATGTTTTTCGTTTCGACATGGTCAAATTTCAGCTTGTATTTATTATTGCCTGATCCTTCGATGGTTTCTTGGATGGCGACAAAGCTCTTTTCGCCTTTCGGTTTGTCCGGCGTTATAATATTAAAGACAAAAGCCGGATTGTTAGGGATCTTTGTTTTTGTGCTCGGCTCTCCGTCCTGATTAAAATAGAAGTCAGGCAGGTAGCTGGCGATTTCCACCTTGTAACCGTTGCCAAGATCATAGACCGAATCTGGATCCAGAAGGTTGATCTTCAGGCTCCCAAAGGATTTTTTTGTTTTTTTATCAATCAGCTGGAACACCATTTTGTCAAGCTGATTCTCTTTGTAATCCACCTGGTAAACGGAAAAAGAATCAAAACGCAGCGGCTGATTGACACGGATGTCTTCTTCTGTTACTTTTTTCAGCTTCGGCTTCTCGCCATAAACAATTTTTCCTTCTCTCTTGTAGAGTACGGCATCGGTTTGAAAGTTCTTTGCCACTCTACCGTCCCCGACTCTGTCAATGGCATCTGCAAATACCTTTTTTTCTGTTTTGCTGTTATAGGTCTCTACGCTGAATTGATTGTTTTTTAAATAATATTTTCCGTCTGTACCCGGAATTGCTGCGGTTTCGCCTTCTCTGACCCAAAGCGTCTCATCGACGTACATGCCAGGCACAAATCTCAGCATCGCACCAATCAGAAAGATGATCAATCCAATATGGTTGACATACGGGCCCCAGCGGGAAAAGCGTCCTTTTTCAGCAAGAATGCTGCCCTCTTTTTCTCTGATTCTATAATGTTTTTTCTTTAATAGAGCAACTATCTTTTCTTTCGATTCCCCGTTCAGTACTGTAACTGTTTCACTGAACAAGCGCTGCCTTCTTAAAAAAGCCGGGCTCCTTCTGACGCCTTGGTTTTTTAACGCTCTGTACAACGGAATGACCCGATCAAGGCTGCAAATCACAAGTGAAATGCCGATCGAGGCAATGAGCAGCAAATACCACCAAGAACCATATAAATGATGAAACCCGAGCAAATAATAGAGCTGGCCGAACGTGCCGTACTGCTCCTTGTAATAAGTATCAGCCTGTGCGCCCGGAGGCAGATAGGCTTCCTGGGGAAAAATGGTGCCGAACGCTGATGCGGCAAGGGTTATGACGATAAGCCATATTCCCACCTTAACCGAGGAAAAGAAATTCCAAATTTTATCGATGATCGTTTTGTTATAGGTTTGCGAACGTCTTGCGCTTCCGTCATATCTCATATCAGCGAGCGGAGGTTGAGTTTCCTGAAGAGCTCTTCCGCACGATTCGCATAAAACGGTTCCGACCGGGTTTATATGTCCGCATTCACATTTGACTTGCTTCATCCCGAAGTCTCTCCGGGTTTTATGAGATTCATATAATCGTGTATCATGCTTTCTGTCATAGTGCCGGTCACCACCTTGACAACTTTTCCTTCCGGATTGATCAAAAAGGTTGTCGGAAGCGGAGATACGTCATAGGCATCAAGCACTTGGCGATCTGTATCCAGAACAACCGGGAAATTGACTCCGTAGGATTTCATAAAATTATGTACTGCTATCTTTGACTCCCCAACATTTACAGCGACAATTTCAACACCTTGGCTTTTAAAATGCTTATATTGGTTTGCCATATAAGGAAACTCTTTTTTGCACGGTTCACACCATGTACCCCAGAAATTCAAAAAAACACCTTTCCCTTTTAAGTCACTGAGCTCGATACGTTTCCCATTCGTATCCTCAAGGACAAAATTCGGTGCGTCGGACCCTTCGGATATACTCTCTTTGCCGGCAAATACAGCATTGTAAATGGTATAGCCGAGTGCGCAGATTAAAACGAGAAGGATGCCGGTCCGAATGAATAAACGCCTTTTTTTCTTCATTGTCCACTGCCCCCTTCCCCCTATTGCAGATCCATTCAATTATATCATTGCACGTTCATTTCACATTTCTTACTTTTTGAAGGTTATGTGAAATTTAGAAAGCGTTTTTACCGTGATCCGCCAGTGCTCTGAGCCTTTTTACTTCGTGGGGCGTAAGCTCTCTGGCATCGCCCGTGTGCAGGCCTCGCAGGTTTAAAAACGCGTATTCCTCACGCTTCAGCTTGATTACCTCATGTCCGATCGCTTCAAACATGCGGCGCACCTGTCTGTTGCGTCCCTCATGGATCGTCAGCTGAATAATGCTTGTCTGCTTTTTCTTATCCAAAGACAGCAGCTTCGCTTTAGCAGGCGCTGTTTTGCCTTCTTCCAGCCTAATTCCGCGCTCCAGCTTTCTGAGCAGCTCTTTAGGCGGGATTCCTTTCACCTTCGCCACGTATGTTTTGTCTATTTCATACTTAGGGTGCATCAGCTTATTGGCGAATTCACCGTCATTGGTTAAAAGCAAAAGACCGCTCGTATCATAGTCCAGACGCCCAATCGGATAAATGCGCTGCGGAATATTTTTAAAAAAGTCCGTCACCACTTTGCGTCCTTTATCATCTTGCGCTGCGGAAATAACGCCTCTTGGTTTATATAAGAGAAAGTAAACCGGCTCTTCGCGTTCAACCTTTAACCCGTTTACCTCAATCTGATCAGAACCGGTGACCTTAACACCTAGCGCTGTTACTACTTTGCCATTCACCTTTACTTTTCCTTCTTTAATCAGCTCTTCTGCCTTTCTGCGCGACGCAACTCCGGCATGAGCAATCACTTTTTGCAGTCTTTCCATGTCTTTCACCTCAAGTATTATCTTACTTTTTTCAACCTTAACAAACAAGCTTTTTCAAATTCCTATGCCAAATCTAAAAAAAACGCCGTTTTCAGGCGCTCCCAAATAATAACGTAACGATGATGATAGATGCAACTACGCCGATTAAATCTGCAAGAAGTCCCACCTTTAATGCATCACCCATTTTTTTAATGCCGACTGCTCCGAAATACACAGTCAGTACGTAAAGCGTTGTATCTGTAGATCCCTGCATGACGGAAGCCAGCCTGCCGATAAAGGAATCGGGCCCGTATACTGCAATTAAATCGGTCGTCATTCCGAGAGCGGCCGTACCGGAGATCGGGCGGATCAGAGCAAGCGGCACTACTTCAGCAGGAATGCCGATAGCGGAGAAAACCGGTTTTAAAAGATCCATTATAAAATCAAGCGCGCCTGATGATCTGAAAACAGTTATAGCGACAAGCATGCCGACTAAATAGGGGATAATGGAAAAGGCGATTTCTATCCCCTCTTTTCCGCCTTCGACAAACGATTCATATGTCGGAACCTTTTTGATCGTTCCATAAAGAAGAATTCCGGCAATAATGATTGGAATCATGGCTAAAGACAGCCAGTTGATGATTTCCATCCGCTCACCTTCCCTTCTTTTTGCGGCGGTAATAAAAATACCGATCAATGATAATGGCACCGATTCCGGAAATAAGCGTTGCCAAAATGCTTGGCCCGACGATATCTGTCGGCGTTTTGGAGGAATATGCCATTCGGACAGCGATCACCGTTGTCGGGATGAGTGTGATGCAGGACGTATTAACAGCTAAAAAAGTAATCATCGACCGGCTTGCTTCCGATCGGTTTCCATTCAGCTTTTTCATTTGTTCCATTGCTTTAATACCAAGCGGAGTTGCTGCATTTCCGAGGCCGAAGAAATTCGCCATAAGATTAGATAAAATATAGCCCATCGCCGGGTGATCCGGCGGTATATCAGGGAACAGTTTAGATATAAAAGGCCTGCACATCCGGCTGAAAATATCCAAAAGCCCTGACTGCTCGGCGATTTTCATTAAGCCAAGCCAGAAAACAAGCACGCTCATCAATCCGAATGAGATCGTAATCGCTTCTTTTGCACCCTTAAACACGGCTTCATTTACATCTTGCAGAGTTCCGTTGCACATCGCAAAAACGAGTCCGATCACGGTTAAACTGACCCAAATTATATTGACCATTTTGCTCCGCCTGCCGCATTCAGAAAGATTGATTTAAACGTTTCAAAAAATTGTTTCTTCGGTTTTTGATGCCGCTCATTTTCATAATAGATCGGCACTTTTGCGATGGTTGCATCGTTGAACATGATCTCCATGTGCCCTACGATGTCAGGGATTTTCGAGGCATCTTTTTCCCATGCTTTTTTCGGCTTGAGCAGTGTGGTATTAATTTTTACATCTTCTTTTTCCTCTTCGGTCAGCAAATAGGTGATATCACGTTTGATAAAAGCCTTCGATTCATAAAATGTGCCTTTCAGCTTTGGAATATCCCCTTTTTTTGCAATTAAATAGGTTTGATAATGCTCAAACACATAGTTAAACATCTTCATATGGTCATCCCAATCATTAGGGTCATTAATGGTGACGGCTATCAGGTCAATGCCGTCCTTTGAAGCCGTAGAGACCAGTGTCCGTTTTGCAAGTTTTGTATAGCCTGTTTTTCCTCCTGTGCTGTACGGATAAAGCATGGTCAGCAGTTTATTTTTGTTTTTCCATACGCTTTCCATCGTTTCCGCTTTGTATATTTTTGTGCCTGAAATCTTTTGATAGTCTTTCAGCTTCATAGCATACTTAGTTAAAATGGCCATGTCATAGGCTGTTGAATAATGATTTTCATGGTCGTCCAATCCGTGCGGGTTTTGAAAACGGGTGTTTTTCATACCAAGCTGCTCGGCTTTTTGATTCATCATATAAACAAACCCATCGAGGCTCCCACCGACATGCTCAGCAATCGCGACAGCCGCATCGTTTCCTGATCTTAGCATCAGGCCATACACAAGATCTTTTAGCTTCACTTTTTGACCTTCTGTTAAATAAATGGCGGAGCCTTCTGTTCTGACAGCATTTGCCGAAACCGTCACCGTTTGATCCATTTTGCCGGATTCGATGGCGAGGACGGCGGTCATAATTTTTGTGATGCTCGCGATCCGCCTTTTTTGATGCTCATCCTTGGCATATAACACTCTGCCTGACGCACCGTCAATAATGATCGCGCTTTTTGCACTGACATCTATAGCAGCATGTGCTGTATTCACATTTACGGTTGCAATTAGAAAAGAAATCATGATCACGAATACTGCTTTTTTGAAAATGCGCATGTTTGCTCACGTCCTTGTGGTGGTTTGTACAAGTTTATGCGCATGTCCATCAGTTATGAATAACAATTATATTTCTGGAAGCAAACATAAAAAAACTCTCCCTGAAAAAGGGAGAGTAAACGTTATCTGATTGGCGCCATGCTTGATCCGGACGCTTCGTAATGAGCCAGCTCTTCCCTCATCTTCAGAAAGGCAGCGCTCAACGGCAATAATAATTGCTCAAGCGACGCAGGAACAGCATGATAAAACTCAATTGCGCTGACCCCTGTATAAGACGCCCGGCTATTTTCACACCACGTGTCTTTTTTCGGCATAAAGAACTCTTCAATGCATTGGTGATACACATTATAAAGTGTTTTTTCCGCTCTGGCTTCCTGAAAAGGCTTCTGCATCAGGAGACGGCGGCACGCTTCTGCGCCTCCTTCACAAAATACTGCCATTCTTCTCAGAGTGCTCAGCACATCACAGCAGTATCCTTTTTCAATAGGCAATTCAGCCTGTAAGGACTCAAGCGTCGTTTGATTTAGGTAATCGTTCACGGTATTGACAACCATTGATAAGAATTCGCCTGTTTTTTGAGTCTGCGCTCGCACAATCGAATGTCCCATTTCGTTTGGTATCTTCCCCTCATGTCTTTGTCTCTCACATTTTGCTTCTTTCATGATAGCTTCTTCCTTATATCTTATGATGATGAAAAAGCGCGATTCATTAAACTTCTATTTTATATCTTCGAAGGTTTGGTTAAAGTTTTCAAAAAATAAATCTGCTTCTTCTTGAAGAACGTCTTCTTCCGCATTTTCAGGCAGCGGCGGAAGCTCGTCCAGCGTTTTCAGACCGAATTGTTCAAGAAAAGTCGGCGTAGTACCGTATAAAATGGCCCGCCCCGGACCATCGGCACGCCCTACTTCACACAATAGCGCCTTCGCGACAAGACTGTGTAAAATCCGCTCTGATTTTACTCCTCTGATTTCTTCAATTTCTGCTCTCGTAATTGGCTGTTTGTATGAAACAATGGCCAGTACTTCTAAAGATGCTTGAGAAAGGCCCTTTGACGGCACTTCAATCAGTTTTTTCAAGTAAGGCGCAAAGTCTTTTTTGGTAGAGAGCATGTACGTATCTGCATACTCAATAAGTTCAATCCCTCGTGTATCTCCGCGGTATTCGTCCGCCACATCCGCCATGATAGTGTTCAGTTCAGGCTCTTCGATTTCAAGCACTGTTAACAGCTGCTTTTTTGTAAGCCCTTCATCGCCTGCCGCATAAAGAAGGGCTTCCACAATAGCTTTCCAATTCACGATATCAAGCCCCATGAATGGATTCACTCCCCGTAATGTAAATATCTGAAAAATTGTGCTCCTGTTCAATGAGGATTAGCTGATTTTTCATCAGCTCAAGAACAGCTAGAAAGGTCACTACTAAATGTTCTTTTTGCTCATATGGAAACAGATCCATAAAGTTAATTCTCGTTCCTCTAGATTTCAAGCTGTGCACGATTTCGTTCATTCTGGCTTCGATTGGTATGTCCTGTCTTGTAATTGTTGTTTCCATCGGCCTGTTTATTTTTTTGCGTTTCAGCACTTTTTGAAAAGCTCCGATCATATCATAGACCGTGACAGAGAGCTTTTGCTCAGACTGTTTTACTTCTTTTGCATATTCACTCAAATCACTCGGCGGTTTCGTGAACGATTTTTGTCTTTCTTCTTCCCGTTCTTTTAAATCCTTCGCCGCATCTTTATATTTTCGGTACTCAATCAGCTTTTCAATCAGTTCCTCCCGCGGATCTTCTTCTTCAAGTAATTCATCTTCAAAAAGCTCCTCCTCTTGCTTCGGGAGCAGCATTCTGCTTTTAATGCTGAGCAGCGTGGCAGCCATAACCAAATACTCGCTGGCAATGTCGAGCTCAAGCACGCGCATCGTATGTACATATAATAAATATTGTTCAGTGATCTTCGCCACAGGTATATCATATATGTCAATTTCAAGACGATTGATTAAATGAAGCAGCAGGTCCAATGGGCCCTCAAACGTATCAATTTTCACTTGATATTCTTCCATCATCTCACCATTTTCAAGTATCACTCTCATTGCCGGAAAAACTGGCTACCCTATAGTATAAGCCACCAAAAAGCTCTCGTCCAATACTATTTCATATCCTGTTTTGAAGGAGTTTGTACAGAATATTCAAAACACAAGAGGTGTTTGCTCGGAGCGCAGAAGCGGGAGAAAAAGCCTTTGCTTCTGGTTTTCCTTTCTAAGAAGCACTAGAGGCCGGGCGTTCTTTTTTCCTTTTATCCCTTCTATGGTACACTAAAAGCACATTAAAGGAGGAAGCACCTTGTATCCGAAAGCTTATATAGATTATCTCGTTGAGTTTCACGCGACACGGGATTATTTTGAATGCCATGAAATATTAGAAGAATATTGGAAGGAAGATCCGCCAAAGAAACGAAAACGCTATTGGGTCGGCTTTATTCAGCTTGCAGTTGCTTTATATCATCACAGAAGGCAGAATACAGCCGGGGCAAAAAGACTGATGGCGAACAGCATCCGGATTCTTCAAGCAGAACACCGGGCAGTCGAAGACTTAGGGCTCGATCATGGCCGTTTGCTCGAACTTATGCAATCGGTTTACGAACAAATCGAAACCGGCTCTGCCTATAAAAGCATTATGCTGCCAATCAAAGATGAGAAACTGGAGGAAGCATGCAGGATCGAATGCAGGAAAAAAAAGTATACATGGGGGCAGCCCAGTGCACTCAGGAACATATTTCTGATCGACAAACACCGTTTGCGGGATCGGACTGACGTCATCCGTGAACGTGAAAGAGAAATAGAACGCAGAAAAAAAAGCAGAGGCTGATGACAGCCTCTGCTCAGCGTGTCGACAAACCCTCGCATTCGTTGTCAAGCCTGTGCGTTGGTGCTCACGAATGAAAACATTCGCTCCGCTCCAATGCTCAGCTTTCCTAGACTTCAAGGGTTTTCAATCGCGCTGAAAGGATGACAAAAACCTAAAACAAAACTGTTTTCGGATTTTGTCATCAAACTAAAGCAGAGGCTGATTACAGCCTCTGCTTAATTATTGTATGAAATGTCTTGATCCTGCTGACCTTGACAACGTTCGAAAAAGCTCTGCGTTAATTCATTTGGAACCAGTACTTGCGTTTTGAATAAATGCTTTAAAGCATCCATCATCTGTTTTCCGATTCCTTGATGGCGATGAGAAGGATTCACACTGATATGCCGGATCTCAACCTCAGAATCCTTTTTTTCGACTCCGATTGCTCCGACGATATCCTCGTCCTCTTTCCAAAGAAAGAGCTGGCGGTCTGTATCCGTTTCGTAGTCCTTAATTGTCTGCTGAAGCTGCTTAAGGTCTTTTTCATTCGGCATAAACGAAAGAAGCCCCATCGCAATCTTTTCAAACGATTTTTTATAACGAATTAACATAAAAACCCCTCTATATCCAAAATGTCCAGTCTGCTATTAACGGATACGAATAGGTGATCCGTTTTCTCACATTATATCATTTTCGCCATATTTTTAAACTGTTTTCAGCAAATTATTCAAATGAGCGGTTTAAATTTGCCATTTCAATGGCAGAAACAGCACAATCTACACCTTTGTTGCCCGCTTTTGTGCCCGCACGCTCGATGGCCTGTTCGATGTTTTCAGTTGTTACAATTCCAAAGATGACAGGTACACCAGTAGTGTTTGCTGCTTGCGCGATGCCTTTTGCAGCTTCATTGCAGACATAATCGTAATGTGTCGTCGCGCCTCTGATGACAGTGCCCAATGTGATAATAGCATCATATTTTTTTGTTTCCGCCATTTTTTTCGCAGCAAACGGTATTTCAAATGCGCCTGGAACCCAAGCCACATCAATATCATTTGTGTCTACGCCATGTCTGAGCAGCGCATCTTCTGCTCCGCTCAGCAGCTTGCTCGTAATAAAATCATTAAATCTTCCTACTACGATTCCGATTTTAAGACCTGTACCAACTAAATTTCCTTGTATGATATTCATATGATTCCCATCCTTTTTTGTGATATTTGTGATTAGAAATGAAGTAAATGACCTAGCTTGTTCATTTTGGTTTGCAAATATTTTTTATTGTGTTCTTTCGCCTCCATTTGAAGCGGCACTCTTTCTGAAATACTGAGTCCGTAGCCTTCAAGGCCTGCGATTTTCCGCGGATTATTCGTCAAAAGCTTCATATTCCGGACACCGAGGTCGCGTAAAATTTGTGCTCCGATGCCATAGTTGCGAAGATCCGGCAAGAATCCAAGCGCCTCATTGGCTTCTACGGTGTCATAACCTTGTTCCTGAAGCTTATAAGCTTTTAATTTATTGATTAAACCGATGCCTCGTCCTTCTTGGCGCAAGTACAGAAGCACTCCACGGCCTTCTGCGGCAATTTGGTTCAGCGCGGCGTGCAGCTGCGGTCCACAATCACAGCGATGAGAGCCAAACACGTCACCTGTGAGACATTCTGAATGCACCCGGACCAATACCGGTTCTTCTCCGAACGGCACATCTCCCATCACAAATGCGACATGCTCTTTTCCATCTACCTCATTTGTGTATCCATAAACCTTAAATGTCCCAAAATCAGTAGGCAGCGTAATGTCAACTTCACGCTCGACAAGTGTTGTCAGATTGTAACGGTATTGAATCAAATCCTTAATGGTGATCATTTTTAATTGATGCTTTTTCGCAATTTCAATGAGCTCAGGCACTCTCGCCATCGTTCCGTCTTCATTCATAATTTCACAAATGACGCCGGCTCCTGGAGATCCGCAGGCTTCAGCAAGATCAACAGCAGCTTCTGTATGGCCCGCTCTTTTCAGGACACCTCCTTTTTTCGCAATCAGCGGAAAAATGTGCCCCGGCCGCTGAAAATCAGAGGGCACGGATGTGCTGTCCAGCAATGCTTGAACGGTAAAAGATCTTTCTTGAGCGCTGATACCTGTTTTCGTTTCACGATGGTCTATGCTTACGGTAAATGCAGTATGGTGAGAATCTGTATTATGCTCCACCATAGGGTGAAGATCAAGCCTGTCTGCGATTTCCTCACTGAGCGGCGTGCAGATCAGTCCTCTCCCATGTGTCGCCATAAAGTTAATGACTTCCGGCGTTGCATGCTCGGCAAGAGCCACAAAGTCTCCTTCATTTTCTCTGTCTTCATCATCTACAACGATGATGACTTCGCCTTTTTTTAAAGCGTCCAGTGCTTCTTCTATCGGATGAAACATGCAAATCTTCCTCTCTAAAAGCCGTTTTCGCTTAAGAAGGCTTTTGTAATGGTTTGTTGGGTCTTATTTTCATTGGCTTTATGCAAAAATCGATACATATATTTTCCGATCATATCGCATTCGATATTCACTTTAGAGCCGATCGTTTTTTCTGAAAAGATCGTTTCGCTGATTGTATGCGGTATTAAGGAGATCGTCACTGTGTCTTCTGTCAGGCCGAATATGGTTAAACTCACGCCATCCACAGTAATTGATCCCTTTAAAACCAATGTTTTTGTTAATGACGGGTCCATTTTTAAATCATAGTAAACTGCGTTGCTTTTCTCTTCAATTCGTGTGATTTCCGCAGTTCCGTCGACATGGCCTGAGACGAAATGGCCTCCGAAACGGCCGTTTGCCGCCATTGCTCTTTCCAGATTTACTTTGCTTCCTTTTGTTAAATCATTCAGTGACGTAGCTTTGACTGTTTCAGGCATAACATCCACTGTGAATTGATTTTTTGTAAAATCAGTGACAGTCAGACAAATGCCGTTCACTGCAATGCTGTCGCCAAGATGAACATCCTCTAAAATCTTTGAGCATTTAATTGTTAAGGCCATTGAATGCCCTGCTTTTTTCATGGATTCGATTGTGCCTGTTTCTTCGATAATTCCTGTAAACATGGTCACCATCCTATTCCTTTGTCGGTTTTGCCGTCAGTTTGATATCACGGCCGATTTGGGTTATATCAGTGAATTGTAATAAGGGGACATCTTTCATTGATTGAAAACCTTCACCGGAGATTAAGCTGGGAGCATGCGTTCCTCCGATTAGTTTAGGGGCAAAATAGAAGATGATTTCTTGAAAACAGCCTTCTTTGACAAAGCTTCCGTGAACAGCTGAACCGCCTTCCACATACACCGACATGATGCCTTCTTCCGCTAGGATCTTCAAAACATCGGGAATTTGAATGCGCTCGGTTTCAAGTGTAAATATGTTCACTCCGAAAGCTGAAAGCCGTTTTTTCTTTTCCTCGTCTGCGCGTGCCGTCGTAAAAATCCATGTCGGCGCTATTTGATCGCAAATCACTTTAGCGTCCTCAGGAATCGAGAGTACGGTATCAAGTATGACCCGAACCGGCTGTTTTGTTACATTCGGCAGTCTGCAGGTTAAGCTCGGATTGTCGGCTTTCACTGTGCCAACTCCGACTAAAATGCTTTGGTGTGTTTTCCTGTATTGCTGAGCATCCTGTCTTGCAGCCTCTGACGTGATCCATTTGCTGTCACCCTTGCTGGTAGCTATCTTACCGTCAAGGCTGGCAGCCGCTTTTAGCGTGACGTACGGAAGGCCTGTCCTCATAAAGTGCAGAAATTTTTCATTCAGCCTCTCCGCCTGGTCTGCCAGGATGCCTTCCCTTACCTCAATGCCGGCTTCTTTCATCATGCTGATCCCTCTTCCAGCCACAAGCGGATTAGGATCTCTCATCGCCACAAACACTCTTTTGATGCCAGAGTTGATAATCAATTCTGCACATGGCGGTGTTTTTCCGTAATGGCTGCACGGTTCGAGTGTAACGTAAATGTCGGCACCCTCTGCATGTGCTCCAGCCATATGGATGGCATGAACTTCTGCATGAGCTTCCCCATATTTTAAATGGGCGCCCATTCCGACAATTTGTCCGTCCTTTACGACAACAGCACCGACGAGCGGATTGGATTCGGTCTGTCCTTCGCCCTGCTTCGCAAGATCTAATGCCAGCTTCATATAATACTCTTCCATTTGTTTCCCTCCCCTCTTTTGTTATTTACCGTCAAAAAAGCCCCGAATTCATAAAAAATTCGGGGCTTTAGGTATTTTACGCAATAAGAAATAACACTATGCATTTTTGAACCATTTGCATAGCGGTTCATCATCCTTCTCCCATCCAGACTTTCACTGTCGGCTTCAGCTTAAACTGAATCCACCGCGTGCTTATGCACACGGGTCACGGGCTCTAAAGCAAATGTGCTTTACTACCGCCGGTCGGGATTTCCACCCTGCCCCGAAGGATACAATCTTTATTCATTTGTCCTTATTGGCTATTATAGCGATCCTTTTTAAAGTACGCAATGAAATAAACTTACAATTTGAGAAAAACAAAACATCACCCTTCGATCCGAAAGGTGATGTTTTGTTAATCATTCACTTTTGCAACCTTGATTAATCCGTCGATCCGCTTTGATTTGCTGAAGTAAGCCTTAATCTTGTCACCTTCTTTTATATCAGATAAATCCTGATTTAATTTTTTTCCGTTGAAGATGATTTTCGTTCCGTTTTCTGCTACTCCATGATACTCTGAGCCGTCAATTTTCGTCACTTTATATTCCTGGATGGTGTATTCCTCTTCTTCCGAGGACAAGGTTTGTCCAATTGCTGTCGGAACATCCTTCAGCTCAACATCATTTATGTACATATAACCGCCTGCAAGTAAAAGCAAAAGCACTAACAGAATGGTAATCTTGGTTTTTATTCTTCCCATTTCTAAACCTCCAGCCAATATGAATCTATTCATTCATATGAGTTATTCCTTTTTTTCATGAATAAAAAACCGTAAATTCTCGTAAATTATTAATATAACGATGCATAACGGGAATATGTTTCACATTTCTGCAAAAATTTCTTTTCTATAGATATACGAATTTATGTTCTGTTTTTAGGGGATGACCATATAAAAAAAGCAGCCCCAATGGGAAACTGCTTGATCCTAATTTGTTTTGCGCATTTCATTAAACGGGTAGAAAACAAACTTTGACGTACCCGCAATTTGTTTTTTCGTGAAGAGGCCAAGTCCGTTACGGCTGTCCATGGAATTCCGACGATTGTCACCCATCACAAAATACTTGTTATCAGGCACTTTAACCGGGCCGAAATCATCGGTCAAATGGTCAAAACCGTCCTGTTTCGCTCTCTTTTTATTAGCCGCCAAATAAGGTTCGTCCACCTTTTTCCCGTTGATATAGAGCTGGTCATTTTTCATCTCAAGCGTATCGCCGGGAAGGCCAATAATACGTTTGACATAGTGAACATCATCTCCGTTTAACACGACGATGTCTCCTCTATCAAACTCGCCGATGTATTTGACTGTCATATTGACAAAGACCCTTTCACGGTTGTGAAGTGTAGGATACATAGAGTCACCATCAACGACATACGGCGCAAAAATAAAGTTGCGGATGAGCAAAGCAAGAACGACAGCAATCACAATTGCTTTTGCCCATTCTAATATTGATTTTTTCTTCGAAACATTTTCTGATTTCAACTGATTTCCTCCAATAAACAACGGTCTTCAATTTATGTTATCACGAATCGAAAAAAAATCCCATTAGGACCATTGAAGTGATTTTACAAACTGTTAATCTTCTACCCACATCATGCCTATTTTTTTCTTGTCGATCATAACCAGGCCTGCAAATATTGAAAGAAATGAATCGCATAATTCAGAAGCGGTGGACTCAGAAGAAAGAGAGTTCTCATATGCTAAATCTTTAGATCGTATATAAGGCATGAGGTTAGGAACAGTTTGTTCATTTACTGCATTCCATTGATGTCCCAGTCCATGATACCCATGGCATTTGACAAAAAACAATTCACGTCATAAAGGTTACTGGAATGTTGGCGGCAACCTATTTCGCAGGTGATAACCGCACCCCATTTTTTGCTTTCATAATAGGTTTAAAATCATTCAAGCTCGAAAACATGGATCAGCCTCCAAAAAATAAATCGAATATATTCCCAGCAGTTGAAGACTCTTTATTATAAAACTCTGAATATCCGCAGTTCTTACAGTAAACCACTAGAAATCGGTTATGCTGCACGTCAAACAGCTTTGATAATCCCGTGCCGGTTGTGGCTATTTCTTTTTGTCCGGCTTCAGTACTGCCGCATTTTATACAGCCTTTGTTGTCCATATCGCGATCTCCTTTTCATTACATCACGTTTATTTGATTATTTTACTACAAAATACCAATCCCAATGAACAGGCATCTCCTAAATATTTTTGCCATTAAGTTTACGCTAATCAACTCTAGCACTAATACATATAAAAAATAGAATGATATGAAAGGAGACTTGATAGTATGATTGATTATCCCATTAATATAAACAACGTTTCCGGGAACAGTGTAATTAACGTAGGCGGCGCTTTTATGATCAGGCCTTTAACTTTGTCCAAATCTGTGTTTGGCTCCGGAGGTTTAAACACAGGAATTGTCTTTGAAAATAACTTTGTAAGCAAGGCTAAAATGATTAATCATCAATTTACTGATCAGAACGTCACCAAAACTTTTTAATGTATTCAATACACGGGGGTCACTAACTAAACACCTGGTTTTGCCAACCGCCATCAGCACTCGGCGGTTTTTTATTGAACATTTTTACCCAATAAAAAAGCTCCCTCTATATGAGGAAGCCTTTTGCCTGCCGATTAGCCTTCTACGCGAACTTCTTTCATGACATCGCCGTTAGACATGTTTTTCGCGAATTCTAATCCGCTTGTTACTTTACCGAATACAGTGTGAACACCGTTCAAATGAGGCTGTGGCTCATGAACGATGAAAAATTGGCTGCCGCCAGTGTCTTTTCCGGCATGTGCCATAGAAAGTGCGCCAGCCACATGTGTATGCGGGTTGCCTTCTGTTTCACATTTGATTGTGTATCCCGGGCCGCCAGTACCAGTTCCGTGCGGGCATCCGCCTTGGCTGACGAAGCCAGGGATCACTCGGTGGAATGTAAGCCCGTCATAAAAGCCTTCGTTTGCAAGCTTTTCAAAGTTTGCAACAGTTCCAGGTGCAGCTTCAGGATAAAGTTCAAATTCAATTTTGTTCCCGTCTTCTAATAAAAAGTAACCTGTTTTCAATTGTATGCCTACTTTCTTTATTTTAATTTTCAAAGGAGATTATGTATGATAGGTTATAGCCTGTCTCTCCTTGTCGCGGCTATTATACCACACCTTTCGGGGGAAAACGAATCTCCCGAGCTTTACTAAAAAATAAAAATGAAACCTGAATCTCTTTATCTCCGTCTAACCTAACGGAACTGTATTTTTCATGATTCAGGTCCTCACAAAGCAGCACTATCCAGCTGCTTGTGAAATTGAAGGAGGTCAAACTGCTTTGAAGAAAATTTGGATTGGAATGCTGGCAGCGGCCGTTTTGCTGCTGACGGTTCCGAAGGTCAGTCTCGCGGATGCCGCAGTTGGAGATGTCATTGTAACACTGGGTGCTGATTTGTCAGAATCCGACAAACAAAAAGTGCTTGATGAAATGAATGTCCCTGATAATGCCACAACGGTAACCGTGACCAATAAGGAAGAACATGAATATTTAGGAAAATATATATCAAACGCGCAAATCGGATCGAGAGCGATTTCTTCATCGTCAATCACCATTGCCAAAAAAGGCTCCGGATTGAATGTTGAGACCCATAATATCAGCGGCATCACGGATGAAATGTACCTGAATGCACTGATGACAGCCGGTGTTAAAGATGCGAAGGTGTATGTTACAGCACCGTTTGAAGTATCCGGGACTGCGGCTTTAACTGGATTGATTAAGGCGTATGAAGTTTCTTCTGACGAAGCGATCTCGGAGGATGTTAAGCAGGTCGCCAACCAAGAGCTTGTCACGACATCAGAGCTTGGAGACAAAATCGGTAACGAAAATGCATCAGCCCTGATTGCAAAAATCAAAGAAGAGTTTGCTAAAAACGGGGTGCCTGATAATAAAGCTGACATCGAAAAACAAGTGGATGACGCAGCTTCTGATTTAAACGTCACACTTACAGACAGCCAAAAGAATCAGCTTGTCTCCCTATTCAATAAGATGAAAAACGCTGACATTGACTGGGGACAGGTCAGTGACCAGCTTGATAAAGCGAAAGATAAGATTACGAAATTCATAGAATCAGATGAAGGCAAAAACTTCATCCAGAAAGTCATTGATTTCTTCGTATCTATCTGGAACGCGATTGTGTCTATATTCAAATAAGAAAAGCGCCGAATAATCGGCGCTTTCTTTTATTGCTTTACACCCGTCTTAAATGGCAGATCAAGTTTTACAATATCTTCGTATGTTTCTCGCTTCACGACTAAATGAGCCTCACCGTTTTCGACAAATACAACGGCGGGTCTCGGAATACGGTTATAATTGTTGGCCATGCTGTATCCATAAGCGCCTGTACAAAAAACGGCTAGAAGATCGCCTTCTTTTACTTCCGGCAGGTCAATATCCCAAATCAGCATATCTCCGCTTTCACAGCACTTTCCGGCAATTGATACCGTTTTGTCATGCGCTTCTCCGATCCTGTTGGCTGCCGCAGCTTCATATTTAGCTTGGTAAAGCGCAGGACGAATATTGTCGTTCATGCCTCCGTCTACAGCCACATATTGGCGGACACCCGGCACTTCTTTTTGAGAGCCAACCGTATAAAGAGTTGTGCCTGCGTCTCCCACGAGAGAACGGCCCGGTTCGATCCAAATTTCCGGGATGTCAAAACCGTAACGGGAAGCATTTTCTTTCACAGCTTCGATAATTTTTTCAACGTATTCAGTGGCATGAAGCGGTTCATCATCTTCCGTATAACGAATGCCGAAACCTCCTCCAAGATTCAGCACCTTGGATACAAATGAATATGAATCTCTCCATTCGTCTAGTTTTTTGAAGATTTTTTCCGCTGCTAACACAAAACCGGCCGTATCAAAAATTTGCGAGCCTATATGGCAATGGACACCCAGCAGCTGAATGTGTTCCGATTGTAATACTTGTTCAATGGCCCGTTCAGTTTGTCCGTTATGAAGATCGAAACCAAACTTTGAATCTTCCTGACCCGTTGTAATGTAGTCATGCGTATGCGCTTCTACTCCGGGCGTGATCCGAAGAAGAACGTCGATGAAGTGACCCGTTTCTTTACATAGGTCTTCAAGAAGCGCAATTTCATAGAAATTATCCACCACAATGCAGCCGATGCGGTGCTCAAGCGCCATCCGCAGTTCTTCCCTGCTCTTATTGTTCCCATGAAAGTGGATGCGTTCTGCCGGAAAGCCTGCCGCAACAGCCGTATATAGCTCTCCTCCGGATACGACATCTAAAGAAAGTCCCTCTTCCTCAGCGAGCTGAATCATTGCGACTGATGAGAATGCTTTGCTCGCATATGCCACCTGTGCTTTCAGCCCTGCAGAAATAAACGCCTGCTTAAAGCTTTTAGCACGCTCACGTATTAAAGCCACATCATATACGTAAAGAGGTGTACCATATTTCTCCGCTAAATAGAGAGCATCCACACCTCCGATTTCTAAATGACCATGTTGATTTTGTCTGCTTGTGCCGTGTAAGAACAATGTCATTCCCTCTTTCTCCGCTTATGGATGAAAGGACAGTTTTATGGACTGTCCTTTCATAATTAAGACATACATTATCATACTCTTCAGTCAGTTTCAATGCGATTATGAATTGGTAGGCTGTCTTAAGCGATTTTTGGGGTGAACGATACTGGGTCTTACTTTTGCGCCAGGTTTCGCTGTGCGGACAAGAACCTGCCACAGCGCCTTTCCGTTAAAGGGAATCAGCGGCCATAAGTACGGTGTCTGAAGGGATTTGATGCTTGCCATGGCAATAATTAGCACTGTAAATCCGATGACGAGCCCTTTTATATGAAATAAGGCAACGAGTATCATGAGGACAAGACGGCTCATTTTGTTTGCCAAGCTTAATTCATAACTAGGTGTCGTAAAGGTTCCAATCGCCGCAAGTGAGACGTACAGGATCACCTCAGGAGAAAAAAGGCCGACCTCAATCGCAATCTGCCCGATCAGAACAGCTGCAATTAAACCCATTGCTGTCGATAAAGCCGTCGGGGTGTGAATGGCAGCCATTCTGAGAAACTCGATTCCTAAGTCAGCTAAAAATATCTGCAGGATGATCGGGATATGCGTATCTTTATTTAAACCGATAAATTTCATATTGTCCGGGAGCAGATCAGGCTGAAGCACAAAGAGAAACCAAATCGGAAGAAATAAAGTAGAAGCAAGAATACCGAAAAATCTTACCCATCTTAAAAAGGTCCCGACTGAAGGCGCCTGCCTATATTCTTCAGCATGCTGCACATGGTGAAATAAAGTCGTCGGGGTAATGATCACACTCGGCGATGTGTCCACTATAATGATAACATGGCCTTCTAGAACATGATTTGCGGCCACATCCGGTCTTTCTGTATAGCGCACGAGCGGAAAAGGATTATAGCTTTGATTAACAATGAATTCCTCGACAGTTTTGTCTGCCATTGTTAATCCATCGACATCAATGGATGCAATTTCTTTTTCTACGATCTCAACCAGATCCGGATCAGCTATATCTTCTATATAACAAATGCTTAAATCCGTCTTTGACCGCTCGCCAACTTTAGTCATCTTGACTCGAAGGCGCTCGTCTCTGATCCGCCTTCTGAGAAGGGCCGTATTGACGACGATATTTTCAACAAATCCGTCTCTGGCTCCCCTGACTACCTTTTCCGTATCAGGTTCTTCCGGGTTTCTGCCCGGATAGCTTCTGACGTCAATTATAAATGCGAAGCCTGCACCTTCAACAATGACAGCGACGAGCCCGGACAGCACTTGGTCGGTGGTTTCATCCAAGGTTTTTACTTTTTCGACCTGGGCGTTAAGCAGCCTGTTTTCGACGATGTCGACCAGCTCATCAGGGTCTTCTTTCCGATTGTTAATGGCAACAAGCTCTCTCATTAAATGAATAATATAGGCTGTATCGCATAATCCATTTAGATAGTAAAGCTGGATCTCTTTATCTAAAATCGTGAGCTTGCGAACACCTACATCATAGCTCGTCCCCATCCCAACACGGTTTTTGAAATACTCTTCATTTTTAGCTGGATTCCGATAAACCCGAATTTTCTCTTCCTTGTGGTCCGGCATGATACCCGCTCCTTTCTAAAATAAACTCGACCGCTTTCATGGTGATTGGCGACCCTTTTGAGATATCGTCTTTTCTGCCCATTTTGCCGATATCCCCGATACCGACAATAAGCGGGAGATCAAGTTTATCAAGGCAATAGACTGTATCTCCACTCATTCTGTGGTCATCAAATTCCCTTTCCCCGACTTTATCGACGCCGTATTCAGTTATTTCTCCATTGCGGTCAATGCTTACATCGACCCTGGTCCATTCAGCCTGATGTGTTTTTGACGCGACCGCAATCACACCGAGCACTTCAATAGACGGATGGGTTGCGACATAGGTTAGAGCGGCTTCTCCCGGACCCTCTCCTTGAAGGCCGGAGTCGTCAAACATGACAAATACAGGATCATACGGTGCTGAGGCGATCAGCTTGACAAGCTCGGCCCCGCTGCGGGTGGAAGGATTCCCTTTTGATTGTGAAATGCATCGACCTCCCACTTTGCTTGCGGCGTATTCAATTGTTTTAGCGGCATAAACATCCCCGTCTGTTACCAGTATGACCTTTCGTTTTGTCGTCATGTCGGCATTATCCTTTCGGTTTGAAAATAACAGCTACGATAAAGGCGAAAAGAATAGCGGCTGAGATACCGGCCGAGGTCAGCTCAAAAATCCCCATGCCGATTCCGATAAATCCGTGTATATGCGCCTGATGCATGGCGCCGTGCAGAAGACTGTGACCGAAGCTGACGATCGGAACGGTGGCGCCTCCTCCGGCAAATTCAATAAATTTATCGTAAATGCCGAAACCATCTAATATTGCACCGATTACAACAAATGATGTCATGACATGAGCTGGCGTCAATTTAAAAATATCCAAGAGCAGCTGGCCGACGATACAAATGGCCCCGCCGCAGACAAAAGCCAAAAGGTAGTCCATGTTAAGATGCACCTCCTGCACGCTCAAATACAACCCCGTGGGCGATAGTCGGGATGGTTTCTTTTTGCTGGATCATCGTCGGGCTTAATAGCGCCCCGGTCGCCACGACAAATACACGGTTTAGTTTTCCTTCTCTCAGCTGCTTAAAAATATGAGAGTAGGTGACAACCGCTGAACAAGCACAGCCGCTCCCCCCGGCAAAGACCTGCTGATCCGGAGTGTAAATCAGAAGCCCGCAATCATCATGCTTTGTGCCGACTGGATATCCATCTTCTTTTAAGATGTCTTTTACGATTGGAGAACCGACGCCTGACAGGTCACCTGTCAGGATTAGATCATAATCATCCGCTGTCCGGTTGAGATCTTTAAAGTGCTGCTTAATCGTATCAGCTGCAGCCGGAGCCATAGCCGATCCCATATCAAAAGGGTCTGTAATTCCTAAATCAGAAACCTTTCCGACAGTCGCACTTGTGATTTGGATATCACCCGGTGTCTGACTGATGACAACTGCACCGCTTCCGGTTACAGTGGAGGTAGCAGTGTCCGGTTTTTGGCCTCCGTATTCTGTCGGATAGCGAAACTGTCTTTCCGCAGTTGCATTGTGACTGCTAGTGGCAGCGAGTGCCCTTTTGGCAAACCCGCCATCAACTAAGGCTGATGCGACAGCCACTGTTTCCATTGATGTTGAACAGGCACCAAACATACAAAGAAATGGGATTTTCAAGTGTCTTGCCACATAGTTAGCCGTCACGTTTTGGTTCAGCAAGTCGCCTGCCAGCAATAGGTCAATATCATCTTTTGTCAGATTGTTTTTTTGAAGTGCAACATTAACAGCGTCTTCCATCAGCTGCCGTTCCGCCATTTCCCAGCTTTTTTGATTACAATGCATTTCGTCATAGGTTTTATCAAATAAAGAGCCGAGCGGTCCGTCTTTTTCCTTTGGTCCTGCTGCCGTTCCCGCTGAGTTGACAAATATGGGATGTTCAAATACCCAGGTTTGCTTTCCTGTTAATTTCATTTTCTTCTCCTCCTATGACATCAGTTTCTCAAAAGCAAACCGAATCATTCCAACGATGTATGCAGCTACAACTCCGAAAACAATAACATTTCCTGCCAGTTTAAACATATTTGTCGCTACTCCAAGCACTAATCCTTCGCTTTTATATTCAAGAGCCGCGCTTGCCATACTGTTGGCAAAACCTGTGACAGGTACGGCTGAACCTGCGCCTGCGAATTGTCCGATTCTGTCATAGATGCCAAACCCTGTAAGCAGGGCAGAAATTAATATCAGCGTTGCAGCTGTTGGATTCCCCGCAGTTTTTTCATTGAAATCAAAAAAATGGATATAAAAATTTTGCAGACCTTGCCCGATTGCACAAATCAGTCCGCCCACTAAAAAGGCTTTTACACAGTTCCAGACGTAAGGCGGCTTAGGCTGATATGTTTTCACTTTTGATTTGTAATTTTCTTTTATGTTTGTCATCTTGAAACCTCCTTATGAATGGTCAATAAAGTACAGCCAGTGAAATAAAGATCCCGCGATTTTCCCAATCACGATGGCCATTAATAAAATAATGATTTTACTTCTGAGCCCGATTCGTTTCGCCAAAATCGGCAGGACATTTAAAACTTCTGTAAGAGCAGCCGCTAGCATCCCGACGAACAAACCTGCCAGAAGCCCGACCGGCACAGCTATCCATTTTGTTAGATAAAGATGATTCATATGAAGCGTCTCCCATCCCCCGCAAACCGCGCCAAGAATAACAGCCGCTTCATAAGCCTGAACAAATCTCATTGTTTTGGTGAGCTGCATCAGCCGCGGAATGATTCCCATTACGGTTAAAAAAGCAACGAAACCCGCCCCCACCGTTATGCCTCCGCCGAGCCCTACAAAAATAATGAACAATACACTAACGATCATGCAGATCCTTTATGGTTTCTTGATTCTCATGCATGGCCACATATTGATCGAGATCAAGCTGATAGTTAAACATCTCAACCTCCAGCGGGCTGGGCTCTTCATTTAGGCGCTTTTTAAATATGTGGTTAAAAAACACGATCATCCCTAGTCCCAAACCGATGCTGTATGGGATTTGAAGCAAATATGGATAGTCATTCCTCTCTCCGGTTATGATTTCATATAGTGCGATATGAACATCTCTCATGCTTACATCCTCATGAAAGTTCATGATGGCAAGACACGATCCAATAAACAGAAGCAGCCAGACACCGATAAATAGAACCGTTGATAAATTTCGCTTTCGATACTGAATTTCAACAATGGTTTCTGCTCCGCCTACGGTTTGAACATCAAGTGTCGGATCTTGTAAATGAATGGCTCTGAGGACTTGTATGATATCCAGAATTACGATATTTTTATCTTTTTCGCTCACCTGATAAAGCGGCATAGCCGAAAGTTTCTTTTTCAGCTGAAGCTGCCCTTCTATTTGCGCGGCATCTCCAACGGTAATAATATCTCCTGGGTGTGCAAGCACCCGGTGGCGAAGCCGGATAAATATTCGTCGTTCCATCATTGATCACCATCTTTCGGTGGTTATATATGTAGTATGTGGTTCGATTTTGTTCTCATTCATCCGCTCGAAAAGACCATAAATTACCACGCTTTTGCACACAAAAAAGCTAGCCTGCACTGCAGACTAGCCATCCGTATGATCCATTTGAACCTTGATCTGTTTTAATATTTTCTTTTCAAGCCTGGAAACCTGAACCTGAGAGATCCCGAGCCGCTCAGCCACCTCAGACTGTGTCTGGTCTTTATAGTATCTGAGATAGACGATTAGTTTTTCCCTTTCCTCCAAATCGCTGATCGCTTCTTTCAGCGCAATTTTGTCAAACCATTTTTCTTCTGAGTTGTCAGCGATTTGATCGAGCAGGGTAATCGGATCTCCGTCATTTTCATAAACGGTTTCGTGAATCGAAGATGGAGCCCTTACCGCCTCTTGGGCCAGTACAACATCCTCAGCTTCAATCTCCAAATGGTCAGCGATCTCCTGCACCGTCGGCACTCTGCCCAGTGTTTTCGAAAGCTCATCCTTTGCGCGTCGGATTTTGTTTCCAAGCTCTTTTAATGACCGTGATACCTTTACGGTTCCGTCATCACGGATAAATCGTTGGATTTCTCCGATAATCATCGGCACTGCATACGTTGAAAAACGCACATCATAGGTTAAATCAAATTTGTCAACAGATTTTAACAGCCCGATGCAGCCGATCTGGAAGAGATCGTCAGGCTCATATCCTCTGTTTAAAAACCGCTGTACGACAGACCAAACAAGACGCATGTTTTTTTCTATGAGGAGGTCTCTTGCCTGCTGGTCGCCATTTTGGCTTTGTTTGATTAATTCCTTTACTTCATGATCCTTCAGCTGAGCGTTTTTGCCGTTTTTCTTAACCTCCACATCCATAACAAATCTCCTTAATTACAAAGCGCTTTGCTTTTTGATAAGTGCTTTGTTAAGCGAATCGTTGTTCCCATTTCAGGCGATGAATCGATACTGACATCATCCATGAAATTTTCCATAATGGTAAAGCCCATTCCAGAGCGCTCAAGCTCAGGCTTAGTCGTAAATAGAGGCTGACGGGCTTCTTCAAGATCTGTAATGCCTAAGCCTTCATCACGAATAGTCATATATACGACATGATCTTCCAGCGTCACTGAAATGTAAACTTTCCCTTCACAGTTCTCTTCATATCCATGGATAATCGCATTCGTGACAGCCTCTGACACGACTGTTTTGATTTCAGTCAGTTCATCCATTGTCGGGTCCAGCTGAGCTATAAATGAAGCAACTGTCACACGGGCGAACGATTCATTCTGACTGAGGGCAGAAAACTCAATGTGCATTTCATTTTTCATGATGCCACCCCCAGTGTCAGGAGCGCCTGCTGTTCAGATTGTTCAAATCGGATAATTTTAAACAGGCCCGACATATCAAACAATCGCTTCACCGCAGGAGAGATAGCGCAAACGACCATTTCCCCGCCAATTTGCTTAATTTGCTTATATCTTCCTAAAATAACGCCAAGCCCCGAGCTGTCCATAAAGGAGAGGTCCTCCAAGTTCAGCACGATATGGCGAATATCATCCTTCTCCAATGATTGAGTCACTTTTTGCTTCAGGGTTTCAGCCGTATGGTGATCGAGTTCGCCTGTTAATCGAATACAAAGCACAGATTCTTTGACATGCATGTCAATTCCAAGGCTCATGCTCATTCCTCCTTGATATGATCGGATAATGAGTGTTTCGATTTCGACGGAATGAATTCCTTCACCGTGACAAAACTAGTGGTCATTCGGCATAATTACTTAAATTTTGTCCAGTCTCCCATCGTCCGCTTCAAGAATGTGATAAACCCGGCTTTCTTCATTTCTTCTTTTGCAGCAACAGGACTTTCAGCGAGTACTTCTCCATCCTTTTTCAGAACAAGAGTGCCAAGCTCTTGGCCTTTTTGAATCGGAGCACTAATATTGTCCTTCATCTTGATTTCTTTTTTCACATCGTTCATATCCTCGCCTTTTTTCGTCAATATTGAAATCGGCTCAGATGTAGTGAGTTCGATAAATTTTTGTTTCCCTTTTTTGACCTTTACTTTTGCTACTGTTTCATTTCGTTTATATAAAGGATGCGTTTCATACTGGCTAAAGGCGAAGTCAAGCATTTTTGTCACTTGCGCGTTTCTTTCTTTAGGCGTGCTCGCTCCGAATACAACCGCTATGGCCCGCATGTTTCCTTTTTTAGCCGAAGCAGTCAGACAATATTTCGCTTCGCCTGTATAGCCTGTTTTTACGCCGTCTACACCAGGATAAAATTTGATAAGGCGATTTGTATTCACAAGCCAAAACTTTTTATCTGTATTTTCACGCAGATAATCTTCATACGTGCCGGTAAACTTCGTAATTGATTCGTATTTCAATAATTCCTTAGCCATGATTGCCATGTCATAAGCAGAGCTGTAGTGTCCTTCCTCGGTCAATCCTGTTGGGTTTTTAAAGGATGTATTTTTCAATCCCAGCTCTTTTGCTTTTTTATTCATTTTCTTCACAAATTCTTCTTCAGAGCCGGAAATAAATTCAGCCATGGCGACGGAAGCGTCATTTCCCGAAGCGATTGCGATGCCTTTCAGCATTTCTTTGACAGTCATTTCTTCGCCGGGCTCAAGGAATATCTGTGAGCCGCCCATTGACGCCGCATGCTCGCTTGTACGGACCTTATCACTCATTTTGATTTTGCCTTTATCTAAAGCTTCCATAATCAAAAGCATCGTCATGATTTTCGTCATGCTTGCAGGCGCCAGTCTCTCATTGCTGTTCTTGTTGTAAAGCACTTTTCCCGTGTCACGTTCTATCAGCACCGCAGACTTCGCTTCATGAGCAAGCTCCGATGTACGTTTTCCGTCTTGTTTTGCAAATGCAGACGGTGCAAATGTAAGCAGCATTATACCAATCAACAAAGTGGATAAAAGACGTTTCATCTCAAAAGCCCTCCATTTCATAATCCTTTTTATTTTTTCCAAGCGGGATGGTTTTATACGCCACTGATGGAAAATGTTTCGAATTTTGAGCATAAAAAAAGACAGCTGTGTGATATCAGACACAGCTGTCTTTTGGTCCTGCATTGATTCATTTTTATTCGTACTGAGCGACGATCGCTTTAACAAGCTTCAAGAATCCAGCTTTTACTTTTTCGGTCACTTCCATAACTTCATCGTGACTTAAAGGCTGATCCAGAATTCCGGCTGCCGCGTTAGAGATGCAGGAAATGCCAAGAACCCGCATTCCCGCATGATTCGCTACAATGACTTCCGGAACAGTAGACATGCCGACAGCATCAGAGCCCATCGTTCTTAAGAAACGGACTTCTGCCGGTGTTTCGTAAGAAGGTCCTGTCACAGCAGTGTACACGCCTTTTTGAATTGGGATATTAAGGTCTTTCGCAATCTTTTCAGCCAGGCTGGACAGATCTTTGTCATAGGCTGAAGACATATCTGGAAATCTGGCGCCGAAATCTGCTTCGTTTGGCCCGATTAACGGGTTTGTTCCCATAAAGTTGATATGATCGGTAATAATCATTAAGTCCCCCGCACGGAATTCAGTGTTGACACCGCCTGCGGCATTTGTCACGATCAACGCTTCCACACCGAGCGCTTTCATCACGCGTACAGGGAATGTGACTTTCTCCATTGAGTAGCCTTCATAAAAATGAAAGCGGCCCTGCATTGCAATGACGGAAACTCCTTCAAGAGTGCCAAGCACAAGCTGTCCGGCATGCCCTTCAACAGTAGATACCGGGAATTCAGGTATGTCTTCATATTTCAGCTTGACCGGATTTTCGATTTCGTCCGCCAAAATGCCAAGACCTGAGCCTAAAATAAGGCCGATCTTCGGAGATTCCGGCAGGTTTTGTTTAATAAAAGCGGCTGCGCGTTCAATTCTGTCCTTCAAGAAACAGTCCCCCTATTGTAATAAAGATAAAAAGCTTTTCCCGTATTTCGGTTTATTCGTTTGGAAATTATCAGCGATCGTTGCGCCAATATCGGCAAATGTATCTGCAAGCGGCAGCATTTGCGCTTTCTTATGTTTTTTGCTGTAAGCGAGAATCGGCACATACTCGCGTGTATGGTCAGTCCCATGATGAATCGGATCATTGCCGTGGTCGGCTGTAATAATTAACAGATCGTCTTCTCTCATTTTTTCAAACACTTCCGGAAGCCGCGCATCAAATTCTTCAAGCGCGCGTCCGTAGCCTTCAGGGTCACGGCGGTGTCCGAATAACGCGTCAAAATCAACAAGGTTCGCAAAGCTCAGACCCGTAAAATCTTCTCCCAGCGTATCAATCACCTTGTCCATTCCGTCCATATTAGAAACCGTTCTGCGTGAAGAAGTAATGCCTTCTCCGTCGTAAATATCAGAGATTTTACCGATTGAAATCACATCTAAGCCGCTGTCTTTCAATTCATTCATGACAGTGCGATCAAACGGTTTAAGGGCATAGTCATGGCGGTTTGGCGTCCGTTTGAATTGACCCGGCTCTCCGACGAACGGCCGTGCAATAATGCGGCCAACCATATATTTCGGATCAAGCGTCAGCTCTCTCGCCGTTTCGCAAATGCGATACAGCTCCTCAAGCGGCACAACCTCTTCGTGAGCGGCAATTTGCAGAACAGAGTCAGCAGACGTGTAAACAATTAAAGCCCCTGTCTCCATGTGCTCCTGACCAAGCTCATCCAAAATCGCTGTGCCGGAAGCCGGCTTGTTTCCAATAATTTTGCGGCCAGATCTCTTTTCCAGCTCTTGAAGCAATTCATCAGGAAAGCCTTCCGGGAACACTTTAAATGGTTTATCAATGTATAAACCCATAATCTCCCAATGGCCAGTCATCGTATCTTTTCCGTTTGACGCTTCTTGCATTTTTCCATAATGGGCAAGCGGATGTTCTGTTTTTTCTACACCTTTGATATCTTCGATAAGACCAAGGCCGAGCTTTGCCATATTTGGCATATGTAATCCATTCATATGCTCGGCAATATGACCGAGCGTATGAGCGCCTTCGTCATTAAAGTCAGCGGCATCCGGCGCTTCGCCGATTCCGACTGAGTCCATCACAATTAAAAACACACGATTATATTTGTATGCAGGCATCTTGAAAGCCTCCTTTTTTTTCTATACGTCTATTGTATCGCTAAGAGGTCTGACAACTCAAGTATAAACCGTTTTCATTCCCGTTGACAATGTATTTGGAAATAATGAGAAACTTCAATATTTTCTGTCGCTCTAAACAAAAAAGCCGCAGCCACCTGCGGCTATGCTCGCGGATGAAACTGCTTGTACACATCCTTCAGCCTTGTTTTCGTCACATGCGTATAAATTTGCGTCGTGGATATATCCGCATGACCGAGCATTTCCTGCACCGCTCTTAAATCTGCCCCGTTCTCAAGCAGATGCGTCGCAAAGGAATGCCTGAGCGTATGCGGAGTCAGCTCTTTCTTAATGCCGGCTTCCAACGCGATTTTTTTCAGGTTCTTCCAAAATCCCTGGCGGCTGATCTGTTTGCCGTGATGATTTAAAAAGAGGGCGTCAGATACATTGTTTTTTAACAGTTTTCCCCTGGCTTTTGTCATATATTCCTCAATGGCGGAAGCAGCGGCTTCACCAATTGGTACAATCCGTTCTTTTCTTCCTTTGCCGAAGCATCGGATAAACCCCATAGATAAATGAACATCTGCCGTTTTCAACTCAATCATTTCACTGACTCGTATGCCTGTCGCATAAAGCAGCTCCAGCATTGCTTTATCCCGATAGCCGAATGGGCTCGTCAGCTTAGGCGTGTCCAATAATCGCTCGACTTCATTGAGTGCGAGCACCTTCGGAAGCGCCCGTTCCGTCTTTTGTGTTTCGATATGAACGGAAGGGTCCTTATCCGTTACTTTTTCCCTGAGCAGAAATTGATGAAAAGAGCGAATGGATGCCAAATGCCGCGCCGATGTCTTGCCGGATTTCCCCGAGTCCTTCAAATGCTTTAAGTATTGGATAATATGTATGCGGGTAACGTGATTCCAATCTGTAACATGAAGGGTTTCTGTTAAGTAGAGAGAATAGCTTTTCAAGTCACGTTCATAGGATACGATCGTATTTTGAGAGAGCCCTCTCTCTACCATGACGTAGTGGATGAAATCCTTTATTTGATCTTTCACTCTTGATCTACTCCCCGTTTTGGTAAAAAAAGATCAACCGGTCGAACCATCCGCCTTTTTCATCCTGATCCATTTCAACAACTTTTACAGCGGAGCCTTCCGGTTTATCATACCGATGATAGTTTTCATACTCTTGATTCACCCATATCATAGCATAATAGAACAAAGCGGTAAAACCAGTAAACAGGATGAAAACTTTCAATGCATCGACAGCTGTTTTCAGGAATCTTCCCATGTCCTAATCGATCCTTTCCCTATGGTTCCAGTTATATAAACCATATGCCAAATCAGAAAGGTTTTATACATAGAAACAGCAAAAAACCCTTTCCCCATGAGAAAAGGTTCGCGCTCGGCACCGTCTATTCAGTTTCTTTTCCGTTACAGCGGTGGCAAATGCCGTGAAACGTCAATCTATGATCTTTAATCTTAAATTTCCAATCACGTTCAATGATTTCTTCCACGTCTTCAAGCAAATCTTCTTCAATTTCATCAACGGCTCCGCACTCCATGCACACCAAGTGGTGATGAAAGTGAGCTGCGCCCTCTTTCCGAAGGTCGTAACGGGACACACCGTCTCCAAAGTTAATTTTATCTACGACTTTTAATTCAGTTAATAATTCAAGCGTACGGTATACTGTAGCGAGACCGATCTCAGGAGATTTCTCTTTTACGAGGAGGTATACATCTTCTGCGCTTAAATGGTCTTCTTCGTTTTCAAGCAGCACTCTTACTGTCGCTTCACGCTGTGGCGTAAGTTTATAGCTGGATGAGTGCAGTTGTTTCTTAATTCGATCAATACGGTTTTCCATGTCTTTCCCTCCTACGCCGCATTCCATGACTCATTATAACAAAATACGCGCAGAGTTCCAACTATAATTATTATAAACTGATAAATAAAACGGTTTTCTTTTAATAATAATTTTAAAAAAGTCTAGATGTAAGCTTTTCCATTAAAACAGGAGATAAGTATGCTTCAAAGAGAGATGAGATCAGCGCTAAAAACAGAATGACCAGCAGCACAAAGGCATACCGCCCGAACCATTGAATCGGCGCGTCATGCAGGCTTCGTTTCACGAACAGCTGTCTGATTAACTTTAAAGAAAACGCAATTGCACATGTGCCCATAATGAGATAAGCCGGAATCAGCAGCACATTTTGCGGCAAAACGGAGACAAATGATAGGAAAAACCCGCTCACTCCCATCTGATTGACAAGGAACCCGACAGTAAAGCCGACAACGATCCCTTTCAGAAAGACCATGATGAAAATAATCGGCATCCCAATGACAGAAATCCCCAAGATCCACATCAGGCCTAAATACTTTGCATTATGAAAGATACTTTGCCCAAACATATCAGCTGAACTTGCCTGTTTTCCATCCGAAAGCTGTCCAAAAAATTGACTTAAGTAGTAGTATAAATCTTCTTTCTGGCTGATGGTCATACTGTTGACAATAATCGCGCCAAAGATGACACCCATGAAAAACAGCACTGACACAAATATATAAAGAGAGAGATGATCTTTGACATGCCTGAGAAACATGTCCTTATAAGAGATTTTTCGCATACCGTTTCCTCCCGCCCGTTCTAGTGATTTGATTTAATAGATTGTATGAAAGAAACGGAAAAACATGCCCTTTTTCAAAAAACGATAGAGACGAATGCTAGGCGGCTTTTTTGGGCACAAAAAAATCCTTATCATCAACTGCCATATGATCATAAGGATTCTTATGTTTTCGTTTATTCAAAATCTCTTTTTTGCTTTTTGTCATTCTTTCATGCGTGCTGAAAGATGGTGTGCTGCCTCTTGATAATAAGACGTCACGTCCGCCGTTTCTTAGTTGATGCTCCCGCTTCTTTTTCGCTTGGCTTTTTGCCATGTGATCACTCCCTTTTTTATTTTCACAATAATGATAACAAAAATTGAACACTGATAAGAAAAAAACAGCACCTGCTACGACAGGTGCTGTTTAGCTACATTTATTTCACTGCTGTAAGAGCTGCATGCTCGACAGCTGCTGCTACCGCATGATGGACTTTTGAATCAAGCGGCTGAGGGACAACATCACCTTGTTTAGTGCAAGCTGCGATGGCCTCTGCTGCTGCGACAAGCATATCATGATTAATCTCCGTGCTTTTTGCGTTAAGCGCTCCTCTAAAAATTCCCGGAAAACCGAGTACATTATTAACAGAACGCCCGTCAGCTGCATATGCGGCCCCAGCCTGCAGTGCGGCCTCCGGCTCAATTTCCGGCTTCGGATTCGATAAAGCCAAAATCACTTGACCAGAACGTACAAATGCCGGTTTTATTAAACCCGGAACGCCCGTTGTAGCAATGACAATATCACATGTTTCCATGAGCTCCTCAATACTGGAAACTGCCTGTCCGCCGTATTGTTCGAGACGGTTCATTGCTGACTCTGATTTGTCTGTTCCGTACACAGCATTCACACCATAAGCCATGAACATCCGGCAGATGGCCACGCCTGCTGCGCCAAGGCCGATTTGCCCCACTTTCGCTTCCTTCAGGTCAACCCCCGCACTCCTGCATGCCGAGATGGCAGCTGCCAGCGTCACTACAGCTGTACCATGCTGGTCATCGTGCATAACAGGGATGTTCAGCTCCTCTTTTAGGCGATCCTCGATTTCAAAACAATGCGGCGAACCGATATCCTCAAGAAGGATGCCGCTAAAGCCCGGAGAAATATGTTTTACTGTTTTGATGATTTCTTCAGGATCACTTGTATCAAGCAGTATCGGAATGCCGCTAATACCCGCCAGCTGATCAAACAAAGCAGCCTTTCCTTCCATGACAGGCATGCCAGCCACAGAGCCGATATTTCCAAGGCCTAAAATTGCGGTTCCATCTGTTACAATTGCAACAGAATTGCTGATCGTTGTATAAATAGAAGCTTTTTCAGGTTCTTTTTCGATCAGTCGGCACACGTCTGCAACACCTGGTGTATAGACACGTCCCAGCTCTGCCAGTGAACGGATCGGCATTTTGCTTTTCATTTGGATTTTTCCGCCTTCATGTGCGGACAGGACTTCATCAGATACGGTGTGAAGCCTGATCCCTTCTCCGAGGGCCTGTACAGCCGCGATCACTTCCTGAAGCTGTTCTTCATTCTCCACTTGAACGGTAATATTCCGCATTGTGTAATTGGGTCCGACTTTTACCGTCTCCACTTCACCAATATCTCCGCCCAGAAGGCCGATTGCCGTAGCCACCCTTCCAAGATTTCCGGGAACCGAAGGCGTTTCGATCATCAGTGTCCGAATCATGTGTTTCGCTATCATTCAGTGATCCTCCCCTATTAGCCTAGTTTTTCGGCTTTAACTGTATTGTTTTTCGTATACCATATAAATTTTCCTGTATAACCATAGATAATTGCAAGACCTATTGCTACAAAACTGAGCCACATAAACGGCAGATAAGAGAAGGTAGAAACACCTAAAATACCAGCCATGTAAATCCCATTATCAGACCAAGGAACCATCCCCGAAGTCAATGTTCCCCCGACCTCTGAGTTACGTGATAACACTCTTCTGTCCAGATGTAAGCGATCATAGCTGTCTTCCATAATTTTCGGAGTCAAAATAAGAGATACATACATCGCACAGCCGAAGATGTTCGCTAAAAACGCTACGATCAGTGTAGACAATGTGACATTGCCGGCTGAAGTTAATTTCTTTTCAAACATAGAGACGATGACTTTCAGCACGCCGAGTTTCTCAAGCAGGCCTCCAAAACCAAGACCAAATATAATCACGACAAGGGAACTGAGCATTCCGACAATTCCGCCGCGGTTTAACAAGCCGTTCAAAAATTCAACATCTGTTTTAATAGAAAATCCGTTGTACGCAGTGGCAATCGCATCGGCAATATTCATGCCCTGGAACACAGCAGCCCAGATTGCGCCAAGCAAAGCACCGATCACGATAACCGGCATCGACGGCTTTTTCATCGCCAATAAGACAATGACGACAACAGCCGGAATCAGCATCCAAATATGAATATCAAACGTATTTTGCAAAGATGATTTCAAAAATTCAACTTTATCAAGATCAATATTTTTCCCGCCGTACATAAAGCCGGTAATAGTAAATAAAATAGCCGTAATCACATATGCAGGTATTGATAAATAAAGCATTGCTCTCACGTGGTCCAATACATCGACTTTTGATAGTGAGGAAGCCAAAACTGTACTGTCAGACAGAGGAGAAAGCTTGTCCCCAAAATATGCGCCTGAAAGGATAGCTCCCGCTACTAGAGGAAGCGGAATGCCTAAACCCTCTCCAATTGCGATCATGGCAATGCCGGCAGTTCCGACTGTTCCCCATGACGTTCCTGTTGCCACAGACATAATGGAACAAATAATTAACGTTGCCAGCAAAAAGATACTTGGGTGAATAAATTCCAGTCCGTAATAAATCAAAGTCGGCACAACGCCTCCGGCAATCCATGTTCCGATGAGCGCCCCAACTGAAACGAGAATCAGTACGGCTTCAAGGCCATTTGATATCCCATGTACAATCGCATTTTGTAAATCTTTATAAGAATAACCGAGTCTTATACCTAAAAGCATTGCAATAAACCATGAAACAAAAAGCGCCAGCTGTATCGGCAAGTCGAGAAAGACTGTAAACGATAGAACAAGTGCTAAAAATACTCCTAGTACAATAATAATTTCAAATAGTGTTGGCAATCTTACATCCTTCAAAAGAAGTCCCCCTTCATGTAAAAGCTAAAACGCTTTCAATATATAGTGCAACACGTATACTATACTTCCTCATCCCTATGTTGTAAACAGCTTATTCATCCGACTATTCGGAGATGAATAAGCTGTATTTTGTACAAATTTTATTTTTCTAATAGTTCTTTCCCTGCGATACCTGGTTTGGTCATCTCATATGGGTTTAAAATAATATCCAATTCTTCTTCAGTCAGCACATCATGCTGCAGACAAAGATCCCGGACAGATTGCCCTGTCATAATTGCTTCCCTGGCAATTCTAGCTGCCGCTTCATATCCAAGATGCGGATTGACTGCAGTGATCACTCCAGCGCTTTTTTCTACATATTGCTTCAACCGCTTTTCGTTGGCTTCGATGCCTTTTAAGCAATGATCAGTGAACGAACGGAAGCCGTTGTTCATGATGCTGATGGATTGAAGCAAATTAAAGACAAGCACGGGCTCCATGACGTTCAACTCAAGCTGGCCCGCTTCTGAAGCAAGGCAGATTGTATTGTCGTTTCCGATAACCTGGAACGCAATTTGGTTGATCAGCTCCGCCATAACCGGATTGACTTTCCCCGGCATAATAGATGAACCCGGCTGACGTGCAGGCAGAGAAATTTCCGCAAGTCCGGCGCGCGGCCCCGACGCCATTAAGCGCAGGTCGTTTGCGATCTTCGACATGTTCATCATGCAGACTTTTAATGAAGCTGATACCTCTGTATAGGCATCTGTATTTTGTGTCGCATCAACAAGATGATCAGCGCCGACAAGAGGAAGCCCGCTAATATCAGCAAGGTGCTTTACTACCTGTTTGATATATTCAGGATCAGCGTTCAGCCCTGTACCAACAGCAGTTGCGCCCATGTTGACTTCATACAGGTGCTGGCGCGATTGCTTGATTCGTTTGATATCACGCTCGAGAACACGGCTGTAAGCTTCGAATTCCTGGCCAAGACGGATCGGAACCGCATCTTGAAGGTGTGTCCGGCCCATTTTAATAACAGAGTCAAACTCCTGTGCTTTTTGCTTAAACACACTATGCATATCTTCCATTGTTTTCAGCAGTTTTTCCAAGAGCTTCAATGTGGAAATATGAATAGCAGTCGGGAACACATCGTTCGTAGACTGTGACATGTTCACATGTGTGTTTGGACTTAAATGGATATAATCTCCCTTTTTATGGCCCATGATTTCAAGCGCCCGGTTTCCGATAACCTCATTCGCGTTCATGTTCATAGAAGTTCCGGCACCGCCCTGAATCGGATCGACGATAAACTGATCGTGCCACTTGCCTTCCAGAATCTCGTCAGCGGCTTGTACGATAGCTTGGCCAATTCCTTCATACAGCCGTTTCACGTCCATGTTGGCAAGAGCCGCAGCTTTTTTCACAATCGCCAGTGCGTTAATCATTTCCTCATGGATTTTGTATCCTGTGATCGGGAAATTTTCAGAAGCACGGAGCGTCTGAATTCCGTAATAAACATCTGCCTCAATTTGTTTTTCCCCAAGGAAGTCTTTTTCCACGCGATATTCTTTTTGGCCGTTTAACATAATCTTTAACCTTCTTTCTCTTTGCTGGTTATCGTTTTTACATTTTACAGGACAACGTCATCAGCTATCGGCGTTTCCATAATTCTCTTGACGACAGGAAGATCCGAAGACTGACCTAGCGCCCACATCAATTTTGGCACAATTGCTTCTGTGTTCATATTTCTTGATCGGATAATTAAGTCTTGGTTGACTCTGCGGCCAACCTCGTAAATGCTCATGTCTTCGCCTTCTTCAAGACATTGAGTCGTAATGACGACGACAATGCCGCTTTCGATCAGTTCATTCACTTTTGACAAAATGTCTCTGCCTTCAAACGGCACCCCTCCGCTGCCATAACTCTCAATGACAATTCCTTTGTACATGCTTTTCAGGGCATCAAACATTTCGGGCTTTAAGCCTGGATGCAGCTTCAGCAGACATACATCTGTGCATAGTGAAGTGTCAACTGTGAAGGTGTCGTTCTCAGGTTCCGTTACTTGTTTGTTGTATTCGATCCCGTCTTCATTGATAAAAGCGATATATGGGTAATTGATGCTTTCAAATGCGTCGTAGCTTTTCGTTCTTAATTTGATCGCACGCGTTCCCTGAATGACTCTGCCGTCAAATACAACATAAACGCCGCCCACGCCTTCACAGGCAAATCGAATGGCATCAGTAATATTTTTTTTGGCATCGGTTTTTTGGAACGTGATCGGAATCTGCGAGCCGGTGATGACAATCGGCTTTTTGGCATGCTGCAGCATATACGATAGTGCGGCAGATGTATAGGCCATTGTATCTGTACCGTGAGTAATAACAAACCCGTCATAGGCATCATAATTTTCCTTAACGGCTTCCGCTATTTCCACCCAGTATTCAGGCTGCATATTGGTGCTGTCTATATTCATAAGCGACTGAGTTTCCATTGTGTAATCGTTATCAAGTTTTGATACGTAACTTAATAATTCATCAGCCTTGACTCCGGGAGCCAGCCCATTTTCCCCTTCAACTGAAGCAATCGTTCCCCCAGTTGTCAACATCAATAATTTTTTCATACCATGCACCTCTTCACTGTATCTAAAGATGGGTTGCGAGAAGGTATTCGCTTTTCGCATACTTTTAATGCAATTATAGACACGGAAAATAAAATACGCAAGACATTATTATTCAATTCGCGTACACTTCCTAATACCTATATGATATAATCAGCTCAAGGTGAAAAAGGAGCGGAAGTTCATGAATCTAGATCGTTTAACTGAATTGAGAAAAAAGAAAAATTGGTCGCTTCAATATACAGCTGACCTTCTCGGTATCGCAAAAAGCACATATGCCGGCTACGAGTCAGGCTACCGACGGCCTTCACTTGAAGCGCTCGCCATGCTGGCTGACCTCTTTGACACAACCTGCGATGAACTTTTAGGCCGCGAGAAACAAAAGCAGACTGCTCCTCAGGCCATAGAATTGGCCACGTGGAGCAGCCTTGACTTTACCATTTCTGTTGATGGCCAGCCGCTGAGTGAAGATGAAATCATCCAGCTGATTACCTTTATACGCACAAAAAGAAAAGTACAGGAGGAACTGAGTTAATCTTTAACTCACGGTTTAATTTTACCGTAGGTTCCTCCTCCTCCGGCTTTCAATTCCAGTTTTCCGGATCTCGCTTTTACGATAAGCGCCGCGGTTTTCGGCGGGACAACGCGAGCCAAATCTTCTTCTGCAGCCTCGTGAAGAACAGCCATTTCTGTTCCGAAGGCTTTTTTTAGTTTGTCCAGCGTTTTCGGGCCTACACCCGGAACAAATTGCAGCGGGATCTGATGTACATATCGCGGACGCGGGACGCGAACTTCAAGCTGATCACTCAATTCACGCAATCTTTCGCTGACTCCCTTGGTAAATCTGGCATTTCCGCAATTCGCGCACGCTGTTTCCCCGCTTACAGCAGGCTCTCCGCACGCTTCGCAAGCCGTCTGATAATATTTCCCCAATAACGGGTCCAAGCCATAATTTGCGATAATTTTCCTGTCATCTTGTCCCTTTAATGCAAGAGCAAATTCAGTAAAATCAGCTGACTGCACATATAGTTCATTATATTCTCTGCCGATTTTCCCCAACGAATGCGCATCAGAATTTGTTAAAAAAGGATACGGATTCAATTGCGATACGTGTGATGCCATGTCTGTATCACAGCTTAATCCAAGCTCCACCGCGTCTATCATAGATGGATCAAAAACCTCAGTTAAGCTTGATTTAACCCCTTTTCCATATAAGCTTTTATGCGGCGTAAAGATATGGGCGGGGATAAACAAGCCGCCCATATCCTGCACTTTTTTTTGCAGGTTTAAGCCCGTTTCATAAATCCGCTGCGAGCTTAAATGAATATTTTTCAGCCGGGCTGACAGCCAGTTTGAAAACTGTTTCATATCAGCCAGCGTCGGCATAAATACGAGCACATGGATCGGTCCGCTGCAGGCTTCATCATAAATCTCCAGCTCGCTCCCCAATAAAAGAGTCGTGCTGCGATAACGGATTCCTCCCCCATCAAGCTCGCGATATTTTCCAGATGAAATGCCTTCCTCAAGCTCTAGAATGACTTCCGGAGAATGACAGTCGATAATGCCGAGGAGTTCAATTCCTTTATGTTCACTGGCTTCAACCAAAATTCTGTCCAGCGTTAATGTTTTGGCGCCTGTTATTTTGACAGCCCTTCCTGTAAAGGTCCGGCCGATATGAATGTGCAAATCCGCGTAAATCTTTTTCATTTTTGTGCTTGGAGCGCTTCTTTCAGTTGAAGATACTGAATCGCGTAGGCTGTTTTAGCATCATATACTTCACGCGATTCAACCAGCTTTAGCGCATCTTCAAGCGTCACCTCCATCACTTCAACAAACTCGTCCTCATCAAGCTCCCGTTTTTCTTCAAGCACAGAAAGCTCCTCAGCAAGAAAAACGTGAACGATCTCATCTGCAAATCCGGGTGATGTATAAAACGCAGTTATTTTTGTCAGTTTTTTTGCTGTATAACCGGTTTCCTCTTCAAGTTCCCGAAGTGCCGTATACTCCGGCTCCTCACCTTTTTCAAGCTTACCGGCCGGAATTTCAACGATCGTCCGCTCAAGCGGCTTACGGAATTGTTTGACCATGATGATTTTCCCTTCATCTGTGACGGCTAGTACCGCTACAGCTCCAGGGTGTTTCACAATTTCACGTTTACTGGCTTTGCCGTTTGGCAGCTCTACATCCTCGACATAAAGATCAATGACTTTACCCGAAAAGATCTGTTCTTTGGCAATTGTTTTTTCTTCTAATGATTTCATTTCTTCATCTCCCGTTCTGTCTCTATATGATGCCCCATACATTTTATCATACTAGAGCAAAAGGGGGCTTCTTCGTGAAAGTGCACCGCATGCCAAAAGGTGTTGTCTTAGTCGGAAAAGCATGGGAAATTCGGGCGAAGTTAAAAGAGTATGGACGCACATTTCAATATGTGAAAGATTGGATCTCAAAGCCATAAAAGTTGAAACTTTAGCTCCTTTATATTACGGTCAATACAAAGCCTAAAAAAGGAGTGTGCACATGAAAAAGCGCAAATTGGGTACATCTGATTTAGACATTAGTGAAGTCGGACTCGGCTGTATGTCTCTTGGAACTGAAAAAAACAAAGCATTGTCCATTCTGGATGAAGCGATCGAGCTTGGCATCAACTATTTGGACACAGCGGATTTGTATGACCGAGGCCGCAATGAAGAAATTGTCGGTGATGCGATCCAAAACAGACGCCAGGATATTATACTGGCAACAAAAGCGGGAAACCGTTGGGATGACGGAAGCGAGGGCTGGTATTGGGACCCTTCAAAAGCTTACATAAAAGAGGCGGTAAAAAAGAGCCTTACACGTCTGAAAACAGATTATATCGACCTTTATCAGCTTCATGGCGGCACGATAGAGGACAACATTGATGAAACGATCGAAGCGTTTGAGGAATTAAAACAAGAAGGTGTCATCCGCTACTACGGCATTTCTTCCATCCGCCCGAATGTGATTAAAGAATATGTAAAAAAATCAAACATCGTCAGCATTATGATGCAATTCAGCCTCTTTGACAGACGCCCTGAGGAATGGCTCCCGCTTTTAGAGGAACATCAAATCAGCGTAGTCGCCAGAGGTCCTGTTGCCAAAGGGCTCTTAACTGAAAAACCGCTTGATCAAGCTTCAGACAGCATGAAACAAAACGGGTACTTGTCCTATTCATTCGAGGAACTGACAAACGCCCGCAAGGCAATGGAGGAAGTGGCTCCCGATCTTTCCATGACAGAAAAGTCGCTGCAGTATCTGCTAGCACAGCCGGCTGTCGCTTCAGTGATTACAGGCGCCAGTAAGATTGAGCAGTTACGGGAAAATATTCAGGCAGCAAATGCACGGCGTTTAACCGAAGAGGAAATCAAAGCGCTCCAATCTCATGCGAAACAAGACATTTACAAAGCTCATCGCTCATAGCAGAAAAACCAGCACCCGTACAGGCAGGTGCTGGTTTATTTATATTGATGCCAATCCATTTGGCTTTCATTTAGGAGTTCTTCAAAGCTCTTATTTTTTTCGATCTCTTTTTTCTTTCTGATCTGTTCTGCTTTTTCTCTTTCCTGCCTCTTTTCATCCTCTTCCTTCAATTGGCTCTTCATCTCCATAAGCTTTGCTTTGATATCGGATTGAAGGCCGTCTTTTAGCTGGTGCTTATCAGCGGATTTTTGTTTTTTCATTCAGACTTCCCCCATGTTTTGTTTTGAAGACAGTTTATCACGGAGCATATACACTGAACAAGCAGACTCTCTTCTGATTACTTTCTCAGCGAAGCAGTGTTTAGGTATAATGATTTTAAACACGAATTACCTATATTTAGTTGAAAGGTGCTGTGACTTGTTGAAGAAAATCTTTTTGGCCATTGGCGCTCTCGTAACAGCTGTCATCGCAAGTGGAATTGTTTTTTCGAATATGATTCTATTCATCAAGAGAAAAACGGATGAAGACATTATCAAAAGAGAGACAGACGACGGACATGATGTGTTTGAATCATTTGAACAAATGGAGAAAACCGCTTTTGTGATACCATCCGCTTACGGGTACGACGTAAAAGGATACCATGTCGCACCGCATGACACACCAAATACCATCATCATCTGCCACGGGGTGACGATGAATGTACTGAATTCTCTTAAGTATATGCATTTATTTCTAGATCTCGGCTGGAATGTGCTCATTTATGACCACCGCCGGCATGGCCAAAGCGGCGGAAAGACGACCAGCTACGGGTTTTACGAAAAGGATGATCTCAATAAGGTTGTCAGCTGGCTCAAAAACAAAACAAATCATCGCGGATTGATCGGAATTCACGGTGAGTCGATGGGAGCTGTGACCGCCCTGCTTTACGCTGGTGCACACTGCAGCGATGGCGCTGATTTTTATATTGCCGATTGTCCGTTCGCATGTTTTGATGAACAGCTTGCCTACCGGCTGAGAGCGGAATACAGGCTCCCGTCTTGGCCCCTGCTTCCTATCGCCGACTTCTTTTTGAAGCTGAGAGGCGGCTATCGCGCACGTGAAGTATCTCCGCTTGCTGTCATTGATAAAATCGAAAAGCCGGTCCTCTTTATTCACAGTAAGGATGATGACTACATTCCTGTTTCTTCAACCAAGCGGCTTTATGAAAAGAAACGCGGGCCGAAAGCGCTGTACATTGCCGAGAACGGTGAACACGCCATGTCATATACCAAAAATCGGGATACGTACCGAAAAACAGTGCAGGAGTTTTTAGACAACATGAATGATTCAACAGAATAAAAAAGCGAAAGGCCTCTTCGGCTCTTTCGCTTTTTTATGTTACAGAACGTCGGTAATGCCATCCATATTTTCTCTGATCCATTCAATCGCAAGATCTATCGTTGTAAACTCCTGCGTCTCGAAGGTCATTTCATCCTGCAATAGCCAGACATCTTTCTTGATGGACTCTGCTCCTCCAATTGACCAGTGAAGCAAGGTATAGGGATGGTTTTGATTCAGGAAGGATACCCACGTTTTATTTTGTGCTGTGTTCTTCATTGCCTTCAGCTTTTGTTCCACGTTTCGCGTCTCCTACTTTACTAATATGCTCATTCTGGGGCTGAGCATTTCAGCCGGGCTTTTCAGCGCCAATGTTTTGGCTTTTTCATTGTAATCGATCGTCATTTGATCGTCAAAAAACACTTTTTGCGACGATTGGATATACAGCGGAATGCCGTTCGTTTCCAGCTGCTCGCACTGTCCCGTTAATTCTTCTGCCAGCCAGATTGTCGGGACACCGCTTACCGCGCAGCCGCATCCTTCTGCATCGTAACGAAGCTGGGCTTTTTTCCCCGGGTTGGCGTCAAACGCCTGCTGCAGTGCCTGTTTTGCTGCATCTGTCACATGTATGTTCATAAGGTGAAACCCCCGTTTTCATCATTTTTGCTATTGTAGCATACAACACTGCCATTCGCATTGTTTCTGCCTTTTTTCCACCGCTTCGCATTTTCTTCTGCAGTCTTGATCCACTCATCTTTCCCTTGTATGTACTGATTGATGCTGTCAGGGTGCTGGGCCGCCAGCCGTTTTTTGAGAACGGCGTATTCTTTCGCTATGTTTGGATGAGCTCTGAGATAATCTCTGAATAACAGATGCCTTTCAATAGCAGGGTTTCCCTGTTCGTACATATGGACATGATGAGTGCGTTTATTTCCGCCCTTTTGGAAATAACGCCTGCCCGCTATGCCGTTCTCACCTTTTGGTGTATAGCCGTTAGCCTTCATTTGTTCATCAAATTGGCTCACGGCTTCAATGCTTCTGACTTCAATTAACATATCAATGATTGGCTTCGCTGCCATGTTCGGTATCGATGTGCTTCCGATGTGATGAACAGCGATAATCTCCGGCCCGAACACAAGTTTCAGCCGTTCTTTTTCTTCATCGTAACATTCTGCCCATTTTTCGTTGTAGAGAACGACCTCAACTTTTCTTTTCGGATACAAATGAAAGACCGACAGCAATAGACCCTGCGCTGCTTTGACGGTTTCTGCCTTTTGGAATCCGGCCTGTGTATAGAGTGACACGGCCGGGGTATTGTTCTCGGCTGTGACTACTTCGATTTTCTCAGCGTCTTCATTATGATCAATGACAAATTGCAGAAGTGCTCGTCCAATTCCTTTTCTGAAACCGTCAGGATGCACAACAAGCCTGCAAATGGTGAGATGATGCATGTTTTTCTCATATGAAATGACACCGATCAGCTTGCCGTTTTTCCGATATCCCGCAAACCGTTCATGGGATGCTTGAATATCCTTCACCTTCTCTTGTAAAGCGGGAATACCGTCAAAACCGATAATCTCTGTTTCCTTTATGTAGGCGGGGATCTGTACGGCTAAAATCTCACGCGCTATAGTGGCTTCCTTATGCTGGAGAAATTCAATCATTCGTGTTCTCCTGAAACAGCCGCTGTCTGTCAACTTTTGCAACGCGGACTGCATACGACTCGTACCAAACGCTTTTTCCTTTTTCTTTTGCCGCTTGATGTTCAGTTTGATGCCTCCAATGGTTAATTGCGTCCATACTGTCCCAATAGGAAACTGTGATGCCCCTTCCATCCGCTTCACGTACGCTTTCCACGCCTAAAAATCCAGGCTGATCCCCCGCAAGCGATACCATCCGCTCCGCTGCTTCTCCATATCCTGTGTCATTTTCGCTTTTGACAGAAGAAAAAATGACTGCATAGTAAGGAGGCTCAGGTGTTTTTGATAAAAAATCCATTATATTTCCCCCTCATATGTTTTTGACAAACAGTACCCTGTCTTGGCCCGGGCCATCATAGTTTGCAAACACTGAGATGCCATTTACCGTCTTGGTGCCCTTTTCAATATCAAACCCCAATTTTGTGTGATATGCGATTGATACCTTATTCACAGGTGAAGTGACGCACTTTACCCGGGTGCAGCCTCTTTGTTTTACTGTTTCGATAAATACATCATACAATTGTTTCCCAATTTGCATTTTTCTGAAATCTGGATGCACACCGGAAAAATGAATGTACGCCGTTTCAGGATCCGATTGCGATTGAAATCCGATTAAAAATCCCGTCATGCTGTTATGTTCGGATGTAATAAAGCTTGTGTCCTGAAAATGCTCAAAAAATAGTCTCGGCAATTTTTCTTTCAGCTGTCTGCCGCCCCACCATTCATTCAGTACAGACGTTACCATTTCATAATCTGAAGACGTGATTGTTCGAATATCCATTACGATTTGATCTCCCTCCGTCTGGCAAAACGAATGTCAGCTCTTTTTCTCACAATATAAAAATTATATTTTGCCTGGCTGGAATTGTAAATGCCTTCTTTCCTTTATCATACGTTTCCAGACTGCCGAGGGAACAATGTTTCATCATTTTAGCCTATTTCTCCCCCAAGCAGGAGGAGAGACTTTACAGCACAATATCAAGCACTTGATCAAGTTTCAGCTTATAAAGCTGATTCTCGTCTCCTTTTATCCATACTGCTTTTTCAAACTCTTCATACCGGCAGATTTTCCCGGTGCAGCGGACAATTTCACCGTCCTGAAAGCAGCTCACAGTGATATCCTGAGCGAACTCCATCGCGGCGCAAAGCGTTTGATTCATCTCTTCCAGCTTATCGGGGTCAAGGATCGGCTTTTGCAGCTTCTGTTTAAGTCGCTTTCTCTCCAGCAGGCTTTGCTTATGTTCCGGCAGAAACATCCTGCTCCCTTCCCACAGCAGGTTGCCCCTTTTTAAATGATCGTTCATTTATAATGCCCCCCTATTTTAGCCGCACGTTCAAATGCCTGGCCTGCCGCTGTCAGTGACGCCGCCCTGATGATTGCTGTGTCGCCGAATCGATTTTTAATGCCGTCCATCACATAGCCTAGGCTCATTTTCTTTGCATAATCCTGAAATAAATTGAGCTGCCATATGTCATCAGATGAGAGCTGAGACAGATTGACACCGAGACGGCGGACAGGTTTCCCGTCCCAAAATGTAAGAAACAGCCGGCGGACAGCCTCATATACATCCTGCGTAGAATTAGTCGGCTCTGCCAGCTTCACTTGCCGGTTGAAGCCCGTCGGCCAATCAAAATCAGCACCCCGGCAGCTCACTGACACCGTCTGCCCCATGACCCCGGCGTTTCGGCTTCGCCTGCACACTTCTTCACTCAGCTCAAGCAATACGACCTTGATTTCTTTGTCAAAGTGTTCGTAGTCTCTCGGGAGAGTCATTCCATGGCCTATCGCCTTTTGCCCGTCCAGAGACGAAGTTGACACAGGGGAATAGTCGATTCCGTTTGCCGTCATCCACAGCACGTGGCCGTTAATGCCCCATTTCTTTTTTAAAAGATCGAGCGGAAAAGCCGCGAGCCCGCCGATCGTGCTGATGCCCATTCGATTTAAATGATGCTTCATGCGGCTCCCGACGCCAAACATGCTGCCCACCGGGAGCGGCCACATTTCGGTTTTCATATTTTCTTTCGTTAAGGTGAAAATGCCGTTCGTATTCTTTTTGGCAAAATTGTCACACGCAATTTTGGCCAGCGCTTTGTTAGGGCCGATTCCGACCCGTGCATAAACGCCGATCTCCCGCATGATTCTGCCCTGAATGCTTTTCGCGATCTCCATCGGCGTCCCAAACAGCTTCTGGCTGCCTGTAATGTCCATGAACTGTTCATCGATAGAATAAGGCTCCACAAGGTCTGTATACTCCTCGAGAATGGCCGTAATTTGCAGTGATACATCAATATACCGCTGCATACGCGGCCGGAGCACAACAGCCTCAGGACACTTTTCCTGCGCCTCCCACAGCCGTGAAGCATTCACCACACCCTTTTGTTTCGCCAGCGGGCAGGCAGCCAATACGACTCCGCCCCTTTTTTCAGGGTCACCCGAAACAATGACGGGCTTATTTTTCAAATATGGATTTTCCGCTTTCTCTACAGATGCATAAAACGATTGCATGTCAACGAGAAAAATCACTTTTTCTTTCATCATACACACCTCTAAAAAGAACTTATGTTCGTTTTTCATTATATGCGAAAGTATGTTCGTTTTATACTGGTAAATGATTCTTGTCTGACAGAAAATATGATCCAAGGGTTTGAGAGAAGAAAAACATTTAGTAGAATAAAAGCGAAGCATAAGGATAGGAGAGTCATGATGGAGAAATTTGTCGAAAAAATGATGGAACAGGCATTGCGGCAATACGGCAGAAACGTTGCTATAGATCCGTTAAGCCCGTATGAAAAACAAAGCCTGAAAGCAGCTCTAGAAGAGAGACGGAATGAAGAACCAGATGAGGATTTGCATGCTCATATAGAAGATATCATTTATGACTATGTCACAAACCAAGGCTTGTTCTCTTAAACGTATGACTGCCAGTGCTTTCAGCCGCTGATGCGGCTTCACTTTGAAAACACCGCCTGAAACAAATAAACAGTTTCAGGCTCACAGAAAAAAGCAGGATTTTCTCACGCTCCATAGATTCATATGGCCTGGCATAAAATTCCCCTCAGTGCTCGCGCAAAACGGAATAAGCTGTCCATGATCACGCGTATACACTTTTTCGAAGAGATGTGCTCTCTTGTTCTGTCATGCGGCCCATGCCGGTTTTCAGCGTACATCTTGATCTCATATCCGGTTTCACTGCCGATATGATCCACGTTCTGGCGGCTTAAACTAACACACTCTCACTGACCAATCGCTTTGCTTTTCATCGGACATCCCGTCATTTTCCTTCTTCAATTTCAAGATGTAAACTCCGTCAGCCACACGCATCCTCAACGCATAGTATATTGCCATCCATACAATCAGGCATACTACATGTCAATAACGAAATATTTTGAACGATCTATTGGAGAAGGAAATTTTTTCATATATGATAGAGAAAGATCATACATACAGGAGAGAATATAATTCATGAAGAAATGGAAAGACATCCACCCGATCAGCTGGACAATTATAATCGGAACCATTTTCGGCAGAATGGCAACATCGATGAGCATTCCTTTTTTAGCGATTTATTTGACAGCCGTCCAAGGCGCATCAGCTTCCTATGCAGGGCTGGTCATTGCCGCGAGCTCATCAGTCGGCACCCTCGCAAGCTTTTACGGCGGATATATCTCAGATAAATTCGGCAGAAAAAACATGATGCTTGTATCGATTTTCGGATGGATGCTGGTATTTGCAGGCTTTGCGGCGGCATCTCATCTCTGGGTGTTTTTTGTAGTCAACGCATTAAACGGTCTTTGCAAATCACTGTTTGAGCCCGCTTCAAAGGCCTTGCTGTCTGATATGACAGAAGAAAAAACGAGACTGCTAGTTTTTAATTTACGCTATGCAGCTATTAATATCGGCGTTGTCTTCGGACCTGTGCTTGGCCTATATTTCGGCTCATCGCAATCGACTACGCCCTTTTTGGTGCCTGCAGTCATTTACGGACTATACGGAATTGTGCTTGCCCTCCAATTTAAAAAACATCCATCCTTATCAGCACCAGCCCAGTCCCGAAATATGAGCGTGCGGGAAGCGTTTATGGTCACGCAAAAAGATTATCTTTTTACCATTGCTTTGGTCGGCATTACGCTATGCACCTTCGGCTACTCACAATTGAGTTCCACATTCCCTCAGTATATGGCGCAGAGCCCCTTGATCGGCAATGGAACGAAGCTGTATGGGCTGATGCTGACATTAAACGCAATCGTTGTGTTGGCGACGCAATTTCCCATTGTCCATTTTGCAAAACGGTTTTCGCCGCTTTGTTCTCTGATGCTCGGTAATGTGATGGTTAGTATCAGCATGGCCATTTTCACCGTATCGCACGGTGTTCCATCAATTGTGATGATTGTCATCACATTTACAATCGGCGAAGTTCTTTTGTTCTCTATGATGGATTTGTATGTAGACCAGATTGCAAAACCAGGATTAAAAGGCACTTATTTCGGGGCAATCGGTTTTTCACAGCTCGGAAACGTCATCGGCCCTTGGGTCGGGGGGATATGTATAGACCTGTTTGGCGCTGGCCGGCCGATTTATATTTTTTCTGTCCTGAGCGGCATTACGCTGCTCGGCCTGCCATTTTTAGCGTTCGCCTATCGGCAAATGAAAACAGAGACCACAAAACACCGTTCCCGTCTGGAAAAGCCGCTTTACATAAAAAACGGAAGAGAATGAATCTCTCCCGCAAACATGAGGTGAAGAACATGAATATAGGTGATGTGATGTTTCAGCTGTTTGTATTTATTATATTTGCCGCTGTCATCTTTGCGGCTGTTACAGGCTTCAAGTATGCGAAAAACCGAAAAGCGCAGCTGGATCGCATTGAGAAAAAGCTGAACAGCCTGTCCGAAGATCACGATTAACAGCTTGGGGCAACGAGCTCTACCTTAATCCGGTCTGGATCCTCACAAAAGACTGCATAATGCCCGTCTCCTCCGGCAAAAGGATGCCTGTCTCGGTACAACACACGATAACCTTTTGCCGTCAATTTTTCAGTCATCTGATCGACTTGAAGCTTGGATTCAGCATGAAATGCGAGATGGTTCAGACCGACTCGGCATCTATGGTATTCCGGCTCTAGAAATGGCTCTTTCGCCTGCACAATCACTAAGTAAAAACGATCTTTCTTCCAGCTGATGCCTGAGCTCCATTTTTGATACTCTTTATAGCCAAGTTCTTTTAAGAACCATCCCCAAAACCGCCTAGACGCCTCCAAATCAGAGACATACAGTTCGATATGATGCACAATTTCATACCCTCCTTACCAGCACTTCCTCGACCTTATGCCCGTCTCCCTTACGCAAAATGAGATCTGACCTGAATTTAGTCGGCAAAATATTTTCATATAAATTCGGCCGGTTGACACTCTCCCAAATCGAGGCTGCCATCTCGTCAGCCTCCTGATCGGACAAGTCTTTAAATTTATGAAAATATGAATCAGGATTTTGAAAAGCAGTTTCCCGAAGAAGGCGAAAACGCTCTAAATACCAAGTGAAAATCCGGCTTTCCTCCGCATCCACATAAATCGAAAAATCAAAGAAATCGGAAACAAAAATACGCGGGTTTTCCCGGTCATCCTCCAAGGTGGGCGACTGAAGAACATTAATGCCTTCAATAATCACAATATCCGCCTGTTCTACAACCTCGAACACACCTTCCTCGCGGTCATAGGTTAGATGGGAATACACCGGGGCCTTTACGCTGTCCTTTCCTGATTTTAAGTCATTCAAAAACTCAAGCAGCGCCTTTACATCATAGCTTTCAGGAAACCCTTTTCTAGACATCATATTTTTCTTTTTCAGCTCGGCAGTAGGAAATAAAAAACCATCTGTCGTGATAAGGCTCACTTTGGGACGGTCAGGCAAACGCGAAAGCAGCTTCTGCAAGATCCGCGCCGTCGTGCTTTTTCCGACTGCGACACTGCCGGCAATGCCGATAATAAACGGAATTTTGGCTGAATGTGGGTGCTTCAAAAAAACATTGACATGCTTATTGCGTTCAGCAGCAGACTTGACATGTAAATGAAGCAAGCGAACAAGCGGAATATAGATCGTCTCCACTTCTTCAACAGATAGATAATCATTCAATCCTTCCACAGCTTTTGCCTCTTCTTCAGATACAGCAATCGACAAATGCCCCCCAAAACCAGACCAAGACTCCCGATTGTGCTGTGTATATAAAGTATGTAAGTTAAGTTCTTTATTTTTCACTGTTTACACCTGACTCTCTGTAGGTTAAAACCCTTACAAAGATTGTAACGGAAAACCTTTTCACTGTCTGCTTATTTTTCATTTCGTTTTTTTAGCAAATCAGCACCAATTCGGTTATACGCGGCCATTTCATCTTTTGGAACCATGCTTCCTCCCGTTCCCCAGACGACATGTACGGCATGTTCCATCTTATATTTCTGACCATAGCGCCTTCCCTCTTCTGTCGAAAAAAGCTGAATCGGCCCGAACATGCCGGCAAGAGCAGAGGGCTCTAAATATTTATCTTCAGATACAGCCAGCATATGAAGCAAAGTATAAAGCGTATTGTCCTCTACCGTATAACAGCCGCTCAGAAGCGGCTCAATCAGCTTGCCGACAAATCCTGACGGCCTCCCTACGGCAAGTCCGTCAGCAGCCGTCTGATTATCCAGGCCGATATCCTGGACGGAGATCTTCTCGTGAAGTCCTGAATAAAGCCCTAACAGCATACAAGGTGAATGAGTTGGTTCTGCGAAAAACACATGAACATCATCTCCGTATAAAAGCTTCAGCCCAAATGCTACACCGCCCGGTCCTCCGCCGACTCCGCACGGCAGATACACAAACAAAGGCGTCTCAAGACTTGGCTTTATATTCATACAGTCAAGCTGTGTTTTTAATCGGCTTGCAGCAACAGCATATCCTAAGAACAGCTGACGAGAATGTTCATCATCAATAAAATAACAGAATGGATCTTGTTCCGCCTGCCGTCTCCCTTCGTTCACCGCTTCGCTGTAATCTGTTTCGTACTCCATAACAGTGACTCCCTTTTGGCGGAGGAGATCCTTTTTCCACTGCTTAGCATCGGCGGACATATGCACTGTCACGCGAAACCCGAGTGCCGCGCCGATGATGCCGATGCTTAAACCTAGATTTCCTGTCGAACCGACAGCAATCGAATAGCGGGAGAAAAACCCGGTATACCGCTCTTCCTGTAAGATGCGGTAATCATCGGTTTCCCGAAGCATTCCTTCTTGAAGCGCGAGATTTTCAGCATGCTTTAACACTTCATAAATCCCGCCCCTCGCTTTAATCGATCCTGAAATCGGAAGCTCATGGTCACACTTTAAAAGCCATCTTCCCGGAAATGGCTGCTGATATGCCGCTTCCAGCTTTTCCTTCATATGCTGCACCTCAAAAAGCGGAGACTCGATGATTCCTTTACCGCCTTTCGTCTCAGGAAACACCTCGGCAATGTAAGGTGCAAACCGCCGCATTCTTTTTTCCGCTTCCGCTATCTCGGTTGCCCACTCATCTGCACGGGGTAATGGCCCCTCTTTCTTGCCTGAGTTTGCCCAGAATACAGGCTCTGCATCAATCAGTTTCTGAATAAACGGATCTTTAAGCAGAGCATCAAGGACTTCTGAATGAACTGACATTCAACAATCTCTCCCTTCCACTATCAAAAACTGCCTCGTGAGAAACAAGCCACTCCACCACAGGCAGTTCCATCATTATTTTTTCATGAACGCGCGTCCTGCCAGCTTTTCTACAAGAGCTGGAAACAGCTGATACAGCTTAGTGCCAGCATTCATTAAACGCGGAAGATTGATCTCCCGCTTTTTCGTAAAAATTGCAGCTGTAATTTGAGCTGCCACGTCATCAGGATCAAGCATCCAGCGGCCGACATTTTTGGCGTAGTCCCCGCCTTTATCAGCAATGGAAAAAAAGTCCGTCTGAATCGGTCCCGGGTTGACTGTTGTCACATAAATGCCGGTTCCCGAAAGCTCCATCCGCAAAGCGTTTGAGTAACCTAACACGGCATGTTTGGTCGCGGAATACAGGCTAGACTTCGGTGTTGCGATTTTCCCCGCTTGAGAGGCGATATTGATGATATGGCCCTTTTTTTGCTCAAGCATTTGCGGAAGCACCGCTTTTGTACAGGCGATCAGGCCGAAGACATTCACATCAAACATCGCTTTCATGTCATCCAATGTAGAGTCTAAAACCGTTTCAAATATACCGAAGCCTGCATTGTTAATCAGTACATCAACCGAGCCGATCTGATCGCGGACCCGGGCGATATCCTCTAGGCGGCCCACATCCAGAGGAAAAATCTCACACTGTCCGCTCCATTCCTCGGTTATTTTCCTTTTGATTTCTATCAAACGATCCTCGCGTCTAGCCGACAGCAGGACATGGGCTCCTTCAGCCGCGCATAAGTATGCGATTCTTTCTCCAAGCCCTCCAGAAGCACCGGTTATCCAAATCCTTTTTCCCGCTATATGTTTCACCCATTTCACCTCTTCATTGTTCTAAAGTATGCGATGTTTCCTTCCCAATATGACGTGATGGCTTCTTCAGCCTCCAACACATCAAGATGCCCTGCCGTTTCTGACATTGTTAAAAACAATTCCTTTTCATATACAGCAGGAAAAAGCTGCTGACAGACCTGAAAAGCGGTCATCGGCTTTTCAGCCAGCATGCGACGAACATCCTCCGTTCGATTCCTCTGCTTGTCAAAACGCTTCTCAATCAGCGCCTGGACACTGGTGATTGGCTCGCCGTGACCAGGAAATACGATTGTTGGCTCTAGATGAGACAGCCTTCGCAAAGACCGCTGATAATCCACTAAAGGCTTTGACCTGACGTCTCCCGCTTTCGGCGCTTCTATAATCGGATTAGACGAGCTGTTGGCCAGCAGTAGATCTCCGCCAAGCATCCTTCCGCTTTTTTCATGGAACAGAACGATATGCGATTCAGCATGTCCAGGCATCTCCAACACAGACCAGCCCTCAAGCCCGTCAATGCCCATACCTTCACTGATTGTTTTTGTCAGAGATCTCGTACAGGAAAATGCGTACGCTGATCGAATCAGCTTTTCCGCCTTCCCCGTATCAAATGGAACGCCTAATTCAGGCAACAGCTTTTGAAAAAAACGTTTTTGCCAATCCATAAAGGCTTGATTTCGGCTGATATAAGGTTCGTTGAACGCATGCCCAATCACTTCGATTTCATCTGAAAAGACATCAAGCAAGCCTGCATGGTCGGCATGATGGTGAGTCAGTACAACCTGCTCGATATCTGACATTTTCACATTTACAGCGGCAAGCTGCTCTTGTAAGGCTCTGGCAGCCTCTTTTGTATTCGGCCCGGCATCGATAAGTGTCAGCGCATCACCTTTTACGAGGTAAACGATAACATCGCCGACAGCAAACGGCGTCGGGATGCGGATCGCAATTACATCTTCAGTTGTCATCCTTTCGCTCCTTGTCTTCATTCATTATTCATATTTTAGCTTTTTCTCGGTCTTATGTCATTATTGCTGAATGAGAACAGACCTTTTTGAAAAAGCTATTGACATTAGCTTGTCCGCCATTGCATAATGAACAACAAACTAAAACGAGAACATTGGAACGCTATGACGAGGAATAGTATACAAGGCAATGGCCTAAGAGAGCGATACCCCCGGCTGAAAGGTATTGCGGCCCGCTTGTTTGTAGAACCTGCCCTCAAGTCGCGGTTAGGAAAACCTAAACGTTTCCCGCGTTACGGGGATTTGAGCTGAGCACAATTTGTGCTAATGAGGGTGGTACCGCGAACCTTTTCGTCCTTTACGTGATGAAAAGGTTTTTTGTTGTTCTGATAGAAGGAGGATATCAATGAAAAAGATAGGATTTGTCGGCGCCGGGTCAATGGCAGAAGCAATGATCAACGGCATTTTGCAAAGCGGCATCACAAAACCAGAACATATCTATATTACAAATCGCTCAAATGACGAGCGTCTGATTGAATTAAAGGAAACGTACGGCGTGCGTCCATGCAGAGATAAAAATAAGTTTTTCACTCACACCGATATCATTATCCTCGCTTTCAAACCGAAAGACGCGGCGGAAAGCATCGACAGCATCCGGCCATATATCAAGGACCAGCTTGTCATTTCAGTACTTGCAGGCCTTACCATCGAAACCATTCAGCATTATTTTGGCAGAAAGCTCGCGGTCATTCGCGTCATGCCTAATACATCAGCGGCAATCAGAAAATCAGCAACCGGATTTTCCGTAAGCACGGAAGCAAGCAAGAATGATATTATTGCCGCAAAAGCTCTATTGGAAACAATCGGTGATGCAACACTGGTTGAGGAGCGGCATCTTGACGCTGTCACTGCAATCGCAGGCAGCGGCCCAGCTTACGTCTATCGTTATATTGAGGCGATGGAAAAAGCAGCTCAAAAAGTAGGATTAGATAAAGAAACGGCAAAAGCACTCATTTTGCAGACAATGGCAGGGGCAACAGATATGCTCCTCCAAAGCGGCAAACAGCCGGAAAAGCTGCGTAAAGAAATCACCAGTCCTGGGGGCACTACAGAGGCAGGTCTTCGCGCTTTACAGGACTCCCGCTTTGAAGAAGCAATTATTCACTGTATTGAAGAAACAGCTAAACGGAGCGCAGAAATCAAAGAACAGTTTGCCGGTGCCGCCTTAGAGAGACATTCTTAGATGTAAGGACAAAAACAGAAGGCACAGTGCCTTCTGTTTTTTATTTTTCCCGCAGCAGCTGGCCGGCAGATTCTGATTGCTTTAATAGCGCGGAGATCGTAAATGAAAGCAAATCGGGAAGCACTTCAAAGGAATAAGGCATATACAATCTTTCCGTCCATTTATGCGGGTCTTTACCAGCCGGACCGACATTTAAAACCGGGACATATAAAGCCTGATTTTTACCGCTTGGCAATGAATATCCTCTGTTAAAGAGCGGCATATTGCTTGTGTATGCATCAACCTCCTGCTTTTCCAGCTGAAGATAACTCAAGTCCGAAAGTCCAGGGAAGTACTGAACCTCCCGTAATGCAATGCCGTATCGCTCAGCCGCATAATGCTTTAACTGATCTGCTGTATTTCTGATCAATTGATCATCCTTTGAAGAAACAGCTGGATAAAGCGGCGGACTATAAAACAGAACGATGAGCGGCGCATCCTCCTTACAAAGCGAAGCAAGCTCAGAAACAATTTTCGTCGAAAAATCCCTGTCTCCAAGCTCCCCCCTGTTAGCAAAGGCATAATTTAGAGCCCGCTCTGTTTCCGAGATCCCCGCACGCTTTTTTGCACGCGAGACCAGCTCATCAAATGTCAAAACAGTGACGTCCCGCTCAATCGGCTGAAATGGCTCAAATTGTTGAAAATCCTGTGTTTTCTTCCGAACGTTCGACATGATTTCCTCCGCCGCCTGTTCTGCTGTTTTAAGCAGCATCTGATGCAGCTCACTAGCTGAGCGTTTCATTGACAGCACATTAAATAATGTGACAGCTGTATGCGGTGTCTGGACTGAATATGCCTCTTTCAAGTCCTTTTGCATTAAGTTTACCGGCGGCGGAGTGACCTCGCCATCAACCTTTTCGCAATAATCAGCATTCAGTTCAAGCAAACGGTTAATCTCAGATACCATTAAATTTGCGTTTAGGCCTGAAAACGGCTCTCCAACATGTGTCTCAATCCCCTTGCAGAAAAAACCCGCAAGCACCTTTCCAATGCTTCCTGTATAAAAATATTGCTGCTGATCGCCGGGAAATTTTTCAAACATCGGTTCGGCATTCAGGCAAGCGGTTAATGTGATATCATGCTTTTTCTCCATTTCCTTCAATGCAGGAACCGCTTCAATCATGCCTCTTGAATTCACTTCCTCGTCCGGAACCGTTATCAACAGCAGATTGCCCTCAAAATGTCCGTTCATTGCCCTCTCCAGCATCGACAGTTGAACACAAAGCCCCGCTTTCATATCCATCGTCCCTCTTCCGAACAGCCAGTCTCCGCTTTCGGCATCTCTTCTCACACGTTCCGGGAGCAGCTCTTCTTTCTCTAAAAAGGAGCTCAAAAGCTCAGCAGGCTTGCAAGCCATATGTTTAAATTCGCCGTAATCTTCTATGTCAACGACATCAAAATGACTCAGCAGAAGCACTGTCTTTTTGACATTCTTCTTTTTGACTAGAGCCGTAAGAAAAGATCTGCCATCGTCCATCGGATGAAGCGTTACATCATCAGGGTGCTTTTGAAAATAGGGCTTGTCCTTCAAAATAAAATAAAGATACTCTGCAAGCGCTGCCTCGCCCTTTGAACCGGTGATGCTTTCGTATTGCACAAGAGAAGTTAAAAGTGCCAGCAATTCGTCCTTCGTCTGCCAATTCATTGATTTCGCCCCTCCTATGAATAAAAATGCTTCTATACTGAAAAATAAACTGATTTCTCGTCTATTATACAGAAATGTTTGACAAAAGCGGTTCTTTTGAGCAGTTTATATGACGGGAAAGAAATGACTTGATATAATCAATCTCTAAAAACCTTACGGGAGGCGAAAGAAATGGCCAGAAAATTATTTACACCTATTACAATTAAAGATATGACGTTAAAAAACCGCATTGTCATGTCGCCAATGTGCATGTATTCTTCTCATGAAAAGGACGGAAAATTAACACCGTTCCACATGGCACATTACATATCGCGCGCAATCGGCCAGGTCGGACTGATTATTGTAGAGGCGTCAGCGGTTAACCCTCAAGGACGAATCACTGACCAAGACTTAGGCATTTGGAGCGACGAGCATATTGAAGGCTTTGCCAAACTGACTGAGCAGGTCAAAGAACAAGGTTCAAAAATCGGCATTCAGCTTGCCCATGCCGGACGTAAAGCTGAGCTTGAAGGAGATATCTTCGCTCCATCGGCGATTGCGTTTGACGAACAATCAGCAACACCTGTAGAAATGTCAGCAGAAAAAGTAAAAGAAACAGTTCAGGAGTTCAAGCAAGCGGCTGCCCGCGCAAAAGAAGCCGGCTTTGATGTGATTGAAATTCATGCGGCGCACGGATATTTAATTCACGAATTTTTGTCTCCGCTTTCCAACCATCGCACAGATGAATACGGCGGCTCACCTGAAAACCGATATCGTTTCTTGAGAGAGATCATTGATGAAGTCAAACAAGTATGGGACGGTCCTTTATTTGTCCGTGTATCTGCTTCTGACTACACTGATAAAGGCTTAGACATTGCTGATCACATCGGTTTTGCAAAATGGATGAAGGAGCAGGGTGTTGACTTAATTGACTGCAGCTCAGGCGCCCTTGTTCACGCAGACATTAACGTATTCCCTGGCTATCAGGTCAGCTTCGCTGAGAAAATCCGTGAACAGGCGGACATGGCTACTGGTGCCGTCGGCATGATTACAGACGGTTCAATGGCTGAAGAAATTCTGCAAAACGGACGTGCCGACCTCATCTTTATCGGCAGAGAGCTTTTGCGGGATCCATTCTTTGCAAGAACTGCTGCGAAACAGCTCAACACAGAGATTCCGGCCCCTGTTCAATACGAAAGAGGCTGGTAATGCCCATAAGAGATATCCTGTAGAGGATATCTCTTTTTTTATTTTTAGAGAAACGATCGGCTAAGGTTCTCCGTCTCCCTAGTAGAACCAATTAGAGGAGATGACTCCAATGAAATCAGCTTGGATGGAAAAGACATATACAATTGACGGATGTGCGTTTCATACACAGCACCGGAAAGGATCAAGCGGTGTAACGATTGTCTTTGAGGCCGGCTATGGTACTTCTTCTGAGACGTGGAAACCATTAATGGCGGACATTGATGATGAATTTGGCATTTTCACATATGATCGGGCAGGCATAGGAAAAAGCGGGCAAAGCAGAGCTAAACGAACAGCTGATCAACAAGTGAAAGAATTGGAGAGTTTGCTTAAAGCAGCTGATGTAAAACCTCCTTATTTGGCTGTTTCACACTCATACGGAGCTGTCATCACCGGTTTATGGGCCTGCAAAAACAAGTATGATATTATCGGCATGGTCCTTCTTGACCCAGCTTTAGGCGATTGCGCCAGCTTTACCTTTATACCCGAAGAAATGCACAAATCACATACGAGAAAGATGATGCTTGAGGGCACACATGCAGAGTATTCAAAAAGTCTGCAGGAGCTCAAAAAGCGGCAAGTCCACTTAGGAAACATGCCTCTTCTTGTGTTGTCATCAGGAGAACGGACTGAGAAATTCGCTGCTGAACAGGAGTGGCAAAACTTGCACAGCAGCATATTGTCTCTATCTAACCAAAGCGGCTGGATTCAAGCTAAAAACAGCTCCCACAACATCCATCATGATGAACCTCATATCGTTCACTTGGCTATTTATGACGTATGGTGCGCAGCGTGCCAGCAGGCCGCTCCTCTTTACCAGGCAGTCAATTAACGTAAAAAAGACCGGGCCGTAAGGGGTTCCCGGTCTTTTATATTATTTTGTTTCACGGTGAAGGGTATATTTCTTTAAACGCGGTGAATATTTTTTCAGCTCCAAACGGTCTGGATTGGTGCGTTTATTTTTTGTTGTGATGTAATTTCGGTCTCCCGTTTCAGTGCAGGCTAAAGTAACATTTACTCTCATAATTAACATCTCCTTATAAAGCGTAATGATTACGTTTTATTATACAACGTCATCACAAATTGTCAAATAAGAGCTCCGCCTTCAGCCTCGCGGGACGTTTACCTCTAAGAAATCATATGCCGCCACGCTATTGGGGAAAACGTCAACCGCTTCTTTTTGAAGCTCCAAAGAAGCATCTCCCTGATATCTTGCGCTGATATGGGTTAAAATGAGCTGCTTCGCTCTTGCTTCTTTCGCTGTTACAGCCGCTTGTTCCGTTGTACTGTGATAATAATCATAAGCAAGTTTACGGTCTTCCTTAGCAAAGGTTGCTTCATGAACAAGCACATCACAATCCCTCGCAAGCTCTTTTAGTTTGTCACTTACTCTCGTATCACCGGAGAACACAACAGATCTTCCCTTTTTAGGAGGCTCCAGAAAATCATTCCCATTGATGATTCGTCCGTCTTCAAGCGTTACCGTTTCGCCTTTTTTGATTTTCTGATATACAGGTCCGGGCGGGATGTTCATTTCTTTTAATACATCAGCCTTCAAGGAACCCGGTACGTCTTTTTCCTGCACACGGTACCCGAAGGCTTCCACTCCATGAATAACAGATACCGCTGTGACAATAAACTGATCGTCCTCAAACACGATTCCTTCTTCAATTTCCTGGACCGCAAGCGGATATGTCAAATGGGTCTTCGTGACGGCAAGGCTTGTTTCAATAAACGCCTTGATCCCTTTAGGTCCGTACACTGTCAGCTCGTCCTCTCCGCCTTGAAAGGAACGGCTCCCCAGAAGCCCCGGAAGTCCGTATACATGATCGCCGTGCATGTGTGTAATAAAGATTTTCTCTATTTTACGAGGTTTAATCGTTGTATGTAAAATTCGATGCTGTGTGGCTTCCCCGCAGTCAAAAAGCCATACCGAACGCCTTTCTTCAAGCAATTTTAATGCCACCGACGTTACATTTCTCGCCTTGGCGGGAATGCCGGCTCCCGTCCCTAAAAAAAGTAATTCCACGTTTCCTTCCTCCTACTAGAACCAGATACCTACAAGAATACAGGATCAAGCGCAAAATGTGAATCTTGCCTCTGAAAAGAACAATCCTTTCGTGCTAGAAACATTTTTTCAGCATTCTGCTTAAAAAAGGGCTTAAATGTTTGCTTTCGTTGAATTTTAGATTTAAAATGAAGGAAATATACGGGGTGTACTAAAATAAAGCTTCGAATAAAGTGAGGTACTTTTAGTGAAAACAAACCAACAACCAAAAGCAGTAATTGTCATATTCGGTGCAACTGGAGATTTAGCAAAACGAAAATTGTATCCGTCTATTCACCGTTTATATCAAAACGGACAAATCGGAGAAGAGTTTGCAGTGGTAGGAGTTGGAAGAAGACCTTGGTCTAATGAGGATCTTCGCCAAACGGTTAAAACATCCATTTCCTCATCTGCAGATAAGCATATAGATGATTTCACGTCTCATTTTTACTATCACCCGTTTGACGTGACAAACCCTGGTTCTTATCAAGAGCTAAACGTATTGCTTAACCAGCTGGAAGATACATATCAAATTCCTAACAACAGAATGTTCTACTTGGCAATGGCTCCTGAATTCTTTGGAACGATTGCAAAAACATTAAAATCAGAGGGTGTAACAGCTACAACCGGCTGGTCCCGCCTTGTCATCGAAAAACCGTTCGGCCATGATCTGCCAAGCGCACAGGCATTGAATAAAGAAATCCGCGAAGCATTTACGGAAGATCAAATTTACAGAATCGACCATTATCTAGGCAAACAAATGGTTCAGAACATTGAAGTGATTCGATTTGCCAATGCGATTTTCGAACCGCTTTGGACAAACCGCTACATTTCAAACATCCAAATCACATCTAGCGAATCACTAGGCGTTGAAGACCGCGCAAGATATTACGAAAAATCAGGCGCCCTTCGCGACATGGTGCAAAACCATATTATGCAGATGGTTGCCCTTCTAGCAATGGAGCCGCCGATCAAATTGAACACAGAAGAAATCCGCAGCGAAAAAGTGAAGGTGTTGAGAGCACTTCGTCCTATTGCAAAAGATGAAGTGGATGAATACTTTGTGCGCGGACAATATCAAGCCGGTGAAATTGACGGTGTGCCTGTTCCTTCTTATACAGAAGAAGATAATGTCGCTCCTGACTCCAATACAGAAACCTTTGTTGCCGGCAAGCTCTTGATTGACAACTTCAGATGGGCTGGTGTTCCATTCTATATCCGTACCGGAAAACGAATGAAAGAAAAGTCCACAAAAATTGTCGTTCAATTTAAGGACATTCCGATGAACCTGTACTACGGCAATGAAAACAACATGAATCCGAACTTGCTTGTCATTCATATTCAGCCTGACGAAGGCATCACGCTTTACTTAAATGCTAAAAAGCTTGGCGGAGCAGCACACGCGCAGCCAATCAAACTCGATTACTGCAGCAATTGCAATGACGAGTTGAATACCCCTGAAGCATATGAAAAACTAATTCACGACTGTCTTCTTGGCGATGCAACAAACTTTGCACACTGGGATGAAGTTGCCCTTTCTTGGAGCTTTGTCGACTCTATTTCTGAAACATGGGCAGCAAACAAAACCTTATCTCCTAACTACGAATCAGGCTCAATGGGACCAAAAGAATCTGATGATCTTTTGGCGAAAGACGGCTTACACTGGTGGAATATATAATAAGAAGAAAAAAGCCGAAAATGTTTACAAGCATTTTCGGCTTTTTTACGCTGTCACAAAGGTATAACAATCTCTTTAATAACAAAACCCCCAAAGCTTAAGAGCTTCGGGGGTTTTTATTGATTACTTCATCCATTCAGTATGGAAGATGCCTTCTTTGTCAGTACGCTCATAAGTATGAGCGCCAAAGTAGTCGCGCTGTGCTTGGATTAAGTTTGCAGGCAGTACGGCTGTGCGGTAGCTGTCATAGTAGGCTAAAGCGCTTGAGAATGATGGCACCGGCACACCTTGGGCAACTGCAAGTGAAATCACTTGGCGAAGCGCTCCTTGGTAGCTTTCTACAATATTCTTGAAATAGCTGTCAAGAAGCAGGTTGTCAAGCTCAGGCTCGCGATCGTAAGCTTCTTTGATCTTCTGAAGGAATGCCGCGCGAATGATGCAGCCACCGCGGAAGATCATAGCGATTTCACCATATTTCAGATCCCAGTTGTATTCTTCAGAAGCAGCTTTCATTTGGGCAAATCCTTGCGCGTATGAGCAGATTTTACTCATGAACAACGCTTTTCTGACCGCTTCAATCAGCTCTTCTTTATTTTCTGTAACAGGCTTCACTTCTGGTCCTGAAAGAAGTCCGCTCGCTTTCACACGCTCTTCCTTCATAGCTGAGATAAAGCGTGCGAATACAGATTCAGTAATAATCGGAAGCGGAACACCTAAGTCAAGTGCGCTTTGGCTTGTCCATTTTCCTGTTCCTTTTTGGCCTGCTTTATCAAGAATCACATCAACAAGCGGTTTGCCTGTTTCTTCGTCTTTTTTCGTAAAGATGTCAGCTGTAATCTCAATCAAGTAGCTGTCAAGCTCACCTTTATTCCATTCAGCGAAAACTTCATGAAGCTCATCAGCAGAAAGGCCCAGCACCTGTTTCAGAATGAAATATGATTCAGAGATCAGCTGCATATCTCCGTATTCAATTCCGTTGTGCACCATTTTTACGTAATGGCCGGCGCCGTCCGGACCGATATATGTCGTACAAGGTTCTCCGTCAACTTTTGCAGAAATGGCTTCAAGAATCGGTTTTACAAGCTCATGTGCTTCTTTTTGTCCGCCAGGCATGATAGAAGGTCCTTTAAGTGCCCCTTCTTCTCCGCCGGAAACGCCTGTTCCGATAAAATGAATGCCGCTTTCAGCGAGTTCTTTGTTACGGCGCTGTGTATCTTTATAGTATGTATTACCGCCGTCAATTAAAATATCATCCTTCTCTAGATGAGGAAGAAGAGATTGAATTGTCGCATCTGTTGCAGTTCCCGCTTTAACCATTAATAAGATTTTGCGCGGTGTTTCCAAGGATTGGACAAATTCTTCAATGCTGTAAGTGCCAACAACATTTTTTCCTTTTGCCTCCTGTAAAAACTCCTCAGTTTTACTGCTTGATCTGTTGTAAACAGAAACAGAAAATCCCCGGCTTTCGATATTTAAAGCCAGATTTTTACCCATGACCGCAAGTCCGATAACGCCGATTTGTTGTTTTGACATATTCTAACGTCCCTTCTGCAAACGTTTAATCATTTTAAAATTTAAATTAAAATAAAATGATATTTATAATAAAGAAATTACCATACATTCACCCTTTTTTTCAAGCGATTCAGCTTTTCTTTTCATCTTGAAAAAAATCTTTATTAAAGCTTGTTCCCTTTGTTTTGCTCTCCTCTTTTTTTAACGTTGCCCCTTTTCTGATCAGTTTGGTACCGTACTTTTTATTCAGCTTTTCCATCATCTGCTGAATGGGCTCATCCTTCGCATCTTCATTAAAGCTGAACAAATCGAGCTGTTTATAGGCCTGCTCTTTTTCTACTAAATCCGTTCCGGTAATGCCAAGCAGCCTGACAGGATTTTTATTCCAATGTTTAAAAAAGAGGTGCTCCGCTTCTTTCAAAATTTCATTTTTTTGATCAATCGGGTTTCTCAGCGTGGTGCTTCTTGTGATGGTTTTCCAATCCGCATATCTAATCATAATAAAAAGCTTCGAAGCCATGACTTCCTTGCGCTGTAAACGGTCACTCACAGAAGCCGCAAGCTTTCTAAAGACGCCTAACAGCTCTTCTTCATCACTGGAATCATGGGAAAGTGTCGATGAGTTGCCGACGCTTTTAAATTCGTAAATGCGCTCCGGGTCAACCGGCGAATGGTGAATGCCATTTGCTTTATTTTTAAGGCGCGGACCGTTGATGCCAAGCAGGCGCTTCAGAGAGTGTTCATCAGCTGCAGCTAGCTCTCCGATTGTATGGATGCCGAGTCCCTTCAGTTTTTCCGCTGTCTTTTTGCCGACTCCGTGCATCTCTCCAACAGGAAGCGGCCACAGGATATCAGGCACTTGCCTCTTTCTTAAAATCGTAATTCCAAGCGGTTTTTTCATATCAGACGCCATCTTAGCGAGAAATTTATTCGGCGCGATCCCTATGCTTGACGGGAGCAGCAGCTCTTTTTGCAGCCTGCTTTGGATTTCTTTTGCCGTCTCTAGAGCGCGGCTGCTGTATGGTGTATCGGTCATGTCCATATAGCCTTCGTCGATGGAGACAGGCTCCACCAGGTCAGTATATTCACGAAGAATGGTAAACATCGCTCGTGAAGAGTTTCTATAGCGGTCAAAGTTCGGCGGAAGAACGATGAGCTCAGGACAATGGCGCTTCGCTTGCCAAACCGGCATCGTTGTTTTGACGCCGCGCGCTCTTGCTTCATAGCTGCATGTTACCACAATGCCCTTTCGCTCCTTTACGTTTCCGGCAACTGCGACCGGCTTCCCCCGGAGAGCCGGATCATATGCCATTTCAACCGATGCATAAAAGCTATTCATATCAATATGGAAAATAATTCGGCTCTTTCCCGGCATAAACAAATCTCCTTTTCGGTCATTAGACAACTGCTTGTACATATAGTAAAATGAAGGTACTGAATGGATGTGATTAAAATGTTTGTGGAATCGATAAATGACGTTTTATTCTTAGTCGATTTTTTCACAATTATTCTTCCTGCTCTGACGGCAATCGGGATTGCATTCCTCTTACGAGAGTGCCGTGCGGGCGAGCAATGGAAATCAAAACGAACAGATGAACATCAGACGGTCTTTCACATTAACCGAACAGACTTTCTTATTATTATATATCATCGCATTACAACTTGGATACGTAAAGTCTTCCGCATGAATTCGCCTGTGAACGATGAGGAAGACGCCGGTTCTCTTCTTTTATAAACCGCATTTATAAAAAGGAGGAGAACAAATTGGTAAAAACATATCAAAAACTTTTGGCTATGGGTATCTTTTTGATCGTATTATGCTCGGGCAATGCTGCATTTGCAGCGACGAATCAGGTGGGGGGCCTCAGCAACGTAGGTTTTTTCCACGATTATTTAATCGAACCGTTTTCCGCTCTGCTTAAGGGTGTTGCCGGGCTGTTTCACGGAGAATACGGACTCTCTATTATCCTCGTAACCATTATTGTACGTATGGTTGTACTGCCTTTGTTTGTTAATCAGTTCAAAAAACAGCGCGTGTTCCAAGAGAAAATGGCCGTTATTAAACCTCAGGTTGACAGCATTCAGGCCAAATTGAAAAAAACGAAGGACCCTGAAAAACAAAAAGAACTGCAAATGGAAATGATGAAGCTGTATCAAGAGAACAACATCAATCCGCTTGCTATGGGATGCCTCCCAATGCTGATTCAGTTTCCTATTGTGATTGGGTTTTATTACGCGATTCGCTCTACACCTGAAATTGCGTCACACTCGTTTTTATGGTTCAGTTTAGGACAATCAGATATTCTCGTGTCTCTTAGTGCGGGAGCAATGTACTTTATTCAGGCCTATATCGCTCAAAAACTGAGCGCGAAATATTCCGCTGTCCCGCAAAACCCAGCGGCACAGCAATCCGCAAAATTGATGGTGTTCATCTTCCCTGTGATGATGACGATTTTCTCGCTTAATGTGCCGGCAGCCCTCCCGCTGTACTGGTTTACAAGCGGACTGTTTTTGACAGTGCAAAACATCGTCCTTCAGATGACGCATCATAAAAGTAAAAAAACAGCCGCTCTTACTGAGCCGGTGAAATAAAAAAGCAACCCCGCGCGAAAAGCCGGGGTTGTTTTTTGTTACTTGCAAAGCATACCGCACCAAACAGTCTTGTTTATCATGGCTGAAGCAGAAATGGCCATCCTAAAAAACAGCCGTATCGTTAAAAAAGAAGGAAATCGGGAATACCTTTACTCACCTCCAACCGAAAGGAGCATATACGTTGACGGAACACTTTCAGCAAAAAAACATTTCTGTACCTGAAGGAATCTGGATCATGAGACAAACCTGGAATGATGTCTTATTTGCTCACTGGCCTGTTGAAGTTTCTATCCTTCGCGCTTTGGTACCGTCCGTTTTAGAATTAGATACATATAACGGGCAAGCTTGGATCAGCATGCTTCCCTTTATGCTCACGAACCTGAGGGCGCGTTATCTTCCTGCCATTCCCGGTGCGCGTGCATTTCCTGAGCTTAACCTCCGCACCTATGTCACGTATAAAGGCAAGCCCGGCATTTATTTTTTTAGCTTAGATGCCGATCATCGGCTGGCCGTCCTTGGCGCTCGCACATTCTTTCATCTGCCTTATTTTTATGCGGATATGAAAGCCAAAAAAAAACGGTGATCGCATTGACTATGTCAGCAAGCGGAAAAATGACAAAGAAGCAGTATTCCGCGCCGCATACCGACCCATTTCAGCGCCTTTTACAGCAGAAAAGTATTCGCTCGATTACTGGCTGACAGAACGATACAGGCTCTATACTACCAATCAAAACAAACTCTATTACGAAGACATCCATCATCATCCATGGCTGTTGCAAAACGCCGAAGCGGAAATTTCAGTCAATACGGTGACTGATGCTCACGGCATTACATTGCCAGAGTCAGACCCCTTGCTTCATTACGCTAAAAAACAGGATGTGTTATTTTGGCCGCTTAGGAAATGGAGCTAAAAAAACCCGATGCGGGAAATAGCACTCGGGTTTTCTTTTTTTATTTTGCTGCCTCTTCAATAATGGCAACAACCATTTCTGCCGTTTTAACGAGCTCTTCGACCGGCATTTTTTCATTTTTAGTATGAATTTGCTCATAACCGACAGCAAGATTGACCGTCGGGATGCCATGACCAGCGATTACGTTCGCGTCGCTTCCGCCGCCGCTCGTTTGCAGCTCGCTTGGACGTCCGATTTTAGCAGCCGCTTTTTTCGCGATTTCAACAACTTGGTCGCCGTCTTGATATTTAAAGCCCGGATACATAACCTCAATTTCGACTTCTGCGCGTCCGCCCATATCAGCTGCGGCCTCTTCAAAAGCAGCTTTCATTTTTTGAACCTGAGCTTCCATTTTCTCAGGAACTAAAGAGCGCGCTTCAGCAAGAATATGAACTTCGTCGCACACAATGTTTGTTTGTGTGCCGCCTTCAAACCGGCCGATATTAGCTGTTGTTTCTTCATCGATACGGCCCAATGGCATTTTTGAAATGGCTTTGCTAGCGATTGTAATCGCTGAAATGCCTTTTTCAGGTTCAACCCCGGCGTGCGCGGTTTTCCCGAAAATTGCCGCTCTTACCTTCGCCTGTGTCGGCGCGGCCACAATAATATTTCCGACTTTTCCGTCTGAATCAAGAGCATAGCCGTAGGATGCAGTGATCATAGAACGGTCAAGAGCCTTCGCTCCGATCAGACCTGATTCTTCCCCTACTGTGATGATGAATTCAATCGTGCCGTGTTCAATGTTTTCTTCTTTCAGCACCTTAATCGCCTCAAACATTGCAGCCAATCCCGCTTTATCATCAGCGCCTAAAATCGTCGTGCCGTCAGTTTTGACGTAACCGTTCTCTACAACTGGTTTTACGCCGTTTCCGGGTACAACTGTGTCCATATGAGATGTAAAATAGATCGTATCTGTTTGTTTTGTCCCTTTTAGCGTACAAATCAGGTTACCGGCTCCGTGGCCCGTGATATCCATTGTATCGTCTTCTTTAACGTCCACACCTAAATCAGAAAATTTTCGTTTCAGCACTTTGCAGATTTCAGCTTCGTGCTTTGTTTCTGAGTCAATTTGGACAAGCTCTAAAAATTCTTCCAGCAGGCGTTTTTCATTCACCATTTGTAAGTCCCTCCATGTTAAAGCGGTATGTTACCGTGCTTTTTTTTCGGTCTCTCTTCTGTCTTATGTGCAAGCATATGAAAAGCTTGAATCAGTCTTCCCCTTGATTCTTCCGGCAAAATGATGTCATCGACCATTCCACAAGCGGCCGCTTTGTATGGGCCGGCGTTTTGCTTTTTGTATTCAGCTGTTTTTTCGCGTTTCGTCTTTTGCGGGTTAGCTGAAGCTTTGATTTCCTTTTCATACAAAATCGATGCCGCACCTTCTGGACCCATCACTGCGATTTCAGCATTCGGCCATGCAAACACAAGGTCCGCTCCGATCGCTTTGCTGTTCATGGCCACATAGGCGCCGCCGTACGCTTTTCTAATGATGAGTGTGACTTTTGGGACAGTCGCTTCAGCATAAGCAAACAATAATTTTGCTCCATGCCTGATGATTCCATTGTGCTCTTGCTGAATACCCGGCAGAAACCCCGGGACATCTTCGACAGTCAATAGCGGGATATCAAATGCGTCACAAAAACGGATGAACCTTGCTGCTTTATCAGCAGCGTCAATCGTCAGGCTTCCCGCCAGATGCTTCGGCTGGCTCGCCACGATGCCGATTGCTTTTTCACCCAGCCTTGCAAACCCAATGACAATGTTCTTCGCAAAAAATGGCTGAATCTCAAAAAAAGACTGCGGGTCAGCCAGCTCCCTGATCACCTTCCGAACATCATAAGGCTTTGTCGTATCAGCAGGGACAAGATGGTTTAATAACGGTCTGGACGCCTCTTTCTCTGGCTTCGGCTCTGTTGTCCGGCCATTCAGCGGCAAATAAGACAGCAGTTTTCTCACCCCTGTCAGAACCTCCTTCTCCGTATGCCCGGAAAAGTGGGCGTTTCCGCTGACGGCATTATGTATCCCCGCTCCGCCTAAGCTCTCCGCATCAACCTGTTCCCCTGTCACTTTTTCAATCACCTTCGGGCCGGTAATAAACATCCGGCCGGTCTGTTCAGCCATAAATATAAAATCTGTGAGTGCCGGAGAATATACAGCGCCTCCAGCGCACGGCCCTAAAATAACCGATATTTGCGGAATGACTCCGGAATATAAGACGTTTCGGTAAAATATGTGACCGTATCCATCTAATGATACCACACCCTCTTGAATTCTCGCACCACCTGAGTCATTCAGCCCGATAATCGGCGCCTTATTTTTTGCTGCCAGATCCATCAAAGCGCAGATTTTCCTGGCATGAGTTTCGCCAAGCGCCCCTCCGAACACTGTGAAGTCTTGCGCAAATACATAAACTGAGCGGCCGTCAATTGTGCCGTACCCTGTCACGACCCCATCCCCTAACATGCGCTGTTCTCTTGTTAACACTTGACTTTCCATGAAGGGGTGTAATTCGATAAAGCTGTCCTGATCTAGAAGAAATATGATCCTTTCCCGAGCAGTGAGCTTGCCCTTTTGCCGCTGCTGAGCCAGCTTTTCCCGTCCTCCGCCTTCTTCTGCCTGCTTGCGTTTCGTGTATAAATGATCCATGTGCTCATTCATGTTCATTGTGTTGATCTCCTTTCGGTTCACAAAGCTCTACAAGAACACCGTTTGTTTCCCGAGGGGAAATAAACGCGATCTTTTTCCCGTTCGCTCCCTGTCTTGGGTACCTGTCAATCAATTGAACATGCCGGTCAGACAATGCTTGAAGCTGTTCAGATAGGCCGTTGCACAAAAACGCAATATGATGCAGTCCCTGCCCTTTCTTCTCCAAAAATAAATGGACGGGGCTGTCAGCTGTCAACGGCTCTATCAGCTCAAGTTTGACGCCACCAGCTTGAAAAAAAGCAACATTCACCTTTTGCTCTTTAACCGTTTCTTGATGAAGAAATGCAAGCCCCAATACATTTTCATAAAAGCTTCTAGCATCTTTTATCGAAAAAACGGCTATCCCGATATGGTCAAGCCTGTTCATTTGCATCCCTGCTTTCGCTAATAGATATCGCTTGTCCGCCCATTCAAAACACGCTAAAATATAGACAGATTGTTTAAGGAGTGAAAATCATGTCTCAAAAACTGATGAAAAGCGTTTTGATCGTGATTTTGGGAGTTTTTATTCTTTCAACTGTACTCTCAGGAATCGTCATGTTTTTATAACGATAAAAAAGCAGGCGCCTTATTCAATGGGAATATCCTGCTTTTTTATCAGAGCTTTATGCTCGATGGCAATCTCCTCAAAAGAGCGGTTGTCGTCCGTGATCAGCACTCTCGTTCCTACTGGTATCGTTTGAAACAAATGAACGACCTCATCGTTATGCATACGTATACAGCCGTTAGACACAAATTTCCCTACTGATTCCTCTCGGTTTGTCCCATGAATTCCATAAATCCGCCCGTCCGTTCCTTTCGCGTCAAATCCGATCCATCTGGCCCCAAGCGGGTTGTCAGGAGATCCCCCTTCAATATTTTTCTTTCTGTAGTAAGGATTTTCCGCTTTTACCGTTACCGAAAACTCTCCTTCAGGCGTCAAATCATCTGTTTTTCCAGTCGCCACACTGTACACGCCTTCTACTTTGTTGTCGAGGATAACAGCAAGTTCATTTGTTTGCTTGTTGACAATAACATATGGATCACCCGGCAGCGGATTTTCGCCGAGATGCCAAATCGGTGAAATTATCATAAAAATCGAACATAAGAAAAAACGCATAAGCTCCTCCTTTTTCATTAGGTTGACCAATGAAGGAAGAGCTCATGCGAATCATCCGAGTGATTTTTGCGCTTTTATTCCTTTAAAATAACTTTTAATCACTAAATATTGTTCCATTTCGCCGAGAAGATGGAAGAGAGCGGCCCTCGCTTCAAATTCCTCTCTAGTCGCCGGAAGCGGCATCTCCTCAAATTCTTTTCTCATGTCAGCAAGTCTTTTCAGAAATTTGTACGCTGTATTCCCAGGGTGTATCGCCTCCCGCAAATCATGAATAAATTCAGCGATCATTTTTCCCTGATCTACCGTAATGGAGATCGATGTCACTTTAGGGAGAAGGCGTTCGATAATTTCAAATTGCTTTTCTCTCATTTTAAAATAATGATAATGCAGATTTTCATAACGCAAAATGTGGTTTTGCACATCTCGATATGCCAGGTTTTTAGCCTCCGTAATGAGCTGGTGCGTTTCCGGAATTTCTTTTCCTGACCAATCTTGCTCACCAGTTAACAAGTACCGTTCGATTTCTGCAAAAATGACAGCAAAGTTATCCTCTATCTTTTTGCGGTAGGCAACCAGTTTCCGGTCAAGACTAGGCATATACAAGTTCATCAATAGAGCGACGCCGATGCCAACCGTAATCAGCTGAACTTCATTCCAGATGAAAGCAAGCGTAATGCCGCCGGACATGTATAAATGAAGGATAATAACGGAACTGGTGACGATACCCTCGTTAATTTTTAACAAAACCGTTATCGGAATGAATATCAAAAGAAGCGCTCCGATAACAAACGGGTGGTAGCCAATAAGCTCGAAAAAGAGATAAGAAAAAACAATTGCCAGACAGCATGCCGCAAAGCGGGCCCATGAGGCCTGAAGCGACCGTTTTTGTGTGATTTGTATGCACAAAATGGTGATAATTCCTGCTGATGCGAAGTTTTGCAAATGCAATAACTGGCTTATATAAATAGCCAAAGCTGTTCCAAGCGCGGTCTTTATTGTGCGGTAACCAATTTTAAACATGTCGGACTCCATTTCTATTTGTTTCTTCAATAAAAAAGAAGAGGCTGCCAGCCTTCTTCTTTTTTATATTCTATAATATTTTCTCTAAAAAGTCCTGCGCTCTTTTGGATTTTGGCGACATAAAAAATTCCTTCGGATTGCCGTCTTCGACAATCATTCCTTGGTCCATAAACAGCACGCGGTCTGCCACTTCTTTTGCGAAGCCCATTTCATGTGTGACAATCACCATGGTCATGCCGGTTTCGACCAGCTCTTTCATCACCTGTAGCACTTCTTTGACCATCTCCGGATCAAGGGCGGAGGTCGGCTCGTCAAACAGCATGATGTCCGGATTCATCGCAAGAGCCCTGGCAATCGCGACACGTTGTTTTTGTCCGCCAGACAAACGGTTTGGATAGTCATTTCGCTTTTCAAACAAACCGACTTTGCGGAGCAGGTCCTCAGCTTTTTCCTGTGCTGCCTGTTTTGATTCTTTTTTTACATTGACAGGCGCGTACATGATGTTTTCGAGAACCGTTTTGTGCGGAAAGAGATGAAAATGCTGAAAAACCATCCCGATGTTTTCCCGGACCTTTAATGTGTTGGTTTTTGGCTTCGTAATCTCTGTGTCTTTTATTGTAATGGTTCCGCCGTTAGGCTTTTCCAACAGGTTTAAACAGCGTAAGAACGTTGATTTGCCTGAGCCTGAAGGACCGATCACGGCAACAACCTCACCCTCAGCGATTGTTGTTGAAATGTTTTTTAATACTTCGTGTTTCCCAAATGATTTTGACAGCTTTTCAACCTTAATCATTGGATTTCAGCTTCCTTTCTACAGCCTTGCCGATAAACGTTAAAATCAGGACAAGCACATAATAAATCAATCCCGCGATAATGAGCGGCTCAAGGTAATTGTAAGTGGCGGCGCCAGCTTGATATGCGCGTCTCATGACATCACCAAGCCCGATGACGGTAACGATCGCCGATTCTTTTGTTAACGTAATTAATTCATTCACAATTGCAGGTGATATATTTTTGAAGGCCTGCGGCAGCAGCAGATCCTTCATCATTTTTCCATACGGGACACCGAGTGCAACAGCAGCTTCTTTTTGCCCTTTATCAATGGCATTGATTCCGGCTCTGATAATTTCCGATACATAAGCGGCGGAATTCAAAGACAATGCGACAACCGCAGCCCAAAACTGGTCAATTTGAAATCCGAGCAGCTGAGGAAGGCCAAAATAGACAATCATAAGCTGCAGCACTAAAGGCGTGCCTCGGAACACTGATGTATAAAAATCAGCGATCCAGATAAACGGGCGGAATGTGCTGATCTTGCATAAGCTTAGCACAATACCGAGTATAAGTCCGATAATAGCAGATACAACAACAATTTTTAATGTAATTGCCAAGCCTTCTAATATAAAAGGAATTTGGGGGATCGTTGCTGAAAAATCCAAATTCATAGCCTTTGTCTCCTTTTCTTACAGGAAAAAAGATTTCCTATTCAATAAAAAGGCTCAACGAAAAAGTTGAGCCGCTTTTTTTACTTCTCGCCAGTGAACCATTTTTTCTTCAATTTCTCAAGCTCTCCGTTATCTTCCATTTCCTTGAGCGCTTTATTGAATTTGTCTGTCAGTTCACTGTCCTTTCTGAAAGCAATTGCTGAACCGGCTTCTTCCGCTTTCGCATCAGGAATCACAAAGCCTTGCAGGTCATCATTTGATTTGAAATACCCTTCTGCAACAATGTCTTCAATAATCGCGGCATCGAAGCGGTCAGATTTGATTTCCTGCACCAAATCAGAAATTCTGTTGCGGTCTTCTGTTTTAAAACCATATTCCGGAGAAAGCTCTTTCCCCTTCTCTTCCTGAATAGAGCCAAGCTGAACGCCAACTGTTTTTCCTTTCAGGTCTTTCAAAGATTGAATGCCGCTGTCTTTTTTGCTGACAATCATATGGTTCGCTGTGTAATACACATCTGAAAAATCAACTTGTTTTTTACGCTCAGGCGTTGGTGTCATTCCTGACAGAACAAGATCCACCTGTTTTGATTTAAGCGCTGTAATTAAGCTGTTGAAGTCCATATCCTGCACTTCAATTTCATAGCCTGCCTTCTTCGCCAGAGCTTTTGCCAACTCTACATCAAAGCCGACAATATTATCGCCTTCTTTATATTCAAACGGTTTGTAATCCGCCGAAGTACCCATAATTAATTTTTTCTTGCCGCCTTCTGAACCTGAATTGCTTGAGCCGCAAGCAGATAATGCAAAGGTAATGCAGGCAGCTACAAGTAATAAGAGCCATTTTTTCATGATCCATTTCCCCCGTATTCATTACTTTTGGTGTATTTGAATATTTATTCGTTAATTTGTATTTTAAACAGTTTCTTATTTTTATGCAATACTATTTTTAAAAATTATCTTCAAGCTTATCTTTCCAGTGATCTCTTTTTGATATTACTAGATAAAAATAAAATCACTGTACAATCCGATTGAATAATCCTTTAATATTTATTCATATACCCTTGGAAATTTATGCACAAAAAAACCCGGGCCGCTTGGGCATCCGGGTTGTTCGTCTTATACTTCTTCACAATATTCTTCAAAGGCTTCCTGCAGCTTTGCCACTACGGCCATCGGCTCGTGCCCTTCAATTTCATGGCGCTCTACCATTTTCATGATCTTTCCGTCTTTCAAAATCGCAAAGGACGGAGAAGATGGCGGATAACCTTCAAAATAGTCACGCGCACGCGCTGTCGCTTCTTTGTCCTGTCCGGCAAAAACGGTGACGAGCTGATCAGGTCTTTTATCATAGTGAACGGAATGGTAGGCTGCCGGTCTTGCAATTCCTCCGGCGCATCCGCAAACAGAGTTTACCATGACGAGCGTCGTTCCTTTTTTCGTAAGTGCCTCATCCACCTCTTCGGCTGTTTTAAGCTCGGTGTATCCGGCAGCTGTTATTTCTTGTCTCGCTTGGCGGACAATATCATTCATAAATAAATTAAAGTCCATGTTCAATGAAGACCTCTCCTTTTTCATCATCTGTTCTTATGATAGCAAGGAAACGTCCATATCGGCAAATGACTTTGCTTCGCCGTGCACTTTTTTTGCTCTTCGTTTACTGCTTACAGAAAAAGGGGATTATATAATAAGAAGTAAAATAAAGGAGCAGTTGTATATGAGCCACAGGAAAGCGTTACTGATTCATAACGGAAATGCCGGCAACAAAAATATAGAAAAAGCACTTGGTGCTGTGGTGCCGGTTTTATCTCACCATTTAGATGAGGTGATTATTAAGCAGACAAAGAAAAAGGACGATGCGTATCATTTTTGCCAATCCATTGATGATTCTATCGACACCGTCTTCATTCTCGGCGGCGACGGCACGATCCATCAATGCATAAATGCTATCAGCGCTCTAGAAAGAAAACCAGCGGTCGGAATTTTGCCCGGCGGCACGTGCAATGACTTTTCAAGAGTGCTTGGCATCCCTCAAAATCTTGCAAAGGCCGCGGAAGCACTTATGGCAGGAAATAAAACCAGCGTAGACGTATGTCAGATGAATGACCGTTATTTTTTAAATTTCTGGGGGATCGGCTTAATTGCAGAAACGTCGAATCAAATCAACGAAACGGAAAAAGCATTATTGGGAAAAATCAGCTATTTTACAAGTGCATTGCGAACCGTCTCATCCGCTGCATCGTTTCCGATGACATTGAAAATTGACGGAAAAGAAATTAAAGAAGAAGCCGTTATGCTGCTTGTGATGAATGGCCAATACATTGGAACGAATCGAATTCCTTTGCCCGATGCCAGTATTGAAGACGGCTTACTTGATGTTCTCATATGCCGCAACACCAACCTCACCGCGCTGCGGGAGCTGATGAGCATGGAACAGGGTTCAATTGATCGTTTTACCGGAGAGTTGTCCTATGTCCAGACTTCCCGTATCGAGATTGAAACAGACACTGCCAAAAAGGCGGATATGGATGGAGAAGTTTATACACATACACCCGCAGTCATTCAGGTTCTGCCGCAGCATATCGACATGCTTGTTCCCGCAAATGAATAACTGTCATAAGGCTTTAGAAAGATTTTGCAAATCCGTTGACTCTCCCCTAGGAGGAGGTCTTACTGTATAAGGGATACACACTTGAAAAAGGGGAAGTCATATGGAGAAGAAAAATATTACCTTAACGATATTATTAACCAATTTATTTATTGCTTTTTTGGGGATCGGGCTTGTGATTCCAGTAACGCCGACCATTATGAATGAATTGCATTTATCGGGGACCGCGGTCGGCTATATGGTTGCCTGCTTCGCTATTACACAGCTCATTGTCTCACCAATAGCCGGACGATGGGTTGATCGCTTCGGGCGCAAGATCATGATCGTGATCGGCCTGTTGTTCTTTAGTGTGTCGGAGTTTTTATTCGGCATTGGAAAAACAGTTGAGATGTTATTTATCTCCCGTATGCTGGGCGGTATCAGCGCAGCCTTCATTATGCCCGGGGTCACGGCTTTTATTGCAGATATCACGACCATTAAAACGAGGCCGAAAGCGCTCGGTTATATGTCAGCCGCTATTTCAACAGGATTTATTATCGGCCCCGGCATCGGGGGATTTTTAGCAGAAGTCCATTCCCGGCTGCCTTTTTTCTTTGCGGCAGCTTTTGCACTGTTAGCAGCCATTTTATCAATCCTCACGCTGCGCGAGCCGGAACGAAACCCTGAAAATCAGGAAATAAAAGGGCAGAAGACAGGCTTTAAACGGATTTTTGCCCCCATGTATTTCATAGCTTTTCTCATTATCTTGATTTCGTCTTTTGGTTTAGCATCATTTGAATCTTTATTTGCATTATTCGTGGATCATAAATTCGGATTTACGGCCAGCGACATTGCCATTATGATTACAGGAGGAGCGATTGTTGGCGCTATTACGCAAGTCGTCTTATTCGACCGCTTCACAAGATGGTTTGGCGAAATCCATTTAATTCGGTACAGCTTAATTCTCTCGACGAGTCTGGTATTCTTGCTGACAATGGTACATTCATATGTTGCGATTCTGCTGGTTACAGTCACCGTATTTGTCGGATTTGATCTTATGCGGCCTGCGGTAACGACTTACCTGTCAAAGATTGCGGGAAATGAACAAGGATTTGCCGGCGGTATGAATTCAATGTTTACAAGTATCGGCAATGTATTCGGGCCAATTATCGGCGGAATGCTGTTCGATATTAATGTAAACTATCCTTTCTACTTTGCAACGGTCACCTTAGCCATAGGGATTGCACTGACCATTGCTTGGAAAGCGCCTGCACATCTTAAAGCCAGCACGTGATAAGAAGCGTATTCTTTGTGTACTGCAAAGAATGCGCTTCTTCTTTATACTGATGACAGAAGGAGTGATGGCATGAAGGAATCATATTACTCAATTGGGGAAGTTTCAAAACTGGCAAACGTGTCGATTAAAGCGCTCCGTTATTACGATAAAATTGATTTATTTAAACCCGCCTACGTCGACCCGGATACCAGCTACCGCTATTATACAGATTCTCAGCTCATTCATCTGGATTTGATCAAATCATTGAAATATATCGGCACACCTTTAGAAGAGATGAAAAAAGCACAGGACTTAGAGATGGAAGAACTGTTTGCTTTTTATACAGAGCAGGAGAGGCAAATCAGGGAGAAATTAGACTTTTTATCAGCCCTGGAGCAAACCATTTCATTGGTGAAAAAGCGGATGAAACGGCAGATGGAATATCCCGCGCTCGGTGAGGTGTTTGTTTTAGATGAAGAAGAAATACGGATCATTCAGACAGAGGCAGAAGGAATCGGGCCTGAAAACGTGCTCAATGCCTCCTACAGCAAATTAAAAAAATTTATTGAGTCAGCAGATGGATTTACGAACAATAGCTACGGCGCTACTTTCTCTTTTCAGCCCTACACCAGCATTGATGAAATGACTTACCGTCATATTTTCACGCCTGTATTGACGAATAAACAGATTTCATCAATTACGCCGGATATGGAAATCACAACGATCCCTAAAGGGAGGTATGCGTGTATCGCGTATAATTTTTCGCCTGAACATTATTTTCTCAACTTACAGAAGCTTATCAAGTATATCGCAGACCGCCAATTAACAGTTGTCAGTGATGTTTACGAGTTAATCATACCGATTCATTACTCCCCGAAAAAACAAGAAGAATATCGTGTCGAAATGAAAATACGAATCGCTGAATAATAGAAAAAGAGCATTTTTTGAAACAAAACTTCAAAAAATGCTCTTTTTTCTTATTTAGTAAACAGATGTCTTCTCGTCAATCGATTCTAAAATTTGTTTCACTCGTCCCAGGAATCGTCCGCACACGAGACCGTCAAGCACTCTGTGATCTAAGGACAGACACAGATTAACCATGTCTCTGACAGCAATCATGCCATTCTCCATGACAACCGGGCGTTTGACGATGGATTCTACTTGAAGAATCGCAGCCTGAGGGTAGTTGATAATGCCCATCGACTGAACAGAGCCGAACGAACCTGTGTTGTTGACGGTAAACGTGCCTCCCTGCATGTCATCTGCAGTGAGTTTTCCGTCTCTTACTTTTTTAGCTAGGCCTGTAATATCTTTCGCAATGCCTTTAATTGTTTTTTCATCAGCGTTTTTAATCACCGGAACAAATAAAGAATCCTCTGTGGCAACTGCAATTGAAATATTGATATCCTTTTTCTGAATAATTTTGTCGCCCGCCCACATGCTATTCATTTGCGGGAATTCTTTTAACGCCTGAGCGACCGCTTTTACAAAAAAGGCGAAGAACGTTAAATTAAAGCCTTCTGTCTTCTTAAAGGAATCTTTTATACTGTTGCGATATGCAACCATATTTGTGACGTCGACTTCCATCATCGTCCAAGCATGCGGAATTTCTGTTTTGCTTCGCTTCATATTGGAAGCAATTGCTTTTCTTACACCTGTGACAGGAATTTCTTTATCACCGGCTGCAGACGCAGGATATGACGTCTCTTCTTTTGGCTCAGGTTTTGATGCAGACTTCGGTGCAGGAGCTGCTGTTTTCGGCTCCTCAGGATTCTGTTCTTGCACGCCGCCTGTTTCAATTAAGCGCTGAATGTCTTTTCGTGTGATGCGCCCGCCGGCACCTGTTCCTGTTACTTGTTCAAGATCAATGCCATGCTCTCCGGCCAAACGGAGTACAGCTGGCGAGTAGCGCTTTTTATTGGGCTGATCAGCTGCTTCGGCACTTTTTGCAGCAGGCGTCTCATCGGCTTTTGAAGCAGCTGGCTGTTCTTGTTTTTGTTCAGCCGGATTCGCGCCTTCTGTTTCAATTTTGCAAATCACTTCTCCGACTTGCAGGGTTTGGCCTTCTTCTCCCACAAGCTCTGTTATCGTACCAGTAAAAGAAGACGGAACCTCTGCATTTACCTTATCTGTCATGACTTCCGCGATTGGATCGTATTTGTTCACTTTATCACCGGGGGCGATAAGCCATTTGCTGATCGTCCCCTCTGTTACGCTTTCTCCAAGCTGCGGCATCGTCATTTGTTCAATTGCCATGATTGTATCCTCCCTTACGTCTTTAAAACTCCGCTAATTCTCTCATCGCCGCTTCCACTTTATCAGGATTGACCATAAAGTATTTTTCCATTGACGGCGCATAAGGCATAGCCGGAATATCAGGACCTGCAAGCCGTTTGATCGGCGCGTCTAAGTCGAACAGACAATGCTCGGATATAATTGCGGCTACTTCGCTCATGATGCTGCCTTCTTTTGTATCTTCTGTGACCAAAAGAACCTTTCCAGTTTTGGACGCAGCTTCGATGATGGCTTCTTTATCAAGCGGGTAAACTGTTCTTAAATCCACCACATGCGCTGAAATGCCATCTTTTTCGAGACGTTCTGCAGCTTGTAAGGCGAAGTGGACACACAGGCCGTATGTGATCACTGTGATGTCGTCGCCTTCCCGTTTTACGTCAGCCTTGCCAATTGGCAGGACATAATCATCAGCCGGAACCTCTCCCTTTATCAGACGGTATGCCCGCTTGTGCTCAAAAAACAGCACTGGGTCTTCATCACGAACTGCGGCTTTTAAAAGCCCTTTCGCGTCATATGGTGTTGATGGCATGACAATTTTCAGTCCTGGCTGGTTGGCGAAAATTGCTTCGACTGATTGAGAATGATACAGTGCCCCATGCACGCCTCCGCCGTATGGCGCTCTGACGACAATCGGACAGCTCCAGTCATTGTTGCTGCGGTAGCGAATTTTAGCTGCTTCAGAAATAATTTGGTTGACTGCCGGCATAATGAAATCAGCAAACTGCATTTCAGCAATCGGTCTCATTCCGTACATTGCCGCTCCGATACCGACTCCTGCGATCGCAGATTCAGCAAGTGGCGTATCCATAACGCGCTCTTCCCCAAATTGTTCATAGAGTCCGGCTGTTGCTTTAAACACACCGCCTTTTCTTCCTACATCTTCCCCAAGGACGAAAACGCGAGAATCTCGTTCCATTTCTTCTTTCATCGCCAAATTGATTGCATCAATATATGACATTACTGACATTTGTTCTTCCTCCCTACTTCGCATACACATAATCAAGCGCTGACTCAGGAGCTGCATAAGGGGCGTTCTCCGCTTCATCCGTCGCTTCATTTACGATTGCCATAATTTCATCCAGCATGGTTTGTTCTATCTCATCGGACAGCAGGCCTGTTTCCTTTAAGTAAGCTTGATAAGTAAGCAGGGGATCACTTTTTTTCGCTTCCTCTACTTCTTCACGGCCTCTGTAGCTGCTGTCATCGTCATCACTGGAATGTGGTGTAAGGCGGTAAGAAATCGTTTCAATTAATGTCGGGCCTTCTCCTCTGCGTGCCCTTTCGCGTGCTTCTTTGACCGCTTGATAAACTTCCATCGGATCATTTCCATTCACAGTTACGCCAGGCATCCCATAGCCTATGGCACGGTCGGAAATGTTCTCACATGCGACTTGCTTATCGTAAGGCACTGAGATTGCGTATTTGTTGTTTTCACACATGAAAATAACCGGCAGCTTATGGACAGCGGCAAAGTTTGCCCCTTCATGGAAATCGCCTTGGTTTGAAGACCCTTCCCCGAATGTAACAAAGGCTGCGATATCCTTTTTCTCCATACGTCCCGCAAGCGCAATACCGACTGCGTGCGGCACTTGCGTTGTAACCGGAGATGATCCCGTCACAATGCGGTTTTTCTTTTGTCCGAAATGTCCCGGCATCTGGCGGCCTCCTGAGTTCGGATCTGCTGCTTTTGCAAACCCGGACATCATTAAGTCCTTTGCTGTCATGCCAAACGCGAGCACGACACCCATGTCTCTGTAGTACGGCAATACATAATCCATTTCACGGTCAAGTGCGAAAGCCGCTCCTACCTGTGCTGCTTCCTGTCCTTGACAAGAGATTACAAATGGAATTTTGCCAGAACGGTTTAACAGCCACATTCTTTCATCGATTTTTCTTGCTAACAGCATGGTTCTATACATATCAACGGCTTCCTGATCAGTCAGCCCTAGTGCTTGATGTCGGTTTGTACTCATTCAAACCCCTCCTTTATGCTTTTAAAAATGAATGGCTTTGCCATCTGCGGCAAGCGCTGCTTCTCCAATTGCTTCAGAAAGCGTTGGATGCGGGTGAATCGTTTGCCCGACCTCCCACGGCGTTGCGTCCAGCACTTTGGCAAGACCCGCTTCAGAAATCATGTCGGTGACATGCGGGCCGATCATATGAACGCCGAGAATATCATCTGTATCTCGGTCCGCCACGATTTTGACAAAACCGTCGCTTTCACCGTATACAAGCGCTTTTCCAATCGCCATAAATGGGAACTTGCCGATTTTGACATTATGCCCGTTCGCCTTTGCTTCGTCTTCGGTTAAGCCGACACTGGCAGCTTCAGGGCTTGAGTAAATGCACTTCGGCACAAGCGTCGGATCAAGCGGATGCGGATTGAGACCTGCAAAATGCTCAACAGCAATAATTCCCTCATGTGAAGCAACGTGAGCTAACTGCAGGCCACCGATTACGTCTCCGATTGCATAAATATGAGACTCCTTCGTTTGGCAGCTTGCATTGACTGAAATCATGCCATTTTCAGTAACAATATCGGTGTTCTCTAGACCAATGCCTTCGATATTTGCCTGTCTGCCGATGGAAACAAGCATTTTCTCAGCAGAGTAGGTAACGGTTTCTCCGTCTTTTTCCGCTTGTATGCTGATATCATCTGATGTTTTTGTCATTGTATCAGGCAGCACTTTTGCCCCTGTTATGAACTGGATGCCTTTTTTCTTAAGAAGACTTTCCATTTCTTTTGAAATCTCTAGATCTTCAGTCGGCAATATGCGATCCGCGTATTCAATAACCGTTACCTTCACACCAAAATCATGAAGCATAGACGCCCATTCGATACCGATAACCCCTCCGCCGACAATGATGATTGATTGTGGCAGCTCCTCCATTTGGAGCGCCTCATCTGAAGTCAGTACAGACTTACCGTCCGCTTCAAGACCCGGAAGCATTCTCGGTCTTGATCCTGTTGCAATGATCACTTGTTTCGGGATCAGCATGTCATTTTCTTCGCCATTTCCCCGCTCAACAGAAATTGTTCCCGGCAGCGGAGAGAAGATTGACGGTCCAAGGATACGTCCATATCCGGTGTACACGTCAATTTTTCCTTTTTTCATTAAATGATTTACACCCGCTGCAAGCTTATCAACAACGGCTTGCTTACGCTGCTGCACTTTTTCAAAGTTGAGGGACACGCCAGCCGTTTCCACCCCGAATTGATCGGCTTCACGAGCTGTCCGATATACCTCTGCGCTTCTAAGCAGCGCTTTACTCGGGATACAGCCTTTATGCAGACATGTTCCTCCGAGTTTTTCCTTTTCCACAACGGCTGTTTTTAAGCCGAGCTGAGCGGCTCTGATGGCCGCAACATAACCGCCGGTACCGCCGCCCAGAATGACTACGTCATACTCAGTTGCCATGGTGACTCACTCCTGTCTGTCTATTCAATACGATATTGTTTGGATTGCTCTTCGCCCAGCAACACTCTGAGCGCCCCTTGGGCAAGAGACTGCAGTTCATTTTCACCCGGATAGACTAAAACGTCTGAAATCCAATCTATGTATGATCTGATAGCAGAAACAAAGCTTTTGCCGTACGCAAGGCCTCCCGTCAGCACAATCGCTTCAACTTCGCCTTTTAACGCCGCGCTGGCTGCCCCGATTTCCTTTGCTACCTGATATGCCATGGCATCATAAATGAAGCGGGCTTTTTCATCGCCCCCCTGAATCATCTGTTCCACTTTTACTGCATCATTTGTACCGAGATAGCCTAAAAGTCCGCCGGTGCCAACAAGCTTTTTCATGATTTCTTCTTTTGTATATTCCCCTGAAAAACATAGATCAACAAGATCTCCCGCAGGCACTGTTCCTGCTCGTTCAGGACTGAATGGCCCCTCGCCGTGCAGGCCGTTATTGACATCTACCACTCGCCCGCGGTCATGGACGCCAATTGTAATACCTCCGCCCATATGGGTAATAATCATTTTCATGTTCTCATATCGTTTGCCAAGAGAGGCTGCCGCTTTACGAGCGACAGCTTTTTGGTTTAACGCATGGAAAATGCTTTTCCGTTCAATTTCAGGCATGCCTGAAACTTTCGCAAGCACTGACATTTCGTCTACGACAACAGGGTCGACGATATACGAAGGGATATTCAGGCCATCAGCGATTTCCCGCGCGATAATGCCGCCGAGATTAGAAGCATGCTGACCGGCGTAGCCGCTTTTCAAATCCTCAATCATCTCATCATTCACTACGTAGGTCCCGCCTTCAATTGGCCGGAGAAGGCCGCCTCTTGCGCAGACTGCATCAAACTTTGAAATATTGATTCCCTGTTCATGAAGCGTTTCGAGAATATGGTTTTTACGAAATTCATACTGATCAATAATTCGGTCAAATCGCTGCAGCTCTTCTATGTTGTGTCTCAATGTTTTTTCAAAAATACTTCTTTCGTTATGAAAAACACCGATTTTCGTTGAAGTTGAGCCTGGATTAATTGTGAGAATGCGTTTTTCGTCATGTAGCACTTTCATAACCTCCAGATCAATTTCTTAACGTCTGCTTAATACACTGTGGCCGTTTTGCAAAAACTGGCTTCTTGAGCGGCGCATGCGTTCAATTCGTTCCTCTGCCAAGCGGTCAGCCGCTAAATATGCAGGAATGCCGTCACGCTGAGAAATCTCTAGTACACGCTCGATATTGCCGTAAATGCCTTCAACTTTTTTCAATGCACGTTCTGCATTATAGCCGTAAAGCTCATCTGCCACGTTGATAACACCGCCCGCGTTAATCACGTAATCCGGTGCATAAACGATGCCCATTTCGTGAATTTGATCACCATGGCGTGTCTCTTTTAATTGGTTGTTAGCCGCACCTGCGATCACTTTCGCCTTCAGCTGTTTAATGGTGTCGTCGTTAATAGTCGCACCAAGGGCACACGGCGCATAAATATCGCAGTCTTGTGAATAAATGTCATCAGGATCTACAGCACGGGCGCCAAAATCTTCAACTGCACGCTGTACAGATTGTTTGTTGATATCCGTAACGATTAAGTTTGCTCCTTCTTCATGCAGGTGGCGGCAAAGGTTATAGGCTACGTTCCCAACACCCTGTACAGCAATGGTTTTTCCTTCAAGAGAGTCGGTTCCGAAAGCAGCTTTAGCTGCTGCCTTCATTCCTCTGTACACCCCGTACGCTGTGACTGGGGACGGATTTCCAGAAGAGCCGAAAGCAGGAGAAATCCCTGTGACATAGTCTGTCTCATCATGAATGATATCCATATCCTCGACCGTTGTACCCACATCTTCAGCCGTGATGTATCTGCCATTCAGCCCTTGAATATAGCGGCCAAACGCGCGGAACATTTCCTCATTTTTGTCTTTGCGTGGATCGCCGATAATGACTGTTTTTCCGCCGCCAAGGTTTAAGCCTGCCGCCGCGTTCTTATAGGTCATGCCTCTTGCCAATCTGAGCGCATCTTCAATTGCCGCTTCTTCATTTTCATATGTCCACATTCTCGTTCCGCCAAGCGCCGGACCAAGCGTTGTATCATGAATGGCGATAATCGCTTTTAATCCAGATTGTTCATCCTGGCAGAATACCAATTGTTCGTAATCGTATTTCTCCATATATTTAAAAAGTTCCATGTTCGTTCCTCCTAATGTGTGTATTCTTCAGATGCGCATATTGCCAGCGCAATGGAATAAAGTTTATTTTCAGCAGAGTCCGCTCTGCTTGTTAAAGCAATCGGTGCTTTTGCTCCTGTAATGACAGCCGCCACGCTGGCCTTGGCAAAATAAATCAGTGATTTATATAAAATATTGCCGGCCTCAATTGTTGGGACGAGAAGGATATCTGCGTTGCCCGCTACGTCTCCCGAAATTTTTTTCTGAGCCGCGGCAATTTGTGAAACTGCGTTATCCAAAGCAAGCGGTCCATCAACAATGCAGCCTTTGATCTGGCCCCTTTTGTACATTTGAGCTAGAGCAGCTGCATTCACGGTCGCTTCCATTTTAGGGTTCACCGTTTCGACCGCTGCAAGGGCAGCTGCTTTTGGCATATTGTTCCCCACTGCATGGGCCACATGAACGGCATTTTGCAAAATCTGCCGGAGCTCTTCCAGCGAAGGAGCAATATTCATTGCCGAATCTGTCACAAACATCAGCCGGTCAAAATCCGGTATATCGAAGACAGCCACGTGAGAAAGGACACTTGCTGACCGAAGCCCCTCCTGTCTGTTCAAAACCGCTTTAAGCAAAACAGAAGTCGGCACATTGCCTTTCATTAAAACGTCCGCTGTTTTATGATGCACAGCACGAACCGCTAATTTCGCCGATTCCTCAGGAGTATCGGCATGGACGATTTCCACTTGATGCCCTTGCATGGATGATGTCAGCTCGTTCAGTTTTGTGCTGTCGCCCGTTAACAAGAAACGGGCAGATAGGTGCTCGGCTGCCAGCTTTACAGCCCGGATCACTTCCTCATCCTCAGCATGAGCAACCGCAATGGTCTTATTTTTGTGTATCGACGCTTTGCCGATTAAATCTTTCAGCTTCATCTGTTACCACCTTTCTTGTTTCGACTCCGCCTTTTATTATGCAAGTTCCATGCCAGCTCTTAAGGGTGCTGTCATACCAGGTATATTGAAACATTCGTGCAGATGTTTGCGTTTATTCTGCAAATTATTGCATGCCTTCATTTGCAAGGCCATATTTATCCATTTTGTAATATAAGTTCCGAATGCTGACACCGAGAGCTTTTGCTGTTTTTGTCCGGTTAAAATGATGCTTTTCAAGCGTTTGCTGGATCAAATGCGCTTCAAATTTTTCTACTGCGACAGACAGCTTTTCGCCTTCAATATCCGGAAAATCAAAACCTGTCCCCTGATCTGTGTCATTTTCTTTTTGCTCAAGTTCAAATATAGGCAAATGATCTTTTTCAATCCATTCCATATGCGGATTGAGAAAAATCATGGCTCGTCCAAGGACATTTTCAAGCTCGCGTACATTCCCAGGCCAATGGTAAGCAGATAAGGCGCGCAAGGCTTGCTGCGAGAGCCCTTTTACATTCCTGCCGTAATCCCGGTTGATCTTTTGGATAAGTCTGACGCTTAGTGCTTCAATGTCCTCCAACCGCTGACGCAAAGGCGGAATGGAGATGGGATAGCGGTTGATCCGGTAATACAGGTCTTCGCGAAACTTTCCATCCGCCATCGCCTTTTCAATATTTACATTTGTCGCCGCGATCACTCTGACGTTGACAGGGATCGCTTTCGTGCCGCCCACTCTGACGATTTCCTTTTCTTGAAGGACGCGTAGCAATTTGGCCTGCATATTTTGTGTCAGCTCACCGATTTCATCTAAGAAAATACTACCGTTATTTGCTTCCTCAAATAAACCCTTTTTACCGCCGCGCTTCGCTCCTGAAAACGCACCATCCTCATAGCCGAACAATTCTGATTCGAGCAGGTTTTCAGAAAGGGCTGCACAATTCACGCGAATAAATTTATTGTATTTCCGGTCGCTTTCGTTATGGATGGCATGGGCGAACAGTTCTTTTCCTGTTCCTGATTCCCCGCGCAGCAAGATGGTTGCCGGTGTTTTCGCACCGAGCTTCGCCTGCTCAAGCGCAACCAGCATTTGCTCGCTTTTGCCGATAATGTCGTCAAACGTGTATTTCGCTTCAAGCGTGCGAATAATTTGTCTGGCGCGATTAAGCTCCGCTGTCAGCATTTTAATTTCGGAAACATCGTGAATCACGCCGACGCTGCCTTTCAAAATCCCGTCCACAATCACCGGTGCTACATTAACGATGACCTCTTTTTCATTCGGGCCGACCTTCATTCTGACACCGCGGACAGGACGTCTTGTTTCAAGCACCTTTAAATGCATGCTTTCGCCTTCGGAAATATCAGTGTTTGCAGGCTTGCCGATGACTTCTTTTTCAGAAAGCCCCGTCATTTTCGTATACGCTTTATTGATTAGCAGGCCGATGCCGTTTTCATCAACGACAGAAATCGCCTCATCGGAGGATTGAATAATTGCCTCCAGCATCGTACGGACCTGCTTTAAGTTGGTCACTTCCTCTGCCAGCTCGACCGCATCAGTGATATCTTTAAACACACAAAGAGCCCCGAGCAGACGTCCGCCTTCATCAATAATCGGCAGTCTTGTGGTCACAATTTGCAAATGGTCGCCTAACAGCTGCTTCTGGTTGTATTCAGGCACTCTTGTTTTTAAAATCCGCGGCATCTTAGTGCTCGGAATCACTTCTTTTATTGGGCGCCCAATGACTTCCTCACGTTTTTTCCCGACCATTTTTTCGGCCATATGGTTAAAGAGAATGATTTCTTCATTGATATCAATAAAAATCATTCCATCATGGGTGGAATTAAAAATTCTGTCATATTTATAGGTTTGCTCTTTTAGCATTTGAATCAGGTGCTGCTTTTCTTCCATCAGCTGAAAAACGATGTATGCCATTTTTCCCGGCATGACAATGGTATCTTTATGCTTTTTTTGAAGGAGCTCGTCAAACACGTCTTGATCGCCGGTGGTATGAATGACGATATCCGGTTTTTGTTGTATGTAAGGTTTCCAATCAGATGAAACGGCAATCCCATACTGTTCTGCTTCTTTCAATCCCGGCGCCTCGGGGTCTTTGTCAACTACGGCAATGATATCTATGATGGCTGTTTTAATCAGAATATGTAATAACGCCGTTCCCCTTTTGCCGGCACCTACTATCAGTACCTTTTGCATCCCGATACCCCTTTGTATGAAAAAATTTGCACACCTATTTATTCCGTTGCAATAATTTGCACAACCCTATGTTACCACGTTTTCTTCTCTTGACAAAATATTTTTTCCGCTGGACAATAAAGGAAATGAAAAGATAAAGGGGTTTTCTGAAGATGAGCCGACTTCTTGCGCTTTTAATATTAGTCATCCCCGGGGCTATTTCTGCTTTAGGCATTAAACTGATGAGAGATACACTTTTCGGCCATACAATCAAGCCATTTTCAGCTCTTTGGCTCCAAGGGTTTTCAGGATTCATCTTTTTTGCGATCGGCCTCTATGTGCTGGCCGGGTTCATTTTATACAGAGACAGAAAACGCAATCAAGTCAGCCCGCGATTCAGAAAACGATAGCTGAAAAAAAAGCCGGAGAATGCTCCGGCTTTTTTTGTTGCATTATTCGTCAGGCAAAACGGACTTGGCAATCGTTTTGTCTAACGCTTCATAGTCATAATAAGAAATCTTATCGTACAGTTCTTTTCGTGTCTGCATATCATGAAGTCCTTCTTTTTGTGAGCCGTGCTCCTTTATCAAACCAAACATCCGCTCATAAGCTTTTGCCGCCGCTCGAAGCGAGGTGACAGGATATATCACCATGTGAAACCCCATATCTTCGAATTCATCGGCACGATAATACGGCGTTTTCCCAAATTCAGTCATATTCGCAAGGAGGGGAACGGAGATACGCTCAGCAAACTGGCGGAATTCATTCTCCGCCTGTAGCGCTTCCGGGAAAATTGCGTCCGCTCCCGCCTCAATGTAAGCCTCTGAACGTTTTATTGCGGCATCAAGCCCTTCCTGCGCCCTGGCATCAGTACGGGCAACAACAATAAGGGAGGGGGCCGTTTGTTTAATGGCTTTTATTTTTTGCGCCATTTCCTTGATCGGAACTAGCTGTTTGCCATTTAAATGTCCGCATTTTTTTGGGAGCTGCTGGTCTTCTATTTGAACGGCTGCTACCCTGGCTTCAAGCATCTCCCGGGCTGTTCGGGCGGCATTTAACACACCGCCAAATCCCGTATCGATATCTACAAGCAGAGGCAGATCAGATGCACGCACAAGATCTTTGGCCCGTTCAGCTATCTCTGCCGATGTGATGATCCCTAAATCAGGCAGCCCCCTGCTGGCTGTATAGGCAGCACCGGACAAATAAATAGCAGAAAAACCGGCTTCTTTCGCAAGCAAAGCAGCCATCCCGTCATGGGCGCCGGGAATTTGAAGAATGTCCGGTGCTGACATCAGCTTGCGGAAACGCCCGGCAAGCTCCTCTTGTGACGATTGCTTATTGACGATCCACGACATGAAACAAATCCCCCTTTTACATGCAGAACATGTCTACGAATTCATTTACGCGCATCGTTTGTAATGTCTCATAGCTGGTACAGCGCTCATAAATGTGTTTGTGCTGTTTATCAGGAAAATGGGTTTTGAGATTGTCAGAAAACTTTTCCAGCAGTTTCGGCACTGCTTCCTCTCTTCGAAAACGATGGCCGAGAGGAAACTCACATTCCACCATTTCCGTGCTCGTTCCGTCTTTAAAATGAACCTGAACGGCATTTGAGATGGAACGTTTATCAGGTTTCAAATAATCCTCGGTATATGTTTTATTTTCAGTCACTTCCATTTTATCACGAAGTTTATCTATTCTCGGATCACTCGCTGTTTCAGCTTCATAATGCTGTGCAGTGATATCACCAAAAAGCAAACCGATTGCTGTAATGTATTGGAGACAGTGATCGCGGTCTGCCGGATTGTGGAGCGGGCCTTTTTTATCAATGATTCGGATAGCGGATTCATGCGTTCTGATGACAACACGGTCAATCTCGTCAATCCGGTTCTTTACCTGCGGGTGAAGAATGACGGCGCACTCCGCCGCTGTCTGGGCGTGAAATTCCGCAGGATAAGACACTTTAAATAACACATTTTCCATGACATAAGCGTCGAGCGGACGGGCAAGCTTGATCTCTTTCTTATTGAATAAAACGTCTTGGAACCCCCAACCCGGTGCACTCAGGGCTGTCGGATAACCCATTTCCCCTTTTAACGACATCAGCGCCAAATGAACACCTCTGCTCGTTGCATCTCCTGCCGCCCATGATTTACGCGAGCCTGTATTCGGTGAATGGCGGTAAGTCCTCAATGCTGCATTGTCAATCCATGCATTCGAAAGCGCATTTTTGATTTCTTCTCTTCCGCCGCCCAAAAGCTTTGCTGCAACAGCGGTTGTCGCAACTTTGACAAACAGCACATGGTCAAGGCCAACTCGATTTAAGCTGTTTTCTAACGCCAGCACACCTTGGATCTCGTGTGCTTTGATCATCATCTCAAGTACGTCGCGTACCGTTAACGGCTCTTTTCCTTCAGACAGCCTCACTCTTGATACATAATCAGCAGCGGCAAGGATTCCTCCCAAGTTATCGGATGGATGCCCCCACTCCGCCGCCAGCCACGTATCGTTGTAATCGAGCCAGCGAATCATGCAGCCGATATTAAACGCTGCCCTCACAGGATCGAGAACATATGACGTTCCCGGCACTTTGCTTCCATTCGGCACAGTCGTTCCTGGAACAATCGGGCCAAGCAGCTTTGTGCATTCCGGATACCGTAGCGCCAAGATCCCGCAGCCCAGGGTATCCAGCAATACATGCCCCGCTGTAGTATACGCTTCGGCACTAGTAATCTCTTTCTCAAGCACATAGTCTGTGATTTCTTCGATAACACGATCCGTTTTCGGCATTCTACCAGTTCCTTTCATGGTTTTGTTTGATATCGCGGGCCCATGTAACTGACACGGGGACGGAAGAGCCGATTATTGGCATGCTGTTCTATCACATGGGCGCATAAACCGGACGTTCTCGCGCTGAAAAAGACCGGCGTATATAAAGGAATCGGTATGCCGAGCATCCAATACACTGGGGCAGCATAGTAATCCAAATTCGGGTAAAGCCCTTTTTCCTTCTCCATCAGCCGCTCACCCGCTTCGCACATCTCATATAAACGATGGTCACCGGCTTTATCGCATAATTGCTGCAGCGCCTCTTTCATCATGAGTGCTCTCGGGTCCATTTTTTTCATATACACCCGGTGGCCGAAGCCCATGATTTTTTCTTTTCTTTTCAGTTTTGTTTGCAGAAGCTGCTCAAAATCAGATGTCGTTTTTGCCTCCAAAAGCAAATACATCACAGCTTCGTTTGCTCCTCCGTGAAGATTCCCTTTCAGGGAAGCGACAGCTCCAGTCAAAGCGCCATAAAGGTCTGAATGTGTAGATGCAATGACCCTGGCCGCAAAGGTTGAATTCGGCATCTCATGCTCACTGTACAGGACGAGCGACCGGTCAAAAATCTGTTCTTCCAATGAAGACGGCAATTTCCCTGTCATCATGTAGAGAAAATTCGCACTGTAGGATAGGGTTTGAAGCGGAAGAATCGGTTCTTTCTTATTAATGATCCTGTAGCTGGCAGCAGTGAGGGCAGGCATTTTCCCAAGAAGCTGATAGGCGCGTTCTTTGTTTGCGGAAGGAGACCGATCATCAATTTGCCGATCATAGCCAGCAAGTGCCGACAGGCCGGTACGCAGACTATCCATTGGATGAGTGTTCTCAGGGAGCAGCTCAAGCAGACGGAGATGATCAGCAGGCAGGCTTGCGGCACTGTTTATTTTACGTTCCAGCGTCTCCATTTCACTTTCTTCTGGCAGCCTGCCCTCCAGCAATAAATAGACAAGCTCCAGATAGCTTTTTGTTTCAGAAAGTTCTATTAAATCATAGCCTCGTATCAAAATCTGGCTGGACTGCGTGTCGAGATAAGAAATATGAGTTTCTGCCGCAATCACACCGTCCAACCCTGGAGAATAATGCTGGTTCTCCTCCATATCCTCAACCTCCGTTTTTGCGTTTTTTGTCTATCAGGTTCCGCCAAGCAAATACTTGGAAATAATCAGTCTTTGAATCTCGTTCGTCCCTTCATAAATTTGCGTCACCTTTGCATCGCGAAGCAGGCGCTCAACTGGATAATCCTTCATATAGCCATATCCCCCATAAATTTGAACGGCGTCTAACGCTGCCTTCACGGCTGCATCGGAAGCAAATTGTTTAGCCATAGACGCTTCTTTTCCACAATTTAGGCCGCGGTTATGAAGGTCTGCGGCGTGGTAGACAAGATGTCTTGCCGCCTCTGCCCTAGTCGCCATGTCAGCCAGCTTAAATGATATGCCTTGATTGGCTGCGATCGGCCTTCCAAATTGCACTCGCTGCTTCGCATAATCAACGGCATGCTCAAGAGCCGCCTCTGCAATTCCGAGGGCCTGTGCCGCAATGCCGATCCGGCCGACATTTAAATTCGCCATGGCAATGTGAAAGCCCTCCCCCTCTTTGCCAAGCAAATTGGCTTCAGGCACTTCTGCATTATCAAAAATCAGTTCCGTAGTATTGGAGCCATAAAGCCCCAGCTTTCTTTCTTTTTTTCCAACGGTAAAACCGGGTGTGTTTTTTTCAACAATAAAAGCCGAAATCCCGTGCCTGCCTTGATCTGGAGCTGTTAAAGCAAATGTGATATAGATATCAGCTGCTCCGCCATTCGTGATGAATATTTTCGATCCGTTTAATAGATATTTGCCGTTCTTTTTGATTGCTGTTGTGCGGAGGCTCCCGGCATCCGACCCCGAGTGAGGCTCCGTTAGTGCAAATGCGCCCAAATGGTCTCCTGACGCGAGCTTTGGTATATATTTCATCTTCTGTTTTTCGTTGCCGAAATACAGAATCGGATTCGTGCCGACTGAGGTATGAACGGAGAGTATCACGCCGACAGCCGCACTGATTCTAGAAATCTCATGAATCGCCAAAATATAAGAAACAACGTCCGCCCCGGCACCGCCGTATTGTTCCGGCACCGGTATTCCCATCAGTCCGTGTTCACCCATTTTTTTGATCAGCTGAAATGGAAATTCGTCCGTTTTCTCCATGATTTCCGCAGCGGGAGCAATTTCTTTTCGTGCAAAATCACGCACCATTTTTCGCATCATGACTTGCTCTTGGGTTACATGCAACTCGGCCACCCCCGGATGGAATAGACTTCAGGAAGTCCTCTCCTCATAGTCATAAAAACCGCGTCCGCTCTTTTTGCCAAGCCAGCCTGCTTTGACATACTTGCGGAGCAGCGGGCATGGACGGTATTTGGAATCGCCAAGGCCTGAGTGAAGGACTTCCATAATTGATAAACACGTATCCAGTCCGATAAAATCCGCTAATGCAAGCGGACCCATCGGATGATTCATGCCCAGCTTCATCACTTCGTCTATTGCCTCCGGCTTCGCCACTCCCTCATACACGCAATAGATGGCTTCATTAATCATTGGAAGAAGCACACGGTTGGAAACAAACCCAGGAAAATCATTGACTTCTACCGCTGTTTTCCCCATCTTTTTCGCTAATGCCATAACATCTAAGGCCGTTTCTTCTGATGTAGCCAAGCCGCGAATCACTTCAACCAGCTTCATTACAGGGACGGGATTCATAAAATGCATGCCAATAACCCGTTGAGGCCGGCTTGTTACAGCAGCGATTTCTGTAATAGGCAAGGAAGATGTATTGCTGGCCAAAATCGTATGAGGCGGGCACATGCGATCAAGTGTTTTAAACATCTCAGTTTTTGCCGCCATGTTTTCTGCGATAGCCTCAATCACAATGTCCGCATGCTCTGCCTCCTCAAGCGTTTGAGAAATCGAAATGCGGCTGATTACGCTCTTCACTTCCGTCTCGGTCCTTTTTCCTTTCTCAGCATCGCGGGCCAGCTGTTTCTTCAGCCGTTTCAATCCTGCCTCCGCGGCCTCTGGATTTACATCATATATCCGCACATAAAAGCCCGCGTCGGCAGCTGTTTGAGCAATTCCGCTTCCCATCTGACCTGCGCCAGCTACCATGATTTGTTTGATTTCCATTCAAATCCCCTTTTTCATCATGTTTTAATGAACCTGCACTAAGACGGCGTCTCCCTGTGCTGCCCCGCTGCAAATAGCGGCAACGCCCAGCCCCCCTCCCCGCCGCTTTAATTCATAAACAAGCGTCATGAGAATTCTCGCCCCGCTCGCGCCGATCGGATGGCCGAGCGCGATCGCACCGCCATTTACATTTACTTTTTCAAGATCGAAACCTACGATTTTTTCACATGTCAAAACAACTGAAGCAAAAGCTTCATTTACTTCAAACAAGTCAATATCTTGGACAGTTAAACCGTTCTTTTTCAGGAGCTTGTTAATGGCAAATCCCGGCGCTGCCGCCAGCTCGTGCGCTGGCATTCCCGTAGTTGAAAAACCAAGAATTGTAGCCAGAGGCCGTTTGCCAAGCTCGGCAGCTTTTTCCTCAGACATCAGCACGAACGCGCCGGCTCCGTCATTGACCCCGGGAGCATTGCCGGCTGTGATAGAACCGTCACTTGTATAAATCGGAGCAAGTTTCGCGAGCTGATCCAGACTTGTGTCACGGCGAATCCCTTCATCTTTATCAACAACGTTTGGTTTTCCTTTTCGGCCGATCCAGTTGACGGGAACAATTTCATCCTGAAACTTCCCTTCATCGGCTGCCTTAGCTGCCCTTGCATGACTTCTCAACGCCCATTCGTCCTGCTCCCTTCGTGAGATTGCATATTCCTTGGCAGCTGTATTTCCGTGAACAGCCATGTGCACCTCGTCAAACGCGCACGTTAATCCGTCATACACCATTAAGTCCCTAAGCTCGCCGTCCCCCATCCGTGCTCCCCAGCGCCCGGCGGGAACGGCATACGGAATATTGCTCATGCTTTCCATTCCCCCGGCAACAAGTATATCCGCATCCTGCGCCCGAATCATTTGATCACATAAAGTGACAGCGCGAAGGCCGGAAGCACAGACTTTATTCAGTGTTTCTGACGGCACACTCCAAGGCATTCCCGCCAGACGGGCAGCTTGACGGGAAGGTATCTGCCCTGAGCCGGCCTGGACAACCATGCCCATGACGTTTCCTTCTACATCATTTCCAGAGACTCCAGCCCGTTTCATCGCCTCCTTCATCACAATGCCCCCAAGCTCAGCAGCTTTCACCTCTTTCAAAACTCCGCCGAATTTGCCAAATGGCGTTCTTGCAGCACTTACAATGACTGTTTTCCTCATGGTTTCACCTCATTCAGAAGATAGATAGCGCTTACAATTTCTAGTTGTCTTCTATGAATGTATGCTTTGAAACGGGCATGAATGAATGAAAAAAGAAGGCTGCGTCAAACAGCCTCCTTCTAACAACTATTCATTTTTCAGCAATGCCGAAGCCTTTTCTGGAAAGTCGGTAAACATGCCGTCTGCTCCCGCTTCAATGAGACGCTTCATATCTTCCGGACGATTGACTGTATACGGCCTTACCTTAATCGAACTGTTCCTCATTTTCTTTAGCACTTCATCTGTGGCCCCTGGGCTGTTTAACTTCGGGTGATAGCCGGAAGCCGGAATAGACGCGATATATCGATCTGCCTGGTAAAGCACATCTGAAGTTAATACTGCCCGTTCGATATGCGGCGCAAGCCGGGCGCATAGCGCCAAGCTGTCATGATTAAACGTGGATAGGATGACTCTGTCCTCTACATTGAATCGCTTCACTGCCTCCAGCACTTTTTCTTCCATTCCCTCATAGCGGATCACGCTGTTTTTTAATTCAATGTTGATGAGAAAATCCTTTTTTACCGCCCACGAGAGCACATCTTCTAGCAGCGGCACTTTTATATCGCTGTACGCTTGATCGTGACCAGCGGCCGCATTCGCAGTCTTTACCTCATCATAGGCTGTATCCTTCACGAATCCTTTAAGTGATGTCGTGCGATTAAGTCTTTCATCATGAATCACAACAATGCGTCCGTCTTTCGTCAGCTGTACATCAAGCTCTATCCCATCCGCTCCGGCTTCAATTCCTTTTTCAAATGCAAGCATTGTATTTTCGGGAAATTGACCTGAGGCCCCCCGGTGGGCAAAAATCTTTGTCATCGTTTCACCTCAAACCCTAAAGTTTTCTCCATTATACTTATTTTGTCGGCTCCACTCTAGGATTAAGGCTGTATCAATCTACTGATCATAATAAGAATCAATGCCGTTGACAATCGCATCTGCGGCCTTTTGCTGGTATTCTTCACTTCCCAGCTTGTCCGCATCAGAGCTGTTCGTGATAAACCCAAGCTCCGCCAACACACTTGGCATTTGTGAATATGTAATGACGTAAAAGTCTGATTCTTTCACGCCCCTGTCTCTCGTTTGTAAGGAAGAAACGAGCTCTGACTGAATATCGGATGCGAGACGCCGGCTGCTCTCCCCTTCATAATCAGATTGAAAATACGTTTCTGTTCCTGAAGCTGAAGCAACCCCTGAATTCACATGGATGCTGACAAAAAGGTCAGCCTGATTGGCACTTGCCTTAGCCACTCTTTCCTCCAAGGTCAGAAAATGATCGTCAGACCGGGATGCAACAGGATTGGCTCCCTCCTCTTTTAGTTTGTCTGTCACATGCTCTGAGACAGCCAAATTAATATCCTTTTCAAAGAGCCCGTTTCCGACCGCTCCACTGTCTTCACCGCCGTGTCCGGCATCAATATACACTGTTTTTCCTTCTATCGGCTCTGCTGCCTGTGCACAAGGCGCGAGCGTCAAAGCCAATCCGCACAGCGCCAAGCTCCTCCATAACATTCTCAACTTACTCCCTCCGGTTTTTTTATGACGAGTTCTTTCGCAGCTGAATATCTTCCAGCTGTAAAGTTCCATTATCCTTCTTTGTATATTTCACCAGGACATGTGTCTGATCTGGCAGTGATTCACATTCATTACGTTTATCCTTCGGAACTTGTATCATGGTTTCTTCTCCATTAAGAGAAACCGCAATCGTATGAGGATCAGCCGAGCCAATGTATTTTCCCTCTTCGGTAAACCTTGGCACTGAGTCATCCGCACTTGCAACACTGCACCCCGAAAGAAAGAGCGCAGTAAACAGCAAAAGAACCGTTTGTTTCACATGACCACCTCTTCCTGATGTTTGGCTTTTATCTTTGACCAGAATGGCGAATTTGTAAAGACAACGCGAATGCAGGCGAGCAAGTTCCATGATTTTCAAAAGGGCTATACGACCCGATCATTTCCTGTTGTTAGAAAGATAACGAGCAGATTTGTCTATGAGGATGGCTCTAATTGAGGCGCCAATTAGAAAAAATTAGCGGAAAGAAGCAACTATTTATTCATTTTAAAAAATTTGAGAATAGGGTGAGCAAAACGTTTGACGGGTGGGTCAGCCAAGCGTAACCTTTTAAAGGATATTTACTTTATTGAAAGAAGTTAAAGCCATGAAAAAATTCGTTCTGCTGCTGGCGGCAGCTGTCATCACATGCTCCATCGGCCACCAAATCAGCGGCGGCTACAAAGGCCCCGAAAAAGAGCGGCGAAAACATCACTCTGCACTCAAGATATTCAGTCGGTAGAGCAGATCAATTGCATTAATTTTTACATATAGGCTAGAATATGTGCGAATTCAAACGAAAGAAGATGATCAAATGAATCCTAAGTATAAGCCACTTTTTGAACCATTTACGTTTAAAAGCGGCGTTACAATCGACAACCGGATCGCAGTAGCACCGATGACTCATTACGCTTCTAATGAAGACGGTACAATATCTGAAGCAGAGCTCGACTACATCATCCCCCGTTCAAAAGAGATGGGAATGGTGATTACAGCCTGCGCAAATGTTACACCGGACGGAAAAGCATTCCCCGGGCAGCCGGCCATCCATGACGATTCCAACATTCCAGGTTTAAAAAAGTTAGCACAAGCCATTCAGGCACAAGGCGCTAAAGCCGTTGTACAAATTCATCACGGCGGTATTGAGTGCCCGTCTGAGCTCGTTCCTCAACAGGATGTTGTAGGGCCAAGTGACGTGTTTGATAACGGCAAACAAATTGCTCGCGCATTAAAAGAAGAAGAAGTGGAAAACATTGTGAAGGCGTTTGGAGAAGCGACAAGACGCGCCATTGAAGCCGGCTTTGACGGTGTCGAAATTCACGGTGCAAACGGCTACTTAATTCAGCAGTTTTATTCTCCGAAAACCAACCAGCGCACGGATCGCTGGGGAGGAAGCGATGAAAAACGATTAGCCTTCCCGCTCGCTATTGTCGATGAAGTGAAAAAAGCCGCTTCAAAACATGCGAAGGGTGCGTTCTTAGTCGGATACCGTCTGTCTCCGGAAGAACCTGAGACACCGGGGTTGACAATGACTGAAACTTATACGCTTGTTGATGCTTTAGGGGATAAAGAATTGGATTATCTTCATATCTCACTGATGGACGTGAACTCAAAAGCGCGCCGCGGTGCAGATCCGACTCGCACACGCATGGACTTATTGAATGAACGTGTCGGAAACAAAGTGCCGCTGATCGCCGTCGGTTCCATCCATTCCGCTGATGACGCGCTTGCCGTCATCGAAAACGGCATTCCGCTAGTCGCTATGGGACGCGAAATTCTAGTTGACCCTAACTGGACGGTAAAAGTAAAAGAAGGCCGTGAAAAGCAAATCGAAACAGTGATCAAAGGCACAGATAAAGAAAAATATCATTTGCCTGAACCGCTATGGCAAGCAATTGTGAACACGCAAGGCTGGGTGCCTTATAAAGATTAATGTGCAAAGACTGCCGAAACGATTCGGCAGTCTTTTTTCCCTTTATATAAATAGTTTATGTACACATCTAAACAGCAAAAGAAAGAGCTCCCCACCTACTTCGAAAAGAAAATCTAGGAAAAACCCCTCACGCTTTCTTGCTTTTTTCTTTTTCATTCGTACGTCTCCTTTTTACATGAATACGCCTTACTTACGATTTTGCAGGAGAAAGGTTTCATTTTATAACGGAAACATCTAGAGTCGATCATGCTTCGTGATCCTATAAGATGAATGAATGGACCAAGAGTGCAGGTAATACCCCCATTTGCTTTCCTTACTTTTCAAACCTATCCTTTACTATATGCGGATACTTACTATTCTTCTCCCATACTAACAAATGTCCTCAAAACAAAACGCCTCCTATTTATCAGCGCAAACTAATAAATAAAAGACGTTTGATTTAATGACCACTTAATAAGCTCATGTTTAAGAAGCCTTATGTTCTAATCTCAGCTTATCCGCAACCATTGCAATGAATTCCGAATTTGTCGGTTTAGCTTTTGTCATGCTGACAGTATAACCGAACAACGAGGAAATGGAATCAATGTTTCCTCTGCTCCATGCCACTTCAATTGCATGGCGGATCGCTCTTTCTACACGGCTTGCGGTTGTGTTAAATTTTTTGGCGATGTCCGGATAGAGGACTTTTGTAATGCTGCCGAGCAATTCGATGTCATTGTATACCATTGAGATTGCTTCGCGCAGATAGAGATAGCCTTTAATATGGGCTGGGACGCCGATTTCATGGATAATGCTTGTGATGCTCGCGTCGAGATTTTTCTTCTTTGGTTCAGGCTGGCTGCTGCGTATAATACTGCTTTGCGATGATGGCGCACGATGCGTCACACTGCTGGCATTTCCGCTGACCTGGCGGATATGACCGACAAGGTTTTCCATATCAAACGGTTTGAGAATAAAGTAGGACGCGCCTAAATCGACGGCCTTTTTCGTGACATCTTCCTGTCCAAAGGCTGTCAGCATAATGACATTCGGCTGTTTTTTCAGATCTGATTCCCTCAGCCTCTCTAAAACCGCAAGTCCGTCTAAATGCGGCATAATAATATCTAATACGAGCACATCGGGATCTTTTTCTTTAAACAGCGACAGGCATTCCTGTCCGTTATAAGCAACGCCGATCACTTCCATGTCTTCCTGTCCTTCTATATATTCACTTAACAGGCTTACCAGCTCTCGATTATCATCAGCAACACAAACTTTAATTTTCTCCACGTTTCTTCCTCCCCAAATGTAGTTAACAGGATTCACCCTTGCTACATGTTTACATTCGACAAAACCGCTATATACCCTCTAAAAAAATCATAATCACCAATATTAGTGGCATATCTTTGTTATTCTATGTTTTTCTCTGTTTTTCGACTAAAAATGAAATTTGACAAACAAGGAAACGTGAATTTGTCGAAAAATCTTCTTTTGTATATTTTACCGTATGTATTCTGAGAAGTGAAGAGGGATCAAAATAAAAAAACTGCCGGAAACTCCGGCAGTCAGCTTGCTTTTTCTTTTCCGTAAATATCGATTCCTGCTTCTGACAGCATCCATTCAATATGAACACCGTAGCCGCTTGTCGGGTCATTAACGAATACATGGGTGACAGCGCCGATCACTTTTCCATTTTGAATGATCGGGCTTCCGCTCATCCCCTGTACGATGCCTCCTGTTTCTTTCAACAGCCTTGGATCAGTAATTTTCAACACCATTCCTTTTGTCGCAGGGAATTTTTGCGGCGTTGTGCTGACGATTTCAATATCGAATTTTTCTACTTTGTCATCATCAATAACCGTTAAAATTTCAGCCGGCCCTTTTTTGACTTCGGTAGAAAACGCAACCGGCAATGCTTGATCTGATATGTTGTTTTGAATCGGCTGATGCAGCGTGCCAAAAATTCCAAATGGGCTGTTTCTGTTAATATCCCCGATCGTTTTGCGTTCTGAGGAAAATCGCGCCAGTTTTTCTCCCGGATTACCGCCTGTCCCTTTTTCAATTGATGTTACAGTGGATTTAACAATTTCTCCATTCTCCACTACAATTGGTTTCTTTGTGTCCATATCGGAAATCACGTGGCCAAGTGCTCCGTATTTTTTTGTTTTCGGTTCATAAAAGGTCATAGTGCCGATGCCGGCAGCAGAATCTCTGATATATAACCCGATTCTGTATTTACCTTCTCCTTCATCCTTTTCTGGGATCAGCTTCGTTTTGATTTTCTGTTTATCACGTTTGATCAGTAAGTCTAAAGATTCACCAGTTTTTCCAGCCTTTTGAATAAACGGGGCTACATCATTCATTTTTTCAATTTTCTGTCCATTCATCTCAATAATGATGTCGCCCGCTTCAATTCCGGCCGTTTCTCCCGGAGATTTTTTGCCTTCACTTGTATTGATTTGATGAAATCCGACGACAAGAACACCGACAGAATGAAGTTTTACGCCTATTGATTGTCCGCCAGGTATAACTTTTAAATCAGGAAGAACGTGCACCTTTGTTTTTTTAATTGGAAATCCGGCAAGATCGTATACTAATTCTGACTCACCAGATTTTTTGCCCGTCACCTTGATTTCATGCGGATCTTTCTTTACTGTAAACGCTTCTGAGGATTCTGATGGCTGAGCGTTTACCGATAAACTCGTTTCAATCGCTTGTGTTTGGGTTTCAAATACTCTCATTTGCGTTGGAATCAGTAAATATTCTTTTAGCGGTTTGCATAAACCTACACTTAATAACGAAACAAGGAGAATTAAACCTACTGCTTTTCTGATGTTATCGGGCATTCACTACTTCACTCTCCTCGCTCCTATCCCACACCTTCTTTATGACTTGCTGCTACATCATTTAATTTTGCCTTCTGACGACTTATTTATAACTGTCATATGAAGAAAAACATTGGATATACTGATGAACGAATGGATGTGCACGAAAAAAATAAGCTGCGCTTCTCACGCAGCTTACCCAGTTGTTTTGACTTGATCCGCTTGTTTTAAAAGTTCTTTCGCATGGCGTTTCGTTAAATCGGTTACTTCGACACCTGCAATCATGCGCCCGATTTCCGCTACCTTTTCCTGCTTAGAGAGCGGCTTGACACGTGTCGTCGTTCTGCCGTCTTTTAACTCCTTCGCAATATAAAGATGCGTATCGGCCATGGCAGCCACCTGAGGCAGGTGTGTAATGCACAGCACTTGTGAACCTATTGACACCTTATGGATCTTCTCAGCGATTGCCTGTGCGACCCTGCCGCTTACACCGGTATCAACCTCGTCAAAAATGATCGATGTCACATCCTGTTGTGAGGAAAAAATGCTTTTTATGGCAAGCATCACCCGTGACAGCTCTCCACCTGAAGCGACTTTCGAAAGGGATTTCAGCGGCTCGCCTGTATTGGTTGAAATTAAAAACTTCACCAGGTCAATCCCTTGTTCAGTCAGCTGAACGGGCTGGCCGTTTACAAGCGGCGCCTCTTCATTGCGTGACGCTGTTCTGACCTTAAATTCCGTATCAAAAGTTGATTTTTCCATGTACAGGCTTTTTAATTCCCGATGAATCTCATCAGCCAGCTTTTTCGCCCATGTTTTTCGGATTTGTGACACATTTGCCGCTTCCACTGCGACATCTTTGCCGACGGAGTCAAGCTCCTTTTTCAAGCTTTGAAGGTGGCTGTCCCTGTTTTCAATTTGGTCAATCTCTTCTTCAATTTTAGAAGCATATTCCAAAATGTCTTCAACAGTGGCACCGTATTTTCGTTTCAGCTGTTTGATTTCATTAAGTCGCGTCTCAATATAGTTCAGGCGTTCCGGATCAAATTCAAGCTCATCCAGCATATTTCTCATCTGAAATGTGGCATCCTCAAGCAAATAGTAGGAGTTCGAAACACTTTCAGACATTTTTTTCAGCGGTTCGTTTATATCAGATATATCTTCAAGCTGCGCTGATGCCATTCCGACCCAGTCCAATCCGCCCTGCTCACTGCGAAGCGCGTTATATGCATTCTGCAGCGACTCATATATCTTCTCAAAGTTTGAAATTTGCTGGCGCTCTTCTTGGAGCTGTTCATCTTCGTTAAGCTCAAGCTTTGCCGATTCGATTTCTTCGAGCTGAAATTGAATAAGATCAAGACGATGGGCCATTTCCTGTTCGCTTTCAGAAAGCTGCTTAAGCTTTTTGAGCAGCTTCATATACCGCTGGTACCCTTCCTGATACGTTTTGAGCGCGCTTTCCACTTCGGCCCCGGCAAACTTGTCCAAAAGCTGGAGATGATTTTCGTCTTCCATTAACAGCTGGTTATCGTGCTGCCCGTGAATATCTAATAAAAGCCTGCCGATCTCTCTTAGCGAAGCAATCGTGACAAGCTTGCCATTGACACGGCAAACGCTTTTCCCGCTCGTGCTGATATCCCTTCTCATGACGATCATTTCATCTGAAACGTCGATTCCCTGCTCAGCGCATACGCCTAAAACAGGATGGCCGCTCTCCAACAGAAACAGCCCTTCAAGTTCGGCTTTTGCTTCCCCATATCTAACAAATTCAGATGATCCGCGGCCTCCGACTAAAAGAGAAATGGCATCTATGATAATGGATTTGCCGGCTCCGGTTTCTCCTGTTAAAACCGTAAGCCCGCGTTCAAAAGAAACCGTCAGTTCCTCAATAATGGCAAAGTTTTTAATCGATAGTTCAGCTAACAAACAGCATTACACCTCTTATCTTTGTTAGAATTTCTGTTACAGCAGTTCAAGGAGCCTGTTTTTTACACCGTCTGTATCTCCAGGAGTCCGGCAAATAATTAAAATCGTGTCATCTCCGCAAATGGTCCCCATAATTTCATCCCAGTCCAAATTGTCCATCAGCGCCCCGATTGCCTGAGCATTGCCCGGCATCGTTTTCAGTACGATCATATGGCTTGCAGAGTCTATTTTCACAAATGCGTCCATCAAGGCCCGCTTTAGCTTAGACAGCGGATTGAAACGCTGGTCCGCCGGAAGACTGTATTTGTAAGAACCGTTATTTGTAGGCACTTTTACAAGGTGAAGTTCTTTAATATCCCGTGATACCGTGGCTTGCGTTACTTTGTATCCATCCTGCTTTAGCATGTCGACCAATTCATCCTGCGTTTCGATTTCATTGCTTGTAATGATCTCTCTGATTTTAATATGCCTCTGGCCTTTGTTCATGTAAGCACCTCTATTTCCAAGCTTATCTGTTCTTTTATGTTATATGATTCTCTGCACATTGTACATGAATGCAGAAAAAAGGAATAATAGCGCCCTATTATTCCGGTACATCTGCTTTTTTTTCTTTTAACGTCTTATGTGCTTCTTCTACAACGCGCATGATCTCTTCTTCCGGCAGCTCCTGGCCTTCCTGTCCCTCTCCCGGCCAATGCAAATGAAGGAGAAACTCAATATTTCCGTCTCCTCCCGTGATTGGAGAAAATGACAAGCCTTTACAGATATAGCCTTCAGCGGCAGAAAAACTGATCATTCGCTTGAGCACATCAGCATGCACTTTAGGATCTCTGACAATCCCTTTTTTTCCGACGGATTCCCGTCCCGCTTCAAACTGAGGCTTAACTAGAGCCATGCAGTCGCTGCCCGGTACGAGTAAAGTCCTTAGGACAGGCAGGATGAGCCGCAGTGAAATAAAGGACACATCAATTGTGGCAAACTCCGGCATGCCCTTTGTAAAGTCTGCCGGTGTTGCATAACGAAAGTTCGTCCGTTCCATCACGACGACCCGTTCATCCTGTCTGAGCTTCCACGCAAGCTGATTATAGCCTACATCCACAGCGTATGACTGTTTAGCTCCATTTTGCAAAGCGCAGTCCGTAAAACCGCCGGTGGAGGAGCCAATATCAATCATAATTTTATCTTTGACAGAGACGGGAAATTCCTTCAGCGCTTTTTCGAGCTTTAAGCCGCCCCTGCTCACATACCTCAGCGGGTTTCCTTTGACGGTTAACGGAAGGTCGCGGTCAATTTTTTCTCCAGGCTTGTCCAAGCGGTTTTCGTTTGAATAGACGATCCCCGCCATAATGGCTCTTTTGGCTTTTTCACGCGTTTCCGCCAGCCCTCTTTCCACTAATAATACATCTAATCGTTCTTTCTTTGACGTCATGATCCAATTCCTTTGTGTGTCTTTGGCGGCATCAGTAATCTAATACGATTTGCCACCTGCTGTTTTGTCAGTCCAATTTCCTCAAGAAGCGCAGTGACACTTCCGTGTTCAATAAACCGATCAGGTATACCCATTCTGTCAATCGGAGTATGATATTCACCTTGATCATGAGCGAATTCTAAAATCGAGCTTCCGAAACCGCCTTCTAAGACCGCTTCTTCAATTGTTAAAATTGGCAAGCCTTCTTTTAGGATACTCTTCATCATCTTTTCATCAATCGGCTTAATAAAACGCGCATTCACAACGCGCACGGAAAGGCCTTCTTTCTGCAGCTCTTCAGCTGCTTCAATCGCCATTTCGATTGTTGTGCCGAATGTTAAGATGACAGCATCGTTCCCTGGACGCAGCACCTCCCACGTACCGATCGGAATCGTTTTCAACTGTTCATCCATTTTTACGCCGAGTCCGTTTCCGCGCGGAAAACGCATCGCTATCGGGCCTTCGTCATAGCTAAGTGCTGTATGAACCATGTGCTGGCCTTCATTTTCGTCTTTCGGCATCATTAAGACCATGTTTGGAATGTGGCGCATAAACGCAATATCAAACACGCCTTGATGTGTCTCTCCATCAGCGCCAACGAGTCCTGCACGGTCAATTCCAATAAACACATTGGCGTTTTGGCGGCAGATGTCATGGACAACTTGGTCATATGCCCTTTGCAGGAAGGTTGAGTAAATCGCCAAAAACGGCTTCATACCCTGCATTGCCATAGCTGCCGCCATCGTTGCGGCATGCTGTTCTGCGATTCCTACGTCGAACATCCGGTCAGGGAATTCCTTTGCGAAACCTTCGAGCTTTGAACCGACAGGCATAGCCGGCGTAATGGCTACAATGCGTCCGTCCTCGCGCGCCATTCGCTGCACAGTTCCGCTGACAAGACCGCTCCACGAAGGAGCTGCGGCTTTCGGCTTTACAAAGTCACCGGTATTAATTTTATATGGTCCGGTACCATGCCATGTCCCAATCGTATCGGTCTCAGCCGGTTTGTACCCCTTCCCTTTTTTCGTGATGACATGCAGAAGAACAGGGCCTTTCGTTTTTTTGGCGTATTGAAGATTCTCAATCAGCTCATGATAAGAATGTCCGTCCACTGGGCCCAAATACGTAAAACCGAGCTCCTCGAAAAACATTCCGGAGACGAGCATGTATTTCAGGCTGTCTTTGACTCGTTCCGCAGTGGCGGCAAGCTTGCCCCCAACTGCCGGAATCTTTTTAAATAAGTATTCAAGCTCATCTTTGACCCACTGGTATTTCCCCGCAGTACGGAGCCGTCCGAGCATAGAGTGAATGGCACCGACATTCGGTGCAATACTCATTTCATTATCATTAAGGATGACAATCATGTCTTTTTTCTCGTCGCCGATGTGGTTAAGGGCTTCGAGCGCCATACCGCCGGTCAGCGCGCCGTCACCTATGATCGGAATAATATATTCATCCGTTCCTTTAATATCACGGGCAGCTGCCATTCCCATCGCGCCTGACAGAGAAGTCGAGCTGTGCCCGGTTTCCCAAACATCGTGCTCGCTTTCACTCCGCTTTGGAAATCCGCAAAGCCCTTTGTACTGGCGAAGCGTCGCAAATTCTTTTCCGCGTCCTGTCAGCAGCTTATGGACATACGATTGATGGCCTACATCCCATAAAAATTTGTCTTTCGGGCTGTTAAATTCCTTATGCAGAGCAACAGTAAGCTCTACGACACCTAAGTTTGGGCCGATGTGGCCGCCGGAAGCGGATAAACTTGTAATTAAAAACTGACGGATTTCATCACTTAATTTCTCTAATTCATCAATGGACATGTTTTTTAAAAACGACGGGTCCTGTATTGATAAAAGATCCAAAGCGGATCAACTCACTTTCAGCATGAATTTCTGCAATGATACATGTCTTTTGCATGCCGAGCTGACAATAATCTCAGACATAAAAAAAGACAAACGCGCTTTTCCTTTTCATTTTTCATATAAACTGCTTACATTTTACCATATCTCGTGCAGCCGCTTCAAATTAGGATCGTTTTAGTGATCTCTTGCCGCAATTAAATCACAAAGCTCATATAAAAGTTCTTTTTGAAGAGAGAGTCCGCCGATCAATCGCTTCGCCTCTTTTATATGAACATCCAATTTATGTTTGGCCCCTTCCAATGAAAGAAGCGACGGGTATGTCGATTTGTCATTTGTGGTATCCGAGCCGACACGTTTGCCGATTTTCTCTTCACTGCCTTCTAAATCTAAAATATCGTCTCTGATTTGAAATCCGATTCCAATGTGGCTGCTGAAGGTACGCAGTGTTTCAATGTCTTCCTCAGGCGCATCAGCCAAAATAGCACCGGCGATTACACAAAAGCCAAGGAGCTTGGCAGTTTTCCGTTCATGAATGGATTCGAGCTCTTCAAGCGTGACTTGTCGGTTTTCCGCTTCCATATCAGCTACTTGCCCACCGACCATGCCTTCGGTGCCTGCCGCTGAAATCAGTTCATTCACAAGCCGCAGGCGCTTTTCTGCTGACACCTCGTCTGACACGTGGGCGGTAATCAGCTTAAAGCTTTCTGTGAGCAGCCCGTCACCCGCTAATACTGCCGTCGCTTCACCAAACACTTTATGGTTTGTCGGCTTCCCACGGCGCAAATCGTCATCATCCATGCATGGAAGATCATCATGAATTAACGAATACGTGTGAATCATTTCGACAGCACAGCCGACCGGAATGCCGTCTTTTTCGCTTTTTCCATATGCGTTTAAAACAGCCAGTACAATCAGAGGCCGCAACCGCTTTCCGCCGGCCTCTAGAGAATACAGCATAGATTTCTTTAATGAGTCCGGCATATCCAGCTTTTCTGTATAGACAGAGAGCTGATTTTCAATTGTTTTTTTCCGGTCCGCCAGAAAGCTCGTTAATTTATTTGTCACCTTCGTCTTCCTCCTGAACACTGAAAGGTGCCAGTTCGCCGTCTTCTTTTAAAATGAAGTCCATTTGCTTTTCGACTTTTTGCAGCTTTTCATGGCACATTTTTGACAGAGCCATGCCTTCTTGGAAATAGTTAATGGCTTGCTCTAGAGGCACATCTCCCTCTTCAAGCTTTGATACAATGCTCTCAAGCCCTTTCATCGCTTCTTCAAATGTCATGTTTTCATTTTTTTTCACGTCTGTCATTTTTCTTCCCCTCTCTTTTCTAATACTTCACAGGTCAGCACGCCATCCTTCAGCTTGACTTCAAGCCGGTCCTGCTCTTCTATTTGACTGACACTTTTAATGAGTTTATCTTCTTTATAAGCCAAGCTGTATCCTCTCTCCATCACTTGAAGAGGACTTAGTGCATTCAGCTTGCCAAGAATGGTTTGAAATTGGGAATGCAGCTGCTTCATTTGGATATTCATATTTTTTCTCAGCTGATTTGTTTGTTCCTGGTATCGTGTTCTCGCTTGTTTCAGCTGTTCATGAGGATGCAGTGCCTCTAACCTGTACGTTTCACGCTCCAGCTGTCTGCTTTTCCGATCTAAAAGAGCGGTCAGCTGTGCTTGAAACTGCTGGTACGCGAGGTCAAACTGCTGCTCTTTTTGCGCATACAAACGCTTTGGAAAACGAAAGGCATAGGACGATTGCAGCGTTTGAATCCGTTCTTTTTTCTGGCCGAGGTGCTGCTGCATCGCCCTTGTCATTCTGACTTCCGCTGTTTTTGTCCGTTCGATTAAATCAGTGGTATGAGGCACAGCAATCTCAGCTGCTCCTGTTGGCGTCGCGGCTCTGATATCGGCGACAAAATCACTGATCGTAAAATCCGTCTCATGTCCGACTGCCGATATAATCGGAATATTGGAAGCAAAGATGGCGCGTGCTACAATTTCTTCATTGAATGCCCACAGTTCTTCTATCGAACCGCCGCCTCTCCCGACAATTAATACGTCGCAAATCTCTTTTTCATTTGCCTCTTCAATGCGCGTAACGATGGATCTGCTCGCATTTTCACCTTGTACGAGCGCTGGAAGAACAATGACTTTTACAAGGGGATATCTTCTTTTTAGAGTTGTAATAACGTCTCTGACAGCGGCACCCGTTGGAGATGTCACAACCCCGATTGTGGCTGGAAATGCGGGGATTTGTTTTTTGTAGCGGTCGTCAAATAAACCTTCTCCGGCAAGCTTCTTTTTTAATTCTTCGTACGCTAAATAAAGCGCTCCAACCCCGTCAGGCTGCATTTCTTTGGCATATAATTGATAGTTTCCGCTCGGTTCATATACGGAAATTCCGCCTCTTACCAGCACTTTCATTCCGTTTTCAGGTTTAAAAGGCAGACGCTCGCTTTGTCTCGCGAACATCACCGACTGCATTCTTGCGTTTTCGTCTTTTAAAGTGAAATAAATATGCCCTCGTGTGTGTATCTTTACATTCGACAATTCGCCTTTAATCCAAATATTTTCAAGGTGAGGATCTACATCGAATTTTCGTTTTATATACTTTGTCAGCGCTGAGACGGTCACATACGCTGCTTCACCCATGTCTAAAAACTCCTCTCCTAAGCATTCCTGCACCATAACTAAAGAAAACCCGCCCTGGCTTTAGGAGCCTGAAGAAGCGGGTATCGTGCTCATATTCAAGGCGGGCAAACATTTCGCCTGTGAATATCTCCAATTATCTATGATAACGTACGTTTCGCAGATTTAACAGTATTATGCGCAAGCATCGTGATGGTCATCGGACCTACTCCGCCCGGAACCGGCGTGATGAAGGACGCTTTTTCCTTTGCCCCTTCAAATTCAACGTCTCCGCAAAGCTTTCCGTTTTCCAGACGGTTAACGCCGACGTCAATGACAACAGCGCCCTCTTTGATCTGGTCTGCATTGATGAAGTTGGCTCTGCCGACTGCCACCACCAGGATGTCCGCTTTTTTCGTATGTTCAGTAATATTTTCTGTTCTTGAATGACAGTAAGTAACCGTCGCGTTTTCATTTAATAAAAGCTGGCCGACAGGTTTGCCGACAATGTTGCTTCGGCCGACTACAACAACCTCTTTACCGGAAAGGTCAATATTGGTTTTCTTCAAAAGCTCAACAATTCCATGAGGCGTGCAAGGAAGAAACGTATCTTCGCCAAGCAGCATTTTCCCTACGTTTAACGGATGAAAACCGTCTACATCTTTATCAGGGGAGATACGTTCGATCACCGCTTTTTCAGAAATATGGTCTGGGAGCGGAAGCTGAACGAGAATGCCATGAAACTCAGGGTCTTGGTTATATTGATCAATAATGGAAAGCAGTTCAGCTTCTGTGAGGCTGCTGTCAAATTGATCGAGCTTGAAATTCATTCCCATTGTCTCTGCCGCTTTTTTCTTTCCTCGCACGTAAGAGTGAGAAGCAGGATCATCTCCAATCAAAATAACCGCCAGTCCGGGAGTGACGCCTTGCTTTTTAAGCTCTTCTACCTCTTTTGCCAATTGTTCGCGTTTTTCTCTAGCCGTTTCTTTTCCGTCGATGATTGTTGCAGTCATTTTCTTTCCTCCTATGATTGTTCAATATCAGATTTAATGTTAGAAAGAACCCCGTTTACAAACTTTGTCGCTTTGTCATCACCAAACCGTTTTGCCAGCTCAATCGCTTCGTTCATGGAGACATTCACCGGAATGTCTTCGGCATATGCCATTTCATATGCTGCCAGGCGCAAAATCGCACGGTCAACATTGGCAATCCGATCGAGCTTCCAATTCACCAGATGCTTGGAGATCATTTCATCCAGCTGGTCTTGGTGTTCCAATACCCCGTGTACAAGCTGTTCAAAGAAAGGATCTGTTTTTTCTTCATCCAGTGCGTGTTCTATGGCTTCATTCACTGCAATATCGCTGACATCAATTTGAAATAGTGCCTGCAAAGCTTTTTCTCTTGCTGTTCTTCTTTTCATTTTCTTTCTCCTTTGATCCTCTTTATCCGCTTGTCGTTAAGCCACAAAGAGATCATAACATATTTTTTTCGTATCCGCATATTGAAATCAAGGTTTTTTTACCCTATTGCCGAATATTTTCACACACCTTAATATGATTATTCGGATTTCACGTTCATGAAGAAACTCGGCTATGTAAGCCGGCTTTCTTCATGCTTTGAAATAAAGGGTAACGTGTAAAAAAACCAAAGGGCCGCCCTCCCCTTGGTTTCGTGTTAAGCCATTTACATTTCTTCGTCGATTTGGACTTCTTGGGCTTTTGTGTCAAATTGAATGCCGACGATGTGAATATTGATCTCGTTAATCGAAAGAGACGTCATATTTAATAAGGTTTGACGAATGTTTTCCTGAACGGATGCTGCAACTTTCGGAATCGAAACGCCAAATGTAACGACACAGTATACATCGATCGTAATTCCGTCATCCGCCAGGTCGACTTTGACACCTTTGCCATGATTCACTTTGCCAAAGCGCTCGACGACGCCTGTCGCAAAGTTTCCGCGCATTTCGGCAACACCATCAACTTCTGATGCTGCAATGCCGGCAATGACCTCAATGACCTCCGGTGCAATCTCAACCTTACCCAAATGCGTATCTTCGTGATCCATTTTAAGCAAGCTGTTGTCTTTCATTCAATTCACCTCCGTAAAAATTATGAGCCCATTACATCATATGTTTCTAAAAATTTCGTATTAAACTCTCCGCTCACAAATGTTTCGTGTTCAAGCAGTTTTAAATGGAAAGGGATTGTTGTCTCAATGCCTTCGATGACGAATTCGCTCAATGCGCGCTTCATGCGGGCAATCGCTTCATCCCTCGTTTTTCCGTATGTGATTACCTTTGCAATCATGCTGTCATAGTACGGTGGGATGGAATAGCCAGGGTACGCAGCTGAATCGACACGGACACCAAGACCGCCAGGAGGCAGGTACATTTTAATTTCACCAGGTGACGGCATGAAATTTTTACTTGGGTTTTCTGCGTTGATTCGGCATTCGATGGCCCAGCCTTCAAATTCAACATCTTCTTGCTTGAGGCTCAGTTCCATTCCTGATGCCACTTTGATTTGTTCCTTGATCAGGTCAGTTCCCGTCACCATTTCTGTGACTGGGTGCTCTACCTGAATTCTCGTGTTCATTTCCATGAAGTAATAGCGCTGTTCATTGTAGTCATAGATAAATTCAACTGTTCCAGCACCTGTATAGCCAACCGCTTTTGCAGCCTTTACCGCTGCATCCCCCATTTGCTCCCTGATTTCTGAATCAAGGGCAGGAGATGGTGATTCTTCCAAAAGCTTTTGCAGGCGTCTTTGGATCGAGCAGTCGCGTTCGCCCAAATGGATCGTATTTCCGTAGTTATCAGCAAGCACTTGGATCTCAACGTGGCGAAAATCTTCTATGTATTTTTCGATGTATACACCTGGATTTCCGAATGCAGTTGCCGCTTCCTGCTGTGTAATCTTAATGCCATTAATCAGTTCCTCTTCAGTGCGAGCAACCCTAATTCCTTTTCCGCCTCCGCCTGCGGTGGCTTTTATAATTACAGGATACCCAATTTCATTAGCAAGCGAAACCGCTTCTTCCACATTTTCTATAATTCCCTGTGAACCCGGTACGATTGGCACGCCGGCCTGTTTCATCGTTTCCCGCGCAACGTCTTTTGTTCCCATTTTTGAAATGGCGTCAGCGCTCGGGCCGACAAACGTGACATTCACTTCTTCACATAATTCAGCGAAATCAGCATTTTCAGCTAAAAATCCGTATCCCGGATGAATGGCGTCCGTGCCAGTCAGCTTTGCAACACTCACAATATTTGTAACGTTTAAATAGCTGTCTTTTGATGCTTTCGGTCCGATACAAAAAGCTTCATCGGCCATTTGAACATGAAGGGCATCTTTATCAGCTTCTGAATAAACAGCGACAGTCTCAATTCCGAGCTCTCTGCAGGCTCTGATGATTCTGACAGCAATTTCTCCTCTGTTGGCGATCAATAGCTTTTTAATCATGTTCAGTCTCCTTACTCCGCTTTTACAAGAAATAGAGGTTGTCCGTATTCGACCAGCTGGCCGTTTTCTACTAATACTTCAACGATTTCGCCTTTCACTTCTGCTTCGATTTCGTTGAAAAGCTTCATCGCTTCTACAATGCAAACAACTGTGTTTTCATTTACTTTTGAACCGGCTGTTACATACGGGCCAGCTTCCGGTGATGAAGAAGCATAAAATGTTCCTACCATTGGTGAAGTGATTTTATGCAGATTCTCATCTTGCTTTGGTGCTTCTTGGGCAGGTGCCGCTGCTTGCTGCGCTTGCGGCTGAACTGCCTGCGGAGCCTGTGCTTGTACAGGTGCTGCCGGTGCCTGCTGCATGACTTGAACCGTGCCTGCTTCGTGTTTTTTCAGTTTTAAGGATACACCTTCATTTTCATATACGAATTCGTCAATTGTAGACTCGTCAATTGCTTTAATCAGCTCGTGGATTTCTTTGATATTTAACATTCAATCGCACTCCTATGTATGAAATTTCTTTTTTATAGGTTACTACTAAAAGTACATACTATGTTCATCTTACAGGAGCGGACTTTTGAATTCAACTCTAATATGACAGCAACGCAAAAAGCCCGCTTGTTTAGCGGGCTTCTTTTTCCTCTTTCTTACTTGGATGGTTCAAATGTGACAGCGACATCTTTCATTGTTTTGATTTCTTTTGCGACAAGGTCTATAATGGCTGTCGCCTTCGATTTGGAGTGTTTGTCTGATTTGACTGTAATATTGATTTTATCTCCTTCAGCATTAACGAGCGCATCCTCGTAACCTTGTGTTTTAATCAGCGTTTCCAGCTGTTTTTCTGTTCCTTCCACTTCACTGAGAGCCGTCATTTTATCGTATGCTTCGCTTTTCTCCTTGGCTGTTGCATCATCGCTTGACACAATCGCATTCAGCTCTTCTCTTTCTTTGCTTCTGGCATCTTCTAAATCAAGACGGTACGTTGTAAACAGATCATCATCGGCTGTTTCCGTAACAACAGTTCCTTTTTCACTGGCTTCAGCGGATGTTTCCTTGTCTGCTGATGAATCTTTCGTTCCCTTTGTTCCATCTTCTTTTCCTTTTTCAGTTTCTGTACCGCTTTTTTCCTTCGTGTCTTGCTTGGCAGGCGCTTTTTCAGTTGCGACCTCTCCGCTGTCAGACGCGCTTTTTTCACTTTGCATCTGCACAGCGTTTTTGCTTTCCGGCGACATGATATAGTAGACGCTTAACACCACGACAAGACTGAGCATTGTTAATAGCCAAACGGTTTGTTTTTTAAGCATTTATGAATCCTCCTTTATTTTTTTAGGGGCAACCGCAACCCGGTGGCTTGGAACATCCAGGACCCGTGTCACCGCTTCGATAATGGTTTGTTTTATTTGAACGTTGTCCACTCCTTGAGCAACAACGAGTACACCGCGTATATCAGGTTTTTTCGTTTGGACGACGACAGGTGTTTCTTTATCGCCGTTTTTGATCATGACGATTTCTTCCTCCGATGTTTGGTCTGTAACGCTTCTTGTTCCGCCTTCTTTGTCAGTTTCTTCAGTGGTTGTATTTTTGTTTGATTTGTTTTTTTCGTATACTTTCAGCGACGTTGCATCTACATTCACGACAACCGAGACATCGTCCACACCAATGATTGTTTCAAGAATTTCTTTCAGCTGATTTTCGTATTCTTTTTCATAGTCATCGATCGAGTCTTTAGGTTTATCAGATTTTGAGGCTTTAAACACTTCAGCTGTTTTCTCTTTGCTGTCTGCGGAATGTTGCGATGATACGGCCGTTATCGTTTTGGCGTTTTCTGTTTTCTCAGGTGAAGAAAACAGCTGGCTGACAAGCATAAAGGAAACTCCGAGAACAAAAACGAATAGAAAGTAATGATATTTGGTCAGCTTCGGCTTTTCGCCGTCCTTCATTTGTCCCGGAAGAAACTGCTTTTTCAATACATTCCATAATCCGTTTTTATTCATTGCCGACACTCTCCCCGCCTTCCATATGAACCGTAATTTTCTCACTTCCGATTTCCCAAATGTCCGCGAGCTGCGTTTGTATCTGTTTGGCTTCTTTTTGTTCGGCTGCTTCTTTCGTTACGTATGCATGATCTGTATCAATGTGGACCGGCGCGACCGTTTGGACCGTTTTTTCAGAAGACGGGGCCATATACACGCTGATTGTTTTAATATCCTCTTCTGAATCTACCTTTTCTCCTGCCGTGAGTTTGATGCGGCCTACTTTATATTCATCATGACTGAATCTCTCCTCCGCTTTCTTTTTTAGTTGGACAGCCATTTCTTCTAGAATATATGCGCGCTGGGAAGCTTGTATTTCTATTTTTTTTGAATTGATTTGATTTTTTATGTCGGCAGACTCTGACTGCCCGTTTTTTGTGAGATATTCAAAGATGACTTCGGGGTCTGTCTTGAAAAGTTTAAAAATCGGCGTAAGCATGACGACAATCAAGAGCAGGCTGACTACCATTTTTGCGTACTTTTGCATGCTGGAGCTCGGCAACAGCATATCAATCACAATTGCAAATAGGATAAACAACACGATGGTGGTAAGCCATTCCGTTAAAAAACTCATTCGCCTGCCTCCTTCATTTCATCATCATCGTGAGGTTTCCGGCTGTGATTATGACAGTAAGGCTTAAAAAAAACATGAGAGACACAATGGCGAGAGCTGCAAAAATATAAATGACGCTTTTGCTGATGACGTCGAGGCAGGTGATGACGGGCCCGCCTCCTAGCGGCTGAAGAATCGCGGCTGCCAGCTTATAAATAAAAGCGAGGGAAAGCACTTTGATTGCCGGAAATGCCGCAATACAGATCAAAATAGCGACACCGAGAATCCCTACCGTATTTTTCAGCAGTAAAGAGGCGCTGATTACTGTATCTGTTGCGTCTGTAAACATTCGGCCAAGCACAGGAATAAAATTTCCGGTTATAAATTTAGCCGTCCTGAGCGTAATGCCGTCTGTCACTGCAGCTGAGGCTCCCTGAACAGAGATGACGCCGAGAAAGATGGTAAGAAAAACAGCCAGTGCTCCGATGGCGATATTTCTGAGCAGGTTAGCCAGCTGCGTTACTTTGTATTGTTCAGTCATCGTGCTGACAATGCTCAGAATCGCTGATAAAAAAATCAGCGGCATGACGATATTCTGAATCAAGAGACCGCTCGTGTTCATCAGGAAGAGGATAACAGGATGAAAGAAGGCAGCAGATACAGCTCCGCCTGAGGAAGCCAAAAGCGCCAAGAGGAGCGGAATGAGCGCCAGGATAAAGCTGGTCATCGTCTGAATCGCCTCAGTTGCATAGTTAATTGCCACATGAAAGCTATTAAGCGCAAGGATAATCAGCACCATGTACACAATTGAGTAAGCGACCTTACTGACGGTGCTTTGCTGAAAAGCATTTTGCAAAAGCTGCAGAATGACGCAAAAAATCGTGAGCAAAATCAATGTGCCCAGCAGCTTTCCGTTGGCAAGCACTTCATGAAACAAGTAAGAAAAGAGAGCTTTCAGCCATTCTTGCGGTGAGAATGATTTATCGCCATTGATAAACTCCATTAAGCTGCCTTTTTGGCTTTCCGGCAGCAGTCCGCCGTATTCTGTCATAATGTCATTCCAAAATTCCCCGATCTTATCTGTTTCAAGCGAGGCTGCTGTCCTTTCCGCTAATTGCTCGGCTGTTTCAGCATGGTCTTCCGTTTGTTCTGCATTACCAGCTGCTTGTACAATTTCTGCACGGCCTGCTATGATCAGCACGGCCAAAAGCAAAACCCATTGAAAGCGCTTCAATCTACCGCCTCCTTTCGGTTATGACATAGAAGGTATAAGTCCGAGAATCGTTTCGATAATGACGGTTAAAATAGGCACAGCCATTACGAGTATTAAAATTTTCCCCGCCAATTCTATTTTCGAGGCGATGGCTCCTTGACCGGCATCTTTTGTGAGCTGTGCCCCGAATTCAGCAATATAGGCGATTCCGATAATCTTTAAAATGGTTTCAACATAGACCATGTTGACATTTGCATTAATCGCAATTTTTTCTATCATTCGAATAATGTCGTAGATTTGGTCTACCAAATAAAGAAAAATGGCACATCCGGCAAAAACGACGATTAAAAACGCAAAAGTCGGCTTTTGTTCTTTTACAATTAAAGAAAGGAAGGTGGCGATCAGCCCTAAACCTACAATTTGAACAATGTCAATCTGCAAGCCCCCCTATCCTTGGAATAAAAACACAGCTTTTATCTTTTTAAATAGGTCATCTACAATCGTGGCGACCATAAATAAAATATAGATAAAACCTAACAGCGTCACCCACTGAGCGTATTCTTTCTTGCCCATCTGATCCAATATCGTGTGTAAAAAAGCGACCACGATTCCCACTCCGGCAATTTGAAATATGACATTCACGTCTACTCCCATTTTATTTTTGCTCCCCTCACGTTTACATCAATAGAAGAATGAGTAACAAGCCCGCTAAAAAGCCCAAACTTTTTATCATCTTTTCATTTTTCGCTTGCGCCTGCTCAGCATCCGCTTCAGAGGCTTCCAAATGTGTCAGCGCCAGCTTGATGTGCTTTTGCTGAGAGATTCGATCATGAATCCCGAGCGTCTCGCCAAACTGCTTCAGCACTTCGTATTCGCTTTTTTTCAAAGACAGGGTATCCCATACCTTCTTTAAGCTTTGCTCCCACGCCGTTTTCGCGGAATCACTTCCCTTGTCCAGCTGATCACTGAATGCGGAAAAAAGAGCTGAAACAGGCTGTGCGAGCTGTTTGGCAATCTGCTGTGAAGCAGTATGAAGCGGTGTATGGCCGTACATGATTTCAGCCTCGAGGGATTGAAGCGCCGCACGCAGCTGGCGGATTTGCCGCGGCCGTTCTGTATAAATCTTCGCCATCTCAAAACCTGTCCATGTTGTCGCTACCACAATGAATACAGCGCCCAGCAGCTTCAGCATGTTTTCACGCCCGTCGTCCTAGACAGCACATTTCCGTCTTTGTCATAAATTTGGCTCACTGTGCCCGGCCCTTTTGCTCTTGATAATTCCAAATAGCGGTCAAAGGCTCTTTCTTCCCACAAACGCTTCAATGAAGGCCGCTTCATCAGGTCGGATATGCTCCAGCCATGCGCCGATACGATTACTGAAACACCGGCATGCAGTGCCTCCAGAAGTGCATCTGTATCTTCCATACGCCCGATTTCATCGACAATCATCACCTCAGGGCTCATAGATCGAATCATCATCATCAGCCCTTCAGCTTTTGGACAGGCGTCTAACACGTCAATTCTCTGACCAAATTGATGCTGCGGAATGCCGCGAAGACATCCGGCAATTTCTGACCGTTCATCGACGATTCCTGTCTTAACGGGCAGCATGGGTTTTTTGCCGGTGCTTGAGAGCCTCGCAAGGTCCCGGAGAAGTGTTGTTTTGCCGGTTTGGGGCGGTCCGATAATCAGCGTATTCAGCCAGCTGCTTTGATATAAGTATGGAAGCAGTGGCTCCGCAATCCCCAGCTTTTGCCGGGCAATTCGTATATTAAAAGATGCGATGTCACGGAGGCCTTTCACACCTCCGTTTTCCGTAATGACTCTGCCCGCCAGTCCGACTCTGTGGCCGCCTCTGATCGTGACATACCCTTTCTTCAGCTCTTCTTCAAGTGTATACATACTATAGTTGCTGAGCCGGCTCAGGATCAGATGGGCATCCTCGGCCGTGCCCGCATAGGACAAATAAACAGGTTGTCCTCTTCGAATCAATTCAACAGGGCGGTTGATCCGAATTCTGACTTCTTCGATTTCCAGCCATTGTTGTTCCGGTATTTCAGAAAGGGCGTTTTTCATGGATTCAGGGAGAACCTCAGCGATTTCATTCAACAGAGCCTCCTCCTTTCTACCGATTGGCTTCTTTAAAATGTATGATGTGAGGCAGACTTTATGACAAGCCTCTCTTTATTTATGAACACCCGCCAAAATCAAGACAACACCCGTAAAAATCAGAATCAGCTTTGCATACGAAAGCTGCCCGGCAATTTGGTAGATTCCGACAGTCATCGTAATGATAAAAATCAACGGACCGACAATAGCGAGAATGCTGTTAACCACAACCGCCTTCCGGACATCGTTGGTCACAAGCATGACAATTGCTGCCGTCAGCTCAATCATAGAGGATAAAACTCGTAATCCCGCCATTGTTAAAACAGTAGAATTGATATTTCCAAGTAAAAATTTCATAGCACTCTCCCAACCTCCCATTTTTTTATATGATATGCTCTAGCTTGCTGAAGTAGTCTTGTCATTTTCGTATAAAAGAAAGATTCTGTTTTTGGGCACAAAAAAAGCCTGCTCCCATTTGGGAACAGACTTCTTTTTTTCTTTCTATGCTCTTGAAACGTAAGAACCGTCTGATGTATTGACAACAAGTGTGTCGCCTTCATTCACAAAGAACGGCACGTTTACAACAAGCCCGGTTTCAGTTTTCGCAGGTTTTGTACCGCCTGACGCTGTATCACCTTTAATACCAGGTTCAGTTTCAACAACTTTCAGCTCAACTGTGTTTGGAAGTTCGATACCAAGTGTTTCATCCTGGTACATCATGATATGCACAGACATGTTTTCTAGCAGGTATTTTAATTCTTCTTCGATTTGAGTTGCGCTCAGTTCAAGCTGCTCATAAGAAGAAGTATCCATAAATACGTGCTGATCTCCGTTTGCATATAGATATTGCATTGTTTTGGTTTCAATTTGCGCTTTCGCTACTTTTTCACCAGCGCGGAATGTTTTTTCCTGAATCGCGCCAGTGCGAAGGTTGCGGAGTTTAGAGCGGACAAATGCCGCACCTTTTCCAGGTTTTACGTGCTGGAAGTCAACGACGCGCCAAATGCCGCCATCTACTTCAATTGTTAATCCTGTACGGAAATCGTTAACTGAAATCATGTTTAATGTCCTCCTATATTCCAATCACAAAATAATAAGTTCTTTTGGGGAATGGGTGATTGTCCGGTTGCCGTTTTCTGTAATCACGATGTCATCTTCAATGCGGACACCGCCTGTTTCTGGTATGTAAATGCCCGGCTCCACTGTGACCACCATACCCGGTTCAAGGATAGCTGAAGATCTGACGGATAATCCCGGCGATTCATGAACTTCCATGCCGAGCCCGTGCCCGGTTGAATGGCCGAAATAGTCACCGTAGCCTTTTGCAGCAATATGATCCCTTGTGAGGGCGTCAGCCTCTTTTCCTGTCATTCCCGGCTTAATATGTGCGACGCCAAGCGCCTGAGCATCAAATACAACCTGATAGATCTCCTTCAATTGATCACTGGGCTGACCTACAGCGACCGTCCGGGTAATATCAGAACAATATCCTTTATAATAAGCGCCAAAATCAAGCGTAACAAGGTCTCCGCTTTCAATCAGTTTGTCACTGGCCACACCGTGCGGAAGGCTTGAACGAAGGCCTGAGGCGACAATCATATCAAAAGAAGAGCTGTCTGCTCCCTGGCTTCTCATATAAAACTCCAGCTCATTGGCAACAGCGATTTCAGAAATGCCGGGTTTCATAAACGTCAAGATATGTCTGAAGGCATCATCTGCAATCTTCGCAGCTTCCTCTAATATCTTAATCTCTTCACTAGACTTAATCAAGCGCAACTTTTCCACGGATTCAGCCACAGGCACTAATTCGGCATCACTGATAACGGCGCTGTATGAAGCGTAAGTGCCATATGTCATACTGTTCTGTTCAAAGCCGAGACGCTTGATGCCAAACGATTCAACAGTGTCGGCAGTGGTCTGAATCAAGCTGCCGCCATGTTCAATGATCTCAAAACCCTTTACCTGAACCTTCGCCTGCTCAGTATAACGAAAATCCGTAATAAACGCTGCTTTGTCACCCGATATAACAGCCAAACCCGCCGAACCTGTAAACCCTGTCATATAGCGTACATTCGTGCTGCTTGTAATCAGCATGCCGTCAATTCCCAGCTGTCCAAACAGGTTTCTTAATTTCTCTAGCTTCATCTTGATTCTCCCCCTTGCTGGCTTAATAAGTAGCGAACAGCAAGCTTGTAGCCTTCAGCTCCAAGACCGACAATCTGCCCTTTCGCAACAGGAGCGATAACCGACTGATGCCTGAATTCTTCCCTGGCGTATAAGTTTGATAAATGCACCTCTACCACAGGAAGACTGATGCTTGAAACAGCATCCCTGATCGCATAGCTGTAATGACTCAGGGCGCCGGGGTTCAGAACAATCCCGCTGTATTGCTCCTCAGCCTCATGTATCGCATCTATCAAATCACCTTCGTGATTAGACTGGAAGAAAGTGAGCTGGATATGTAAGGCTTCAGCAAACTGAAAAAGATCTGTTTCAATATCGGTCAGTGTCTGGCCGCCGAATACTTCAGGCTCACGACTCCCAAGCCGGTTAACATTCGGTCCGTTCAAAATCAAAAAATGAGGCACATAATCTCTCCTTTTCGCGAGGGTTTCTCATGTAAAAAATGTTCACTTCTCGTGAACATTTTATCATACTGGAAAAGGATTATACACTATTCTCTATGCATTCCCAGCGCACGTGCAAGCTTTTCCGAATTCAGCTCATTGTATTCAAATGAAATGGAATACCCGACAAACAGCCCGTAAAGCAAATAAATGCAAATGGTCGTAATAATTGTATCTGATGTCAGTTCGGTCACCGTGCGCACATCTGGAAAAATCGGATTAAAGACAAAAAACACGAGCAGCCAAAGCACCAAGCCGTATAAAATACCCGGCCACATTGTTTTTAAACGTTTCAATAGAAGAAAATAAAGAAACGCTGCGCCAATTGAAATTACTCCAATTAAAATGATGCTGATTACTGTTCCCAGCCCATGTTTTTTCCACTCTCCGAGCACAAACGGCTGCAATATCATATTCGGGCTGATTTCGGAAAAATGAAACAAATATGCGATATAAGCAACGAAACTCCAAAGTACGCCTCCGCAAAAACCTGTTGCCGCCACCCTTCCGGCCATTGAAACAGGCGGCTTTTGCTTCTCATTCAATTCTTCATTTTGTTCTGTATCTTTTTCGCTTGTCATCATGGCACCTCCAGTTAAAGTGTGCCCAAAAAATGAAATGTCAATAAAAAAGCTCACACTTTTTGACAGCTGCGAGTAAAATTTGAAAATAAAGGGTATAATGCATGTAGAAAAAGCAAGGCTATGGCAATTTTTTCAGCCTGTCAATCTAGAGGTTTAGCGTTGTTTCCTGTACAATAGAGTGAAAGGAAATGGTTAGCAATCCTAAAGAAATAGGCAGGTTGATAATATGTCAAAACATAAAGTTCCGCCCGCTTACGGCGGGCAGGCTGTTGTGGAAGGCGTTATGTTTGGCGGAAAGCATCATTACGTTACAGCCATCAGAAGAACGGATGGAAGCATTGACTTTTTTAAGCTTCCACGCAAACACAACCCGAAACTGAACATCGTGAAAAAGATACCGTTTTTACGGGGGATCGCGGCCATTATCGAAGCGAGTGCAAACGGCACAAAGCATTTGAATTTTTCAAGCGAACGTTACGGGCTCGATCCATCTGAAGACGAGACACTTGAGCAGGAAGAAAAAAAATCCTCTGGGCTGTCTATGTATCTCAGCCTCGCAGTTATAGGCGTCCTATCATTTTTGTTCAGTAAATTCGTATTTACATTGGTTCCAGTTTTCTTAGCTGAACTGACAAGGCCGATTTTTTCCTCGGACACAGCGCAAATCGCGGTTGAAAGCCTGTTTAAGTTGATTTTGCTGCTCGGTTACATCTATTTTTTGTCCATGACACCGCTTATTAAAAGAGTGTTTCAATATCATGGAGCCGAACATAAAGTCATAAACTGTTATGAACAGAATTTGCCAATTACTGTGGAGAATGTCCAAAACCAATCTCGGCTTCATTACCGCTGCGGATCAAGCTTTATTTTATTTACGATTATTGTCGGCATGTTTGTTTATTTACTCGTTCCGACAGATCCGCTTTGGCTGCGTGTTATAGATCGTGTCGCACTGATACCGGTCGTGCTTGGTATATCCTTTGAAGTTCTGCAGCTGACAAACAAAGTGCGTGACATTCCCGGTCTGAAATTACTTGGGTACCCGGGACTTTGGCTTCAGCTGTTAACCACAAAGGAACCTAAGGATGACCAGGTTGAAGTTGCCATCGAAAGCTTTAACGAACTTCTCAGACTCGAAGCATTGTCTGAGCAAAATCAGAAGCCTTCTCACAACGTCATCTAAAATCCGTTGCCCTGCTATTACTTTCGGAGGTGGACAGTTATGAATCATCGTGTACAACCTATTATTGCTGTATTAATTGCGCTGGGAGCGTTCGGTTTCCTCTATGTGCTGGTAACCAATCCCGGAGAAATGGCAAAAATGGCGGTAACCGTCATCGTGGCAGGTATCATTATTTATTTTATTGTGAAATATGTAATGAATCGAAATGCGGGCAGCGAAGGAGCAGCCTTCAAAAAAGCGGCGAAACAATCGCGGCGCCGGATGAAAGAACAAAAAGCAAAACACCGCGCCGGACATAAGGGACGTGTCAGCCACCTGCGAAGCGTTCCGAGCGCCAGCAAGCCTAAGCCGATGATTCTCAAGAAAAAAAGCCAGACTCAGCTGACTGTTATAGAAGGGAAAAAAAACAAAAAGAAAAACAGAGCGCTTTTTTAATAGGTCCACTGCTTTAAAAACAGCTCTGTCCGTCTTTTACCTAGCTCAATCAGGGCTAGTTTTTTTTGTTGTGTTAAATGAAAATCAGTGGCCATTACGTCATCGACAGGGAGAAAAATGATATTTTGTTCATAGCGTGACGCAATGTGCCTTGCGTCATGAGCATCCTTCATCGTTTCAAACAGGGCGCCGAACAGTTCAAAAGCGTTGCGGATATTTTTTTTCGGACGCTCTCTTTCACGCGGCGCAAGCGTGACACCGATCACAGGGCGCTTTCTTTCCTTTGAAAACAGCCAGATTGGAAAATTGCTTAACACGCCTCCGTCGACAACCGTGGCGGTGCCTGTGTCCGTTTTTAATTTTATCGGTTCAAAGAAATACGGGATGCTGCAGCTCATTCTGACCGCTCTGGCAACCGGGAACATATCTGGATTTAACCCGTAACGGGCCAAATCGTCCGGCAAAACAATCATGGTGCCGTTTGTCAAATCAGAAGCAATAAGGCGCAGAGACCCTTTCTGCAAATCGCCGAAAACCCTTATGCCTTTCGCTCTTAACAGATCAGCAATCCATTTTTCTATCGTATCGCCTTTGTATAAGCCAAGACGCCAGTAGATGGAAACCCACTGGAGCATCTTTAAGGGGAGAAATGAGTACCTCTGGTCCAGCAATTTCTCTCCGTCCACTTCTTCAATTAAAGCGTGGATTTCCTTACTGGTGTAACCTGACGCAATGAAAGCGGCAATAATGGCGCCGGCGCTTGTACCCGCAACTCTTTTAAAGCGGAAGCCTTTTTCCTCAAGCACTTCATAAGCGCCTGCGAGCGCAATGCCTTTTACTCCTCCGCCGGAAAAAACACCGTCAATATACATCTCATTCCCTCCCCCTCCATCCGATCGTTTATTACCATTTTAAGAAAACACGCGAAGAAATAGACCAACGAATGACGGGTGGCGTCAGCGTATCAAAAAAGACGGCCTCCTTCGAGACCGCCATTTTACTGATTATGATGTTCTGTTTTCTTTTGGATTGATTTCAGATCTTTTTTACGGGCATCATCTTCTTCAAAATATTGAACAAGATCCCCGATGCGATCAATACTGTTCCAGCTTAAATGATGTTCGATTCCTTCGACATCGTTATATATTTTCTCTTCATCAACACCAATGATTCTTAAAAACTGCTCAAGCAATTCATGTCTGTATACCAGCCGTTTGCCTATTTTTTTCCCTTTAGACGTTAACACGAGACCGCGATATTTTTCATAAATTAAATATTCGTCTTTATCTAGTTTTTGAACCATTTTTGTTACAGAGGAGGGATGGACTGCCAATGCTTCCGCGATATCGGAAACTCGTGCATATCCTTTTTCTTCAATCAGCATATAAATCTGTTCAATATAATCTTCCATACTTGGTGTTGTCATCGAAACCCTCCCAAAAAGCACCTTATCTTTATAAACCATTACAAGTTTACACTAATGAACTTGAAAAAACAAGGATGCTCCGCGGGTCAAAAGCCCTGTTTACCGCTTATAATTCCATTCATCTGAAGCGTACTTTGTTTCAGCCAAGTGATGAACAAAATCAAGCTCTTCCTGAGAAAGTTCATATGGCTCCAAATGAATGTTAAGACCTGTTTCAAATCCTTCTTTAAAGGCTTGACGAGCCTCATCCATCGTCACCCGCTTTTCAGTGAGTTCATTAATGGCAACCGCTTTATTTTTGAAATTGCGCTGCATCCGCTCTCTTACTCTTTCACTTGGATATAAGAACAGATCGAACAGCTTGTCCTCATCTAAATCAAGAAGAATGGAGCCATGCTGAAGAATCACGCCTTTTTGTCTCGTTTGCGCGCTTCCCGCTACCTTGCGCCCCTCAACCACTAGCTCATACCACGAAGGCGCGTCAAAACAAACAGATGACCGCGGATTTTTTAAGCTTTCTTTTTCTTTTTCAGTTCTCGGGATGGCAAAGTAAGCGTCCAGACCGAGATTTCTAAAGCCTTGAAGTATGCCTTCTGAAATAACCCGGTAAGCCTCAGTAACAGTCGCCGGCATCTCGGGGTGCTCTTCCGAAACAATTACGCTGTATGTCAGTTCCTGATCGTGCAGCACACCTCTCCCGCCGGTCGGGCGTCTGACGAATCCGAGATTATATTTATGTACTGCTTCAAAATTGATTTCCTTTTTAATATTTTGAAAATACCCTACAGAAAGTGTCGCCGGATTCCAGCCGTAAAAACGGATAACCGGGGGGATTTTCTTTTCGCTGTGCCAATATAAAAGCGCTTCATCAAGCGCCATATTGAATGCAGGACTTGCATTGCCTGAGTCTATAAACCGCCAAGTTTCTTTTTGCATTTTAAGACCTTCCTTACCGTTTTAATAGAATCAGTTTATCAAACTGTCGGGAAAATGAAAAATATTTTAGTTCCATTATAGATGACAATCACGCTGTGCTTTACTATAATAGTATTTGTCGAAAACGGCTCTATGACCTTGTTTTATGATGCAGGGTTTTGATTTTATATGCTAAAGGAGTAGAATCACATTGTCTAATATGATCGTTTTGATTATTTTTGCTGCGTTTATCATCTATATGATTGCTTCATATGTCTATCAGCAGCGAATTATGAAAACACTTACCGAAGAAGAATTCCGCGCGGGTTACCGCAAAGCGCAGCTTATTGATGTTCGCGAGCCAAATGAGTTTGAGGGCGGACATATTTTAGGCGCCCGCAACATCCCGCTTTCCCAGCTGAAACAGAGAAAAAATGAGATCCGTACGGACAAGCCTGTTTACCTGTACTGCCAAAACAGTGTCCGCAGCGGACGCGCGGCACAAACCCTGCGCAAAAACGGCTGCACTGAGATTTACAACCTAAAAGGCGGCTTTAAAAAATGGGGCGGAAAGATTAAAGCGAAGAAATAAAGCAAACAGCTGTCTGGTAGACAGCTGTTTTTATTTATCTTTCTACCGCCTCGTATCTGAGCACCGGGTGTCTCGCCGCTTTTGTTTCATCCATTCTTTTTACAATCGTTGTATGCGGGGCCTCCTGAACAAGCTCCGGATTCTCCTCCGCTTCTTTTGCGATTTGAATCATAGCACCAATAAACGCGTCCAGTGTTTCCTTTGATTCGGTCTCTGTCGGCTCGATCATGATGCATTCTTCAACATTAAGCGGGAAATAAATCGTCGGCGGATGATAGCCGAAATCAAGGAGCCGTTTTGCAATATCAAGCGTACGCACTCCCAGCTTTTTCTGCCGCTTCCCTGATAATACAAATTCATGCTTGCAATGGCGGTCAAACGGAAGATCGTAATAAGGCGCGAGCTTTCTCATCATATAATTGGCGTTTAACACTGCGTTCTCAGTAACAGCCTTTAATCCGTCAGGCCCCATGGAGCGAATATACGTATACGCTCTCACATTAATGCCAAAGTTGCCGTAATACGGCTTCACACGGCCGATCGCATGAGGGCGGTCATAATCAAACGTAAAGCGCCCTTCTTTTTTGACTAAAACTGGCTTTGGCAAATAAGGAATCAGATCTTCTTTTACGCCGACAGGGCCTGAGCCGGGGCCTCCGCCGCCATGAGGGCCTGTGAATGTTTTATGCAGGTTGAGGTGCACCACGTCAAATCCCATATCTCCAGGTCTCGCCTTGCTTAAAACGGCATTTAAATTAGCGCCATCATAATACAGTTTCCCCCCCGCTTGGTGTACAATTTCCGCCATCTCTGTAATCTGCTCCTCAAACAAGCCGAGCGTGTTCGGATTCGTCAGCATAAGAGCTGCAGTTTCTTCATTCACTGCTCTTTTTAAATCCTCTAAATCAACAAGCCCATTTTCATTCGATTTCACCGTAACGGTTTCAAAGCCTGCTACTGTTGCTGATGCAGGATTCGTCCCATGCGCGGAATCAGGGACAATGACCTTCGTCCGCTTGAAATCCCCGCGAGCTTCATGATAGGCACGGATCATCATCAGCCCCGTCCATTCGCCGTGCGCTCCGGCAGCAGGCTGAAGCGTAACCCCATCCATTCCCGTTATTTCTTCAAGGTGCTTGCTTAAATCATATAAAAGCTCTAATGCGCCTTGCACCGTGTCTTCATCCTGAAGAGGATGAATCGCAGCAAAACCAGGTATACGTGCGATTTTTTCATTGATTTTCGGATTGTATTTCATCGTGCAAGAACCGAGAGGATAAAAACCGGAATCCACCCCGTGATTGCGTTTGGACAGCGCTGTATAATGGCGCATGATGTCCAGCTCTGAAACCTCCGGCAGCGCTGCGTCTTCGTCACGAATATAGGTGTCTGACAAGAGGTCCCCCAATTCGATTTCCGGTACATCGAGCTCCGGCAGACTATAGCCGATTCGGCCTTCTCTTGAAAGTTCAAAAATAAGTGCCTGGTCCTGATTACTCATGGCGATCCCCCAATTCCTGAATGAGTGCGTCAATTTCTTCTTTTGTTCTCAGCTCCGTTACAGCAATCAGCATATGGCAGTCCAGCTCCGGATACGTCAACCCAAGATCATATCCGCCAATCATGCCTTTTGCCAGCAAACGCTTGTTCACAGCTCTCACCGGCTCATCCAGTTTGATGACAAATTCATTAAATATCGGCCCGTCAAACATAACAGTAAGGCCTGCTTTTTTTGCTTCTTGCTTTGCATAGTTGGCTTTTAAGAGATTTTGGCCGGCTATATCTTTTACGCCGTTTTTTCCGAGAGCAGTCATGGCCACTGATGCTGCCAGCGCATTTAAAGCTTGGTTCGAGCATATATTTGATGTTGCTTTATCTCGGCGGATATGCTGCTCCCTGGCTTGCAGGGTAAGCACAAAGCCTCTTTTTCCGTTTTCGTCTTCCGTTTGTCCGACGAGACGGCCCGGCACCTTTCGCATTAATTTTTTAGTAACGGCAAAAAAGCCGCAATGCGGGCCGCCGTAAGCTGAAGGAATGCCGAAAGGCTGCGCATCACCGACGACGATATCAGACTGAAACTTGCCCGGCGGAGTGAGAAGACCTAGCGCAAGCGGGTTAGCTGAAACAATAAACATGGATTTCCCTTGATGAGCGATAGGCTCAATATCCTTTAACGGCTCGATCCGGCCGAAAAAATTCGGGTACTGAACGATCACTGCGGCTGTGTTCTCGCAAACGGTTTGGCGCAATGCATCAAGATCCGTAACGCCATCCGCAGCGGGTACTTCAACAACATCAATATACTGACCTTTTGCGTACGTTTTCAGCACTTCTCGCGATTCAGGATGCACGGTTTTTGACACAACGATTTTTTTCTTTTTCGTGTGGCCTGAAGCAAGCATTGCTGCTTCCGCCAAGGCTGTTCCGCCGTCATACATCGAGGAGTTTGCGATATCCATGCCTGTCAGTTCACAGATCATCGTTTGGAATTCAAAAATAGCCTGGAGCTCTCCTTGTGAAATCTCTGGCTGATAAGGCGTATATGCGGTATAAAACTCAGAGCGCGAAATGACATGATCCACAATGACAGGCTGATAGTGGTCATATACACCCGCTCCTAAGAAAGAAGCGTATTGTACGGTATCACGATTTTTAGAGGCCAGCTTTGTCAGTTCTCTTGTTAATTCTGTTTCTGATTTCGCTTTTTTAATTTGATACTCTTTTTTATATTTGACATTTTCCGGTATATCAGCAAATAAATCATCGATGCTGCTTACGCCGATAGTAGCAAGCATCTCCTGTTTATCCTTTTCTGTTGCGGGCAAATAACGGTGCTTCATGTGTTGTCTCCTCTCTCCAAGAAAAAATATTAGCGTTTATAAAATGGTGTTTTGACAACCTTTGCTTTCACTAATTTTTTGCGAATCTCTACATCTACAACAGTCCCGATCTCACTCGTTTCCAAATCAATTAAGGCAAGGCCGACGTTTTTCCCTAATGTCGGTGACTGCGTGCCGGTTGTCACCTTTCCGACAGACTTGCCATTTTGGAAAACCTCATATCCGTGCCGCGGTATCCCTTTTTCAATCATTTCGAGACCGACCAGTTTGCGTTTCGCTCCGTTTTCTTTTTGTTCACTCAATACTGACTTACCGAAAAAGTCAGACTCCTTTTTGTGCTTTACAGCAAAGCCTATACCTGCTTCAATCGGTGTAATATCCCGGGTCAGCTCCTGACCGTAGAGCGGGAGCTTCGCTTCAAACCGGAGTGTATCACGTGCACCGAGACCGCATGGAATCAATCCGTATGCATCCCCTGCATCGATGATTTTTTTCCAAATATGCATAGCATCATCACTGCGGCAGTAAATTTCAAACCCGTCTTCTCCCGTATAGCCAGTGCGTGAAATAAGTGCTTTGCGGCCGCTGATATCGGCTTCATCAATAAACGCAAACGGCTTTAATGCAGACACATCTGCCTCTGTCATATTTTTTAAGACCGCTTCTGCTTTCGGTCCCTGTACAGCCAAGAGCGCGATTTGATCTGACTGATTGTCAATCTGCACATCACCTGCTGCATGTTCTTTCATCCAAGCCAAGTCTTTATCTATATTAGAAGCATTAATGACAAGCAGATAGCGGTTCTCCCCTTTTTGATAGATAAGCAAATCATCGACGGTTCCGCCATCCGGGTAACACATCGCTGTATATTGAGCACGGCCTGGCGTTAACGCGGAAACATCATTTGTCATCAATCTTTGCAAAAAAGACAGACTGTCGTTCCCTGACACTTCGACTTCTCCCATATGAGATACATCAAACAAACCGGCTGCAGTTCGGACAGCCTCGTGTTCTTTTTTTATAGAAGAAAATTGAACAGGAAGCTCCCAGCCTCCGAAATCAATCGTTTTTCCTCCATATTCCTTATACAGGTCAAATAACGGCGTTCTTTTCAGCATCTAATTCCTCCCCTTTATCAACGGCGCAGCTAAAAACATACAAAAAAGGACAGAGAAACACCTCATGTAAAATGAAGGTTCTCTGTCCTGGCACCTGAAAGTTTACTTTGCATACGCAAAGACGTCCCCTTTGGTGGTTTGCGCATCCGCACAAACACTCTCCAGAGTTGCGTCGAGCAAGAGTTCTTTTGCCTGAGAGATTCACTCCGCAGTTTGCTCCTTCGGCGCCTGTATCCCGAGGTTTTCGGTCAGGTCTCTCCCCTTGCTGTCATTCGCTCATATTTTCATGCTGTTATGGACATACTATAGCAATATCTTACATCAAATACATACTCATATCCTACCATCATCACTATATGCTGGGCAACAGCAATTTGGGCAGATTTTTCTAATATTATTCATCTTAAGAATCGAAGAATAAGAAAGGCGGTTTTAAAGCAATGAATACAGAAATGATCTACGATGCAAAATGGCCTGAAGAATTTGCTGAAAGACTGAAAAACGATGGCCCTTGGGCAAACTGGGAACTGTACAAGCTCTCTGCAGAAATCCAGAAAACATTAGCAATTCCAGAGTTTGAAGGTTTACGGGCTCCTTTATATCTGCCTTCCTTTACGCCGCTCCCCCACCAGCTTGAGGTGGCGCAAAAAGTGGTTGAAAAAATGAACGGGAAAGCGATTTTAGCAGATGAGGTTGGTCTCGGGAAAACGGTTGAAGCTGGACTGATTCTAAAAGAATATATGATTCGCGGGTTAGCAAAAAAAATTTTGATCCTTGTGCCCGCTTCCCTTGTGTCACAATGGGTCAAAGAGCTTCAGGAAAAATTTTTGATTCCGGCTGTTGAACAAAAGAAAAGCTATGTGTGGGAGCAATGCGATATTGTCGTCTCATCAATAGACACCGCGAAGCGCTCGCCCCATCGCGAAATCGTTCTGTCAATCCCATATGATCTTGTCATTATTGATGAGGCACACAAACTGAAAAATAGCAAAACGAAGAACTATGAATTTGTCCGGAATCTCGTAAAAAAATATTGCCTGCTTCTTACCGCGACGCCAATCCAGAACCGTATCGAAGAGATTTTCAATTTGGTGTCCTTATTAAAACCCGGCCATTTAGGCAGTCAGAATCACTTTCAGGAGGAGTTCGCCAAGAAGAAATCCAGTTTAGAAGCGCATGAACATTTAAAAGATCTTGTGAATAAAGTCATGATCCGTAACAGGCGGCATGATACCGGGCTGAATTGGAAACAGCGCCATGTTGAAACAGTGCCGATTGAATTTTCTCCATCAGAGCAGGCGCTTTATGATGAAATTTCTCGTTTGAAGGAAAGTATCAATAAACCAGCCAGCATGTTCTCGATTATGACCTTGCAAAGAGAATGCTGTTCGAGCAGAGAAGCGGTGTATATGACGCTGAAAAAGATGCTTGATCAAAAAGAGAAACAAACACCTGCCATTGATGAGGATACGATTTCAGTTTTAATAGATCGCATTAATCAAGTGACACAAAACTCTAAAGCGCTTCAAGTTGTTGATTTGATCAAAAAGATCGACGATAAGGTCATCATTTTTACAGAATACCGTGCAACTCAGATTTATCTGCAGTGGTTTCTTCAGCAAAACGGCATCAGTTCTGTGCCGTTTAGAGGCGGATTTAAACGTGGGAAAAAAGACTGGATGAAGGATCTTTTCCGCGGAAAAATCCAAGTCCTTATTGCAACTGAAGCAGGCGGTGAGGGAATTAACCTGCAATTTTGCAATCACATGATCAACTATGACCTGCCATGGAATCCGATGCGACTTGAGCAAAGAATCGGAAGAATTCACAGACTCGGGCAGGAGCGTGACGTGCATATTTATAACATGGCGACAAAACATACGGTGGAAGAGCATATTCTAAAGCTTTTATATGAAAAAATTCATTTGTTTGAAAAAGTGGTCGGTGAACTTGATGATATTTTAACAAAAATTCAAGTGAACAATTTTGAAGAGCACCTTCATGACATTTTGTATCACTCAGCAACAGAAGAAGAAATGAAAATAAAAATGGATAACTTAACCTCATTTTTGTCTTATAAAAAACAGCAGCCTGCTGAAAAAAGAGGATCTTAGCCTGTAAGGAGGTTTTATTAGTGAGACAGCAAGAGGTTCACGATTTTCTGCTGCGTTTTTTTCAAGCAAACAGCTGCCAAATCGTCGATCAAGGCTTAGGCTATATGACAGTGCAGCTTACAGTTGAAATGGACAAACAGATCATGAACCGCCCTTTCTACTGGCATTGGCGCGAGAAGACAGGCGGTGATCCGAATCCAATGAAAATCACTTTTATTACAGATAAAGAAAATGCGCCAAAAGACCTAGATGGTGAATTTATATATTTTGGGGCTCCGCGTCTTTTTCAAATATTTAAAGCTGTTAAACAAAATGGGAGATTTACCAGAATGTATGAGAAAATTGAATCAGCCGGAGCTAAAGTCCCACTTCAGCCTTGGCTTGGTATAAATGTCACGATTTCATACCAGTCCGACATGAAAAAGGATAAGTTATTGTCACTAGGTCTTCACCTAGTCTCTGGAACGATTATTGAAGATTTTCAAAGCAAGCTGACCCAGTTTTCACTGACGTCTCAAATATGTGACTATTGCTTCACCATTTCACCTATGATCAAACCAGAAAGCGGACTTAAGCGTATGGAAAACTATATTTCCAAATCCGCTATGCAGGAGCCGTCCGACTGGGCGGAACAGGCGGTTAACAGGTGGAAGAATGATATGACATTGCTTGATAAGTTTTACGAGCATATAGAAGAAAAACCAGAAGAATACCATCTAGAAAAACAGGCGCTGAAAACCTTGTATCAACCAAAGATTTCAGTTGAAATTGAAAATGGCGGATTGTTTTATCTGCAAAATAATATTTCAAGCTAACTTTTTTACCATTCGACACCGTTCTCGTTTTTTTTAAGAAAATGCGATTATAATAAAAGTATATTGGAAAAAAATTCTGGTAATTGTATTGGCAAATGACTTCCAGAGACTAATGAAGCATACAATGAGTCATGGCCGGACTGGCTGAAATACATAAACAAGTATTTTAGGAGGAGAAACTGCATGAAAAATGCAAAACAAGAGCACTTTGAATTGGATCAAGAATGGGTTGAATTGATGATGGAAGCCAAAGAGGCAAATATCAGCCCGGAAGAAATACAAAAATATTTACTTTTAAACAAAAAGTCTGCTCATCCTGGTCCGGCAGCCAGAAGTCATACCGTAAATCCTTTCTGAATGTGCTATAATATCACAAGGAAGGTGATGACATTGATTGGCCAGCGTATTAAACAATACCGTAAAGAAAAAGGCTACTCACTATCAGAACTAGCTGAAAAAGCTGGGGTAGCGAAGTCTTATTTAAGCTCAATAGAACGAAATCTACAAACGAACCCCTCCATTCAATTTCTCGAAAAAGTCTCCGCTGTTCTGGACGTCTCGGTTCATACTTTGCTCGATGAGAAACATGAAACCGAATACGATGGTCAATTAGATAGTGAATGGGAGAAATTGGTTCGCGATGCAATGACATCCGGGGTATCGAAAAAACAATTTCGTGAATTTTTAGATTATCAAAAATGGAGAAAATCCCAAAAAGAGGAGTAGTGCCTGAGCAGAGGCACTAACTCCTCTTTTGTCAATAAACATCGAGACGGCCCAGTGATAATTTACTGGGCCGTCTCTTTTTATTGCTGTTATTAATTTTTATCCTCGCTGTGCGCTTTTTCATTTTCTTTCACGTAACCATCTTTATCAGTATGGTCCTTTTTGATTGTCAAGCCGTTCCACTGTGTAGCTTCGAATGAGAATTGAAGCTTAATGGAGTTGCCTTGATATTTATTTTGAACCATAAGCCCGTTTTCATCTTTTGTTTTATCATCCTTGAATTGGATTTCCATTTGAACCTGATCGAAGTCAGTTGGTGTTTTTGGAACACCATCATATTCAGGAGCGGTTTTACCATCAATTGTTGCTACATTGACTTTACCGCTTGCATTTAAGAATTTAGGGTCAATTTGTTTTTTGATTTTTTCAGCAGCCGCTGCATCATTTTTAGCAGACATCAAATACAAGTCTTTAAGGTTCGCATCATCTAAAATAATGTTTTTCGGGTAGCCATTGCCGCCCTCTTTTCCAACTGTCAACAATGTCACTTCAAACTGGCTGAGGAAATCTTCTGGAGATGTATTGCTGCCGCCATTTGCTTTAAAATCTCCATAATTAAGCGCCATTAAAACTTCTTTGATCGCAAGTGATCCGTTATTTTCAAATTGGAAATCCTTTGTCAACTTATCTCCCGGCTTTAGATTTGATAAGTTCACACTCGCTGAATTTTCTTTAGCAGATAAATCAAGCGTACCTGATGCAAAAGTAGCATCCTTTGATTTAATGTCGTTAAATGCTGCCCATGTTCCTCCTCCAACTAAAGCTAATCCTAGTGCTGCAGAAGCAACTCCTAAACTCAATTTCTTTTTCATACCCATGGTTAAAACTCCCCTTTTATTGAATGTTTTATATCGAAACCTGTTGCCAGGTTTACAACTGAAGTTAAGTGGACATGGTGCTGTCCTTTGTATCTGTTTCCAAGGCCTTTGTCTTTCTTTCAATTTCTCTAATGGCGCTGCTGATCGTCACAAAAGCGTACACTAACAGCATCACGCCGGGAACAATCAATAATACAGCCGTTCCAATTGGCTGGCTGGCAAAATGAAGCATATAGCCGGCATATGGAAGCTGAAAACCTGTGTATTGCGCGCGAACATTTTCGTCCGATACAGGCGCTGAATCAGCTGCAGCATTATTATCACCTTTTGTTTTAAATAACAAATGGTCTCCTTGCTTTGTTATGTCAACAATTCTGTGGGTGACCGCCGTATTTGCATCCTGCATAAATGTAATAACGTCACCTTTTTGAAGCTCTTTCACATCAGTGATTTCTTTGACCAATATTAAGGAACCTGTATTGAACTCCGGCTCCATCGAACCTGACAGAACTGATTTCAATGTATACCCAAACACAGCCGGCTCTCCCCCGGATGAACGTGTTGAAATCACGACAAGTGTCAGCACAATAATAAGAGTAAAGATGATCACGTATAAAATATTACTGATCAGCTTCATTGCTTTTTTCATCCTCTTCCCCGCTTCCCTTCTGGTCTGATTGAGTTTCATTTTCTTTGGTTACAGCTTCTTGAGATGTTTCTTCTTTCATTGTTTTTTCCTGTATATCCTTTTGTGTTGTTTCATTCTCCTTTTTGACGTCCGACTTTGTTTCTTTTTTAGGGACTGTCGGTTTTTCATCGCATTTTGCAAGCGTCATAGGCTCCGACCATTCAAATGTACTGCCGTTTGCCGGGTAGCCTGCAGGTTTATATACTTTAAATGCATAAATGCCGGGTTTCATTTTTTTCTTCGTCTCAATTTTATAAAGTGAATCGCTGATTTGATTGGAGACAAATCCTTTTTCGATCACGTTCCCATCCTTTAACGGTTTTCGGGCATTTTCAAGCTTATGAAGCTCCCACTTCCACTTTGATTTCTTAAGTTTCTCACCTGTATTTTCGAGCTCAGCAAATAAGGTGATAGGTGAGCATACAGTTCCTTTCGTATCCGTTTGATCTGATATGTGCAAATCACTTTGATCCCAGCGGTTATCATAATGGCAGTTTTTATCTGTATGCTGAAAGTCTTTACACGTTTGAAGTGAGACATCAAATGTTTCAATATCATGAAAAGCAGCGCTTGTATCATCGGAAAATTGTAAGCATATTGCGGCAGTCAGACTGAAAATGACTGAAAGCTGGAAGATTAGCAGAACTTTCAGTTTCGTCTTCGCCTTTTGCTGATTGTAAAACAATCGAAACATATCTTACCTCCTGTAAAACACTGTAACTTGATATGACAATCGTTCTTTTTAAAGAACTACACAAGTAGAGTATAATCAACGATTTATAGATTTAAAAACACCAAAATCACTCATTTTGTTCGTTTAAAAGAATGTTTTCATCATATTACAAAGTCTTGCTCAGTATTGCTCATCTTTTCAATTTTTTTGAAATTTTTGGGATTGTTATGTGAGAATTTAAATGCATATCCCGTTATTATTTGGTAATAATAAACAAGAAAGGGTGACAGCATGATGATCAAACAATGTGTGATTTGTCTATCTCTTCTCGTCTTTGGCACCACAGCCGCTCACGCAGAAGAAACACCGCTTGTAACCTCCCGTCACATGTCCAAATGGGAAGAGATTGCTGTAAAAGAAGCAAAAAAAAGGTACCCGCTCGCACAGGTACTGTTCAAACAAAAAGTATGGGACCGTAAAAGAAAAGATGAAGCAGTGAAGCAATACCATTTAACTCTGAGGGAAGGATCAAAAGAATTCGGCGTTTTTGTGACGATTTCATTTGATCCTTATAGCCAAAAGGTCAATAAAATCGCCATATTAGAAGAATATCAATAAGGTCCTCCATTTTTTGAAGGACCTTATTCGTTTATTTGCGGTTATTTTTTCCGTTTCAGCCAAAGCCGGAAGCCATAGGGTAAAATACCGAACCACTGCTGAGAAGCAGGCGTTTTTGTTTCTTTCCGCACCTCTTTTCGTTCTTTTCGCTCATCTCTCGGAGTATCTATATATTTGACAAATTGCTGCGTCATATATTTAACATAATCATTCGTTTTCACGTGATCACCTCATCATTCAATTATTATGAAGTGTTGTCTCACATGACTTTTTTTATACCCTTTACACTGTTTTATTCTGTCCATCTCAGCAGTTTTTTCTGTTTTTGATCAAACACGATCTGTGCAGTTCTTTCTGTTCCCGACTCAGTTGACACTCTTAAGTTGATTTCTTTTTGTTCTTTTATCGATGTATCATGAATGTAATAAGAAACCCGTCCATATGGAAATTGCTGCGTACCCTCCTGGCCTTTCCGTTTCTCTAGAACGTGCCGAATCGAAAGAAGCGCCCCATTTTGAAGCAAATTCTCTCCTATGTATAACTCTTTTGTTTCCTTCTCAAACATGCAGCGTGAAATATATTGAACAGCAGCAAAGTTCACGATTAACAGCACAAGCGCTGACACAAAAAGAACAGCTGGATAAATAAACCCTCTTGTACGATACATTCACCCCCCTCCTAAATACGAATAGACTGGAAAAGCAGTTTGATACACTTTTTGGTCCTCACTCTCAATTTTCAGCAAAACAACACCATTTTCAAAATCAGCTTTCATGGCAGTAATATGATCTAAAATCGGAACATGCCCTTTGCCATCCACTCTTTTTCTTATCATTGAATGATAAATGTCAAAACGGATGTCTTGTCCGGAAAGATTGGTGCAGATTAACACGCTCCCATGCTCGGCTGTCTTAACTGCCTGTGACTCCTTGCATTCATTCATCATCTGTTCTATCGAAATCATCCATTCTTGCTGTGTGAAACCGTCATGTTCCTGCTGTCGAGACAAAAACAGATGGAAAATCGCAGCTAACGATCCTGATATGAGCAAAAAGACTGAGAGCGAAAATAATACGTTAAGAAGCGTGTAGCCATTCTGTCTGCAGGATGCTGAGGCAATATGATTTTTCTTTATAAGCTGCGGTTTTGATACATACGTTTTGATATTCGCCCTCCTCCTCCCACTTCATTGCATAGATATGATTGTTCTTTGTAATCGTTTTTGACGCGGCTCCTTCACCACTCATGACATATTTGCTAATGCTCTCATTCATCATCTGATAGCCAATTTCTCGTGATTCCGCCATTTTTTCATCAGACATCAGCTTGTCCCACAAGGGGACGACTGTCAGCAGCACAAACAGCCACAGGCTTAGCGCAGACATTGTTTCTATTGTAGAAAAACCTTTATTTTCTCTCCACATTGACTCTCCCGCTCCCTAGATAAACTGTTATGTCATAAGCGTCATGGCCTATTACTCGTATTTTTCCGCCTGCATTCGGGTGCCCTTTCTCATTAAATTCCAAACGGTCTTTTAATGTCAGCAGTTCTATAGAAAGTCCCGTTGCATACGGACGTTCAATGACCGTATCACCAATGACTAATTGATATTCTTTTTTATGAAAGAGAATTTTTGTTCTTTGTTGACGGGAAATAGCAGTCTGCTGTGTGAGCATAATATCATTTTTCAGCTGCCTTGCTGCCTGTCGGACAGCTGTATTGTCATAAGCAGGAGGAAGTGTAGTGAAGACGGCCACCAGGAGGATAGAGGCAAGGCTTAACACAAGCAAACTTTCTAAAAGGGTAAACCCCTCCTCCTCGTTTAATTTAATGTTCAACCTTAACTTCTCCGCCGGTGATGATAATGCGCTTCCCATTTGGACAGACAGCATCCTTTTTCACATAGCCCTCTGACTGTAAATCGGCAAGGCTCGGAGTTTGTCCTTCATGATCAAGCTCAAATGCAGTCATTTGTGCCTTAACCATGTTTTGTAAGCCTTCACAGCCCTTTTTTTGAATGGTTTGGTTATGTTTCGTGACGTTCGGTATCGTAATTAAAAGCAAAATCGAAATAATAAAGAGCACGATTAACATTTCAACAAGTGTAAATCCTTTCTCATTCATCAGCCTCTTCCTTTCACATTTGATTCATCATCTGATACATAGGCACAAGCATAGATAAATACACAACTAAGATCATCGCTGCAACAAATCCATAAATCATTGGCTGAAGGATGCCTGTCCATTTTTGCGCTTTGTGTTCCAGCCGCTGTAATATGAATTGGCTGTATGTGAAAAGCTCTCGATCCAATCGGCCGCTCAGCTGGCCGTGAGATATGACTTTTGATAAATCAGTTTCATAAAAAGGGCTTCCACAAATAGCGGATTCAATTGACTCACCGGCTTTTAGCCGTTCAATCAATTGTTCAGCCTCGCAGCGGTAGAAAGGGAGAAACGTTTGATGTTTAAATGCATTAAGGCTGTCATAAATTGAGAGGCCTGATTTTAAAAGGCTGCTTAGCTGCAAAGAAAAAAAGTAGCTGTTAAACAGCTTGACAAGCTTTCCAATCAAAGGAATCCTGACACAAATCAGCATTTGCCGGGCAGGTGATTTTTTCTTAAACACAAGCCAATAATAAATCCCGATACCTGCTGTAAAAAGAGCCAGCAAAATGATCACAAGATCAATATGCTGAAATAAAGCAAAAAGCATATCGGTTGAACGTGAGGTTTCCATATTCATCGATTGATAGATACCGGAAAACTGAGGAATGATGATGGACTGTAACATATAAAACATGACAGCGACCGTAAAGATGAGGAAAATCGGATAGCGCAGCACTCTTTTCATTTGGTCTGCCTGTGCAATTTTTCGTTCCAGCAGCTCTCCGCTCTGGATCATTGAAGCAGGCAGTTCACCATGTGTTTCAGCAAAATAACAAATACCTACGGCTTCCTTATGAAATGACAAACTCTTTAATACTTGATAAAACGGAGCCCCTTCCCTCAAACAAGTGACCGTATCAGTCAAGTCAGCCGCCTGCCTCTTATTCATCTGAAGTTCCATCAGGCGTAATCCATCCAGAAGCGTATATCCGCCCGCAGTCATTTCACCGAGCCGCTTTAATAACCTGGCTTGATCCTTTAACGACCAGACTTTTCTAATCTTTTTCATGATAAACCCACCGGTCATAGTTGTTTGTCGTTAAATAGCCGAGCGCAATTCCTTTTCTGATAATTTGACGAAGCGTTTGATATTGGTAATTTGCATGATTTCCTTTTGCCTCCTGGATACATTGCTGAAGATTTTTCCCGTAAAGAAGCTCATAAACGCTAGCTCTCCTGGTATTTCGTGATTGGCGGCAATACACTGATGAACATCCGTTTTCACAAAACGGGCAAGCCAAATCAACCAAGCGCTGAGCCGCTATTGCAATGACAGTCTGTTCGATTTCATTCATATTGATACCGAATTCAAGCAGTCTGTAAATTGCGCCCTTTGCGTCTCTCGTATGAAGGCTCGTCAGTACCAGATGTCCCGTCATCGCTGCCCGCACCGCAATTTCAGCTGTTTCCGCGTCTCTGATCTCACCTAAAATAATCATATCGGGATCATGGCGCAAAATTGCTTTCAGACCTGCGGAATAAGTTACACCGGCTTTTTCATTCACCTGAACCTGAAGAACATCTTCGTCCCTTGTTTCAACAGGGTCCTCTAATGTGACAATATTTCGATTAAAGTGTTTTTTTGCATATTGAACGAGAGAGTATAATGTGGTAGTTTTTCCAGAACCAGTCGGCCCGGTAAAAATGAGCATGCCATGGGAATGTTTTAAAAACGAGAGTAATGTGGCTCCTGTCTTCGGAAATAGCGACAATTTATCAATCGAAGGGATATTGTATTGGGGCATCACTCTGATCACGAGGCTTTCTTCATTAATTGTGGGCAGCGTTGACATTCTTAAATGAACATTTCCCTCTTTCAGCTTTAACGTAAGCGAACCGTTTTGCGGCTTTCGCCTTTCACCTATATCCATTGCTGAAAGAAATTTAAAATGTGAAATCAGTCTTACGCACTCTTCTTTTTTCATGTCCCTTTTTTTCAGCAAGGCATGATCGACCCGAAAATGAATGATAGCATCTCGCTCCCTCGGCACGATGTGAATATCAGAAGCCTTTGTTAGATATGCCTCTTCGATCAAGTTTTTGCTTACCTTTTCTATTGAATCCAATTTGATTCCCTCTCCTTTCAACGCATATTGTAGAAAAAGAAGAAACGGTAATCAAACAAGGAAAACGTGATTTTGTGAGATGTTATATGCTGAAAAACCAATTCTTTCTGGCAAGAAAAAAATTTTCAACTGAATGTGCCCCTTTCATTATAATTTTCCCAATAATAAAAAAGCAGACATGGTCACCATGCCTGCTTGATTCCATTTTCATTATGCTGTTTTCGCTTTTTGACCAGTATCTTTCTCAACGGAAAAGTCGCCTAATGCAACAATACCGGTCATTGGGTCATTTTCAAGAATCGATAAACTGCGGATTTGATGCTCTGTCATAAGCGCCTTGACATCGTATCCGGTCACCCTGATATGTCTGGTGAAAAAGCGGGGCACGCTGCACAAAATATGAAACATCCTATAGAGTCCGCCTTTTTCGAGGTTTCTTTTTCTTCTTCCGCTCCTGCAGCATATCTCCCGTCCAGCCTTTTTTTCTCAAATAGAGATAGATCAGAACTGTAGATGTGACAATCAATAAGAGGGAAAAGAGATATCCGTATTTCCAATTCAGTTCCGGCATCACTGAAAAGTTCATCCCCCATAAGGCACCCAGAGCTGTAATCGGCGTAAAAAGCGTCGTGAAAATGGTCAGTGCTTTTACAATTTCATTCCCCCTATGTGAGGTAATGACTTCCTCAGAATGCAGCAGATTGTTAAGCTCCCCTTCAAATTCGCTGATGTATGTAAATCCCCTGTCAATTTTCAGTTGTGTCCGCTGATAATCCTTTTTCTCTTCATTTTGAGGTAAAAAGGTTTCTTTCAACGCCATTTCAATTTTTTTAGCGCTTAGTATCAAATTTTTCCAAATCATCAGTTCATGGCGCAGGAGATGAACGCGGTTTAAAATGCTTTTGCTATTGTCGTCTTTAATCTGCCATCTAAGCTTTCTCAGCTTTACTTCAAATTCATCAACACCGATTAAATACGCATTCATTAGTTCGCCGAGAAGAATTAAAAACCCCTCTATCGCATTGTCCGCTCTTTCCATTTGCCGGACAACTTCTTTTCCTTTAATCTCTCTCAAAATTGAAAAATCAAAGTTGATTGTAAAAAAATATTGTCTGGTGATATAAAAGTGAAAAACAGTATGGTCTTTTTCTTCACCAAGCCCCTGATCATAAACAATCGACCCAAATACCGCTTCATTTTCCGTTTCAGTTGTATCTACTCGTAAAAAATTAACGTGATGGTTATTTTCAAACCACTTTTCACACTGAGGCCAGTGAGAAAAATGGATTAGATCCCTTGCCTTACTTCTTTCTTGAGGCCCCATTTGGTACCAAAACCAATCCTTTCCCGTATGTGCCTTCATGTCAAGCTCCTCCAAACTTTTGTTCTTTATTCTTTAATTGCCCAATAACCGCGTCACTAAACCAGTCTGCCGCTTCAACACATGTTTTATGAGCATTTTCAGGTGGTATGGAATGTAGAAAGACATCGGAAAAGGGAGGTGCATGCCTTCCTTGGAGAAGGCAGTTGTTTTGGAATTTGTCAATTTACTAGCAGTCGCTATTCTCATTTTGTTAACAGGATTTTTTGTTGCCGTAGAATTTTCAATCGTAAAAGTGCGGCGATCCAAAATTGATCAGCTTGTCGCAAAAGGAAAGAAAGGTGCTAAAGCGGCAAAGCATGTCATCACTCACCTTGATGAATATTTATCAGCCTGTCAGCTGGGCATCACAGTCGCAGCCTTAGGACTGGGATGGCTTGGGGAACCGACTGTGCAAACTCTGCTTCGACCGCTTTTTCATAAAGCAGGCTTAAATGAATCGCTTACCCACCTGCTTTCACTCGTCATCGCATTTTTAGCGGTTACGTATTTAAATGTCGTTATCGGGGAGCTGGCGCCAAAGAGTTTCGCCATTCAAAAAGCAGAAAGCATTACCTTGTTGTTCGCTAAACCGCTTATTTGGTTTTATAAGATCATGTTTCCATTCATTTGGCTGTTGAACCACTCTGCCCGATTGATTACAGGAGTGTTTGGACTAAAGCCGGCATCAGAGCACGAGCTGGCATATACAGAGGAAGAACTTCGGGTCCTATTGGCTGAAAGCTATAAAAGCGGCGAGATCAGAAAAAGTGAATTAAAGTACATGAATAATATCTTCACCTTTGATAAACGAATGGCAAAGGAAATTATGGTGCCGCGAAATGAAATGGTCAGTTTGTCACTAGATGAAGACTCCATTTCAAATCTTCAGGAAACAGTCAAGCAAACAAAATATACACGGTACCCAGTTGTAAGAGAGGATAAAGATAACGTTATTGGCGTGATTAATATGAAAGAAGTGCTGTTTTCCATGCTGACGAAAGATTTTTCAATCAAGAAGCATCAAATTGAACCTTTCGTACAGCCCGTTATCCATGTCATTGAGACGATTCCTATTTATAAACTACTGCTGAAAATGCAAAAGGAACGCACTCATATGGCGATCCTCATAGATGAATATGGCGGGACGTCCGGTTTGGTCACTGTCGAGGATATTATCGAAGAAATTGTAGGAGAAATCCGTGATGAATTTGATGCGGATGAAGTGCCTCATATCCGCGAACTTGGAAAGGATCATTACTTGTTAAATGCAAAATTATTAATCAGCGATGTTAACAGCTTGCTTGGAACCGATTTATCAGATGCAGAAGTAGACACCTTGGGCGGCTGGTTTTTGACACAAAACATAGACGCTGAGCCTGAAAGTGCCATAGAATATGATGGCTACTCTTTTAAGGTAAAAGACATCAACAGCCATCACATTTTATTTATAGAAGTTAAAAAAGCTGAATAGCCCGTGAAAGGCTGTTCAGCTGCTATCTTTCAAGATAAACATGGCAAAGGCATCAACACTCTTTTATTTTAAACCCTTTATTGGCCAGGGCTCTAGCAAGACTTTGCTCGGTTTTCACATTCGAAAAATCCAGACCCAGCTTCACGACAGTTTGGGCAATTTCCGGCCTGATTCCTGAAATAATCGTCTCAATGCCGAGCAATTTGGTGCTGTCAATCACTTTAAAAATTTGATAGGCTACCATGGTATCAACGATAGGAACGCCCGAAATATCTAAAAATAAATACGAGAGCTTTAACGCTGAGCACTGCTCCAGCACAGACTCCAAAATCGTCCTCGCTCTGTACGTATCAATTTCACCGACAAGCGGAAGAATCCCAATTCCATCAGTAATCGGCATAATCGGCGCACTCAATTCATTAATCATTTCTTTTTGCGCGTTTAATTGTATCATGGTCACCTGGTGATATTCTTCTGTAAACACTTCGATGATCTCATCAATGTTTTGATTCAAGATCCGGCCCCACTCATAAAATTCCTGAATGCTGATGTCTTGAGAAGAAGCTTCGCTGAATTTCTGAATCCATTCAAACATGATGTGCCTGAAGGTGTTAAACTGGCCGACACTTTCTGTTACCGTCACTTCATGAACGGCACGGTCTCTGGCGCATTGAAGAGACCACCGGTTAAGCTCATCCTCTACGTCTTCTTTTCTAAGGGATTTTGCTACGATGGTCACCAATAATTCATGCTGGTCTTTTAACTTTTGTTCTAGTTTTTGCTGATCTTTCGCTGAATTCAGCCAGCTGCCTTTTGACGTACAAACTTCCAGCCATTGTTGCGTGATATCTTCTTTGTGCTCTGTTAAGTGCTGATCAAGAGCTATCATCTTAATGAGTTACCTCCTGTTTTTGAAAAATGTACGCTATATATGTATAACGCGTCTGCCTTTACACATACTATGTTTAGATTCAATGGGCTATAGCCAAGCGGTAAGGCAATGGACTTTGACTCCGTGATCGTTGGTTCGAATCCAGCTAGCCCAGTTTCTGAACAGGTGAAAAACCGAAGATAAGCTGATTCGAATAAATCAGCGGATCTTCGGTTTTTCATCATGCAGATTGATGAACCGTTTTCTTCTTCGATAACTTCAACAGTTCTCCCGGGTTATAACCAATCACCAGCTTTTTGTTGTCTACTAGAATCGGGCGTCGCAAAAGCTTCGGCTTCTCGATTAAAAGTTCCAGCACCTCATTTACCGTCATTTCTTCAATGTTTAAATTTAAATTTTTGAAAGTCTGGCTTCTTGTCGCCAAAATTTCATCAATTCCTTCTGTCGTTAACGATAAAATGTACTTTAATTCTTCTCTTGTCGGGGTTTCTCTGAATAAATGCCGTTCGTTAAATTCAATTTGATGTGCTTTAAGCCAATGTTTTGTTTTTCGGCATGACGTGCAGCTTGGATATGAGTAAAAAGTTAATTGTTGTTCCATTCGTTTTTTCCTCCTCAGTTAACCATCTCTTTGTAGAATAACTACCCGGATCATTTTTCATTTAAACCATTTACAGAACTTTTTTCGGATTATTTTTAAAAAAACATTCATACAATAGAAAACACAATCAAAGGGACAAATTCCATTTGTATATTAATAATGAAAATGTTTACATTTCTAGGTGTGATCTATTATAATAACAGTCAGAGGGACTCTCGGGAGGGGATAAAAATGAATCGCATGTTCCGGGTGTTAGGTTTTTGGACGGGAATTTTTGCAGTCATGTTTTATTTAGGTGATATGAAAGATGCTTCCCTTTTATTTTTTGGACAGACGATCTTATTTGTGTTTTTATCGTATTTGAACTTAACCGAACGCATGTATATTTATATTTTTGGCGCTTATTTAACAATTTTCTTCGCCGGCTTTACATATTACTCGATTTTTATTATGGTGCCCGGCGGCGGAGGCCATTAAATGCAGAAAGAGACAAACCTTATCGGTTTGTCTCTTTTTTTACAATGAAAACCCATTTAAAAACGGATTTTGGTCCTGCTCAGTCAGTACGTCTGTTTCAGGTCCATGGCCGCTTAACACCAGCGTGTGTTCCGGAAGTGTAAGCAGTTTTTCATGAATGGACGTCAGCAGTGTCTCTTGATCGCCGCCTATTAAATCCGTACGTCCTATACCGCCTTGGAACAAAACATCTCCGGAAATGACCAAGTCTGCATCTTTCACGTAGTAAGACACACTGCCTGGTGAATGCCCCGGCGTAAATAATGTTTCCAAATGAAACGGCCCGATATTCAACTCACCGTCACCTTCAATTAAATGATCTGCAGGCTTAGCTGTGACTTCTATCCCTCGCAGCATGCCGGAGCCGTTTAAAGAAGCGTCCGTAAGCCAATTTTTTTCATTTTGATGCAGGTAAACAGGGATATCCCATTTTTCTCTCACTTCATCAAGTGCCCCAATATGGTCAAAATGGGCATGTGTAAGCAAAATGGCTAAAGGCGTCAGCCCTTTTTCTTTTATGTATTGATTGATTTTATGTCCCTCGCCGCCCGGATCAAAAATCAGGCATTGATCATCACTGATGAGAAAATATGCGTTCGCTTGAATCGGCCCTACTGGCATTCGTCTCCATTTCACTATTATCACCTCTTTCTTTTTTATGCTCTTATTATGAGGGTTTTTAAAAAAAGATTCAAACAATCGCAATGAAAACGCTATCGACAAACCTATAAAAAACAGGTAGAATAAAACTGGAAAGAATTGCAGGTTTTTCAATGTAAAGGGGGCTGTGTTATGTTACTTGTCGTGATTTTCGGCCTTGTCGCTCTTTTCGCTTTATGGGGAGTCTTGCGTTCTGTTAGAAATAAAAATATACTCGGGTTTTTATTAGCCGGTGCCACCTTATTTGTCTTTGGCTGGTTTACCGTGATGACCGTAATAAACAGCGGGTATCCAACCGCACATTAAAACCTGTATCCGATCGGATACAGGTTTATTTTTATGGCTGTAAATGTTTATTGACACTTTCTATTTTGCTCTCAAGCGTCGTTTTTTTGTCACGCCTGTCATCGATACGGATATTCGTTGCCACTCTGTGCAATCCTTTTTGAAATGGCGCTTCGTGAATTGCCTGAATGACTGCAAAAAGGTCACTGAGTTCTCCCTCGATCAGCGTATTCATCGGTGTCAGCTGATATTTGATTTTCCCTTCTGCTTGATATCCTTCTAATATCTTTTGCACATCGGCTACGTAAGCACTGACACTGGGTGTTTCCGTACCGATTGGGATAATGGTTACATCTGCGATAGCCATCGTTATTCCATCTCCTTTTGATCAATGATGAGTTGCTTCGTTTCATGTGATTTCAATAAAATAATTTGCTCAAAATGAAAGCCGTATAACGCATATTTCCCGTTCGGAGATATTTGAATCGGCTCCATTTCCCGCAGAGACACAAGATCTTTTGTCTCTCCCGATGCTACATTGATTGCTGCGAGCTTATATGCATCGCCGCTTTGTTTGAATGTATAAAACAGGCCTCCTACTTCATCATAGTCATACTCCATTGGAGCCAAATTTGTATATTTCGCTTGGAGTGGCCATTTCGCTGTAACAGGTGATGTTGATTGCGGCGTTTTAAACTGATACGTCCCTTTTCCTCCGGAAGCTGATTTGACAGTAAAACTCATTTGATGGAAAGAATCGAAGAATAGAACGTCATCCTCAAGCTTCTGTTCCGTCTTAGAAGCTGTATCGAACGTATATAAAGGCCCTGTTTTATCGTCTCTTCCCTCTTTTACATAATCAAATGTATTTTTGGATGTCCAATGAATGAACGGAACCTGTACTGGGCTTAAGAAAGATTCGTCTTTTTTAGCATTCACCTGATATGTATGGAAATCCCAGTTTTCATTGAATTCCGTCACCATCATTTGATAAGGATCATACTGATTCCAAGCAGCCTCAAGCTCATACGTTTCGTAATCTTTTTCGTAAAGCGTCTCCCCTTCTGCATTAAGCAAAACCACTGCCGTCTTTTGGCTATGTGTGATTTGCAGCAGAATCATCTGCTCCCTCGCATTGATTTGAACATCAACGATTTGACCATCCGTTTGATAGAGCTTTTTCGCTTTGCCTGTAAAGATGCGGTACGCAAAAAGCTCTGTTTTCGTCGGATTAGACGCAGTATATAATATTGTGCTGTTATTCAGCCAGCCTTCCGCCCCATCCGCTTTTTCCGCGGAAAGCGGTATGATGTCTTTTTTCTCATCTTTTGCCGCCGATGCCTGTTTTTGCTGCTGATGAGATGGTTCGCATGCCGATAAACTAATCAGCAATACCGCCAGCAGAATAAAACAAACTGATCTCATCAGCATTCCCCTCCGATCATCTTTATTCTCTCATATTTGCTTCGGCAGGAAAAAGAAAAAGTTTCAGTTACTCATGAAAAAATAACGCCCTCCACAAGATGCCGCTTGTGGCGTTATATATGTGTGAAAACTGCTGAAACGGCAAAGGATTTTGGCCTTTTCCAAGTTCCACCGTATACCCTTCCTTAAAATAATGGTGAATAAACCAATCACGAAATCCAGCATAGCTGTCTATATCCCTTACTCCCTTATAAATGTTCCCGCTTAACTCCTCAAAATCCTTTATGACGGCAGCAGATTCCTCAGGTTCAAGGCCTTTATAGCCCCAATAAATTTCTTCTCCTTGAGTATGAAGAGCCAGCAGTCTGTCAGGCGGATTCTCCGTGATCAGCCGGTACATCGCAATAGATTCCGGCTCCGTAAGCGGAGAGATTCCCGGAAAATCGCGGTAGCTGGGTGCTGTCGGTTTTCGGTATTTTTCAATTTCCCATAATGATGGAAATTGTTTATTTAAATCAACCCCGTTTATATTCGCCTTCCATTCATTAAAATTTGGACGATGTTCATTTAGCCTTTCAAGCTCATCTCTTCTGGCTCCCATGACTTCTGATCCGTTTAAAACAAGATCAACGCCATCCGGATTGACAAGAGGAACGAAGGATAAGGATGTGCTGTTAAACAGCTTTATGGGAGAAAAGCCAAAGAAAGGCGAATTGCAGCATAATGACATACAGTATACCTTAAACCATTTTAGCAGGACAGACGTTGTAATCCACTCATTCGCATGAAATGACGCGTTCATATGGACCTTTTTTACGGCATGCTCCCCACCAGCCTTCAGCTCCCAGATAGGCCTGCCGAGTACAGAACGGCCAATTTCCCGGCATGAGACAAACGGAAAAACATCAATAATCTTCTTTATTTCCTTTTCAACAGCTGAATCATCATAGATTTTCTCTTGCTCAATCCAGCTATCAGAAAGTTTCAGCTGCCGAGGCTGTAAAAAGCGCTTTATGTCCTGAATGGTTTGAAGCTCTTTGCCGCTATGCTCCTCTATCACATAACCAGGGCAATACAATTGATGTTTTTGTGCGAAGCGATTTGCACTTTTAAGCAATTCCTCGTCTATCTTCAGTTCTTTCGCCACTCTGGCCAAATTGTTCTTGATCTCAGGTTTCACCGTAATAAACGCCATCATCATCCCCCTTTTTTGTTACTATATGACAGCGTATTTAAAAAAAGAAAGCCTCCCGCTCACTTTGATGCGGGAGACATTGTGATTACGATGCCTGATCAAGCATTTGTTTTTCTTTCCGTTTTGACGAATTGTCCAGCCTTTTCTGATCATAAAAACGCAACAAATCCCCATAAATGATTTCATCAGAAAGTGATAGCTCCTGTTTTGCTTTATCAGCAAATGCTTCACATTGTTTTGTCTCTTCTAACGGTTTTCCCGTCTCTTTGTCATAACACGCACCGTCTGTATAAACAACCTGATCTGTGATAAAGCTCCCGTCCCGGAGCACCGTAAAGTCCAGTTTTTCGTCTGAAAGCAGATCGTTGCCGAATTGAATTTGATCTTTCGTATCAATCCCTAAAAGATTCATCAGCGTCGGCCTGATATCAATCTGCCCGCCTACTGTTTCAATGGTTTGCGGCTTTTTATCAGTAATACCCGGAATATGAATGACCAGCGGCACTTTTTGGAGCTGTACCTCTTCAAATGGGGTTATTTCTTTTCCTAAAAACTGCCCCATCGCTTCATTATGGTTTTCTGATATACCATAATGGTCACCATATAATACAATAACAGAGTTGTCGTATAACCCGTCTTCCTTCAGCTTTTCGATAAACCGTTTTAGCGCCTCATCCTGATAACGCACTGTCGGAAAATATTTATTTAGCGTCTGGCTGCTTGAATCATATTCATCAATCAATTGATCCTCTTCATCAAGATCAAACGGGAAGTGGTTCGTCAGTGTAATCAGCCTCGTGTAAAACGGCTGAGGCAGATTTTTCATCAGCTCTGAAGACTGCTCAAAAAATTCTTTATCCTTCAGTCCCCAGCCGACTGAATTTTCGTCAGTTACATCATACGAGTTAATATCAAAAAACGAATCATATCCAAATGAGTCGTACATTAAATCACGATTCCAAAAGCTCTTATTATTAGCGTGGAGCACCGCTGAATAGTATCCGCTGTTTTTCAAAATTTCAGGAGCGGCCATATATTGATTGCCCGCATTCGTAAAAAACACGGCACCTCGTCCAAGCGGATACAGTGAATTGTCCACGATAAATTCAGAATCCGAGGTTTTCCCCTGGCCTGTTTGGTGGTAAACATTATTAAAGTTGTAGCTCTGTTTTATAAAGTCATTCAGAAAAGGCGTGATTTCTTCTCCATTCAATTTTTCATTAATCACGAAGCTTTGCGTCGACTCTAAGGATACGAGAATGACGTTCCTTCCTTTTGCAGCGCCGAATAAGCGTTTGTTGGCATCCTTCGCATTAGCGGTTACGTAGTTTTCAATTTCCGTCAGGCTGTTGCTGTCTGCCAACGCTCTCTGTGCGGATTGCTTTGACTGAAGAACGCCATCGTAAATATGAAAATTAAACAGGCTAATGTTTTTAACAAGCATTTCTCTGTCAAATGAGCGTGTCAATAGCTGGGGTCTTTCCGCCTCAGACAAGCCCAGATTGAAGAAATAAACAGAAGCAACGAACAAAAAATAAGCCGCCCGTTCATTTTTCGTTGAGGGAATGTCCGATTGAAAAGCTTTTTGCCGGATGTGAAGCCATATTAAAACCGCAATATCTACAGCTAATAGGAGGTCTGTGAGCTCAAGAAGTGTTCCGATGCTGCTTCCGAGATCACCCATATTGCTCGTTTGAAAAAGAACAGGGATTGTTAAGAAATCATTGTAAAAACGGTAAAAAACCATATTTGCCAGCAATACAAACGTGACAAGACAGCTCATCGCGATAATGTAGCGATTTCTGTTTTTGCCTTTTAAAAACAGGCTGAGGCCAAAAATAAGTAACAAAAAACTCAATGGGTTGATAAACAGAATAAATTCCTGTGTTAGATTGTCGATTTTAATATGAAAACTGGTTTTGTAAACAGCATACGTTTTCAGCCACATCAATAAAATGGCAATCAGCATAAATGAAATCTTCGAAAAAAACGTTTTTCGCATTTCAACCTCCTATGCAGCACGCTCAAAAAAATCAGTCTATTCCCAACATTCTCATTAACACATCAAATTAAATCTTAACCTGAGCACAACAAAAAATCAATTTCATTTACACAATTTTAACAATTTTGATGTTTAAGCCATTCATTTTTAGCGATCCAAGCGCCTCCGATAACGCCGGCATCATTTCCAAGTGCTGCGATTGAAATATCAGCAGCTTGGGCTGCCCGCGGAAACGCGCATTTGCGGAATGTTTTCTCAACTTTTGATCTCAGCAGTTCTCCGGCTCTCGATACGCCGCCGCCAAGAACGATTTTGGACGGATTAAGCGAGCTTGCCAAATTTCCGAGCACCAAACCAAGATGCTTGGCTACATAATCAACCACCTCAAGGGCAATTTCATCATTTTCACCCGCCGCTTCAAACACATCCCGCGCTGACAATTGTTCGGTTGCTTGTAAACGTGTCGTCTTTTTAGCATTTGCTATTTTTTCTTTTGCAATTCTTACAATTCCGGTTGCTGACGCAATTGTTTCGATACAGCCCGTTTTGCCGCAGTTGCAGGGCGCTCCGCCTTCAGGGATGCTGCAAATATGGCCGATTTCTCCGCCGGCGCCATTTATGCCATGTACAATTTCACCATTTGCAATGATGCCGCCGCCAACTCCTGTGCCAAGCGTCACGAGAATGACGTCTTTTGCGCCATCACCCGCTCCCTTCCACATTTCCCCGAGCGCAGCAATATTCGCGTCATTTTCTATAACAGCTGGGATGCCGGTTTCTGTCTCCAGATGGTTTTTCAAAGCATAATTTTCCCACCCTAGATTTACTGTTTCATAAACAACTCCTGCCGCCATATCTACAGGGCCTGGTGCACCCATTCCGATGTATTTGATGATGTGCTTCGGTTTTTGCAGCTCATCCAGCTTGCTGTCGATAGTTTTTGCAATTGTGACAGTAATCGTGTCGCCGGTTTTATCAGTCGGAACTTCCCACTTATGCTGAATTTCGCCATATTGATTAATAAAAGCGAGTTTAATCGTCGTTCCTCCCAGGTCAATGCCCACAAACCATATCTCGTCCATTTTTATCACCTTAGCCTTTATAGAAATCTCTTCCGTTTTTTGTTTGTTCCAATTCTTTTCGAAGGACAGCTGCCGCTCTGGCCCATTGCTCCTTTTCAATCATGTGGTTCATGTATAATTCCTTTAATTCATCCAGCATAAACTCAATTTCAAGCTCTCTGTCTCCAAAATAAACAATGTGGCCAAACGTTTTTAACAGCTGCTGCACATCATAAAATGTATTCATTTTCCTCACCATTTCTTGAACTTAACTATCATAAGCGTATTCATAAGGAAGCGGTCAGTCAAGAAGAAAACGCTGACAAAAAAGCCAGCCTCCTTTCCATATTCCACCTTTATGATTCTTTATTGTTTTCAATTTGCCGCTGCAGCTCCTTGTAGCGCTGCTCCTTCGGCTTCAGTTTCACAGCCGTCCGGATGGCCTTTTCTGCTTGTGCAAGCTCATTTTTTTCCGCATACAATAAGGCTAAATTGTAATATGAAGCATGGTCTCTAGGTTCTTTTTTCACTGCTCGTTCCAAAAGGGAAACCGCCTGATCATATTCGCCGATTTGAATATCAGATACAGCAAGAATTTTCAATAGATCAGCAGAGGCATCTTTTTGCGCTGCTTCTCCGTTCAGCAATTCTGTTACTTCCTCATACTTTCCTTCCTGATACAGCTCGTTTGCCTGCTGAATCAGCGCTGACTCCTGGTGTGAAGGCGAATGCAATCCGTAATATAAAAATCCGGCAGCCAAAGCAATCAGCAAAACCGCTGACAACAATCTTTTTCCCAAGGCTCTGGCTTTGGGCAACCCCAATGCCGCTGCAGCGAAAAAGCCGCCAATCAAGCCGCCGATATGTCCTGAATTATCAATATTCGAAACCGCAAAACCAAAGCCCAAATTGATGATAATAATGACAATAATATTGGTTCCTATGGTTCTTAAAAACATTTTCCGATTGGACAAAGCAACATACAGTAATGCACCTAAGCATCCGAATATGGCTCCTGATGCCCCTGCCGAAGGATACGGGCTGAACACAAAACTCGCAATCGAACCCATAATGCCAGCAGCCAGATAAATCAGCAAAAATCTCCCCGATCCATACATCCGCTCAACCGCTGTACCAACCGACCATAAAGCCAGCGTATTAAAAGCTAAATGCGCTATGCCGATGTGAAGCACGATCGGTGTCAGAAGCCGCCACCATTCTCCTTGTGCAATCAGGCTGTTTTCCTTTGCTCCAAAAGCGACCAGCGTCTCCGTATTAGTGCTGCCTCCGTTTATTTCGAGCAAGAAAAACATCAGGATCTGAAGCGCAATAAATAAATATGCAAAAAACGGTTTTCCGTTTTGAAAAACCGCCGCTTCAGTTTTTCTCTGTTCTTCTTGTTTCAGCACTAGCGAAAGGAAACGTTCTCGCGCCATTTGCGCGTCTTCAAACGAAGCGTGTTCCTCTATACAATCTTCTGTACGAAATGATGGAAAAACCGCTTGAAGATCATCTCGAAGCATCGTTCCTCTAACGATCGCCGGCTCAACTGACACAGTTCCCTTCTCAAAAGTTTTTTTTGCAATCTCTTCCCAGTCATCAACAGGGGCTTCCGTTGAAAAAAACACATTCAGCAGCTTCATCCTTCGTCTGCCCAATTGATGTCTGACTCGTTCTACTCGTTCGGCCTGCTCTTCGATGTCTCTAACCATTTCTTGACGGAAATCAAGATCGTGCTTATAAAGACGAACTAGATCATGAGAGGACTTGTCCGGCGCTTCCAGCCATATTTCATCTGACTCACCGGCTTGTATGACGCCATACCCGCTATTCACCAGGTGCGCCGCAATTTTCCAATATGTATACTCCAGTAAAAACATGTTTACCGCTCCAATAGTTTTTTTTCATTATAACAGCTGGCGCTCCGAAACGCCTACTGAAAGCAAAAAATCCCGTTTTTCACGGGATTTTAGAAAGCTTGCTGTATAAACTTATTGCGGATAAATGGAATTCTTAAAAACAAATGGATAAAAGACCGCCTGATTCCTGGCTGGCTGAGTACAGTATTCATAAGACGGTAGCGATTTTGATAAAACATGACGGCAGAAACCGCGAAAATGGCATATATCAAAAGTTTTTTCATTATATCCCTCCTGCCAATAGGGTTTGTTATTCTGCCTTATTTATTCTCGAATAAGGGACAGGAAAGTTATGAAAAACAAGAAATAATCCGATCCTCTGTTATCAGCTTATGTACCGGGATGTCATGCGGCAGACTGGGTACGTGCGCAAACAACTGGCACTCCAAAAGCAACGAGACTGTCTTCCCTTCATATTCACTTAAATAGCGATCATAATAGCCGCCTCCAAAGCCGACCCTAAACCCGTTAACATCAAAACAAACACCTGGAACGATCATCAAGTCAATTTGTGATGGGTTTACTTCTTTTGTTTTTTCAATTACCGGCTCGAGCAGTCCGGCGTACACGGTTTCGAGCTGATCATCAGTCTGATATGTGCGAAATTGCATTTTCTTCGTGTCCGGATGGCATTTTGGGATGCAAACTTGTTTCCCTTCTTCCCAAGCCTGCTCAATGACAGGACGCGTCGGTATCTCTAATCCTCTGGAGATGGTGACCGCAATGGTGCCGGCATTTTGCCACTCCGGCAGAGAAAACAAGTACTTATACATACGTTCCGTTTTTTGAAGAATATCTTCATTTGATAAAGCAGACAGTGCCTCCAGCGTCTTTTTTCTTAATTGTGATTTCATCTCTCATCCCCCTCGGAATAGAAAAAAAGCCAGAACCTTTTTCAAAGCTCTGGCTTTTTTCTTACACCTCAAACAGCAAAGCTGTTATTTTGTTTCACGGTGTAACGTAGATTTTTTATCACGTGGGCAATATTTTTTAAATTCAACGCGGTCTGGATTGTTGCGTTTGTTCTTTTTAGAAATATAGTTACGCTCACCACATTCAGTGCAAGCCAAAGTAATATTAACGCGCATTATTTTCCCTCCAAACTAAAATCATTTACTTATTCAGACTTATATATAATACCACTATAATGGACGGAATGCTAGGCTGTTTTTCAATGAATTGCTGAATTATTGAAGATACGCTCATAAAGCTGCAAATATGATGACATAATGAGTCGGGGGTGGTGGAGCTTGAACACTTGTTGTCTGCCAGCTTCTTTTATCCGGCGGGCTTTTTCCCGGTCTTTTAAAAAACTGTCCAGCAGATCAGCCGCTTCCTGTACGAGCGTAAAATCAGCGATGACTGCCGTTTTGTCATGAACGGCATAGTCACAAAAACCACCCGACTGAGAAACGACAGTCAGCACACCTTGTTCCATGCTTTCTTGCGCGGCAAGCCCAAACGGTTCATAAGAACTAGGGAAAACAGCCATTTCACAGTGAGACAGTAACGTTCTGATATCTTTCCTATTTAGAAACGGCAGAAACATGACGCGATCCTTCAGGTTATATGCCGCAGCCAATTTCTCATAGGAGGACAGAGACGGCCCCTCCCCAGCCAGCACTAGATAGAGGTCAGGCTGACGCTGCTTCAAGATGGCAAACACCTTTAACAGCTGCGAAAATCCTTTTTCCGGAACAAACCTTCCATATGAAAAGAGGAATCTTCTATTTATGCTTCTTTGGATTTCCCCCTTCTCTTCCTCCATAGATGCAGGGCTTGGGATAACGGTTATTTTTTTATGTGCTGCCTTATTAAGAGACCGCTTCATAAATGTGCTTAATACGATCAATGCATCAGCGGATTCTATAAGGAGCCGTTCGGTCTTGAGCCTGTATGGGTGTGGGGCTTCCCGGCACACCTTCTTCCTTTCTCTTTCAAGACCGTGGATTGTCGCAGTAAGCGGAAGGCCAAGCCGTTGTTTCAAATACTGGGCGGCAGGGGCAGTTGTGTCATCATGGGCATGAATCAGATCAAAGCGTTTATTGTGTGATAACACATGGCGAACCATTGTAAAGTTAGCATCAGCTATGTAATCTTCAAACTTCGCATACGAAAACAGCTGCCCGCTCGGAGTACAAACTGTAATGTTGATATGAGGGTTTAAATAGGAATTGAGGCGGTTTAAATGGACACCGAGCCCGCTTTTCGGCTCATCGGGATGTTCGGGTGAAAGCATGAGAATGTTCACCGTTCTTTTTCCCCTCTCCCATAACAGGTGTATGCAGAAAATTGCTCTTCCCACCTGGTGTGCGCTTCTTCAATCTGAAAACTGTTTATATGACGAATCCCATTTTCATCAAGATAGATGTCGTCTGTACCGGCAAGCTTGAGAGAGACATTCATTGAATTCACAATTCTGTATTCAGCCCGATATACAGCATCACCAGCCGCCTGTCTAATCGTCCATTCGCCTTTATCATACGTTGTGCGTTTTGTCCTGACAGCTTCAATGTCTTTTCTTTTGATGACAATGCGCAATTCTTTTATCATATCCTGCGTTTTTTCAAAAAGGACCGCTTCAGCCAGCCGCATTGTTTCTTCTGAGATTTCCCAGCTTACGGTCAAGGTGTGGGCGTTTTGAATGATTATGTCGAATGTGTCCCTAAAAAAGGAAAGCTTATGTCGTATATTATAGGGAAATGGGTGTTTATCCATGGACTCCTAACATTCTCCTTTCCAATCATTCACTTCGTGTTCCTATTAAACCATTACATAAAGAAGAAGCAAAGAAAGATTTCTCGACAAAATCTCGTTTTTTTCGCGAATTCCTTTAGAAACTATTGGTTTTATGGTATAAAAAAGAAGGATAAAAAAAGAATAGAAGGTGATGAAACGTGGAAATTGCTATTATTGCGTTGTTTATCGTCAGTATAGCGCTAATTGCATTCTCATATTCTCAAAGAGACCCGATGAAAGATGTAGAACAGGAGCTCGAAACACTGCAGCTTTCTGCGATGCAGGAAATTTACAAGCTCAAAAAGAAAATGACAGTGCTTGAGGAAGAATTACTGGAAACAAACCTTGTCATTCGCAAATCAAAGCAGAGCGACATCAATCAAAAAATCGCTAAACAAATACTTTCTAAATATAATAACGGTATGTCAGCTGAAGCGATTGCTAAAGCTGAGCATGTATCAGTGGAAGACGTGAATACGATTATCAAAGATAATGAGAAGGTGCTCGTATGACAAAACGGGGCATTCAGGCATTTGCTGGCGGCATCATTTTAGCGACAGCCGTTCTTGCAGCTGTTTTTTATCTGACTGACGAAGACCAAGCCGCTGCTGTAAAAGAAAATAAGACAGTAACCGAACAAGACGTGAACAATTATCTTGATTCTAAAAAATTGGTTTCTGTGAACCGTGATGAATATCAAAAACTTCTCGATTCAAAAGAGAAATCCTTAAACAATGACAGCGGCTCAGACACGAAATCAGACAAAGTCAAAACGTACAAGCTCACCATTAAAGACGGCATGAGCACTGCCGATGTATCTGCTATTCTTGAAAAAGAGGGCATTATCTCTTCGGCTCAAGACTTTAATGACTATGTCATTGATGCCGGCTATCACAAAGAAATTCGTGCCGGCGAGTTTAAAGTAAAATCAGACATGAGTTTCAAAAAGATCGTAAAAACGTTAACACGATAAAAAAACAGGCTGACTCAGCCTGTTTTTTTTCATCCAAACTTTCCTGAAATGTAATCGAGCGTTCTTTGGTCCTTCGGATTAGAGAACATTCTATTCGTATTGTCGCATTCAACAAGCTCGCCCATGTAGAAAAAGGCGGTTTGATCAGAAACCCTTGCTGCCTGCTGCATGTTATGCGTGACAATGACAATTGTATATTTATTTTTCAGCTCTAGAATGAGTTCTTCAATTTTTCTCGTTGAGATTGGATCTAGTGCAGATGTCGGTTCATCCATCAGCAAAATATCAGGATTGGTCGCAAGTGCTCTGGCGATGCAAAGACGCTGCTGCTGGCCCCCTGACAGCGATAGCGCGGACGTATGCAATCGATCCTTCACCTCATCCCATAACGCCACGTCTTTTAATGACTTTTCCACAATTTCCTGAAGCTTCTTCTTATTTTTGGTGCCGTGGACTCTCGGTCCGTAAGCCACATTATCAAAAATAGATTGCGGAAACGGATTCCCTTTTTGGAATACCATACCGATATTTTTTCGCAAATCCACGATGTCCACTTTATCCTTTAAAATGTTGCTGCCATTATAGTTCAGCTCACCTGCAAGCTTTACATTTGGCGTCATTTGAATCATTAAATTCAATGTCTTGATAAAGGTCGATTTCCCGCATCCGGATGGCCCGATAATCGCCGTAACTTTATTTTCATAAATGCTCAAATTGATATTTTTTAAAGCATGATGCTGTCCATACCATAAGTTCATTCCATTGACTTGATAGACTTCCTGTTTCATTACAGCTTCGGTAGCAATACTCATTGCCGCCCTCCTATCCGAATTTCCCGTTAATATAATCCTCTGTCTTTTGCTTTTTCGGACTCGTGAAAATCTGTTCGGTCTGTCCGTATTCTACAAGCTCGCCGTTTAAAAAGAATGCCGTCCGGTCAGAAACCCGCAGAGCCTGCTGCATATTGTGCGTGACAATAATAATTGAGTATTCTCTTTTCAATCCTGTAATTAATTCCTCTATTTTTGCATTTGAAATCGGATCAAGCGCTGAAGCTGGTTCATCAAGCAGAAGAACAGCCGGCTTCATCGCAAGCGTTCTCGCGATGCATAAACGCTGCTGCTGGCCGCCGGATAACGAGAGTGCGGATGAATGTAAACGATCCTTCACCTCATCCCAGAGGGCCGCTTTTGTTAAACTTTCTTCCACAATTTCATCTAAAACAGCTTTATTCCGCTCTCCGGCATATTTCAATGCATGTGTGATATTCGCATAGATCGACTTCGGAAATGGATTTGGTTTTTGAAAAACCATTCCGATTTCTCTTCTCAAGCTGACAACGTTAATATTGCCGCCCAATATATTTAATCCTTCATAAAGGATTTCACCTTCCGCTCTTGCAGATGGAATTAAATCGTTCATTCGGTTAATATTTCTCAAAAAAGTAGATTTTCCGCATCCCGACGGCCCAATTAAAGCAGTCACCGCATTTTTTTCAATATCCATGTTTACATGATGAACGGCTTGTTTATTTCCGTAAAAAATAGACAGATCTTTGACCTCAAGCACGTGGTTCTGCTTCGGAACAATAACAGCTCGCTCAGGTTTTTCTTTTACCATTTGTTCAGCCATGTTTTTCGCCTCTTTCCGTTCTAATTTGCCGTAAGCTTTTTGTAGATCATCGTGCCAAGCCATCTCGCCGCGAGATTAAACACAAGAACAGAAATCACCAGCACGGCAGAACCACCGTTGGCAATCGCTTCAGCATCCGGAATCATTCCTTGTGTATTGACGTTCCAAATGTGGACCGCAAGTGTTTCAGCGGGCCTGAAAATATTAAGCGGTGATGTTTCCGAAAACGGGTTCCACTCCGTAAAATTAAGACGCGGTGTTGTCAGGCCTGCCGTAAATAATAATGCGGCCGCTTCCCCGAACACCCTTCCTGACGCTAAAATTGCTCCTGTGATGATAGAAGGAATCGCACTTGGAATTAAAACGGTTTTTACGGTATGCCAGCGTGATACACCTAAAGCGAGAGAGGCTTCCTTCAGATCTTTAGGGACTGAACGGATCGCGTCTTCTGTCACACGCACCATGACAGGAAGGTTAAAAACAGTTAACGCAAGCGCCCCGCCTATGATCGTATATCCCCAGCCTGTTAAGTTGACAAACATCAATAATCCAAACATCCCAATGACAATAGACGGAAGAGATGAAAGCACCTCTATACATGTTCTGATGAAGTCAGTTACTTTGTTATTAGGCGCGTATTCAGCCATGAAGACTCCGCCGCCCACACCGAGCGGGATTGTAATCAGCATTGTAATAAACAAAATATAAAAGGAGTTAAACAGCTGATCTCGTATGCCTCCTCCAGCTGCAATGGCGCTCGATTTTGTTGTAATAAATTGAAAACTGAGCTGAGAAACACCGTTTATAATAATATAGGAAAACAAACCTACTAAAATGGCAGCAATAATGGCTGCACACAAACTAAACATTCCGGTCGCCAGTTTATCTGTTATTTTGCGGTTCATTACACTTTCCTCCTAGATGACAAGTAGCGAATAAGCATGATGAACAGGAATGACATTACCAGAAGCACAAGCCCCATTGACCACAGCGTATTGTTTTCAACACTTCCGTATGTGGTGTGGCCCATATTCAGCGTGATGATCGTTGTCAGCGTTCCCGCAGTATCAAACAGGCTTTCCGGCAATACTCTTGTATTTCCAATGACCATCTGAACAGCCAAAGCTTCACCGAACGCCCGAGCCATGCCTAACACAACAGCTGTCATCAATGTTGGAAAAGCTGCAGGCACAAGTACTTTTCTGATCGTCTGCCATCTTGTCGCACCGAGCGCGTAAGAACCCTCTCGTAAACTCTTCGGAAGAGAAGCCATTGCATCAGCAGAAATCGATGTGATCGTCGGCAGAATCATGACGGAAAGGACAATCGTTCCCGCCAATAAACTGTGCCCTGTTCCGCTCGATTTGAACTGGGCGATAAACGGCACCAATACTGTAAGACCTATGAATCCATAAACAACAGATGGAATACCGACTAAAAGCTCAATCACCGGCTGCAGCACTTTCTTTCCCCAATTCGGGGCAATCTCTGTCATAAAAATCGCACCTGCAATGCCAAGCGGCGCAGCGATTAGAGCAGAAAGAATCGTTACTGCAAATGAGCCAAAAATAAATGGCAGCACTCCGTATTTCGGATCACTATCTGTAGGATTCCAATTTAAGCTCGTTAAGAATTCAATTGGGCTTACACCATTTACAAGAAAAGATTGCAGCCCCTTAACGCCGAGGAAAATGGTAATCGCAACAGATGCCGCAATCATAATCAGTGCACAAGCTGTGACTATCATTCTTCCCCGAACTTCATCCAATTGCCGATTTTGCCTAGAGCTGATTAAGCGCTCGCTCACAGACATATTTTCTCTATTGTTTATCATTGTTTTACACTCCTATGAATGTGTTAAGAGGAGAAACGGTTGTCCCCGCACTCCTCTTTTTATTAAGATCAGCTTTGCTTCCCGTTGGCATCACGTGTCACTTTCATATCAGTAACTGGAATGTAGCCTTGGTCAGTAACAATGCTTTTTTGAATGTCTTCACTCTTTAGATAATCAAGAAATTCTTTAGCTAAACCTGTCGCTTCACCTTTTGTATAAGAATGCTGATAAGCCCAGATCGGATACTCGCCAGTTGTGACATTTTTCGCTTCAGGTTTTACACCATCAATTGATAGAGCAGTTACTTTGTCATCTGTTAAATATGAGAATGCAAGATATCCAATCGCTCCCGGAGTATCAGCAATGATTTTTTTCACCGTGTTGGAGGAATCTTCAGTAATGCCTTCTGCTGGTTCTTCTCCGTCAAGCGCATATTTTACAAATGTAGCACGTGTGCCGGAAGAATCAGGACGGTTTACAAGTGTAATCTTTTGGTCTTTGCCGCCGAGCTCTTTCCAGTTTTTAATTTTGCCAGTGAAGATTTTTTTCAATTCATCTTTTGAAATATCCTTCACACCAGCATCAGGGTTTACAGCTGCTGCCATACCAACTACAGCGACTTGATGATCGACAAGCGCTTTTGCATTGATGCCTTCTTTTTCTTCTGCAAAAACGTCTGAATTCCCGATCTGAACAGCTCCTTCAGAGACTTGAGAAAGCCCTGTTCCAGAACCGCCAGCTTGTACCTGTATGTCAGCATCAGGGTTTTCTTCCATAAATTTTTCCGCGGCTGCAAGTACTAGTGGCTGCATTGCCGATGAACCAGAAATGGTTAAAGAACCTGATGCCTTTTCTTCTCCTTTTGCAGAATCGCTATTCGATTTTTTACTTTCTCCTGCATTTCCGCATGCAGCTGCAATCATCATAAATGCAGCCATCAGAAGCATAAGCACCAATTTGTTTTTTTTCATTTCCTGAATTCCCCCTGCGTATATTGTGTAATTTGTCCTACACGTATAGAGTAAAGGTTCTATGTAAAAAGGGTTTGAACCGAATGTTAAGGTTTTGTAAATCAGTGCGTTTTTTTGTATAAAAAAAAACGCCCACATCATGTGAGCGTTTCTTTTTAGTTATCAGAAGACGTTGTGTTTTCTGCATTTTCTTCAATTTTGTCTTTATTCTTTTGCTGAGTATCTTCTTTGTCCTGCTTCGATTTCAGCTCAAAATATTTATCCATTACTTCCCTGCCGATTTCGTTTGTAATGGTATATTTAGCGCTGTAATCAATATAAGCCCAAGGGACTACTACAGAGATCGCAATCTCAGGATTATCAGCCGGTGCATAGGCAACAAGTGTCGTATTATAAGTCGCTGTTCCTGTTTTTGATTTATCAGGTCCATCATAGAACGATTGTGCTGTTCCTGTTTTACCGGCAGGCTGATATGACGCTGAAGCAAATTGACTGGCAGCTGTCCCTTTTGTCATTACCCGTCTGAATCCGGCCTGAACCTCTTTAATGTATTCACTCTTCATGTCGATTTTATTCAGCACTTCCGGCTGAACGGATTGTACGACAGCACCGATCCCTCTTTTAGCATCAGGTTCTCTGACTTCCTTTACAAGCTGAGGCTTTAAGCGATATCCGCCGTTTGCAATCGTTGATACGTATTGCGCAAGTTCCAGCGGTGTATACGTGTCGTATTGCCCGATCGCATAGTCAAGCAAGAATCCCGTCAATCTGTCTGTTCCTTTATAGCCTGTCATTTCATTCGGAAGATCAATTCCAGTTTTGACACCCAGTCCAAATTGGCTGAAGTAATTACGGAACGTATCAAAGGCCGTCGTATCAATCGGTAAAGCTTGGTGCGGTTTATATTCACCTTTTCCGAGCGCGATCGCTGTTTTGAACATAAATACGTTGGAAGACTGCTCTAAGGCTCTTTGAATGTTAACAGGTCCTAAAGTAGTCCAGGATTTTTTACCATTTTTATCCTGACCGATATACAATGGTTCATCCTGAAAAACTGTATTCAGGTTGATGGCACCGGTTTGAAGGCCTGTCAAGACTGTTGCGCCTTTGACCGCTGATCCCATGGCATAAGATGACGTCATTGTACCTAAAGCGTAATCATCAATTTTATATTTCCCATTTTCTTGTTTAATCTGCTTGCCCGCCATTGAAAGCACTTCACCGTTTCTTGGGTCCATCATGACAACGAATGCCCGGTCTAACAATTGCGTGCTTGGTCTTGCTTTAGCAGATTTGAGGTTCTTCTCAATGATTTTTTCCACTTCTTTTTGCAAATCAATGTCAATCGTAAGCACGAGATCCTTACCGGCTTTGCCTTCAGATACCGTTTTTGTTCCCGTGACATTGCCGTTTGAATCTGTGATATTTTCGACTTTGGCTTTTTGGCCCTGCAGAAGGCTTTCATATTGGTATTCCAGATAACTTTTTCCGACCCTGTCATTTCGGCTGTAGCCAAGCGACAGGTAATGCTCGAGCAAGTTGGACGGCAATCCTTCATTAGAGCTGGAAACACTTCCGAGCACTGAGCGAAGAAGGTTTTTATACGGATATTCACGTTCCCAATCGGACGTGACATCAACACCTGGCAGTTCGTCTAAATGTTCACTTACCACTGCCATTTCCTTCGCTGATACATCTTCGTTTTTGATATATTGAGGGGTCAATGCATAGCCCGAATCCATCTGTCTTTTGATAGCGAGGATCTGCATATCTTTATCCGTCAATTCATTCAACTGCTTATCAGTAATCCGTTTTAGCTGAAGCTGGTATAAATCGTCATCGGATATTTTTTTGTCTTCAACCTGCTGTCTTTCTTTAGAGCTAATGAGCTTTTTTGCTTCTTTCGGTCTAGTCAAAATCCAATAATCTTTTTTATCCCGTTCTGTTACTTTTTTTGTATCGACTTTGATCATGTCAGACAGCTTTTTTGCGATCTTTAAGCGCTGTTCTTGCGTGGTCGATTTAGATCTCGTGTATGTGATTGCATTTAAAGCCTTATTTGTCACAATGGCATTAAAGTTTCGATCATAAATTTTCCCGCGTGGTACCGCTGAGCTGACTTCACTTTGTTCCTGCTTATTCGCTTGGTTTTTGTAATCATCGCCTTGCACGATCTGCTTGATGCCCAGTTCCACAATAATCCAGGTAAATATAACAAAGGCAGCTAAAAATAAAATATTCAGCCGGATCGGAAGCGACTTCTTTTTCTCTTTATGATTTTGCTTTTTTGGTTTATTTCTCCTCATAACATCACCTTTTCTATTTACAGAAAGAAAAGACACTCAAGTAAGAGTGCCAGTTTTCATTTTAAAGGTTTTTTCGACTTTTTTCTACAGATAACCCCTTTTTGGCAAAAAAATTATCTCTCGCCTTTTAAAAGGGTCGGTTCTGTTACCCGTTTTTGGCCGTCTTCTTCCATGGTTTCATTTTCCCCTTCTTTCTCCTTAAAACGGATATCCTTGACAAAGTAATAAATCAAAGGATGTCCTATACCCAATATCGCAAGTGACAAAGGAATTCCCACATCCTCTTTCAGAAGGGCCACAATCAGGAGAAAGCACAAAATGGAAACAATTCTGCCGGCGTTCAAGAACATTTCTCTAAGCACGATATATTCAATTCTTGCTTTTCTTGCATGCCTCGCGCGCCCTATCACATCATATGTAAGTGATACATATGGCACAAGCAACAGAGGATAGCCGATGGCAATGAAAACGCCGTACGTTAATAATGTCGAAAAGCTCATATGGAACAGAATCAAAAACAGCGCGCCATACAAAATAAGTCCGCCCAGCAAAATCGATTTTTTTCTCGCCTTTTTCTTAATCAGCCTGGATGCAAAGTAGTAGGCAAAGAAGGAAACAGCTGAATTGACAAGACCGAATGTACCGAGAGCAAGTTCGCTGTTTGTCTCAATAAATACAAACACACTGATTAAAAAGACAAAAATCCCTTCTCTCAAACCCTGAAAAAAATGCGCATTCGTGATTCTCCGCCAATTCATATTGCTATGACGCTCTCCAAATACTTTGCTCAGCATAAAACGGCCCTTTGATTCTCTCCGTTTTAAGAAAAAGCTCATCACGACAGCCAGGGCAAATAAACTGAGAGAGAGACTGAAAATCACTGTATAACCCGTATTATTTTCAAGCCTTGAGATCACAAATCCGGCTACAATCGGGCCGATCATTCCTGCAGAGGAAGACAGAATGCCCATAAACCCGTTGAAAAAGTCTCGCGTATCCGGCTCTGTTATTTCAAAGGTCAGCACGTTAAACGCTAGCCAATAAAAGCCATAGCCCACTCCGAGCACCGCGCCGATTAGCACGAGGCGGCTGGCCGCCGTTTCTCCGGCTAAAAGCACACTTAAATAAAAGGCAGCTAAAAAAATGACGCCGAACCTTAAAATGAATACCCTGTCTATTTTTTTGGCTAACCGTCCAGCCAAATAAAAGGTTATCGGCTGCATTGTCACAATGGATAAATTATATATCGCCAAATCAATAAATTTCCCTGACTGCTTCCAAAGATACACATTAACAAATGTATTGGACAGTGCAATTCCCAGCGAATAAAGCCCGCCAATGGTCAGCAGAAAGAGTAACCCTTTGTTTACGTCTACATCGCCTATCACTTTTTTTAGTTTGCTCATTACTGACTCCCCTTTACTATCCCTTAGTCTGTCTCACTCAAACCGAGATATGTAAAAAGAAGACATAAAAAAAAAACAAGGTCCCATAATGAGGACCTTGTTTGTGCCATTATTTTGCTTCGCTGTATAGACGAGCCACTTCGTCCCAGTTTACAACATTCCAGAATGCTGAAATGTAATCAGGACGGCGGTTTTGATAGTTAAGGTAGTAAGCATGCTCCCAAACGTCAAGCCCTAAGATAGGCGTTTTGCCTTCTGAAAGCGGAGAATCTTGGTTTGGCGTGCTTGTGATTTCAAGTTTACCGTTGTTCACAACAAGCCATGCCCAGCCAGAACCGAAGCGTCCAGCTGCTGCTGCTGCGAATTGCTCTTTGAATTTGTCAAAGCTTCCAAATACACTGTTGATCTCTTCAGCAAGCGCGCCAGTCGGTTCGCCTCCGCCGTTTGGAGATAAAAGTGTCCAGAATAATTTGTGGTTCGCGTGCCCGCCGCCGTTGTTGCGGACTGCAGTGCGGATGTTTTCAGGAACAGAATCAAGATCTGCAACAAGCTCTTCAACTGATTTGTTGGCAAGAGCAGTGTTTCCTTCAACCGCTTTGTTTAAATTTGTCACGTATGTGTTGTGGTGTTTCGTATGGTGAATAGTCATAGTTTCCTTGTCGATATGCGGTTCTAAAGCATCGTACGCATAAGGTAATTCTGGAAGTTCGTAAGCCATGATAATTCCTCCTTAGTGTATATATGTACTGAAATGCCGCTTCACAGCGAGCCTTTCTTCATTCAATGTAACAAAAGAATGCTTTGTAATCAATGAAAAAGCTCACGATTTAGCTCATTTCAGCGGACATATTTCACTTTAACCGATAATCTGCCCCATTAAACCTGCCGCCAGCATTTCTTATAGAACCGTCCATAAAAAGTATCCGATCATCAAAAGCTGTATGATGCCCTTTGCAATAACCCCTGTTAAAAAACCAATGAGTGAGCCGAGGCCAATTTTAAACGCTGACTTTAAGTCCTTCTGATGGACGATAAGTTCTGCGCAAACAGCCCCGATAAACGGTCCCAATATGATCCCTGCAACCGGAATGACAAAAGGCCCGATTAATAAACCGATCGTGCTTCCCCATATGGCAGCTTTGCTTCCCCCGAACCTTTTTACTCCAAGCAGATTCGACACGTAATCTGCTGCGAATAATACTGCGGCAAAAACTGCCTCAACAAGCCAGAACATATAAGAATACGGACTGAAGGAAAATAAAAATCCGTACAATACAAATCCGGCAACAATAAATACTACGCTCGGAATAACAGGATACACCAGCCCGATAAAGGCAATGATAAAAACCGCTGCAATCAACAGCCAATACAACATATCCATAGCTTCCATCCTCCCATTTTACTCTGTCTTCTTCATGTCTTCCTTGTATTCACACGCATGCAACGATACAATAAGCAACATATATTAGTTTAGCTAGGAAGTGAAGATAGTGAATGTGTTTCAGCTTTTCATTAAAAGTACATACTCTCCCCGTGATATTGCAAAAACAAGATTTCAAGGAATCGGAAAAGCGATTCTTTATGTATTTTTGCTCTCTGTCCTGTTTGCAATCCCTACCGCTTATTATGTAAGTACAGGGACCGTAAAATCAATGAACGGCTTTAAAACTGTTTTAAACAAAGATTTCCCTGATTTCACAATTTCAAACGGCAAACTTCAAACGGATGAGAAAAAAGCCACGGAATCTCAAGCAAATGGTTTCGTTATCGTGTTCGATCCGACAGACTCCTATGGCACTGAACAAATTGAAGCAAAGCAAAACGCGATCGGCATCCTTCAGAACAAATTTGTTTTGGCCATTGACGGACAAGCCCAAGAAATGTCTTACTCAATGATGCCATCAGAGTTACAGAAAAAAGATGTCATTGCAGGGTTAAACCAAAATAAAGCGATGATTGTAACTGTTCTCTCAGCTCTTATTTTTCTCGTAACAGCAGCGGGAAAATTTATTGAAGTATCGTTTTTAGCGCTTATCGGGTTAATCATTAAGAATTCGCAGAAAAAACATTTATCCTATCATCAGCTCTGGAAGCTTTCTGCTTATTCCATCACCCTTTCAACTGTATTCTTTACAATCATGCGGGCATTAGAAGCAACCGTACCAAGTGAATTTTTGCTGAACTGGTTTGTCAATTTTGTCATCCTGTTTCTCGTTTTAAAAGAGATTCCGTCCAAAAAAGCTGCTGTATAAACCGAGGCTGCATTCGCAGTCTCTTTTCTTTTGTCATGAATCGAAATGGACAAGCATACTATGATATAAAATTTCGTATGCGGGAGGAAAAGCGATGAAGCGTCTCACCTTAGTATGCAGCATTGTTTTTATACTTTTTATTCTTTTTTATGACCTTAAAATTGGAACCATACCCATTCAGGACCTCCCTGTCTATGAAGCATCAGCAAAAACGGCTGTACAAGAACCGGCTTATAAAACGGTGAAGGTAAAGCCGGGTGATACGGTTATGTCGATAGTCGGATCAGCAGGTTCTCCGGATGACATTGTAAAGGATTTTGAAGCACTGAATCCAAATGTGAAAGCCAATGCCATTCAAGCGGGAACAGCGTATAAATTCCCGGTCTACCCTTAATTTAACGTTAATTTCTTGTCAGTTCGGCGAAGACACTGTTACAATGTAATTTGTAAAATAAATTCACATAAACCATACTAGAATTGTTATATCTAGAAGCGGCAACTACAATTAAGGAGCGATTGCAAGTGAGTGAAATCACACATCGTACAAAAACGCGTCCCGTCAAAGTGGGACCTTTAACAATAGGCGGCAACAATGAAGTTGTCATCCAAAGCATGACAACAACAAAAACACATGATGTAGAAGCAACGGTTGCGGAAATTAACCGTTTGGCTGAAGCCGGATGCCAAATCGTTCGGGTAGCATGTCCGGATGAACGGGCAGCAAACGCCATTGCGGATATTAAAAAGCGCATTTCCATTCCTCTCGTTGTTGACATACATTTCGATTATAAACTTGCGTTGAAAGCCATTGAAGGCGGCGCAGATAAAATCCGAATCAACCCCGGCAATATCGGCCGGCGCGAAAAAGTTGAAGCGGTTGTTAAAGCGGCCAAAGACAAAGGCATTCCGATCAGAATCGGAGTAAACGCCGGTTCATTGGAAAAACGCATTTTAGAAAAATACGGTTATCCGACTGCCGATGGAATGGTAGAAAGCGCACTTCATCACATTAAAATTCTTGAGGATCTTGATTTTCACGATATTATTGTCAGCATGAAGGCCTCTGACGTGAACCTTGCAATCGAGGCTTATGAAAAAGCGGCGAAAGCGTTTGACTACCCGCTTCACCTCGGGATCACCGAGTCAGGAACGCTGTTTGCCGGCACAGTAAAGAGCGCAGCAGGACTCGGCGCCATTTTAAGCAAAGGCATCGGGAACACCATGCGCATTTCACTAAGCGCAGACCCTGTAGAAGAGGTAAAAGTAGCAAGGGAGCTTCTGAAATCTTTCGGCTTAGCCTCCAATGCTGCCACGCTCATCTCATGTCCGACTTGCGGCCGTATTGAGATTGATCTAATCAGCATTGCCAATGAAGTGGAAGAGTATATTTCTAAAATAAAAGCGCCGATTAAAGTTGCTGTTCTCGGCTGCGCTGTAAACGGACCTGGTGAAGCGAGAGAAGCAGATATCGGAATCGCCGGCGCACGCGGTGAAGGACTGCTGTTCCGGAAAGGGAAAATTGTCCGTAAGGTTCCAGAGGAAACGATGGTAGAAGAACTCAAAAAAGAAATTGACATTCTTGCTGAGGAACACTACGCAAAACTTGAAGCTGAAAAAGCAAAATTAAAAGAAGAAACACAAAAAGCTTGACGGGAACCCGTCAAGCTTTTTTGTGTTAGAAAAATGGAATAATAAATATTCCAAGCACTAATGAAACGACACCGATACCCATTGCCCAGGCTCCAAGGCCTTGAGCACCTCTTCTTCTTGCGATATAGCCGACAATAATACCGGCAGCTCCCAATAAAACAGGCAGTACAAACAATGAAATGATGGACAAGGCTAAAGCGATGTACCCTATTCCCCGTCCTTCATTGACATTGCCGCCGCTGCGATCATTGTCTTGGTCATTGCTGCGGTCAGCAGCACGATAAGGCTCTGCGATTTCAGCAGCTGTTTCCTCAAAAAAACCGTCATTGTCGCGGGTAATATTTGTCCCTTCAGATCCATGATCAACATAGTAATTGTTGTTATCACGCTTTTCGTAATCGTTTGCCACCTTCAATTCCCCCTTCTGTTTTATTAAAGGAGCTTTTATAGTTTGATCCATTTTGCCTGATTCATGTTTGCTAAACTTTTCTGTTAATGTCAATTGTTTATGTTACACTTGAAGGGATGAAACTGAAGGAGTGTGGGCATGTTACGCTTAGGAATAGATATTGACGGCACAATCACGGCTCAGGATACATTCGTCCCTTATTTGAACCGTTCGTTTAATCTTTCCATTTCATTAAACGATATGACGGATTATGATTTAACAAAGCTGTTAAACATTACCCAGGAAGAATTTTGGGATTGGATGAATCAAAATGAAGCGATCATATATAAGGAAGCATTGCTTGCACAGCATGCGAAACAGTCACTTGATCTTCTCAAAGAGGAGCACAAGCTTATTTATATTACAGCGAGACGGACTCATTTAACTGATATTACCTATGAATGGTTTGACAGACAAAACATTCATTATGACCACATCGAACTCGTTGGCGGTCATCACAAAGTTGAAGCGGTCAAGAATCATAACATCGACCTGTTTTTTGAGGATCATCACGGTAACGCCATGATGATTGCGAAAGAAGCCGGGATACCGGTGATTTTGTTCAATTCCCCTTATAATCAGCTTCCGATTGATTCAAACATCATCAGAGTAAACAACTGGCTAGAAGCCGTTCAATGGATGAACAACAACAAGCATCACTTAATACGCGTCAATAACTGAAAAAGGAGCCCAAACCGGGCCCCTTTTTCATATATACGCATTTTACGCAGTAGTGTTGTCTTGGTTTTCCGCTGTACAATCAGGGCATGTGCCGTAAATCTCAAATTTATGTCCGCTGACCTGATAGCCATCCAAATCATCACAAAGCTTGTCCATCGGACATGATTCAATTTCCTTTGTTTTGCCGCAGGCAAGACAAATAAAATGATGGTGGTGATGGGTGAATGAACACTTAAATCGGAAGAGCTTTTCACCGGACAGCTCAGTTGTTTCCAAAATCCCAAGTTCTTCATATAAAGAAAGATTTCTGTAGATTGTATCAAAGCTTAAGCCTGGATAATCATTATTCAGTGCAGACAGTACATTTTTAGCGGTAAGATATCTGTCTGAATCAGCAAAAAGCTGCAGCATATCCTCCCGTTTGTTTGTATATTTATATCCGTTTTCTTTTAGTAGGTTCAGCGCTTCTTGTACGTTCATGAAGGGTCCCCCTTTTCGCTTTGCTTAAGAACGTATCACATGTATGAAAAAGAAAATGGCAGCTGTCTGTCCAGCAAGCCATTTTCTTTACTGCAGATAAAATTATACCCATAAAATGAATAAAAGTAAATGAAAGCCTAGTGGATTGCGTTTTTGAATTTTCCGCCTCTCGTTTCATGAGTATTCATAATTGTTATGAATGCATTTTGATCAACTTCAAACACGATCGATTTGAGCTTTGTCACTTCCAGCCTTGTGACAACCGCGTAAATTACGTCTTTTTCTTCGTCCGTATACCCGCCTTTCCCCTTCAGCTTCGTTGTGCCCCGACCGAGACGGTGCAAAATCGCGTCGGAAATCTCATCATACTGCTCAGACACAATAATGACAGCTTTTGTTTCATCAAGCCCTTGGATCACGGCATCAATCGTTTTCATCGCAATATAATAAGTCATGAAAGAGTACATCGCTTGCTCAGGACCGAACACAAAAACTGCCCAAATGAAAATGAACACATTGATGAACATAACGAACTCACCTACTGAAAACGGGAGTTTTTTGGTCAGCAAAATACCGAGAATTTCTGTACCATCCATTGAACCTCCGTTTCGAATAACAAGCCCGACGCCAAAGCCGAGTAAAAGACCTCCGAACACAGTAGCCAAAATAGGCTGGGTTGTAATGGCTTCTACATGGTGAAGTGAGGATTCAATAACGGCAAGCCCGACAATCCCTATAAACGTAGAGACTAGAAAGGTCTTACCGATATATTTATATCCGAAGATCATAAAAGGAATATTTAATATGACAACGAAAAAAGCGAAATTCAGAAAGGGGTTTGACATAAAGAGGTGGTCTAAAATAAGTGATACACCGATAATCCCGCCATCAATAAAATCATTGGGGATTAAAAATAATTCAATACTTACAGCCGCAGATGCAGCTCCTACCAGAATCATAAAGACCCTGAAAATAAAATGGGTAAATGTTTCTTTCTTATGTTGTTTTGTTGGGGTCATAAAATCTCCTTTCCTGCAATAACTATTTTAAATACATTATAAATCTATTTTACCATTAAACACTGACACATTTTACTGATTTGCCCATACATTAAGTCTGGAGGTGGAATGACCGATGATTTTATTTCAAAGAATTATTTTACAGCGGCTTAATCAGGCTACTGCTGATGATTTGATGAAGTACTCAAAACAATACGGAATCAGCTTAACAAGATCGCAGGCCGTTGAAGTAGCGAACCTGTTATACGGGAAAAATGTAAACATCTTTAATGAGAGTGAACGAATGCGGCTGCTGAAACAAGTAGAGACGATTACATCGAAAGAAACAGCTCAAACAGTTAATGAACTATTCAAACAATTTACAAGCTAAAAAATGGGGGTGTTATCCCCCATTTTTTATTGCTGTAAAATCTTTTCGAGCAATGTATCATCAAATTGTTTTTCTTTCAGCATTTCAATCTCAAAACGGTATGGCGGTTTTTTGTTCTTTTTATCTTCACCGACATATGGTGTTTCAAGAATTTTTGGAATGTCTTTTAACTGCTCATGGTGAACAACATATTGCAGTGCGTCAAAACCTATTTCACCAAAGCCAATATTTTCATGGCGGTCTTTTCTCGCACCTTTGACATTTTTGCTGTCATTGATATGAAGCACTTTAATACGGTCAATGCCAATGATTTTATCGAACTCATTTAGCACTCCGTCAAAGTCTTCGACAATGTTATACCCGGCATCATGTGTATGGCACGTGTCAAAGCACACTGACAGCTGCTCATTGTGTGTAACGCCTTCGATAATCTGCGCAAGCTCCTCAAAGCTTCTGCCGCATTCTGATCCTTTTCCAGCCATTGTTTCTAATGCAATCTGGACATTTTGATTCGGATCAATCACTTCATTTAAGCCTTCAATAATTTTTTTGATGCCAGCTTCAGCTCCTGCCCCTACGTGAGCGCCAGGATGAAGGACAATTTGCTTCGCTCCGATGGCCGCTGTCCGTTCAATTTCTGAACGAAGAAAATCAACACCCAGCTCAAAAGTGGACGGATTTGTCGTGTTGCCAATATTAATAATATAAGGCGCGTGTACGATAATCTCGTCAATGCCGTTTTCTTGCATATGTGCCCGGCCTGCTTCTATATTTAAGTCTTCAATTTTCTTTCGGCGCGTATTTTGCGGTGCGCCTGTATAGATCATAAACGTATTCGCCCCATAAGAGACTGCTTCCTGGCTTGCAGCCAGAAGCATATGTTTTCCGCTCATAGAGACGTGTGAGCCTATTCTCAGCAACAGGTTCCCCTACTTTCTTTTCTTAGATTGGTTTCTTCTCTGTTTTTTCTTGATTTTCTCCATCTCATAGCTCATTTTCTTTTTATACCCAGGCTTAACCTTCTTCGGCTTTTTCACGAGACGATGAGCAATTTCATCCGCTTCATTCGGCGTTTTTTTACGCTTTTTGCGGCGCTGACGGTCATCGCCTTTTTTCCATTCGCCATTTTCAAGCTCTAAGTAATCAAATTCGATGCCCATTTTTTCAAGTCTTACTAATGCATCCTCATCAGTAAGCTCATAAATGGTCATCGCTTGTCCTGATGAGCCGGCACGAGCCGTTCTGCCCACACGGTGAACATAGAAATCGAGATCATCCGGCAGCTCATAGTTGATAACATGGCTGACACCTTTAATATCAATACCTCTTGCGGCAAGGTCAGTTGCAATGATATATGTGAATTCCAAATCATTGATCTGCTTCATGACTTTTTTCCGCTCACGTGGTGTTAATCCGCCGTGCAGCAAGCCGATTTTCATGCCTTTGCCAGTCAGATACTGGGCAATATGGTCAGCCGTATTTTTCGTGTTGGCAAACACAATCCCCAGGTATGGATTCAGATGCGACATGATGTCAAAAAGAAGCTTGTCCTTGTCACGATGTTTCGAAGGAATGAGGATATGCTCGATTTTCGCAGCAGTCACCTGTTTTGGCTCCACATGGGCGTATTTCGGATTTTCCATGTATTTCTTCAAGAATGGTTTCAGCTTTTCCGGTATGGTCGCTGAGAACACAAGCATTTGCAGATCCTCAGGCATGCGGGAACCGATGTAATCTACATCTGCAAGGAATCCCATGTCCAGCATTAGATCCGCTTCATCAATAACAAGAGATTCCGCTTTATGAACACTTAACGCCTGTTCTTTGATTAAGTCAGCAATCCGTCCGGGTGTACCGACAACAAGATGCGGCTGTATCTTCAATTTATCAATTGATTTTTGTTTATCAGTGCCTCCGATAAAACATTTCGAGCGAATCTGACTGCCTTCCTCACCCTGCGTGATTTTAAGCGCTTCCTGATAAATCTGGTTGGCTAGCTCTCTTGTCGGAGCCGTAATGACTACCTGAACGACATCCTTAGCAGGATCGATTTTGTTTAATAAAGGCAGTAAATAAGCGTGAGTCTTTCCGGTACCCGTCTGAGACTGGCCGATGACGCTTTCTTTTTTTAACACTGCAGGAATCAGCCTTTTCTGGATATCAGTCGGTTCGTAAAAACCAAGGCGATGTACTGCATCTATAATAAATGGTTTCAATTCATAAAGTTCAAATTTCGTTTCTTTCATTTTTCCCAGCTCCTTAAAGCGGCACATTATGTGTCCATCATCACATTATACCCGATTTTGCTTAAAAACACCACGTTTGCAAGGCGTTTGTTTTATTCAGTTATGTAAAGCAAATACCGCAGCCCATGCATATTCTAATAGCAGAGAGAGCTGAAAGGAGGTACAAGTATGTTTTCACCGCAGCAGCCAATGAGAAATTACCCACAGCCCGGACCGCCCCGCCCCATGCCAAATCAGCGAATGATGGGCAGAAGACCGCCTAATATGCGAGGACCTTCATTTGGAGCACAGCAGCAAGGTTTTCAGCAAGCCGGACAATTTCTTCCTCAGGCAAATGCCGGAGCGAGAAATGGTGCAGGTGCAGGCGGAGGCTTAAAAGGAATGCTGTCAAGATTCCTACCCGGCGGAGGAGGCGCTGGCAGCGCCGGAGTTCCCGGAGTTCCAGGAGCAGGTGCCGCAGCGAGCGGAGGTGCTGGCCTGCAAGGCATTCAAAATATCGCCAATCCTGCATCATTATCCAGTATGCTTGGAAATGTGCAAAAAGTACTCGGCATGGCGCAGCAAGTCACCCCTATGATCCAGCAGTACGGCCCATTAGTCCGCAATCTGCCAGCAATGATGAAGCTGTACAGCCAATTAAGTAAAAGTGATGATACTGAGACAGAGGCCAATGAGGAAAGTGAAAAACAATCCGTTTCAGAAGAATCATCAGAAAAAGAAAAAGAGACTGAAACAAAAACCTCAGATGGGAACAAAAAATCAAAACCAAAAAGTTCTTCTCTCCCCAAGAAATCTAAAACAACTGACAATAAAGAACAAGAATCAAAAACATCCGCCCCGAAGAAAAAGGAAGCTGCCTCTCCTGCTCCGAAAAGAACATCAGGCAGTTCAAAACCGAGATTATATATTTAACATTCTTTGATATCTGAAGTGAGATTGGCTATAATGAGATCAGAAGAATGCAAGAATAGAGCCGTTTGATTACGGCTTTTTATATTGCCTTTACTCACTTCAGTATTGGAGGACAACCGAAAATGGACGTAATTAAAATTTCACCGCGCGGCTATTGCTATGGTGTTGTTGATGCTATGGTCATTGCCAAAAATGCGTCACTAGATAAAAGCTTGCCAAGACCCATCTATATACTCGGGATGATTGTTCATAATAAACACGTCACTGATGCGTTTGAAGAGGAAGGGATTTTTACATTGGACGGTTCTAACCGTCTGGACATCTTAAAGCAGGTTGACAAAGGAACTGTCATTTTCACTGCGCACGGTGTTTCTCCCGAAGTCAGAAGAATCGCAGAAGAAAAAGGGTTAGTCGCAATTGATGCTACATGTCCGGATGTGACGAAAACTCATAATCTAATCTTAGAGATGAAAGAAAAAGGATATCACGTGATCTATATCGGCAAAAAAGGGCATCCAGAGCCTGAGGGAGCCGTTGGCGTAGCGCCGGAGATCGTTCACTTAGTTGAAACAGAAGAAGATGTAAAAAACCTTGATATCCAAGCAGAGAAGTTAATCGTGACGAATCAAACAACAATGTCTCAATGGGATGTTCACGACATTATGGAGCTTGTCAAAGAAAAATATCCTCATGTCGAATATCACCAAGAGATTTGCCTCGCTACTCAAGTGCGGCAGGAAGCTGTATCAGAGCAGGCAAAAAAAGCGGACTTAACAATCGTTGTCGGAGACCCGAAAAGCAACAATTCAAATAGGCTTGCTCAAGTGTCAGAGGAAATAGCCGGGACAAAAGCATACCGGATCGGCGACTTAAGCGAATTGAAGCTCGAATGGCTGAAAGGCGTTAATACGGTTGCAGTTACAGCGGGAGCTTCCACACCGACGCCGATCACAAAAGAAGTCATTCGCTTTTTAGAGCAGTTTGATCACGAAGATCCATCAACTTGGACAACTGAACATAATATACCGCTCAAAAAAATACTTCCAAAAGTAAAAGCAAAAAACTGAGGCTGTAAAAGCCTCAGTTTTTTTATAGAAATGTAAATGGATTTGTATCTGTTTCAGAAACAAAGATATTCACGTCAAACTTTTTATCATTACACATTGATGTCAGTTTTCTCGTGACGCCTTCTTTCATGATTTTTTCCGCGTAATGGCCCGGATCAACCACATTTAGGCCAAGCATCATCGCATCATGGGCCACATGGAAGTATAAATCTCCTGTGACGTAAACATCGGCTCCCTTTCGTTTAGCATGATGAATATACTTGTTTCCATCTCCACCAAGAACAGCTACCTTTTTCACCATGCTGTCAGCATCTCCCACCATTCTGACACCATTGACGTCAAGCTTGTCTTTCACAAATAAAGCGAATTCCTTGAGCGTCATCTCATTTTTAAGGGTTCCGACACGGCCGAGCCCTTTTTCGGCGGGAGTCTGTTCGACAGGATAGATATCGTAAGCGACTTCTTCATATGGATGGCTTTTTATCATTGCATTGATAACAGCTTTTTCGACGCTTTTAGGAAATACAGTCTCAAGCCTTACTTCATGAACAAGCTCAAGCTCTCCCACTTCACCGATAAAAGGCTTAGCTCCGTCCAATGGCTTAAAGCTGCCGATTCCTTCAGATGAAAACGCGCAATGGCTGTATTCACCGATATGGCCGGCCCCCGCATTTCCGAGCGCGGCTCTGACCTGCTCTTCATATTCCTTCGGCACGTAAACTGCCAGCTTTTTCAGAGGATCCGTATAAGTAGGTGCCAGCACTTCCGTCTCACTCAGCTCTAATGCTTCAGCAAGCAAATCATTCACGCCGCCGTCCGCAACGTCTAAATTTGTATGAGCTGCATAAACAGCAATATCATGCTTCAAACACTTTTCAATTAACCTTCCGGCAGGCTGATCTGTTGAAATATGCTTTAACGGCCGGAAAATAGGAGGATGGTGTGCAATAATCAAGTCAACCTCTTTTTCAATCGCTTCATCGATAACGCTCTCTAACACATCAAGTGTAACCATCACATTTTTAATTGGTTTGTTTAAAGTGCCGATTTGCAGGCCGATTTTATCTCCTTCAACCGCATAGGCTTTCGGGGAAAATTGTTCAAACAGCTGGATGATCTGCTGCCCATTTACACTTTTAACCATGATCGATTACCTCCTTTAACAGCTCCATTCGATCGGCGAGCTCCTTTAATTTTTGTTTGTTTTGCTCTGTATCCGCCGCTTGGCTAATCTGTTCATAAATGCTTTGAGTGTGCTGAAGCTCTTGTGTCCACTTTTTCAAAAAGACAGCATTTTTTTCTTTTGCTAAGAAAGGGCCGACGAGCATCCCGGCTGATAAAGAAATACCGTCATAAGCCGCATCCCTGTCTCCCGCTTCTGCCACCAGCACCTCATAGCACTTTCCGTCCTCTTCAAGGATTACCTCATCTATCAGCGCATATCCTTCTTTATAAAGCCACTCCCTGATATGAACAGCATGAATATTCGGCTGTAAAATGAGCCGTTCCTTCCCCGTTAATTTGTCTTTGCCCGCTTCTAAAATGTGAGCGATCAAAGCCCCGCCCATTCCGGCAATCGTAATGGCATCAGCTTCACCTTTTTTAATCACTTCCAGTCCGTCTCCCTGCCTTACAGAAATGTGCGAGTTTAAGCCTGATTTTTCAACCTGCCGCTTTGCAGACAAAAATGGGCCGTCTGTTATTTCTCCGGCAATCGCCCCGCTGGCTTTATGATTCAGCACCGCATAACAAGGAAGGTATGCGTGATCAGAGCCGATATCGGCCATCACCGCTCCATTCGGTATGTACTCCGCTACTGTTTGCAATCGTTTAGATAATTTTAATTCGTTCACTTGTCATCACAACTTTTCTCAATCATTTTTTCCTTTACTATCATATAAAAAATCAGCCCGGAATCCAAGCTGAAGCAAATGATTTTGAGATTATTTCTTTTGATGCGGGTCTGCACGCGGCAGTCAAAAATAAAAGGCTGTCGAGAACATCTCGGCGGCCTGTGAATGTATAAAGAGAAAAAAATGGTTCTTTTATTTAATTTTTGACACCCACTCTGCCATATCATCCAGCTTATCGGCCGGAACAAGACCGGAAGGCATTCCATTACCGCCTTTTTCGATCTTTGTTTTAATTTCAGCGACATCTTTCTTATCCCCTACACCTTTTAAGCTAGGACCCGAAACACCTTCATAATTTTCACCGTGGCATGCGATGCAGTTTGCCTTGTAAATTTCTTCTGGTGAAGCGTTTGCATCTTTCTTTTCAGCAGATTTGCTTTCTCCTCCGCTTGCAATCTCCCGAGAGTCATCAAGTCCTTTTACTGATAAAAAGAAAGTTAGACCAATTCCTAAAACAGCGATCAGCAAAAATGGAATAAGCGGGTTCCATTTCATTTCCCTTCCCCCTTTTTGATCCTTCCCCCTATGTAAACACTTCTAATTCTAACTTATTTTTACAAAAAGTAAATGGATTGCTATACAAAAGTTTTTTATTCACACTTTATACAAAATTGAATAGAAACATGCCTAAATCTCTAATATCCTTTTTATTCTATTGTATAATGTATTGTATACGCTTACAATAGAAAATATGGAATTAGATTTTGAAATTTTTCACCACAATGTCCATTTGCAAATGACATCATTTTTCAGTAAAATAAAGGCATATTATCCATATATCTTTTTAAAAAAAGAAGAACGGATCTTCAAGACCCGTTCCATCTTATTCGAGGAAATCTTTCAAACGTTTACTTCTGCTAGGATGTCTTAGTTTCCGCAACGCTTTGGCTTCGATTTGTCGAATACGCTCTCTCGTTACTCCAAATACTTTGCCGACCTCTTCTAATGTTCTTGTACGGCCGTCATCAAGACCGAATCGAAGACGCAATACATTTTCTTCACGATCAGTTAACGTATCAAGCACATCTTCCAGCTGCTCTTTCAATAGCTCGTATGCGGCGTGGTCAGAAGGTGAAGTTGCTTCTTGGTCTTCAATGAAATCACCAAGGTGCGAGTCATCCTCTTCACCGATTGGTGTTTCCAGCGATACCGGTTCTTGAGCAATCTTTAAGATTTCGCGTACTTTTTCAGGCGTTAAATCCATATCTTCGGCAATTTCTTCAGGTGTTGGTTCTCTGCCTAAGTCTTGCAGTAATTGACGCTGCACACGGATTAATTTATTAATGGTTTCAACCATATGAACGGGAATCCGGATCGTTCTCGCCTGATCGGCAATGGCGCGTGTAATCGCCTGTCTGATCCACCACGTAGCATACGTACTGAATTTATAACCTTTGCGATAATCAAATTTTTCAACGGCTTTCATCAGTCCCATGTTTCCTTCCTGGATCAGGTCAAGGAACAGCATACCGCGTCCGACATACCGTTTTGCGATACTGACAACAAGCCGCAGGTTCGCTTCAGCCAATCTGCGTTTAGATTCTTCGTCACCTTCTTCAATCTTTTGAGCGTAGGCGATTTCTTCTTTTGCAGAAAGAAGGTTAACCCGACCGATTTCCTTTAAATACATACGAACTGGGTCATTGATTTTAACGCCAGGCGGTACACTTAGGTCATTAAGGTCAAACTCTTCTTCGGCTTTGGCAAGCTGCTGAATATTAGGATCTTCTGTTTCTTCATTCTCACTAATTAATTCAACACCTTGTTCACCTAAAAATTCATAATACTCATCCATTTGGTCTGATTCAATTTCAAAGCTGGACATACGCTCAGCAATTTCTTCATATGTCAAAACGCCACGTTTTTTACCAGACTCTGTTAATTGCTCTTTTACTTGGTCGAATGTTAATTCTGTCTCGTGGGTTTGTTTATCAGCCATTATGGATCCCTCCTTCCAAAGCTTGCAACGAATTCTATAAGCGGTATGATTCTTATTCGGTCCATTCAGGCGTTTTCTATGTGAACTGCCTTTAACAATGTGCGAATAATGAAATGACAATTCATGATGAGGTTAAGCGATCTATTTGCTCCTCCGCAAGGAATCATTGCCAATACATGCTCCTCATCAGTTCTCCAGTTATTTTAAAGATCGGTTCAATGTAACGATTTCTTGAGCCAGAGAAGCAGCTCTTAAAAAATCTTTTTGCCTTTCGGCTTCGGCTCTTTCCGCCTCTTTTTCTTTTATCATTGACCAATTTCTTTGATTCAACACTTTTTTTACATAATCTGATAACTCGGCTTCGCTAAGCTCTTGATTAACCTGAAGCATTAATATATCAGACAAGAGCTGGCTTATATGATCATCCGTCACCCTGGCCATCAGATGCTGAGGCGTCAGCTCGGCTCCCTCTTCATAAAAAGCATAAAGATAGGCGGCTAATGCCCGGTGCTCATCAATATTAAATTGAAACCCTACCCGGTCAATCACTTTTTTGATGACGCTCCGATCTCGAAGCATGTGAGCGAGTAACAGCCTTTCTGCATTTTCATACGCCGGACGCAAACGTTTTTGCCTTGCTTTTGTCGTCAGATGCGCTCGCCGCGTTTTTGTTTCACCGCTATTGTCAGCAGGTTTGTTTTGCTTGCTGAAAACAGACAGCTGCTCAGTTAAAGACTCCTGTGAAAGCGAAAACTCTGAAGCAAGCTGCTTTACATAGACTTCCTGCTCTAGAGACCCTGAAAGCGTGCTGATTTCTTTCAGTACGTCTTTAATGTAAGCTAGTCGGTCGCCTTCATCGGACAGGTTCTTTCCTTTTCGGAAATATTGCATTTTGAACGCCATTACGGTGACACTGGCGTCAATAATGTCGTTTTTAAATTTTTCCCCGCCGAATTTTTTGATGTAATCATCAGGGTCCAATCCGTCAGGAATCATTGCAACTCTGACTTTGCAGCCTTTTTTTTGCAGAAGCTCCGAAGCTTTTAAGGTGGCTTCATAACCGGCTTTATCAGAGTCATAGCAAAGAATGATTTCTTCGACGTTTCTTCTCAGGATCTTGACATGATCATCTGTAAGAGACGTTCCCATCGTGGCTATGCTTTCTTTTACACCCGAGCTTACGGCCGATATGACATCAGCAAACCCTTCAAATAAGACTGCTCTTTCCTGCTTTCTGATATGAAGGCGGGCCTTATAAAAATTGTAAAGCAGTTTACTTTTATGAAAGAGCGGGGTTTCAGGACTGTTCATATACTTAGGCTGCTGGCTGCCAAGAGCCCTGCCTGAGAAAGCAACAACAGCCCCGTGATGATCATGGATCGGAAACATGACACGGTTTCTGAAACGGTCGAAATATCCGCTTCCGTCTTCGCGTCTGATCAGGAGACCCGCTTTTTCCATTTGCGCCTCACTAAATCCCCTCTTTACAAGGAATTTCGTGATAAAGTCCCAAGAATCAAGAGCATAGCCAATCTGAAATTCATCAATCAGCTCTTTCGTAAAGCCCCTAGAAAGCAGATAATCCAGTGCCTCTTGACCTTCTTTTGTATTTATTAACAAATGATGGTAAAATTTCTTCAGGAGCTCATGTGCCTCAGCCATTTTTTGTTCTCCAGAAGACTCTGGCCGAGCTCCGGAATGGACTGTTATATCATCTGGAAAATCAATTTGGTATTTGTCAGCAAGGTGAGAAACCGACTCGGCAAATGAGTAGCCTTCCATCTGCCTTAAAAAAGAGAAAACATTGCCGCCCGCTCCGCAGCCAAAGCAATGAAAAATCTGTTTGTCGGGCGATACGGAAAACGAAGGTGTGCTTTCTCCATGAAAAGGACAGAGTCCAAAGTAGTTTCGGCCTTGCTTCTTTAATTGAACATAATCACCTATGACTTCAACGATATCTGCCGACTTTTGCACCTGATCCACAATTTCATCTGGTATCCGATTTCCCATCTTATAACACTCCGTCGTACATTATTCGATGCTTTAGTGCAAAATCCCTTCATCGTTCGACAGGATTTTTTGCAGCAGTGTAATAAATCGTTCTCGATCTTCTTTATTCAATTTTTTAGGCCCTTTGGCATATACGCCTTTTCTTCTTTGTTTGCCGGAAAAATGACGGCCCTCTAGAGCAAAATCAATCGTGTCTTCTTTGTAAAGACGACCTCTTTCCGACATAACGGAGACATTTCTGTTCAACAGCAGAGATGCTAATCCGATGTCCTGCGTCACAACAATATCTCCCGGTTTCACGTGATTTGCGATATATAAATCAGCAGCTTCTTTATGAGGATCAACATACTTCCATTTTTCTTCATTGCTTCTGGAAAGCTGATAATGTTCAAATGAAGCGACAAAAAGAACTTGAACTTCATACTCGGATGCTGTTTGTAAAATTTCATCTTTTACCGGACAAGCATCAGCATCGACAAAAATCGTCTTTTCTTGTTCATTAAGAAGAGTAATTCTCCATCCCTCCATTAAACTCCTGCATAAAAGCAAGCAAAATCGCACATCCTTTATTATTGTGGATGTATATGAATTTGTCGAAAAATTTCCGGGAGAAATTCTTGACATCTTACCCATAATAGTTTATTCGTATCACACGATCCTTAAACCTAAAATTAATCATTTTATCACAATTTTTTATTATAATACAAACTTCACAAAGATGCTATTGTTTTTCATTATTCCCTTTTGGCACAGCCAAAAACCCAGGATAGAGCGTCCTGAGTTATATGTTTTTTGTTTTGAGATGATGGATAATATTTGCTGTTTCCTCAACCGCTTTATTTGAAACATCAACAACCTGGCAGCCGATCCGATCCACAATCTTTTCGAAATACTCGAGTTCCTCTTTGATTCTGTTGATATTTGCATAAATCGCTTTATCATTAAGCCCGAGTGATTTTAAACGTTCTTTTCTGATATGATTCAGTTTATCAGGGCTAATCTTTAAACCGATGCATTTTTTCGGATCAACGTTAAAGAGTTCTTCCGGCGGATCAACCTCCGGTACAATCGGAACATTGGCAACCTTCAGGCGTTTGTGTGCGAGATATTGAGACAGCGGTGTTTTAGACGTTCTTGACACGCCGATCAAAACGATATCAGCTTTTAAAATCCCTCTTGGATCACGTCCATCATCGTATTTAACTGCAAACTCGATGGCCTCCACTTTTTTGAAATAATCTTCATCAAGCTGGCGCACCCGCCCCGGTTCGTATTTCGCTGTTAAACCGTAGGCTGTTTCCATTTTATCAATCAACGGGCCGATAATATCATAATATAAAACATTTGCTTTTTCCGCTTCGGCTATCAAATATTCTCTGATTTCCGGCACCACGAGTGTAAAACAGATAATGCCGCCGTCTGCCTTTGCAAGTGAAATCACTTCATTGATAGTGCCTATATCTTCCACATAAGGAATTCTTCTTACATGAGTATCATCCGCCGATCCGTTAAATTGGCTGAGTGCTGCTTTTACTACCAATTCAGCCGTTTCACCGACGGAATCCGATACAACATAGATGATGCGGTTATTCATATTATCCCCCCGTTAGTTTGCAATCTTATAGGATTTCATTTTCAGATAAACTGACAAGTATTTTGGTCATATTTGTTTTTGTCACTCTGCCGATCACTTCAAAGCCTTTATCGGTGTCTTTGATGACAGGAAGTGCATCAATTTGTTTTTCTATTAAGTGCTTTGCAATGTCCATCACATAATCCTCGCGTCTGCACACCGTAATGTTCGGCATCCTTGTCATGATGATGTGAACAGGGACCGATGTAAGCTCTTGCTGGCCAATGCTCGCTCTGAGCAAGTCTTTTCGTGAAAGCACCCCGACTAAAACAGCATCGCGGTCCACCACAAACAGAGTACCTACATCTTCTAAAAACATGGTGCAAATCGCATCGTACACAGAAACGTTTTCGTGAATCACTACGGGGATAGATTGAAAGTCTTTCACCTGAAGCTTTTTGAGTTTATCCGCCAAAAGCTGCGTGCCGGTTTTTCCCGTATAGAAATAACCGACTCTCGGGCGCGCCTCGAGGAATCCTGACATGGTGAGTATGGCTAAATCCGGGCGCAATGTCGCCCTGGTTAGGTTCAGCTTTTCTGCAATATGCTCCCCTGTAATCGGCCCGTTTTCTTTTACAATCTGCAAAATATGTTCTTGCCGTTTATTTAGTTCGATCGTACTCACCACCTTTTCACTTCATAGCTATGTAAAGAAATAATAATCCATATTATAACGTAAATATCTTGTAATCAAACAAAAAACTTATAAATGGGGAAAAGACGATTACCGATCACACAGCAACCGCCTTTTCTCTCTTTATTTTACAATAAGGGCATTCATATTCGCAAAGGACTTGATCTCATCCGCCAAGCTTACCATTTGCGCTAAACGATTTGCCTTTAATGACTCATTATCCGCTATAACCATTGTATGATCGAAGTAAGCATCGATCGGTTCTTTTAAGGCTGCAAGTGAAGCAAGCGCCGCCTCATAATCTTTTTTGCTGAAGTTTTCCTGCAGATTTTGCTTCGCTGTTTGGTAGGCATCAAACAGTTTTGCTTCGTATTCATTTTCAAACAGATCAGGCTGAATGTCTCCGCGGACTCCTTTTTTGCTGATAGAGATCACTCGGCCTAACGCTTCGGCTGTTTCCTTAAAGCCAGGTGCACCAAGCTTTTGCTCCAGTACTTGTGCTTTATGCAGCGCAGAGTACGGCTCAAGCTCAGAGCTTTCCAGCACGGCGTCAATGACATCATGTCTGATTTGTTCAGCATTCAAGACATATTTCAAGCGCTGAGTGAAGAAATCCAGCAGTTCATTTTCTTTATCGGTTTGAACGAAAGTAAGCAGCTCTTCAAATGAAATTCCCCAGTTGCGGTCAAGAAGAATCGCAACAATACCGCTTGCTTGGCGGCGCAGTCCGTAAGGGTCCTGGGAACCGGTCGGAATTACGCCGATAGAGTAGAATGAAGCGATTGTGTCAAGCTTATCCGCCATTGCTACAACAGCTCCGGTGAAAGTAGAAGGCGTTTCTCCGCCCGCTGATCTAGGCATATAATGTTCATTAACTGCCGCAGCCACAGCTTCATCTTCGCCAAGCATTCTCGCATACTTTTCGCCCATAATTCCTTGAAGTTCAGGGAATTCATATATCATATGCGTCACAAGGTCGAATTTAGAAATTTCAGCAGCCCGCTTCACATGTTTTAATGTATCTTCATCAGCCTGAAGACGAACGGCAAGTTTCTCTGCGATTGATGTGACTCTTCTAACCTTATCAGCAAGAGAACCAAGCTCTTCATGGAAAACGATATTTTCAAGCTTCTTCACATTTGCATCAATGTTTAGTTTCTGATCTTCCTTGTAGAAGAATGACGCATCAGATAAACGCGCGCGCAGCACTTTTTCATTGCCTCGGGCCACATTTTCAATCGCTTGGCTGTTGCCGTTTCGGACTGTGATAAAGTGAGGCAGCAGGTCACCGTTTTTGTCTTTGACAGGGAAGTAGCGCTGATGCTCTTTCATTGTCGTGACAAGCACTTCTTCAGGAATTGACAGAAACTCTGATTCAAATGAACCGTAAAGAGCTGTCGGGTATTCTACTAAATGATTCACTTCATCAAGAAGGTCTTCGTCAACTGGAATGCTCCAATTGTTTTCAGCAGCCATTGCTTCCAGCTGAGATTGAATCATTTGCTTTCGGACGCTAGGATCAGCAATAACATGCTGTTCTTTCAGCTGCTCTTCATAAGCTGAAGGTGATTCAATTGACACTTCATGTCCGAGGAAACGATGTCCCTGTGTTGTCCGTCCAGACTCAACGTTTGTGATCGAAAATGGAATGACATCCTGTCCAAATAATGCGACAATCCATTTGATCGGTCGGATATAACGCAAATCTTCATTTCCCCAGCGCATGTTTTTCGGGAAATGCAAGCTTGTAATTAAACCGCTCAGTTCCGGCAGAAGCGACTTCGTTTCTTGGCCGGCTTGGAATTTTTGCACGAATACATACTCTATGCCTTTTACTTCTTTAATGTACAGGTCTTCCACATTCGCGCCTTGGCCTTTTGAAAAGCCGATTGCCGCTTTTGTCCAGTTCCCGTCCGCATCTAGGGCAATTTTTTTCGCAGGCCCTTTTGCTTCTTCTTTTATATCATCCTGCTTTTCTGCGACATCCTTCACGAACACAGCAAGACGTCTCGGTGTATTGAAGAGTTTCACTTCACCGTGAGTAATATTTTTTTCTTTAAGCCAGCCTGTCAGCTTGTCGCCAAGCTGAACCATGCTTTCATTCAAAAAGCGCGCCGGCATTTCCTCTAATCCGATCTCTAAAAGTAAATCCTGTTTACTCATGAGAAGAACCCTCCCCTTTAAGCATTGGGAACCCTAGTTTTTCTCGTTCCTCATAATAGGTTTTTGCTACTTTTCTAGCTAAATTCCGCACTCTTGCGATATAGCCCGTCCGCTCGGTAACAGAGATCGCACCTTTGGCATCAAGCAGGTTGAAAGTGTGCGAGCATTTCAGCACATAGTCATATGCTGGATGAACAAGTCCGTTGTCCATTTGCTTGATCGCTTCTTTTTCATATGTGCTGAACAATTGGAACAGCATATCGACGTCTGATGTTTCAAACGTATAAACAGAATGCTCATATTCAGCCATCATGAATAAATCTTTTACTGTAAACCCTGACGTCCATTCCAAGTCAAACACGTTTTCTTTATCCTGGATATAAGACGCGAGACGCTCAATTCCATACGTAATCTCTACAGAAACGGGTTTACACTCTAATCCCCCGACCTGCTGGAAATACGTAAATTGTGTTATTTCCATTCCGTCAAGCCAAACTTCCCAGCCTAGACCCGCGCAGCCTAAAGACGGATTCTCCCAGTTGTCTTCAACAAAGCGAATATCGTGCTCAAGCGGATCAATTCCAAGAGCACGCAAGGAATCCAAATACAGCTCTTGAATGTTATCAGGAGACGGTTTAATAATGACCTGGAACTGATGATGCTGATACAGTCTGTTCGGGTTCTCCCCGTAGCGGCCGTCTGCAGGACGTCTGGAAGGCTCTACATAAGCCACTTTCCACGGCTCAGGGCCGATACTGCGCAAAAATGTATACGGGCTCATCGTGCCGGCTCCTTTTTCTACATCGTAAGCCTGCATAAGCACACAGCCCTGACTGGACCAATGCTTTTGCAAGGTTAGAATCATGTCTTGAATATTCATTTCAAGCACCTCCACTTTTCTTTCATAAGTTGACTGCGGCAGCAACCAAAAAACTCCCGTCTCTATGCTTGCCAGCCGCAAACATAGGGACGAGAGTTCTCCCGCGGTTCCACCCTAGTTGCTGAGAACAAAATCCCAGCCTCTTTTTTTAAAATTGCTCAAGAATGCCTTTCGTTGCGTGCTCATCCTTAGCTTACACCGCCCTAAGGTCGCTTTCATGAGGTAAACGCAAGTACTTCTTTCTCTCACTGCAACATATTTTATAATAAATGATCATATAAAAAGATGGACCAAATGTCAACTTTTGTTTTCACCCATAAGATGTTTCATGCTTTCCATTTGATCTAAAAAGCGCTTTGATTTTAAATACAATCCCGAATATTCTTCGTAATATAAATCAATCACTTGCTTTAATTCAGCTTTTGTTTCCTCTTTTAAGGACACATTGCCGAGCCTCGACAGATCAAAATAGTAAAAGAGTCTTAACAGCCTTGCCGTTTGCGGTTTAATCGGTATCCTGTAAGGATCTTTTTCAAAACAGCGGTGGCATATAAAACCATTATCACGAACAGAGAAATGAAAGGTTCCGTCTTGGCTTTTACAATGAACACAATGATTCAGCTCAGGATACAGGCCCATGACACCGAGCATCTTCATTTGAACAATGAAGGTGATAACATCCGGATCTGTTCCTTCATTCAGCTGTTTTAATGATTCTAATATGAATTCAAATAAATAAGGATTTGACTTTTTTTCTTCTGTGCCTCTGTCGACTAACTCAGCAATATAGGCAGCATATGCTGTTAAAAACAAATCTTCCCTGATGCCTCTCATGCTGAGGATCATTTCCCCCTGCTGAAGCGTTCCGAGGCCCGATGTTTTTTGCATTAAGAAAGAACCATACAAAAAGGGCTGGCTGACTGCTGATAAACGGCTGTTCGGTTTTTTGGCGCCTCGTGCCATAACACCTATTTTTCCGTGTTCTCTTGTCAGTAATGTTACGATTTTATTCGTCTCTCCGTAATCATTTGTGCGAAGAACGATTCCTTCACATTTTGTCAGCATTTCCGCACCTTCCTCAAGCAGGAGCGGCCAAGAGGTTTATAAAATTGGATAATCAAATCGGGCTAGCTCATCTTCTAGTTCTTCGGGTCTTTCCATGTTCTCTTTTTCCAGTTCTTTAAAAAGAAGATACGTATCAACATTTCCTGTTTGAGAAAATACGTTCCAGGTAAAATTCAACACAAGAAACCCACCTTTCTGTAGTTAAACTAGCTTACCTAAACTCCAAATTCTTACCTTTATCTTGACCAGATGTCCTCCATTTCATGTTAAACAAAATTTGCTAATGTATCCCTGTTCCTGTGAGATAATGACACACACGGGAAGAGATTAATATTCGTCCTCTTTAAAGCCAAAATCGCGAAGCTGGGACATTTTATTACGCCAGTCCTTCTGCACTTTCACCCACAATTCAAGGTAGACACGGGAGCCCAAAAGTGCTTCAATATCCGCTCTCGCTCTTTTTCCAACCTCTTTTAGAAGGCTTCCTTTTTTACCGATCACGATGCCTTTCTGAGAATCCCGCTCGACCACAATCGTTGCGGCTACGTGCACAGAACCGTTGTCCTGCCCTTTGATGGATTCGATGGCCACCGCAATGCTGTGCGGGATTTCTTCTCTCGTCAAATGCAGCACCTTTTCCCTGATTAATTCAGAAATGATAAATCGCTCAGGGTGGTCAGTTACCTGGTCACTCGGATAGAATTGCGGCCCTTCCGGCAAATACGCTTCAATCTGAGCGAGCAAGGTTTCGATGTTATTTCCTTCTAAAGCAGAAATCGGAACAATTTCCTTAAAAGGATAACGTTTGCGGTATTCGTCAATTAGCAGAAGCAATTGGTCGGGATGAATTTTATCGATTTTGTTTACGATTAAGAATACAGGCGTAGACATCGTCTGCAATTTCTCAATGATGAATTCGTCGCCCTTCCCGTAGCCTTCCTCAGCATTGATCATAAACAAGATCAAATCGACTTCTTTTAATGTATTTTGCGCCACTTTCATCATAAAGTCCCCAAGTTTATGCTTAGGTTTATGAATCCCTGGTGTGTCAATAAAAATGGTTTGTGATGTGCCTGTCGTCAGTACTCCTTGCACCTTGTTTCTCGTCGTTTGGGGCTTATCGCTCATGATCGCGATTTTTTGTCCAATGACTCTGTTCAAAAATGTAGATTTTCCTACGTTTGGTCTTCCAATAATGGATACAAATCCTGATTTAAAGCTTTCGTTCGTCATGTAAATCCTCCGATGAAAATGCGCCTGGCAATAATTCTTCCACAGTCATTTCTATTATTTGTCCTTGTAAATTAGTCAGTACGACAATAACGTCTTTTGTGCAAAGCTCAGAAATCACCTGGCGGCAGGCTCCGCACGGAGATACCGGTCCAGGGGTGTCAGCCGCAACGGCCAGCATCTGAAACTCTGTATCCCCTTCAGAAACAGCTTTAAATAAAGCGGTACGCTCGGCGCAATTGCACATGCTGTATGCCGCGTTCTCAATGTTGCAGCCTCTGTACACTTTTCCATCCTTGGTAAGAAGAGCGGCTCCTACTTGGAATTTGGAATACGGCGCATATGCCATATCACGCGCTTTTAAAGCTTCTGTTATTAATTCTTGTCTGTTCATGTGTACATTCCTCTCTTACCTATAATGGTACCGCTATCACTTTATATTTTACATAATCGCGCGCTTTTTTTCACGCCCATTTCTAAAAATGTAAAATAAATGTAAGAATTTTCAGCCATTACAGCTTTGGCAAAAAAATAAGTAAACCAATGATACACGAAATCACGGCAAAAACGCAAACAGCCCCGGCGGCAGCGTCCTTGGCCGCTTTAGCAAGAGGGTGATGTTTGTCAGTTATTAAATCAACCGTATGTTCAATGGCTGTATTTAAAAGCTCAAGCGAAAACATACCGCCTATCAAAAGGAATATAATCATCCACTCAATCATGCTGAGCTCTACAAGGAAGCCGCAAATGAGAACAGCGCAGGCGGCTGCGGCATGAAATTGGAAATTCCGCTCCGTCCGCGCTGTTTCCCAGATGCCCCGGCCTGCATGCACGAAGCTTTTGAAGAATCGCTTCAGCTCATTTCTATGATCTTTTGAGTCCATAAGCGTCCAGCAATTCCTTTTGCTTAGTAAACATCTCCTCTTCTTCCTCTTTCGTCATATGGTCATATCCTAAAAGGTGCAGAAATCCGTGTACAGCTAGAAATCCGAGCTCTCTTTTAAAAGAATGATTATACTCCTCTGCCTGCTCTCTTGTGCGATCGGCACTGATGATAATATCACCTAAAACCGGAGGCATTTCGGCGCCCACGATTTCGATCTCGCCTTCTCCCTCTTCTTCAAGAGCAAATGAGATGACATCTGTCGGAGCATCCTTTCCCCGGTATTCTTTGTTAATCTGATGTATGTCATCATTGGAAACAATCGTGACAGAAACTTCAGCCTGATCCTGAACGCCTTCACGCTCAGCGGCAAATTGAAGCAGATTTTCTACTTCTTTGAGCATCTCTTCTGAGACGCTTCCCGTTTCATCAACGATATCAATCAGTAAACTCATCTATTTCACCTTCTTAGTAGCCTCCGGATATTCAATCCGGGAGTGGAAAATTCCTTTTAACGTTGCACAGAGTGTTTTTGCGATTGTATCCAGCTCTTTAAATGTCAAATCGCATTCACTGAACTGTCCGTCCTGAAGCTTATCGGATATAATACCCCGGACAAGCTTTTCAATTCGTTCAGGATTTGGATTATGCATGGATCTGACGGCCGCTTCAACACTGTCGGCCACTGATATAATTGCGGCTTCCTTTGACTGCGGCTTCGGCCCCGGATAACGGAACTCTTCCTCTGTAATCTGGTCGCCTTTTTCCTTCGCTTTATAGTAAAAAAACTTTAAAAGCGAGGTTCCATGATGCTGCTCAGCAATATCGACAAGCTCTTTCGGAAATTTATAGCTTCTCAGCATATTCGCACCGTCTGTCGTATGCGAGATAATAATATTTTTACTCAGCTGAGGTGACAGCTTGTCATGCGGATTGTCAATATTCATTTGGTTTTCAATAAAATATTGCGGGCGCTTTGTTTTTCCGAGATCGTGATAATATGCGCCGACTCTTGCAAGCAAACCATTAGCCCCAACCGCTTCACAGGCTGCCTCTGATAAATTGGCAACCATTACACTGTGATGATATGTACCTGGTGTTTCCGTCAGTATTTTGCGCAATAGCGGATGGTTAGGATTAGACAGCTCTAGCAGCCTCATGGTGGATAAAATGCCAAAGCCCGTCTCAAAAAACGGCATCAGGCCGATGATTAATACAGATGAAGCAAACCCCGACACAACCCCCATGAGCATTAACGTGCCGATTTCAAGACCCGACAGCGCAGTGTTCTGGATCAATAATAAGGATAGAACGACAACCATATTAATAAACGCCACGAAAAGCCCGGTCTGCAAAATCTTTGATCTTGCATTGTGTTTTCCTAAAAATAATACACCTGAAATGCCGCTGATCAAATAATAAATCCCTATGACATAATTGAATGTTCCTGTCACACCCTGATTAAACATCATACTTCCGCAAATCGCAAGAATGATACTTCCCAAAATGGCAATGCGTTCATTCATCAGCAGTTTTATTAAGATGGCGCCGGCCGCAATGGGGACCAGATAGCCGATATTATTATACTCCATCTTCTGAAACAAACTGACAACCTCCATGATCACAAGCAAAAGTGTTGTGATAATCGAGAATAACAGAATGGATTGGTTTTTAAACTTCAGATTTTGTTTCTGTTTTTCAAAATAATATACAAGTGTTGCAATGAAAAGTCCGATCATAATCAATAGCCCGCTGATCGGTTTAAAGAGATTTGAGTTATTTAATAACCCGGTCAGCTCAAGTTTCCTGTACACTTCCCGATCAATGAGGTCATTTTCTTCCACGAGCACTTGCCCCTGTTTGATTTGAACCTGCTGGACATTATCTGAGGCTTCCTGCCGTTTTGCCTCTGTTGCTTTCGGATCGAAGACGTAATTCGGAATAATAGCAAAACGCCCGATTTCTGTCGCGGCTCCCAAGTATTTAGACGGAATAGAATTGCTCTTTAGCTCTTTTTCTACCTTATCCTTTGCATCAGATAGTTTATCCGAAGGGATTTCACTGCTCATGACCGTATTTACTGCGGTAATGACCGTATCTCTGACAAAAGAAAAGTCTTCACTGTCTGCTTTCAGCAATGTCTTAATTGAATCCTCGGATATGGAATCATTCACATCTGACGTCAATTTATCCTTTACGGATTTGACCATTGATTTTTCCGATGGTGATTTGCTGCCTTCTTCCAATGATTTTTTCACTTCACTAATACTGTCGAATATTGATGACACTAGGTCTATCCGATTATCTGTGTATTCTTTTTTTAATGTATATTGATCTTCAACCGCGTCTTCAGCGGCTTGCTTTTTTTCCTCTGTGGCTTTTTGATCTTCCACGGTTGCCGGAGCGTAAATGGTCTTGTCGCTGACTGAAAACAGGTCTAAATCAAGTGTTTCCGGCTTAACATGTACAAAGAGCAAAGCAAACATAATGGCAGCCAGCAGAAGATACAGCAGTACATGCATGGAGCGGGCATTTTTAAAATTGCTCCATTTTTTTGAGCTGCTTTTGGTCTTAGCCTTCTTTTTCAACACAAGAACCTCCTCTTGAAACATCAAGCCCACAAGCAATCATAAAAATGACCCGATAACGCGCGATCGGGTCATTCAGCATTAATTTTGCTTATCGTATGCTTCAATAATTTTCGCAACAAGCGGATGTCTGACCACGTCTGTCTGGTCCAGCTCAATCATAGAAATGCCGTCTATTCCTTTTAGCATCTCCTTCGCTACTGCAAGTCCCGATTTGACGCCTTTCGGCAGATCAATTTGGCTAACGTCACCTGTAATGATCATTTTAGAGCCAAAACCCAGTCTCGTCAAAAACATTTTCATTTGAGCAGGCGTGGTATTCTGTGCTTCATCAAGTATAACATAAGCATCATCGAGCGTCCGTCCCCTCATATATGCGAGCGGAGCAATTTCAATGATGCCTCTTTCCATCAGACGTTCTGTATGATCTGCCCCAAGCACATCATGGAGAGCGTCATACAGCGGGCGCAAATAAGGATCTACTTTTTCTTTTAGGTCACCTGGGAGAAAACCGAGGCTTTCACCGGCTTCCACGGCAGGTCTTGTTAAAATGATTTTTTTGATATGTCCGTTTTTTAAAGCATGGACTGCTTTTACGACAGCCAGGTACGTTTTCCCGGTTCCCGCCGGACCAATGCCGAATACAAGGTCATTCCGCTTCATAGCGGCCACGTATTCCCGCTGTCCCATTGTTTTTACACGGATTGATTTGCCTTTTGCGTTTTTTGTAATTTCTTCTTCATACATGCTTTCAAAGTATTCAAGTTCATTCTTCTTTGCCATTTTGATGGCGTAAATCACATCACGTTCAGAGATCTCTATCCCCTTGCGAATTAAAGCGAGGAGCGATCCCAGCAGCCTGTCTGCAATCTGAAACGATTCATCATCGCCTGAAACATAAATCGTCTCGCCGCGCGTAATGATATTTACATTCAGATCTTTCTCCATCAATTTCAAAAAAGAATCTTGGTTCCCGAAGAGTGAAAGCGCCTCGTCCGGGTTTTTCAGTTTTTGATTCATCGCAAGTAAATGTTCTGTCATTCTTCAGTCTCCCTGACAATAGGTGTGGTTTGAACGATATCTTCTATAACTTGGTAGAGAATAATCAACTTTACTTTACCATTCTCAACAGTCTGGTGCAAAACTTTTTCACTTTTCACCTCGCCGTTTTCGCCTATTTTATCCTCTACATCCTGTTTACCCAATTTAATGCCTTCTTGAACTGCTTCTTCTTTCGTATATTTTCGCAAAGCCTCTTCACTTTCTCTCGTTTGCTCTTTGACATAGGATACAGGGAGCTTAAATCCGAGAAAATGAAGCGAATACTTTTCTTGTTCTGTTTTTGGATGCTTCAATTCCTCTTTTTTAAACGTCATCCCCCAGATCGGGATTGCCAAAGAACCAAAAGAAAGCTTGTGCTTTGTCCTTACTTTGCCCGTATAGACGTTAAATAATGTTTCAAGCGGGACTGTCACTTCTGATCTATACCAGGTTTCTCCGTAAATTTCTGCTTTTGAGGCGACTTCCTGCTGATAGTCTTCGCTGCCGATCAGTCCCGAAACAAGCAGCTGCCCCTTTTCAACATGATCGTGTATGGCGGCCATGGGCTGTCCTTTTTGCACAAACATTCTCGTAATGGTTGCTTTCTTTTTAGCGACAATATTGCGCGGGCTAACATACTTTTCTTTTTCGGGCTCATTTTTCTCCACAACTTTCATGTGAATGGTCGTCCCCTTCAGATCAACTCCGACCCAAGTGATATTGTCTATTCCATTGGTTAATGATTTCTGTATTTTTTCGGGCGACATCATTAAAAACTGCAGACGGCCCGTTTTGACGCCAATTTCATTAAGATGCTGCCTCATTTGATGTTCTGTTTCAGGCTTAGCGCCTGTCACATCAATTTTCCACACCATATTGGACAGCAAAAACAAAAGGATGAAAAAAATCGCAAAACCGATCGTAAACCCTATATTCAGCTTTGATTTTATCAACAGGAAGGGAAAACCCTTCCGATTGATAAATCGGGCTTTACATTTAAATTTACTTCTCACCCGCCGAAAGGCATGTACATCCTGAAGCTGTATATATAACGATACGGCTTCTTTCTTTTTTTTGACATGAAAGACCGGAATCCCCTGTCGTGTGCATTCATTAAGGAGCCGCTCAATCCCTCTTCCCGTCAATTCAAGCTGGACCTTACCCGAAAAAAAAGACAGCCATTTATTTTTCACAATATTTCCCCCTCGGCTTTATGACTCAACATATCGAACGACATCAATCGTACCCTCCAAAAGTATCTCTTCCGGTAGAATCGCCTTGATGACAAAATTTTTACCAGATATGATGCACTGGCCCTGCTTCAGCATCAGCCTCACTTCATTCTCACTGAAAAGCAAAAGACCTCTGTGGTTTTCTATGTAGATATGAAGTCTGCCAACCATTGTAATCCTCGGCAGATCCATCATAACGTCCGGGGGAATTTCCAATGCTCTTGTCAGCCAAGCTTTCATACGATTCTTTCTTTGCCCCATACAAAAAGAACCCCCTTTCATCTCATATGTATGATTTGAAAGGAGGTTCTAACACTTTAATTTTTACGGGCCGGGCGCATCGTACGGTGAGGTTTTTTCGCCCGTGGAGGCCCGAACACCTCTCCTAGAACGATCCCCTGTACGACGGTGTCTTTATTCACCTGAAGCAACATTTGTTTTGTATATACTGTTTTTTGTTTGGCAGCAGCAAGATCTCGTTCCAGCCCTTTCAGGTTTCTTGCTGTTTCCCTGCGTCTTTCTTCCGCTTCCCGTCTTGCCTGTTCCATACGGTTAGGGATAGGTGCAGGGGCATCTTCTTTTGACTGCTTCTTTTGAGGAGAAGCAGATTGCACGTGTTGAGGTTTTTTTCTTTTTTGGCTGTTTTGCTTTTCTTCTTTGCTCTTTTTGCCGAAAATCGCAGAAATGATTCCGATGATCGCTGCAATAATAAGCGGATTGGTCAGTAAATCTTCCATCAGCGTTCTCCCTTCTTAGAGAGATTATGATTTGCGGTCTTCATCCGAAGGGTCTTTCGTCAGCTTGCCGAATGAATCACGCATTTCTGTGTCAGCATCGATGTTCTTGATATTCATGTAATCCATGACGCCAATATTCCCTTCACGCAAAGCTTCTGCCATCGCAAGCGGCACTTCCGCCTCGGCTTCTACCACTTTCGCGCGCATTTCTTCTACGCGGGCACGCATTTCCTGTTCTTGAGCGACAGCCATCGCACGTCGTTCTTCCGCTTTTGCCTGCGCGATGTTTTTATCAGCCTCGGCCTGATCGGTTTGTAAAATTGCACCGATGTTTTTGCCGATATCTACATCTGCAATATCAATTGAGAGAATTTCAAACGCAGTTCCTGAGTCCAATCCTTTTCCAAGGACTGTCTGAGAAATCATGTCAGGGTTTTCAAGCACTTTTTTATGATTATTAGATGAACCGATTGTAGAAACGATCCCCTCACCTACACGAGCTACAATGGTTTCTTCCCCTGCTCCCCCAACGAGGCGCTCGATATTCGCTCTTACTGTGATTCTCGCTTTCGCTTTCACTTCAATCCCGTCCATTGCGACACCGGCAATAAACGGTGTTTCAATCACCTTAGGATTAACGCTCATTTGAACAGCTTCCAACACGTCCCGACCTGCAAGATCAATGGCAGCACAGCGCTCGAATGTGAGTTCAATGTTAGCTCGCTGAGCGGCGATAAGCGCGTTGACGACTCTGTCAACATTACCTCCAGCCAGATAGTGGCTTTCAAGCTGGTTTGTTCCAACATTAAGTCCCGCTTTATGCGCTTTAATCAGCGGGTTAACAACCCGATTCGGAATGACACGGCGAAGCCTCATCCCAACTAGAGTGAAAATGCTGATTTTCACTCCGGCTGCCAAAGCTGAAATCCAAAGCATTACAGGCACAAATGTAAAAAATACTGCCAAAACAATGATCGCTACTGCGACAATTGCCAGAATCATAAGTGTTGACGGATCCATATAACTTCTCCTCGTTTCTATTTAAATTTCTCTCACGACAATGCGTGAGCCTTCTACTTTAATCACTTTTACTTTTTTATCTTTTTCTGTAAACGATCCCTCCGAAACAACGTCAAGGCGTTCATCATCAATAATCACGGTACCGGAAGGACGCAGCGGTGTAAAGGTTATACCCACTTTTCCCATTAAGTCCGTGCGCGTTTGATTTGAAACGTAGCCGCTCTCCGTATTTGTAGAATCATTTAATATCAATTTCTTAAAGAATTTCATACGCTTTCCCAACACCCTTGTCAGTAAAATAAAAGCTGTAATCGAAACAGCTGAGGCGATCAAGAGAGAAACCGCCATGACAGTGAAGCTCCCCGCGGCTAAAAACAGGCTCGCAATAATCGCTCCCAAGCCCAGTAATCCAATGATTCCTCCGGGAAGAAAAATCTCAAGCAGGATGAGGATCACCCCTGCTATAAAGAGGAGAACCGTCTCATACCCGGCAAGGCCGGCTGCAAGATGCCCGTAAAAGAACAGCAATAACGCAATGAATCCAGCCGTTCCAGGGAGGCCGACACCCGGGGAAAAAAGCTCCACCGTCAGACCTAAAAAAGCGATTGTCAGCAGAATAGGGACAATGACCGGATTCGTCAGCCATCTTGCTGTCTTTTCCGCAAAGCTCTCCTTTGCATAGCTGATCTGCGCCTTTTCGAACCCAAGCTTCTTTACGAGCGTGGACAAATTGTCAGCAGTGCCTTCTGAATAGCCTACCTCAATTGCCTTGTCTGCGTTAAGTGTCAGCAGATCTCCCTTAGGCGCGCCGACTTCCTTGGCATCTATATCTGGGTCAGCCATTGCGAGCGCATATTTTGGATCGCGGTTATTTTTCACTGCGGCATCTTCCATCTCTGCCAGCCAAAGTGATTGAGCTTTTTGGTCAGCGGCATTGCCTTGGCCATCAACAATCGCAGCGGCTCCCATTTTTCCGCCAGGCGCCATATAAATGTGATCTGCTTGAAGTGCAATATATGCACCAGCAGACAACGCGCGTTTGTTGACATATGCAGTTACGGGGATCTCGCTTTCGGTTATCAAATCGGCCATATCAATAGCAGATTTGACCAATCCCCCCGGGGTATTGATATCAAGAATAATATGGTCTGCATGTGCATCCTTTGCGTCTTGTAACGAACGGGACAAAAACGAGACGAGACCCTGTTCGACATTTTTTTCAACCGGAATCACATAAACAGTTTGTTTTTCTGCTTTTGCGTTCAGCTGTACGCCTAATAAAGAAAGCAAAAATATACCCAAAAGAGCAGCACGGAATCCTTTGATTTGAAGCAAGGGCGGTGTATCCCTCCTTCCTTTTATAATAAGTGCCTTCTCTTCATACGTAACAAATGTATCAAAGGTTTCATTTTTTTATGTATAAAAAAAGACATCTCTCTTAGAAAGATGTCCTTTTCTTTGCCATTTAAGACAGTTGACTGCTCACAAGTTTATTAATTAAACTTCCGTCAGCTTTACCTTTTACTTTAGGCATAATTGCCCCCATCACTTTGCCCATGTCCGCTTTTGAGCTCGCACCGACCTCCGCGATGGTTTCATTTACGATTGTACGCAGCTCTTCTTCTGACAGCTGCTCAGGTAAATAAACTTCTAAAATGTCCAGCTCTTTTTGAACTTTATCTACTAAATCTAAACGATTAGCGTTTGAAAATTCCTGGAGGGAGTCTTTACGTTGCTTAAGTTCACGAGAAAGGACAGTGAGTTCCTCATCCTCGGTCAAACTGTCTTTCTTAAGCTTAATTGCTTCATTTTGAAGTGAAGCCTTAACCATTCGAACGACAGTCAGTTTGTCTTTCTCACGGTTTTTCATATACAGCTTCATATCCTGGTTGAGACGCTCAAGAAGACTCATAAATCCACCCTCTTTTAGAATTTGCGTTTTCTAGCAGCTTCAGACTTTTTCTTGCGCTTTACGCTAGGTTTTTCATAAAATTCACGCTTTCTTGCTTCTTGCAAAGTACCTGTCTTTGATACACTGCGTTTGAAGCGACGAAGAGCATCTTCAAGCGATTCGTTTTTTCTAACGACCGTTTTTGACATTCTCTTTCCCTCCCTCCGAATACACCAATCGACTACCTTTAAGTTACACATATAAACATGTACTTTGACATTATAATATAAGCCATCAGTCAGGTCAACTAAGTGAGTTCACTTTTCCGTCATGAGTGCGACTGCCTGTCTATATAATGATAGAAAGGGGTTGGTGAATAGGATGTTAATTCTGATTAGCTTTACTGCTCTTATATTATTCTTTCTCACAGGCATGAACATGCTTCGAAAAGGCTTAATTTCTATGGCGTACTCAAAAATTGAAGATCGTTTGCTTTTATTTACAGACCATCCGTTAAAAGCGTTTCTTATCAGCATTGTATTTACGGGGATACTTCAGAGCAGTTCAGCCTTTATGGTCATTGTCATCGGCTTTGTAAGTGCGGGCGTTCTTTCTTTTAAGCGGACGATACCGATGATTCTGGGGACGAATGTTGGCTCTACTTTTACAACTGAATTTATTGCTATCAAAATGGATATTTTGATTTGGGTTCTTTTAATAGGAGGTTTATTGTTTTTTCTGACTGGCAGGTATCCTTTGAAACAGCTGGGAACAAGCTTCCTTGGACTGGGCATCATCTTCTTTTGCATCAGCGGATTCAGCCACCTTGCCGGGCCGCTGACGAAGCTGAAAACGGGAGCCGACGTTCTACACCATGTTAACGATTCAAACTGGTCCGCTTTGCTCATCGGGATGGTGTTAACTGCCATCATTCACTCCAGTTCTGTCTGTATCGGCATTTTGATGAGTTTTATGAATGAAGGGATTATCGGACTGACACAGGCGATGAGCGTCGTACTCGGATCCAATATCGGGACATGCATTACAGCTGTCATGGCTGCTGTATCCGGCGGATATGCGGCGAAACAGACAGCGTATGCGCATGTGGTATTTAACGTGCTAGGGGTGGCTCTAGTATTGCCTTTTCTGACCGCAGCGACCGGCTTTGTAGAGCAGTTATCACCCGATCCTGCCCAAAGGATTGCTCATTTCAGCCTTTTATTTAATGTAGTAACAGCTCTTTTATTTCTTCCGCTTACAAACTTGTTTTACCGCTTGATTCACTTTCTTATTCCAGCTAAATAAAAAACCGGTACATTTTAATGCACCGATTTTTTAGGTTAAGAAGACAAACGCATGTGTTCAGTTATTTCATCCTCAACCACACGGACAAACTGTCCTTCGTTGTAAGGATAACCTGCTTTTAGGATTTTGACTTTTACGATTTTGCCGATCATATCTTCCGCACCTTTGAAAACAACCTTCATATAATTGTCTGTGTAACCGACAAACATATTTTCTTCTTCTGTTTCCTTAAACGCTTCCTCAGGGATAATCTCAAGCACTTCATTTTCATACTGAGAAGCGTATTCTTTTGCAAGCTGGTCAGAAAGAGCAATCAGGCGGTGCACACGTTCGTTTTTCACGTTTTCATCCACTTGGTCTTCCATTCGCGCAGCTGGTGTTCCTGTACGTTTACTGTAAGGGAAAACATGCAGCTCAGAGAATTTATGTTCTTTAATAAAGTTATAGGTTTCCATAAATTCTTCTTCTGTTTCTCCAGGGAATCCGACGATAACATCAGAAGTAACAGCTAAGCCTGGCAGTGCTTTTTTCAATTTATTTAAACGGTCTGCAAAGAATTCCATTGTATATTTGCGTCTCATCCGTTTAAGCACTGTGTTTGATCCGGATTGGATAGGAATATGCAAATGATTCACTATCTTATCTGAGCGGTCTAAGACCTCGATCACTTCGTCAGTGATTTGGCTGGCTTCGATTGAAGAAATTCTGATCCGTTTCACGCCTTCCACACGGGTGTCTAATTCGCTCAAAAGCTTCGCGAAGTTGTAATCTTTCATATCTTCGCCGTAGCCGCCTGTATGAATACCCGTAAGAACAATTTCCTTATATCCGGCATCGACAAGCTGCTGCGCTTGTTTAATGACTTCTTCAGGATCGCGGGAGCGGAGCAGGCCGCGCGCCCACGGAATGATACAGAATGTGCAGAAATTATTGCAGCCCTCCTGTATTTTTAATGACGCTCTTGTGCGGTCCGTGAAAGCAGGCACATCAAGCTCTTCATATACTCTTGCTTTCATGATGTTGCTGACGCCATTAATCGGCTGGCGTTCTTCTCGGTACTGGTCAATGTAGCCAAGCATTTTTTCACGGTCCTGTGTTCCAACTACAATGTCGACACCGGGAATCGCCATAATCTCAGCAGGTGAGGTTTGCGCGTAGCAGCCTGTGACACAGATGACACCGTCAGGATTTTGACGAATGGCGCGTCTGATCACTTGGCGGCTTTTTTTATCTCCCGTATTTGTAACCGTACATGTATTAATGACATATACATCAGCTGTTTGTTCAAAGTCTCTTCTTTCATAGCCCGCTTCTTTGAAAAGCTGCCAGATTGCTTCTGTTTCATAATGGTTGACTTTACAGCCAAGCGTATGGAAAGCAACAGTTGCCATTACTGATCACCTCTTAATAACTCTGTTTGATACGAAATCGCGCTCAACGCGTATAGCGGAGCGGTTTCTGTCCTTAAAATTCTCGGTCCAAGGCCGCACGTCACACCGTCTTGCTCTGTGAGCCGTTCAACCTCCACTTCTGTTAAACCGCCTTCGGGACCAAATACGATCAATAGAGATGATCCTTTCGGAAGGCTGCTTACAATCGCGCTGAATGCGCTTATTTCTCCTTGCTTCGATGACTCCTCGTATGCAACGACACATTTATCGAAATCCTGCATCCTTTGAAGAAGCTGCTGAAAAGAATGGACATCCATTACTCGCGGCACTTCGTTACGGTACGATTGCTCAGCCGCTTCCTTTGCAATTTTCGTCCATCTTTCCCGCTTTTTCTTTGCCTTTTTGTCATCCAGCTTGACAACAGAACGCGCGGCTTGGAAAGGAATAAAGGCATGAGCTCCGAGCTCAGTCCCCTTTTGGATAATCCATTCAAGCTTATCTCCTTTCGGAAGGCCGCTCGCAATATAGACCTTTATCGGAAGCTCTCTGTTTTCATTCGTCCATTCTATCACAAGGCAGGACACTTTATCTTTGGAAACAGATTGAAGTTCACATTTTGCCTCGAAGCCGTCTTGAGAGCAGCAGATAATCTGATCTCCCTCATTCATTCTCATCACGTTCACAATATGATGAACATCTTCGCCGGTAATCGAAAAAGCCGGCGCTTCCTCTATTTGCTGCTTCGTGAGCTCGATAAAATATCGTTGCATACGCTGTGACACCTACTAACTGTTATTTTTTCGCAATAATGCTGACCCAATCTTCCATTGAAAGGATTTCTACAATGGTAAAGCCAGCTTGTTCCAGTGCTTCTTTTACTTCTTGTTTTTTATGACCGATGATTCCTGACGTAATAAAGTGGCCGCCTTCTTTTAACAGGCTGTACGCTTGTGAAGTAAAGCGAAGAATGACTTCAGCCAAAATGTTGGCCACAATCACATCATGTTCCCCTTCAATCCCGTCTAACAAATTGTTTTGCTTCACTTGAGCAATATCGCTGACTTTGTTCAGCTTGAGATTGAGGCGTGCACTTTCTACAGCCACGGGATCAAGATCGTAGGCATGAACCGATTCAGCCTCAAGCATTGCAGCCGCAATACTTAAAATTCCCGAACCAGTGCCGACATCAATCACCTTATCACCCTTTTGCACAAAGCGTTCAAGCGCCTGAATGCAGAGTACGGTTGTCGGATGTGTCCCTGTGCCGAAAGCCATTCCCGGGTCCATTTCAATAATCAGTTCATCAGTATGGACCGGCGTATATTCCTCCCACGTCGGCACAATTGTAAACTTTTCAGAAATTTTCACAGGATGATAATACTTTTTCCAGGCAGTCGCCCACTCTTCTTCATTTACTTCAGAAATAGTGATGTGGTTTCTGCCCAAATCAATATTGTAAAGAAGGAGATTATTAATCGTTTCTTTGATGCCGTCTACAGTTTCGCCCAGAAAACTGTTAACCGGCAGATATGCTTTGACAATGACACCCTCATCTGGGTAATCATTGGGGTCGAGCTGGTAGATTTCCCCGTACACATTCTCACGTTCTTTAATTAAATCAAGCGGGTCCTCTATCACAACCCCACTTGCACCAGCTTCATGCAATATATTTGAGATAGGTTCGACCGCTTCATGTGTTGTGTGAATGCTTAATTCGGACCATTTCAAAACTACCAACTCCTCATCCAATAATTAATCGCCTTTAAACGCGCGTTTTACCTTGTCAAAGAAACTCATTTCCTGTTCGTCAGGCAGGTTTCCGCTGACTTCGGCAAATTCGCGGATAATGTCTTTTTGTTTATCTGTCAGATTTGTCGGCGTAACGACGCGGACGACGATATGCTGGTCACCCTGTCCATAGCCTCTGACATTTTGAACGCCTTTGCCTCTTAATCTAAATTTCGTTCCTGTTTGTGTACCGGCCGGAATTTTCAATTTCACTTTTCCATGCAGCGTCGGCACTTCCACCTCATCTCCAAGAGCAGCCTGAGCAAACGTTAACGGCATTTCACAGTAAATATCATCGCCGTCACGCTCGAAGAACTCGTGTGCGCGTACATGGAACACGACAAATAAATCCCCGGCAGGGCCGCCGTTTATTCCTGGTTCACCCTGTCCCGAGAGACGAAGCTGCTGCCCGTCATCTACACCGGCTGGAATTGTCACATTGATTTTCTTACGTTTTTTGATTTTTCCTTTGCCGCCGCAGTCCGCACATTTGTTTTTAATGATTTTGCCTGTACCTTCACAGTGGTGGCAGACCCGTCTGTTAACGACTTTTCCAAACGGTGTATTTTGCTCCACGTTTAACTGGCCGGAGCCTCCGCAGTGGGAGCATGTTTCTGGATTTGTTCCAGGTTTCGCACCTGAGCCTTTACATGTTTCGCACGTTTCCTCGCGGGGAATTTCGATGGTTGTTTCTTTACCGAAAGCCGCATCCTCAAACGACAGGGTCATCGTATACTGTAAATCAGCACCCTGGCGCGGAGCATTTGGATCTCTCCGTCTTGTGCCTCCGCCGAAAATACTTGAGAAAATATCATCGAAACCAAAACCGCCGAAATCGCCGCCGCCAAAACCTCCGCCGCCGAAGCCTTGGTTAGGGTCAGTGTGACCAAATTGATCGTAATGCGCACGTTTTTGGTCATCTGACAGCGTTTCGTACGCTTCTTTTACCTCTTTAAATTTTTCATCTGATCCGGCTTCTTTGTTAATATCAGGATGATATTTTTTTGACAGCTTCCGATAAGCTTTTTTAATTTCATCCTTTGAAGCGCTCTTACTTACTCCCAGCACTTCATAGTAATCACGCTTACTCATCTCGCTTCACTCTCCCGAATTTCTCACATAAATTAGATTGTATCATTTTGAATTATGATTTTTCAATTCCTTTTATCCCGGGCAAGAAAAAAAGTCAAAGCCAAGAGATGCCTGACTTTGACTTTCTAATCATTGAATCAGATTATGAAATGTGTTCTTTTCGGTCAGCTCCGGAAGCGGGGCTGACACTAAAAAGAACTTATTTTTTGTTTTGGTCGTCGTTTACTTCTTCGTATTCAGCGTCGACAACGTTGTCATCCGCTTTGCCTTCAGCGTTTGCTCCGCCTTGAGCTTGCTGTGCTTTAGCAGCTTCTTCATAAAGCTTCATAGAAAGCTCTTGAACGATTGTTTGAAGCTCATCTTTTTTCGCTTTGATCTCTTCAAATTCGTTTTTCTCAATCGCTGCTTTTAAAGCGTCTTTGGCATCGTTGGCTTTTTTCACTTGTTCTTCGTCCACTTTGCCTTCAAGATCTTTTAATGTTTTCTCAGTTTGGAAAACAAGCTGATCTGCTTCGTTGCGGACTTCGATTTCTTCTTTTTTCTTCGCATCAGCGTCAGCATTTTCTTCCGCTTCTTTAACCATGCGTTCGATCTCTTCATCTGAAAGACCTGAAGAAGATTTAATTGTAATGTTTTGTTCTTTCCCTGTGCCTAAGTCTTTTGCTCTTACGTTTACGATACCGTTTTTGTCAATATCGAAAGAAACTTCGATTTGAGGCACGCCGCGCGGTGCTGGCGGGATATCAGTAAGCTGGAAGCGGCCGAGTGTTTTGTTGTCGGCAGACATTGGGCGCTCACCTTGAAGAACATGGATATCAACAGCTGTTTGGTTATCAGCAGCAGTTGAGAACACTTGAGATTTGCTTGTCGGGATCGTCGTGTTGCGGTCGATCAGTTTTGTAAACACGCCGCCCATTGTTTCGATACCGAGAGAAAGCGGTGTAACGTCAAGAAGAACAACATCTTTTACGTCACCTGTGATAACGCCGCCCTGAATCGCAGCACCAAGCGCTACAACTTCATCCGGGTTTACGCCTTTATGCGCTTCTTTTCCAGTTTCTTTTTTGATTGCTTCTTGTACGGCAGGGATACGAGTTGATCCGCCGACAAGGATGACTTTGTCGATTTCGCTTGCAGAAAGTCCTGCATCTTGAAGCGCTTGACGGACAGGACCCATTGTGCGCTCTACTAAATGAGAAGAAAGCTCTTCGAATTTCGCGCGAGTTAATGTAAGTTCAAGGTGAAGCGGTCCTGCTTCTCCAGCTGTGATAAACGGTAAAGAAATTTGCGTAGAAGATACGCCGGAAAGATCTTTTTTCGCTTTTTCAGCTGCGTCTTTCAAACGCTGAAGCGCCATTTTGTCTTTTGATAAATCAATGCCGTTTTCTTTTTTGAATTCAGACACAAGATGATCGATGATAACTTGGTCAAAATCGTCCCCGCCCAGACGGTTGTCGCCGGCAGTTGAACGAACTTCGAATACACCGTCGCCAAGCTCAAGGATGGAAACGTCGAATGTACCGCCGCCAAGGTCGTATACTAGGATCGTTTGATCTTCATCTGTTTTATCAAGTCCATATGCAAGCGCTGCTGCAGTTGGCTCGTTGATGATACGTTCTACTTCAAGACCTGCAATTTTACCAGCGTCTTTTGTTGCTTGGCGCTCAGCATCGTTAAAGTATGCAGGAACTGTGATAACTGCTTTTGATACTGTTTCGCCAAGATAGCTTTCAGCGTATGATTTGAGGTGTTGAAGGATGATAGCAGACACTTCTTGTGGAGTGTAATCCTTTCCTTCAATTTCAACTTTATAATCAGTACCCATATGACGTTTGACTGACATAATTGTGTTAGGGTTTGTAATAGATTGGCGTTTAGCCACTTCCCCTACTTGACGTTCGCCGTTTTTAAATGCAACAACTGATGGCGTTGTGCGGTTTCCTTCAGCGTTAGCAATAACTTTAGGCTCGCCGCCTTCAAGCACTGCCACACATGAGTTTGTTGTTCCTAAGTCGATTCCGATAACTTTACTCACTTGAATAACCTCCTGCTATGTAATTATTGATTCACTTTGACCATGGAAGGGCGAATGACGCGATCCTTCAGCTTATAGCCTTTTTGCATTTCCTCAACAACAATGTTGGAGCCGTAGTTTTCGTCTTCAGCCTGCATAACAGCTTGGTGCAGATTAGGATCAAATTCCTGCCCTACAGCTTCGATGGCTTCGACGCCTTCTTTTTTCAAGGCTTCTACGAGCTGACGGTGGACCATTTCCATTCCCTGGAGCAAACTTTTCATCTGTTCATTGTCGGCTTCAACCTGAAGCGCTCGTTCAAAGCTGTCAAGAGCCGGCAGCAAATCAGTCACGATATTTTGAGAACGGTATTTTTGGGACGCTTCCATCTCTAAACGGCTGCGTCGTTTATAGTTTTCAAAGTCTGCTTGAACACGCAAAAGTTTGTTTTCTTTTTCCTCAAGCAAACCTTGCAATTCGTTAATTTGGTTTTGAAGAAGTTCGCTTTCATTTGTTTCTTCCTGCTGTTCATCAGCGGCAGCTTGTTCTTCAATGATTTCTTGCTCTTCTGTTTCGTTTTGTTCAACGGTTTGTTTTTCTTCTGACATTGTGTTCACCTCCCTCAAAGTGTAAGGAGAAGGACTGGTGCTGCCCTTCGATAAAATTTGCCAAAATTCCCTTATTCATCATACAGACTTGTTAATGCTTTTGACAAGTCCGAAGTCACATGCTGAAGCAGGCTGACAACCCTGGAATAATTCATGCGGGTCGGGCCGATGATCGCAATTGAGCCAATCTGCTTCTGGTCTACGGAATAAGAAGCCGTAATCAGACTGCAATTTTCCATCTCTTCATAGTCGTTTTCTTTTCCGATTTTAATCGAAATTCCCGTGTGCGGGGATTGAACCAGCTTTAAAACATCCTGTTCTTTCTCAATTAATGAAAGGAGCGACCGAACGCGAGTGATATCATGGAACTCAGGCTGGTTCAGCATATTGATTTTCCCGCCAAAAAACAACTTTTCAACATGATTTGTGGAATGAAAGGTTGAACGAAGCGCGTCGAGTATATTGTCATAGTTCTTAATGTGCTGTCTTAGGTACATGACAACTTCCTTAAAAATGCGCTCATTCAGTTCATCCATTGGAACGCCGCTTAAACGGTCGTTCAGTATATTGACCAGTTTTTCAATATCAGACAGATCCATTTTGGTCGGAAAGTTAATCGTTTTGTTTTCCACATGCCCCGTATTGGTAACGAGAATCGCTACCGCCATATCAGGCTGAATCGGAATGATTTGAATCTGTTTAAGGTAATTCTCACTCAGCTTCGGCCCGAGTACGATGGATGTGTAATTCGTCAGATCGGACAAAATTTGCGCTGATTTTTGAACTGTCTTCTCCAGCTCGAAAATTTTCTCTTTGAAGATCGAGTGGATTTGGTCCAGGTCGCTTTTCGTCAGTTTGACGGGTGACAGCAAATGGTCAACATAGTACCGATACCCTTTTTCTGACGGAACACGTCCTGAGGATGAATGGGTTTTTTCAATAAAGCCCAATTCCTCCAAGTCAGCCATCTCGTTTCTTATTGTTGCAGAGCTAAATGTGATTTCATCTTTTTTCGAAAGAGTTCTTGATCCCACCGGCTGTGCCGATTTAATAAAATCGTTGATTATAACCTGAAGGATCAGCAGCTGACGATTTGTTAACATCATCATCACCTCTGTTAGCACTCTCAATAAGCGAGTGCTAATTCTATAACAAAAGTATCAAACCACAAGAAAAATGTCAATTATAACTCACCCAAAAAAGCGCCAAAAACTTCATTGCCTAATAATTTCCCTTGATGAGTCAAATAAACGGCAGACTCCGAATTGTGAATCAGCCCTTTTTCAGCGAGGTCTTTTAACACGCTTGGGAAAAGTCCATCCAGGGAACGGCCGTATTTTTCTGCGAATCGTTTTTTGCTGACACCGGCTGTTTTTCTCAAACCTAAAAACATTTCTTCCTCAATCTGTTCTTCTGTTGTCACTTCATGTGTATCTCTGTACGGAAAACCCTTTTCAGCTATCAGGTCAATGTAATGCTTAACAGGTCCGACGTTCACTGTTCGTGTGCCGCCGATATATCCGTGAGCGCCGGCTCCGAAACCGAAATATTGTTCGTTGCTCCAATACGTTAGATTGTGCTTAGATTCCATGCCTGCCTTAGCAAAGTTGCTGATTTCATATTGATGAATGCCGTGAGCTTCCATCTGGCTCATCACCATTTCATACATTTCAGCTTCCTGCTCCTGCGGCGGAAGATGAAGCCGCCCTTTTTGCATCAAATTATAAAATACCGTTTTCGGTTCTACAATAAGGGAGTAAACGGAATAATGCTCGGCGTCCAATGATAAAGCAGTGTTTATGGAATGTTCCAGATGCTTGAGGGTTTGCCCCGGAAGCCCGAACATTAGATCAAGACTGATATTCTCAAAACCGATTTCCCGCGCTCTTTCAAAAGAGGTGAATACATCTTTTTGCTTGTGCACTCGGCCGATTTTTTCTAACAGATCGTCTTCGAACGTTTGCACACCAAAGCTGAGGCGATTTACGCCTGCTTCTTTTAATATTTTTAATTTCTCTGCGGACAAGTCGTCCGGATTCGCTTCAACCGCAAATTCCGATAAGTCGCTTGAGGGCTTCAGCACGCGGTTGATCATGTCCATCAGCTTTTTAAGCTGTTCCTCAGACAGGGAGGTCGGCGTGCCTCCTCCGATAAAGATTGTTTTGAGATCAGGCTGCCCGGTTTTTGCTATTGTATTTATCATTTCCTGTTCGAGTGCGTTTAAATACTCGTCGACTGGCTGACTTTGAATAAAATATTTATTGAAATCGCAGTAGTGGCAAATATGCTCACAAAATGGGATATGGATATAAGCTGATTTCAAATGGATTCACCTTCTTTACAGAAAGAAGCCGCAGTACAAGACTGCGGCGGCTTCTATTGTTTTTTCGGACTGTCGTCCATTTTCAGAACTGCCATAAATGCTTCTTGCGGCACTTCAACTGAGCCGACCTGCTTCATACGGCGTTTTCCTTCTTTTTGTTTTTCAAGAAGTTTCCGTTTACGCGAGATGTCCCCTCCGTAACATTTAGCCAATACGTTTTTACGCATTGCTTTTATGGTGGAGCGGGCCACGATTTTCTGGCCGATTGCGGCTTGTACCGGAACTTCAAACTGCTGGCGCGGAATGAGTTCTTTCAGTTTTTCAACGATCACTTTTCCGCGTTCATATGCGTAATCACGATGCACGATAAAGGAAAGGGCATCGATTTTTTCACCATTCAGCATAATGTCCATTTTCACAAGCTTGGACGGTTTGTAGCCGATCAGTTCATAATCAAAGGACGCATAGCCTTTAGTGCTTGATTTCAGCTGATCAAAAAACTCATATACGATTTCCGCTAATGGCATATCATAAATGATGCTGACACGGTTTGCGTCTAAATACTGCATATCAATAAAATTGCCGCGTTTTCCTTGGCAAAGCTCCATTACAGCGCCGACATAGTCATTCGGCACCATCATCGTCGCTTTTACGTATGGCTCCTCAACCCTTTCGATCTTTTGAGGATCCGGCATGTTGGACGGGTTATCGACAACGACCTTTTCGCCGTCTGTCATATACACGTCATAGATAACGCTTGGCGCTGTCGTAATCAGGTCGATGTTGAACTCACGCTCAATTCGCTCCTGAATGATCTCCATGTGAAGCATGCCTAAAAATCCGCAGCGGAACCCGAATCCAAGCGCTTGCGAAGTTTCCGCTTCATATTGAAGGGAGGAATCATTCAGCTCAAGCTTTTCAAGAGCTTCCCTTAAATCATTATACTTCGCTGTATCAATCGGATACAAACCACAGTACACCATCGGGTTTAGCTTGCGGTATCCCGGCAGCGCTTCTTCTGCAGGATTGGCAGCGCTCGTTATTGTATCACCGACACGTGTGTCACCGACATTTTTGATTGAGGCAGTCAGGAAGCCTACATCACCGACCGTCAGTTCATTTGTCGGAGTTGCTTTCGGCGTGAACACGCCCACCTCTGTTACTTCGAATTCTTTGCCGGTTGCCATCATTTTGATTTTTTGTCCCGGCTTTACCGTTCCTTCAACGACTCTGATATAAGCCACGACACCGCGGTAGGCGTCATAAAGCGAGTCGAAGATCAGCGCTTTGAGCGGCGCCTCCGGATCTCCGGTCGGAGCTGGCACCTTTTCTACGATTTGTTCTAAAATCTCCTCAATCCCGATACCGGCTTTTGCTGAAGCAAGCACGGCTTCTGATGCGTCAAGGCCGATAACGTCTTCTACCTCTTGGCGCACACGTTCGGGCTCGGCGCTCGGAAGGTCGATTTTATTGATGACCGGAAGGATTTCAAGATCGTTGTCAAGCGCTAAGTAGACATTGGCGAGCGTCTGCGCTTCAATCCCCTGGGCTGCATCCACGACAAGAATCGCTCCCTCGCAGGCAGCAAGGCTTCGGGATACTTCATACGTGAAGTCGACGTGTCCCGGCGTATCGATTAGATGAAAGATATATTCTTCTCCGTCTTTTGCTTTATATTTAAGCTGAACAGAGTTTAATTTAATGGTTATGCCCCGCTCACGTTCAAGATCCATAGAATCGAGCAATTGTTCTTTCATTTCTCGTTGAGTGATTGCCGACGTTTTTTCTAAAATACGATCCGCTAAGGTCGATTTTCCGTGGTCAATATGGGCAATGATAGAGAAATTCCGTATTCTCGATTGCCTCTCTAAACGCTTTTCTTTATCTGTCACAATCTATCACTCCTACTATTAAACGCAAAATACACTAGCTTAGATTATATCAATAGGATTGTAAAGATTCAATGTAAAACAAGAAAGAGAAAAGTTCCCTATCATATCTGGGCTGCTTTTCTCTTTCACGCACTTATTGATTCATATCCCGTATCCATTCATACATTGACTGGGCAGTATTGGTTACGGTGTTCGAAAGCGCTTGTCCGGCTTTTGAAAACATATTGAATGTCTCCACCTTTTCCAGCTCTTTTTGTTTTTCTTCTAAATCTTTTGCCGTGACTGTTTCTCCTAGGATTGAGGCTTCTTTTTCATTATCTTTTCCGTCGGTGAGCGTAAACGCCCCCTTCAGTGAAGGGTCATGATAGCCTTTCATACTCAGCATCCCGTTGTTTGCCTGCTGCATGCCGAACAGAACGCCTAAAAACATGATCGTGACAAGCAGTAAGCATTTTCCAAAGTATGCAATCAAATCAACCACCTATTTCTTATTGTTTTTTCATCTCCCCGCTCGCTGCGTTGACCTTTTCAGCATCCCAGTACATTTCGCTGAATACGTCCGCGGCCGCGTTAGCCGCACGCTGCAGCTCTTCGAGATTATTATCTACTCCGCCAAACTCGAGCAAAAGCGCTCTATCGGTTAAATCCTGATTGTAAACACCATTATCGCCTGGCGAGCCTTTGGAAAAGACACCTGTGCTAAGTCCGGGGTATTTTTTCTCCATCAGTTTATGAAGCTCACTCGCAATTTTATAGTTTTCTTCGAAGTTTTTGCTTTTTTTCCCGACGACAAAGGCTACCCTGGCATAGCTTTTTCCTTTAATCGTTGCGGTTGTGTCTTTTTTGCGCCGTGAGTCTCTGTGGATGTCAATGATATATTGCAGATTTTTGTTTGAAGCGAGGGCGTCTTTCACGACCGGCCTTGATTCGTCATAGGACCTGGCATAGTTTAAGCCTTTTTTATTCAATTTTGACTGTATATCGGTTTTATTCACTGTGGCTCCGATTCCCTGGGATTCAAGCGCTTGTCCGAACATATCTCCTACAAGCGTGACGTTGGCTTTAGAATGGCGCGCCATGTCAGGATCGGTCTCGCCTTTTAATAGAGGGAGATACGATTCCGTATTGTGCGTGTGATAGATAAACACGACCTTTTTATCACCTGTTGTTTGTTTGGGCGGATCTTTTTGTGCATTATCTGATTGCGTTTGCTGTTTTTCAATCTCTGCCAAATTCGCTTCCCTTTCTTCCTCCATCACCTTAGACGGCGGCGGCGATTCCGCAGGCATATTCGTATAATCGGTCCCTTGTCCAGCTAACAAAATCTCGGTATCAAATTGTGCAAACCCTGGCAGCTCCCGACCGAGAAAGCTCCGCGGATCTTCGAGGTTAATGCTCGTCGCCAGCTTTAAAGAAAGACGAGAAAGATGAAATGAGCTGTCGGTTTGAGAGAGGTCAGAAGCGAAATAATGGTTTTCCATCCGCAGCAAATGTGCAAATACGTCACCCGGCAATTCTTCAGCAATCCCATAAAAAGAGTCAGACGACGGCCTAAGTTCCGGCCGGAGAGACGTCAGCACACCGGATAGAACAAAAATCACGATAAGGCTTACGATAAATAGAAAGATGGCTTTTACCGCTTTCCCTCCATTTACCGCAACAACAATCTGTCTGTTTCTGCGTTTATTTCTCATTGAATCCCTCCAGCGCTTGTCTAGTAATTACTCTATGAACAAGCTAGAGGAAGTAGAACTGTTTAGTGATTGTAGGAGCCTTTGTTTTCTTGTGACACTTTTTCATGAAGCGCTGTGTTTAGTCCGTTCGCTAAAACATTTGCCATATCGTCGATAAATGAATCGACTTCCTTCGGCGTAACCATTAAGTTGTGCCCTAAAGGCGAAAGCACCTCGTGAATGAGCTGCCGTTTTTCATCTTCTTGAAGGGTTCCGACAATCCCTAGGAACGATTGGCGCTGCTTTTGATCGGGAAGATCTTCTTCAGTGAGCACTTTCTTTTTCCCAAACGTCATGCCTGCCGGAACAAGCGATCTTGATGGCCTGTTATCCTTCATTTCTCTGCCAAAATGTTTTAATATGTAGTCCACCGTGTCGCTGGCAATTGTCACGGCATCAACTACTGTCGGAACACCGATAGCAATCACCGGAACACCAAGCGTGTCTTTGCTTAAATCTTTTCGTTTATTCCCCACTCCAGATCCCGGGTGAATGCCTGTATCCGATATTTGAATGGTTGTGTTGACCCTTTCCACCGCCCGCGCCGCCAACGCATCAATGGCGATGACAAAATCAGGCTTCGATTGCTCAATCACACCTTTAATAATGTCACTTGTTTCGATTCCTGTTATCCCCATTACACCCGGTGCAAATGCACTGACAGGCCTGTAACCCTCCTGTACGTTTTCCGGCTGAAGCTTAAACAAGTGCCTTGTTACCAACAGATTTTCTACTGCCATCGGTCCAAGCGCGTCAGGTGTCACGTTCCAGTTGCCGAGCCCAACGATCAAACAGCTCGCATCTTTTGAGATATTAAGGTTTTCAAGAAAAGCTGAGAATTCCTCTGCAAAGACAGCAGAGACCTTCTCCTGCATTTCCGAATCATTCTCCCTGATTCCCTGTGCTTCAAGCGTTAAATAGCGCCCTTCTTTTTTTCCCGAAAGCTCTGCGCCTTCCTTTGTAACATCAACTGTGCGGATTTTAATGCCGCCGTGATCACGCTCTTTTTCAATAAAGCCTTTAATTTCTTTTGTCGGCACAGCCTGCTGATTGGCCATTGCTTCCTTCGTTTCCACTGCCAAATCGGTCCGTATCAAATACTGATTCACATCCAGCTCACTATTTTTCATACAGGGGCCTCCTTCACATTAAGTACCTATATTGTTGCCATTTGCTGAATAAATCATGCTAAAAAGAGAACCTTCAATGAAAAATACTTTACATTTATATTGCAATCTAAAGGTGTGTTTGATAGAATACAATTTGTTCTATTGTGAAGAAGATTTAACCTTAAGACACTGTGCTACAGGTTGTATCTTAGGAGGTGAAACACATGCCAAACATTAAATCAGCGATTAAACGTACAAAAACAAACAACGAACGCCGCGTTCATAACGCGACAATCAAATCTGCTATGCGTACTGCAATCAAACAAGTTGAAGCTTCTGTTGCCAACAACGAAGCTGACAAAGCGAAAACTGCTCTTACTGAAGCAGCTAAACGTATTGATAAAGCAGTGAAAACAGGTCTTGTACACAAAAATACCGCAGCTCGATACAAATCAAGACTAGCGAAAAAAGTGAACGGACTTTCTGCATAATATAAAAACGATCCTCAATAATGGGGATCGTTTTTTTCATTTCTTTTTAACAGCTGTAAAAGGAACAGTTCGAGCAGAAGCTGCTTGTCCTTTTTCCCGGTTTTCATCTCATAGTCCATGACGGCAAGCTGTTCAATAATTGAACGGAGCTCCTCCTCTGAAAAAAGCCTTGCTTGATCCATCGCCAGCTTTACCCGAAATGGGTGAACTTTTAGATTAGAAGCGATTTGTTTTTGTCCGTATCCCTGTTCCGCAAAGTACTTTGTCTGCAGAATCAGCCGGAACTGGTTCGAAATAAGCGCCATAATTTTGATCGGTTCTTCATTTTGTTTAAGCAAATCATAAAAAATTTGCAGACTCTCAGTTCGTTTTCGGTTGACGATTTTATTGATCAGCTCAAAAATATTTTGTTCAAGGCTTCTAGCAACAAGCATTTTCACATCATCCAGCGTAATTTCTTCACGATCTCCAATAAACGTGCAGAGCTTTTGAATCTCCTGAAAAATCGATGACAGATGTCCATTCACAAGCAGAACCAAATGCTCCGCCGCTTCCGTGCCGATTGTTTTCTGCTCTGTTTTTGCAAGGTTGACAGTAAAGTCCGTCGTTTCCTTTGCGTTTAATTCCTTCGCCTCCATCATAAACGCGTGCTTCTTTAACGCTTTCGTCAGCTTTTTCCGCTCATCAAGCTTTTCATACGGAGCAAGCAGGACAAAGACTGTGTAAGGCGCAGGTGATTGTATATATGATTCAAACGCACTGACGTTGTGCTCAATTTTTTCTTTTTTCTTTTCACCTGTTAAAAAATATGGATTTTTCACAATGACAAGACGCCGCTCCCCCATAAACGGAAACGTTTCAGCATCTGCAATTGCTTGATCCAGCGGGTCCTCTTCCAGATCAAAAACGGACAGATTGAAATCCTTTGTCTCCTGATCAACGACCGTCTGTCTGATCCTGCTGACGGTTTCTTGCAGCAGATATGTCTCTTTTCCGTATAAACAATAAACCGGATGGACATCTCCTTTTTTCAGGCTTTTCCACACATCAAATACCATTGTTGTACGACTTCCTCTCTTTCATCATCCCCTTCTATCCTAAATTGAGTTTGCAAAATAGTAAAGAGGAAGCCTGACTGCTGCTTCCCCATTTATATTAAACGCCTGTTCGCAAGCCCCCGGGACAGCTTGTAAAAAGGCGATAATCACCAGAACAGAAAACGTTACCTTAGCTTCTAGATTTTTCAAAACAATTCCATTATACTTAAATCAGTCAGGAGGGATAAAGTTGAATGATTTTGAAAAAAACGTTCAAAGCAAACGAAATGATGCTGTAGATTCAGCTGTTGGTTTTGTTGTGTCCTTCGGATTTTTCGCCTTCTTGTTTGTCATGGCAACGGTTATTCACCTAGTTGGTTCATAACAGCGACTGCCCGGGCTGCTGATTTCTCGGCAGTCTTTTTTAGTTCGTCTCTGTTATATCTGATGTATCATATGGAGGATAGACAGAAAAGGTTCCACCTCTGTTTTTGTATCTATATTGGATCGTTCCGTTTTGATCTGTTCGCAGCACGCGGATAGAATGTCTCTGTAATAGTTGCAGAACTTCTTGATGAGGATGATGGTACCGATTGTTTTTCCCAGCTGAGATAATGGCCGTTTTCGGCTGAAGCTGTTGGATGAATTCTTCACCGGTAGAGCCTTTGCTCCCATGGTGCCCCACCTTTAAGACATCTGCTTTAATATTTGGAAACACGTTCATCACCTCCTGTTCCCCTTCTTTCTCCAGATCACCCGTCAAGATCCAGCTCATACCGCCCGTCTCCATCCACAGAACGAGAGAGGAATTATTTTTGCTTGCCGGATCAGGTGCTCCAGGTGACAGTACATGGAACTGCAAATCCTTTATTTGCAATACATCGCCTCGCTTCACCTCTTCAATTGTCACTCCCTCTTCTCTGGCTGTCTGCAGCACTTTCTCATCTTTAGGTTCAGAAACGAACCCTTTCGGAATCACGAGGCGCTTTATTTTATGATGCTTCAGCAGAGTCTCCGCCTCTCCGATATGATCTTGGTCAGCGTGCGTCAGAATTAAAGCGTCAAGCTGTTTGATTCCCTTAGCAGTTAAAAACGGAATCAGCACCTTTTCCCCCAGTGAAAACGGATGCTGTTTTTCGCGCCAAGGCTCTGACGAGTAAGACAAAGTGCCGCCGGTATCAATTAAGACACGCCCCCGCTGATGCGGAGCACCTACAAACATGCTGTCACCCTGTCCAATATCGATCATATCCACTTCTCCTTCGGAACTAAGACACGGATATATAAAGAGCAGAAACAGCACCGTGCAGCAAATGCCTCCGGTTACCATCAACTGCGACAAGGAGCGTTTTTCAATCGCCATAAGCAATAGGATGATCGCAACCGTGAATAAAAAAAGCAAAACAGGTGCAGGATGTGCGATCATAATCGTGAACACATCAACATCTGCAATGTTTGTGATTAGCCTATTGGTCCAGCTTATCAATAAATCAAACCAGCTGAAAAACAATCTCCCAAACGAAGCGGAAAGACTTAATAGAAGAACACCTGCTACAGCTCCCGGCAAAATACAGAAGGTATAAAATGGTACCATCAACATATTCATCGGTACGCTGATGATAGAAAACTGATGAAAATGATATAGGAGAATCGGAAGCGAGCCCAGCTGAGCGATGAGTGATACAATTGTCAGCTGCCCCAAGGAGGTTTTAACCTGCTGAAAAATAGAAGAGGATAGAATTAAAGAAAAACTGACGGCGAACGATAGCTGAAAACCGGCTTCAAAGAGATGATAAGGATTGAAGAGCAGAAGGACGATGTATGAAAGACAAATTGCAGTTGCAGAGTGGACACGCCATTTGACAAGGCTTCCAGCTAAGTAAACACCCGACATGAGAGCGGCGCGTAGCACTGAAGGAGCAGCGCCGGTCAACATCACATAGAGCGGCAGAAATAACAGCAACAGAATTGACGCCTTTTCTCTAGTTATACCAAGGCGAATCATGATATAAAACAAACCTGCTGTCAAAATCCCCACGTGGAGCCCTGATATTGCCAAGAGATGGACAACACCAAGCTTTTGATACGCGGTAAGCACTTCATCCTCCACATAAAATCTGTCACCAACTGTAAGTGCCTGTACAATCCCTGCCGAATCAGGAGGCAGAAGGCTGTTTGTGAATGATATGATATGTTTTCTCAAGCTGAGCACCTTGTACTTAAAATTTTCAGGTTCGCTGCAGTTTTGGATAGACGTGACAGAGTAGTTCCAATGAATATGCTGCCGATAAAGATACTCGTTATAATCAAATGCACCCGGCACAGTTGCGTGATTCGGTTCTTCTAATGTACCAGTCAACTCACATGACATTCCTGGTTCTATGTATAGCAGCTGTTCTTTTTCACCAGCAGACTGAATGCGATACGCAGCAGCCCATTTTTCCTTATTAGGTGTCTTAACCATCATAGACATACGGTCGCCGTCAATTTTGGGAATAGTGTCAATCACTGCCTTGAATTGATAGGTTCCCTGCCGATAGGAAGAGACATTCTGAGAATCTGTGACTGCATACAGTACAAAAAACAATATAAAAGAGAAGAAACAAACAATAATAAGAAAAGCGTGCCTCGTTTTGATTAAAATGATGAGGAGAAGGAGGATGAAAAGAAAAATAGCGGGGAAATAAGCGGCGGCAGTAATTCCAGCCGTTGCCGAAGCTGCCGCCATAGGCAATAACAAACGCGAATTACGCATTCATCACACGTAGCTCGTGAAAAGTGTATTCGCCTGTTCATGTATCTTTTTCAATTCTTCCTCCGCTAAACCGGCATCGGCCAATTTCCCTATAAGACCCGCTACAAATGAAAGCTTTTCTCTGTTTTTCAGATCAACGATCATTTCATCGAGTTCAACCTGTTCAACAGTTACACCCGCCTGTTCAAATAATTCCTGCGCATACGGATGTGTTTTGTAATCCTCAGCATAATAAACTGTTTTGATACCAGCTTGAATAATAGATTTGCAGCATTGAATGCACGGATAATGCGTCACATAAATCTCAGCTCCATCAGTCGGCACCCCAAACTTAGAGCATTGAAGAATCGCATTCATTTCAGCGTGAATGGTTCTTGCGCAATGATCATCTATCATTAAGCATCCTTCATCTGCACAATGTACGCCGCCCGCGATTGACCCGTTGTAGCCTCCTGCTATCATGCGTTTGTCTCTGACTATAGTAGCGCCGACAGATAATCTCGGACATGTGCTGCGCAGCGCCAATAAATGGCTTTGAGCCATAAAGTATTGATTCCATGAAATTCGTTCCACGTTGTTCCCTCCAAATGTTGTGTTGCCTGACCTATAGTTTACCTATCATAATGCATGACCGTCAAATCACTTTACTGTAATGGAAGACTTTATTTTCTCAAATGACTTTTCACCTATTCCTGAAACCTTAGTGATATCTTCAATTGTTTGGAAACGCCCTTTTTCTTCCCGGTATGCAATAATAGCTTCAGCTTTGGATGGCCCCACCCCTGAGATGCCTTGTAACTCCTCTAAGGTTGCTGTATTGATATTCACCAGCGCTCCCTTCCCTCCATCGCTTTGGACAGACCCTCCGCCACCTTGCTGCACTGCTGTTTCCTCTCCCTTTTTCGGGATGTACACCACTGTCCCGTCCTGCAGAATCTCCGCCAAATTTACTTGCGCTTCGTCTGCTTGTTCACTGGTCCCGCCCGCTTTCTCAATTGCCTGAGATACTCTGTCCCCTGTTCGCATTTCATAAACGCCAGGATGCTGAACAGCACCTTTGATGTCTATCACAATTGTTTCGTTTGACTCGTCGTTGTTTGCTTCCTGCTTTACCACTGTATTTTCTGTCTCTGTTGGTACAGCTTGCTTCACCGGCTCTTTATTTTTCCCTGTGGCCAGAAAGATCATAATTGCTGTGAAAACAACCGCAGAAGCCGCCAAAATGATTGCTTTCTTATGCTGATTCAACCAATTCATCGTGCATGTTCCCCGCTTTCGTCATATTTTATTTTCATAACACATATGGTTTAGAGGATAATAGCTCAAAGGAGGGGAAACCATTGAAGATAGGCTTTATCGGCACAGGAAATATGGGTACGATCCTTATCGAATCATTTATTGAATCAAAAGCGGCCGATCCCTCAAACATGACAATCACAAACCGCACAATTGAAAAAGCGTTGCACATAAAAAACCGCTACAACAGCATCAACGTTACCGAAAGTCTCGAAAAGCTCGTTTCTGAAAATGAGATGATTTTTATTTGTGTTAAGCCGCTTGATATATATCCTTTACTGGCAAGAGCGCTACCTTATTTAAGAAAAGATCATATTCTCATTTCAATTACAAGCCCCGTTCAAACCGAACAGCTCGAACAATATGTGCCGTGTCAAGTGGCGCGAGTGATCCCAAGTATTACGAACAGAGCGCTGGCAGGTGTTTCTCTTGTCACATTCGGCACAAGCTGCGGCGAATCTGCAAAAGCGAAAATCAATGAGCTGATGCAGCATATCTCTCATCCGCTGCAAATTGAAAGTGATATCACAAGGGTTGCATCAGACATCGTAAGCTGCGGCCCCGCTTTTATGAGCTATCTGATTCAGCGGTTTATAGATGCAGCTGTCACGGAAACATCAGTATCTAAACAGGACGCGATTTTAATGTGTAAGGAAATGCTTGTCGGAATGGGAAAACTGTTAGAAACCGAATTGTATACCTTGCCTGCATTACAGGAAAAGGTTTGCGTTAAAGGCGGTGTAACAGGAGAAGGCATTAAAGCGCTGGAAAGCGGTGTGCAGGATATGTTTCACCGGGTATTTCAAAATACTCATATGAAGTACGAGGAGGATATTTCTGCAGTGAAAAAGCAGTTTCATGTGTAGACGAGTATGTCATACTTTCGTCTGTACTGCAAAAGCATAAAAAAGCATTTTAAAAAACCATCGTTTTAAGAAACGATGGTTTTTGATTTCTGCGCCTTGAAAAAGAGGCGTTCTGATTGTGCTGATGGCTCGGAATCCGTAAAATCAGCTGTCACGCGATGGAGCTGAAAGCCGCAGTTCTTAAGCATTTCTTCGTATTCTTCCACTGGGAACGTTCTTTGCTCGTGTGTCTCATCAAAACGATCATACGCTTCTCCATTCCACACAAAAAACGACATATCATGAATGACAGAAAGTTCTTCACTTCCGGCAAAGCTCTGCCAAATATAGCTGATATCTTCGTCCTGGTCAGCAAATGTGCTATCCGGAAAGACTTCCGTAATTTTATAAGATGAATGAACATCAAACAGCAAAATGCCTCCAGGCTTTAATACCCGAAATACACTTTTAAAGGTTTCGATCACATCATTTTTTGTTTTTAAATAATTTAATGAGTCACAGCATATCACAACAGCGTCAAACTGACCGTCAAAGCCGGTAATCTCTCTCATATCCTGCTGAAGAAATAAAATAGGCTGGCTACTCGATACCTTTTGCTGGGCGAAAGAAAGCATCTCTTCGCTGAGATCGATGCCTGTAACCTCGAAGCCTTTTTCGGCAAGCCGGATGGAGATTTCCCCCGTGCCGCATGCCAGATCGAGAATACGGCCTTTTTCCGGGAGAGATGCTTCAATCCATTTTGTCCATTGATCGTAAGGCGCGTGTGACATTAACTCGTCATACACGCTTGCAAAGCCTTGATAAATCATTGATTCATTCCAAGGTCAAGATCTGCGAGCGGAGCGTCTCCCCACAGCTTTTCAAGGTTGTAGTAGCTTCTTTCGTCCTTATGAAAGACATGGACAATCACATCGCCTAGATCAACGAGAACCCATCTTGCTTCATCAAAGCCTTCCATTTTTTTGACTTGAATGCCGTTTTCATCAGCCTGATCCTTGATTTCACGGGCAATCGCCTGTACCTGTTTATCTGAATTTCCGTGGCAGATCAGAAAATAATCAGCAACCAGAGAAATACCTTCCATATCCAGTGCTAAAATATCCTCTGCCCGTTTATCGTCGCAAGCCGCAGCTGCGATCTTTAAAATGGACTTATGGTTCATTCACAAATTCCTCCTGTTCAGCTGCCAGACACAAGCCAGTTATACGTTAAAAATGTGTCTGGAAAAACCGGTTGATTTTTTTTCATAAGAAAAACCATTGTATTTTTAATGGACTGAATCAGCGCTTGATTCAAATCTGTCTCAGCAAGCTTACGCACCTCATCGACACCGGGAAATGCCCGGTTTGGCTCAATGTAATCGGCAACGTAAATGACTTTTTCTAAAAGTGTCATGCCGGGGCGGCCTGAGGTATGATACCTAATGGCGTCAAGAATGTCTTCATCTTGAACCCCTGCCTCTCTTTGGACCAAATAAGCGCCGACCGGAGCGTGCCAGAGCTCCGGATTATGATCCAATAAATGCGCAGGCATTTTTTCACGCGCAATAATTTGTTTCATTTCTTCTTTCGGGCGGAATTTGGCGTAATCATGAAAGATTGCCGCTGTTTCCGCTTTTTTAGAATCGGCTCCAAAACGCTCCGCAAGTTCGATCGCCGTGTTCATCACGCCAACCGTATGGATATATCGGTGTTCGGTCAATTGCTGCTTCACGCATGCAAGTGCCTCCTCACGATTCATATAAACCATTCTCCTCTACATACTTCTTCACTTTATCAGGGATTAAGTAGTCAGTGGGCTTCTTGCTTTTAAACCGTTCCCTTATCATAGTTGATGATACCTCAAATTCCGGAACGTCTGCAAAGAGAAGCGGATAAGGGGTTTCAACATGAAAACCGGGGCGCTTTACTCCAATAAATTGAATGAGGTTCAGCAGCTCGTCCAGCTTATACCATTTCGGCAAATATTCAATCATATCAGCGCCTATAATAAAGAACAGCTGATCATTTGGATAACGCTGCTTCAGTAAAGAAACGGTATCAAAGGTATATGATGGCCCTTCTCTTTCCATTTCAACAAGCTCCAGCTTAAAGGACGGATTAGATTGAATTGCAAGCTTTAGCATTTCCACGCGATGAAAGCTGTCGGTATAGTCTTCGTTCTGTTTATGTGGCGGAATTTGATTAGGCATAAACCAAATTTCATCAAGCCCCGCCTGGTACAGCACCTCATTCGCCATTAAGAGGTGACCATTATGCGGAGGGTCAAACGTGCCTCCGAAAATTCCGATTTTCTTCATTTCAACCACCTTTAAGGAAGCTCGATTTGTTTATTTTCCTTTGATTCCTTATATAACACAATCGTATTGCCGATTGTCTGCACCAATTGAGAGCGGCTTCCTTTTACAAGAGCTTCCGCTACATCGTTTTTATCCTCTTCGCAATTCTGAAGCACGCTGACTTTAATCAGCTCTCTCGCTTCAAGCGCCTCAGCAATTTGTTTAATCATGTTGTCGTTTACTCCGCCTTTACCTACTTGAAAAATCGGCGTTAAATGATGCGCTTTTGAACGCAAAAAACGTTTTTGTTTACCTGTTAACATTCTGTTCCTCCTAATTTTCCTATTACAATGGATCTCATTTTTTCAATATCAGGCTCTTGTCCAGTCCACAATTGGAAAGACAATGCTGCCTGTTCAACAAACATGCCCACACCATCGAGTGTTTTCAAGCCTTTTTGGCTTGCTTCTTTTAAAAGGGCCGTCTGTATTGGATTATACACGATATCACATACGACGGCACTGCTCGCGGCACGCTGTAATGAAAGCGGCACATCGTCAACGTTCGGATACATGCCCACAGACGTTGTATGGATGATAACATCATACTGCTCAAGACGTTCTTCTGCTTCTTTTATGCTTAATACTTCTTTATTGTGAAACGAGGGAGTAGCTTCTGTAAGCCGCTTTGCTTTTTCTAACGTCCGGTTGCAAATGTCAAATTTTTTCGGGGTATTTCGGACAATTGTTGTAAAAATGGCTCTCGCCGCTCCGCCAGCGCCGATCATTAAGAATGACAGTTCAGAGATGGGCTTGTCTAATACCTTCATTAATGACTTCACGAAGCCTTCCCCATCGGTATTGTATCCGACAAGCTTATCTCCATCTCTTCTGACCGTGTTTACGGCACCGAGCACTTTTGCACTCTCATCAATATGATCCAGATAATCCATAATGGAAACCTTGTGCGGAACAGTCACATTGATTCCTTGTACGCCTAGAGCTCTTATTCCTTTTACCGCATCCTCCAGATCATTCTCTTCTACCTTGAAGGCATGATAATGTCCGTCAAGCCCGAGGTCTTTCAATGATGCGTTATGAATATCAGGTGACATAGAATGGCCAATCGGATTTCCGATAACCCCGTACAGCTTTTTCATACTCCTCTCCCCTTTTCTTAAATTAATGAACGTCGAACAAATACATGAACGCCTTTTGGCGCGTATGCAGTTACCTTTTTATCGGCGTCATGGACAGTAACCCAGCCTAACCCAGAGAAAACGATATCTGTCTTTTTGTCTTTTATCGTAAACGTATGGGCGACCAATTCCGGAAACTCATCCATTTCATCTTTACCCGGAGGTGTGAGCAATTCCCCTGCATGCTTTTCATAAAGCGCGTCTGCATTTTCAAGTTTTGTTCTATGAATCATCAGCTCATTCGGCATATAGCAAATAAAAGGAGATCTTTCCCCAGACACATAATCAAACCTTGCAAGTCCGCCAAAATACAGTGTTTGCTGATCATTAAGCTGGAATGTGCGAGGCTTCAGCTCCTTTTTAGGAGATAATATTTTCAGATCCTTTTTATTGACATAATGCGCCATTTGATGGTTGTTGATAATTCCCGGTGTATCATAAAGCGATGAACCGTCATCCAGCGGGATTTCAATCGCATCAAGGGTTGTGCCAGGAAATTGGGATGTTGTAATAATATCTTCTTCACCTGACACTTCTTTAATAATCCGGTTAATAAAGGTTGACTTTCCTACATTTGTACATCCGACAACATAGACGTCTTTTCCGTTGCGGTAATGCTCAATCGCGTCAATTACTTCTCTTATTCCCTGGCCGCGTCCCGCACTGACCAAAAATACGTCAACCGGTTTTAAGCCAAGCTCTTTCGCTTCACGCTTCATCCATTGGATCAGACGCTCTCTTTTCAGTGACTTAGGCAAAATATCCGCTTTATTGCCAACTAATAAGATAGGGTTTCCCCCCACCAAGCGCTGCAGCCCATTAATCCAGCTGCCGTTAAAATCAAAAATATCAACAATTTTTACGACAAGAGAGTCCGTTTCTCCAATACCGTGAAGAATGTTCAAAAAATCATCATCAGTTAAGGAGACATCTTGTATTTCATTATAGTTTTTCAGTCTGAAGCAACGCTGGCAAATCACATTTTCTTTCGTAAGCGATGCAGGCGGCGCGTACCCCAAACCTGTTTTGTCCTCGGTTTGGATCGTAACTCCGCACCCGATACAAACAACCTTTTCCATTTCTTACTCCTCCCACTGAATGTGCCCTTTTCGTTTGAGAGCACTCAGTATTCTGCGTTCGACCTGGCGGTTAAAGCGCGTAATGAATCCGTCAGAGGAAGCGACTGGCACGACCAAAATCGTATGGTAGCCGTTTCGGTTTCCTCCGAGTACATCGGTCAGCAGCTGGTCTCCGATGACAACGCAGTCCTCTTTTTTCAGCTCCATATTGCGCACCGCTCTATTAAAGGCTTTACCCATCGGTTTTCTTGCTTTATAGATGAATGGGATTCCAAGCGGTTCTGAGAAAAGTTTCACTCTTCTTTCGTTATTATTAGAGACAATTGTCACTTTAATGCCGTGTTCCTTCATTTCTTCAAACCACTCGATCAATCGCGGCGTCGCATTCGGCCTGTCCCATTCAACAAGCGTATTATCCAGGTCAGTAATAATTCCTTTTACATTTCGTTCCTTTAATTTCTCAGGTGTAATATGAAAAATATTTTTTACAAACTCGTCAGGTAAAAAAAACTTTTTTAACAAAACCCGCACCCTTCCCTTTTTCTTTCTTTCAAAATGATTGTCGAAAAAAATCGAACTTGTGCCTAAAGAAAAACTGAGCAAAAAAATTTCGACAAAAATTGGGTTTCTTCACCAGGTGTGGATAAATTTACACACACTATCCACTCTTATCACATCACTCTTTAGACAAATTATAAACACGATACTCACAAGTTATCCACTTTTTGGTGTGGATAACAGAACGATTGTTCTTATATGCATTTCATGGTAGATTAAAGATAACTTCAACCTCAGATGAACGCAACTTATCATTGTATGCGTTAAAATCATGAATGATTCCAACTTTTAAGGAGGTGCCTCTCCCATTAATTGGGTTCCTAGCATGAGAAAACTGTCTGATGAATTACTAATAGAATCTTATTTCAAAGCCACCGAAATGAATTTAAACCGTGACTTTATCGAGTTAATTGAAAACGAAATAAAAAGAAGATCGCTCGGACATATTATTTCCGTATCTTCTTAATAGGAATTTGTCTATTTTTTCCGGGCGTATTTCCTTTTTTTACTCAGATGACTGATATTATATCACTTTGGCTGCGCGCTTTACTACTATTTTCAGCAAAAAACACCCCTAAAAAGAGGTGTTTTAAAGGGCCGGTTATTATGCTAACCAGTATATCCCGCCCACAACCAGGAGAACAACAACTAAAACAACAATAAAAGCGTATCCATATGCTCTGCCTGCGCCATACATGTGAAGCGCCTCCTTAATAAGGTTTTATAACAGCCTATGTAGGAGAAATAAATCGGACTAGGCGGTTGTCCGGCTCAACGCTGCAGGATCTGCCCATCTTGTATTCCTTCATATACGATCCTTGCCCCTTTAGGTGTCATATGATTTCCAGAAGGATCTATTAAACCAGATTGGATAAGCGCTTCATCAGTTGCTTTTCCGCCGTCTGCTTCTATAAAATGCTTCCAGTTATCTACAAGAGGGACATCCAGGCGCTTCGACACATCTCTTGTAATATCGTTATATGAGTTGTGCCATTTCCTTGCTCCGCCTTTTGGTTCAAAAGCAGCTGCTTGGTATCTGGAATAGTAAAACAGATGATGCTTCCCATTACCTTCTATAATTGGGATACACGTCATTAAGATAGGCTTGATCCCGTGTTTTCTGCTTTCTTCAATAAAATAAACCAGATTTTCTCTAAAACGCTGCTTCGACACTCTCGGTTTCCCTTCAGTCAGTATGGCAGCGTCATTGGTGCCGAACATAATAAACAAATACTTCGGTTTTTGATCCAGCACATCTGTCTGAAATCGGAGACGGGCATCCTCTGTCGTCTGTCCGCCGATTCCCGCATTGAGTATATCAAGGTTACCGCGCTCAGCTGTTTTTAATATATTGACCCACTGCTGTGCTTTTGGATAATCGCGATAATCCCAATTAGAGCCACGCGTATTGCTGTCACCAAATGCTACAACGTCTTCGTATCCCCTTCCCTCGCATCCTGCTGTAACGAACAGCAGAAGGAAAAGGATGATAAAATGTTTCATCTTTACACCCCCAAAAGCCTCACTTTAATGTTATACCTCTGTTTCTCTTCGTTCAATGAAGAGTTTTTCGCTATCACTGTTTTTTCCTATAGTTAACGTGTCCCCCTCAGTGAATATCATTCTGCTTTCATTGCGGCGCAGCTGATGATTTTTTAAAATTCCCTTCTTTCCAATCTGAAAAACACACAAACCAAAGAAAAGAAAATAACCTGAATCCGCACTGGAAACAGGTTATCCGTTAAATCCTGCATTTACTTTAACTTCGATTTAAGCTTGGCCTTTGTTTTTGGCCCATAAATCCCGTCTGCAGTTAATCCGTTCATGAGTTGAAAACGCTTGACGGCATTCGCTGTTTTCGGTCCGTAAACTCCATCTATGCCATTGTTGTTGGCTCCCTTATCAGGGTAAAAGTGAAGTGCAGCTAAAGCCTTTTGCAGCTGGAGAATGTTTGTGCCCTTTCGATAAGGCGAAGTGAGCTTTATAACCCCAGACGGCAGAGGATATGATGGTGAAGTTTCTTTTGGAGGTGTATCCGAGGAAGAAATTCCGTTTAGAAAAGAGTTCCAGTGGTCCAAGAGTTTCCGCGGACATTCTTTCCCGGACCATTTTTTGTGGGGAACAACACGATTTAACGGAATATTGTTTTCCTTCATCAGCTTTCTGATCAGCCACTGGGCATTTGATGTTGCTTTTTCAAAATCGCCGTCAGCATTTTCGCAGATTTCAATCCCGATCGATTTGCGGTTTCCTGTCCCGTTTGTACCGTCTCCCGCATGCCAGCCGTTTTCATCTATCGGGAGATGCTGATAAATGACTGAATCGTCAACTGTAAAATGCCAGCTTTCGGATGTGTTCGGGTTTTTCACAAACTTGGCGTGCATTTTCGCATCAGCGCCTTTGGCTGTATTCGCTGTATTATGCACCGTAATATAAGCAGGCGTCATCGCATATCCAGGACGATTATCATTTGATACCGGTATAAAATCCTTTTTTATGGTTACCATTTCTATCCCTCCCTATTATTAAGAATGCAGAAAACAGAGAGCTGGACAGCCTTTTTTATGAAGTAAAGAAGAATTGTGTTCTCAACCTGGTTTTCAGTTGAACCGCTGAAATGGCACCAGTTATACTAATTTAGATGACGGAGGTTTTGGCTCCTGACATCACCTAAGTTGGGAGTGACCATAGACATGTTAAAAAAAGTAATAGGTATACTTGTGATTATCGCTATAATTGCAGTCGGTTTTTTTCAGAAAGAAGCTTGGCTTGATGCAATCAAAGCAGGAGGGATGTTTTCCGTTTTATTTAGTATGCTGCTGATTGCTGCCGATGTTTTTTTCCCAATAGTGCCGTTTGCTTTGGTTGCTGCTTTAAATGGCGCAGTGTTCGGGACTGCAAATGGAATTTGGATTACACTGACCGGCTCAATGCTTGGTACTATATTGCTGTTTATTCTCGCCAGGTACAGTTTTAGAGATTGGGCCAGAAAAAAAGTTCAGGCCTATCCTGCCATACAGAGCTACGAGGCTTCCTTCAACAAAAACGCTTTTACCGCTGTTTTATTAGGAAGGCTGATACCAGTCATACCTTCCCTTATAATGAATGTGATCTGCGGTCTGAGCCAAGTTCGCTGGCATGTTTTTTTCTTTGCTTCTTTAATAGGGAAAATCCCCAATATTGTTGTTGTCACTATTGCAGGCGCCAACTTCACCAGCAATAAATTATTGTCTATCAGCATTTACGGTACATATATTCTGATCATCATGGTGGTCATTTATAAAAAGTTCCCTCATCTTCTGAAGGTGCCAAAAAAATAAGGAGGCTTGTTGGCCCCCTTACTTTTTTTCTGTCGCATGGCCTCCAAATTCATTTCGAAGCGCAGCGACAACCTTTCCTGTAAACGTATCGTCTGTTAAAGAACGGTATCTCATCATCAGTGACATGGCGATGACCGGAGTTGCCGTCTGCAGATCAAGCGCGGTTTCCACCGTCCATTTTCCTTCACCTGAGGAATGCATAATGCCCTTGATCTGATCCAGTTTCGCATCCTTAGAGAAAGCTCGCTCAGTCAGTCTCATAAGCCAAGAACGAATGACAGAACCATGATTCCACACTCTGGCAACCTTCTCATAGTCAAAATCAAATTGGCTGTTTTCAAGCACTTCAAATCCTTCACCAATCGCGGCCATCATTCCATACTCAATTCCATTATGGATCATTTTTAAAAAATGTCCGCTTCCCGCTTCACCAGCGTATAGATAACCATTTTCGACGGCGGTATCACGAAAAAGTGGTTCCACAATCTCCCATGCTTCATGATCGCCCCCCACCATAAAACAGGCTCCATGCCGTGCGCCTTCCATTCCGCCCGACGTTCCGGCATCGAGATAGTGAATACCCGCTTCTTTCATTTGATTGTAGCGGCGAATTGATTCTTTATAATGAGAGTTACCAGCTTCGATAATCATATCGCCTTTACTTAATAAAGGTGATACATCACGCAAAACAGCATCGACAATGCCATGCGGTACCATAACCCATAGGATACGCGGCGGGTCTAATAAAGAAATTAACTCTTTAAGATTCGTTGTCCCCTCAGCCCCGTATGCTTTCAGTTCATCAACAGCCGCTTGATTTACATCATATCCTACCGCTTGATGATTGCGGTCAATGAATTGCTTTCCTATGTTTATGCCCATTTTCCCTAAGCCGATTAATCCGATTTTCATATCTGTTCCTCCTGATTGTCTAAAAAGCCTTTACTCTTTATGTTCCCTTTGGATTGTATTGTGATACGCAGAAAACAAATGGGGCTTACATCGTCTGCGCATGTAAATTTTATTTTTCATGACCGACGGCGCCTGCCAGTTCTATTACTGAATCTCTTTATATCCATAATTATCGCTTTATCCTTGATTTACCATCAGTTTAAGTTAAAATATGGGAAGGAATTCGATTTTTTCAGTAAAAAGAAGGTGACATGTTGCAGAATCAATCTCATACTCTTATTGGAGTTACGAAAACCGCTGTATCCTTTTTATACGCTGCACTTGCAATCATCGGTTTTGCAATCGGGTATTTTATCCCGCAGATTGCGAAATGGGCATTATCCCTCCCCTGGATCCCTCTTGAAGGACCGCTTCGGCTCATCACCTCTTTTCAGGGATCTACAGCTGCATTTATCACTGCTCTTCTCGGTATGTGTGCGGGGATTTGGTTCGCTCATTCTGTTATTGCAATGCTGCTGTCTGTCAAAATTACAGATCACACAGTGGAATTCATCAAAGGAAAAAAAGTGCAAACAATTCATTCCGATGACATCGCTCTTGTATTTATGGATCACAAACGGCTTGTCCTCCTGGGAACAGCCGGATATGAATTGGTACGGGAAGAAATTGATGAAAAACCAGTAAACGTTGAGAAGGCCTTTAGACAGCATCATTACGAATGGGCAACAGATGGTGATCCGTTTAAAGATCAATTTCGCCGATGGATTCCTGATGCACCAGACCTATCGCAAGGCGCCCATGCCTTATTAAAAGCTCGTCACAAAGCGCTGCAGGACGAAGAAAATGACGATATTGAAGAATTCCGTCTCGAACTGGCACAGCTGGGCATCGTTGTACGGGACGAAGGCACACGCCAATATTGGCGAAAAGCAGAAACCTATCCCCCGAAAATTCAGCTCGGCGAAGGATTGTAACAACAGAGGCTCAAGAAAGAGCCTCTTCTTTACTACTGCACAATAAACAGCACTCTGGTGCCGTCAGGATAGCTGCTCATTTGATTCCCTACCCACGAGCCGGCGCCGCGATTATCAGAAGGCGTCACATATCGGACATCAGCCCCTGCGCCGCCTTCCTCGCAGACCGCCATCGGCCACTCATCCCGGTCATAGCCCGGCTTGGTCGGGATTCCCTTTAAAGATTCCTCCCGCCTTTTGTCTGCTCCATCTCTATCAATGGTACAAATATCTGGATGTCCCTCTGCAATCGCATCTCTAATATGACTGCCGGTTTCCGGATAACGAGACAGCGGAAAATATAACACTTTGTCATACGAAGATGCGCCTTGGATCTGCTGCGGAACCATTAAACAAAGAAGAACTGCTGCAGCAAGAAACAGGCCTGCCATCCATTTTTTCATTCCCATCCCCCCATACCTTTGTTCATTTCAATGTATGGGCGCTTGATGAAGAATATTTTTAACATTTGAAGTTCGTATGCTGCTTACCAAAGCCGGACTCCCCCGCGAGAAATTTCCCGGTACAGACACAGACAGCCTCCAGGTCACATACATTTACATATAGGCTTTTGCCTACATACTTTTGTGGAGGTGACGATGGTGACAGGTGTTTTCGCAGCGCTCGGCTTTGTTGTTAAAGAGCTTGTCTTTTTAGTATCTTACGTGAAAAACAATGCCTTCCCACAACCGCTCTCAAGCAGCGAGGAAAAAAAATACTTAGAGCTCATGGCTAAAGGGGATGAACATGCCAGAAACATGCTGATTGAGCATAATCTTCGCTTGGTCGCCCATATTGTGAAAAAGTTCGAAAATACAGGTGAGGATGCAGAAGACTTAATCTCCATCGGAACGATCGGGCTGATAAAAGGAATTGAAAGCTATTCCGCTGGTAAAGGGACAAAGCTGGCGACGTATGCTGCGAGGTGTATTGAAAATGAAATCCTCATGCATTTGCGCGCATTGAAAAAAACAAAAAAAGACGTCTCCCTTCACGATCCAATCGGGCAGGATAAGGAAGGGAATGAAATAAGCCTGATTGACGTTTTGAAATCAGAAAACGAAGATGTGATTGATACGATCCAGCTCAATATGGAGCTTGAAAAAGTGAAACAATACATTGACATTTTAGATGACCGTGAGAAGGAAGTGATAGTCGGGCGGTTTGGGCTTGATTTGAAGAAAGAAAAAACGCAGCGTGAGATTGCCAAAGAGCTCGGGATCTCGCGCAGCTATGTATCGCGGATTGAAAAGAGGGCGCTGATGAAGATGTTTCATGAGTTTTATCGGGCAGAGAAGGAAAAGCGGAAGAAGGCGAAGGGGAAATAATGCAGAAGAGGCCGGATCTCAAGTTCCGGCTTTCTCTATTTGAAAGAGTTATGAAAATCATTTTTTTCATCGCTGATAAGCTCTCCGAGAAAGACAGGCAGGATCGTAACAAATAACTTGACCTATAAGTCCCTTGCTTGCATCCTCCCTCAAGCATTCAAAGCCGGACGTTCTAAAAGCTCCCCAGAAAATCCTTCATCGGCATACTTCAGCACATCCTTAGTCCCTGCTTTCTTTATACAGGCCTCGAACTGGCTGTCGATGCTCGATCCCTTGATCGCTTGTTCCTCGGTATATTGCTATTACCCTGGATCTCCTTCCTATAAAGTTTTATTAAATAATGATAACAATCGTTCATGCATTTGTCAGTTTGCAGTCCCTCGATGATTATTACCTTCATAAAATGCATCACCCCTTGGGTAATGCTGCGTAATACCTGTTTGTCCTAATGAGGTGATTTTCAATGAGTATGAAAACAAATAAAAAAACCGATGGTTTGAACCATCGATCTGTTTTCTATATCACTGGGCCCTCAATATAGTAAATCTAGCTCATTGGTTATGAAAGCTTATTTTCATTACACACTCTATATTCATTTGTTATCATTTCTATACGTTTATATCAATTATGGTAAAAAAATGGTGACAAAAACCAATAAACGTCCATCCTAACTTTTTCATCTTATTTATTAAGAATTTTAACCTCTTCCTTGTAAAATAAAGAAGCGATTTTCATCTCCAGACAGTTAATGCTATTTCATCGGGACATGTCTGTTAAAGTAGCCAATAAATACATTCAGATATCCACTTACAACCACGATTCAATTTGATCCACTACAGATTTCTGAGCTGACATTAAACAGATAGACTGATAAAAATCTGTACCAGTTCCCTTTCACAATTAGGACATTTCGGTGGCGTATCGGCATAATGCGAACTAATTTATTAATGTTCAACAACAGAATTTCGTCTATTGGCAATAAAGAATCCACAAATCATGGCAAGAATGGCCATCGCCCACCAGAACGTTGAGATCGCCTGATCATGATCGATGATAATCAAACGAATGACAGCTGTGATGCCAATATAAATGAAGTAGCGAAGCGGAAAATGAAAGTCTGATTTGAAGTATTTGATAATCAAAGCAATGAACTCAAAGTACATGAAGAATATAAGCAGTTCTCCAAGCATCTCATAATAGCTGTCCACTTTGTTGAACAGTGACTTGTATACGAATAGCACAATGTACCAAGTCTCGCTGATCAGAAGTGCGCTTAAGGCTAACGCTAGAAAGAACAGACAGACGTTGAGAAGCGCTTGTAACAGGTAAGGCACCTTTTTGAATTTGTTAGAAAATCTCATCATGTTGTCTCCTATTTCAATATATTCGTGGTTTTTATTCTCAGCCTACATCTTGGTGTTCCAAAATCGTAGCACAATGTAGTACTTAGAATTCTTTTGTATACTTTGAAACTGTCCCTGCATGCGGGACATCATTCGCGCAATGCTTCTTTCACCGAGTCCGTTGCTTTCCGGTGTTATCTCTGCAAGTTTAATCGTATTGCTAACATGGATCTCAAATATCTCTTGATCCGATACAAACGTGATGCTGATTTCTTCTTCCGGATCTGCGTATTTCAATAAGTTTGACATCACATTATCAAATACACGACCAAGCTCCTCCAAACTCACGTTAATATAGGTTTCCGGCAGCTCGCCTGAAATATGGACCCGAAAATGCTCCTGATGAAGGATAGCAATCTGATCTGATATTAGATCGTAGATCACTTCTTTCACTGCAACGGTCTCCAGATCGGCCTCATATTCCTTGTCCAGCAGGAAATACGCAAACAGGTTGTCAGACAAGCTTTTTAATTGCAGTGCTTTACCATAAGCATTGGCTACATACCGATCTTTGCTGGCACCCGCTTCGCCTCCCTCTTTTTTGGCAAACTCCAGATTCATGATCAGCGACGTCAGCGGTGTGCGCATATCGTGCGACATTTCGGTAACCAGGCTGCGGCTCTCAGCTTGCAATTCCTCGATAGCTTTAAGTTTATCCAGGAAAGCTTTCCGCAGATCCTCAATGCTCTTTGCAATCATCGCTAATTCATCATGCCCTTTTATCGTCATCTCGTAGTCCAGTTCGCCCCCTTCAAGAATATGAATCTCTTGGTGAATCGTTTTAAGGTAGCGAAGACTTTGGCGAATTCCGAAGAGAACAATAATTAAAAAGATGAGGGTTGCCCCGAACAAATCCAATGCAAAAGCCAGATCATAATATCGGGAAGAGTAGAAACCGTCGATAATGACTCGTCCTTCACCATCGCTAAACTTGACAGGATGTGAATGATTTTGAGCATACTGAGTCAGCTTTTCCTTTCCATAATCCGATTCGGAATAAATAGAATCATATTGCAGCTCCTGATCCTTGAATATGGTGAGGTTAATGTAATTTTCTTTTTTGACCCACTCGCCAAACGCTTTTCTATCTGATGTAGACAACTCATTTTCTGAAACGTACTTGCTGAATTTTTGAATGTATCTTGCTGACTCCTTGTGATAATACTCTTCCGAACTCAGATATCCCTCGATCAGATTATCTGTGATCTTTTGCAACGTCAGAAAGATCACACCACTCACAATCGCAGCAACCATTATCAGCAAAGCCAGTTTTTTGGTTAGCGTAAATTTAAGATGCGCCAAATCGATATCCTCTTCCCCATTCAGTTTTTATATAAACCGGACGTGCCGGATCATCCTCAATTTTGGAGCGCAGCTTCCGAATATGCACCATCACCGTATTGTTGGAACAGTAAAAGTAAGGCTGTCCCCACACACTCTCATATATATTTTGGGCAGAAAATATTTTGTTTCGTTTGCTCATCAGAAGTTTCAAGATACGATACTCCAGATCTGACAACTTGATTTGCTTCTCCTCTTTCCACACCTCATTAAATTCTTCGCTCACTCTTAGTTTACCCCCGATAAGAAATGTTTCTTCCTGTTCCTTCTTTTCCTGATAGATAGTATATCTGCGTAATTGAGCAATCACTCTAGCGTGAAGTTCCTCTTCCGAGAATGGTTTAGTCATATAATCATCGCCGCCGGCGAGTAATCCCTCAGTTTTATCGAGTGTACTCGATCTGGCCGTCAGAAACAGAATCGGGACGTTAGAGGATTTCCTGATGTGCTGACATGTTTCAATCCCCGAAATGCCTGGCATCATAATATCCAAAATAACCAAATCAAGCGAGTCATTCACAAGTTGCAATGCTCGCTTTCCATCCTTGGCTCTTAGCACCTCGTAACCTGCACGTGTAAGGGATTCCTCCAAAAGATCACCAATATCCTCATCATCCTCTACGACTAATATTCGATAGGCCATGTCTCTCTCACCTCATGATTCTTGTTGTTATTTCTCGTGTGTCCTTACTATATATCGTTCATAGTAATAAGTACGTTATAAGATACTACGTAAATCTTAACAATTTATGAAAGCTGATGATCGCCACAAATTTGTCACATTTTTTAAAAAAATGATGACTCTTCATAAATTGTTAAGATTCGGTCTTTATATTTATCCATTGTAAGGCTCAAGTTTTTCAGATCCGCACTACACATTGCCGTGATAAATGGGAAAGGAGTATTGATATGATTGTACAAAAAGAAGGACGCGGGCAACCGGTGAGTCTGCGGGAACGGGTTCATTTTCTGGACATCGTACGAGGATTTGCCTTGCTTGGCATTATTATTGTCAATTATTTTCTGATCGTAGATTCAGTAAAGGGATTCGAAATGGCCTCCGATGACGTACTGCACAAGCTGGTTTCCTGGTTTGCCGAAGGGAAATTCGTTACGTTATTCTCCTTCCTGTTCGGAGTCGGGTTTATGATCTTTATGGATCGAGCCGCGCAGAAGGTAGATAGTCCCAACAAGCTGTTTGCCCGCAGGTTATCTATCCTGTTGGGATTTGGCATTTTGCACATCACATTTGTTTGGGTCGGTGACATATTGGCCTTTTACGCCGTAAGTGGCTTCCTGTTACTCGCCTTCCATAAACGCAAGGCCAAAACGATACTTAGATGGATTATCGCACTTATCGTGTTTCAATTCCTGACTCCTGTTTTCACAATGTTGTACAATGTCATCAATACTGCAGGGTCAAAAAACCCGAATTTTTCAGAGTTTACTTTGTTTAGCCACAGCAGCCTTACCTACATGGAATCCATCAGCACTCGGTGGACAGATATGGTCACGATGGCTGCCGGCTCTTTCTCTATGATCTATTCCATGTTTCTCATGTTTCTGCTGGGCGTGTACTTTGTTAAGATGGAATTTTTCAAAGACATGGAAGCGAAAAAGCCTATATGGAAGCGTATATGGATCATTAGCACAATCGCTTTTCTAATAACACAAAGCAGTATATTACTAGACATGTTTAATCTTTCTGAGAATATGCTGTGGAAGGACATTTCCTCTGTCTTGGGTCAAAATGGCGGCTTAACCGGAAGTATGTTTTATATGAGCACTTTTGCAATGCTGTTTCTATACGTTCCTCAGCTGCGAGGCCCTATGATGATATTCACCAAAGTCGGACGGATGTCATTGACCTGTTATCTGCTTCACTCTATCATTGGAACAGTTCTGTTCCTCAGGTACGGATTCGGGCTTGCGGACCATATTCAATCCGCCGGCACGTTCATGTTCAGTCTGGCCGTGTACTTCGTGCTTATGAGCTTTAGTACATTGTGGTTGAAACGGTTTAGGTACGGTCCGATGGAATTAGTATGGCGCAAGCTGACGTACGGAAAAGTAAACGGGAGTCCCAAAGCAACTCCGCTGCATTCGGAAAAATCTATTCAGAAATAAGCATGACTTCAAATTAGTGTTGTTGAATGAAGCGGGCATTAAACGGATTTGACATATGGACTAGTTATTTTTATATCATTTAGGCTTCTTTGGGCTAATAAATCCACCAGAGTTTACCCAATGTGCATTGCTCATGATCGAATCTAAATTGAATCTTTTACGCATGTTCATAGTCAAAGGCGCCCCATTCGACTATTTTTGTAACTTTTCGCAGGAAAATTCGAGAATGATGACAAATCCCGCCTACGACACTTAATACGGTAGTGAACAATAGTAAATTAGGGTTACATGCAGCTTGTTTTCCAATGAAACAAAGAAAAAGAATCATACAAAAAGACAGGAGAAAGCTTTTGAAGTATTTTAACGCCAAATTTACCGCGGAAGAAAGAGCGACGGAATCACTTTTTTGTGAAAAGACCTCGCAGAGCAGCTCGAATGTTTTACTGAACGACTGAACTCGATATTTCAGCAACTGAGGGAGTGAACAATCATGAAAACAAAAAAGGAACCAAAAGTTATTCTGGAACTAGCAAAGGAATCTGATCTGCCAGAATTCCAAAAAAAATTACAAGAAGCCTTTGCGATCGCCGTGATTGAAACGTTCGGTGATTGCGAAGATGGGCCGATTCCATCGGACAATGATGTTCAGGAGTCTTTCAATGCTCCCGGAGCAGTGGTATATCATATTCTTCAGGATGGTAAGAATGTCGGTGGTGCAGTAGTACGTATCAACAGCCAAACAAATCATAATTCGCTAGATTTATTCTATGTATCTCCAGAATATCACAGCCAAGGGATTGGTCTTTCTGCTTGGAAAGCCATTGAAGCAGAGTATCCGGATACTGTGCTTTGGGAAACCGTGACACCTTATTTCGAAAAGCGAAATATCAACTTCTATGTGAATAAATGTGGATTCCATATCGTAGAGTTCTACAATGAACATCACTCTGATCCGCATATGCATCGCAATGGACGCGAAGATGACAAGCCCCTGCCGGATGATGATGACTTTTTCAGATTTGTAAAGATTATGAAAAAAAAGGACTAAACAATTGAACACGGCAAGATGCCGCAGAGAGTTGCTGGTAACTTTTTTATATTTCATTATCAGAGGAAGGTAATAATGATGTTTAAAAGGTGTTTTGATCCCTGTCTCATAAACAGGGGTCAAAACACCTTTGAATCATCGGTTTCTTTTCTGACATATACCACGCCCACTAGTCCCTCAACATAGTAAAAACATATCATGAGTTACAAAAGCTTTTATTCAAAGCATATGTTTACTTTATTTATACCTATTTTCATCATTTTTCAGAATTCTGGACACAAATCGGGAACCTATTAGAGACCAAGGAACTCTACATTTCATTAAGAAATACGTACTCATTGCCCTGCTTTAATTAATTTTAAGCCCTCGCTCGCTCTATGCTCCCCTGAATTAAGTATTCGATGTAACTTTGAAATTAAGTTTATGAAAATCTGTCACAAACCCTTATTTTCATAACACATCATTTGTTTCAGCTTCCCTCGCGAATACCGGATTAATGCTCGGCTTTAAGATAGTCAACCAATCTCTCCGCACTGTTCTTAACATCTTCTTTTGAAAGATGAAGTGTCCCATATTGTGTAAACGCAGGAAGAAAACGCATTCCTATATAGTTAGCAGTGACTTGAAACGGTCTGATAAGCTCGCTGATCGTGATATTATATTCTCCGCCTGCTTGATAATCAGATTCCTGTGCGCCTAAGGAGATAGCTAAGAGTAGTTCTTTTCCATGCAATTTAGTTCCTCCAGTTCCATAAGCCCAGCCATGTGTTAACACATCATCTTCCCATTGTTTGAGTAACGCGGGACTGCTGTACCAATACATTGGGAACTGAAAAACGATACGCTCATGATCTAACAGGAGCTGCTGCTCTTTTTCTACATCAATGATAAAATTAGGGTATTCACCGTACAGGTCATGAACCGTAATGTCTTTCTCTTGCTTTAAACGATTCATCCAGGTTTTGTTGACAACAGACGTTTCCAAATTAGGATGTATAACGATAACTAATGTTTTCATTAGACTGATTATCCTTTCTTCGCCAATTAGTTATTATTGCTTTTACGATAATGAATTGATTCTAATTTTAAAATAGCAACTTTATTTACACCTATTTTATCCTTTTTCATGAATTCAGGGCAACTAATTGGGCACCAAAATCAATGATGAATTAAGACATTGTTTTGTAGAAATCCGATATAACAGAATAATCCCTTATTTAGAAAATTTCCACCTATCCCCTCAATCCTTACCAATTCAAACTCATTAAGGAGATACTTTATCACCAACTTTAAATAATAATGGAATAAGTGCTAATAAAATAATTCCTACAACCAACGCAGAGATTATTAACTCCTTCCATACAATCAAATTCTTTAAAAACATTTGATAAATAACTAATGAGTTTACTGGAATGTTAAGCAATAAGCCCGTAAGAAGTCCAGGTGCATACTTTTTCATTACAACAGTTGCGATAAGATGTGGAAAAATAGCGTTGATAACCATAGAACCTAGAAAGCCAATGAAAATCCATTTTGCAATATCTGATTCTGGCATATATAAAAAACCAAATGCAGATAAATAAGACAACATAGTTATAACAATGACAGCAAAATGAAATTCATTTGAAGTTACTGGCTTTTGAAACTTTGAAAATTGTTGTGACCACTCAGGTAACCAAATAGCTTCCTCAATATTATGCAGTGTAATAGCAAAACAAAAAAATCTACGAAATAAACCACCTATCATTTCCTCCCCGGTGCCACGTCTCTTAAGGGAATCAACCAATATGGTTTAGCAACATTATATTACATATGAGGGTGATCTGATATGGTGTTAAAAGACAGAAGAAGCTGCCTAAGTAGTTGCTTCTTTTTTATGTGCAATAACGTGTTGTTGGTGTCATGTCTATTAAAATAGCCAAATGTATAAATACTACTACTTGAATAGACAATTCCTGTTTGACACACTTTTATAAAATTGAACTTAAACCTTGTGTCCTAAAAAATAATCAGTTAAACTGATTATATGTTATGCTGATTAATGGGAGGTGCAAACTTAATTGGAAAGATGGAATCAATCTTATGGTTTTTTACTCGGAAAAGTTCTTCAACGATTGGAAAGTAAATTTGCTGAAGGGCTTAATCCATATGAGATTAATGCTAGACAATACGGAGTTCTATTGTTTATCAAAGGAAACCCTTACTCATCACAAAAAGATATTTCTGAAAATCTGCAAATAGATCGGACTACTATGGTAGGTCATATCGACCACCTCGAAACTTTAGGATTTGTTGAGAGAACAAAAAATCCTAATGACAGAAGATCCTATAGCCTTAAAATTACCGAAAAGGGTAACGATGTATTGGATTCGCGTTGGGAGTTCTTAATGAAGACGGAATTAGAAGTATTAGATCCTTTAAATCAACAAGAAAGACAATTATTTAAAGATTTTCTTATTAAAATTTGGAAGTCACTATAAAAAACAGGAGGTTACATAATATGCATGCTCTCGATTATTTTAATGCACGTCTCGAAGCAACGATAAGCCCTATGGATTATTTAAAAGCGAAGCAAATGAGTCCCGAGAAATACTTCTTAATCGATGTCAGAAACGGCCCAACTCATGTAAGGAGTGTAACAATTAAGGATTGTAATGTTATTCCTGAACAAGAACTGCAATCTCGTTTAAATGAAATACCAAAGGATAAAGAAATTATTGTTTACTGTTGGGATGTCTGGTGCAATACAGCTGCCAAAGTTGCTAAGTTTTTATTAGAAAATGGATATAAAGTCAAAGAATTGACCGGTGGTATTGCAGCCTGGAAAGAAATGAACTTTCCTGTCACAAACTCAGATCAAGGCAATAACATACCTGATAATTGTGGGTGTTGACTTAGTGCAAGATAAAAGATACTGGATTGGGGTTGCTTCTCGAGATCATGTAATGAGAGCTGTCCAAGGTGGTTTTGCTCAACTTTGTCATGGCAAAGAGGCACCTTTAAAAAAGATGAATACTGGTGATTGGATTATTTATTACTCCTCCAAGATGAATTTTAAGGAAAGCATACCACATCAAAAATTTACTGCTTTAGGCAAAGTAGTAGATAATCATATTTTTCAGTTTGAAATGGGAAATGACTTCAAACCTTTCCGGAGAAAAATAAGTTTTATTCATTGCACAGAAACACCGATTCGCCCATTAATCCCAAAGCTTTCTTTCATTAAAGACGAGCAGCGTTGGGGGTATTCTTTTCGATTTGGACATTTTGAGATAAGTGAAAAAGATTTTAAGCTAATTGCAAAAAAAATGGTCGATGCTTAAGGAGATTAGACTATTCTAATCTCCTTAAAACTTTCTTATATATCTTTGACTTGTCACTATTTGCATCCCGATTCAACAAGTTTTAAAATTAACGATTTATCACAGGAAGAAAAGATTCAAACTCTAAGCTATTCCGAAACCACCATTAGAAGCACTGTCTTCAGCTACTAAATGCTTTTTTAATGAGCTAATTAGGAAAAACACTTAAATCCCCATTGAGAGATTTTCCATGAGAACCAAAAAGTTATTGCGGTCTCACCGAAAATTTAAATTGCGGTGCCCTATTGCCTTTTACTCTCCCAAAAAATAAGGTTAGGCCTTAAGGATTTATAAGGAGATACTGTATTTGATTCCATTGTTTCTGATGATATCAAATAAAAAAACCTCCATTTTAGAAGGAGGTTTAGAAGTAATATTATCAAGTTTGAAAACGATCAGAGGCAATATGAAATGTGTTTTGAGTTTGATTTTCTGTTATGTTTGATCCGAAACCACACACTAAAACAAGTGACAAACCCAGGATTAGGCATACCTTCTTTTTAAAAGTCATACAGGCATTCTCCCCTTTGAATTTGTGTTTGAGTCTCAAGCATTTTCTGATGATATACATAGGATGTTTCAAATTCTTTTGAGTTTGCGTAAGCAGCTGCGGTCTCACAGGCAATGTCTTCAATATATGAATAGTTCTTATTTTTTTCTAAGTATTCTATTGTTTGATTAACACCTTGTTGGTCCACTGCATCGACATAAAGAGCTTTTAAATATCCCTGTAATTTTGCGAAAAGCTCATCACCTTGATAAAGAGCTGCTGACAAACCTTTCTTACTTACTTGGATAGCCTCATTCATTTTTCCTTGTTTAAAAAGGATTTTTGCATAAGAAAATAAAGAATGTGGCAAGTTTGTGAGCTTTTCTTTTTCTGTAATCTCCACTGCTTGCTTTATGTATACTTCCGCCTGCTCGTAATCACCACTGTCAGCAAAATTAGTGCCTAAATTATATAGTGCAGAACTAATCAACCTTTTGTTATTCAATTCCCTAGATAACTTTAATGCCTTTTCAAGATGCGGCTGACTTTTTTCGTAATGTTTAAAATCAGTATAATTCCCTGAGATAACAAACATACATTGAACTTTTCGCACCTTATAAAGTTCATATTGATTATAAATATCCAATGCTTGTTTAACGTGATGCATAGACACATGACTTTGCTTCATACCATAATATGCTTCAGCTAACTTAAAATGAAACTCTGCCCTTTCGATCTCATCAGGGACATGTATAAGCTGCTTTTCGGCTTCTCTATAATAGTAGATAGCTTTCATGTATTGCTTCTTATCAAACTCGTACATCCCTCTGAAAAACAGAGAATAATACGACAACAGACCAGATATGCCTTTATTTGAAGTCTCAATTTTTTCAAGAAGTTCCTCAATAGTTGGTCTTATACGTGTAGTTACGGGTTCCAAATAATCTAACATGAGCTGATGACGGAATTTCATTAGGGAGAAGTAAATGAGTAAATACTCATCTTCCTCCATCCGTTGGATTTCTTGCTCCACCTCTGCCTTTAAAATCTCTGCATCCGGGACACTAAATTGACGTATCATTTTATACCATTCATTGATCTTTACGCCAACTTCTGACGATGATAAAACCGGATTCACAGGACCCCTCCTTTTATGTCTTTTTATGTAATATTCTAACATTTCCGAAAAGTGTTTGAACCGCAAAAAAACCGCAAACTTTTTATTCGCTATCTTTGATATGAACAATCAAGTTAATTTTAGGATCGTTTCTTCTTTCTTCCATGGTAATATTTTGTTATATGGTTAAATGAGAGGGTATGATTATGAAAGTCTTTGAAGCTAAAACACTTATGTCTGAAGCTACAGACCGCGCCAAAGAATATAAAGAACTAAGGACGCAAATGGTCAACTTGAGAAAAGCTTTACAAAGCGTTGCTGAACTGGACGACAGCGAATTCTCAGGTAAAGGTGCTAATAACATTAAAGCATTCTATCACGATCATGTTGGTGTCACTGATCAATGGATCGACTACATTGATATGAAAATCGCATTTTTTAATAGCATTGCCGGAGCTGTAGAGGACAAAGGTCTCTCTGATGCTTATATTGAAGAGTCTTTTTTAGAACATGAACTGGCTAACGCCCATAAAAAATCAAAGTCCATCATGTCTGAACAGAAAAAAGCCATGAAAGATATCTTAAATGACATTAATGACATCCTTCCGCTTGACCTGTTTTCAACAGAAACCTTCAAGGATGAGCTTACGGATGCCAATGACAAACGCAAAAAAACAATTGAAAAACTAGGTGACCTTGACGAAGATTTACTGACAGAATATGCTATGTCGGAACCAAATGAACAATTCATCAAGTCAGATTTCCAAAAGCTCCAAGAAGCAACTGGCAAAGGCAAAAACGCTACGCCCATCCACTACAACGCCAAGGCATACCGTGAAAGCGACATACATAAGAAAAAAGGCGATATTGAGAAGCGTACAGAGGCTTATTTAACGATTAAGAAAGAGGAAGCGAAGGAACGCGAGATAAAAGATTTAAAGAAAAAGCTTGCGAATGGTTTCTCAGATCCGGATGAGTATTTAGAAATTGCGAAGAAGATTGGGTATGAGAACCTTGAGCCTGCACAGTTACAGTATGTGGTACAGCTTGAACAAGCAAAACAGCTGAAGTCCGTCGGTGAAAGTGTAATCAATGCAGGTAAAACGGCATTAGATATCATCGATGGGGTTAATGATGGGCTTAACGATGCGATTGATGATACGATATATGGCATCAAGGACTTAGTTGTAGGCACATGGGAATTTTCACAGCTCCCTATGGAACTAAAACTTGCAAAAACAATTACAACAGTCTTAAGTGTCCCCTCCTACCCTAAAATAATTTGGACAAACATCGTCGATTCATGGAATGATAAAATGATAAATGGCGATGCATACACAAGAGCACATTATATCAGTTATGCGGTCGGTAATATCGTTGGTCCAAAAGGTGCAGGTGCTGCAGTTCAAACCACTACTAAGCTCTCAAAAGTAGGTAAAGTGGTTGAAGGTGGAACAGCAGCTTCTCATGTGAATAAAGGAATTACAAAAGGAAACAACCTTATTAATCCCTTTTTTAAAAACAGATATGAACCTGCACTTGTAGGAATTGCACAAGATGTTGAGAATACTCATAACGTTAAAAACACACCACTGTTAAAAAGTATAATTGAAGAAGAAAAAAATAATGCTTTTCACAAAATAAATGTTACTTTTAGACAAGGATATGATACCCATTTAGTTGAGGTAGAAGATATAGTTAGAAAGAAAAATAAAGGAATTGTCGGCGGTCACAATCTACAGAATTTTGAAAAGGCATTTATTGATAAAGGTTGGGATTTAGAGAGTTGTATAATTTCAAAAAGAGAACACCCCACAATTGATGGTATCTATGAAATTGAATATGGTTTACCTGCATTAGATAGAGAAGGAAATATCAAACCTGGAGAACTGAAAAAAGTCCGTACTCCAAAGACAGTTTATGATCCCGAGAAGATCTCAAACGAACAAATGTTGCAGTGGGGAGAAGAAGCAATGAAAAATGGAGAAGTAGTCGGGAGAAAAGTAACTGGATACGCTAAAAATGGTCTCAAGTTTGAAGGTTATATTGATGAAGCTACTGGAGAAATAACAAATTTTTTCCCTACCTTAAATGATTAAATAATTCGGAGTGAAAGTGAAATGGATAATAAAAACAAAGACTTAATTAACTATTTTTTTCAAGTTATGGGTGATGAACGTTTTTTACGCATTTTAGAGAAATTCTCCAACGGAGAGGGTTATGGTATAGAGAATGTCTGGTGTGTATTTGCTGATGACTACGAAGAGTGGGAAGAAGATTATTTTGGAGATGAGGGTATAGCTTTTTATTTCGATTACCCAGCAGTCGAGGAAGATGAAGAAGTCATATTAGATTACGAAAATTTCTATAAATATTTAAATGAAATTGTTAGGGAATATGTAGAACGACACCCAGAAAATAAACCCAAGGTAGAGAACTACATAAAAAGAATTAAGGAAAAGTATGATATTAAGATATAAACAAAACTGCATATCCGTTATATAAATAATAATCTTTAAGGTGAAATAACATATGAAATATTCATATACATTTGAAGAAGATCCATTTGGTGATTTAGGAATAGTATTGCCAGAAGAAATCAGTATCTTCTCTGATTTCATTGAAAACATCGCTACAGAAGAACAAACCAACGAGTATATAGATTACATTGAGAAAATTTCAGAAGGGATATATGAAGACTTTGAGATTGAGTTAAATGCTACAAATGTTCTCATCAAGAAAGATGTGACAATTGTTGAAAACTCTTTTAGGATAGAAGAACCCTATGAAAACTCAATTGAAACCGATCAATTTAGAGAATTGCTATTAATATGGCGAGATAAGATTCCAGATATATTTAAAGGTTGAATAAAATTAAAACCCTTCTTACATAAAGAAGGGTTTTACATATCGAGGCGGTTGGTACATTCTTGACGAGAACAATAGCAAGCGAGGAATCATTGTTCCTGCTGTTTACCCTGATGTAGTAACTTTAAAAGGGAGCCATCGCTCCCTTTTGTTCACTGAATTACAGAACTTTCTAATGTGTATGATCCGCCAGTTTTTGCAGTGCTATATCCAGCAACCCTTATGCTATAAGTATAGCTTTTACTGACTGCAATAGTATGTTTCGATAATTCTGAGGAATCATAAGAATTCACAAAAGTTGTCCCACCACCATTTACATCCGTTTTGTAAATACTAACTTTTAACGGAGTTGTTGTACTATCTTTGGACAAATAAAACTTTACTTTTGTAGCTGATCCTGGATGGAATTGCCACTCATGCCCTTCTTTAGCAGCAGCGGCATCAGCAAAAGATCCACTTACCTTGTCATTAAGAGGCAGCATACCTTTAAATTCATAGGCTGAAGCACTTCCCATAGCAGTAAACATTAAAATCAGAACAAAAAACATTGATACTAACGACTTTTTCATTTCATATTTCCCCCTTTTAAATTTAAGTCACTGTAATAATACTTCTCTTCATTTAACAAATCCTCCCACCCGGATTAAACTTCATAAATTTGACACAACAGGATTATAAAGGTTATTATCAATTTCTGTTATCCTTCAATTTCTCTTCAATTTTCGCTTTTGTCTTAGGACCATAAATGCCATCAGCAGTCAGACCATTCACTGACTGGAATCGCTTGACTGCATTTGCTGTTTTCGGGCCATAAACGCCATCAATGCCGTTATTTTTCGCCCCTTTGTCCGGGTAGAAATAAAGAGCTGCCAGAGCATTTTGAATTTGTGTTACCTTTTCCCCTCTCATCATTGGGCTCTTCACTTTGAAAATACCGGAAGGCAGCGCATATGACGTTTTTTTGCTGCTTGTGTTTGTTGTTTTCTTTTTAGCTACACTTGCTTTGCTTGAGCTTGTTTTCCCACCTAGCGCCTTTAATTCTTTTTCAACGGCAGTCTTAACTTGAATCCATCTTCCCTCTGACAAAATACGGTGCGGGCAATACTTGCCGTTCCAGTCTTGGTGCTTACGGACACGATCAACACCCCAGCCGCGTTCTTTAAGCAGCTGTGCCACAAACTTAATAGCGAGCTTTTCCGCTGCCTTATATCGTGCCCCTCCTGACTTGCTATAACAAATTTCGACACCCATTGAGTTACGATTCCCTGTACCGTTTGTTCCATCTCCTGTGTGCCAAGCGTTACGATTCGTTGGAATACCTTGATTGACTTGCTTATCGTCTACTGCAAAGTGAAAGCTCGTTGAGCTAGAGTTATTCTTCATATATGAAATTTCATTGGCTGCTGAAGCATCATTCGCAGTGTTGTGAATAGTGATATATTCAGCTTTCATTGGATTAGGACATTTCAATCCATACTTTGATTTAGAGACTAAATTCTTTACAACTTTAATGGCCATATATCTTCTCTCCCTCTGTCTGTGTAATAAAAAAAGCCACTGGCTTAGCCAGCAGCTTTGTCTGCGTTATCCTTACTCTGTTCTTTTTCGTTCTCAATTGTTTGTAATCGATCTGTTATTGTTGAAGGAATTTTAACACCGATCTGTGCTAAGTTTTCAGTTATTGACAAGCCTTCATTAGCGACAGCTTCCTGACGCACGTAGGTAAAATATCCCTATGCGTGTCGTACACCTCTCTGATAACAAGTGCAGTTCGTTTTTCTTTAAGCAATTTCAGAACAATTTTGAGTGCCACATGATAGCTTTTGGATGATCCATAACCACCCACAAGAAACTGAAACTTTTGATTCCAATCAAAGAGAAATTCTTTAAAATGTGGGTTTACTTGTTTAATCATTTATCATCACCTTTGTTCACAATGGTGATGATAAAGGTTTATCTTCTTCTGTAAGTTCTTCAATCTATAATTTTTTCTTGTTGATATTTAAACGCATATGCTCCAATTTAAGGCGTCGTTCGTCTTCCGAATGGGCTAATTCGTCAAATTGTTTAATTAAGTTCCTGAGCTCTGCCATAGCCCGAGATTGAGCATTTAAGAATGTGGCATGACGATCCCAAGAAAATTGGAATTCGTATTCTTCCTCTTCGACTTCGTTTGTCTCAGATAGGACAGACTTTTTCTTTTTTAGTTCCTTAATCATTTCTTGCTTATCAGAAACGAACATGATTTTTTGCGCCCTTATAATTGCGGCATATTGGATCTGTATCTGATCCCATATCATATCGACAGGCAAACGTTCTTGAATACCTTCCATGATGGATAGCGTTTCTTCTGGCAGGAACTTAGAGAAGAATCCATGAGTCACAGCGTTTTGATTTCTCAGTGGAGCTGCACCACCTTTATTTCCTAATGCATTTTTATTTCCAAGCGGTGCTCTTCCTCCCTTATTTCCTTTTGCATTTTTGTTCCCTTTAGGTGCGCCTCGACGCAAAAGAGCGCTCCCTTTTATTTTTTCTTCCCATTTATCGTTTGCTTTCCATTTTCGGACAGTGCTACTTGTTACGTTTAATTGCTCAGCAATGTCTTTTAACTTCTTACTCCCGCCGCTCTCTTCCCACAAACGAAAAGCTTTGTCTCTGCGTGGATCTCGTGGTCTTGGCATTACATCTTACCCATCTCCGGACCTCATGTTTGAGTTTGTGTTTGTTTTAATAGTTTTTGCTGATGTATCTGCTATTACACCTTTAGACAAAATATTCATTTTCTCTTATTTAGACTTAAATCTATGTCGAAAATTATTGTTTGACATATCTTATACTAACTCCATTAAAAGAGGTGATAACATGTCAAATGGTTACAATAGCTCCTTCGTGTTAGTTGTGGTGTTGTTCATCCTGTTAATCATTGTGGGTGCTTCATTCCTTTATTAGTCTTGAAATATTTTAATCTACTATTAAAGGAGGTAACTATATGGGAAACACAAATGGTTATGGTAGCACCTTCGCATTAATCGTAGTGCTATTCATTCTATTAATCATTGTTGGTGCTGCATTCCTTTATTAGTCTTTAGGCACTTTAATCCAAAGCGGCCTTTTGAATTTCACCTCCCTGTACGAAGACGCCATAAGAAGTTTTTATGGCGTTTTGCTATGTTATTAACTTTATCAATGCTGATAAAATTTCAAAACCAGGTAAATGCCTCCTTTTGGATTGAGTTGCTTTGGAAAGTAATTTCTAAAGTGAAAGGCACTCAAATCATTACGTTGACTAAATTGCATATTCTGAGTATTAAAAAGTACAAAAAAAGATACCTTTAAGGTATCTAGTTATAAAGTATTAAAAGAAGCCATTGACATAAAAATAGAGTTTAAGTGTCTATTGTCCTTATCTAGATCAACAACTTCTTCGCGGCACTGCTCATAAAATTTAGTTCCAATTCCGGTTAACTTCCTTATTACGTGTTCATTCATTTCATGTTTTAACATATTTACCACGGAGTATTTTATTAGACCATTTAAATCACTTCTATCTATACTATTCTTTAAGAAGTTAGCCGTATCAGCTGTAGTCTTTTTTAAATGCTCTCCCTCAAATTCAATAAGTAAAAAATTGTTATCTTTTTTAAAAGTAAGTTCATTTACTAATTTTAAATATTTTTCAAATTGATCTCTGAAATTATTGGGTAAAGGCACAGAATAATCATTTATCTTTAAATTGTTATATTTAAGGTCTAGATTATTTTTTTTCAAGTTGCAAATTATTTCATAGCGTACCCCAGTTAATATTATCAATTTAATGATTATTGCTGATCTAAATTTATTAAAATATCTTTTCTCTTCAAAAGCATTTATATATATATCATCTGAATTTAATGTTTCATCACATTGCTTAATGAGATCATTAACCTCTTCTTCGAGTAATGTATTAAAACCTCTACTGTCTTTTAATATAGAGTTGTTTGAGATAAATTCATTCATTTTATATCTATATGATGAATGATTGCTAGCTGACAAATTTAACTCTCTTTCAAAGTCGAGATTCTTGATACAATGTTCAGATTGGAGATACAGAAAAAATTTTTTTATAACAACACTATACATATAAGCAGTTTCTTTTTTCAAAATTTTTTTCTTGCTCTGTGTTCGATTTTCAATATTAAATTTTAAAGAATCAATTATCCTTTCTGTTCTAACACCTTGAAGAAAATCTATAATTGTATCATCAGTGACTTTTAAGTGTCTCAGGTAATCTTTAAAAGCCTTCAAATGAGTGAAATATGTATAAGGTACACTTTCAAGAAAAGACTCAAATATTTGTTCCATTTTACTCATCTCCCATCTTATTATCGACGAAAAACAATAATGATGGAACCATCTGCAAAATTTGTCGAACGAAACTGTTGAATAAAATCAAATTTGTCGGGGATATTAATTTGAACGAAATACTGCTGCTGTTTTATCACCCGATTCACTATGTAAGACCTCCCGATCGAGTTAATCCTCGCTTATCGTTGGGAGGTTTTATTCGTTGTATAAAATTGGTGGTGACGCAGTAATAACCTGCCGCGCCGACCCGCCTCCCATTTTACACCTCCGATTTTTTCGGATTCAACAAGCGCTCAAAGTGGCAATCTTGGCATAATTGGCTGATCAACTCGTCTTTCATTTTGCGTACAGTTTCCCTTGAAATGCCAAGGTGAAGGCTAATAGCACGGTAACTCATCCCCTCCATCATGCAATCATAAATGACTTATGCTGCTCCCCTTTGATTTTTTCTGCCCCCAACTCAACTGCATAAGACGTTTGAAAAGACGTTCCTCTCGCATATCCATTTGACGAAGCTCTGCCTGACTCTTCCCGGGACTTCCTTTTGGTATAGCAGCGTCTAATCCATATTGGGCAACTCCCCAATTTTTCATAGGAATTGCTGAACCATAAAACACTCTCTGTAACCGTTGAACTTCTTTCACCATCCAGTGATAGCTATTGATTAGATTTTCAATGTCTTTTGGATTCATGAAACGTCCTCCTTTTTAAACAATAAACCGGACACTAAACAAACAGTGTAATGCTGTAAGTTTAGTGTCCGCAGGCTTTCCGTCTTGGACAATATTTCCTCAACAGGACCCAGACTGCACCCTCATTTCGGGCAGCAGGCATTCGGGAGGATTCTATATTTAAACTAAGTTCACAAAATATTAACAAAAAATCCCTTGGTTATTTTTTCATATTATGTAATAATACAGTTGTACTAAAAAACAAAGGGAGTGTTTAAAATGAAATTGAAAAAAGTTTTAACTGGTTCTGCATTGTCCCTTGCTTTACTCGTTTCTGCAGCTCCTGCTTTTGCTGCGACTCCTAGTGTAGATAGCACTAGTCAGAAGGCAGTAACTCCTCAAGCTGAGATAAAAACTATATATCTCACAGCTAACACACGTGGAGAACTTGCCAATGTAACGGTATTTGCTGGTGTTAAATACTATTTAAAAGATGCCTGGCAGAACAGTGACGGCACATGGACTGGCTTATATCAAGGTTGGTATTAAGTATCTGAGAGATAAGAGGAAAATCCTCTTATCTCTTTTTTTGGACAACCCCTTTTCCCTTTCTAAATTTGGGTAATCACGCCAGGGTGCTGTAACGATAAGAAATGCTCGTTCATAATTAGTTAACATTTATTTACAAGGGTATTTTTTACATGCAGCGAAACCTTTAAGTGTATCAAAAAACTAAAGGAGTGGTAACATGAAATTTAGAAAAGTATTAACTGGTTCTGCTTTATCACTTGCTCTACTTGTTTCTGCAGCTCCTGCCTTTGCCGCAAGCCCTACTGATACTCATTCTGGAGAAATTACAACGAAGGAAGTTTCTGCTTTAGATACCTTGGTTATTTATGGAACAGCTTCTGATCCAGATCCAGCACAAACAATTATTCATAAAGGTATAACATATTATTTAGACAGTGTTACTTTTTATCCTGATGGAACTTATATCGCATACTATTCAAGTTAACTATGAGGGGGCTCACAGCCTCCTCTCCCCCTAGTATAGTTACTCCAATCCATTCGATTGTTTATCTAACTTTGTAACCTATCTCCTAATCAACCCGCGCAAAACTGCCCTTTACAGTTTGAATCACTGTTTTCCCGTGCTCCGGAGCATCTTAGATATGGGCTGTACCTTGATTTCCATATAAAACAATGATTTGAACTCTCCCTGGGTCAATCTTCTGCTGAATAGTTAAGTCTTTTTTGATGTTTATTTCTCTTGGATTGTACACTCAAAGGTCCCCCCCTGTGTTTTGATAGAAGTACCAGTTCATATCGAGAACACTGAGGCTAAGCGCTTCGGTGTGTTTTATTTTTAGGCAGAAACCTCTTTTAACATGATTTCCACCCTCGGCTCTTCGCTATAAAACTTACTGACTTTCAGATCCACAACCTGACTATCATCTTTGTATATCAGATGATTCAGGGCATCTTTTACACCCTTTACATAGTTATCAACATCAGGCTTTGTAGTCGGCCGCAGAAGACCCTTTTCAGCTTTTTCTTTCTTCTTTTTTGAGTTTGAAACTGATTTTGGCATTTGTCTGTACACTTTGACATCCATTTGAGACAGGACCAGTAATAATTGTTTCTGGGCGATGCTGAGACGCAACCAATGCCACATACTGTTTGAAATACTTTGTTTTTGCTGGATCTCGCATATGCACCTTCCCATTTCGTATTGATCCACGCGGCCGTCCTTGTGCGACTGGCTCACCATAAACAGTGAACTTAATGCAATCAAACTGTTCTTTACCTCCCGTCAAGCTGTTCACATAGCTGAATTTCTTTTTTGATTCTCGGTGCGGAGAGTAAAATTGCCAGCAGAAACACGACTGCTTTAAGCACTCAGCATCGGCTCCATTTGCTTTATTTTTTCATCAAGTAAACGGATAGTTGGCGTAAGATCTTTACCTTTATTTCGATCTGAAGGTCTAAACATATAAAGTCCACCAGTTGCTTTTACATTCATTTTCTCCTTCATTCCCAATCACCTAACCTATGATTTAATTGCATTCGATCGCCTTTAATAATCACTATGTAATCACGACACATCTGGTGAATCTGTGAACCAAGAGCCTCGTCTATATCCAAAATCTCATCGACTGTTAACTCAGAAGAAATCAGCAAAGGCTTATGATTCAAATAACGATAATTTAAGACTGACTGGATTTGTTCAACCTGCCAATCGGTTGCCCTTGGCTGACTGTTTATTGGTTTGAATAAGTCATCAATGAATAGGACTTCGACCTTTCTCATGACATCGAGTTTTACAACTAAGTTGTCAAGTTATGCCAGCAATACTTATGATAATCTTCTGGAATCATGGTACTTGCAAGGAAAGAAAAAAAGGGCTCTTAAATCCGTTTAAATCTAAACACAAAAGAACCGCAACTGGCGGTTCTTTTAGTATATATTCCTATTTGACTTCATTATTATTGGACAGTACCATAATCAAAATCAATATCTTTCTTGTCTAAATCCCCCTTAACATTTTTAGCATAGGTCATGGTTAAATGTACGCTTTTATCTATCCACCAAGTTCCATCATCAGTATTCGTATCCCAAGTAACATCTATATCTCTGTCAAAATTCTCAAAAAACACCAAATCCCCAACAGCTACTGTTTTTCCGTTGATCTTGTAATATATTAGAACAATTTTCTTATCAAATATACCTGTCCCGTGCTTTACGATTGTTAAACTATAAGGCTTATTAGGACATTGCTCTTCAAGTATAACTTCAGGATTTAAAAATAAAACATAACAAATGAATAGAATTGGTACAATCGTTAACCTTTTTAATAATTTTTTATTGATATTTAACCCCTTCAACATAGCCCTCCCTTTTTAACAATCCATTTCATTTGGGATACACCCCCATCATTGAACGTATTTCCTATGAAAAATGATTTTGAAGCTCATAGGAACCCTTACATGACAGGGTTTTTGTTGTTTTTTCATTGTTTATCAAGATCTAAATCAAAAAAAGCTATAAAAAATAAGGAGTGATACATATTATACATGACTAATATGTATCACTCCTTTAGTTTTTGTTCAATAATCGCCCCCGATAGTGGGATAAGAAAAAGCAAAAGAACTTGCTATTTCTCAAATACATCCACCAAATTTTCAATGTTAGTTTGTTTTTCATACATACTAATAATAAAAGTAAAACCTTATTAAAACTTTACAAGACAAACTGAATCAACTATAGTCTAATTAGACTAAAATATTGGTGTAAAGAAGGGAAAAATGAGATGATAAAGTCTTTTTTAATGTTGGGGCAGTCGAATATGGCGGGCCGTGGATTTTTGAATGAAGTAGACCCGATCTATAATGAAAAAATAAAAATGCTGCGCAATGGACAGTGGCAGATGATGACAGAGCCGATTAATTACGACCGTCCGGTTTCCGGCGTTGGCCTGGCGGCATCTTTTGCAGATGCATGGTCGAAAGCTCATCCCGATGAAGAAATTGGCTTGATCCCTTGTGCGGAAGGTGGCAGTTCATTGAATGACTGGCATCCGGAAGGCATCCTTTTTCAGCATGCTTTGTCCGAAGCCCGCTTCGCCCTCCGGTCCAGTCAAATTTGTGGAATCCTTTGGCACCAAGGTGAGAGTGACAGTTATCGTTCGCTACATGAAACTTATTACGAGAAATTAACTCTTATCATCGAGACGCTAAGAAACGAGTTGGAACTTGATGAGGTACCGTTGATTATTGGAGGGCTTGGTGACTTTCTTGGGAAGACTGGTTTTGGACTGCATGCGACTGAATTTCGACAGGTTAATGAGGAATTGCTGCGTTTTGCTAATGAACAACAGAATTGCTATTTTGTTACTGCAGCAGGTTTGACTGCGAATCCTGATGGCATTCATTTAGACACAGCTTCACAACGCAAATTCGGTTACCGCTATTTCGAGGCTTTTTCGAAAAAACACCATATCCTGAAACCCATTTCGGGAGAGGAGCAATCGCTGAAAGTGAATGGTGACTATTCTAAAACAGAACAGATTTACCTTCATAGTATGGATTTGGCTTCGGGTAAAATCACGTACGCGGAATTTGAGGCGCGGATGGCGAAGGTGATAAAACCATGATTCCCCTACTTATCCTTGGCTTGCTAATCCAAAACCCCGGAGCTCACGGCTATGAACTTCTGGCCTTAATGGAAAAACGTCATTACAAATACATTGTTAACTTCACGAAAGGTTCATTTTATTACAATCTGCAGCAACTTGAAGAAAAGCGTTTTATTGAACAGATTCAGCAGAAACCCTCAACCAGCGGGCGTGAAATCCGTAACTTTAAAGTCACAGAATCGGGAAGGGCAGAATTCGAAAAATTAATGATCAAATACGGCACCAAATCGGAATATGTGAACCTGCAATTTTATGGGGCGTTACTCTTTGCCGATGAATTCGACAAAAATAAATTACTGGATCTGATCCAATCACAAATCGATCAGACTAAAGCTCGAATCGAGCTCCTTGATGAATACCTGTCCATCACTCAAGAAATTCCCGGCACAATCGATTACTTTCGCCGTATGAACGAAAATTCCCGTTCACATCACTTGGTTAATTTAGAGTGGTTTGAAAAATTGAAAACAGAAATAGAATCAACTATTGCAGAATAAAAAAATGCAAAGTTAAATATAAGAACATTAGTTACCTACATATAAAACCTGTGTCGTAGATATCTAGTAACATCTTTGATACAGGTTTTATACTCCTTCTTTAATTAAACCAGTAATAGGGTTGTCAACACTTGCCCCCAACAAGAGCAAGTGAATCAGCTGCGTGTTCTTCTTTTTCAATCACTAGCCGTTAGTTTAATTAGAATTCAAAAAATCCAAGACACGGTCAACTCTTTCATTGACTGAGCAATCGCCTTCAATTTTTAACACTGGACAAGATAAATCTTCCATCCAATGTTCATGCAAAGCTTTACTTCTAACTTCCATTCCAGCATTATCATATAAAGAAGCCCACTCTAAAAATGCTTTTGATTGTTCATATTTACTGCCACCGGCTAACACTTCATTTCCATAACGCTGAAATTCCCTATGCCTTAATCTCTCAAGCCGTATTTCCTGTGGAATCCATAAGAAGACGACAAGGTCAAAATAACTTTTTAGATTATCGCCCCAGCCACACACTGCACCAGAAAGAATCCATTTCTCATTTATTGTTAAGTCTTTTTCAAGCAACTTTCTTCTTTCAGGAATTTCTCTTTTTTTAGTGAATTTATCTAACCAATAGTAATTATCAGTATCAAGATGCGTATGAGGCAAACACTTTGACAATGCAGCACCCAATGTTGAAGTTCCGACACCAGAGGCTCCCAATATGTGAATATTTTTTTTCATACTTCCCCCTCCTTATTAAGCAACCAAACTCCCTGTTTGTTGCATAAGGTACCTACTATTATTTTGACATAAATCCCTAAAGACCTTTACTTTTCGAGGGAAATCCAGATGCGTTTTATTCATATTCCATCTCATTAGACGCATTTACCTATAAAAAAAGTCTTGATTTCCCTATAATATTTAAACGAATCCAATTTTTGGATTGTCGTCTTTAAGGAGGTTTTTTATCTTGAGGTATACAAACAGTCATTTAGAGGATTGGATTGAAAACTTATACAGAAAGATTGATATTACAGAACCTGAACAAATTAATTTTGAACGGATTGCTGAGTCATTAGATATCAGGCTTTCGTTTAAACCTGTTACAAGCTTCGCACTTAAACACAGCGGAATTTATAACATATGCTTGGACAGCCGAAAAAGCCGAGTTGATCAATGGTATGATTTTGCTCATGAATTTTGCCATATATATAGACATGAAGGCGATAAAAAAACAATGCCTGCAACTTGGACTGATTATTTGGAGTGGCAGTCGAATTATTTTACATATCACTTTTGCATTCCAACTTTCATGTTGCGTAATATCAATCTTCCGTACATACAATCACATGCAATTGAAAATGTAGCTTGGTTATTTAAGGTATCCTCTTCATTCGCTAAGAAACGTTTGAGCATTTATTACAGGAAACTGACTCAACATTTATTTAGTCAAACTGTTACGGGAAATTTATGCACCCCCCTTTTGTAATGAATAATGAAATCCTCATGCATTTGCGCGCATTGAAAAAAACAAAAAAAGACGTCTCCCTTCACGATCCGATCGGGCAGGATAAGGAAGGGAATGAAATAAGCCTGATTGACGTTTTGAAATCAGAAAACGAAGACGTGATAGATACGATCCAGCTCAATATGGAGCTTGAAAAAGTGAAAAAATACATTGACATTTTAGATGACCGTGAGAAGGAAGTGATTGTCGGGCAGTTTGGACTTGATTTGAAGAAGGAAAAAACGCAGCGAGAGATTGCCAAAGAACTCGGTATCTCACGCAGCTATGTATCGCGGATTAAAAAGCGGGCGCTGATGAAGATGTTTCATGAGTTTTATCGGGCAGAGAAGGAAAAGCGGAAGAATATGAAAATCATTTTTTCATCGCTGATAAACTCCCTACCTCAAGCATTCAAAGCCGGACGTTCTAAAAGCTCCACAGAAAATCCTTCATCGGCATACTTCAGCACATCCTTAGTCCCTGCTTTCTTTATGCAGGCCTCGATCTGGCTGTCGATGCTCGATCCCTCGATCGCTTGTTCCTCGGTATATTGCTATCACCCTGGATCTCATTCCTATAAAGTTTTATTAAATAATGATAGCAATCGTTCATGCATTTGTCAGCTTGCGGTCCCTCGATGATTATTACCTTCATAAATATAATTTTTATCATCTTCAAGTTCTTGTTTCTTAAGCTCTTCTCTATATTTTCTTTGAACCTCTTTCATCTTTTCATTCATTTTCATGATTAAATCCCTTTGAAGTCCATTTTATTCTCCTTGCCCCTTTCACTAGACATTTTAATAATTTATAAATAATTACAGGTTGTCATTGCTTTTTACTCAATGGTGCAGTTTTGAAGTTCGGCTGTGGGCTCGCTTTTAGTAAACCAGTTTATATTCTTTTTGGGCACACAACAGAAACAATTTTTCCATATGAAAATCTCGTAATCTTACACCTCCTTAACTTGAAGGAGGATTTTGGCATATGTATTTTCATACCCGTCAACTACCATCTCATCAAGCATATATTCCTCATATGCATTTTCCCCTATTTGCATTCCATTTCTTTCAATGAACTCAATGATTCTCCGGTACGCCTCTTCAGTATTTCCGCCTATTTCATATCCAACTGCATACAGGCCTTTTGGTCGTACATGATAATTTATGTTCTCTACCCCATCTTTTACTTTTATATAAAAGTAACTGTAATTGTAGAAGTCTTTTTCTAAGATTTGTTCCCGTGCAAAGATTCCGCCTATCGGATATCCTTCATCTAATTCATATTGCTGAACTTCATGAATGAGTTCTGAAATGGCTGCCACATATTTTCGTTCCGGTAAGTTTAATGTTTTTCGGCTTAACATGAATGTTTCTTCATTTAAATATTCAAAAGAAATTGAGGAAAAATCAGTCTCAAGTGCTTGTTCTGTAAGCGTCACTTTTGTTTGTAAGATCGTTTGCAACTGCTTAAGCTCATTTATTTTTTTATCAATCTCAATAGACTTTTCTTTTAGAACATGCAGGATCTTGTCTGGTGTTTTTCCTTTTATTAGACATTTTATTTCTTTTAATGGAACCCCAAGCTCTTTAAATAGAGTGATGACTTGAAAAATCTCAAATTGATGATAGGAATAATATCTATACCCATTTTCTTTTTTTATTTCCGGCGAGAAAAGACCAATCTCATCATAATGAAATAAGGTTTGTTTTTTTACACGGCAGAGCTTCGAAAACTCCCCTGTTGTGAAATACTTCTTAACATCTTCGCTCATAAAAACCTCCTTGACTATACGGTAACCATATACCTTATGATTTGATTGTACTTGAAAAAAGCTTCAAGCGAAAAGGATAGGTAAAAAGGGTTCAATTGAGTAAAAGGGGAATTCAGATGAAAAAATCAATAAATGAGCAAAAAACGATATTCATTATACTATTAAGCAACATCTTCGTAGTATTTCTTGGTATCGGTTTAATCATTCCAGTTATGCCTTCTTTTATGAAAATCATGCATTTATCCGGCAGCACAATGGGTTATCTTGTTGCGGCTTTTGCCATTTCTCAGTTAATTACTTCACCTTTTGCAGGTAGGTGGGTTGACCGTTTCGGGAGAAAAAAAATGATTATTCTCGGGTTGCTTATATTCAGTTTATCTGAGTTGATTTTCGGATTAGGGATCCATGTTTCAATATTTTATTTCTCGAGGATATTGGGTGGTGTAAGCGCGGCTTTTATCATGCCCGCGGTAACAGCATATGTAGCTGATATTACAACCCTAAAGGAAAGGTCAAAGGCTATGGGGTATGTTTCTGCTGCAATTAGCACAGGCTTTATTATTGGGCCTGGTGCGGGAGGATTTATTGCCGGCTTTGGCATCCGCATGCCGTTTTTCTTCGCCTCCGCCATCGCGTTAATAGCAGCTGTCACTTCCGTTTTTATACTAAAAGAGTCATTGTCGATAGAAGAACGCCATCAACTCTCATCTCATACAAAGGAATCAAATTTTATTAAAGACTTGAAGAGATCCATTCATCCTGTCTATTTCATTGCATTTATTATCGTCTTTGTAATGGCTTTTGGTTTATCAGCTTATGAAACGGTATTCAGCTTGTTTTCTGATCATAAATTTGGCTTCACACCAAAAGATATTGCAGCCATTATTACGATTAGCTCCATTGTTGCGGTAGTTATTCAAGTTTTACTATTCGGGAAATTGGTCAACAAACTTGGAGAGAAAAGAATGATTCAGCTGTGCTTAATAACCGGTGCGATCTTGGCTTTCGTGTCTACTGTTATGTCAGGATTTTTAACTGTTTTGCTTGTAACTTGTTTTATTTTTCTAGCGTTCGATTTGCTACGTCCCGCCTTAACCGCTCATTTATCCAATATGGCCGGTAACCAGCAGGGTTTCGTAGCAGGCATGAACTCCACATACACCAGCCTGGGAAATATATTTGGACCTGCTTTAGGCGGTATACTATTTGATCTTAACATTCATTATCCTTTCCTTTTTGCAGGTTTCGTTATGATTGTCGGCCTTGGTCTTACAATGGTTTGGAAAGAAAAAAAGAATGATGCTGCAGCTTTGAATTAATTCATTTTCTATAAAGTCAAGTCATTTGGATGCAGGGAATGCCTCTGGTTAGGCACAATAAGAAAAGGTACTTAATTTGATAGGCTACATGTTGCTTGATGTGAAAATAGTTTATGCTGAGTTTTAGCAATATCAGGATACCGGGATAAGAAAAAAGGAGAATGTAGTATGAGTATAAAAATAAAAGGAGTAACTGATGATAATCGTGCTGCAATTCTTGATCTGCATGTCAGCCAGAATCAATTATCATATATTGAATCTACAAAAGTATGTTTAGAGGATGCAAAAGAATGTCACTATTATAAACCTGTCGGGCTTTACTATGATGGAGATCTAGTCGGTTTTGCAATGTATGGATTGTTTCCCGAGTATGATGAAGATAATAAAAACGGACGAGTCTGGCTTGACCGATTTTTTATTGACGAACGCTATCAGGGAAAAGGATTAGGGAAGAAAATGCTTAAAGCCCTCATTCAGCACCTTGCTGAGCTATATAAATGCAAGAGAATTTATTTAAGTATATTTGAAAATAATATTCATGCTATACGCCTTTATCAAAGGTTTGGTTTTCGATTTAATGGTGAACTCGACTTTAATGGTGAGAAGGTAATGGTAAAAGAGCTATAGATATCCAAGCCTCCTTGTTTGCTGAGAAACGTTTGAACTTCGATCATGATTACCTACTTAAACTGCAAGATCATTGTTTAAAAAAGCCTGGATGAAAATTTCATCTCAGGCTTTAAGCATCTTATTAGTCAAAATCTCATGTGATTTATCCAGATGTTATTCTTTTTTCCGGACAATTTCTAAATAATTAATATGCCGGCCAACTGTTTTGTGCACTTTAAAAATATACCCATCGGCTTCTATAACGGATCCAACGGCAGCGTCTATTTGTTGAGTCATAAACCAGCCGCCTATCGTATCCACTTCGTCACTTGCTAACGTCGTTCCCAATAAATCATTTACATCCTCAATGAGCACTTTCGAATCTATGATATAGTGATTATCGTTTACTTTTCTAATATCAGGCACTTCATCTTTATCAAATTCATCTCTGATATCCCCGACAATTTCTTCAAGAATATCTTCAACAGTGACTAAACCTGAAGTGCCGCCATATTCATCCACAAGAATAGCGATATGTGTTCGCTCTTTTTGCATTTTTACCAATAAATCATGAATTGGAACGGATTCAATAACATGGATAACAGGGTTGATATGATTTTCTAACTTGAAATCCTCTTTTATCTTCTGGTCTGTGTCAATATAAGCTGACAAGAATTCTTTAGCATTGATAAAACCAATGATTGAATCTTTATCTCCATTTAGGACTGGGTACCTTGTATAACTCTCTGTCTTAATGGTCTTAACAATAGTTTCATAAGAATCCTCACTAGAAATCGCTACGATCTCTCTTCTCGGAATCATAATTTCTTTGGCGATTCTTTCATCAAATTCAAAAATATTATTTACATATTTCAACTCATTTTTATTGATTTCACCGCTCTTATAGCTTTCAGATAGTAAGATGCGCAGTTCTTCTTCAGAATGAGCAAGTTCATGTTCTGATGCAGGTTTCAAACCGAAGAGTCCTACTATAAACCGGGCTGAACCATTTAAAAACCATATAAAAGGGAACAGGATGCGGTAAAACCAAATAATTGGCTTTGCAGTCAAAAGAGTGATGGTTTCCGCTTTTTGGATAGCGAGTGTTTTAGGAGCAAGTTCTCCAACTACAACGTGCAAAAAAGTCGCCATCACAAAAGCAATCACTAAGATCAATACATGTGAGACTGTTTCACTTACATGAAAATGAGCAAATAAGGGGTGCAAAATCACTTCAAAAGTCGATTCTCCAACCCAGCCAATTCCCAACGCTGTAACCGTGATCCCTAATTGACAAGCTGACAAATATTCGTCCAAATGAGTAATGACCTTTTTGGCTGATACGGCACCTTTTTTGCCCTCTAATATGAGTTGGTCAATTTTTGATGACCTGATCTTTACTATCGCAAATTCAGTCGCAACAAAAAATGCTGTTAAGACAATTAAAATAGTAAAGATTATAAGGTTAATGGTTGTCAATGATTTGCCTTACTTAGTAAGGCGTACACCTCCGATATAAATATTTATTTTTCTAACCCGTTTTTTCTGAATAAACAAAAAACAGTATATATAACATTATAAGTTCAAAAGAACCTAAAATCAACTCTGAATGATGTAAATAATCATCTTTTTCCGTATGGAGAGTGGTTCCCATAGTATTCAACTAGCGATTGGTGACGTTTTAAGGCTTAAAAAAGAAAGCAAAATAAAAACACACCTGAATTTTCTGGTGTGTTTCAATAATACCCAAACGTCTTAATTTATTTGATGTCTTTATTAAGGTTTTCTCTTAAAATTTGAATCAATTCCGCCTGTTGCTTTATATTTTTGCGGCCATTTCTATTAATTGCAGCAAGTTCACAGACAATTCCAGCTGAAATGAAAAACAATAGACCTTCAAACATTTTAAATCCCCCACCGTCTAAGTGATAGTCAAATGTGTTTTTTCTTTTTGCAATACCTGCTTATAATCTTCCTTACGCTGATATATGTTATTTAAAATGAGTCCAATAATGACAAACAGTGTTCCTACTATATCAAAAGCAGTTATGTTATATCCTTTGATCACCATGATTAACAATGTAGTGATGGGGACAAAGTTAATAAATAAAATCCCGTTAATGGATGATAGGATTTTAATGCCATAGTTCCAACTAAGGAGGGCTATGATACCTGGTAAAGTAATCATAAATAAAAAATCATACTTAATTGCTGCAACTACTTTAATACTCGGTACCGACACGTAACCGTGCGCGGTAAGTATAGTTGTCATGATTCCTGTTATAGCTGTGCCGAATAAACATGTCAATGTTGAATAACGAAGTGTGGACCACTCTTGGAATAACTGTCCCCCCATTGTGTAGACAACCCATCCTAAAACACCAATGAATATAAAGAGTAGCGAGAATAGATGATCCCCTAATGAAAAAAAGAAACTTATATTACCTTTGGTTATGACCATCGAAGCCCCCAAAAAGGCAATCAATATACTGATCATTGTGTATTTTTTAGGTTTCACATGTTTATATCCCCATAGAATAACAATTGAAAGCATCGGCATGAGTGCCTCGGCAATGGACGCTGTCATAATTCCAGACTTCCCCATCAACCTTTGACCTAAAAAAATAAGAACATTGTATACAGTAAACGCCATCACCCCAAATAAAATGATCCATTTTGCTTTACCCTCTAAATGAAATGATTTTTTTCCTTCTCTCACTAATAATAAAATCACTAACATAATTGTTACCACACCGTAGCGAATAAATGAAAAATAAAACGGATCAATAAATTCTAATGCATGATCTGCAACTGGAAACATCGCGCCCCAAGACATACTTGCCACTAAACATGTAAGGGCACCAATGAATAATTGACTTTTTTTCATTGAATTCCCCTCCTTTTCTTTAAAATTACAATGAGAATTATAAAAAGAAGTAAGCATCAAGTAAAATGAACAAAAGTGATGAAAAACATCATTGATAATGATACTTTAATGAAGGGGGGATCTTCATGGAACTTCGAGACTTACAAATTTTCAAATGCGTAGCCCATCACAAGAGTATTACCGGTGCTGCAAAAGAGTTAAATTATGTACAATCTAATGTAACTGCGCGGATTAAGCAATTAGAGAATGAGCTCAAAACACCTCTTTTCAATCGCCATAAAAAAGGGGTTTCACTAAGCCCAGAGGGCCGAAAAATGATTGAATACGTTAACAAAATTTTGAAAGATGTTGAAGAACTGGAGCAGGTCTTTCTAGATACTGAAATACCATCTGGAATATTAAAAATCGGTACAGTGGAAACAGTGAGGATACTGCCGACCATCATAGCTTCCTATTATAAAAAGTATCCTAATGTGGATTTATCATTGCAGGCTGGTCTAACAGAGGAACTTATTAAAAAGGTCATGAATCACGAATTAGACGGAGCTTTTATTTCAGGCCCTTTGAAACATTCTATTCTGGAACAGTATGATGTTTATACTGAAAAACTTACTCTTGTAACCAGTAACAAAACGTTTAATATAGAGGATGTTTCAACGACTCCGATTCTTGTTTTTAATCAGGGGTGCGGGTATCGGTCTAGGCTTGAACAATGGCTCAAAGATGAAGGTGTGCTCCCAAACAGAATGATGGAATTTAACATCCTGGAGACAATCTTAAATAGTGTTGCACTTGGACTCGGTATAACAGTGGTACCGGAATCTGCTGTTATGCATCTAGCTGCACAAGGTAAGGTTTATTGTCACCCATTACCTGAGAAAGATAGCTGTATCTCAACAATCTTTATACGCCATAAAGATGCGTACCTGACAAATTCAATGCGCAGCCTCCTTAAGACCATTGTTGAACATAAAAATATGAGTATGTCTTAAAGAGCTTTTTCTCTTTCTATGTTAACTTCTTAAATAAAAGAGAAGGCGCATCTCCACTTCGCTACCCTTATTCACAATAAAATAGAGCAGTAAACATGTGAGTTACTGCTCTGCTTCGTTTATCCACCGTTCATTTGTTTTACAATGTATTCAGCATCATTTCCTACGCCTTGAAGCAACGCTGAACCTCGCTTATGCTGCCAAGGCAACCCTATAAAGTACAATCCTTCTACAGGTGAAACACCTCTATGATGTATGATTCGACCTTCTTGATCCAAAACACCTTTTATATTTATCCAACATAAGGGATTCCTGAAACCAGTGGCCCAAATAATATTGTTTACTTCTAATGTAGATGAATCTTTAAAAATGATTTCATTTTGCTTTGCGGCAATGACTCTTTTTTTTAAGATGATCTCCTTCTGTTTTATTGCATGTTTTAATTCATGCCCAAATACTGGATCACCTTTCTTTTGAATGAATTTGCCTACTATTGATGTATGACTTGCATGTAAAACTCCTAATTTATCAAACCACCAAAAGATGCTTCTTTTTCCGATCATTAAAGGGAAATAAACTAGTTTATTACTACAGGCTAAATATGTAACTCTTTCTTTGGATAATTCAACAGCTATCTGAGCACCACTATTCCCACCACCAACTACTAGTACATTTCCATATGCCAATTGTTTTGAATTCTTATATTGTGATGAGTGTAGTTGATTAATATGATCAGCTAAATCCTTTGATATTGATGGAATACTAGGGGTATGAAAAGGCCCTGTAGCAATGACAAGATTCTTCGTTTGATATTCTTCCCGATTTGTTTTTATTAAGAAATGATTCTTTATTTTTAGGACACTTATTACTTCTGTCCGTAATTGGATTGGAATTTCAAATTTTTTAACATACTTCTTTAGATAAGCAACAATTTCATTTTTTGTAGGAAATCCATGTTTTTCTCCTTCAAGATGCATTCCAGGCAAAGAGCTATACATTCGAGAAGTAAATAAAACTAATGAGTCATACCGATCTTTCCAGCTCTCCCCCACCTCATGACTTTTATCCAAAATGATAAACTTTTGATCGGACTGCTTAAGATAATATCCTATCGAGATCCCTGCTTGACCAGCCCCGATTACTATAGTGTCGTACACATTATCACCCCGCCAATTTCAAATTGTCAGTAGACAGAATCTGCAAAATGCTAGTTGATCTCCTCACTATAAAGTTAGATAAAAAATTTAATGGTGATGGTGGTCACGCGGCTTCTCCATTTTGGGCTGACAAAGGATCGCATTGTCGTGATTATGCGCTTCGGTTTCCATTTGAATGGTTACGTGCGTAATGCCTTTATGCTCAAGTTCATGTTCAATTTTGCGTAAAATATTTTCACTTTCTGAAATGGTCAGTTGATCGTCCACAACTGCATGGCAAGAAAGAGCATTCAATCCGCTTGTGATAGACCATATGTGTAAATCATGAATGTTTTGAATTCCCTCTGTCCCTTCAATTGTACGAATGATATCAGAGACATCGATATTTTCTGGAGTTCCTTCCATTAAGATGTGAATGGAATCTTTAGTCACATTGTAACCGCTTCTTAGAACAAGAATAGCCACAATGATACTAGCCAATGGATCTGCCCAGCCCCATCCAAAGAAGATGATAAGTATGGCAGCTAAAATGGCACCTACAGAGCCGAGCATATCGCTTATTACATGTAAATAAGCTCCTCTTATATTCAGATTATTCTTTGTATCTCCGCCACTCATCATAATCCAAGCGACCAATAGATTCACAACTAACCCGATGATACTAATTGTAAGCATGCCGGTTGTTGCTACTTCTGGTGGATTAGAGAAGCGTTCGATTGCTTCATAAATGATATAAAGAGAAATAAGAATTAAGGCAGCACCGTTTATCACAGCTGCAAGAATCTCAAATCGTTTATAGCCGAATGTCTTATTGTGATTTGCCTTTTTTTCAGCTAATGTAAAAGCAATCAGGGCAACCATTAATGAAATTGAATCACTCAGCATATGGCCTGCATCAGATAAAAGCGCCAGACTATTTGTTAAAAATCCACCTATAGCTTCTATAATCATATAACCTGTAATCATGATAAAAGAGATCAATAAAACCTTTTTATTTGCTCCTTCATTATGATTGTGACCCATAAAAAACTCCTCCTTAACTAAAGTTTTTAATACATATGTATTTATTATTTCAAATCTGTTATGAAGCATTCTAACATGATGCAAATAATATTTATATATGATCATGTGTTCATATATAAATATATCTGCTCTTTACTGAAATGTCAAAATATTTTTATAGAAATCCACAATACCTCCTTAATTATTCTCTTATAAACATAAAAAAGCGGAGCAAACCCATGGTTTGCTCCGCTAACCTAGTTTCTCTATCCTTTTCTTCTTCATATCCCTTATAAAAGGTATTGCGGACCCTCGATGATTTTTCCCTTCATAAAATACATTAGGCTATGTAACAGCTGTTTGTCCAAATGAGATTAAAAACATGCAAGCACTTTGTCCTTCCTGCAGATATGAGTGATATTGCTGCTGTTGATTGATCAACTTGTTTTTGTTCGGAATATACTCAGTATATAGCCGCATATTCCCCCTGCAATAGCTGGAATGAGCCACCCCAGCCCTATGTTATACATAGGAAGAATCTGAGTGAAAATACGATTCACAACTTCAATTTTTATTCCCGCCTCCTTCAAACCGTCGAATAGGCTGATGATGAATGCGAATAATAAACTGCCTTGATACACTTCTGTCTTCCCTTTAAATACAGAATGCAAAAACGTTAAAAATATTAAGGAAATCGCGATAGGATACATCGTCAGTAAGACAGGCATTGACACCTTTATGAGCTGGGTTAATCCTATATTTGCGACAAGTGTACTAAACACTGATAAAACGACAGCAATTTTTTTATAAGAAATGTTCGGAAATAATTCATGAAAAAATGAAGAACACGCTGTGATCAGTCCAACACTTGTCGTCAGACACGCCACTGTAATCATTAAGCCCAATAAGATTGAACCATAAGATCCAAAATAATAGGATGAAACCTTAGCCAAGACCTCTGCTCCATTTTCTAAAATCCCCAGTTCTTCAACGCTGGAAGCCCCCATATAGGAAAGGGCTGTATACATAACTGCTAAGAGTACAGCTGCAATCGCGGCTGCTTTTGCACAAACACCCATCAGCTGTTTTTTGGTAGAAGCTCCTTGTTCTTTCAATGCATTCACGATGATAATTCCAAAAACAAATGCTACAAGGGCATCCAGAGTGAGGTATCCTTCCTGAAATCCTTTAAAAAACGCTTGTGATGTGTATCCTTTTGATGGTGCTTGAATGGTTCCAATTGGGCGAATAAGAGCTACCACTACAAGCAATCCGATAAATGTCAGCTTAATTGGCGTCAAAAATTTTCCAACTATATCAATGATTTTTGAAGGATTGAGTGATAACAAGCATGCCAATGCGAAAAATAATATTGTAAATATAATTAATGAGACAGGGCCTGCATCATTTGATAAAAAAGGTTTTACCCCAATTTCAAACGATACGTTTCCTGATCTCGGGATAGCGAAAAAAGGCCCGATTGCCAAATAGAGAATCGTCGTAAATACTATGCCAAACACCGGGTGAACACGGCTGGTTAACGACTGTAAGTTTTGTTTACCCGAAAAAACAAATGCTGTTATAGCCAGTAATGGCAATCCAACTCCGGTCACTAAGAAACCTGCATTAGCGATCCATACATTTTTCCCAGCCATTTGACCAAGCATAGGCGGAAAAATGAGATTTCCTGCTCCAAAAAACAATGCAAATAGCATTAATCCTATAATGATGATATAGGAAGCAGACACTTTTTTTGACATTATATATCCTCCGATTAAAGTAGACACTTCTTGAATAGCCAGGAAACATTACAGATGCTATTTGCACTGGCGCAGTGTTGATTCCAAAATAAGTTTGTGTCAGTTTTATATATTTTTATCAAGTTCAATAAAAAGCATGATCATGTTGATAGTTTCCCATATCGGTTAAAAAACCAATTGCACCAAAACCATATAAACAACGGTTCCCCCCGCTATGGAAAGAAGCATATTTTTCTTCCACAAGTGAAGCAGTACAACTGCAGCTGCCCCAACCAATTCAGGAATGCCATGACTTCCAGAAAGCAGACTCACATCTTTTAAACAATAAATGACCAAAAGCCCGATTACCGCTGATGGCAGCACTTTACCAAGATACTGTACATATTTCGGTGTCGGTTTGCCAGACGGGAAAAACATGAATGGAAGGAACCGTGTCAGCATTGTTCCAAGCACGACCATTGCAATGGTGATCATTTGCTGCGTCATAGTCATCGTCATACGGAAACCTCAGCTTTCTCCAATGGTTTTCTCAGAACAGTCAGTACCCCTAAAATGGCGAGCATAGCAGGAATAATAAATTGGTTTCCGCCAAAAAGGATAAGACAGGCTACTGAAAGTCCAAGTCCTGTGAGAGCACTGTAATGCTTTTTTTCTTTCATCCATTGTTCTATGAAGATCACAATAAACAGAGCAGTCATCACAAAATCAAGCCCTTCGGTATTAAACTTCACGTACGACCCAAAAATACCTCCTATCGCTGCCCCCGCGACCCAATATAAATGGTTAAGCAGTGTCACAAAAAACATAAACCAGCCCTTGTCAACATTCGCCGGAACATTAGCGGTGTAATTGATAGAAAATGATTCATCGCACATTCCGAAAATCAGATAAAGCTTTTTCTTTCCAGTCCCCCTGTACTTATCCAACATGGAAATTCCATAAAACAAATGCCGGGCATTGACCATTAACGTCAAAAAAAGAGCATTCATAGGGTTGAACGCACCAAGTAAAAAATTCGCTGCAACAAACTCCATTGAGCCCGCAAATATCATAAAACTCATGATGATTGGATAGATTGCGCTAAATCCCAAAGAATGCATAAAGATTCCATAAGCTATCCCCAAAAACAAAAACCCCGCAAAAATCGGAATTGTATATGGGAATGCAGAACGAAATGCAGCCCATATTTGACTTCTCTTATTCATATGAGTGTTAATAGCAGGAGAGCTTAAATGTAACGATTCTTTATTTTTATTCAAATCAACAACCTCCTATATTTCATCAATTGGCACACTGACAGTTCTTTTTTCTGTACTCATGACTATGCTTGTGTCAACTCCACTAATAGCGGGGTTCTGCATTAATGAATCAATGATAAAATTCCGATAACTCTCCATGTCCTTCGCCACAATCTTAAGCATATAGTCATGGCTTCCTGTAAGTGTGTAGCATTCTTGAACCTGTGGGAATTTGTTTATATCCTCTAAAAATGAATGAATTGTCTCCCTATTTAAGGGTGATAAGTTGATGAGAGCTAGTGCTGTGACTTCGATTCCAAGTTTTTTCTCATCAACAATAGTCGTAAACTTTTTAATTATACCTGCTTCTACTAGGTTCTTTGTTCTTGCAAGGCAAGCTGATGGTGAAAGCCCAATTTTCTTAGATAAATTTAAATTTGATATTGAAGCATCTTCCTGCAATTCTCTTAAAATGGCCTTATCAGTTTCGTCAAGCATAATACTCATTTGATAACCCCCAATACATCTTAACAGAATTATATTTCATCCAATTTAAATAATAACGAATTTTTATTCGTTAATCAAATATTATTTAAATTTAAATCCTTTTAAAATGTTATTCACAGAATAAAATTATCCTCATGATTAACTCATAATTAAATTAACTTACATCAGAAGAAGTCATGGGACTTGTGTGACTTGATACCAACATCATAAGAAACTTATCAGAAGCCAAAAAGTTATTGCGGTCTCACCGAAATTTTAATTTGTGGTGCCCTATTGCCTTTTTCTGCGAACGAAAACTGTTAAAATTCACAAAACAGAAAGTCTACTCTATTATTATTTTAAATTCGTCCTCTAGTTCCTCTTGAGCCTCTTGTAAAACTTCCAATACATCATCAGCGTATGAACCTAAAAATGTATTGCTGAACTCAAAATGTATCAAGACTAAAGTGAGCGGCAAATCCATCCACCCTGTCAGGCAATCCCATAAAGCGTCTAAATTTCTCCCATAGTAGTTTGGGAAGTCTAGTTTATCTTTTAAAACATCATGTAAAACTTCTATATTTTCAAAGTCTTTTCCATCTATCATTATTTTTCTCATTAGAAACTATGCCCTCTATTATTTTATCTTAACAAACGTTTACTATGTAACAGCTGTTTGTCCAAATGAGGCTGAAAACAAATAAAAAACACCGATAGGGGGAAACTATTGGTGTTTGCAAGACATTTTCATGCCCGGTAGGCATAAATAATGCTAAACTTTGTTTTTGAAAAGCTATCATATCAAATTTTTATGTTACAGCTTTTACTATCGTTTAATCTAATTGAGGAGTAAAACGAGATATGTTTGAAAATCACATATCCCCAAAAAAATTAAAAACTAAGCGGCAATTCTTCGATTGCTCTCATCAGAAAATTCCCTTTCCATTTTATTTGTTCCTTTTTGCCTTTTAACTGAATATTTGGACAACGGCGTAATAAGGTGGACATCGCAATCTTGGCTTCTAAGCGGGCTAACTGTGCACCAAGGCAAAAATGATTGCCATGGCCAAAAGCAATATGGCGGTTGCTCTTTCTTTCAATATCAAATAAGTCGGCATTTGGAAATATCTTTTCATCACGGTTTGCTGATGCTAAAGAAATAATGATCACGTCTTTCCGTTTAATCTCCTGTCCATGCAGTATAAACGGTTCAGCCGTCCAGCGAATAGTCGTTAGCTCAACAGGGCTGTGAAACCGCAATGCTTCTTCTATGGCTGAATTCATCAGGTCCGGCTGCTGGCGGAGCTTTTCTAGTTGATCATGGTGACACATCAGAGCATATGTCATATTGGTGATTAAGTTTACGGTTGTTTCATGACCTGCAACGATAAGCAGCATAATCATCGAGTATAATTCTTCTGTACTTAATTGTGTGCCTTCACTTTCCGCTTGAATTAATGCACTGATTAAATCTCCTGCAGGTTCTCTCCTTTTTTTGCGAACTAAGGATTCCAGATATTCAACAAACTCCCCTAACAAGTGGTCATTCTCCTGAAGTCTTTCAGGGGCATCTGAAAAATCAATAATTGCTTGCGACCACACTCTGAATTTTTGACGATCTTCCAAGGGAATGCCGAGCATTTCACTTATCACGATAATCGGCAATGGAAACGCATAATCGTCTACTAGGTTCATGAATTTGTTGGGCTGCACTTTATCCAATAAAGAATCTGCGATATGCTGGATTTTGTCTTCCAACTGCAAAATCATCCGATGCGTAAATGCTTTTTGAACAAGAGTTCGCAAGCGGTTGTGATCAGGGGGATCTGAATTAAGCATATGCTTTGTTAAAGACTCTTCATTCTTCAATAGAGCAGGACGTTTTTCTTTTGCGGTAAATACATTTTCATAGTTTTTCTTTAATTTTTCATTCTTTAATAAATGTATTGCATCATCATATCTCGATATGAGCCAGCCTTTCCCCAGAGCTCCTAAAGATAATGGGTAGAGAGGCTGTGATTTTCGCAATTCTTTATAAAATTCATACGCTTCATCTTTAAATGCTCTCGAAGACAATTGACTTTCCGTCAAGATGGTTACACTATTTTTTTCTTTTGAAGACATTTATTCGACCTCCATCTTTATGAAAGGTTAAGATAATCTTTAAATATAAAATCAATACGATTTGTAAAATGATCTATTGAGATCAGTATTCATGATAAGGGCCAAAATGCCGCACCGCATTTTGAAATAAAAGGTATGAGACAGTCATTAATCATTTTGCTGCCCAAACTCTTTCCCTGATAAAATGGCGAAACTCCTAATACTTCTAAATACCATGCTGGCTCTTTTAAGGATTTGGAAGATTTTTAAGTCTCATTAGTCACCGCCAACATGTTCAATACTGAAAATCCCCCCATTTTGATTAATGTTATCCCCCCTGCTGCTATATAATCGATCAAGTTAATGTCGGGTTTATCACGATGTTTTAATAGAGCGGCAACAAAAATTTCACCATTCTGAATGTCAACAAAAAAGAAATGCTTTTTAAAATATGCTCTTGTCAGTACTTTATGCATTTCAAAAATAAATGAATGATCTTTTTTTCTTGTTTTACGAGAAATCCATAAAAGGATATTGATTGAAAGATTCATGGAATAGCTTTGCCACTTTGCTTCATTCGATAAAGAAACATTGATACATCTCCTCTGAGCAAGTAAAGCAGGAAATCGAATTAAAGCGCCCTTTCTTTGGAAAGGCGCCTGCCGTTTTACTGTGCCAAAATGTTTTTCATCAGTGAGTTTTTATAAAATCATTTATTAATTGATCAGTTGTCAATATTGTGGCAAATTCATCATGCAATGTAGCTAGAGATATATTATGAATAGTCGCCGCATCATAATATGTATCATTTTGGTCTCTCATTCCGAAGGCTGCTGTTGCATCTGAAATCAGGTATGTATCAAACCCTAAATTACCACTCATTCTTGTGGTGGTTGATACACAGTGAGGCGTGGTTAAACCAGTTATGACTACAGTGTTTATTTCATTTAATTTTAAGAATGCTTCTAAATTCGTACCAATAAAGCTGCTATTTACTGTCTTGGTTATAATGACTTCTTCATCCATAGGCTTAACTATTTCCTTTATCGCAAACCCTTCATTCTTTGGATGGAATAAAGAATGAGGTTTATCAGAAGTGTGTTGTATGTATATGACTGTCCATCCTTTTTCTCTCCATAATTTTAGTATTTTACTAATGTTTTCTTCCGCCTTTACGTTATTTCGTTCCCCCCATTTTTTATCATCAAAGGCTTTTTGCACATCCACAATGATTAAAGCTTTTTTCTTTTCTTCCACAAGATAGCCTCCTACGTAGAATTTCTATTTATTACTACATTCTAAATACAAATTTTACTTTTGTACAAATGTTTAATGATGAATTTCAAATGAGCGCCTTCTTTATTGGATAATGCGTTCTAAACTGCAACTGTGCCCAAGCCGTTAACCGCCAATAATCTGAGAATCACTGGCTCTACAGAGAATGATAAAAAGCACTCTAATAATGAGTGCCGAAATTAAAAACTATTGATTTAGAAGCCATTTGATACGCTCAGCTGAAAAGATGTAGTGGAGTATTATTAGACATAAAAAGACAATACCAACTGGTTTTAAATGACTAAAATAAAGCGCTGCAACAGCCATTGCAAAGATCAATAATTCAATAACTAACCTTGTTATCCCTTTTACAGCTATTACAGTTTGTCCACTTCGACTAGGATCATTAGGTACTGCAAATACAGACCAGACAATCATAACTGCAATAGGTAAAACCAAAGTTAAAACATATTTAAAATAACCATTAAAGCTTATCCAAGCAAACACCCCTAAGGAGATTAGTGCAGCCATTTCAAGGGTGAATCTTAAAAGTAAATTAGTCTGATTCAGTTTTTCCAACTCCTCTATAAAAAACACCCCCGTAGGAGATGCTCTTTCTCTGCTTTATTTCAGCGTATAAAAACTTTTCTGTTCTTCCTCTTTAGATTCTATTGTAGTTTTCGGCGAGATTACCTCTACTTTTGAAGAGATGATACCGACTGCTGCTGTTACCAATGCTCCGATTAATAGAACGATGATAAGTATAATGAAATATGACAACTTTTCCCCTCCTATCCAGTTAATTATCCAAATAATCAGGAAGTTGTCTACAATTTGCAGAATTTGTCGAACGAAGTAATGAATATACCATAAAAGCTGAATATTGACCTCGCTTATCGATGGGAGGCTTTCCTCATTGTATGAATTACAGTAATAATCTGCCTTCCCTTTTGAGAAGACGTTCCTCTCTTATATCCATTTGTTGCAACTCAGCTAGACTCTTTCTCCTTTTGGCACAGCTGCTTCTATTCCAAATTGAGCAACACCTGAATGTTTCATTGGAATTTCTGAACCATAGAGTAGTCTCCGCAATCGATGAACCTCAATAATATGGTTCGCCTAAGTTGTGAATATTATCTACTCAATTAATCTATTCATATATTGAATATCTCTTTATCATTTTTTTCAATCAATTGAAAATTTATGATGAAAATACTTTTTTTTCTTGTTAGTTGCGTTATAATACTTGAGTAACAGATAAAAAGGAGGAAAAATATGAAGAAAGTTTTATTGACAATACTTGCTTTCAGTCTACTTATTTCTTTATTTGCTATTGATGGCAGTGAAGTCAAAGCAAAAGAAGTCGAAAGAGCGCATCTCCAAAAATCAGCAATTAATGGTTTAGATAAAATTGTTGATAAAAACGGCAAAAAACTTATAACTGAGGAAGAGTTATTAGAATTATTTAATTCAAGCGATTTTAGTCCAAATTCAACAAACCAAGTAAATTATTTCTATACTAATATTGATAACAAAACAACCATTTTAAAGTTAAATTTAGTAGTACATAACAACAAATTAACTTCAGTATCTTTAACAGATACCGAAGAAAAATCAGCGACAATTACAACAGCAGTTACAAATCAAGAAAAGGCATCGCCACAGTTTCAAATGCTTAGAAAGGTGCCAAAACCTAAACCGAAGCCTAAGCCGAAAAAACCAAAAATCACTAAAGATGTTCCATATAAAAAGAATGGTGGTACAATTAAAAAAGATTTTATAAGTGAACATGCGTATAAAAGACACAAGTATGACGCAAGCCGAAAATCTACAAGTAATAGAACTCAATATGGAAAAGATGTAGATGTCGCTGAACTGAGAAGATTAACAATGACACAGCCCGATCAAGCTTGGTCTTCTCGTGACAAAGGTGGTCCATGGCGGACATTCTATAGAAAGCAATTTAATAAAAATATAAGCACAAAAGACACTTCTACGACTCATCATCGTGTCATTATTAATACAGCAGACAGTAGTAAAAATACACAATTTCCGTTATCCTTTAAGAACTAAAACATTCTTTAGCAGGGAGCTAACCATGATTGAAAAATATACAACTGAAGTTTCTTTAGACTTTTTTAATGGTGACGAGACAGATTTAAAGGATACAATTGAGGAAATTAGACTTTTTGCAAAGACATATGAGAACGATAAAGTAACCGTCCTAAGTGTTACTGAAGACGAATCTTCAAAGGGAAAAAACTATAAGGTCCTTTTACAGCACGAAAGAGATACAGATAATCTAGGACGTAAATATGAATATGATGAAGAAAAACTATTTGGTTTCTTTGAAGATGAAGAATAGTTAACACCCTTAAAACGCATTCAAAAAAACCCCACTTTTAAAAGTGGGGTTTTTAAAGCGAATGTATTCCCTGTCTAGAAAGTTGTTGTGCAGGAGAGAACATATAAGTTTTTAGAAAAATACTTACCCAACTTAGTATCAATGATAGAATTCCCACCAATATGACGTTTTGTGTACGCATTTCTGATATAAATAACCCGCCTATAGCTGAACCAATTGTTGTTCCTACGTTACAGGATGATATAAATAAGCCATTTGCGAAACCAGGAGCTTCAGGGGCTGAAGATGCAATCAAATATTAATTAATATTAGCCATTGATAGTACCGTTTCGTATGAAATGACGATGGCATTCTTGTTTGGAATAAAAATTATTAAAATATGTTCTTATCATTGGTAAACGAACAAAAAAAGAAGATGTTTTGAAAAAAGATAGCATCAAAACATCTTTTTACATGTTGTCATAGCGTAACTTTTTTATAACAAGGTTGATTACATTTTCGGGGCTTCCAAACCAAATTTTGCCCATTCTTCTTTTGCTGGACCATAAATACCTGGAACAGTTAAACCTGCTTGTCTCATAAGAACAGTCATTTGTCCTCGATGGTGATTTTGATGTTGAATTAAAAACATCAAAAGTGAACCATTAGGCAATTGTTGTCCGATAAAGTTGATACGTTCTTGAAGTGTATGGTCAGTCCATTGGGTTTTTAATGCCTGTACAAATGCATTACTGGCTTGATGATAGCTGTCAGCTATAAACTGAGCCGAAGTTGGAACAGGATAATCTTCAGCTGGGGCATGGAACGTTAAGTCTGTGTTTGAGGTAATGATGCGAATGGCAGCAACAGTATGCCAAGCAATACGGCCTAGAGTCCAATTTTGTGAAGTTATTTCTTGTTTAAGTGATTCATCAGTCAGACTATTTAATAGTTTCTGTGTAGCATCTGCTTCGAACTCCCAAGATTTCAAAAAATGGTCTAAGGTTTGAAACACACAAATCCTCCTTTTTATTCTTTTGTTTTTTCAATGTGCCTATAGGTTAATTATAATGCCTCGTTTCGTTAAAAAGAACAAAAATTTTGGACAAGAATAATCATAGTAAAATGCGTAGACATTCTTAAACGTAACGATTTACGCATCTTTTTACAAACATGGTGACTCCTTGGTCTCCATTGTCAGCGAGAATCAAATATCAAATGAAGACAATCCTATATTCTTATCACTTTACTGAGCAATAAATACCTTCCGTATACTTAGTGATGCCTTCATCGTAATCAGGATACTTATATGCAAAACTTTCTGATACAGCTTTTGAATACTTTCTAAATAATGCATAGCAAGTAAATAAAGACTTCCACATTTCCTGATACCCATTCACAGAATATGTAGACATGAGTTCCTCCCATTCTTTATTTGAAAGGTACCGTTTCATAAATTTATAGTTCTTCCCCATACTAAATGAATACCCTTTCTGAGATGCGATATGCCAGGCCATCATTCTCAATAAATTAGGACGTACAATTTCATTTAAATGGTCAATGGCAAAAAGGATTTCATTTCTTGCTAATCCTTTTACTACGTAAGTCGAAACCATCCAGAACTCATTACAGCAATCATCAAATTCCCTTGCAGTCGGCTTTTTCATCCAGTATTGGCGATCATTTGGGGTCACTTTATAGTTGATGAACGAATCCTTATCTAGCAATACCTTAACCAAACCATCGTTATTAGCAAAATAATCTTCTGCTTCACGAATTGGAATAAGGGTTAGATCTAATTTGTTGCCATCCTCAAAAAGAATAATGTATGAAAACCAATTACCTAATTCGGGAGGAAAAAGCTCCATATCTTCTGGTTTTTGCATCATAATGCGCTTCCCAAAGATTTCGAGCCACTGATCATTTTCTTTAAAAGATTCTACATCAGTTACAAAATACGAGATGTCATAATCTTGGAAGTTGTCAGGAGGGATATTTCTGTTTGTACGTGACCCTTCCAAAGTGACCAATCGGATTCTCTCATCGTTCAACGCAAAGTCTAAAAAAATGTCCATCATTTCCTGCTCACTTCGCATCGCATGTTCCTCCGTTTCAGCCTTAATATCTAACTGTAAAACTGAATATTGATCTGTACGTCTTATAGATTTTTTCACTCTACATGAAGTTCTCCTATATATCATTCAAAATTAAGATGCAAGACATCTCAAAATCAGATATCAACTATGAAGGACTACATGAATATTCTGTTTTTTGTAGAGCCGCCATGGGACGACACTATCTTTGACACACTTTAATCCCCCCTGCTTTATCGTCATGTTAACTGGTATGAGAGATTGACAAAAAGAAGGAAAACGATATATTTAAGCGAATACGAGTTTTTGAGTAAATTTTAAAATGACACTTTTTTCAAAAATCATGTCTTAACGGGGGGGATTCGGTATGAATGAATTTATGAAAAAGTTTTCTTTAACAAAACCGATTATTCAAGCTCCAATGGCTGGCGGTATTACAAAGCCCCGACTTGCATCTGCAGTTTCGAATCAAGGTGCTCTTGGCAGCTTAGCATCGGGGTATCTTACGCCAGACCTACTAGAACAACAAATAAAAGAAATGTTTGAGCTGACAGACGCTCCTTTTCAAATTAATGTGTTTGTTCCGCTAGGTCTAGAGATGCCACCAAAAGATCAGATTAAAAAGTGGAAAGAAAACATACCGTTAGCTAATCAAGTAAATCAATTCACATCTGTACAAGAAGAGTGGGATGACTTCTATCAAAAAATTGATCTAATTTTAAAATACAAGGTTAAGGCTTGCTCATTCACTTTTGATCTGCCGCCTGAAGACGCAGTAAAGGAGCTAAAAACCGCTGGATGCTGTTTAATAGGAACCGCTTCAACAGTGGAAGAAGCATTGTTAATGGAGGAACGGGGAATGGATATCGTCGTCCTTCAAGGAAGTGAAGCCGGTGGACATCGCGGAGCATTTTTACCTTCCAAAGGTGAATCTGCCATAGGTTTAATGGCTCTGATTCCACAAGCAGCAGATGCATTGAGTGTACCTGTCATAGCTGCTGGAGGAATGATAGACCACAGAGGAGTAAAAGCAGCTTTAACCCTTGGAGCCCAAGGCGTTCAAATCGGTTCTGCCTTTTTAATTTGTCACGAGAGTAATGCACATCCAGTACATAAACAGAAAATACTAGAAGCAAACGAAGCAGATACAAAGCTTACGACATTATTTTCAGGTAAAGAGGCCAGAGGAATCGTAAATAAATGGATGGAAGAAAAAGAACAGTTTGAGACACAAACCCTTCCGTACCCTTATCAAAATACACTAACGAAGGCAATGAGACAGAAGGCTTCACTTCAAAATAACCATGATCAGATGTCTTTATGGGCAGGTCAAGGGATACGGTCATTGACTGAGGAAATATCGGTTAAGCAGCTTTTAAATCAGCTTTGCCAAGAGGATATAAAAATATAGGCGCACCTCATTGATAGAGCAAAAAGCAAACTTCGACAGGCAGTTTGCTTTTTTTTTAGTAATTTCATCCCCTGACTCTGGAAATCTCAATACTCCTACATTTTCAAAGCTAATTGATTCGGGTTATCAATCATCCCATTGATTTGGTATGATCTTGATGAATTCACCACAATACATCACCAACATTTCGATCTTATCTCCTCTTCTCATGTTTTGCTACCTATTCGAAAAATCGGTAACTCCCATATTAAATTCGAATAGTAAAATGGTTGTTTTTCGTTTGATTCAGATGATATAAAGTCATATGATAAAAAAAGAATGAGACAGAAAGCGTGAGAAGTGATGAAAATAGGATTTTTTGATTCTGGAATTGGTGGCATGACTGTATTGTATGAGGCCATAAAAGTTCTTCCTTATGAAGATTACATTTATTATGCAGATACGGTAAACGTTCCATACGGTGAAAAATCAAAGGGTAAAGTTAAAGAATATATTTTCAATGCAGCTGAATTTCTGGCCAGTCAAAATATCAAAGCTCTTGTTATTGCGTGTAATACAGCTACTAGCATTGCGATAGAGGATCTTCGGAGAAACTTCGACTTTCCGATAATCGGAATCGAACCCGCTGTAAAGCCTGCTATAAATAAATGTACAGAGGAAAGAAAAAGAGTTCTGGTAGTTGCTACTAATTTGACCCTTAAAGAAGAGAAATTTCATAATCTAGTTAAAGAAATTGATCACCATGACCTTGTTGATTACTTACCGCTTCCAGGACTAGTTGAATTTGCTGAGAACTTTGATTTTGGTGAAGACAAGATCATTAAATATCTAGAGAACGAACTATCTTCTTTTGATTTGAAACAATATGGAACGATTGTGTTAGGATGCACTCATTTTCCGTTTTTCAAAAACAGTTTTGAAAAACTGTTTGGGATAAAAGTTGATATTATTTCAGGCAGTGTCGGTACTGCAAAACAGTTGAAAAAAGTTCTTGCAGATCGTAACCAGCTTGGTAAAGGATCGGGCTCAATCACCTTTTTCGATTCTGGCCATAAAATTGTGGACCAAGAAATCATATCAAAGTACAAAAAATTGTTTGAAATATTAGATGAAACTCAAAGGAGTCATGTTGGACATTGAATGTAAATGAAAAAGACAGTCTCCTGAAGGGAAACATGAACTAAGAAGCGGACTTAAAAAGCCCACTTTTTTTCTAACAAACAATTGAGTTATACACACATATCTGATTACAGTGTTTTCCCTCTTTCCCCCTCTTATTTCTCCCCCATCTCTATAGCTTTTCTATTTCAATAAAGCACAAGTATCGATTGAAAAGTTATCGTAACATGTACACTTCACGGGACATTTTTCGAGATTGCGAATCGACCGTTTGCCAGATACACATAGTCATAATGTGTAAATTCTGTGTCTATTTTCATGTTTATTATGGAATTATTTTCATAATGTTTTATAATACAAGATGATAACGCTTTCTAATTATAATGATAGGGGGAAATAATGATGATGAAAAAAGGACTGCTTGCGGGTGCGCTTACGGCAACTGTGCTTTTTGGCACATGTGCAGTAGATGTGCCGGGTATTATTAGCCCAAAAACCGCAGAAGCTGCATCACAGCTAACTGATGGAATCGGCGGGAGGGCTTACTTGAACAGCACTGGTGCAATTTTTGTTACGAAAATCCAGCTTCCTAGCTCCATTCAGGTTTCAAATGGGACAGCCTATATCTACTCTGGCTTTAGCGGAGGCACAGAATCCGATATCGGGTTTCAGTACAGTGATAAATATAACGTATGGAAACCATATATGAAAGTCGGTTCAAAAGGACAGGATCAGGTTCAGTACCTCGAAGGAGGAAGCCAATTCACGAATACGAAAGGCTTCCGTCCCGGCAGCACCGTACAACTTACCATCTACAAAAACCTTAACGGCAATACACGCGCTACATACTGGGGCACAAACAATGCGGGATACAACGGCCGTCTCATTTCAGAGATCAGCAAAACAAATGTCGGCTCCATCTCCAAATGGAAAGCGCTCGCTACAGTTGCTACAACAGGGTCACGCCAATCTATCAAATCAAACTTTTCTACATCTTTTACAAACATCACCATCGACAACAAAGCAATAACACCTGTAATTGATACACAAGACTTCGCTAAAGTAACAGTCTCAGGCAACAGTGTCAGTTTATCCGTTGTGAAAAATTAAAACATGTTAAACATACAATGCATTAGGCTATTGAGAAGCTCTCGATAGTCTTAAAGGGGGCTTAACATGCCCCTTTTTTCATTTCAATTTAACTTTCAGTTAGCTTCGGTACATGCCGTCTATCTCCGTCTTTTATCTGGGTGAAGTAAGGAGCAGCTCGCCCCTTCTGAACCTGTTCCATTTGCTCAACGCAAAAGGTGTGCATCACTGTCTTAAAAATGTTAAAACAAATGGCAGATGGTGCACTTTATTTTTAGATGAGGCATGCTTACGCTCGATATGCAAGTCAAATGATTAAGGGTCTGCAAGAGAGAGAAGTTTTGGGTGTACTTTCATAAAAGAGGGATGTCTTCATATAGCTCGATTGCACCAGGAAGATTAACCAGCGATTGGCCGAGAACAACACATCATTTTGAAACGGATTCATTCCAAAAGATAAGTATGATCCAATAACTAATAAAGATCAGTTAGCAGTCCAGCCTTAAAAATATTTTTACATCAATTAAACTAGCATCACTATCGAATAAGCTCGATCTGCATATCATGTACTATCCTCTTTTAAGGAAGGTGATGTTATGAGGTCATTTCCATTAATTGTAGTTCTATTCATCCTATTAATCATCGTTGGGACATCTTTCTTTGGTGGCTATTAAGAACACACCTTACCTCATATCCATCAGACGCCATAAGAAATCTTTATGGCGTCTGTTTTTTATTAGATTTAAACAAAACCATTAAAGTGGGGCCATGCAAACACACCTATGGAGATTACTGCCACGACTTCTTTGTGAGGGAAATATTCTTCCCTTTATGGACTATTGTCGATCAAAAGAGAAAGTTGAAATACCTTTTTATGGTGAGATGAATCGAGGCTTAGACATATAAAAAACCGCAAAGCTTTCTTGAAGAAGCTTTGCGGTCTTTGGGTCTCTTCTTTGCTTCATATAAGCCAATAGATTTCAAGCGTAATCCACTGCTCATACATCCAATGATTTTTTATTTTGAAATAGGTTTCTTCTACTCTTCATGTGAGATGACTCAAGGTATGCCACGTCACGATAATGTGGCGGATCCTGAATGGTCTCAATCAGTTTTTTCCCCATTCTATCAATTCTCCACAGAAAAAATGGCTATGGCAGAACAACTTTCATAGAGTAATCATCATTAATGAGCCATCATCTCATGGGCAATATCGTGTCCATCCATTTTTGACGGGTAGTAGGTAGGCCAGTTTTTGACTTCATCAAGTAAAGCTTCACGGTCGTCCCCCCAATAGAGATGGTAATGACTAGCTTTAGTCGGGTAAATACTATGATCACTAAACTGAATATACTGAGGCAGCCCTTCTGCTTTTTTAGCTAGTTTGAATATGTATCTTACCCCTCTATTGCCCGCATCATAGGTTAGAATTTCGTATCCGTCATACGTATACTTACCAGAATATTCTTTTCCATTTTTGAAGAACGTTACAGTATCTTTCTGGATTACAATACGGTCAACATCTGTTTGATAGCCTTTTTTATAATACTCTTTATATTCTTCAGCTGTCTTGCCGCCTTCGTGTTCTGATTTATATGAAAACACTTCGTCAAGAGTACCATCTTGCAGGTATGGATATACAGATTGCCAATCTCCTTCCCAATCAGAAAGTAAGCGATCCTTTACTTGGCTGTGTTTAAAATAGCCTTCATATATTTTTTCTGTTTCTTCATCATGCGCATGACTATGATCGTGAGAATGTTCGTGTGTATGACTGTCAGATGTTTGCTCTTGCGTTTTGGAAGAGTCTTCTTCAACTGCTGAGGATGATGTTGTTTGATTAGACTCACCTGCAGAAGAACCGGAAGTCTGACATCCTGCCAAAACTAGTAATGAACCAATCGTTAATATGCCTAGCCGCTTTGAAAATAAAATGTTCATTCCAACACTCCTTTTTCATTAAATCGAAAACATTACGATTTATATTATACATGCATCTCTTGCAAACATCAAAGGGAAAATGCTTTTCATGCGGATGGCTTATTTTAAAGGAATAACTGACTATGTTCATCAGTTATTCCTTTAAAATACGAAAGTCTACGATATTTCCATATCGATCCGCTTCAATATGACAGCACCCCTCAAGCAGCTGTTTTAATTTTCCACGTCCGCGTTGTACCCTTGATTTTGCTCCGGAGTAAGAAATGCCGAGCTTTTCACTCAACTCTTTTTGTGATAACCCCTGAAATTCAGTTAACTCGAGCGCCTCTCGATACTTTTCAGGCAACCGTTTGATGGTCGATCGAATACACACAGCTGCTTCCTTGGTGAAATTTTCTTCCTCTGCACTGTCATTAAAATGTAGAACATCAGGCAATATTTCGCTTGTTTTTTTTGTACGGTAAAAATCAATAATCGTATTTCTAGTGATCCGATAAATCCAGCTGTCGATCTTTTGTTCATCGATCAGATTTGGGAGATGCACTTGTATTTTCATAAATACGATTTGCAAGAGGTCATCAACGATAGATTGATCGTTAACCCTATGTGAAATATATGTTTTTAACGGCTGATGAAATTGATCCCATAGATCCTCTATATTCATTTGAAAAAACCTCCTATAATTTTGCGTCTGCTTTACATTTGCTTCGTCTTTTTAATCGTAACAAAGAGCGAAACAATTGTTGAATCAATTGTATTGCAGCTGTTGCAAAAAATAATGATAAAGGAGAGGTTTGTTGTGGAGTATACCTATTTAGGGAGAACAGGATTGCGGGTGAGCCGTTTATGTTTAGGCACGATGAATTTTGGAGTTGATACAGACGAAAAGACTGCGTTCCGTATCATGGATGAAGCGCTTGATAACGGCATTCAATTTTTTGATACTGCCAATATTTACGGCTGGGGCAAAAACGCAGGATTGACAGAGAGCATCATTGGAAAATGGTTTGCACAAGGAGGACAGCGCCGCGAGAAAGTTGTTCTGGCGACAAAAGTATATGAACCGATTTCTGATCCGAATGACGGACCAAATGATATGAGGGGCTTGTCTCTATACAAAATCAGACGTCATCTGGAAGGATCACTGAAGCGGCTTCAGACAGATCATATCGAATTGTACCAAATGCATCATATCGATAGGCGGACACCGTGGGATGAGATATGGGAAGCTTTTGAGACTCAGGTTCGCTCCGGCAAAGTAGACTATATTGGATCCAGTAATTTTGCAGGCTGGCATTTAGTTAAAGCGCAAGCTGAAGCTGAAAAACGGCGATTCATGGGACTCGTCACTGAACAGCATAAGTATAGTTTATTAGAACGAACAGCTGAGATGGAAGTGCTGCCGGCTGCCCGGGATCTTGGTTTAGGAGTAGTGGCGTGGAGTCCCCTTGCAGGAGGGCTTCTTGGCGGGAAGGCATTGAAAAGCAATGCCGGAATTCGTACAGCAAAAAGAGCAGATTTAATTGAAAAACATCGTTTGCAACTCGAGAAATTTTCAGATTTATGCAAAGAACTAGAAGAAAAAGAAGCAAATGTGGCTTTGGCATGGGTGCTGGCAAATCCAGTTTTAACTGCGCCGATCATCGGACCACGAACGGTTGAGCAGCTGCGTGATACGATAAAAGCCGTTGAAATCAGTCTGGATAAGGAGATTCTCCGCATGTTAAATGATATCTTTCCCGGACCTGGAGGAGAGACACCTGAGGCATACGCCTGGTGATACATTCATTACTCAATACTGACATTTTTCTTAAATATTTATACTGAACTATCATATTAGGAAAGACAAGAGCTTGTTTGTCTCTTGTCTTTTCCACATCATGCTGAAAATGCTGGCTAAACATCGACAAAAACGCTGCCGCTTCTAAAAAAGAACCCTAAACAATAGAGTAACTGGAAAGACAACTGGCTTGATCAGCTTGGGACCCCTTTCAGCTGTATTTAAATCAATCAAACTAATGATTCATTGGCAGTCTAAATATTATTATTGTTTCTTTACAAAATAGTAATAGCCCCTGTAATGATTGCTAACAACGTAATAACTAATGATGTAATTACAGCCCACTTAACGGCAAACCTTTGAAATGATCCCAAGTCAATTTTAAGCATGCTTACTAATAGTAGTGTTGACGCAACTAATGGACTCATCAGATGAACCGGCTGCCCCATTATAGAAGCCCTTGCTATTTCTACTGGTTCTATACCATATGCTGAGGCAGCTTCTGCAAAGATAGGTACCATACCAAAGTAATATGCATCATTTGATAAAACAAAAGTAAACGGAATGCTAGTGAGTGCTACAATAATGGGGAAAAACTCTCCCATTGATGAGGGGATGATGGATACCAATGATCCTGCTATGGCATCCACCATCTTTGTCCCGGATAATATACCAGCAAATACTCCTGCTGAAAATACCAATAATACCACGGTTATGGCATTACCAGAATGCTCGGCGATTCGCTCCTTCTGCATTTTTACATTCGGATAATTTATAGTAAGGGCAAGAACAAAACCAATTAAAAATAAAACTGACGGATGCTTAGTTCCAAGCACAATAAACACCATGATACTTATAACGAGGAATAAATTAAGATATATTAAGCGTGGCCTTTTCAATTGCTCGCTCTCCAAACTAGCAGCCATATAAGATTGAGAGCTGTCCTTTGTTATATGTCTAGGCTCTAATTGAACGATGCCTATTCGATTCCTCTCTTTCCTTCCCATTAGAAAAGCCAGAAATATCACACAAGCAATACCTCCAAGCATGGTCGGAAGTAATGGCACAAAAAAATCTGAAGGATCCAAACCCAGCACTGAAATCGCTCTTGTAGCTGGTCCGCCCCATGGAGTCATTCCGCTAACGATACTCAACGACAGCATTGCTAATGTCGCCATAACCATGGGATTCATACCAATTCTTTTATACAAAGGTAACATTGCTGAGACTGTTATCATATAGGTTGTTGTACCGTCCCCATCTAAAGCGATAAGCATTGCCAAGACGGCAGACCCTATCGCTATTTTCACAGGGTCTCCCTTTACTATAGATAAAATTTTTTCTATTAGCGGATCAAATAAACCTGCATCAATTAAAATTCCGAAAAAAAGAATAGCAAACAATAGCAATGCCGCTGAACTTGCAACTGTTTGAATTCCTTCTAAAATCATGTCGCCAATACCCTTACCAAAACCTCCAATAAGAGCAAAAACAATGGGAGTGATGGTCAAGGCAACAATAGGCGAGACTTTCTTTGTCATTATTAATATTGTAAAAACAGTTACCATCGAAAAACCTAAAATAGTAAGCATATTACACCTCCAAGAATGCGCTTTCAAATGACTTTTGATTAACATATCTTATACAGTGTAATAAGTTAAATAAATATTTTTTTACTGTGTTTCAAAAAAAATTCTATCATAACTTTAAATGGTTACCATTTGTTCACCCTTTAAAAAATCAATGAATGCTTTAACGAGTTTGATTCCTAATGATTTTTGATCGTACATTAGCCAAGTATCTCTCATTAGAGGCTTACCCTTAGCATTATACAGTTCCATTGTGTACAAATGATCAGATTCCTGCAGGCAAATTTCTGGTGCTATGGAGTAACCAAGACCATGCTTTACCATCTCTTTGCAAGTCTCTTGTCGATCCACTTCCATTGCAATAATGGGGGCTTGTTTTAGATTCGTATGCATCCAATCTTCTATAATCGTTTTTAAAGAAGCATCCGTTTTATATTTGATAAAAGGTAAAAAAGGAAGCTGCTCTATCGTTATTGGTTTTTTTGAGATGATATGTAATTTTTCCCGTGTCAGCCGTTCCTCCACCCCTTTCCAGCGATGGCTTCCTCTCAGTATACCGACTTGTACAATACCAGCATCTAATAATTTCATGACATCTGTGCTCCAGCCTGTTTGTACACTATATTGGACATTAGGATACATAGTGGAAAATTCCCTTAATAACTTAGGGAGCTTATATTGAGCGAAATTGCTTGATACCCCCAGCCTTAGATGTCCTTGCACCTCTTTGCTTAGATTAGAAATATGATCTTTGGTATCTTGAAGTTCCTGTAGCATTCTTCTTGCATAAGCAACCAAGTGTTCTCCTTCCGCAGTAAAGGTAATTCCTTTATGCCTTTTGGTGAATAATTCAATTCCGAAAATCTCCTCAATCTTATTCAACCGATAAGTGATGGAAGGCTGTGATGTAAATAATCGTTCTGCTGTTTTTGTTACACTTTGTTCTTCGTGAAGAATTTTCAATAAAATCCAATCTTTCTCATCCATTTTCATCTTCCTTTCTAGTCCTTCTTTCACAATTATAAAAGTTTTTTTATTGAATATTAAGAAAACTTATATTTTATTTTTATTTTTTTACCTTCTACACTAAAAAACATAAAAAATACTACCTTTCAGATGAGGATGATGACGATGGTCAAGACGAATGTAACAATCATGAGAGGCGGAACAAGCAAAGGCGTTTTTTTCCATGAATCAGCCATGCCTAACAATAAAAACGAATGGGAGCCCTTTTTGCTTGATATCATGGGAAGTCCTGATAAAAGACAAATAGATGGTTTGGGTGGCGGCAATTCTCTTACTAGCAAAGTGGCGATAATCAAGAAAGCATATACTTCGGATATTGATGTTCACTATACTTTCGGTCAAGTCAGCATTTCAGAAGAAAAAGTGGACTTTAAGGGGAACTGCGGAAATATCTCCGCTGCTGTTGGGCCATTTGCTATCGAAGAAGGACTTGTAAAAGCGACAGAACCAATGACTGCGGTAAGGATCCTGAATACCAATACGAATAAAATGATCATTGCGGAAGTGGAAGTGGAAGACGGTCAGGTCAAATATGACGGAGATGTTACGATATCTGGAGTACCTGGATCTGGATCTCCAATCTATTTAAACTTTCATGATGCCGCTGGTTCAGTTACCGGTCATTTATTGCCTACTGGAAATAGTTCGGAGTTTTTAGATACAAGTCAAGGCCAAATAGAGGTGTCTATTATCGACTATGCAAATCCATTAGTTTTTGTGGAAGCGAGCAGTATCGGCCTGGATGGAACGGAACTTGCAGAAGAATTTACTGATCTACAGTTGGCTCAATTTGAAGAATTAAGATCCATTGCGGCAGAGAAATGCGGCTTTGCCAGTCGATTTTCAGCTACAAAGTTATCGCCGGCTGTCCCCAAACTGGCTATAGTATCAAAACCAGAGAAATATAAGGATAGTACAGGTGCTTGGCATTCAAACGTTGAGATGGACTTACACATCAGGATGATGTCCATGCAAAAGCCTCATCAAGCACTGGCTGTCACTGGAGCGATATGTACAACAAGAGCCCTTTCAGTGGAAGGTGCAATCCCTGCAAGAATAGCAAAAAACCACTCTACAAAGGTTCGGCTAGCTCATTCTTCTGGTATTATTGAAACAATGGTGGAGCCCACTGGTATAAAGATCGTCCGTACCGCACGACGTATTATGGACGGAACAGTTTATACGCATGGAGACTATCAAATGATGTAGATGGACTGTGCAAAAAGCCTCCCCCTTTCCATCGTTAATAGATGGATTGAAGGCGCCTTCTTGCACAGATCCATTGTAATCCGGCATGGCTTTAAAAAAAGCCTCTATATTGTTATTGTTTTACATGAAATCGCCAATGTCCTTTAAGGTATCTGCCTCAAGCCTGACCTAATCATTATAGAGAATTGAATACTTTTTACTGCTAATAAAAAGATACCAACATACATCATTGGTATCTTTTAGATTGAGTTCAATCCGCAGCGGTTTCTTTTCCTTACTGCTTATTTGATTACGAAATTACCGTACTCGTTTGAACGAACATGAATCGGTCCGTTTAAATTGTAATTGTTCTCCTTGGCGATAGATCGAAGCACGTCCACACGGGCAACTGATTCTCTCCATTCGTCACGGGTGTCATGATTGGCCGGATTCATCAGATCGTCATAGCGTACGTCCAAGAATTTATTTAACCACTTCTTCTCGTCTATTCCGTCTTTAGGTGATCCGCCCGCTTTTTTGTTCGTACGTTTAATCAAGGCATAAAAAGAGTCAGGGTCATCACCATCGCCATGTTGAATAACCGTATCGTACATCACAGCTCTAGCCAATGCTGTTTTTAGTCCGGCATTGTCTGATCGTTTCATAGCAGGCTGATAATACAAATGGTCATTTACTTTGTCTTGAGCGGCGCGAAATTCCTTATCATTTGCAAGCAACTTCCAGGCAGAAGCGAATCCCTTGAGATTGCTTGTATCATCGCTTTCTTCCTTGGCCAGACGGCGCAATTCAGGCAGATACTTTTTCAGTTTGTTATTCGGAACTGCCTTTGTGTATACTTCCACTACTTCCAATGCATCCCCGGTAGCCGTTGTAAAGCCTGCCCGTCCGCATGTATAGCCTCGCCCGTCATCCAATCGCTCTACATATCCATATTGGATCTCCGTTGTGCCGTTTTCAAAGATACTTGTCAGCTGTTCCGCCCGGCGCTTTTGATCTTTATTCAGTCCCGCCGCAAAAACCGTTTCGCTCATCATCAGGGTAAAAAACATGGTGAAAACAAGTAATGAGATCGCTGCTTTTTGCATACTGATTTTCATTGCACTTCCCCTTTTTAAATATTGTAAATACAGACTCAGTATACATGAAGAGACTGCCCTATTGTTGAAAATGCATCAATTTGTCAATATTTTGAATCTAAAGTAATATAGCTTGAATCTTACTCTTTTGATTGCCAATCAGCCTTAGCCCCTCTCACTTGGAAGGTCCCTTTCATACTGCCAACTTTCATTAACAAGATGCCATAAGGCTTTACTCTATTTTATAATGGAAGTGATCATCGAAAATCGTTAGGGAGGTGATGTAAATGGCAAGCAAGATGAGAATGCCAGATTCCGCAACGTCCCATGCAAAGCCTACTATTGGGAAGCGATACTTTGCATGGGGTAGACTTTCTAAAAGATCGCCCAAGTAAGCTTTTCTGATATAGTGGCTTTGCACCTTATTTGTCATAAAAAAATAAGGAGCTGGCAGAAATGGCATATGTAAAAGCAACCGCTATTTTACCTGAAAAGCTGATATCGGAAATTCAAAAGTATGTTCAAGGAAAAACAATATATATTCCTAAACCTGAATCCTCTCATCAAAAATGGGGTGCGTGTTCAGGAACAAGAAAGCTGATCGATGACAGAAACGCTTCTATTAAAAAAGCATTTAAAAACGGCAAAACCATTCATCAATTATCTGATGAATATCACCTCTCTATTGAAACAATAAAAAAAATTGTCTACTCTAAATAAACAAAACGGAAGCACTGATGAAATATAATCAGTGCTTTTTATATGGCGAGTTTGTTTCTTAGTTATTTCCTGCATATGATACCATTGGCCAATTGTGTAAAGTTAAGGGAGATGAGAAGAAAGGAAGGTCCTACAAATGACGATAAACAATGGAACATTGCAAGTACCCGGCGCGAACATCCACTATCAGGTGCGTGGCTCAGGTCCAATCATTCTTTTGGTCCACGGCGGAGGCGGTGATGCCGACAAGTTCCATCATGTTGCCAATCATCTGGCTAACTGGTACACGGTTGTTACTTATGATCGCCGCGGCCATTCCCGCAGCAATCTCGCCAATCAGATTGAGGATTACCGTGTGGAAACACACAGTGACGATGCTCACCGTCTTCTAGCCAAAATCACCAATAAGCCGGCATACGTATTTGGAAGCAGCTCCGGGGCTGTTATCGGGCTTGATCTGTGCATACGCCATCCCGAACAAGTACATGTCATGATCCCACACGAACCAATCTTATTGCAGCTTCTGCATGGAAATGAGCTGAAACAAGCCGAGCAATTCATGGAAGACCTTAAGAAAAATCATCGAAGTGAAGTCATTAAGTTAATGTCAAGATTAGAGACAGACGAACAATCAAAGGCTGTGCTGACAAAGCGGCTTCTCGGCAATTCAACGTATTTCACTGAGTATGAAATTCAAGGAATTCTCAACTATACATTAGATATCGAAGCTTTAAAAACTGTGTTTACATCTCCACTGATGAAGATACTCCCAGCTGGCGGAAGTGCTTCTCGGGAGCTTTTTCCTTATCGTTGCGCGAACGCCCTGGCGGAACAATTGAAAACAGAATTGGTTGAATTCCCCGGAAATCATACGGGGTACACAATATACCATAAAGAATTTTCTGAGAGGTTACACGGCATGTTAGAAAAAGAAAAGAAACATACGTGTTAAGGATTAATTAAAATTTTCATAATAGGACAGGTAAAACTAACTCTGGAATTAGAGAAGATTTCACGAAGCGTAAAAAGAACTTTTCACTAACGAGAACGCAATGTGAGATGTTTAACCAAAGTGATATTAGGAATTTCATCGAAAAATAGGTTTGTACATTACGTTCTCCTATTGATTATTTCCTATCTTAATTCCGTATTTATACCATTAGATACAACTCTAAAGCGGCTCGTTATTTTGTCCTCAACAACAACCAGTGTCTAACATCATGAATCTCTTTTGAAAATCACCACAAATGCAGGTATGGAAGACTTCATCGCAGCAAAAACCATACCAACAACAATAGTTGGTATGGTTCGTCCTAGATAGGCCCTTAAGAAGAGATTCTATTGTACGGAGTATTTAGCTAATTGCATTTGTAACCGACAGGGCCGTCTGATCCTGTGTACACATATGTGTCAGACACATATCCAATATTCACGACACCCCGGGAATCTTTCCACTGGATTTGGTCCCAGATATTACTCGTTCCATACTTCCCTGTAACAGTCGTTCCATAAGCATAACAATAATAAGGAACACGGGAGCCGCTCGGAATGGAAAGCATAATAGGATAATTTGTACCAGGACCGCTGCGCATATTGACAGGCGCACCGCTGCTTGTTGAGACAGTAAAGTACTGAACGGCAAGTGCCTGACTGGAAAAAATGAATAATGATGCTATCATAACGGTTAACATACTCAGCATTTTCAGTTTAGTCAATGTCATCCCTCTTTCTTCAATTCCTTCATTTTAAGAAACGATAGAACATAGGCTACCAGCTGCATTTAGGAACAACCGGACCGTCTGAGCCTGTATACATATATGTATCAGAGACAAATCCAGGAACGATCTCCCCGCTGGCAAGCGTCCGCTCTGTGTAATTCCAAATATTGCTCGTTCCATACTTTCCAGTTACAGTTGTACCGGTTTTGTAGCAATAGATCGGGATGCGGGTTCCGCTCGGAATGGTCGTTACAATTCCCCAACTTGTACCTGGGCCGCTGCGCATATTGACAGGAGCACCGCTGCTTGTTGAAACCGTATAATACTGAGCCGCAAGTGCATGGCTAGAAAAAATGAACAAAGATGCAATCATCACCGTTAGCATACTTAGCCTCTTTAGCTTATTCACCTTATACCCTCCCCTTATAAATGCCGTACGTTTGACTTTCTTACATCCAGTTAAGGATTACTTTCAGATACCATGCCCCTCCCCTCCCATATATTTATCAATGTACCATAAACTAGATCTTTCAAAAGTGGAATTATTCCTATGTTTTCGACAATTAAGGATACAAAATAAATGGTAGTCAGGCTTGATATTGATGGTGTGTTACATTTGGCTCTTAATCATTTGTCCAGTCGGTAATCACGATTGACAATCCCGAAAAAGGACATGGATCAAGCGGCTTCGTTTCCACCAATTAACTCAATCAGTGTACTGCTTCCTTGTATCCACGCTTCTTCTCGATTCATAGATACTCCACCTTTTTCACCAATCAAAAACGGACACCATACAAATCAGCGTAAATGCTGCAAGTTCAGTGTCCGCAACCTATTATGACTTTGCTTTCTTTTACCAGGGCGTATAAAAATGATGAGGTACGTTATCAAACGTTATATTCTATGATTTTGCGAGTCGAAAAATCATAACATTTTATATATTTCAATCAGATTATGATCTGGATCTCTGAAGTGAGCAACTCGGGCACTCCATTCCTTGCGATCATGCGGTTTATTCACACATTTAACTCCTTTTTTGTGTAAATCGTCATATGTTTTATCAACATCTTCTACCTTAAACTGAAGCAAAAATTTTGATTGAGCTTCTCCTTCCAACGATTTTTTTCCCTCTCCAACGATTTCAGCCATCGTTTCTCGAGATAAAAGCTCTATTTTCGTTTCCCCATTATCAAAGAGTGCATATTCCATTTCATTCTCTAACCAACTTATTGGAAGTCCTAATGAATCTTTATAAAACTCGACGCTTTTCTTAAAATCATTCACCAACAGTCTAATTTGTAACAGCTTCATATCGAGTGCCTCCTATAAAACCATACTTTTACTAGTCATCCAATTTAATGATACCAAAGAAACCTGACAGCACTATGTCAAGTTTCCATACTTCACCCTTATTTCAGATTTAAGTGCAGTTTAGTCCATGTCATAAGAACGAGCAAAAACAGCGATTCTTAAAACAAAAAATGATACCGAGTGTATTTTCTGTATGCTTCAACTTCATTTCGGGAAATGTAACGTTGATAAAAGGAGGTTACATCAATATGGATCATCAAACATTGGCAGCTCATGAGGCTGTTGACTTACATGAAATCGTGAACTTTAAAACACTTTGTATAGCGAAATCAAAGTTAATGCAAGGGCTTGTGTTTGACCAAGAACTGAAGGACTTGATGGAAAAAGATGTACAGCAATCCATTCAAGACCTTACTGAATTACAAGCGGTTTATGAGCGTGCCTCATTTCAGGCCCCTGTCCCTCAAAGCCGCCCAACGCCAATCATCAATTGAAAGGGAGGTAAGCCTCTTTGAATAATGATCATTTAGACCCCATTAATTCGCTGAATGTGCCTGAACTAGCAGACACTACATTCGCGATGGATTTTCTTATACGAGCTAAGGAAGGCGTAAGGAATACTGCTGTAGCTTTGACAGAAACCGCTTCACCAGATGTAAGAGCACTGCTGCGGAAACAGCTGATGCAAGGAATTAGAATGCACCAAGAGATTACGGAACTGATGATCAGCAAAAAATGGTTCCATCCATATGAGCTGAGCGAACAGTATAAGCTGGATCAGCTCTCTGCAAAAAACACGATCATGGTCGGCAATATGAACCTCTTTCCTGATGAAACAAATCGCAAAGGGATGTTTGACCGGACACCTGATGAACACTAACACTGGAGGTTGTACAGCATGAAGGCAGTAACGTATCAAGGCATTAAAAATGTTGTTGTCAAAGATGTCCCCGATCCAAAGATTGAAAAATCCGATGACATGATTATCAAAGTCACCAGTACAGCCATTTGCGGATCAGATTTACACTTAATCCATGGATTCATTCCTAATATGCAAGAAGACTATGTCATTGGCCATGAACCGATGGGAATTGTTGAAGAAGTTGGGCCAGGGGTTACAAAGGTCAAAAAAGGTGACCGCGTCATTATCCCTTTTACGATCGCCTGCGGTGAATGTTTTTTTTGTAAAAACCAGCTGGAAAGCCAATGTGATCAGTCTAATGACAATGGGGAAATGGGTGCTTATTTCGGCTATTCAGGGCAAACTGGCGGTTATCCAGGCGGGCAAGCGGAATATTTAAGAGTGCCATTTGCGAATTTTACCCATTTTAAAATCCCTGAATCTTGTGAGGAACCCGATGAGAAATTAAGCGTGATTGCCGATGCCATGACCACCGGCTTTTGGAGTGTGGATAATGCCGGCGTAAAAAAAGGCGATACAGTTATCGTTCTCGGCTGCGGACCAGTCGGCCTGTTTGCTCAAAAGTTTTGTTGGCTAAAAGGCGCAAAACGCGTCATAGCAGTTGACTATGTAAACTATCGCTTACAGCATGCGAAACGTACAAACAAAGTAGAAATCGTTAATTTTGAAGACCATGAGAATACAGGAAATTATTTAAAGGAAATCACGAAAGGCGGAGCGGATGTAGTCATTGACGCTGTTGGGATGGATGGTAAAATGAGCGATCTCGAGTTCCTTGCCAGCGGATTAAAGCTTCATGGCGGAACAATGAGTGCATTGGTCATTGCCTCTCAAGCTGTTCGCAAAGGAGGAACCATACAAATTACAGGTGTGTACGGAGGCAGATATAACGGTTTTCCGCTAGGAGATATCATGCAGCGAAACATCAATATACGCTCTGGACAGGCTCCTGTGATCCACTATATGCCGTACATGTTTGAACTAGTATCAACGGGCAAAATTGACCCGGGAGATGTTGTCAGCCATGTCCTGCCGCTTAGTGAAGCCAAGCATGGCTATGACATTTTTGATTCAAAAATGGATGATTGTATCAAAGTTGTGTTAAAGCCTTAAAAAACGGAGGTTACAGAAATGGAATACGCCTTACACGAAGTGCTTGAGGTTCAGGAAATGACTGCATTTAAGACACTTTGTTTGACGAAATCTAAAACAATGAAAGCACTGGTATCTGATCCGAAGCTGAAAGAAATCATGCAGCAAGATGTTGACATCACCACACGCCAGCTGCAGGAATTTGCCTCTATTTTATCTAATGCAAAGCACGAATGAGGAGATGAATAAATCATGAATCCTATCATAGAATATCTGACCGGCATGAATGTTCTAACAGACCAAATCATTGCTATGGACTTATTAATTTCAGCAAAAAACGGAGTCAGAAATTATGCGATGGCAGCCACTGAAGCCGGAACGCCTGAAGTAAAAGAGGTCCTTATCCGCCATTTGGAAGAAGCACTTGATATGCACGAACAACTCTCAAGCTATATGATGGAAAAAGGCTGGTACCATCCTTGGAACCCTGACGAACAAGTCAAGCTACATTTAAAAAATATTGATACAGCCATTCAATTGCCAACCCTTTAACATACAATGACTGATTTGCTGAGGAACAGTATTGATTGGCCACAACTGTTCCTCAGCTTCAAAATGAGCACTGTTTGTTCGGGTCCTATGACCGTAAATAGATTAACCGCTTTTCTCCATCTGATCTCGATAATGTTTGCAAATTCTCCAATCCAAATAAGGAATCGTAACCACCTCTTTTTATGCGATCTCTTGATGGAGAAAACAGGCCAGAATCAAAATCCTTCGTTTTAACCTGCCCTCTTCACACGCAAAGAACGCTACCTTCTTTGCTCCACTGATCCGTGAAGACTTTCCGTTTTAGGCCTGCTTTTGAGCTTTGCCTCGTTTTCGCGCAATTTCCCATCATAATCTTTAATTTTTGTGTCTAATCTTTTAATTGTTTCATCAATTTCTTTCCGCTTCTCTATCAGCCGCTGTCGTTCGTCAGCCAGGATATTTTTTCGAGCTTCTACTGTACGGTCACCTTCGGTAAATAATGTTGTATATTCAATTAGCGCTTCTATCGATAGTCCCGCATTTCGCATGCATTTAATGAATTCAATCCATTTGATATCTTCTTCATCATAGTCGCGAATGCCGCTGTCTTTTCGTTTTACAGGCGGGATTAATCCTACACGTTCGTAATATCGGAGTGTTGCGGCTGTCAGGCCAAACTGCTTTGCCACCTGAGCAATATTCATGATCTTCACCTCTCTATCCTGTATGTTGTGAAGGTAACACTTAAAGTTAACTTTAAGTCAAGCTCAAAACAAGTGGTTAGCTGCTGAATCTGGGTTTATATATTCGGGACTTGCCTTAAAGCACACTTTAAGCTCTATACTTCTCCATGCAATAAAAACAGTTTAGATGGAGGGATTGCTGAATGGCAAATAAACAAACTGCCGGAAGAGAACAATTAGGAGAATTTGCGCCAAAGTTTTGCTGAACTTCATGATGATGTTCCTATTCGTTGACATTTGGGCAAGAGAGGAACAACTTTCACCCCGGGATCACAGCATGATTACAGGTTCTGCATTAATTGCTGACTGTATCTCACTTTATAAATCAGGTTCATTTTAAATGGGTTTTTTTAAAAAAACCTTGCCTTAAAGCAGACTTTAAGGTTTAACGTTATGTTGAATACACCATAAAACATAAATAAGTGCATGTTTTTATTTACAACACTTATGATGAAGAAAGGATAGGTTCATATGTGTAATCAACATCAAACCCGTGTATTAAGCGTGTCACATGCAAAAGCCAAATTTGAACAAACGACGATTGAGCGAAGAGAATTACGGCCGCACGATGTCTTAATCGATATTAAATTCAGCGGTATTTGCCATTCAGACATTCATAGTGCTTTTGATGAATGGGGCGGTGGCATCTTCCCAATGGTGCCTGGACATGAAATAGCCGGTGTTGTAACAGCCGTTGGAACAGAAGTCACCAAGTTTGCTGTCGGAGACCGCGTTGGTGTCGGCTGTTTTGTTGACTCTTGCGGAGAATGCGAATACTGTCTCAACGGAGAGGAACAATTCTGCACGAAGGGTGTTGTTCAAACGTATAACTCAGTAGACTACGACGGAAACCCCACTTATGGCGGGTACAGCCAAAAAATCGTTGTCACTGACAGATTTGTTGTTCGAATCCCAGATCGTTTGGAAATGGATGTTGCCAGTCCGCTGTTGTGTGCAGGTATCACAACATATTCTCCGCTGAAACACTGGAATGTTGGCCCTGGTAAAAAGGTTGCGATTGTAGGCGTGGGTGGCCTTGGACATTTGGCGATTCAATTTGCACATGCGATGGGTGCAGAGGTAACCGTTCTGAGCCGCTCCATGAATAAGAAAGAGGAAGCTCTGGAACTCGGGGCAAATCATTACTTTGCAACAAGTGACCCAGCCACATTCACTGCATTGGCCGGGCGTTTTGACGTGATCTTAAATACGGTATCGGCAAATCTCGATGTAGATGCCTATTTATCAATGCTTCGTATAGACGGGACACTTGTAAACGTTGGAGCTCCTGCCAAGCCGGACACATACAGTGTGTTTTCCCTAATCATGGGGCGCCGCAGCATTGCAGGTTCTCTAGTCGGCGGAATTCAAGAAACTCAAGAGATGCTGGATTTCGCAGCTGAGCATGGCATCGAACCTAAAATCGAAGTCATCGGAGCTGACCAAGTGGACGAAGCATACGAACGTATCCTCCGAAGCGATGTCCGTTATCGATTTGTGATTGATATTTCCACATTGTAATAGGTTAGTCCTTATATGGGGCTGACCCGCTTTTATTGAAACTCACGAAAAACGATCTCGTTAAGCAAATATTTTGAAGGCCGGTCAATCTTCCTGTTATTCTATGAATAGAGAGTTATTAGGAGGGGTTTTTATGAGCAAAAAAATTGCAGTTCTTGTTACAGACCAATTCGAAGACATCGAATATACAAGTCCGGTAAAAGCATACGAAGAAGCTGGCTACAGTGTTGTGGCTATCGATTTGGAAGCCGGCAAAGAAGTTACCGGTAAGCATGGCGAGAAAGTAAAGATTGACAAAGCCATCTCTGATGTGGATGCAAGTGACTTTGATGCACTTTTAATTCCTGGGGGATTCTCTCCGGATTTGCTTCGTGCAGATGACCGTCCGGGTGAATTCACAAAAGCATTTGTCGAAAACAAAAAACCTGTTTTCGCAATTTGCCACGGCCCGCAAGTACTGATTGATACGGATCTTCTAAAAGGCAAAGATATCACAGGCTACCGCAGCATCCGCAAAGATTTAATCAATGCCGGTGCAAACTACAAAGATGCAGAAGTAGTCGTCAGCCACAACATTGTCACAAGCAGAACACCTGATGATTTGGAAGCATTTAACCGCGAATCTTTAAACTTGTTAAAATAACGAGAAGGCACAGACTGTTCGGGTCTGTGCCTTTTTTTAAAATTAAGACTCCTTCTTTACATTCTGAAAGACAGCAGTCGCGTCCCACACATTCAAGCCAAATTGGCCTTCAGAATATGCGGAATCATGTGCATCAATCACAAGACGATCATTTAAATAGATTTTAAAGCGATCGCCCTCGGCCTCTGTTTTCAGATGATACTTTTTATTAACGTCTATCGGTGTTTTGTATTCAGCAATGACAGAAGCAGCACCGTTCTCAAATTTAAAGAATTTCACTAGATCATGCTTCGCATCCACATTGGCAAGGTAACCGTTTTTGGCATCTTTGTCAGAGCGAAACATAAGTGCTCCTGCCCCTCTTCCGTTTCCATCCTTAATGGTGATATCAGATTCATAAGTGAAGTCTGACCCGGATGCTGAAGACAAGTTAAAGGAATCTCCGTCCGACCTCCCTTGTTTCCCCTCAATCGTGTCGGCCCACGTGCCATTTACAGTCGTCCAGCCAGTCATATTGGACATAAAAGGTGACATTCCCCATACCTTTTTCAAAGGGTGTATCGTTAAAGATTTTACCTTTACACCGCCATTTGCAGCATATAATTCAAGCCCTTTGCTTGATCGGTCTGGGAGAATAATATCCGTTATGACCTGCTTTCCGTCATTCCCAAATACTTCAACCGAGGAGCGGTCAACAAAAATGCGCAACTTAACCTTCCCATTTACCGGCTTCAACGGGGCTGTTTCTTTTCCGGTGTTAAAGGCCGGATTAAAGGTATTGTTGCCCGACTCGCTCCGGTCAACGAACAATTTGGCGTTCCTTCGGTCATAGCCGACCTTCGTAAATTGATTTTCACCTGTTCGGACCTTAAAACCAAATTCAGCAGCTGAACCAGGGCTTACTTTAAATTCTGCATTTATTTCATAGGCATCTCCAGATTGCCCTGCTAACACATTATGACTTGCAGGCGATATGGTCAGATTCTTCCACTTCTTAGAGGTCCCGCGAATGGTTTCCAGCTCTTTCACTGGTGTTTGGACCACTCTAACCCCTTCAGTAAACGCTTTCAATTTTAACTCTCTTGGAATGGACGTTGCACTTCTCCATGGGGATGTCGGAACATCATTCGCATATTGCCAATTGCTCATCCACCCTAACCATAGCCGGCGGCTGTCTGTTGATGGAATATCGGACCAGGATACAGCCGCATAAAAGTCTCTGCCGTAATCCGTCCAGAGAACTTTGTTTGACGGGTTTTCATTTTTAAAATGAGTTCCATCAAAGTCTCCTACAAAATATTGCATGCCTGATCCTCCCGAGACCGCTCCGTTCCCGACACTGACCTGCATGACCCATTTTTTCCGATTCGGATTGCCGTCTACTGGAAGCTCAAATAAATCTGGGCATTCCCATACCCCCCCGTGGCTTCCTTGATCCTGTCCAAATTCACTTGCATACGTCCACTGCTTCAGATTTTTTGATGTATAAATGAGGATTCGGTCACCGGCCGCAAGCACCATTACCCACTTTTTTTCTTTCTCATACCAAAAGACTTTTGGATCGCGAAAATCTTTTTTACCCGGGTTTGGAATGACAGGGTTGCCAGCGTATTTCGTCCATGTTCTTCCTTTGTCGTTGCTATAGGCAATACTTTGCACTTGATGGCCTTCCCGATCCTGTGTATAAATGGCCACAAGCGGCTTCTCTTTGCCTGTTTGAAAACCGCTTGTGTTATTTTTATCTACAACTGCGCTTCCAGAAAAGATCGTGCCTTTTTCATCCGGATAAAGCGCAACAGGAAGGTGTTCCCATGTAACCAAATCTTTGCTGACAGCATGCCCCCAATGCATGGGCCCCCACTGAAGCCCGTATGGATGGTATTGATAGAACAAGTGATATTCCCCAGCATAATATACCATTCCGTTTGGGTCATTCATCCAGTTTGCCTCCGGTGTGAAGTGATATTGAGGACGGTAATCCTCATCATAGTAGCTTGAATCGGCTGCATCTGCCGAAAATGCCATAGTCAACAGCAGGGTGAACATGATGATGACCTGAATAAGTCTCTTTTTCATTTGTCCCTTCGCTCCTCTCTTCATGTTTGAACACTTTCAAGAGAGACTGCTGCGCAAGCTGGTCCGTTTCTGGAAATTCTTCTCTGTTTCGCTGTTATCCGAATGATTTATATATGAAAAGACTGCTGCAGTTTCTCTCTTTTTCCTTCACACACCTTATGCTAAGAATCCAGCCCAATACCCGAGAATCCCGATGACAAAGATGCCGCAAATAATGAGAAGAGGATTCACCCCTTTGCGAAGCATCCATGCCACCAATAACGTTAATCCGAGAGGCAGCGCACCCGGCATAATGCTGTCTAACACGTTTTGTACCGTTTGAACATCTACTTTTCCGCTTTCATCCTTAATCCTGGATACAACGATTGGAATGTTGATGGTGGTCCATTTGGACACGAGAGCCCCCATAACAAATAATCCGAGAATCGAAGCGCCCTCTGTAAGCTTTTGAATGCGATTCCCCGCTAAATCCTGAAGAATCTCCATTCCTTTCACATAGCCATACTTTAATCCGTAATATTTTGTGCTTAATCTTATGGCATTCAGCAAGAAAAAGAATAGCAAAGGGCCGGCAATGTTTCCTCCTAAAGCAAGGGAGGCTCCTAGCGCAGCTAAGACAGGACGAATCGTTCCCCAAAAAATTGGGTCGCCTACGCCCGCTATTGGTCCCATCAAACCGATTTTCATTCCGCTTATCGCTTTTCCGTCAATTCCTTTATTGTTCGCCATTTCTTCTTCCATGGCTGCCGTCACGCCAAATATAGGCGCTGTCAGCCACGGATGTGTATTAAACCATTCCAAATGCCGCTGCAAGGCTTCGTTTCTTTTCGCTCCGGGACCGTACAGTTTTTTGATCGCCGGTATCATGACATAACAATATCCCATTGCCTGCACACGTTCGAAGTTAAAGGAACCGAGTAAAAAATTTGAACGAATAAACATGCTGAAAATTTCTTTTTTCGTTAATCGTTTTTCTTTCTCCATTTTTTCTTCCCCCCTCATCGTTTAGGCATCAAGATCATCATCATCGTCATCATAAACAGCAACACTGCCACTGTCTGATGCGGCCGCGACTGCTCCGTGAGCGCTTTGTTTTTGCATCACCTGCTGGTATAAAAGCGCCAGACAGAGACCAAGGGCTCCAAATCCCACTAAGTTAAAATCGGTAAACGCCGCTAATAAGAAACCAATATAGAAAAATGGCTTTAAATAAGGAATATTCATCATATTGATCACCATGGCATAGCCGACAACCACAATAATGCCTCCGCCTATTTGCAGTCCTTTTGTAATGACATCAGGAATATTTCCCAGGAACGCCTGAACAGCGCTGACACTAATTAAAGCAACAATCAATGTAGGAATCATGACGCGCAAAGCTTGAAACACCATCGCGGTAATATGCATAATTTCAATTCCTTTTATATTTCCCGCTTTTGCATATTGATCAGCGCGGTGGATGAAAAAGACAGTGATCGTACGAACAAAAATCGTCAGCGCCTGACCCGCAGCTGCTAAAGCAACAGCGACAGCAATCCCTTCGCCAATTCCCTGATCAGCAGTAATAACTAAAATGGTTGAGATGACAGAGGCGATCGCTGTATCAGGTGCCATGGCAAGCCCGACGTTCATCCAGCCGAGCGCCATCAGCTCCAGTGTGCCTCCAAGAATAATTCCCGTTTTTAAGTCCCCGAGCACCAAGCCAACTAACGTACAGGCCACTAGCGGACGGTGTGTCTGCCCTTCATCCAATACACTTGCGATTCCGGTGATTGCTGCAATGATTAACAACAAAATAATTTGTAATGAAGACATATTCTCATCCCCTTGATTATTTTGTTACGTTCCGTAAAATCTGTACAAAATCCTCACTGGCATCTGAAGGCAGCTGCCTCAATTCCAGTTTCACGCCCTTGTCACTTAATGTTTCAAATGCCTTTATATCTTGTTCTGTGACACTGACTGATTTTGTGATTTGCCTGCGATGATTTTCAAAACGCATTCCCCCGACGTTTACGGTTTTGATCGGTACACCTGCTTCTATAAGAGATACAATATCAGACGGATTTTCAAACAAGAGCATTGCCGTTACCCCTTCGTAGCGCGGACTATGAAATGCTTTTGCCATTTTAGAAACCGAGACGGCACTCGCCTTTACATTTGAAGGCGCAACAGAAAGAATCAGCGTTTTTCTCATTTCGTCCTGAGCAATATCGTCGGAGACAACGATGATTCGGTCGGCTTCATGGACTTTTATCCACCTTGTCAGGATTTGGCCGTGAATAAAGCGGTCATCAATTCTTGCTAACACAATGTTCATCATAATTCATCCTCTCTTGTATCTTGATTGGCTGTTTTTACTTTTTCTAAATGTTCACTGCAGACTTGAAAGCTTTGCTGACTCATTGCTTTTAAGTTGTTCAGCAAATCTTTGAGAGCCAGATGTTCTCTCAGGCTTAATACCTCCAGCAGAATCGGCAGGTTTACGCCGGCTGCCATATCCATTCTTTGATCCTCAGCAATAAAGGAAGCTGCCGCGTTATATGGCGTCCCTCCAAAAATATCGACTAAAAAAAGCACTTCATGTTCTTCCGGGATATCCTTGAGCGCCTGATGATATTTTTCTTGCAACGTTTGTATTCCTTCCCCTTTAAAAAACGGCACTGCAATCAGGTTATTTTCTTCACCGAATATCATCCCTGAAGATTCTTTTAATGCTATGGGAAAATCTCCATGACCGCTGATAATAACTGAAATCATATCTATTGCTCCTTTCCTGTTTTGTACATCCATATATAATGCAAGGATCGTGCCAACACAGTTGTGTTAAGCGTTTTCATTGTTATTTCAGCCAATAGCAATTTGTTGTTGAAACACTTAAAACGAAAAAAATAAACCTGTATTAAAATGGTGTTCCATTTAATACAGGTTCATATGAAAAAACTATTTTTAAAACAGCTGGCCATGCACTTCTTCAGCAAATATGGCGGCTATAAATAATTTTTCATCATCACTTATGCGAAGTCCGAGCTTTTCTTCATATGGGGCTAATGTTCGCTCTGTCACGTACACCATTTCCTTCAGCTGATCATTGATCTCTTCTTCCTCTGAGAAAGCGATCGGATTCTGCTTAATTACCCTTTCAAAGGCGAAAGCCGTGTGCATAATGACTTTGATCAAAACAGCATTATTGAAAATGACCCCCAGCTCATCTTGAACGGTTTGCAGCCACTCCAATAACATTTCGATCACATGGTGGGGATTCAAGAAGACAAGGTATTTTTTCAGGCTATCCTCACAAAGCTCCCTGACAATCATATTTGCTTCGTTCAATCCATTGCTCAAGGGGATGCTTCCTTTTGTAATCGCCTGTTGAATCAGCTTCTCTCCCTCCCCTTCAATTAACACTTCTAAAGATACATGCGGAGCATTGATTTTAGGGTCTTTCGTTCCGACTGTGGCAAGAATTTCATACTCTTTTTCGATTTCTTTTATGCTGTTGGCCAGTTTAATCGATGATACGGTCAATATGTGAATCGGGGTATCGGAGGCCTTGTTTACGATCGTGGTTAAAATGTCTTCCAGCTTTTTGGCCGTCCCGCTGCCCGTGGTGCAGATGGATACCAAAGCCTTCTTTTTGCCGGGTGCCGCTGGCTGACGCTCCCACAACTCGATAAAATCCTTCGTGACCGATTGATAGATCGCATGCAAATTTAAATTCAAATAGTTGACCTTTCTGACAGCATCCAGCACCATTGAAGTCGTAACATTGCTGATCGTTTTAATAGAAATGCCTGTCTTTTCCTCCAGCCTGCTTTCCAGCATTGCAAGCGACCCCATATCTACCAGCATTAAAACACCTTCGCCTTCATCAACCTGTTTCATTTTTTCTGCTACGCATTCAAGAATGTCCGAAGGTGAAACAGTAAGCGGCATGTCAACTGCTGCAATCGGCGTACTCCCTAGCAGTTCTGTCGCGACTTCAACCATTGAACTCGCCGTGCTGTTTCCATGAGCAGCCACGATAATACCGACTCTTTTGTTCTCCTTTAACGATTTGATGGAATGGATTAACATCGTTAAGTAGATGACTTCTATTTCAGGAATAGCCACTTTAAAATATTCCTGAATTTTATCTTTAAAAATCATCGCCACCCGATATTCTTTCACATGAGTATCACGAATTTCATCCGTCTCCTGTGTATTCAAAACATCAATTTGCTTTCCTCGCTTTAAAAATGCGTCAATATGCATACTCAAGAAATAAATAAACTTACGGTCAAATGTGCAATCCAGCTCATGTTCAGCTATTTCTTTTAACTGTTTTGTCATTTGAATCACGTCATCCTCAACGAATGTCAGCAAGTTGTCTTTTTGAAAAGCTTGATGATGAAAAAAACTTCTGACATGCAAATGGACATCAGTCAAGATGTATTGGTTAATATCTTTTTTTGATAAACCTTCTTTCATAAGCGTTTTCACTTTTTCCTCAATCAAATGATATAAGTTAAATGAGAGGTCTTCGTCAATTTTTGTTGTTTCATCTTCTACAATCGGAGAGATAATCGTCGTAATATTGACATATTCAGAAATGGCTTTGCTTCTTTGCATGTTTTTGCTGCTGGACATCCATTCTTGCTTGATTTCATCAGGCAGATCGCGAACAGTCAGTTCAATAACTTCATTTCTGTCAAGGTTATGCAAAAATCCGTGTGCGCAAACTAACTGGACATTTGATTTCAGCTGTCCGACATTCCCAAATTTCGCAGAGTGAATAAGCGCATTATAGACATCGATATGCACACTCAGATTCTTCTTAATTCGCTCTGCTTCTTTCCCTAATAAAAACGTCGTCAGATCCACTCTTTCTTTAAGCGATCGTTCTTCAAGCGAAGGAATATGAATGGTCATTGGGATTCTTCGCAAAAACGTTTTCAATAGTGCAGAACTCGGATTTTCTGTAGTCGCACAAATAAACAATACGTTCGATGTTCGTTTATGTTCAGATTCTCCAAGCCTGTTATAAGAACCGCTGTCAATAAAATAAAACAGCATTTCTTGTCCCTCGGGAGGGAGACGGTGGATTTCATCCATAAAAAGAATGCCACCATTGGCCTGTTCGACTAAACCCGCCTTATCCTCGGCAGCACCTGTAAATGAACCTTTTTTGTGTCCGAATAATTGAGAAAGCAATAATTGAGGGTTGTTGTAGTAGTCTGCACAGTTAAATGTAATAAATGGTGCGCCGGCCTTCAATATGTCAGAGTAAATGGCAAACTGGTAAATTCGGTTCGCAAAAAGGGATTTACCGGAACCAGTCGGCCCTAGGAGGAGCATATGCAGACCGTTCGGCGGATAAAAGACAGCTGCTTTTGCCTGGGAGATCGCTTTCTTCAAACTCCCTTTTGCCCCTATCATAAGCTCTAAGGGATTCGTGGAAATGTGTTGATGATTTTGCTTTGAATTTCCGGAAAACGCCTGAAGGTCTTTCACTTCCATCATCTCTGTATCCCATTTCTTGTTGAATAATTTTTCTGCTATCTCGACTGGGATGTATCTTACAGGAAACGTTTTAATTTTGATGACCTTTTTGGACCGGACGAGATTGTTCAATTCAAAGCTGACATTGGACCGCTCCATTTTCAGCTGCTCGGCAATCTCCTTTGCTGAATTCCCTTGTATTTTTAAAAGATGATCTAAGGTTGAATCATGAAAATTATGCTTGAGCTGATGGTATATTTTATCTATTCTTCTCACGTCTATCATCCTTTGTCCTTATTAGATAAGCCATTAACAAGAATATTTCGAAACTTTATAGTCCGCGTTGAGATTATCTGCTGATACACGTTTAAAAAGGTCTCTATAGCAGATTGACAAAGCTGGCTTTTATGCGTATATGTTTACATGTTGAATAAATTTGCATCTCATATTAGTATGATAGATGCTCAGTTCTGGAGGGCCAGTCCCCTTCAAAAGTAATAATCAGTAAACAGTTTATCATTCTCGGGGAATGTAATGATGTCAAAATCATCAATGACAAAAAATGAATCTTATAGATCATGACAAATTACCCAAATATAACCCCTTAAGTTCGTTCACAACTAAAAAGACGGACACTCTATGTGACCGCCACAGTATTACAATTTGCAAAACTTCGTCATTTTTGCAATCCACTTTGAAGGTTAAGAAATCTGTAAGCTTAAAAACTTTATCTCCGATTCTCTCGATTTGATCCCCCCTGCAGGTCTCAAACATAGTGGGTATGCAATTATACAAATCGTTACCGATTAAAACTAGCCTGTCAGATTGTCCAAATGACTTTCCTGTTTTACTCTGCTATTCAGGTAGAATCACGAGTGAAAATAGAGCCAGAAGACATGTAACAGCACTTAAAATAGTTTTAAAATTTAAAAATAAAAGTATCTATTCTTTTAAATGTTATAATATCCGATAAAACTTTACTCATCTTTTTATTACTGGAGGAAAATAAAATTGATAGGCAATTCTAGCAAAGACAATTTTGGCCAGCAACAGAAATTGTCTAGAGGCCTTAAAAACAGGCATATACAATTAATGGCGATTGGAGGTGCAATCGGTACAGGTTTATTTTTAGGTTCAGGTAAATCCATCCATTTTGCAGGACCATCCATTTTATTTGCTTACTTGATCACCGGCGTATTTTGCTTTTTCATTATGCGTTCGCTCGGAGAACTGCTCTTATCAAATGCGGGATACCACTCTTTTGTTGATTTTGTAAGGGACTATTTAGGAAACATGGCAGCATTTATCACTGGGTGGACCTACTGGTTCTGTTGGATTTCCCTCGCGATGGCTGATTTAACGGCGGTCGGCATTTATACGCAATATTGGCTTCCCGATGTGCCTCAATGGCTGCCGGGTCTTCTTGCGCTTATTATCCTGCTGATCATGAACCTTGCCACCGTTAAACTTTTCGGAGAATTAGAATTTTGGTTTGCATTGATCAAAGTCATTGCCATACTGGCTCTGATCGTAACTGGTATTCTCCTGATTGCGAAAGGTTTTTCCGCAGCTTCCGGCCCTGCCAGCCTCAACAACCTTTGGAGCCACGGCGGCATGTTCCCAAATGGATGGCATGGGTTTATCCTATCTTTCCAAATGGTCGTCTTCGCTTTCGTGGGTATTGAACTGGTTGGCCTGACAGCAGGTGAAACAGAAAATCCCCAAAAAGTGATCCCTAAAGCCATCAATCAAATTCCTGTCCGGATTTTACTTTTTTATGTTGGCGCACTTTTCGTGATTATGTGTATCTATCCTTGGAATGTGTTGAATCCAAACGAAAGCCCATTTGTTCAGGTCTTCTCTGCAGTAGGCATCGTTGTGGCTGCCAGTTTGATCAATTTTGTTGTATTAACATCAGCCGCATCAGCTGCAAATAGCGCTTTATTCAGCACAAGCCGAATGGTCTATTCACTTGCAAAGGATCATCACGCACCTGGACTATTAAAGAAATTAACTTCTTCTAACGTGCCAAGCAATGCGCTGTTCTTTTCATCCATCGCCATTCTGATTGGCGTTAGTCTGAATTATTTAATGCCCGAGCAAGTCTTCACACTGATTACAAGTGTTTCTACAATATGCTTCATTTTTATTTGGGGCATCACGGTGATTTGCCATTTGAAATATCGAAAAACAAGGCAGCATGAAGCGAAAGCAAACAAATTTAAAATGCCTTTTTACCCATTATCCAACTATTTAACACTTGCATTTCTCGCGTTCATTCTTGTCATATTGGCACTCGCGGATGATACACGTGTTGCTTTGTTTGTCACTCCGGTCTGGTTTGTTTTATTGATTATTTTGTATAAGGTGCAAACCCGCAGAGGACATAAGATGAAATAAAAAAAAAGACAAGGGATACTCACTCCCTTGTCTTTTTTATAGGGCCAAACACTAAATTAAACTTTGGTTTCAAATTTCATTCACTTCATTTAAGTGTTAACTCAAACCAGTTTTGATGCCGAAACCTACTAATATTATTCCGGTAATTTTTTGAAACACTTTCTGGAACTTCGAGTTTTTCATCCATTTTTTCGCGTAATCAATAATATAAACAAGAAACAGAAACCACAACACCGCTAATAAGGTTAGGATTGAAGCTAAAATGATGAGCTGCTGGTTTATATTTCCGTTCAAATTGATAAATTGGGGCATGATTGTAACATACACCAAAACAGTTTTAGGATTGAGAATGTTACTGAGTGAACCCTGCATAAAGGAAGTTTTATAATACCGTTTCGGAGAACTTGCCATATTTTTTGCTTGGGATTGCATGTCATCTAACGAAAACATACTTTTAGCAAAAAAACTTTTTACACCTAAATAAATTAAGTATGCCGCTCCCAAATATTTGATCGTTGTGAAAAGAATCACTGACTTTGCGATCACCACTGATAATCCTAAAATGGCAATCACCGTCCAAAAGGAAAGTCCTGTTGCCAATCCGAGAATGTTATAACGGCCGGCTTTCGGGCCATACCTAAGCGTATTTTTCATCACAAGCATCGTATCTGCCCCCGGCATGATAACCATCATGGCAGCGATCGGTATGTATGCGAGTAAGCTGTGCATTGTTCTCTCCCCCTTTAAAAATCCCCTCAATCATATAGTGACTACAAAAGTAACTACTTATAAAAGTGTATCAATGCGTTTGGAATAAATCAATATGGTTTGTTAAAATAGCGATTACTAAGGCAGCGATTGCTCTTTATATTGGAGGATATATGAAAGAAAATATGTTAGACATTTTAAAAAACCTCAATTTTACAGAATATGAGTCGAAAGCTTATTTGGCGTTATTGCAAGAATCACCTTTAACAGGCTATGCCGTTGCCAAAAAATCCGGAGTGCCCCGTTCTAAAATTTATGAAGTCCTGGAAAGCCTTGTGATCAGGGGAGATGTTTTTGTCAGTCATGGAAATACGCCTCAGTATGTTCCTGTCCCCGCAAAAGAACTGATTAAAAACCGCCGGCTCAAAGCGGAAGAGCATTTTGATCAGGCTGAGAAATATTTTGAAAAGTTCGAGCAGACTGCTAATGACCGGGAAAACATCTGGAATATCACCGGCCGCAGTGAAATTCTTGAAAAGGTGAAGGCTTGTATTTTATCTGCCAAAAAAAGAATCCTCTTAGAAATATGGAAAGAGGATTTTGAGGAGATAGAAGCAGAGCTCAAACATGCGGCAGAACAAGGCGTTATTGTCACCATTATTGCGTACGGAGACATCGTATCTGATTTTGCCAATGTTTATCTTCATGATATGAGCAGTGAAATTACAGAAGAGTATGACGGCCGGTGGCTTGTCTATAGCGGAGATGATTCAGAAGTCGTAGCAGGCATTGTCTCACTTGGCAACGACAGCCGTGCTGCATGGACGATGCATGTAGGTTTAGTCATGCCTATTACTGAAGTGATCATTCATGATCTGTACCTCATGGAAATTCTGAAAAAGCATAGAGAGCTTTTAGAAGAGAGCTTCGGGAAAAATCTCATCCAGTTGCGCCGTAAATTTTCTATTCACTCAGATTTCAAAAAACATTATTTGGAATAATATTCGCATCGCTTAACCAAAACAAGGCTTGTACAAAACAAGCCTTGTTTTTTTATGCATAACTCTCTTTTTAAAAAATGTGATTCTGCGCAAACTATTTTTCAGCCTGCCGCGTCTATCCTAGGTAACAGCCTACGATATACGTATATTCAAAAAGGAGCCCTTTATTGCAATGAAGAAAAAACAAACAACAAAAGCGTTGCTTGTCACATGCATAACTGACCATAAGCAAGATTTCTACAGGTTGGCTTTCAGTTATGTGAAAAATCAAGATGACGCATTAGATATTGTTCAGGAATCGATAAAAAAAGCGCTGAGCTCAGTTGAAACGGTCAGGAACCCTGAGACGATAAAAAGCTGGTTTTATAAAATTTTAGTGCGGACAGCCATTGATTTTTTGCGCAAACAAAAAAAGATAAGAGTGATGGACGACGAAACGATAGAATTTTTAAGCAAAGGAAAGGAAGACCATTACAAGGATACTGATCTCCATGAAGCGCTTGACGAATTGCCGTACCGCTATAAAACCATTATTATTTTACGTTTTTTTGAAGACCTCAAATTAGAAGAAATTGCGGAAATTACAGGAGAAAACACGAATACCGTCAAAACGCGCCTATACAGAGCATTGAAACTGATGCGCATTCAGTTGACGAAGGAGGATCTTTCTTAATGGATAAGAGATTACAGCAATTAAGAGAAGAATATAAAAATGTTCAGATTCCTAAAGAATTGGATATCATTGTTGAAAAAGCCCTTCAGCAAGAACCAAAAAAGAAAAGAATCGTCATGTGGCCGACATCAGCAGCAATCGCTGCAGCTATTTTATTCACTGCGCTTGTTAATATCAACCCTGACGCTGCTCAGGCTATGTCAAAGATCCCTGTCATCGGCAAAATCGTCAAAGCGATCACCTTTATTGAAATCAAAGAGGAAAAAGACCAATCAAGCATTGATGTCAAAACACCTGCTTTGTCCGGGCTTTCTAATAAAGAGCTTGAAAACAGCATTAACGAGAAATACTTGAAAGAAAGCCAGCAGCTGTATAAAGAGTTTATACAGTCCACATCCAAAAACAAAAAAGGGCATCTCAGCATCTACAGTGATTACGAGACGGTCACAGACACGCCAGATTTACTCTCTATCCGGCGCAATATTGAAAAAACACAAGCATCTTCCTACACACAAAGCCGTTATATTACAATTGACAAGAAGAATGATATTTTACTTACATTAAAAAGCTTATTCAAAGATGAGCGGTATATTAAAGTCATCAGTCAAAATATTAGAGAGCAAATGAAACAACAAATGAAGGAAGATCCAAATAAAATATATTGGCTCACTGACGAAGATGCAGAACCGTTCAAAACGATTCTTCCTGATCAGACGTTTTACATTACTGAAGACCATAAACTTGTGATCTCATTTGACGAATATGAAGTCGCCCCCGGCTATATGGGCGTTACCGAGTTTACAATTCCAACCAGCGTCATTTCAAACTTGCTCGTGGGAGAACGTTACATTCGATAAAATAAAAACATCCATCCAAGATTATGGATGTTTTCTCTCTTCTCTATTCGAGGTCGTAACCCCGCTATCAAAAACAACGAGAATATTTGCATACTATTGGAGGAATACCCATGTATCACAAGACACAGCATCATCGATACATTCCTGGACTTGATGGCCTTCGGGCTTTCGCCGTCCTGTCAGTTATCGCTTATCATCTAAATTTCAATTGGGCTAACGGAGGTTTTATCGGAGTTGATATCTTTTTTGTTTTATCCGGATATTTGATTACATCTATTCTATTACCGGCATATGGAAATGATATCAATCTTGATTTTCGAGATTTTTGGGTGCGCCGCATTCGGCGGCTTCTGCCGGCGGCTTACCTTATGATCTTTTCCACTGTTGTGTGGGTCGTATTGTTTGATCGAGAACTATTACACACTGTACGTGGAGATGCGATCTCTTCTCTCTTTTATATGAGCAATTGGTGGTTTATTTTTCACAAGCTATCATATTTTGATAGTTTCGGTTCCCCATCACCTCTAAAAAACCTTTGGTCGCTGGCGATTGAAGAACAATTTTATATCATATGGCCGATATTTTTAGTTGTTGGAATGTACATAATGAAAAGCCGCGCCAGATTGGCTGCGGTGATATCATTGCTTGCACTTTGTTCAGCCGTGATGATGAGCGTACTGTATGAACCTGGCGGAGATCCGAGCCGCATTTACTATGGCACAGACACTCGTTCGTTTGAACTTCTCATCGGATGTGCCTTAGCTTTGGTATGGCCGATGAAAAGGCTGTCTTCCAACAAGCTGCCAAGCAAACTGAAGCACACTTTGCACGCCACTGAATTTTTGGCATTTTGTATTTTAGTGTTGTGTGTCTATTTCACAGATGAATACGAGCCTTTTCTTTACAGAGGCGGAATGCTATTCATTAGCGTGACTGCCGCAATCCTTATTGCATGTGTTTGCCATCCGAGCAGCTTTTTAGGCAATCTGCTTTCATGGAGGCCGCTTCGGTGGCTTGGAACGAGGTCTTACGGAATTTATCTTTGGCACTACCCTGTTATTGTGTTAAGCACGCCAGTTCAAGAAATCGGAAACCCTGTTTTTTGGCATATCTTGCTAAAGATCATTGTGACATGTATACTTGCCGAGCTTTCCTACCATTTTATTGAGAAGCCGATACGGACACAGGGATTTAGGTCATTTTTCCGCCGTGTTTTTGTACATAGAATCAAGGAATGGAAAACGACATCTGTCATCAGCAAACTGTCAATTGGTTTCGTCATTTTCGCTATACTTATTTTTGCAGGCGGGCTGTCTGGGTTAGCCGGAGAGCAAAAGCACCCTACCAAATGGACCTATAGCTCACAAGAAACAAATGCTGACACCAGCCAGGCTTCTGGGGATAAAAAGAACGCTGCAGCAGATAAAAAACACAATCCTGAACAAAAGACAACAGAATCGGATCAACGTCAAAAGGAAAACAAAGATAGTGGGCAAGAGACTCATAAAAAGAAAGACACGCAATCCCAACAGCAGAAAAAACCAGCAGACACTGCGAAAGAAGTTTTAGCTATAGGAGATTCTGTCATGCTTGATATTTCTTCACACCTGCGTCAGTCACTTTCAAATGTGACGATTGATGGAAAGGTAGGAAGACAAATGTCTCAAGCTTTGGAACTCGCAAGGGAATACAAGTCTTTTAATCAGCCGAACAAGGCTGTCATCATTGAGCTTGGAACCAATGGCTACTTTACAAACAGCCAAATCGAACAACTGCTTCAATCTTTCTCAAAAGCCCATATCTATCTTGTCAATACACGGGTTCCCCGCCAATGGGAAAGCAAGGTTAATGAATCTTTACAGCACCAGGCAAGCGCACATCAAAATGTTACGTTAGTTGACTGGCATACAGAAGCCCTTCAGCATCCGGAATATTTTACCCCTGATGGTGTTCACTTGGTTCCTAAAGGAGCAAAAGCTTTGACCGCTCTTATTGTTCAGGCGATGAAATCATAAAAAAGAGATCCTATGCGGATCACTTTTTCACCTTAGTTTCTGATCGTTGATTATGTCTCCTTTCAGCAAGGCTGCCCTTATGTTTACATTCCGTTTACGTAAGGGTAAGCCAAAATAGAATGGAGGGATGATGGTGACAGTAAATGAAGAACATGACTTCCAAAAAGAGCTGAAACGATATGAACTTTTTTTCAAAAAACGATATAAGATTCTTTATACAGTTAACGATTTTATCATTGGTGCTTTGTTTCTCGTCGGGAGCTTTTTCTTTTTTTATGACCGATTAATGTCGGCAGGGATATGGCTGTTTGCGATCGGAAGTTTGCTGCTGTTAATCAGGCCGACCATTCGGCTGATTCATGACTTTCATTACCGTAAGCATGTGGAACAGCAATTCAAGCATCAATCTTCAACAGATGACTGATCTTAAGGAATAAGCAAGAACAAAATGCCAAAAGCCTGAGTTGAAAATCAAAAACAAGACTTTTAGACTATTTATTTTTAAAAATAAGGTAAAAAGAACTAAACTTTTGCCTCTGCATGACGATATGAATAATAAGGCCGGCGCGATACTCCCTATAACATCCTTTTCAGTAGATTTCATTATCGTGCCGGTTTTCTCATATGCAAAGCAATCCCGCCAATCAGATTGGCGGGATTTTATATTTTACATTCCTGTCCAAACGTCTTTCACATAACGTCTTTGATCTTGCAGCTTTTGCAGCCATTCAGCTGATTCTTCCTGACTTGCTCCTTTTTCAGCTTCATACGCCAATCGCAAAGTCTTCTCTACATCAGGAGCCATTTGTGATCCATCACCGCATACGTAAATATGAGCCCCTTTTTCAATGAGTGTCATCAATTTCTGCGTATCTTGCTTGAGCAAGTGCTGGACATATTCTTTTGGTTCGTTTTCGACGCGCGAGTAGCATCGGCGGATTGTGACCAAACCGTCCTGTTCCGCTTGATCCAGCTCTTCTCTGTAAAGGTCGTCATGGTCCGGGCGGCGGCAGCCGAAGTATAAAAGTGCTTCACCAAGGGTGCTTCCTTCCTTCTTCAAAACCGATCTTGCCTGAATAAAGCCCCTGAATGGCGCAATTCCTGTGCCCGGCCCGACCATAATCATAGGCGTTTCAGGCTCATCCGGCATCTGGAATCCGGACTGCGGCGTACGAATGAAGCAAGCTGCTGCATCACCTGTATTCAACTCTGCTAAATAATTAGAGGCGACCCCCCGGTATTCACCTCGGCCGCTCCATGCTGAGGCTTTCACAACTCCTACCGTCATGCTCACGATATTTGCATGAACTTTCGGTGAGCTTGAAATGGAATAGTATCTCGGTTTTAGTGATGGCAAAAGTGCTAAAAACCGTTCAAACGGCATTTCGCAAGCAGGATAATCCTCTAAAAAATCAAGCATGGTAAGACGTTTTGCAAGTACCTGCTCTTTGTAAATGCCATCATCTGAAACGAGCTGTTCCAGCTCTTTTTGATGCGGCGGACAAACTGTATAAGAGGCCAGCTCCCGAAGCTGAAGCCTTGATGCCGGTTCCTGCAGCTCTACATAGGACGACAATAAATCCACTACTTTGATCGGCCGATCCATCGGCAGATGAGCCATATGAGCGCTTCCGCTTACTTTTATCACATGATTGGACTGCAAACCGAATCGGCTGAGAACCCGCTGAACAAGCTCCCTACTGTTCTTCGGCAGGATTCCGATATGATCGCCTTCTTTATATGTTTTACCAGCCGGAATTTCCAATTCAATATGGCGGGTTGAACGCGTGCTGTCAGCTGTCTGGAGTTCTCGATTCTCTAACACAACCCCTTCAAACGCGCCATATGCTTTAGCAACCGGCGTTTCCGTCGCTTCACTGAGAAAAGTAATCGATAATGAAGGCCTGTCTTCTTTCTGGGCTATTTCGTTAATATCAAATGCGTCCATCGTTTCCTTCCAGAAGCGGTTTTCCCAAGACTCGCGATGGCTTTCAAAATCATCGGCGGCGTCACCTTCCCCAATCGCTGTTAAACGCGATGCCCCCTTTGCTTTCATCATGTCATCAATCAGGCGGGGAATCCGCTGATACGTGCTGGCCCAGCTCCGGTTCCCGCAGCCGAATACCGCATAGGAAACACCTTTCAATTGGCCTTCCTCAAGCTCTTTCAGCCACTCTACAAAGCCGGCAGCATTATCAGGCGGCGACCCATTATAAGAAGCCGTTACAATGACGACTGCCCCTTCTTCAGGGAGCTTGCCGATATAATCATCAAGCGGAGCCGTTTCAGCTGTAAAGCCCATCTGGCGGCCTTGAGCAGCCAATTCACCGGCTATTCCCTCAGCTGTCCCAAGGTTTGAACCGTAAAGAACGAGTAAAGGTGTGCCGTGTTTAGGTTTGGTTTCTTTTGGCTTTGTTTCTGCTTTGATTTCTGCCTGTTCTTTTCTCTGTACATTGATTGCCGCTGTTTTCCGCGGTTTCACAGTAATTTTAAAATCATCCGGCTTGATCGTTAATGCTTCTTTGATTTTTAGTTCGTAGCCAGTATGGTTTATCAATTCAAAATGCTTTAATACAAGACCGAGAACCATTGTCGCTTCTTGAAGAGCAAACTGCATGCCAATACAAGCGCGCTGTCCGTTTCCAAACGGCTTATACGCATGGTGAGGGATACTTGAAGGATCCTCAAACCGTTCCGGACGGAAATCTTCCGCATCCGGTCCCCAAGCGTTTTGATCCCGGTGCAGTTTTGGAATTAAAACAGTGACTGGCTGCCCTTTGCTGATCGGATATTCACCGCCTAGAACAGTATCCTCCTTCGCATATAGAGAAAAAGCCGGAGCTGTTGGATACAGTCTGAGGGTTTCATTTAAAACCATCCGAGTGTATTTGAGCTGCTGGATTTGTTTATATTCAGGCGTGTCATCCGTTAACACGCGATCCGCTTCCTCCTGAGCTTTTTTCAGTTTTTCTGGATGTGTAAGCAGACAATAAATCGCAAAGGAAAGCAAACCGCTTGTTGTCTCATGTCCAGCAATTAAAAATGTGATGATTTGATACCTTATGTTTTCATCATCCAGCGTTTCACCGGTTACTGGATCTTTGGCATAAAGCATGAGAGACAAGAGATCCTTGATGTTATCATCCGGATTCGCCTTTCTCTCAGCTATCATTCTATCGACCAGGGAGTTCATGACTTCTATATCCTTTTGAAACTGCAGCTTCGTTTTCACCATCATCTTATCTTGCAGGCCCAGTCTTTTTGATTGATTCATCGCCTCTTTTAAGGCACGGAGCATACTGGTGATAAACGGATGCTGTGAATCACGGTAAAAGCTGTTGAATCGATAGTTAAATCCGCATAACCCAATCGTATCAAGCGTCAGACGTGTCATATCGTCTGCTACATCAATTTCTTCATTAGGGTTTAACCGGCTCCATTTTTGAATCAGCTGGGTTGCGATATCCAGCATCATAGAATGGTAGCCTTTCATCGCTTTTTGACTAAAACTCGGCAGCAAAATGCGGTGGGCTTTTTGCCAGTTCGGTTCGTGCGTCCAGCTTGTAAATAAGCCATCTCCCCCGAATTCGCGCACCTTTTGCAAGCCTTTGCCAAGGTTCTTGTCAAAGCGGCTTTCATCACATACTTCTGCCACAAGATTGTGGCCCGATACAAAAACACTGGATACTCCCGGAAAATCAAAACGGAAAATCGGTCCCAATTCATCAGCTATCCGCCATAAGGATTGAGAAAGCTGTTCTTTTTCCAGATGCGGAAGATTTTTTAAAGGTCCGTATGTTTTGGGCTGAGGTATTGCGCTTGCCTGTTTCATTAACATCTCCCTTTCCTTATTTTTGTGATGAATGAAGCTTAATGGCGTCCCAGCAGCATTGTTCCAATTCAGTAATTAAATCAGTGTCCATCTCTATATCACCTGTTTGAACGAGCTGATATATCTTGAGAAACGCCCCTAATACAATCGCAATTAACACATTAGAGGGCAGGCTGCGAATCACGCCTTCCGCTTTTCCCTTATTAAAATAGTCATCAAGCATTTGAGTCAGATTTTCTATCATTTTTTTGCTTGTATGATTTAAGTAATGAGCATCTTTTTTTGTTTCAAGAAAAAAAAGCGCATAGTCGCTCTCTTTCGTAAACTGAACGAGACAGCAAAATACGTGGTGAAAGCCTTCTCTGACAGGCAATTCTGAAACGTCTTGCTTCAGTTTTTCCGTAAATCGCTGGATGCTTTCTTGAAACAGTACGTTGACGAGTGTTTCTTTGCTGTCAAAATAACGATAGATCGTTCCTGTCCCTACGTGAGCACGTTCAGCTATCATAGGAATAGTGGTAGCGTCAAAACCCCTTTCCGTAAAAAGTGAGACCGACGCTTTCATAATCATGTCGTATTTACTGCTGGATGCGGATAACATGTAATCTGACAACCTCCGATTCGTTTGCGGAATGAATATTCATTCCTTTTGTTCACAAAGAATGTCTGCCCTGTCTGAAATCACCTCTTTGTTCTTTCTTCTGTTATAAGTTTATATGAAAAAAACTTTTTTTAATATAAAGTATATGCAAAAAATAAAAAATTAAGAAAATATACCCAAATCCTAAAGCGAGGATCTTGGATATATTTCCCGAGAAATTTTTTATTTAACAGCCACAATACATAGACAGGAATCACGCCGGATAACAGAAAGATCCCTGAAATGCTGGTCTTTCAGCAGTTGAATATACGTTTTCTCTTTTTCACCGGTCTTTGTGTCAATACTGATATAAAATCGACCGTCAATTTGAAGCACCCTGTAAATTTCTCTTAATGCAAGCCTAATATCGGTGCAGCTTTGAACCGTATGTAAAGAAAAGACTTTATTAAAGGTACGGTCATCAAAGGGAATGTCCTCTGGATAGCCATGAAAAACCTCCCCGTTCCCCATGTTCTTTCGATTCGCACGTGATATCTGTCTTACCTTTCGTTTTGAAGGATCAATGCTTTTTAGGCTTCCCTTTTCTAGTTTCTTGGTTATGCTTTTAAAGACAGTGCCGTTTCCAATTCCAATTTCTAAAATTCTGTCATTTCCTTGTATATCTATAGAGTCAATCATCATATGCTCAATTGTTTTGGTTAGCTTATATTTCCAAGAAAATAATTTCCAAAAATTCGATCGTTTATAGAGTCTATTTTCTAGCATTTTAAACACCTGCTTTTGGTTTCCTATGTTTATTTATTATCTTAAAAAAATAAACATCATCTTCATTTCTAAAAGTGAAGGAAGGTACCAACTAGACGGCAATGTATTGAAAAATGTTTCAACAGAACTAAACTTTTTCATTTTTTTCCGCAAAAAAAGCAGAAAACATAATGTTTTCTGCCCTCTTTCTAATGCCAATGATAAGGGAATACATACAGCCTTTGCTGCTGCATTGCCATCAGCCTCTGCTGTCGGAATGGATTTCCATAACCATGTTTGAAGGAATGCGGCATGGACGCATAACCATGGCCAATCGACGGCAGCCTTTTTTGATAATCGTTCATCATGCCATCACCTGCCTCACAGTAACGTTGATTTATTGTATGCAGGCAGGCATTTTCTTGACAGCTGTTTCGCTAAACTTGGTCCTTCTCCATAGTATAATGCATCAATAGTTCCATTCTAAGCATATGCCATTCCCCCTTCAGTTTTTTTCGTTGCTTTTAGCGCCAGTTTGTTAAATAAAGATGCTTTAACTGAGACTCTTTCATTTCATCATAAATCTGCTCAATCTGCTGTTCTCGTTCGAATTCTTCCAGGCTTTTAAACCGTTTTTTAATCGTTAACGTTAAAAAGAATAGGTTAATCGTCATATCGCTCACCCCCTTTCAAAGTCCGCACAAGCGAAATAACCCGCGGCACACTCTTCTGCTGCGGGCAAATAAAAACCGCAGACAAAAGAAGACACCAATGCCTCTACTGCCTGCGGGGAGTTGCGTATGTCCGACTATTCCGAATTTAATGCGTGCGATAAGCATCGGTTAAGGAAGGACACGAACTCTTCCACAGGCTGAATAAATCATGAACTTTTACATGTGTATCACGTACAGGTTGACGTCGTTTTCTGATTGTCATTTTGGTTCAGCCTCCTTTGCTTTTTTCTTACTTTGTAAGTATATCCACCAAATTCCATTTTGTAAACATCTTTTTCTAAAAATGGATGGAAATTGTGCAAATCATCGAATGGATTTGCCCGTTGGTCATGACACCTGCTTCATTTCTTTTCTGGAACGGTCTTTCTTATGATATGCAATAAAATAAATGAGACCTACAAATACAGCTCCGCCGATGACATTACCGATAAAAGCCGGAATGATGTTTCCGATGAACTGCCCCCACGTGAATGAGCCTGCAAAAATGGCAGCAGGAATCACAAACATGTTGGCGACAACGTGCTGAAATCCGATAGCCACAAAAGCCATGATTGGGAACCAGATGCCAAGGATTTTTCCTGCTGCGTCTTGGGCGCCGAAAGAAAGCCACACTGCAAGACATACAAGCCAGTTACAGCCGATGGCGGAAATGAGAACCTTGCCAAAGCTCATATCAAGCTTTCCTTGGGCAACGGCAATCGTTTTTTCTAAATAAGGACCTGTTTCAGTCAATCCAACCAAATGCCCGAAAAAGTACGCAACAAACAATGCGCCGATTAAGTTCATAATTGTGACGATTCCCCAGTTAATCGCCAACTCTTTTACTGATATTTTTCTCGAGAATAACGCCATCGCAACTGACATCATATTGCCTGTGATCAGTTCAGCGCCAGCGAGAACGACTAGGATCAGGCCTACTGGAAATACTGCTGCACCAATCAAACTGGACAGGCTCCCCCATTCTTTCGGAAGATCGCCGATTACCCTGATATCAAGCAAATACCCAAGCGCGATAAATGCACCGCCTAAAAACCCCAGCACAAGCAGTGACGGCAGCGGGAGCTTAATTTTTTTCATCCCTGCTTCAATTGCTGCTTCCGCTATTTCATCCGGTTTTCGAAAAGCCATAATTAAACGCCTCCATTACTTCTTCTTTTCTCACAGTTATGCAAGAAAGGCAATAAAAAAGGCAGCACTCAAATAACCTGTGTCAAACCAGGCGTTTGAATGCTGCCTAACTTGTATGCATACCCATACAACAATATCAAGCAGTATGTGAGATATTGAAAGAGAATATATACAGTTCGTGCATACATTCCATTGCTTTAGCCTTCTATAACTGTAGCAACATCATATCAAATGTGACAAATTTGTGTCAATGACAAATATACTAGCTTTGCAGAGCTTCTTTTTGCTCATCTATTTTTCGGTCAAAAACAAATACAGATACAGCGATGTTTTCCTCAATTTTAATATCAGAAAACAAATGGACTAGCTTAGCTCCCATGAGTTCCTCCATTCCTTCCGGTGTTTGTTTGGAATAAAGGTCTTGAATTAGGCTTGTCCGGGCCGCATGTACCATCTCTCTTCCTTCAGGCGTGCGGGCGATAAACTGCTCGCTTGCACTCAGATTTCCGTACAGTGTTGAAACTGCCATGTTTTCTACAAATACAGTATGAATTCTCTCAGGCCCTTTTCCGAACAATTCTTTGCGAAGTTTTCGAATAATATCATTGAATTCATGAATTTTTTTAGACATGCTGATTACCCCTTCCGATATTGCCTTATAAAGGCTTTTCCCGGTTCCCCTCAGGACATTTCACTTGGTTAAAATTTTCCTGCCATATTGTATTATAATAAATATCACATTATAATAAAAGCAGTGTTGATGGATTTGTAATAGGATCTTGTTATGAGTCTATCGTTTTATAAAAATCAAGGATTGGTCTGTTAGTAAGACTTGCTAGTGAACTATTCCGCCATGTGTGTTTACACCTTCTTAGAATTAAGGGCAGGTGTATCTATACATGGCTTTTTTTGACTTCTTGAAAGAAAGATGGAGGGGAATATGAATATGATGGACGTTAAGTCGATCAGTGTCCGTGTAGACGGAACAGAAATTCAAGCACGAGCAGGGGCCACAATTTTAGATATTTTAAATGAAAACGGAATTGAGTACCCGCAGATTTGCCACGTACCAGAGGTTGACCCGATTCAAACTTGTGATACTTGCATAGTAGAGGCAAACGGCAAGCTGGTTCGTTCATGCGCGACGGTTGCAGAAAACGGGATGTCTATTGATCTTTCAGGAAATCGAGTGAAAGAAGCGCAAACCGAAGCGATGGACCGCCTTCTTGAAAATCATTTGCTGTATTGTACAGTTTGCGATAACAACAATGGAAACTGTACGCTGCATAATACAGCGGAAATGATGGGGATCGAGCATCAAAAATACCCATACACGCCAAAAGAAGATCCTTCTTGCGCGGTTGATATGTCTCATCCTTTTTACCGCTATGATCCAAACCAATGTATTGCCTGCGGCCAGTGTGTTGAGGTCTGTCAAAACCTTCAGGTAAATGAAACACTCTCAATCGACTGGGAACGCGAACGCCCTCGCGTTATTTGGGATGAGGGAGTTCCGATCAATGAATCTTCTTGTGTCAGCTGCGGTCAGTGTGTCACAGTATGTCCATGTAATGCATTGATGGAAAAATCAATGCTCGGGCAGGCTGGCTTTATGACAGGGATTAAAGAGGACGTTATGGAGCCGATGATTGACCTCGTGAAAAACGTTGAACCGGGATATGGCAGCATTTTTGCCATTTCGGAAGTTGAAGCGGCCATGCGAGAAACGAGAACGAAAAAAACAAAAACTGTATGTACGTTCTGCGGTGTCGGGTGTTCATTTGAAGTATGGACAAAAGGCCGGGATATTCTAAAGATCCAGCCTGTTTCTGATGCTCCGGTTAACGCGATTTCCACATGTGTCAAAGGGAAATTCGGCTGGGATTTCGTCAATTCTGAAGAGCGGATCACAAAACCTTTAATCCGTAAAAACGGAGCTTTTGTGGAATCTTCTTGGGAAGAGGCCCTCGATCTTGTTGCAAGCAGACTAGGATCAATTAAAGAGCAGTACGGTAAAGGCTCTGTAGGGTTTATCTCTTCTTCTAAAATTACGAATGAAGAAAACTACGTCATTCAAAAGCTAGCGCGTCAGGTATTTGAAACAAACAACGTCGATAACTGTTCACGCTACTGTCAGTCTCCTGCTACAGACGGATTGTTCCGCACTGTCGGCATGGGCGGTGACGCCGGCACGATTAAAGATATCGCCAAAGCCGGTCTCGTCATCATCGTCGGCGCCAATCCGGCGGAAGGACACCCGGTGCTCGCAACACGCGTCAAACGGGCGCACAAGCTTCACGGTCAAAAACTGATTGTTGCCGACCTGCGTAAAAATGAGATGGCCGAGCGATCTGATCTGTTCATCAGCCCTAAACAAGGCACAGACCAAGTTTGGCTGATGGCTGTTACGAAATATATGATTGACCAAGGCTGGCACGATCAGGCGTTTATTGATGAGAACGTCAATTACTTTGAAGATTATAAAGAAACCCTTAAAACGTATACGCTTGATTATGCAGAACGCATCACAGGCCTTTCAAAAGAAAACATCATTCAAATTGCTGAAATGATTCGTGATGCTGACGGCACTTGTGTCCTTTGGGGAATGGGTGTCACACAAAATACAGGCGGTTCTGATACATCAGCAGCCATTTCAAACCTGCTTCTCGCTACGGGCAACTATCGCCGTCCAGGTGCCGGCGCTTATCCTCTGCGCGGACACAATAACGTGCAAGGCGCATGTGATATGGGAACATTGCCTGGCTGGCTGCCGGGATATCAGCATATTACAGATGACAAAGCACGCGCTAAATTTGAAGAGGCATATGGTGTCGAGATTGATGGAAAGCCTGGTTTAGATAATATTCAAATGCTTCATGCCATTGAAGAAGGAAAAATGAAAGCTATGTATCTTGTCGGTGAGGATATGGCACTGGTCGATTCAAACGCGAACCATGTGCATGATATTTTATCAAGCCTTGATTTCTTCGTGGTACAGGACATCTTCCTGTCAAGAACAGCTCAATATGCTGATGTCGTCTTGCCGGCCACTCCTTCACTTGAAAAAGACGGAACATTTACCAACACAGAACGCCGTGTCCAGCGATTGTACCAGGCGCTTCCGACGCTTGGTGACGCAAAACCGGACTGGTGGATTATTCAAGAGGTGGCAAACCGTTTAGGAGCGAATTGGAATTACAGCCATCCAAGTGACATTTTCTCTGAAATGGCAAGTCTTTCTCCTCTGTTTGCCAAAGCAAGCTATGAGGTGCTAGAAGGCTGGAACAGCTTCCTATGGGGCAGCTTCACAGGTGAAAGCACACCGCTTCTGTATGAAGACGGATTTAATTTCCCTGACAAAAAAGCCCGCTTTGCCCTTTCTGATTGGACTGAGCCAGCGGCATTTCCGGAGGAATATGACCTTCATATCAATAACGGCCGGATGCTGGAGCATTTCCACGAAGGAAACATGACAAATAAATCGAAAGGCATCCAAGCGAAAGTGCCGAATGTATTCGTTGAGATCTCGCCTGAGCTTGCACAAGAGCGAGGTGTTTGTGACGGTTCGCTTGTACGGCTCGTTTCTCCGTTCGGAGCAGTCAAATTGAACGCGCTGATCACAGACCGGGTACGGAAAAATGAACTCTATCTGCCAATGAACTCGACAGACAAGGAGTCAGCGATTAACTTCTTGACGGGCCCTGCAGCTGATAAACGGACGAACACGCCTGCTTATAAACAGACAAAGGTCCGCATGGAAGTGCTTGGCGGCTGTGAAACAGCGCCGCTTCCAAAAACAAATCCGCGCAACAAAAAACGGCATCCGCAAAACGGAGTCGAAGCAGAAAGAAAATGGAACCGTCCTGGCTATGTCCATCTGACTGATTAAACGATAGGAGGAAAACGAATGGCCACTCCGATTACGACGATCAAAAAAGAAACAAAAACAGCCGAGCAAATTAAGCTTGAAAAAATAGAAGAACTGAAAGAGCTGCTGGCGGAAAATGAGGACGCCGTCTCTAAAACGATGACGTTAATGAATGAACTCAATGATCTTGGAATTTTTGATGCGGCAACAAGCATGCTCAGAGCGAAGGAAGACATTGCCAAGATTGCGCTTGGCCAAGTTTCCCGCGAGCCTGTCACCAACCTCATCAACACGATGATGGCCGCCGGAGGCGCATTGACAAAAGCCGATCCTGAGTTTACAGCAAAGCTTTTAGAAAGCGTAATGGCTGGGACTGAACAGGCACAAAGCTTTTTAAAAGAAGACAAGAAAGTCGGGGTTCTCGACCTGTTAAAAGCAATGAACGACCCTGACATCAACAGAGCCGTCGGCTTCGGCCTTCAGTTTTTAAAAGGCATGGGAAAAGAACTTCGAGAACAATAACAGAAAAACAGCCATCGCTTGATGATGGCTGTTTTTTTATTCGTCGGCTTCTTCCAAACGCTTCTTGTAAATAAGTGAACGGTCAGCGCAAAAGAAGGCACCGGCTAAAAATACGCAATCCGCTAAAAACATCGTCGATTTCTGGCCTAATGTTAAGCCTTGATCAGGGAGAACTGCGCCTATATATAAAAAAGTGCTGACTGCAAGCAATGTAAAAGCAAAATGCTTGTAGTCTTCTTTTAAAGATTTCATTCTATTTTTGTTCAAAAGAATCACCTGCCAGATTCATAGTATACGACTATTATAATATAATCCGGCGGCTTACAGAGAAAGTAATTCTATCCATTTGTTATATATTTTCAAGCGCTTGGCCGATATCTTCCAACAAGTCTTCCGCATCTTCAATTCCTACAGAAATTCTGATCAAGCCGTCCGTAATGCCGAGCTCAAGCCGGCGTTCTCTCGGAATAGAGGCATGTGTCATTCTTGCAGGAACAGAAATTAAGCTTTCAACCGCCCCCAGGCTTTCAGCAATGGTAAACAGTTTCAGATTTCCTAAAAACGCATCAACCCGTTCTTCACTGCCAATATCAAAGGAGATCATGCCGCCGAAGCCCGATCCTTGCGTTTTTGCAAGCTCATGTCCGGGATGATTTGAAGAACCAGGGTAATATAACGTTTGGACAGCAGGGTGATTCTCAAGAAAGCTTGCGATTTTCCGCGCATTTTGATCGATCGCTTCCATTCTGAGTCCCAACGTTTTGATTCCTCTCATTAACAGCCAGGAATCTTGAGGGCCAAGCACGCCGCCTGTGGAGTTTTGCACAAAATGCAGCTCTTCTCCAAGCTCTTTCGAAGCTGTCACAACTAAACCTCCGACGACATCACTGTGTCCGCCAAGATATTTTGTCGCACTGTGAAGTACGATATCAGCGCCTAAAGTAAGCGGCTGCTGAAAATAAGGAGTGTTAAAGGTATTGTCTACAATAAGCAGAACACCCGCTTTTTTTGCGATATCAGCCATGAGCGTCAGGTCGGTGATTTTGAGCAACGGGTTTGTCGGTGTTTCAATATAAATGGCTTTTGTATTAGGGCGAATCGCTTTTTCAACTTCTTCCCTGCTGCTCGTATCAACAAATGTTGATTCAATGCCAAGACGGTTAAGCACCTTTGTCATCACGCGATATGTTCCGCCGTACACATCATCAGTCAACACGACATGATCTCCGCTGTTAAACAGCATCATAACCGCTGTAATGGCAGCCATTCCTGAGCTGAACGCATAGCCTGCTTCCCCGCTTTCCAGTTCTGTCACAAGTGCTTCGAGAGCGGTTCGAGTCGGATTGGCCGTTCTTGAATACTCGTAGCCTGTATGCTGTCCTGCTTTCGGCTGCTTGTACGTGCTTACTTGATAAATGGGCACGGAAACTGCGCCTGTTTTCTCATCACCTGTGATTCCGCCATGTATCATCAATGTTTTTTTCTTCATATCAGATGCCTCCTTCGTATATTTGTTTGCTGATATATCGATCGCTGCTGTCAGGAAATACTGTGACAATGTTAGTTCCAGCGGATGCTTTTTTCGCTTCCTCCAATGCCGCATAAAGCGCTGCACCTGAAGAGCTTCCGATCAGCAGGCCTTCTTTTTCTGCCGCTTCTTTCACAAGTCTAAACGCATTCTCATCTGTTACGGTGTAGATCTCGTCAAAATGGCTCTTATCCATATAATCGGGGATAAACTCCATGCCGATGCCTTCTGTTTTATGAGCGTGAGGCTCTCCTCCGTTTAAAATCGAGCCCTCCGGTTCAACAATCACCGTTTTGACTGCTGGATTTTTTTCTTTTAAGAAGGAAGCAGTTCCTGCGAACGTGCCCCCTGATCCTGCCCCTGCGACAAACGTATGAATATTCCCATCAAGCGCTTCCCACATTTCAGGTCCAAGCGTCTTATAGTAAGTCGATGGATTTACTCGGTTTTTAAATTGCAAAACGCAATAAGAATTTTCAATTTCAGTCTCCAGCTGAATGGCTTTTTGAATGGCGCCCTGCATTCCGTCTTGACGCGGTGTATGAATGATTGATGCGCCAAGCGCTTGCATAATTTGCTGTTTCTCTCTGCTGAAATGTTCAGGGACACAGAAAATCGCTTTCAGCCCATATTTTCTGGCACTTAACGCAAGGCCGATCCCTGTATTGCCTGCCGTAGCTTCTATAATCACTCCGCCGGGCTTCACCTTGCCTGAATCGAGCGCGTCACGAATCAGCATATCTCCCAGTCTGTCTTTGATGCTTCCCCCTGGATTCATCATTTCAAGCTTGGCATACACCGCGACTCCTTCTGGAACATCAAAGTTCTTCAAGCGGAGAAGCGGTGTATTCCCAATCAGCTCGGTAATGTCCGTAATCACTGTCATATATGTCCTCCTCCTTATTAGAGGGTGTTTTTAGAAAAAACGGAGGAGAACGTTCTCCCCGTTTTAATGAATTCGTTTGATCACCTTTAACACAAGCTCTGTTGAATGGACAGCCGCCTGCTCTAAAAATTGGTCAAATGAAACATGTGATTCTTTTCCTGCGATATCAGATAGCGCTCTGATGACGACAAACGGCGTTTTAAATTGATGGCACACTTGAGCCACTGCCGCAGCCTCCATTTCAACCGCATACAAATCAGAAAATCTCGCACGCACCTCTTCAACCCGCTTCGGATCGTTCATGAAAGAATCGCCTGTTGCAATCGTTCCTTTTGCAACCTGAATGCCGTCGAGTTCAGATACCGCTTCTTCAGTGATGCTGATCAGCTTTTCATCCGCCGCATAAGCAGCCGGAAGACCCGGCACTTGGCCGTATTCATAGTCAAAAGCCGTTACGTCTACATCATGATGGCGAACGTCAGTAGAAATGACGACATCCCCTACATTCAATGTATGATGAAATCCGCCGGCTGAGCCTGTGTTAATGACATAATCAGGCTTGTAACGGTCAAGCAGAAGCGTCGTGCTGATCGCAGCATTTACTTTTCCAATTCCTGATTTTAAAAGAATCACTTCAGTTCCTTCATATTCGCCTGTTGTAAATTCACAGTGTGCGATCGTTTCTGTTTTTGCATTTTCAAGTTTGTTTCTTAAGATGGTAACTTCCTCTTCCATTGCTCCGATGACTGCTAGTCTCATCTATTCACATTCCCTTCACTTTACCGTTTGATCGCCTCCATTATCCACACGAAGTCGTTTTGCTGAGTGAATCGGACTGCAAAACCTTCAGCTGTAAACATTTCTTTCAACGCATCCAATGTAGGATAATGCTCTGTCTCTAAATCATTTGCAAGCTGATAAAAGCCTTGAGAACGGGCTTTATCGATAGCCTGTTGATACGCTTGCGCATCTTCAAAGACGGTATCGGCAAACACTATTTTATCATGCAAGTGAAGGTATTTGCCATATTGCTTTATGGCAGCCCGCTTTTCTTCGTCAGTCAAATGATGAAAAGCATATGAACTGACAATTGTATCAGCCTGAAATGGCGGCTCAGGGAATGTCAGGAAGTCTCCATCAACGATTTCCGATCTGCCTGAAAGCTTGTCAGAAGCCAGTTTACGCATTGCTGGAGAAGGTTCGATTCCAAATACAGTTTTGCCTGCATCGAGCAGCTTAGCCGTCAAATTCCCTGTCCCCGGGCCAAATTCTAACACATGCGTTCCAGATTTGCTGACGATGGCATCAAGGATATGATCGTAGCCTCTGAACGCTTCTTTATACTGAATATCTAAACCTTGTACTGTTTGATCATAAGTTGCTGCCCAATCTTCAAAGAGAGGGATAAATTCACGTCCCATATTTGTCACACTCCATATTTAATAATTCCTATAAGCATACTATGAATTAATGATGGAACAGTTCCTATAATACCACATCTTCTGAAAAGCAGGTACTAAAACACTTTGTGTATTTTATGCCATCTCATATTGCGCATTGACCGCAAAAAAGCTTATACTTCATATGACTTGTGAAAGCTGGAGGGTCAAGACATGAATTTTCAATTAGATCTGATTAAAGACAAAGTGGAATTTTTTGAAGCCGCTTCATTGCAGGAGCTTGAAAAGAAAATCAATACACAAATTGAAAACAATAAAGCCATCATGCTCCGGGTGAAATCTGTTTCACACCAAACTGCTGTGGCAGAAGGAAGAATATTGTACAGCGCGGTGGTTCATTTCGCAGCTGAAGCCTAAAACAAAAGCAGCCGGTTTTAACCCGGCTGCTTTTGTTTATTTTAGCTTTTCTACTTTTGTCGGCTTCCAGCCTTTTTCATCGACCCATGTAATCGTGACTTGATATTTATTCCCAGTCGCCTTGTCCAAAATCTTGCCTTTGGCATCCTGAGGGCTGCCGTTATTTCCGAGCCAGAGCACCGTCATGTTATCTGTTGAGACACCAGTTGCGTATGAAATGGCTTTCAGCATCTCAGCCCAGTCTTGTGAGCTTGAATCATAAGTAGCGGCATGCTCGCCAGTCTGCTCAGTTCCGACTGCTTTCCAGTCAGGATTTTCATACGTTTTTTCCACATCGCTCGATGAGCCGCCTTCTGTTACTTTTGCATCTTTAAGCCCGTCACCGGCTGAATCTGAGCTTGAATCTGAATCAGAGTCATCTTTTTTAGAAGAAGAATCATCTTTTTTGGAATCAGAGTCAGAAGACTTCTCAGAATCCTTTTCGCTGTCAGATGTATCTTTCTTGCTGTCTTTTATATCCTCATCCGATTTCTTTTCCGTCTTTCCTGAAGCCGGAGATTCCTGTTTTTGCGCCGTTTCAGAATCCTTGCTGACATCTTTGCTAGAAGGACTGTTAATGAAGAGATTCGCTGCTACTACGACAATTAGTATGGATACGATTGCGATTAAAATGTTAAGCACTAAATTGGCTTTTCTGCGTTTATCACGATTTTCATAACGAGATTGATTATTGCTCAATAATTCTGCACTCCTTTATCCCTCTTGGCTCAGCATATATTTTAACATGTGCTGAGAAGTTGTTCTATTTCTGATTGATTTCAATTTCGTGTACTTTTTTAACAATATCATAAAACACCGAATTTGTCAGAGCCTTATCTCCCGGTGTATCCATGTGTAAAACAACCAGAGCGTATTTCGGCTTATCCGCGGGAAAATATCCGGCAAACCATTTTTCATAGAGCGTTTCCTTCTCTTTTGAAAGCTTGCCTGTTTGGGCTGTGCCCGACTTCCCTGCTACAGTATACGGAAGATCTTGAAACCTTCTGCCCGTTCCGGAAGGAGATTCTACCACCCGCCGCAGTATTTTTTGAAGCTGCTGTGACGTATATTTGTCTATCGTTTCCCCTTTGAGCTTCTGATCTTTAAACGTAACGAGCGTTGTGCCGTTCTTATACTCAATTTGTTCGGCAATTTTCACCTGCCGTTTTTCTCCGCCGCGGGCGATTGTCGCCATCATATTGGCTACCTCCAGCGGCGTTACCTTTACGTTTTTCTGCCCGATTGCTGTTTGCGCAATGGCTTTTTTGACTGATTTGTCTTTTTCATCCCCCCAAATCACGCCGCTTTTTTCGTTATACAGCTGGCGGAAATCGGTTTCGTGGTACAGTTTTCCCTCCCAGCCTGCCCGATCAGTGAGAGCCAGCTTCTCGGACATATCTTCAATAACCGAGCTGTCTTTTTTCATTAATTGTTCTGCAAGACTCGTAAATGTGTAATTACAGCTTTGTGCAAAACTTTCATCAAAAGACAAGGTTCCTTTGTCGTCCCCCGGTTCCCCGTACAGGTTTAAATTGCAATTAAAGGTTTGACTAGGCTTCACCATATTATTTTCGATTGCAGCTGCGGCAATGACTGTTTTAAAAACTGATCCGGGATAGATTGGCGTCAGCATATAATTTTGAAGTGTGTTTTGCCGGGACACATCCGCATCTGGTTTGCTTACAATTCCCAGAACACTGCTATTTTCGATGTCCAGCAGCACAGCTCCTCCCTTTTTCAGCCCCTGTTCATCCAATACCTCCTCCATCGCTTTTTGAATGCTTTGATCGATCGTTGTTTTGACCTGGAGCGGATAAAATGTATTGGCTTCAGCTGTATATTTGACGTCCATGCCAAACAAAGGGTTTCCTTTTCCGTCCACATGATATAAAAGCTTTGTGTCTTGTTCCGGAAGCAAAAACTCGTCAAATGTCCGTTCTAAACCAGTTGTTCCGATTTCTGTTGTAATCGGAAGGCTCTCCTTGTCAGGATATTTCTTGCGAAGCAGCGCCGGATCTTGGTTCGTGCTCCCTATCGTATGTGAAGCAAGGCTGGGCTTGTCTTCATTCTCCATATATACGCCGTAAATGCCGGGATATTTCAAAGAATTGATTTTTGTGATAGATTGTTTTGAAAGTGTTTTGATTTTCTTTTGCTGCAAAATGACCGGTTTTTTTGCCTTACCTAGTGTCTGGCGCAAATCATCTTCAGACATGCCGAGGATGTCCGCAACTTTTTTGATCGGCCAATCCTGCGTCAGCAGAAAAGGGAACAAAACAACCGCAGGCTCGCTTTGTCCTGTCAGCGCCCGCCCGTTTCGATCTAAAAAAGAGCCTCTTCCATCTGAAATAAGCACTTCCTCCGTCCGCTGTTTCACACTTTCTTGAATCAAATTAATTTTCTTTTTAGAAAATGATTCTGTGAAAAACAGCTGGATTTCTGCAAGCCTCAGCAGAAGCAGAAAAAATACAATCAAAAATGCGATGACTGCCAGCTTCATTCGTTTCGATATCTTCATAAAAAAACACCTCACCCACATTGTGGACGAGGTGTTTCGCTGCTAAACAAATATTATGAAATTTTCACAATTTTCACGAGCATTTCTCCGCCCGGTGTTTGTACTGTGACTTCTTCATCTACTTTTTTGCCCAAGAGGCTTTTTGCGATCGGTGAGTCGTTTGAGATTTTCCCTTCAAACGGGTCAGCTTCCGCGCTTCCGACGATCGTATATGATTCTTCATCACCGTCAGGCAGTTCGACGAAAGTGACGGTTTTACCCAAACCGACAACGTTAGAGCCGCCGTCATCTTCAATGATTTTCGCATTGCGAATCATATTTTCAAGAGTCGTCACGCGGCCCTCTACAAATGCCTGCTCTTCTTTCGCTGAATCGTATTCAGAGTTCTCGGAAAGGTCTCCGAAGCTTCTCGCAATTTTGATTCGCTCTACTACTTCTTTTCGTTTAACCGTTTTCAAATATTCTAATTCTTGTTCAAGTTTTTGTTTTCCTTCTGCAGTCATAGGAAAAACTTTCTCTTGTGCCATGTCCCTTCACTCCTTCTGGTTGTCCCTCAACATCTTCGATTATGTATGAGAGCATAAACTAAAAAATACAAGAATGAGAACACAGGGCAGTCCTCGTTCTTCTCTCCCATATAGGTACTGTTTATCTTAAACTGAATCGTGTCGTTCTGCAAATATTTCGCGTTTATAAACAGGGAAAGAAGGGAATTCGCACATTCCCTTCCTGCCTATACATAATATGGTCAGAGTTATTTATGTCTATGCTATGGTATTACAAAATCGCGTTTTGTTCAAGAATGGTTTGAATTTTTGTGACCATCAGATCAATTGCGACGTGATTCTGACCGCCTTCCGGGATAATAATATCAGCGTATCGTTTCGTCGGCTCGACGAATTGGTTATGCATCGGACGGACCACTGATACATATTGTTCAATGACAGAATCAATAGAGCGTCCGCGCTCATTAATATCTCTCATAATCCGTCTGATGATACGCAAGTCAGCGTCCGTATCAACATAAAGCTTGATATCCATCAGATCACGAAGCCTTTTGTCTTCAAGAACAAGAATGCCTTCAAGGATAATAACATCCTTTGGCTCTACGTGAACCGTTTCTTCTGAACGTGTGTGAAGCTTATAGTCATAAATCGGCTTTTCAATCGGGCGGTAATTCAATAGATCCTGAATATGCTCGATTAAATAGTCATTATCAAACGCAAGCGGATGATCATAGTTTGTGTTCAGCCTTTCTTCAAACGGAAGATGGCTTTGGTCTTTATAATAAAGGTCCTGCTGGATCATTAAAATTGAGTGTCCTTTAAACTGTTCATAAATGGACCGTGTGACACTCGTTTTTCCTGAACCGGAACCTCCTGCGATTCCAATGACTACTGGATTCTTACCCATGGGCTGTTACTTCCCCTTTCTCATCATGTTGCTCGGATAAATCTTTTTGTCTAGTTTGAATTTGACAATTTGCAGGGGATGGCGGGCAGCATCTAGCTCATTTCCGTCTTCGTCCCAAATGGTTTCAATCGTATGTGTAAAGTTTTCGATTTCTGGTCCGAAAAATTCCACTTCGTCGCCTTTTTTGAAGAAATTGCGCTGCTGAAGCGTGACCATTTGTGTATCTTCATCATAATTCAGCACTAAGCCGACAAAATCATATGTCGTTTTCTTGGCGTGTTCGCCGAACATTTGCTCTTCATAGCCTGGCGTTCCTTCAAAGAAAGCTGTCGCAGTGTCCCTGTTGGCGCACTTATCAAGCTCTTCAAGCCATTCTTTTTGAATCACAAAGTTCTCTGGATCAGCGCAATAAGCGTCGATTACTTTGCGGTATACGCTGACAACAGTTGCTACATAGTGAATGGATTTCATGCGGCCTTCAATCTTTAAGCTGTCGATCCCCATTTCAATCATTTTTGGAATGGATTCAATCAGCTTCAAATCTTTCGGGCTCATCGCAAATGGTGCATCTTCTTCACCATACAAAGCAACGGCGTTGGCACCGTCTGTTTGATAGAGATCATAATCCCAGCGGCATGACTGGCAGCAGCCTCCGCGATTGGAATCCCGCGCTGTCATGTGATTGCTCAGCACGCAGCGGCCGGAATATGCAATACACATTGCGCCATGAATGAAGGATTCGATTTCGATATCTACCTTTTCTTTCATTTCTCTGATTTCAAGAGCGCTAGTTTCACGTGCCAGCACGACGCGGTCGAGACCTTCTTCCTTCCAGAACTGGACAGCCTTCCAGTTCGAAAGAGACTGCTGTGTGCTCAAGTGAACCTCAACATTCGGCGCCACTCTGCGGCATGTTTCGATAATAAGCGGATCTGCCACAATGATACCGGCAACGTTGGCGTCTCCAAGTGCTTTTAAATAGTCTTCAAGCCCGTCCATGTTTTCATTATGGGCGAAAATATTCGTTGTTACGTAGATCTTCGCGCCATATTTCTTTGCGAATTCAACGCCTTCTGCAATTTCTTCGATCGTAAAGTTATCGGCATTCGAGCGCAGCCCGTATTCCTGTCCCCCGATAAAGACCGCGTCCGCTCCGTAATGAACAGCGATTTTCAGCTTTTCAAGATTACCCGCAGGTGCGAGAAGCTCCGGCTTTTTCATAATCACACGCTTTCCATTAACGATTGTGGATATTTTATCATTTACGGCAGTCATAGCTTAACCTCCTTTTGATTAATAAACCGTTTCCTTGAAGAAGAATCCGGTATCAATTTTTCTGTTTACTGGCTGGATGCTTTCAATGTGTTCGATCCAGTCTTCTTTTTTCGCTTCGTATTCGTCACGGTTTTCCACGCACAAATCAATTGCTTCTCTGTACATTTTGGTGACTGCTATTAGGTATTCAGGCGTTTTCAAAACACCATCGATTTTGAAAGAATCAATTCCGGCATCTATCAATTCCTCGAGCTCATCAATGATGCACACATCGTTCGGGCTCATGATGTGAGTGCCGTTTTCATCTTCGAAAATCGGATATTTATTATCACGTTCTTTATCGTGTAAAAACATGCCTGATTCTTTTTTCTTTCTTTCAATGTCCATGACTTTGCCCTGATATTCAAAATAGTTTCCAATCAAAGAACGCTTCGATTGGAACATGCACGTCATTCCATGCACCTGGATTTCAATTTCGACTTCAGCATTTTCTTTAATCTCAACAATGCTGTCCATGTTTAATTCTCTGGCAAGCACAGAACGCGCCGCACCCTTGCGTCCCCAGTAGTTGCATGTATAATAGTTGGTGCCTGTCGTTTCTGTGCTCCAATGAAGCTTCAGATCAGGCGCAGATTCACGGGCAGCCATCAGCACGGCAGGATCGCCGAATACCGCTGCATCGACACCGGCTTCTGCTAAGAAAGCCAGATATTCGCCAAGCTCACCCACTTTATCGTTATGGAAAATTGCATTTACAGCAACGTATATTTTTGCCCCTTCTTTGTGAGCAATCTCTACGGCTTTTGTTACATCTTCACGAGAAAATTCTCCGGCTAATCTCAAGCCGTATCTCTGTTCCCCAACTAAAAACGCAGTTGCCCCAGCCTGTATGAGCGGCAAAATGTCCGCTGTACTCGTCGGCGTCACTAAGAGCTCTGGTTTTTTCATGACGTTCACCTCTTCTTTTTACTAATCGCAAGTCCGTCCCCGACAGGAATAATCGCAGTTTGATAATCCGGATGATTCATCAGCCAATGATTATATTCATCAATTTTTGCTACAAGCCTGCGCCTTCTCTTCGGTTCTATTTTGCTGTAATCCTCTGCCACCAGACCTTTAAACAGCACGTTGTCTGTTATAATCACCCCGTCCGGTGAAAGCATCGGTTCATATAAATGAAAAAAGTTTTGATACTGACCTTTTGCAGCGTCAATAAAAATGACATCGTAAGGCGCAGTTACATGAACGGCGTCGGCTAATTCAAGCGCATCTCCGTAAAAAACATGAATCCGGTCATCAAGCTGAAATTCCTTGATATTGTTTACCGCTTCTTCATGCCGTTTCTCATTGCGTTCAATTGTATATATTTCAGCAGACGGCAGCTCCAGCGCCATTCGAATAGCTGAATAACCAATGGCCGTTCCGATTTCTAGTATTTTTTTCGGCTGTTTCACAGACAAAATTTGAAGCAGCACCTCCATGCCCGCTTTTTCCATGATCGGGACATGATGTTCTTCTGCATATGCTTCAAGCTTCTTCACGTTATCCGGCCGAGGCTTTAATAATGCTTCTATATAGTCATTTATTTGTTCATACCGGTCAGTCACTACAAACAGCCTCCCGTTCTAAAAAGGAGTGCCCCAGTCTTATGCGCAGGACACTCTCTGAATACATCATGATACATCGGTAAACAACCCGATATATTTTATCATAAAACCTTGCGGAAAGCGAACAAAAGGAGAGCTTTTTGCTCTCCTTTTATTTCTCGTTTTTTGAGGAAATGTATTTTTCTTTTGCTTTATTATGCTCTTTTAGCGTTTTTGTAAATACGACCTCACCATTTGATTTGGCCAAGAAATACAGATAGTCCGTTTTATCCGGATGCAGCGCCGCTTCCCATGATGACATACCGGCATTGGCAATCGGCCCTGGCGTCAGCCCTGTGTTTTTATACGTATTGTATGGCGAATCGATTTCCAGATCCTTATAAAGAACCCGATCTTTATGCTTGCCTGCCGCGTACAGCACGGTCGGATCTGTTTGGAGCGGCATTTTCTTTTTCAGGCGGTTATAAAAGACGCTCGCAATTTTATGGCGGTCGGCTTTTTCAGTCGCTTCTTCTTCTATCAAAGAAGCCATTGTCAGCAGCTTATGCACAGAGACTTTGTTTTTCTTCATTTCTGATTTATATGTTTCCACATAAGAATTTGTCTGCTTAATCATTGCCTTGATAATGTCTTCAAGTGATGTGTCCGGATCGTTAAAAGGGTATGTAGCCGGGAATAGGTACCCTTCAAGCGGGTGCTTAATGTTTTTATTGAAAACATCATTTGTCACAGTGTCCGGGAATTCTTTCTTCAGCTGATTGATAAATGTTTCATCGTCCAGCTTCGCTATGACTTGTTTTTTAGAGTATTTTGTTTCATCAGCAATAGCAGCCGCGATTTGGGTCAGCTGTGCTCCCTCAGTTACTGTGATTTGAAAAGCGTAGCCTGTAGCCCCGCTTGTCAGCTTCTGAATAATGGCATCTAAATCCATACCTTTATTCAGATGGTAGAATCCGGCCTGAAACCCGGAAGCACCTTTATATTTCACATAGTACTGAAACGCCTTCTCGCTTTTTATGACATCATTTTTCTTTAATATCGATGCGATGGCTGAAACAGACGAACCGCTCGGAATGTTAATATTAACTGTCGTTTTACTGTCTTTTTCAACAGGTTCAAGCAATGATTTCCCATATAAAAATGCCCCGCCAATGATGAGAAACAGCACAACAATGGAAGACAGTATGATTCTTTTTTTATTAAAAAACGATTTTTTTTGCTGATTGATATACATTAGGTCTCCTCCCATCAGCTCTTATACTACATGATTCATTGTATTTCGGCAATTTATTACAAAAAGAGGCCTGCATAAAGCAGAAAAAAGCCGGAGCAGTATAGCTCCGGCTTTGGTTTGGCGCGATGTTTTACTCTTCGTCTTCGTCCGCTAAGAATGTGTTTAATGTTTCTTCGATCATATCCCATTCTTCGTCAGTTTCAATCGGGAATAGCTCACCGTTTTCACCGTCTTCGTTGGGCGTGAAGCTGGAAGCAAGAATTTCTACTTCTTCGTCATCTTTTGATTCGATTGGATAGTACAAGACATAAGACTTGCCAAACTCTTCGTTTTCAAATGTAAACAGCACTTCACAAAGCTGTTCATTTCCTTGATCGTCAACAATTGTAATATTTTTTTCGCCGTGTTCCATTTTCTTCACCTCTGGCTTTAATTTAAGCTGTCAAGATATCCTTGTAAAATCATAACAGCCGCCATTTTATCAATGACTTTTTTTCGTTTTTGCCTGCTGACGTCAGCTGCAATCAGCATTTTTTCAGCCGCCATTGTGGTAAGACGCTCGTCCCACAGCACAACAGGAACATTGTACGTTGTTTCAAGCACTTTCGCAAATGTTTGGCTGGCTTCGCCTCTCGGGCCGACTGTTCCGTTCATGTTCTTAGGAAAGCCGAGCACGATTTTATCTATAGTATAGTCCTTTATCAGTTCAGATAAACGGGATAAACCATAATCGCCTTCTGCTTCATTTATCTTTATGGTCTCAATGCCTTGAGCAGTCCAGCCCATTTCATCGCTCAGAGCTACACCGAGTGTTTTGGTTCCTAAATCGAGTCCTAATATTCTCATTCTTTATTTACGCCTCTTTATGCTGTTCTAAATAAGACTTTACCAATTCCTCGATTAATTCGTCTCTTTCAAGTTTGCGAATTAAATTGCGAGCGTCACGATGCCTAGGAATATAAGCGGGATCACCTGACAGCAAGTATCCGACAATCTGGTTGATTGGATTGTAGCCCTTTTCCTGAAGCGCGTCATACACTGTAATCAGCACCTCATTTACGTTAGTCTCAGCAGAATCATCGGAGAAATTAAATTTCATCGTTTTATCAAACGAGCTCACCGTTTTGCACCTCTTTCCCAAATTCGCAGGCAAAGTTCAGCCTGGGGTCCTAATCTTACCATCATTCTACACTACATGGGCGAATTATAAAACGGATTTCACCCAATCTTCTACAGAAGCCAAAGCTTCTTCTAATTTTTCCGGCTGTTTACCGCCTGCCTGCGCCATGTCCGGACGGCCTCCGCCGCCTCCGCCGCAAACTTCCGCAGCTTGTTTAACCAGCTTGCCGGCGTGAAGGCCTTTCTCAATGAGGTCCTTTGTGACTCCGGCAGAGATATTAACTTTATCGTTTTGTACCGCACCAAGCACGATCACCGCAGAGCCAAGCTTTGCTTTGAGTTCATCGACCATAGTGCGGAGATGATTCATGTCTTTTGCATTTACTTTTGCCGCAAGCACGTTTACGCCGTCAACTTCTTTTACTTTCGACAGGATTGCTCCTGCTTCCACGTTGCCTAGTTTTGCAAGAAGAGATTCATTTTCTCTTTGTGCATCCTTCAGTTCAGCCTGCAGAGCCGCAACCCGTTTCGGCACTTCTTTGATATTTGTTTTCAGCTCGTCAGCGGTTTGCTTCAATACAGAAATCTGGCTGTTCATTTCGACGTAAGCGCCTTGTCCCGTTACAGCTTCAATCCGTCTTGTGCCTGCTCCGATTCCGGATTCAGAAACGATTTTAAACAAGCCGATTTCTGCTGTATTTCTGACATGGCAGCCGCCGCACAACTCTAAGCTGTAATCTCCAACTTGAACGACACGGACAATATCGCCATATTTCTCGCCGAACAGTGCCATCGCACCCATTTCTTTTGCTTCAGCGATCGGTTTCAAATCAATGCTGACCGGGATGCTCGCCCAGATCTTTTCGTTTACGATTCTTTCAATTTGTTCGAGCTCTTCTTTTGTCACTTGGCCAAAGTGCGAGAAGTCAAAACGAAGACGGTTTTCCGTTACAAGAGAGCCCGCCTGATTGACATGAGTTCCAAGAACATCTTTTAGAGCCTGATGCAATAAATGCGTTGCCGTGTGGTTTTTAATGACGCCGCTTCTCATATGGTCTTCAACTTCAGCCGTAACATGCAGGCCTTTTTGAACAGTACCGCTCTCTACAACACCTTCATGCACATGCTGGCCGTTCGGCGCTTTTTGAACATCTTTAATTCTTACAACGGCCTGCTCGTTTCGGAGATAGCCTTTATCGCCGATTTGGCCGCCGCTTTCTGCATAGAACGGTGTTTCATCAAGAATGATTTGAACGCTTTCTCCTTCATGAGCCTCTTCGATTAGTTGGCCGTCCTGAAGAAGCACAATGATATTGGCATCAGCTTTGGTTTGAGAGTAGCCGACAAATGTGCTTTCATCTGTCACGTCGCGCAGTGCGCCGCCCTGCACCTGCATGCTGCCGACATCCTGGCGGGCGTTTCTTGCCCGTTCACGCTGCTGGTTCATTTCCTCCTCAAAACCCTCATGATCAACCGTCATGTTCTCGTCTTCTGCGTATTCTTCAGTCAATTCAACCGGGAATCCATACGTATCATACAGTTTAAACACATCAGCACCTGAGATAACGCTGCTGCCCTTGTCTTTTTCTTTTTTGATCATTTCTGACAGGATCGCAAGCCCTTCATTAAGGGTCTCATGGAAGCGTTCTTCCTCGGTTTTAATGACTTTTGCGATGAAATCCGCTTTCTCTTTCACTTCAGGATAGAAATCAGCCATGATTTCTGCGACAACCGGCACTAAATCAAACATGAACGGACGATGGATGTTGATCGTTTTGGCATAACGCACGGCACGGCGTAATAAGCGTCTTAATACATAGCCGCGGCCTTCATTTGACGGCAGCGCACCGTCACTGACAGCAAAGGCAACCGTTCTGATATGGTCGGCAATCACTTTAAACGCAGTGTCTTTCACATTGTCTTTGCCATATGTTTCACCAGAAATCGATTCTGTTGCTTTAATGATCGGAACAAACAAATCGGTGTCAAAGTTTGTCGGAACATTCTGGATGACAGATACCATTCTTTCAAGACCCATGCCTGTATCAATGTTTTTCTTTGGAAGCGGTGTGTACGTGCCGTCAGGGTTATGGTTGAACTCTGAGAACACAAGGTTCCATACTTCCAGGTAACGGTCGTTTTCCCCGCCTGGGTAAAGCTCCGGATCTTCTGGATCATTACCGTATGCTTCACCGCGGTCGTAAAAGATTTCCGTATTCGGTCCGCTCGGCCCTTCACCGATATCCCAGAAGTTCCCTTCCAGACGGATAATTCTTTCTTCAGGAATACCGATTTTTTTCGCCCAAAACTCATATGCCTCTTCATCTTCAGGATGAACCGTAACAGAGAGAAGCTCTTTGTCGAAGCCAATCCACTTGTCGCTCGTTAAAAACTCCCAAGCCCATGTAATGGCTTCTTCTTTGAAATAATCGCCGATGGAAAAGTTTCCGAGCATTTCAAAGAAAGTGTGATGGCGCGCAGTTTTACCTACATTTTCTATATCGTTTGTTCTGATCGCTTTTTGAGCGTTTACGATTCTTGGATTTTCCGGCACGACACGGCCGTCAAAATATTTTTTCAGCGTCGCAACACCGCTGTTGATCCAAAGCAGTGAAGGATCCTCATGAGGCACTAATGACGCGCTTGGCTCTACCGCATGTCCTTTTTCTTTAAAGAAATCCAAAAACATTTGACGCACTTCCGCAGAAGTTAAGTGTTTCATTGTATTTCCTCCTCTATAAAAATCGAAATTCTCTTCAGTGACAGCAAAAAAGCCCTCCCCCTATGCAAACCAACGTTTACACAGGGACGAGAGCTGTCTCGCGGTACCACCCTGATTACGGGCATTCATGCGCCCGTCACCTTTAACCCTGTAACGCAGGATAAGCGGCAGTGATTAACTGCACTCAGGATTAGCTTCCTCCGATCTTCTGATAAAGCTCCTTTCAGCTTATGGAGCTTCTCTCTTTAACAGGGCTTCGGCGTACTCAGATCCGTCACTCGAGATTCGTATGTATTCTACGAGAAATTATAGACAAGCGGCACGCCGATGTCAATGCTCCGTCCTCATCCGCAAAAAATGGATCATCATTACTTTTAAAACAGCCGTCGCAGGAACAGCCAGAATCATCCCGACGATTCCCGCAAGCTCCCCTCCGGCAAGGAGTGCAAGCATGATAACGACCGGATGCATTTTAAGGCTTCTGCCGACAATGAACGGACTGAGGATATTTCCTTCCATAAACTGCAGAATAAACACCGTAATCACCACAACAAGAACCGCCTTCACTGAGATCGTCATCGCAATTAACAATGCAGGAACAGCTCCAATGAAAGGGCCAAAATACGGGATGACATTCGTTACTCCAGAGATAAGGCCAAGTATCAGCGGATATGGAAGCCCAAATACCCAGAACGAAATGCCTGCAATCACGCCAAGAATCAAGCAGACCAAAAGCTGGCCGCGGATATAATCGCCAAGCGAATCATCCACATCCCGCAAAAAGGCGCTGCCCCGCTTTCTCCACGACTTCGGAGTCAAGTACCATACTGTCTTTTTCATTAACTCAATGTCCTTCACCATATAAAACACGAGAAAAGGGATTGTTGCAGCAATTAAGAAGTAATCAAGCACATTGCGGATCCCGCTGATCGCACCCTCGATCGTTCCCGCAAAAAACGCCTCCGTCTGGCGGATCATTTTATCTATACGGTGATGCATACCATCAGGCCAGTCATCCGTATGGTTATGCACATGAAGAAGAAGCCCGTTATACGTTTCGGCAAACATGGGTATATTTTCTGACAAATCCGTCAGCTGCACGATTAAAACAGGCACCCCTTTATACAACGCCCAGCCAATCCCGCCAAAAAAAAGAACATAAATGACCAAGATGCTCAAAGTCCTAGGCAATCCTTTGCTATGCAGCCATTCCGTGACCGGAAGCAATAAATAAGATATAAAAATAGAAATGATCAAGGGAATAAAGATCGTTTTTATGACGAACCAAAAGGGTGACCATAACATATCAAGCATAAAAAAGACATAGACTGTTAACAGAACCAGCAAACAAATAGCCACCCACAACAAAAGCTGCACCGGTTTTTGGAGCATCTGCTTTCACCTCACCTATATCTTTTGAGGTTTACACGGAATTATTCTTTATGTTTCTTTAGTCAGCCAGAAGTCATGGACATTTTTCCGCATTTAATTTTCAGAAAAGTTTGATTTCATGTATACTTTTTAGTCAAATTTCTGATAGGAGGATTGCGATGATCACATTTCAAAATGTAAACAAGCATTACGGAGATTTTCACGCGTTAAAACAAATTAATCTTCAAATCGAAAAAGGGGAAGTCGTTGTTATCATCGGCCCATCCGGTTCCGGTAAAAGCACATTGCTCAGATGCATCAACAAACTTGAGACGATCAATGAGGGAGTGCTCACAGTAAACGGCACCGCCATTAACGACAGAAAAACTGATATCAATCAAGTGCGGAGGAATATCGGGATGGTGTTTCAGCACTTTCATTTATATCCGCATAAAACAGTGCTGCAGAACATCATGCTGGCTCCGGTAAAAGTGCTTAGACAATCACCTGAACAAGCAAAGGAAACGGCGCGGTACTATCTTGAAAAAGTCGGCATCCCAGACAAGGCTGACGCCTATCCTTCCCAGCTTTCCGGCGGGCAGCAGCAGCGTGTTGCCATCGCAAGAGGACTGGCGATGAAGCCGGAGGTCATGCTGTTTGACGAGCCGACATCAGCACTTGATCCTGAAATGATCGGCGAGGTGCTAGATGTCATGAAAACTCTCGCCAAAGAAGGCATGACAATGGTTGTCGTGACACACGAAATGGGGTTTGCCAAAGAAGTTGCCGACCGGATTGTCTTCATTGACGAAGGAAAAATTTTAGAAGAAGCAGTGCCGGCTGAGTTTTACGCGAACCCGAAGGAAGAACGGGCCCGCTTATTCTTAAGCCGTATTTTAAATCATTAAAACAGAAATGGGGGAGCTTGTATGAAAAAGATTTTTTCTTTAGCATTGATTTCTTTATTCGCTGTCATCTTGCTTGCCGCTTGCGGCAGCAAGGGATCAAACGGAGAAGCCTCAAAGGAGAGCAAAAAAGATACGCTAGCCGCCATTAAAGACAATGACAAAATTGTCTTCGGCGTAAAAACGGACACTCGACTGTTCGGTCTTAAAAATCCAAGCTCAGGTGAGATTGAGGGTTTTGATATTGATATTGCCAAACAAATCGCTAAAGACATTTTAGGTGATGAGAAAAAAGCTGAATTTAAAGAGGTCACCTCAAAAACAAGGATTCCTATGCTGCAAAACGGCGATATCGACGCCATTGTCGCCACAATGACGATCACTGATGAACGAAAAAAGGAAGTTGACTTTTCTGATGTCTATTTCGAGGCCGGGCAATCGCTTCTCGTGAAAAAAGGCAGCAAAATCAAGAGTGTCGAGAATCTTGGCAAAGGCTCAAAAGTTCTTGCAGTAAAAGGCTCCACCTCCTCTCAAAACATTCGTGAAAAGGCGCCTGAAGCATCGGTTTTAGAATTTGAAAACTACGCAGAAGCCTTTACAGCCCTTAAATCGGGGCAAGGCGATGCCCTCACCACAGATAATGCGATTTTATATGGAATGGCTGATGAAAATAAAAATTATCAATTAACAGGAAAGCCTTTTACAGATGAGCCTTACGGGATCGCCGTGAAAAAAGGGCAATCGGCTCTCGCGAAAGAAATCAACGCTTCACTTAAAAAGATGAAGTCGGATGGCAGATACGATGAAATTTACAAAAAATGGATTAAAGAAGACCCAGCTGAATAACAACCATCCCGGGATGAGCAGGCGATGCTCATCCCAATTTGATAAGGAGTGAATAGGCTGATGAATGTGTCAATTCTTTTCGATAACTTTGGCATGTATATGGACGGTTTTTACCATACCTTGCTCGCAAGTGTTATCGCGCTGGCCGGCAGTTTTGTCCTCGGCGTTGCTGTAGCGGTTATGAGAATAACAGTCTTTAAGCCGCTGCAATGGCTCGGGACCGCATATGTAGAGTTCATCCGCAACATCCCTCTTCTTTTAATTACCTTTGTTTTCTATTTCGGACTTCCAAACGCAGGCCTGAGGCTTGACGGTTTTCAAGCGGGAACGGTTGCTCTCACCATTTATACCTCTGCGTTTATCGCTGAAGCCATCAGAGCAGGCATCCAGTCTGTTTCAAAAGGGCAGATGGAAGCGGCACGCTCGTCAGGCTTTACCTACAGCCAAGCCATGCTCCATATCATTTTGCCGCAGGCAATCAAAATCGTCATTCCCCCTTTAGGCAATCAATTTTTAAACTTAGTCAAAAACTCTTCGATTCTTGGGGTTGTGGCCGGATTGGATCTTATGTACCAAGCCGATTTAGTTTCGTCGAGCACACTCGTTGTATTTGATGTTTATATTTTTGTGGCGCTTTTTTACTTAGTGCTGACGATTCCGCTTAGCATCGGTGTTAACTATCTGGAAAAACGGCTGGAAAAAAGCTATTGATAAGGAGTGAGTTACATTGGATTTCATCGGTGCTTATTCACAGGAGCATTTAGCATTTTTATGGGATGGCTTTCTCGTTACCTTGTACGTTGCTTTCATCTCCATCATTCTGAGCTTTTTCTTCGGTTTAATGGCAGGAACCCTGCGTTATGCGAAAGTTCCCGTTCTTTCTCAATTGATTGCGGTTCTCGTTGAAACGATCAGAAACCTCCCCTTGCTGTTAATTATTTTCTTTACGTTTTTCGCCCTTCCTGAAATTGGTATTAAGCTTGAAATTACAGCTGCTGCAATTACAGCACTAACGATTTTTGAATCCGCTATGCTATCTGAAATTATCCGAAGCGGACTGAAATCAATTGACAAAGGACAAATTGAAGCGGCGCGCTCCTCCGGGCTGAGCTATACACAGACCCTGTTCTTTATCGTTATGCCGCAAGCGCTTCGCCGCATGGTTCCGCCCATCGTAAGCCAGTTTATTTCTTTATTAAAAGATACATCGCTCGCTGTTGTGATCGCCCTGCCTGAACTGATTCACAACGCGCAAATTATTAACGGCCAAAGCGCAGACGGCAGTTATTTTTTCCCGATCTTTTTACTTGCGGCCCTTATGTATTTCGCAGTCAACTACAGCCTTTCACTCGCAGCAAGACGCCTCGAGGTCCGGCAAACATAGAAAAGGATACTCTTTGGAGAGTATCCTTTTTGCATTAAAACATTTTCGTAATTCTTCTTCTCATCCGCTTCATGCTTCGATTATTCAGCATGTCAGATTGAGTCGCCATTCGGTACACGAGAGCTCCGGCTCCCATTGCCAAAAGAGAAGTCATCGTCCGATTCATCCTGCGCATCTCCTTTCATGATTAAAAATTGATGCTGCGTTCATCCTCAGAAAACAAATCATCCAAGCTGCTTAACGTTCCGTCTTCTTCCACCTGATGAGTTGCAATCTTCCCTTTCGCCACTGTCAGTTCAATAAAACAGCCCCAACAATAATATTGGTTCACGCCGATTTTGCCGATATCCTTACTTTTGCAATTCGGGCATATAAGCATACCTCACACCTCTATCCGTTCAGAACGATCTCGTCTTTCCGCACCTCGACAAGCGAATCCGCTCTTTGGATCTGGCGCTTGCTTCCCGCCAGGTCAGAAAAGAAACCGTCCGAGAGTTCATATGCTACGATTATGCCCCTGTCCAAACAAAAGTATACATCTTCCAGCATCCCCAATATATCGCCCTCTTGCGATTTCACAAGCTTCATCTTCATCTGCTCGTATGTGAAGCATGATTTCGGAAGAGGCAAAAGCTGTTCTGAACTGACCGAAGCCAATATGCGGTCATCAAGAATGGAAGAGATATCACACGCCCGTAATAGCGCATGATGATGATGCAAAAAGCGTTTTTGTGCAAGAATAAACCCGAGACAATCTCCCTTCATAGAAAAACAAATATCAGAAATTGCCCCGAGATAACAAGAAGTTCGTTCTGAGTATACTGGGAATCCTTCTACTTCATGGCATGTTCTCAAAGTGTGATCAACCACCTTTTGTTGAACAGGCTTAGGTTTTGCTTTGCGCCTTAGACTCATACGATGAAATCAATTCCACTGCAAATGAAAAAAACTCCCGCTTGCACGGGAGCATTTTATTGCTGTTCTTCTTTCATAAAATCGAATGGTGTAATGCCTTCCATGCCAATGTTGGCGTCGTGTACGCTGAACGGGAGCTCTTTTTGGAGAGCCTCAAGCTCGGCATCCATTTCCTCAACCTGTACGGACAGCCTGTTTTTTAAGGAGGTCTGTCTGACAGTTGCATCATTATTTTTCACGCCCCACTCCAGCGCCTCCTCCTCACCGCATAAAATGAGAAATTTCTTCGCTCTTGTAATCGCGGTATAAAGAAGGTTTCTTCTGAGCATTCTATAATAGCCTTTCACAACAGGCAAAACCACAATCGGAAATTCACTTCCCTGCGATTTATGAATAGAACAGCAATACGCATGGGTAAATTGATTAAAATCTTTTTTCGTAAATGTCATTTCATTGCCGTCAAAAGAAACGACGGCCATGTCTTCTTTTTCTGTATTTTCCTTTGCATAAAATATCGACGTGATTTCGCCAATATCTCCGTTGAACACATTGTTTTCCGGCTGATTGACAAGCTGCAAAATTTTATCTCCGGTTCTGTAGACAACATCCCCGAACTTCAATTCTCTCCGTTTTTCTTTAGGAGGATTTAAAATGTCCTGCAACATCACATTCAATTCATTAATGCCGGCTTTTCCTCTGTACATCGGAGCGAGGACCTGAATGTCCTTTGCCGTATAGCCTTTTTTCAATGCATTAGCGACAACCTTCTCAACAACTTCTTTAATTTGCGAGCCTCCGCAGCGAATAAAGGAACGGTCCTTTGTCGGGACAGTCAAATTGTTCGGCAGCAATCCATTTTTCATCTGGTGGGCAAGCTCGACGATTGATGACCCCTCCGCCTGACGATAGATGTCTGTCAGTCTCACAGTCGGAATCACCTGGGATGCCAGCAAGTCTCTGAGCACTTGTCCCGGACCGACAGAAGGCAGCTGGTCTTCGTCTCCGACAATGATGATTTGTATATGATCAGGGATCGCCTTGAACAAATGATTCGCCAGCCATATATCAAGCATACTGGCTTCATCGATAATTAACAGCTTCCCTTCGATCGGCTGATCCTCTGTATGAGTAAAGCCTTCAGCACCGTTCCAGCCAAGCAGCCTGTGTATCGTGACTGCAGGGAGTCCCGTTGATTCACTCATCCTTTTTGCTGCTCTCCCTGTCGGAGCGGCCAAAACAATCGGAAAAGCTTCATCCTTTTTATAAGCTGACGGATCTAGTGACACACCGTGAAGCTCTCCATAGAGCTCGACAATCCCTCTGATTACCGTCGTTTTCCCTGTTCCCGGACCGCCTGTTAAAAGAAGCATCGGCGAGGAAAGGGCTTTTTGAATCGCTTCCTTCTGGCTGGGGGCATACTGAACGTTCATCCGTTCTTCCAGTTCTCCCAACGCGAGCAAAAACTCTGATTCGGGAAACTGGTTCTCATATTCGGTTTGGCTAGCGATATGTTTCACACGCTTTGCAACGTTTTGTTCTGCGTAAAACAGCGAAGGAAAATAACAGCGGCCATCTTCTATGACAATGTCTTTATTTTCTCCAAGGGCAATAATCGCGTTAGCGGCATCCATTTCTGTGATGCGCTGCCCTTCCCTTGCTGACTGGTTTAACAGAGATTGGGTGTCAATGATCAGCTGTTCCGTTTCTATGTACGTGTGCCCCTCTGACAGACAAGTCGTTTCAAGCGTGTACAAAATAGCAGCTTTTACCCGCTCAGGATGGTTACCCGAAAGACCCATTCTGCTGCCCAGCTCATCCGCTTTCCCAAACCCGATGCCTTCTACATCCTTCACAAGCTGATAAGGATTTTTCTGAATCTTTTCAAGCGTCTCGGATTCATAGGCTTGATAGATTTTCATAGACAGCTGCGGGCCAAAACCAAACTGATTCAAGGAAATCATGATTTGCTCCAGTCCCTGATGCCGCTGTAATGCGCCAGCCAGCGTGTCGGCTTTCTTTTTTGAGAGTCTGGGAACATCATAAAGCACTGAAGCATCAGCCAATATTTTATTAATGGCGCTGTCGCCCAGCTTTTTCACAATTTCTTCAGCTGTTTTTTTGCCGATCCCCTCGAATAAATCACTCGATAAATATTGAATGATGCCTTCCTTAGTCGTTGGAATCTCCTTTTTGAAATGCTCCGCCTGAAATTGGAGCCCGAACTTTGGATGGGTTACGATCTTTCCGTAAAACGTGTAGGTCTCTTCTTCTTGAAGCGCAGGGAAGTAGCCCGTCACGGATACGGCTTTATCTTCAATGGCTTCGGAGGTCTCTGTGACTTTCACTTTCAGAACCGTATATAAATTGGTGTCATTATGATAGATGACTGTGTTGACTGTCCCTTTTAAATAGGGCTCTTCCTCCAGTTTAAGCTGATCCGGATGCTGCTGCACGAGCTGTCCCTCCTCCTGTGCCTGTTATGATGGATCAATCAGTTTTTTAGCATGAAGCGCAAGCATATGATCTGGCTGGATATCGATTGCCTTGTCCAGCATTTCAAGCGCTTTTTCTCGGTTTTCTTTATAAGCATAAGCGACACCGGCATTATAAAATGCATCTGCATGCCCCGGGTCTTGCTCTGTCACAGCTGCGAATTGGCTGAGCGCTTCGTCCAGCATTCCCTCGTTGGCTAAGCACATCCCGAATTGAAAGCGCGCTTCCGTATCGTTTTCATTCAGTTCGACAGCTCTTTGTAAATATGGCAGCGCAAGCTTAGGCTGTTCGAGCTTGACAAGTACCGTTCCGAGCATGTAAAACAGGTCGCCGTTTTCCATCCCCGCACGAAGTGCTTTTTCAAACATGTCTTTCGCTTCTTTGTACATTTCTTTTACAACATAGACATTTCCTGCTCCATAATAAGCAGTGGCTGCGCTACTGTCTAATTCAAGCGCTTTATCATAAAACGCAAGCGCACGTTCCAGCTCGTTTACGGATGAAAGCAGGTTGGCAAAATTGATATACGGAATCGCGTCTTCTTTATTTTCTTCAATCGCTTTTGTAAATGCCTTTGCCGCTTTCTCGTAATCGCCTTCCTGCATCGCCTCTATACCGAGTTGATTATAATCCACCGATCATCTTCCTTTCATTAAAAAACCCCAACTCAGTGTTGAGGTTTTTCATCTTTTATACGTACCACAATTTTGTTCCGTCTTTGTACACATCATCAATTGTCCCGCCGCCAAGGCATTCTTCGCCGTCATAGAAGACAACGGCTTGTCCCGGCGTTACAGCGCGGACTTGTTCATCAAAGATGACTTCCGCTTCACCCTCGCCAGTCATGCGCACCGTTACTTTATGATCTTCTTGGCGGTAACGGAATTTAGCCGTGCAGGAAATCTCTTCGCCCTTCATGATATCCGAACGCACCCAGCTGATATTTGTTGCTGTGATTTTGTCAGAATATAAAAGCGGGTTATGGAACCCTTGATCCACGTAGAGGATGTTCTTTTCAAGATCTTTGCCTACCGCAAACCACGGCTCGCCGCTTCCGCCGATGCCAAGGCCGTGACGCTGCCCGATCGTATAGTACATCAACCCGTCGTGGCGGCCTTTTACTTCGCCGTCCATCGTCATCATATCGCCCGGCTGTGCAGGGAGATATTGGCTGAGAAACGTTTTGAAGTTGCGTTCGCCGATAAAGCAGATGCCTGTACTGTCTTTTTTCGTCGCCGTTGCAAGTTCTGCTTCTTTGGCGATTTCACGCACACGGCTTTTTTGAAGTTCGCCGATCGGAAACATGACTTTGCTCAGCGTATCTTCTGTCAGCTGATTCAAGAAGTACGTTTGATCCTTGTTTTCATCAATGCCGCGCAGCATTCTGACTTTTCCGCCGCTTCTGTCTACTCTTGCATAGTGGCCAGTCGCTAAATAGTCGGCGCCAAGTGACAATGCATGCTCCAAAAAGGCCTTGAATTTAATTTCTTTGTTGCACAATACATCCGGGTTTGGTGTTCTGCCTGCTTGATATTCATCAAGGAAGTATTGAAATACCTTCTCATAATATTGCTTTTCAAAGTTTACGGCATAATACGGAATTCCGATTTGGTTGCAGACGCGGATCACATCTTCATAATCCTCTGTCGCCGTGCAAAAACCGTTTTCGTCCGTATCATCCCAGTTTTTCATAAAGATTCCGATTACATCATAGCCCTGTTCTTTTAACAGCAGGGCCGCCACAGATGAGTCTACTCCGCCGGACATGCCGACGACGACTCTTGTATCCTCCGGCCGTTTTTCCATTTCATTCACTCCAATTACTAAGCCGCCTTATTATGTCAGCCGTTTGACAACGTCGGCCACATGTTTGGCAGCAGTTTTCACTTGCTCAGCCGTATTGCCGAGGCCGAAGCTGATTCGAATAGAGGACGTCAGCCGGTCACTCTCTTCTCCGAACATAGCAGTCAGAACATGTGACGGCAGGACTGAACCGGCCGTACACGCTGAACCGCTGGAGACAGCGACACCCGCCATATCAAGATTGACCAGCAGCGCTTCCACTGACACACCGGGGAAATAAAGATTCAGAACATGCGGCAGACTATGCTCTTTGTCCCCGTTGATCTCGAATGCCACACCTGCATCTCTAAGCGTGTCGGCAAAGATTGCTTTAAACGATTGATACTTCTCGTTTTTTTCGTCCCGTTCTTCACTTGACAGCTTGATCGCTTCTTTCAGCCCGACAATGCCTGGAACATTTTCGGTTCCGGCACGGCGTTTTCTTTCTTGCTCTCCTCCGAATAAAAGCGGTGAAAGCTTCACATCTTTACTAGCATATAAAAAGCCTGTCCCTTTTGGCCCGTTGAGCTTGTGCCCGGAAACAGACAGAAGGTCAATATGGCTGTTTTTCACATCAATTGGCAGCAACCCGAATGCCTGAACAGCATCGGTATGAAAATAAGCTTTGTGTTCCTTTAACAGCTCACCGATTTCTTCGATCGGCTGCACTGTTCCAACTTCATTATTTCCATACATCACTGTCACAAGGATTGTATCATCACGCAGTGCTTCTTTCACCTGTTTTGCACTGACTCTTCCATTTTGGTCAACGCCCAGATACGTTATGTCAAATCCGTCTTCCTCAAGTTTTTCACATGTGTGAAGCACGGCGTGATGCTCAATTTTTGTTGTGATGATATGTCTGCCAAGATCTTTTCTTGCAAGTGCGGTTCCCATGATCGCCAAGTTATCAGCTTCCGTTCCCCCGCTTGTAAAAATGATCTCCTGCTCTGCCGCTCCGATTTCTGCTGCGATCTGCGCTCTTGCTTCATCCACCCATTTTCGAGATTCTCTGCCAAATGAATGAATACTGGATGGATTACCAAAACTGCCGGAGAAGTGCGGTATCATTTTTTCCAGCACACGCTCATCCATCGGAGACGTTGCGGCATGATCTAAATAAATCCGTTCCATTATGTTTACACCTCTGATCTAAATATAGAACATATAAGCTTCTTGCTCTCCGTCTGTATAGCTGGCAAGATCCTCTAATGTTGTACTGTCTAAAACCTCTTTTACAGCATCCCGGATGCGAATCCAGAGCTCACGCTTGGCAGGCTCCTCATCTTCCAGCACTTCAACAGGGCTGATCGGCCCTTCAAGCACACGGATAATATCTCCTGCGGTAATGGCATCCGGCTCACTGCCTAATACATATCCGCCATATGCGCCTCTGATGCTTTTCACTAAACCGGCATTTCTGAGCGGCGATACCAGCTGCTCCAAATAATGCTCGGACAAATTATTCGTCTGTGCGATGCTTTTTAATGAAGTCGGGCCTTCACCGTGCTTTTTTGCAAGCTCGATCATAATGGTGAGCCCGTATCTTCCCTTAGTTGATATTTTCAACATGAACACCTCTGTTATTTCATGATTTTCCACATTTATAATGGTAATTTCTATATGTTTCGTCCGTTTATTATCTTATAGACCAACTGTTATTATAACATACCTTCAGCGAATTTTCATTGAGGCAGAAGGAAAGGGGCCTTACCCCTTTTCTAATGTACGGTTTTCCGTTACCCTGTAATTAAGTAAGGAGAGATGATAGATGAAGCCATTGGCATATCGGATGCGTCCGACAAAAATAGAGGATATTATCGGCCAGCAGCATCTGGTGGCTGAAGATAAAATTATTGGCAGAATGGTCCAGGCAAAACATTTGTCATCCATGATTTTGTATGGGCCGCCCGGAATTGGAAAAACATCAATCGCAACAGCAATCGCCGGTTCAACAAGTATTGCTTTTCGAAAGCTGAATGCTGTCATTAACAATAAAAAAGATATGGAAATCGTAGCTCAGGAAGCCAAGATGTCCGGCCAAGTGATTTTGATTCTGGATGAAGTCCACAGGCTGGATAAAGGAAAACAGGATTTTCTATTACCCTATTTAGAAAACGGGATGATCATTTTGATCGGAGCAACGACAGCTAACCCGTATCATGCCATTAATCCGGCGATCAGAAGCCGGACCCAGATTTTTGAGCTTGAACCGTTAACACCTGATCTGATTAAACAGGCACTGGAACGCGCGCTCCATGATGAGCATCGGGGCCTTGGCACCTATTCTGTATCCATTGATGATCAGGCGATGGAGCATTTTGCCCACGGATGCGGAGGAGATGTCCGCTCCGCTTTAAATGCGCTTGAGCTTGCCGTGTTGTCAACGAAGGAGTCAGCAGACGGTGAAATTCATATTACATTAGAAACCGCGGAAGAGTGCTTGCAGAAAAAAAGCTTTTCTCATGATAAAGATGGTGACGCGCATTATGATGTACTGTCCGCTTTTCAAAAATCGATCCGCGGCTCTGATGCCAACGCTGCTCTTCACTATTTGGCTAGATTAATTGAAGCCGGTGATCTGGAAAGCATCGCAAGACGATTGCTTGTTATCGCCTATGAAGATATCGGTTTAGCAAGCCCGCAAGCCGGCCCTAGAGTGCTGAACGCTATTCAGACCGCTGAGCGAGTCGGGTTTCCTGAAGCGCGAATCCCGCTGGCCAACGCAGTTATTGAGCTTTGCCTCTCACCGAAATCAAACTCTGCCATTCTGGCAATCGATGAGGCCCTGGCAGATATCAGAGCCGGAAAAATTGGGGATGTTCCGAAGCATTTAAAAGACGCGCATTATAAAGGGGCTCAGGAATTAGGAAGAGGAATCGACTATAAATACCCGCACAATTACGACAACGGTTGGGTCGAACAACAATACCTCCCTGATCCTCTGAAAAATAAGCAATACTATAAGCCGAAACAGACAGGAAAATTCGAATCAGCCTTAAAGCAGGTGTACGATAAATTAATGAAAAGAAAATAAAACAAAAACAGCCTTGATCATCAAGGCTGTTTTTATGCATTATTTATCCTTCACACGTTTGATTTCAATGTCTTTCAATAGATCCATGACAACATGTCCGCCCATAATCAAACCTGCAACTGACGGCACAAAAGCATTAGAGGAAGGCGGCATTTTTGCTTTACGGATTTTCGCTTCGTCATTTCCCACTTCTTTTCTGACATCTTCCCGAATGACAATCGGACTTTCATCAGAGAAAATCACTTGAACACCTTTTTTGATACCCTCTTTGCGCAATCTCGTACGGACGACCTTCGCAATTGGATCAGTGTGCGTTTTTGAGATATCAGCGATTTGGAAGCGCGTCGGATCCGTTTTATTTGCTGCACCCATGCTGGAGATGAGCGGAATATCCCGTTTCAGACATTCTTTCATTAAATGAATTTTATAATGAATCGTGTCTGACGCATCAATGACATAGTCAAGATCATAGTCAAAAAACTGCTCATACGTTTCCTCCGTATAGAACATTTTTAACGCGATCACTTCACACTCCGGGTTAATGTCTGCGATCCGCGCCTTCATTAAATCAACTTTCGGCTGTCCGACAGTTGAAAGCAGCGCGTGAAGCTGACGGTTTACATTTGTAATGTCGACATCATCTTTGTCGACAAGCAGAATGCGGCCGACGCCTGACCGCGCGAGAGCTTCCGCCGCGAACGACCCGACTCCCCCGACTCCAAGCACAGCAACTGTGCTGTTTTTCAGCGTTTCAAGGCCTTCTTTTCCGATAGCTAATTCATTGCGTGAAAACTGGTGTAACAAGAACCTCACTCCACATTCGTATTCTGGTTTCATCTATAAAATGGCTGATCCATGAGCAGCCGTTTTTCTGCGCACAAAAAATAAAGTCCCAATAGTGCCGTTGCAGCTTTCCTTTGTTTTGAACCCGCTCTCAGCAGGTGGGTGCCCTCTTTTAAATCTTGTAAGTCCTCTTTACCGAATGAAAAGAGGCATGTACGCCATTTAAAAATGCGGGCTCCCAAATCAAAAAAATGTTCGGTCAAAACTAGGTGTACAACTAACACATCAGGACTTTATTTAACTTGTCAAAATCATATCACAGACGATTTTGATTTTCAAGAATCGAACTGCACATTCAGTTCTTAACTTTTTTCTTAATAGAAAGATGAAGCTCGTCAAGCTGGGCGTCGCTTACTTCGCCTGGCGCTTCTGTCATCAGGCAGCTTGCACTTGCCGTTTTCGGGAATGCAATCGTATCTCTCAGGTTCGTACGTCCAGCTAGAAGCATAACGAGACGGTCTAAGCCGAGTGCGATTCCGCCGTGCGGAGGAGCGCCGTATTCAAATGCTTCCAGCAGGAATCCAAACTGTTCAGCCGCTTCTTCTGGTGAGAAGCCGAGAAGCGCAAACATTTTTTCCTGAATATCCTTTTCGAAAATACGGATTGAACCGCCGCCAAGCTCATAGCCGTTTAAGACGAGGTCATAGGCTTGTGCTTTCATGTCTTCAGGCGCTGTTTCAATCAGCTCAAGGTCTTCGCGGACAGGCATTGTGAACGGATGGTGCGCTGCGTAAAAACGGCCTTCTTCCGGATCATGCTCTAATAGCGGCCAGTCGATGACCCATAAGAAATTGAACAGGTTTTCGTCAATCAGCCCGCGCTCTTTCCCAAGCTTTAAGCGCAGGGCGCCGAGTGATGCAGCCACAACTTCGAATTGATCCGCTCCGAACAGCAGCAAATCACCTTCAGCTGCATCAAGTGCTTCAATCAGCTTAGACTGCTTTTCTTCATCAAAGAATTTAGCGATCGGGCCTTTCACTCCGTCTGCCTCAACCTTCACCCAGGCAAGCCCTTTTGCCCCGTAGTTTGCAGCAAAAGCGCCAAGAGCGTCGATGTCTTTTCTGGAGTAATCGCCGGCACCGCCTTTTACATTGATGGCTTTGACCACGCCGCCGTTTGCTACAGCTGATGAGAACACTTTAAATTCCGTATCCTTTACAATGTCAGACACATCCGTCAAAAGCATGTCAAAACGCGTATCCGGTTTATCAGAACCGTACTTGTTCATTGCTTCGTCATACGTCATTCGAGGAAGAGGAAGCTTAAGTTCCTCACCTTTTGTTTCACGCATAACCTTTGCCATCATCTCCTCAGCCAATGACATAATGTCTTCCTGGCTCATAAAGGACATTTCAATATCAATTTGCGTAAACTCAGGCTGGCGGTCCGCACGCAAGTCTTCATCGCGGAAACAACGGGCAATTTGATAATATCGTTCAATGCCTGATACCATCAGAAGCTGTTTAAATAGCTGCGGGGACTGCGGCAGCGCGTAGAACTCACCTTCGTGCACACGGCTCGGCACCAAGTAATCACGTGCGCCTTCAGGCGTGCTTCCTGTTAAAATCGGCGTTTCAATATCAAGAAACCCATTTTCATCTAAAAAGCTGCGAACAGCTTTCGTCACGTTATGGCGCAGCTGCATCGTCTGGAACATAGCCGGTCTGCGCAAATCTAAGTAACGGTGTTTTAAACGAACGTCCTCTGACACTTCTTCTGCTTGATCAGAAATCGCAAATGGAGGTGTCTTTGCAGCATTTAATACGTTCACTCCATCAGCATGTATTTCTATCGCGCCTGTTTTCAAATTCGGATTAACTGTTCCCTCTTCACGCGCCACCACTTTTCCTTGAATATCAAGCACGTATTCATTTCTGATGCCTTCCGCAATAGCAAGCGCTTCTTTTGACACATCAGGGTTAAAAACGACTTGAACAATGCCCGTACGGTCACGCAAGTCAATAAAAATCAATCCGCCGAGGTCTCGTCTTTTTTGGACCCAGCCTTTCAGCGTTACAGATTCGCCAATTGCTTTTTCAGTTATATCACCGCAATAATATGTTCTTCCAAACAATGCGTTTCACTCCTTATCCCTTTTGGTTTGCCTTCATCACATGTATAAATTCATCAAGTGCCACTTCAATCTGTTCGCCCGTCTGTGCATCCTTTACATTGATTTTGTTTTGGGCAAGCTCATCTTCACCCAAAATCGCAATAAATCTGGCATTTAAGCGATCAGCTGTTTTAAACTGGCCTTTCATTTTCTTATTTTCATAATCGATTTCACTGGAAATGCCTGCTTCTCTCAGTTTGTACACCAATGAAACAGAATAATCCTTTGCTTTTTCGCCGAGTGTGACGATATAGCAGTCGATTCCCTTATCAACAGGCAGCTCTCTTTTTTCAGCATCAATTGCCGCAAGCAAGCGTTCGATGCTCATCGCAAATCCGATGCCCGGTGCTTCAGGTCCGCCGATCTGTTCGACAAGCCCGTCGTAGCGTCCGCCACCGGCAAGTGTCGTAATCGCGCCAAAGCCTTCCGCATTGCTCATAATTTCAAATGCGGTGTGGTTGTAATAATCCAGCCCTCTCACAAGGTTCGGATCGATTTCATACGAAATGCCAAGATCATTTAAGTATTGTTTCACTTTGTCAAAATAAGCGGCTGATTCTTCATTTAAATATGTCAAAATCGAAGGTGCCGATTTCATCAGCTCATGATCTCGGTCTTTTTTGCAGTCCAAGATTCTAAGCGGGTTCGTGTGCAGCCGGGACTGGCAGTCTGAACAAAATTCTTCGATGCGAGGCTCGAAGTGTTTCACGAGCGCTTCTCTGTAGCTTTTGCGGCTATCTTGATCGCCGAGACTGTTTATGACAAGCTTAACGTTTTCTAAACCTGCTTTTTCATAAATACTCATCGCAAGCGCCATTACTTCAGCGTCGATTGCAGGGTCTTTCGAACCAATCGCTTCAATTCCAAACTGATAAAACTGGCGGTAACGGCCCGTCTGAGGACGTTCATAACGGAACATCGGCCCGACATAATAAAGCTTTGTCGGCTGTACAGGATTTGCGAACAGCTTGTTTTCATTAAAAGCGCGAACCGCAGCAGCTGTTCCCTCCGGACGAAGCGTCAGGCTTCTGCCTTTGCGGTCCTCGAAGGTATACATTTCTTTTTGTACGATATCCGTTGATTCTCCGACGCCTCTGGCAAACAGTTCTGTATGCTCAAAAATCGGTGTGCGGATTTCTTTATATTGATAAGTGCGGCAAGTGTCTCTCATAATTTGTTCAACATACTGCCAGCGATCTGATTCTCCAGGCAGAATATCCTGTGTTCCTCTCGGAATGTTATATCCCATAGGTAGACCTCCTTATGTATTCCTTATAAAATATCCAATGATCGTTAATGATGAAAATGAAAAAAACTCTCGCCCCTACTATACATGATAGTAGGGACGAGAGTTATACCCGTGGTGCCACCCTAGTTGGAATACGTTCATATTCCCGCTCGATCCTTTAACGCAGGTTCACGTTCACTGCCTAATGGCGTTATTCACGCGTTCAGCAGGAAACCTCCGGAGTGTTGTTTCGAGAAAGACGCAATGGGATCCGCTTTCAGCCTGGGGCGGGTTCCTCTCTAATCATGCAATCTGACCTACTCTTCTCCATTATTGGTTCAAATCTTTCATCATTTGCTATGTACTCAATTTCTATTATAATAATGGGATTGGGGTTCTCTGTCAAGCTTTATTCCGGTTGTTTTTCCTCAGCGCTGCTTCTTTGGACATAAGACCAAATTCAGATGCTGTTTCCGTAAGATAACCAGTCGTATCGGGATCTGCGTGATCGCTGTAATGCAGATTCGCTTCACCGTCGTGAAATGCACGTCCCATTTTTGGATGATATTTCATGATTTGCACACCTTTTTGATTGTATTTACGCTTAGTATAAACAAATCATTTTATTTTTATTTAAAAATCAGAAAGGACTTTACGATATTAAACAAGAATGCTTTTTTAATGATCATCAGAAAGGAGGACACAATGAACAAGAAATACTTTGTCCTTATTGTATGTATTATTTTCACCGCAGCGCTATTCCCGACCTTTTCATCCGTTACAGCTGCTCAAGGAGAAGCGATCATCGCAACAGATGAAATGAACGTCAGAAGCGGCCCTGGGCTTAGCTACGGCATTACAGCGGAAGTAAAAAAGGGAGAACGCTATCCGATTTTAAAGGAAGATGGAGACTGGGTGCAGATACAGCTTGGTTCCGGAGAAAAGGGCTGGGTAGTCTCCTGGCTTATTACAAAGGAAGACCAGGCCAGCACAAGCTCCTCAGGAAGCAGTGACACTGTGACATCAACAGACCCCGATCTGCGGATGAGAAGCGGCCCGGGCACTTCCTACGAAGTCATCGGCAAATTCCCGCAAGGCAGCCAAGCATCTGTCATTGATAAAGATTCGGGCTGGATCAAGATATCCTATCACAGTGCCACCGGATGGGTATCATCTGAATATGTCACATCAGGAGGCAGCAGTTCAGCGTCTGATGAGAGTGACCAAACCGGGGATTCCGGTGCGTCAACGACGGGCACAGTCGGTGTTTCTTCGCTAAATGTAAGAGCCTCCGCCTCACATGACGCGGCAATTATAACAAAACTTGATCGCGGAACGAAACTGACGGTTCTCAACGAGAAAAATGGCTGGGCTCACATTGAGGTGAACGGGCTAAAAGGCTGGGTTGCAAGCCATTACCTTTTGACTAGTTCTGTTCCAGCTGATGATTCAGCAAATGCCGGCAGTTCACCCTCCGCTAAAAAAGCCTATATCATGTACGGAGGAACGAATCTAAGAAGTGATGCGTCAACATCAGCTTCGATCGTTGAGCGCGCTGCCAAAGGAGATTCATACACCATTACCGGTTCAAAGGGAAGCTGGTATGAAATAAAGCTTGATAACGGGCAAACTGCTTATGTAGCCAATTGGGTGGTCCAAACGTCTAAAAGCGCAGAAGAAGCAGGTGAACCGCCAGTCTCTGATTCCCCGTCTGGAAACGGCTCTCTAAACAATAAAACGATTATTGTTGACCCGGGACATGGAGGAAAAGACAGCGGAACGATCGGGTATTCGGGGAAATTCGAGAAAAACCTGACGATCAAAACGGCAAAACTGCTCGCAAGCAAACTCAGATCGGCTGGCGCGGATGTATATGTGACACGCCAGGATGATACCTTTGTCAGCCTGCAGTCACGGGTCTCTACGTCTCACTACCGCAACGCTGACGCCTTTATCAGCATTCATTATGACAGCTATGCGGATACCTCTACAAGAGGCAGTACAGCATATTACTACAGTCCTGCCAAAGATCAGGAACTCGCATCAGATGTCCACTCAGAAGTGGTGAAGCGTTCTTCCATTCCAGACCGCGGCGTATTATTCGGAGATTATTATGTGCTCCGGGAAAACAGACAGCCCGCTATGCTGTACGAGCTGGGATATGTAAGCCATCCGCAGGAAGAAGCCATTGTACATAGCAATTCATACCAAGAAAAAGTAACAGATGGGATCGAAAGCGGATTAGAGAAATACTTCCAATAAAAAAAGCTGCCTTTTGGCAGCTTTTTTTATTTTGAATCCATAATGAGCGTAACCGGTCCGGAGTTTGTAAGCTGAACATCCATCATTGCTCCAAACGTTCCGGTCTCCACTTTGATTCCTTTTTCACGAAGCAGGTCATTCCATTTTTCATAAAGACCTAAAGCTTTATCAGGTTTGGCCGCGTTCATGTAGTTCGGCCGGCGCCCTTTTTTCGTATCTCCATAAAGCGTAAACTGTGAGACGGATAAAATCTCTCCTCCTATATCTACAAGAGACAGATTCATTTTTCCTTCACTGTCATCGAAAATACGGAGATTGACAACTTTATCGGCTAAATAAGCTGCATCATCTTCTGTATCATCATGAGTGATGCCGACCAGCACCATGAGGCCTTGTCCAATTTGGCCGACGACCTCTTCGTCCACTGTAACGCTTGCTTCTGTTACTCGCTGAACAACTAATCTCATTTTCTAACCCCTTTAGTTCATGACGCGGCGCACAGAATAGATATCTCTAATCTGTTTAATACGCTCGACGACTTTGTGCAAGTGATTGATATTCTGAATAAAAATCGCCATATGAATGGTTGCCACTTTATTGCGATCCGATTTGCCAGAGACAGATGAAATATTTGTTTTCGTTTCATTCACTGCCTGCAGCACTTCGTTCAGCAATCCGCGGCGGTCATACCCAAGAATCTCTATCTCAACATTGTATTCCTTGCGCTTTTGAACCTGTGACTCATGCTCCCACTCTACCGGGATCAGCCGCTCTTGGGCTTCATTCGTTTTGACATTCGGACAGTCTTCGCGATGGACCGAAACCCCTCTGCCTTTTGTGATAAAGCCGACAATATCATCACCTGGCACAGGATTGCAGCATTTTGATAAACGGACAAGGAGATTGTCGATGCCCTTGACACGAACGCCAGCTTCCCGTTTTCTTCCTTGCGGGTACGGCTTAGGTTCCCCAGTAACTTCCTGAACGATCTTTTCCTGTTCTTCCTGATCGCGCTGCTTTCTCTCTTTTTCTGTTAGGCGGTTCGCCACCTGCAGAGCCGTGATGCCGTTGTAACCGACCGCCGCGTACATATCCTCTTCATTTGAGAAATTAAATTTGTCAGCAACCTTTTGAATATTCTCCGGCGTTAAAACATCCTTCAATTCAAAATCCAAGTTTTTAATTTCTTTTTCGACCAGCTCACGGCCTTTTTCGACATTTTCTTCACGCCGCTGTTTCTTAAAGAATTGACGGATTTTATGCTTCGCTTGGGATGTTTGGGCAAGCTTCACCCAATCCTGGCTCGGACCGTAGGAATGCTTAGAGGTGAGAATTTCAACGATATCACCTGTCCGAAGCTTATGGTCAAGCGTAACCATTTTTCCGTTTACTTTGGCACCGATTGTTTTATTGCCGATTTCAGAGTGAATCCGGTAAGAAAAGTCAATCGGAACAGAACCGGACGGAAGCTCGATTACATCTCCTTTTGGCGTAAAGACATACACCATGTCAGAGAACAAATCAATTTTGAGCGATTCCATAAATTCTTCTGCATCTGTCGATTCATTTTGAAATTCTAAAATTTCACGGAACCAAGAAAGCTTTTTCTCAAAGGTTGCACCTTCATTGGCTGCTTTCCCTTCTTTATAAGCCCAGTGAGCCGCAACCCCGTATTCCGCTATTTCATGCATTTCAAAGGTGCGGATCTGCACTTCAAGCGGATCGCCTTTAGGCCCAATAACCGTTGTATGAAGCGATTGATACATATTCGGCTTCGGCATTGCGATATAATCTTTGAATCTGCCGGGCATCGGTTTCCAGCATGTGTGAATGATGCCAAGCACCGCGTAGCAGTCCTTTATGCTATTCACAAGAATACGGACAGCCAGCAAATCGTAAATTTCATTGAATTGCTTATTTTGCAGCACCATTTTTCGATAAATGCTGTAAATATGTTTCGGACGTCCCGAGAAGTCAGCCTTGATATTTACTTCTTCGACACGTTTCTTCACTTCATTGACTACCTCATCAACATAAAGCTCACGTTCTGCACGTTTCTTCTTCATGAGGTTGACAATTCTGTAATATTGCTGAGGGTTCAAATAACGGAGCGCCGTATCTTCCAATTCCCACTTAATTTTTGAAATCCCGAGACGATGCGCCAAAGGAGCAAAAATTTCCAGCGTTTCATTGGAGATTCTCCGCTGTTTTTCCTGAGGCAGATGTTTCAGTGTCCGCATATTGTGAAGACGATCCGCCAGCTTGATCAATATGACCCTGATATCTTGAGCCATAGCGACAAACATTTTGCGATGATTTTCCGCCTGCTGTTCCTCTTGAGATTTATATTTAATTTTGCCGAGTTTCGTTACGCCGTCTACAAGCATTGCCACTTCTTCGGAAAATGCTTCTTTCAGGTCATCGAGCGTCACATCTGTATCTTCCACGACATCGTGCAAAAATCCGCCCGCGATTGTGGAAGGGTCCATTTCAAGATCGACGAGAATCCCCGCAACCTGAATCGGATGAATAATATATGGCTCGCCCGATTTGCGGTATTGCTCGCGATGAGCATCTTCAGCGTACAGATATGCTTTTTCGACAAATGCGATATGCTCATCAGATAGATAGCTGCGCGCTTTATCTATAACTTGCTCGGCAGTCAATACTTGTTCGTTCGCCATGGAATCACCTTTTTTAAAATGTAAACTGTATTGTAGTTTATTATCAAGAAAAAAACGAAAGATGTAAAGAGCAGAAGTTCAAATAGCCAAATATTATATAAAATAAATGCAAAACAATAGGAAAAAAGCACCCTGACATGGAGTGCTTTTTCGTTATGCGGTTATCCTTAGTATTTCATCAATGTTAAGATGTCGTAATCTTCGAGCTTATTTCTGCCATCAAGGTAAGAAAGCTCGATTAAGAAAGCGATACCAGCAACAACGCCGCCAAGTTCTTCAACAAGTTTGATTGTCGCTTCAATTGTGCCGCCTGTCGCAAGCAGGTCATCTGTAATAAGCACACGCTGACCAGGCTTAATCGCATCTTTGTGGATCGTTAATACGTCTTTTCCGTATTCCAAGCCATAATCCACTTTGATTACTTCACGAGGCAACTTGCCTTCTTTGCGGACCGGCGCAAATCCTACGCCAAGCGCGTAAGCAACGGGACAGCCGATAATAAAGCCGCGCGCTTCAGGGCCAACGACCAAATCAATTTGCTTTTCTTTCGCATATTCAACAATTTGATCTGTGGCATAGCGGTATACATCGCCTTTATCCATCAGTGTCGTAATATCTTTAAATTGCACGCCCTCTTTCGGGTAATCCGGTACAATTGTTACGTATTGTTTTAAATCCATCTGTTTTATGTCCTCCTCGTACTTTCATAAGCCTCTGAATCTTGTTTCATCAGCTTATTCAGCCATTCCTTCAGCTCTTCAGCAGAAGAATAATTCAGCTTTTGATCCAGTTCCATCAGCTGCTGTTTCGCCTGATATGTTTGTGAGTCTGTTAAGTCGCGCTTCTTTGCTCCGCTCACAACAGACAGCACACCATTCTCTATTTTAACAAAACCGAGATCAAAAAACACCTTTGTCATGAAATTGATTGTTTCAACAGACCAGCCTTTATGTTTTGCAAGCTCTGAACCGTGTTTTTTCACGTCAAAAGCGCCTCTTTTCAGCAAGAACGCATAATACCATTTAAAGTGGTCTCTTGCGGGAAAAGTTGATAAAAAGTGGTCCTCATGATTGAGAAAAATAAAATATATCCGCTCAGGCGCCTTGCCTTCCAGCAAACGTGCGAGCATGTCCAACGAAGGCGGCGGATCCAGTAATACAATATATGCACCATCGAGGTCAAACGCCTTTGCTTGATCTTCAGAACTGATGACGTGCACTTCTCGGCGAAGGTCTTCAGTTTGAAGCAGTGTTGTTGAGTCTTCTTTGAAAGAGACAATGGCCCGTTTAGCAGATGGAAGGGCTGAAACTGTGTCTTCCCACGTCCGTTTTCCCCTTAAATCAAACAGCTGCCATTCAGAAACAGCGGCATCCTTTATCATAAGCTGCGGCTTTTTTCGATTGTTCCATTCGTTGATTGACATCTCACCGACAATGGAAATTCTTGAACCCGGTACAATGCCTTCTTCAAGCTCGCCTTTATTAAAACCGACGCAATCAAGCTGGGACGACTCATTTCTGATCGTCATTTTGACATGAGTTTTATTTGCCCCTATCTTGCGGACATCTTCCAGTACTGCGTTTTCTACGAGAACGTGCGGTTTCGGGTTCAGCATGCCAAAAGGAGACAGCATGTTCATTTCTGCGATGCTTTCAACTGTAATGTCTTCGACGCCGCAGACAAGATCGACTTCCTGTACGGGAATAAAATCCTCTTCCGTAAGCGTATTGTCCGCTATTACATTCAGCCTGCTTCGCAAATCCGGCACATCTTCGACTTTCAGCGTCATCCCCGCAGCCATTGGATGGCCGCCGAAATGAGGAAGAATATCTCTGCATTCAGAAAGGCTCTCAAATAAATTAAATCCTCTGATGCTTCGGGCCGAACCTTTAGCGATTCCCTTTTCTTCATCAATGCCAAGAACAATGGCCGGTCGGTAGAAACGGTCCACAAGCTTTGAAGCCACAATCCCGACGACTCCCGGGTTCCATCCGGCTTTGGCCACGACAATTGCAGTTTGATCGAGCCCTTGCTGTTCAACCATTTCAATCGCTTCATCCGTCATTTTGCTGACCATTTTTTGGCGCTCTTTGTTCAGCTGATCAATTTCTGCGGCAAGCTCTTCCGCTTCAAACGAATCCTCTGACATAAGCAAATGAACAGCGGGATCCGCCTGTTCGATTCTTCCGACGGCATTCAGCCTTGGTGCGAGCTGAAATCCGACAGTTTCTTCGTTCGCTTCTCCGATGTCTCCGCCTGACAGCTTAATCAGCTCTTTTAAGCCGAGCCGGTTTGTCCGTCGAAGCCTTTCAAGTCCTAGTGTTGCAATTAATCTGTTTTCGTCATGCAGCGGGACTAGATCGGCAATGGTGCCGATAGCCGCCAGGTCAAGCAGTTCATCAGGAAGTTCACCCAATAAAGCGTGGGCAAGCTTAAACGCGACTCCAACCCCGGCAAGCTCCTTAAACGGGTAAGTGCAGCCAGGCTGCTTCGGGTGGACGATCGCATGGACATCCGGAAGCTCCGGTCCCGGTTCATGATGATCGGTAATGATGACATCCAGTCCGAGTTCCTTTGCCACCTTCGCTTCATGCACAGCGGCAATTCCTGTATCAACCGTAATGATCAAAGAGAAGCCCCGTTCTTTAATCGAACGAAACGCCTGTTCATTAGGTCCATATCCTTCTTTAAAACGGTCAGGTATATAAAAATCAACTTGAGCCGACAGTTTTTGCAGCGTGTGAAGCATGACTGACGTACTTGTAACCCCATCGGCGTCATAATCGCCATATATCATAATCTTTTCTTGTTGTGAAATCGCCTGCTTTATTCGATCTGCCGCTTCTTTCATGCCTTTCATTTCAAAAGGATCATAAAAATCGGCATCCTTTGTATGTAAAAACAGCCTAGCGCTTTCTGCCGTATCAAAGCCTCTTTTTACAAGCAGGGACGCAACAAGAGGTGTTATATGCAATTGTTCTGTGAGTGATTTGACCTTATCCTGATCTGGTCGCTGGATTTCCCATCGCATTTTTGACGCTAACATAAATTCACCCCTCAACCACCCTATTATACTAGAGCAGGCTGAGGGGTTTCAAATAATATTCGAAAACTAGTCTTTTTTCTCAATCAAGGCTGATGCATCCTGTGTGTCAGTCTGATCAGCAAGATGAGTATCCTCTTGTTTATGTATTGCCGTTCTATTTTCTTTCCGCAGTGTTTTTATTTCCCGCTTCAATTTCATTACCTGAAAAATGCCGACAGAAAATACGATCAGCGCTCCCATTAAAACTGAGCCCAAAATAACAAGAATGAGCGGCCATTCTGATCTTCCAAACAGGTAATCAACTTCTACGGATCGAACATTAATGACTGCGAAAATAGCGACAATTAAGGTGAAAATAAGTGCGAAAATAATGGTCCATTGTTTATTCATTCTCTTTTCCCCCAAACTTCTTATTGAGGTAACTTTCCCCATCAAGACTGGTTTTAAACATTGCTTAACACTAGGTTAAGCTCCCTTTGCTGTTAATTTTTCCCGGATCAGCCTCTTCAGTCCGGTTCCCTCACCGGAAATCACAAGTGTATCGCCTTCGTCAATGACTGTTTCAGAGCTCGGATTCAGTTGTTTATCCTGATTCTTTTTAACAATTGCAATGACCGTCACATGATATTCCTGACCCACATTCAACTCACCAATCGTCTGATGAATGGCAGGCGCTCCCGCCTCTGCTTTACACCACTCTATAATCAAATCATCAAGGGCTGACTCGACCTGTTCTAATGCTTTCGGTTTATAGGCCATTCCGCCAAGAATTGCAGACATTTGCCTTGCTTCAGCGTCATCAAACTGCACGGAGGCAACACATTCCTCATGGTCGTTTTCGTCAAAATAGTAAAGCTCTCTCCGTCCGTCATGATGAATGATAATTGAAATTTTATCACGGTTTCTAGTAATCATTTCAACTTTTTGTCCTATGCCCGGCAGCTCTGATTCGCGAACCCTCATATATAAACCCTCCTACATATCTGAAAACCAGTCATAAACACTTTTAACACCATATATATGTTTAAATGTAAGCGTATGTCATTATAGCAAATGTCTATTTTAAGTTCAATGAAACTTCAAAAAACAGGCTGCCCTGCAGAGGACAGCCTGATATTTTTTATTGCGCCGAATCTTTTTTCAGTTCTCTTCCTTTCCATGCAAGCCAAATTTGTGCGGCAATGTATAGAGAAGAATAAACGCCTGTTAACAGCCCGACCAATAAAGCAATTGAGAAGTTAGTAATAGAAGATGCTCCAAAGATCAGCAATGTCACAACAACAATCACAACAGTTAATACAGTGTTAATTGAACGTGTAAAGGTTTGCTGCAGGCTCAGGTTTACAATATGGTTCAGATCGGCAAATGTTTTCGGCTTGCGCTTTTTCATATGCTCGCGGACCCTGTCAAATGTAACGATTGTATCGTTAATGGAATACCCGATTATCGTCAAGATGGCCGCGATGAACGTAACATCTACCTCAAGCCTTGTAATACTGAAGAACGTGACGATAAAGAATGCGTCATATAGCAATGAGGCGATAGCAGCAATCGCCATTTTGTATTCGAATCGGATTGAAACGTAAATAATGATGCCAATAGAAGCTATAGCAACTGCGTACAGCGCATTTCTTGCCAGTTCCTTACCGACTGTCGGTGAAACTGTGCTGACATTTGGCTCAGATCCGTATTTGTCTTTAAAATATGTTTTTACTTTTGCTATGGTTTCTTTATCTGGCACCCCGACAAAACGGGCAACACCGATATTGCTCTTTTCGCCTGACAGAACTACAGTATCAGGGTCCATACCCAGAGATTCAAAATCCTTTTCAACTTGCTCTGTCGTCAGCTTATGGTCGCTTTGTACTTCAATCCGTGCACCGCTTGCAAAGTCAATGCCAAGATTCAGCCTGAACACAAGCAGGATAATAATCCCGGCAACCGTGACCGCACTGGAGAAAATAAAGAAGTATTTGCGTTTGCTCGTGAAATCCCATTTTTGGAATGGCGTATGCGGCTCTGTATTTTCATCCGTATCCTGAATATCCATGATATGTTTCTTATTGACACCAAACCAGCCTTTTTTCCGATCAAGCCATCTGCTTTCCACAAGGAGAGCGAGGAGAAATCTCGATAAGAAAACGGCAGTGATAAAGCTTGTCAAAATCGATAGGATCAGCATTGTCGCAAACCCTTTAACAGAGCTTGTCCCAAAGATAAAGAGCACAACCGCTGCAATAATGGTTGTAATATTCGCATCAAAAATCGTCGCAAATGACCGTCTGTTTCCTGAACGGAAGGCAGAGCGGACTGACTTTCCTAGCTTGAGCTCTTCTTTAATCCGCTCATAGGTAATAATGTTGGCGTCAACAGCCATCCCGACACCTAAAATGAGAGCGGCAATTCCCGGAAGCGTGAGTACGGCATTCATCCAGTCAAAGATCTGGAGTGTAATGTAGATATAAACAGATAGCGTAATCACCGCGATTAATCCCGGCAGACGGTAATAGAAAAGCATAAATAAGAAAATAATTGCGATACCGACAATACCGGCAAACACCGTATCATGGAGAGCCTGCTGGCCGAATTGTGCACCTACTGATGTTGAATATTTTTCAGTCAGTTTCACAGGAAGTGCGCCTGCGTTTAAAATGCTGGCTAAATCTTTTGCTTCTTGAACCGTAAATTGCCCTTCAATTGTAACGTCAGTTGTGTTTAATTCCTGACTTACATTTGGGGCGGATACATATTTAGGGTGCTCTTTTTGAACCTCTTTTTTAAAGGAGTCCCCTTTTTCATAATCCATCCAAATAACAAGCTGGTTGTTTGGCGCCATTTTCATGACCTTTTTGGTCACTTCGCCGAATTTATCAGCATCTTTCAGTTTAATGCTGACAATCGGTTCATTTGTTTTGGCGTCATACGTTTGTTTAGCTCCGTTTTCGACGAGGTCAGAGCCATTCAGCAATTCTTTGTCATTCGTATCTCTGAAAGAAAGCTGCGCTTCAGTCGCCAGAATTTCACGCGCTCTGTTTTGGTTTGTCACACCTGCGAGCTGAACGCGAATCCGGTTATTCCCTTCAATTTGGATGTTCGGTTCGCTGACACCGAGAACATTGGCCCGGCGGTTCAATGCCTCTACTGTGCTGACCAGAACGTCTTTTGTGATTTTGTCACCTTTTTTTACAGGCTGTACATCATACAGCACCTCAAATCCGCCTTGCAAATCCAATCCTAATGTAATATTGTTAGCGGCAGGCTTCGTAAAGTAGCCCAAGCCCGTGCCGATCAATAGAACGAAAAGGAAAAACGCAATCAAGCGTCCTTTTTTCATTATGTATATCCTCCCTTAAACCTGTGCGAATCAACCTGCTATCTCAGCAGTTCTTCCAATGCTTCCTGGCCCTCTTCACTGCCCAGCCAATTAGACGTTTTAAATGACTCAACGGTTGCATAGTTCATAAATTCGCCAATTTTCACTGATAAAATATCACTCGCCAGTTCATAAATGTTCAGTTCCGTTTTCTTTTTCCACTTCTTATCTGTTAAGTATGACCACAAACTTTCGAGTTCAACATCATCATACCCGAGAATCTTAAACTCTTCCAGTTTGCTGTAAAGAAACGGCCTGACGTGGTCTTTATATAGATCGGCTGGATGCTTCTCCACGAATTCCACGCTCCTTTTTTATTGTTTTTCAAGAAGACTTGTCATGCTTGGACGACATATACGCATATCTTTATTGTATATGATTCCAGGTAGTTTGAGAAGGCAGGGGGTAAAAATGGCGAAACAGACGTTTTTAAAGGGCACTCTTATCCTTATCGCAGCAGGAATGGTTACAAGAATGCTCGGGTTTGTCAACCGGGTGGTTATCGCCCGTTTTATCGGTGAAGAAGGAGTCGGGCTTTACATGATGGCAGCGCCTACCTTCTTCTTGGCCACTACATTAACTCAATTCGGTCTGCCGGTCGCGATCAGCAAGCTAGTCGCTGAAGCCAGTGCGCGCGGAGATCATCAAAAAACGAAAAATATTTTAGTCATGTCTCTGACCATCACGGGAGTGCTCAGCCTCATCTTTACACCGCTGTTTCTGTTTTTCGCCCCGGTTATGGCTGAAACGATGCTGACAGATAAGCGAACACTGTATCCGCTCTTGGCCATTACGCCGGTTGTGCCGATTATTGCTATATCGAGTGTGCTGAGGGGATACTTTCAAGGAAAACAGAATATGAACCCGCTAGCTATGTCACAAGTCCTTGAACAGGTCGTCCGCATTTCACTCGTGGCTGTCTGCACAACGATTTTTCTCCCTTACGGAATTGAATATGCTGCAGCGGGGGCAATGCTATCCTCAGTGGCAGGGGAGCTGGCATCACTTCTTTATTTATTCGTTTGCTTTAAGTATAAAAAGACAATTAAAATCAGAAAGCATTTTTTCCAGTCAATTAAAAACGGAAAACAAACCTTTACCCAATTAATGAGCGTGTCCCTTCCAACAACCGGGAGCCGCTTTATCGGAAACCTCTCTTGGTTTTTCGAGCCAATCGTCGTCGCTCAAAGCCTTGCCATCGCCGGTGTGGCAACAGTTGCCGCAACAAAGCAATACGGGGAACTGACCGGCTTTGCCATGACGCTGCTGACTCTGCCCAGCTTTATTACATATTCTTTGTCGACCGCGCTTGTTCCTGCGATCAGTGAAGGAATGGAGCAGAAAAAATTGCAGGTGGTGGAATACCGCTTGGAACAGGCGATGCGTCTCTGTCTGCTCAGCGGGGGCATTTCAGTTGTTATTTTATTTGTATTTGCAGATGAGCTGATGAGAGTGATGTACGGTTCCTCAGGCGCAGCTGTATTTATAAAAGTAATGGCCCCGTTTTTTCTGCTTTATTATTTCCAAGGCCCGCTTCAAGCTGTGCTGCAGGCGCTTAATTTGGCTGGAGCTGCGATGATGAACAGCTTAATCGGAGCGCTTGTCAAAACAGGCCTTATTTTTGTCCTTGCCACAAGGCCTTCTCTTGGCATTATGGGCGCGGCATTAGCCATTGTGACAGGCATGGTGCTCGTCACGCTATTGCACGCAGCAACCGTAAGCAAAGTGCTGCCGATCAGCATCAAAATCAAGGAGTATGCGCTCAGCTTCGCTGTTATTGTAATTTGCGGATTTATCAGCTCCGCCATCAAACAATATATAAGCTTTGGAGCATCTGAGGCTGTCAATCTAGCCGGATGGATTGCGGTGAGCGCCGCCATTTATATAATCCTCCTGCTCGTTTTCCGTTTAATTAAAAAAGATGAGCTTCGCCGCATTCCCATTATCGGACGTCTAATCGTCCGATAACGGTCACGGGCGGTGCCCATCTTTTTCATCAATAAATAATTCTCCGTCTGTAAACGAGCAAAAAGAAATATCTGAAGGGTTTGTGTATCCGTGTTTTTGCAAACTTTCGAGCAGCCATTTTTTATCTTTACTGATTCTGGACAGGTTTTCTGTTTGAATGAAGCCGTCTATAATGAGCGGCATTTCGAGCTGTCGATGCTCTCCGCTGTTTTCTTTCTTAACAATAGTCAGTTTGCCCGACGGCTCTAAAATGGCAAATGATACGTCAGCTACTCTGTCGATGCTATTTTCTCTGAGCTGAACCATTAAATCATCAAAATTATAACGCTGTGATTTCATGGCGTCTTCGTCAATTTTTCCATATTTGATAATTATGGTCGGCTTACCGTCAAGAAGCTGGCGGACTTTTCGGTTTTTTAAAGAAAAGTATGCCAAAGTCACTTGAATGATCATTAATACAAGCATGGGCAAAATGGTATGAAATAGATGATCGTCTACGTTTTCTATGGCTAAAACGGCAATTTCAGCCATCATGATAAAGACAACGAGATCTAAAATACTAAGCTCTCCGATCTCCCGTTTGCCCATGAGACGAAAAATGATCAATATCACAAAATACAATACGACTGTGCGAAACGCAATAGTGAGAAGCTCTTCCATCATGCACCTCCAACTCATTATAGGTTGCAACAAAATGATCAATTTATGTAAGAAAAACCGATTGCATTTCACAAAGCTTTTACGTCTAATTCATGGGATAAGGGAATACATTTTTACAAAGACGAGCCATCAGCATGTCTGACGGTTTTGAACAAAAAGAACAGAAGCCTTTTAATACAGGCAGAGAGGAGACAATCATGGAGGAAACGAAACAAGTTGGAAAAGGCATTCTTTACGGCTTAATCGCCATATTTTCAGCCATGCTCCTGACAAGTTTGGCGGTTTCACTTTTATTGACCGCTACCTCGCTGGAAGAATCATCATTTAACTGGCTGATCACAGCTATCTCATTTCTCTCTTTATTTATCGGCGGGTTCATTTCAGGCGGGAAAGGCAAGGAAAGAGGCTGGATGATTGGAGCATTGACTGCCATAAGTTTTTCTCTGATTATCTTATTGTTTCAGTATTTAGGATTCGGAAAGACATTTACAGCAGAACAGCTGATCTTCCATCTGGGATTTTTAGGGGTGTGCATGCTGGGCGGGATTTTCGGCGTGAACATAAGGGGAAACAGGTCTTCCACATAAAAAAAGAGCGGGCTCACTTGCCCGCTCTTTTTTGTTTGCTATGTATAGCTCCTGCTGTTATTCAGCAGCAGAAACTTCTCTGATCGCGCGGCGGTCGAACGTAAGACGTGTGTTATCACCAGTCTTAATTACGACTTTGCTTTCGTCGATAGAGTCAACAGTACCGTGCAATCCCCCGATTGTCACTACTGAATCGCCTTTTTTCAGTTCCTCTTGCATTTGGCGTACAGCCTTTTGCTGCTTTTGCTGAGGACGAATCAGCAAGAAGTAAAGGACCGCAAACATTAAAATAATAGGAACCAATGTACCTAAAGTGCCAGTCATCATTTTCACCCCTTTCTGTAAGCCTGTTATGTTTATTTAGAAGCTTTTCGCATTTGGCTTGTTATAGCCGTAACGCTCAAAGAACTCTTCTCTGAAATCACCCAGACGATCCTCGCGAATAGCCTGTCTTACCTGCTCCATTAAGTGTAACAGAAAATGAAGGTTATGGTAAGTTGTTAATCGAAGGCCGAATGTTTCATTACAGCGAATCAAGTGCCTAATGTACGCGCGAGTGTAGTTTTTACATGTATAGCAATCACACTCTTCATCAATCGGACGGAAGTCTCTTTCAAATTTCGCATTTTTCATATTGAGTCGTCCTTCAGCAGTAAACACTGTGCCGTTTCTTGCAATCCGTGTAGGCAGCACACAGTCAAACATATCGACCCCGCGGATCGCTCCGTCGATCAGTGCATCCGGAGAACCTACTCCCATCAGATATCTCGGTTTATCCTTCGGCAAGAGTGGTGTTGTAAATTCGAGTACACGGTTCATGACATCCTTCGGTTCACCTACAGACAATCCGCCTATAGCATATCCCGGAAAATCAAGGGAAATCAAGTCCTTCGCACTTTGTGTCCGCAGATCTTCATATTCTCCGCCTTGTACAATACCAAACAGCCCTTGTTCATCCTGACGATTGTGGGCATTCAGGCAACGTTCCGCCCAACGGCTTGTCCGTTCAACTGACCTCTTCATGTAGTCGTACTCCGCCGGGTATGGCGGGCATTCATCAAATGCCATCATAATATCAGAGCCGAGTGCGTTTTGGATCTCCATCGCTTTTTCCGGAGATAAAAACAGCTTGTCTCCATTTAGATGATTGCGGAAATGGACACCCTCTTCCTCTATATTACGAAACTTGCTTAAAGAAAAGACCTGAAAACCGCCTGAATCTGTTAAAATTGCGCGGTCCCAGTTCATAAATTTATGGAGCCCGCCCGCTTCTTTGACAATGTCTTGACCCGGACGAAGCCATAGATGATAAGTGTTGCTCAAAATGATGCCTGCATCCATTGCTTTCAGCTCTTCAGGCGACATTGTTTTGACTGTCGCTAGTGTGCCGACCGGCATAAAAACCGGCGTTTCAAAGGAGCCGTGAGGCGTATGCACTTTGCCCAGCCGCGCTCCTGTTTGTTTGCATTCTTTTATAAATTCATAGCGTATTGGTTGTTCAGCCACTTTTGATGAGGCCTCCTGTTCTCAAATTATATAATCAGCATCGCGTCTCCGAAGCTGAAGAAACGGTATTCCTCTTCCACTGCATGGTTATAGGCACGCAGAATATTTTCTCTTCCAGCAAGCGCGCTGACCAGCATAATCAATGACGATTTCGGCAAATGGAAGTTTGTAATCATTCCGTCAATGGCTTTAAATTCATAGCCCGGATAAATAAAAATAGATGTCCAGCCGCTTGATGCTTTAAATTGCCCGTCATGTTCCCCGGCAATCGTCTCAAGCGTGCGTGTCGAGGTCGTGCCGACAGAAATGATCCGACCGCCATTTTCTCTTACTTTGTTTAAGGCTGCAGCCGTTTCTTCTGACATTTGATAAAACTCTGCATGCATATTATGCTCTTCCACTTCATCGGCACTCACAGGGCGAAACGTTCCAAGGCCTACGTGCAGTGTGATGAACTCAATTTGCACGCCTTTGTCTTTCAGCTGCTGTAAGATTTCTTCCGTGAAGTGAAGGCCAGCTGTAGGCGCAGCAGCAGAGCCGATTTCTTTTGAATACACTGTCTGGTAGCGCTCTTTGTCATCAAGCTGTTCTTTGATATATGGAGGGAGCGGCATCTCTCCAAGGGATTCAAGCACCTCGTAGAAAATACCGTCATATTGAAATTCCATCTTTCTGCCGCCGTGCTCAAGCTCTTCCGTGCAGATTGCCTTCAATCTTCCGTCTCCAAATGTGACAACAGTTCCTTTTTTCACCCGTTTCGCAGGTTTGGCAAGTGTTTCCCATTTATCACCGGTTTCCTGTTTCAGCAAAAGAAGTTCCACTTTCGCGCCGGTATCCTCTTTTGTGCCGAATAACCGCGCAGGCAGTACCCGGGTATTGTTCAGGACTAGACAATCGCCTTCGTTAAAGAAGCTGATAATGTGTTTAAACGAGCTGTCAGTAAGCTCTCCTGTATGTTTATCGAGCACCATCAGCCTTGAAGCATCACGCTGCTCCAACGGTACTTGTGCAATTAAACGTTCTGGTAGTTCAAAATCAAATAAATCGACTTTCATGATGATTTCACCTTTATTCTAGTCTTTTGTTATTTCATTCTGCCAAAAAGATTAAGCAAAATTGATAATACCACACTTATAATAATACAAGTGACAACCGGGAAGAAAAACGTGACATTTCCTTTTTTTACAAAAATATCTCCCGGCATCTTGCCAACAAAATGCAAAACTGCTCCGATAATAAGCAAAACAGCACCAAGAATCATGATGATCTTAGGAAATTCAGTCATATCGGGGAGCCTCCATTTGGAAATGATGATAAACGGCCGGTGTCACGATCCTTCCACGCGGCGTTCTTTGTATAAATCCAATTTGCAGCAAATATGGTTCATATACGTCTTCAATCGTATGCGATTCCTCGCCGATGGTAGCTGATATCGTATCAAGGCCTACTGGGCCGCCATTGAATTTTTCGATCATGCCCATCAGCAGCTTATGATCAATATGATCCAAACCGAGGCGGTCAACCTGAAGCCGCTCCAGCGCATTCTGCGAAATGTCTTCTGTAATCCTGCTGTCACCCAGCACTTGTGCGAAATCGCGCACCCTTCTCAGCAGGCGGTTCGCCACGCGGGGCGTCCCTCTCGATCTTCTTGCAATTTCAAGAGCCGACGGTTTATCAATCTCAACCTCGAATACATCAGCGGTTCTTGTGACAATATCCGCCAGTTCTTCTTGTGTATAGTACTCAAGGCGAGACATGACGCCGAATCTGTCTCTTAAAGGAGCCGTCAAAAGCCCCACCCTCGTCGTGGCCCCCACCAGCGTAAAAGGCGGGAGGTCGAGCCGAACCGAGCGGGCAGATGGGCCTTTGCCAATCACAATGTCAAGGCAAAAGTCTTCCATTGCAGGATAAAGCACCTCTTCGATCGATCTGTGCAGCCTATGTATTTCATCAATAAATAATACATCTCCCGGTTCCAGCGCCGTTAATATAGCAGCCAAATCACCAGGCCTTTCAATCGCAGGCCCTGATGTCGTCCGCAATTCCACGCCCATTTCATTAGCAACAATCGAAGCAAGCGTTGTTTTTCCGAGTCCGGGCGGCCCGTACAGAAGAACATGATCCAGCGTCTCCTGTCTCATTTTCGCCGCATCTATAAACACGCGCAAATTTTCTTTTACCTTATGCTGCCCGATATACTGTGCCAGATTTTGTGGCCTCAGGCTCTGCTCTATCACTGATTCATGGTTGTCTGCTTCACTTGAGACGAGCCGTTCATCCATGAACATCACCTTACTTTAATAGTTTTTGTAATGCTTTTTTCACATATTGGTCTGTTGTCAGCCCAATTTCTTCTTTAAGGTGAGGAAGCACCTTTTTGATTTCTTTTTCAGCATATCCGAGAACCCTGAGGGCTTCAAGTGCTTCTTCAAGAGCCGTTTCCGCTGTTTGCTTTTCAAGCCTTTCTTCATGATTAAACAGATTTTCAATCATTTCAGGCACAACATCTGCCAGCTTTCCTTTTAAATCTAGAATAATCTGGCGTGCGGTTTTCTTTCCTACTCCAGGAAACTTGACCAAAAAAGCTTCATCTTCATTTTCAATTGCTTGGATGACCGCTCCGGGATCACCCGAGCCCAAGATGGCAAGTGCTCCTTTCGGGCCAATTCCGGTCACGTTTAACAGCTTTGTAAAGAGCGCCTTCTCCTCTCTTGTTGAAAAACCGTAAAGCGAAAAAGCATCCTCTCTGATATGATGGTATGTAAAAATCGTTTCTTGGCTTCTCTCCTTATATATAAACGGATTCGGCGTGAAAATCTGATAGCCGATGCCGCCGTTCTCTATGACAATATATTGGGGAGATACATAATCAATCGTCCCTTTAACAAATTCAATCACGCAAATTCACCTCTTTGACTGTTCTTCATTGTACCATAAAAACAGCCAAAGTCTTATAGAAAAGTTAACATATGTTCGCTTCTCTCTCATTCTTCACGAAAAAAAAGACATGAATACATGTCTTCAATCAGCGGACGTTACCCGCTGTATGTCTTCATATGTTCGATGACATCCTCAAACTCCGCTTTTGTCCGAAATGGAATGCCTTTCAGCAGATTTTTTTGCATATGGCTTTCCAGCCTTTCTAAATCAATTTGAAAAAAAGACTGAATTGGTTCGGAAGCTGGCTCAGGCCGCCCATGAAAAGTGGAAATCACTCCATTATCCGATACACCGATATACCCGTTGACCTTGCTGAGCGGAGATATATCGTCCATTTGCTTCCGGAAGAGCACATATCCCTTTTTTTGTTCCACAAGCGTCCACCCGGCATAAGCTACCCAAAAATCATCCATAGAAAACACTTTTTCATGCTTATGCTCAATGCTGACATCGCCGTCCAAATACACCTTTTCAAGCTGCACATGCACCTGCAGCGGCTCATAGTGCTCCACTTCCGCGCCAAGTGCGCGGGAAGGAGCTCCTATTAAAAATACTGCCGCTGAGCAAAGAATGCCCAGCAAAAGATACGCCGTGCTGAATCGTTTCACCCTCTACACCTCTTTGCACACGTTTATGATTAGTTTGACCAAAGAGGCTACTGCTTAACCGTTTTATCAAAATTTGTCTGCACATTTTCCCTGACAAACCGTTCCTCCGTATACACATCTGTGCTTTGCTCAGAAATTGTCAAGAATCGCGTCAGAAAGCCACTGAAAAAATACAATGCCGCAAAGATCCAAATCACGCCGCCTGCACCGAGCGGCCCAATGAAAAGACTCACGATGCCCGGCGCGATAAACGCACATAAACCAGATCCCAAATTCAACACTGACATGGCAGCACCTTTATTATCAGGTGCAAGCGTCGGCAAAAGCGCGCTTAATGGGACGTACCCTGCTAAAGCCGCGCCGTAGCAGCAGGCGATAATCATGAGCACCCAATACTGATGCCCGATCAGCTGAGGCGTGTAATACAGCGCCAGCGTAAAAATACCGCATCCGACACCGCCAAACCACATGACCGTATTGCGCCAGCCAAGTTTATCTCCGACTGCACCGAAAATGATATTAAACACAATATTCACAAAAAACAGCGTCCCCCATATTTGCAGCCATTCCGAAACCGAATACCCGTATCGTGCTAAATAAGTAGGAAGAAAGATGGCAAATCCAAATTGTCCTATCGCATTAATCGTCTTGACCACTCCGCCGATGCCGACCTTAGGATTTTCAAACATAATTGTAAATGCCTTGGACAGCTCTTTCCATTTCGGCTGATCTTGTTTTTGTATCGGAGTAAATTTATCTTTGTTAAAAAATAAGGCCAGAAATCCGCCTGCCGCCACAAACAGTAAAGCGCTCCAAAGCGTATTGATTTCTCCAAAGGCCGGAACCGCATAGCTGGAATAGAACGGGCCGAGCACGTTAAGGCCGCACGTAAACATAAACCAAAACCAGCCGACGGCTTTTCCGAGAATATTTTGAGAGGTGCTGTATGACACCCATACGAGAAAAGAGTATGCAAACAGCGGATATCCCAAGCCTCTAAGAGCATAGCTGCCCAAGAGAGCCGGATAATACATATGAGGAATCGCCCAGCCGATAAAAGCGGCCGAACCGAGGATAAATGCAAGCAATCCGACAGTCATCGTTTTTCTCGGCCCCCAAGTTTGGACAAACGTTCCTGAAAGCCAAGCTGAGATGGTGACAGCAATGCCGTACATGGTAAATAACGATGCGGATTGCTGCATACTGAGACCATGATCAACGAGAAAAGGAGACAGCCAGCCTTGTTCGAGGCCGTCTCCAACCATAAAGATGACAACGCCAATATAACCCCAAACCATGTGAGAAGGAATTCCGATTTTGTTCAAAACATTTCCTTTAGCATGTACTGTATTCATTTTCTCCACCGCCTACTTAAAGTATCAATGGAGTATATACCCAAGCTTGCTGAATTGTAATCCTGTTAGATTAAAAAGCGATTTTTTCAGTGTGCTCAATGCTGACAGGCATGCCAAAAGCAAGCGATTGCTGTGCTGCTCTGGCGATCCTTCCGGCCTGAAAACCGTCATTGCCGGTGCAGGGAGTCTCCTGGTTTGTGCCGATCGCTTCTGCAAAACGGAGAATCTCCTCCTCATATGAATCCTTATAGCGTTCAAGGAAAAAGAAATGCGGTTTATCCTTCATCACAAAATCAGCTGTTGACACCTCAACCGTTGTCGGCCTGCTATTGTCAGCCGCTGCAGAGCCTTTCGTCCCGAAAACCTCAACCCGCTGGTCATATCCGTACACAGCTTGGCGGCTGTTATCAATCACAGCCATGGCACCGTTTTCAAAAGTCAGTGTAATAACAGCTGTATCAATATCACCCAGTTCCGCAAAAGAAGGATTCACCAAAGCCGCCCCTTTGGCATACACTTCCGTCACTTCGCTTCCCATAATATATCTGGCCATATCAAAATCATGGATCGACATATCCATAAACAATCCGCCTGACGTACGGACATAATCTATATTCGGCGGTTCTGGGTCCCGGGACGTGATTCTTAATAAATGAGGTGTGCCGATTTCACCATTTTCAACAATCGTTTTGATTTTCTTAAAATGAGGATCAAAGCGGCGGTTAAATCCGACTTGAAGTGTTACCCCGTGTTTCCGGACAGCCGCAAGCGCTTCACTCGTTTCGTCCAGAGAGAAACTAACGGGCTTCTCACAAAATATATGCTTTTTCGCCTCGGCTGCTTCTTTGATCATCTGTGCATGTACGGCTGTAGGAGAGCAAATAAAAATAGCATCAATATCAGGATCATGTAATAAATCACGATAATCAGAGGTTATGTATTCAATCTGATGACTGTCGGCCCAGCTTTTTATACGGCTTGCCTGAATGTCAGAGACTGCTTTTATTTTCATGTGAGGAATCCGGCTTATATTTTGAACATGAAGTTTGCCGATGCGGCCTGCACCGATAATCCCTGTCACAATCTGTTTTGTCATGGCTTCTTCCCCCTTGATCATTCACGAAAGCGCTTTATTTAAAATTAATACTATCCCATTTGTAAGCGCTTTTCAAGAATGGAAATTAAACGTTCTATGTCTCTTTTATCACAATTCATGCTTATAAGTAGCCTTCTTCTTCAAGACCAGATACACTAGAATTAGGCTCTTTTTCCTGAACAGTTTATGATTTTCCTATAAACAGCTGCATAAAATAGAGCAAAGAAGGTGAATGAAATGCTGACAAAAGCAGAGGCACTGGCCCATTCCGTCATATACCGCAAGAACAGCAGATTTGATAAAGTCAAAGAGAAATCCGAGGAATTAACACTAATCGGCAAGGGAAGAAGCGCCTATGTGTTTGCCTTAACAGAAGGCGGTCGAAAAATGGCGCTGAAAGTATTTTTTCCGGAATATCAAGCGACAGCAGTCAAAGAAGCAGCGATCTATGAAAAATTAGCCGGGTCCGCATTCTATCCTGACATTTACGAAACTGGCGATTCATTTATTCTCATGGAATATATTAAAGGTGAAACCTTTTATAACTGTCTGAAGAAAGGCATTGCAATCAGTGATGACATGATTCAGCAGGTTGAAGAAGCGCTTTCTGACGCCCGGGCAGCCGGACTGAACCCGTCAGATATTCATTTGCGGAATCTGATATTGACAGAAACCGGGGCGGTGCGGGTGATTGATGTTGCGAGATTTGAGCAAACAAAAACATGCACGCAGTGGGACGACTTAAAATCCGCATATCATGCACTCTACAAAAAACCGATATTCCCCAAAAAGATTCCGGGTTTTTGGCTGGAGATCATCGCATTTTTATATAAGAAAGATTGGTTTCAAAAGCATTTCGCACAGCGGAAAAGAAAATATTCTTAAATCAAAAAGGCAGCCGCACAAGCGGCTGCCTTTATCATGTATTTTTTACTTTCTGACGGCAGAAATCAGTTTCATTTGTTCAGGCGACAGCTTAATTCGATAGCCTCTCACAGTTAAGTAGACCGCTTCTGGGTCCTTCTCGCCGGAATGACAATACGTTTTTTCCATTTCTGTCTCCCCTCACCCTTTATTGGCTTTATTTCATCTTATCATTGCTTTATTAAGGTAATTTTAAAGAAATGTAAAGATCATATGAATCCGATATATAGTAAAATGAGAGAAAAAAAGGGAGAGAGTCACATTAAGACACGCAGCAACATCCCGCTTATTATGTTTGCCCTGCTGGTCTTCTTCGGCGGCGCCATCTATTGGATGTTATTTTCACTAAAAAACGTTCCGAAAGGCAATCTCGTCCAATCGGTTGAATCGCCGGACGGCAGCTATACGTTAAACACTTATGTATCCGAAAACACCTTGAGCTTAGATGCAGCCAGAGGTGAACTTGTAAATGAAAAAACACTTGTCAAGAGAACAATCTACTGGAATTACCCGGACAGCCGCCCAGCAGTGACGTGGGTCAATCACAATACAGTGAAAATCGGCAATCAGACTTTACATCTTGATACTGATGAAACGTATGATTGGCGAAAAGATGATCATTGGATCCGTGAAGAACCGCCGCAGGCAGGCGTCAGTGAGGTGATGAAACATGAATAAGATGAACGGAACAAATGATGAAAAGCATTTCAATCATTTTGTGATTGCTTTATCCTTTATATACGGTTTGACTGAACTAGGCTATTTGTTGCTGAAGGATTTTATAACAATTGCCATAAGTTTGCCTCTGTAGAAAAACGCAGCGTAGTCGATACGCCGCGTTTTTTCTTTTTCCCTTCCTCTTCTTATTGATAATTACAGGTCATATAATGTGACAAATCGATTGTAGAAATAGTTCGTTTAGACCAAAATCCTTTTTATACATGTATTCGAATTTGAAGTGAGGGGGAAGCTTGATGGCAGATTTTGTTACTAGTTTGAATGCGGTCTTATGGAGTACGCCCGTCATTTATATTTTATTGGGAATTGGATTCGCCTTTTCAATTATGACCCGTTTTTTACAAGTCCGACATTTAAAAGAAATGATTGTTCAGATGTTCAAAGGCAAGAGCTCTGAAGCCGGCGTTTCATCTTTCCAAGCGTTATCGATTGCGCTGTCCGGCCGTGTGGGCACAGGAAACATCGCGGGAGTGGCGACAGCAATTGCATTCGGCGGACCCGGTGCAGTGTTCTGGATGTGGGCGATTGCCTTTATCGGGGCGGCGAGTGCCTTTGTAGAATCAACGCTTGCTCAAATTTACAAAGTGAAACAAGACGGTCAATATCGGGGCGGCCCTGCTTATTATATAGAAAAAGGCTTAGGCATTAAGTGGTTTGCCGTCTTATTTGCCGCTGCTGCCCTTATTGCAATGGCCTTTCTAATGCCGGGCGTACAGTCCAACTCCATTGCGGCTGGGATCCAAAATGCATTCGGCATCTCTCCTTTCGTCACAGGGTGTGGTCTGGTTTTATTATTAGGGTTCATTATTTTTGGCGGCGTCAAACGAATTGCCAATGCGGCGCAAATGATTGTTCCATTTATGGCCATTGGATATATCCTGCTGTCTTTGATTATTATTGTCATGAATGTGTCTGAATTGCCTGCTGTGATCTCATTAATATTCAAAAGCGCCTTTGCATTGGATTCCGCTTTTGGCGGCTTGATCGGCATGGCGATTTCCTGGGGCGTTAAACGTGGCATTTATTCAAACGAAGCCGGCCAGGGAACAGGCCCGCATCCGGCAGCTGCTGCAGAGGTTTCTCATCCGGTCAAGCAGGGACTGGTTCAGGCATTTTCTGTTTATATTGACACCTTGTTTGTATGTTCCGCTACAGCTTTCATGATCTTGTTTACCGGCATGTACAATACCCAGGCTGCAGATGGTTCCTTTATCGTTCACCAGCTTAAAGGCGTAGAAGCAGGACCTGGTTTCACACAAGCGGCAATTGACAGTGTTCTGCCTGGATTCGGTGCAGGCTTTGTTGCCATCGCTTTATTCTTCTTCGCTTTTACAACAATTATGGCGTATTACTACATCGCAGAAACAAATATCGCCTATTTAGCACGAGGCAGAGAAAGCAAATGGGCGATGCTTGGCTTAAAACTGATTATTTTAGCCGCCACGTTCTATGGTACTGTGAAAACAGCTTCACTTGCTTGGGCATTAGGGGATGCAGGGCTTGGCATTATGGTATGGCTGAACGTCATTGCCATTGTGCTGCTTGCCAAACCGGCGCTTCTTGCTTTAAAGGATTATGAGCGCCAAAAGAAGCAGGGCTTAGACCCGGTCTTTGATCCAAAAGCGCTGGGTATCAAAAACGCTGATTTCTGGGAGAAAGAATACACTCATGAAAGTGAACGTGTCTCCTGAACATACTAAAACCGGCCCGATATGACATCGTGCCGGTTTTTTATGAGCGATAGTTTGTATACACTTCTTGAACATCATCGTCATCTTCAAGGACGTCTATTAATGTTTCCAGCTTCTCAACAGCCTGATCATCGGCTTCTGCATAGGTATTGGGAAGCATGGTCACCTCCGCCGAAGAAATTAGATATTTCGATTCGAGGGCTGTTTTCACCTCTTCAAAATGCTCAAGCTCTGTGAAAACCTCATATAGGTCTTCTTCAGTTCGCAGCTCTTCTCCTCCTGCTTCAAGCACATCAAGCATGAGCTCATCTTCTTCTATTTGCCGTTCAGTACGGTCTATCGTAATGAACCCCTTTCGTTCAAATAAAAAGGCTACACATCCGCTTTCTCCCAGACTTCCGCCATTTTTATTAAAGGCTGTCCGCACATTTGACGCCGTTCGGTTTTTATTATCTGTTACGCATTCAACCATGACGGCAATCCCTGAAGGGCCGTAGCCTTCATAGGTGATTTCTTCATAGCTGCTTCCGTCTTGGCCTCCCGCAGCTTTTTTAATGGCCCGATCTATATTTTCATTCGGCATATTGGCGCCTTTTGCTTTTTCGATGACAAGACGCAATGCTGAATTTGCTTCTGGATCCGCTCCGCCTTCTTTCGCTGCCACATAGATTTCTTTTGCCAGCTTCATAAATATTTTCCCGCGCTTTGCATCCTGTGCATTTTTTCTTTTTTGAATGTTTTTCCACTTGGAATGGCCTGCCATGTTTTCACCTTCTTTTACATTTTCTATGTACACTTTAATGGGAATTGTTCGCTGATGCAAAGAAAAAGGCTGCCGAATATCACTTCCGGCAGCCCTTCCTTCCTAGCGGTTGTTCATTTTATGAAGTTTTCTGAACAGCCCTTTATCTGTTGATACTTGGACATCACGGCCATTTGCATAGTTGCGCGCTGCTTTTACGACATTATCTCTGTCAGACTTTGTGAACTCTCTGTGGCTTTTGACTGCGATAACTACTCGGGCATCCGATACCATAACTTGTGTGTCATTGACGTTTTTCACTTGTTTCACACGGTTGGCAATTTTTGCAGCCAGTCTTCTGTTTTCTTGGTTGTCATACCCGTTGTTCGCTGCATTCCGATTCATGTTTCGGTTATTCGTGTTGTTATATGTTCCGTCAGTTGCCAAAGGAACACGATCGTCAGCAGTAACACGGTCACGGTTATTTACATTCGTGGTGTTTCGGTTACCGTCGTTCTGATCCTCCATTAATTCAGAAACAGGACCATCGTGGTCGATTCCGTCTCCCTGTCTATCGGCGTCATTTTCATTTGAATAATATCCGATTGGACGGGTATTGCCGTTATTGCGCGTATCATTCATAGCATTATCGTTTGCTCCGCATGCTGTTAAGCCGGCTGTCATTAGAATCAGGCTAGCGATCGTCATTTTTTTACCCAATGGAAAAACCCCCCGTGGACGAATTGAGCAAGTTTGCTCGCTTTTATCATGTGCGTATGGGGGGCATGTTAAGCGTGTCAGTTCTCTCCATTTGGCAGTGATCTGCTTGAAAATAAAAAAAGGAACGATTTACATCGTTCCGAACGATCACTCATTTTCTTCTTCCGGCCGGCCAAACATTTGGTTTACAGAAGGCTGGTTCGTCATTGGCATAGAAACTCCTGCCGAATATGGGTTTGGATTTGGGTTAGCTGTGCCATATGGCATATTAGGGCTTCCGTAAGCTCCCATTCCCGAATGGCCAGGCGCAGAGAAATATGGCTGATGATCACCGTCACAGCCGCAGTCGTCATGATCTTTGTACGGCATGTAACCATGAGCCGCAGCAGGCTGGTATGCTCCCATTACTTGGGGAGTGCCGTAATAAGGGCCATACGGCATATGTCCATACGGAGATCCATAAGCCGGAGATGCGTAATGCGGCGCACCGTATGAACCGTAATGTCCGTGATGGGTGTTTTCATGATGCTGGTTTTCATAACCCGGGTCATACTGAGGCGATACAAAGCCTGGCTGGTATCCATGCATCGGATGCATTGGATAAGCTTGTGCCGGATAGTACGGATAGCATAATCCTGATCCTGGAAGAATTGGCGAAACAGGCACCGGACACGGTACGAAATGAGCCGGATAATGATAATAAGGCTGAACAGCCGGCATCGGCATATTCGGAACTGTGTGATGAACGTTTTCCTCTTCTATACCGCCTACCTCTGGCGCCTTTGGCATATTAGGCATATTCGGATAATTTGCATTTTCCATATTACTCATAGCCTCCTGTTGTGGAAATTGGTCTTGCATATGATACATATGATCCATATTTCCGTCATGATGTTTTTTCGGCTCCTCCGGTTTAGGAGGCGACCAAGGCTGGAAAAGCTGTTTCATATCATAATAATCGTTCACATCAGCTTCAGGGTACACATTTTCCTGCAAATTAGGCATCGGCGGGACATACGGCATGGACTTCTTTTCTTTCGGCTTTGTGTCTTCTACATCGACAACGGATTTAGGCTTCTCTTTCGCATATGGATGTTCTTGCTTCACACTCCCGGCCGCAGGACTTTTGCCCGCTTTTGGCTCTTTTCTGACCGGGACTCCTTCTGACGGCACTTTTATTTTCATTCCAGGCATGATTAAGTCTGGATTGCTAAGCTGTGTATTGAGTTTTTTCACTTCCTCAACATCGACTCCGTACTTTTCAGCTATTTTCCAGAGCGAATCGCCTTTTTGAACGATATGGATTTTCAACGTTTTCCCCTCCTATGCAAAACGTGAACAGTTCAGCTGTGATTACAATATGTTTCTTCACAACATATGCCTGAACAAAAGAAGTTATGAGTAAAGGAAGGGAAAATATTTCTGATCTACGTGATCGAAAGCATTCGATTCAGGGCAAGGAGTGCATCTTCCTGAATGGCTTTTGGCACCTTGATGACGCCTGAAGGTTCTCCTTTTTCAATTTGTTCCAGCGACCACAACAAATGCGGCAAATCAATTCGGTTCATTGTCAGGCAAGGGCACATGTCAGGGTTAAGTGATTCGATTTGTTTATCTGGATGCTCGTGAATGATCCGCTGAACAAGATTCATTTCTGTCCCGATTGCCCACTTGCTTCCCGCCGGAGCCTGGTTGATTGTGTCGATAATATATTTCGTTGATCCGTTATCATCGCTTAGTGTCACGACTTCGTGTGAACATTCCGGGTGCACAATGATCTGAATGTCGGGGTCTCGCTCTCTCATATCATGGATATTTTTAGTGGTGAATTTCTCGTGAACAGAGCAATGCCCTTTCCACAAAATCACTTTCACATTCGTATGCCCGGATTCAGCTACTAATTCATCTTTCATCGGGTCCCACACAGCCATATCTTCAAGCGCAATGCCCAGATCATAAGCCGTATTTCTCCCTAAATGCTGATCAGGCAAAAATAAAATTCTTTTTTTCTGTGTAAACGCCCATTCAAGCACTTTTTTCGCATTCGAAGAAGTCACAGTTGCTCCGCCATGCTTTCCAACGAATGCCTTGATCTCCGCAGTGGAGTTCACATAAGTTAAAGGTATGATCGTATCTCCAAATATATGCTGAAGCTTCTTCCATGCCCTATTGGTCTGCTGCATGTCAGCCATGTCAGCCATAGAACATCCAGCTCTCATATCTGGCAGGACGACCGTTTGCCGCTCGCTTGTCAGCATATCGGCGGTTTCTGCCATAAAGTGAACGCCGCAAAATACGATATAATCCGCTTCTTTGTTTTTTTCCGCTACTTGGGCCAATTGCAGAGAGTCGCCTGTTTGGTCAGCAAATTGTATCACTTCATCCTTTTGATAATGATGGCCTGGTATAAAGAGCCTGCTGCCGAACTTTTTCTTAATGGCGGCAACGCGCGTTTCCATATCCTTTCTCGATAGTTCTTTATAACTTTCGGGCATCATATCATTCGATTGTTTGATCACATCAAGAATTGACATAACGGCATTCCTCCACAGATTCATTTGATAACGTAACATCCATGCTGATATCTAAACTTTTGACGGAATGAGTCAGAAAGCCTAATGAAATATAATTCACACCCGTCCCTTTAAAAGCAGGCAAAGATTCTAACGTAATCCCGCCGGAGGCTTCAGTTTTTATATGATCCGGTGTGAGCTTTGCAAAATGACGGACCGTATCAGGCGGACAGTTGTCAAACATAATAACACCCGCTCCAGCTGCAATTGCTTCCCGCAGCTGTTCCTCCGTTTCAATTTCCACCTCGATATTTACCATGTGCCCCGCGGCCTGACGGGCTTTTTTGCACGCCTCTAAAATAGAACCGCATGCTGCGATATGATTATCTTTAATCATGATGCCGTCATACAAACCGAATCGATGATTATACCCGCCGCCGGCTCTGACAGCATATTTCTCCAGCATTCTGAGCCCCGGTGTTGTTTTTCTCGTGTCACAAATTTTAATCTGTTCATCATCCAGACACCGAACAGCCTCTCTTGTCATTGTCGCAATTCCTGACAGCCTCTGAATAAGATTTAATACGACCCGCTCTCCTGATAGGAGCGCAGCTGCGGGACCGTGTAACTCGGCAATCACTTCACCTTTATGCAACATGTCCCCATCTTTTTTGTGCAAAATGATTTGAGCATTTTCGTCCAATAACGAAAAGCCTTCTTTTATGATCGCTGCTCCTGCAAAAATACCCTCTGACTTTGCAACAATCTCCGCTTCACAGCTCTGTTCTCCAAAAATAGACTGCGATGTAAGATCCCCTGTCCCAATATCCTCAAGAAAAAAGTGATTCAGTAATTTTTTCAGCTGTAAATGATTCATTGTTCCAAATCCCCTCGTTTTTTCTGATCTTCGTTCCTTTTTTTGTATGGACAATTTGACTTCCTTGCCAGCTCACCTCAGCATGAGGAAAATCGGTGCGGAAGTGAGCCCCTCTGCTTTCCTCCCGCAAAAGCGCAGAAAACGTCATCAGCTTTGCAGTTTGCCATAGATGAGAAAGTTCCATCTGCCGAATTGTGATATCCTTCACATTTACTTCCTGAAAAGGCAGCGTATGAAGCCAGATGCTAAGCTCAATCAAACTGCTTTGTTCCCGCAGAATAGACATGTGGCTTGTCATTTTGCTTTGCAGTTCATGCATCTCAATATCCGGCACCTCGTAGACGACACTGGTTTCTAGCCTTGATTGATATTGCCTGTTATAAACCGATTTTTGGATAATATGCTCTGCTGCCCTTTTTCCAAATACCAGCGCTTCCAATAAAGAATTGCTTGCAAGCCGGTTTGCTCCATGTAAACCGGAGCATGCTGTCTCGCCAATCGCATAAAGCCCCGGCACTGTCGTTTCTCCCCAGCGATTAACTGAAACACCTCCCATTAAGAAATGCATTCCCGGAGCAACAGGAATTTTTCCGCTGTGAATATCAACCCCTGCTTTTTCACAAATAGCAGTGATGGTAGGGAAACGAGTTTCAAAATCAGAAATCGCACTGAAGTCTATATAAACGCAATTTCCTTTTGCCATTTCTTCGTGAATAACCCGTGAGACAATATCTCTTGGAGCCAGGTCACCTAAAGGATGCCGTTCAGCCATAATCCTGCGGCCGTTTTCGTCTACTAAACAGCCGCCTTCCCCTCTGACAGCTTCTGAAACAAGCCCGTAGGAAACACCATTTTTCACAAGCAGTGTCGGGTGAAACTGAGTAAACTCCAAATCCGTTAATTCCGCCCCGGCCCGGTAAGCCAGAGAAAGACCGTCACCTGTGACAGTGGGATCATTCGTATGGTGAAGAAACAGGTTTCCACAGCCGCCGGCAGCCAGCACAACTTCGTCTGCGTGCCTTACCTTGAGCCGCCCTTTGCTGTCTTTTGTCATGACGCCGATACATCGTCCGTCCTCTATAAGCAAATCTGCTGCCATTTCATTCTCGATTAACTTGATTTTGCTGTTGATCCGTTTGAGCAAATAATCGATAAGCAGCCTGCCTGTTGCATCTCCGCCTGCATGAAATATGCGGTTGTATGAGTGGGCCCCTTCTCTTCCAAGACAAACACAGCCTCGTTCATTGCGGTCGAATGGAAACCCACGCTCCAATAGGCTTTGAACCATCATTTTTCCATCATGTAAAATGTCTGCTGCAATAGCTAGATTATTATGGCCGCACCCTGCGTATAACGTATCCTTCAGATGGGCTTCAATCGAGTCATCTTTTGCATAGGCCGCAGCAATCCCGCCTTGTGCATAGACAGAATTGCTGTTTTTGACGCTTTTTTTTGTGATAACAGTCACTTCGTATGAGGGCGGGAAAGCTGCAGCTAAGGAAAGTGCCGCCGCCCCTAAACCGATGACTGCAATCGTCTTTTTAGACATATGCCATCCTCCTGTTGTTTACACCTGTCTTGACACCTATATTTACACAAGGATAAAATAAACTCAAGAGTTTTTTATGGAGAACGGATGGAGGAAGACCGGATGATTTATTTAGATTATGCAGCGACAACGCCTATTTGTGAGGAAGCCCTTACTGTATATCAGAAGCTTAGTATGGATATGTACGGAAATGCCAGCAGCCTGCATGATGCAGGAGGAAAAGCAAAGCACATACTGGAGTACTGCCGTAAAAAAATCGCCAACATCATTGGCGGAGAAGCAAGCGGCATCTATTTTACAAGCGGCGGCACTGAATCCAACTTTCTGGCCATTCAATCATTGCTAAACGGCCTGCCAAAAACGAAAAGACATTTTATTACGACTGCCATGGAGCATCAGTCCATTCACAATTGCGCTGCTTTTTTGGAACAGCAGGGATATGATGTAACAGTCATTGAACCGAATGAATACGGGCTTATTACCGAGGAAATATTACTAGCTCATATCCGGCCGGAAACAGGCCTTGTATCTATTCAGCATGCAAATTCTGAAACCGGGATCATTCAGCCCATTCAACGCCTGTCTTCATACCTGCACAATAAGGGGATTCTTCTTCATAGCGACGCTGTTCAAACGTTTGGAAAGATCCCGATCAATACAAAAAATCTGGGAGTAGATGCACTCTCAATGTCCGGCCATAAAATCCACGGTCCTAAAGGAGTAGGGGCGGTCTATATCCGGCCGGATGTCCCTTGGAAACCCGTTTATCCTCTGACTACTCACGAATACGGATTCAGAGCCGGCACCGTAAATGTTCCCGGGATCGGTGCCTTCACTGCCGCTGCAGAATTGATCGTAAGCGAAATGGAAAAACAGATATCCCGCAATGAGGCATTAAGAACTTACTTTCTAGACCAAATCCGTATTCGGTCTCTCCCTGTAACCCTTGCGGCAGAGACTTCGCAAGCAGAATGTCTTCCGCATATTATAGGGTGTTTTTTTCACTCATTTGAAGGACAATATGTTATGTTAGAATGTAATCGGAGTAATATTTGCATTTCAACCGGCAGCGCTTGTTCTGCGGGTTACCACGGTCCTTCTGAAACAATGAAAGCATTAAGAAAAACCGAACAAGAAGCTCTGCAATTTATCCGCATCTCTTTTGGCAGGCATACAACAGCTGAACAGCTGGAACAGTTATTACATACGTTTACAGTGCTTTGGGAACAAAAGAAAGGAGAATTTGATATTGACCGAAGAATTAAAGCTAATGGGCGCCAACAGGCGTGACCAGCTTCTTCTGTGGCTGAAGGAATCTAATTCACCGCTGACAGGAGGAGAACTCGCAAAAAAAGCGAACGTTTCAAGACAGGTTATTGTACAGGATATATCGCTCTTGAAAGCGAAAAATGTACCGATTATCGCCACAAGCCAAGGGTATGTATACATGGATGCAGCCGCTCAGCAGCACCAGCAGGCAGAAAGAATCATAGCATGTCTGCACGGTCCTGAACGGACAGAAGAGGAACTGCAGCTCATCGTCGACGAAGGCGTTACAGTAAAAGACGTAAAAATCGAGCATCCCGTGTATGGAGATTTAACTGCAGCCATCCAAGTAGGCACCCGGAAAGAAGTTAGCCATTTCATTAAAAAAATCAATTCTACGAATGCTGCCTACTTATCACAGCTGACCGACGGCGTGCACCTGCATACTCTGACAGCACCTGATGAACATCGCATCGATCAAGCTTGCCAAGCCCTCGAAGAAGCCGGCATTTTAATTAAAGACTAAAAAAAGCCCTCTAGTGGGCTTTTTTATAATTGGTAAGACTGGTATGCACCCAGGAGCTTCACTTTGCAGCCGAGCGCTTCAAGCTCCTGCATGGCCCCTGGAATCAATACATTATCAAACGCTTTCTCAATATCAATAATAAAGAAATAATGGCCTAATCCCGTTTTAGTCGGACGTGACTCAATTTTTGACAAGTTTAAATTTCTCCAAGAAAATGCAGACAGCACTCTATGCAGCGCCCCCGACTGATCATCCTGCGGAAGCATGACCATTAAGGTCGTTTTCGGCCTGGAATTCAATTTTGAATTCACTTCAAAAGATATGTTTTCATCCGGGGACAGGATAACAAATCTTGTATGATTGTCCCTATAATCCTGTATATCCCGTTTCACGATTTTTAATTCGTATGTAGAAGCTGCCATATCATTGGCAATGACCCCGATATTCAGCTCGGGATGGTCACTGACAAACTTTGCTGCCGCCCCGGTAGAATTGGCGTATTCATATGGAACGGAAGGAAAATGTCGATGAAGAAATTTATGGCATTGCGCAATCGCGTGTGAATGTGAGTAAATTTTGTCGAGCTCTTTCCATGCATTCTCTCTTGAGGGATGGACGAGCAAGTGCTGATGAATCGGCAACGTCATTTCACCCACGATTGGCAAGGGCTGTTCATGTATTAAATAGTCTATTGTTAGATTAACAGATCCTTCTAAAGCATTTTCCAAAGGAACAAAAGCAAAATCAACTTCGCCTGAAACGGCTGCATCTATACACTCCGGAATGGTGCGGTAAGCAACATGTTCGGCGCCGTTTTGAAAACAAGAACTGACTGCTAGATGTGTAAATGTAGCTGCTGGACCTAAATAACCGACTTTCATGACGATTTTCTCTCCCTTATGCACCTGAACCTAATATTTCAACCTTTTCTACAAAATCAAACTTCCTGAGCTTATTCATTAATGTATGAATGTCTTCTTCCATTGCCGACGTACTGATAGACAGTGTCACATTTGCTCTGCCTTGAAGCGGAATCGTCTGGTGAATGGAAAGAACGTTGCTTCCAGAATCAGCTACCGCCTGAAGAAGCTGAGATAACGCACCTGACCTATCCTCTAAATGAAAGAAAAGTGTGATAATTTGTTCTTTTACCATGGTGTAGAATGGAAAAACAGCATCCCTGTATTTATAAAACGCACTTCTGCTTAAATCGACCTTTTGAACGGCATCTGCTACTGAATCTGCTTTTTTTCGATCAAGCAGCTTTTTGACTTCTAATGTTTTTCTCATTGCATCGGGCAATACATCTTCACGGACAAGATAAAATGTCTCCTCTTTCATTTGCATCCCCCCTTTAAAATAGAGAGCCTGACACCAGGCTCTCTTTTCAGCCAACATTCATTAATCAATAAATTCAAATTCAAATTCCAGAAGCCTGATTATATCTCCATCCTTGGCTCCGCGTTCTCTGAGTGCTTCATCAACACCCATTCCGCGCATCTGTCTCGCAAACCGTTTAACCGATTCATCACGTGAGAAATCAGTCATCTTGAATAACCGCTCAAGGCTGTCTCCTGAAAGCACAAATACACCGTCTGGATCGCGTGTAATGTTAAATGGCACTTCCTCATTTTCAATCGTGTACATGACACGGTTTTGTGTAAGCTCTTCCTCGTCATACAGCGGGAATTCCGGTGTGTTCTCAAGCTGATTGGCAACTTCAAACAGAAGCTCGCGAAGGCCTTCTCTTGTCACCGCGCTGATCGGGAATACCGGATAATCATCCGTCAGTTTTTCTTTAAAGGCTTCAAGATTTTCTGCAGCCTCCGGCATGTCCATTTTATTTGCAACGATAATTTGCGGACGCTCAGTGAGTCGCAGATTGTACTCGCTCAGCTCCTGGTTAATCGTAAGATAATCCTCATACGGATCGCGGCCCTCTAAGCCCGACATGTCAATGACGTGAACAATAACCCTCGTCCGTTCAATATGGCGCAAAAACTGGTGGCCCAGTCCGACGCCTTGGTGTGCGCCTTCAATCAGTCCTGGCAAATCAGCCATGACAAAGCTGCGTCCGTCATCCGTTTCAACCATGCCGAGATTCGGGACAAGCGTTGTAAAGTGATAGTCCGCAATTTTCGGTTTTGCAGATGAGACAACAGACAGCAAAGTCGATTTTCCCACACTCGGGAACCCGACAAGTCCGACATCTGCAAGCACTTTTAATTCAAGAACAATATAGCGTTCTTTTCCCGGCTCGCCGTTTTCTGAAAGCTGAGGCGCGGGATTAGCCGGTGTAGCAAAGCGGCTATTCCCTCTTCCGCCTCTTCCGCCTCTTGCAATGACAGCCCGCTGTCCGTGCTCTGTTAAATCAGCGATGACCTGTTTTGTATCATCGTCTGTCACAACGGTGCCCGGCGGAACTTTAATGACCATATCATCAGCATTTCGTCCGTGCTGGTTTTTGGACATGCCATGCTCGCCGCGAATCGCTTTAAAGTGTTTTTTGTATCTAAAATCCATCAGGGTGCGGAGACCTTCATCTACTTCAAAAACGACGTCTCCTCCCTTTCCTCCGTCACCGCCGGCAGGGCCGCCTTTCGGCACATATTTTTCACGGCGAAACGCAACCATACCGTTGCCGCCGTCGCCGCCTTTTACATATACTTTGACCTGATCTACAAACATAATGTCCTCCGTTCTAAACCGTTAAAAACTCCGCTAATCCAACCCAATTTCAATCAGACATTCGTGACTCGTAATTTCAAAACGCATGATATCAACGTCCTCATATCCATTCTGCCGAATATCATCAAAAGCAGATGGATCGGCAAAGGCGCCGTGAAAATCAAGGTACAGAATCAGCTGTCTGTCAGGATGATCCGTTTGAAGCGAAACCGTTAAATGATTTTCACTCTCTCTGCTGACTGCTTGATCAAACAGATGAAACAGCTTTCTCATCAGTTTCGCCAGCTTTTGATCATAAGCCGACAAATCCTTAATTTCTCCGAGAACTTCATATTCAAGCGTCATATAATGGGTTTTCCAATTAAACGTAAGAAAATCAAACGCCAAATGCGGTGTTTTCAGGTTTGAGAGCTTTGATTCGTGCTTTGCGTCTATAACCATTTCTTCAATCATTTCAAAGACGCGGTCATACTTCTGTAAGCTTAAGTTTCCTTTAATCAGCTGCAGCTTATTCATCCAATCATGCCGGGAATGGCCAAGCAGATGAATCAGTTCGTTTGTTAATGCCGTGTCGCTTATATTTTCTTCTTGATTTTTTGAAACATCCTTCATTTTCGCACTCCCAATCATTTAATTTCTTATTTAGGAGTCTGTATAAGTGTGTATTATGAATTATAACAGAGAAGGCTTTGTTAGAAAAACAATTGTTTTTCCCAGAAATATCATGTTCCTTTTTTCTGGCTTTGGTTGATTTGCAGCCAGGCAGAACATTTTATGTATTACTGCTTGGGGAACATATCCAGTGGGTTTGAGATGTTTATTCTCATTCTTGGCGGGGTCTGCTCGCACATACTCTGCATTTCATTCTAGGTGTTTACTCCGCATATTGCAAAAAAAACTCCAGTCATCATCGACCGGAGTTTTTTGAATCATTATTGAGCTACAGGATATACGCTCACTTTTTTGCGGTCACGGCCGAAACGTTCGAATTTAACAGTTCCGTCGATTTTCGCAAATAGAGTGTCATCTCCGCCGCGGCCCACGTTTTCACCTGGGTAAATTTTTGTTCCGCGTTGACGGTAAAGGATAGAACCGCCTGTTACGAATTGACCGTCAGCACGTTTAGCACCTAAACGTTTAGCCTCAGAGTCACGTCCGTTCTTTGTAGAACCTACTCCTTTTTTAGAAGCGAAAAACTGAAGATCTAATCTAAGCATGTAGCTCACCTCCTATATTATGTTTGTGGTCACACGCAAGTTGTCTTTGTAATCCCGTTCGATTGTCTCCAGCGAAACAATCATGCCTTCAATCAGCAGCTGAGCTTTTTGGCGTGCCTCTGGATCAAGAGATTCAGGGAATTCAAAATAAAAATAACCCCCGTCCTCCCCTATATCAAGAAGCGGCTCGAAGCCCGCGAGCACAATGACCGCGTTAACGGCTCCAAACACAACGGCTGTCACTCCGGCACAAACAAGATCTTGTCCATGTTCAGCAAAATTCGCATGGCCCGTCATTTCAAAAGACAATATGCCTTTATCATGAGACCTTCTGATTGTTGCCTGAATCATGCTTACGCGTTGATTTTTTCGATCGTCACTTTAGTGTAAGGCTGACGATGACCTTGTTTTTTATGAACGTTTTTCTTTGGTTTGTATCTGAAAACAGTGATTTTTTTCGCGCGGCCTTGTTTTTCAACTTTAGCCGTTACTGTTGCGCCTTCAACTGTAGGGTTGCCGACTTTCACGTTGTCTCCGCCAACAAACAAAACGTCTTCAAAAGTAACTGTTTCACCTGCTTCAGCAGCAAGTTTTTCGATGTAAACAGTTTGGCCTTCTTCAACTTTGATTTGTTTACCGCCTGTTTTAATGATTGCGTACATTCTCTGCACCTCCTATTAGACTAAGACTCGCCAGATACCAGGGGGCTGTAAAAGCTCTTAACACCTGTACTGAGCGGTTGTAGCAATGGTGCTACATCCATAACATTAAAAAATATACCAAAATACAAGGCGTTTGTCAATCAGTTTTAGTAGGGCAGCAGCAGTTCCTCCATGGAAGAATTCGTCCGCTTATCGGCAAAGTAAGCGTGCAGCACTTCATTCTCGTCAAGCTGGCTGAGCTTTTGGCCTGATTTTTCTATAATAATCGGATGCTTACAGCCACGTTTGAACTCGGCCATCACATGATAGACTTTATCCTCCGCCTTTACTGTCAGCGGCAGAAGTTTCTCAAGCTCCCTGTTTTTTCCGTAATACCTTTCAAGAAGAAATCTCACATGGGTATAGTGTCTTTGCCGATATTCCTCAAACAAGGAAACCGCCAGAAAGACAAACAAAACCCATGCGCTGATTTGCAGAGGAATCACGAATAAAACCCAGCACCCGAGCAACAGGCAGAAGCAGAGCGACGTTTTTAGATTAAGCCGGTGAGCCTTTTGAAAAGGCAGCTGTTTGGAAAACAACAAAAATAACAGTTTTCCTCCATCCAGCGGCCAGATCGGCAGTAAATTGACAAATAAAATAGAAAGATTATAAAAGGTGAAGAGTTCAAAGGTATGCTGATGAATCACTGAGACTTCTGCAAGCATCCAGGCGGCAAACTGAAGCCAGATGTGCTGAAGAGGGCCGGCAATAATAACCGCAAACTCTTCCTTTAACGGTCGATTCCCGTGCTCTTCCACTTCGACCGTTCCCCCAAACGGCAGCAAAAAAACACGCTTGATTCTCCAAGAAAAAAACACGGCCAGAGCAGCATGCCCCAGCTCATGAATCAATACAATCAGGAGCAGACATAATAATGCTTTCATATGGCCTGTGAGCAAGCCCAATGCCGCGATAATCCAAAGAAAAGGATGCACATGGATCTTTAAGATAAGGTCGAGCCATTTATTCAAATGAAATCACCTGAATCGGATCAATAAATTTATCGCCGTCTTTCATGGCAAAATAATAGACCCCTTTATTATGATCATCAAGCTTAATCGAACCGAGCTTTTTGCCTTTATCAACAAAATCATATAAAGCAACATCCACATCTTTGAGCTCGCCATAAATACTATAGGTGTTGTCAGCATGCTGCACCTTAACCGTCAGTCCCGTCTGGCTGTCTTTGCTGACTTCAACCACATAGCCTTCTTTTACACTATCAATCTTATCGCTGCTTGTTTCGACTTTAATTCCTTCCCCATTGTCCTGAAAATCCTGCTGTACTTTCCCGGATGCAGGCGCGATCAGATCTTTGCCTACTTCAATCTGCTGTTCCTTATTTTTGTGTTCAGGAGCCAGGAAAGCAAGCGGATTTCCGAATTTGGTTTCGAACCAATGGCTTGCTGAGGCAAATTGAAATTCAGTTTCAAAGGTTTTGGCTACGGCGGGTTTAATCTGACTGACGGGTCCAATGTTTGTTTTATAGGCTATAGCTGAAACGAGAACAAGGCAGGCCGACAGAAGACATTTCAGGATAATTGAATCTGTTTTCACCAATGGGTGTTTTCCGTTGAATGTTGGCATGTTATCTTCGTAGACCGGGATTGTTCCATGTTTTTCCTGATCCGTTACCATCACCCAGGACGGAGGTTTCTGCTTTTCAGAAACTGTCTGAGTAGAGAAACGTTTTGAGCCGGAAAGCTGCTTTCTTCTTTTCTCTAATCGTTTTCTGATTTCATCTGCTCTGTGACTCATTGCCATCATCCTTTGCATTCGTTGGGTTTGTACATCATATGTCTTGTCCATGGCAAATATTCGGTTTAGTCAAGAACAAAGCAGGCAAAAACAAAAAAACCTGACATAGCATTTGCTTTGTCAGATTCTTCTCTTTGATTCTATCACATTAAGATCTTACTCCGAAAAATGACTTAATCTTAGCCATCATTCCTTTGTTTTGCTCTTCAAGCACCTGTAAAGGAACAGATTCACCTAAGATGCGGCGGGCAATATTGCGATATGCAATAGAAGCGCGGTTTTTCGGGTCCATCGCAATCGGTTCACCATGGTTGGAAGCTTTGATGACTTCATCATCATCAGCCACGATTCCTAGCAAATCGATCGACAAATGCTGTACGATTTCGTCGATATCCATCGTATCACCGTTTTTCATCAGGTGATTTCTGATTCTGTTAACAACGAGCCGCGGCGGTTCAATATTTTCCTCTTGCTCCAGCAGTCCTATAATACGGTCAGCATCACGAACAGCTGAGATTTCAGGCGTAGTGACCACAATCGCTTTATCAGCTCCTGAAACGGCATTTTTGTACCCTTGCTCGATTCCGGCAGGACAGTCTATGATGACATAGTCAAATTCCTGTTTAAGCTCTTGGACCATGTTTTTAATTTGTTCAGGAGCAACAGCTGTCTTATCGCTCGTTTGAGCAGCGGGCATTAAATAGAGCAGATCATCGAAACGTTTGTCTTTTACGAGCGCCTGATGCATTTTGCATCTGCCCTCTACAACGTCTACAAGATCGTAAATAATTCTATTTTCAAGACCCATTACAACATCAAGGTTGCGCAGTCCTATATCAGTATCTACTAAGCATACGCGCTTCCCTAAAATGGCTAAGGCGGTACCGAGGTTCGCAGATGTTGTTGTTTTACCTACTCCGCCTTTTCCCGAAGTTATTACGATAGCCTCACCCAATTCACATTCCTCCCTCAAGCCTTGTTAGATCAGGTCTTAAATGAGCCAAATGTTGAAGGCGTTCAATGACCATATTTCCGTCTGTATCTAAATAAGCACATTCCATTTCGTTCCCTTTTTGAATGTGGTCTGGGGAGCGATTTAACACATGATTGATTCTTAATTGTGTCGGAAGCATTTCAGAGGCGGCGATGACCGCTTGATTATTTCCATTAAATCCGGCATGCGCAATTCCTTTCAGTGAGCCCAGAACAAAAATGTTCCCTCCGGCCCTGACTGTTCCGCCGGGATTCACGTCACCGATCAGGAGCAAGTCGCCTTTTACCTGCAGCACTTGGCCTGAACGGACAATTTTTGAAACAGAAATAATTTCGGCTTCCTCTCTTATCTGCTGTGCTTCTTTTTTAGTAATGACTTCACTGTCAATAGAATGAACAAACAAATCTTTCTTTGACGCAATCAATTCGGTTAGCTGTTCCTCTTGCTCCTTATATAAAAAGCGATTTCCCAGCTTAACATGAACGCTGATTTTCTGGCCTTTTCCATCGGTATATTGTTCAATTGACAGCATATTCTGAAGACCATCGAGAAGCTCATCAAAAGAACACGCATCATCCAGATGCAATGTTAGTCCATTCTTTGTTCCTTTTATTGTTACATATTGCTGCTTTTTGGTCTTCACAATATTCACCTCAACAACATACTCATTTCGTCAAAAAAAGATAAAATCCTTTTTACTCATCTCTCAATTCTTTCTTTAGACTCATAAAAAACAATCTAAATGGCAGAACAAGAATAAGAGCTGCTGCAATATTTAATAAAATTGTCGGTATAAACCGGTCAAGCACAAAGCCGTTAAATGTCATAATGTCTTTATGAATCAAAGACTGAATGCCGAATACGTAAAATTCGAGCAGGCACACGGCGAGAACTGCTATCAATATCACTACAAATGCGTTTGTATGCAACACTTTAAACGCTTTTGAAGCCAAATAGCATAGCCCTGCAAAACCAAACATGTAAACGCCTAATAGACTTGTATAGTTCATGTCATATAGAAAACCAAAAATAAATCCGTAAATCATCGCGTGCTTTTGGTTGATAAAAGCCGACATGAATATCAATACAAGCATCAAAAAACGCGGGGCGAGCACTTGGTCATCTGTAACGAAAGGAAAATGCACCAAATCTGTAAAAATGCTTTCCGCAGAAAAAACAAGCATCATAACGAAAGGGAGAAGGAAACGTTTCACGATCCTTCCTCCTCTGTATCGACAGTCGGCACGTCACGGTTAACAACGATCACATTATTTAAATCTGTAAGGTCAGCCGCAGGTTTTACATAAGCAACCTTTGTCAGTCCATAGGAATCTGACTCGATATCAGTCACTTCACCTATTGTCAGCCCTTCTGGGAAAACACCGCCTGTCCCTGATGTTTCAATAAGATCGCCTTTTTTCACGTCTTGTTTATCCTTACGCTCAATAATTGTCATCTTAAGACGTTTTTTCTCTTTGTCATATCCTTCGATCAAGCCGTAGCCTTTGCTGCCTTTTTTTCCGGAAATTTTTGTCGCGACTCTGTTATTGCGGTCAGTATCGCTTAAAAGCTGAACAGTAGACGTAAAATTGTTAAGTCCGGAGCTTTTGATCTTGCCGATTAATGCGCCTTTTTCGTTTGTAACGGCCATATCTTTCGCTACGTTTTGCTGAGTCCCCTTGTTAATGGTGACCTGTTTCGCCCAATTATCAGGGCTTCTGGCGATGACCGTTGCTAAAATCGGCTTGTAATCTTTAATCGATTTGACATGGCCAAGCTCGTCACGCAAGGATTTGTTTTCTTCTTCAAGCTCTTGAAGCTTGGCTTCATATTGTGTCTGTCCGTCAAGTTTTTCTCTTAGACGCTCGTTTTCTTTGTATGTGTTTTTTAAATCATTGATGTTCTCAAATATTCCTGCAAAAAATTCGGCAGGCGTATGAAAAATATTTTGAAATACTCCCGTCGTATCGCCGATCACTTTCTCAGGCCAGGTGGTATTGCGGCCGCCCTTCAGCGAAAATCCAATCATAGCCACCAATATGATAATACACAGAAGTAATAGCATTAACCGCTTATTCGGCATCGTGTTACACCTCTTCTATTGAACTCCCGATTATCTAGTTTTCCCTTTGAAAAGATGGATGTGCTCCAGTGCTTTCCCTGTTCCGATCGCTACACAATCAAGCGGATCTTCGGCGATAAGGACCGGCATTTTTGTTTCTTCGCTGATGACTTTGTCCAAATTGCGCAAAAGCGCTCCGCCGCCGGTTAACACTATACCTCTGTCCATGATATCTGCTGCAAGCTCAGGCGGTGTTTTTTCGAGTGTGCTCTTCACTGCTTCGACAATTGTAGATACAGTGTCGCGCAGAGCGTTAGAAATCTCTTTTCCTGTGATTTCAATTGTTTTCGGCAAACCTGTCAGCAAATCGCGTCCGCGGATTTCCATGTTGTCGGATTCTTCAGGAGCTTCTGCAGATCCGATTTCCATTTTAATCGCTTCAGCCGTACGGTCACCGATCATCAGATTGTACGTTTTTCTGATGTAGTTGATAATCGCGTCATCCATCTCATCACCGGCTACACGGATTGACTGAGACGTTACGATGCCTCCGAGGGAAATAATCGCAACTTCTGTCGTACCGCCCCCGATATCAACAACCATGCTTCCAGTCGGTTCCCAAACTGGCAAATTGGCTCCGATTGCTGCGGCAAAAGGCTCTTCAATCGGATACGCGTCACGCGCTCCCGCCTGTCTTGTCGCATCGATAACAGCGCGTTCTTCAACAGCTGTAATGCCTGATGGGACACATACCATTACATATGGTTTTCTGGCAAACATGCCTTTATTTTTTATGGCCTGATTGATGTAATATTTCATCATCGTCGCCGTTGTTTCATAATCAGCGATAACGCCGTCTTTCATCGGGCGAAGAGCCACCACGTTGCCCGGTGTCCGTCCAATCATATTTTTCGCATCATTTCCGACAGCGACAATCGATTTCGTATCCGTCTGCAAAGCGACAACTGACGGCTCTCTCACAACAATTCCTTTTCCTTTTACAAAAACAAGCGTATTCGCAGTTCCAAGATCTATACCAAGGTCTCTAGCACCAATTCCAAACATATGTATGTATCTTCCTTTCTTAAAGCAAAAATACCCTAAAGGGAAAAACTCATAAACTCTATTATAGCTTAATTCGACGAAAAAAAAAGTGTTACAAATATCCTTTTTCCTTTAAACTCACAAATTTTTTATCCCCGATCACCAAATGGTCAAGCAGCTCGATGCCAATCAGGTTTCCGCATTCAAACAGCCGTCTTGTCACTTCAATATCTTCCCTGCTCGGCGTCGGATCTCCAGAAGGATGATTATGAACACAGATAAAGGAAGCGGCAGATCGTTTAAACGCTTCTTTAAACACCTCTCGCGGGTGGACAATAGATGAATTCAGGCTTCCGATAAATACGGTGCGTTTATGGATGACTTGATTTTTTGTATTTAAGTATAAACAGACAAAATGCTCCTGGGTTAAAAAGCGCATATCCTCCATGACGAGATTAGCGCCGTCTTCCGGGGAGCGAATAACGAAATGTTCTTCGTTGGCTAATTTATGAATCCGGCTTCCAAGCTCAACTGCAGCCAGTATTTGAATCGCTTTTACCATACCGATTCCCGGGATGCTTGACAGCTCTTCAACCGATGCTTCCTTGAGCAGACGCAGCCCGTCAAATGAGCGCAGCAGCCGGTTTGACAGGTCCAAAACAGATTCGTGTTTAGTCCCTGTCCGCAATAATATAGCCAAAAGTTCATGATTCGCTAAGTTCTCGGCTCCGACTTTCAGGAGCCGTTCTCTTGGCTTTTCTTTCATTGGGAAATCTTTGAGTTTTAATGGCAGATCTTGTATGACCAAGCACTCCTTTTCTTTCCCTTCCCGTTTATAGAACCGTCATGCCCTTATATCAAAATGGCGAAGAGCTCTCATTGTTTTTGATATAGGAAGACCCATGACTGAATAATAATCTCCGTCTATTTTCTTTACAAAAAGCGCGCCTCTTCCTTGGATGCCGTATGCACCTGCTTTATCCATCGGCTCTTTTGTTTCAATATACGTCCAAATCTCTTCTTCACTGAGGGACCAAAACGCAACTTCTGTCTTATCATAAAAAGTCTCGCTGTGATTTTCAGCTTGAATGCTGACCGCGGTTATTACTGAGTGACTTCGGCCTGAAAGCCTCCGCAGCATAGAAGCAGCTTCTTCTTGATCCTGCGGTTTGCCAAGGCATTCGCCGTCAAGGCATACCATTGTATCAGCACCGATAACGATTGCATGCGGGTGGAGATCAGCTACAGCCTTAGCTTTTTGTTTTGCCAACCATTGGACGTTTTCTTCTGGTGAAAAGTTTCGATTTAATTTTTCTTCTACTTCACTGACAATAATGGAGTAGGGCAGCTGGAGAAGATCGAGGAGTTCTTTCCTGCGCGGAGATTGTGATGCAAGTATTAGCGGTTTTGTCATGTTCGTCATCCTTTCAGGGTTTGCTTAAGAAAAAAAGATACTCGTTTATCCTACCAAATCACGAGGCTTGTCACAATTTCAGAAAAATAACTTTTTCATGACAAAATAAAAAAAGCCTGTCACTAAAGGACGAAGGCTCAGGGCACTATCTCTTATTTTACGACGGCTAACAGCTCCTGCTGAGCCTTCCACCCGGCTTCAGCACTTGGATCTTCTAATTCCTTTAAAGCCTGCAAAATCGCTTTTTTCTCTCCTGTTTCTGACGCTTTTGTTTCACCAAGCGACTTTTCTATTTTCTCTACACTCGCTTTTGTAATGTCTTCGCCGAGAATCACCTTTGCTGCAAGCTCCGCTGTTTCCTTAAAAGAATCTGTCATATCTGACTCTATTGATAAGGAAAGCTCCTTGCCTCCCCAGGCTTCAAATTCACTGTCGATTAAAACCTGTCCTAACTGCTGTGAGACATCCTTATCAGTGGCTAAGCCCGCGATGACATACGTATACCCATCATCCTTTGACAGTGACACGGCGGAATATCCTTTTTCGGTCAATTGTTCTGTTAACGTTTCGGCGCCCTTTTCATTTGAAAATTTTCCGGCTTGCACAGCGTATGTTTTGTATGTACCTTCAGTTTGTGCCGCTTGTTTTTCTGCGCCTGAAGTTTGTTTTTCAGATGAAGTATCCCCTGCTTTTGCCGTTTGGCTGCCTAAAGAATCCTCTAAAGAGGCCGGTGCTGACGCTTCTTTATTCCCCGATATGTTTAACGCGAATAACCCTAATCCAGTGCCAATGACAGCCGCGAAGGTAATCGTCGCGGCCACTCTTTTTACCGGTTTGGCAGCCCCGGTCTTTCCTTTTGCATAAAGCTTTGTTTTTTTCTTTTGAAAAGGAGGAACAACTTTAGGGTCCTCTTTAAACACCTTGTCCTCCTCGGAATCCCAATTGAATTCATCTTCATCAGGGTGTTCCTGGGATGCCGCAACCTCTTGTTCTGCCTGTCTTTTTTCCTCCCAATTTGAAAATGTCATGCTTTTATTCGCCTCTGTCTCAGGCGTCTCTTGTTCGTAAACCGTCTCTTCTTTTCCATTAATCGTCACCTTGAGGGCTTTTTCTGCGGCTTTACTGTTTTTTTTATTCTTTCTTTTTTTCAATTCCGCTTCCTCCCTTCATTTGCTTGACCGTTCTTGTCGGCTTTTCATGCTACACACTTTAGCACAGGCAAAGAAAAAAAGAACAAGACTTTTGTCGCCTTGTCCAAAAAACGTTCGTCAAATTTTTCAGCAGTCAGCCCAATGCCATTTTGATATAAAAAGAAATGATAGAGTCACCGTATAAATAGGCTAAAATGCTCCCTGCGGCTATAGCGGGGGCGAAGGGAAGCGGCTGCCTTTTAGCGAGTCTACCAGTCAGAACAGCTGCCGACCCGTACAATGCACCTATCAAAACAGAAAAGAAAAAGGCAGCCGCCAGCATTTTCACACCAAGCACAAAGCCAATCACCGCAAATAATTTAATATCTCCTCCCCCTACTCCCCCATGGGTGATTGCGGCAATTACAGCCAGAAATAGAAATCCGGCTGCCGCACCTAACAGGCCTGCATACCAGGAATCAAGCGGAGAAATCAATCTCGCGGCCGCCAAAAAGGGAAGAAAGAAAATCAATATTCGATTTGGAATCAGCATAAAATGAATATCTGTCACTGCAACAATAATGAGAAGAGAGATAAACACCACAGCGGGAAACAGTTCCAGCGATGTGCCAAAGCGTATTCCTGCGGCGGCAAATAAACACGCTGTCACAAGCTCTGCTGTGGGATACATAAAAGAAATCTTATGCCCGCAGCTTTTACATTTACCTTTTTGAAATAGGAATGACAGGATGGGAATTAATTCTGCAGGAGTTAATGTCCGCCGGCAAAACGGGCATGATGAACGGGGCGCAATAATAGATAGATGTAAGGGGATACGGCACCCGGCCGTATAGTAAAAAGAACCAAGGATCAGCCCAAAGATAATAAGAATGGATAGCATAGACAACACACCTTTACTCATTGAGTTCTGGTATGGATTGTAGCAAAATGGACATCCTGAGCTCCAATTGGGAATATTCAATTTTACACATGAAAAAAACGGCAGAATCTTTTTTTTGATTCTGCCGGAGCCGGATGCTTTTATTTCAACCTTTTTCGAATGTCAGAAATAAAGTAAAGAGATCCGGTAATCAGCACAATTTCATTTGAGCCCTTTTTACTTTCTATGAATTTGATCACATCGTCTGGATCTTCACTCCAGCTTTTATTGCTGATTTCACTTGCATCATAGAGATCTTTTGCAAGGGAAGCACGCGGGAAATCAAAAGAAGCAAAATGCATCGCATGAGCAATGGTTTCCAGTCTTTTAATCATGTTCTGATACGGTTTGTCCTTTAACGCGCTAAACACCACAGAAATGCGTGAATTGGCGAAACGCTGCTTCATCGTTTCCGCCAGCTTTTCAACACCTTCTTCGTTATGCGCACCGTCTAAATATACCGGAGGATGTTCCTGAACAAGCTCTAACCGTCCCGGCCAAGCAGCCTTCACAAGCCCGCTCCTTAACGCTTCGTCACTGATATGGGCGATATTCTCCTTATTGAGCCACTCCGCAGCCAAAATGGACAAAGCAGCATTTTGTCTTTGATGGGTGCCAATCAGAGATGTCCGAATATCTTCATAGCATTTCTCTTCCGTTTTGAATGAAAACTGTTCTCCTGCAGGCAGAGCCTCTTCATTGAAAATAACACATGCATCATGCAATGACTGGAACGGCGCAGCATGCCGTTGAGCTTCATGGCGGATGACCTGTAAAGCTTCCGGCTGGGTAACTGCTGTAACGATTGGAATACCTTCTTTAATAATACCGGCCTTTTCTCCTGCAATTTCTTCAATGGTGTTTCCCAAAATGTTCATATGATCGTGTCCGATGCTTGTAATCACAGTTAAGAGCGGTTCAACCACATTAGTAGAATCGAATCTACCGCCCAGACCTGTTTCAAAAATAACAAAATCGACCTTATGAAACTCTGCAAAATATAAAAACGCACAAGCTGTCATAATTTCAAATTCTGTCGGCTGTCCGTATTCCGTTTGATCAAGGGCTTCAACGTGCGGTTTCATTTGATTGACGAGTGCTGTCCATTCCTCATCTGAAATCGGTATCCCGTTTACGCTGATCCTTTCATTAAACGTAATAATATAAGGCGATGTAAATGTTCCAACCGTATATCCGGCTTCCTGCAGCATAGAACGGATAAAAGCGACAGTTGATCCTTTACCGTTTGTTCCTGCAACGTGGAACGCTCGGATTTTTTTTTCAGGATGTCCTAACCGCGCCATCAGCTGTTTCATTCGGCCAAGTCCGGGCTTCACCCCGAATTTCAGCCTCCCGTGAATCCAGCTGCGCGCATCTTGATATGCAGTAAACAATGATAATCCCCTCTTTTATAAGACAAGGCGGTTTCTCTAGAAACCGCCCCGGCTTTTCATTAACCCTTCAGCTCAGCCATTCGTTTTTGAACAGCGTCACGCTTCGCCACATAATCTTTTTCTTTTTCACGTTCTTCATCAATTACGTGTGCAGGCGCTTTTTTCATAAATCCTTCATTTCCAAGTTTCTTTTGGACACGCTCAACTTCTTTTGTCAGTTTATCAAATTCTTTTTGCAGACGGGCAATTTCTTCATCAATATTGATTAAGCCTTCAAGCGGAAGAATAACCTCTGCTCCTGAGACAACGGCCGTCATCGCCTTATCAACAGCCTCAATATCGGTGCCGATTTTAAGCACGCTCGGATTCGTAAAGCGTTCAACATATGAACGGTTCGCTTCGAGGCGGGCCGCTATTTCGTCTGTGCTTGTTTTAATATACAGTTCAACCTGCTTGCTCATTGGCGTATTGACTTCACTGCGGATATTACGCACAGAACGGATCAGCTCAACAAGAAGCTTCATGTCAGCTGCCGCTTCAGTATCGGTATGCTCCGGCACTACTACAGGCCATTGACTTACTGTAATCGATTCCCCTTGGTGAGGAAGGTGCTGCCAAATTTCCTCCGTTAAGAATGGCATAAACGGATGGAGCAGACGCATCGTTTGATCAAGTACGTAAGCAAGGATGGAACGGGTAGTTTTCTTAGCCGCTTCGTCTTCTCCATAAAGCGGAAGCTTCGCCATTTCAATATACCAATCACAGAAATCATCCCAGATAAAGTTATATAAATGGCGTCCCACTTCACCAAATTCATATCGATCAGCAAGCTGGGTCACGTGCTCGATCGTTTCATTTAATCGCGTTAAAATCCACTTGTCAGCAACTGACTTTTCGCCTGACAGATCAAGCTCATCGTACGTCATGCCATCCATATTCATTAATGCAAAACGGGAGGCGTTCCAAATTTTATTGGCAAAATTCCAGGTCGATTCCACTTTTTCATAGCTGAAGCGCAGATCCTGGCCAGGAGAGCTTCCAGTCGCAAGGAAATAACGCAGAGAATCGGCTCCGTACTTGTCAATCACATCCATCGGGTCGACACCGTTGCCAAGAGATTTACTCATTTTCCGGCCTTGCTCGTCACGGATTAAGCCGTGGATTAAAACATCTTTGAACGGGCGCTCGCCTGTAAATTCAATGCCTTGGAAAATCATGCGTGATACCCAGAAGAAAATGATATCGTACCCTGTCACGAGAACATCTGTCGGATAGTAGCGTTTAAAGTCTTCAGCCGTTACATCAGGCCAGCCCATTGTGGAGAAAGGCCATAGCGCAGAACTGAACCATGTATCCAGTACGTCTGTATCCTGTTCCCAATTTTCGCTGTCTTCCGGCGTTTCAAGCCCGACATATAGCTCGCCTGTTTCTTTATGATACCAGGCAGGAATACGATGGCCCCACCACAATTGACGGGAGATACACCAGTCGCGGATGTTTTCCATCCAGTGTAAATACGTTTTTTCGAAACGGTCAGGCACAAAGTTGACCTTTTCTTCTTTCTTTTGCAGCTCAATCGCTGCATCAGCAAGCGGCTGCATGCGCACAAACCATTGTGTAGAAAGATAAGGCTCCACAACAGCCCCGCTTCGTTCACTATGGCCGACAGAGTGCATATGATCCTCGATCTTGAAGAGAACTCCCGCCTCCTGTAAATCTTTCACGAGCTTTTTGCGGCATTCAAAACGATCCATGCCTTGATATTGCAGAGCATTTTCATTCATCGTGCCATCTTCATTCATGACAAGGATGCGTTCTAAATTGTGGCGGTTGCCAAGCTCGAAGTCGTTCGGATCATGAGCAGGCGTAATTTTCACGGCACCTGAACCAAATTCCATATCAACATAGTCATCACCGACAATCGGAATTTCACGATTTACAATCGGCAGGATCACCGTTTTTCCGATAAGGTGTTTATAGCGCTCGTCTTCAGGGTGAACGGCAACAGCTGTATCACCGAGCATTGTTTCAGGACGTGTCGTCGCAATTTCAATTGAGCCTGAACCGTCAGCAAGCGGATAGCTCATATGATAGAATGCGCCTTGAACATCCTTGTAAATCACCTCAATGTCGGATAGGGCTGTTTTTGTCGCTGGGTCCCAGTTAATAATATATTCGCCTCTGTAGATCAGGCCTTTTTCATAAAGCTTAACGAATACTTCTCTTACCGCTTTGCTCAAGCCTTCATCAAGCGTAAAACGTTCACGGGAATAATCTAGGCCAAGACCTAATTTCGCCCACTGGCTGCGAATAAAGTCAGCATATTCTTCCTTCCACTTCCACGTTTCTTCGAGGAATTTTTCACGGCCTAAATCGTAGCGGGATTTGCCTTCTTCACGAAGTTTCGCCTCTACTTTAGCCTGTGTCGCGATGCCGGCGTGGTCCATGCCAGGAAGCCACAGCACATCATAGCCCTGCATGCGTTTCATTCTTGTTACAATGTCTTGCAGCGTTGTGTCCCATGCGTGGCCAAGGTGAAGTCTTCCTGTTACGTTTGGCGGCGGGATGACAACAGAGTATGGCTCTTTTGTCTGGTCACTGCCCGCTTCAAAAAATTTGCCTTTTAGCCAAAAATCATATCGGTCTTTTTCAACCGCTGCCGGATCATATTTCGTCGGCATTGTTTGTTCATTCGTTTCCATCATAACCCTCCAGCATGTTTAAAAATGGCTGAGAACGAAAAAAGAGCTCTTCATCCCTGTAAAAGGACGAAAAGCTCTTTCGCGGTACCACCTTTTTTCATGAACTCTATCAGTTCATGCACTTATAACGGATAACGGGTGTTTCCCGAATTTCTCTACTCTTCTTTCAAGAAATTATGCTCCCGGGCGACCTTCCAATCAGACAACATAAGAAGCCTTTCAGCAAACGGCTTCTCTCTCTGCATGCGCCTTTTTTGTACTCTTCCCGTTCTAAGCAGGTGTATTTATCAGCTCATTATATACATTATTTATGTTCTTTATTATAGTAAAAGTGTTTTTGATTCGTCAATCATCTTTTCCAAAAACACCGCTTTCTATACAGATGGGCAGGCACCTATTGCCCAAGTTTACATATGATGCTTGTAAATGCGTAGAGGAGGATGCACCGTGAAGAAACGTTTCAGCTCTTATTCGCTGCCGCCATGGGTAAGGCAAATTCGGCTTGTATCCGCACAAGTGATTATTCCCATTACGATTTTTCAAGGAATCAGAACCATTTTCTTTCCGACAACCTTTGATGTTTTGCTGCTCGCAATCCTAATCTTTTTAGCTTGCGCCCTTCATTTAGAATGGATATAAACAAACAAGTCCGCGCCATTAAGACGTGGACTCGTTTTCAGCCTGAAATTTTTTCTCTTGTTCAATCTGATGAATTTTCATCACAAACGGCTCTATATTTTTCATTTGCCAATAAGCCTTTAATAATTGTGTACATTCCTCTTTTTCATGCTGTCTTTTCCCAGTTTGATAACCGTTCAGCACCTTGTACATGGCTGCCGGATATGCCATATAGCTGAGAAAAAGGCTGACTTCCGCTTCACGCAAAGGGAATGATTTCGTATATCCATAAAACCATTCGACGCATTCCGGACAAGCTTTCGGAAAGCCTCTGAAAATTTTTGTATAAAAGCCGAGCAGGTCGTTTTGCGGCGGACCGACAGATGCTCTTTCGAAGTTTGTAAAATACCCGGTCCCGGCATCATTATACAGAAAATGGTGTATAGACAGGCTGCCGTGGTTCATTACAACCCTTGAAACGTCCTTTTCCTTTGCAGACTCATACCAGTCCTCCAACCGTTCCAGCGCAAAATTCACTGCGGAAATGGTTTCTGAAAAATAGGTTATGGCCTGGAGTTCAAAAGGAGAAAGGTACCACTCCTTCTCCGCACTATCCACAAACTGCTCATAGAAAATTTTATCTTGTTCCCACTTTTTTTTCGTTTGCCCGTAATAACGTTCAATCTCATCACGTCTAACCTTTAGTTCCTGCGCGGTTCTCTCGTGAAGACGGGCTGTTTCTCTAAATAAATAAGCATGTTTCTGATCCCGTTCTTCCTCTTGGTCAAATTGGAGCCAAGGCATTAAATAGTAGGTATCTCCGTATTGTATGCCTGCTGAGAAAAACTCACCGCTATTTGTTCTGTAAATGGGAACGAATGAACGAAAGCCTTTTTCCTCAATCGCCACCATATGATCTGTAAAATGCTTGCCGCGCCCCTCTTTCAATTTTTTCAGGGCAAATATGCCGTAGTCTGTATACACTTTCCAAACAAGAGGACTGACAGGCTCAATAAATTGAGCAGTCAGTCCGTATTCCTGAAGAACCGATTGGGTATCTTCCATTTCATTCACCACATTTTCCGATCACTTACGGTTTACGCATGGCTATTTTTATATTGAGGAATATAGAGAATCTGTCCTGCTTTTAATTCATCATCCAAGGCTAAAGAATTCATCCTGATCAGCTGCTGGGATGTAATTTCATACCGTTCGCATAAACGCTCGATCGTATCTTCCTGCTGCACAATACAAATTTTCATTCTCGAAAACTCATCCGCTTCTTTTGTAAAGAGTTTTGTTAAATAAAGAGAATTATCACTTTCCTTTGTTTGAGGTTCCTTCGTTTCAGCAGCAGGAGCAACCCTAGGAACAGCATCCGTTTCCTTCCTTTCAGTCTCAGAAGATTCAGGCAGCTGGAAGGATTGAAAAGGTGTTTCTTCCTTAGGCTCTTCAGCTGATGGTGTTTTTCTCACTTCAATTTCGAAGCTCTCTTCCTCTTGTTCTTCCTCCTCCAGCAGCTTAGGCGCTGAATAAAAAGAATCCTCCTCTTCTTGTTCAGGCAGGAAGGTACGGTATGCCGGTTCAGGCAATTCTTCTTGAGATGCCTCCTCCGAGCTTGTTTTTTGATTGAAATGGAAATGTAAATCGGCTTTGTCATTCTCCACACATACAGCTGAAGCTGTTTCTCTGCTATCTTCTACGGAGAGAGCGGACTCTGATACACTCTCCAAAGCTTCATCCGGTTCCGCCTCTTCTTGGCAAAGCGCAGGATCAGCCTGATCCGATTGAGCTGCTTCTTCATTTTGAGCCTCTTGGCGCAGCGCATATTCATGATTAGAAGACACTGTTGTTTCCTCTTTTTCCTCTGCAATCACGGTCTCTGAATGAAGTTCAGCTTCCAAAGCAGGCGATTCTTCTGCTCCGGCGTGTTCACGAAGCTCAGTCTCCGCTGGAGAGTCTGCTTCTTCACGAACATCCGCTATTACAGCTGCCGGCTCAGCCGTTTCTTTTTTTGCTTTAACGATCTCTTGAATCTCTATTTCTGAAGGATCAGGTTCTGGCTCAGATTCTTCTGTTTCCGATTCAGCACGAACCTCCGTTTCCGGCACAGCAAGCTCTTCTGACTCGTCTTCCTCTTTCACATCTTCTCTGGCCTCTGGTTCTGAAGCAACCGATTCAGGCGGCTCAGATTCTGCTTTTTCTGTCTCCAGTTCTTCACGGAGGCCCGCTTTCGAGATAAAAAGTTCTGGCGGTTCGGCTGGCGGTTCATGCTGAAGAACTGCTTCCTCTGCCGATGATGCACCCGGTTCTTCTACTACACTATGTGCCGGCGGCTCTGAAAGCTCTTCCTCCCTGAATGCCGCAGGAGCTTCATATAAAGGTATCTCCGGCTCTTTGTCTTGCGTATCGTCCAAAAGCCCTTCGATCGCTAAATCAGCTTGAATTGTTAAAATGCGCGAATCCGTCAATTGATAGTCAAAGGCGTCAATAAAGACAAAGACATCCTGTAAATGGCTCACTTTATTTTTCGGAATGGTAATATCCACAGGAAAACAGTGAGTCAGTTCCGCACTTCCATCCTCTCTCTTTCTGACTTGTTCAACAAACCGCTTATCTGTATAAATCTCTTCGGTATGTTTGTTTTGATCTATGTTGTACTCACCTGTAAGTTCAAGCGATCCTATGATTGATACATAATCATTTACTTCCTGAACCCTAATATCAGGATCTAATGAAATAGAAAGCAGTTCAGAAACTTCCTGTCCTTTTTGGAAACAGATCGATTCTTCTACAGAAAATTGCAATCGATGATTTTGCGGCAAGTTCATATCCTCCTTTCATCTAATCCTTAAAATTAGATGTCACTAAAGGTGTATGTATGAACTGGAGAAAATATGAGTGGGAGAGCACGAAAAAACCGGCACAAGGAGTCCTTGATACCGGTTTTCACTCTTATCTGCGGCTGATCTCAGCAAATACTTTCTCAGCTGCCTGGATTGTGTTTTCAATATCTTCATCAGTATGGGCCGTTGAGAGGAAAAGACCTTCGAATTGTGATGGCGGAAGGAATACCCCTTCATTTGCCATCCCTTTATAATAGCTTGCGAACAGCTTCAAATCAGATGATTTCGCTGTTTCATAATTGATGACTGGTTCGTTTGTAAAGAAGAAACCGATCATCGAACCTGCACGGTTAAAGGTATGCGGAATGCCATAAGCCTCGGCAGCTTTTGAAATTCCTTCTTCCAGTCTGTCGCCTTTTTTGATGAAATTCTTGTAGGAATCAGGTGTCAGCTGTTTCAATGTCTCTAAGCCAGCCGTCATCGCAAGCGGATTGCCTGACAATGTACCAGCTTGATAGATCGGACCGCTTGGAGCGATCTGCTCCATGATTTCTGCCTTTCCGCCATAAGCGCCGACAGGGAGTCCGCCCCCAATTACTTTTCCTAAACAAGTCAGATCAGGCGTTACGCCGAAGTAGCCTTGAGCGCAGTTATAATCGACCCGGAAGCCAGTCATCACTTCATCAAAAATCAGCAGGGAGCCGTACTGCTCAGTGATATCACGCAGACCCTGCAGGAAACCTTCTTGCGGCGGAACAACACCCATATTTCCGGCAACTGGCTCTACAATGACTCCCGCAATGTCTTCACCGAATTGCTGGAAAGCAAGCTTTACACTTTCTAAATCATTGTACGGAACGGTGATGGTGTTTTTCGCAATGCCTTCAGGCACCCCCGGGCTGTCAGGCAGACCAAGAGTGGCAACACCTGAACCAGCTTTAATCAAGAGAGAATCGCCGTGTCCGTGGTAGCAGCCCTCAAATTTTAAAATCTTGTTGCGGCCCGTATAGCCCCTTGCCAAACGGAGGGCACTCATTGTAGCCTCTGTTCCGGAGCTTACCATTCGTACAATTTCTACAGATGGCACACGATCAATGACGAGCTTAGCCAGTTCATTTTCTACTTCAGTCGGAGCACCGAAGCTTGTCCCGTATTCAGCCACTTTTTTGAGGCTTTCTACGACGCGGTCATTTGTATGCCCTAAAATTAAAGGCCCCCATGACAAGACGTAGTCAATATATTCATTCCCGTCAATATCAAAGATTTTCGAGCCTTTTCCGCGCTCCATAAAAATCGGGTCCATGTCTACCGATTTAAATGCGCGAACGGGACTGTTCACACCGCCCGGCATGAGTTTTTGCGCTTCTTTAAAAGCCGTTTTTGATTTTTCATAGCTTCTCATCTGCCTCAACTCCTGTCAACTGAATAAAATTACTCCGCAAGCCATTTCGCTGCGTCTTTCGCATGATACGTAATAATCAGGTCAGCACCCGCGCGCTTCATGCTTGTCAAAATTTCCAACACAATTTCTTTTTCTTTGATCCAGCCGTTCTGCGCTGCAGCCTTCACCATTGAATACTCTCCGCTTACATTATAAGCGACGAGCGGCAAAGTAAACTCATTTTTTACGTCACGCATGATATCCATATAAGAAAGCGAAGGTTTGACAATCAAAAAGTCCGCGCCTTCCTCGACATCTGATTGTGCTTCGCGGAGTGCCTCCATACGGTTGGCAGGGTCCATCTGATATGTTTTGCGGTCTCCGAATTGCGGTGTGCTGTTTGCTGCATCACGGAACGGACCGTAAAACTCGCTAGAATATTTCACAGCGTAAGACATGATTGGAATATTGACGAATCCTTCTTTATCAAGTGCTTCTCTGATCACTGTAACAAATCCGTCCATCATGTTTGATGGCGCAATGATATCCGCACCTGCTTTCGCTTGGCTGACAGCTGTCTGCGCCAAAAGCTCCAGCGATTCATCATTGAGGATGACCCCGTCTTTGACAAGTCCGCAATGGCCGTGGTCTGTGTATTCGCACAGGCACGTGTCAGCGACAACAACCATTTCAGGGAAGTGTTCTTTAATTTCTGTGATGGCTTTTTGGACAATTCCGTGATCATGGTACGCTTGTGTTCCGCAATCATCTTTTTCTTCCGGGATGCCGAATACAATAACAGATTGAATGCCCAGTTTAACCAGCTCCGCTACTTCGTCCTTCAATAAATCTAATGATACATGGTAAACATCAGGCATTGATGGAACAGCTTTTTTGCCTTCCAGCCCTTCAACGACAAAAATCGGATAAATAAAATCTGATGGATGCAAACGTGTTTCCTTTACCATTTCTCTCATTGATTTTGATGTCCGCAGGCGGCGGTGTCTATTAAATGATTGACTCATATTCTCTCTTCCTCTCTTGACATGCTGCACATTAACTCAAGCATGCCATCTATTGTAAATGTATCAGGCGTATGCGATGTGATGCCGTACGTCAGAAGGGCATCATTTGTTAAAGGCCCAATGCTGATACAAGCCGTCCCATTCGCCTTCCACTTTTTTAATTCTTCTCCCAAGACATGCATAAACGTATGTACGGTTGATGAACTCGTAAATGTTACATAGTCAAAGGAATATTGACCCGCAGCATCTTTCAGTGCCTCAATGCCTTCTTCATCCGGAATCGTTTCGTAGAGAATCCATTCCTTTACTTCAAAACCGAGCGGGACAAGCTCTTGTTTTATCACATCACGTGACAAATTCCCTTTCATCACGGTAATGGGCTCCCCCGGTTCAGCATGCTGCTTAAGAGCGTCAGCCAATTGTTCAGCAATATACTCCTGTGGCATCACATCAACCGATACGTTATGCGTTTTTAAACGGCGGGCGGTTTTTTCACCGACGGCTGCAATTTTTTTATGCGCAGGGAGAATAAGCTGATTTTCCTTCAGATAAGAAAAAAAGAAGTCTGCCCCGTTCACACTTGTAAAAACAAGCCAGCCTGGCGCGGCAAGATCCTCTCTTACCTGTTCCGCAACATCATTCGGCAAAGCGCGGCGAAACGTAATCAAAGAGGTTAAAACCGCTTTACCGCCAAGCGCCTCCACTTTTTGCTGAAATGATGTTGCCTGTGCCTTATTCCGGGTGACAAGCACTGTTTTTCCTTTCAACGGAAAATCATTTTCCATCCTCATCAAGCTCCCGTTTTACACGATCAATTAAATCTTTTGCTCCTTTGTCAGCCATAAGAGCGGCACAGCGCTTTCCTACTTCCTCCGGATCGTTTCCGGTGACGGTTTCTTTAAAAATGATTTTGCCGTCAGGTGAAGCGACAAGACCTGTCATTTCAATTTCATCCTGTCCATTTAACACGGAGTAGCCCGCGATCGGAACCTGGCAGCCGCCCTCCATCGCGTTTAAAAAAGCACGTTCCGCTAAGACAGTCCGTTTTGTATATTCATCTGTAAACTGAGAAAACAACGCCAACAGCTCTTCATCCGATTCTCGGCACTCAATCGCCAGTGCTCCCTGCCCCACAGCAGGCAAACAGCGCTCAGGCTCAAGGAATTCGGTTACGATATCTTGCTTCCACCCCATTCTAGAAAGGCCGGCAGCTGCTAAAATAATCGCGTCATAATCCTCTGTTTCCAGCTTTTGAAGTCTTGTATCTATATTACCTCTAATCCATTTAATTGTAAGGTCAGGGCGCTCAATCAAAAGCTGCGCGCTTCTTCTTAAACTGCTTGTGCCAATGACAGCACCTTCCTTCATTTCTGAAAGCTTTACGCGATTCTTTGAAATAAGGGCATCACGCGGGTCCTCCCGTTCAGGAATACAGCCGATCACAAGGCCTTCAGGCAAAACAGCAGGCATGTCCTTCATGCTGTGCACTGCCATATCAATCTCTTCGTTTAAAAGCGCCTGTTCAATTTCTTTGACAAACAGCCCTTTTCCACCTACTTTTGAGAGTGTAACATCGACAATTCGGTCGCCCTTTGTCACGATCTCTTTAATTTCAAAAGCAAACGAAGGATTGATTTCCTTCAGTTTTTGAATAACCCATTTTGTTTGAGTCATAGCGAGTTTGCTTCGTCTGGAACCTACTTTAATCGTTCTCATCATTTCTTTCCTCCCGAATCTGCTTGGGACATCGTTTAACTGAACCAATGGAATTGCGACAGGCTTCCAAGCAGGAAATAATTGATCATCAGCACCAGAAAACAAGCCGTATTCCACAGTGCAGCGACCTTTCCTTGCAGCTCTTTAATCAGCCTAATATAAAGATAATAGCTGTACAGCAGCAGGACGACAAACGAACCAAGCACTTTGGCGTCAAACCAATACAGCGTTTCTAGTGAGACATATGCCCATATGACGCCGAGAATCAAACTCAGCAGCAGCATCGGAACCCCAATGACATTTAAAACATACGCCATATAATCAAGCTTAGATAAATCTTCTATTCTCAACAGCCATTTTCCCCACTTTTTCTTTTTCAGCAGATGATATTGAAACATATATAGCACAGAAAAAACGAAAGAAAGGGAAAAAGCGCCGTATGAAAGAATCGCCATTGTAATATGAATCACCAAAAGCTCGGATACAAGCTGCCCGGAAAAAGCGGCTGACTGCTGCTCTGTCGGTGAAAATGTGTGAATGGCGATCATAGAAAATCCTATAACATTTGTAAAAAACACGATAAAGTCAACACGTAAAAGCTTTGTCAGTACAAGTGACAGCGTGACAAGCACCCAGGCATAAAAATAAAGCGCCTCCGTCACATTTAATACCGGAAACCGCCCCGTCACCCACATAAAATAGGCCAAATACACGGTTTGCAGAGTCCAGACAATAGAAAGCAACCAGAAGGCCATTTTTCCAGCCTTCCGGTTGTGTTGAAGAAAATCTATAAAATAAAAGAGTACACTTAACGCGTAAATGACGATTGTCCCCTCATTAAGTCTTGCCATTGCAGTATCAATCATTCAGCTTTCACTCACTTACAAGTGGGCTAAAGCCCGCTTTTGATTCAGCCTTTTTAAAAGAGTGGACCTTCTGGCTGCTTTCAACGGTTTTCATCATTTGACGGCCCGCAGCTTCTTCAATATCAAAGATCTGCATAAACAACGCGAGCTTTTCTTCAGAATCAGCATCTGCCGCAAGCTCTTTCACCTTTAAAATCGGATCACGAAGCATTTGGTTAATAATACTTTTGGTGTGTTTGTTCAACAGTTTTTTCTCTCTTGTGCTTAAGTGAGGCAGCTTACGCTCAATGCTGTCCATCGTTTCTGACTGGATGGCAAGCGCCTTTTCGCGCAATGCAGAAATAACAGGCACAACACCAAGTGTATTCATCCATTGTTTAAATTCCACAATGGTTTCTTCAATTAACAGTTCAACTTTTTCAGCTGTTTCTCTCCGCTCTTTCATGTTCGCTTCTACAATGCCTTCCAGATCGTCGATATCATAAAGAAAAACACCTTCAAGATCATTCAGCGCCGGATCAAGATCTCTAGGCACGGCAATGTCGACCATAAACAGCGGGCGTCCCTTGCGAAGCTTATTCGCGTTTTCCATCATCTCTTTGGACACGACAAATTCACTTGCACCGGTTGAACTGATTAAAATATCAGCCTCCGCAAGCGCGCTTTCAAGCTGATTCAAGCTTCTCGCTTCACCTGAGAAACGGTCTGCAAGCTCCTTCGCTTTCAAGTATGTTCGGTTAATGACAGTGACCTTGCCGATTCCCTGTCCGTGCAGGTTTTCCGCAGCAAGCTCGCCCATTTTTCCCGCACCGAGAATCAATATGTGCTTGCTTGAAAGATTTCCGAAGATTTTTTTGGCAAGTTCAACTGCAGCATAGCTTACTGACACCGCATTTGAGCCAATGTCTGTTTCTGCGTGAGTTCGTTTGCCCACTGTAACCGCCTGCTTAAACAGCTCATTAAAAATAGTCCCGATCGTTTTTTCTTGCTGAGCTGTTTTAAAGCTGTCGCGTACCTGTCCGAGAATCTGCGTTTCGCCAATCACCATAGAGTCAAGTCCGCAGGCTACACGGAATAAATGCTCAACAGCGGCATCGCTCTCATAAAACGTTAAGAACGGTGACAGCTCTTCTTTGCTTAATTGAAACCAATCAGCTAAAAACTTTTTTATATAATAACGGCCGGTATGGAGCTGATCGACTACCGCATAAATTTCAGTGCGGTTGCAGGTTGAGACAATGATGTTTTCAAGAATGCTTTTCTCTTCTTTCAGCTGCACCATTGCTTCTGCCAGCTCATTCGGCTGAAAACTTACTTTTTCACGTATCTCAATAGGGGCGGATTTATAATCTACTCCCACAACAAGTATATGCATCGCTCTAATTACACCCCCAACACCCAATCTTAATTTATAATCATTCTAACATAGAACTCATTATTTATAATAATTATAACATAGTTTCTTTCACAAAATGTGAACAGATTTTAAAATTCTTATGCTATATTAGAAAAAGCTTCAGGGAAAAGAAGCATTCCTATTGACAATACCAAAAACAGCAGAAATTTACTACACATCAGCTCTAAAAAACAAGAAGGTGATATCATGAAACAAAAATCAATTTTATTCCCTTGTCTGCTGCTTGCCGCTTCAGTATATGCATGGCTTGAAAGCGGCCAAGCCGAACTGTTTTCAGGGCAGGATCAATGGCCTGTTCTCCTCATGCTGTTAGGCGCAGCCTTTGTATATCAAGGAAAAAAAGAAGCCGTTACACCCCATTTTTTTATCGGTTTGCTTCTCTTCGGGATCGGTTTACACTTTTTTGCCAAGCCGAAATGGGTATGGTGGCCGGATGATTTTGAAATGCTCCTCTTTATGATCGGCTTCTCACTTCTCGTTTCAGCCGTTCAAAAAAAAGAATATGTATATGAAGCTGTGTCGATGATTTGTTTTTCCCTGTTTTTGTACTTTTTCAAACAAATTATGGCATGGCTTGAGTCTGCGCATATTCCAACAGCGCTTCTGAAGGAGTATTGGCCGTTTGTCTTTATTGGAATCAGTTTATTGTTATTATTGATAAAACGAAAAAAATCTATACGATAAATAAAACCGGTAGAGGATCCTCTACCGGTTTATCATTTTTTTGATCGCTCCCCAAGCTTCGTCTTTTCCCTTTTTCGTTTCTGAAGAAAAGAGAATCAGCTCGTCTTCCGGATCAATATTTAATGTTTGTCGGACAACCTTCGCGTGTTTGTCCCATTTGCCTTTCGGGATCTTATCCGCCTTTGTAGCGATAACAATAACAGGAATGCCGTAATACTTTAAAAATTCATACATCTGTACATCATCATTAGATGGCGCATGCCGCAAATCAACGATCTGCACCACAGCTTTTAATTCCTCGCGTGTCGTGATATAGGTTTCAATCATTCTGCCCCATGCTTCACGCTCAGACTTTGACACTTTGGCAAAACCGTAGCCCGGCACATCCACAAAATGCAACTCATCATTGATAATGTAGAAATTAAGCGTTTGTGTTTTTCCCGGCTTTGATGACGTTCTCGCAAGATTTTTGCGATTGATTAATGAATTGATAAAAGACGATTTTCCTACGTTCGATCTTCCGGCCAATGCGATTTCCGGAAGCCCCCCTTCAGGGTACTGTTCCGGTTTTACTGCACTGATCACGATTTCTGACTTTGTGACTTTCATTTCTTCTCTCCTACTAAGGCATGTTCCAAAACCTCGTCTAAGTGGGACGCCAATATAAATGTCAGCCCCTCCCTGACGCTTTCCGGAATATCCTCTATATCTTTTTCATTATCTTTAGGCGCAATAATGGTCGTTAATCCCGCTCTATGTGCGCCAAGCGCTTTTTCCTTTAAGCCGCCGATCGGCAGCACGCGCCCGCGAAGCGTGATTTCCCCAGTCATGCCAACTTCACGCGAAACTGCCCGTCCCGTTAAAGCAGAAACAAGCGCTGTTGCCATCGTAATACCGGCTGACGGACCATCTTTTGGCACCGCACCCTCTGGTACATGTATATGAATATCATACTTCTCATGAAAGTCAGGTTCAATGCCAAGTTCTTCTGTTTTGGATCGCACATAGCTGAATGCAGCCTGAGCAGACTCTCTCATAACATCTCCGAGCTTTCCTGTCAGGATTAATTTCCCTTTCCCCGGAGAAAGCGATACTTCAATCGACAGCGTATCTCCGCCAACGGTTGTATAAGCAAGCCCTGTCACTACACCAACCTGATCCTCTGTTTCAGCTTGTCCATATCTGAAAATACGTTTTCCGATAAAGTCTTGAAGGTTCTTCTCAGTAACCGTAATCCGTTTTCGCTCTTCAGCAACAATGGCTTTTGCAGCTTTACGGCAAATCGCGGCAAGCTGGCGTTCAAGGCTTCTCACACCAGCTTCTCTCGTATAGTAGCGGATAATATCAAGAATCGCCTGATCACGCAGCTGCAGGTTGCTTTTCTTCAGCCCGTGTTCTTTGATTTGCTTTGGAAGCAAGTGATCCTTTACGATTTCAAGTTTTTCTATTTCTGTGTAGCCTGCGATATTAATAATTTCCATTCTGTCTCTGAGCGGGCCCGGGATTGTGGCCAAATTGTTCGCCGTTGCGATAAACAGCACTTTGGATAAATCAAAGGTTTCTTCAATATAGTGATCACTGAAGCTGCTGTTTTGCTCTGGGTCAAGCACTTCAAGCATAGCGGATGACGGGTCTCCTCTAAAATCAGATGACATTTTGTCAATTTCGTCTAATAAGAAGACCGGATTCAGCTTGCCCGCTTTTTTCATCCCTTGAATAATACGTCCAGGCATTGCTCCGACATAGGTCCGTCTGTGTCCGCGTATCTCTGATTCGTCCCGAACTCCTCCGAGTGAGATTCTGACGAATTTGCGTCCCAAGCTTTTTGCAATTGATTTGGCTAAAGACGTTTTCCCGACACCTGGAGGTCCTGCCAAACAGAGAATCGGGCCTTTCAGGGATTTTGTCAGCTTTTGGACAGCCAAATATTCTAAAATACGTTCTTTTACTTTTTCAAGCCCGTGGTGCTCTTCGTCCAAGAGACGTCCTGCTTCTTTCAAATCAAGCTTATCATCTGTTTCATCCGTCCACGGAAGAGCAACCAGCCAGTCGATATAGTTGCGGATCACGGAGCTTTCCGCAGAACTTGACGGAATTTTTTCATATCTGTTCAATTCTTTAAGCGCTGTTTCCTTCACATGATCAGGCATGCCTGCTTCTTCGATTTTTTCCGTCAGCGTCTGAACTTCGCCAGTTTTGCCTTCTTTATCGCCAAGCTCTTTTTGGATCGCCTTCATTTGTTCTCGTAAGTAGTATTCCTTCTGCGTACGCTCCATCGAACGTTTGACGCGCTGGCCGATTTTTTTCTCAATCTCCAGCACTTCTTTTTCATTATTAATAAAATCAATGACCTTGTTCAGCCTGTCTTTGACATCAGCCGTTTCTAAAATATCCTGCTTATCCTTTAGTTTAAGGGGCAGATGAGAAGCAACGATGTCTGCCATTCTCCCCGGCTCTTCGATATCAGTAACCGCGGCGTACGTTTCGGCCGAGATTTTTTTAGAAATTTTTATGTACTGATCAAAGTGGTCTAGCAAAGTCCGCATCAATGCTTCGTCTTCTGTATCTTTTGAATCATCTTCATGAATAAGTTGAATGTCGACCGACGTGTAATCCTCGTGTTCATTGTATTTGACGATATGGGCGCGCTTGAGGCCCTCCACCAACACACGAATCGTACCGTTCGGAAGCTTCAGCATTTGCTTAATTTTTGTATAGGTGCCGACAGTGAAAATCTCGTCTTCACCAGGTTCGTCTATCGAAATATCCTGCTGAGTGGCTAAAAATATCATATGATCATGCATCATTGCCTGTTCAAGAGCCTGAACCGACTTGTCACGTCCTACATCTAAATGCAAAACCATCGTCGGGTACACTAATAAACCTCTTAAAGGGAGGAGCGGGATGCTGCGTTTTAATTCTTCTGCCATGTGACTGACACCTCCGTGACTTTAGTATGAACCATTATAATACAACTTTTTCATCCTTGTACAATAAACGGCATGGTTCCATTTTCTATAAAACAGTCTCCTCGTAGTATACCCTTTCTTTCTGATATGAAAAAGGAAAAGATGTCCTTCATGAAAAAAACCCTATTATCAAAATAGGGTTTAAACGGATTCTTTATTGATTTCAATATGAAACGGTTTTTGTTCCGTTGGCGGATTCACTAAAATTTCATCAAGCACTTCCTGGAACGTCTTCACTGCAATAATCTCGATCCCGTCAATCTGCTTTAAGATGGCCTGCTGATTTTCATATGGGATAATCACCTTTTTCGCACCGGACTGCTTGGCCGCTTTTATTTTCGGAATGACGCCTCCGATGGGTTTCACAAGACCGTTCAGGCTGATTTCGCCCGTCATCGCAACGGTATTGTCAATAGGAATTTTGTGTATCGCCGAGAAAATCCCCGCCGCCATCGCGATGCCCGCTGACGGCCCATCAATCGGAACCCCTCCAGGGAAATTGATGTGAATATCGTAATCAGACGGCTTCATTCCCATTGTCCGGAGCACGGTTAATACATTTTCAACCGAACCCTTCGCCATGCTTTTTCGTCTGATTGATTTTGATTGGCTGCCGATGCTTTCTTCTTCAGCTATTCCTGTGATATTAATTGATCCTTTATCTTGAGCCGCGGTTACACTTACTTCGATTTCCAGAAGCGACCCGCTGTTAGGCCCATAGACTGCAAGTCCATTTACAATGCCGACCTGCGGTTCAACACCGATTTTTTGCTCATGCTTCGGTGTGAGCTGACTAGAGTGGATGACCCATTCAATATCCTCAATGGTAATGTCTTTCCGATTCTCCGTAACAGCCATCCCCGCTGCGATTTGAATCATATTGACAGCTTCCCGTCCGTTCCGCGTGTAGCTGGTCAAAAGATCTAGGCCTTCTTCGGAGATATTTTTTTCAATTTTATCAGCTGCTGTTTTAGCAACCGTTTTCAGCTCATCCTTTTCAAGCTCGCGGAAAAAAACCTCCAAACAGCGGGACCTGATAGCTGGCGGAATTTCGTTTGGCATTCTCGTGGTCGCGCCAATCAAGCGAAAATCAGCCGGTAGCCCATTTTGAAAAATATCATGAATATGATTCGGAATTTGTGTATTTTCCTCACTGTAATACGCACTGTCTAAAAAGACTTTTCTATCCTCAAGCACCTTCAGCATTTTATTCATTTGAATAGGATGCAGCTCCCCTATTTCATCAATAAACAGCACACCGCCATGGGCATGGGTGACAGCTCCCTGCTTCGGCTGCGGAATCCCAGCCTGTCCCATCGCTCCGGCCCCTTGGTATATAGGGTCATGGACAGAGCCAATGAGCGGATCGGCAATTCCTCTTTCATCAAAACGGGCTGTTGTCGCATCGAGTTCCACAAAGACAGCCTGCTCTTTAAACGGTGATTGTTTATGTTTTTTTGCTTCTTCCAACACAAGCCGCGCAGCAGCCGTTTTCCCAACTCCCGGTGGCCCATAGACAATCACATGCTGAGGATTTGGCCCGCATAAAGCAGCCTTTAATGCTTTAATGCCGTCTTCCTGTCCGACGATATCTTGAAAGCTTTTGGGGCGGACCTTCTCAGATAATGGCTCGGACAAGCTGATAGCGCGCATTTTCCGAAGCTGCTCCATTTCCTTCTTTGATTCTTTATCTATTGTGACCTTTTGTGTCCTTTGATTTTTAAGCAAATTCCAAAAATACAAACCGATGATGATCCCAAAAAACAGCTGAATAAATAACGCGATCCCTGTCCAACTCATGGTGGTCCCTCCTGAAAAACAATTTATATATCCAATTCATTCCTCTGATTGCTAGTATCTCCCATAGAAGACGGGAATAAACGTTTTTCCGGAAGAGTTGCATGCAAAAAAACCTCCTGAGTGTTACCACTCAGGAGGTTTGTACTTATCTTTATGCAGATGTTTTATCTTGGCTTACCTCAGTGCCGTCTTTTAATAAGAGGCGAGGAGGCTCTCCGTGTGTCACAGTCGCCCCGGTAATTACACATTTTTCAATGTCATCACGAGAAGGCAGCTCAAACATCACATCAAGCATGATGCCTTCAATGATAGAACGGAGTCCGCGTGCTCCAGTCTTGCGTTCAATTGCTTTTTTAGCAATTTCAGATAGCGCTTCTTCTTCAAACTCAAGCTCAACGTTGTCAAGCTCAAGCATTTTCTTGAATTGCTTAACAAGAGCGTTTTTCGGTTTTGTTAAGATCGCAACCAATGCTTCTTCGTCAAGCTTTTCAAGGCTTGCAATAACCGGAAGACGTCCGATAAATTCAGGAATTAACCCGAAACGGAGCAAATCTTCAGGAAGCACTTTTGAAAGAAGATCTTCTTTCTCAAGATCAGCAGCTTTATTGTCGGCACCGAATCCAATCACTTTTTGGCCTAAACGGCGTTTGATGATTTGTTCGATACCATCGAAAGCTCCGCCGCAAATGAACAAAATATTTGTTGTGTCAATTTGAATGAATTCTTGATGAGGATGCTTACGTCCCCCTTGAGGCGGCACGCTTGCCACTGTACCCTCAAGAATTTTAAGCAATGCCTGCTGTACACCCTCACCTGACACATCACGTGTGATAGACGGGTTTTCAGATTTTCTAGCCACTTTATCGATTTCATCAATATAGATAATGCCTTTTTCGGCTTTTTCCACATCATAATCAGCAGCTTGGATGAGCTTCAAGAGAATATTCTCTACATCTTCACCCACGTATCCAGCTTCAGTCAAAGATGTAGCGTCTGCAATCGCAAACGGCACATTTAAAATGCGAGCCAATGTTTGCGCCAGAAGGGTTTTACCGCTTCCCGTAGGGCCGATTAATGAAATATTACTTTTTGAAAGCTCAACATCATCAACTTTGCTGTTAGAGTTAATGCGCTTATAGTGGTTATACACAGCCACAGCAAGTGATTTCTTCGCTTGATCTTGGCCGATGACATATTCATTCAAAATTTCACGAATTTCCTGAGGCTTTGGTACGTCTTTAAATTCTACTTCTTCTTCTGTTCCGAGTTCTTCCTCTACAATTTCAGTGCAAAGTTCGATACATTCGTCACATATATATACACCAGGTCCAGCTACAAGCTTACGAACCTGATCTTGTGTTTTTCCACAGAACGAGCATTTTAATTGTCCTTTTTCCTCGTTAAATTTAAACATTCTTTCACCCCTTAATCTTGTCTCACTTTTTCTTTTACCGGCAGAGCAAAAGAAAATGATTCTTGAAACGAACGAGTATGTATTGCATTTTACCATACTTTCCAAAAAGACGGTAACAATGTGTTTCTGACTTGCACATTCTATATGTATGACAAAAAACAGCCCTGCATTAACTATATTGCCCCAAGAAAAAGAGATAACTCATAATTGTACAAAACAAGGCACGAATGATTCGCGCCCTGTTTTATTAGTACTATTATTATGCACCATATTAACGGTTTTCTACAAGAAAATCAATTGCTTTGCGAACTTTTAAATCTTCTTTCATCGCGTCAGTAGAGCCGATGGCTTGTTTAATATTTTCAACAGGCATGTTGTATGCTTCAGCCATTTTAGTAAGCTCAGCATCAACTTCCTCATCTGATACTTCAAGGTTTTCCGCTTTCGCAATCGCCTCAAGAGTCAGGTTAGATTTTACGCGTTTTTCAGCATCTTCTTTCATTTGCTCTTTAAGCGCAGCTTCATCTTGACCTGAGAATTGAGTGTAAAGCTCAAGGTTCATGCCTTGCATTTGCAGACGCTGTTCGAATTCTTTCAGCATGCGGTCAAGCTCAGTGTCGACCATTGCTTGCGGAACGTCGATTTCAGCATTTTCAGAAGCTTTCAGAACAAGCTCTTCACGCAATTTAGCGTCAGCTTCGTTTTCTTTTGCTTCTTCCAGACGTTTCTTTGTTTTTTCAGTTAATTCAGCAAGTGTTTCCACTTCTTCATCGATATCTTTTGCGAATTCATCGTTAAGCTCAGGAAGCTCTTTCGCTTTGATTTCGTGAATTTTCACTTTAAACACAGCTGGTTTGCCTGCAAGCTCTTCAGCGTGGTATTCTTCTGGGAATGTCACTTCAACATCCTTTTCAGCGCCTGCTTCAAGGCCGACTAACTGATCTTCGAAGCCAGGGATGAATGAGCCAGATCCTACTTCAAGAGAGTAGTTTTCAGCTTTTCCGCCTTCGAAAGCTTCGCCGTCAACGAATCCTTCGAAATCAAGAACAACTGTGTTTCCTTCTTCAACGGCGCCTTCTTCTTTTACAACAAGCTCAGCTTGACGCTCTTGAAGGGCTTTTAGTTCGTTTTGAACATCTTCGTCAGTTACAGTTGTGTCGTCTTTTTCAATGCCCAGGCCTTTGTATTCGCCAAGCTTCACTTCAGGTTTTACTGTTACTTTCGCAGTGAAGATTAAGCTTTCGCCTTTTTCGATTTTTTCAACATCGATTTCAGGACGGTCTACAGGCTCGATTCCAGCTTCTTCAACCGCTTTAGGGTATTCTACAGGAAGAAGAATATCCAAAGCATCTTGGTAAAGAGCTTCTACGCCAAAGCGCTGTTCGAATAATCCGCGAGGAATTTTACCTTTACGGAATCCAGGAATTGAAACTTGTTTTACTACTTTTTTAAATGCATCATCAAGTGCTGTTTTAAACGTTTCAGCATCAACTTCAACCGTTAAAACGCCTTCGTTGCCTTCTTGTTTTTCCCATTTTACAGACATGTGTTTCCCTCCAAAAATCTATTCAGGTTGTGTCGGTCTTCCATTCTAAAGCAATCATTCGGCTTCGTCCAACAAAAACAAAGCTGCCAAAGATCAGAATCATTATGTATAGATGTAAATAATGAACTGCAAAGCCTGTCCAACCGTATTTCTTATAACCCGTTATACACAAATACAACCACTATATTATAACATAACACATAGCGCTTTCAACTATATGGCGCGATTTACAAATAAGAAATTTCTTCAATATCTTTTAACATTGTACAAGCTTCATCGAGTTCTCTGTCGGTAAATTCATACATCATATGAAGTTCTTCTCTTTCAATTTCAATTCCGTGCATCTCGTAACCGACTTTATGCAGGGCAGCCGCCCAAAGGTCAGCCGACAGCAATTTCGGCTGGAACGGATATAAAACGTATAAATGTCTTCTCCACAATTCTTCTACTGCCGCATATAAGGTTGGATTTTCATTTCCAAGTGTCTCATCCAGCACCCTGAGAACACGGTGCAGGATCGGGGCGGCATCAGGCGAGACAATCTCAGAAGGTTCAATAGTCAACGACTCGCCAAATTTGCTAATGTGCACAGGTTTACTGTACTCATGCTCAGCCAACAGCATGACAATCATCGTTTTGATAATCGGATGGGCTGAGGGGTCTTGGAGAATTGTTTTGAGCAATCCTGTATACTTTGCTACGTTACGGTCTTTTAAGGAATGAATGAGATTCATTTGCTCCTCAGGGCTTGCCAGCACTTTCTCGGTGTCAATTGTATCCTCATATTCTTCGGCCCAAGCCTCGTCCTCACGATCCGGATCGGTCATTTTCCGGCTGAAATCCAGCAGCTTATAAAATTGCTCGGCGCTTTCTGCCGGCAGCTGATTTTCTTCCAAAACGGCTTCAATGGTGCTTTTGACTTCCTCGTATTTTTTGAGCTGAATTAAGATGGTCATGTACACCTGCAAAACCGTAAAATAATGGCCATAACCTTCTTTGAGCATCTTCTCGCACACGCTTTTTGCCTCTTCCAGCTCGCCCAGTTCTAAAAAGCAGATGGCCATCCCTAAGTGAAGATCGGATTCAGTATCATCATATTTCATCGCTTCTGAAAACAGTTCGAGCGCTTCTTGATACTTTTTTTCCTTTAGTGATGACATCCCTTTTTCCACAAGGCGGTCTTTCAGATGAGGAAAAGGAATAATTTTTGCGTTCTTCTTGTCATGCGTCATACCTATATTCCTTTCAGGCATTTATTTTGTTCAAGTGTATCAACACCTGTGAACAAACACAAGAAATGAAAGGTTTCACCAGGCAAAAAAAGCCGCCGGACAAATACCGGCCGCTTTTTCAGTCTTGAAGCCAAGAGCTTCTTTGTGATTCAAATTGCTTGATTTCATCTTCCAGCAGCAGCGTTAATGAAATTTCATCATATCCGTTGATCAGCATCTCTTTCCAATGCGGATCAACTTCAAATGAAATTTGATTGCCTTCACTGTCATGAATCAGCTGATTTTCAAGGTCAACAGTCATTTTCAATGACTTGTTTTCATACTGGCCGACAAGCTGTTTCCAATTGTCATATGGCATGCGGATCGGAAGCATGCCGTTTTTAAAGCAGTTCTGATGGAAAATATCAGCAAATGACGGTGCAATGATAATTTTAAACCCATAATCATCAAGTGCCCACGGAGCGTGTTCACGCGATGACCCGCAGCCGAAGTTTTCTCCCGCTATTAAAATGGAAGCTCCTTGATAAACAGGCTGGTTTAATTCAAATTCAGGGTTCGGTTCACCATCCGCATCATATCTCCAGTCAAAGAATGCAAAACGCCCGTAGCCTGTTCTTTCAATCCTCTTCAAAAATTGCTTAGGAATAATCTGGTCTGTATCCACATTGATCCGATTTAATACGGCCGCTTTCCCCGTATGTGATTTCAAAGGTTCCATCTCGCGCACTCCTTACACAACTGTTTTTTCCTGATAAAACTTTCTGACATCAACGAAGTGTCCGTGAATGGCAGCCATCGCAGCCATTGCCGGGCTGACGAGATGTGTTCTTGCACCTTTTCCTTGTCTGCCCTCGAAGTTGCGGTTAGAGGTTGATGCACAGCGCTCTCCCTCAGGAACAACATCATTATTCATACTCAAACACATGCTGCAGCCTGACTCTCTCCATTCAAATCCAGCTTCCAAGAAAATCTGGTCAAGCCCTTCTTTTTCAGCCTGAAGCTTCACGCTTTGGGATCCGGGCACGACGATGGCCCTTACGCTGTCAGCTACCTTCTTCCCTTTGATCATGTCAGCAGCCTGGCGAAGGTCAGTCATGCGGGAATTTGTGCAGGAACCGATAAATACGTGCTCCACTTTAATGTCTTCAATTTTTTGGTGAGGAGTCAATCCCATATATTCATAAGCGCGAATCGCTTCTTTTTTATCGTCTTCTGCAGAAAAGCTTTCCGGCGCAGGAACTTCAGAATCGACAGGAAGAACCATTCCCGGGTTAATGCCCCATGTCACCATAGGGGAAATTTTGTTGCCGTCAAGGACGATAGATTTATCGTAAACAGCGCCCGGGTCTGTGCGCAGCGCCTTCCATTCCTCTACGGCCTTGTCAAATTCTTCGCCTTTTGGCGTGTACTTGCGATTTTTGCAATATTCAAACGTCACCTCGTCAGGTGCAATCAAACCAGCTCTTGCTCCTGCTTCAATTGACATGTTACAAACAGTCATTCGTTCATCCATCGTCATATTTCTGAATACTTCCCCAGTGTATTCAATGACGTAGCCTGTGCCGAATTTCACACCATATTTGCCGATGACAGCAAGGATGACATCCTTTGCCGTTACCCCTTTTTGCAGCGTTCCATCTACGCGCACTTCAAGTGTTTTTGGACGCTGCTGCCAAAGTGTCTGTGTGGAAAGGACATGTTCAACTTCACTCGTCCCGATTCCAAATGCAAGAGCGCCGAAAGCGCCATGTGTTGATGTATGACTGTCACCGCACACAATCGTTTTCCCTGGAAGCGTTAAGCCCAGTTCAGGGCCGACGACATGAACAATCCCTTGATCCACACTGTGAAGATCGGCAAGGCGCACGCCAAATTCCTCACAGTTTCTTTCAAGCGCCGTTACCTGGCGTTTCGCAACTTCATCCTTTATCTCAAAACGATTGACAGTCGGGATGTTGTGGTCCATTGTCGCAAATGTGTTTTGGGGTCTTCTGACCTTTCTTCCCTTTTGTCTCAAGCCTTCAAATGCCTGAGGAGACGTCACCTCATGAATGAGGTGCAAATCAATATAGAGAAGATCCGGCTTTCCCTCACCATGTTTTACAATATGCTGATCCCAAATCTTTTCGATGATTGTTCGAGGCATCATCTTTTATTTCCTCCCTCTACCTAGAGCTAAGACCGCTTAACGTAAGCTGTCACACATTAGACATTGTATTTTCACTCATGATTGCTGCCTTAACTTCCTCTGTAATGGCCTGAGTGCTGCTGAACTCTTCACCCCGTGCCAAGTCTCTTGTTCTTTTTCCGGAAGCCAAGACTTTGTTTACCGCATCTTCTACAGCTTTCGCTTCCTCTTCAAGCCCGAAAGATGTCCTCAAAAGCATTGCCGCTGACAATATGGCTGCGAACGGATTTGCCATCCCTTTACCAGCAATATCAGGCGCGGAGCCATGAACAGGTTCAAACAGATGAAGACCAGAGCTTGATAGGCTGGCTGACGGGAGCATTCCGAGCGAGCCTGTAAGCATGGACGCTTCATCGCTTAAAATATCACCGAACATATTTTCAGTCACAACGACATCAAATTGATTCGGTGCATAGATTAGCTGCATGGCCGCGTTATCCACAAGCATGTGCTCAAGCTTCACATCAGGAAACTCTTGTGCAACGTCCTCAGCCACTTCACGCCACAGCCGGCTTGATTCAAGAACATTCGCTTTATCTACAGAGGTCACTTTGCCTTTTCTGGCTGCCGCCATTTTGAAGCCCTCTCTGATCACTCGTTCAATTTCCGTTCGCTTATAAAACAGTGTATCTACTGCTTCCTGCTCACCTTCAGTGTTTACATAGCGTTTGCTCGGCTGGCCGAAATACAAGCCGCCTGTGAGTTCACGAACGATAACGAAATCAACATTATCTATATATTCTTTTTTCAAAGGCGAAGCGTCAGAAAGGCTTTCAAATACCTTCACAGGCCGTAAATTCGCAAACAAATCAAGCTGTTTTCTGATGCTGAGCAGCCCTTTTTCCGGTCTCAGTTCCGAAGGATTTTGATCCCATTTCGGTCCGCCGACAGCGCCAAGCAATATCGCGTCTGCATTTTTACAAGCAGCAACGGTTTCCTCCGGGAGGGGGTTATGATGTTCATCAATAGCCGCCCCTCCAATCAGGCCATATTCAAATTCAAATTCATGGTTAAAGCGTTCGGCAACACTTTTCAGTACGTCTGTCGCTGATTCTAATACTTCAGGGCCGATCCCGTCTCCGGGCAATAGAGCAATACGTTTCTTCAAGTTAACCGTTCTCCTTTCTTTTATGATCCGACAGCTGTGTGGTTTTTCAATCCGCTCATATTCGACTGGAAAACCAATTGACGGTTGACTGCGTTCAAATAGGCTTTCGCTGATGCTTCTAATACGTCTTGCGCTATGCCCCGCCCTGCTGATTCTTTTCCGTTCACCAAAACTCTTACATACACCTGGGCAAACGCATCTTCGCCTTTTCTGTTAGACTGAGTGCGGTAGTCTAAGAGCTCCACGTCCTTATCGATGCAGCGCTCAAGCGTATTGTAGATTGCTTCAACGCTTCCAGCTCCAGTTGCAGCTTCCTGAATAAGCTCTGCGTTTTCTTGATTTTTCAAAGAAAGAGTAGCCGTAGGGACCTGACTTGTTCCGTAATGTACTTGCAGAGAAAGAAATTCATACCCAATCTTGCGATCTGTTACTTTTTCTTCTAAAATAAGAGAAACAAGATCCTCATCAGTGATTTCTTTTTTCTTCTCAGTCAACTCTTTGAACATCGTAAAGAATTTATTAATCTCTTCACTGTCAAATTGGAATCCTAAAGCAGTCAGCCGGTCTTTAAATGCGTGGCGTCCGGAATGTTTACCTAGGACAAGCGCATCTGCGGTTACGCCGACAAGCTCCGGTGAAATAATTTCATAAGTCGATTTTTCTTTTAAAAAGCCGTCCTGATGGATGCCTGATTCATGAGCAAATGCATTATCTCCAACAACCGCTTTGTTGCGCGGGACAGCCATGCCTGTCAGTTTGCTTACTAAATCACTTGTTCTCTTAATCTCGTTCAGTGTAATGCCTGTTTCGACTTGGTAGAAATCTTTTCTGGTATGGAGGGCTACGGCAATTTCCTCTAATGCCGCGTTTCCGGCTCTTTCACCGATCCCGTTCACAGCGCATTCGATTTGATCAGCGCCATTTTCAATCGCAGCAAGAGAGTTTGCGACTGCCATTCCCAAATCATCATGACAGTGGGCTGAAAGCTTTGCTTTGTGAATGTTCGGAACGTTTTCTTTCATATATTTAAAGATATTTCCGTATTCCGCCGGGGCCAGGTAGCCGACAGTGTCCGGAAGATTGATAACACTGGCGCCTGCGTCAATCACTTTCTCGACGATTTCTGCTAGAAACGGCAGTTCAGTGCGGCAGGCATCTTCAGCTGACCATTGCACAATCGGAAAACGTTCTTTTGCGTATTTCACCATTCCAACTGCTCTTTCAATGACTTGCTCACGTGTCATTTTCAGCTTGTGCTTCAAATGAATGTCCGATGTCGCAATAAATACATGAATTCTTGGTTGAGCACCATCCTTTAACGCTTCCCAAGCAGCATCAATATCACCTTTTACACAACGGGCCAGACCAGTTACTGAACAATTTTTAATGGTTCTTGCGATTTCCTGAACAGCTAAAAAGTCACCTCGGGACGAAGCGGGAAATCCCGCTTCAATGATATCTGCCCCGAGTCTTTCGAGCTGCTTAGCTATGGCAAGTTTCTCCTGTGTATTCAAGTTCACTCCAGGGGACTGTTCACCATCACGAAGCGTCGTATCGAAAAAATTAATTTTGCGCAACGGAGACCACCGCTTCCTTCTTCTTGCTTTGTTTCACAAACGGCATCATTTCACGAAGCTTTCTTCCCACTACTTCGATTTGATGTTCGTTCTCGCTTGCATTGATAGCGTTGAAACGAGGACGGTTTACTTGGTTTTCGACGATCCACTCTTTTGCGAATGTTCCGTTTTGGATATCTTTTAATACTTCTTTCATAGATTCTTTTACTTTAGCGTCCACAACGCGAGGACCTGATACGAAATCTCCCCACTGTGCTGTATCAGAGATTGAATATCTCATTCCTGCAAGTCCTTCTTCGTACATAAGGTCTACGATTAATTTCAGCTCATGAAGGCACTCGAAGTATGCAAGTTCAGGCTGATAACCTGCTTCAGTTAATGTTTCAAATCCGGCTTTGACAAGCGCGCTTAATCCGCCGCAAAGAACTGCTTGCTCACCGAACAAATCTGTTTCTGTTTCTTCTTTAAATGTCGTTTCTAATACGCCCGCTCTTGCGCCGCCGATTCCTTTAGCATAAGCGAGGGCTTTGTCTCTTGCTTCTCCAGTCACATCTTGATAGATTGCGAACAATGCAGGTACGCCAGCTCCTTGCTCATATGTTCTTCTGACCAAGTGTCCCGGTCCTTTAGGCGCAACTAAGAATACATCTACATCCGCCGGAGGAACAATTTGATGGAAATGCACGTTAAATCCATGAGCGAATACTAATGATTTTCCTGCTGTCAATTCATCTTTGATTTCAGCTTCGTATACTTTTTGCTGCTGTTCATCCGGAAGCAGAACCATGATGATTTCGGCTTGGGCTGCCGCTTCTTTTACTGAAAATACTTTATGTCCGTCTTCTTGGGCTTGAGTGAAAGATTTTCCTTGTCTAACACCGACGATAACGTCTACTCCGCTTTCTTTAAGGTTCAGGGCATGTGCGTGGCCTTGCGAACCGTACCCGATAACCGCTACTGTTTTTCCAGCCAATACGTTCTCTTTGATATCACCGTTATAATATACTTTTACCATTTCAATCTCTCCCTTGTTATGTTTTATACAATAGATATTGTTTTATTGGATGACGCCTTTTGCTGAGTTCCCCTCGCAAAAGCCGTTGTACCTGTTCTCGCGATTTCTTTAATGCCATAAGGTTTTAATAACTCAATAAGCGCTTCAATTTTGTTAGATTCACCTGTCACCTGAACAACGATGCTGTCTCTGCTGACATCAACGACAGAGGCTCTAAACGGTTCTATGATTCCATTAATCTCTGTTCTCGTTGAAGGTGCGGAGACAACCTTGATTAAGGCCAGCTCCCTCTGGACAATCGATTGATTTGTGATGTCTGTAACTTTCAGCACATCAATCTGTTTGTTGAGCTGTTTCGTTAACTGTTCAACATCATTTTCTCCTTCAACGTGAACGACGAAGGTGATTCTGGAAACGCCGGCTGTTTCTGTGTGTCCAACTGTAATGCTTTCAATGTTGTAATGCCTTTTTGTGAATAGACCGGTGATCCGGTTTAACACCCCGGAGCGGTTCACCACAGTCAATGTGATAATTCTTTTCAAGGTTTCACCCCCACCATTTCATGCAGCCCTTTCCCCGGAGCCACCATCGGGAATACTTTTTCTTCGCTGGCAACCCGCACGTCAATGACAACAGGTTCTCTTGATGTTAATGCCTCTTCCAGCTTTTCCTTTGCTTCCGCTTCTGATGAAATTCTGATGCCTTTAATGCCGTATGCTTCGGACAATTTGACGAAGTCAGGCTGAGAAGCGAATTTAGATTCTGAATAACGTTCTTCATAGAAAATTTCCTGCCACTGTCTGACCATTCCGAGACAAGCGTTATTTAAAATCACTACCTTGACCGGAAGATTTAATTCGCGAATAACATCGAGTTCTTGAAGCGTCATTTGGAAACCGCCGTCTCCGACAACCGCGACAACAGTAGCATCTTTTTCGGCCAGCTGTGCGCCGATCGCCGCCGGAAGACCGAATCCCATCGTTCCAAGTCCGCCTGACGTGACCCATTTATCTGCTTTTTGGAACGGATAAAATTGCGCTGACCACATTTGATGCTGGCCTACATCCGTTGCGACAATGGCCTCTCCTTTTGTAAATTGATGAATATATTCAATCAATTTCTGAGGTTTAAAACCTTCTTCTTCATTATCTACATACCAGAGCGGATACTCTTCTTTCCATTCGGCGAGCTGTTTTTTCCATTCGCTTGAATCGCTTTGTTTGCCGTCTTGTTTGATCAGCTCCTGCAGGACAATTTTGCTGTCTCCGACTACAGGAATCTGTGTTTTCATGATTTTTCCGATTTCAGCTGGATCAATATCGATGTGAGCAATCTTTGCGTTTCTGGCAAAGTGTTTCAGGTTTCCTGTGACACGGTCATCAAAACGGGCGCCGATACTGATTAATAGATCACATTCATGAAGGGCCATATTGGCTGTATAAGTACCGTGCATCCCCGCCATCCCTAGGAAAAGCGGATGGTCAGCCGGGAAGCCTCCGAGCCCCAAAAGGGTGTGTGCCACAGGGATTTGCTGCTGTTCAGCATAATTTTTTAATTCTTCTGACGCTTTTCCGTGCAGTACGCCCGCACCCGCCAGGATCACCGGTTTTTTCGCACTGCTCACGGCTTCCACAAGCTTGCGGATCTGCAAATAATTCGGCTCTGTTGTCGGCTGGTATCCCGGGAGATTCATCTCATGATCGTAGCTGAATTCTCCTTCAATTGTTGCTACATCTTTCGGAATATCAATCAATACAGGTCCGGGTCTTCCAGTTGTTGCAATATGGAACGCTTCTTTAATGATGCGCGGCAGATCTTCCGGCTGGCGAACCTGGTAGCTGTGTTTTGTTACTGGCATCGTAATCCCTAAAATGTCCGCTTCCTGAAATGCATCGCTCCCGATTACAGAGGTTGCTACCTGCCCTGTAAAGACAACTAACGGCAATGAATCAATCATGGCATCAGCAAGGCCTGTAACAAGGTTTGTCGCTCCCGGGCCTGACGTGGCAATGACGACACCCGGTTTTCCGGAGACTCTTGCGTATCCCTCCGCTGCATGAATTGCGCCTTGTTCGTGACGGGGAAGGATATGTACCAACCCTGAATTGTATAGCTTATCGTAAATCGGAAGCACAGCCCCGCCCGGATAACCGAAGATCATTTCTACTTTCTCTTTTTTTAATGATTCAATCAGCATTAATGCTCCGCTCATCGTCTGTGTACATTTGGCAGATGCTGAATCTACCTGTACATTAGTCCCCATTTTAGTTCCTCCTTTTGGATTTTCATCCTTTAAAGATCATCTTTTCACTAGCTAGATAGCTGATTATTCAATAAAAAAAGCCCTTCCGCCCACAATCAGCCGCGCAGTAACTGCGATAGCTAAAAGGGGCGAAAAGGCTTTTCTTTCCGCGGTACCACCCTTGTTTACGGCCTGTTAATCGGCCGTCTCATGGATATTTCTATCCGCTTTAGTAACGAGTGAATCAAGTTCACCCGGCCAAGTCCTACTGTCATTTCAGACTGGCACTCTGAGGCGAGTTCACCTTGTAAAGCTTCGCCGGTTCTCAGCTAACCCGGTTCTCTGTGGAAAGCTTTATCAAGGCTACTTATCCTCATCTGCGCTTTTCATATTCAGCCTTCGGAACGGCTTTCCAGCTGTTCAAGAAGGTCGTTCGTTTTTCATTTTTTTAGAATCATACTGCGATGATTTTCGCTTGTGAAGCTTGCGTTTATCTTTTGTTGAACTCATATTACGCCGCTTTGGACGCAGTGTCAACAGCATTTTTTAAAATTATTAGACAATTTTGATTAATCAATCTATATTGTATACGCTTTCATTATTGGTACAAAAGGAATTGCAAATGTTAAAAGTTTTTATAATTTTTTTATTAATCTATCAAGAATACACCAGAATTATTTCATTTTATATAAACATGTAAGATTTTATAACACGCTATGGTTCGTATATGGATTGAGTCTGACAGATCATCTTGCAATCCATTTCAATTTCGGATAGGCACCCCTATTATTCCCCGGCATACATTAATGGTATCTTGCAAAGAAAAGGTGATACGATGAATAAATCATTTGCAGACATGCAAGGATTTCCTGCGGGCTTTCCAAGCTTCCCCAACTTTCCGCAGCAGTATTATCCTGCTACCCCTGCCTTCTACCAGCAAAGCCAGCAGCCATTTGGAGGCTACGGATACGGACAGCCGTTCAGTCAGGCATACAGCCCGTTAACCACTCCCTCTGGAATGTACTCCTCATTCCCATACGCTTCAGGATTTTACGGACAGCAATTTTCAGGTGCAGGCTTTAGCGGCCATAGCGGCAGCTTAAGTGCTCCAGCGATACATGCCGGCGGATTCAGCGGGGCGCCAGGCGTACACGGAGGCTTTAGATATTAAAGAAGACCACAAGGGCCGAACATCTATTGCGGTCCTTTTATTGTTTTAAAACGACTTCACAAATACAGTCACATTTTCTGTCTTTATATTTGGAAACAGGATGGAATATGATTAAGATGAATTGAACGATATTCTGCACAACCCGTAAGTTTTCGAGGAGGAATAAAATTGCATATAAAAATAGACGATTTAACTGGACGTCAGGTGGTCTCACTTGTGAATGAGCATTTACATAGCATGACGCTTATGTCCCCGCCAGAAAGCATTCATGCCTTAGGTTTAGAAAAACTAAGAGGGCCTGAAATAACATTTTGGAGCGCATGGGAAGGCGATGAACTAGCTGGCTGCGGAGCGCTAAAAGAACTGGACACCCGGCATGGAGAAATCAAATCAATGCGAACATCTGCATCACATTTAAGAAAAGGCGTTGCCAAACAAGTTCTCCAGCACATCATTGAAGAAGCCGAGAAGCGAGGCTATGAGCGGTTAAGCTTAGAAACGGGGTCAATGGCTTCATTTGAGCCGGCAAGAAAGTTGTATGAAAGCTTCTATTTTCAGTACTGTGAATCGTTTGCAGACTATGTTGAAGATCCAAACAGTGTGTTTATGACGAAGGAATTGTGAGACGGCTTTATAAGGATAGATAAGTGCAGGGGAAGGTCTGTCTATCCCTTACAGTTTTCCCTTCTAAAACTTAATAGAGTAAGTCAACAAAAACCATCCAGCATTGCATTGGATGGTTTTTGGATGGATTATTTATATTTATTTACTTCGTACATCAAAATGTTTTTAAACACAACATAATCCTTTTTACTTTCAAAAGGCCCTTTGTTGTTGTCATGCTCATCTATTTCATAAAAGCCTGGTCCCTCTCCGGCATCACGCTGCTTGTACCATTTGAGGAATCCGTTCACTTCTTTCATAGACAGCTGATATTCTTTTTGCAAACCGTTTACCATGGTGACAACAAGAAGGGCGTCTCCGTCTTCTGCTGAGTTATCCTCAGAAGGTGTTGTTGATCCTTTGTCCTTATCTCCTGAATTGCCTTCAGAAGGGGTTGTTGATCCTTTATCCTTATCTCCCGGAGTTTCCTCTGATTCGGATGGTATGTTTAAATCTTTTAACGAAATAGATATAACTGATTTAATTTTAGCATTTGCATATCCATCAACAAAACTTGATGTCTCCTCCCTTCCACCGATGACGTAAAGGGTATCATCAATAATGGCAGAAGAATGCGCCATTCTGTATAGTGCTTTCGGATTTGTCACTGCTGTAGCTGATTGACTTTTAGGATCGTACACCTTAATTCGGTTTACACCTCCAGTCATCAGAATTTTTCCTTTGTAAGCAAGCGCAGAATAATACCCTGCTGTGAATCCGGTACCATTTTTTACCCACGTATCTTTTTCTGGATCATAAACATAAACGATTTGGGGAATATAATGCGTTCCGCCAAGTAAATATAGTTTATTATCAATCACTGCTGTAGAAGCTCCAGTTACTTCATAATTTTTTAATGTCTGTTTTTTCTCCCATTTCTTCGTTTCTAGATCATAACTGTAAGTGGTTCCATCAAACCTATTTTCGAAGCCTACCACGTAAATTTTCTTTCCTATAACTTCAGCGTATATTTGATAGGCTGGAACCTTTCTTTCAAAAGGAAGATCATCTAATTTTTCCCACGTGTCTTTTTTTGGATCATATACTTCTATTGTGTTGACAGCTCCATCGTTTGACATTCCGCCCAAGACATAAATTTTCCCATCTACAGTAACTGATGCAGCTCCCCCCCTCGCTGTTGGCATGTCGGCTTTTCTTGTCCATTCATTTGTTTTAGGATCATAGACAAACGTTTGATTCCCATAAGTACCTGGTTTTACAGTTCCGCCACCTATCACATATATCTTTCCATCTACTACACCGCTGCTTGCGCCGACACGCGGCTCAGGCAAATCTGCTCTTTCTTTCCATTCAACTGTTTCCGCGCTAACTGTTTGGAGCGATTGACACAGCGCAATAACAAATAAGAAACAAACAACGAACCATTTTTTCAAAAGAAAACACTCCTTTATTTAATTGTTTCACAAAACAAATATCGGCAAGACTATGAATTTTTTCATATCTTTTCCTGTATATTCATTTTTCAGGAAATTCTAATTAAAGTTTTCTCTAAAAAACTCGGATGTTTTCAATCTTGTTTATTTTAAAGAACAGCGGGAATTACAAACGACATGAACGATATCATGCAAATTCATAAAGGAGGAGATTGATATGAAAAGCATAGTTGGTGTATACGAAACTCCGCAGGAAACCATCGCAGCGATTGAAGGCTTACTCACAAAAGGCTATGATTCTGATGACATTTCTGTTGTGACAAGCCGGCGAGATACAGATTATTTGGAGTCACGTACAGGAACAGAAGTCAATCAAGCCATCGATGCACATCAGGACGAATCTGAATCTTTTTTCGATAAACTGAAAGATTATTTCACAATGGATGATACTGCTACACACAGCAAAGCATTATCCGACTTGGATATTAAAACTGATGAAATAGACAAGTATCAAGAAGATTTGGATGACGGAAAACTTCTGGTAGCCGTCGATACAGATGCAGATGTAATTGCTCCTATTGATAACGGCAATGCCCTTTCAAGCGGCTTTTCAAGCACAAATGAAATGGCGGATTATACAACGAAAGAAGAAAAAACGATGCCGCTCCGGGAAGAACAGCTGAAGGTCGATAAGGAAGACGTTCAAACCGGCGAAGTAGAAATAGGAAAAGAAGTGAAAACAGAAAAAAGAGATATGGACATTCCTGTGAGACATGATGAAATTTATGTTGAACGACGTCCAGTGGATGAAAATAAAACAGATGCTGCTCCCGTCAACGATTCGGAAGAAATCAGAGTTCCAATCGTTGAGGAAAAGCTGGAAGTGACTAAAAAACCGGTTGTCACTGATGAAGTGGTTGTCGGCAAACGCACTGTTGAAGAAAATGAACATATTTCTGAAACTGTGAAAAAAGAAGAACCTCGTCTGAATAAAGAAGGAAAAGTTGACGGCTTGGATGATGATCCGTTAAATAACAAATGAAAATCATAAGACGACAACAAAAAACCTCAAATCCTAAATGGATTTGAGGTTTTTCTTTTGGTACGTCCCAGGAGAGATTCGAACTCCCGACCGACGGCTTAGAAGGCCGTTGCTCTATCCAGCTGAGCTACTGGGACACGTTTTGTTTTTTGTTTTTCGCTTTAACTATCAGCGACAAGATTTATTATATATGGGATGAAACAATAAGTCAACGGTTTTTTAGAATTTTTTTCATGAGGAAGAAAATTTTCTTCCTCATGACATTTTCATAGTGTGACTCGGTTTTGCAGATCCTCAATTTCATTGCCTGCTTGGTCGTAAAAACGGACTGTCGCAGCATCATTTTCTAATGTCAGTATAGCATAGCTTTCTGTCCTGCGCACCCTCGGAAGCCGGATGCTGCCTGGGTTAATCATCAGTTTGCCCCGCAGCACTTCGCTTCCCGCGATGTGCGAATGCCCGAAGCAGATAATATCCGCTCCGAGCTCCTCTGCACGATAGTATACGTTTAACAAGGTCTGTTTTATACCGTGAAGGTGGCCGTGTGTGACAAGTATTTTTCTTGAGCCGGCAGTCAGAAGAAGCTCGTCCTTAAAATCGCCGGCAAAATCGCAATTGCCTTTTACAACCGCATAAGGCTCCAATGCAGGATGCCTCGTTTCAAGCTCAGAGTCCCCGCAATGAATCATGAGATCAACTTCTGCCTCATGCCGTTTCGCAATGGTTTGGAGTTCTTCTTCAAGCCCATGGCTGTCACTGATAATCAGCACGTTCATGTACAAGCTTCCTCCTTATGCCTCCAAAAGCTTAGACAGCTTTTTAAGCGCGTCAGCCCTATGGCTGATTTTATTTTTTTCATCACTTGTCAGTTCAGCCATTGTCTTATCTTTATCTTTCACGATAAAGATTGGGTCATAGCCAAAGCCATATTCTCCTCTCGGTTCTTCGGCAATATACCCTTCAACATGGCCTTCGACTGTTTTTGTTTCCTCACCGGGAATACTCACGGCCAGTGCGCAGCGGAAACGGGCGGTGCGCTGTTCTTTTTCGATACCTTTCAGCTCGCTGAGCACTTTTTCGATATTTGCCTGGTCGTCTTTCTGTTCCCCTGCATAGCGGGCTGAATAAACCCCGGGTCTGCCGCCAAGATTATCGATGGATAGACCGGAGTCGTCCGCAATCACCATTTTGTTCACTGCTTTGGCAACAGCTTCCGCTTTCAGAATGGCATTTTCTTCAAATGTATGGCCTATTTCTTCAATTTCTTCTGTGAATCCAATTTCAGCTAAAGATTTGACATCATAGCCTCTTGGCTCAAGAATTTCTTTGAATTCCTTCACTTTTCCCGGATTATGTGTCGCAATAATTGCTTCTTTCATGATGATCAAGCCTTTCTGTCTTTATTTCAGTTCTGGCAGAGAATCACCCAGCACTTCTTTTTGCTTGTCAATCAGCTCTTGAATTCCTTTTTCCGCAAGACCCAGAAGACCGTTCAGATCCTCTCTTGAAAAAGTCGCCTCTTCCCCGGTTCCCTGCAGTTCCACAAAACGGCCGCTGCCTGTCATGATGACATTCATGTCAACTTCAGCGGAGGAATCTTCTTCATAATTTAAATCTAACAAAATTCCCTGTTCCTTATCAATTCCAACAGAGATCGCAGCAAGAAAATCAGTGATCGGATTTGTCTTGATTGTTCCTGCTTTGATCAGCTTGCCAATCGCAATCGCCATAGCAAGAAATGCGCCTGTAATGGAAGCTGTTCTAGTTCCTCCATCAGCTTGAATGACATCACAGTCAATCCAAATCGTCCGTTCACCGAGCTTTTCCAGATCTACAACAGCTCGAAGCGCGCGGCCGATCAGGCGTTGGATCTCCATTGTTCTGCCAGAAATTTTCCCCTTAGAAGATTCTCTGATTGTTCTTTGGTTTGTTGCCCGCGGCAGCATGCTGTACTCTGCTGTAATCCAGCCTTTCCCTCCGCCCCGCAAAAACGGCGGTACGCGGTCCTCAACAGACGCGTTGCAGATTACCTTTGTATTTCCCGCTGTTATTAGAACAGAACCTTCCGGATGGCTGATAAAATCCAAATCGAATGTGATTGGACGCAGCTCATCGTGTTGTCTTCCGTCATGTCTCATGTTTTACCTCCGATTGTATGTACATAAACCATTTTTGTCCCGGAATTGAATAAAGAAAGAGGCAGCCGGAACGCTAACCTCTTTCTTTCTAGTATATCAAAAATCCCAATTTAAAAACTACCCGTATTCACTTGAGAAGGTCTGGAGACCGGTTCTGTGAGCTTTTCGCCTTTTTCATTTACAAGCTCTGATTTTCCGTTCACTTTAACAGAGACGCTTTTTACATCCGGCTGCTCCGTTAACGTCAGCACAATGCTGTTCAGCACTTCTGAAGAAATCATTTTCGTCTTCTCATCGGCGCTGCCGAATATAGATTGATTGAAATCCAACGTCACGCGCCCGTCTTTGATTTTCGGTTTGCTGACCAGCTTTACATCTTCACTGAAGTCTGTTAACAGCCCGCTCACCTTGCTTGGCCCTTTAGCCAATTCATTAATGGCTGCCGTAATGTCGTCTTTTTCCGAATTGTAGATTCGTTTGGTCACAGGCACGTAGTATTCACTGTCTTCGTTTTCCGCCAAGTAGTAGACTGTCAGCGGATGGGTAGCAGTGAGATCATTTACACCGGCTGTTTCCAAATTAATGCCGTCTTTGCGGCTTAAATCATCTGAGATCGGCGTCCCTCCTACAGGCATCTCCTTCAGTTCATGCCCGTTTATTCTCATCTTCACTTTATCTATCGAACTAAATTGCGTCAGCGTCCACGTCACAGATTGAACGATTTTCTGTTCGTCTTCTTTCTTGTAATTTTTGAACTCATTAGAGAAATCAGCTATCGCGGTTCCATCTTTTTTGATGTCAACGTTAACGGTGGTGTCAGCCGGCAATACAGCTCTGAAGCCATTCGGAAGAATTTCAGACACAGGCCCGCCCTGTACGAGGTATTCAAGCGCCTGCTTAGCCGTGCTCTCACTTTTAGGGAGAGGCAGCGTTTGCGCAACAACATACCCGTTTTTATCAATGAGATAAAGCTCCCTCATAACAGTAGATGAGGCTTGATCCGCTTTTGCGGTATCGCTTTTTTCACTTTCTGTTTTTTTGGCTGCTGTTGTATTTGAATTGGCACCCGCTTCATCGTTCACGAATGTAACGTCTTGAGGCGGATCAATTTCCTCGGCTGCCTTATCAGATTGAAACAAGCCGCATCCGGATAAAAGCAAGGCAGAGGTGAGACAAGTGGCACCAATGACTGCAGGTCCTTTTTTCAGCATACTTTTCCCTCCTAAGGATGTTTGTACTATTATGTATACGAGCCTCTTTAGGAAATAGACCGAAGAATTCCGGCAAAACAGAAAAAAACCCGCAACATACCGTTGCGGGGAAAACTATCTTCTAATCGGTTCTTGCAGTGAGATGCATTCCACATGGCCCACCTCATGGCCAAACCAATCGTCTGCGATTTTCGCAAACTGATCACGCGCTCCTGTTGTCAAGAACTGATGATCCGGAGCATTCGCAGACTGGTTCAGCAGCCCTTTATACGAGAGAATCGTGCTGACTTCCCGGGCTGTTTCATCGCCGGACGAAATAATGTTAACGTGTTCTCCCATATATCTTTGAATGGCTTCTTTCAAAATGGGATAGTGGGTGCAGCCTAAAATCAGCGAATCAATCGATGTATCTTTTAACGGATACAGCGAGGTTTTGACAATCTCGTCTGCTGTTTTGTCAAGAAACTTCCCGCTTTCCACAAAAGGCACAAGCAGCGGGCAGGCAAGGTTTTCAACCTTCAGATCAGGATTTAATGCCAAAAGCGCCTCTTCGTATGCATTGCTCTTAATCGTATTCTCTGTGCCGATGACACCGATATGCTGATTATCCGTCACTTTTATCGCTGCTCTCGCACCAGGCTGGATCACTCCGACCACCGGTATACCGACGCTTCGCTGGATGTCATCCAATGCGATCGCTGTTGCTGTGTTACAGGCGATCACGAGCATTTTGATGTGGTGGTTTTCGAGTAAATAATTCGTCAGCTCCCACGTATATTGAAGCACCTCTTCTTCAGGGCGCGGCCCATAAGGACACCGTTTCGTATCCCCGACGTAGATAATATTTTCTTTAGGTAGCTGTCTCATGATTTCCTTCGCAACGGTTAAACCGCCAACCCCGGAATCAATGACTCCTATTGGTTGTTCCAACAAAATCGCCTCATTTTCTCTTCATTTCATGCTGCAGTTTCATCAAAGATTTTTCGAAGATGGCTATTTCTTCATCTGTAAACGATTCGAACATATCACGCAGATATTCCTGTCTTTTTGTAATGACCTCTTGGATAATCCGTTCTCCTTCAGGCAGCAGATGTATCCGGACAACACGTCTGTCCGCCGGGTCCTTGACCCGCTCAACAAGCTCATTTTTTTGCATGCGGTCGATTAAGTCCGTTGTCGTGCTGCATGCCAGATACATTTTGCCCGATAATTCACCGATTGTCATATCTCCTAATTCATAAAGCCATTGCAAGCCGACAAATTGCGGCGGCGTAATCGCATATTGGTTAAGGATTTCTCGTCCTTTTTGCTTAATGATCGCGGCAATGTGGCGGAGTGACTTTTCAATATCCGCAACATGCTCCAAAGGTTTTGATGTCATTTGTCCATCCCTCACTCAAGGATCTCTTACGCACAAAAGCGTTCCGTGTCTATTTTCCTTCTTTTTTGAAGAAAATGCAAGACTCGAAGGAGAGAAATAGAGGACTTTAGTCAAACAACATCAAGAAATAAAATTTATTTTATGACTTGCCTACGTTTTGCACAGCATTCCAAATTTGGTTTCGAATGTTCCAAACAAACAGCAATAACCGGCTCCTTCCTAAAAGAAGGAATACCGGCAAGGATTAAAGCTCTAGCTCACCCATTCTAAGAAGCTCAACAACGGCTTGCGAACGCCCTTTCACACCCAATTTCTGCATGGCATTTGAAATATGGTTTCGAACGGTTTTCTCACTGATAAATAGCTCGCTTGCAATCTCCTTTGTTGTCTTATCTTGAACGAGCAATTCGAACACTTCTCTTTCTCTTTTCGTTAGCAGCGGCTTCGATTGAAATTCTTTCTCCTTCAAGTATTGTAACCCTCCTTGCTAAGGTGAGAGCGAATCAGAAACGAATGGGTTTTGATATAGTCGAGATATCATATGTAAGAAGGGCGCAGGAGGTGACGTTTACAAGATAATTAGTTTATCGTGTATGAAGAAGCGTTTCTTTCTCCTCATCCGTCCAGCTGACAGCCTTGCCGCTTTCCTTTGAGACTTGAACCATCACGACTGCCCCGGTGAAGCAGGGTTCGCCTTCGAGGTTCTCTCCGAGATAGTGCAAAGTAAGAGATGAACTGCCGACGGCGCTTGTTTTCACATAGATGCGCAACTCTTCATAAGGCATGACTTGGCGCAAATAATCGCACTGCTGGCTTGCCACGACTGTCATGGTCTGTTTGTTTTCACTCATCATATTCAGCTTTTTAAAATAAGAAATCCGCGCCTCCTCAAAGTATATAAAAGGAGTTACATTATTCATATGCCCAAACATGTCTGTCTCGGAAAATCTTACGGATACCTCATTGAAAAAAGAAAAGGATGTTTTCCATTCTTGAAACGGCATATCAATATAAGCGGGAAGCTTCATCTTTTTTCATCTCCTTATTGTTTTAAAAAACCTCTCCCATGCGGAAGAGGTTTTTTCTTCTTATACTCTGTCGCTTCCGAAGAAATTGCGGAACGCTTGTAAGTTTGTATCTCTATTCAAGGCTGCAATCGAAGTGGTAAGCGGAATCCCCTTCGGACAGGATTGAACACAGTTTTGCGAGTTGCCGCAATCTGCAAGGCCGCCTTCATCCATTAATGCTTCCAATCGTTCAGATTTATTCATGGCGCCTGTCGGATGCGCGTTAAACAGGCGGACTTGCGACATCGGTGCAGGCCCCATGAACTTCGATTTGCTGTTCACATTCGGGCAAGCTTCGAGGCAGACGCCGCATGTCATGCATTTTGATAATTCATATGCCCATTGACGGCGTTTTTCCGGCATTCTCGGCCCCGGTCCTAAATCGTACGTACCGTCAATCGGTATCCACGCTTTTACTTTTTTCAATGAATCAAACATTCTGCTGCGATCAACCTGCAAATCACGAACGACTGGGAATGTTTTCATTGGTTTTAAACGGATCGGCTGTTCAAGCTGGTCGATAAGCGCCGTGCAAGACTGGCGGGGTTTTCCGTTTATGACCATTGAACATGCGCCGCATACTTCCTCAAGACAATTCATATCCCATGTGACAGGGGTTGTCTTCTCACCTTTGACATTAACCGGATTCCGGCGGATTTCCATCAGAGCGGAAATGACGTTCAGATTCGGGCGGTATGGAATCTCAAATTCTTCATCGTAAGGCGTGCTGTCGGCTGTATCTTGACGTGTGATAATAAATCGTATGGTTTTTTGTTCACTCATAATTATTTCGCCACCTTCTTCTTCGAGTAATCCCGTTTCCGAGGCGTTATCAGTGATACATCGACATCCTGATACTCAAATTCCGGCGCTTCATACGGGCTTATATGTTTAGCCATTGTTGTTTTGAGCCATTCGTCATCATTACGTTCAGGATAATCCGGTTTATAATGGGCGCCCCGGCTTTCATTACGGTTGTATGCGCCAAGGGTAATCACCCTCGCAAGCTGAAGCATGTTCGAGAACTGGCGTGTGAACATCGCTCCCTGGTTGCTCCATTTTGTCGTGTCATTGATGTTGATCTTTTTGAAGCGCTCCATTAACTCCTGAATTTTGTCATCCGTTTTCAAAAGCTTGTCATTATGGCGGACAACCGTTACGTTCGCCGTCATCCACTCACCGAGCTCTTTGTGAAGAACATAGGCATTTTCGGTTCCGTCCATACTCATAATATCAGCCCATTTTTCTTCTTCTTTCTTAACGTGAGCGTCGAATAATGATGAAGACATGTCTTCCGCTGAAGATTCTAAGCCGTTTACATATTTCACCGCATTCGGTCCGGCCACCATGCCTCCGTAAATCGCAGACAGCAAGGAGTTTGCTCCCAAGCGGTTGCCGCCGTGCATAGAATAATCACATTCCCCAGCCGCAAACAGTCCAGGGATGTTTGTCATTTGATCGTAATCCACCCATAAACCGCCCATAGAATAATGGACCGCAGGGAAGATTTTCATTGGAAGCTTACGCGGGTCGTCTCCCATGAATTTCTCATAAATCTCAATGATGCCGCCAAGCTTAATATCAAGCTCTTTCGGATCTTTATGAGACAGATCGAGATATACCATGTTTTCACCGTTAATGCCGAGCTTCTGGTTCACACACACATCAAATATTTCGCGTGTCGCAATATCACGCGGCACCAGGTTTCCGTATGCCGGATATTTTTCCTCCAGGAAATACCATGGTTTGCCGTCTTTATATGTCCATACGCGACCGCCTTCACCACGCGCTGATTCACTCATCAGTCTTAATTTGTCATCGCCCGGTATGGCTGTCGGGTGGATTTGAATGAATTCTCCGTTTGCATAATACGCTCCCTGCTGATAAACGATTGATGCAGCAGATCCTGTATTAATCATGGAGTTCGTTGATTTTCCAAAAATGATTCCCGGTCCGCCCGTCGCCATAATGACAGCGTCTGAACGGAAGGATTCAATTTGCATGTTTGTCAGGTTTTGTGCAACAATTCCGCGGCAGGTTCTGTCATCATCTAAAACAGCGCCAAGGAATTCCCAGCCTTCGTATTTTGTGACCAGACCCGCAACTTCGTATCTGCGCACTTGCTCGTCCAGTGCATAAAGCAGCTGCTGTCCCGTCGTCGCACCCGCATAAGCCGTTCTGTGATGCTGTGTACCCCCGAATCGACGGAAATCAAGCAGGCCTTCAGGCGTCCGGTTAAACATAACACCCATCCGGTCTAATAAGTGGATGATCGAAGGCGCCGCTTCACACATCGCCTTGACCGGCGGCTGGTTGGCAAGAAAGTCTCCCCCGTATACCGTGTCATCAAAATGTTCCCACGGAGAGTCACCTTCCCCTTTTGTATTGACCGCTCCGTTTATGCCGCCTTGCGCACAAACTGAATGCGAACGTTTGACAGGAACGATGGAAAACAATTTAACCGCCATTCCTGATTCCGCTGCTTTAATTGTCGCCATGAGGCCGGCAAGACCCCCGCCGACTACGATAATGCTTGATTGACTCATGATAGCCCCTCTCCCTCTAGTAATCTAGTACTCTTAAACAAATGCGAAAATCGCTTTTAAGCCTACGTATGACAGTGCAACAAAAATAATCAGCGTAACGTATGTCGAAATTCTTTGAGAACGAGGCGTTACCGTGATGCCCCATGTAACAGCGAAAGACCATAAACCGTTCGAGAAGTGGAAAATTGTTGATAAAACACCGACAATGTAAAAACCAAGCATAGCCGGAGAGCTCAAAATATTCGCCATCATGTCGAAATTGACCTCAGCACCCATTTGTGCGGCAATGCGGGTTTCCCACACGTGCCAGCTGACGAAAATGAGGGTGATGATACCGGTTACACGCTGCAGGACGAATAGCCAGTTTCTCATGTAGCTGTATTGGCCTGCGTTATTTTTCGCAGTAAACGCTATGTACACACCATAAACTGCATGATAAATTAATGGTAAGAAGATAATAAAAATTTCCAAGGCATACCTGAAAGGCAGACTATCCATAAAATGAGCAGCGCTATTGAATGCTTCAGCGCCCCTTGCGGCAAACTGGTTGACGACTAAATGCTGAATAAGAAAGATGCCGACCGGTATGACGCCAAGCAAGGAATGCAATCTTCGAAAATAAAACTCTCTGTTCCCAGACATTACTTTACCCCCTGTTTGATAAGTGCGAAATGTGCTAAATCTCTTCCCCCACTTCTTTCAATTGTAAGCACTTTATTAAGATTTATTGACAATTTCATTTTACTCCTCCCTCAAAAGGGCGTCAAGAAAACGCGTACATAAATTATAATTTTCCGAATTGATTAGTTGATTGAAAAATTTTATTTTATCAATATATATTTCTTGCTTAATTTTTCATAAGAATTACAGGATCATTCTGTAATCCTCCCCCCTGTTTGAGCTATAATATACGCAGGAGAGAGGGGAGACAGATATGAAGTCTAAATTTGAAGCATCTATTGACAACCTAAAAGAAATTGAAATGAACGCCTATGCCTACGAACTAATACGAGAGATCGTTCTCCCAGATATGCTTGGCCAAGATTACTCTTCCATGATGTATTGGGCAGGAAAACATCTCGCCCGTAAGTTTCCTCTTGAATCATGGGAGGAATTTCCGGCCTTCTTTGAAGAAGCGGGCTGGGGAACCCTCACCAACGTAAGCGCTAAAAAACAGGAGCTTGAATTTGAACTTGAAGGGCCGATCATTTCCAACCGGCTTAAACATCAGAAAGAACCATGCTTTCAGCTGGAGGCTGGTTTTATCGCTGAACAAATTCAATTGATGAATGATCAGATTGCCGAATCATATGAACAAGTGAAAAAGAGAGCCGATAAAGTGGTTCTGACTGTGAAATGGGATATGAAAGACCCAGTGTAATCAAAAAGGCGGTGACTGCATAGTCCCGCCTTTTTGATTGTCATTACACAGCTGAAGGATGTTTTGAAAGCTCAAATGCATCGTGAAGCGACTCGACTGCTTTCACCATGTCATTTTCGCTTACGACTGTTGACACTTTGATTTCAGATGTGCTGACCATTTTGATTAAAATGTTTTTTTGCGCCAGTACAGCAAACATTTCAGCCGCTACACCGGGATTTGAGACCATGCCGGATCCAACAATAGATACTTTAGCCAATTTGCTTTCTGTCTCGATTTTCTCAAATTCCAGCGCGTCTTTATACTCTTCAAGCACCGCAACGGTTTGGTCTGCATCTTCTGTTTTGACAGAGAAGGAAATTCCAGTCTTGTCCTCGGCCTGCGTTTGGATAATGATATCCACGTTTATGTTTCTTTTGGCAAGTGTCGTAAAAATAGTAGACAAAGTTGTCAGGCCGCTAGTCAGCCCGTAAATGGTTACTCTTGTGATTTGATCTTCAAATGCAATGCCTCTGACAATTAAATTCTGTTCCATGGATGATTCCTCCTCAATTAATGTTCCCGCTTCGGTTTCTGTACTTGAACGCACTTCTAACGGCACTTGGTAATTTTTCGCGAACTCAACTGCTCTTGGATGAAGAACGCCGGCGCCTAAATTGGCAAGCTCAAGCATTTCATCGTATGAGATGCCCGCAAGTTTTCTCGCTGATTTCACATAGCGCGGATCGGTTGTAAACACGCCTGGCACGTCTGTGTATATGTCACATTTATCAGCTTTTAAAGCGGCAGCCAAAGCAACTGCTGTTGTATCTGAACCGCCCCGGCCCAATGTCGTAATTTCACAATCCTCTGTCATGCCTTGGAATCCTGCAACAATGACAATTTTCCCCATTTCAAGCTGGTCTGCTAAAACCGAAGTGTCGATATCTGTAATTCTGGCGTTTCCGTGAATGGCCTCCGTACGGATTCCCGCCTGCCAGCCAGTATAAGAAACAGCGTCATAGCCTTTTTCCTGCAATGCCATTGAAAGGAGTGAAATCGTGACCTGCTCGCCTGTCGCCAGCAGCATATCCATTTCGCGTTTGCTCGGCTGGTCAGAAATAGCTTTTGCAAGGCTGACCAATTCGTCAGTGGATTTTCCCATTGCTGAAACGACGACAACGACTTGATGGCCTTTCTGTTTTTCTAAAATTGCGCGGTTTGCCGCATTTTGAATTTTTTCGACTGAGCCGACGGAAGTGCCTCCGAATTTTTGTACAATAAGACCCATGTATTACCACCCTTTACATTTTGGTTCGTGCGGGTGAGGAGAAAGAGCGCTTTGTCCACAATAAAAAAAGCAATGAGAGGAATACTCTCATTGCTTATCAATTAATCATCATAAATGATTATGAACAACGAGATAGCCCTCCAAGAAAATGATTTCTTGACAGCCTTACATTTATTCAATGCACGGCCAGCAAATAATACCGATGGGGTTTTATTTGCTTCGGCGACGCTCCCCTTTCAGCCTTTTTCACAGAATCCATCTTTCTCCAAAGGCATACTCTTGAAGTTCGCACCTCTATCTTCACCATATAACACGATCTAACTATGAAATTAGTTCACATTTTATCAGATCTTATTTAAAAGGACAACATTATTTTTGCAATTTGTCGTAAAGGAGCTGAGCCGCCGCTGCGGGAACACCGGCTTTTTTGATGTCCTCAAGGCTTGCTTCCTTCATTTTTTTAACGGAACCGAAATGCTTTAACAGCATTTTCTTTCTTTTCTCTCCGATACCCGGGATGTCGTCCAAAACGGATTGAAACGCGCTTTTTCCCCGGATTTGCCTGTGAAAACTGATTGCAAAACGGTGCACCTCGTCCTGAATGCGCTGCAGGAGGTAAAATTCCTGGCTGTTTCGTTCCAGATACACCACCTCCAGCGGCTCACCGATCAGTAAATTTGAGGTTCTGTGTTTTTCATCTTTCGCTAAACCGGCGATCGGGATATCCAAGCCGAGTTCATTTTCAATGACATCCCTTGCTGCGTTGATCTGCCCTTTTCCTCCGTCAATTATAATCAGATCAGGCAGCGGCAGATTCTCACGAAGCACTCTCGTATAGCGTCTTCTGACAACCTCTCTCATAGAACCGTAATCATCCGGCCCTGTAACGGTTTTGATTTTATATTTGCGGTATTCCTTTTTGTATGGTTTGCCGTCGATAAACACAATCATCGCGGAAACCGGGTTTGTCCCCTGTATGTTTGAGTTATCAAACGCTTCAATTCTGTGCGGCGTATAAATATTTAATGCCTCACCTAGTTTCTGCACAGCCCCGATTGAACGCTCCTCGTCGCGTTCGATTAAAGAGAATTTTTCTTTCAATGCGATTTTCGCATTTTTATGGGCAAGCATGAGCAGTTCTTTTTTCGGGCCTTTCTTCGGCTGGTGAACGTTTGTTTCCAGCAGCTGCTCGATCATGGATTGATCTACGCTGTCCGGAACTAAAATCTCCTTCGGAAGGAAGTGGTTGTTTTTTGAATAGAACTGCCCGATGAACGTGAGGAACTCTTCATCTGCTTCCTGATAAAGCGGGAACATGCTGACATCGCGTTCAATGAGCTTTCCTTGGCGGATGAAAAAGACCTGCACGCACATCCAGCCCTTATCGTACGCGTACGCGAATACATCACGGTCGACTAGATCGTTCATCGTCATTTTTTGTTTTTCCATCGTTGATTCAATATGGGCAATTTGGTCACGAAGCTCTTTTGCTCGTTCAAACTCAAGATTCTCAGCAGCTTCATGCATTTTCTCTTCAAGCTCTTTTTTGACCTCATTATAGCCGCCCCTTAAGAAACGTGTAATGCTTTCAACCAGCTCTCTGTTCGTCTCTTCGGAAATATCCTTTACGCACGGAGCGAGGCATTGGCCCAGATGATAGTAAAGGCACACTCTGTCCGGGAGCTTGGAGCATTTTCTGAGAGGATACAGACGGTCGAGCAGTTTTTTTGTTTCCCTTGCTGCCTGTACATTCGGATACGGCCCGAAATAACGCCCTTTGTCTTTTTTGACATTGCGGGTGACAATCAGCCTTGGGTGGCGTTCATGGGTGAGTTTTATGAAAGGATAGGTTTTGTCGTCTTTGAGCATGACATTGTATTTCGGATCATGCTTTTTGATCAGATTCATTTCTAAAATAAGCGCTTCAAGATTGGAGGACGTCACGATATATTCAAAATCCTCGATTTCCGTCACAAGCCTTTGGGTTTTCGCGTCGTGAGAACCGGTGAAGTAGGAGCGCACTCTGTTTTTCAGCACTTTTGCTTTCCCTACGTAGATCACAGTCTGCTGCCGGTCCTTCATGAGATAACAACCCGGTTGATCGGGAAGGAGGGCGAGTTTTTCTTTCAGTTGTTTGTTCATATGGTACCCTTCCTTATATTTAATCCTTTATTTCCAGTTTAACACGAACGTTTGTTTTTCTCTATGGTTCACAATTGGCGAATAAAAAAAGCGATCCCTCAATCGGAATCGCTCTGGCATGTAAGCAGCGGAAAATTAAAGATGTTTGTTTACAAGCTCTTGAAGCGCTTCTTTTGGTTTGAAGCCGACTGAAGTTTCAACTACTTCGCCGTCTTTTAACACAAGAAGAGTCGGGATGCTCATAACGCCGTATTTTCCGGCAGTTTCTTGGTTTTCGTCTACATCGATTTTTACGATTTTCAGTTTGTCTCCCATTTCTTGATCCAATTCTTCAAGAACAGGTGCAATCATTTTACAAGGTCCGCACCAAGGAGCCCAGAAGTCTGCCAGTACGACGCCTTCGCTTGTTTCAGCTGAGAAAGATTGATCAGTTGCTTTTACGATAGCCATTATTGAATTCCTCCAATGTGAAATGATGATTTTTAGTATAGCATCTCCCATTCGTTCACGCTATTTTAATGCTTACAAATTATTTTTTCCTGATCACAGCCGGTTTACTCATTTTTATATGGTTGAATGGGATATGCTCTTTTTTTAAAACACAAATCTGATAATGGCCCCGATCACTACAATTGCCCCAATAATCATTAAAATGGTACGAAGCATAAGATCACATCTCCTCTTCACTGTCATGTACTTTACCATGCCCTGCCGGAGCTGTTTTAAAACCTGAAAAAGAGCGCCGGCATGAAGCTCCGGCGCTTTTGCGCAATTAAGAATCGGCACGCAGCGTAAGTAAGACGACTGACATTGGCGGGAGTTTTACTTTCAGTTTGTTTTTGCTGAGCGTGTATTGTCTGAAGGATTCCGGTTTGACATGATGAGGATCGTCAAACGTGTTATGCGCATTCATTTTTTCTGCCGTGAGAATGACCCCGGAATGGTCCGCTGCCTTGTGTAGGCCCCTCAGCTCGATTTCCGCCTCCGCTTTGTTTTGGTGATCGATGTTGCAAATTGTGATATTGATATCGCCTTCAGCTTGTTTCGACGCTGAAATGCTGATTTGCGGAAGCGTTTTACCGTTCCATTCATAGTCGGCAGACATTGTCTCTGTGGCTAAAAGAGAAGCGTCCTGGTGCACCTTAAACATATTGAATACATGGTACGTCGGTGTCAAAAGCATCCGCTCTCCCTCAGTCAAAATCATCGCTTGTAGAACGTTTACTGTTTGGGCGATGTTGGCCATTTGCACCCGGCGGCAATGCTGATGGAAAATGTGGAAATGAGAAGCCGCCACCAGTGCATCACGAATGGTGTTTTGCTGATATAAGAAACCGGGATTCGTGCCTGGCTCGGGATCAAACCACGTGCCCCATTCATCAATAATCAGCCCGACCCGCTGCTCCGGATCGTACCGGTCCATAATCGTGCCGTGTTTTTGAATCAATTCATCGATGTATTTGGCTTTTTTCATCGTAATAAACCATTCATCTTCCGTGAATTCTGTGGCTGATCCTTTGCCCTTCCAGAAATCCCCCGGAATCGTGTAATAATGAAGACTCAACCCGTCCATCAGGCCAGCGGCTTTTTTCATAAGCACGTCCGTCCAATTAAAATCATCCACATTTGCGCCGCCTGCAATTTTATAAATGTCATTCCCGCTGTAATTGCGGACATAAGTCTGAAAACGCCGGTACAGATCTGCGTAGTATTCGGGATGCATGTTGCCGCCGCAACCCCAGTTTTCATTGCCCACGCCGAAATATTTCAGCTTCCAAGGTTCTTCTCTTCCATTTTGCTTTCTCCAGTCTGACATCGGCGTGCCTTCTTCAAATGTCATATACTCAATCCACTCCGCCATTTCCTGAACGGTTCCGCTTCCGACATTGCCGCAAATATATGGCTCGCATTCAAGCAGCTCGCAAAGCATCATAAATTCATGCGTTCCGAATTCATTTGATTCAATTGTACCGCCCCAGTGAGTGTTCAGCATTGTCTTACGGTCACCGACACCGTTTGCCCAATGGTATTCGTCCGCAAAACACCCGCCCGGCCACCTGAGGACAGGAATGTGCAGCTGTTTGAGCGCCTCCAGCACGTCCTTTCGTATCCCGTTGATATTGGGGATGTCTGAGTCCGTTCCGACCCAGATCCCCTCATAAATCCCTCTTCCTAAATGCTCGGCAAAATGACCGTATATATTTTTGTTAATGGTTCCTTTTACGATATCTGTTTGAATCACTGCTTGATGTTCAGACATGCCTCTGATCATTCCTTTCATACGGATATGAAAAGCACCACAGTCAAATATGTGATCTGTCTTTGCCTGAGGAGTCAGCATGAATGTAAGCGCTTTTAAAGTAACCATATTATATATGTTCGTACATGTCAACGACATTTTCTATTGTTTTTATATTTGTACGTATGTATTTATAAACATGAAAAAATCCCGAACTTTTAAAGTCCGGGATTTCCTTTATGAGTGTATATTCAATTGTTTGAATTCCTCAGTTAATAACGGGACAACTTCAAATAAATCACCGACGATGCCGTAATCCGCTATTTTAAAGATATCGGCTTCGGGGTCTTTATTGATGGCGACGATCACCTTGCTGTTTGACATGCCGGCCAAATGCTGGATGGCGCCGGAAATGCCGCATGCAATGTACAAATCCGGAGTGACGACTTTCCCGGTCTGCCCGATTTGGAGAGCATAATCGCAATAATCAGCGTCACATGCCCCGCGAGAAGCCCCGACTGCGGCCCCTAGCACCTCTGCAAGCTCCTGCAGCGGCTGAAATCCTTCCATGCTTTTGACTCCTCGGCCGCCCGCAACGATAATTTTCGCTTCGGAAAGATCAACACCGTCCGCCGTTTTTTTGACGACCTCTTGAATCACGGTGCGAAGGTCAGTAAGAGAGACATTTATGCTTTCGATGCTTCCCGACCTGCTGGTGTCTTTTTCTGAAGCTTGAATGTTATTGGGGCGAATTGTTGCAAAGATCATCGGATCGGTTGAAATGACGCGTTCAAAAGCTTTCCCCGAGTAAATCGGCCGTGTGAACACAATATTCCCTCCGGTAACGCTTACATCTATAGCATCAGAAATTAAGCCTGTTTGCAGCCGGGCAGCAAGCTTCGGTGAAAGATCCTTGCCCATTGCCGTATGCCCGAAGATGACTGAATCAGGATTTTCTTGCTCGATAACACCTCTCATGACCTGGCTGTACCCGTCTGCCGTGTATGTTTTCAGCTTCGGGTCTTCAGCGGTAAGAACTTTATCTGCTCCGTAATGAATAAGCTCTTGTGCAATGCTTTGTACATTTTCACCGATGAGAACACCGATGACTTCCCCATCTCCTGAAATGGTTCTTCCTGCAGCTATTGCTTCAAAGGTGACATTCCGCAATTCCCCATCGCGTATTTCTCCAAGCACGATCACTTTTTTTCCCATTCTAACATCCCCCTGTTTCTTTGAATGTCCAAGCTTTAAATGACTTTAGCTTCGCTGCGGAGCAATGAAACAAGCTCTTTTGCCTGTTCAGCAGGCTCACCTTGGAGAAGCTTCCCGGATTCTTTTTTCGGCGGCAGAAAACGTTCAATGGTTTTCAGCTTTGGTTCAGCATCCTCTTCGTCCAGGTCAAGATCATCAAGTTCAAGCTCTTCAAGCGGCTTTTTCTTAGCCTTCATAATTCCCGGAAGCGATGGATAGCGCGGCTCGTTTAAGCCCTGCTGAGCTGTGACAAGCAATGGGAGCGTCGTTTTGATTTTTTCAACATCCCCTTCGACGTCCCTTTCTGCTTCTGCATCAGTGCCGTTGATTTCGAGTTTGGTGATCGTAGTGATACATGGAATGTCCAGTAGCTCGGCAAGCCGAGGCGCCACTTGTCCTGATCCTCCGTCAATGGCAACATTTCCGCCGAGAATCAAATCAAACTCCTGATCCTTCATATAGTGGTATAAAACTTGAGAAATGGAATATTGGTCGGGTTCTTCAAGATCATCTTCTATGTTGATTAAAACAGCTTGGTCACAACCCATGGCAAGCGCCGTACGCAATTCTTTCTCCGCTTCTTCACCGCCGACAGTGACAGCGGTGATCGTTCCGCCATGCTTTTCCTTCAGCTGGATGGCTTCTTCTATCGCGTACTCATCATATGGATTAATGATCCATTCCGCTCCGTCATCCTGAATCTTTCCTGTTTCAATGACGATTTTTTCTTCTGTGTCAAACGTCCGTTTCATCAGTACAAATAGATTCATGATCATATCCCCTTTTATTCGCCTTTGAACTGAGGCTTTCTTTTTTCGAGAAATGCCTGGATGCCTTCCTTGGCGTCCTCTGACTCAAATGCTTCCCCAAATCGCTTTGCTTCAAGCTTTAAGCTGCCTTCATAGGAATACACCTTGTTGGAATAGAGAAGTTCAAGCAAAGATGCCAGCGTTTGCGGGCTTTTCTCTGCAAACTTAGCGGCAAGTGCTTTTGCTTTTTCAATCACTTCTGCCTCATCTTTCGCTCCAATTGAGACAAGTCCGAGATCAAGCGCTTCTTTTCCGGATATCGGTTCTCCTGATCCGATGAGCTCTAATGCTTTGGCTGTACCGACATATCTCGGAAGGCGCTGTGTCCCCGCAAAACCCGGAATGATACCGAGATTAAGCTCCGGGAGCCCCAGCTTAGCATCTTCTGTTGCAATTCTGATATGACAGGCCATCGCAAGCTCCAGCCCGCCTCCGAGAGCAGCGCCGTGAATCGCTGCGATAATCGGTTTTGGAAAGCTTTCGATTCTCTCCATTAACTGCTGGCCGCGCTCAGCGAGCAATGAGGAATCCTCATTGCCTTTAAGCGATGTAAATTCTTTAATATCAGCGCCGGCTGAGAAAAATCTTCCCTCGCCGTGAATGATAATGCTTCGTACGCCTGCATCTGTCTCACATTGATCAAGACAGGAAGACAGCTCTTCTAATATCCGGCTGGAAAGCGCATTTGCCGGCGGATTGTGAATCGCCAAAACTGCCACAAATTGATCAACTGTCAGTGATATTGCATTCATAGGACAGAACTCCTTTACTTATTATGAATTCCGGACACCAATAATTCTAAAACGCTGTCTGAAAGCGCAGCGAGATCGTACTTTTGGTCATTCATCACCCAAGTTGTCACGGTTTCGTCAATCGTTCCAAAAATCATCTGCCGGGCGAGGCGGACGTCGAGGCCTTCTTTTAATTCGCCTGATTGTATGCCTTCCGTCAAAATGCCATCCAAAATATTTAAGTAGCCTTTTAATATTTCGTTGATTTTTTGGCGCAGCTCCAAGTTGGATTGGCGGAGCTCAAGCTGCGTGACAATTGCGAGATTATGGTCACCCGCTAAAAGGGAAAAATGCTTTGAAATCACAAGCGCCAATTTCTCTTTCGCTGTTGCTTTTTCTTTAATGTCCTCTTCCATCCGCTCAATAAATTGACCCATTTTTTCTTTGAAAAGAGAAATTAAAATATCTTCTTTGTTTTTAAAATAGAGATAGATGGTGCCGTCCGCTACTCCGGCTTGTTTGGCAATTTTGGATACCTGTGACTGGTGGTAGCCGTTTTCTGCAATGACTTCTACTGCTGCATCAATAATCTGCATATACTTTGGCCGTTTTTGCTTCAATGTTCATCGTTCCTTCCTATAGAAATGAATGACTATTCATTCATAATTTCATGATAAGAAGGATTTTCAAGTTTGTCAAGTTTATTCATAGGCGTTCTCTTTTTTTATTTGATATGATGATTTTCGGTTTCCTCATCAAGTAAACGCCTTCTTAAAATTTTTCCCACCGCCGTTTTCGGCAGCTCTTTTCTGAACTCATAGGCTTTAGGCACCTTATAGGGAGCTAGACGTGATCTCGCAAAATCGTCCAGTTCTTCTGCATCGGCTTTTGCGCCTTTCTTTAATACGACAAATGCTTTTACTGTTTCTCCCCTGTAGGAATCGGGAACGCCTGCGACAACAATTTCCTGGATGGCTTCATGTTCATAAAGCGCTTCTTCTACCTCACGCGGGTAAATATTGTAACCGCCGGCAATGATGATATCCTTCTTCCTGTCAGCAATATAGAAAAAGCCTTCTTCATCCATATAGCCCATGTCCCCGGTGAACAGCCAGCCATCTCTCAGCACTGCGGCGGTTTCCTCTGGTTTATTCCAGTATCCTTTCATGACTTGCGGACCTTTTACAATGATTTCTCCATGCTCATAGGGAGCGGCAAGCTCACCCGTCTCTTCAGAATAGATCGCAGCGTCCGTACTCGGCCAAGGACAGCCGATACTGCCCGGCTTGTTTTTTCCCCAGATAAAGTTGGCGTGCGTCACTGGGGATGCCTCAGACAAACCATAGCCTTCCACAAGCTTTCCGCCAGTCACCTTTTCAAATTTCTGCTTTACCTCCACGGGGAGCGCGGCTGATCCGCTAAGACAGCTTTTAATGGATGACAGATCATAATGCTGCAATTCGGGGTGATGCAAAAGGCCAATGTAAATTGTCGGTGCGCCAGGAAAGAGCGTCGGTTTGTGTTTGTCGATGATTTTAAGTGTTTCGAGCGGATCAAACTTAGGAAGAAGAATCATTTCGAAGCCTAGTTTAATCGAATAGTTCATGACTGCCGTCAGTCCGTAGACATGAAAAAACGGGACGATGCCCAGCACTTTTTCAGCGCCTTCTTTCACGTCATACATCCAAGCGGCGCACATTTCAGTATTTGCCAAAATATTTTGGTGCGTGAGCATGACCCCTTTTGGAGCTCCGGTTGTTCCTCCGGTATACTGGAGGACAGCGATATCATGCTCAGGATCGATCTTCGGGATTGTCAGGAGTTCAGTTTTTTCCTGCTTCATACTGGAAGCGAACGTGTGAATGTTAGCTGTTTTGTCAAAGTCGATATGCACTTTTTGTTTTTGCGTCAGCGGGTAAAGAATATTCTTCGGAAAAGGCAAATAGTCTTTTACGCTGGTTATCAAAATCTGGTCAACTATTGATAACGTTTTCATTTTTATTGCCTTCGGGAAAAGCAAATCTAAGGTGATGATTACACTTACCTGAGCATCTCTAAGCTGGTATTCAAGCTCATGCTCGGTATAAAGCGGATTCGTCTGCACCACGATGCCACCGGCAAACAAGACGCCATAATAAGAAATCACTGTTTGCGGGCAATTGGGCAGCATAACAGCCACTCTGTCTCCTTTTTGCAGGCCATTGACCTGCAAAAAAGCTGCAAGTTTAAGAGCATCCGTCAGAATGTCATGAAAGGTGAGTTTTTTTCCATAAAACGATATTGCGGTTTTATCAGGGAATCGTGCGGCGGAGTCTGTCAGGATGGATTGCAGGGTTTTATTCGGCAACGGAAGCTCATGCGGGATATCGTCGGGATACTCGGCAAGCCACGGCTTTTGAGACTGCATAAAACCTCCCCTTTCGATTTTAGAGATCCACCTTATCATTATAGCAGATGGACGGCAAAAAAAAGAAAAAGAAAGGTAAATCTTTCTTTTTCTCATAATATGAACAGATATATAAGACCAATTAACAAAAAGATTCCCGCCGCGGCGAGCAGTATTTTCGCAAGCTTTTCCATTTATTCTCCGTCCCCTTATATTCCGGCTGCCACCACAAAAGAAAGCCCGACAGAAATGACAAATGAAATAAAGCCGACAGCCCGGTTATCATTCTCGATTTCCTGATCAATTTTAAACCGCGGAGTCAAAAACTCAAAAATAAAGTAGCTGATCAGAAGCATAACAAACCCGTAAACGCCCCAGCCGATCATTTGCAGCAGCGAATTATGCTGGGAGATGGAATGCTGAAATACGTTTGCGATTCCCAAAATTTTTCCGCCGGTCGCCATTGCCACCGCAAGATTTCCTTTTTGAATCTCTTCCCAGTTTTTATAAGCCGTCACCAGCTCAAACACAGTCAAAAAGAGGACGAGGCAGAGAACCGCGACACTGTAATATGCCGCGATTTCCACAAGCTCGTTTTCCCAAAAATCACTCATGGCCATACTCCCTTTTATTTTAGTTCAACAACCGTAACGCCTGATCCTCCCTCACCTGCTTCACCGAAACGGGAACTTTTGACGCTGCGGTGGTTTTTCAGAAGATCCTGTACGCCTTTTCTTAAAGCGCCGGTTCCTTTTCCGTGGATGATTGACACTCTTGGATATCCGGCTAACACCGCATCATCCAAGTATTTTTCAACCCGGCTGAGGGCATTTTCATAGCGTTCGCCGCGGAGATCAAGTTCAAGCGATACGTGATAGTCCTTTCCCTTGACCGCTGTAATGATTTTTTCTTTTTTTGGCTCCGGAGCTGATTTGATAAACTCCAGATCTTTTTCTTTTACTTTCATCTTTAAAATACCGATTTGAACATTCCATTCATTGCCGCCTGTTTTTTCGAGCAATGTTCCTTTTTGCCCGAAAGTGAGGACTTTCACCTCGTCACCAGGCTTAAAGTCGCGTTTTTCCGCTTTAGGCTTTTCCGGTTTCTTGGACTTTTCAAAAGCCGGCATAGCGCCTTCTAACCGTTTCTTCGCGTTGATCAGCTCGTGATCCTTGAAGGATTTGTGTTCTTCTTTTATGGAGCGCAATTCATGAATAATGTCCTCGGCTTCTTTCATTGCCGCTTTTACTTTTTCAGCAGCCTGCTGTTCTGCCTCTTCAAGCATTTTGTCTTTTTTGCTGTTAAGCTCGATGATTTGCTGCTGCAGCTCTTTATGCAGTTTTTCCGCTTCTTTTCTGATTGATTCTGTCTCAGAAAGCTCTTCTTCCGCACGTTTTTTGCTTTGCTCCAGCGACGCAATCATCGTATCGACTTCGTTATGCTCGGCCGTCATTTCTGACTTCGCCTGCCCGATGATATGGTCCGGAAGCCCGAGGCGTTTTGAAATTTCGAAAGCATTGCTTCGACCCGGCACACCAATTAAAAGTTTATAGGTCGGTGACAGCGTTTCGATGTCAAATTCAACGCTGGCATTCATGACGCCTTCTCTGTTATAGCCGTACGCCTTCAATTCCGGATAATGCGTCGTAGCTAACACTCGTGCATTGGTGCGATGCACGTCATCCAAGATGCTCATGGCGAGGGCCGCCCCCTCCTGCGGATCTGTCCCTGCACCAAGTTCATCGAAAAGCACAAGGCTGTTTTCATTGACCTGTTCTAAAATGCCGACAATATTCACCATATGGGATGAGAACGTACTTAAACTTTGCTCAATCGACTGTTCATCACCGATATCAGCGAATACGTGCTCAAATACTGCCGCTTCTGACCCTTCATCTGCCGGGATATGAAGACCTGACTGCGCCATTAAGGTTAGCAGGCCTAACGTTTTAAGGGTGACTGTTTTCCCCCCGGTGTTTGGCCCTGTGATGACAATGGTTGAAAAATCGCGGCCAAGCTCGATGTCATTGGCAACAACCTGATCAGGCGGAAGCAATGGATGGCGGGCTTTTTTCAAACGGATAAAGCCGGTGTCGTTCATAATCGGTTTTGTCGCTTTAACCGCTTTTGCATATCTAGCTTTTGCAAAAATAAAGTCAAGCGTCTGCAGCACTTGCAAATCTAGAAATAGCTCCTCTGTATACTCTGCCGTTTTCTCTGTCAGCACACGCAAAATCCGTTCAATTTCTTGCTTTTCTTTCACTTTCGCCTGCTGAAGGGAATTGTTCATATCTACAATCGCCTGCGGTTCAATGAATAGTGTCGCACCAGAGGATGAGGTGTCATGCACAATTCCTCCATAGCTGGATCTGTACTCCTGTTTGACCGGGATCACAAAGCGGTCATTCCGAATCGTAACAATCGTATCAGACAGCATTTTCGAAGCGGAAGAGGAACGCAGCATCGACTCTAACCGGTCTCTGACTCTTGATTCGAGTGTTCTGAGCTGTGTGCGGATTCCTCTTAATGTTTCCGATGCATGATCAAGCACTTCTCCGTGATCATCAATGCAGGAATTAATGTCTCGCTCTAAATCGGACAGCGTGATAAGCTGTTCAGCATGCTGATGGATCAGCGGAATGTCGACACCGTCTTCAGCCATTTGGGTGATAAAATGTTTCATTTGTTTAACTGCATAAAGCAGGCCTGAGATTTCAGTGAATTCAGAAGGACTGAGAACGCTGCCGATTTCCGCCCGTCTTAACGCTCCTCTGATATCTACAAGGCCGCCAAATGGCGCTTGGCCTCTCAGCCGGATAATGTCAGAAGCTTCGTCTACTTCATCCAGCTGTTTTTTGATTTCGTCTATAGAAGCAGAAGGCTTAAGCTCGAGAAGCATTTCTTTTCCGAGCGATGAAGCGGCATGCCCAATAACCTGTTCTTTCACTTTATGAAATTCAAGAGCTGATAATACTTTTTGCTGCACGATTGTGTGAGCCTCCTTACTTAATCGTTGCGCTTCAGAAATGCCTCTACGTCTTTAAGCGACCGGGCATTCAGAACGTTTTTCGTTTCCGTCCATCCTTTGCGCGCGGCAGTAACGCCAGTTTTCATATCGTCTAACATCTCAATATTATGGGCATCAGTATTAATCACCAATGTAACCCCTTGTTCGTTTGCTTTCATTAAATGCTCTGTGCGCAGATCAAGGCGCGCAGGGTTGGCGTTGAGTTCAAGCGCCGTATTTGTTTTCCTCGCAAGCTCAATCAGCTGATCAATATCGATTTCGTAACCGGCCCGTCTGCCGATAAGGCGCCCGGTCGGGTGTGCGATAATGTCAACATGCTTGTTTGTCAGTGCCGTCTCAAGCCGTTTCATAATCACGTGTTCCGGCTGATTAAAACTGGAATGAATCGATGCAATAACGATATCCATTTCCGCAAGCACATCGTCATCATAATCGAGCGTACCGTCAGGCAGGATATCCATCTCAACGCCTTTCAAAATACGGAAGTTTTCAAACTCTGCATTCAGCGCATCAATTTCTTTTGCCTGCTGCTTAAGTCTTTCTGCAGTAAGGCCGTTGGCGACCTTTAAATATTGTGAGTGATCGGTGATCGCCATGTATTGATAGCCTTTTTTGATGCAGGCTTCAGCCATCTCTCTGATCGAAAATGCACCATCGCTCCACGTTGAGTGCATGTGGAGATCACCTTTGATTTGCCCGGGCTCTATCAGTTCAATGCTGTCGCTGTAAGTTTCCACTTCCTGTCCGCTTTCACGAATTTCCGGCGGAATCAGCGGCAGGCCGAAGTGCGCATAAAATTCACGTTCACCCGGAAATGTTTTGATCTCTCCGGTTTCAACTGTCTCAACGCCGTATTCACTGATTCGCTCGCCGCGTTCTTTGGCGATTTGGCGCATCTTAATATTGTGATCCTTTGATCCCGTAAAATGATGGAGTGTTGTCGGAAACTGCTCTTCCGTCACAAGACGGAAATCGACGCTTGTTTCATATTCAAAGGAAAGGATGACGGACACCTTCGTATCTCCGCTTGCGATCACGCTTTTGATGTTTGGCAGCTCAAGAAGCTGCTCTCTTACTTCAGCCGGATGATCTGTAGCAATGATATAATCCAGATCCTTCACCGTTTCCCGCGCTCTGCGGAGACTTCCGGCACGAGAAAATTTGATGATATGCGTAAATTGAGAAAGATACTCCTCAATTTCCCGCGCGATCCGGAGGGCGTATCCGATCGGGAACCGTTCAGGCTGTTTTCCGGCTTCCCCGAGCGCCTGTAATATTTTTTCTTCCGATTTTTTGCCGAAGCCCGCAAGACCCTGGACCTTTTGCTGCTCACAGGCTTCCTTCAGAGATTCTGCATCGTGTACGCCGAGCTCTTTATATAGCTTTGCGATTTTTTTGCCGCCGAGGCCCGGCAGTTTCAATAAAGGCACGAGTCCTTCCGGCACTTCTTTCTGCAGCGATTCGAGCGTGCTTGAATTTCCTTCATCTATATACTCTTTAATGACGCTGTACGTTCCTTTTCCAATGCCGGACAGCGACATCATATCGTCCATTTCTGATAAGCTTCGGTCGTCCTGTTCCAGGGCTGCCGCCGCTTTTCGGAAGGCGGATACTTTAAACGGGTTGTCCCCTTTGAGTTCCATATAGACTGCAATGGTTTCAAGCAGCCGGATAATATCTTTTTTATGCATATCATAACCCCCAGACGTTCACATATGTTTCCATCATACTTGAAAAAAACTTCTCCGGACAAGAGAAGTTTTTTTATGCCCCGTACTGTGTCCACAGCTCTTGTAAAAGCCCTGACAAGTACGGTGTATGGTTAATGATCACATTTGCGAGAGACGATTGCCCCATCATTTGCTGCAACGCATCTACCGGTAGAACGGATGCGACATACAGCAGCACAAATGTAAATAAATAGACTTCTAGAAAACCGAGAACGGCGCCCAGCATCTGGTTGATTTGTTTAATCACCGGAATGCCGGCTACAATACTCAGGAACGAGCCGATGATTCTCAGTAAGATTTTAGCAATGATAAATAAAACGATAAACGCAATCGCATTATAGTACGCTGCTTCCAAATTCCCCGTAAAAAAAGAAAGAGCCGGCTGTCCCGCTGAAAAATCGGGTGCGGGAATCCAATGTAAATGCGGTGCCACGTTTTTATAGAATAAAGCCGCAAAGGCAATTGATAAAATAAAGCTCGTCAAGCGGATAAACTGCAGGATAAAACCGCGTTTTAACCCCAGTAAAGTCCCCATCAGGAGCAAGATTAAGATGATGATATCTAGCATAGTTGTTCAATCCTTTTCTTTAAGCTGACGCTCCAGTTTTTCACATTTCTCTTGTAATTTGACATAATCGTGCACCACATTTACCGCTGTCAGCACTGCAAGTTTATTTATATCAAGGTATGGATTTTTTTCATTGATTTCTCTCATTTTATCATCAACAATTCCGGCGACATACCTCATATGGGCTCTGCTTTCTTCACCGACAATCGTGAAGTGCTGGCCGTAAATGTCAACGGTTGTTTTTGTTTTTTTGCCGTCAGACAACGTTTCTCCTCCATTCCGCGAGAATCCTAGTTCTTATCATAACACGTTTATTAAATGAATGGAAAGACGAGCCTCCCGCTGTTATGATACACTGGTATATACAGCGAAAAGTGTAAAAAAAGGAGATTATTACGTGTCCCATTCAGTGATAAAAGTATCGTTGTCTGCTATTGACCAAATGAAAATGACATACAGCGGTTCGCTTACAGCCTCTGTTCCGCAGGGAGCCGTTTTTCAGGCGAAACCGCCCGGCTGTACCATTACAGCATATAAATCAGGCAAGGTCTTGTTTCAAGGCAAAAACGCAGCGGCAGAATCCGCGCGCTGGGGAACAGCAGAGCCGGAAAAGAAGAAAATGGCCAAAAAGCCGGCTGATCCCCGCTATGCCCCTCCGGCAGATATCGCCGGAATGTCTGTTATCGGTTCTGACGAAGTCGGAACCGGAGATTACTTTGGCCCAATGACGGTTGTATGCGCGTACGTCGACAAAACCATGCTTCCTTTAATGAAGGAACTCGGTGTTAAGGATTCTAAAGATTTAAAAGATCCGCAAATCATCGAGATTGCCCGAAACCTGATCAAAACTATTCCATATAGCCTGCTGGTTTTAAAAAATGAAAAGTATAACAGCATGCAGGAAAAAGGCATGAGCCAAGGGAAAATGAAAGCTTTGCTGCACAATCAGGCGATCACCCATTTATTAAGAAAATTGGATGGAGTAAAGCCTGAAGCCATTTTGATTGACCAATTCGCTGAGCCAGGCGTCTACTTCAATCATTTAAAGGGCAGAGACATTGTGAAGGAGCGGACCTATTTTAGCACAAAAGCTGAAGGTATTCACCTGGCTGTCGCCGCTGCTTCAATCATTGCAAGATATTCGTTTTTAATGGAAATGGATAAACTATCACGCGAGGCAGGAATGACGCTTCCAAAAGGGGCCGGTCCTCACGTCGATGAAGCGGCCGCCAAGCTGATCCTCAAAAAAGGGGCATCTGCACTCAGAACCTTTACAAAACTCCATTTCGCCAATACGCAAAAAGCGCAGCGCCTTGCTGATAAAAAACGTTCATAGAAAAAAGCTTGCAGATTTCTCTGCAAGCTTTTTTATCAGCCTCTTAAAACAGCTTGATATGTGTCTTCTAACGCTTTCAGCACTTTGCTGTGCGCCTTTGTCACTTCTTCTTCAGTCAGTGTTTGTTCAGGGTTGACATACTGGAGTGAGAAAGCGACTGACTTCTTGCCTTCCTCCATATGTTCGCCTTCGTATACGTCAAAGACGGTTACCTCTTTCAGAAGCTTTCCGCCAGCCTCTTTAATGACGCTCTCGAGCTGTCCGCTTGTGACGGTTTTATCTGTTACAAGGGCGATATCACGTGTCACAGACGGATATTTCGGAATCGCCGTGTAAACAAGCGGGGCTGTTTCTGCCGCGAGCAACGCATGAAGATCGAGCTCAAATACGTATGTTTCCTTTATATCCAGTTCTTTTTCCAATGAAGGATGGACTTGGCCGATGAAGCCGATCAGAGAACCATTCAATAAAATGTTCGCTGTTCTGCCCGGATGCAGCTGTTTGCGTTCAGACTGTACAAATTCAATGCTGTCTTGGACGTTGAGTTTGTCTAACAGCCCTTCCACAATTCCTTTGACAACAAAGAAATCAACTTGTTTCTTTTCTCCCTGCCATAGCTGTTTGCGCCATAATCCGGTAACAGCTCCTGCTACGCGCTCTGTTTCAACAGGTTTTGTGTCCTCTTCCTTCGTCAGGAAAACGGAGCCGACTTCGTACAGTGCAACTGAGTCAGTCTGCCTCGCGAGGTTGTAAGAAACAGAATCAAGCAGATTCGGAACAAGACTGTGTCTGAGAATGCTTCTTTCTTCACTCATTGGAAGCGCAAGCACAGTATTCAGTGATTTTTCAATCGCAAACGCTGCCGCTTTCTTCTCGTTTGTCAGTGAGTAAGTGATGGCTTGTGATAAGCCTGCGCCTTCAAGGAAGCGTCTGACTTTACGGCGTTTTGCCTGGTATGGCGTTAATCCGCCTGTAGTTCCCGCTGTCTCAGGAAGCGTAGACGGAATGTTATCGTAGCCGTATAGTCTTGCCGCTTCTTCGATTAAATCCTCTTCTATTGTAATGTCGCCGCGGCGTGATGGGACGGTCACAACGAGAAGTTCACCCGCTTCACCGACCGTAAAACCGAGACGTTTATAAATGCTGATCAGTTCTTCTTTACTGATCGTCAGGCCTAGAACGCTGCTCACTTTGTCAGCAGATACGTGAATGTTATTTGCTTCGATTGTCAGGTGATCTTCCTCAACTGTTCCTGCAAGCACCTCACCGCCGGCATACAGATGGATCAGCTGCGCAGCCCGTTCTGCTGCAAGACGTACGCGCGCCGGATCAATTCCTTTTTCAAATCTTACGCTTGATTCACTTCTCAAACCAAGGTCTTTGGAAGCCTTGCGAACCGTCTGCCCGTTGAAATACGCTGCCTCAAGCAAAATCGTTTTCGTATCTTCCTGAACCTCTGACTCTGCTCCTCCCATGACACCCGCAACGGCCTGCGCTTTCGTTCCGTTTGTAATGACAAGGTGATCGGCGGACAGCTTACGTTCTTGATCATCAAGAGTTACGATCATTTCATTCTCAGCTGCTTTTCTTACTACCACTTCCTTAGAGCCAAATCTGTCATAATCAAACGCATGAAGCGGCTGTCCGTATTCCAACAGGACAAAATTTGTGATGTCAACGACGTTGTTGTGCGGACGAATGCCTGCATTCATCAGCTTTGTCTGCATCCAAAGCGGTGACGGAGCAATCGTGACATTTTTAATGATTTTTGCAGTGTACAGCGGGTTCGCTTCTTGATCTTCAATTTTGACTGAAATGTAATCAGACGCTTGTTCTGAAGCAGCCGGGTAATCCGTTTGCGGAAGCTTTACCTCAGTGTCTAAAATCGCGGCAACCTCGTAAGCAACACCAAGCATGTTCATGGCATCGGCGCGGTTTGGCGTTAAACCCAGCTCAAGAATCGCATCGTCAAGCTGTAAAGCCGCTAAGGCATCGCTTCCTGTTTCAGCGTCATTCGGGAATACGAAAATGCCTTCTGCATACTCCTTCGCCACAAGTTTGCTTTCAATACCAAGCTCCTGTAAGGAACAGATCATGCCGTTTGATTCTTCACCGCGAAGCTTGGCTTTTTTGATTTTGAAATTGCCCGGCAGCACCGCTCCGACTGTTGCAACCGCGACTTTTTGTCCTTTATCCACATTCGGCGCGCCGCAAATGATTTGTACAGGGGCTTCCGCTCCAATATCCACAAGGCACTTATTCAGTTTATCAGCATTCGGATGCTGCTCGCGCTCCAGCACATGGCCGATGACAACACCTTTGATGCCTTCTCCTTTGTATTCAATTCCTTCAACCTCAATACCGGCTCTTGTAATTTTTTCAGCAAGAACAGCCGGGTCCATGCCTTTTAAATCAACATAATCCTCTAACCATTTATAAGAAACAAACATCCTTGCATCCTCCTCTTACGCCTGTTTAAACTGCGAAATAAATCTGACATCGTTTGTATAGAAGTGGCGGATATCATCAATGCCGTATTTCAGCATCGCGATGCGCTCAACACCCATTCCGAATGCGAAGCCCTGATATTCCTTCGGATCAAAGCCAGCCATTTTAAGCACGTTCGGGTGGACCATGCCGGCGCCGAGGATTTCAATCCAGCCTGTTCCTTTACAGACTGAGCAGCCGTTCCCACCGCATTTAAAGCATGTCACATCCACTTCTACTGAAGGCTCAGTAAACGGAAAGAAGCTTGGACGGAGTCTGATTTCGCGGTCTTGCCCGAACATTTTTTTCGCAACGAGTTCAAGCGTTCCTTTTAAATCACTCATGCTGATGTTTTTGTCAACGACAAGCCCTTCAATTTGCATAAATTGGTGAGAGTGCGTCGCATCATCGTTATCACGGCGATATACTTTACCCGGGCAAATGATTTTAACGGGACCTTTGCCTTCATGCTTTTCCATCGTCCGTGTTTGGACAGGAGAAGTTTGCGTTCTCATCAAAGTTTCCTCTGTGATGTAAAAGCTGTCCTGCATATCGCGCGCTGGGTGTTCTTTCGGAAGATTGAGCGATTCGAAGTTGTAGTAATCCGTTTCAACCTCTGGCCCTTCCTCGACTGTGTAGCCCATACCGATAAATAAATCTTCAATTTCTTCAATGACAACAGTGAGCGGATGGCGGCCGCCGACTGCAACAGGGTTCCCCGGCAGCGTGACGTCAATTGTCTGTCCTGCAAGCTTCTGCTTCATTTCCTCTTCTTCAAGCTTCTCGTTTTTGTCAGCAATCGCATTGGCAATACGCTCCCTTACTTCGTTCGCGAGCGCCCCCATTTTTGGACGTTCCTCAGCAGAAAGCTTGCCCATTCCGCGCAGCACTTCTGTAATCGGCCCTTTTTTTCCGAGATATTGCACCCGAATATCATTGACAACCTTCAATGAGCTTGCCGCTTCTACTTGTTCTAAAGCTTCTTGTTCCAGCTGTTTTAGCTTTTCTTCCATTTTGCATCCTCCTTTTATGTAAACAAACCGTCATATGTCTTTGGAAAATAAAAAAAACCCGTCCCTTGTACAAGGGACGAGTTGTGGCCGCGGTACCACCCTTATTTCAGACAGACTGATGCTGTCGTCAGCTTCATTGACATAACGGAATCAGATTCCGGTTCACCTTTACGCGCATGTGCACGGTCCCGGCGACAACTCAAGAGGTGAAGCCAATTTCCGGCTGCGTTAAAAATGCTCTCAGTCAGCGGCATTTTCTCCCTGGAAAGCAGTTGATCAGAAATTGAGGTCCTCTGTCACGGTTTTTGAAATATTATGTTCTATTATAGAGAAATCCAACGCTTGGCGCAACACTATCCTCGCAAGTGATACACGAGGATGGCAGCCGCAACCGCAACGTTTAGTGATTCAGCCTGTCCGTAAAGCGGCACGTACAGGTTCAAATCCGTTTTTTCCAGCAATGCAGCATCCACCCCTGCACCTTCATTTCCTACAATGAGCGCAAAGGATTCAGACTGAGGGATCTCCTGGTAAGGCGCTCCGTTTTGCAACGCCGTGCCGTATACTTTTACGCCCTCTGCCTTCAATTCGTCCACATATGAAGGCAGGTTTCTTCTCACAACAGGAATATGGAAGTGAGATCCTTGAGCAGATCGCAGTGTTTTTCCGTTAAAGGCGTCCGCCGTGCCGTCACCGAGTACAACCGCATCCAAACCGGCCGCATCAGCCGTTCGAATCATTGTGCCAAGGTTTCCCGGATCTTGAACAGCGTCAATCAGCAGCACCTTGCGTGCCGTTGCCAGCTTTTCTTCAGGCATATGGCACACAGCGGCAATCTGCTGCGGCGTTTCGGTTTCAGTCACAGCTGAAAACGCATCTTCACTCAGCATATAGCACTGGATACCAGTCTCAAGATCTGAAGGAATCTTCGTTTCATCCTTTACAAGGATTTCTTTCACAATGCCCGGGCTTTTCAACGCCTCTTCAACGAGGTGTTCTCCCTCTATCAGAAATGTATTTGTTTTTGTTCGTTCTTTTTTTGTGTGAAGCTTTTTCCAATCCTTCACTTTTTGGTTTTTTGCCGATTCTATTTGTTTCACTGTCTATGTGGCGCTCCTTTTTTTAACATGATGTTATTATATCGCAAGAACAGCACATAATAAACCAGGTGCAGGGTTAGAATATACGTATTACATTTTAGAAAAAGGAGCGTTTTACATGGATCTTAATTTACGTCATGCCGTCATCTCCAATGTCACCGGCAATAATCAGGAGCAGCTTGAGCATACAATCGTAGATGCGATTCAAAGCGGTGAAGAAAAAATGCTTCCAGGGCTCGGCGTTTTATTCGAAGTCATTTGGCAGCACGCATCCGAAAGTGAGAAAAACGAAATGCTAAAAACGCTTGAAGGCGGATTAAAACCCGCCGAATAAGACATGAAACCGGGTGACAGCGCCCGGTTTTTTTCTTATATAATAAAAACATGATGAGGGGGAACGCCATGTTTTTACAGCCGTTATTAGCGAAAAAAATTATTGCTGAAGTTAAAAAAATGTACGAACGTGAAGTCATTATTGTAAACACGGACGGTCTTATTATGGCAGGCACAAACGATGAGCGTGTCGGACAATTTCATGAGGGAGCGCTTATCTGCGCAAAAGAAAGACGCAGCGTGATTATTACAAAAGAAGATGAAACAAGGTTAAAAGGAGTGAAAGCAGGCATAAACCTCCCTGTATTTTTTGACCATGATGTGATCGCCGTCTTCGGGCTGACAGGTGAGCCTGCAGAGATTCAGCCATTCGGAGAACTGCTTCGAAAAATGACAGAGCTGTTCATTAAGGAATCGCGGCACTTAGAGCAATCCCAGTGGCGTGAGAGAATGCTGGAGTCCTTTATGATCGATTGGCTGCAACTAAAGGAGTGGTCTCCCAGTTTTCTTGAGAAAGCTCAACTTCTTGGTGTTGACCTTTCCTCCCGGCGCCAAATGATTCTTATTCAGGGGTATGAGTGGTCACGTCATGATATTGAAAAAATGGCACGCATCTGGAAATCATCGTACCCTGCGGATTTGTTCATCAGGTGGGGAAATGAACGGATTTTGATTAATCATGAAGTGCCGCAGCATGAACAAAGGGATCGGCTTTTACGGAAGATCCTTCACATTTGTTCGTTTGCCAATACCGCAAACAGCCAATTTGCAGCAGCTGGCGCCGGAAGAGCCGTCGCAAGCTCCAGCCTGACAGATTCATACGAGCAAGCGGAAAAAGCGCTGGCTGTCAGCCTTAAGCGAAAAACGCCCATATTTGAAGAGGATCTGAAGCTTGATATGTGTCTGACGGAGATCAGCCCGGGAACCCGAAACGAATTTCCGCAAAGAGTATTAGGAGAGGCGCTAGAGCATCAGGAACTTATGAATACGATACGGACTTTCTTTCATCACGATTTGTCTTTGAAACAAACCGCTGAAGACATGCATATACACATCAATACATTGCGTTATCGTCTGTCTAAGGCTGAACAGCTGACGGGTTTACGTTTTGACCGTACCGAGGACGTCGTCACGATGTACGTCGCACTCTATTTTTTAGATCAAGATACAAAATAGAGAGAGTTTCAGTTTCATTTTTTGTATGTTTCTCCATGGAAGGCTTTGCTTTTTTTCTTTTACAATAGATTGAAAGCGTTTTTTGACAGGGGGATGGGTGAAATGATCACCAAGGATGTAAAAGAACAGCTGATTCAAATCGTCGGACCCGAAAACTTTGATGACTCAAAAGCCGGCCGGCTCGTCTATTCTTATGATGCGACGCCGCAGTTTCAGTCTATGCCTGATGCCGTGATTGCTCCGAGGAATACTGATGAAGTATCACGCATTTTAACAATTTGCAGCGAACATCGAGTGCCGATCGTTCCAAGAGGATCAGGGACAAACCTGTGCGGCGGCACGTGCCCGACTGAAGGCGGACTTGTGCTTCTCTTTAAGCACATGAACCAGATTCTTGAGATTGATGAAGAAAATTTAACTGCCACAGTTCAGCCGGGAGTCATTACGCTGGATATGATCCGGGCAGTTGAAAGCAAAGGTTTGTTTTATCCGCCTGACCCGAGTTCTATGAAAATATCAACCATGGGCGGAAACATCAATGAAAATTCCGGCGGGCTACGTGGATTAAAATACGGCGTCACCCGCGACTATGTTATTGGACTGGAGGTTGTGCTCGCAAATGGTGACATCATCCGCACCGGCGGAAAACTCGCAAAGGATGTGGCCGGATACGATCTCACACGTCTTTTTGTCGGCTCAGAAGGAACACTCGGCATTGTGACAGAGGCAATCGTCAAACTCGTTCCAAAGCCGGAAACAAAGAAGACGCTGCTTGCCCTTTATGAAAACATCGATGCCGCTGCTCAAACGGTATCAGACATCATTGCCGCAAAAATCATACCCGCCACGCTTGAATTTCTCGACCAGCCTACACTTTTGGTGATTGAGGATTATGCCAAAATCGGACTTCCGACAAGCGCAAAGGCAGTTCTGTTAATTGAACAAGACGGACCGCTTGAAATCGTGGCACGGGATATGGAAAAGATTGAGGCGATCTGCAAAAAAGGCGACGCCGTTTCCGTTCAGACCGCACAAACAGAGGAGGAAGCGTTTGCCCTGACTGAAGCCCGGCGTTCTGCACTTTCTGCCCTAGCCCGCCTCAAACCGACGACGATTTTAGAGGATGCGACCGTTCCTCGCTCAGAAATAGCCAATATGGTTAAAGCGATTAATGATATTGCTGCTAAATATGATATTTCCATCTGCACCTTTGGCCATGCGGGAGACGGGAACCTTCACCCGACATGCACGACAGACATAAGAAATAAGGATGAAATGGAACGTGTCGAACAGGCTTTTGCCGAGATTTTTGAGAAAGCGATTGAACTTGGCGGGACGATAACCGGAGAGCACGGAGTCGGGGAAATGAAAGCGCCTTACTTGGAAATGAAGCTGAAAAAAGAAGGCATTGATGCGATGAAAGCGTTGAAAGCGGCATTTGACCCCCGGAACATATTAAATCCGGGCAAAGTGTTTGCGAAAGATGCCAGAAAACGTGTGGTGGCGGAAAGATGACAACAGAAAAAGAAATGAAACAGATCCAAAATGAATTTAAAGAGCGTATGGATGAAGGCGAGTTATTAAATTGTATGCGCTGCGGCTTCTGTCTTCCTTCCTGTCCGACCTATATCGAATCGGGATTTCAGGAAACACACTCTCCGCGCGGGCGTATCGCCTTAATGAAAGCCGTAGCCGACGGTATGATTGAACCGGATGAAGATGTCGAACGTTCGCTGTCACTTTGCCTCGGCTGCCGCGCCTGTGAGCCCGTATGCCCGTCTGGCGTGAAATACGGGCAGCTGCTTGAGGAAGCCAGAGATATTATCCACCAAAATAAAAAACACTCGCTTGGTGAACGTGTCATGCGAAAGACGGCTTTTCACGAGCTGTTTCCGCATCAAAACCGCATGCGCTCAGCTGTAAGCCTTATCGGTTTGTATCAGCGGTCAGGGCTGCAAACCGCTGTGCGTAAAACCGGTATGCTTCGCGTCCTGCCTGAGCATTTGCGAACGATGGAAGCTGTTCTTCCTGATATTCCAAAAAGCAAAGAAATGAACAATAGGCCGCGTTTCCTGCCGTCCATTGGCCCCATGAAAAAACGGGTCGCCTTTTTTTCGGGCTGCTTAATGGATACGATGTTTTTACCGACTAACAATGCCACATTGAAGCTTTTACAGCTGGCAGGCTGCGACATTGTCATCCCGCCTGAACAGGCTTGCTGCGGGGCGCTTCATGGACACAGCGGTGAAAAAAACACAGGGAAAGAGCTCGCGAAACAAAATATCGCTGCTTTCGAAGCATTAGACGTGGATGCAGTCATTACAAACGCAGGAGGATGCGGAGCCTTTCTTACCGAATATGATCATTTGCTGAAGGATGACCCGGAATGGTCGGAGCGGGCCGCCGCTTTTGTTCAAAAGCTGAAGGATTTTTCTTCAGTTTTGGTTGAACTCGATTTCCATCAAATGGACTTAGCGCTCGAGACGCCTCAGGTCGTTACCTACCAAGATTCATGCCACCTAAGAAATGTAATGCATACGTCGCTTGAGCCCCGCCAGCTTCTTAAAAGCATCAAAGGGGCTGAATTCAAAGAAATGGAGAAAGCAGACAGCTGCTGCGGGTCAGCGGGTATTTACAACATCGTCGAAGCTGAAATGTCTATGAAAATACTGGACAGCAAAATGGCTGCCGTCAAAGCAACCGAAGCGCTCCTCATTGTAACAGCAAATCCCGGCTGCCTGCTGCAGATGAAGCTCGGGATTGAACGCGAAGGACTAAGCGGTAAAGTCAGAGCCGTTCACCTGGCTGATCTGCTATTGGAAGCAGCCGGGCACAAAACATCATGAGAAAGCCCAAAACAGACATTGTTTTGGGCTTTTGTGCGTTAATCCATCGGACTGCAAATTTCGATATAATGTCCATCCGGATCAGCGATATAGGCGACCGTCTGCCCCCATGGTTTCACTTTCGGCTCCCCGATAATCGATACGCCTTGTTCTCTCATCCTTTTGATGACCGCTTCTACATTTTCAGTAACAAACCCGATTTCAAATGTGTTTGAAGCAGATGTATCCGGAATGTCCAGCGCCGTGATGTCTCTGGCGCTTTCCCGCGTATTAAGCGCCAATATCGTAGACCCTGTATCAAATTCGACATACGTGCCGTGTTCAGCACGAATCGGCAGTCCTAAAATATCCCGGTAAAAATGAATAGCCCGCTGGCTGTCCGATACGTATAGAATAAGATATTTCATTGATAGATTCATTGCCAACCCCCCTCAGCATTTTTCAATAGTCCTTCTAGCCCGGTATAGACGCTTCCATCCTTAAGCTCGGATCTTTCCACATCTGCGCCCATTTTTTCACAGCCGCCACGATAATAATGAAGCCTAACACCAGCATGATGATAGATAATACGCCATTCAATACACTATATCCTGCTGCTTCAGGATTGAGATACACATTGCGCACCATCCAATAGCCCGCATAATTGACAGTGACATATAAATAGGCAAGCGGGATAAGGCAAGTCAGAATGTATCGGCGTTTATCAGCGATTTTCAGCACGATGGTCGCTCCGATAATCAGCCCCACTGAAGCCATCAGCTGATTAGAAACGCCGAACAGCGCCCAAATGGAACCGATATCTCCTGAATACAGCAAGTACCCCCACATCAAACAGGCAAGCGCGCTGGCAAATACAGAGCCCGGAATCCAGTCTGTTTTCTTCAGCGGCTTATACACCTCCCCGAAGAAGTCATGGATCAAATAACGGGCGACACGTGTGCCGGCGTCAATCGCGGTTAAAATAAAGACCGCTTCAAACATAATGACAAATTGGAAAAAGTATGAGGCCAAATGGCTGAAAAACGGCATTCCGGTAAAAATGTAAGTCATTCCCACCGCAAGTGTGACTGCTCCCCCTGTTCTTCCTTCTAAGTCCAAACCGATTTCCCTGCTCAATTCAGGCAAATGTACGACATTCATGCCAAGCGTACGGAAAACCTCAGGCGTGCTGTTAATCGCAAAGTAATCAGCAGGCTGTAAAGCGGTCGCTGCAATCAGCGCCATGATGCCGACAAGACACTCAACAAGCATTGCGCCAAACGCAACCGGCTTCATATCACTCCATTTATTCAGCATTTTCGGTGTCGTTCCTGAGCCGACAAAGGCATGGAACCCAGAGATCGCCCCGCAGGCGATGGTTATTGAGATGAACGGCCAGACAGGTCCTGCCAGCACCGGCCCGCCGCCTTTTACGAATTCTGTAAACGCAGGAAACGGAATGGACGGATTGACGACAAACACACCAACAATCAAAGCGATAAAAACACCGATTTTCATAAAGCTGCTTAAATAATCACGCGGAGCAAGAAGCAGCCAAACGGGAAGCGCAGCCGCAAAAAACGCATAAACAGGAAGCGCGATTGCAAGCGTTTTCGTATCTAGCGTTAAAAAGTCACCGAGTGCGGTAGTCTGTACCCATGGACCGATAAAGACTCCTGCCATTAAAAAGAGAAAGCCGACCGTTGAAGCGAGCTTTAAATTTCCCGTTTTCTTATAAAATAAGCCCACACCCATCGCAATCGGAATCGTAATCCCTACCGCAAATGTTCCCCATGGATTACGTTCAAGCGCATGCAAGACAACCATCGACAGGCCCGCCATTGTGATCGTGATGATAAACAGCATGGACAGTCCTGTACAAAATCCTGCAACAGGGCCAAGCTCATCCTTCGCCACTTCCGACAGCGATTTTCCGTTTTTGCGCATCGATGCAAACAGCACAACAATATCATGGACGGCTCCCCCAATTACCGCCCCGATTAACAGCCACAATAATCCCGGCAAATAGCCAAACTGCGCCGCCAGAATGGGTCCGACCAGCGGACCGGCCGCTGCGATTGCGGCAAAGTGGTGGCCGAACGTAACCCATTTATTTGTAGGCACATAGTCTTTCCCATCCTCAAGTGCATGAGCAGGTGTTGGCTTGTCATCATTCACTTTGAGAACCTTCACCATCATAAATGTTCCGTATAAACGATAGGCAATAGCCAAAATACACATTGATGCTATCACAATTGTAACCGCATTCATTTTCTCCCATCCCCTTTGCTGTTTTTCATAAATATATCATAATTTCATGGTGAAAAGCGGTCATTTTTTCCTATACAAAAAGCCGGCTTGAACGGGCCGGCTCGTGGCAGTTGAAAGACAAGCCGGAGAGAAATCTCCGGCTTAGCTTCTCTTATGACTGTTTTTTCAGGCGGATCACATTCCAGGAAAGCGGCGTGAAATGAGCAGTTAAGCCGTTTTCGCTGACAGACGATGATCCGTTGGAATGCGGAACGACATTTTTTCTGTTATGCTGGTTTGTCGCTTTGATATCCTGATGCTCAAGTACGATGTGCTCTGCGATTTGATAGGATTCAAAGCCTCTGAGCGAAATCTCCGTCTCCATCTGATCCTCAGCCTTGTTTACCGCAAAAATAGTCAGTGTTTCTTCCTCTTCAGAGTACACAACAGCAGCATCAACATATGGCACATCAGTGAAATCAGAACAGTCGTACTTAGGAGAAGAAATAAGCGGTTTCAGTGACTCGCCCCTTCCATAAACAGAAGCATGCATGTATGGATAGAAAATCGGCTGTCTCCATGCTTCTCCGCCTTTTTCCGTCATGATCGGCGCGATGACATTGACAAGCTGTGCAAGACACGCAATTTTCACACGGTCTGCGTGCTGCAGCATCGTAATGAGCAGAGAGCCGACTAATAAGGCATCTTCAAAATTGTAAATATCCTCTAAAATCGGACGCGCAGTGATCCACGGCTCGACTTTTTTATCAGCCTCATTTGAGTGGTACCAGACGTTCCATTCATCCAGAGAAAGATTGATTGTTTTCTTGCTGCGTGTTTTTGCTTTTACATAGTCACAGGTCGCAGCGACTGATTTGATAAAATGATCCAAATCCATAGAACGTGCCAAGTAGTTTGGCAGATTGTTATCCCGGTTTCCGTAGTAAGTGTGAAGAGAGATATAGTCGACATGCTCATACGTATGCTCAAGCACCTTCGCTTCCCAATCGATAAAGGTCGGCATGCCGCTGTTTGAGCTGCCGCAGGCAACAAGTTCAATTGATGGGTCAACCCACTTCATGACCTTTGCTGTCTCTGCGGCAAGCCGTCCGTATTCATCAGCTGTTTTGTGGCCGATCTGCCACGGTCCATCCATTTCGTTTCCTAAGCACCATGTTTTGATGCCATACGGCTGTTCATAGCCATGCGATCTTCTTAAATCACTCCAGTAAGAGCCTTTCGGATGGTTGCAATATTCAACGAGATTACGGGCGGCATCTATGCCTCTTGTGCCAAGGTTGACGGCCATATTGACCTCAGTGTTCACCTTTTTTGCCCAAGATAAAAATTCATTTGTTCCCACTTCATTGGTTTCTGTCGTTTGCCATGCCAAGTCAAGCCGTCTCGGGCGGTTTTCGACTGGTCCGACACCGTCCTCCCAGTTGTATCCGGATAAAAAGTTTCCGCCCGGATAGCGGATGATGGGAACCTGTAATTCTTTGATCAGCGACTGGACATCTTTTCTAAATCCATCTTCATCCGCTTCAGGGTGATCAGGCTCGTATATGCCTTCATATACCGCACGACCCATATGTTCGATAAACGAGCCATAAATCCGTTTATCTACTTCACCGATTTTATATTCTTTGTCTACAATCATTCGCGCTTTTTTCATCACACGTTTCCTCCTTCATTAACCTTTGACTCCCCCTACCGTCAGGCCGGAGATAAAGTACTTTTGGAAAAACAAGAAAATGATAATCACCGGTAAAATCGCAAATACTGAGCCGGATATAAGCATGTCGTAATTATTTCCATAAGGGCTCAGCAAGCTGGACAGCCCTATTGGAAGCGTAAACATTTCTTTCGACCGAAGCACAATCAGCGGCCACAAGAAGTTGTTCCAGCTGTTTAAGGACTGAAGGATAATCATCGCACCGAAAGCCGGTTTCATCAGTGGTGCCATAATCCTGAAAAAGATGCCGAATTCCGTACAGCCGTCCATCCTTGCGGAGTCCAGCAGATCTCTTGGAAGGCCAAGAGCATATTGCCTGAAAAAGAAAACGGCAACAGGTGAAACGATAAACGGCAATATGACACCCGTATATGAATCGATCAAGTGCAGTCCGACAGTAAGCTTAAACAGAGGAAGCATCATCACTTCCAGCGGAACCATCATAATAATCAGCACAAGAACAAAGATGATATTTCTTCCCTTAAAATCATAAACCGCAAGCCCGTACCCGATCATCGAAGAAAAAAACAGGGTGAGCACGGTCGTAAAAAGTCCGAGTACAAGACTGTTAAAAAACCATTTGAAATAAATGCTGCCGCCATTAAACAGAAATGTGTAGTTATTAAAACTCATCACTTTTGGATCAATATCAAGATTCAGCCCCACACGCAAAAGCTCAGATGAGGGCTTTAATGATCCTAAAAGCAAACAGAAAATCGGAAAAAGATACAATAGGCTCAGCATAATAAAAAACAGGGTTAGCGCAATTCTATAAACGCTGAACTGAGGACTGTGCCGCAACATTTATCCCTCCCCCTTAAACGAGCCTGACAGCTTTAATGAAATCAGGCTGACAACAAGGATCACAATCAAAAGCACAATGCCGATAGCCGCTCCATACCCCATTTCGTTGTAGGCAAGCCCCTGCTGATACAAATATCCGACAAGCGTCAGACCAATATTACCCGGGGAATTATTCTGCCAAAGGACGTAGCTTTCCTCAAACATCCTGAAGCCGCCGATGATGCTGATGGTCAGCACATATACGGTTACAGGCTTGAGAAACGGCAGCGTGATGTGCAGAAATTTTTTCATTGTATTCGCGCCGTCTATATCAGCGGCTTCGTACAGCTCTTTCGGCACATTTTGCAAACCGGCTAAAAAGTAAAGGATGTTGATTCCCATCCATCTCCATGAAGCAAGCAGCACCATCAAAAACATGCCGGTATGTTCATTGTTCATCCAGTTCTGAGGTGAAAAGCCGAGTTTGAGTAGGATGGAATTGGCCAGAGACGTTTCCATTTCTCCGAAGATCAGCCGAAAAATGATCCCCGCGACAATGGTGGAGGTCAATGCCGGGATAAATAGCGCTGATTTAAATATATTTCTAAATTTGACCAGCTTTGAATTCAGGAATATGGCCAGAAGCAATGGAACAGGAATCAGCACGATCAGCGTCCAAAAGGTGTATTCCAGCGTATTCCAAAGGGCGGTATAGAACGTCGGGTTGTTTAGCGCTGTATAATTAGACAATCCGACAAAGGACACCTCTCCCGGCAAAATTCTTTGGAAGCTCATGATGAAGACACTAATGATGGGGTATAGAAAAAATACGAGAAAGGATAAAACGAATGGCGCTGTAAACAGATAGGGCGCCGCTTTTTTTGAATAAAATAGATCTCGCCAGCCTGATTGTTTCGCAGCTGAAGGAACGGGATGAACCGTTCCTGTTTTCACAGGTTTCATGAGAACCTCCCCGCTTTCACTTTTTGAATGGGATTCTATTTCTGTTTCAGTTCACCTGCCGCTCTGTCCAAGGCCTGTTTAGGCGTTTTTTGCTGAGATTTAAGTGCGTCGAACAACACGCTTCTGTTGACAAGGTCTGAAGCCTTGGCAAAATCCTCATGTAAATAAATCGGATTGATTTCATCCTTGATATCGAGCAGCACGGAAAAAATGCCTGTTCCGTTTTGGAAGTAATCCGTGTACTTGTTTTTCTCTTTCAATTCCTTGGAGCTCCAGACATCCCAGCGAAGCGGGTCAAACCCTAGTACGCTCCAGAGCTTTTTGTTTCCTTCTTTAGAGCCCTTCGCAAAGGCTAAAAACTCTTTTGCTAACTCAACATGCTTGGCTTGCTTCGGCACAACAGTTGCCGTACCGCCCAAACCTGCCGAGCGGTCGCCTCCCTCTTTCCATGCCGGGAGCGGCCTGATGGCAATCTTCCCTTTCAGATCAGGCATATAGTCGATAAATCTTCCCATATACCAAATCGGCATGAGGACTGAAGCAGCTCCTCCTTGGTTCATAAAGCCGTAGTATTCTTCACTGTGATGCCCGCCGCCCGGCGCAGGAATCATCGTTTTATCATTGATCATGTCTTTTAAATATTGAAGTGTTTTTACGTTGGTGTCATTATTGAGGATCAGCTTGCCGTTTTTATCAAAATAGCCTGAGTTTTGCTGTGAAATCATAGATAAGAACGTTCCGGAATCATTTGTTTCCACCGTTCCCATCGGCTTCCCGGTCACTTTGCGCACTTTCTGTCCGGCTTTATGGTAATCATCCCATGTTTTAATATCGTCAGGATTGACGCCGGCTTTCTTCATAACATCCATGTTATAAAACATGACTGTTGTTCCTACATGCGTATCGAGTCCGTAAAGCTTGCCGTTTTTGCTGTACAGGGTCAGCCGCGCCTCAACGAATTTATCACGGTCCTTTTCAATCAGCGGAGTCAAGTCGGCAAGCGGTATGTCAGAGCCCTTCAAAAAGTTTGAAAAACGGGCCAATTCGACATCGGCAATATCAGGGACGCCTTCTCCTGCAATTAAGGAGATAGACAAGTTATCGTGCATTTGTCCATACGGATAAACGACCGTATTCAGCTTAATTTTGCGGTCAGGATATTTTTCATTCCATTCCTTCACCATTTCTATATAGAACTGCTCATGAAGTCCGTTAAATGTCCAAAAGGTCAGCTCGGTTTCACCCGACTTCCCGGATGATCTTTCTGCTGAACACCCAGCAATGACTAATGTCAGCAGCATCATGAGCACAAGAAAACAGACAGTCATTTTTTTCATCTGCGTTACCCCTTCCATTCGAGGTGCGGGCTATTCATATAGACCATGGTTGATCAGCGTTTTGTTTTCATTAATGATTCTTAATCCGGTGCAGCGGTCTCTTAAGGTGTGCGCGTGTCTGAAGGCATTCTTGACGGAATCCTGCCCGACACCGATTTCGTCAAAATACGCAGGGCCTCCGGCTGATCTCAGCCAATCAGCCAGCACTTCTCCTTCCGGGAGAGTTTGATAAGCCGATTGGATGGCTTGCCGCCGGCTCGGTGAAAATTCGTTGAGCCCGTCATCCTTAGCGAGCTTTCTGTATGTGTCAGTTAATAAAACAGCTGCACAGCCCACCTTTGCCCCATGAAGAATCTGTGGCCGTTTTTTCTCCATTAATTCCATCTCAATCCAATGTGAAATATGATGCTCTCCGCCTGATGCCGGGCGGGAATGATCTAATGCCAGCATGACAAGCCCCGATACAAGTAAAGACTCCATCAAAACCCGTATGCCTGTTTCCGTTTTCATCGCAATGTCTTCTGTGTGTTCAATGCAGGCAGCAAGCGCCTCCTGAACAATCTTAGCTCCTGCTGGCGAATAAGGCTCGCCGGCAAGATGCCGGGATATTTCCCAATCTGCTAAAGACGTTATTTTACCGAGCATGTCACCAAATCCAGCCGCCACCATTGACTGCGGTGCCGCTTTTAATAGATCCAGATCAGCGAACAGTGCAGACGGGGCCTTCGTTTGAATGGTTGTTTTCGTACCGTATAAAATAATCGGCGCCCCTGCTGATGTAAAACCGTCTACAGATGGAGCAGTCGGATAAGAAATAAACGGCAAATCTCTTTGAAACGCTGCAAAGCGGACGATATCATGAATCGTGCCCGAACCGACTGCGATCATGACATCCGTTGGTTGTTTCGTATGGATCAGCACATGAATGAGCGATCGTTCATCAGCTGTCACATCTCCGGCTTCATTTTCTGGAATGATCAGGCACTCGGCCTGAAATCCTTCTTGATTCAGCTGATTTTCCAGATCAATTCCTGCAATGCGGTGTGTATTCGCGTCGCAGACAAGGACAATATGTTTATTGTTTTTTCGTTTTACATAATCCAAAAGCGAATCAGCTGCTTGTTTACCGAGAACAATTTCTTCAACTTTTATAGGCAACGTCTTTTCTCCGGCGTGTTCAAAAGCACGCTGAACGTCAGCTGCGATACGATTCATATCAGAATCCCCTCCTCAGCCAATTTGGTTACATCCTTAATAGAATCCAGCACATAATCCGGCGTGTACAAACGCTGTTCGCCCTGTTTCGCAGAACCAGTTAGCACTAAGGCGCTTTTCATGCCATAAAGCTTCCCCATCGCAATGTCAGATTCAATGCTGTCTCCTATAATCATGCATTCATGTGCGGACAGCCCCATTGCTGTACAGGCAGCCTCCGCCATCAGCCATGACGGCTTTCCGACAACAAGTTCAGTCTTCGCTTGTGCAGAAGCCTCTATCGCCCCGATCATTCCGGCCACATCAATGGCATTTCCGTCTTCGTTCGGAAAAGAGCGGTCTTTGTTTGTAGCAATAATACGAGCGCCGCCGGCAGCCGCTTGAAAGGCTTGATTTAAATCGTCGTACGTGAGCGTTTCATGAAGGGAGATCACGAGCCAATCCGCTTCCTTCGGTTCGTTCGCGTGCTGCACACCGGCCAGCCTCAGCTCGTCAACCAAGCCTTGTTCCCCAAGCACCCATACCTTTGAAAAACGATAATGTTTTTTCAGAAAAGCCGCTGTCACGCTTGATGACAGAACAATGTCGTTTACGTCCGTTTCAATCCCCGCGCCAAGAAGTTTTTTTCTGCACATGGCACGGGAGATATTCCCCCGGTTGCTTAAAAAGACGATTTTCTTTCCCATTCTCCTAAGCGTTTTGATCGCTTCTCTTGCTCCTTCGATCAACTCATTTCCTCTGAATACAGTACCGTCCAAGTCAATCAGAATGCCAGCCGGTGACACAGGCGTATCATGACTGGCCATAATACGCATTTGCTCCGTGTTTTCGATAAAAATGCTTTTCATGCAGGACTGTATTGATTGGGGTTACATCCTTGTTCAGCATAATGGAGTGATAGGCCATTTCGGCAACCGTTTCTAATACAACTGCGTTATGAATGGCATTTAAGGCGTCAGTGCCCCAGCAGAACGGTCCGTGATTATTCACGAGCACACCCGGCACCTGTTCGTAGTTATGATGCTGAAAGGTTTCCGCTATGACTTTTCCTGTATTCAGTTCGTAGTCATGAATGATTTCTTCATCGTACATTTCTCGAGTACATGGAATCGCACTGTCAAAATAATCAGCATGGGTCGTGCCTAACGGAGGGATGTCTCTGCCCGATTGCGCCCAGCTTGTCGCCCATTGAGAATGGGTATGGACAATTCCCCCGATATTCGGAAAGGCTTTATATAAATAAACATGGGTAGGTGTATCTGAAGAAGGCTTAAGCGAGCCTTCGACGACCTCTCCATCAAGGTTCAAAACAACCAAGTCATCTGCTGTAAGGTCGCTGTATTCGACTCCGCTAGGTTTGATGACAATTCTTTCTTTTTCACGGTCAATGCCGCTGACATTTCCCCACGTAAAGGTTACCAGCTGATGCTCTTGAAGCTTCAGGTTGGCAGCCAGCACTTCCTTTTTTAATGTTTCAAGCATGCTCCATCACCCTTTATCAATTCTTTTTGGCGGCAGATGAAAATTGAAGATTTTTGATCGTTTTCAGACGCTTCATGACATGATTTTCTTTTCCGAAATAATGAACCAGCTCTTTATATTCAGCGTACAATTTTTCATAAACCGCGGCGTTTTCGGCATTTGGCGTATAAGTTATATCTTTCAGTTTTCCCATGTTCGCCGCTGCCTCTTTGATGTCATCGTAGCCGCCTTTTTCTTTGCCTGCTGCAAGCGCGCCGAAAATGGCAGATCCTAAGGCTGGTGCTTGCGGTGAACCAGAGATTTTAATGTCCATGTTTGTCACATCCGCATAAATCTGCATGACAAACGGGTTTTTCTCAGCTATTCCGCCCGCTGCGTATAGTTCCTCAATCGGAACACCGCTTTCTTTGAATGTTTCGATAATCATCCGGGTTCCGTAAGCTGTCGCTTCAACTAACGCTCTATAAATCTCCTCAGGCTTTGTCAGCAGTGTCATGCCAAGCAGCATCCCTGTTAAATCTGCATCAACAAGAGTTGAACGGTTTCCATTCCACCAATCTAAAGCAAGCAGGCCGCTTTCACCTGGCGCTTGATGGTTTGCTTTCTCACTCAGCAGCTCATGAACGCCAATGTTTTTTTCCTTTGCTTCCTCTTGATAAGCTGGCGGGACACATGTTTTCACAAACCAGTCAAAATGATCGCCGACACAGGACTGCCCGGCTTCATATCCCGCATAGCCCGGGAGAATTCCGTTGTCCACAACGCCGCACATACCTGGAACGATATGCACCTCTTCACCAAGAAGAACATGGCACGTTGAGGTTCCCATAATCATCAGCATTTTCCCTGGCTCTGTAATGCCGACCGCCGGTACGGAAACATGAGCGTCCACATTGGCAACCGCAACAGCCGTTCCCGGGAGAAGCCCTGTCAGTTTTGCCATTTTTTCAGTCAGACTGCCGGCTTTTTCTCCTACTGAATGAATAGAACCAGACAATTTGTCCTTTGTAATCGTTTTCATTGAAGGATTTAATTTCTCAAAGAAATCATCTGACGGATACCCCGCTTTTTCACTCCACATCGCTTTATACCCTGCGGTACAATTGCTTCGCTTGAGCGAGCCGCACAGCTGGTACACGATCCAGTCCGCAGCCTCGATGATCCGGTCGGCCGCTTCATAAATATGAGGCGCTTCCTCGGCAATTTGCATGACCTTTGGAATCATCCATTCTGATGAAATTTTTCCCCCGTACCGCTGTAAAAAAGCCTCTCCTTCTTCTTCCGCGATTTGATTGAGCCGATCAGCATGTTTTTGGGCCGCATGATGCTTCCAGAGCTTCACATAGCTGTGCGGCTCCTCTTCATATTCAGGCAGCATGCATAACGGCTGCCCACTGCTGTCAATAGGAAGGATCGTACATGCCGTGAAATCAATTCCAATCCCGATAATGTCTTTCGGATCAACGCCCGTCTGTTCGAGTAAAGACGGAATGGTTGTTTCCAAGACTTCGAGGTAATCAGCAGGGTGCTGCAGCGCCCAGTCACGAGGCAGCTTTTGACCCGTTTTTGGAAGGACGGTATCAATGACAGCATGCCTGTATTCTTTTACAGCAGCCGCAAGTTCCTCCCCTGTTTGGACATGAACGAGCACCGCTCTTCCTGATAAAGTTCCAAAATCAACCCCTATTGTGTAAGCCATGTGACATCCCCCTCTACTTTTGAAGCCGGTAAAGCGCCTCGTTCCATTTTAACTCGTGTTTCAGTTTATGAATTGTCGTATCACGGGAAATGAGAACACTTTCGATCCCCGCCATTTCCGCCCAATCAAGCATTTGCTCCGCTGTCAGTTCATAAGACAGGCAGGTATGGTGTGCACCGCCGGCTAAAATCCATGCCTCCGCTGCTGTTTTCAATGACGGCTCCGGCTTCCAGAGAACACGGGCAACCGGTAAATTCGGCATGTCTTTTTCAATTTCCTGGCCGTTGACTTCATTCAGCACAAGGCGGAAACGCCCGCCAATATCAACAATGCTAGCTTGAATGGCAGAACCGCTGATGCCGTTAAATACAAAACGCGCAGGGTCCTCTTTGCCGCCAATCGAAAGCGGATGAACCTCGATTTTCGGCTGATCCAAAGCGACAGTCGGACACACTTCAAGCATGTGAGAGCCCAGAATCATTTCATTTCCCGGTTCAAAATGGTACGTGTAATCTTCCATGAAGGAAGTTCTTTTTCCTTTAGCCATGATTTTCATCATCCGTACAAGGGCCGCTGTCTTCCAATCTCCTTCACCGGCAAACCCGTAGCCTTTCTCCATCAGTCGCTGAACGGCAAGTCCCGGCAGCTGTTTCATTCCGTGCAGCACTTCAAACGATGTCGTAAACGCTGTGTATCCGCCTTGCTCAAGAAAAGCGGTTAAGCCAAGTTCAATTTTCGCCTGTTCTTTAATGGACGCTACCTTTGCTTCGTCACGTTTTGTTTCCTCACTGATCACATATAGTCTGTCATACTCGGCATAAAGCGTGTCAACCTCGTCGTCCGTAATGCGATCCATCACTTCAACGAGATCCCCGATGCCATATCCGTCAACCTGCCAGCCAAATTGAATATGCGCTCCCACCTTGTCTCCGTCCGTTACCGCGACATGACGCATGTTATCTCCAAATCTGGCAACCTTAATATGTCTGCTTTCATTTAATGCAGCCGCCGTATCCATCCACTGGGATATTTCTTTTTTCACTTCTTCATCATCCCAATAGCCGGCAATGACTTTTCGGCTAAGCCCCATTCTCGAGTTGATGTAACCGTACTCTCGATCGCCATGCGCGGATTGGTTGCTGTTCATAAAATCCATGTCAATCGTACCCCACGGGATATCGCGATTATATTGGGTATGCAAATGCATAAGCGGTTTTTGATAAGAGGAAAGGCCTTCTATCCACATTTTTGCAGGGGAAAATGTGTGCATCCATGTAATGATGCCAGCACATGTCTCACTGTACTCCGCTTCTCTTAACAGCTCTCTGATGGTTTCCGGTGAAGTGACGACGGGCTTATGAGTGATTTTATATCTGGAAGAAATCCCGCTGAGCCCCTCACAAATGCTTTTAGCATGCTGATCTACGAGTTCCAGCGTCTCTTCCCCGTATAGGTGCTGGCTTCCTGTCACAAACCAGAATTCATAATCCTTTGTCTGAAGCATGTAAACTGCCCCTTTCTCATAAAATAAAACGCTTTCAAATACAAAAGATACGTACTAATGATAGAAAATAAACCTATAAATAAATATTTGTACGAACAATTTTATTATAGTAATTGCCTATTATACTGTCAATCTTTTCTTTTAAAAAAAGCCGGGGGCAGAGCCCGGCTTTTTGATTCAATAGGACGGCCAGCCCGAGCTCCAATTCAAATCATTGATGAGAAGCTTCGGAATGCCATTGTCATTGGCATCATAGGCATGGCGAACAAGAATATTTCCATTTACAATATCCTGGCCTCCAGGCCCTTTCCATTGGTCATTGCCCGAATCCAAAATGGTACCTCCTCCTTCAAGCATGCTTTTTCCGCTTTTATCAAGATAAGGGCCTGTAATGTTTTTGGATCTTCCGTAAGCAATTTTGTACGTACTGTTTACCCCGTCACAGCATTTATCAAAGGAAACCATTAAATAATAGTAACCATTTTGATACGTCAGAGTAGGGGCCTCCAGCGCACCGCCATTATTCGGTCTGGCTGCAATCGAATAGAGCGAACCTGTAGGCTTCATCGTACTCTTATCGAGCTTGGTCAGCTTAATGCCGGTCCAAAACGAGCCGAACGCGAGCCACGGGTTGCCATCCTTGTCGAATGTCAGCTCCGGATCAATGGCGTTATAATTATTTGAGCTTGTCGAACGAATCACCAAGCCCTCGTCCTTCCAGCTCCCCGAACTGATGCTTGTTGAAGATGCCAGGCCAATGGCAGATGTATTGCTTCCAAAAGAAGAAACGGAATAATACAGCCAGTACTTGCCGTTATAGTATTGGATGTCCGGCGCCCACTGGTTTTGACCATAATTCGGCACATAATTGGACCACCACGATAGCGGTGTACTGAAAATAGATCTTTGTACGGTCCAATTTTTAGCGTCTGAAGACTTCAACACCCGCAGTCCCCGTTCTTCATTAAGCCCTGTTCCGAGCGCATACCATGAGCTCCCCTCTTTAATCATAGTCGGGTCATGAAGCAGCTCATTGGATGCACCCCAAAATGCTGCCTCTGCAGGAGCAGCGGAAGTGAATATCAAACCTGCAGCCAGAGCGGCACTCGAAAAGTGTAAGAAGCGTTTCCATGTTTTTTTCTTTTTCAATTTTGTTCAACCTCCTTTATATTAGAGAGCGCTTACAAATTAGATTGTTTATCCTCCCTTCCTGTCAAATCGAGCTGCGTGTCGTATATCGTCATGTTCAGGAAATTTTCGGTATCCTCTTTATTGTAGTCACTATGCTGTAATTTGTACAGACAAAAAAATAGAATCCGCCTCAATAGGCGGATTCTTCCGTATCTTTTTATTGGTACGTAATTTCGTCAACCGTTTTTCGGTCTAACTTCTTAATGACTTCTGTAATTAACTTTACCGCGTTTTCATAATCATCACGATGCAGCATGGCCGCGTGCGTATGAATGTAGCGGGTTGCAATGGTAATGGACAGCGCAGGAACGCCATTTGCCGTCAAATGGATGGCACCCGAATCAGTTCCGCCGCCGGCAATGGCATCAAATTGGTACGGAATGCCGGCTTCCTCCGCAGTGGCTACAACTGCATCGCGCAAACCTTTGTGAGAGACCATGGATGCATCGTAAACGATAATCTGCGGGCCTTTGCCCATTTTGCTCTGCGCTTCCTTCTCGGAAATGCCAGGCGTGTCTCCTGCTATCCCTACATCAACACCAAACGCAATATCAGGCTGAATGGTGTGTGCAGCCGTTTTCGCTCCCCTCAGGCCGACTTCCTCCTGCACGGTTCCGACGCCATATACTATATTTGGATGGTCTGTGTTTTGTAAGTTTCTTAACACATCAATTGCAATCGCACAGCCGATGCGGTTGTCCCAGGCCTTTGCGAGTAGGAATTTTTCATTGTTCATGACCGTAAATTCAAAATGCGGAACGATCATATCTCCCGGGAGTACACCCCACTCCAAGGCTTCTTCCCGGCTTGAAGCTCCAATATCAATAAACATGTCTTTTATTTCCACTGATTTTTTTCTTGCTTCAGGAGATAAAATATGCGGCGGCTTAGAGCCGATAACCCCTGTGATTTCTCCTTTTTTTGTGACAATGGTGACGCGCTGGGCAAGCATAACCTGAGCCCACCAGCCGCCAACAGTTTGAAAACGGATAAAGCCTTTATCTGTGATTTGTGTCACCATAAAGCCGACTTCATCCAAATGTCCGGCGATCATAATTTTCGGGCCGTTTTCTGCACCAGTTTTTTTGGCAATCAAACTGCCCAGGCGATCTGTTGTCACCTCATCAGCAAATGGTTCTATGTATGATTTCATCACTTGCCTTACTTCTCTTTCATTGCCCGGTATGCCTTTTGCATCTGTTAAATCTTTCAGCATGGTCAATGTTTCATCTAATTTTGCCATGTTCCAAACCCTCCTTCATCAGTCCTGCATTCTTATTATACAAAACATGGCGCTAACCATACGACTATTTCACTTGAAAATCGGGTATATGTTTTTACAGCTTTCTTTTAGAAAAAGTGAAACCTTTTTCTATGCTTTTCGTATTACATCAGATCATCACAATAAGGGAGGTGCCTTCACACAATGTTTGTCATGGTTCTAAGGATTATTTTGCTTGCACTTTTTGCTTATTGTATTTATGCCGTGGTCAAATATGTCGCGAATCCTAAGAGAAGGCTTAAGCTGGCCCAATCAAAAGAACATTTTTATATTATTGATGAACAAAACAATACCCGGAAGAATTTTCAGCTGACGTATAAAGGCGTGCTTTTTGAGGGAGAAAAGCATATTCCTTCCAAGGATCATCCGCTGTTTATTCACACGATCTTTGTCTGGACAGAATCTCCTGAGAAGCTGAAGCATTTCTCTGCAAAAGATTTTGAGAGCATTGAAGAAAAAGTGCTGGAACGATATCCAAATTGTAAGATTGACTGGGACCAGCCCATTAAACTCGCAAAAAAAGCAGAAGAGCGTTAAACGCTTTTCTGCTTTTTATAAATCAAACGGGCTGTAGTAAATAGCGATGAGAATCGCTTCAATTACCAGAAGAAGCGGTACTCCGTACTTAAAAGAAGCGTGTTTCGTTTTATGTCTGAAGGTTTGCATGCCAAGCCAGACACCGAGCGCTCCAAACACGATGGCTATCAGCCACAGCCGGTCTTCAGAAATTCTCCACTTGTGCTGCTGCGCTTTGCGTTTGTCAATGCCCATCACCCAAAAACCGCACAGATTAATCAACACCAAATAAGCAGCAATAATCATGTTGCCTCATCCTTTATATAGAAAAAGCCGCTCTGCTGGAGAGCGGCTCTATATGATTACTTGTTTAATTGAGCTTTAGCAGCATCAGCAAGCTGATTGAATGCAGTAAGATCGTTTACAGCAAGATCAGCAAGCATTTTACGGTTTACTTCGATACCAGAAAGCTTAAGACCGTGCATTAAACGGCTGTAAGAAAGGCCGTTCATGCGAGCAGCTGCGTTGATACGAGTGATCCAAAGTTTACGGAAATCACGTTTTTTCTGACGACGGTCACGGAAAGCATAGTTTCCAGATTTCATGACCTGCTGGTTAGCTACTTTGTATAATGTATGTTTTGAACCGAAATAACCTTTTGCTAATTTAAGAACCTTTTTACGACGCTTACGTGTAACAGTTCCGCCTTTTACTCTTGGCATTGAATTTCCCTCCTAATTGTTCCTTATCCGATTACTTGATGTTAGCAAGCATTTGTTTGATACGTTTGAAGTCTCCTGCGCTTACAACAGCACTCTTGCGAAGCTTACGCTTTTGCTTTTGAGATTTGTTGGCGAATAAGTGACTTGTGTACGCGTGAGAACGTTTTAACTTCCCAGAACCTGTCTTTTTAAAACGTTTAGCAGATCCGCGGTGAGTTTTCATTTTTGGCATGGGATTTCCTCCTTATTGCTTTTCGTTTTTCGGTGCGAGCATTAAGAACATGCTGCGGCCGTCCATTTTTGGTTTTGTTTCGACTGTCGCAACCTCAGCACATGCTTCGGAGAAACGGTCTAATACACGCTGACCGATTTCTTTATGAGTGATTGCGCGTCCTTTAAAGCGGATAGAAGCTTTCACTTTATCGCCTTTTTCAAGGAATTTAATCGCATTGCGCAATTTCGTGTTAAAGTCATGCTCATCGATTGTCGGACTTAACCGAACTTCTTTTAAGTTAATGATTTTTTGATTCTTGCGTGCTTCTTTTTCCTTTTTCTGCTGCTCAAATCGGAACTTACCGTAGTCCATGATTCGGCAGACAGGCGGTTTTGCATTCGCTGCAACTAACACAAGGTCAAGATTTGCGCGGCCGGCGATTTCAAGTGCTTCCTGACGGGACTTGATTCCAAGCTGGTCGCCATTTTGTCCGATTAAACGGACCTCACGTGCACGGATACCCTCATTAACCAATTGATCTTTGCTAATAATGAGCCACCTCCATAGTTTCTTCGAATTGATTCACAACTCATTTTGAATGCATTTTGCAGGCAAACAAAAAGTGTGGGCATTATAAAACACCCACACTACGAACATCTGTATCAATAAAAATGTACGGTCAACCTGCCAACTACATGCATGTGTCAATCAGGTGAGAAGCGGGTGCTTCTGCTTGTGATTTATATTCAATTCAATAACTATTCTACACAATACCGGATCTTTAGTCAAGGACGACTTATCCGGAACAACTTTTACATTGTAACATGGGTTTTCTATGAGCGCAAGAGAGAAAAAGAAAATCTTTCAGCTCACCAAAATGCAAAGAACCAACAATTCCCCCCTTATTTCGCAATTTACAACAAAACCACCGACAGGAAGAAATGTAAAACAAAGTTAATATCTGACCGATATAAGAAGCAGAAGGGAGCCTGACACATGAACAAACTGATACAGCTTGCTTTATTTTTCACATTGATATTAACCGGTTGCTCGAATAGCAGCACATCTTCCGAATCAAAAGTCGAAACTGTTAAGACAACTGAAGCATTTCCTCAAAAGGAGCTGGAGAAAGAGCTAAAAAAACTAAAACCCGTTTCATTGGACATGAAGTTGGAGAGTCCACTTGCTACTGAGTTAGGAAAGCGGAAGGCAAAAGAAGAAGCTGAAAAGCAAAGACAAATCGCCGCTGAGAAAAAGCTTGAAAAAGAGCGGGAGGCGAAACGAAAGAAACAGCAGGAGGAAAAAGCGGAGAGACAGCGATTAGCAGAGCAGCAGGCGGCAGAGAATCAGCGATTAGCGGAAGCGGAAAGACAAGCTGAACTTGAAAGACAGCGGCAGGCAGCAATCCAAAAAGAGCAGAAAGCGAACGCTGAGAAAAAGCGGCAATCACAGGCACAACGGCAGCAGACCGAGGCCCCCTCATCTAATAGTAAAAATCCACCATCTCCCTCGAGTCAGACAGATAAAACCATTCAACAGCCAGCTTCAGAGCTTCCTGATGACGATGGTTATGGTTATGAAGAACGAAAAAAGTGGCATGACGATCAAGTAGAATGGGGCATTAAACAAGGGTATATCGATCCCGAAGACGCACCATAAAATAAAAAAAGCCAAGGCATTCAGCCTTGGCTTATCCTCCGATCAGCTGCACGAACACAGGGATGACCAGAACCGTTACCACTCCTACTACGACAACAGCAATACTTGCCATCGCAGCTTCAACTTCTCCCATCTCAATCCCGACTGCTACACCAAGTGCATGTCCGGATGTTCCAAGAGCCAATCCTTTAGAAATCGGATTTTTCACTTTAAACACCTTCAAGAACAATGCTCCGAGCGCATATACGATGACAGCGTTAAAAATGACCGCAAAGGCTGTGATGTCGCTGATGCCCCCGATGCCTTTTGATAAAGGAAGCGCAATTGCCGTTGTAGCCGCCTGCGGAAGCATGCTTTTCATTACGGCCGAATCGAGATGAATGCCTTTAGCGAGCAGATAAACAATCGTGACAGAGCAGATAGAGCCGGCAATAATGGAGGCCATGATTTGCCACCAGTACTTTTTAAGCTTATCTCTTTGTTTGTACAAAGGAATTGCAAATGCGATCGTTGCCGGTTCAAGGAAAAACTTAATGATCTCTCCCCCGTTATTATAATCCGCGTAGGAAAAACCGCCGATTTTTAAAAATGCGATCCCCAGTACCATGGCAACAAACAAAGGAGTGAAAAGGAAGAAGCCTTTCGTTTTCTTAAATAAAAAGGTGCCGATGCCGAATGCAGCAAGTGATACGACAATCCCAAAATAAGGACTCATTGTGCTTTCCATGTGAAGAACCTCCTGTTTCCCTTAATGGTGAACGAGTTCGTTATTGTTCTGCGGGCTTTGCACTGTTTTTGTTTTCATGTCCGCTTCGGTTTTGCGTTTTCCGCTCAGCGACAGAATCAGCTGAGAAAACAATCCCGTAGCCCCCAGCAAAATAATCGTTGCGAGCAGAATGACAAGAACAATTTGCAGGCCGTATTGCTGCATCACACCAAGCGAATTCATAACAGATATACCTGATGGAACAAATAAAAATCCGATCAGAGAGGTTAAAGACGTTCCGAGCGTTTCCACTTGTTCCAGTTTAATGACTTTCAAACATAATAGGAGAAATAATAAGACCAACCCTACAACCGATGCCGGGATAGGTATTGGGACAATAGCGGCAATCATATTTGAAACCAGCATAATGACGGCAAAAATAAATGCTTGTGTTAAAAACCCGTACACTTTTTTAGCACTCATTTTCTTCACCTCTTTCTCTTTGGTACCCTCATTATAAATAAGAATTCCCTGTTATAAAGCGCTTACAAGATAACATGCCGTATAGCGGATCTGAGTTGCAGAATCAAATGGCTGAAATGCAAAAAGCCGCCCATCAAATATGGAGCAGCTTTTTCAATTCCTTCGCATATGTCCGGCTGACCGGTATTTTCGATCCGTCTTTCATGATCAGATTATACGTTGAATTAAACCATGGCTGAATTTCTTTAATATATTCAGTATTCACGACAAAGCTCCGATGGACGCGGATAAAATCAGAATCCGGCAGCTTTTTCTCAATCACAACGAGTGTATCGCTGACCGTATAAGAATGATCGAAGGTTTTTACATTGACATGACCATCTTCTGTTCCGGCATAGATAATGTCCTTCGTATCCACAATCACAATCGATTCCCCCACAGATAGCGCGAGCTTGTGCTGGCCGGCATGGCTGTTTTGCTCTGTTTCTACAATATCCCGATTGACTTTTTTATATTTTTTCAGCGTTTGCTGAATTCTTTCTTCATCGAAAGGCTTGGTTAAATAATCAAGAGCGTCCACCTCAAACGCTTTGAGCGCATACTGGTCATACGCTGTCGCAAACACAACAGCAGGAGGATGCTTCATTTTCTTCAATCGCTTTGCGATATCAAAACCGTTTTCTCCGGATAAATCAACGTCTAAAAACAGCAAATCAGGTTTTTGATCCATCATTTGGTCAAAAGCGGATTCGATATTTTCCGCTTCATTGATTTCCATTTCCTCATTGGTCCGCTTAAGCAAGTAAGCCAGTTCATCCCTTGCCAGCATCTCATCATCAACTATTAACACCCTGAGCATGTTCTTCTCCCTCTTTCATCTGTTGCATTGGCACTTGAAAGGAAACCTCTGTCCCTTTATGAACCTCACTGCTGATATGCAGTGCAGCCTGCTGTCCGAATAAACCGATCAGCCGCTGATTTAGGTTATAAAGCGCTGTACCGGTTCCCTCCTTAGACGGAAACGGTTTCTTTCCCAGTTCCGGCAAGACGTCCGGCGGAATTCCGCGTCCGTTATCCGCCACCTTCATATAGACGGATGCATCATCAGATAAGACACAGACTGTAACCTTGCATATGTCTTGTTTTTTCGGAAACGCGTGCCGAAGCGCGTTCTCGACAAGCACCTGCAAAACAAACGGAGGGATTTCAATCTGCTCCAGTCTGCTGTCGATATTAAGCTCAATTTTATATTTCCCGGGAAAACGCGCCTGTTCTAATGACAAATAGGCGTTAAGATGGTTCAGCTCCTTTGAGAGCGGAATCAGCAGCTGTCTCGCTCCTTGAAGGTTTGAACGAAAATAAACACTGAGCTGCAATAGGAGCTTACGGGTTTTTTCAACATCTGTACGGCATAGCGCAGAAATCGTGTTGATCGCATTAAATAAAAAATGCGGATTCACCTGTGCTTGAAGCGCTTTAATTTCAGCATCCTTGAGAAGTTTGCTTTGCAGCTCTGCTTCCCCAAGCTCAAGCTGTGTCGAAAACAGCATGGCCAGCCCCTCGGCAAGTTCCTCCTCTACCTGACTCAGGCCTGCCGGGCTTTTAAAGTACATTTTTAAGGTGCCGATTGTATTGCCGTTCGATGTCAGCGGCAGAACAATTGCAGCGTGCAAAGGGCATTCAGCATGCGTGCATTCAATCTCTTCCTGCGAAATCGCCTTCATAATATGCCCTGTTTTAATCACCTTTTTGGACAGGCCGGTGATCAAACTTTTCGATGGGATGTGGTGATCCATTCCCGCACCGACATGCGCAAGGATCTTTTCTTTATCAGTGAGAGACACCGCATCTGTTCCTGTCAGCTTATGGATAATAGCCGCTACACTTTTACAGGAGTTTTCATTTAATCCTTGGCGAAAAAATGGAAGTGTCTGATCAGCAATCGTCAGCACTCGATGCGTTTCGAGAGCTCTTGCCTGTTCTTCCTTGCGAATGATCGCTTGAATAATAGACAGAAAAATAAAACTGCCTGTTCCATTGATGAGTATCATCGGAATTCCGATCATGCTGACAAGCTCCCAAGCGTCACTGAACGGCTTTGCCATCAGCAAAATAATGATCATTTGCAGTGACTCCATGCCGATTCCCACAAGAGCGGCGATGCGCGGTGTCGGCATTCGATATCGCTTCGTAAAATACCTGCCGATCAAGCCTGCAAGAACACCCGCTAAAATAGATGATACGGCACAGCTTAAAGCCGTGCTGCCACCGAGTGAAAAACGATGCAGGCCCGCCAGTATGCCGATCCCAGCCCCTACAAACGGACCTCCGAGAAGGCCCCCGATTTCCACGCCCAAAATACGGGTATTCGCGATAGAGCCCGATGGATCTATCGTAAACACCCAGTCATTGTTTACAATCATATTTCTTTGAATTTCGATGCCTGTATAATTGCTGATGATGCTGAAAAGAGAAAAAATTGAAATTAAAATCGCTTTTCCTTTATAGCCGTCCTGATTCTGAAGAGCTTGTCTGAAAAGTTTCGTATGGGCGAGAATGAACCCTAATATAACAATAATCCCCACTCTCTCCAGCATCATAATCATTAAATGAATCATTCATGTCACCTGTTCTTTCCGTTTTCATTCTAGCATGTTTTCGTTTTACGGCTGACTGTTTTTTTAAAATCGTCTGAAAACATATTTCACAAGGCTTTTATCTATTGTAAAATAAAACATGAGCCTTTTGGCAGAAAGATTTGAATCTGAAGCAGAGGAGAAGATCATGAAAGCCGTATTTTTTGATTTAGATGATACACTACTTTGGGACGAAAAAAGCGTCAGAACAACATTTGCAGAAACTTGCTTACAGGCGGAGAAAAAATATGGCCTTGACCCTGAGGAATTCGAAGCAGCTGTTCGCGAAGCGGCGAGAGAATTGTACATGTCATATGAGACGTATCCATATACAGTGATGATCGGCATTAACCCGTTTGAAGGACTGTGGTCCAATTTCTCAGAGCCAATCAGTGAAGGCTTTCAAAAGCTGAACAAGATTGTGCCGGAGTACAGAAGAAATGCATGGACAAACGGACTGAAAGCGCTTGGGATTGATGATCCTGCATATGGCGAATACTTGGGAGAGTTTTTTGCGGCAGAGCGCAGAAAGCGCCCGTTTGTATATGATGAAACTTTTGCTGTACTCGATCAATTAAAAGGCAAGTATGAATTATTGCTTTTGACAAATGGCGATCCGAGTCTGCAAAAGGAGAAGCTTGCCGGCGTACCTGAGCTCGCTCCTTACTTCAATGAAATCGTCATCTCAGGCGCATTCGGCAAGGGCAAGCCGGATGTTTCAATTTTTGAACACTGCCTTAAGCTGATGAATATTGAAAAAGACGATGCCATCATGGTCGGCGATAATTTGAATACTGATATTTTAGGCGCTTCAAGAGCCGGAATCAAAACCGTTTGGATCAACCGGATGGATAAGAAAAACGAAACTGACGTAACGCCTGATTACATCATCAGCAGCCTTCATGATTTGTTTCCTATATTAGAGAAATAAAAAAGCATGATCTCTTCAATGAGATCATGCTTTTTATTTTATTTTTTCGCTTCAGCTACTGCCTTTTTCACAAACTCATCAAGAGAAATCGTTTCAGAGTTCTGTTCTCCGTATTTACGCACGTTTACCGCGCTGTTTTCTGCTTCTTGGTCACCGACCACCAGCATGTACGGGATTTTTTGCATTTGCGCTTCACGGATTTTGTAGCCGATTTTTTCATCGCGGCTGTCGACTTCAACACGCAGGCCTTCACGCTGCAGGCGTTCCTGCACTTTTTTCGCGTAGTCTAAATGCACAGCCGGAGAAACCGGGATGACTTGGAACTGAACCGGTGCAAGCCATGTCGGCAGCGCGCCTTTGTGTTCTTCGATTAAGAAAGCAACAAAGCGTTCCATTGTTGAAACGACACCTCTGTGAATGACAACCGGACGGTGCTGCTTGCCGTCCTCACCGATGTATGTCAGGTCGAAACGTTCCGGCAATAAGAAATCAAGCTGAACCGTAGACAGTGTTTCTTCTTTTCCGATCGCAGTTTTCACCTGAACATCAAGTTTAGGGCCGTAGAATGCCGCTTCACCTTCTGCTTCGTAATAGTCGTGGCCGATTTCGTCCATTGCCTCTTTCAGCATGGATTGCGCTTTGTTCCACATTTCATCGTCATCAAAATATTTCTCTGTATCTTCCGGATCGCGGTAAGACAGACGGAATGTGTAATCACTTAAACCGAAGTCTTCATAAACATCCTGGATTAAACGGACTGTACGGATAAACTCATCCTTAATTTGATCCGGGCGCACAAAGATGTGTGCATCATTTAACGTCATTCCGCGTACCCGTTGAAGCCCTGACAGCGCACCTGACATTTCATAGCGGTGCATCGTTCCAAGCTCTGCAATACGAATCGGAAGCTCGCGGTAACTGTGAATGTCTTGTTTGTAAATCATCATATGGTGCGGACAGTTCATCGGACGCAATACAAGTGTTTCATTGTCCATTTCCATCGGAGGGAACATGCCTTCCTGATAATGATCCCAGTGTCCTGATGTTTCATACAGCTCTTTGCTGCCTAGCACAGGTGTGTATACGTGCTCATAGCCGAGGCTGATTTCTTTATCAACAATGTAGCGCTCGATGACGCGGCGGATTGTCGCGCCTTTTGGCAGCCAAAGCGGCAGGCCTTGTCCGACTTTTTGAGAGTTCGCAAACAGCTTTAATTCTTTGCCGAGCTTTCTGTGGTCACGTTCTTTCGCTTCTTCTAGCATACGAAGATGCTCTTCAAGATCAGCTTTTTTGAAGAAAGCTGTACCATATACGCGCTGAAGCATTTGGTTTTTGCTGTCGCCGCGCCAGTATGCGCCTGCAAGGCTTAACAGCTTAAATTCTTTGATTTTTCCGGTTGAAGGAACGTGGACGCCGCGGCACAGGTCAAAGAATTCGCCTTGCTCATAAATCGAAACGGTTTCTCCTTCAGGAATCGCATCCAATAGTTCAAGCTTCAGGTCGTCGCCGATTTCCGCAAAACGGGCTTTCGCTTCTTCACGGCTGACTTCTTTTCGAACGATCGGAAGGTTCGCATTAACGATTTTTTTCATTTCTTTCTCGATTTTCGGCAGATCCTCCGGTGTAATCGCTTCGTCCATTTCTACATCATAGTAAAACCCGTTTTCGATAACCGGACCGACGCCGAATTTAACATCCTTGTAGATGCGTTTAATCGCTTGAGCCAGCAAGTGAGCCGTACTGTGGCGCATAATTTGAAGACCTTCTTCTGAGCCTTCTGTAATGATTTCCACTGTACCGTCTTCATTGATCGGCGTTCTCAAATCGATTTCTTTTCCGTTCAGTTTTCCGGCTAATGATTTTTTCTTTAATCCCGGACTGATGGATGCCGCGATATCTTCTGTTGTTGTTCCTTTCGCAAACTCCTTGACTGCTCCATCAGGAAATGTGATTTTTACCATATCTGACATCTTTGTCACTCCTTTTTTTGCATATAAAAACCCCGCCCCCTATGAAAGGGACGAGGTTGAATAAACGGAATCGTGGTTCCACCCTTTTTTCCGCAAAGCCAATACGGCACCTGCGGCTCTAAGCTCTGTAACGGGAGTTCCCGTCAGCCATTACTGTTCCTTTTCAAGAGGTTCACAGCTGAAGTTCAAAGGCGGTAAAGCGAATGGTCCTTAGCTGGGAAGCTTGCAGCCAGGGCTTCCCTCTCTTTGAGCCGGTATCATTCCTTCGTGTCCTTATCAATACGTGTGTCTTTCTTAATCTCCTATGTATTATAAATTGTTCAATCCAAAAAATCAACACGATCGCGTTTCCTTTTTTAAACCGACAGCCTTATATAGACAGGCTGCCGGCCCTCATCCTTCCGAGTGCTTCACCGGTATTTCTGCATCTGTAAAAGCATGCAGCGGAAGCATTTCCACTCTCTCTTGAAATACGTTTTGAATGGTCCTTGCCATCATGTGCTCGGGCTGGTCGGTATAAAGCACGACTTCATCAGGCGCAATGGAAATCAGCGGCGCGAGCAAATGAGAATCAATATACATAGGATGATCCCGGACAAATCTCCTGTCTATGTATTTCATTTTTTCCCGTTCCGGCACATAGCGCAGCTCCCATAATGTAAAGGAACCATCATGGACAATATGCACTTTTTTGATTCGCGGCTGTTTGGCGTTCACATAGTCTCTGAGTGTTTGAATAAAGTTTTGATATTCCTGTTCCATCTTATATTCATCAATCGCTGCTTCTGTAATATCTCTCAGCTGCTTATAGTATGATCCAAGTCGGAAGGTCTGAAAGGAGCGAATGTAAAATACTCCTTCCTCTAAACAGATCGTTTGGAGTTCATCCAAAATAGATTGTTTCCGTGAAAGCTTCAGCGGCTCAAACGGAAGATCGTCTGCTTCACCTTCAATAATACTGTGTGCGAGCTGAAGGATTTGCTGCTGTTCATCCTGGTCCGTGAAACAATACGTTTCCTCAATCAATGACAGCATATGCTCGTCTTCTTTGCATTCCAAAAAAAATTTGACCAGAATCGGCTCCATAAAACGCTGAATAGGAAAAGCCGGATTCGCTTTTTCAATCCCGATTTTTCGTATGCCTTCACGGACAATGATATTGTTCCGATCGTCCGAATGCTGAATGAGATGTAAAAAAGCGGCTGCATCATGGTCATCTTCAAAGATTATTTCAAGCATGTTTGTCCCCCCTTACGGCATCTGTTACAAGTATATGGGGGATGTTTTTAAAATAGACGTAAAGGTCACTGGCAAATCTTAATTTGATTCCTGGAACAAGTTTTGCATTTTCTTTCTGAAGATGAACGGCAATGAGATAAACACGATATACAAAGCGAGCACCATAAAGAAAGCGGGCAGATTGCCAGCCAAAAAGCTCGCACCCAGCACATTAAGCGCAATCGTCCCAGGGATGATTCCCACAGCCGTCGCCGCAAAATACGGCAGCGCTTTGACATTGGAAAGGCCTGCCGCATAGCTGACGAAATCAAAATTGATCGGCAGGATTCTCAAAAGAAAGATATAGAAAAATCCGTTATCCTCCATTTGCTTCTGAATGGCTTCAAGCCTTTCGTAATGCCCGTGCTTTTTCGCCGCAAACAAACCGGCCGCAAAAAACGAAACAGCTGAAGCGCACATTGAACCGACTAACGTATAAAACGTGCCGAGAAGCGGGCCAAACGCAAGTCCGCCAGCTATTGAAATAACAGACACCGGAAATAAAACAAGTGGCCTGACGATGGATATCCCGATAAACATCAGAGGTGCAAAGACTCCGAACGACAATACCCATACCCTGATCTCTTTCGGCGATACATTCAAATATATTTTATTTCCCCAAAAGATTAAACCTGCACCTGCCAGCACTGCCAGCCATTTAAAAGCGGTTTTTCGATTCATACCCTCAGTTCCTTCCCCTTTGAACCGCAGCAGTTACTGATGGCGGCGGTTTTCTCCGTCAAGGCGGATCGGAGCAGCCAAATATAATATCCGCTCCATTAATCTTGCCGCTTTTACTTCTTCCTTTTCCCCCCTTTGCGAATACGTAAAATGATGCTTCAGCTCGTCAGGTGAGAAATTAGAAGAAAAGAAAGTAGGCAGCTGCTGGGACATTCTGTGCTGAAGCACCGTTCCGATGACTTCATCCCTTACCCAGCTTGTCATTGATTCTGCTCCGATGTCATCAAGCATCAATACGGGTGTGGTCTTTACCATATTGAGCTTCTCTTCCAATGTCTGGTCTTGCAGCGAATTCTTAAGCTCTCTCACAAATTCAGGCACATAGACAATCATGGAGGAGTACTCTTTTTCCGCCAGCTCATTGGCAATTGCAGCGAGCATAAACGTTTTTCCTACCCCGAATTTCCCGTATAAATATAATCCTTTCCCTTTTCCCGTCTCATTATAGCTTTTCAGGAAGTCTGTAACATGCTGAAACATTGCGAGCCTGCTCGGGTCACTGATATCGACTTGCTGGAACGTCGCTCCGAGAAGATCCTGCTGGATATACATGCTTTTCATAAGAGACTTTTGTTTCTTCTGCTGGTCGAGCTTCCGTTTGACTGGACATTCATAATACTCGATATCAATAGACCGCCCATTGACAACAAGCTTCGGATGGTAGCCCTCCAACAAATTGTTGCAGTTTTCATCTTCCGAACAATAGGAGCAATTCTTGCTTTGTTCGATATATTCATAAAGCTTATTTAAGCTCTTTTCGATCATTTTTTGGTCAATCACTTCTTCGTTTTCCTTCAAAAATACTTGAACATCTTGATCTTTCATGACTTTTTCCTTCATTTGTTCAAGACGTTTTTGGAAATCCGGCCTGCCGGTTACGCCCTGCAGGGAACGGCCGATTGGTTCCATCTATTCCTTCACCCCGCATCTCTGTCTTTAATAGGCAGAGTATTTTTTCAGTTTTTGCATTTCTTCCATCATCTTTTTCTTCTGTTCTTCCAAATCCTGCGGATGCAGCTTCTGCTGTCCGGATTCTGAGTCAGACGCTGTTTCCTTTTCTGTCATCCAATCAGGAAGCTTTTCTTCACGAATCACTTTTTGGTTTCGTTTCGAAGACTTTGTTTTTCCTTCAGCCCATTCAAGATACTGGCGGTTTTCTTCTATTGCGAGCTTCATCGCTTCCCTGACCGTTTTTACCTTTTTGCGTGCCCAATGCGAAGCGATTTTTTGGATATAGTTTTTCGACAGCTTCATGTCGGTTTTCAGCATGACATAATAAATTAACACATTTGTGACGCCTGGCTCGAGCTTCTGTTCGAACATAATTTCTTCTATGATCTTCAGATCAGCTTTTGACGGCTCTGTTCCGTCAGCAATGTCCTGCAGAAGCTTCTTCGGGGAAATCGCCTCCAGCAATGCGATCAGCTTCCCATCCAAAGAATCCTCTTCTGCCGGTTTTTCGCCTTCACGCAGATGCACCGGCTGTGTTTTTTCCACCAAATCGGGCAGCTGTCCGTTTCTTTCAATTTGATACCAGTCGCTCGCCGCTTTTCTTAATGCCTCCGTCGTAATGACGTCACGCTCATCAATTGCGCTCATCACAACATTTTGCATTTGCAAAGGGTCAATTCCGTACAGATAAGAAAGCTTTTTGATTGTGTCCCGCACCTGCTGGGTCATCGCTTTTCTCGGTATCATCGTCTCAGAAAGTCCCGCTAAAAACAAATCAAAATCAAACACATCCTCCGTTATGGTGTAGGACGGAGACTGTCCGACAGAAGTATACTCGGTCCCCTCGGCAAGCCTTACCGTTTCCTCCATATCGGATGTGAGCTTCCATTCACTCGGCTGCAGCGATTCAAACGCATGATTAAACGGACGCGTAATGTCCTTCGCATCTTCTGAAATGGCCGGGTGCGTAAAAAATTGTTTTAATTGCTGATATTTCGTTTTTCCGACTCTATTATACAGAAAAACATTCAGCATTCCGTCTTCAAAAAATTCATTCGGTCTGAGCGGCGGAAGAAGTTCATATATAAAGAGGCGCTCCTGCCGCTCGGATTCTTTCATATATACTTTCAGCAATCCGATGCCCTCGAGCTTCCCCTGTTCCTGATGGATCGTTTTTAAGTTGGACTGTGTCATCCCCATCAGCTGTCTATGTGTGGACTCTCCGCCCCACAGACGGTTTTGTTCAAGCTCTCCCCACAATGTCATATAAAGAGAGAATGCAACAGGGCCGATTAAGGGCTGGTACAGTTGTGTAATAATTTGTCTGTCAATATCCTGCAGCATTGATCTGCTTTTAACCACATACGGGTCTACAGGCAGTACATCTTTCCAATAGTCAGCCATACATTCTCAAACCTTCCGAATTTGTTTCTACCTTTCATTTTACACCGTTTCTTATATCTATCAAATGCCAATTTTGCACATGAGAAAAGAGCTAGAAGAATCCTCTTAGCTCTTTTAACGCTCTTTCTTTATTAAGTCTTTTAATTCATCGATAAAGACGTTTATATCTTTAAACTGCCGATAGACGGACGCGAACCGCACATATGCGACTTCGTCAATCTTAGCCAGCCGGTCCATGACCATTTCTCCGACGAGCTCACTTTTCACCTCGGAGCAGCCTTGATTGCGAAGCTCTTTTTCAATATCAAAGCACATGTCTTCAAGCGTTTTGAGTGAAACAGGCCTTTTTTCACATGCTTTTATGAGCCCGCGCAGCATTTTTTCTCTGCTGAATTCCTCACGCACACCTTCTTTTTTCACGACGATGAGCGGGGTTTCCTCCACTTTCTCAAAGGTCGTAAACCGGTAGTGGCAGGATTCGCACTCGCGTCTTCGGCGAATCGACTTTCCGTCATCCACAGGCCGTGAATCAAGGACTCGTGTTCCGTTATGCTGGCATGAAGGACATTTCAATAAAATCAGCTCCCAACTATATCGTTCCCTGCAATGTATTTTCGGCAGCCTCCGCCTTTTAAAAATAGATGTGACAGCATCTGTCGGGAGAGCCGTTGTTAAATTTGTTTCTATAGCATTAGGTGGTTTGTGAAAATCTCCTTCTTATTTTACAAAAAAAATGAAAAAAGAAAAAGCTGACACTCTCGTTTCTTTATAAAAATAAAAGGAGCATAAGCTAAAAAGCGCATAATGGCTTTCTAGCTTCAGCTCCCTTTGTGTTCGCAATTTACTTTATAGTACTTTCGCTTGCGCCTGTTTAATTTGCACAGGCCCCATTCCTCTTGGTATTTCAATGTTTTCTCTTGTATCAGCATGTAATGCCTCTGCAATGTAATCAGCAGCGACATTAGGATCTAAGTCTCCACAAGTATAAACATCAATGCTCGCATATCCGTGCTCAGGAAAACTGTGAATCGTTAAGTGTGATTCAGAAATAATCACAACTCCGCTTACGCCTTGCGGTGCAAATTTGTGAAATGCAACCTCGCGCACCTCAGCACCTGATTTTAGAGCAGCATTTACAAACGTTTTTTCAATAAAATCCATGTCATTCAGCTTATCAAAATCGCATCCCCATAGCTCGGAGATAACGTGACGCCCCATTGTTTCCATAGTCATGGACCCCCCTTAACAAGAATTAAAAAGTGAAATTCCAACAACTGGGTCGGCCATTTACCACGGGGGAAAGTTAGTCCGGAGAGGTCCTAACCCTTTAAGTAATTCCGAAACAGTCTCAAGCAAGAAGTTCACGAAAAATAGTATACTGTGTTTAAGTCTAATTTGCAAGGTGCGTTTTTTCAGAAATATGTTGTTAAGGGTTTTTTCTTTAAAATGTGTCCATGACCTTATTTTATACAGCAGAAGGATGTTTCATTCGTGCCGCTACATGGCGGATCAGATCAACAACTCTGCAGGAGTAGCCCCATTCGTTGTCATACCACGCCAGCACCTTTACTTTCCTGTCTTCCATTACCATTGTTGTAAGCCCGTCAATGACCGCTGAATGCGGATTCGTATTATAATCAGTCGAAACGAGCGGTTCATCTGAGTAATCAAGTACACCGTACATCGACGTTTTGGCAGCGCGTTTAAATGCCTCGTTTACTTCTTCAGCCGTAACATCCGTTTTCAGATCAACAACGAGATCAACCAATGAGACGTTCGGAACAGGGACACGCAAGGCGAGGCCGTGAAGTTTTCCTTTCAGATGCGGCAGCACAAGTGAAAGCGCCTTTGCCGCTCCTGTTGTCGTCGGAATGATGGATTCACCGCAAGCCCGCGCCCGGCGCAAATCTTTGTGCGGGTTATCAATATTTTTTTGGTCATTTGTATACGCATGAACTGTAGTCATCAGACCGCTCTCAATGCCAAACTCTTCATCCAGCACCTTTACAACAGGCGCAAGGCAATTTGTCGTGCATGACGCATTTGAAATAATGACGTGGCGCTCAGCGTCAAATTGGTCCTCATTTACGCCCATCACAATGGTAACGTCTTCATTTTTTCCCGGAGCGGTCAAAATCACTTTTTTTGCGCCTGCTTCTATATGGCCCATCGCTTTATCTTTAGCATTAAACTTCCCTGTTGCTTCGACGACTATGTCAATATCATATTCCCGCCAAGGCAGCTGTTTTGGATCACGGCTGTTTAACAAAAGCACTTTCTTTCCATTTACGATCAGGCTGTCTTCACCAGCCACAACCTCTTTGTCGTATCTGCCGTGAATTGTGTCATACTTTATTAAATGAGCCAGCGTTTCTGCGGAATAGCTGGCGTTAATGGCCACTACTTGAATTTGATCGTCTAACATCGCTTTTCTAAAAACCATTCTTCCGATTCTTCCAAACCCGTTGATCGCTACTTTTACCTTCATGTTGGACACCCCTTATCAATTATGCCATCCTAATTTGTTACTATCTAAAATTAGTATAACACATTAAAACGAATTCGCCAGTACATATTGATAAAAATCAACGATTATAACGCTAATTTATGATGCATCTTATGTTTTCTTGCACAGAATATCAGGCGTAAGAACCAAAAAGCAGCCAGCGCTCCGCACTGACTGCCCTCATGCTTTATGATTCCTGTTTTAACTTATCATTGAGCACACTTTCTTCTAGCACAGAAAATGTATCCCCGTACACTCTGTTAATATGATTCGCTCCCCAAGCACACAGCATATCTAAAATCCCTTCTAAGCTGCGGCCGTATTCGCTGAGCTCGTATTCCACTTTGGGAGGAACTTGATTATATACGATTCGGTTAATGACACCGTCCGCTTCCAGCTCGCGCAGCTGCTGAGTCAGCATTTTTTGCGTGATGTTGGGCATTAGGCGTTTTAATTCGCTTGTGCGTTTTTTTCCGTGCGTCAGATGGCATAAAATGACGCATTTCCATTTCCCACCGATCACTTCAAGAGTCGCTTCAACAGAAATGTTATATTTTTTCTTCTCCATACAATCCATTCTCCTCACAGGCACCAAAAAGTGACTATAGCACTTCAAAGTACGTACTTTTATTTCTTAACGATATGTTTCATAATCACATTTGCCGGCTGATTTGAATCTGCTCTTTTTTATTTATATAGCTTACTCGGCAGAATTTCAATCATACAACACATCTTACAAAGGAGGAACATCATGACTTCAGCCAATAAAAGCAGTATTCCTGCACTACTGGCTTTGGCCGTAAGTGCATTCGCAATAGGGACAACTGAATTTATCAGTGTCGGCCTTTTGCCGCTCATTGCTGATGACCTGGATATTCCCGTCACGACAGCAGGATTGACCGTTTCCCTTTATGCGCTCGGCGTTACATTTGGGGCACCTATATTAACTTCATTGACCTCAAGCATGTCACGTAAGACACTATTGCTTTGGATCATGTTTATTTTTATTGCCGGTAATACGATGGCAGCAACCGCTTCAAGCATCGGGATTTTACTAGCAGCACGTGTGATATCGGCATTTTCGCACGGTGTGTTTATGTCGATCGGTTCGACAATCGCAGCGGATATTGTCCCGGAGGATAAAAGGGCTAGCGCGATTTCAATTATGTTTACCGGCCTCACTGTGGCAACTGTAACCGGAGTTCCTTTTGGGACATTTATCGGCCAGCAGTTCGGCTGGCGTTTCGCCTTTATGGTCATTATCGCCGTCGGAATCATTGCTTTCATTACAAATGGCATTCTTGTACCGTCCAAATTACGAAAAGGGACGAAAACAACGATGCGGGATCAATTGAAGCTTGTGACAAACAGCCGGTTATTGCTTTTATTTGTCATTACAGCGCTTGGATACGGAGGAACATTCGTTGTGTTCACGTATCTGTCTCCCCTGCTTCAGGAAGTAACAGGCTTCAAAGCCGGGACTGTTGCAGTGATTCTGCTCGGATACGGAATAGCTATCGCGATCGGCAATATGATTGGCGGAAAGCTGTCAAACCGAAATCCGATTGCCGCTTTATTCTATATGTTTATCGTACAAGCAATCGTTCTATTCGTACTGACATTTACAGCCCCCTATCAAGCAGCAGGGCTCATTACCATTCTCTGTATGGGATTGCTGGCCTTTATGAACGTGCCCGGCCTTCAGGTGTATGTCGTCATGCTAGCTGAGCGTTTTGTCCCGAGTGCAGTTGACGTCGCATCCGCAATGAATATCGCTGCTTTTAATGCAGGGATCGCGCTTGGATCATACCTTGGCGGTGTGATCACCGATTCAATCGGATTGATTCATACCGCTTGGATAGGCGGATTAATGGTGGTCGGTGCAGTCATTTTAACAGGCTGGAGCCGCTTAATGGAAAATCGAGATCGGCAGGAAGCCTGACAATTTTAAAGGAGGAAATGAACATGACAACACATTTACAAGCAAAAGCAACACTTCATAATGGGGTAGAAATGCCTTGGTTCGGCCTCGGCGTGTTCCAAGTGGAAGAAGGATCTGAACTGGTAAGCGCAGTTAAAACTGCCATTGTTCAGGGGTACCGCAGTATTGATACTGCAGCTATCTATGGAAATGAAGCTGGCGTTGGAGAAGGGATTCGGGAAGGCATTGAAGAAGCAGGCATTTCAAGAGAGGATCTGTTTATCACATCGAAAGTATGGAATGCGGATTTAGGCTACGAAGAAACACTCGCCGCGTTTGAAACAAGCCTATCCAAACTCGGTCTGGATTATTTGGATCTATACCTCATCCACTGGCCTGTAGAAGGAAAGTATAAAGAAGCTTGGAGAGCGCTTGAAACGCTGTATAAAGAAGGCCGTATCAAAGCGATTGGCGTAAGCAACTTCCAAATTCACCATCTTGAAGATCTGATGACGGCAGCTGAAATTAAGCCTATGATTAACCAAGTGGAATTTCACCCGCGCCTCACACAAAAAGAGTTGATAAGATACTGCCAAAATCAGGGCATCCAGATGGAGGCTTGGTCACCTTTAATGCAGGGACAGCTGCTGGATCACCCTGTATTGGCTGACATCGCTCAAACATATAATAAATCTGTCGCACAAATTATTTTGCGCTGGGATCTGCAGCATGGCATCATTACGATTCCTAAATCAACGAAGGAACACCGAATTAAAGAAAACGCAAGCGTATTTGACTTTGAATTAACGCAGGATGACATGAACCGAATCGATGCACTGAATGAAAACTTGCGCGTCGGTCCTGATCCGGACAACTTTGATTTTTAATGGCAAAAAAACACCGTTCAATATGAACGGTGTTTTTTTGTATTATGCCCAGCTGTTCATGATTTCATCAAGCTGCTTTTTAGTCTCTTCAAGCGTGCCGCTGTTATCAATGACTTGATCTGCTCTTGCTGTTTTTTCCTCTAAGGGCATTTGAGAGCGGATACGGCTGACTGCTTCTTCTTCCGTCAGCTGATTGCGCTTCATCAGACGTTCCAGTTGAAGCTCTTTTGTCACACTGACCACAATAATTTTATCAACCAATGATTCCAATTTGCTTTCGAACAATAGCGGGATATCCAATACAACAAATGCCTCCCGATTTGCAACGGCTTCATCACGGCGATTGAGCATTTCCTGCCTGACTGCGGGATGAACAATTGCATTTAAAGCGAGACGTTTTTGTTCATTTGTAAATACCAGCGCTCCAAGCTTTTTTCTATCTATATCGCCATTTGAGAGCAGTATGTCTTCACCGAATTCGTCAATGATTTGCCGGTAGGCCGGCATCCCTTTTTCTACCGCTTGTTTTGCAATGATATCTGCATCTATAACTGTTATTCCTTTTTCAATCAGCATATTGGCTACCGTGCTTTTGCCGCTAGCTATTCCTCCCGTTAAACCAATGACTAAGGTCAAGAGATCCACTCCTTTTTACAATTTCCAGAGCCCAATCGTGATTAATAGAAGCCCCGGCAAAAACGCCATTTTATCGATCCATTTCCACTTAGATAGAAAATGGCCGGCATTGATTCCAATTGATACAAACAGCGAGCTCATGATTGCCACGGCGATGCTCATCACAATCGGCGAAAAACCGAGAATGGCTGCGCCTATACCTGCTCCAAAGGCATCAATCGATAAGGCAAATCCCAATAAGACCGCCTCAATTCCGTTGATCACACCCGATTTGTCGATATCCGCACTCATGGGTTTTCTCAAAATATGAATCACAATCCCTAATGACCGAACCTCTAAATTAAGCAGTGTTTTTTCATGCAATAGGTATTCTTTATCTTTTGCCGGTTTGAAAAATTGATACAGAACCCACGCACCGATTCCAACCAATATCAAACCGCCAAGCTTCTCCGTCACATATACAGGAAAAAACTTTGTGAGAAAGCTTCCGATCAGCATGGATATAAACATGACAGCACCGGAACAGCAGGCGATAACCAAAATCGCTTTAAACGGTATTTTCATTTTTCTCAATCCGTACGTAAATCCGACTGAAAAACTGTCCAAGCTGACAGCCAACGCCAGCAGCAGTATAGAAACCATTTGCATATCCGTTTCTTCCTTTCTGTTGGTGCTCTTGTATCAGATGTGAAATGCCCGGGATTCATCACAATCATATATATGGGAAAGTGAAAAATCCGTGTTTCAAAAATGGCATCCTCAATTCCAGAGTTACTGATATATGCACCGACAGCTTGGACGATGAAGCATTATGCTGCTACTTTTTCTGGCACTTTGCGCAAAAATGCGTGCCTCTTCCTCCAACGACAATTTTCGAAATCATCGTTCCGCAATTTTTGCATGGCTCGTCTTTTTTTCCGTACACAAAATGCTGCAGCTGGAACATTCCGATTTCTCCTTGGGAGTTGATATAAGAACGGACTGTGCTTCCGCCCGCATCAATCGCCTCCTGCAGGGTGTTTTTGATTTCAGCGTGAAGGGTTTTGATTGTTTTATCTGATAATTGATTTGCTTTTGTCTCGGGATGGACACCCGCTCTGAAAAGAGCCTCATCCACATAAATGTTCCCTAGTCCAACTACCGTTTTTTGATCCAGTAGGGCAGTTTTGACAGCGCGGTTTGTTTTCACAAGCCGTTCTTTTAAATACGCACTCGTAAATTCTTCTGCATCCGGCTCCGGACCTAACTGAGAAAGCGGGAGCTCGCCCGCTTCTTCTCCCGGTTTAAATAAGTGCATGGTTCCAAATTTCCGCACATCCCTGTACCGGAGCTGGGTTCCATCCGTCATCGTGAATATGACATGCACGTGTTTATCGTCAGGCTCCTCGGCTTGATGAAGACCGTATTTTCCTTCCATTCGAAGGTGAGAAACCATAACATAATGATCTAAATGAAACAGTAAAAACTTTCCCCGTCTTCCGATGGACTGTATCGTTTCTCCTGCTAGTTTTCGCGCAAATTCCTCCGGTTCGGCAGGCCGTTTGATGATATTCGGCCATCTGATCTCTACCGATTTGATTGTTTTTCCCTTTACAAGCCCGGTCAGAGTGCGCCGGACCGTCTCAACCTCTGGTAATTCCGGCACATCCATCACTTCCTATCTCTGTTTATTTCGCATCGTACCAAGATGGGCCTGATGCAAAGTCCACCTTTAACGGCACATCTAATGCAAGCGCATGCTCCATCACTTCAGGAACAAGCTTTTCAAGAATTTCAATTTCTTCCTTTGGCGCCTCAAAAATCAATTCATCGTGTACTTGAAGCAGAAGCCTTGCTTTTAACTGTTTTTCTTTCAGCTTGGCAGCCATGTCAATCATGGCTTTTTTGATAATATCAGCGGCGCTTCCTTGAATCGGCGTATTCATGGCCGTCCGCTCCGCAAAACTTCGGATATTAAAGTTCCGGCTCGTCAGCTCAGGGATGTAGCGGCGGCGATGCATAAGCGTTGTTACGTATCCTTTTTGTTTCGCTTCCTGTACTGAATCTTCCATGTACGCTTTTACGCCCTGGAAGCTTTCCAGATAGCGGTCGATAAATGCTCCCGCTTCCTTCCGGGTAATGCCGAGGTTCTGTGACAGACCGTAATCGCTGATCCCGTAAACAATGCCAAAGTTGACCGCTTTCGCCTGGCGTCTCATCGCAGATGTCACTTCATCCTTAGCGACATGGAACACATCCATTGCCGTTTTCGTGTGAATATCCATATCATTTGTAAAAGCTTCGATCAGATTTTCATCCTTTGAAATATGGGCAAGCACCCGCAGCTCGATTTGTGAATAATCGGCTGCAAAAATGAGCCAGTCTTTTTCAGACGGCACAAAAGCTTGGCGAATTTTCCGCCCTTCCTCAAGCCTGATCGGAATGTTTTGCAGGTTCGGATCAGTCGAGCTGAGACGGCCAGTTTGCGTTAAGGCCTGGTTAAATCGCGTGTGCACTTTATGCGAATCCGGTCTCGTCACCTTTAAAAGCCCTTCGATATATGTTGATTGAAGCTTGCCAATTTGTCTGTACTGTAAAATATAGTCGACAATATCATGCTTGTCAGCCAGCTTTTCAAGCACATCGGCAGACGTAGAATAGCCTGTTTTCGTTTTCTTTACGACAGGAAGGCCGATCTTTTCAAATAAGATGACGCCTAGCTGTTTCGGAGAATTGATGTTAAACGGCTCTCCCGCAATCTCATGGATTTTTTCTTCATATTCCTTCAGCTTCGCACCCAGTTCTTCACCCATCCGTTTTAAACGGTCAACATCGACCTTGACGCCAGTTGATTCCATTTCGCCAAGAATAAGCGCAAGAGGCATTTCCAGCTCTTCAAACAGTTCAAGCTGGTCGTTGTTTTCCAGCTCCTGAACGAGCTTTTCCCGAAGGCTTTGAATCGCTAACGCTTTCCGGCCAAGGTGCTCAGACAGTACGTCTTCTGACGGCACTGCCCGTTTTGCTCCTTTTCCATAAACTGATTCATCACTTGAAACGATATGCAGGCCGTAATCCTTAGCCACACTCGCAACGTCGTCATATGAATTGCCCGGGTTGATGATATAAGCCGCAAGGAGTGTATCAAACTCGGCTCCTTTCAGCTCAATGCCCTGCCAGCGCAAAGCGACAACGGCCCGCTTGCTGTCGAAGACCCATTTCTTCTGCTCGTCATTTTCCACCCATTCTTTAAACACCTCAGACTCAACGGCAGTGTCTTTCGGAATGAAATAAGCTCCCGTTTCATTTACGATCGAAAATCCGAGAATCGGCTCTTCATGATATTTATCGCCAATCTGTTCAACGACAAATGCGGATGGAGAAACCAATATATCGCTTGTCACGTCTGTGACTGTTTTGACATTAATGTCTTCCAACGATTGATCCTGTTCTGCTTCTGCACTGTCTTCTCCAAGCCGTTCAAGAAGCGTGTTGAAGCCAAGATCTTTAAAGATGGCAATGACCTGTTCACGATTAAAGCCTTGATATTCCAGGGCGGAAACAGATACCTCAATCGGAGCATCCGTCATAATTGTCGCAAGCTCCTTGCTCATCAATGCCTGATCCTTAAACTCCTCAAGCTTTTCCTTCAATTTCTTTCCGCTCACCTCGTCAATGGACTCCAGCAGCTTTTCAACGGAATCAAATTGTTTTAAAAGCTTAATCGCAGTCTTTTCTCCGACGCCGGGCACACCCGGAATATTATCTGAGGAATCGCCCATCAGACCCTTCATGTCAATGATTTGTTCAGGCGTAAGCCCGTATTTCTCTTTGACATGCTCCGGTGTGTAAAATTCAACATCGGTAATTCCCTTTCTCGTAATGGCAACTGTCGTTTTGTCCGTTGCCAGCTGGGTTAAATCCTTATCTCCTGAGAAAACCTTAACTTCAAATCCGTCTTTTTCAGCCGATTTGGCCAGTGTGCCGATAATATCATCCGCTTCATATTGTTCCAGTTCATAGCGGCTGATCTGGTAGGCATCCAGCAGCTCGCGGATAAACGGCATTTGTTCGGAAAGCTCAGGCGGGGTTTTCTGTCTGCCGCCTTTATATTCTTTAAATGTGCCGTGACGAAATGTTGTTTTCCCGGCATCAAACGCAACCAGCATGTGCGTCGGTTTTTCATCCTCAAGCATTTTCATCAAAATCATCGCAAAGCCGTATACAGCATTCGTATGAACACCTTTATCATTGCTTAACAGCGGCAATGCAAAAAACGCCCGGTAAGCCAGACTGTTTCCGTCTACAAGCACTAATTTTTTTCGTTCCGTCATTCAATTTCCTCCTAAGAAGCCTCAGGCTTCCATTCATCTCTTACATAGTCATTAGCTCCTCTTATTTTAACAAAGTTCAATTTGAAAGGAAAATACGTGAACTATAAGAGAAGACACAAAAAAGGACGGGAACACAAATAGGTTCCCGCCGTCAAAATTGGCTCCTTGGATGAAGGGGTTCTACTACATCCTACCAGCATAGGTTTAACAGTGCATGAAGATATTGTTAAACCTTTGTAAACATTAGGCGGACTTTTCAGCGGCCCGTTTCAGCGTCACGGTAAAGACAGTTCCCCGTCCAGGCTCGCTTGTGACATCAATTTTCCCTTCATGAGCCTCTATTAAATGCTTGACAATCGCAAGGCCCAGCCCTGTTCCGCCCGAATTCCTGCTTCTGTCTTTATCTACGCGGTAAAAGCGTTCAAAGATGCGCGGAATTTCTTCTTTCTGAATTCCGATTCCAGAATCGGCAATCTCAATCTGAATGTCTTTTTCTCTAGGTTTTACATTGATAGCCACGGAACCCCCCTCAGGCGTGTAGGTTAACGCATTGTTTACGAGATTAAGAAATACCTGTTTCAGCCTGTACGGGTCACCAGATACATATTGAGGGTCTTTCGGGACATTCAGGTGCAAGGAGATGCCTTTCTCATCCGCCTTATGCTTCAGAAGCGTTTCAATCTCACCAAGCATTTTGGCCGGCTCAAACGTTTCGATACTGAGCGTGAAATTTTGCTGCTCGATTTTTGAGAGATCGAGCAAATCCTGAACCAAAGACTGAAGCCTTTCGCTTTCCTTAAGAATAATAGAGAGAAATTCAGAAAGCGCCTCTTTGTCCTCCATCGCCCCATCCAATAACGTCTCCGTAAACCCTTTTATGGACGTAATCGGCGTTTTCAGCTCATGAGAAACATTGGCCACAAAATCCTTCCTCATCTGCTCTAATTTCTTTGTTTCCGTCATGTCATGGAAAACGAGCACAATTCCTTTCCATTCATCGTCCGGCCCCATAATCGGAACGCCGTCCACTTCAAAATAACGCCGTTCTATTTTGATCGGAAGTCTTAACAGCTTGCATTTCTTTGTCTCCGTCATAAAAATGTCTTCGACAAGCTGGATCACTTCTTCATGTTCAAATGCATCGTGATAAAGACGGCGCAGCATATGATTCGGATTGATATGAAACTGCTTGGCGTAAGATCTGTTTACGAGATTAATAAAGCCTCTTCCGTCGATCATAATCAGCCCGGAGCCAATGTTTTCAATGACTGTCAGCAGCCGATCCCGCTGCATTTCCTGCGTTCGCGTCATTTCCATCAGATCAATGGCAAGGCTGTTCATCGCATGTCCTAGCTTATCAGAACGCCTAATATAGCCGCCGTACGTCCGTGCATCGTAGTTGCCCTTAGAGAGTTCTGTGGCTACATTTGTCGCTGACTCAATTGACCTTTTATAACGTGAGGTCATGCTGGAATAAAAATAAACAATGACGATAAATGCGGTACAAAGACTGGCCGTCAGCATCCCCCACAATTCGCCTTTTAAGCCGTCGCTTTTTTCAGAGGCGGAAAGCAGCACATATCCTGTTTTTTCACCTTCGCTTCTAAGTGAAAGTCCGTAATAAAGCTTGTTATCTGTTGTTGACAGAATACCCTCATGGCCAGAAACAAGCGCCTGCACCTTTTGGGAATCAGCCGATTTCCCGTTTGACCCATACAGCACCTTGCCGTCTGTATCAATAACGGATGCGCTCACATCAAGCGCGCCGCCTGCATCTTTAATGATTTTCTCATTTGCTTGATTATTCAGATTGCCGGCATCAAGAAGCGAAGCCAAGTATTTTGCTTCTTTTTCAATGTGTTCCTCTGCTTTCCTTTGATCAGATGTTTCAAAAAGCTGCTGTAAAAACAGCCCGAGGACACAAAACACCAGAATCATACAGACAACGAATATAGAAAAAAGGCGCACACGGTATTTATTCATTCATTTTTGGCTCCTCCAGTTTATACCCCAATCCCCTAATCGTTTTAATGTAGATCGGTTTTTTGGTATTGTTTTCAATTTTGTCGCGAAGATGGCTGATGTGCACATCAACAATTCTTGTATCTCCGGCAAAATCATAATTCCAGACTGCGCTCAGCAGCAGGTCTCTTGTCAGAACTCTGCCTTTATGTCTGCCTAAATAGAGCAGCAGTTCGAATTCTTTCGGTGTCAGTTCAAGCTGACTTTCTTTAAAGTACGCTTCATAATGATCAGGCAGGATTTTCAGATCGCCAATTACGATCTGGCCTTCCATTTCATCATTCTTCATCTCACTAGAGGGCGCAGCCATTTCCGAACGCCTTAAAATCGCTTTTACTCTCGCATTTACTTCCCTTGGACTGAACGGCTTGGTCATATAATCATCAGCACCGAGCTCAAGCCCTAATACTTTGTCGAATTCCTCATCCTTCGCTGTCAGCATTAAAATGGGAAACATCAGTTTTTGCTGTCTCAGCTGCTTGCATACTTCGATTCCGTCCAATTTTGGAAGCATCACATCAAGCACAATCAAATCAGGCTTCTCTGTTTCCGCTTTTTTGAGTGCTTCTTCCCCATCCGAGGCGGTAATGACATCATAGCCTGACCGTTCCAAATTGTACTGTAAAAGAGTAACAATAGATTCTTCATCATCCACAACTAAAATTTTCTTGTTCATGCTGTGCCTCCAGTATTATAATTCCCCGACATCCTATTTCTCTATTTTATGTCATCTTAACATGTTTCATGATTTTATTTTAGCGAAAGCAGGACATTCCGACAATTCGCCTTTTACATCATTTTTAAAAGAAATAAAGACGTTTGTGATAACGCTTTCATTTATAGTAAAAAGAGAAAGGCTGTATTAAGCAAGCCTTTCTCTCTTTTTATTAGGATAATACTTTCATGACATTTTTGACAGATTCAACTGATTTATTCAGCTGCGCTCTTTCATAGTCTGTCAGTTCAAGTTCAATGATTTGCTCAAGACCGTTGCCGCCTACAATTGTAGGAACACCAAGGTAGATGCCTTCATAGCCGTATTCCCCTTCAAGATAAGCAATTGTAGGAAGAACGCGGCGCTGATCTTTCAAGATCGCTTCGACCATTTCAGTCAGAGAAGCCGCAGGCGCATAATACGCGCTTCCGTTTCCAAGAAGATTCACGATTTCGCCTCCGCCTTTTCTAGTGCGCTCCACAATTGCGTCAATCCGTTCTTTCGGAATAAGAGTTTCAAGCGGGATACCGCCAGCATAAGAATAACGCACAAGCGGCACCATATCGTCACCGTGTCCGCCGAGTACGAAACCAGTCACATCTTTCACTGACAGGTTTAATTCCTCTGCCACAAATGTTCTGAATCTTGCCGTATCAAGCACACCGGACTGGCCGATTACACGCTCTTTAGGGAAGCCTGATTCTTTGTACACCGCGTATGTCATTGCATCAACAGGATTTGTCAGCACCACAATAATAGAGTCAGGAGAATATTTCACGATTTCCCGCGTAACGCTTCTCATAATCTTTTCGTTTGTAGAGACCAGATCATCTCTGCTCATACCAGGTTTTCTTGCGATACCGGCTGTAATGACAACAATGTCAGAGCCAGCTGTATCCTCGTAATTGGATGTTCCCGTAATTTTTGCGTCAAAGCCTTGAACCGGGCTTGCTTCAAGCATATCAAGCGCTTTTCCCTTTGTCGGGTTCTCCAATTGCGGAATGTCAACAAGAACAACGTCTGCCAGCTCTTTTTGAGCGATTAAAAATGCAGTTGTAGCTCCGGTAAAACCTGCTCCGATAACAGAAACTTTTTTACGAGTATTTCCCATGTCTCTCTTCTCCTTTATGGCTAGTTTTAGGCTTTTTCCTTGCTTAGTCCATGTTTTTGATCAGTTCTTCTCCGAACTCTGAACATTTCACTTCAGTCGCGCCGTCCATTAATCTAGCAAAATCGTAAGTTACGACTTTGGAAGCGATTGTTTTTTCCATAGATTTGATAACCAAATCAGCCGCTTCGTTCCATCCTAAATGCTCAAGAAGCAGAACGCCTGAAAGAATAACCGAAGATGGGTTTACTTTATCAAGGCCTGCATATTTAGGAGCCGTTCCGTGCGTCGCCTCGAAAATCGCATGTCCTGTTTCGTAGTTGATGTTCGCTCCAGGAGCAATGCCGATTCCGCCGACTTGCGCAGCAAGAGCATCAGAAATGTAATCTCCATTCAAGTTCATTGTCGCAACGACATCAAACTCGTTTGGACGCGTTAAGATCTGCTGAAGGAAAATGTCAGCAATGCTGTCTTTGATAATGATTTTTCCTGCTGCTTCCGCTTCGCTTTGCGCTTTGTTGGCAGCGTCTTTTCCTTCTTCTTCAGCAATGCGGTCATATTGAGCCCATGTGAAGACTTTATCTCCGTATTCTTTTTCAGCAAGTTCATAGCCCCAGTTTTTGAACGCGCCTTCTGTGAACTTCATGATGTTTCCTTTGTGAACAAGCGTTACAGATTTGCGGCCATGCTCGATCGCATAATCAATGGCAGCTCTGACCAAGCGGCTTGTTCCTTCTTCTGAAACAGGCTTAATGCCGATACCTGATGTCTCAGGGAAACGGATTTTATTGACGTTTAACTCATTTTGAAGGAAGCTGATAAGCTTTTGCACTTCTTCAGAGCCTTTTGCATACTCGATGCCTGCGTAAATATCTTCTGTATTTTCACGGAAGATGACCATATCAGTATCTTCAGGGCGTTTTACCGGTGACGGCACTCCAGTAAAGTATCTTACAGGTCTTAAGCAGACGAATAGGTCAAGCTCTTGTCTGAGCGCTACGTTCAAAGAACGGATACCGCCGCCGACAGGTGTCGTTAACGGGCCTTTAATCGCGATGAAATATTCGCGGATCACATCTAATGTTTCAGCAGGGAGCCACTCACCTGTTTTATTATAAGCCTTTTCTCCGGCGTAAACTTCTTTCCATGTAATTTTCTTTTCGCCTTTGTATGCTTTTTCTACTGCTGCTTCCAAAACCTTCGAAGCCGCGTTCCAAATATCAGGACCGGTTCCGTCTCCTTCGATAAATGGGATAATCGGGTTGTTTGGTACGTTTAATACTCCGTTAGAGACTGTAATTTTTTCACCTTGTGCCACAATAAAAACCTCCCAGTATGTAATTCATATTTAGAAAACATTTTATTTTTCTTATATAGAAAATAAAATGATTTTTCCTAAGATTCAATTTAAAGTGTAACCCAATTTTGATGTTCTGAACAAGAGGCTAACCTCATTGACGCAAGCCAGCCTCCAATGGTTCTTTAGGCTCTTTCTTCAATCGGAACGAATTTTTGTTTGTCAGGGCCTGTGTAATCTGCCCGCGGGCGGATCAGACGGTTGTTGTCATACTGCTCAAGAATATGAGCGAGCCAGCCGGACATTCTGCTTACAGCAAAAATCGGTGTAAACAAATCATGGTCAATACCGAGGCTGTGATATACAGAAGCCGAATAGAAATCAACGTTAGGCGGAAGCTTTTTCTCTGATGTGACGATGTCTTCTATACGAATCGACATCTCATACCATTTGCTTTCGCCTGTCAGGTTGGTCAGGCGCTTGCTCATTTCTTTCAGATGCTTCGCGCGCGGATCACCATGCTTATACACACGGTGGCCGAATCCCATGATTTTTTCTTTCTTTTCAAGTTTAGCGCGGATGTACGGCTCAGCGTTTTCCACTTCACCGATTTCTGTCAGCATTTTCATAACGCCTTCATTCGCTCCGCCGTGAAGAGGCCCTTTCAGCGCGCCGATTGCTGCAGTAATGCCTGAATAGATGTCAGAAAGTGTTGCGACGCAGACCCTCGCTGTGAACGTTGATGCGTTCAGCTCATGGTCAGCATGTAAAATCAATGCTTTGTTGAAGGCTTCAACTTCAATTGGTGAAGGCTCTTCACCGTTTAATGTGTAAAGGAAATTCTCCGCAATACCGTAATCTTCTCTCGGTTCAACAGGCTCAAGACCCTTGCGAATTCTGGAAAACGCTGCAACCAGGCCAGGCACCTTTGCCTGAAGGCGGATCGCCTTTCTGTAGTTGGCTTCCGGGTTCATGGTATCAGCCTCGCTGTCAAGCAGGCCTAGTAATGAAATTGCTGTCCGAAGAGCAGCCATGGGATGAACATTTTCGAGGGAATAAGATTTGAAGTGCTCAATAATTTCTTGCGGAACGGCAGCTTCCTTTGCAAGCTGCTGCTTTAACTCTTCAAGCTCTTTTTTGTTTGGCAGCCTTAGATGCCAAAGCAAGTAGATGATTTCTTCAAAACTTGCATTCTCTGTCAAATCATCGATATCATACCCCACATATGTAAGGGTATCATCAATAATAGAACTAACAGATGATGTTGTTGCTACAACCCCTTCAAGACCGCGTGTCGCTGTCATATATAACATCTCCTTTTCAATAAATTTCCCCTTTAAGAGTGTTGTAAAAACATGAGGCTTACTTAAAAAGCACGATGCAAGTATTTCTCTCCCCCAAAAAGAAAATGCTTACATTTTACTGGCTGCTGGAACTAAAACTCTTTGCTTATGAAAGAACATAACAAATTCTTATAAGCTTATTTAAGTTTAAGCCTATTCTCATTATAAACAATAATCAGACATTTGTTAAATGTTTACCTATAATTTTTTTTTTTCATTCTGTGATTTCCCCGAAAAAACGCCTTTATTTGCGGGTTTTTGCATACAAAAAAAAGCGGCTTTAAGGCCGCTTTTTTTTTTATGAAGTGAACAGTTTTACGATCTGCATGGCTAAATAAGCAATCCCCGCTCCGATCAGCGGCCCCACCGCAACTCCTCCAAAAAGCGCGACTGCAAGAATGGTCCCGATCACGAGAGCAGTTGTAATATGTGGATCATTTTCAAGCAGGGTCAGGCCGTTTTTTGCAATCAGCGCCACTGCGATCCCCGCTCCAAGGGCGATCCATGCGTAGGAAGACCGCATTGCTTCTCCAAGCTGCTTAAATCCGATTTCTCCCGTGGCAATCGGGACAAGAACGGCGATGGTAATAATGGTCACACCCCAGTTAATGCCTTTTGACTGGATGGTCGGAAATAATTTCTGATCAAGTCCAACGATTTTGATGATCAAAAGGACGGATACAGCAAAGAGCAATGATTGGTTTTTTGCGATAAGTGCGATAGCCAAGAGTAAAATTAAAAATAAATTCGCTTGTGTAAACACATGCCATCCCTCCTTTAAGATGAATGTATTCATATTCAGCCGCAGCGTGAATACATATAAAAAATAGGACATGCTGACGAGAGGAGGACCGTTTTCGTGAATCAATCTTATATCACTATTTTTTTCAGAACCCTCTTTGTCATATCAATGACCGCAGGGTCGATAGCTGCAGCCTATTATTCGTTTCCGTTAACTTATCCGTTCCTGATCGCCCTTATTCTTTCTTCAATGATTCATCCTGTTGTCGATTATTTGGACAAAGTGACAGGATTCCCCCGAACGATAAATGTTCTGGGCGTTCTTGCTTTTTTTCTGCTCGCAGCCTTCGGCGTCCTCACCATTCTGGTAGCCGAAATCGTAACGGGAACAGCCTATCTAGCAAAAACGCTGCCTCCGCATATCAGCACGTTTATTTCATATTGCGAAAAATTGTTTACAACTCATATTCAGCCGCTCTATAACGAGTTAACTCTTTTGTTTCAAGAATTGGAAACGAACCAGCAGGCTTCCATCGTCACTCATATCCAGACACTCGGTGATTCTGCCGCTAAAAATGCCGGGCTCCTGCTGTCCCACATTCTAGAGATGATCCCGAGATTTTTCGCTCTTCTTCCCAATACGGCGGCGGTTCTGATTTTTTCTATTCTGGCAACCTTTTTTATGACAAAGGATTGGCATAAGCTGAAAGCCATGCTTGTTTTAATTCTGCCGGATCGTGTGACAGCTAACAGCAAAGCAATCAGCAGCGAATTAAAAAAAGCAATGACTGGTTTTATCAAAGCACAAGCCGTCCTCGTTTTCATCACGATGGTGATTGTATTTATCGGCCTTTCTCTCTTAAAGGTTGAACACGCCGCAACAATTGCTTTTTTAATCGGGCTTGTAGATCTTCTCCCTTACTTAGGTGCCGGCTCCGTATTTGTGCCCTGGATTTTGTATTTATCGATTACGGGCCAGCTGCCCCAAGCGATCGGAATTGGTATCCTGTACCTCGTCGTTCTTATTCAGCGGCAGCTGACAGAGCCCAAGATACTAAGTAAATCTATCGGGATCGATCCGCTGGCAACGCTCATCGCCCTGTTTGCCGGCTTTAAATTATTCGGGTTTTTAGGACTGATTGCGGGACCGGCTGTACTCGTCATCATCCAAGCTTTCATCACAACAGGCGCATTAAAAGAAATATGGTCCTATATCACCGTTCAGCAAAAATAAAACGGCAGCCGTTTTTTCATGGCTGCCGTTTTTTATTTGATGATGATCCGCTTATTCTTCGACATTCCTCTCAGCCATTTGAACAGAATCGGCTTACACCAGCCGCGGGTAAACGGGATAAGAAGACAGGCGCCGGCCAAATCTGATAAAAAGCCCGGAAGCATCAGCAATAGACCGCCAATGAAAATGCTCAGACCGTCAGCAATCGCTTCCCCCGGCATTTTGCCATATTGAAGATCACGCTGAACCTTATAATACACTTCGGTTCCTTGTTTTTTTGCAGCTGCTGCGCCGATAATCCCAGTCAGAATCATGAATAGAACTGTCGGCAAAATGCCAATCAGCTTGCCTAAAAATAGGAATATGCCGATTTCTATTGCCGGAAACACAATAAAAAGCAAAAACAAAAATCTCATATCCAAGCCCCCCACACGTGTAACACGTTCTGTTCAACAAAAGGCATGATAAAGAGAAAAGGAAGGGATTCCCCTTCCATTTTCACCTGTAATTAAAGAACGCTCGCACGGCCTTGATAGACTGCGCCTCTGGAAGCGTCAACTGTAATATCCTGGCCATCTGTCAAAATAGATGTCGCATTTTCCAGACCCACGATAACCGGGATGCCAAGGCTTAATCCGACTACCGCAGCATGGCTAGTCAAACCGCCTTCTTCTGTAATAAGAGCAGACGCTTTTTCAAGGGATGCAATCATATCACGGTCAGTGCTTTTGGTAACAAGTACCGCACCGTCAGTCATTTTTTGCTCAGCTTCTTTTGCATTTTGTGCAACGACAACCGGACCGTAAGCTGATTTGCGTCCAATGCCTTGGCCTTTAGCGATGATATCGCCGACAGTATGAACCTTCATTAAGTTCGTAGTGCCGGACTCACCGACAGTGCCTGCTGTAATAACGATAAGATCGCCGTGTTTTACAATTCCGCTGTTCAATGATTTTTGGACAGCATCCTCAAGCATCTCATCTGTTGAGCTCGCATTTTGGCCGCTTTCCGCGAATACGCCAGATACGAGGGCAAGCTTTCTGGAAATAGAGTCATTTACAGTAACCGCAACAATCGGAGCCTGCGGACGGTATTTTGCAATCATACGTGCTGTATGGCCGCTTTCTGTCGGTGTTACGATCGCAGCAGCATTCAGGTTAATCGCCGTATGCGCGACAGATTGTCCAATTGCGTCTGTAATTGTCATGCCTACTTGGTCTCTGCGTTTTGAGAGAATTTCTTTATAATTTAATGCTTCTTCAGAACGGGAGGCGATGTTATGCATTGTTTGAACTGCTTCAACCGGATAGCTTCCGGCAGCAGTTTCACCAGATAGCATGATCGCATCTGTTCCGTCGAAGATCGCGTTTGCAACGTCACTTGCTTCCGCACGAGTCGGACGCGGGTTGCGCTGCATGCTGTCAAGCATTTGTGTTGCTGTAATAACAGGTTTGCCCAGCGCGTTGCATTTTTTGATCAGTTCTTTTTGCACAAGCGGCACTTCTTCAGCTGGAATTTCCACACCTAAGTCTCCGCGTGCAACCATTAAGCCGTCAGACACTTCGAGAATCGCATCGATGTTGTCAACGCCCTCTTGGTTTTCGATTTTAGGGATGATTTGAATATCCTGAGCGTTGTGCTCTTCAAGAAGCTCACGGATTTCGAGCACATCCGTAGAACGTCGAATGAAAGATGGTGCGATGAAGTCTACTCCTTGCTCAATACCGAAAACGATGTCTCGCGCATCCTTTTCAGTAATACCCGGAAGATTGACACTTACGCCCGGTACGTTAACACCTTTTTTATTTTTGAGTGTTCCGTTGTTTAATACTTTTGTTTTGATTTCGCGTTTAGCGGCATCTACATCAAGTACCTCAAGACCGATAAGGCCGTCATCTAACAGAATCGTTGAACCTTGTTCAACGTCATGGACTAAACCTTCATATGTCACTGAAATTTTATCTGTTGTTCCTACAACCTCGTCCATTGAAATAATGAGCTCTTTGCCTGTTTCAAGCTCAATACCGCCGTTTTCCATTGTATGTGTGCGGATTTCAGGACCTTTTGTATCAAGCAGAATTCCAACGTTCTTGCCAAGTTTTTTACTTGCTTCGCGGATATTTTTAATTCTTGCACCGTGCTCCTCAAAATCTCCGTGAGAAAAGTTTAATCGAGCCACGTTCATTCCTGACTCCATTAATTTCGTAAGCATTTCAATACTTTCACTTGCCGGACCGATGGTACAAACAATTTTAGTTTTTCTCATTTGGTTCACTTCCTTCTGAAATCTTCAGCCTTCAGCTGTACATTAGATAGACAGTTCTTTTGAAAGCTGATACATGTTTTGCTCAACTGTGTGTTTTGTCTCAAGTATTTCTATAATATCATGGTCTACAAGCTTATTGTTTTGTATACCTACACAGCGTCCGCCTTTTCCTTCAAGCAGCAGTTCAACTGCATATGCGCCGAGACGGCTTGCCAACACACGGTCAGCAGCACTCGGAGAACCTCCGCGCTGGATATGGCCCAATACAGATACCCTAGTTTCAAGATTTGTTTCTTCTTCAATGCGTTTCCCGAATTCAACACCGCTGCCTACACCTTCGGCAACAATAATAATACTGTGCTTCTTGCCGCGTTCGTGGCCGCGTTTTAAGCGAGCAATGATTTCGTGCATGTCATAGTCTGCCTCAGGGATTAAGATCGATTCCGCGCCCCCTGCAAGACCGGCCCACAATGCGATATCGCCGGCATGACGGCCCATTACTTCGATTACATATGTACGTTCATGAGAAGTCGCTGTATCGCGAATCTTATCAATTGCGTCAATTACTGTATTTAAAGCTGTATCGAAACCGATTGTAAAATCAGTGCCCGGAATGTCATTATCAATTGTACCCGGTACACCTACACATGGAAACCCGTGTTCCGTTAATTTTTTCGCACCCATATATGAACCGTCTCCGCCGATAACAACAAGGCCTTCAATCCCAAGCTTCTTCAAGTTTTCTATCCCTTTTTCACGGCCTTCAACTGTTTTGAATTCAGGACATCTTGCCGTATAAAGCTTAGTTCCTCCACGATGTATAATATCGCCTACTGATCCGAGTTCAAGCTTTTCAATCTTTCCGCTGATCAATCCCGCGTATCCGTTGTAAATACCGTAAACTTCAACGTCATGATAAATCGCTTTTCTGACTACTGCGCGAACTGCTGCGTTCATTCCCGGGGAATCCCCGCCACTCGTTAATACCCCTATACGTTTCATTCTCCATTCACCTCAGCAACATATATGATTAAACATAACATGATCATTGCCCTAAAAACAATGAAAAGGGATCTCCATCCTCCCTATGAAACCTTACCTATTATACAATTAAATAAATTGTTTTTAAATAAAATTTAAGGAATGTCACAAAAAATAAACGTGAGCCAAAGGCTTCACGTTTATTTAGTTTACCCCGATATATTGATCTTCAACCGAGACTTTACCAATTGCTTTATATTTTTCATAGCGCTGCTGAACTAATTCTTCTTCGCTCAGCTTCAGCAAAGTTTTTAACGATTGTTTAAGGGTTTCGTCCATATAGCTTGCCTGCAGCTTCACATCATGGTGCGCTCCGCCTTTTACTTCTTTAATCATATGATCTATAATACCTAATTCTTTTAAATCCGGCGCAGTGATTTTCATTGTTTCTGCTGCTTTTTTAGCAAGACTAGAGTCCTTCCATAAAAGTGCCGCGGCACCTTCCGGAGAAATAACAGAATAAGTAGAGTTTTCCAGCATATGCAAGTGATTGCCTACACCCAGACCAAGTGCTCCGCCGCTTCCGCCTTCACCGATGACGATGCAGATAACAGGCACTCGAAGGCCGGCCATCTCAAACAGGTTTTTGGCAATAGCTTCACTTTGTCCTCTTTCTTCAGCTGCTCGTCCAGGGTATGCCCCCTTCGTATCAATAAAACAGATAATTGGTCTGTTAAATTTGTCAGCCTGTTTCATCAGACGAAGCGCTTTTCTGTAGCCTTCTGGATGCGGCATCCCAAAATTGCGGACTAGGTTTTCCTTCGTGTCTTTGCCGCGCTGATGCCCGATTACCGTTACAGGAAGGCCATGGAATTTCGCAATGCCGCCGACAATGGCTTCATCGTCCCCGTACGCTCTGTCTCCGTGACATTCAAAAAAGTCGGTAAACAGGTGTTCGATATAATCAAGAGTTGTCGGACGGTCCGCCAGACGCGCAATTTGAACCCGGTCCCATGGCTTCAGATTTTTGTAAATATCATCCTGAAGCTTAGCGAGACGGTCTTCGAGCCGTTCGATTTCCGCACTTAGATCCATATCGGAATCTTGGGTGAATTTTTTTAGTTCGGCGATTTTGGTTTGCAGTTCAATCACCGGTTTTTCAAATTCTAATCTTGGAGCCACTCAATGTCACCTCCTGTTTGATGCATATCCAGCAGATTTTCTAACGTTTTTTTCATATCGTCGCGATGAATAACCGCATCAAGCTGTCCATGTTTTAATAAAAATTCAGCCGTTTGGAAGTCCTCAGGCAGTTTTTCTCCTATTGTCTGTTCAATAATCCGTCTTCCGGCAAAACCGATCAGCGCGCCAGGTTCAGCGAAATTGTAATCTCCAAGGGATGCAAAGCTTGCTGATACGCCCCCGGTAGTCGGATGCGTCATTACTGAAATAATAAGACCCTGTTCTTCACTGAACAGTTTTAACGCAGAGCTTGTCTTAGCCATCTGCATCAAACTTAATACGCCTTCCTGCATTCTAGCGCCGCCTGAAGCCGTAAAAATAATAAACGGAACTTTATCAGCTTTTGCTTTTTCAATCGCAAGCGTGATTTTTTCACCGACGACTGAACCCATGCTGCCCATTCTGAATGAAGAGTCCATGACGGCGACAACAGCCGGGTGTCCGCCGATGGTGCCTTTGCCTGTCACAACAGCCTCGTTTAAGGATGTTTTCTCGCGATCTTTTTCAAGCTTTTCCAGATATCCCGGGAAACCAAGCGGATTTTCCGAGAGCATTCCCTGATTGAATTCCTCAAAGGATTGTTCATCCATCAAGCTTTCGATACGCTGTTTTGCGTTCATTGGGAAATGATAATCGCAGTTCATGCATACCCGCATATTTTTATCCAACTCTTTAGTGAGCATGATTTTTTTACACTTAGGACATTTTGTCATAATGCCTTCCGGAACATCGTGCTTCGCTTGATCAGACGGTACGGAAGCATACTTTTTCTTTTTCGTGAATATATCCTTTAACAAATGATTACCTCCCTTTTGTGAAGGGTTCTCTTCACCGCATGTCATCAAACAGATAGACTTGCTAATAACTTTACCGAAACTATTGTACTTTTTTTGTCAAACGCTGTCATCCTCAATTCGACAACTTTTTATTCGATGACGTGCTCGGAAAGGCTTGTATGAAATCAGATAAGGTGTTGAAGCGACAAGGTTGACAGCGCATTCAAAAATAATGTTAAACCCGGCTGAAATTTTTTTAAGGCTAACCCCCTAAAAAAATTTCAGCCGTCAGTTTAACTTGAGAACAGCGCGCCGGTCTCCGCCAACGCGCTGCCATTTTTGGAATGAATTAAAATTATTCACCAATAATCGTAAGTTTTCTTGTTTTTTCTGCGACTTCTTCAGGGTCAACAGTGATTCTTGCAACACCTGTTTCCATCGCAGCTTTTGCCACAGCCTTCGCAACAGCAGGCGCAACACGTTTATCAAACGGTGCAGGGATGACATAGTCTGCGCTAAGCTCATCTTCTGAAACCAGTGAAGCAATGGCTTCAACCGCTGCGATTTTCATTTCCTCGTTAATATGAGTGGCACGCACATCAAGCGCTCCGCGGAAAATACCAGGGAATGCAAGAACATTGTTTACTTGGTTCGGGAAGTCAGAACGGCCAGTTCCGATAACGCTTGCTCCGGCTTCACGCGCATCTTCCGGCATGATTTCCGGATTTGGATTTGCCATTGCAAAGATAATTGGATCTTTTGCCATGCTTTGAACCATTTCTTTTGTTAACGCGCCTGCTACAGAGACACCGATAAATACGTCAGCATCAACGATGACATCTTTCAGAGAACCGTCTTTGCGATCTTGGTTCGTGAACTTCGCCACTTCATTTTTGACATCGTTCATGCCGTTCGGGCGCCCTTCATAAATGGCCCCTTTGGAATCGCACATCACAATGTCGCGAACGCCATAATGATGAAGAAGCTTGATAATCGCAATGCCAGCCGCACCCGCGCCGTTTGCGACAACTTTAATGGATGACATGGATTTTCCAGACAGTTTCAGCGCGTTCACAAGACCTGCTACGGTTACAATGGCAGTACCGTGCTGATCATCATGGAAAACCGGGATGTTTGTTTCTTTTTTGAGGCGCTCTTCAATGATAAAGCAGTTTGGCGCTGCAATATCTTCAAGGTTGACGCCGCCAAATGTCGGTTCCAGCAATTTTACAGTTTCAACGATTTTATCAACATCGTTTGTGTTTAAAGCAATCGGGAACGCATCTACGCCCGCAAAGCTTTTAAAAAGAACTGCTTTCCCTTCCATAACAGGAAGCGCCGCTTCAGGGCCGATGTTTCCAAGGCCAAGTACAGCTGTACCGTCAGTTACAACTGCTACCATGTTCCCCTTCATTGTATAATCATATACTTTGTTAATGTCTTCATGAATATCCTTACACGGTTCTGCAACACCCGGAGAATACGCGAGGCTTAAATCTTTCGCATTTCTGACCTCTACTTTTGATTTAGACTCCAGTTTCCCCTGGTTGACTTTATGCAGGTGTAATGCTTCTTCTCTTAATGACATTCTCCTAAACACTCCTTATGGATATTTTTTGATTCGTATACTGCTGCGTTGATTGCTGCATTCTGCGGAGTAAATCTATCTGAATATTTAAACAGGATCACATAATTGCTCCAATTGTATAACAAAAAGCGAATCGTTACCACTGTTTTAAAACGACGTTTTTTTGACCCAACAGCTCTTTTAAGCGATATAACACCTGATGATCTGCATTGATATGAAACGACTCAGGAAGCTTAATCGTCTGTTTTTGCCTTTCATAATAGAGATAAACGCCTGTTTCCCCTTTATGCTCCAGCAAAATGCGCTTAATCTTTGCCAGGATCTCCTGGCTGTGCTGACTGCTTTCTATTTTTATATAAACCGATGGCGCTTTTTCTGCATCCATATTTTCTAATAATTCTGCCCGGGACATGATGAATTGGATCTTATCTTGTCTAACTTCACATTTCCCCGCAGTGAACAAAAGAGCGCCTTCTCTTAAAACGGGAGAAAGCTGTCTGAATTGTTCAGGGAAGACTACGGCTTCCATCTCGCCGGTTTCATCACTGAGCGTTAAAAACGCCATGTTTTGACCTGTTTTCGTCCGAATCGTTTTGATCTTCGACAGCAGAACGCCTAGTGAAAGCTGCCTTTTGACTGCCCGCTGAGCCTGCAGAATGGAGACTGCTCCTTGCGCAGTGAGCTGTTTTCGGAAGGCGGAGAGAGGATGATTTGAAAAATAAATGCCAAGCGTTTCCTTTTCAAACGCAAGTAAATCCACCAGAGGAAGCTCCTCCGTCTCCACATACTTCGGCTTAATTGAAAACGATTCATCTAAAAACAATCCCATTTGGTCATCGTCCGCGGCGAATAGCTCAGCATGTTCCAAAGCAACATCAATGGATGCGAGCAGCGTGGCCCGGTTTTGGCCGAATTCGTCCATCGCACCAGAAAAGATAAGTGCTTCAAGCATTTTGCGATTTACGCTTTTTGACGGCACGCGAAAGCAGAAATCGAAAAGATCTTCAAATGGTTTCTCTTTTCTTGCTTTATATATATCTTTGACTGCTGAGACGCCTACATTTTTTATTGCGCGGAGGCTGTATCTGACAGATCCGTTTTCAACTGTAAACGGAAAACTGCTTTTATTCACTGACGGAGGAAGGATACGAATCCCGCTCCCCTTTGCTTCGTAAAGATATTGAGAGATTTTATCCTCATTGCCAATGACGCTTGTCAGCAATCCGCACATAAAATATAACGGATAATGAGCTTTCAAATACGCAAGCTGGCACCCGATCATGCTGTATGCCACCGCATGGCTTCTGTTAAAGCCATAGTTTGCGAATTTGACGATTAAATCGTAGACCTCATTTGCAGTGTCTACAGAATACTCCTTTTTTAAGCACCCTTCAACAAAATGGCTTCGCTCTCTGTCCAGGATTTCTTTTTTCTTTTTGCTGACCGCCCTTCTCAATAGGTCCGCTTCGCCTAAAGAAAACCCCGCCATACGGGAAGCAATCATCATAATTTGTTCCTGATACACAATGACGCCATATGTATCTTCCAAAATGCTCCTTAAATCTTCATGAGGATAGTGAACAGGCGCCCGGCCGTGTTTACGGTCGATAAATAACGGAATATTTTCCATCGGACCCGGCCGGTACAGTGCATTGACCGCCACAATATCTTCTAGGCCCGAAGGTTTCAGCCGTTTCAAGACGCTTCTCATCCCTGCAGATTCAAGTTGGAAAATGCCTGTCGTATCCCCTTTTGACAGCAAGGAGAACGTTTTGTCATCGCTGTAGGATATACTTGAAAGATCTATATTAATATTTTCTTCTTTTTCAATCATTGAAGTGATGGATTCAATAAGTGTCAGATTCCTCAAGCCTAAGAAATCCATTTTTAAAAGGCCCAAGTCTTCAAGATGGTCCATCGCGTATTGCGTTAAATAGATCCCTTCATGCCCTTCTTGAAGCGGAACAACATCTGTTAACGGTTCTTCACTCAGGACAACGCCCGCTGCGTGGGTTGATGCATGCCTTGGCAGCCCTTCTATTTTCCGGGCAATTGAATAGACTTGCTGAAGCAGGCTTGACTCCCGAAGCCGCTTATCCAGCTGCGGTGACTGCTGTCTCGCTTCATCCAGCGTCATGCCCGGTCTTGAAGGAATGAGTTTTGCAAGCTGATCTGCCTCCTTCGGGCTGACGCCGAATACTCTGCCGACGTCCCGGAGCGCCGCCTTTGCCGCAAGTGTTCCAAAAGTGATAATCTGTGCGACGTGCATCGCACCGTATTTCTGCTGAACATATTGAATGACTTCATCCCTTCTAGTATCGGGAAAGTCAATATCAATATCCGGCATGCTGACGCGTTCGGGATTTAAAAATCTTTCAAACAGAAGGTGATGCTTAATCGGGTCAACATCTGTGATATACAGCACATATGCCACAAGAGAACCTGCCGCAGAACCTCTTCCCGGTCCTGTAACAATCCCTTTTTCATGGGCGTGCTTCATAAAATCCCACACGATCAGAAAGTAATCGCTGAACTTCATCCGCTTGATGACATCAAGCTCATATTGAAGACGGCGAAGGTATCGTTCATCAGGCTTGCCGAAACGGCTGCGGAGTCCCTCCATACAGATATCCGTTAAATAATCATCAGCGGACGTTCCGTCTGGGGTCGGGAAAGACGGTAGACGGGTCTGCCCGAGACTGACGTCAACCCGGCATTGTTCCGCGATCTCTACAGAAGCTTGCAGTGCCTCGGGATGCTCTCGATAAATGTTTTGCATTTCTTCGAGTGGTTTCAAATCGAGATCAGGCAAATCTTCAGCGGGTGCATCCGTCAGTTTTTCCCCCGCTTTAATCGCTTTCAAACAACGGTAGGCAGCCTTATCTTCCTTCCTTATGTAATGCACATCGCCTGTGGCCGTAACAGGGATATCCGTTTCTTCTGATAGCTTTAGAATCTGCTCAGACAAGACTTGATTCCCTTTAAAAGGCTGATAGGAGAAATAAAAAGCTCCCTTTCCGAATATAGACTGAAATTCCAGCGAGGCTTGAGCAGCCTGTTCGAACAGCCCTCCTTCAAGAAGCGTTTCAATATATCCTTTTTCGCCGGGCGTTATTGCGATAATCCCTTCTCGATAACTGTGAAGCCATTTCGGCTTCAGTCCGCCTTTTGATTTAGATTGCAGAACGCTGCTGATTTTCAGCAGGTTTTGATAGCCTGTATTTGATTTTGCCAGCAGGACGAGCGGGTATGCTTCAAGTTCGCTGTCATCTGTAAAAACAGAAGCCGTCAAACCGATTATTGGGTTGATCCCTCTCGCCTTGCAAGCTTTATAAAATTGAATAGCTCCGTACATGACATGATCATCTGTCAGCGCCAAAGACGCATATCCGAGCCTGTCAGCTTCACTGACGAGCTCTTCCACAGCCGCGGCGCTGTTTAGCAGGCTATACCCGCTATGCACTTGCAGGTGAACAAAAGACATGCTATCACCTCTTTCTCATTACGATCCATTTCTTCCTTCATTATAAGGCCGGTTTCCAAAAGAAACAAATGTTCTTTTTTGACTCATCATCATACTTGTCCTGAAAGCTCAATATGATATAAAAGGTGAGGTGATAAAGATGGATCAGGAAGCAGGATTTATGGTGAATTTTATCAATAGCTACTTCATTGCGTTAGGGGTGCTGATCGGGGGCGCACTCATTGGAGGGCTCGGAGCATATTTGGCAGGCGAACCCCCGCTTACAGCCATTACAAAGCTTGCCAACCGGTTAAAAATATGGGCGCTTGTCGCAGCTATCGGAGGCACCTTTGATGCGGTATACAGCTTTGAACGCGGCATACTCGAAGGCAATACGAGAGATATCTTTAAACAGCTTCTTTTAATTATTTCGGCCATGGGAGGCGCGCAAAGCGGCTGGCTTATTATATCATGGCTGACCCAGGAGCATCTTTCTTCATGAGGGTCCCCCAGCATTACAAAAAACCGGGATGGCAGCGTTTTTTCGCGGGAATGATGTGCGGAGCCGTAATTAGCTGGTTCTTTTTCCTGTTTACTTACGGAACATTCCAAGAGGAGCAGGTCAGCCTCATCGAAAAGCAAAAAGAGCATGTAAAAGACTTGAACAATCAAATTTCGATCTATCAGGAAGACCTCCATAAACTGAATGAAGATAATAAAAGAAAACTGCTGATTCAAAGCGTCAGCGTCAAATTGCTGAATGGGGATAAATATAAAATATCACAGCCGGATAAAACGAAATTCGAGGAGCATGTAAAGGATGATATTTCAGAGGTGATTACAAAAGACATAGAGAGCGTCTATCAAACAAAGGATCTCTTGAAGCGGACAATTGAAAATAAAGTCTATATGATCAATGAAAAAAAATACGAGGCAACCGTCAGAGAATTGATTATTTATACGAGGCTGACAGTGGAACTTGAAATATCTTTCGCCACATAATTATGGATTTTTTTTAAATTCTCCAAACTTCTGTCGCTTTTTCCCATTCTTTTTTATAAACTATATGTGAGGCTTAATGGCGAAAGGAAGGAGGAAGGGAAATGGAGGTTTACAGTGACCGTCAGTTAGCAAAAGATCAAGCAGCCCGTCTCAGACAAGGTTTTTCTGCATATGCCGAAACAAACTCACTCGCTTCCCTCATCAAAAAAGAACTTCAATCACACAATCTCCAAGTCTACGAGGACCTTACTGATTTCGGCTGCTGGTTCATCCCCGTCACAGATGAACACTAAGAGAGAGGGTCTCCCCTCTACTCGTGTTCTTTACATAATGTTTCCAGATCAGCTAAAATCCGATCAGCTTCATCCCAACTGTAAATAGAGGCGCCTGAAGCAAACGGATGCCCTCCGCCGTTATATTTCCGGGCAAGTCCGTTAATGACAGGCCCCTTCGAACGGAATCTGACTCTGATTTGATCGTCTTCTTCTACGAAAAACACCCAGGCGCGAATACCTGAGATATTGCCAAGCGTCCCGACAAGCTGCGACGCTTCAGAAGCCGTTGTGCCGAATTTTTCAAGCGTATCCTTTTTGATGAAAACAGAAGCAGCCCCGTTTTCGGACAAAGACACATTTTGAAAGATAAAGCCGTTAAGCTTCACCACATTCAGTTTTGTTTCATACAATTGATTAAATAACTCTGAGGAAGAGAATGGATACTGAATGAGCTCGCCTGCATATTTTAATGTTTTTTCCGTGGTATTCGGAAATAAAAAGCGTCCGGTATCTCCAACAATGCCGGCGTAGATCAGCTCTGCCGCTTTCGTATTCAGCTTCCAGCCGTGCTCTTTTCCTTCTAAATACAGCTCGTAAATCATTTCACTTACTGAGCTGGCGCTTGTATCGACCCAGAGAAGGTCACCGTATGGATCTTCGTTCGGATGGTGGTCGATTTTCATTAGTTTGGCTCCTGAAGGATAACGCTGATCGTCGATTCTTTCCTGATTTGCCGTGTCACAGACAATGACAAGTGCGCCTTCATATGTTTCATTGTCCACCTCATCAAGGGAATATAAGAAAGAGAGGGACGGTTCAGGCGTGCCGACCGCAAAAATATTTTTTTCAGGATATGTTTCACGCAGGATTTCCGTAAGCCCGCACTGTGATCCGTAGGCATCCGGATCAGGACGCACATGTCTATGTAAGATAATCGTGTCATATAATGATATGGTTCTGATCAATTCTGTTTTCATTTGATACTCCTTTATTGTTTTTATTCATTAAATCACATTCTCTGCCGACGGAAAAGAAAAATAACGTCAAAACCAAGCCCGTTTTTGTATAAAATGGGTTTGTAAACTTTTACGATGGAGGATTTCATTTATGCTGGTTCTTGTTTTTTTGATTGGGCTTTCAGCCTGCTTTTATGTGTACTATAAAGTAAAAGGCGTACGGGCAAAGCCATCTTTGGCAAAAGAAATCTATTCAGCAAAATCAAGCATGGCCTTAGGGTCACTAGTCCTGTTCTACGGGCTTAACCAAATGATATTATTCCATTCAGTATTAACGTTAGTAATCGGCGGTATCTTTATCGTCATAGGAGCAGGAAGCGCTTGGGCAGGTTATAAAGCCTTTAGGCATTACAATCCCCTTCACGCCAAAGAAGCTGAAAGAGATCACGCGTAAGGGGCGCCTGAACGTCCCTTAGCTTCTTTCCATCAGCTGAACCATCAACATCGCTTTAGACACGATATGACCTTGGCTGTGCACTTCCACTTCCATTTTCCCAAACTTTCTGCCGGCCTCCAAGATGCGAGGTTTGACTTCGATGACTGATTCCATCTGCACAGGCTTCAAAAAGAAGATGGTGATGCTCTCTATGACGAGTTCGCCGCGTTTTTTCGAGCGCAAAAATCGGTTTGCCGCTTGCGTCAAAATAGTCGTAAATACGCCATAAGAAATGGTTCCAAGCTGATTTGTCATTTGCGGCGTGACTTCATACTCGTAAACCGTTTGATCTTCTTTATCATCACCCTCATCTTTAAACCCCCTTGAAACGATATCATCAAGCTTCTCCCCGACCTGCGGCTGCTTTTGAATCATTTGAAGAGCTTTCAATACGTCTTGGCGGCTGATCATGCCGATGAGTTTTTGGTGGCCGTCAGTGACGGGAAGCACTTCGATCCCTTCCCATACCATCATTTGCGCAGCTGAAGCGACAGATGTTTTCCCAATAACCGTGACGGGATTTTTGGTCATAACTTTTTCTATAGATGCATTTCGGTCATGGCCAGCAATATCTTTTGATGTCAGAATGCCATGGATTTTCATTTGATCGTCGACAACCGGGAAGCGGCCGTGCCCCGTTTCAAAATTTTTCTCATACCATTTTTCAAGTTTATCCTTAGGCGAAAGATATACCGTGCGGTCAGCAGGTGTTAGGATGTCCTCCACCAAAACAATTTCTTTTTTGATCAGCTGGTCATATATTGCCCGGTTAATCATCGCGGCAACTGTAAAGGTGTCATAGCTCGTGGATAAAATCGGCAGTTCAAGCTCATCTGCCAGCTGCACAATGCTGTCATCCGTGTTAAAGCCTCCGGTCACCAATACGGCCGCGCCCGCTTCAAGCGCCTGCCTGTGTGCATTTATTCTGTTTCCGACAATCAAAAGATTCCCCGCTGCGGTGTAACGCATCATCGCGTCAAGCTCCATCGCGCCGATGACGAATTTATTCAATGTCTTATGGAGCCCTGCCCTGCCTCCGAGCACTTGTCCGTCTATAACATTTACAACCTCTGCATAGGTAAGCTTTTCAATGTTCTCTTTTTTCTTTTGTTCAATTCTGATTGTGCCCACACGTTCAATCGTGCTGACAAACCCTTTATTCTCTGCTTCCTTGATCGCTCTGTACGCGGTTCCTTCGCTTACTTTCATTTCCTTTGCAATTCTTCGGACAGAAATTTTTTCACCGACAGGCAGTGAATCGATATACGTTAAAATTTGTTCATGCTTCGTTGCCAAGCCTTTCACCTCTAAGGACAGTCTTCTTGTTTTTATTATAAGGTTTCAAAGGATTTATACGCAATGAGGCTGGAAAATAAAAAAGAAGCCCGACCGGCTTCTTACAGCGTTGATTTCGTTCCAGTCAAGCGCAAGGACCCCGTGGCTCCTTTTACATCGTAAAGCGGAAAAACCTTTATTTTTCTTTTAAATGGACATCAACCGCTGTCTTAACAATATTTCGATTCCCTATTTTAGATAAAACAAATAAAACTGCAAATAGCCATATCGCCCCTATGGCCGTATAGATCAATGGATAAACAGCTGTGTTTGCGATCCATTCATTTATTAATGTTCTGGCATTTACCAGAATAATAAACCCTCCAACAAGCACACCCATCAATTGCGGATGAAACTTCTGCACCAGCCATGCTGCGATAGGGGCAGCGATAATTCCGCCGGCCATTAGTGAAAACACCCATAACCAATTGACGTCCTCCCATCCTAATGAAATAAGAAAACCGGCAGTTGCAGATACGGCGATGGCAAATTCACTTGTGTCTACAGTCCCGACAACTTTCCTCGGGCTCAAGCCTTTGCGGGATAATAAAATCGGAGTGGTCACCGGCCCCCAGCCGCCTCCGCCTGTGGCATCTGCAAAACCAGCGATCACTCCCAATGGGATGGATTGTTTTCGGTTTAACGGCACATGCTTCTTCTCAAGAGCCGGCTTATATTGAAATAAAAACCTGATTAATACATATCCGCCCAGAAGGAGCAAAAACAAAGAAATATAGGGTTTCGCCACATCTCCAGGTAATTGGCTGAGGAATGCCGCGCCTAAAAAAGCGCCTATAGAGCCGGGAATGACAAGCTGATAAACGGTTTGTTTGTCAACATTGCCAAATTTAATATGCGACACTCCCGATGCGGCAGTCGTTACGACTTCCGCTAAATGGACAGAAGCCGAAGCCACAGCAGGTGTGATGCCAAACGCCAATAACAAAGAAGTTGAGGTAACCCCATAAGCCATACCTAACGAACCGTCTATTAACTGCGACAATAAACCAATAAATGCAAAAACGATTAATTTCTTCATCAGAACACCCCATCTATATCAATCAGATATTTTTGATTCTTCATTCGAATCTAACAATCTCTTGGCGCTTTCATATAAAAAATAAGAGGCTTTGATAATGGCAGTTTCATCAATTGTAAATGCAGGGTGGTGCCAATCATGATCACCGTCTGTTCCAAAAAACGCAAAGGATCCCGGAATATGCTCAAGATAATAAGCAAAATCTTCCCCCGCGGTTGATGGGTCGGGATCAATGACTTGAAGTTTCGCTTTATGCGCAGCGTCTCGCACCAGCCCCGTTATTGCCTCATCATTACAAAGCGGCGGCGATCCGGAATGCCACTTCACATTTGCCTTTAACGAGAAAGCGGCAGAAATCTGCTCTGTGACTGCCAAAAAACGCTGTTTCACTTGATCACGAACCTCTGAATCAAATGTACGAACAGTGCCCTCAATGACAACTGTATCCGGAATGACATTCCAAGTGCTGCCGCCGTTGATTTTCCCTACGGTTAAAATCGCGCTTTGCAGCGGGTTTACATTTCTGCTCACAATCGTTTGCAGGGCGACAATAAGCTGAGAAGCGCCGACAATTGGATCAAAACCATTATGCGGCAATGCTGCATGAGCACCTTTCCCTTCTATCTCTACTTTAAATCGGTCAACAGCAGCCATAAGCGGGCCTATTTTTAACCCTACAGTCCCAACCGCGATATCCGGTTTATTATGAAGTCCAATAACCGCATCAATGCCATCCAGTTGGCCGTCCTCTATCACTTTTGCAGCGCCTGCACCCGCTTCCTCTGCCGGCTGAAATAATAAACGAATCCTCCCTTTCAGACTGTCTTGATTTTCCTTCAATAAAAAGGCCGCACCAAGAAGCGCTGCCGTATGAAAATCATGACCGCACGCATGCATGATCCCTTTATGTTTAGACGCATAAGGCAATCCTGTTTTTTCTTCGATTGGCAAGGCGTCAATATCAGCCCTCAAAGCAATCGCCGGACCTTCTGACTCCCCTGCTATGTCTGCGAACACACCCGTTTTTAGAGCAGTAGGGCGAATCTGTATCCCCTTTTCTTTAAGGCATTTTTTTATAAAAGCAGTTGTTTCAAATTCTTCTTTTGACAGTTCAGGATATTGGTGCAGGTGCCGGCGAATGCCAATGAGCTGCTTTTCTAGCGTTGAGAGATTTACGGGATTAGACTCCTCTTTCAACGTCAGGATGTCATTTCCTGTAGTCTGATATGGATAGGAGCCTTCTATATTTCTCCAATAATCCAAAGACATATGTTCCGCTCCTTTCCCTATCCCAATATATTTTCTTCAGACTCTTCAACATAAGATGAAATAAATCGGTTCAATTTATTAGTAAGACCGCCCGCCCCAAATCTTATATACTTGCTGGAAACTTTCGGATTATCTTCTTTCAAAAAGCTTAAAAAAGATAAAATATAAATGCGCCTGTAAGCTACTTGTGTAATTCCGTACTCAAAAAACCAGTTATCAATAACATTGTATACGCCTCGGTTGACGCCATATAGGTTGTTACATTTCTTGTAAAAGCAGAGATCCGGAAGATTTAACTCCTGATGGGAAAGCAGGCTTTCTTTTTTGTTCGGTGCCATAATCCCAATCAGCTCAAAGCGTTTTGCAACGCACGAAATATCCTTTTTAATTTGCTTTGTTAACGACTCCAAAGAATCAAACCTTCTTTCTTCTCTAATTTTAAAGAGAATGCTGCATTCGATTTTTTCTCCATAGATGTCTCTATGAAAGTCAAACAAAAAAATCTCCAATGTCTTTTCAAGGTTAGAGCCCACCGTCGGTTTCACACCGATATTCATAACCCCTAAATGAAATTGATGATTGACTGTCGCCAGAACCCCATAAACTCCATTACGCAGCCCATGCATTTTTGCATCTACATTTGCCGTGGGGAATCCAAGCTTTCTGCCTAATTGTTTTCCTTTCACAACCGTACCGGCAATGATCGTCAAAAAAGTCAGCCTCCCCTCTCAGCTTCCGCATTCGATCAGACGAAACCTATTGATGTGATGAATGTAAAACGGATTGATGCTGCGGAATGCCAAGACCGAGATTTTCCCGCAATGTCCCGCCGCGATAATCTTGACGATAAAGCCCTCTTTCTTGAAGAATCGGAATCACCTTTTCTACAAAAGCATCAAGTGTTCCCGGTATATCCGACCCAATGATAAACCCATCTGCCGCCTCAGCGTTGAACCAAGTTTCAATTAAGGATGCGACACGCTCTGATGTGCCGATAAATAAAGGCCGTGGAAAAGCCATTTCCTGTGCTACCTCCCGCAATGACAGATTTCTGGCTTTTGCTTCTCTCTTAATCCGGTCTGTTGTGCTTTGAAACGCATTCTTTCCCACATCGCCAATATCGGGAAATGGCTCATCCAACGGGTAAACACTCAGATCATAATCATCAAAAAAACGGGCCAAATACGTAACAGCATTTTCAATCGGTATCAATTCTGCAAATTCACGATACTTCTTTTCCGCCTCTTCTTCCGTATCTGCCACAATCGGGCTGATCCCTGGAAAAATCCGCACACCTGAAGGATCACGCCCTTCATCAGCAGCTCGCCTTTTCACATCCGCATAAAACGCTTTTGTCTCTTCTAATGAATTGGAATGGGTAAAAATCGCATCCGCATTTTTAGCAGCAAACTGCCGGCCTGTTTCTGATGAACCCGCTTGAAACACTACAGGCTCTCCCTGCTTAGAGCGCCCGATATTCAAGGGCCCCTCTACTTGAAAATACTTTCCTTTATGATTCAGGCGATGAAGCTTCGCCGGATCGAAAAACTGCCCTGTTTTCTTATTGTGTATAAATGCGTCATGCTCCCAGGAATTCCACAGCCCGCGCACAACATCCAAATGCTCTTGTGCGATCTCGTAACGTTCAGTGTGTTCTGGCAAATTAGACTTACTATGGTTGCGCGCCGCTCCTTCCTGTGGAGAAGTAACAAGATTCCAGCCAGCCCTGCCCCCGCTGATATGGTCCAGCGACATCAATTGTCTGGAGATAGTGAATGGCTCAGTAAAAGATGTAGAGAACGTCCCTACTAAACCAATATTTTTGGTAACCGATGCCAGCGCAGATAAAATGGTGATCGGTTCAAAACGGTTTAAAAAATGAGGAATCGATTTTTCAGAAATAAATAAGCCGTCTGCAATGAAAATAAAACTAAACAAACCTTTTTCAGCTGTTTGCGCCTTTTTCATGTAAAATTCAATATTCGTGCTGGCCGAGGGATCAATATCGGGATGACGCCAGCCGTCAGTTGTTCCCCCGACACCGTGAATCATGGCTCCAAACTGAATAAAATCTGAACGTGTCATCTTTTTGCCTCCTTTATCTGTGCATGATTAGCAAGTGCAAGATCAAGGTGTTCAATGCCGATTTCAGTTATCCCTTGATACTGATTGCCGCGCCCGATTTCGACCACAGGCACATGGCGCACCCCATATTTCACCTGTAAAATATCCCGAAGTTCCTCTTTCTCTGAAACATCGATATTTTGGAACGGGAACCCTTTTTCATTCAAATAATTCTTGACTTCCTCACAATACGAACAGCCTTTTTTACTCCAAACCACAATGTTCAAAACATCACTCATTCTTCTGTCCCTCCTTAACGTTTTGCAGCTAAAACTGCTTCGCTCAGCAGCTGATAAGACAGCTGTTTTTCTTCAGCATTTTTGATAGGTGTAAAAATAACAAAATCATTGATTTTGTATGTGCCTGATAAACGTGTTAATTCTTCTGCCACTTCTTCCTTTGTTCCGGCAATAATCCCGGTTTTTTGCACGATGATGTCATAGGGCTCTGTGACGTTTTCCAGATAGGCCTCAGCCTGTTCGCGGGAACCGACGTTGACCTTACGCCCGTCTTTCAAAACCACTTTTATCGATTCACGCGACACAATATGTTTTTCCGCTTCTTCTTTTGTATGTGCCGCAAAAACAGCGGGGGCAAGATGAAATTCAGCCTCAGATCCTGGCGGGAGATGCGCGTCAAATGCTCGGCGGGCTTCCTTCAGCACTTCCTCTTCACCATTAATAAAGTAAGCAAAGACAAAAGAGATTCCCAGTTTTGCAGCCGAAATGGCACTCTCTCCGCTTCCTCCCAATAGAAAAATACCCGGCTTCCGATCAACCTGCGGCCTAGGACGCAATGCGGCATAGCGGTGGGTATCAGGAAAATCATCCCGAACGAAATGAGTAAGCTCCTCCAGTTTTTCATCAAACTGACGCACCGGTTTTTTATATTCAGCCTGCAGCGCGTCTGTGGACAGCTGAAACCCGCCGGGCGCTTTGCCCACTCCAAGATCTATACGGCCGGGAGCTAACGCTGATAGAAGATGGAATTGCTCCGCTACTTTATAGGAGCTATAATGCTGCAGCATCACTCCGCCTGATGCTAAACGAATTTTTCTTGTGCTTGCAGCAAGATAGCCTAAAAGAACCTCGGGTGCAGACCCTGCAATCTCATCATTATTGTGATGTTCGGCCACCCAAAATCGGTGATATCCACACTCTTCAGCCATTTGCGCCAATCTCACTGTATGCTGTAATGTATCAGCTGCTGTCTCCCCTTCACCAATCAAGCTTTGGTCTAAAATACTTAAGCGGATCATATCACCGGCTCCTTTATGTGTTCTTTTGGTTCAAATAAATATTCCGGCGAAACACGGCGGAGAAACTGCCTCGTTCTGTCTTTTTTGGTATGGCGGAAGACTTCCTCCGGGGTTCCTTGCTCAACAATGACTCCTTCATCCATAAAAACAACTTGATCAGAGACCCTTCTTGCAAACTCCATTTCATGTGTAACAACAATCATGGTGGCTCCGGTTTTCACGATTTCCAGCATTACCTCAAGCACTTCACCGACCAGCTCCGGGTCAAGCGCTGCCGTCGGCTCATCGAACAGCAGCACATCAGGATGAATGGCAAGCGCCCTTGCTATCCCGACCCTCTGCTTTTGTCCTCCCGATAACTGACTCGGATAAGCATTCAATTTATCTTGAAGCCCGACCTTTCTCAGTTCATTTTCCGCTACGGCATACGCGTCTTGTTTTCTCATTTTCCGGGCAATCGTCAAGCCCTCCATGACATTTTCAATCACCGTTTTGTGAGCAAACAGATGATATTGCTGAAATACCATTGCCGTCTGTTTTCTCAGCCAGTGAATGTCTTTTTTGGACGGAAAGCTGCAATTAATCACTTTGTCGTGTAAAGAAATGACCCCTTCGTCCGGCCGTTCTAATAAATTCAGGCAGCGTAAAAAGGTGGTTTTCCCTGATCCGCTCGGCCCGATAATCGTCACAACTTCTCCCTTGCGTACCGTGAGATTTATCCCTTTTAATACATGGTGGATGCCAAACTGTTTATGGATATTTTTAATCTCAATCATAAAGTGCCTCCTTGAAATCTGGCTGCCTTTCTCTCTAATACTCCATTTACGGATTCTAGGATTAGAGTCAGCACCCAATAGATAATCGCTGCTCCGATAAATGCTTCTAAAAATGCATAATTATCAGAAGCAACGATAGTCGCCGTCCCTGTAATCTCTGGGACAGCCACTATAGCTGCGATAGAGGTTGTATGCAAAAAGCCGATACCCAAATTTGTGAAGTTTGGGATGGAAACCATCAGCGCCTGCGGCAATATTACACGCCGAAAGGTTTGGCTGTGTGTCAAGCCGATTGAATAAGCCGCTTCGACCTGACCGGTATCCATCGCCAGAATGCCTGACCGGATGATTTCTGTGAGATAAGCTCCGGCAGTTAAAGACAAGGCCATGATGACAAACATGGAGACCGGTATCTCATTGGCGGACCAGCCGAGATGAAAAAAACTGCTGACTTGATCCGCAACAGGCGGTATCCCTAAATAAATCAACATAATGTGAAGAATTGCAGGCGTACTTCGAAAGAAAGACACATAAAACCTTGAGCAAGCCACCAAGCCCTTAATTCTAAAAATTCTAACAATTATATTTCCAAGAGCCACGAGAAATCCAAACACGATCGGCAAAACAGCCATCATCAATGTCAGAGGAATGGTCTTTACCATTTCCTTCATGGCGGAAACGATAAATGGAAAGTCAAATTGCAATCTTCTCCCCCCTCATCCGAAGAAATATATCAATGTATGTTCATGTCAAAAACAGTAACAATCCTTGTTTGATTCTTCTTGATTCGTTTTTCTGCCACTCGAAAGAACCATTCGAATAAAACCGCTACAGCATAATAAACAATCGATAGCGCAATGTAAACTTCAAGAGAATGGTTGCTTGAGGTAATCAGTGTTTGGCCCCTTCCGGACATATCCATAACACCTATTGAAAAAGCTAGAGATGTATCTTTTAAAGAACTGATCACCATGTTTCCCATATTTGGAAACACCTGGACAAGTGCCTGGGGCAGAACGATTCGCCTGAAGGCCTGACTACCGCTTAAGCCAATACTGTACGCCGCTTCCGTTTGGCCTTTATCTACACTGCCCACCCCCGCTCGAATGATTTCTGCGGCTGCCGCTGCATTGCTTAACGCGTAGGTTGCGACAGCAGCATAAAACGGGTCCATTTTTGATGTATCAATCCCGATAAGCCCCGTAAGCGCCGGGATTCCGTAAAACACGATGAAAAGCTGCACCATGATAGGCGTTCCCCTGAAAAATGAGATATACACTTTTGCCAATTGATTTACAATTGGAATATTGTAGATGCGGGGCAGTGCCAGAAAGAGTCCTAATACAAAACCGAAAAGCAAGGACAGTGTTAAAATGTATAATGTAATCGGTAAAAAAGCAGTTAACGTCGGCACAAAATCTCCAATCATGTTCATATCAAACGCTTTTTCCATCACTGCTCCCTCTCTTTTTACCTAATACTGCTCTTTGGAATAGTCGTCACCAAGCCATTTCAAACTGAGCCTTTTCAGCGTTCCGTCATCAATGATTTCCTGTAAGGCTTTATCAATATCGTCACTTAACGTTTGTTCATTTTTGTTAAACATAAAATACACTTTAGCATTTGAAAGCACATGACCGACGGTTTTTTCTTTAATAGCGCTCGTCTTGTTTTGAAAGTCTACTGCAAAAGGCGTTGAGATCGTTGCGTCCGCACGCCCCGATTTCAGCTGATTCGCAGTCTCATTTGCGCCTTGGCCCTCATAGGCAATCTCAAACGGCCGTCCATTATCCTCATTCCATTTTTTCAGTACAAGCGCTCCGTTGGAGGTGGCACTCGTAATCACCCGTTTTCCTTTTAAGTCTTCAATTCCACGGATCGTATCGTTATTTTGAAGCACAGTAATTTTTAAAGGAAAATGGTTGTAAGCAACCTTGTTAAACAGAAATTTTTTCTCACGCTCTTTGCTTTTCTCCATTTGATGTGCCACGATATCGACTTTATGCTGTCCGAGGCTGACAAGCAGGTTGGAAAATTCCATCGTTTTAAATGTGAATTTATAATGTGGCAGGCGCTTATCAAGCTCTTTGATCAGTTCGACATCATAACCGGTTAAATCGCCTTTTTCATCAATAAAGCAAATATTCGGAAATTGGGTTCCAGTTCCGACCGTGATCGTCTGTACCTTCTTTTGCCCGGCTCCCGTCGTTTGACTGCCTGCACCGCAAGCTGACAGAACTGTTATAAGCGAAAATAATATTGTCATAAATGCTGCTTTCATTTTCATCTCATCGCCCCATTTATTTTTCAAAACTTGATTTTGAATAATCTGCCCCGAGCCATTTTCGGCTTAGTTTTTTTAGCGTTCCGTTTTTCTCCAGCTTTTTAATCGCTTGATCCGTGTCATCCGCCAAGGTTTGGCTGCCTTTATTAAACATAAAGTACACCTCGGTATCTAATAACACGTCACCGACTGTCTTTTGGCGGAAGGCGTGCGTTTTATTCTGAAAATCGACGGCAAACGGTGTAGCTATCGTTGCATCTGCGCGCCCGGTTTCAATTTGATTGGCGGTGTCATTGCTTCCCTGTCCCGCATATCTCAAATGAATCGGGCTGCCGTGCGTTTTGTTGTAATTTGTAATATAATCTGCCGCATTTGACGTGGCGCCAACTATGACTGTTTTTCCGTGCAAGTCTTTTAATGTATGAATCTTGTGATTATCCTCTTTCACCGTGATGTACATCGGCGAGTAGTTATATGGGACTTTATGATACAAAAAACGCTTTTCTCGTTCTTTATTTTTGGCCATATTGTGCGCAATCACATCAATTTTTTTATTTCCGAGACTCGTCAGCAGATTTGAGAAATCCATCGTTTTAAATTCAAATGTATATTGAGGCAACTCCTTATCGATGGCTTTCATCACTTCAATGTCATACCCGGTCAAATCGCCTTTTTCATCTAAAAACGCAATATTCGGAAAATCTGTTCCAGTGCCGACTATGACCGTTTGAGCTTGAGGATCTGTTTTGTTATTTGTTTGCGAACATCCCCCGCCAAGTAATGCAAACACTGACAGCAGCAAAACCAATCCTTTACGCTTATTCATAGGCTGCCTCACATCATGCCCAGCTGGGCGCACCTAAAAGCGTTGGGTTAAATCGTTCCGGAATCAGAACCTTGTGCATCATCACACCTATGTCCCCGTCTTTTTCCTGCTCAAAATACACTTCATACCCTCTCCTTCTGTACATGTCAGCAAGCCAAGGATGCTTGCGCGCCGATGTGCCGAGTGTCAGCGCAGGAGCCTTCAGCATATCTCGAAGCACTTTTTCTTCAACATACGTAAGCAGCTTACTTCCGGCGCCTTGTCCTTTATATTCCGGCAGTGTCGCAAACCACCACACAAACGGATATTTTGAAGGAGGCGTCTCACTCTCCCACGGGAACCTGATTGTAATCGTTGAAATCAGCTTCCCATCCCGCTCCAGCACAATCGCTGAATGATGTTCAATATTTTCTGATACCATTTGGATATCAGCTCTCGTGGATGGCCAATCAATATCCAGCTGCCGAATGGGCTGAAATGCGCTGTTAACCAGTTTCAACAGCTCCGATGCATCTTCAACAGTTGCCAGTCGAAAAATATCCTCACTCATTTTTGTCACTCCTCTTCACAAAATATATAATTCCTATTTGTTTACTAAGTTTTTATTGTTTATACTATAAAGCATACTCTGATCTTTGACTAATCAAAAAAAGTAAACCTTCACTTCAGTATTTTTAATGATGAAAAACAGGAGGGAGCACATTGGAGTTACGCTCAATCAAAACGTTTCATACGATTGTAAAATTTGGAAGCTTCTATAAAGCTGCAGAAATACTCAACTACTCGCAGCCGACGATATCGATGCGTATGAAGCAATTGGAGCAGGATTTAGGCGTACTGCTGTTTGAAAGAGGAAAAAGCCTGCAGTTGACAAAAGCAGGGAAGCTTTTTTATGAACGAACAGGAGATCTCTTGATACAATACGAGGCGCTTAAACACAACCTCTCCGACTTAAAGGAAGAAGAGGCAGGCATTATCAACATAGGGGTTTCAGAGCCAACCGCCAGTCTGATATTCCCCGAGATTTTAAAGGATTTCTTAAAGGATTACCCAAAGATAACAGTTAATATCAAGGTTGATGACGCCAATACCTGCAGTCAAAAGCTCTTAGACGGGACGATTGATTTTGCAGTCTGCGGCGAGCCGGAGCTGATTCTTGAAAATTACTACCATCCATTTTTTTATGACACATTAAATGTGATTGTATCTGATCAACATCCGCTCGCTGAGAAGAAGGCTGTCCATTTGTCTGATTTAGCAGAAGAGCGCTTCATATTTACGCCCGCCAATTGCCCCATTCGCTTACAAATTGAACAGCACTTACATAGAGAACTCGGGAATCGCTACAAAAAAATGGAGCTCACAAGCAGCATGTCACATGAATATTACGTACGTGAAAACATCGGAATTTCAATCTTTACCAGCACCGCACACTCTAAACCGTTCAACGGCACTAAAGTCATTCCAATTCTGAACCTGGATATCACCCCGCCCATAGGGCTGTTGACAAATCAAAAAGAAGATCATTTTGACCGCGCCACGAAGGACTTGATCGCCCGGATAACCAAACGTTTTCAGCAGCACAGCAAAGAATTGGAAGGAACCTCTGATAAGACCATTACAGGATAACTGAAAAAATAAAAACCACCTCCTGATTCATCAGGAGATGGTTTCACGGTTTAAAGCTCGATCGTCTCACCGACCGACATGACTTTGCCGACTCCGCCCGGCAGGCTGTCAGCGAATGCTTCTGGGTCTTGTTCGATGACCGGGAATGTATTGTAATGCACCGGCACGACCTGTTTTGCGCGCAGCCATTCAGCGGCAAGCTTGGCGTCTTCAGGCCCCATCGTAAAGTTATCGCCAATCGGCAGGAAAGCAAGGTCGATATGATTCAATTCGCCAATGAGTTTCATATCAGAGAAAAGAGCCGTATCGCCCGCGTGGAAAATCGTTTTATCTTCTACAGTCAGCAAAATACCGGCAGGCATGCCTGTGTAAGTGATTGTTTTGTTTTCTTCATCTGTGATGGCTGATCCATGAAAGGCCTGTGTGAGCTTCACTTTTCCAAAATCGAACTGGCGGGAGCCGCCAATATGCATTGGATGAACATTCAAGCCTTTCCAGCCTAAGTACACAGCGAGCTCGTTCGGGGCTATAACTAACGCGTTATTTTGCTTGGCGATTTGTTCAGTATCGCCGACATGGTCATTGTGGCCGTGCGTTAGTAAGATGACATCCGCTTTTACATCCTCCGGCTTTATATCCGTTAATGAATTCCCTGTTAAAAACGGATCAAAAATAATATGATGGTCCTTCGTTTCCACTGTGATTACAGAATGTCCGTGATATGTCACTTTCATTTCTTTCACCTCGTCACATGATTTTGATTTTTTTATTTTCCCTTTTTAAAAAGCTGAAAAACTTATGTTGTTTGATTCTTGTTAATGACATTGAGGCCACCGGTGGCTTCAATGACAGTCCCTGTCACAAGGTCTGAGTTCTCCTCACACAAGAAAGCGATAATCCGGGCGATATCCTCGCCTGTACCGGATCTTCCTATCGGCGTTTTTTCTTTGCCGATTCGCATTCTGGCTTCCTCTATTGATGCTTCTTTCATGTCGCCGACAATGTCTCCCGGGCAAACCATGTTGGCGGTTATGCCGAATTCGGCTTCTTCAATGGCAATTGTCTTCGTCAAAGAAGCCAAGCCCACTTTCGCAGCGCCAAATGCCGATCGGTGAAGCCAGCCGGGCGCGTGAGCCGCACCTTGGAATCCGTACGTAATGATGCGTCCAAATTGCTGTTTTCTCATAACAGGAATAACCGCTTTGAATAAATGAAAGACGGCGCTTAAATTTCCTTCCAGCATGCCATACCATTCATCATCAGTATAATCGGCTAACTTTTTACGTTCAAATATGTATGGTCCCGCGTTGTTAATCAAAAAGTCGATCCTTCCGAAGCGGTTTAAGGCAGCCTCTGCAATACGCAGCAGATCTTCTTTTTTGGTGACATCACCTTTTACAAATTGCAGCCGGTCAAGACAATCGGGACAGGCTTCCTTCAGGCGGCTGACTGCCTCCTCATCCTGTCTGTAATTGACTGTTACTGAATACCCCTTTGCAAGCAACGTTTCAGTCACTTTGCGGCCTAAACCCTTCGAACCGGCAGTAATTAAAGCATGTCGCACATGAATACCTCCCAAAGCAACGTCGCCGCTTTCAATAAAGTGTTTCTTCTTCTACTTTACTATAAAAGGCTTGCAATATCACTTTTTACACTTTGGCATACAAAAAAAGCTGCCTGTACAGACAGCTTATTCTGCAGGAGATGAAGACTCCTGATCAGGCATATCGACATAACCGCTTTGATATGCTTCTGAAATGAGCCTTGTTGTCTCCTGGCTTTCTTGTTCATCATAAATATAGCGTTCCGGTTCTTTTTTCATCATTCTGCCTCCCATCATTATAGAGGTAGGTTGGCTATAATGACGGGATTTTATGAAGGAAATTTTAACAAACTCCAGCTGCCACGCAAGCTTTCGCTTTTTCAAGCGCCTGCTTTACCTGTTTGAATCCGGTGCCCCCGGCGCTCATTCTTTTTTCAACTGCGTAGTAAGGGTCTAACACAGTGTAAATATCTTCTTCGAATAGTGTGCTCGCCTGCTGAAACTCGCCAAACGGCATATCGCTTAAATAGATCCCTCTTTCGATGCATGTGTACACAAGTTTCCCGACCACTTCATGCGCTTCTCTGAACGGCATTCCCTTTTTAGCTAAATAATCCGCCAGTTCCGTCGCATTTGAAAAGTCTTGTTTTGTCGCTTGCTTCATGACGTCTTTGTTTACAGTCATTGTTTGGATCATGCCTGTGAAGATTTGCAGGCTGCCCTCCACCGTTTTCACCGTGTCAAACATGCCCTCTTTGTCTTCCTGCAGATCTTTGTTGTAAGCGAGCGGAAGTCCTTTCATGATCGTAAACAGCCCCATCATATCGCCGTATACGCGTCCTGTCTTGCCGCGGATCAGCTCCGCCATATCAGGATTTTTCTTTTGCGGCATCATGCTGCTCCCTGTTGCGTACGTATCGTCAAGCTCGATGAATTTAAACTCCTGCGAGCACCATAAAATGATTTCTTCAGAGAAACGGGATAGGTGCATCATCAGCATACTGCTGTTGCTTAAAAACTCCAAAATGAAGTCTCTGTCGCTGACGCCGTCCAAGCTGTTTTCATAAATGGCATCAAAGCCGAGCAGTTCTGCTGAATAATCACGGTCAATTGGGAAGGTTGTTCCCGCGAGCGCCCCGCAGCCGAGCGGAGATTTGTTAATCCGCTTCATCGAATCCTGAAAACGCTCCTTGTCGCGCTCAAGCATCCAGAAATACGCAAGCAGATGGTGAGCGAATGAAATCGGCTGGGCGCGCTGCAGATGTGTGTAGCCCGGCAGAATCGTTTCAACGTTCGCTTCCGCCTTTTCAATCAGCGCACTTTGGAATGCCTCAATCAGCTCGATGATGTGGCCGACATGATTCTTCAAGTATAAATGCATGTCAGTCGCCACCTGGTCATTCCGGCTTCTGCCGGTATGCAGCTTGCCGCCAAGAGGACCGATTTCGTCAATGAGCATTTTCTCAATGTTCAAATGAATATCCTCATAATCGACTGAGAATTCCAATGCTCCCTCCTCTGCTTTTTGCAAAAGGGTATTCAGGCCCTCTCGGATTTTCAGCTCTTCTTCTGCTGTCAGAATACCGCATTTTTTCAGCATGGCAGCATGTGCGAGAGACCCTGTAATGTCTTCAGCAACTAAATGTTGGTCAAATGATATGGACGCGCCGAACTCGTCGACCCATTTTTCCGGTGTTTTTTGAAATCGGCCTCCCCAAAGCTTCTTCATGCTTTAATCTGCTCCTTCTTTTTCACGATGCTGTTCACTTTTGTCGGAAGTCCCCAAAGCTCGATAAATCCGATTGCTGCATGGTGATCAAATGCATCGTCTTTTGTATATGTTGCAAGTTTTTCATCATATAGAGAGTATTCCGATTTACGTCCTTCTACAATTGCATGGCCTTTAAACAGCTTCACGCGGACAATGCCTGTGACATGCTTTTGCGTTTCTTTTAAGAAAGCGTGCAGCGCATCTTTTAACGGCGAGAACCATAAGCCGTTGTAAATGATCTCTGACATTTTTTGCTCGATGATCGGTTTAAAGTGGGCTACCTCTTTCACCAGTGTCAAATCTTCTAATTCTTTATGCGCTTTGATCAGTGTCATCGCACCAGGGCATTCGTATACTTCCCGGGATTTAATGCCGACGAGGCGGTTTTCCACGTGGTCGATACGTCCGACACCGTGCGCCCCCGCCATTTCATTCAGCTTCAAAATCAGCTCAGAAAGCGAGTAGGAAACACCGTCAATGGAGACAGGCACGCCCTGTTCAAATGCAATTTCAATCACTTCCGGCGTGTCCGGCGTTTTTTCCAGCGGAGCTGTTAAATCGTATGCACCTTCTGGCGGCGCCGCCCATGGATCTTCTAGAATGCCGCACTCATTGGCGCGTCCCCAGAGGTTTTGGTCGATAGAATACGGGCTGTCAAGATTGATCGGAATCGGAATGCCGCGGCTAGCCGCATATTCAATTTCTTCTTCACGTGACCACTGCCATTCGCGAACCGGCGCGATGACTTCAAGATCAGGGTTTAATGATTTAATGGAGACTTCAAAACGAACCTGGTCATTTCCTTTCCCTGTGCATCCGTGGGCAATCGCCTGTGCATCTTCTTTTTCCGCAATTTCAACCAGTTTTTTCGCGATCAGCGGTCGAGATAATGCCGAAACAAGCGGGTATTTTCCTTCATACATCGTGTGGGCCTGCAAAGAAATAAGCGCGTAGTCCTGTGCAAATTCTTCTTTTGCATCGATCACGTAGGAGTTTGTCGCGCCGACTTCAAGCGCTTTCTGCTGAACAAATGCCAAATCTTTACCCTCACCGACATCCAGACAGCAGGCGATTACATTATATCCTTGCTCCTGAAGCCATTTTATTGCGACGGAAGTATCAAGACCCCCTGAGTATGCTAATACGACTTTTTTCTGTTCTGACATGATAAAATTCCCCTCTCAACCGTGTTTCTATTTTGTATAAAAATAAATTATATTTAATAAAAATACATTTTGTATGTATACACTTTAACAAGTACGTTTCGTTTTTTCAAGCCTTTTATAAAAAAAACTTCACCTAAATTTCAGGTGAAGTTTCATAGTATTTATTCATTTACTTGTCTTTTCTGATTTCTCTGACCACATGTGCAAGTTCGGGAATAATCAGCTTATTCATTGCCAGCTTTACCGCGCCGCTTGAGCCTGGCGTTGAGAAAACAGCGGTATGCTGAATGACGCCGGCAGTTGCTCTCGACATGATTGCGGCAGATCCGATATCCTCTGTATAACTCAACATCCTGAATATTTCTCCAAAGCCGGGCAGTTCTTTCGAAAACAGCTGCGTTATGGCTTCAATTGTGACATCCCGATCTGCTATGCCTGTCCCTCCGTTTAAGAGTACCGCGTCTGTCTGTTCATCCATGCAGCCCGCAAGCACTGACCGCTGCAAAGCATCCTTTTCGTCTTTTACAATTTCATATGCAGCAATGTGATGACCGGCTTCTTCTAAAAACGAGATCATCAGCTTGCCGCTTTTATCGGTTTCCTCTGTCCTCGTGTCACTGACAGTAATCACTTTGCACCGAACGATATCGGGAGCTTCTTGTTTATGCTCTTGAACGCTCATTGGCCCACCTCTTTTATGTTTTCTGTCTGTCACTATCATGCATCAACAAAAAAGCACATTCAAGAGAATGTGCTTTCATGCGATTTATTTTGCTAAACGAACAACGTCGCGCGCAATCATGACTTCTTCATCAGTTGGAATGATCATGACTTTTACCGGGGAATGCGGATAGCTGATGAAAGCTTCCTCGCCGCGCACGTTATTAAGCGCAGGATCCCAGTATACGCCCATGAATTCTAAACCGCGAAGAACGCGTTCTCTGACTTCCACACTGTTTTCACCGATACCGGCAGTAAAGATGATCGCATCGACACCGCTCATTCTTGCAGCGTAAGAACCGATGTATTTGTGGATTCTGCTTGCGAATACCTCAAGAGCCGTTTCCGCGCGCTCATTTCCTTCTTTCGTTGCTTCAACGATGTCACGAAGATCGCTTGAGAAACCGGAAATGCCGAGCAGTCCGCTTTTTTTGTTTAATGTATTCAATACTTCGTCAGCCGTTTGGCCTGTTTTCTCCATGATGTATGGAATCAGGGCAGGGTCGATGTTTCCAGAGCGTGTACCCATTGCTACACCGGCAAGCGGCGTAAAGCCCATGGATGTGTCAATTGATTTTCCGCCTTCAACAGCCGCAATACTTGCTCCGTTTCCAAGGTGGCAGGAAATCAGGCGCAAGTCTTTTAACGGACGGCCGAGAAGCTCTGCCGCACGCTCAGTTACATATTTATGTGAAGTGCCGTGGAAGCCGTATTTACGGATGCCGAATTTTTCATAGTATTCATACGGCAGGCTGTACAGGTAAGACTGCTCAGGCATTGTTTGGTGGAATGCCGTATCAAATACAGCTACCGCAGGAACATTTGGAAGCACTTCTTTGAACGCTTTAATTCCAACGATATTTGCCGGATTGTGAAGCGGTGCCAATTCAGAAATATCTTCGATTTCCTTAATGGTTTCATCCGTTAATAAAACAGAATCGCTGAATTTTTCTCCGCCGTGAACGACACGATGGCCAATTCCGTCAATTTCATTCAAGTCTTTAATAATGCCAAATTCCGTTAACTTATTCAGCAGCATTTTAACAGCTACCGCATGATCCGGAATATCAGTTACTTCTGTATTTTTTTCGCCGTTCACAGAAATTGTGAATACGCTGTCGGCGATACCGATTCGTTCAACTAACCCCTTCGTTAAAACGGTTTCTGAAGGCATTTCGAAAAGCTGAAATTTCAAAGACGAGCTTCCTGCGTTAATTGCAATAATTTTGGACATGATTGACGCTCCTTTATACTCTGTATCAACAACTTCGTTTTTCGTACTTTTTTCCCGGTGAATATCAACATCTTCTCCGAAAAATATCTGACTTTTCCATTTAAACATTGTCATGTCGGCTTTTCAAGTCAACTTGCGTATTGATAACGCTTACAATAAGAAGTCGTTATTTTCAGACACATTCCCTATAGGTTTTGTATTGATGAACGCTTACAATTTGCGGTTTTTCCCTCTGTATTTTGTGTTTCAAAGCTGGATTCAATTCGTCAAGTCCGGTCTTCAAAAGCATAAATAAAAACAGCTTAGGCATCGACCTCATACGGCTGCCTAAGCTGCTTTTAAAACATTTACTTTTCTTTTTTAAACCATTCATCAAATTGAGCCATCATATCAAGCATCGCCTTTTGATTGGAGAAAGACGGAAGATTCGCAAGCAGAATTTGCCCCGGCGCTTTCGTATTCTCTCCTTGTTTCTGAAGCACAAGGATGCTTTTGGCATGAGCTTCGTCTTTAAAAATAGATTTTGGCAGCTGCAACAGTGCGTTGATATGAACCTTATCTTTGAAAAACTGTTTCAGCTTGCCGCTTTGGGAGCTCTCAAACAAATGATTCGGAATCATAAAAAATAAGTAGCCGCCCGGTTTGGTATGCTTGACGCTCTGTTCAATAAACAGATGATGAGCGAAGGAATGGCCTTCGTCAGCTTTGAGCTCAAACGCTTCTGCTCCTTCGTCATTCGGATAATAGCCGACTGGCAGATCACAAATGACCGTGTCAACTGGATCGATAAACAACGGCTCAAGGCTGTCCTGGTGGAAAAGCTCAAGCTCTTTTTTCAGAAGGTTCGCTTGGGCATAGGCGATCTTCAAGAGCACATCATCAATTTCAATGCCAAAGCTATTTGCCGTTTTTTCAGACAGCTGGTTCAGCACGGTAAACAGAAGGTTCCCAGTTCCCAAGGCTGGATCAAGAATGGTCAGTTCCTTTTTGTCCGCCATAAACTTATTCACCAAATAGCTGATGAAAAGCCCGATCGTATCCGGCGTCATTTGTCTGTTTGGATGGGAGATATCTTTCATTCCTTTAAGAACGGCAAGCTGAAAAGCCTTGCGTACCCACTCATCCTCATACGTGCCGAATTCCGCTTTTTCAAGCAGAGCCTGAAGTTGTTTGGTTTTCTGATCAGCAGGCAGTTTCAGCTGATCCGTTTTTTCAAGAAAATACATTTCTCCTGCTTCGGCCAGCGCCTCTATATATGAAATTTGCAATTCATTCTTTATCATAATCGCGGCTTCGTTTAACAGCTCATACACCGCACCTACATGGTCTTTTTGCATATTGTGTTCCTCCTTGCCATGAAAAAAGCTCCGGCGGCAGCCTGGAGCTTTTTTCCCTGCTTACTTCACTAATGCCTTAGCAGCCTCAATTGGCTTTTCATAGTTCGGGTGGTTTGTTGCTTCGCTTACATATTCAGCGTAAACGACTTTTCCGTTCTCATCAAGGACAAATACGGAACGCGCAAGCAGACGAAGTTCTTTAATATACACACCGAACGCTTCGCCAAATGACATATCTCTGTGGTCAGACAGTGTTTCCACTTTGTCAATTCCGTTAGCGCCGCACCAGCGCGCTTGCGCGAATGGAAGATCTGCACTGATTGTGTAGACGTTGACATCTCCAAGCTTTGCAGCTTCTTCGTTAAAACGGCGTGTTTGTGCATCACAAACACCTGTATCAATTGAAGGGATAACAGAAATAATCGTTACCTTTCCTTTCATGTCAGCTAACGATTTTTCTTCAAGGCTGTTAGTCAGCACTGTGAAATCAGGAGCTTGATCTCCTACCTTCACTTCTTGTCCGACAAGTGTAACCGGACCGCCTTTGAATGTAATTTCAGCCATTATAATTCCTCCCTTTTGTATGTATGTCTCTATCATAGTAAAGTTTCCTGCAAACTGCAAAGTTTATGCCAAAAAAAAGTTAACTGCGGCCAGCGCAGTTAACCTTTTTTAATAGTTCATATTGTTCATTTGGTTTTGATTTTGGCCCTGGCCTTGGTTTTTGTTATTTTTCTTGAACATTTGCTGGATGCGTTCGAGTGTTTGAGGGGCTGCGTCTAAAATTTTCTCTATTAAATGGGTATTTTCATCTAAATGAAGCATTCTGATGCCTGTCGATCCGACAATTAAAAACGCGATCGGCGTAATGGACACACCGCCCCCGCTTCCGCCTCCGAAAGGAAGTTTCTGTTCTCTTGTCTCATCGTCTTCCGATTTCTTTTCGGCCGGCTTTCCGCCAAACTCGCTTCCGCCTGCGGCGAATCCGAATCCAACTTTAGAAACAGTTAAAATCACACTTCCATCAGGCGTTTCTACTGGATCTCCGATGATGGTGTTAACATCAATCATTTCCTTCAAGTTTTCCATTGCGGTTTTCATTAACCCTTGGATGGGATGGTCTGCCATATACGCTTCCTCCTTAAACTGATGAATCATTCTTTGAAGTCATTCTAGCCGACGGATTCTTCTTTAATACGGATAGCTCCCGTCCGTATTTGACGAATTTGAAAGCTGCAAGCATAGCATGTCCAAAGCGAAAAAAGAATATACACTGAAAATGGGTCTTGGAAACAGGGACTTGAAACGACGGGATCACCTCATAGACAGGTTTATTCACAAAGTCCAGGTGGTCGTAGAGCATTGCTGCGATACCGCCCTTCACACCCCATACAGCACCTGTTAACACACCTGTCACTGCCGCGTCCTGAATTCCGATTACTGTAACCCATTCTAGTTTTGTGATATGTAAATGCGCGAGAAAAGACGCGCTGATTTTTCGCAGTCTGGTGACCTGATGCAAAAGCATTTCGATTTTATTAATGCTTTGCTGCACATCGTTTTGTGTAATTTTTTTCTTTCCGCTGCTTTTTTTCATTTTAGATTCAGTTTTTTGTTTGATATCCACTGTTCCGTCTTCTTTGTTCACCTTAATCGCCGGGATTGTTTTTTTGATCCTTATAAGGCCAAACAGCGCCGTAATCTTCAAAGTCAATTTGTCATTATCAGCGGCATGAAGATACTCCAGCGCGACATGGATTTTCATTCTGAGAAGCAGTACGATCCCTATGAGAATAAGAATGGCTGTCAGTACATACACCATATTCTTCACTTCCTCTAGGAGCATTATCGCCAATTCCTAAAAAAATAAACCCGGACAGAGGTCCGGGTTATCGGTTATTTGCGGTATAATTTTTCATGCACCACGGTGGTATCCGCGATGTAATCATGAATCCCTTGTTTTGTAGGTGAAAAAGCAACAACGATATATAAAATCCAAATCTTATCAATATACCGTCCCACCACTTCACGAAAAATCACTGTACTCCATGTCAGCTTGCTATCTTGCTTCACAGAAACCACTTTGAGGCCGAACACCATTTTACCAAGCGTCTGCCTGAAGTATTTTGTCATTAGTGCGAAATAGGCAAGATACACAATAAGCGTTGTCACACTGTAGGCCGAGAAGGTAAACATGCCAGATGTTTTCGGCAGATCCAATACGGTAAAGAGGGGAGAAACGAGTAAATGGTTTAATCCCCATATCACGAGCCAATCAAGCAGGAAAGCCCAGAAACGAACCCAAAAGCCAGCATAGGCATGTGTCAGCTGCTCCGCTTCTTGCGGGCCTTTGATGTCATTGCGCTCTAACTCTTCATATGTCGCGTCCATTATTGTTCCCTCCTACTTCGCATAGAGATACATCATTCTCGGCGAACCGGATTGCGATAGAATTTCTCTCATATTCAAAAAATCAATTTCACTTTTAAACATTTTGTTCGCACCCATAGAAAACAGTGAGCCTAATCCGAAGCTTTCCTCATAAGAAATGACAGAGGCGTTTTTCAAATCCTTGTGATCCTTTTTCATCGCCGTAATGGTATCGTCATAAAAACCAAGCTCATCAACGAGGTTCAGTTTTTTTGCCTGCCGTCCGTCATACACGCGGCCGTCCGCAATTTTCTTTACCTCTGCTTTCGGCATGCTGCGCCCTTTTGAAATGACATCAACAAAGCCTTCATACGAATTATCAACCATTGATTGCATGATGTTTTTTTCTTCTTTCGTCATCTCACGGGAAGGAGACATAATGTCCTTATGGGCCCCGCTCTTAATCGTTTCAAAAGAAATGCCAAGCTTATCGGCAAGCTTTGAATAATTGACGCTTTCCATAATGACGCCGAGTGACCCGGTCAGGGTTTCTGGTGTCGCAAAAATCTTATCAGCCGCTGTTGAGATGTAATAGCCTCCTGATGCTGCCATCGAACCCATTGACACGTAAATCGGTTTTTTCGTTTCTTTCTTGATTTCTTCCAGTTTCTTATGTATTTCAGCACTTTCATACACTCCGCCACCCGGAGAATTCACCTTCAGAACGATACCTTTGACCGTCTTGTCATCTTTTGCGCGCTCAAGGTTTTTTAAGAACGTTCTGTGGTTATATCCGTCTGCACCAAGCAGACTGCTTGAGTCCCCATTATCCTGAATGGTGCCGCTGACCTCTAATACGGCAATTTTACTTGAGAGACTGCCGTTTTCCAGCGTCTTTTCCTGCGATTCATCCGTCAGTGATGTGAGATCCGTTTGAGCGCCTTTGACGCTTTCAAAGAAACTCATAGAGATGCTGACGATAATAGACACGCCGAAAATCCCCAGAGCAATCACTAATGCAATCCATCTTTTTGCATTCATTTTTTCTCCTCCTTTTTCCCAAACTCTCTCATTATACGATTCAATATGAAAAATGTTTCACTTCATGAGAAAGCTCCGGCTTAACGGGCTGCCGGCAAACGTGGTACACTTATGGCCAAAGGTATTTTACCACAAATACTGGATGGCAGAAAAACTTAAATATGACAGCAAAGGGGAAATGGGATATGACCGATCAACGCCGTAATGTTTATTTTTTTCACAAACAGGATCAGGAAACGAACGAACAAGCCCACTCGTTAACACAATTGGCGGAAGAGCATGGATTTACCGTTGTGAACCAGCACTCAGACGCCAATATTATCGCTAGCATTGGCGGGGACGGCACATTTTTGCAGGCAGTCAGAAAGACGAATTTTCGTGACGACTGCTTGTACGTCGGCATTACCAAAAAGGGGAAAGCTCATCTATATTGCGACTTTCATAGTGATGAGCGAGAAAAAATGGTTGATGCAATGACGTTTGAACAAATTGAAGTGAGAAAATACCCGCTGATTGAAGTGACAGTGGATCAAGCCAGTCCTTTTCACTGCTTAAACGAGGTATCCATCCGCTCAAGCATCATCAAAACCTTTGTGATGGACGTGCTGATTGACGATCTGCACTTTGAAACGTTTAGAGGCGACGGAATGATTATCTCAACGCCTACAGGGAGCACCGCCTATAACAAGTCTGTTGCAGGAGCGGTTGTTGATCCATTGCTTCCATGCATGCAGGTATCAGAGCTTGCATCCCTTAACAATAATACCTACCGGACACTCGGCTCGCCATTTGTCCTCAGCTCTGACCGAAAGCTGACCCTTCGTGTGGTGCAGGACGGCAATGAACACCCAATCATCGGCTTGGACAATGAAGCACTCAGCACGAGAAATGTGAAAACGATCGAAATCAAACTGTCTAATAAGAAAATCAAAACAGTCAAACTAAAGGACAATTCATTTTGGGAAAAAGTGAAGCGTACTTTTTTATAGAAAATAAGGACAGGCTGCTGCCTGTCCTTTTATGATTTCTCATATACAATCTGGCCGTTAATCACGGTTTTTTTAATATCTAAAAGATGAAGCTGTGCGGGGTCAATGGCAAACGGATCACCACTGAGAACTGTAAAATCCGCGTCATAGCCTTCCGCAATTTTCCCGCGTGACTTCTCTTTATAAATGATACCGGCGCTACCTTCTGTATAAAGCTTTATCGCTTCATATACAGGTAAACATTCACTTTCATTATAGCTTGGCCCGTTTTGCTCATGACTGCTTTTCCTTAGGACCGCGGACTGGATCCCTAGAAGCGGGTCAACAGGCTCAATCGGGGCGTCTGAACCGCCCGCGCATAAAATGCCTTTAGATATGAGGGTTTTCCAGGCAAATGCAGTCTTCATCCGGTCTTTTCCGAGACGGTCAATGACCCACGGAAAGTCGCTTGCAACGAAATGCGGCTGAAGATCAAGTGCGATCGGCATGCGTGCTGCTCTCTCGATTAATTCGTTATCAAGCACTTGGGCATGAATAAGCCGATCATGCCGGCCGTTTTTGGGCGGATGCTTTTCAATTGCGTTCAGCACTTTTTCAAAAGCAAGATCGCCGATTGCATGAACAGCAACCTCCATCCCTTTTTCTCTCGCTTTGCGAATGAGCCGGCCAAGGGTTTCGTCATCGTGAACCTGAACACCATTTGTTGATGGATCATCCTGATATGGTTCTTTCAACAAAGCCGTTCTCCCGCCAAGCGCCCCGTCCGCAAAGATTTTCATTGCACCAAACTCCACATAAGGGCCGGACGGCTTATCCAGCTGCTCCCATCGATCGACCGCTTCATGATGAACGAGCAAATGGCAGCGGAACGGATACTTTCCGCCAGCGGCAGCTTTCTCATAAGCTTTCAACGGCACCGAAACATCACCATAATAGGACAAGTCTTCCGAATGACCGCCCGTCAGGCCTTTTGTCCAGCAATCCTTTATTCCAGCCGTTAATGCCTCATCAACATAGTGCTGGGAGACTGGCGGGACAGCCTTCAGAATCAAATCCTGCGCCTTATCAAACAGGAGTCCGGTCGGCTCGCCATTTGCATCTTTTACGATGACTCCGCCGTCAGGATCAGGAGTATTTCTTGAAATTCCCGCTGCTTGAAGAGCCGCAGAATTGACAGCTATTGCATGCCGGCATATACGCTTGAGCAAGACGGGCCTGTCAGGAAACAGGCGATCAAGATCATGCTTAGTCAAGTAGTCAGGTGTCTCAAACTGATTTTCATTCCAGCCTTCTCCAATGAGCCAATCGTTTTTAGGAAGCTGCCGCTCTCTTTCCTTCGCAGCCTGTAAAATTGAATCTTTCGACGTCAGTGCGGACAGATCGAGCTGAAGCTGTTTCTCACCGTGGCCGATCAAATGTAGATGGCTGTCAACAAAACCGGGGAACATCACTGCTCCGTTCAGGCTGATTTCTTCTGTTTCCGGCGACCCGTACTTTTCCTTCAAAAGTTCATAGCTGCCGGTGCCTTTTATGACACCATCCTCAACATAAACTGCCTCAGTCCGATCGCCTTCTTTGAGCATCGTATAAATGAAACCGCCGTGCCATATCGCCTTCATTCACGTTCACTCTCTTTCTTTACGCCTTTTTATTGGCTTTGAGCTGTTCTTCCCGTTTTCTTAATTCCACTCGTCTGATTTTTGCAGAAGCCGTTTTTGGCAGGCTTTCCACAAATTCAATTTCTCTAGGATATTTGTATGGAGCGGTAATCGTCTTCACATGGTTTTGCAGCGTTTTGACAAGCTCATCACTGCGTTTTTCATGATTTTGCAGGACAACATATGCCTTTACGATGGAGCCTCTGATTTCATCAGGGCTTGCGACAACAGCACATTCTTTTACTTCTGGGTGCTTAACAAGCGCGTCTTCCACCTCGAAAGGCCCGATCGTGTAGCCGGAGCTGATAATAATATCGTCATTTCGGCTTTCAAACCAGAAGTAACCTTCCTCATCTTTTCTTGCTCTGTCTCCCGTTAGGAAATAATCGCCGCGAATTTGTGTTTTCATTCTTTCCGGATCTTTAAAATACTCTTTAAAGAGCGCAGGCGTACTGAGGTGAACAGCGATATCGCCGACCTCACCAGGTTTGCAGATTTCACCGTCTTCATTTATGATCTCCACCTGATTTCCCGGTGTCGGTTTTCCCATGCTTCCCGGTTTAATAGGCGTATCTTTCAAAACACCAACCAAAAGCGTGCTTTCTGTTTGGCCATATCCGTCCCGTACCTTAATGCCAAAGTGCTTTTGGAAAACATCAATGACTTCACGGTTGAGCGGCTCACCTGCGGAAACAGCACTGTGCAGGGCAGAAAGATCAAAGCGGTCCAAGCCCTCGACCTTCGCCATTAAGCGGTATTCTGTCGGCGTGCAGCAGAAAACATTGATTTTGTAGCGATTTAAAAGCTCTAGATATTTTTCTGCTTTGAATCTGCCGTGGTACACAAAACCGGTTGCTCCGCTGCCAAGCACCGCTAAAAACGGACTCCATACCCACTTTTGCCAGCCAGGGGCAGCAGTTGCCCAGACGATATCCTTTTCAGAAATATCAAGCCAAGCGCCGGCAGAAGTTTTTAAATGAGCAAATGCCCATCCATGTGTATGTACAACACCTTTCGGCTGACCTGTTGTCCCGGATGTATAAGATAAGAATGCCATATCATCTCTTGTTGTGTCAGCTGTTTTAAATTGGCTTCCGTCCGCTTCAATTGATAAGAGGTTTTTCCAGCCGGCATCATTTTCACCAATAGACAGTGTAATCAGTTTGTCAGTCGTACTGACATCCCGGAAAGCGCCAATAAATTCTGAGTAGACGATGGCGCCTTTTACCTCTGCATGTTCAATCCGGTAATCAAGATCTTTCGCGCGAAGCATTTCGGAGCACGGAATGACAACCATCCCTGATTTCAGGATAGCCAAATAAACAGCATAGGCTTCAAGCACCCGCGGTACCATTACAATCAGCTTGTCTCCCTTTTTAAATCCAAGGTCAGCTAAGGCCGCTCCGATTTTATTTGTTTCTTCCATCAGCTTTTCATACGACCAAGATTCTTGCTTGCCCGACTCGTCCTCCCACAGAAGAGCGGTTTTTTGTCCAGCAGCACTGAACTTTTCCATTTCATTCACTAAATTATATTGCATAGGGGCAATTAAATCTTCACGTTTTAACACGAACAACTCCTCACTTTCTCCACCCATTATACATAAATACAGGCTCTTTCCGTAAGGATATGCCTAAAAACAACCTCTGTAAACATAGATTTTATAGGCCGCTGGTCCTTTTTTATATGTAAAAAATGAAAAGGAGTGGGGATTCCCCCACTCCAAAGCCATTATGTGAAATTGTAAATTAGAATTGTCCTCCGCCCATGTTTTGTTGAGCAAAAGATACAAGACGTTTTGTGATCTCTCCTCCAACAGAACCGTTAGCGCGAGAAGTTGTGTCTGCTCCAAGGTTTACACCGAATTCAGAAGCGATTTCTAATTTCATTTGGTCGATAGCTTGAGCAGCTCCTGGTACTAGAAGTTGGTTACTGCTGTTACCGTTTTGACTGTTTTGTGCCATGTGTCTCACCTCCTTGTGAGTATAGAATGTGTCAAAACACATGGCTTCATTCAGAAAAACTTTGGTAATTGTATACAGGAGCTGAAAATTGATTTAAAAGAGTTCAGCGAATTTATCGTTAGCTTCTTGTTCGCTATACAGGGTCATTGTCTCAATGTTATCTACCGCTTCTTGAATATACGGCTCGAAATCAACAAAGCTTTCAAAGTGTTCAATTTTCTCTTTTTTAGGGCGGGTTTTCGGGCTTGGCGGTGTAAAGATCGTGCAACAGTCTTCAAACGGCTGAATGCTTGTCTCATATGTGCCGATTTCCCGTGATTTTTCGATGATTTCTGTTTTGTCCATGGCGATTAACGGACGCAAAATCGGTGTTGACGTCACCGCATTAATTGCATACATGCTTTCAAGCGTTTGGCTCGCTACCTGACCGAGGCTTTCTCCCGTAATAATGGCAAGCCCGTTTCTCTTTTCTCTGATTCTGTCGGCGATCTGAAGCATGAGGCGGCGGGTTGCCGTCATTGTGTAATTTTCAGGAATTTGTTTTTGGATGAGCTCTTGCGTTTTTGTAAATGGAACAATATGAAGTGTCATACTTCCCCCAAAACGGGACAGACATTTCGCCAGATCCATTACCTTTTGCTTTGCGCGCTCACTCGTGTATGGCGGGCTGAAGAAATGAACAGCTTCTACCGACAGTCCCCGTTTCATCGCATAAAAACCGGCCACAGGGCTGTCAAAACCGCCAGAAAGCATCAGCATCGCTTTTCCTGCTGAACCAACTGGCAGCCCGCCTGCACCTTTTTCATCACGAATTGTCAAAAATGTTGCTTCTTCCCTGATTTCGATTCTGAGCGGGATGTCTGGGTTGCGAACATCGACCGTCAATCCTTCTGTATTTCGCAAAATATGGCCGCCGATTTCAGCGTTCATCTGGTTTGTATCTAATTCAAATTGCTTATACGCTCTCTTTGTCGCGACTTTAAACGTATCACCTGGTTTATACTGATCTTTGATAGCCTTTAGTGCGGTTGCCTTAATATCATCAAGGCGGCTGTCACATTTAATTGCCAGGCTGAAGCTTTGAATCCCAAACACTTGCTTTAAATGAGGAAAAAGAGCCTCAGGATCCTCTCCATTTAATGTAATCGTCATACGATCCCTGTTGGAAAAGTATTTTAAATTCGGATAGTCTTTCAAAACGAGTCTGATGTTTTGTTTTAAGCGCTCAATAAAGCTTTTTCTGTTTTTGCCTTTGGTCGAAATTTCCCCAAAACGAATTAATATATGATCGTAATTCATGTTCTACCTCATCATTTTCCTTAATTTTTTGATGCCAGGACGAAGCGCGTTCATAAACGGTTCTGCCACATTGCTTGTCTGGCTGTAATTTAAACTGATTCTGATGCTGCTTCCGGCAATCTGCTCTCCTTTGCCCATCTCTAAGAGAACCTTGCTGGGTTTATGTTCTTTTGCCGAGCAAGCCGATGTTGTGGAGACGAAAATACCCTGTTCCTCAAGCATGTGTAAAAGCACTTCCGCTTTAATCCCCGGTACAGAGAAATTAATAATGTGCGGCGCGCTATTCATTTGAGGCGTGTTGATAACGACGCCCTCAATTTCTCTCAGCCTTTTCATAAACAATTCCTTTGCGGCAGTCATCGTGTCAAGCCGTGTGTCAAAATCTGCAGAGGCAAGATTAATGGCCTTGGCAAGCGAAACCGCACCAGCAGTATGTTCTGTTCCGGCCCGTATGCCTTTTTGCTGAGAGCCTCCCGTTATGAGCGGAATAAGGCGTGTTCCTTCTTTTACAATAAGTGCGCCTGTCCCCTTCAGCCCGTGAAATTTATGCCCGGAAATTGAACATAGATCAATGCCGGCCTTTTCAATTGCCAAGGGCACTTTATAGATGCCCTGCACATAATCGACGTGAAACAAAATGTTCGGGTGCTTCTTCAGCACTTCCCCTGCCGCTTCAATCGGCTGCACGGAACCGACTTCATTGTTCACATGCATCATGCTGACAAGCACGGTATCGGGACGGATGGCTGCTTTTAGTTCTTCAATAGAAACAAAACCGTCTTCATTCACAGAAAGATAAGTGATATCAAACCCGAACAACTCTTTCAGTTGTTCTAACGATTCCGTAACGGATGGATGTTCAATAGAAGTGGCAATGATATGTTTGCCTGTTTTTATCTTGGACAAAGCCGCTCCTTTTAAAGCCGCATTATTGGCTTCTGTGGCGCCTGACGTAAATACAATATCATATTTTTTTAGGCCTAAGGACCTTTTGATTTGATTTTTGGCTGCTTGAAGCAGCTGTTCCGTTTCGGCTCCATATCGGTGCAAAGATGAAGGATTGCCAAAGTATCGGCTGCTTGTCTGTTCATATACGTTCAAGACTTCATTGTAAGGCTTCGTCGTTGAACTATTATCTAAATATATCATCTTTTTTACTCCTTTATGAAAGCGGTACAAGGTATGATATTTATGTTACCATAACAAAATTTAATAGAAAATTACGAAAAACTAGTATTGACTTCTAATTTTTTTACCATATAATAAGATTTGTTCGTTTCGTCATATTATCTGACAATTAATTGACAGAATATTTTAACATAATTATTAGGAGGATTTTTTTCATGAAACACTCACTGCCTGTCAAAGATACCATTATTATTGGTTTCATGCTATTTGCGTTATTCTTTGGAGCAGGAAATATGATTTATCCGCCGGAACTTGGACAAGCAGCCGGACACAACGTCTGGAAGGCCATCGGCGGATTTTTACTGACAGGGGTAGGCCTGCCGCTTCTCGGCATTATCGCCATCGCATTAACCGGTAAGGACGCTAAAGGCCTTGCTGACAAAGCGCACCCTGTTTTCGGCACAATCTTTACTGTCGTGCTTTATTTATCAATCGGACCATTATTCGCCATCCCGAGAACAGGAACTGTTTCATATGAAATTGGCGCTGTTCCGTTTTTGACTGGCGTACCAGAAAGACTTTCTTTATTAATATTTACACTTATCTTTTTCGGCGTTACGTACTATTTAGCGTTAAACCCATCCAAGGTTGTCGATCGAGTCGGAAAAATTCTGACTCCCATTAAATTCACAATTATTTTAATCATTGTTCTCAAAGCCATCTTCACGCCGATGGGCGGATTGGGCGCCGTGACAGAAGCATATAAAGGAACACCGGTTTTTAAAGGATTTTTAGAAGGCTATAAAACAATGGACGCACTTGCTTCAATTGTATTTGGCGTTGTCGTTGTAAATGCTGTAAAAAGCAAAGGCGTTACACAGTCTAAAGCTCTTGCTGCAGCCTGCATTAAAGCAGGTGTGATTGCCGCTTTAGGCCTGACTTTCATTTATGTATCCCTTGCTTATCTAGGTGCAACAAGCACAAATGCCATTGGTCCTGTTGGTGAAGGAGCTAAAATTTTATCTGCGTCTTCCCATTATTTATTCGGTTCATTAGGCAACATCGTACTCGGAGCAGCGATTACAGTCGCATGTTTAACAACAAGCATCGGCCTTGTCACATCTTGCGGCCAATATTTTTCAAAACTTATTCCGGCATTATCATATAAAATTGTCGTTACGATTGTCACGTTATTCAGCTTGATCATTGCGAATTTCGGACTCGCGCAAATTATCGCGTTTTCTGTTCCTATTTTATCAGCTATCTATCCGCTTGCCATTGTCATTATCGTTCTTTCCTTCATCGATAAGATCTTTAAAGAAAGACGCGAAGTGTACATCGCATGCTTGATCGGCACAGGACTTTTCAGTATTTTAGACGGTATCAAAGCAGCCGGTTTTTCACTTGGATCTTTAGATGCGTTTCTAAATGCGAATCTTCCTCTTTACAGCCTCGGCATCGGCTGGGTGCTTCCAGGAATCGTCGGAGCGGTTATCGGCTATGTGCTGACCTTATTCATCGGACCATCCAAACAGCTTAATGAAATAAGTTAATGTCACAGAACGCCTGCGTTATTGCGCAGGCGTTTTGTAATGAAAAAAAGAGCCTGCTCATTACACTGCGGGCTCTTTTTCATGGTCGTGATTATCTAAGCGGATATGTCAGCTTTGATTTTTTCAACTGCACCTGGCGCAGCCTTTTCTACAGCGGCAGCTGCAATTTCATAAGAGTCGTCATAATCAAAAGCATAAAAACGTCTTTCCGCTTCTTTCAGCTGTTCAGATAAAATGTGATTTTGGCTTCTGAACCGGTTTCCGAACTGAATGATTTTTTCAATGAGGATGACCTGCTCGACAAGTTCCTCTGATTCCCGGCTTGCCCTGTTGACGATATCTTCTGCTTGTTTCAAATGGGCTCCGGCTTCTTCCATATTTAATGGAAGTTCGTTTAGTTGATTGACTGTTTCTTGAATATGATGATGCGCGTTCTCCAGCATCTCTTGAATATGGCTCGGGATGCCTGGGATGTTGCTAGTCTTCAGCAGTCTTGCTGTCTCAGAAATTGTTTTTTTCAAATTGCTGAGCGTCTCCCTCGCCTGAAGCTCTTCTTTTCTCAGCGCTTGCAGATTTTCACGATACTCGGCATGCTCTTTTTTCACTTCTTCAATTTGCTTCTCTATTGAAGCAACTTCTTCTACTAAAAGTGAGTAGGCGACATGCTCTGCATCGAGCTTATCTTTAACGGATGATAGCAGCTTCCCAATTTCATCAAGGCGCTTTTCAAAAGCCTGCTGTTTGCCGAGCTCACCGGCTGTCAGCCTGTAGCTTTCCTTCACCAGCTCAGTTTCCGCCTTCGTATGCTCTTTCTCTTCTTTAAGCTTGTCGTAAGCAATAATCAATTCAGGCATTTTGCTTAGTACGGATTGACCGGCTTCAACTTCGCCCTCCAGCTGCTGATAAACAGATTGAATATTTTCGTCAATGAGCTGCAGGATTGCGGATGCTTCATCAATATCCAGCTCAGTCATCAGGACATGTTCCGCTCGTTTCAGCTGGTTTGACAGATTTTCTAATTCCTTATCAAGCTGGATATGCTCAAGCTTGTACCCTTTTTCTTTCATTTCGCCATAGCCATCCTTGAGCTTTGCAATCTGTCCGGGCACCGTCTGTTTACAGTCAGCTAACAGCTTCGGCACATCATCTATGTATGACTGAAGCCGTTCAAGATTGCGGTCCTGCTCAAGCAGTACTTTTCGTGCAGTAATATAGTTTCCGCCTTCTGTTTCTTCTTCAAATTGTTTGATGCCGCTCCAAATTTCGTCCAGATCCTTTTCAAGGCTGTCATAAAGCTCCCCGTAAAGGTGGCTGTAAGCCAGCAGGTTTTTTCGAGATTTCGAATAGCGCTCCCTCACCTGTTCAATCTCTTCACGGCTCTTTTCCTCACTTGTGACAAGATCGCTGATTTCCCGAAGAATCTTTTCAATGCTTGATTCAGCCGCTGTCAGCAGGTCGTCGATATGAACGAGCACTTGATTGGCCTTTTTAAACCGGTATTTGTCTGCATTTTCCTCGGCATCATAAAGGAGCTCTTCAACTTTCGGCATGTGGGCTGTGACAATCTCATCCCATTCTTCACGCCACTTCTCAAAGAACTCTTCTGTCTGACCCGTCATTTTTAAATGTTTTATTTTAGACATTTCTTCCACGATCGACCGATTCAGAATTTCAATCTTCCACGATTCCAGCCGGTCGATTTCGGCGTAGATTTTTTTCCTGAAAAAGTAGCCTGCCGCAAACAGCGCAAGCAGTACAATTAATAATCCAATGACAAACTCCATAATGAGCCCCCTTGCTGTTTACCTTAATCTGTCAGGGTGTTTTATTTATTCAGAAAGATTTCAGGATATGTATTGAGAAAAACTGTCGTTTTCATTGTTATTATGATACCATGTAACAAACATTTTTTGACCAGAAATCAAAAACTTTTTGTGCAAAATCGGCAGGATTTGACTATTTTTTCATGGGGTGACATTAATGCAAAAGCGAGACGGACATATTCACACACCATTTTGCCCTCACGGCTCCAATGACACACTCAGACAATATGCAGAAGAAGCCTTAAAAAAAGGGTTCGAATCGATTACTTTTACCGAACACGCCCCATTGCCGCCCTCTTTTACCGATCCCACGCCGCTGAAAGACAGCGCGATGGCGCAAGCTTCTTTGGAACGCTATATCAATGAAATTTCCGGATTAAAAAAAGAATATCGCGGACAGCTTAGCATACGGACAGGGCTTGAAGTCGATTATATCGCTGAATTTGAAGACGAAATTACATTATTCCTGGACACATACGGGCCATATTTAGATGACAGCATCTTATCCGTTCATTTTTTGCGCACAGACTCTTCCTATCTATGCCTTGATTATGACGAGCATACCTTCAAAGAGCTGATTTCAGCCTGCGGAAGCATTGAAGCTGTATACGAACAATATTACCGGAGTATCTATTCTTCCATTGTAGCATCTCTCGGCATTTATAAGCCAAAAAGAGTCGGTCACATCACACTCGTCCAAAAATTCATCAAGCTGTTTCCATACAGCATGTCAGAGCATATTCGCGGCCTCGTTTCCCTGTGCTTAAATGCCATTGAAGAAAACGGAATGGAGCTCGACTTCAATACTTCCGGCTTAAGAAAAACTTACGCTGGCGGTATTTATATCGAGGATTGGATGCTGAATGAAGCGAAGCAAAAGAAGATCCCGCTTGTGTTTGGGTCTGATGCCCATCAAGCGGGAGATGTCGGATATGCGTATGAGGCGTTTTTGGAACGGTGCTAATTGGTGAGCGCCACGTCTCCTGTCCGGAAGACGCTTCTGATCCAAATCTTGATTTCTTCAAAATACATTTTATAAAAATACGGCTCGTGCGGCTGCATGTAGAGTACTTCTGAAATATATTGAGGCTGGAGATAGGGCATCATCAAGAGAGATTTTAATTGGAGAATAAAATGAGGCAGCGGCAGCGTTAAATATTCACGCTGTTTTTCTCCTTCCTCAATGATCAGCTGAAAGATATACTTTTCCTTCATTAGATATGTCGACATAATTTCCCTGATTAATGTGGAGTCAATTGTGACTTCCCGGTAGACAAAACGAGTTAATTGACGATGATTATGCTGATAGGATAAAATATCGAAAACCAATTGAAGAAGCTGTTCCTGCGTGCTTTGAGAAGAGATACTGCTTGCCGCTGTTTCAAGCGTTTTGCTGTAGCCTTCGTAAAACTCTGAAACTAAGTGTTCCATCAAGCCTCCTTTGCCTTTAAAATAGTAGGAGATGTGCGCAACATTTACATCAGCTGACTTTGCGATTTCACGGACAGACGTGCCAGAAAATCCTTTTTGGTTAAAAAGCATGACAGCAGATTCAATAATTTTGTCTTTGGTGCTTACTTTCATACGGCTCACTCCTTCCTCTTGATACTATTCAAGCAGAAAGCCGCTGTTCCTGTAAGAACTTATCGACAAATGCCGGCAGAAAAGCCGGAACTTTGTTTTATATTATAGAAAAAGTGAGGGTTTTCCATGTTCCATGTCGAAAAACAATCTGGAGATAAAGAAAAAGACTATCAGCTTCTGCTAAAACAGCTCGAAGCCATGACCGAAGACGAAACAGACCAAATAGCTAACTTTGCAAATGCCTCAGCACTGCTGTATCATTCGCTGCCTGAAGTCAACTGGGCGGGTTTCTATTTTGCCAAAGAAGAGGATGGACAGCTTGTGTTAGGTCCGTTCCAAGGCCTGCCGGCATGTGTTCGGATTCCTTTCGGCAGAGGGGTTTGCGGCACAGCGTACGCAAACGGAAAAGTGGAACGTGTTGAGGATGTAAACGCGTTTCCTGGACATATCGCCTGCGATGCAGCGTCTCAATCAGAAATTGTGCTTCCGATTCGTGTAGACGGAAAAATTGTTGGCGTCTTGGACATCGACAGCCCAGTGAAAAACCGTTTCGACGAAATTGATGAAAAATACTTAACTCAATTTGCCGAAACGCTAGAAAAAGCGTTAGCGCAGTAATATAAAAGCCCAAAACTGATATCGTTTTGGGCTTTTTTTATTTTATTGAGTCATGAATCATCAAGCGGTTTTTCCCGCTCCGTTTCGCGCTGTAGAGCGCTTCATCTGCCTCATGCACAAGCTCTTTCAGCGACTTTTTTGTTTCTGTCGTCCAGCAGGAGATACCGCAGGAAATGGTTACCTCGGGTTTCGTATTTTTTCTGACCGCATAAACCAGTCGCTCGGTAATCCGTTTCCCCACTGCAACCGGCACATTTGGCAAATAAATCGCCAGCTCCTCGCCTCCCCAGCGGGCACCGACATCATGCTTTCGGATGTTGCTTTTAATCACTGAAGCGACTTGAATTAAAATCTCGTCCCCAGTCTGATGGCCGTACGTATCATTTACATTTTTAAAATTATCAATATCAACAAGAATAAAAACACCCTTTTGGTGGATTTTCATGCTGTATTGAATTTTTTCATCTAAATACACTCGTGAATACAGTTCAGTCAGCTGATCTGTTTTCACAAGGTGCTCAAGACGGTCGCGAAGCATTGAATTGGTTACAGCCAGTGTCGCGTGATGAATCAGCGCCTGAAACAGCTTGTACATTTCAAATGTAAAAGCGTACAGCTCCTGTTTCAATAAAACCGCAAAGCCCAGAAGCCGGTCGTTTTGAATCATCGGAGCAGCCATCAGCGAGCCGTACCCCGCCTTCCCAAAAACAGACTGGCCATTCCCGATGAAAACCCCTTTTTCACCTTCATACAGCTTTTCTTTCAGCTCATTATAAAAATCTGACGGCTTCGCTTCTTTAAAAAATGCTGTGCTGCCTGGGAGCAATGTTAGGTTTTCAAAATGGTCTATATGAAAAAATCCCACTTCTTCTGCCTGAAACGATTCTGCCATTCTCACAGCCAGATCATTCATTGTATCAGTCAGTGTCAGCCGCTGATTCAGGCGGCGTGATGTTTCATTAATCAATTCCAAATTTGCGATGCTTGCTTTGGATTGTTCATAGAGCTGGGCATTTTCAAACGCTTTTCCCGCCGCGTTTGCTAACAGCGACATTTCATCAAGGCAGGCATCAGTAAGAAAGCTGTCACCCGTTCCCTCAGCCTTCAACACCCCGTATGTGCCCTGCTGTCCTTTGATCGGAATATAGGCGGCAGATTCATTTTTCCGCAAAATGTCTCCGGACAAATACACTTTGAGCGCAAAGGAATCGGATTTTTCCCCTTCCATATACAGCTCTTTTGCAGGAATCCCTAAACATTGGTCTTGATCGTGCGATATAAATAAAGAAAACTCAAAAAGAGAAAATGTGCTGGTCAAGCTTTCTAAAAGCTGCTTCAGCACATCTGTCTGATCAAGCAGTGAATGGAACAGCTCTGTCATTTTGTATATCTTTTTTTGGTAGATCGTTTTGTTATAGAGTCTTTCCTGTTTCATCGACTGGTTTAAAAATGAAGCAACCACGTCCGGAAGCCCCTCAGGAATCTCTTCATCCTGCCTGCACGCAAGATGGAAACGCCTGCCGGAGCCGTCCTCAATCAGATAACATGAAGTGTTTATTTTTGAAGCGGAAAAACGCGCTTCACCATCTGCCAGTTTTGTCACAAAGTCTGATGATGACGGTGTAAGCGAAACACAAAGGGTTGAAAAATAGGTTTGAATAGCCGAAGTCAGCCATATGAAAGAGTCGGTGAATGTGACTTTTTCAGATTTGGTTAATAAAAAATCGAGCATATGATAATGAAAGGCGGATAATTGATCTTTAGTTTGTTCTACCATGTTTTTATCACCTAAAAGTTTACCACTAATTTTTGTTTATTATATCATAAACGTTGAAGCAATAATGGAGGAATGGTTGACTTCAAGACAAATAAATTATATAATGACCTTTGTGTGAAATATTGCAGCCTTTTTGTTCAGCTTCTATGTTTTCATTTTGTTCCTTATCAATAAGGTGTATCGTGTAACTCTCTGCTGCTGGAGCGAGGATACATGAAAACAAAATGTGCATGGTCGAATAGAGCAGACGGTTTTTATTTTCCACAAAAATAAAACCAAAGGAGGAGTCACATTATGGCTCGCTATACAGGTCCATCTTGGAAACTGTCCCGCCGTCTAGGAATCTCTCTTAGCGGTACAGGAAAAGAATTAGAAAAACGCCCTTACGCTCCAGGTCCACACGGCCCAGGACAACGTAAAAAATTATCAGAATACGGTTTGCAATTGCAAGAAAAGCAAAAGCTTCGTCACATGTACGGTGTAAACGAACGTCAATTCCGCACTTTGTTTGACAAAGCTGGCAAACTAGCTGGTAAACACGGTGAAAACTTCATGATTCTTTTAGATTCTCGTCTTGATAACGTTGTGTACAAGCTAGGTTTAGCACGTACTCGCCGTCAAGCTCGCCAATTGGTTAACCACGGTCACATTCTTGTAGACGGAAGCCGCGTTGACATCCCGTCTTACCTTGTGAAACCTGGTCAAACAATCGGTGTTCGCGAAAAATCAAGAAACCTTTCTATCATCAAAGAATCTGTTGAAGTGAACAACTTCGTTCCTGAATACCTTACTTTCGACGCTGAAAAGCTTGAAGGTACTTTCACTCGTCTTCCTGAGCGTTCTGAACTTGCTCCGGAAATTAACGAAGCGCTTATCGTTGAGTTCTACTCTCGTTAATCGTTTTAAAAACCCCTGCCGCTATGCGGTCGGGGTTTTTTTATCGTCTGTTTCGTCATTCGCCTCTTGCTGGCCAACACTATCCTGCGCCTGCCGCTCCCAATAATCCCGCTGCAGCCGTTCTTTTGCAATCGTACACATGAGATTCACGCTTTAGCGCTCCTTTCATTTAAAAGGTGGTGATTGGTCGTGTTTGCCCTATCTAATATACTCTTTTCCTTTCATTCCTATGCGGTAAACAAAAAGATCCTTTGCCTTCAGTGGCAAAGGATCTTTTTCTTATTTATACGTCACAAGGAAGTATTTTTTCTTCCCGCGGCGCAGAACAGTAAATTGGTTTTCGATACGGTCTTCACCTGATAGGGTATAATTTATTTCCGTCTGGCGTTCACCGTTAATGTAAACAGCTCCGTTTTGAATGTCTTCACGCGCTTGGCGTTTAGAAGGAGATAATGTAGATTGCACCAACACATCTACCAGTGAAAGCTCTTGGGTGCTGTCAACTTCCATAGAAGGAACATCTTTAAAGCCTACTTTTACGTCTTGAGCAGAAAGCTCTTTAATATTGCCGCTGAACAGCGCTTGGGAGATGTTGATGGCTTGCTCCAGCGCCTCGCGTCCGTGAACAAGTGATGTCACTTCTTCTGCCAGGCGTTTTTGCGCTTCACGTTTTTCTGGCGCCGTTTCTGTTTTTTCAGCGTATGCTTCAATTTCCTCTTTTGAAAGGAACGTAAAGTATTTCAAGTATTTGACAACGTCACGGTCGTCTGTGTTGATCCAGAATTGATAGAATTCATATGGCGATGTTTTTTCTTTATCAAGCCAGATCGCGCCGCCTTCCGTTTTTCCGAACTTCGTGCCGTCTGCTTTTGTGACAAGCGGAATCGTTAGGCCGAACGCTTTTGCTCCTTCTTCTTCTGATTTTCTGATCAGTTCAAGACCCGCTGTGATATTGCCCCACTGATCGCTTCCGCCGATTTGCAGTTTACAGTTTTTGTCTCTGTAAAGATTTAAGAAATCATAAGATTGAAGAATCATGTAGCTGAATTCCGTGTACGAGATGCCGGATTCAATTCTTGAGCTAACCGTATCTTTTGCCAGCATGTAATTGATGCCGAAATTTTTACCAACGTCACGAAGGAAATCGATCACATTCATTTTGCCGATCCAGTCAAAGTTGTTCGCGATGACAGCTGGGTTTTCTGCTGCTTCAAAATCTAGAAATCTGGACAGCTGGTTTTTGATTTTTTGGGACCATTCGGATACGATGTCAGCAGTGTTTAATGTACGCTCTGCTTTTTTTCCGCTTGGATCACCGATGAGGCCCGTCGCGCCCCCCACAAGCGCAATCGGATGATGCCCTGCAAGCTGAAAACGGCGAAGTGTTAAAATAGGCAGCAGGTGTCCGATATGCAAGCTGTCTGCTGTCGGGTCAAAGCCTGAGTACAAGCGGATTTTTTCTTGATTCAGCTGTTTATTTAACCCTTCTTCATCTGTCATTTGCTGAATCAATCCGCGGAAGGATAAGTCTTCAAGTAAGTTAGTCATAAGATAAAGCTCCTTTTTTGATTAAAATAAAAAACGCCCCTTCGTTTACACGAAGGGACGATTGATTATCGCGGTACCACCCTACTAATAAGAGAATGCAAACATTCGTCTTATCACTTTGCCTGATAACGGATCAGGTCCGTTCTTTCACTACTGAAAGCCTGGGCGGCTTTGTTTGCAAAAGCGGTTCATGAGTGTATTCGATATATCCGTCTGTGCTGATTTTCACCGGCCATCAGCTCTCTGGAACGTAAGGATATTCTACTTGTCTCAATCTTTACCTTTTCATATGAAGCTATATCATTTTTAACATAAATAAAATCCTGTGTCAACGCCGCCTTTTAATCCTCCATTGTTGACAGATCTCCAGCCGGCAAATTAAGCTCCCATGCCTTCAGCACGCGTCTCATGATCTTTCCGCTTCGGGTTTTCGGAAGCTTCTCTTTAAATTCGATCTCACGCGGAGCCGCATGGGCTGCAAGACCTTGCTTTACAAATAGGCGGATCTCTTCTTTCAGTTTATCAGACGGCTCAAATCCTTCCCTGAGTGCAATAAAGGCTTTAATGATTTCTCCACGCACCGGGTCAGGCTTTCCGATTACGCCTGCTTCTGCAATAGCCGGATGCTCGACAAGCTTGCTTTCCACTTCAAATGGGCCGACGCGCTCACCGGAGGTCATGATGACGTCATCAACTCTGCCTTGGAACCAAAAGTATCCCTCTTCATCCATGTAAGCAGAATCGCCGGACACATACCAGCCGCCCGGCATGAAATACGATTCATACTTTTCAGGGTTATTCCAAATGGTATGCATCATGGAAGGCCAGCCCTTTTTGATGGCGAGATTGCCCATTCGGTACGGCGGTAGCTCGTTGCCTTGATTGTCAACGATCGCTGCCTCTACTCCTGGAATCGGCTTACCCATTGAACCCGGTTTAATATCCATGCAAGAATAGTTGCAGATGAGCTGACTGCCCGTTTCTGTCATCCACCAGGTATCATGGATACGTTTGTTAAAAACTTTGTGTCCCCATCTGATGACTTCCGGATTTAGCGGCTCACCGACACTGAGCACATGCCGGAGTGAAGTTAGGTCATATTTCGCAGCCATTTCATCTCCCGCTCCCATCAGCATCCGAAAAGCGGTCGGCGCGCTGTACCAGACATTGACGCCAAGCTGTTCAATCGTTCCATACCAGCTTTCCGGGCTGAAACGTCCGCCGACGATGACATTTGTCGCTCCGTTCAGCCACGGTGCAAAAATGCCGTATACCGTACCTGTCACCCAGCCTGGATCAGCTGTGCACCAATAAATGTCTTCTTCCTTTAAATCAAGGACCCACTTTCCTGTTTGATATTGCTGAATCATCGCTTCATGGACATGCAGCACGCCCTTTGGCGTTCCAGTGGAACCTGATGTATAGTGAAGCAGAAAGCCATCTTTTTTATCCATCCATTCGATATCCAGCCTTGTGCTCTCCTGTTTCGCTGCTTCATCATAATTGATGATGTTCGTGCCGCTCTCAGCCTCTCCCCCGACTACGAAGACATGCTGCAAGTGAGGCAGTTTGTCTACCGGTATTCTCTCCAGCAGCTCAGGTGTTGTGACAACAACCTTTGCCTCACTGTTTTCAAGCCGGTCTTTCACCGCTCCCTCCATAAATGCTTCGAACAGCGGCCCGGCGATGGCGCCAATTTTGATTGCGCCAAGCATAATAAAATAAAGCTCGGGTGATCTCGGCATAAAAATAAAAACGCGGTCCCCTTTTTCCACATTTCCATACCGTCTCAGCACATTCCCGGCTCTGTTTGATTCTTCCTTCATTTCTTTAAATGTGTATTTTTCATCCCTTTTTGCGTCTTTATAATAAAGCGCTACTTTGTTTTTTCGAAACGATTCGGCATGGCGGTCAATCGCTTCATACGCCGCATTCAGTTTCCCTGTCTTATGCCAAGAGAAATGTTTCTCTGCCTCGGCCCAATCAAAATGCCGGTACGTTTCTTCATAGTTTTTTAAGTTATGATCCCCCTCTATTGCTGGTAACGCTTTCAAATTCATGCCCAAACATCCCCCTTTGCTGAAGTTGTCACAATTATTATAGTATATATTCATATTCTTCTCAATTTTTAAAATATAAACCATGTTGAAAACGCTTTATAATTTGGTATTCTTAAAGAAGGCATGTATTTTTATAAGAATTGATGGGACGGTGAATTAGTGGAACATCATAAAACATACCATTCAGCAAACATCAAAACAGCAACCGGCTCTATACTGATAGAAGGGCCCGTCTCTCCAGAGGATTTGGCAGGTTATGAGTTTCATAAAGATTTAACCGCATTTCGCCCGCCTCGCGAGCAGCATGAAGCGCTAGTCGACATTGCAGGCCTTCCCGAAGGGCGCATTATTATTGCCAGAGACGGCCGAACCATTGTCGGCTATGTCACGTATTTATATCCTGACCCGCTCGAAAGATGGTCTGAAGGAAATATGGAGGATTTGATTGAGCTCGGAGCCATCGAAGTAGCGCCGGACTATCGGGGATGCGCTGTCGGAAAGACGCTCCTGACCGTCAGCATGATGGATGAACAAATGGAAAACTACATTGTGATGACGACAGAATATTACTGGCATTGGGATTTAAAAGGGATGAAAAAAGATGTGTGGGAATACAGAAAGATCATGGAAAAGATGATGAATGCAGGCGGATTGGTCTGGTTTGCAACGGATGAGCCGGAGATCAGCTCCCACCCTGCAAACTGTCTGATGGCCCGCATTGGAAAAAACGTCAGCCAAGAATCAATTGAGCAATTTGACAGGCTCCGTTTTTATCATCGTTATATGTATTAACTGACACTGGCAAAGGGGAAAAAATAATGATTGTTGAGCAAATCATGAAAAGAGATGTCATTACATTAACGAAGACGGATACGCTTGAAACAGCAATATGCAAACTGAAGGAATTCCATATCAGGCATCTGCCTGTTGTAGATGAAGAACGACACGTGATCGGCATGATTACAGACAGAGACATGAAACAGGCCAGCCCGAGTATTTTTGAAGAAAACAAACGAAGCCTATTTCTCACACGAAGCGTAGATTCAATTATGAAAAAGGATGTTGTCTGCGCCCACCCGTTAGATTTTGTCGAAGAAATATCAGCCGTGTTCTACGAGCATGGCATCGGCTGCCTTCCAGTGGTACACCATCAAAAATTAATAGGCATTTTAACAAAAACCGATTTGCTGCGGACGTTTGTCAAATTGACAGGCGCTGACCAGCCGGGATCGCAAATTGAGATAAAAGTAAACGACATCACCAAAAGCCTCGCTGAGATCAGCAGTCTTTGCCAAGACCTTCAAGTGAAAATATTAAGCGTGCTTGTTTATCCGCATGACGATCCCGGTGTAAAAGTGCTTGTCTTCCGTGTAAAAACGATGAATCCGCTGCCGTTTTTGCAGGCATTACAAAGAAATGGACACCACGTCGTATGGCCGTCAGAGCAAAGGGATCTGCTATGAGAGACAGTGTATTTATCTATTCTCCATCCTACCAAACCTATATGTTTCATCAGGAGCATCCCTTTAATCAGCAGCGGGTTCTGTTAACATATGATTTGCTTAAGACGATCAATGCCTTTGATGATGGAGACATTGTCACCCCCAGACTCGCTTCAGAAGAAGAGCTTTCCCTTGTCCACACGGACGATTACATTCAGGCCGTAAAGCTTGCGGGCGCCGGAAAGCTTCCCGCTGAAGAAGGAGAAAGCTACGGGCTCGGCACTGAAGACACACCCGTCTTTGCCGGCATGCACGAAGCGGCATCACTCTTGGTCGGCGGCACTTTAACGGCCGCAGACTGGGTCATGTCAGGACAAGCCCTGCATGCGGCAAACCTTGGCGGAGGGCTTCATCACGGCTTTCGTGGGAGAGCTTCAGGGTTTTGCATATACAACGACAGCGCTGTGGCGATTCAATATATCCAGAAAAAATATAGCGCCAGAGTGCTTTATGTTGATACGGACGCCCACCACGGGGACGGTGTGCAATTTACATTTTACGATAATCCTGACGTATGCACGCTGTCCATTCATGAAACAGGAAGGTATTTATTCCCTGGAACCGGTCAGATCCAAGAAAAAGGCAGCGGAAAAGGATATGGCTATTCCTTTAATATCCCGCTTGACGCTTTTACAGAGGATGATTCTTTTCTTGAGGCTTACCGGACAGCAGCTTCAGAAGTCGCCGCTTATTTCAAGCCCGATGTCATTATCAGCCAAAACGGCGCCGATGCCCATTACTACGACCCGCTGACGCATTTATCAGCAACAATCAATATATACGAAGAAATCCCCCGTCTTGCACACACTTTGGCTCATCAATATTGCGGAGGGAAATGGATTGCAGTCGGAGGCGGCGGATATGATATTTGGCGTGTCGTGCCTCGCGCCTGGGCCAGAATATGGCTTGAAATGAAGGGAATTGATCCGGGACACGAGATCCCGCCGGAATGGATCGCTAAATGGCAAAAACAATGCCCCGTCGCTCTTCCGTCGAGCTGGAGCGATCCGGCTGATTTATATCCTCCGATTCCCCGCAAGCCTGAAATTACAGAAAAAAATGCCCAAACTGTCAGCAAAGCATTATATGCGATACGTTCTGAACAGCAAAGAACAAAGTAAAAAACGACCTTACGAAGAGGTCGTTTTTGATTTTTTAATCACTATTTCCACACGCCGATTTTCCTTCATGTGTTCATTTGTCTTGTTATCCTTCACCGGCTTTGTATCCGCATAACCGACAGCAATAAAGCGCTTGGAGGGAAGCTTCTCTTTTGACGTGAAGTATTGAATCACTCCACTTGCCCGTGCTGCTGATAGCTCCCAATTCGACGGGTATCGGTATGTCGAAATGTTTCGGCTGTCTGTATGCCCCTCCACCTGAATGTCATTTGGAATTGTTTGAAGAAGAACGGCAATTTGGTGAAGAAGTGTTTCGGCATTTTTCAGCACCTTTGCCTCACCTGTATCAAACAGCACAGCCTCCTGAAGAACGAGCACGACACCGCGTTCATCCCGTTTGGCTGTCATTTGGGCCTTCAAATGATTGTCTTTTATATATGTATTTACTTTCTTGAGAAGCTGATCCTGCTGATCCTCTTGCTTCTTCGTATCAGATGCGGATGTATTCTTTTTTTCTATGGATGTTTGGTCCGGCTGAAGCCCGTTGCCTTCCTTCTGGATCGAGTCCACTGCAGCTTTGAATTTTTGCAGATCGATTTGGGACATCGAAAAGAGTAAAATAAAGAACACAAGGATCAAGGTAATCAGATCTGTAAAGGTTACCATCCAGCTGGATGAAGATTGACTGTTTTTTCCGCTTCCATTCCTTCTTTCAAAACGTTCTCTTCTAAGCTTCATGTACAGATCCCTTTTTTGTTTTTACTTGTTTTGGCTGCTTCTGCCATTCTTCCCGTGAGCTGAAAACGACCAGCTGACTTTCAAGGTTGCGCGGGTTTTTTCCGGATTGAACACCGATAATCCCTTCCACCATTACCTGCTTGATGAAAATTTCACTTTCTGTTTTCTCTTCAAGCTTAGCCGCGATCGGGTTGAAGACCATATTTGCCAGTAATGAGCCATATAAAGTCGTCAGAAGCGCAATGGCCATGTTTGGTCCAAGCATATGCGGGTCATTTAAGTTTTTGAGCATCAGCACAAGCCCGACGAGTGTTCCGATCATTCCCCATGCCGGAGCGAATTCTCCCGCTTTTTCAAAAACTCGCCGCCCTTTGCGGTGCCGTTCCTCCATTGCTGCGATTTCTGAATCCATGACGAGCCGAATCGTTTCTTCATCCCAGCCGTCAATCGCTAAAAGCAACCCTTTTTTCAAGAATGGATCTTTGATTTCCCGAGCCTGATCATCCAATGATAAAAGCCCGTGTTTTCGCGCGTGATCGGAAAGGGAGACAAAGGTTTTCACAAGATCTTTCACATTGTCTTCCTGGCGGATGAATGCCTGCTTTAACACAGAGGGCGCTTTTTTCAGCTCTCTTGGCGGAAAACTGATAAAAACAGCCGCGCAAAGTCCCCCTGTTACGATGAAGAAAGAGGTCAGATCAAGAAAAGAGCGGAAACCGCTTACTCCCGATCCCGAAATAATCCCGATAACAATAATAATCGTTCCTAACACAAATCCAACAGGTGTAAGATAATCAAAACGTTTCATCATTTCTCCCCATGAAAAAAGCAAGAATTCACCATAAAGGTGAAGCTTGCTCTTAGTTTTTCTTATGACTTGGTTGACTTTCTTAGCTCTATACGGTGCGGCAGTTCGACGATATGCTCTTCAACCGGCTCTTTATTCATGAGCTTCGTCAGCAGTCTCATCGCAACGGCGCCAATATCATATGTCGGCTGAACAACTGTTGAAAGCTGCGGACGAACCATGAGGCTTAATCTTGTATTATCAAAGCCGATAATGTCGAGATCCTCCGGAATGGATAAGCCCTGATCCTGAGCGGCATGGATAATGCCGAGTGCCATTTCATCAGTTGCAGAAAGAATGGCTGTCGGTTTTTTATCCAGGCTCATCAGATGCTGCAGTGCTTCGAGTCCGGAATCATATGTGTAATCCCCTTCAGCTACAAATTGTTCATTAAACGGAAGGTTCGCTTCTTCAAGCGCACGTTTGTAGCCTTGGAGTTTTTTCGAACGGTTGATCGGCTCTGCCATTGGTCCGGAAACGAACGCGATGTCTGTATGTCCTTTATCAACCAAAAGCTTCACGGCATCATAAATCGCCTGTTCGTAATCGATAGCGACTGACGGTGTTTCCTCCTGCTCTTCTACAGAAGCGGCAAGTACAATCGGCACTGGGGAACGCTTAAATTCCGCCACATGCTCGTCCGTAATGTTTCCGCCCATAAACACGATGCCGTCCACTTGTTTGCCGAGCATTGTGTTTAACAAGTGCAGCTCTTTCTCCATGTTTTGGTCAGAGTTACTCAAAATAATATTGTATTTGTACATTGTCGCGATATCTTCAATTCCGCGCGCAAGCTCTGAATAGAAAATGCTTGAGATATCAGGAATGATGACACCTACAGTTGTTGTTTTTTTACTTGCCAGTCCTCTTGCCACCGCGTTTGGACGGTAACCGAGACGTTCAATGGCTTCCAATACTTTTTTCCTCGTTGTCGGTTTTACATTCGGGTTGCCGTTCACGACACGGGAAACGGTTGCCATGCTTACATTAGCTTCTCTCGCTACATCGTAGATCGTAATATTGCTCATCCTAAAACCACTCCTTTTACTGGATACACTTATCCTTATCTATAGCATAAACACTTTATGTAGAGAAATGTCATAATGTCCGAATTTATGTCGTTTATGATTTGTAAGCGTAAGTCAGTAGTGTACATTATTTTTCATTATTCATCAAATTTAATTACTTCTCATGAAATTATACACGTTTTTATAGATGATGAAAACGTATACTTGGTTTTTATAACTAAATAAACGAGAAAGCATAAAAAAAGGCCGCAGGCGCGGCCTTTTGGATTGTTCAATTAAGCGTTGACTTTCACCATTGGCTTCAGTTCATTCAGCCATTTTTCGAATTCAGGAATCGCCATTTGCTGAGCAGAGTCAGAAAGTGCGACTGACGGATCAGGGTGAACCTCAGCCATTACGCCATCTGCACCGATCGCTAAAGCGGCTTTAGCTGTCGGAAGCAAGAGGTCACGGCGGCCTGTTGAATGCGTAACATCAACAAAGACTGGCAAATGCGTTTCTTGTTTCAAAATTGGCACAGCTGAAATATCCAGCGTGTTTCTCGTTGCTGTTTCATATGTTCTGATTCCGCGCTCACAAAGGATAATTTGGTCATTTCCTTGTGACATGATGTATTCAGCAGCATTGATGAATTCAGAGATCGTTGCAGCAAGACCGCGCTTCAGAAGCACTGGCTTTTTCACGGCGCCGGCCGCTTTCAGCAATTCGAAGTTTTGCATGTTGCGCGCTCCGATTTGAATGACATCAATGTAGTCCAGCGCTTCTTCGATATGAGCCGGAGTTACGATTTCACTGATAACCGCCAGATCAAATTCATCCGCTACACGTTTTAAAATTTGAAGGCCTTCAACACCAAGCCCTTGGAAATCGTATGGGCTCGTACGAGGCTTAAAGGCTCCACCGCGCAAAATTTTAATCCCTTGTTTTTTCGCAGCTACAGCGACTTCAGCTACCTGCTCATAGCTCTCTACCGCACATGGGCCGACAATGAATCTTTGCTGGCCGTCTCCGATTTTTTCGCCTTTGATATCAACAATTGTATCTTCAGGTTTTTTCTTGCGGGAGACAAGCAGCGCTTTGCTGTGATCTTCTTCCTGAAGCTCTAAACCGGCTTTGAATATCTCTTTAAAAATGTGCTGGATGGTTGAATTTTCGAACGGCCCGTCATTGTTTTCAATGATATTGTTTAACATCGTGCGTTCTCTGACAGGGTCAAATCGGTTCACACCCTGTGCTTCCTTCGCTTTACCGATCTCTTTTACAACATTTCCGCGTTCGTTGATTAATTTTAAAATTTGTAGGTTTAATTCGTCTGCTTTCTGCCTTAAAAGCTCTAACTCTGTGTTGCTCATTTTTTTCATCCTTTCCCTGCACATTCATTTTTTATTTTGTAGTTATCATGCATCTTACTATAAGTAATTCCAAATGGAAATACTGAAATACAAAAAATTTTATAAAAACTCTACTTTATTACCCAAACGCTTTTCAGTGATAAAGTAATCTATGAAGCTATCCTACATGATGTGAGGGCAATGTTCAAGGGTTTTTTACAAAAAAAAGCGCCAGATGATATCTGGACGCTTTTTTCTATGACAAATGCTGCTCAATAGCGGCTTCTGTAATTTGTGAATGTGAGGTATGCCATTTCACTTCACCGTTCTGAATGATGAATATCTGAGGGCTTTCATGCTTGACCCCATATGTTTCTGCAATGAAATTTGACAGCGGCCGGGCTTCTTGTACTTGAAGATAGTAAGCCGGCACATCCTCATGCTGATTTGCAAAGGCATCAAACTCATGAAATGCTGCCTGGCTGATCGGGCATGTGGTGCTGTGTTTAAAGAAGACGAAAGCGCCTTCCTGTTCTGCAATCCGTTTAAATTCTTCCTCAGATTGAATAAGCTGTTTAGCCATGACTCAAGCTCTTCCTTCCCTGCTCAGCGATTCATCTGCTCAGCCTGTTTTTGTGCATCTTTCAGTTCGTCTTTTACATCTTCTTTCGTCTGGAGGACTTGATCTTTTGTTTCATCAGCCGCCTGCATCGCTTCTTCCCTCATATCTTGCATTGCAGTCGATGAATCCGTTTTGTCAGATTTGGAACGGTCTCTTAAATCCTTTACCTTGTTCATGATTTGCCCAGACTGATCCGCTACAAGCTGTGTGATGTTGGAAGTTTTGTCTTTTGCGATGCTGACATATTGCGTGCCTTTTTCCTTCGCATCTGCCGTCATTTTATCAGTTTTGTCCCGTAAAGCAACAGCTTGGCTGCCGAGATCGTCGCGAAGTTCTTTGCCTGATTTAGGCGCTAGAAAAAGAGCTGTAGTGGCACCGATGATTCCCCCGATTAAAGTTCCGATTAAAAAATCTTTACTATTAATTCCATCTTTGCTCATCATTATTCCTCCTCTTAGTATTTTTTTCTCTTACAGGGCTGATTTTTTCTTTTGCTTCCATTTCTCCCAAATTTCCATTGCTGCTTGACTCCATGTGACAACTTGATTGATCTTATCTTGATTTTCTCTAACTGATGCCGATACAGACCCTGCCGCTTGTTTCATGGATGTATTGAACTGCTGTACAGAAGCTCCCACTCCTTGAACAGCATGAACGACCGTGTTCAGCTTTTCTGATTTTTCCTGAATATCTTCAGCCAGGCGGTTGGTCTTATGTAAAAGCTCGGCTGTTTCAGTTGTGATGCCCTTCATTTGTCCCTCCAGCCCTTCAAGAGTGGATGCGACGTTTTTTAGTGTCAGCTGCAGTGACTTCAATGTTTTAGACAAGTAGATCACTAATACGAGAAATGCAACTGCGATGAGTGCAACGCTCAAATAAAGAATAATAATCATCTCAAACCTCCTTGCTGCAGGATATACTGCTGTTTACCCGTTTTCTTCAATCATAAACATGTGTACTGGGCTGTATACATACTATTCTCCGTTATGTAAGAAAATCCTTTAATAAGCTTTTCCATCAGATAAATAAAAAGCAGTGAGATCACTGCTTTTTATTATGCCATGACGTTTTCGTAGGCTCTCATATATTTTTGGATATCTCCTGCTCCCATGAAGATGAGAACGGCTTTATCATGAGCTTTTAAAACAGATGTGTCATCTTCTTCAATCAGCTTGGCATTATGAATTTTTCCCTGGAGATCACCGATCGTCAGCTTTCCGGCATTCTCACGGGCTGAGCCGAAAATATCGCATAAATACACACAGTCAGCGCCGCTCAGGCTTTCTGCAAATTCGTCAAGGAACTGCTGCGTCCGTGTAAATGTATGAGGCTGAAATACCGCGACAATTTCCCGATCAGGATATTTCTGTCTTGCCGCCTCAATTGTCACTTTTATTTCTGTCGGATGATGAGCATAGTCATCGATCAGCACTTGATCCCCAAGCTGCTTCTCATTGAATCTGCGTTTGACACCCCCAAAGGATTTGAGAGCATGCTTAATGATGCTGGAATCAATTTCTTCATAATGGCATAACGCAATGACCGCCAATGAGTTTAATACATTGTGGTGGCCGTACGCAGGAATATAAAACGTATCATAGAACGTATTGCGGACAAAGACATCAAAAGTTGTCCCTTCCGTGCTTTTTACGATGTTTCTGGCTTGAAAATCATTTTCTTCCCCCGTGCCATAATACACAACCGGGACGTTCGCATGGATTTTCGGCAGATGCTCATCGTCTCCGCAGGCAATAATGCCTTTGTTGACTTGAAGAGCCATCTCTTGGAAAGCGTCAAATACATCGTCAATGCTTGAGAAGTAATCAGGGTGATCAAAATCAATATTCGTCATAATCGCATAATCTGGCTGATAGCTTAAGAAATGGCGGCGGTATTCGCACGCTTCAAACACAAAGTATTCGCTGTTTTCATTTCCCTGGCCTGTTCCGTCTCCGATTAAGAAAGACGTCGGTTTTGCGTTTTGGATCACGTGAGCCAGCAGACCCGTAGTCGACGTTTTGCCGTGTGCGCCCGTAACGGCAACACTCGTGAATTTTTTCATGTAGTCGCCTAAAAACTTATGATAACGTATCACCGGAATTCCCTCAGACATCGCTTTTTCTATTTCAGGATGCGTGTCTGGGAATGCGTTTCCGGCGATGACTGTCATGCCGGGTTTAATATTCTCCGCGCTAAAAGGAAGAACCGTAATATTTCTTTTTTCAAGCGCTGTTTGCGTAAAAATAAATTTTTCGATATCCGATCCTTGGACAGTATATCCATTATCATGAAGTATTTGGGCAAGCGGACTCATACCGGTCCCTTTTATTCCAACAAAATGATAAACAGTCATAATTGTACCTCCAACAAACGTCTATCTGTTCCCCAGTATATGACGCTCATTTCAATTTGCGACCGCGGCGGCTGAAAAGCCTCCCTTAGCGGCGTATTTTATATGTTTTGTTATGTTTAGTATCAGGTTATTTCTTTCCGATTAAACCCAGATATCAAGATTTGTCTATGCACAGCTGCTGTAAAGCGGCATAGCTGTTAAATGCTCTAAACACTATCATACCATGTTTGGTGTGAAAATGAACCCATATTATTCGTTTATTAGATCACTTGCTGTGATCAGAACCTCCCGAGGCTTGCTTCCTTTTGCCTCAGAGATCATGCCTTCCGCTTCCATCATGTCGATCAGCCTTGCCGCACGATTGTAACCGATTCTGAATCTTCTTTGCAGGCTTGAAGTGCTCGCACTGTTTTGCTCTACAACAAACTCACACGCTTCGTAAAACAGTTCGTCCTCTTCTTTCAGGGCTGATCCTTGTCTTACGAGCTCTTCTTGTTCAAATAAATAGGTCGGCGGCATTTGGCTTCTGACGTGGGAAACGACGCGGTCGATTTCCCGGTCTGACACAAAGTTACCTTGCAGACGGACCGGTTTTCCCGAGCCGTTTTCCAAAAAGAGCATATCCCCTTTTCCGAGAAGCTTTTCTGCACCGGCTATGTCAATAATTGTTCGGGAATCAACCTGGCTTGAGACAGAAAAGGCGATTCTCGTCGGGATATTCGCCTTAATCAGACCTGTTATGACATCGACTGACGGACGCTGAGTTGCGACGAGAAGATGGATACCGCACGCTCTGGCTTTTTGGGCGATCCGCGCAATGCTTTCTTCCACATCGTTTGGAGCCACCATCATCAAATCTGCAAGCTCATCAATAATGACAACTAAATATGGCAGCTTTTCACCCATTTGGTGTTCAGCCGTTAATTGATTAAAGCGGTCAATGTCGCGGACACCGGAATGGGCAAAAAGCTCATAGCGGCGCTCCATTTCCTCAACGACCCATTTCAAAGCAGCTGTAGCCGCTTTAGCGTCAGTAATGACCGGGCTGACGAGGTGAGGAATTTTATTGTAAGGGGCCAGCTCTACCATTTTCGGATCAATCAGCAGCACCTTTACCTCACTCGGGTCAGCTTTATAAAGCAGGCTGACTAATATTGTATTGATGCATACGCTTTTTCCGGAGCCTGTAGCGCCGGCAATCAAGCCATGCGGCATTTTCTTCAAGTCGATAACAACAGGATTTCCTGAAATATCTAATCCCAGCGCAGCTGTGAGCGGTGACTTGCTTGTCCTGAAAGCTGAGCTGCGAATCATTTGGCGCAAATCAACCACCTTGCTCGTGCGGTTCGGCACTTCAATTCCGATCGTGTTTTTCCCCGGAATCGGCGCTTCAATCCGAATATCTCTCGCTGAGAGACTGAGTTTAATATCATCGGACAAGTTGGTGATTTTATTCACCTTTACACCTGGTTCAGGATGCACTTCAAATCTCGTGACAGACGGACCCTGGGTTACATGGACCACATTGGCGCGGACATTGAAGTTTTTCAGGGTCAAATCAAGAAGCTGACGCTGTTCTTCGATCCACGCAGTATCATCTTGAACCTGCGCTGGCGGGACATCAAGCAGTGCAACATTCGGAAATACATAGCTGCCGCGGCGCTCCTCTGCTTTTTGCTGTTTATGCGTATCTCTTTTCAGCATCATCACATTAAAAGGAACGGATGGCCCTTTTTGAGAAGATGCGCTTTGTTCAGTCCTTTTCTCCTGTACACCAGGCCTTTTTTTCGGCTCTTCTGAAGCTTCGCGAGGTTTGTCTGCGCGAATTCCCTGCCGGTTTTCAAGGGTTGCAGAAAACGATTTGGAACCCTGCTCCAAGCGTTCAGTTTTCTCAAGCTCTGTATGGCTGTCTGGCTGAACATCTATCTTCGTTTCCTGAGCCTCTCCCAGGATGTCATAATGATTATTTATTATACTGTCTGATGGCTCTTCTGATTCTTTTGCCACAGTTTCTGCTTGAGCCAGAGCCTCTGATGAATACTCATGATCAGTAAATAAAGGCTCTTCCTGACGAATGTCCATTTGTTCTTCTTGAACGAACGGGGACTCAGCACCTTCTGCCGCGTTTTCATGATGATTGTATACTGGGCTGTCTGTCGGCTCTTTTGCTTTTTCATCCTCAGATACTGCCTCTGTCTGAGATTCAGGAGCTGTTTGCTCTTCATCAAGTTCAGCGGAGAAAACAGGCTCTTCAAGTTTCTCTGGCTGCCGCTCCCTTTGTTCTTCCTCAGCCGTTGCAGGCTCTTCGCGGCCTACTTCACTGTCTGAAAGCCCTTCAGCCGCCGTATCTGTGAGCATCTCAGGCGGTGTTTGCTCTTCGGCATGTTCAGCTGGGAAGGAAGGCTCCTCTTTTTCCGGCTGTTGAACGCCTGACTCAAATGGCACTTTGTTACCTGACGGCTCGGCTGGCCGTTTCGCCAGCGCCTCATCATTCTCCATATCCTTTCTGTTTAAAACGCCAGAAGGCTGTTTTTCAAATTGGGTATCCGGGAAGAAAGGACTTTCTTTTTTGGAATGCGCCTGTGTGTCTGAAGCAGGATAGCCGCGTTCACGTTCGATCTCTTCTGACAGCAGTGTTACCTTCTCTTTTACCGATTTATCCGGTTCGTTCAATGTTTCAGAAGGCTTTTTCGGCATATCCTTTTTAACAGATGGTTTTTGATTGAATCCATAGACAGGAGAAGGGATATTTGTCGGTTTAAATGGTTTCTTCGCCGGCTCTGCTGCTTGATATGTATGCTGCTCTTCTTCATTTCTGGGACGCTCTCTGTAAGGTGCAGCACTTGGACGAGGAGCGGATTTCGGTTCGTCCGATGGTGTGCGGCGCCTTCTCAGGTCATGATTTTTGTATCCGTCAGGCACGACTGGAAAACGGAATTTGCCTTTTGGATATTCATAATATATTTTAGGATCTTCCATTCTTTTTAATTGTCCTTCAGGATGATGTACTTCTTGTTGCTGCGGAATTTGAGCGGGTTTTGTCTCCCGTTCAGCATCCTCTTCGCTTTCGCCTAAAAACAAATCAAAAAATTTATGAAGCCAACTCATAATTTATCTCTAACTCCCTTATAGTTTTCTGGGACGGTTTTTAGTATACCACTGCTGGTCGGCCCAGAAAAGATTAAGCTATCAGCAGAAACAAAGCCGCTAAACAAGGGCTTAGCGGCTTTTCACATGATTCGTTTTTTTTGGCGGATTTATGGGAGTCTAAAACTGAAATGCGTCTCCTGCCTCATAGTCTCCTTCTAACACAAGGATTCCTTTTTCAGCAGGGGCATCCGGCAAATCAAGCTCTTTCGCTGAGCAGATCATCCCGCTTGACGGAACGCCGCGAAGCTCTGCATCCTTAATGACAAGTCCGCTAGGCATCACAGCACCGACTTTGGCAACGACAACTTTTTGGCCTTTGTCAACGTTAGGCGCGCCGCAGACGATCTGAAGCGTTTCTTCTCCTACGTTGACTTTACATACGCTTAATTTATCCGCATTCGGATGTTTTTCTTTTGATTCAACATACCCCACAACAAACTTCGGAGATAAATCAACGACTAATGTTTCTTCAACGCCGTTTCTGTTTAAAATTTCATTCACATCTTGCACGAATGTTTCTGAGAGCGCAACAGGGCCGTTTTCATCAATGGTCAAGTAAGAAGACGCGTTGAAAATGTTGAAGCCCGTTGTTTCTTTTGTTTCGTTATTGAAAATTTTGACGACGTCGCCGTGTTTTTCATAGCCTAATTGTTCGCGTGTCACATCTTGAAGAGAGATCAGGAGCGTGTCTCCCACACCTTCTTTATTATAAAAAGCGTTCATAAGTAAAAATCCTTTCTAATCCTTTTTCGGACGGCTTTTCGCCAGGATAAACACCGGTTCCAGCTTTCCTTCATTGTACAAAAATGAAAGGGCGGTAATCGGGACGGTGCCGCCTGCAAAGAAGCTCATCGACATTTGTCCTAGAATATCATACCCCGATTCATTCCGGATGTCAGCAAGAATCAAAACGTCCTGATGAGGAACAGAGATCGCCAGCTCCCCTTCTGCATGCTGCTTATACTCATTTAAGATCGCTTCGTTCAAAATCCGGCTTGCGTCGTATCCGTCGTTTGCCCTGAAGAAATAAAAGTAATTGCCGGCAACCGTATCCTCTTTGACAACCGTCGGCAGGGAACGGAGATTAAATGCGGCCGTCTCTCTGATCCGCTCTTTTGTCCAGTTTTCTTTCTCAAGCATGCGCTGGTCAATTAAACGGTAGGTTTTCCCGAGATCTAGCGCGTAATAAATTCTTGTCTCTGCGGTATGATCGTCATAAATGAGCGGGATATCTTCGCTGGACTTGTCCGGGAAGGAAGTCGAGCGGATGACCGGATAAATGCGAGTTTCTTTCCCGGTCATTTCCTGAGCCTTCCCTTCCATTGCCGTCATCGCTTCGGAGACATAGTACACGATCTCATCAATCGCTTCGTCTTTTTTCAGTTCCCATTTTGCAATAATCGGCGGCAAATCGAGTGTAATCCCTTTTTTAGTCGTTTGATCCTCAACACGGAGGGTGTCTTTTTCTCTGTCAAACAGAAAGGAGCGATTCTCGTGCTGAAGGCGCTGCTTCAGTATATCTGACAGCTTCCTTGAGGTCATTTTCAAACCGATGTCCTCCTTTACGCTTTAGCGAGAGAGTCTGTTAAAAACTGTTCAATTTCTTCTTTAGTTTTGCGGTCTTTGCTCACAAAACGATTTACTTCTTTACCTTCATTAAACACCACAAAGCTTGGGATTCCGTAAATTTCCCACTCTGCACATGTATCAATGAATTTGTCACGGTCTACGTAGTAGTAGGTGAATTCAGGGAAATTCGCTTCCAATTCAGGCAGGAAAGGCTCTACAAAACGGCAATCCGGGCACCAATCGGCTGAAAACATAAATACAGACCAATCATCCTTTACCGCTTTTTCCAGCTCTTGAGTTGATTCAATTTTTTTCATTTCATATCCCTCCAGTTGTTTATGTTCTTACATGTTTTTTATCGATACTCGTCCATTTGGATCATACCAAACTGCTTGAGGCAAAACCACTTATATGCAACGAATGAATATGTAAGATTTGCTTTCCCATTATCATTATCATATTTTATTTGCATTATCAAGCTCGTTTCGTTTAACATCGTGTACATGAGGGTAAAATTTACAGATGGACATACATAAGGAGGGATTTTAATATGGAGTTTATCGTCTATTTAGCAGGAGAAATCCACAGCAATTGGCGCGAGGAAATCAAAGAGAAAACAAAATCACTGAAACTGCCGATTACGTTTGTTGGCCCGATGGAGAATCATGACCGCTCAGACAATATTGGTGAAGAAATTATGGGCGTACAGCCAAATGCCGTTTTAAAGGATGACAAAGCCTCTGACATCAACAACTTCAGAACCGCCGTCCTGATGAATAAAGCAGACTTTGTGATCGCCCTGTTTGGCGAAAAGTACAAACAGTGGAACACGGCAATGGATGCATCATATGCGATCGCAAAAGGAAAACCCCTGATTATCATCCGCCCGGAATCGCTCCACCATCCTTTAAAAGAGCTTTCCAATAAAGCGAATATAACGGTCGAAACTGTTAACCAAGCCATTAAGGCCCTTTCCTATCTATTTGAAACAGAATAAGAAAAAAGCTTGTCGATCCGGGCTTACTGCTCGTTCAACAAGCTTTTATGAAACCTACATATTTTCTTTAATCGCATCCACTGTCTGCTTATCGCAGGCTGTTACAAGTTTGATGAGCATTTCTTTAGCAGCAGCATAATCATCAATATGAATGATAGAAGCGTTTGTATGAATATAGCGGGAACATATTCCGATAACCGCTGACGGCACACCGCTGTTCGAAATATGAACCTTGCCTGCGTCTGTTCCCCCGCCGGATACAAAATATTGATATGGAATATCATGCGTTTCAGCCATATCAAGAACGAATTCCCTCATTCCGCGATGCATGACTGTCGTTCTGTCAAGAATGCGCAGCAAAAAGCCTTTTCCAAGCTGGCCGAATTCATTTTTGTCTCCGCTCATATCGTTTGCAGGGCTGGCGTCAAGGGCGAAAAACAAGTCCGGTTTAATCATATGAGAGGCCGTTTGCGCGCCCCTTAGCCCTACTTCTTCCTGAACCGTTGCACCCGCATAGAGTGTATTCGGAAGCTCTTTACCGTGTAATTCCTTCAGAAGTTCAATGCTTAAGCCGCATCCATATCTGTTATCCCATGCTTTTGATAAAATTTTCTTTTCATTCGCCATCGTCGTAAACGGACAAACAGGCACAATCTGCTGTCCCGGTTTAATGCCGATTTTGATGGCGTCTTCTCTATCATCCGCTCCAATATCGATCATCATGTTTTTGATATCCATCGGGCGGTTTCGCTGAGCATCTGTCAGCAGATGCGGCGGTATGCTTGAAATCACACCCGGAACCGGCCCGTTATCTGTTTGAATTTCAACCCGCTGCGCAAGCAAAACCTGGCTCCACCAGCCGCCGAGCGTCTGGAATCTGAGCAGCCCGTTGTCTGTAATGGATGTCACCATGAAGCCGACTTCGTCCATGTGCCCGGCTACCATAATTCTCGGTGCGTCCTCTGCGCCTCGTCTGACTCCGAAAACACTTCCCAGTCTGTCCTGAACGATGTCATCGGCATATTTGGCTAGCTCCTGCTTCATAAAAGCACGAACCTGATGCTCATTGCCCGGCGCGCCGGGAAGCTGCGTCAGTGTTTGGAAAAGCGCTTTCGTTTCTTGATTCATGTTTTCCCCTCATTTCTATGTAGTCCTTTTATTTTATTAGAAACAATGAAGTTTTCCAAGCACCCTGACCCAATCTGCTCGATCAGCCGCGTATTGCTTAACAGGATTTGGCTGTTTCTGTATAATGAAAAGTACGATCAACCAGGAGGTGCTTTATTTTGAAATTGCGTCATCTTCTTTTAGGAGCAGGACTTGGAATTTGTACGGCTGTCGTTGTGAAACAATATGTGATGAAGCCTTATATTTCTTCAGAAAAAGCGCTTCGCATTGTAAAGTCTGCTTTTAAGCAGCGGGGCCCGATTGACGGATCATGGATTTACACCCAGCCGGAGCCTTACAATATTAACGGAGAAACGGTACAAGTATACAAAACCGGCATTACACGATCAGCTTTCGGAGAATTAGAACAGTATGAAGTCATGGTGGATGCGAAAACGGGAGAAATTGTTGATGTCATTGATACAATCGCCTCTTAACACCGGACAAGCAAAAAATAGAAGCCGCTGCCTATGCAGCGGCTCTTTTTTATTATATCGCGCGAATCGGTTTGTATACCGGATACCACATCGCATCCTGCACTGCCTGTATAATGTCTTCAGGCTCTTCCGTAGCGACGCCTTCCTTCATTGCGGTTTTTGCAACTTCAACAGCAACGGTTGCCGAAACAGTGCGCAAATCTTCAACTTTTGGAAGCATCGGCGCGCCAGGCACCCCGACATTGACCATACCTGCGATTGCCCGGGCACATGCTTCAAACATGCCGTCGGTAATTAATTTTGATTTTGTAACAATCGTTCCAAGACCGAGACCAGGGAAGACAAGCGCGTTGTTTGCCTGCCCGATATGATACGTAACTCCTTTATATTCAACTGGCGGGAACGGGCTTCCTGTTGTGATCAGCGCACGGCCTTCTGTCCATTCGATTAAATCCTCCGGTTTTGCTTCAGAAAGGGTTGTCGGATTTGACATTGGCAAAATCGCCGGCCGTTTCACATGTGACGCCATTTCTTTTACAATTTCTTCAGTGAAAGCGCCGGAAACTGTAGATGTGCCGATCAGGATCGTCGGTTTCGCCTGCCGGACCACTTCAAGAAGATCAATGCCTCCACCGTCTCCGTTCCGCTGATAATCCTTCACTTCATCAGCCGAACGAGCATACGGCTTTTGGAAATCAAGAAGCTGATCCATATCATCTGTTAACAGCCCGTTTCTGTCTATGCACCAGAAGCGCTTGTATGATTCTTCTTCACTCAGTCCCTCGCGCACCAATGCTTCCCGCAGCTGTTCGGCAATTCCGATTCCTGCCGTTCCCGCTCCGAATATAACAACTCTGTGATCCCTCAGCGGAACTTTAGACGCTTTTGCACAGGATAAGACTGCGGCCAAAGAAACAGCGCCAGTTCCTTGGATATCATCATTGAAGGTACACACTTTATCTTTATAGCGTTTCAAAATGCTTCGCGCGTTTTTCGCCCCGAAATCCTCCCAATGCAGCAATGCATTCGGAAATGTTTCTCTCGCCAGCGCAACGTAGTCGTCAATAAATTGGTCATAGCGTTCTCCGCGCACTCTGGAATGCTGGTTGCCGACATAAAGCGGGTCGTTCAAGAGGCTCTCCTGATTTGTCCCCGCATCTAAAACAACAGCCAGCACTCTGCTCGGATCAATGCCTGCAGCCGCTGTATAAACCGCCAGCTTGCCAATAGAAATCGCGATTCCTCCGACGCCCCAGTCACCGATTCCTAAAATTCCTTCCGCATCAGTTGCAACAATTAAATCGATCGTATCGCTTTGATCTTTATACTGTTTAAATGCTTCTTTCATACCGTCCGGGTCATCGATTGACAGATAGAGCCCTCGTGGTTTTCTGTATTCATGGCTGTATCTCTGAATTGCCGTTCCGACTGTCGGTGTGTAGACAATCGGGAGCATTTCTCCTAAATGGTCATTTAACAGGCGGTAAAACAGCGTTTCATTCCGATCGTGCAGCGCCGTTAAATAGACATTTTTGCTCAAATCGTCAGGCTGTGCGGAATATTGTTCATACGCTCGTTTCGCCTGATCATCAATTGTTAATACCTTGGGCGGCAGAAAGCCTTTTAAACCAAGTTCTTTTCTTTCTTCCTCAGTAAAAGCAACACCTTTGTTCAAAAAAGGAACAGAGAGCACTTCAAGGCCTCTTAATGTTGTTTGAATGTCTCCTTCGTTTGTTACTTTGAATTGTTTCACCCTGCCTCTTCCTTTCTGAGCATAATTAGTACTAGGTTTGCATTATTAGCCGGAAAACATGCAGGGTAAACATAAAAATATGCTATTGCTTCATTCGCTTGACTGAATCTTTGATGCTTCCGTCCTCCTCCCATTGAAGGGCGCGATACTCGGCATCATGATAAAAAATAAACCAAGCGTCTTTTTCTGCTGCGAACGCCTGCCATTTCTGCTTTTGCGGGATAGAGGTCATCGGATAATCATCGTAAGCCAGCACCCATAGCGGATTGCGGTGGGCATGTGTCGGCATCAGATCTGCCATATGTACGGCAGTTTCACCCGCATCCTCGCATATCAGGACACTGTGTCCGTCGCTATGGCCTCCGGTGTGATGCAGTGTAATACCCTCTGTGATCGTTAAGGTGTCTTCAAAGGTTTTGACTTGGCCTGCTACAGCCTCCCAATTTTCTTTCCAATACGTATTTTTCGACCTGATATTCGGATGGCGCATTTCGTCCCATTCAACAGCTGATGTATAAATCACTGCATTCGGAAAGACAGAGACGAGCCGTTCACCTTCATATTCCGTTAAACCGCATGCATGATCAAAATGAAGGTGTGTCATTGCGATCACATCTATATCGGCAACCGTTAATCCGAGTGCAGCTAATGAGGGTTTCACATTCGACTCTTGTGTCACGCCATAGTTTCGTTTTTGTTTATCAGTCAGCTTGCCGGACCCAATTCCGGCGTCAACGATGATATTGAGCCCATCCTTTTGAATCAAAATAGGGTCTGTCCTTAGTTCAATCTGGTTTTTTTCATTGACTGGATATTTTTTAGACCAAAGCGGCTTTGGCACAACGCCAAACATGGCGCCTCCGTCCATATGCGTCACGCCTCCGTCAAGCCAGGTCAACGTGATGTTTCCAATTTTCATTGTTTCCATTTTCATCCCCCCTGTCATCATGGTAGCAAACGGCCCATAAAAAAAACAGACTCCTGTCAGAGTCTGTCTTTACGTTCTCCATTCAACCTCAGCCCGATAGATCGGCTGGCCGAGTGCAGAGAATTTTTCTTCATATTCTGTCATAATATTGCCTTCCAGATTGCTGTTATGCAAATCGAGACTGACGTATGTCAGCAGGAGGCCGTACTCAGAGAAGCTCTTCAAAGAGTACTCAAACAAACCTCGGTTGTCCGTTTTAAAATGAATCGCTCCGCCTTTGCCCATTACATCTTCATATTTTTTGAGGAAGTGGGAATATGTCAGGCGGCGTTTTTCATGCCGTTTCTTCGGCCAAGGATCAGAAAAGTTCAAGTAGACCCGTTTCACTTCCCCCGGCTCAAACACATCCGTCAGCGTGTCCGCATCTATATTCAGAAGCTTTACATTCTGCGCTTCGCTGTCTTTTACTTTTTGGACGGCTGTCACGATGACGCTTTTAAATAACTCAATACCAATATAATTGATGTCGGGATTTTGTTTGGCCATACCAGAAATAAATTGGCCTTTTCCTGTACCAACCTCGATATGGATCGGATTGTCGTTGCCAAACACTGTGTTCCATTTCCCTTTATAATCAGCAGGATTGCTGATGGCAATATCTGCGTTTTCAGCCAAAAAGTCATCAGCCCAAGGCTTGTGGCGCATTCTCATATGATTGACACCTCTATCTATTATTTCGACTAACAACATACCATGAATTAAAAAGACCCGCAAGCTCGTTTTTCCAGTGTATCTCTCTTAAGGCCGAGCGCATAAAAAAAGAGGGTCCCGTCTGCCGGAACACTCCTTTCACATGTATAAAAACGCTCTGTTTTGAACAATTTAACCCGTATGATACTGAAGGGATGTGTACCGTTATGGGTTTACATTATGAGCATCAAGTTCATTTATTGAAGGATATATTGACTGACCATCAATTGGACTGCTGCGGAACAGTCGCAGAGTACGAGCAGCTTGAGCGTGTGATTAAATCACTGATGGCAAACACCGAGCTTGATTCAAATTTCAAAAACGTGCTTGAAGATGTTTACCGCTACAGCCAATCAGGAATATCGTCCAAATCCATCGACTCACACATACAAGAGCATCAGAACAGCCTGTCTCAATGGGTAGAGCAAATGGATTCGTATTCCTGATTAATCAACAATTCGTTTCATGAGGATATGCAGCTCTTCCATTGCATCATGAAATTCCTTATCATTGCCTTTTGCTTTATGCCAGGCAATGAAAGTAATTGTTTCAGATAACACATACCAAGCCATTCGCAACCGAAGGCTTTCTGTCAGCTCTATGCCGTACATGCTCAGCCAGCTCTCCCAAGCTGGCTTTTCGACGTAGTGGTACAGCAAAGGCCCGAGGTCCATCGCCGGATCAGCGATCATGGCGCCGTCCCAGTCAATTAAATACAGCTGGTTGTCTTCAGACAATAGCCAGTTATTATGATTGACATCACAATGGCAAACGACTTTCTCACCGAAATGCACTTCATGCAGGTGTTCTTCCAAATACTTGATCCCTTCTTGAATCAGCGGCGAAGATTGCTGCACAGCAAATACAGCCTGCTTCAGCTGAGACAAAAGAGCCCCCGGGTTCAGCGGTTCTTTTCCAAGTCTCTTCAGCATGTCCAGCAAGGCTTTTGATGTGTGTATTTTACGAAGCAATTCAGCAACGGGCCGTCCGCTCATGTCTTTAGGCTTCAGCTCTCTGCCGGTCATCCAGTGCTGGGCCGTAATGACGTCCCCATTTTCCATCCGTTTTGTCCAAACCAGCTTCGGAACAATGCCTTCGGCGGATAAAACAGCTAAAAAAGGTGAGCTATTACGTTTTAAAAAAAGCTGCTGCCCGTTATGTTTCGCATAATATGCATCTCCTGTAGCTCCTCCGGCGGGGAAGATCTCCCAATCGCTACCTAGTAATTGTCCCAACCAGTTCATATCAATGTTCAACCCATCATTTCTTAAAATATTTTAGAATTAAGGCTAATCGTTTCTAGTCTATCCAGCGAATGCCTTTTTCGTACGAATCGTATAAAAATAAAAAAGACAGCTATTGAGAGTCTCATATGCTAATCAATAGCCGTCCTTTAAATTTTAGCGCTATAGCACAAACTTCGTCAAGCAAAACTCTTAAGATCTGATGCTAAATATAAGATAACCGTTCCGATGCCGTTTACTGTAACCGTTTTCTTGATTTCTGCCGGATCTTCCTGAAATCCTGATGGATCACATAAAAGCCGATAAGGTATGTCGTTTGGCAGCCTCCACTCGACGGAGTCTGGACTCGCGTGATGGATAACAATGATATCTTTCCATTCGTCAACCTCGTCAAGATCATAAAGCCTGTATGCGATAAGGTGTTCTTTTAGCGTCAAGCATTCAAGATGGCGCCGGATGTCTGCAGCGGACCTAAGACGGAATGCAGGATGCGCTTTTCTCAGCGAGATCAGCCTGCGGATATAGTGAACATCTTCTTTGAATGTTTCACGGCGATCCCAGTCGAGCTGGTTGATGCTGTCATTGGATTGATAGCTGTTTTCCACTCCCTGCTTCGTCCGGAAAAATTCCTGGCCGCTGTGAATAAACGGCACCCCTTGGGCAAGCAAAATAATCGCGGCTGCAAGCCTTTGCCTGCTTCGCTTTCGGCTGTCATTTTCTTGAGGAAGCGCGAAGCTCATTTTATCCCAAAAGGTGTGATTGTCGTGTGATTCGACATAATTGATGGACTGGCTTGGTTCCGGAACAATCGGTGCTAATGCCTTCCATCCGGAAGACCCGGTAATTCCATGCATCACAGCTTGTGCTGATTCACTGCCGCCGAGCGCAAACCCTGCTGCCATAAGGTGAAAGGTGTTCCCTTTTACAGCGTCACGAAACATATCATTAAAAAAACCGATGCCCGGCATTCTTGGCGCGTTCGCCAAAGCAGCTTTCTGTTCATGCGGCAGAGGTGTAGCCAGATCCCACCCTTCTCCAAAAAGCAGGATTCCGGGCTTTGTCTTAGTTGCTTTCTCTTTCATATAAAGCACGGTGTCAATATCTAAAATCCCGAGGAGATCAAAGCGGAAGCCGTCAACATTGTATTCTTCAAGCCAATAGACCACGCAATCCGCGATGAATTTTCTTGCCATCCTTCTTTCTGATGCAATATCATTGCCAACGCCGGTGCCGTTTGATGGCATCCCACATTCGTCGTGCCGGAAAAAATAACCGGGCACTGTCTTTTCAAAGGGGGAATTCTCCCTCTTATACACATGGTTAAAAACAACATCCAGAATGACTCGCAGACCGTGCTGATGCAGGGTATTGATCATTTGTTTCAGCTCTGTTTTTCTCGTTTGAGGATCATGAGGATTTGAGGCATAGCTTCCCTCCGGGGCAAAGAAATGAAGCGGGTTATATCCCCAATTGTATGCATCAAGCGGCTTCTCTTCATCAACTCCGGCAAAATCATTCACCGGCAGAAGCTCCACATGTGTAACACCAAGCTCTTTTACATACGCTAATCCCGAAGAACTGCCATTCGCGGTTTGTGTATCAGTTTCCGTCAGCGCTAAGTATTTTCCCTTGTTTATCATGCCGCTGTTTTCATGGATGGAGAAGTCGCGAAGATGCGTCTCATAGATGACGGCATCCACAGGGTGTGAGAATGGTTTAAGAGGAGCAGTCCATTTCATTTGATCCGGGCGCAAGACGACGCCCTTCTCTCCATTTACAGTCACAGCCTTGGCATACGGGTCAACGGTTTCCATCCATTCTGAATTGTTGCAGATGCAAAACAAATACTCATATCCGTGAAGGTCACCTGTGACCGTAACGGCATAGACGCCTTTTTCCAACCGAGTCATTTGAAATGTGCGCCCGCTTTTATTGGGGTGTGAAAGCTTGACAGCAGCTGAGGTTGCAGCAGGCGCCCATACTTTAAATACGGTATGATCCGCGGTATAAACGGCGCCCAGCTCTCCGTCATAATAAAATTCGTCATCAAACGCAGCCGTCCGGATGACCGCGCCAATTTGGAGATCCGTTTTGTGGCCGCTGGATGCTCTGACGCAATGGATTTTTCCAAATGTCACAGGATGGTCGGATACGCAGACGTACTTGTATTTTGCTTCAAGGGAGTATTCCTCCCTGACAGCCAGAGGAAAAACTGTTGTTTCTGTCTCAAGCCGAAACGGCGGTGTCATGATTTCCTTTTGTTCAGCAGGAATCAGAACAGTAATGATATTCATGTCATCGACATACGCTTCGAAGCTGCGGCGGATGCTGACCATCGGAAGCTCTCTCCTTCAAACACGTTTATGTTTTGATCCTTAGGGGTGAAGGACTAGATGCCAGACGAAACGGGGTAGTGCCCATGATTTCTCCGTCAGCATGGAACGGGATTTTGTCCTTCGTGTAAAATGTAATGTCCTTCGCTTTAAACATCGTAACGCCATCCATCTTTGTATGTTTTCCAAATGCCATGAGACATAAAAGCCAATATTTTTTCAAAAACGGCTGGTTTTCAACGATTACGATATCAAATGTCTTCTCGCGCGGATTTGCTAGGGGCGCCGCCTTCATGCCTCCCCCGTAAAACGGATGGTTGGATACAACGGCAAACCAGACATCATGAAATTCGCGCGTCTCGTCTTCCGTCGTACAAGCTAACGTAAACGGCTTAAAGGTTGCCGAAGCGTGCAAATGAGAAAGCGGATACACAAGAAATCCAAGGCGGAGAAAAAGAAAAAACCGTCTCAACGGAAATTCCATCGCCTTTTTATTGACATATGCGTCAAACCCGATCCCGATATGATTCATAAAATAAAGAATCTGTGATTTATCCTGGAGGAAATTGACGCTCCCTAAATGAAAGGTTCTTGTTAACGGGCGCTTTACCTTCTTGATTTCCTGTATCAGATCGATTTTTTTAATAGAAAACCCTCTCGAAAAATCATTATACGCGCCCGCCGGCACAAAGCTCAGCTCAATATCGTCAACATCTTTCAGCCCGTTGACAACTTCATGCATGGTTCCGTCTCCGCCAATGACGATCAGGCGCTTCAGCTTATATTCTTGTATCGTTGAAATCTGTCTGGCGAGCACCTCGGCGTGTCCCGGATGTTCAGTTAAAAATGAACGGTGCTCAACCTTTCGTTTGATCAATTCTTTTTGAATGGACTTCCAAACACGCAGGCCGTTTCGATGTCCTGCTGTCGGGTTAATAATAAAAAACCAATGGCTCATCTTTCTCACCTGCTTATGTTATGAGAAAACCGCTCAAATCGTTCTCTTTTACTCCAGCCACTCCTGTCTGCGATAGGAGTCAGACATGCAGTAAGACAATAGAGCCTTTGCAGCCTTTACCTGATGATGTTTGATCGGAGCAGTGTTTTTCTTCTGCCGCTCAATCCATTCTTCCGCGCTCCGCTTATCCGCTATTTCTAAGCCGTATGGCGGCTCCGGGTAATCGATGTACGACGTTCTGCTCAGAAGCAATTTTCGAACCGGAATCTCAGCCTGTTTTTCCTTTACGATCTTTGACACAACCGAGTCCGTACGAAACAGGCTAAGCCCTGGATTTAACACTGATGCAGTCTGAGAGGCTGTTTTCTTGTCCCAAAAACGATTTTTAGACCCTATGTAGACACTGTCTTCCTCAGCCTCTAAAAAAGAAACGCAATAAATTTCCAGAGGAGAAATAATCACAATGCTTAATTCAACCGCCGCCTGCTGAATTTTCAGCACAGGCTTATACATAATAAAATAAGAATCGGGCAGCTGCTGGGTCAGATAACGCAAAATGCGGTCCTGCTTCACCTGGTTTGAGAGTTGAGATATTTCTGAAAGAGTAGAGCTTGCCCATTTGAGCTGAAAATCATATAAATGTCTTTTATAAAAAGAAGCAAGCGCCACCCTGCTCTTCGGGAGCCTTACATGAATATCTTCTTCGTCCTCAAACCATCGGTGTCTCTCTTCTTGTATATCGGCTTTTATCTCTTCTTTTCTTCTTTTCAATGAAAATTTTTTTCGTTTCTGCACCGGTTCCGGTTCTTCAGCTCTGGCTTGCCTTTCTTCATGCTGGCGCTCCGCTCCTTCTACCAGTGAAAGCCAGCGTTCTTTTTTCAGACGTACGAACTGGTTGATATAATGGTATGGATCAAGCTCATATCTCGATATATAATCATGAATTTTGATGATTTGTGCCATGTTTGTTTCTCCACTCCGCAATGAATTAAGATAATTGAAATTTGAATATTTCCTCGTATTTTGGTGATTGGTTCAAGTGTATTTGAAAGAGCGAAAATCGTTCAGCCACCATCGAAACCTCGCCGCTTTCAAACGGAACATGAGCTGGAAATCCATCTTCGCCTGTCCATTTTCTTGCCAGCGTCATATGAGGATGATACGGTCTTTTTTCCACTTGAAAGCCAGCCTGAAGTACAGCCTGCTTCGTATGTTCCCGCAGTCTTTCAAGCGTTTTGTTTTTCTTTGGCTCCAGATGTAAAACACGCGGCCTTCTGCGGTCGCCGAATACATCTATCTTGCCAAACTCAATTGAAAATGGGTCAATTTCTGAAGCAATCTCTGCTAGCGAACCTTCAAGCTTCTTTATTTGTGTCTCATCCGCCGCTCCGAGAAAAATTAACGTGATATGATAGTCAAGCGGGTGCACCCATTTTTGAAACGTCAATACTGGTTCGTTTTTCGCAGCCTGGTAGATCGGCTTTGCAATTCCCTCAGGTATGGGAACGCCGATGAAATAATGAGGCCGTATATCTGGCATCCGTCTGACACTCCCTTCTTTGACAGCTATTATTTTATCAATAAAGAGGCTGTGCGGATAGAGGAACAGTGTATGAAAACACTCTCGCACAAACGTTTATTATGTTAGGATATTATATGACACTTGTTTTATTCAGAAAGGAATGACAATGTTGAAAATCGTTGCAAACACAGCTGATCTGATAGGAGATACACCGCTAGTGAGATTGAATCGGCTTCAGCCGGAAAATGCGGCACAAGTCTATTTGAAGCTTGAATTTTTCAATCCGAGCGGCAGTGTGAAAGACAGAGCCGCTTATCAAATGATCATAGAAGCTGAACAAAACGGTTTACTCAAGCCGGGATCAGTTATTATAGAGCCGACAAGCGGAAATACCGGAATCGGGCTCGCCATGAATGCGGCAGCACGCGGATATAAAGCAATCTTAGTTATGCCTGATACGATGACGAAGGAACGGATCAACCTACTTAAAGCTTACGGTGCAGAGGTTGTATTAACTCCCGGAGAGGAAAGAATGCCGGGCAGCATCAAAAAAGCGAAGGAGCTTGCCGAACAAATTCCGAACAGCTATATTCCAATGCAGTTCGATAACACTGCTAATCCTGATGCGCACCGGAAAACAACAGCGCCTGAAATCGCCCGGGCAATAGAGGAAATCGGAAAACCGCTCGGCGCTATTCTCGCCTCCTCTGGAACGGGCGGAACCATTACCGGAACAGGTGAGGCGCTCAAAGAGCTTTTTCCGGATATCACGGTTCATGTTGTTGAGCCAGCGGGTTCGCCTGTATTATCCGGCGGAAAACCTGGCGCGCATAAACTTGTAGGAACGAGCCCAGGCTTTATACCGCCGATTTTAAATGAAGACGTTTATGATGAAATTATCAAAATCTCCGATGAAGACGCGTATACGACGACAAGACGGCTTGCTGCTGAAGAAGGAATTCTTGTTGGTCCTTCATCAGGCGCTGCCTGCTTCGCGGCAATCGAAACAGCGAAACGCCTCTCTCCTGACAAAGTTGTGGTCTGCATGACAGCTGATACAGGAGAACGGTACTTATCAACTGATTTATGGTCATTTATTTAAAAAAAGGACTGGCTTCAGCAGAAGCCGGTCCTTTTATTTTGCAAGCTCGTAAATGGCCTGCGCATATAACGCTGTCGATCTAAGAAGGTCATCAATTTCAATATATTCATCCTTTTGATGTGCGCTGTCAGGGCGTCCGGGAAACAGCGGGCCGAACGCGACACCGGCTTTTAGCGATCTGGCATAAGTCCCACCGCCGATTGAGATTAAGTCAGCTTTTTTACCCAGCTGGCCTTCATAAACCTTTTGCAGGGTTTTGACTAGCGGATGATCTGCTGACACGTGATGCGGCTTGCTGTCTTTGAATTCTCCCAGATCAAATTCAGATGCACTTTCGAATGCATCGCGAATCGCTTTGCTTTCTGCTGTCACAGGATAGCGGATATTGATCCCGAGCTCACCTCCTTGCCCTTCTTTATAGCGCAGTGTTCCGACATTTAATGTCAGCTCACCGCTGATTTCATCCTCACAGTCGATGTCCAGTTTTTTTCCTCTTGTATCACCTGAGAATTTGTCTGTCACAACTTGCACAAACCGTTTTCCTGCATCGTCAAGCTCAGTCTGCTGGAGAAATTCGCACAATAAAATGCCGGCATTGATCCCATTGTTCGGTTCCATCGCATGGCAGGAAAGACCGTACATACGCAAAATGAGCTGTCCGTTCTCTATTGCAGCTTCCCCTTTTTGGTCCGTCGTGCGGAGCATGTCTTTAAATGAAGACAGAATCTCTTCATTTTTCGGCCCTTCAATGACAGCTTCCGCAGCATCAGGCACCATGTTCAAACGAAGGCCTGATTGAAACGAGACAAGCACTGCCTTTGGTTCTGCTTGATTTGGACGGTGCGGAATAAGTAAAGAAGCATCGATGATCCCTTTTTCCGCATTAATGATCGGAAAATCGGCGTCAGGCGCAAAGCCCATTGTTGGCATTTCTTCATGCTTGAAATAATGCTCTACGCATCTCCAATCACTTTCTTCATCTGTTCCGATAATCATTCTGACTCGCTTGGACAGGGGCAAATTCATGTCTTTCACGATTTTCAGCGCGTAGAATGCCGCCATTGTCGGGCCTTTGTCATCAATGGCGCCCCTTGCATAAATCCGTCCGTTGCGGATTTCAGCTGAAAATGGATCACTCGTCCACCCATCTCCCGGCGGCACGACGTCAACATGGCAAAGTACGCCGATAATGTCATCGCCCTCCCCCCATTCAATATGACCTGCGAAGCCGTCAAGATTTTTTGTTGTAAAGCCTTCTTTTTCTCCAAGCTCCAGCAATGAAGTCAGGCTGGCGTTTACCCCTTCTCCAAACGGTTTACCGGGTCCGGCGGTTGTTTCGTCCATGACACTATTGATTCTCAAAAATTCCTGCGTATCACGAATTAAATCCTCTTTTTTTCTGATCACTTCAACTTCCCAGTTCATAATGATCCCCTTTCCGCAAGAAATGACTTGCAAAAACCAAATAAAACGAATAATATTAATGGTGTTTTGTTAAAACGTTCGTAATTGGAGGATACTATGTTTCATCTAAAAGAGCAGCAAACATCCATAAAGCAAGAAATCATAGCAGGGCTGACGACCTTTTTCACAATGGTCTATATCGTCGTGGTCAATCCGGTCATTCTGGCTAACGCCGGGGTTCCTTTCGACCAGGTGTTCACCGCAACGATTATTGCCTCCATTGTCGGAACGCTGTGGATGGCCCTGGCAGCAAATTATCCGATTGCTATTGCGCCCGGCATGGGCTTGAACGCTTATTTAGCCTTTCATGTCGTAAGCGCAAGCGATGGCGGCATCACGTACGCAACAGCTTTCAGCGCAGTATTTACAGCAGGGGTTCTCTTCATTATTCTATCGTTAACGCCTTTAAGAAAACAACTTATAGAAGCGATTCCAAACAATTTAAAATACGGGATCACAACAGGGATCGGGCTGTTTATTGCTTTTATCGGTTTGCGTCAAGCGGGCATTGTGGCAGCTGATGAGTCAAACCTGGTCACTCTCGGCAATCTGCATTCACCTGGTGTTATCTTAACGCTGGTTGGCCTTTTGATCAGCGTGGTCCTGATGGTGCTGAATGTAAGCGGCGCTTTATTTATCGGAATGGCAGCTACCGCTTTGATCGCCTTTTTCACCGGTCAGCTCCATTTTCCAAAGGGATTTATGTCGCTTCCTCATTTGCCGGAAGGATTGATGATCTCAAATCCATTAACCGCTTTTGGCGATGTCATTCATCACGGCCTGTATGCTGTCGTCTTTTCTTTTCTATTAGTCACCATTTTTGATACGACAGGCACGATGATCGGAGTTGCCGAGCAAGCCGGGCTGATGAAGAACAACAAGCTGCCAAACGTGCGAAAAGCGCTGCTTGCTGATTCAACCGCGACGACAGTAGGAGCTGTTTTCGGCACAAGTCCAACGACTGCATTTATCGAGTCTTCCGCCGGTGTCGCAGCCGGGGGAAGAACGGGGCTTACGGCTTTGACTGTCGCGGTGATGTTTGCGGCTTCAATGTTTTTCAGTCCGCTTGTCAGCGCCTTGTCCGGTATAGCCGCCATCACCTCGCCTGCTTTGATTATCGTCGGCAGCCTGATGATGGGCTCAGTTTCCAATATGAATTGGAAAGAGATGGACGAGGCATTTCCTGCGTTTCTCGTCATTCTAGCCATGCCTTTGACCTCTAGCATTTCTACAGGAATTGCGCTTGGCTTTATTTCATATCCGATCGTAAAAGCGGCGCGGGGAAAATGGAGAGAGATTCATCCGCTCGTCATCGTTTTCGCCATTCTGTTTTTCATCCAGCTGTTTATTTTATAACATAGACCAAAAAACCCAAACGTCGCCGTTTGGGTTTTTTATGTAAACAATAAAGAGACAGCGGCCGCTAAAAAACAACAGGCGGCAAACGCATAGTGCAGGATGTTGATACAGTTTTTTCTGGCCCGATAATATTCATCACTTTCCTTATCGGTGCCAATTAAAAAAGGGGCATCCATGACCTTGTCAAAAATAAGCGTCAGGATATAACGGCAAACCCCTGTATATACCAGCAGCGCAATCACCTTCAGCCAAATTGGGGAAACAAATATGAGAACGGTGAAAGCTGACAATAGCATGTACATCTGCCTCGCATACTCGCCATTCCTCAGCATGACTTTAAAAAACAATTCCTTATAGCCTGTGCAGATCGTTCGTCTTTTAAATATCCTTTTTGAATTTCGGTATAATAACGGTTTTCTTCTCATCTTGTCTTTTACTTTTGGCATTCCCGCCTCCTGACTCATCATCATCACAAGTCCTGCAAGGGCAAGCCTGCTTTTTTTCTCTTCAGTCACTTCAGCTTCAAAAGCCGTGAACGAAGCCGTCTTTTTCAAACTGCGGATAACTGAGAAAAGCAAAAATAAAATGCCAAAAAGCGCAAGCAAGTGCCACTGAGTCAAAACAATCAGGATAGCAGAACCAGCAAAAAGAATAGCTCTGACAAGGATATCGCCAATCCATCTCGAAATAGAGCGCGGCTTTCTGATCCTGTCTTGCTTTAAGGATAAAAAGAATATATGAAGGCCAAACAAATAACACAATAGAGCAGTGGTTTCTGCGAATGTGATGTGAACAGAATGACTGATCAAGGGAAGGACAATGAAAAAGAGAAGCAGCCATTTAGCCATCGTGACGAGAAAAGAATACAAAAGCGCGTACCGTTTGAGCTGATAGATGATTTCTTTCTTTTGCAGCAAAAACACTTTGTCCGCTTCCATTAAAAATGTACGAATCGAACCTGTAAACATGATCAGCCCACACACAGCGTACAGCCATCTCCACTCCGCCACTTCAGACCACTCATAAAGAAGACCTCTTCCATTCATCAAATCAATATACTGATAGATGACAAAAGCAATCGCCGGCAAAACAATATAGAGAGCGACTGTCCAGTCAATGACCGCATGCAACACTTTAAACTGATACTTATAATAGTCAAACAGCCTTCGAAAAAAGAGCGTACGCCCGTTCATGGCCGATCACCTTGAACTGCCTTATAAAAACAGTCAAGCAATGACTGCCCCTCTAATCCGGTCTCGTCCTGAATATCTTTTAACGTGCCTTGGAGAAATAATGAACCTTTCTCAATCATATAAAACCGGTCACAGATTTTTTCCGCGGTATCGAGTACATGCGTGCACATAAGAATTCCGGCTCCACGTTCTTTTTCAGCCTTAAGCATGTCCACAAAGCGTTTCGTCGATATCGGATCAAGGCCGATAAACGGTTCATCAATCACATACATATCCGGCTTAGAGAGAAAGGCCTGGATAAGCATTAGTTTTTGCTGCATGCCCTTCGAAAAGGTGACAGGCAGCTCATGTTTGACATGATCAAGCGAAAACGTCTGCAGCAGGCTTTGGGCCCGAGGCGCAAATTCTCTCTCTTCAATGCCGTGGAGTGTGCTGATCAGATCCAAATGCTCCCACAGCGTCAGTTCTTCGTAAAAGGACGGATGCTCCGGAATATATGCAAATGAACAGTCGTTCCAGGCAATATGCCCTTTAAAATCTTCTGAAAGGCCGAGTATCGCCTTGATTGCGGTGCTTTTTCCGGCGCCGTTAGCTCCGATCAGTCCAACTAGTTCCCCTTTTCTGACTTCCAGAAAAACATCGGTGAGCACTTTTTTTCGGCTTGTATACCCGGCCTGTTCTATTGAAGCTTCAAGCAAATTTGTCAAAACTCACCCACCTCCAAAATTTACTACGAAACAGAATAAAAAAAGTTTCTTTAACCATAATAATATTGAGCCGAAATACATAGTAATCCAACAAGGATGGCTGCCCAACGCGAATTGGAAAAAATTAATAGGAGTTATCCCTAGATTCATCACTGCAATATCGTGTATAATGAGGGCGAATTATTATAACAATTACAGATGTCTGCCTTTGTTGCTATTTCGTATGCAGTTGATAGTCGTGAGTTGTGGTTAGTCAAGTCCATCCGATCTTATGATAGGGAGTGGTTTTTTGAAACCTTCAACAAACCGTATGCTAACTCGAATCAAATCAGTTTACATGTTTATCCAAGAAAAAGGTCTTGTGACAACACAGGAACTGGTTGACGAATTCGGCATTACACCTAGAACGATTCAAAGAGACTTAAATGTGTTGGCATATAATGATCTTGTTCATAGTCCAAGCCGTGGCAAGTGGGAGACAACGAGAAAGAAAGTAAAGATTACCTCATAAATTGAAAAATTACATAGGGCCGCCTGAGAGCGGCCCGATAGATAACAGGGCGAAGAAACTACTGAGCCTTGTTTTTGTGCGCTTATAAATAAAACCCCGCATTCGGTATGCGGGGTTTTTGTCATGCTTTCGGCTCATTGAGCAAATGAAGCTCTTCCTCTGTCAGCTCACGGTATTCTCCGGGTGCCAGAGCGGGATCTAGGGAAACGCGTCCCATCGAAAGCCGCTTCAGATAAACCACTTCATTGCCGACTGCCTTTGCCATTTGCTTGACCTGATGGTATTTTCCTTCTGTAATTGTCAGGTATATCACGGTATTGCCACTGTCGTTTGTTTTGATTTCCGTTTTTGCCGGCTTTGTTTTATAGCCGCCCTCTATGTAGACACCCGTTTCCAAATCGGAGATGTCTTCCCGAGAAATCTGTGATTTTAAATGGACTTCATACGTTTTTGGAACATGCTTTTTAGGAGAAAGGAGCCGATGTGCGAGCTGGCCATCATTTGTGAGCAGCAAAAAGCCCTCTGTATCTTTATCAAGCCTGCCGGCTGGAAATGGCTCAAATCTCATCTCCTCCGGCGTCAGCAGATCGACCACTGTTTGCTGCCGGCTGTCCTCAGTCGCCGACAGCACACCCTGCGGTTTATTCATCATAAGATAAATGAACTCTCGATAATCAACCGGTTCCCCGTATACGGTCACCTCCTGCGCATCAGGATCAACGTGCGCCTTTACATCTTTGGCAGGTTTGCCGTCGATCATCACGGCTCCAGCCTTCACAACGGCTTTGACTTCTTTTCTCGAACCATACCCGCTGTTGGCAAGCAGCTTATCAAGTCTCATTCCCAATCTCTCCTTTATAAAAGAAAGCCCGCAGCATGCGAGCCCTCAGTTTCATCATATCTAGTTCATCAGCCTGCATGTCTGCCTTTCCTTAAGAAACCTGGCAAACGGCGGCCTAAAATTTTCTGCAAAAATCCTAATCGGTAGCCGCAGTACAGGTAGACAGCTCCGCCAACAGCGGCCGCGATCACCACAACAATCGCAGCTTGCAGCTGGCCATCCTGATAGGAAATAAAGAAGCCTAATACCCACTGCACGATTTTCACGGCAATACCCATAATGGCTGATAAGACCAGCATCAAAACAGTTCGTTTAACAAGTATCTTATACGAATAGCCTGCATGGCGCTTAATCATGATAAACCCATATAAAAGGGAAGCGATATATCCAAGCGCCGTCGCTAAAATCGCTCCGTCAGCCTGCATCAGTTTGATCAGCGGAACATTCAGCACAAGCTTGATCACGACGCCGATCACAAGGCTGACAACCGCAAATTTTTGCTTATTGATGCCCTGCAGAATGGCTGCGTTGACTGTAAACAAAGAGAACAAAATCGCGACTGGCGAATACCATAGCAAAATGTTTGCCCCCAGTTCAGGGTGAAGGCTCTCTGACCCGTAAAAGAACGTATACGTCGGTCCTGACAATAGAGAGATCCCGACAACAGCCGGAATAATTAAAAACAGGATCGTCTGCATCGTTTGATTAATCTGCTGATTTAACAGCTTATAGTTTCCGCTTGTAAACGATTCAGTAATCGTTGGAATTAATGTCAGTCCGAAAGCAGTTGCTAGGGAAACCGGGATCATCACGAGCTTCTGAACATACAGGGTTAGAATCGCTAGCATGTCCTGGCTGATGGCTTGATGACCGGCTTCAATCATCGCTTTGTTAAACGTATTTGTATCAATATAGTTATACAAAGGGATGGCTAGTCCGACAAAAACGTACGGAGCAGCATAGCTGAACAGCTCGAAAAACATTCTCTTGTAGCTTAGGTTTGCTGTCGGACCCGTATTCGGCATCATCGCCAGCAGGCTGCCCTTCCGTTTGTTCCAATAAATATAAAGCACGACCAGCCCACCGAAGGCACCGATCAGCGCTGCGAAGGTTGCATAGCCCACAGCGATGACAAGGCCGCCGTTGAAAACCTTCAAAATCAAGAATGTCGCACTCAATAGAAAGATGATGCGGACAATCTGTTCAACGACTTGGGAAACAGCTGTCGGACCCATCATTTGGTGCCCTTGAAAGAATCCGCGGACAAGGCTCATAATCGGTACGACCAAAAGCGCTAAGCTGACCATGCGGATGACATAAACGACATGATCAATTGTCAGGCCGTTATTATCCTTGCCACCCAGCGATATTTCCGCAAACATCGGAGCCGATAGATACAGAATGAAAAAGGCTATCATTCCTGTGACGAGCATAACCGACATGCCCGCCTTGAGCATTTTCCTGCTTGTCTCATAATCCCCTTTTGAATTATATTTGGAAACAAATTTAGAAACAGCGGCCGGAAAGCCCATCGTAGCAATATTCAAAAATAAAGTGTATTGGTTGTATCCGTATTGAAATAATGCACCGCCTGTCGCCCCGACCATAATGCTGAAGGGAATTAAATAGACCATCCCCAGAATCCGCGATATATATGTACCGAGCGTTAATACAAACGTGCCTCTTAACAGTTTGCTTGACATGTTTCTTCATCACCATTTTCTACGAAGATTCAACTTTTCTATTTTACCACAACTGGGCATTTAGACGGTAATAAATACAAAAGCAATCCTGTGAACATTCATGTCCGCGGCAAAAGACGTTTAAGGAGCGGCTTTCTTTCGCTATAATAGTACTGCGGACGGGGGTGTCCGCACACGAAATGAAAAGAAAGTTGATGATAAAGATGAAACAATATGACGTAATCGTAATCGGTGGAGGCCCTTCAGGCTTGATGGCTGCGATTGCAGCAGGAGAACAGGGCGCTGGCGTGTTGCTGATAGATAAAGGAAATAAATTAGGACGGAAACTCGCGATTTCCGGGGGCGGCCGCTGTAATGTGACGAACCGCCTTCCTGTGGAAGAAATTATCAAGCACATCCCCGGCAACGGGCGTTTTTTATACAGCGCGTTTTCTGAATTTAATAATGAAGACATTATCAAGTTTTTTGAAAACCTCGGCATTCAATTGAAGGAAGAGGATCACGGCCGGATGTTTCCTGTGACCGACAAAGCCCAAAGTGTCGTTGACGCGCTGTTAAACAGGCTGAAGCAGCTCCGCGTAACAATCAGAACGAACGAGAAAATTAAATCTGTTATATATGAAGATGGACAGGCAGCAGGGATTGTGACGAATAATGGCGAAATGATCCATAGCCAGGCAGTCATTATCGCTGTAGGCGGTAAAAGCGTGCCTCATACCGGAAGCACGGGAGACGGCTATGAATGGGCTGAAGCCGCGGGCCATACCATAACAGAGCTGTTTCCGACAGAGGTTCCAGTCACTTCTGGCGAACCGTTCATTAAGCAAAAAACACTTCAAGGCTTATCACTAAGAGATGTAGCCGTCAGTGTGTTAAATAAAAAAGGCAAACCGATTATCACACATAAAATGGACATGCTGTTTACCCATTTCGGCCTCTCAGGACCTGCCATTCTCAGATGCAGCCAATTTGTCGTAAAAGAGCTGAAAAAACAGCCTCAAGTGCCGATCAGAATCGACTTGTATCCGGATATCAATGAAGAAACGCTTTTCCAAAAGATGTATAAAGAACTGAAGGAAGCACCGAAAAAAACCATTAAAAACGTGCTGAAGCCTTGGATGCAGGAGCGCTATCTCCTATTCCTGCTCGAAAAAAACGGCATCTCTCCGAACGTATCGTTTTCTGAGCTGCCGAAGGATCCTTTCAGACAATTTGTAAGGGACTGCAAGCAGTTTACTGTTCTCGCAAATGGCACACTGTCGCTTGATAAGGCATTTGTCACGGGAGGCGGGGTATCTGTAAAAGAAATTGACCCGAAAAAGATGGCTTCTAAAAAAATGGAGGGGCTGTATTTTTGCGGTGAAATTCTGGATATCCACGGCTACACAGGCGGATACAATATTACCTCCGCCCTTGTCACAGGCAGGCTTGCGGGGCTTAATGCCGGACAATACGCCCGTTCTTAACCATTGCTTTTGAACACTTGCCACAAAGGCCGAATATTTGAACATTCCCCGCATTCATGTTAGGGTGAGACTTGTTTTGTTTCACCTGATTGCGGGGTAATTTTAAGAGAGGAATGAGCAGCCATCGTACGACCATACTAAGCCTGCGAGCAAGATATAGGCGTACACAAAAAATTAGAGGGTGAGAAATGTTGAAACATATATCTAGTGTATTTTGGATTGTGATTGCCATCACAGCTGCAGCTGTATTATGGGGCGTTATTTCTCCTGACAGCCTGCAAAATGTGTCTCAATCGGCACAAGCATTTATTACCGATTCATTTGGTTGGTATTATCTTTTAGTTGTCTCTTTGTTTGTCGGGTTTTGTCTCTTTTTGATTTTCAGCCCGATCGGAAAAATCAAACTCGGAAAGCCTGATGAAAAACCGGAATTCGGGTTATTATCATGGTTTGCCATGCTGTTCAGCGCAGGCATGGGAATCGGCTTAGTATTCTACGGTGCGGCTGAACCGATCAGCCATTACGCAATTAGCTCTCCATCAGGTGAAACAGAAACCCCCCAAGCCTTCAGAGATGCACTCCGCTATACGTTTTTCCACTGGGGTTTGCACGCTTGGGCCATTTATGCCATTGTGGCATTATGCATTGCCTATTTCCAATTCCGCAAAGGCGCGCCCGGGTTAATCAGCAGCACACTGTCACCGATTCTCGGCGATAAAGTAAACGGACCGATCGGAAAGGCCATTGACTGTATTGCAGTTTTCGCCACTGTTGTCGGGGTGTCAACAAGTCTTGGTCTTGGCGCAACCCAAATTAACGGCGGTTTGAATTACCTGTTCGGCATTCCGAATGCGTTTATCGTCCAATTGGTTTTAATCATTATTGTGACAGTGCTCTTTTTACTTTCTGCGTGGAGCGGACTCGGAAAAGGAATTAAGTATTTAAGCAACACAAACATGGTATTGGCCGGATTGTTAATGTTGTTTATGCTCGTTGTCGGGCCTACAGTGCTGATCATGAACTCATTTACAGATTCTATCGGACAATACATTCAAAATATTGTTCAAATGAGCTTCAGACTGACACCGAACGATCCTGAAAAACGCGAATGGATTAACAGCTGGACGATTTTCTATTGGGCATGGTGGATTTCCTGGTCTCCATTTGTCGGCATTTTCATCGCCCGTGTATCCAGAGGCCGGACGATCCGCGAATTTTTAATCGGCGTCTTGGTGACACCTTGTATTTTGACATTTCTATGGTTCTCCATTTTCGGCGTATCAGCCATGGATCTCCAGCAAAAAGGCGCGTTCAATGTAGCAAAGCTGTCCACTGAAACGATGCTGTTCGGAACACTTGATCACTATCCGCTGACAATGGTGACATCGATCCTTGCATTGATTCTGATCGCAGTATTTTTTATCACGTCTGCAGATTCAGCTACATTCGTGCTGGGCATGCAGACGTCGTACGGTTCTTTAAATCCGGCGAATTCTGTGAAACTCAGCTGGGGTATCATTCAGTCTGCCATGGCGGCTGTGCTCCTATATTCCGGAGGGCTTGCCGCTTTGCAGAACACAGCGATTCTGGCAGCGCTGCCGTTTTCTATCGTTATCCTGCTGATGATTGCCTCTCTCTATCAATCGCTCTCAAAAGAAAGAAGAGAGATCAAAAAAGCGGAGAAACTCGATAAACCGAGAAGTCCAAGAGTGAAAAAAGCATATTAACAAAAAAGATCTTTCCGTGCCTGCGGAAAGATCTTTTTATTTGCGATATAAGATAAGGGCGGAAAAACAGTAAAGCTGCTCGCCGTCTGGGTCGCACGCTGCCGAAACCGTATATTTGATATCAATCAGCTGCTCCTCCGATATCCCTTTTAAAAATGAATTGATTTCCGTTTGTAAGTCTTTTTCATGCTCTTCATCAAATACCGCTACCTTCAGCATTTTATCCGCTCTCCTTTCTCTATCAATCTATTCCGTTTGGAACAGCGTTATGATAGAGAAATGATGATTATCTCGTTTCCGGATAAAAAGCTTTCCGTATACGGGATTCCCTCTGTGGCTCGCCGCCTTGCTGCTCCACTTTCAGCAGCACGGCATAAACAATTCGCATATGGCAGTAGCTGATCAGGCTGACGCTGAAAAAAGGGACAATGCCGGGCAGGTACGCAAGCAAGAAAAAGAGAACAACAGTCAGTGCAAGCATCGCAAGCGTATATTGCAAATACGCCACACTGAGCAAGAGCGAAAATTTCACATACAGACGTTTTTTCCAGTCAAAATGGACAAGCAGCGGAAACACATAAAAAAGCATGGATACGAACAAAAAGCCAAATATCATAATGGCGAAGCGCAGGATGTGCAGTAGGAAATGACTTGGATAAATGAAGGCCAAATCAATATAAATGATCACTCCGATGAGCGCCAGTACAGCACCGAGCAGATTTGAACGAAAAAATTCACCCTTGTATTCCTGCCAAAACGTTTTGAGCACCGGAACGTTGTCCTGCCCCTGGATCCACTTCCGCATGACAGCAAATAAAGCCGCGGTCGCGGGCATAATGCCAAACACACCGAGACCGAGCAACGTAAAAAACAGCCACAGCAAGTTTGTATACGCAAATCTCATGATCCATTCGCAAAAACGCAGCATTCGTCCCAGTGAGCCATCATGTTCCATGGCGCCCCCTCCTTTTTTTGCATTATACATTCTGCATCTGAAAAAGCTCTTTCATGCCGATCGGCTTCTTTTCGGCAACCGAGCGCCACATTCCCTCACCAACCGCGATGGAGTAGGCTCCAGCTTCAGCCCCGGCTAAAATATCATAGCGGCGCAGCGGGTCTTTTCCTAAAAAAAGATCCTCAAGCAAAAGCGGATCACCTCCGCCATGCCCCCCTTCATTTTTGACTACTTGTATCGTCTGCTTTGATTCAAAAAGCGGATAGTATTCGATTGTCTGCTCAGGAAAAGCAAACGGAATTCTGGAAGGTTCGTGAAATTCATTTGATTCAATACGCCCTTTTGTGCCGTTGATCGTCAGCCGGTAGCCTTCATACGGGGCCGAAAAAACAATCGAGTAGCTTAACAGTGCGCCGCCATCATATTTGACTGCCGCCACGTACGTATCCTCGATGTCAATTTCCTCGTCAAAAATACACGCGTCAGGCCTGTATGCAGTATATAAGCTAGACTGGTCTCCTGCTTCGAGATGATCATCTTTTATAGAAGCTTTAGAGGAACGGGGATGCCACCTTGAATAGTAGTGGCATTTTTCTTTGACCCGGCACGTCCCGCAAAAACGCCCGTCTTCTTCAGGCAAAGGGTTCCACTCACTGTCCGGCCCATAGTAATTCAAGGCGCCATAAGCAAATACCTCTTCCGGATTTTGCCCGAGCCACCAATTGACGAGATCGAAGTGATGTGTTGATTTATGGACAGAAAGGCCCCCGGAAAACTGTCTCGACCTGTTCCAGCGTTTAAAATAGCTGGCGCCATGATACGTATCAATATACCAATTTAAATCAACGGAGGTGACCCTGCCTATTTTTCCGTCCAGAATCATTTCTTTTATTTTCCGATGAAACGGGCTGTAGCGATAGTTAAACGCGACGGTGACTTTCCCTTCGCTTTTGGCCTCAGCTTCAAGCACCCAATTCGCATCCTGCACTGTTGTCACCATTGGTTTTTCAGTAATCACATCTGTATTCCACTGAAGACTTTTTACAATATATGTGACATGCGTATCGTCCCTGCCTGCCACAATGACGATATCAGGCTTTGACACGCGCATCATCTCGTCAAAAGCATCTTCGCTAAACTCGGGCACGTGGGCCAGCTCGGGAAATTTCTTTTTGCAAACGGCAAAACGTTTCGGATCGGCATCCAGCAATCCCGTAATCTCATAATGAGTTGAAAACCGCTCCAACAGCGGTTTGATAAACATACTGAATGCTCTGCTGCTCAATCCGCAAAAGACGATGTTCTTCAATATCCTCACCTCTATCGGGCTTCAGTTAGTTGAGAAATCAGCTGCAGCGCTTCCTCTGTTTTTTCAGCATACACAGGGATAAACGCCGCCATATCGCGATTCAATCGAAAAGAATAGCCGTTCAGCTGTTTTTTCCCTTTTTCGATCTGAACGGCATAGATCGTTTTTTCTCCTGTTTTTTTATTAACAGTTGTATAAGGAGATGTTTTTTTAGGAGGCAATCCGTTTAACGGCTGAAAATTTTCCGGATCATCGTAAGCTTGAAACATGTCTTCAGGCACGATGAAAACATCTCCCTCATGGGCGGTAATTTCAGTCAGCAGTTTTTCCTGAAAAGCTGGAAAGATATCGACCTTCCTGGCATTCTGCTCGGCTGCCTTTTTTATTTTTTCCTGTACGCCAGCCTGCATATCAGAAAAGAGAATGACATGCATTCCGTCCGGCCTGCTTGAGCATGATGCCAAAAAGAGGACTGAGACAATCACACACAAAGCCGTACGTATCTTTTTTGTCATTTCCCCGCTGACCTAAAGAGAGGCTCCAGCTCTGTCATAGCTAAAATAAACGCGCCGGCTCCGTGCAGGTCGTTTGTGCTTCTTTCGCGGCTGATATAATAGTCATAGAAACCGGCTGACGTTCCGACACATATGTCTTTGACGAGAAACGCGCCGTCTTCTGATGTTTCGGTTTTATGCTGAATCAAGCCTTGATACGCTTTTAGCAGTGTTGTTTCGTAAGCTCTGTCTAAATAGCCTTTATTGATTCCCTTCGCAAATGCGTACATGTACAGGCAGGATCCTGAGCTTTCTAGCCAGTTATCAGACCTGTCTCCCTTATCAACAATCTGATACCATAGCCCCGTCTCTTTGTCTTGATAGCAGCAGATGCTTTCCATCATGTCCTGCAGCGTGTTTTTCCACACATGACGGTTTGGATGCTTCTTCGGCAGCTCTTCAATCATGTCAGCAAGAGACATGACGTACCAGCCGATGGAACGTGCCCAAAATTCCGGTGAACAGCCTGTCTCTTCATTGGCCCAAGGCATTTTTTTCGCTTCATCCCAGGCGTGATAAAAGAGTCCGGTTTTTGCATCCTTCGTATGCTTTCTCATCAATGACTCCTGCAGCACGACCTGATCAAACAGCTCCGGCTCCTGCTTCAGATTGGCATATTTCAGTGCGAACGGCCCCCCCATGTATAAGCCGTCAAGCCACATTTGGTATGGATAACCGTCTTTATGCCAAAAACCGCCCTCAGACGTCCGGTTCAGTGTTCCATATAAGCCGCGCAGCCTTTTTGCCGCTTTGACATACCGTTCATCCTTCGTCTGCTCGTATAATGGAAAAAGAATGAGACCCGCTTGAATGGCGTCCAGTTCATCTCTTCTAAATAATAGATTGCCATAATCATCGATTAAGAGATCTGCATAAGCCTTCGCATACTCAAAATACCGCTTTTCCCCGGTTGCTTCCCACAGCCGCAATACACCGCATAAGAAAACACCCTGATGGTAGTGCCAGCGGTTTGCAGGAGGCAGCTCCTCGACTGTGTACGTATTCATAATGGTTTTTGCCAATGCCTCCGCGTACGTAAGAGGCGATTTTACAGCGATTGATTGATCCATTGATCCCATCCCTTTCTTAATAAATTCCTTCCTCGCCAAATTTCTTCGCCAAACGATTCGCTAGCATGACCAAAATCAGCCCGACCGCCGCTTTAAATACGCCGACTGCTGTACTGTAGCTGAATTGGCCCTGTTTCAGCCCTGCAGTATAAACATACGTATCAAAAATTTCCGCCACTTCCCTGTTTGTCGCATTTAACAGCAAATACACATGCTCGAAGCCAAGCTCCAGCGTGTCTCCGATTTTCAAAATCAGCAAAACGACGATAACGCTTTTAATGGCGGGCAGCGTAATATGCCACATTTGCCGCAGCCGTCCCGCTCCGTCCATTTTCGCCGCTTCATACAGCTGGGGGTCAACCGCTGTAATGGCCGCGAGATAAATGATCGTCGACCAGCCCGCTTCCCTCCAGATAACCTGAAGAATATACAGGGGCCGGAACCATTCTTCGTTCAGCAGAAAATTGATTTTTTCACCGCCAAAAAACACAATCAGTTCATTAATCAAGCCCCCGTCTACTGTTAACAGCACAAACGAAAGCGATACAACAATGACCCAAGACATAAAATGCGGGATATAAATCAGCGTCTGAACAAATTTTTTAAAGAGAGCAATCCGCACTTCGTTCAATAGAAGCGCCAGCAGTATCGGCACCGGGAAAAATATGGCCAGGTTCAACGCAAATAACACGAGCGTGTTTTTTAACAAGAGAAAAAATGTAGGCTCAGTAAACAGCCTGATAAAATGCTTCAGCCCCACCCACTCACTGCCCAAAATGCCGAGGAACGGCTGATAATCCTGAAACGCAATCACAATTCCCCACATCGGCACATACTTAAAAAGCAAAAAATAAATACACCCCGGCAAAATCATCAAGTACAAATATTTTTGCTGGACCAGCTTACTTAGTAAGCGCTTTCTTTTTTCTTTTTTAAAAATGACTGTATCAACAGCCGGCGCTTGCGCTTCTGCTGTTTTCATTTTTTCCTAGCCTCCTTTCACGGGTTCTTGCATTCACTGTAGCGCGGCAGACAAAAGTCCGTCTACAATCATATGATCACATCCTGATTTATCCCTTTATAATCAAGGGTTCAGCCGGTCCACCTGAAAAAAAGACACCGATATTAGAAAATGATTATTGACAATATCTATCAATCTTTGGATTAATTGTATTAAGGTGAAGTGGATGTTATGAAATGGGGGGTTTTATGAAAAGAAGCCAATACAAGTTTTACTACAAACTGATCACGTTTTTCTGCCTGCTCAGCACCATTCCGGTTATTTTGGTCGGATTGTTTTCGTACGAGCACTCTCAGAAAACGGCTATTTCCAACGTTTCGGAGGAAAAATTCGACACACTCCAGCAGACCCAGCAAAGCATCGAGCATATATTGAAAACCGTTGATCACTCTTTAACCCACTATGTGAGTTCGCCGCCTCTCCTTCGCACATTGTCCGAGCCTTTGCACTCAGACCAATTTCAAATCTATAACCAAGTGAACCAAGAGCTCAATTATCTGCAAAGCTTTGATACCGATCTGTCCAACATGACGTTAGTCAGTTATACGAAAAAATGGTACATGAACAATTCCGGTTTGTACCGTTTGAATACAGACACTCTTCATGAAGCAGCCTCAGCGTACACGAAACACAAAGCGAGCCGCTCATATTGGACGCTTGAGGAAAACAATCATTTGATTTCAACCAAAGAAGGCACATCAGACAACTGCCGCTACAATATCAATTTAATTAAGCAGCTTCCTTTGAACAGCACAAATACAAAGGGATTGGCCGCCGCAAGCATCCCGAGCTGTTCGCTTGTCAAAAATATGCCTGGCTATTCAAACGCCAACAACCTGTTTATCATCGATGAAAAAGGCCGCATCATCCTTCATAACAACATGTCTGACATTGGTGAATCTCTTCATAACGACGGCTTTGTCCAAAAAGTGCTGGCGCAAACCGCCAATAGCGGACAGTTTGAAACAGTGATTGACCGGATTCATTATAAAGTCACCTATCAAAAATCTGACTATAATACATGGACTTATTTTTCTCTCGTTTCCCTGCCTGAGCTAAAAAAAGAAGCCAAATCAATTGGCTGGATCACTTTTGCAGTATGCCTTATTTTGTTAACGCTTTCATTATTGTTCTCTTGGCTGGGCTCCCGCCATTTTTACAAGCCGATCAGGATGCTTTACGAATCATTCGCAAGACATGGAGCCATACAAGAGAAACAGCAGCCTCCTCAAAATGAATTTGAGTTAATTGAACAGAGCTTTAAGCAGCTGAAGGACAGAAATGACGACCTTGAGGAAACGATGAAGCAGCAGGCCACTCATCTGCAGCAATATTTTATGGTCAGGCTTATGCTTGGAAAACTGACGGATGAGGAAGTCGATAACCGCTTTAAAAGCCTCGGTTTAAAGCAAAATTGGCGGCACCTTGCTCTGCTTGTGCTCCAAATTGACACACTGAATCATACGCCTTATGAGAAAAAAGATATGGATCTGCTTTTGTTTGCCGTCAACAGCCTGATTGAGCGCAACATCCCGACGGACAAACATCTTGCCCCCGCCGTAGTTGACAAACAGCAGGCGACGATTTTGATCAACCAAAGCGGGACAAAAGAAGAATTCATAGCTGAGCTGAATGAGACTGCAAGGATGATTCAGGAAAAAGCGGAAGCTGAGCTGCAGCTGTCTGTCAGCATCGGCATCAGCCAGCCGTTTGATGTGCTGACAAAAGCGAAAACAGCCTATGCGGAAGGCTCAGAAGCGTTGAAATACCGGCTTAAAGCGGAAAACAAGTCGATCATCTTTTACGAAGACCTTGACCAGAAAAAAACCTTCAAAACCCATTTTCCAAAGCAGCTTCAGCATGAGCTGTTCGATGCCGTTAAAGCAGGAGACAAGGAGAAAGCGGATAAATGCCTGCACGCGATTTTGCAAGCCATTTTCACCCAGAACACCAACCCGTATCAATTTCAAATCGCCATCGCCCGTTTTTTGAACCATGTGATTGAGCTGATGCATGTGCTCGGGATCGAATTGTTTGAGCTTGAAGAAAACAAAATGCTGTATGACCAAATTTTTGAGCTGAAAACGTTCGAGGATACCGAAAACTGGCTAAAAAATGAGTTTATTGATCCGATGACAGACAAAGTGAACGCCCGCGCGGATGCCCAGTACAAAAATATTTCCGACAACATCATTCATATCATCCATCATGAGTTTGAATCCGAATTGACACTGGACGAAATCGCGCGCAGGCTGCATTACAACCCAAATTATTTAAGCAGCATTTTCAAAAAAGAAATGGGTATTTCATTCAGCGAGTATGTCTCAAGCTACCGACACCATATGGCGAAAAGCTGGCTTGCCGAAACAGACATGGCGGTCAAGGACATTGCCGAAAAGCTGAAATATAAAAACTCGCAAAATTTTATCAGGTCTTTTAAAAAGCTGGAGGGGATTACACCGGGAAACTACCGCCAGCAAAAAAGAAGCATGTAAAAAACCCAAAACCGCTTGCGCGTTTTGGGTTTTTCCAACATTATTTTGCTTGTTTAAACGCTTCTTCGTATTCCTGAATAATTTGTTTTCCTCCGCTTGACTCCCATTTTTCCACTTCTTTATCGAACTGGCTTTCTGTGATGTCTCCAATCATATATTTGTAGGTCGCGTCATCAATGATTTTCTTCAGTTCATCACCCCGTTCCGACTCCGATGCGGAATATAGGCTTTCAGCCGGGTTTGAGACGATAATCTTTTCATTGTCCTCGGTCAGCTCCTCGTACGCCGTCCGAAGCGGATCTCCAGTGTTTTTTAAGTAGGCTTTATCAATGGCAATTAAGGCGGACAGCGGCTGAATATCAGTCTGCCAGTCTTTTACCTGGCTTTCTTTGCGTGTAAACGTTTTGTCCTCACCTTTGTTGTAATGAACACCGTCAATGCCATAAGTCATCAGGCTATAGACATCTTCTTCGGCAATTCGGTCAAAAAACGCCAAGATCCGTTTAAGCTCAGCTTCCGTTTTCACACTCGTTTTCGGGAAAGCAAACACGCCGTTATGGCCTCCTGATGCCCATACCCGCTCTTTCCCATCTGGACCTTTTATGCGGTTGATGATCTCGAGCTTCATCGATTTATCAGAGGCATGGTCGCGCAGATTGACCGCATCTACCATATTGCCAATATAAATTCCGGCTTTTCCTTGAGAAAACAGCTCCTGCTGCTGGGTTTTGCTTGTGACGGGAAAATCCTTATTCATATACCCGTTATCACGCAGCTTTTTCATATAGTTCATCGTGTCTTTGTATTCCTGTGTCATGAAATCAGGCGTGAATTTGCCGCCCGATTCCTTCCAATCTGTCGGCATGCCTTCATACGAGCCAATCGTTTTAAACGCGCCGTAAATCAAGTCATTACGGTCTGCCAGCCCGATCGTATTATCTTCCCCATCCTTGTCCGGGTCGTCCTCCGTAAATGCTTTGGCCACTTCATAAAGCTCATCCAACGTTTTCGGGGTTTTCAAATTTAAATTGTCCAGCCAGTCCTTCCGAATGACGATCCCCTGTCTGGAAAGCGGGCGCTCTCTGTATATCCCGTAGAGCTTGCCTTCAATTGTCACATTTTTATTAATGAGTTTGTTCATTTTGTTTAAGTTGGGATAATCCTTGATATAATCGCCGATTTCCCAAAACATTCCTGACCGAAAGGCATTCATGACTGACGAATTTTTAATATCCTGGATGGTCACGATTTGCGGAAGATTGCCGGCTGCAAGCGCTGCATTCAGCCTGTCTTCTTTCACCGCGTCTGGAACCCAGGTGATGTCGAGTTCTGTATTTGTCAGCTTTTCGATTTCTTTAATCGCCCTGTCTTTCGGCGGCTGCTGGTGATACAAAATCGCCATCCAAGACAGCTTTACCTTTGAATCCGGGCCATCTTTGCCTTCAGCCGAAGACTGATCAGCCCCTTTACAGCCCGCCAGCACTCCGCCGAGTGCCAGTACAAGCACAATCAAAAGCACCCTCCATTTGTTTCCCATCGTACCCCTCCGTTTCATATTTCTTTATCCTTTGACAGATCCCAGCAAAGCTCCTTTTGCAAAATGCTTTTGTATAAACGGATAGACAAGCAGAACCGGGATGGTCGCCACCACTATGACCGCCATTTTAATGGTTTGCTCAGGCGGCGGGCTGCCCGACCCCATTTCAGACATATCCCCCTGCATACCGCTTGATACAATGACGATTTGGCGCAGAAGCACCTGAATCGGCCATTTTGCTGAATCATTTAAGTACAAGATCGCTGTCATATACGTGTTCCAATACGTGACCGCATAAAATAGCGAAATCGTTGCGATCGCAGGAAGAGACAGCGGCAGCACAATTTTAAAGAATATGCCCAGATCATTGCACCCGTCAATTTTCGCGGACTCTTCCAGGCTTGACGGGATATTTTGAAAGAAGTTTTTCAGAATGATCAGGTTAAAGGCATTAATGGCTGTCGGCAAAATAAGCGCCCAGTAAGAATCGAGCAATCCAAGCGATTTGACCACAAGGAAAGTCGGAATCATGCCGCCGCTAAACAGCATCGTAAATACGACGAGAAACATGAGCGGCTGCCGGCCGATTAAATCACGGCGGGATAACCCGTAAGCCATCAGTGAAGAAAGAAACATGCTGACCGCAGTGCCTATCACTGTCACAAACACAGAAACAAGCAAACTCTTATAAATAATATCTGTTGAAAAAATGTAGCGATAAGCATCTAGCGAAAAAGTGGTCGGTATTAAAATAAATGTTTTCGACACGACTTCTTCTACTGTGGCGAAAGATGCTGCGATGACATGAATGAACGGAAGTACGCATATTAAAGCGAACATCAGCAAGAAACCATAAATCAACATATCAAACAGACGGTTTTTCAGTGAATGTGCGATAGCTCCCACCTCTCTTTGTAAGCGTTATCATATTTTTGAAAACCGAGCTCAGCATGTGACGATATCGTGTCTAAAATGTAGCAAATCTGTGATTGCCATGTCTATAATCATTTGAACAGAGTCCCCGGCCGGGCGGGGGCTGCCGCGAATTGAGACCGATAACAAAAGAAAAAGAGCATAATCTTAGAAAATGATTATGCTCCGTTCTCCTCCTCGTTCAGAAGTTCGGCCGTATTGATTTGTGGCGAAAACCCAAGTTCATTCACGGCAGATTCAATGGACCATGGCCGGCCCGGATTATCAGAGACGGCGTAATAAGTGCCGTACCGGATATTGGTCTCAATAGCGGCTTTGAAAATCGACAGCAGATCGGGGTGAGAAAGCAGTGTCTTTTTCGTCCGTTCTTTTTCATGCAGCGTATCCATTTCATCTGTCACGACTGTTCCGATTCGAAGGTTGATTACTGATAGCTTATTTTCCAAATAAAACAAATGGCCGATCTGTTCAGAGGTCAGCTTTAATACACCGTACAAGTTTTTTGACAGCGGATAATCGCTTGTTGTGATTTCCCGTCCTAAGAGCGAGCGCCCGTCTTTTTCATATACATCTGTAACATGATTGCTGCTGGCGAACACGAGCTTTTGAATGCCGAGCTCCGCTGCCGCACGGCACAGATAATAGCTTGCCCTATAGAAAACATCCGTCATTTTTTCAAACTCAGCGATGTCCATAATATCGTATTTGATTTTAACAGCGAGTAAATTCAAGATGGCATCGGTATCTTTTGGAATCTTCTTCAACAGCTCCTCATAATTTGCCGCGTCAGCCTGAATGGAAGAGGCTTTGCCATCGAAATGATCTTTATCAAGCACTGTCACTTCATAGTCTGAAATAAGCCCTTCAGCAAGCAGTCTCCCAATCACACCATTTCCGCCGGCGATCAGCACTTTTTTCACTGTGTTCACTCCCCTTTTTTTATAGATTGCCCATTTTCGCCGGGGCTGACACTTTTTTGGCACTCACATGCTCTTTTAGTTTATTCAAAAGTCACCGGCAGCTGCTCAAGCGCCCGGAAGCCAAAAAGCGGCCGGTACTGCCATTCAGAGCCAGCGAGCTTGAGGCCGGGCATTCGCTGCAGAAGGGTATGAATCGCTATCTTTGCTTCTAATCGTGCCAGTGAGGATCCTAGGCAAACATGATGTCCATGCCCGAATGAAAGATGCGGATTAGGGCTTCTGGTTATATCGAAATCATCGGCGTGCGTGAATATGTTTGGATCTCGATTAGCAGCCCCTAACAGAAGATAGACTTGTTCCCCTCTACGGATCGTCACCCCGCTGATGTCAATATCCTCTGACGCAACTCTGGCTGTCATTTGCGTGGGGCTTTCATAGCGTAAACATTCCTCAACTGCGGTACCAATAAGATCTGGATTTTCTCTCAGTTTCAAAAGCTGTTCTGGATGCTGCAGCAGACAAAGGACTGAATTGCTGATGAGATTAACCGTTGTCTCATGTCCGGCGATCGCCAGCAATATGCACGTAGATGCCGCCTCCTCTTCCGTCAGCTTATCCTTTTCTTTCCCTTTCAAGAGCATGCTGATCATATCCTGTTGAGGGTGGCGTTTTCTCTTTTGAATCAGCTCTTTGAAATATGCCATAGCCTGCACAGCCATAATATCGCCCTCTGTTAATGCCTTTCTTGACCGGGTAAAATCAATCGTTTGAATGAGACTCGCAGCCCACTCCTTTAATTGCTCCCTATCTTCCTCCGGTACACCTATAATGTTAGCTATGACAAAGCTTGCTAAAGGAAAAGCAAAGTCCGAAATGACCTCCATCTTTTTTTCACCTTGCACTTGATCAAGCAAATGATGGACAGTTTCAATGATATACGGCTGATAACTCTCTGTCGTTCTCGGCGTAAACGCTCCGCTGGCAAGCGTCCGCAATCGTCTATGATCAGGCCGGTTCTGAAACAGCATCATTTGATTTTGCACATGTGAAAGGTCCTGATATTTGGTTGAGCTCTCAGGCAGCGGGGTGCGGACTTTGAATCTCGCATCTTTCAAAATAGCAGCCGTTTCTTTATATCCTGTGACATACCAGCCCGGATATTTTAAGAAACTCCCTTTATAGATAGGATGAACAGCTCGCAATGTGTCGTAAAAAGAATATGGGTTTTTCAAAAACTCAGAAGATGCAGTTGACGATGCAATTGTCACGTGATTTTCTCCTTTCTGTTCAAAAATAAAAGCAATCGACATCATACCGATTGCTTTTATTGATTCTTTCAGCTTTTCGCACTTAAACTGGCCTTCATTTCTTCGACTGATTCAACTTCAAAGCCTAAATCACTCAGCATTTTATGATCCTCCGTCTCCTCTTGCCCGGCAGTTGTTAAGTAGTCTCCAACAAAAATGGAGTTTGCGGCGTAAAGCCCTAATGGCTGCAATGAGCGGAGATTGACCTCTCTTCCTCCGGAAATGCGAATTTCTTTTGATGGATTGATAAAACGGAACAGCGCCAGCACTTTTAAACAATACAGCGGGTTTAATTCGTTGACGCCTTCTAACGGCGTGCCATCAATTGCATGCAAAAAATTCACAGGAATGGAATCCGCGTCAAGAGCCTTCAAGCTTTTGGCGATGTCAATGACATCCTGTTTCGTCTCCTTCATCCCGATAATGGCGCCTGAACACGGAGACAGCCCCGATTCTTTTGCGATTTCAACCGTATTGACTCTGTCATCGTATGTATGTGAGGTCGTGATGTTTGAATGGTTTCTCTGTGACGTATTCAAATTATGATTATAGCGGTCTACTCCGGCATCTTTGAGCCGCTTCGCCTGCTCTGGCTTCAACAGTCCGAGACACGCACAAATCTTCAATCCATACGTCTCTTTAATTTCCTGAACCGCATCTACGACCTGATCCACTTCTCTGTTAGACGGCCCTCTGCCACTTGCCACGATACAATATGTGCCAATATTCAGATCGTGCGCCCGCTTCGCGCCTTCAAGCAGCGTTTCCTTATTCACCATCCGATAAGACTCAATCGGCGCTTTCGAAATCGCAGACTGTGAACAATAGCCGCAGTTTTCCGGGCAGAGCCCGGATTTCGCATTCATAATCATATTGAGCTTTACTTTTTTTCCATAAAAGTGTTTTCTGATATGAAAAGCTCCATGCATTAATAGCAAAATATCTTCATCAGGACAATGTAATATTGAAAGCGCCTCTTCGTCAGTCACTTCTGCTCCAGCCAGCACCCGGTCTGCAAGTTCCATCCATTGATTCATTCTCATACCCCCACTTGATTCATCAGTAATGATAGATTGATATGGTCTTTTACCATATGTAGAACCGTTTCTTTCGTCACGTTGGCAAGCTTTGGCGTAACCCCTAAAATCGGCACACCGCATAAGCGCTCAATCATCTCAGGATTGGTTTTTTCATCTTCATCAGGAGAGTCACTGATTCCATTAATGATAATTCCGGCGATTGGAAGCCCCATGCTTTCTGCATATTTGACAGTTAAAAAGGTATGATTAATGGTTCCAAGGCGAGGACGCGCCACAATAATCATGGGAAGCTGCAACGCTTTTATGACATGACTGACCAAATAGTCCTCTCCCAATGGCACAGAAATACCGCCTGCACCTTCTACGATGAAGCATTCATGTTTTTCTCTAATCCGCCCCCAATGGCTTAAAACCTCTTCCATGGTGACAGTCTTTCCTTCAAGTTTCCCTGCAACGTATGGTGCAAGCGGCGCTTTGAAGGCAAAAGGCGTAATGTCTTCATGAGAAAGACTGGTCTGCGACATGTCTTTCAGCAGACTAGTATCACTATCTGGATGATGGCGCGATATCCCGCTTAAAAATGGTTTATACACCCCGACATCTCTATTATGTTCTCGCAATAAAGCGGCGATTCCGCTGGATATAACCGTTTTCCCCACTTCTGTATCTGTTCCTGTCACAAAAAAACCCCTCAAATGATGTGCAGCTCCTTTCCGATTGAATGAAATGTTTGCAGCAAATGATCAATATCACCCATACTGTGATCAGACGTGATTGTAATTCGAATACGGCTTTCACCCGGCGCAACGGTTGGCGGCCGAATGGCAGGAGCATAAATTCCGTTGCCCTGCAGTTTTTCAGCAAATATGACCGTTTTATGGGCATCGCCAATGACGACAGGAATAATCGGTGTGTGATCTCCTTTCACCACATAACCCATATTCTTCAGACTGGTTCTGATCATACTGATATAAGAAAATAAAAGCTGTCGTTTTTCCCTGCTGGCTTCAATGATGTTGAAAGCCTTATGAGCAGCCGCACAGCTGGCTGGCGGAATAGCGGTTTGAAAGATAAATGTTCTGGCATGGTTCAGCAAAAAGTCGATGAAGACCGCTGATCCTGCCGCAAAACCTCCTTCCGCGCCAACAGCCTTGCTTAAGGTGCCGATCACAATGTCAGGACAAACACCAAAGTATTCACTCGTTCCTCGTCCCGAATCACCCAAAACTCCTGTTGCATGGGCATCATCAACGACCACGAAGGCATGATAGCGTTGCGCAAGTGAGATGATCTGATCAAGAGGGGCAATCGTGCCATCCATGCTGAATACCCCATCTGTTACGATAAAACGGCGCTGATAACGCTGTGTTTCATTCAGCTTGTTTTCAAGATCATTCATATCAATATGCCGATAAACAACTGTATCAGCCTTAGAAAGTCGGCAGCCGTCGATAATACTTGCATGATTGAGCTGGTCACTTAAAATGACATCTTCCTTTTCTGGCAAGGATGAAAGGACACCGACATTGGCCAAGTAACCGCTCGAAAACAGCAGGGCCGCTTCTGTCCGTTTAAAGCTGGCAATCTTCTTTTCTAGCTTTTCATGCCAGACCGAATTGCCTGTCGTTAAACGTGAACCGCTGCTTCCTGTCCCAAATTGCTGCAATGCTGTTTGGGCTGCATCGATCAAACGTCTATCGCTTGCGAGTCCTAAATAATTGTTTGAGGACCAGACCGTTTGATTCTTGCCATCAATGTTCCTCTCTGGAACCGGAGCTCCATCCATTGACCGCAGGTTACGGTGTACGCCGGCTTCCTTTGCTCTGTCTAACCGCTCGTTTAACCAGGAATCAATCTTCAAGGCTCGTAACCTCGTGGATGGCTTGTTTCATAATGGCAACCATTTCCGTGAGCTCCTTAGCAGTACTGGCGAGAGGAGGAAGAAATGCAACCACGTCCCCAAGCGGCCTTGTCAGCATTCCCAGCTCTCTCATTTTTAAGGAAACTTTGTATCCAATCCGCCGATCAGCCGGGTAAGGTTCTTTGGTTTCCTTTGACCGGACGAGCTCTGCACCGCACATAAAGCCAAGCTGCCGAATATCCCCAACATGAGGAAGAGCGTGCAGATCTTGAAGAAGAAAATGGAGCTTTTTACTTTTTTTCGCTACTTGTTCCACAATGTTTTCAGATTCAAATAATGCCAGATTTTCAAGCGCAACCGCACAGCCAAGCTGATTGCCTGTATAGGAATGGCCATGGAAAAAGGTTTTTAGGTTTTCATAATCATCATAAAATGCCTTATAGATGTCTTCAGTGGCAAACGTAACGGCAATTGGCAAATAGCCTCCTGTAATGCCTTTACCGGCAGCCATCAGATCAGGCTGGACATTCTCGTGCTCGCACGCAAACATTTTTCCTGTACGGCCAAAGCCTGTAGCGACTTCATCAACGATCATTAAGACATCGTATGTTGTACATAGCTCGCGCACCCCTGCCAAATATCCTTCCGGCATCACGATCATACCGGAAGCCCCTTGTACCATTGATTCAATGGAAAGCGCGGCAATTTCCTCGTGATGTTCCTTAAGCAGCTGTTCAAGCTCTCGGAGGCACTGATCACGGCACTCATCAGGATCACCGCTTTCAGAGCGATACACATAAGGAATCGGAGCCTTGTAACTCTCGAACATCAACGGGCCGTATACGTGGTGAAAAAGCTCAATTGAACCGACACTGACGGCGCCAATCGTATCACCGTGATACCCGTTTTTCATTGCGATGAATTTTTGTTTCTCGGGCTTCCCGATGTTCCTCCAATACTGAAACGCCATTTTTAGGGCTATTTCCATCGCTTCTGCGCCGCTGTCTGAATAAAAGACCCGCGTGAGTTTTTTTGGGCTGATGTCGATTAATGTTTCGGCAAGCTGGGTTGCTGGAACGTTGGTCATGCCCAATAACGTGGAGTGCGCAATTTTTCCGAGCTGTTTTTTTATGGCGTTATCTAGTTCTTTTTTGCGGTGTCCGTGGACATTAAGCCAAACTGATGAAAAACCGTCATAGTATTCCTTGCCATTTATGTCTTTGACTTTGATTCCAGTCCCGCTTTCGATGATTAAGGGGTTTTCATCATAATCTTTCATTTGGGTAAATGGCAGCCAGAGGTGCTTTTTACTTTTTTCTATCAAATCATGAGTCATGATCTTCCTCCCACTCTATTAAAATAGGCTGCTTCTCCAGGTCATGTATGTACGTGTTTACATCATTGGATCCATCAATAAAAAAGACTCGGCAGCCCTCTTCAGTCCCGTATTCTTTCATTGCTGTAATACGCTGATAGCCCATTTTCTTACCCGCAACATAGCCTGTTATGTAATCCGGATCGTCCGACCAGCATAATTCTGCAACGGCTGCCGGGTGCCGGCTTACCTTTGAAGCGAGCGCAAGGGCCTCTTTTATTCTTGAATGAGCTGGCACGTGACTGTGAAGCGCCCATTTTTCAAAATTAGCGTCCGGCCAATCCATTCTGGAGACCCGCACCCCTTTTTCTTTTGTTTGATCCATTCGCTTGCCTGTATGAATATCAAACAACACCGCACCCCTGACATCTGACCATTCAGGGATTTGTTCATATGCTTTTTCAATCACGTCTCGTGAAACGCCTTCTTTTTCCAATAACAATCGGGCCAGCTTTTGTCCTTCTTCCGGGCAGCTCACTTCATTCGTATGCACAGGCAATGGCTGAATGGTTTTTATCGATTCATATACCTCTTCAAATTGAATTTGCATAAAATCAGGTTTTCCTCTTGAATGGGATAACCCTTTTTCTAATAAAGCATTGACTGTATGCTTCATCTCATGGAAAGGAATAAGCCGTTCTCCGCCGGATATATGCTTTCCGCCGTCTTCATGAGATCCATTCATAGAAGCCCTCATTCTGACACTATAAAAAGTTTCTTCTTGCATCATTTCTCGCCCTTTCACTGATAACTGAAGAACGTGTAGTGCTTCTCGCTTTAATTGTTAACCAATTATATTTAAAGGTTAACAATTAGAATATATTATTCTCTCCTGTTTCTGTCAATAGAAGAAAGCATCGATTTATGGCAGTTGGTTAAAAGGAAACAAAAAGACCGTTTTCACACAAAACGGTCTTTTTCGATTTCTTTTAACATTCACAGCCACTTTTTCAAAAACCGTACAGCTTCATGCCTCATAACTGCTGTTTCGAAATGTCCCGAAGCAGAACGGACCACTCGGTAGCAATCAGAAGCTCCCTGTCCAGCATAGACAGCTGTCAATTCTTTTTCGATTTTGTCCACGCCCTCAGCCGGCGTTAACCGGTCGTGTACACCAACAAGACTAAGGTGCGGGCGCGGCGCGATCAGGCTTTGGATCTCCGATGCGGAAAAATGCTTTGCAAGCGATGGGACGTAATAATAAAAGCCGTGCCTGTCAAGATTCTGTGTTTTGATCAGAACGTGATGATCCACCTGGCTGCACAAATCCACACACACCTTAATCCGGTCATCGAGCGCCGCTGTCCACCACGCCATCAAACCTCCCATAGACATGCCGATGGTTCCGATCCTGTCAGGCTGAACATCAGAGCGTGACTGCATATAGTCCAACGCACTTAAACTGTCATAAATCATCATCCCCCACATCACTTTTCCGGTGAGAAGCATTTCTTTAAATATCTCACTTTCCGCTTTTCCCCGCCGATCTCCAAATCCCCAATGATCAATCGCAAGAACGCCGTATCCGAGTGAAGTAAGCTCATCAGAAAAAGAAGGCGTTTTCAAATAATCCGCTCCCTCAATCAGCTCACTTTTTCCCCTATCATACTGGCCCCCATGCGAATGCTGAAACAATACGGCTGGGCACGGTCCTTCTGTTTTCTTCGGCTTCACAAAATAAGCGGGCACCTTTTCATGTCCATTTAAATCGAGCAGGAGCGTTTCAACAATATTTTCTTCTCTTTCTTCAATACGTAATGTCTCAACACTGATTGGCCTCCGATCAGGCAAATCACCAAGCAATCGAAACAGTTGCTTTCTTCTTTCGACTCTCATCCCATCACCCTTCCTTATTCGCTTACTTCACATTTACGAGACAGATCTGGGTTCCCCTTTATTTTTCCAACATAAATCACATCATTTACTAAATATTTAGTAAATATAACGAAATATTCCGAAAATAATTATTGTAACCGCTTACTTTTATATGATAGTATCAGTTTATCAAAAACAGATGAGTTAATATTTTACTAAATAGATGAGAGGGATACCCATGGTTCGTATTAAAGATATCGCATTGAGAGCTAATGTTTCCAGCGCAACTGTGTCCAGAATTTTAAATGAAGATGAGTCGCTTTCTGTTGCGGGCGAAACGAGACAAAGAGTCATCAACATCGCTGAAGAGCTTGGTTATCAAACCGTTGCCAAACGCCGAAAATCCCGCGGGCAAAAACAGCGGGCCCAGCCGCTGATCGGCGTGCTGAGCTGTCTGTCCCCTGATCAGGAAAGGCAGGACCCTTATTTTTCTTCCATTCGGAAAGGCATTGAAAAGGAATGCTTTGAACAGGAAATTTTCATTACAAATTCGATTCATCTCGGCTCCTTTCAGGAACATATCTTTCGGGAATTGGATGGTGTCATTGTCATCGGCCGTGTTCATGATGAAGCGGTTAAGCATATCAGCGGAAGGCTGGAGCATGCCGTATTTATCAATCATTCACCAGATCCGCAAGCATACGATTCGATTGGAATCGATTTTGAATCGGCTTCACGCCAGGCGATTGATCACCTTTTCGACTTGGGCTACAAACGGTTAGGCTACATTGGCGGACAAGAAAAAGAGCATACGCTGAAGGACGGCCAAAGCATTCGCAGAACGATTGAAGATAAACGCCTGACCGCTTTTTTGGAGTCAGCCGCCCCCCAGCCTGAGCATGTGCTGATCGGAGAATACAGCATGCGTGAGGGCTATCGCCTGATGAAGAAAGCAATCGATCAAGGCCATCTGCCGGAAGCATTCTTTATTGCCAGCGATTCTATGGCGATCGGCGCATTAAAAGCGCTTCAGGAAGCCGGACTGCAAGTGCCGCGGGATACCGCAATCGTCAGCTTTAACGGCATTGAGGAAGCTGAATTTGCCAGCACGCCTTTAACGACGGTGAAGGTATACACAGAGGAAATGGGCCGGACAGGCGTAAAACTGCTGCTTGACCGTCTCAATGGCCGAACGCTTCCTCACCATGTCACCCTGCCTACAACATTAATCGTAAGACAAAGCTGCGGATGTACAGCAAAGGAGGTGACATAAGCAAAGATTCATCAGATGATAAGGAGGAAAAGATGAAACACACTTTTGTTTTATTTCTCTCTCTTATTCTGCTTGTTCTGCCCGGGTGTTCAGCAGAGAAAAGCTCAGCAGATACCGCAAAAAAGACGTTAACCATTTATTCTACAATGTCAACCGACAGTGAAAGAGATACGTTCAGAAAACTAGCGGCAGCATTCGAAAAGGAACACAGTGACATTCATGTCAGCCTTCATTTCCCAGGCAATGACTATGAAAATATGATGCGTGTCAGAATGGCGGCCAATGATTTGCCAGATCTATTCGATACACATGGCTGGGGGAAAATCAGGTACGGTGAATATACAGCGGATCTCCGGGATATGGAATGGACTCAAGATCTTGATCCCAATTTAAACAGCATCCTCAAAAATAAAAGCGGAAAGGTGTATGCCTATCCGATCAATCAGGCAAAAGACGGTCTGGCGTATAACCGCAATATTTTAGACCGTTACGGCATTGCTCCGCCGGAAACCATGGATGACTTTATCAAAGCACTGAGAACGATTAAAGAAAAGAGCAAGGGAAGCATTGTTCCCTTCTGGTTTGCCGGCTATGACAAAAGCTCATTCGCTCAATATTACGACCAATTCGCTACACCTCTTCTCATCACAGACCCTGCCCATAATGAAAAAAAACAGCTCATCAATGGCACTTTTCAATGGAGTAAATTCACTTATTTATCAGAAATCCTCAAACAAATGCAGAAAGAAAAATTGATTAACATCGACGCCGTCACGGCAAAAAAATCACAGCTCATTGAATTAATGGCCCAAAACAAAATCGCCTTTACAATGCAAGGCGGCACCCTCGGCCAAGACGTTGCCCAGATCAATCCGAACGTCAAGGTCGGAATTATCCCGACACCCGCCATACATCCCGGTGATAACCCGATATGGATCGGCGGTGAACGCTACACCCTTGCAGTATGGAAAGATTCGCCTCAATTAAAAGAGGCAAAAGAATTTATCGCATTTATGGCCCGCCCGGCCAATGCCAAACAAATGGCTGAAGCCACATCGCTTCCTTCAGGGCTGACCAATGTGAAAGCTGATATTTTCTACGCAAACGATTATGAGCATTATCAAGATGTCAAAGTCGAGCCTTACTTCGACCGTTTATACTTGCCAAACGGAATGTGGGATGTCCTGGGCACGGTCGGACAGGAGCTGGCGGCTGACATTTTGGCGCCTCAAGACATTTCGCAGAAGCTGGGAAGAGAATATAAACGACTCCGGGAGCAATCGGAAACACAGGGAGCTGAAAACAATGAGTGAGATCGCAAGGGACGTTCATGTGAAACAGGTTAAGCCAAAAAAGCAGTCCTCACTTTGGTGGATGTACATTCCTGCTTTGCTCTCCGTTCTGGTCTTTATGATTTATCCGTTTGTGAAAGGCACATTGATTACCTTTACAAACTGGAACGGCTTTTCACAAGTTTACCAATGGGTTGGATTCGCGCAATATGAAAGGCTGTTTTCTGATCCTGATACTTGGCATATCTTAAAAAACACGCTGCTTTACGGGCTTGGCAGCACCTTTTTTCAAAATGTGGTCGGGCTTCTGTACGCTCTGCTCTTAAATCAAAGCATTAAAACGAAAGCGGTAACAAGAACAATTGTGTATTTGCCGGTGATGATCAGCCCGCTCATTATGGGCTACATTTGGTACTTTTTCTTCTCCTATGACGGAGGCGCGCTCAACGATTTGCTCGGGGTCTTCGGCATCAGCCCTATTAATGCGCTCGCCAGTCCCTCGCTCAATCCATGGATCATTGTCATGATTAACACCTATCAATATGTCGGGATCGCTATGGTTGTCTACTTAGCCGGTCTGCAAAGCATTCCGAAAGACTACTATGAAGCGGCGCAAATGGATGGCGCGAAACAAGGCCAGCAGTTTTTTACCATCACGCTGCCGCTGTTAATGCCCTCCATTACCATTAATATGGTCATCAACATTATCGGAGGCTTAAAGCTGTTTGACGTCATCATTGCACTCACCGCAGGCGGCCCCGGAAATGCGTCACAATCCATGTCCACGTTTATGTATGATTTGTATTTCAAACGGCAGGATGCCGGCTATGCCGCAACGCAAGGCATATTTATGGCATTTGTCATTTTGATCATCAGCTTTTGCGCGCTTGCGTACTTTAAAAGAAAGGAGACGGAAATGTCATGAGAGCCGCCCGTACAAAAAGCATGCGGATCATTACGCTTCTTGCAGCCATTGTGGCCTGTGCGCATTTTATTCCTTTTTATATCCTGCTGACCACTTCATTGAAAGCAAAAGGAGACTACAGTTCGAAATGGATATTTCCAGCCGACATCTCCTTTCATAATTTTTCAGAGGCGTGGGAGCGCGCTTCGCTAGGAAACTCTTTTATAAACACCATGATCATCACAGGTTTTTCTGCCTTGTTATTAATTATATTCGGCTCACTTGCCGCCTACCCGCTTGCCCGGCGGGAAACGAAACTGAATAAAGCCGTTTTTGCCTTGCTGATTTCCATTATGATCATTCCTCCGTTAACGTCCATGGTTCCTTTGTACCGAATGGTCGTGGACGCCGGGATGGTCAATACACACGCAATTGCCATTTTCATCAATACAGCGGCTTACATGCCGTTAACCGTATTCTTGTATTCGGGCTTTATCCGATCGACCATTCCAAAAGAGCTTGAAGAAGCCGCAAGAATTGACGGCGCAGGCATGCTGAAAATCTTTTTTACGATTGTGTTTCCTCTGCTGAAGCCGATCACTGCGACCATCTGTATTATTTCTTGTGTCTTCATTTGGAACGACTATCAATTTGCCATTTTCTTTTTACAAGATCAAAAGGTTCATACATTAACAGTAGCCATGGCAGGTTTTTTCGGAGAAAACGCAAACAACCTTCATTTAGTTGCCGCAGCGGCACTTATGGCAATGCTGCCGATGGTTGTTCTGTTTTTGGCGCTGCAAAAATACTTTATTGCCGGCCTGTCTTCCGGAGCGGTAAAGGGTTAACATTAAAGGAGGAAGCAATATGAAAAAGATTACATTTATCGGTGCAGGGAGCACGATTTTCGCCAAAAATGTTTTGGGAGACTGCCTGTTAACAGAGGCACTGAATGGATTTGAGTTCGCTCTTTACGACATTGATCCCAAACGCCTGCAGGAATCCCAGCTCATGCTCGAAAATCTAAGAGACCGTTATAACCCAAGTGTGGCCATCAACAGCTATGATGACAGAAAACTCGCCTTGCAAAACGCAGGCTATGTCATCAATGCGATTCAGGTTGGAGGATACAAACCGAGCACAGTCATCGATTTCGAGATTCCTAAACGGTATGGGCTGCGCCAGACGATCGCCGATACAGTCGGCATTGGCGGGATATTCAGATCTCTCAGAACAATCCCGGTCTTATTTGATATCGCAAAAGATATGGAGGAAATGTGCCCTGACGCATGGTTCTTAAACTATACAAATCCAATGGCCACTCTTACAGGCGCCATGCTCCGCTATACCAATATCAAAACAATCGGGCTCTGCCACAGTGTTCAAGTGTGCACGAAGGATTTATTTAAAGCTCTCGGAATGGAGCATGACGGAATTGAGGAACGCATCGCAGGAATCAATCATATGGCTTGGCTTTTGGAAGTCAAAAAAGACGGCACAGATTTATATCCAGAAATCAAAAGGAGAGCGAAAGAAAAACAAAAAACAAAGCATCATGATATGGTGCGGTTTGAATTAATGGATAAGTTCGGCTATTATGTCACGGAATCGTCCGAACATAACGCAGAGTATCACCCATACTTTATTAAACGGAATTACCCTGAACTGATCAGCGAGCTGCAAATCCCGCTCGACGAATATCCGAGAAGGTGCGTCAAGCAAATTGAAAATTGGGAGAAAATGCGGGATGATATCGTCAATAATAAAGACCTTACGCACGAACGCTCAAAGGAATATGGTTCAAGAATTATAGAAGCAATGGAAACAAACGAACCATTCACCTTCGGAGGAAACGTCTTGAATACAGGGCTGATCACCAACCTTCCTTCAAAAGCGGTTGTGGAAGTGACATGCGTCGCCGACAGAAAAAAAATTACACCGTGTTTCGCCGGAGAACTGCCTGAGCAGCTTGCCGCCTTAAACCGGACGAATATTAATACACAGCTGATGACAATCGAAGCGGCTGTCACACGAAAAAAAGAAGCGGTTTACCAAGCTGCAATGCTTGATCCGCATACAAGCGCGGAGCTTTCCATGAAAGACATCATCTCCATGTGCGACGATTTATTTGCAGCACACGGCGATTGGCTTCCGGAATACAAATAAAAACTAGGGGACCGCTCCCCCCTAGTTTTTTGGTTTTGTTTCGCCTTCCCAGGCCATCATGCCGCCTTCAACATTGACTGTTTTAAAGCCTTGCTCATCCAGGTACTTGCAGACGTTCATACTGCGCATTCCTGAGCGGCAGATAAATACGTACTCTTTGTCTTTATCAAGGGTTTCCATTTTTTCAGGAATATCCCCCATGCGAATATGAACGGCTTGAGGGATCATGCCTTCCGCTACCTCTTCATCTTCTCTGACATCAATTAAATATAATTCTTCGTCCGCCTCAATTTTTTCTTTCAAAGCGGCTGTGCTGATTTCTTTTATTTCCAAAGAAAACACTCCTATTCACAGTGATCATGTTCAGTATATCAAAGTCAGCTGAACGATTGCTATTCTGAGACTGATGAAAAAAATCCCCTTTTGGCAAAGGGGATTTTTTCTAGGCTTAGTTTGCCACAATATTGACAAGCTTCCCAGGCACCGCGATGATTTTCCGAATCGTTTTGCCTTCAAGCTGCTCTTTGACCTTTTCATCTGCTTGAGCAAGCTGTTCCAGCTGTTCTTTCGTTGCATCGGCAGGAACCTGTAATTTCGCTTTTACTTTTCCGTTCAGCTGAACAACGATTTCAACTTCATCATCCACAAGTTTTGTTTCATCATATACAGGCCAAGCTTCGTAGGCAATTGTGCCGGAATGGCCAAGCTTCTCCCAAAGCTCTTCCGCTAAGTGTGGCGCGATAGGAGAAAGAAGCTTCACGAAGCCTTCCATATATTCTTTCGGCAGTTCTGATGCTTTATAAGCTTCATTAATAAAGACCATCAGCTGGGAAATACCCGTGTTGAAACGAAGGCCTTCATAATGGTCTGTGACTTTCATGACCGTTTCATGATAGACGCGCTCCAATGTTTCACCCGCGCCTTCAACGATTTTGCCATTAAGCTCACCGCTGTCTTCAATAAACAGGCGCCATACACGGTCAAGGAAACGGCGCGCACCGTCTAATCCTGATTCAGACCAGGCGATTGAAGCATCAAGAGGTCCCATGAACATTTCGTACAATCTCAGTGTATCAGCACCGTGAGAGGACACGATTTCGTCAGGGTTGACAACGTTCCCTTTAGATTTACTCATTTTTTCGTTATTTTCACCGAGAATCATTCCTTGGTTGTACAGCTTTTGGAACGGTTCTTTCGTCGGCACTACACCGATATCATAAAGGAACTTATGCCAGAAGCGGGCATACAGAAGGTGAAGCACGGCATGCTCTGCACCGCCGATATACATATCGACCGGAAGCCATTTTTCCAATTTTTCTGGTGATGCCAGCTGATCCGGATTGTGCGGATCAATATAGCGCAAGAAATACCAGCAGCTTCCCGCCCATTGCGGCATTGTATTCGTTTCTCTTCTTCCTTTTTTCCCTGTCTCAGGGTCTGTGACTTCCACCCACTCTTTAATGTTCGCAAGCGGTGATTCGCCCGTTCCGCTCGGTTTGATTTCATCCGTTTTCGGCAAAATCAGCGGCAGCTCCTCTTCCGGGACAGCTGTTGACGTTCCGTCTTCCCAATGAATGACCGGAATCGGCTCGCCCCAATAACGCTGGCGGCTGAAGAGCCAGTCACGAAGACGGTACGTCACTTTCTTCTCACCGTTTTTCGTTTCTTCCAGCCAAGCGATCACTTTCTCAATCGCTTCCTGTTTGTGAAGGCCGTTCAGGAAATCAGAGTTCACGTGCTCGCCGTCGCCAGTATAAGCTGCTTCCTCAACGTTCCCGCCTTTTACGACTTCCTTCACCGGAAGGCCAAATGTTTTGGCGAATTCAAAATCACGCTCGTCGTGGCCTGGAACTGCCATGACAGCACCTGTTCCGTATGATGCAAGAACATAATCTGCAATCCAAATCGGCAGTTTTTCTCCGTTTACAGGATTGATCGCATACGCTCCTGTGAATACGCCTGTCTTTGTTTTCGCAAGATCTGTGCGTTCAAGGTCACTCTTTGATTGAATTTCTTTGATATAAGCTTCAACAGCTTCTTTTTGCTCAGCCGTTGTGATGTTTTCCACCAATGCGTGTTCCGGGGCAAGGACAGTGTATGTAGCGCCAAACAGCGTATCTGGTCTTGTTGTAAACACCGTAAAGGAATCATCATGTCCATCTATAGCAAAATGAACGTGAGCGCCTTCCGAACGGCCGATCCAGTTGCGCTGCATATCTTTAATGCTTTCCGGCCAATCAAGCTCTTCCAAATCCTCAAGGAGCCTGTCCGCATAGGCTGTGATTTTCAGCATCCACTGCTTCATTGGGCGTCTCTCTACCGGATGGCCGCCGCGTTCGCTCTTGCCGTCAATGACTTCTTCGTTGGCAAGAACAGTACCGAGCGCAGGGCACCAGTTTACAGGCACTTCGTCAACATAAGCAAGGCCTTTTTCGTATAGCTTTAAGAAAATCCATTGCGTCCATTTATAGTATTCAGGGTCAGTCGTATTGATTTCGCGATCCCAGTCATATGAGAAGCCAAGCGCTTGAATTTGGCGGCGGAAGTTATCAATATTCTGCTTCGTAAACACAGCAGGGTCGTTCCCTGTGTCAAGGGCGTATTGTTCAGCTGGCAGGCCGAATGCGTCCCAGCCCATTGGATGAAGGACATCATAGCCCTGCATGCGCTTCATCCGGGACAGAATATCCGTAGCTGTGTATCCTTCAGGATGGCCGACGTGCAACCCAGCTCCAGACGGATAAGGGAACATGTCCAGCGCGTAAAATTTTTGTTTTTCATTATTATCAAGAGTGGCAAATGTTTTGTTTTCAAGCCAATATGTTTGCCATTTCTTTTCTATCTCTTTGTGCTGAAAACTCAAAGTAAAAACCTCCTTCTGATTGAATACGGCGTGTATGGTTCAAGTATTGACGGGAAGGAGAGGATTATATTCAGAATATTCCCAAACTAAAAAAAACTCCCTCATCCCAAAAAGGGACGAGAGACTTTCGTTTTCCCGCGGTACCACCCTCGTTAGCGCGGCATACGCCGCACTCACTTGATACTTTTAACGCAGTTATGCGTCAGCGGCTTTTCACCGCTGCAACTCTGAGGTGAGTTCGGAAACAAACTTGATTGACTTTCACCAGCCGTCAACTCTCTGCAACAATATCTGTTTCTTACTGCTCCTCTTCATTGTTCTTATCGCAACCGTAATCTAACTGTATTTTATAGAATTCTGTTCATAAGTGCAAGCAGGTTTGTATACAATGGGAATGTACCCTGAACGGGCGAAGATTGAGGACAATTATTCGGGTGGAGTTTTGGTTTGACGTTTGGACTCGGCCGGTTCGCCGCCGCTGTTCAGTTCTCTCACAAAGTCAAAACTTCTGAGAACAGCTTCACCGCCGTAGCCTGAGATAATGGATAAGATGACAAGTTGAATTCCTGAATCGGGGTCAGCGGATAATACAAGTAAAATGGAAGCTGTCATTCCGATAAACCAATCTTCCAAAAATCCAAGGTAGATAAACCGCTTCGTCATTCTGGGCTTCTCCAGCCTGCCTCTCTTTTTCACATGACCGAGAATCCCCATGATTCCTCCAATTACACAAGCAATAAGTACCTGATGCAGCATCTTCATCATCACCTTCCTAAAGCCCTTATTTCGTAAAGCGACTTCAGGCCATCCAGCCCCCTTAAACGATTCCGATGATTTTCGATATCTACATACCGGCAAATCTGTAAAAAGCTTGTTTCTTCCATTATATGTGAACACATGATCGGTAAGCTTGATGCATTGGATTCATTTTTCACCCAGTGACATTTACCTAGTCACCTATTTAGCATGTAGAAAACCTTTCCGTTCATATGTTCAAATTCTGTTCTTATTTTTAGTGTATACGAGGACAAGCCCTAATGACAAACAACAAACTGCACTTGCTTGAATCAGAACATGTGTTGTGCTACGGTTACTGTAGAATTCATTTTAAAAAAGGGGAATATCAGGCTTTCGCATAGCAAGCTGACGGCCTAAGGGGGATTTATATGGCTAGTTTTCAATCATTTGGGATACCAGGACAGCTGGAAGTCATCAAAAAAGCGCTTGATCACGTGCGAGTCGGTGTGGTAATTACAGATCCCGCACTTGAAGATAATCCTATTGTCTACGTAAATCAAGGCTTTGTTCAAATGACCGGCTACGAGACCGAAGAAATTTTAGGAAAGAACTGCCGCTTCTTACAGGGGAAACACACAGATCCTGCAGAAGTGGACAACATCAGAACCGCTTTACAAAATAAAGAACCGGTCACCGTTCAGATCCAAAACTACAAAAAAGACGGAACGATGTTCTGGAATGAATTAAATATTGATCCAATGGAAATAGAGGATAAAACGTATTTTGTCGGAATTCAGAAAGACATCACCAAGCAAAAAGAGTATGAAAAGCTTCTCGAGGATTCCCTCACGGAAATTACTGCACTTTCAACTCCTATTGTACCGATTCGCAATGGCATTTCGGCTCTTCCGCTAGTCGGAAACCTGACAGAGGAGCGATTTAATTCCATCGTTTGCACATTGACGAATATCTTATCAACATCCAAAGATGATTATTTGATCATTGATTTATCCGGATTGGCCCAAGTGAACGAACAAACGGCCGACCAAATTTTCAAGCTGAGCCATTTGCTGAAATTGACCGGAACTGAGTTAATCATTACCGGCATTAAGCCTGAATTGGCCATGAAAATGAATAAATTGGATGCCAATTTTTCATCGCTGAAAACATTTTTAAATGTAAAGGATGCCGTTAATGTCCTTCCGATTATGTAAAAAGATCCCGCTCATCCGGCGGGATCTTTCAGATTGTTGACAAAATCCTAAAATGGTTTTCATTTTAGGATTTTGTCATCTTTTCAGCGTGATTGAAAACCCTTGAAGTCTAGGAAGGACGAGCATAGGAGCGGAGCGAATGTTCTAATTCGTGAGCACCGAAGCGCAGGCCTGACAACGAATGCGAGGGTTTGTCGACACGCTGAAAGATCCCGCTCACCCGGCGGGATCTTTTATTATGAAGAGATTGATGCCTGCTTATTTGTTTCTTTAGCTGATTTTAGCCGTTTGTCATATAGAAGCGTTGTGGCAATACTGATCAGCAGCAATACCAACAGAGATAAAACAAGAGCCTTAATGCCGTAATGATCGACAAGCACTCCTCCGAACAGGGGACCAATCATTCTGCCGCCTGTCGCCGCACTGTTGACAAAGCCTTGATAAAAGCCTTCTTTCCCTTTAGGGGCAAGCTGATTGGCAATAGTCGGCACAGCAGGCCAAACAAGCATTTCTCCGATAGTCAGGATCACCATCGCAGCAAGAAACATCGGAAATTGCTTTGCAGTCAGCAGCATGCTGAAAGACACAATAAAAATGATAAAGCCAATGACCATTTGCGCTTTTAGCGACTCGGCCCATTTTTTCACCACAAAACTGACGAGCGGCTGGCCGAGCACAATTAGAATTCCGTTAACTGTCCATAGCACGCTGTATAAGGAAAGAGATATTCCAATGCTTTGTGTGTACGAAGCAATTGTGGTGGACCATTGAGAATAAGCCAGCCATCCGAGTACATAGCCTCCGCTTAAAATGATCAATGCGGCAAATTTTGCTTTGCTGTTCACTGCATCATAATCAAGCACGGATGTTTGGGATGCATCGCCCGTCTGAATATTTCGAAATCCGAAATATACAATAAAGAAAAAGATCAGATACAATACGGCATTTGCCAAAAATACATATGAAAACGAGAAAGATGCCACGACACCGCCAAGCGCTGAACCGACGGCCACACCCGCGTTTTGCGCGACATATATCGCATTAAATGCCTTCCTTCCCCCTTCAGGCCATACCGATCCCGCCATTGCGTAGCTGGCCGGAAAAACAACACCGGAGCCAAAGCCCACAATCGTCAGCAGCACAATATAGGTCGGCCAATCATGAAAAAAGACAAGACCCATCAGGCTTGCTAACGTAATGGCTATCCCAAGCATAATCGATTTAAAACCACCGATTTTATCAAACAAAAAACCTCCGCATAAATTACCAGCCACACTGGCGCCGGAATTCAGCATCAAGACAAGGCCGGCTACTGTTAACGACTTTCCTAAATGATTATGGATATAAATCGTATTCAGCGGCCATAAAAAAGAAGCACCCGTCACATTGATAAACATTCCAATGACTAAAATTTTAAGAGCACGCGGCATACTCATCCCCCTTTCTTACCTAAAAAAGCTCATGAAAAAAACGAAACCTAAAACGGCTCCGTACGAATCCAGTTATCATAGCACATTCATTCTATCTGTCTCTCTCACATTTTTCAACTGATGAGCGTGAAAAAATCTAACAAATATTGTTTGAAAAATGTAAAATAAATAGAAAAAGGAGTCATATTATGGAAATGGTATTAGCATTCTTAGGTTTTCTGGCATGTCTCATTGCACTGGGCTATGGATTATATCACTTTGTCAGATATGTACTGAAAAAGGAAAAACGTTTCTCCAAGAGACTTTTTTGGCCGCTTTTCATTGGAGGCCTGTTGTTGCTCTTTACCGGGGCCAGCATTGGCAGAACCTGACACTTCCGCAGCAAATGCCGAGAAAAAATATTCAGCGCTAAACGCCGAATATAAAAACCTCACAAAAGAGCATGAAGAACTTGAGAAAGAATATATATCTGTCAGCTCTGAAGCAAAGAAATTAAAAGACAACAAAGAGGATCAAGACAAGCTTGAGAAGCTTAAAAACGAAAATAGCGATCTAAAAAAGACTCAAAAATCATTAAAAGCTGAGATTAAAGAGCTTCAAGAAAATCAAAAGCAGCTCAAAGAAGATGCAAAAACGGCAAAGGCTGAAAATGAAACACTCCGACAAGATAAAACAAAGCTTGAAAATCAATTAAAAGAGACGGAAAGCCAAACCGCCAGTTCTCATGAAGACACTGGAAGTTCTTCAAGCAATACGAGTAAAAGTGATGAAACCAAAACAGCTGACAAAGCAGAAAGCTGTAATATCAAAGGAAGCAAAAACGGCATCTACCACACGCCAGGCAGTACATACTACGACCGGACAACCGATCCGGCTGAAATGTTTTGCTCAGTAGAAGAAGCTGAAGCGGCCGGTTATCGGGCGCCAAAACGATAAACAAAAAGCTCCAGAATGTCTGGAGCTTTTTCTGTTTCACAACGACGATTTAATGACCTTCTTATAATAAAGAACTGACAGAAAACCAAAAATGGAATAGAGCGCAGTATATAATACCATCACCATAATCATAGGCGTCCACACCTCTGATCCAAATAAAAACCAGCCGGATTGGACGGCAAAGTAACTGTGGAAGAGGCCGACAACGAGCGGAATGCCGAAGTTATACATTTGTTTGATGCGTATTCCCTTTATTAGGTCGCCCTGCGTAAAACCGAGTTTTCTTAAAATCGTATAGCTCGGTTTTTCATCTTCACTTTCACCCATTTGTTTAAAATAAAGGATACAACCTGATGTAATCAGGAACGTTAACCCTAAGAAGCCGACGATGAACATCACCATACCAAACAGTGATTTTTGCGCAGCGCTTGTATCCAGTCTTGATAAATGCTCGTTTTTCTTGTTCACCTGTTGAAAAAGCTCATTTGCTTTTTCCATTTGATCGTCATGTTTCACATTGACGCCGATAAAGGTAGATTGCGCCAGCTGAATGCGGGGGTCTTTATCCTTGTTCAGCTGTTTAAACAGGCTGTCATCCACAATGACAGCGGGCATGCCCCCGCTTGTAAACGTGTAGGACACAAGAAACTCTTCTCTTAATCCTTTATATTTTAATGGCTGCGTCTCATGTTTGCTTTTTACTTTAATAACACCAGAGTCCTTGAAAACCATTATTTTTTGCAGCAAGTCGGTGTATCCTGAGAAAACGGCTTCTCCAGCCGCCACATCGACTCCTTTTACATCTTTGTCGCTAACAACAGCAAGCTGCATATTGCTGGGATCGCCCTGCATCTCTTTCGGAGTTCCATCCATGATATTTGCAATGTCAACATTTGCTTGTAGGACAGGTGTTGCCTTTTTTACAAACGAGATGTTGCTTTCCCTCAGTCTGTTTTCAAATAACGTGGCATCTTTCTCATTCATGAATGAAAAATCAGCCGCTACATTTTGTTCAGCGGTCTTTTCCGATGAGTAATACGAGATGTAAGCAAGAGATAACAGCCCGATGGCGAGCGCTGAAACGGTTGTAATAATCGTCAGCAAAAGCGCATTCGATTTCATTCTGAACATGATCGATGACAGTGACAGGACCTCAGAAATATTTAAGTAGCCGCCCTTGCTTTTTCGAATGATATTCGAGATAAACGTAACTGATCCTTTATAAAACAAAAACGTCCCGATAATGACGCTCCCAAGAATGAAGCTCATCGCACCAAACAGTTCATTAATGGTCTTAAATTTCCCGCCAAACAGCTCAGAAGACACATAATATCCTGTCAAAATCAACACGATGCCTAAAGCGCCGATTATCATTTGGAAAAATGATATTTTCTTTACTTTGTCTTCAGTGGAGGACGTTACTTTAAACAAAGATAAAATACTCTGTTTTTTGATAAACGTATAATTCATGATCATGATCAAAAGGTAAATGCCGCAGAACACAATGACCGTTTGGACCAAGGCCTGCTCAGAAAAATGCAGTTTCGCATCCGCTTTGACATCGACAATTTTGAACAGAATCATCAAGACCAGCTTCGATATCGAAAACCCGGCCGCTACCCCGATCGCTAATGAACCGAAATACAGCATGACATTTTCTGCACTTAAGATGCGAAAAATTTTATGTTTTGTCATTCCAATTAATTGAAACAGCCCGATTTCTTTACTCCGTCTCTTAATAAAAATCGTATTGGCATATAAAATGAAGATCGCCACCACAGCCACAAGCAAAATCGAAGCGGTTTTAATAGCCGCAGCTCCCTTAATTGAAGCCTTCACTTCGTTAATTGCTGGATCATACTGCAGCGTGACAAAGGCGAAATAAAGCGCCACGCTAAAGATGAGCGCAAACACATACAGATAGTAATTACGAAGATTCTTTTTCAAATTTCGCAGGATGAGCTGATTAATGTTCATGCTGCACCCCGCCTAACACGCCTTGCGTTTTCATAATATCCTGGAAAAACGTCTGCCTGTCCTGGCCCCCTTTATTCAGCTGTGTATACATTTGCCCATCCTTAATAAAAATGACTCTGCCGCAGTAGCTGGCAGCGACGGGATCATGGGTAACCATAATAATCGTGGCGTTGCGTTTTTGATTGAGCTGGCTCAGCTTATTTAATAGATCAGAGGCCGATTTCGAATCAAGCGCGCCGGTCGGTTCATCAGCGAAAATAATGCTCGGGTCGTGAATAAACGCTCTTCCGGCGGATGTTCTCTGCTTCTGGCCGCCGGAAATTTCATTCGGGTACTTATCCCGCAATTCATATATTCCCAGTTCTTTTGCAACTTCCTCAAACTTGCGATTGGCTTCCTTTTTTGATAGTTTCGTGATCGATAAAGGCAGAAGGATATTCTCTTTCACTGTCAATGTGTCTAACAAATTGTAATCCTGAAAGATAAAGCCTAAATGCTGTTTTCTAAATTCAGCCAGCTGCTTTTCCTTCATAGCCGTCATGTCATTTCCATTAATATGAATGGTTCCGTGACTGACCTGATCGATTGAGGACAGAACGTTGAGCAAAGTGGTTTTTCCCGACCCGGAAGCACCCATAATACTGACGAATTCGCCCTTTTCAATGTGAATATCGATGCCCTTCAGCACTTCCTGTTTATTCAGCTTGTTTCCATAACTTTTTCGAATTTTATTCGCTTCTAAAATCACCATTTACGCAGTCTCCTTTATATTGGATAATCTCATTATAAAAAGGAATGCCGGGCTTTTCCTTCGATACGGCGAACAAAAAAGAAAAGCATGTGACATTTTCGTCACACGCTTATGACATGTTCAAATTGATTCCGTCTTGGAAAGGTTAATGTAAAAACTGTCCCCGCACCAAACTCCGACTCAACATCAATATGGATCAATAACGGCGCCGCTGCTTTTTTTGCCAAGTACAGCCCCATGCCAGTTGACGCTTGATCATGGTGATCTGTTGTGGATGTAAACCCTTTATCAAAAATACGCGGTACATCTTTTGGATCAATGCCCCTGCCACAGTCTTTCACTTGGAGCTGCGTCTGTTCCCCTTTTCGAAAGCTTTTGATCTCAATTTCAGAGGCTTCGCTGTATTTCACCGCGTTTGTCAGCAGCTGCCTGATGATAAACGCCAGCCATTTTGCATCGCTCAGCACTTCTTTGGCCTCGAGCTGTATGTCAAAACCGATCCCTTTTTGGATACACCACGATTGTAAATCTTTGATTTCTTTAAAGATCAAAGGCTGAAGCTGAATGAATTCTACTGACAGATCGTTTTCAATAAATGAAATGCGTTTTTGATGAAGCTGCTGATCAAGAAGCAGGTGAATACGCAGCCATTCATATGACAGCTGGGATTTCAGTGCTTTTTCTTCCATTCTATCAATGATTAAATGCATCGCTGTTAATGGGGTTTTGACCTCATGGATCCATGCCATCAGCTCATCTTTCTCATTTTCCAATGTTAAGCGATGCCGTGCTGCGGTCTGCTTCAAGTGTTCTGTTTGCCCGGCAATGCTTCTTTCAATCATTGCTTCAAACGGCGTTTCCGGTTCATTTATGGCTGTCACATCGAGATTGTTCTCCCATGTTTTCAAGCTTTTATAAAACGCTGTTTCTTTCCGATAGCGGAACCAAAGGAATATGATAAAAAACAAGATGCACAAATACACCATATAAAGTACATTCCCGAATGATATGGAAGAATCGACAAAAGCAATGAACAGCATCAAAGCCTGCTGAAACAAAAACGCGGCAATCCAGCTCCGCCTTTCGATAAGGAATGCTTTAATCATAGAACTTGTCCTCTTCCTTCGCGATGTAGCCCTGGCCCACCTTTGTCTCGATATATGCACCAAGCTGCAGGACGTCCAATTTTTTTCGCAGGCGATTGACATTGACGGTCAGCGTATTATCACTAACAAAACGCTCATCGTTCCACAAGCTTCTGATCAGCTCTTCCCGGCTGACGATCTTGTTTTTTTGCTCTATTAATTGTTTTAGAATGAACATTTCATTTTTGGTCAGTTCAACAGATCCTTTGTCATTGCTGACGAGGTTCTGCTCCGCGTCTACAGCAGCGCCGCACCACGTTTTAATCGTATTCGGCTCCGTATTATAATGGTGCACACGCCGGAACATCGCTTGGATTTTCGCGATCAGCACATCAAAATGAAATGGCTTTTGGATAAAGTCATCTGCCCCGAGCTGCATGGACATCACCATATCAGCAGGATGATCCCGGGAGGATAAAAAGAGAATCGGAACATTTGACCGGGAGCGGATCTGCCGGCACCAATGAAAGCCGTCAAATTTAGGCAGCTGTACATCAATAATGACACAATCAGGATTAACCGCCGCAAATTCCTGCAGCACCTGACTGAAATCCTGAATGCCGTATACATCATAGGACCATCCCGTTAAACGATCCTTGATTTCATGAAACAGCGATTCATCATCTTCAATCAGCAAAAGTTTAAACAATCAACTCACCGCACTTTTTCCTTTTTTATCAAGTGTATAGCAAAACGCTATCATGCGCTATAGAAAAAGCCGGCTGTCTCAGCCGGCTCGTTCGCATTATAGTTCTCTTCTCAACGCTGTCAGCACGTTGGTTTTTGTTGCTTTTCTCGCCGGGTTCATTCCGGAAATGACTGCAACCCCTCCGCAAATCACAACGGCAATGATCACAAGACTCGCCGGGATGTAGGAGAATGTGTAATTCAAGTCGCCCGCATCGCTTCCGCTTGTGGCCGCAAGGATCATCGGAACGGCCAGGTTGACAAGGTAGCTCACGCCGTAAGAAATGATAATCCCAATCACACAGCCTAAAATTCCGATATACGCGCTTTCCATCAAGAACATTCGGCGAATGATTGACGGGCTCGCCCCAATCGCTTTCATAATGCCGATCTCTTGCGTTCTCTCTGTCACCGCCATCGTCATCGTGTTAAAAATGCCGATCGCTGAAATGATAACTGCGATACATCCGACAAAGATCAGTCCGATTTTGAAAACCATGAAGAAGGTATTGGCTCCCTCAAGTTCGGTAGTCACTGATGTGACATAGTACCCGTCATCTGTTAGATCATTTGTCAGCTGTTCCACATTCTCAAACTTATCAGCAAAAACACCAATGTTCGTTTCAACATTTCCGCCTTTGAAATCTAAGAATTCCGAAAAATCTTTTTTGAATTGATCACTGATAAAAATGTTTGAGTCCTCCATCCAGTCTTGAGATGGTTTTTTTGTAATACCGACAATTTTAAAGTCATATGCTTTTGTTTTTGTAACATCCCCTGTTTTAGGATCTGTCTTCGATACACTTAGTTCTATTGTTTTGTTCAGAATATCTTTCGTATAGCCCTTTGGTTCTTTTATATCTTCTGGATTTCCTTTTGCTTCTTCGATTTTTTTGTTATATTCTTCCGATTCTTTTTTCGTCAATAATCTCTTTGCGAAGTCGTATCCTACTACGATTTCATTTTCTGACTTTGCGACTCTTCCCTTTTCCAATTCCATATTGGCCTTTAATTCATCATTCATATTAGTAAAAATGAGATTTGAGCTTTCATTTGTGCGATTGCCTAAAGTAGCTTTGTTTGGTTCATACACTTGCGTTCTTTCTACAACTGACCTTACGTGATCATACTTCTCTAAATCAGCTTTTTTAATAGGCTTGTCTCCTTCCTTGCCCATTACACTGACTTTCGTTACAATCTGCTGGCTCATTGTCATATCTGTAATTGTCTTTTGAATCCCAAATCCAACGGACGACAGCACAACCAAAAACGCACACGCCATCGTTGTTGCAAGAATCGTCATAAAGACGCGAAGTCTGTTTTTCTTCATATTTCTTCTGATAAAATGAACCTGATCCTTAAACCTCAACGGTAATTCCTCCTTTTAGCACACCATCATGAAGCTGAAATTTTGAATGTCCGATAGAAGCGACTTCATCATCGTGAGTAATGATCACAAATGTAATGCCACGCTCACGATTCAGCTGCTGGATCAATTCCAGCACTTCATGTTCCGTTTCTGAATCAAGGCTTCCCGTCGGCTCATCCGCTAAGATAATCGAAGGATTTAAAATCAACGCTCGAGCAATACTGACACGCTGCTGCTGGCCGCCTGACAGTTCATTCGGATAATGAGCGGCGTGGTTTTCCAGACCGACGCGTTTCAGCATGTCCTGCACCTTTTGCTTCCGCTCAGAGGGCTTGATTCCTTTTAACGCCAGCGGCATTTCAACATTCTCATACGTCGTTAAACCCGGGATGAGCTGAAAGCTTTGGAAAATAAACCCGAAATGATCAAGCCGAAATTGCGCCCATTCCTTTTCATTAAACCCCGTAACATCAGTGCCATTAATGACAATCCGCCCTTTTGTCGGCGATATGTAGCCGGAAATCAAATTCAAAAGCGTTGATTTCCCTGAGCCGCTTCGCCCGACAATACAGGCGATCTCACCTTTCGCCACACGTAATGAAACATCCTTCAATACTGGAACTTCATTCTCACGGCCCTTTTTTCCGATCGTGAAAGAATGGTCGATATGCTGAACATCTATCATATGTTCTCTCTCCCTTACAAAAGTTTTGTTTTTTTATAAATCGCAAAATAACTAATCAAGAAACCGATTACCGCACCGGCAGCCATGCCAATGAGATAACCTGCAAAGCTCTCGCTTGCCGTAAAACCAAAGTAGCCGAAGCCCATGATTCCTATGATAATAACGATGATCTGCACCGGGCGGTTAAGCGGCTTCCATAAGAAGAAATATCCGTTTCTTTCATTAGACAGTTTGACAAAGCTAATATAGCCGATGATGTAAAAAATGATAGTCATGATAGCCGGAATGACTAAATAATATGGTGAATTCTCAGCCCATTTCGAGTCTACATAAATTATCGGAATGAAATACTGCACCCATTTGGGTACTGGACCATGGATAAAATCTATTGATCCGCCAAAAAGGATCTCGAGGTTGATCGCAGGCAGGCTGATGAGCAAAAATGGCGAAATGGCTACGGTAAATGAGACCAAAAGCTGGGCAAAAATATTGCCTGTCAGAGCTCCACCCGCCATAACAAGCGAATAAGCCAGCATGCTGACAATGATCATCCCAAGACTGTAATTGTGAAAATAAACGGCCTGATCTGGCTTCAAAAGCATGATCAGCAAAACAGACAAAACATAACCGATGAGCTGCGGCACCACAATCACCATTCCACCAGTAAGGAACTTCGCATGAAATATCTGCCCTCGTGTATATGGAAGGCTTAATGTAAAATCAAAAAAGCCCTTGCTTCGTTCAATCCCTAGCTGGCTGACCGCCAAAACGACTCCCCAAATCCAAAACAATGAGATAAATGAGCTGTTTAAATAATCAACGCTGAATACGCAGGGGCCGACCCAATTTTCTTTTCCAGTGACACAGCCTTGATAGATGAGATACATATTTAAAATTGATAATGGATTACCTAATATAAAAACCAAAATGGTGATAACTAAGGCGACTTTATTCTGCCGCCACTCTTTGTAAAACAGTCCGGAATCCGGCAACTCACTTCCCTCCAAACCTAAGGCATTTCTTACACTTTTGTTTTCTTATAAATAGAGAAGTAGCTCACAAAGAATCCAGCCACTGCCCCAATGATCATACCCAAAATATAACCAATAATGGAATGTCCGGTATAGTATCCAAATAAACCAAATCCAAGGATGCCGAAAGCCATAACCAGAATTTGCACCGGACGGTCTAATCTGTTCCATAAGAAAAAGTGTCCGTTTCGTTCACTTGGATGCTTTTTGAAGCTTATCAAACCAATCAAGTAAAATAGAATGCTCATTACGGCTGGAATCAATAAAAGATATTTACTGTCAGATAGCCATCCATTTTCAACGTAACTAATCGGTACTAGATAAGTTAAATTGCTTACCAGGGAGACATACGCCTCAGGAGAAGGAAACATTTCCCATATATTCACACCAAAAGCAACTTCTAGGTTTCCAACCGGCAATGCAATAATTAAATACGGCAATATAGCTGCAGAAAACGCGGTTAACAGTTGGGCAAAAGCATTCCCAGTTAACGCTCCGGCGGCCATCACCAATGAAAAAGCCATAAAACTTATCACGATTACTCCAATGCTGCTGTGCTCAAAAAAGTAGACGTGTTCAGGGTTATAGACAAGAATCAGCAGCCATGCAAGTAAAAAGCCAATCAATTGTGACAGCACAATCACAAAACCGCCTAACCAAAATTTCGTCTGAAAAATTTGGCTTCTGTTATACGGGAGGCTTAATATAAAATCCATCGCGCCTTTCGAACGTTCCATTCCCATGAAGCTGACCGCCAAAATGACACCCGGCACCCAGTTGATATCTATCAGATTGCTTACTCTATAATTGACAATAAAATCACAATATTGCGGGTCTTGATGAGCCAGACATCCTTGATAAGACAAATACGTATTCACAATAGAGAGCGGATTTGCCAGCACTAAAAACGCAATACTCAGCAAAATCACCACTTGATTCTGCTTCCACTCTCGATAGAGGAGACCACGGTCTACCATCTCCGCTTCCCTCCAAACTTCGCAATGAACACTTCTTCCAAGTTGACAGGAAGCTCATTCCATACTTTTGGCTTCAGCTCTCTCAAAAAGCTCTTTTTCTCCTCATCGCTTTTCGGAATCAGCACTGTGTAAAACACGCCGGCCTGATCGAGCATCGGAATGTTTTGCTCTCTGATGGCCAAATTGACATCTGTATCGAAGGCCATTTGAATTTTAATGTATTCTTCTTTTAACTCATCAAGATCCATGACGTTGGTCAGCCTGTTATCTTCAAGAAAACCAATTCGGTTGCACATCCGCTCTATGTCTTCAAGCCGGTGGGACGTAATCAGGATACTCGTATCACGCTCTGCCACTTCATCGACCATCAGCTGCAGCACATCATGTCTAGTTACCGCATCAATACCGTCCGTCGGCTCATCCAGGAGGATCAGCGCCGGTCTCGCCGCAAACGACAGAACGAGGGACAGCTGTTTTTTCAAGCCTGTCGACAGCTCACGGTATTTTTTCGTTTCCGGAATTTCGTATCTGTTCATCAGTTCATTCGCGTACGTGACATCAAATTTCGGATATATTCTTCTCAGGATATCAACAAGCTGCTTGTATGTATACTTGTCGTAAAAAGGATTTTGAACAGGCATGTAGATGATATTTTGTTTGACCTTCGGGTGCTTTTTGATTTCTACGCCATCAAATAAAATCGTTCCGCTGTCAGCGAAAATGATTTGCTGGATTAAGCGAAGCATCGTCGTTTTGCCCGATCCATTGCGTCCAAGCAATCCAAAGATTTCTCCTTTTTCGATTGTTAATGAAACATCTTTTAATACTTGATTGCCGTCAATCGCTTTTGACAGCTGCCGCAGTTCAATCATTTTTTTTGCCTCCCTTCACATCAGCGCTGATTTCCTTTATCCATTCGTGCAGTTTTTCCAGCTCAACCCCTGCATAGTGTGCATCGATGATGAGCTGTTTGAGTTGCTCTTTAATCATCGTCATCTTCCCTTCAACCAGTGTCGTTTTTGCATTCTCCGATATATAGGTCCCTCTGCCCCGCAGCGTTTCAATAATCCCCTCTCGCTCAAGTTCTTTATACGCTTTGCTGACAGTGTTCGGATTCGCAATAATGATCGTTGCCAATTCTCTGACAGAAGGAAGCTTATCACCAGGCTTCATGATCCCTTTCAAACAAAGCTCTTTCATTTGCTGAATAATTTGTTCGTAAATGGGTGTTGAGCTTCTTGGATCGATTTGAATCATTTACTTCCCTACTTTCTATACGATCTGAACCTTTTATAGATAAAAATGATCAATTATACTTTTTTGCCATTCAAAACCGATCATCACAAGAACAAGAAAAAAAGAACAAGCGATCACAGATGCCGCAATCAGCATTGGCACGTTACGTTTGTTTCGTTTTTTATGTTTCATAACTGCCTCCCTTAATGTCAATATATAAATGATTTTATATTAGTGTCTATAGTGTATTACTTCAATTAGTACACTTAATACAATAAATACTTTGACTCACAAAGTCAATCCTTTTTTTACAAAAAAACGGACCCTTTTAAAAGGGTCCGTTTTCCTACACATCAAGAGGGTGCTGCAGGATCATATTATTTTGCAAAGATTGAAGCTGAAGTCTCATTCTGTACAGCTGTTCTCTCTGCTGATCATTTGACGACAGCCATAGTTTATTCAAGGCATTTACCGCATCTTCTAGCTGCATTTGTGCATCACTATATTCTTGATCGTTATAATGCTCTTGTTTAGAAGCGATTTTCAGCTGTTCTTCAGCATAATCATAGGCCTGCATACATTGCTGGAGATGTTCATCTACTGATTGTCTTGTTGCCACAGTAACCCCTCCTCTTGGTAATGGAAATCATCCATCATTCATATTGTAGCCTCATCTGACTTTATTCAATAAAGTAATTTATGGTCGATATTCATTTGTTCTCTTGTGAAATGCGTGCTACAATTTTAGGATGCAATCGTACGCAAGGAGGCACATGAATTGTGATGCAGAACAATCCTTTTCCTTATTCAAATACGGAAAAACGCTATCATACATTGAATTATCATCTCAGAGAACATTTCGGCCATAAGGTGTTTAAAGTAGCGCTTGACGGCGGTTTTGACTGTCCAAATCGGGATGGCACCGTAGCCCACGGAGGCTGTACGTTTTGCAGCGCAGCAGGCTCCGGAGATTTTGCTGGAAACCGGGCCGATGATTTAATTACGCAATTCCACGACATCAAAAACCGCATGCACGAAAAATGGAAGGACGGCAAGTACATCGCTTATTTTCAGGCTTTCACAAACACTCACGCCCCGGTTGAGGTGCTTCGTGAGAAATTCGAATCCGTCCTCGCTTTAGATGATGTGGTTGGCATTTCGATCGCCACTCGCCCTGACTGTCTGCCTGATGATGTCGTTGATTACCTGGCAGAGCTGAATGAACGCACCTATTTGTGGGTGGAGCTTGGGCTTCAAACAGTTCATGAACGGACTGCACTTCTGATCAACCGCGCACATGATTTTAACTGCTATGTGGAAGGCGTCAATAAATTAAGAAAACACGGCATACGTGTCTGCTCGCATATTATCAACGGGCTGCCTTTGGAAGACCGGGACATGATGATGGATACGGCAAAGGCCGTCGCAGATTTGGATGTCCAGGGCATTAAAATCCATCTGCTTCACCTACTGAAAGGCACGCCGATGGTCAAGCAATATGAAAAGGGAAAGCTGGAATTTCTTTCTCAAGATGATTATGTGCAGCTCGTCTGCGATCAGCTTGAGATCATTCCGCCTGAAATGATCGTCCACCGCATTACAGGTGACGGACCGATTGAGTTGATGATCGGGCCAATGTGGAGCGTCAACAAATGGGAAGTGCTTGGCGCCATTAATAAAGAGCTAGAAAATCGAGGCAGCTATCAAGGAAAGTTCTTTCAGCGGCTTGAGGAGGAATCAGCGCTATGATTTTGAAGAAAATTCTTCCCTACAGCAAAGAACTGCTGAAAATGGCCGCGGGAGAAGGAGATATTGTCGTAGATGCGACAATGGGCAACGGACATGATACACAGTTTTTAGCGGAGCTTGTTGGTGAAAACGGCCATGTGTACGCATTCGACATCCAAGAATCAGCCGTGGCCAATACAAAGGAACGGCTCGGTGACATGTATCAAGCGCGAACAACGTTATTTCACAAAAGCCATGATAAAATCGTTGAATCCCTCCCGCCTGAAACACATGGCAAAGTGGCGGCCGCGGTATTTAACCTCGGCTATTTGCCGGGCGGGGACAAATCAATTACGACAAACGGCAGTTCTACGATCAAAGCCATTGAACAGCTTCTCAGCATCATGAAAGACGAAGGTCTAATTGTTCTCGTCGTCTATCATGGGCACCCGGAAGGCAAAGCTGAAAAAAACGACGTGCTTGAGTTTTGCCGGGACTTGGACCAGCAAACAGCGCGTGTATTATCATACGGATTTATCAATCAGCAAAATGACCCGCCATTTATTATCGCCATCGAAAAAAAAGCTCAGATCAGCAAATGATTTGAGCTTTTTTCTTTGAGTTTTTCATCCAGGACATTTTTTGAAATTTCCGGTAGGCTCTGCCGTTGATATAAAAGAAAAGGGAGGTTTTTCCGCTGGCTTTGATCAGCTTCTTTGCGAGCCGGCCCATTTCCTTTTGGCCCGCCACTTTATCATCTGACAAATAAACGCCAAGCAAGCCGCGATTGATTAAACGATGGAAGTTTTCATGCGGAATGCCTTGTAAATGCTCGTCGGCTTTATGGATAAAGTGTTCAAGCCGGTCCATCATCTCTTCATGAGACTGATAATACGAGCAGAAATTCAAGTCTCCTTCCAGCAAGTCCTCCTCTTGATCAATCAAATAATCAAGCAGGATATGAAGGCCCTGTATGTAAGGAAAATAACTGTCGCGGATTTTTTTAGCGGTGCTTTCTGTGAAATCAGGCTGGAACGAATACGCAACCAGACAGAAAATGCCTAACGTTGAGCCTGCACAGGCTGAAAATTCATACCATTCCATCTCAGGCAGCTCTGATTCATATTGAGTAAACCACTTTTCAAGCCGCGGAACACGCTCATGCTCAATAACGTGCTTATGCACCTGCAAATCGCAATAATAGCCGCACAGTTCAAGCAGATAAGGTTTAATCATGTCATAGTGCTCAATGGAGCCGAGAACACGCTGGCACGTTTTAACCAGTTCATGCAAATATCCGCTGTCATCCTGTTCTTCCCTGAATTGATAATAGTTTTGCAGTTCCGCCCCAACTGTCAGTGCATCCTGCATTGAGGCATGGAGCATCCGAAAATCCTGCGGGTCCAGCGAGGTGCTGCGGTCACACAGATTGTCCAAATAATCACTAATCGTTTGATACGCGATGATAAACTCGACACATTTCTGCTTTTGGCTGCCTGACAATAAGGCCAGTATGCCGCCGCCTTCACAGTGAAACGTTTTGTCCCGAATACTTGCGGTTGCCTGTGCTTTCAATTCACTGTTATGAATCGATTCTGATTTTTGCTTCCATATGTCCAGCTCTTGATGAACGAGCGGAAAAATATCTCGATATACCTTTGCCATCAATCCAAAAGGATGTTCCGGTACTGTCAACACATGCACCCCCTACTAGTTCAAATATATTGATCAGTAAACGCTCTTGCTGCTTTAAAGACATCTTCTCTCTCGGGTTCATTGAAGATCTCATGGTAAAGCCCTTCCCACTCTCTGTATGCTTTATTATGAGAAGCAACACCATTAAACCACTTGATGACCATCGTTTTGTCAACAAGCTTGTCATCACCGGCTTGCATCACAAGAAGCGGAACTTTCAAAAATGCCTCTGTCGGCACCATTGCCGAGTCAATTGTCTTTAAAAGCTCTCTGTACCATCTGACAGAAACTTTCCTGACGTATAACGAATCATTTTGGTCAGCCTCGATGACGTCCTCATTGCGCGTCGCCATATCAATTGATAATCCCGAATCAACCTTAAGTGACGGAGCGATGACATTCAGGCCTTTTGATGCAAGATCAAGCGCTTTATTGACTTTAATTTGCAGTCCGAGACACGGTGATGATAAAATAATTCCCGTAATCCGGGGATTTCTTTGCTGTTTAACCCATTCAATCGCGACCAGACCGCCCATGCTGTGACCTAGAAGAAAAACCGGCAGATCAAAGGTTCGCGCTTTATCTATCCAAGCATCTACTTCATCAATGTATTCTTGAAACGAGCGAATATGCCCTCTCGCTCTTGTCGTTGTTCCCTGTCCAGGCAAATCGCCCATGACAACGTGATAACCCGAGGACCGCCACATTTCAATCAGCCATTTATATCGTCCGTGATATTCACTTGCCCCGTGAATGATTACAATCACGGCAACAGGTCTGTCTGCTTTCCAGGTCCACATGCTCTTCACCTCATACGAAATTTAAATAGAGAAAGAAGGATGAATCTTATGATCTACCCTTATAAGGAACACAAGCCAGATATCCACCCAACAGCCTTTATAGCTGATAATGCAACAATTACCGGTGATGTCGTGATCGGAGAACAGTCCAGCATTTGGTTTTCTGTTGTCATAAGGGGAGATGTTGCGCCGACCAGAATCGGAAACAGAGTCAATATCCAAGATTTAAGCTGCCTCCATCAAAGCCCGAACAAGACGCTGCTCATTGAAGATGACGCCACGATAGGCCATCAGGTTACACTTCATAGCGCTGTTATCCGCAAGAACGCCTTAATCGGCATGGGCTCAATCATTTTAGACGGAGCCGAAATTGGCGAAGGCGCTTTTATTGGTGCCGGCAGTCTTGTCCCGCCTGGAAAAACCATTCCGCCTGGCCATCTCGCCCTTGGCCGCCCTGCAAAAGTCATCCGCCCTTTGACGGAAGAAGACCGAAAAGATATGCAAAGAATACGGTCAGAATATGTAGAAAAGGGCCAATATTATAAATTTCTTCAACAAACATAAGACCTGCTTCGTCTTACTTTACCATTTTTCAAATTATATTTGAAAGCAATAACCATCGTTAACCCGGACGTCATCACAGTTCGGGTTTCGATTTTTCCATAAAACGTTCACATATAGCATGAAACGTATGACTTTTATCTTATCACAAAACTATAAACAGCCTCTGCAAACACACATACCTATTCTTTCCTGTTCTTTATTTTCTATGAGCACACACAAAAAGAGCCCACTGGGAGCTCTTTTTGTCAGCTGATATTTCGTTCGCTGGCAGCAGCCGCATTTTTTTTGTGAAACCCTTTTCCATAGTACACAGCCAGCAAGATGAGAAACCATATCGGCCCGATAATCACGGCTACTCTTGTATCAGGGCTGTAAGCCATAAGAATGACGACGAATGCTAGAAATGCCAATGACACATAAGATGTAAACGGAAATAAAGGCATTTTGTACTTTAATTGTTTCTTTTCTTCCGGCTTCAAACTTTTCCTGTATTTTATTTGAGAAAGCAAAATGATTGCCCACGTCCAAATCGCTCCGAACGTCGCAATACTTGTAACCCAAGTAAATACCTTCGCAGGGACAACATAGTTTAACAGCACTCCGACTAATAAAGCCCCCGCTGAAGCCAGAACAGCTTTACCCGGGATGCCGCCTTTCGTCAGCTGACCGTATGCTTGTGGCGCCTCTTTCTGTTCCGCCAAGTTAAACAGCATCCGTCCTGTGCTGAAAATACCGCTGTTGCATGAAGACAGCGCGGCAGTCAACACGACAAAGTTAATGATACCTGCGGCCGATGGAATGCCCACTTTTTGAAATGTGAGAACAAATGGGCTTCCTTGAGAGCCAATTTCCTGCCACGGATAAATAGACATAATGACAAATAAAGCGCCTACATAAAAAATCAAAATCCTCCAAAATACTGTATCGATTGCTTTGGCTAACGATTTTTGCGGGTTTTTTACTTCGCCAGCCGTCACCCCGATCATTTCAATCCCTAAATAGGCGAACATGACCATTTGAAGAGACAATAGAACCCCTTTTAAACCATGAGGGAAAAATCCTCCGTTGTTCCACAAATTGCTGATTCCAGTGGCAATGCCCCCATTGCCGACTCCTGCAATAATCATCAATAAACCGACAGCAATCATGGATAAGATCGCAACAATTTTAATCAATGCGAACCAAAATTCCAACTCACCGTAAGCCTTGACAGCCAGGAAATTAACACCCGTCATAATGACCAGTGCCGATAACGCCCAAATCCAGTTTGGCACGTCAGGAAACCAGAACCCCATATAGATACCGACAGCAGTAATTTCGGCCATACAGGTGACAACCCATAAAAACCAGTAGTTCCACCCTGTTAAATAGCCTGCAAGCGGTCCCAAATAATCACGCGCATACCTGCTGAAGGAGCCTGCGACCGGTTTTTGAATGGCCATTTCCCCAAGCGCTCTCATAATAAAAAACATGACCAGGCCGCTTGCGGCATACGCTACCAAAATACCAGGCCCTGCTAATTGAATAGCTGATGCGGAGCCGAGGAACAACCCTACTCCTATAGCAGCTCCTAAAGACATTAAAGAAATATGCCTTTCTTCGAGTCCGCGGTGCAGCTCTTGTTTTTGTTTTTGCATGCTTCTTCTCCCCTAGAAAAAAATATCATTATATCATTTTTCTGAATATTCCGTACAGATCGGGTAAATCAATGATGATGGAGAAATAAAAGGATAACAACAAGGCTTTCGACTACTCGAAAGCCTTGTTGTCTGTTACACAAAGATGACTTCTTTAGGCTGATGGCTCAGCTCTTCAGGCATATACCGTTTTTCAATATTGATGCTGTGCCAGATCATAAAGATCAGTACAGTCCAGATTTTACGGCTGTTATCAGCCTTGTCCGCACAATGGTCTTCAAGAAGCTGAAGGACATAATCCTTATGGATATAAGCATCCGTTTGGCTTTCCTGAATAATATTCCGCACCCATTCGTTCATTTCGTTTTTCAGCCAATGACGGATCGGTACAGGGAAACCGAGCTTTTTGCGGTTTAATACATGCTCAGGCACAATTCCTTCAGCGGCTTTGCGAAGAAGATACTTCGTCGTGCCGTTCTTCGTTTTCAGCTCATCAGGAATTTTTGAAGCGACGTCGAATACGACTTTATCCAAGAACGGCACACGCAGTTCCAAAGAATTCGCCATCGTCATTTTATCCGCCTTTAACAAAATGTCGCCGCGCATCCAAGTGTGGATATCGACATACTGCATTTTGTTGATATCGCTGTACGAGCTGCTTTCTGTAAAGTAAGTCTTCGTCACATCGCGATATGAAAGGTTCGGATTATAATGCTTCAACAGCTGCTTTTTGACAGACTCTTCAAAGATTTTCGCGTTACCGATATAACGATCTTGAAGCGGAGTACAGCCGCGCTCAAGCAGGCTCTTTCCTCTCATACCTTCAGGCATAACGGCAGCAACGTGCAGAAGCATCTTTTTCAGGCCGGACGGAATGCGTTCAAACGGTTTAAGCGAAAGCGGCTCACGGTAAATGTTATATCCGCCGAAGAGCTCATCCGCTCCTTCACCTGATAAAGCAACCGTTACATGTTTTTTCGCTTCTTTTGCAACAAAGTACAACGGAATCGCTGCCGGATCAGCAAGAGGGTCATCAAAATGCCATACGATCTTCGGAAGCTCATTCATGTATTCCTCGGGCGAAATGACTTTGCTGATATTTTCAATGCCCAGCGCCGCTGCCGTTTCTTTCGCTACATCAACCTCACTGAAGCCCTGCTGTTCAAAGCCGACAGAGAATGTTTTTAAGCTTGGATGAAATTCCTTCGCAACAGACACAATAAAGGAAGAATCAATCCCGCCAGACAGGAACGAACCGACAGGAACGTCACTTCTCATATGAACGTTTACAGAGTCATAGATCGCGTCTCGGACTTCTTTCACAAGCTTGTCTTCTTCAGTCTGAACCGGCTTGAAGTTCGCTTTGAAATACGTTTTGAATGTGATATCGCCGTCCGGGCGGATTGTGAATTGTGAACCCGGCTCTACTTTTTTCACATGGGCATCAAGCGTGCTTGGTTCAGGAACAAATTGGAAAGACATGTACTGCTGCAATGCCTCTTTATCTATTTCAATATCATTCTGAGCAACCATTAAACTTTTTCTCTCTGAGGCAAAATAAACCTGATCATTGATCGTTGTGTAGTACAACGGTTTTATGCCGAATGGATCTCTTGCCCCATAAAGCACATGATCGTTTTTATTCCAAATCAGAAAGGCAAACATACCGCGCAGTTTGGACGCCGCTTCTTCTTTATAGTGACGGTAAGTCGCAAGAAGAACCTCTGTGTCCGAATCCGTGTTGAATGTGTACCCCTTTGCTTCAAGCTCTTCTCTCAGTTCGATATAGTTATAGATTTCTCCGTTAAAGATAATCCAATATGTTTCATCTTCATATGATAAAGGCTGTCCGCCATTTTCTACATCAATAATGCTGAGCCGTCTGAATCCGAAGCCGACGTGCTCATCATGGAAATATCCATCACTGTCAGGACCGCGGTGAACGATCATTTGGTTCATTTGTTTGATTAGTTCTTCTTGATCAGCGGTTTGAGCTAACGGATGCTTGTTAAAAACCCCGACAAATCCACACATAGTATTGCCTCCATAATTAAAATTGTCATCATTGAACCCCTATTTATAGACGCTGTGAATAGTATTTGGTTTCACAGTTATGTAAAAAAATAAACATGAATACAACGATAAAAAAGGGAAAGCCGCTTAACCAGTAAGCGGCTATAAAATTATTCTCCTAACGCTTCTTTACGCAGCTGCTCCGCTTTGTCTGTGCGCTCCCAAGGAAGGTCAACATCGTGACGTCCAAAGTGGCCGTACGCAGCAGTTTGTTTGTAGATCGGACGGCGCAAATCAAGCATTTTGATAATGCCGGCAGGTCGTAAATCAAAGTTATTGCGAACAACTTCAATCAGTTTTTCCTCAGAAGCTTTTCCGGAACCGAATGTGTTGATTGAGATTGACACAGGCTGTGCAACACCGATCGCGTAAGCAAGCTGTACTTCGCAAGAATCAGCAAGCTCAGCCGCAACGATGTTTTTCGCAACGTATCTTGCCGCATAAGCTGCAGAACGGTCTACCTTCGTCGCATCCTTACCTGAGAACGCGCCTCCGCCGTGGCGTGCATAGCCGCCGTACGTATCAACGATGATTTTGCGTCCTGTAAGTCCCGCATCCCCTTGAGGGCCTCCGATTACGAAACGTCCTGTAGGGTTGATGAAATATTTTGTTTCTTCATCAATCAGCTCTTCAGGAACAACCGGATTGATGACATGTTCTTTAATGTTGCGCTGAATTTGCTCAAGTGTAATTTCAGGATGATGCTGAGTTGAAATAACAATCGCGTCAATGCGGACTGGTTTGTTATTTTCATCGTACTCAACCGTTACCTGTGTTTTGCCGTCAGGGCGAAGGTACGGAAGAATATCTTCTTTACGGACTTCACTTAGGCGGCGGGCTAATTTATGGGCAAGTGAAATTGGAAGAGGCATAAGCTCTTTCGTTTCGTTGCACGCATAACCGAACATTAATCCTTGGTCACCCGCACCAATCGCTTCAATTTCTTCGTCGCTCATTGTGCCTTCACGGGCTTCAAGCGCTTGGTCTACGCCCATCGCGATATCAGCAGACTGCTCATCAATTGATGTTAAAACCGCACAAGTTTCCGCATCAAATCCGTATTTTGCACGTGTGTATCCGATTTCTTTAATGGTTTGGCGAACCGTTTTCGGAATGTCAACATACGTAGAAGTTGTGATCTCTCCGCTTACAAGAACCAAACCTGTTGTCACAGATGTTTCACAAGCAACACGCGCGTTAGGGTCTTTCTTTAAAATTTCATCTAAAATGCTGTCAGAAATCTGGTCACAGATTTTATCCGGATGCCCCTCCGTAACAGATTCTGATGTAAATAAACGACGATTTTTACTCATGATTTGCTTCCTCCTGCACAAGGCCTCCCGAAAGACCTTGTATATATGATACGGAACTCGCTCCCTCTTATACAATGTACAGTTATATTAGAGAATGTTAATTGGCATATTTATGAAATAAAAAAACCTTTTCCATCGAGGAAAGGGTTTGGTCTTTGTGCCTTTCACTCTTATCGCTCAAGGAATCATACAACCTTGCAACAGGTTAGCACCTTGGTTGTCTCACTCAGTTGAACATAATAAATAACAGAGAAACCGGTTGCTGGGCTTCATAGGGCCTGTCCCTCCGCCAGCTCGGGATAAGAGTATCCGCTCAATGAAATATCTTATCGTAAAAGGGTTTGCAATGTCAATATGATTCAGAAGAAATAGGCACCTATATTGAGGGAAAACAATGGAAATGCACACACAAAAAATAATAAATAGTATAGACTATTTGAAAATATATGTTATACTAATTCACAATTAGCAAAACACAAAAAACGATAAAGGAAGGTTTCATATGAACTCAGTTGATTTGACCGCTGATTTACAAGCCTTATTAACATGTCCAAATGTGCGTCATAATTTATCTGCAGCACAGCTAACAGAAAAAGTCCTCTCCCGAAACGAAGGCATTTTAACATCCACAGGTGCTGTTCGCGCGACTACAGGCGCTTACACAGGACGCTCACCTAAAGATAAATTCATCGTGGAGGAAGAAAGCACGAAAAATAAGATCGATTGGGGCCCGGTGAATCAGCCGATTTCAGAAGAAGCGTTTGAGCGGCTGTACACGAAAGTTGTCAGCTATTTAAAGGAGCGAGATGAGCTGTTTGTTTTCGAAGGATTTGCCGGAGCAGACGAGAAATACAGGCTGCCGATCACTGTCGTAAATGAGTTCGCATGGCACAATTTATTTGCGCGGCAGCTGTTTATCCGTCCGGAAGGAAATGATAAGAAAACAGTTGAGCAGCCGTTCACCATTCTTTCTGCTCCGCATTTTAAAGCGGATCCAAAAACAGACGGCACTCATTCCGAAACGTTTATTATTGTCTCTTTCGAAAAGCGGACAATTTTAATCGGCGGAACTGAGTATGCCGGTGAAATGAAGAAGTCCATTTTCTCCATTATGAATTTCCTGCTGCCTGAAAGAGATATTTTATCTATGCACTGCTCCGCCAATGTCGGTGAAAAAGGCGATGTCGCCCTTTTCTTCGGACTGTCAGGAACAGGCAAGACCACCCTGTCGGCAGATGCTGACCGCAAGCTGATCGGTGACGATGAACATGGCTGGTCTGATACAGGCGTCTTTAATATTGAAGGCGGATGCTACGCTAAGTGCATTCATTTAAGCGAGGAAAAGGAGCCGCAAATCTTTAACGCGATCCGTTTCGGGTCTGTTCTCGAAAATGTCGTTGTTGACGAAGATACACGCGAAGCCAATTATGATGATTCCTTCTATACTGAAAACACGCGGGCAGCTTACCCGATTCATATGATTGACAACATCGTGACTCCAAGCATGGCCGGCCATCCGTCAGCAATTGTATTTTTGACGGCTGATGCCTTCGGAGTCCTGCCGCCGATCAGCAAACTGACGAAGGAGCAGGCAATGTACCATTTCTTGAGCGGTTATACGAGTAAGCTTGCCGGAACCGAACGTGGTGTAACGTCTCCTGAAACGACGTTCTCTACATGCTTCGGCTCACCGTTCCTGCCGCTTCCTGCTCACGTCTATGCTGAAATGCTCGGCAAAAAGATTGATGAACACGGGGCAGACGTTTTCTTAGTTAATACCGGCTGGACCGGGGGCGGCTACGGCATAGGCGAACGAATGAAGCTTTCTTACACGAGAGCAATGGTCAAAGCAGCGATTGAAGGTAAATTAGAGGATGCTGAAATGATAACTGACGATATTTTCGGCCTGCACATTCCGGCACATGTTCCTGGCGTTCCTGATCATATCCTTCAGCCTGAAAACACGTGGACCAACAAGGAAGAATACAAAGAAAAAGCAGTCTACCTTGCAAATGAATTCAAAGAGAACTTTAAAAAGTTCGCACATACCGATGCCATCGCCCAGGCAGGCGGCCCTCTCGTATAAAAAACAAAAGCCAAGAGCAATTATGCTCTTGGCTTGTTTTAATTGACGGAATGCAAAGAAGTCAGCTTGTACGTAATGATGGTCCGGCCTTCTTCCCATTGAAGCTTCTGCACTTCAGCTGTGCCTGACTTTTCGCCAAACTTTGTTTTGCGTACATCCATTGGAATCTCCATCGGATATACTCGGTATCCGTCCTTCTCTAACGTGAATATATTCTCATCTATGCGAACTTCTTTTCCTTTTGTCACAATCAGTGTATTAAATTCAACAGGCATTCCCAAAGTGAAATCCCCTTTCGTTCTCTTTTTTCTTTATCATAACATATTTCACTGGTAGCGGTTTTTCATCCATTGTGTGAGCTGCCGCACGATACGCCGGTTTTCTTTTGGCGGGAAATAATGTGTGAATGTACTGTAGTACCACGTCTCCACCGGCTTATGCAGTTGTTTTAGCTTCTCTTCTAATAAATAGGAATGCTGAATCGAAACATTTTGGTCTTTTTCTCCATGGATTAACAGCACGGGAGCCTGAATTTTGTTTACTTGGTCAAACGGTGTCCTCCATTGATATTCCTCAGGCACCTTTTTCGGTGTTCCGCCGATGACTCTTTTCATCATTCGCCGCAAATCCTGCCGCTCCTCGTATGTAAGAATCATATCACTGACGCCTCCCCAGGAAACAAATGAAGCTGCCTGCCCGCCCATTTCGATCGCAGTGAGCATTCCCATAATTCCGCCGCGGGAAAAACCGAAGATATGAATTCTGTCCTTCTTGACATTTGGGTGCTGCTGAAGCAGGCGAAAAGCAGAAAATGCATCCTCCCTGTCTTCTCCGGCAAAATCCTCATTGCCTTCTCCTCCTTGATTTCCTCTGTAAAAAGGAGCAAACACCACAAACCCTTGGGATGCAAACTGGATAATCCGGCCCGGCCGAACCATGCCCACGCTTTTAATCCCGCCGCGCAAATATAAAAATCCGTCATATTGTCCCGGTTCCGCCGGCTCAGCCAGAAGCCCCTTAACCCGTAATCCATTTGACAGATAGCAAATCGTATACAAACGCACATGCTGGCTTGGCGACGGAAATCTTCTTTTCTCTATAATCAAAACAGCCGCCTCCTTTTTTTCTATATGCTTTCCTTACTCCAAAATTACATCCGGAGAACCTGGTTAGGCATTCACACATTTTTATACCCATCATACGATATGTAAAGCAAAAAAGGATATTAACTTGATGCGAAATAAGGAGGTTGTCTATGTGAACAGATGGTTAAGGCTGGGCTTCGCCTGTGTCGGCAGTATCTTTCTGATGATCGCCCTGGCGGCTTGCAAGCAGGAAGAAACGCTCACCAAAGTCAAAGTAGCTGAAGTGACCCATTCAATTTTTTACGCACCTTTATATGTTGCTGAGTCTAAAGGTTTTTTTAAGGAAGAAGGGCTTGATGTCGATGTGAATACGACCTGGGGCGGAGACAAAACGATGACATCGCTTCTTTCCAACGGCTCCGACATCGCGCTTGTCGGGTCAGAAACATCTATTTATGTCGAAGCGCAAGGGGCTAAAGATCCCGTCATTAATTTCGCCCAGCTGACTCAGACAGACGGAACGTTTCTTGTCGCGAGAGAAGTTGTTGAACACTTCGACTGGGATCAGCTGAAAGGAAAAACGTTTCTCGGTCAGCGAAAAGGCGGCATGCCGCAAATGGTCGGCGAGTATGTGCTGAACAAACATAAGATTGACCCGCATAAGGATATAGACCTCGTCCAGAACATAGACTTCGCCAATATTGCCAATGCGTTTGCTTCTGGAACCGGCGAGTATGTACAGCTCTTTGAACCGCAGGCTTCTCTCTTTGAGAAAAAAGGCATCGGCCATATCGTGGCTTCATTCGGAGAAGAATCAGGAGAGGTTCCTTATACGACTTTTATGGCGAAACAAAGCTATTTGAAGAAAAATGAAGACACAGCCGTCAAGTTTACAAAAGCCATTTATAAGGCGCAGCAGTGGGTTGAAAATCATTCTGCAAAGGACATCACAGATGCCATTAAAGATGAATTTGATGATACCGACCCAGACGTCATCGAAACATCCATTGAACGCTATAAAAAACAGCATTCATATTCGCCAGACCCTCTGCTTAACGAAAAAGAATGGGAGCTTCTCCAAACCATTATGGATCAATCGGGAGAACTGCCGAAGCACATTCCATACAATCAGCTTGTAAATAAAGAAATTGCTGAAAAAGTCACCTCGGAGAAATAGGAGGCGCCATCTATGTCTTTCTTACATGTCGACCATGTAACCCATACTTATTTTTCTATTAAAGAAAAAACAACGGCTGTGCGGGATATTCATTTCGATGCCGAAAAAGGCGATTTCATCTCATTTCTCGGCCCAAGCGGCTGCGGAAAAACAACACTGCTTTCCATTATTGCCGGTTTGATTGAGCCATCAGAAGGCAGAGTTCTGATTGAAGGCCGTGAGCCGAATCAAAAAGAACATAATATTGGCTATATGCTTCAGCAGGATTACTTATTTCCCTGGAAATCTATCGAGGAAAATGTGCTTCTCGGTTTAAAAATCGCCGACACGCTGACAGAAGAAAGCAAAGCCGCTGCACTCGGTCTATTGCCGGAGTTCGGCCTCATAGATGTGGAGAAAAAATATCCGAAAGAGCTGTCAGGCGGGATGCGCCAGCGGGCTGCGCTTGCAAGAACACTTGCGCCTAACCCTAGTCTGCTTTTGCTGGATGAGCCATTTTCCGCGCTTGATTTTCAGACAAAGCTGTCTTTGGAAAACCTGGTATTCCGCACATTAAAGGAATATCAAAAAACAGCAGTGCTTGTCACTCATGATATAGGGGAAGCGATAGCGATGAGCGATACGATCTTTTTATTTTCAAATCAGCCGGGCACCATCCATCAGATTTTTACCATTCCTAAGGAATTGGCCGCGATGTTGCCTTTTGACGCCCGTCAGGAACCTTCCTTCCAGACACTGTTTCAAACGATATGGAAGGAGCTGAATTCTCTTGAGAAACAGCAAAGAAACCATTGATCTGCTTCACGAGCAGTATCAATTCAAACAGAAAAAGGAAAAGTGGAAGGTCCATTCCTTTCAGCTTGCCATATTTATTCTCTTTTTCTCGGGCTGGGAAATCTCCAGCAGGCAGGGCTGGATCGATCCGCTGATCTTCAGCTCTCCATCAGCTGTGTGGCGATTATTGCTGGAGAAACTTGGTGACGGTTCTTTACTGTCACACATCGGCGTCACTTTATTTGAAACGGTGCTTGGCTTTTTGCTTGGGACGTTTATGGGCACGTGCCTCGCCGCTTTGTTATGGTGGTCTAACCGACTTGCCAGAATTTTAGATCCGTATCTTGTGATTTTGAACGCAATGCCGAAAGTGGCCCTGGGCCCGATCCTGATTGTCGCGCTCGGTCCCAGTTTTATCAGCATCATTGCGATGGGAGCCATCATCAGCGTCATTATCACAACCATCGTTGTCTACACCGCCTTCCAAGAGGTCGACGAAAACTATACGAAAGTCATGAAAACATTCGGCGCAAAAAAGTGGGTTATTTTTAAAGAAGTCATACTGCCTGCATCCTCCCCCGCGATTATTTCAACACTAAAAGTGAACGTCGGTTTATCATGGGTTGGCGTCATTGTAGGGGAATTCCTCGTTTCGAAGGTCGGATTAGGATATATGATTATTTACGGATTCCAAGTCTTCAATTTTACACTCGTCTTCTTAAGCCTGCTGATCATCGCCATCTTCGCCACTCTGATGTATCAGGGCGTCGAGCTGCTGGAAAAGAAATGGACGAAGGGGAGGACATAAAAAACCCGGCACATGTGCCGGGTTTTTTATTCAATCCATCCAGATTCTTTCAGTTTTTTCAAACTGATCGGAAGAACGGAATCCTTCATAATAAAGCTGAATTTTTTATTGCGGGAAAGGTTCTCCGGCAGCTCGTGAAACAAAACCGGGCCTTTCGTTTCAAAGTAATCAGCCTGCTTTTCAAGCTTTTCTATATCTGCAAAATATATATTTTTTACAATCACTTTTTCTTTTCCGAGAACTTTATACTGTCCGAGATACTTGAGGCTTTTGACTCTCGCGCCCGTCTCTTCCTTTACTTCCCGGAGCGCAGCCTCTTCTGCGCACTCCATCGGCTCTACTTTCCCGCCTGGAAACTCATAGCCTCTGTCCTCATGTTCTGTTAAAAGCCATTTGCCGCCAAAACGGCAAATCACCCAGACATGCTTCGGGCTGTCCGAGAAAGGCTGATCGTCAAAGGAAAGCTGAACAGTATTCTGATAATAATCTTTAAACTCGTACATGTTTATCCCTCAAATCCGTTCCTAGCTATCTTCCATACATCATACCACAGTTACGTTTCTTCGGAAGCCTTTTATCAAAAAATAAGGGAAACCCAGCACGCCGTCAGGTTCTGCATGCAGACTAGCTCGTACAGTTTTTTGCGATAGCTTTTGCCGAAAAGTGCGGCCGACGCTCTGGGCTTTATTATGACCCTCGAACAGGGAAAAGTTACGGTTTGCGCTTAAATTTATTTTTTAACGTTTCTAAAAGATCGACAAGCATCTGAGGAACCGGTATGCCAAGAGAACTGGCTGTTACAACAATTTGCACAGATTCATAAAGAATATAAAACATAATAGCCAAGTCACGAATTGATCCCTGTGTATTCAGCAGCTGATCAAAAAAGTGGCATACAGAGATCAGAGCCAGCGTGACTAATTTTTTGACAAGCCGGGCAAATACCTTTTTAAATGACAGTTTGTGAATAATGGTTTCCTTCAAAGTCGTACTGATAAATTCAATTGCCATCAGAGAGAGCAAAATCAGAAATGAATACTGAAAACCTCCAAAGAAAAAACCCGCTGCTGAAACGCTGACTGCTAAAAACGAAAAGATGCCAAAGTCTCTATCCATTTATCCCAACATCCTTTCACAGAAACGGCCTTACGATATTCTATGGAAAACAAGCCGAACGGATTGGATTTTTCAGAAAAATGGACTGGTTGTCGCCTATTTTTCAGATACAAAAAGAAAAGCCGGACGTCTTTTTTAAGACATCCGGCCGTTCTATTTTTGAACTTAACCTAGGTAAGCTTTTAGCATCCAGTTATGTTTTTCAATATTTTGATGGATCGCAAGAAGCATGTCCCCTGTTGTTTCGTCACCGACTTCATCAGCTAAATCCATGCCGTTTTTCAGCTCTTCCGCGATGACTGTGAAATCATCATATACGCTTTGAACCATTTGTTCAGCTGTTTCATTTCCAGCCGCTTCTTTGACAGAAGCCGTTTCTAAGGATTCCTTCATTGTTGCAATCGGTTTTCCGTTCAGCGCCAAAAGACGTTCTGCTAAGTCATCAATATAAGTTGCCGTTTCATTGTACAGCTCCTCAAACTTTTCATGAAGAGTGAAGAAATCTTTTCCTTTCACATACCAGTGATAATTATGTAGTTTCACATACATGACCGTCCAGTTGGCTACTTGTTTGTTCACTGCTTGAATCAATTGTTCTGACATGGTATCTCCTCCTTGTTATATAACTATGTTTACCCTTAATATCGTACGCTAAAACCTCTTTTTTACCCTTATCTGTCACGATTTCTTCTATTATGCTACAATTGTTAAAAAACGGGAGGTGGAATGTCATGACGCTTCTCATTACGATAAGTATTTTGATTGTGCTGGCTGTTTTGCTTGTAACCATTTGGACGACTGTAAAAGCCTATAATGTAAAGCATACCATTGATCCACCACAAGAAAATCACTCTGATTCACACAATCAATGATGATGTGAATGCTCCTCTTCTGACTGATTGCTGGCAGCATCGGCGTCTCCGACTTGGACTTTTAAGGTCGGCATGCTATGCTGTTTTTTTGCTGTGACATGGGATTGGACAGTGTATACACCATCTTCCTTAAACGTCGTTTCCAATCGGTATACGCCTTTTTCTTGTTTCGCCTTAAACATTTGGCTTGCGTCTTTTTCCCCTTCTTTCCATACTTCAAACTCTACTTCATCGGCATCCGTCACAGCTTCATCACCATATGTTACGGCTGCTTCATAAGCAGCGCTTTCTCCGGGATTTACTTTTTCAGGCCCGGTCAGCTTGACATCCAAAACCTCGGGCGTCTCAGCTGTATTTGCTTTGCTTTCACCAGATCCGCATCCATTAAGCAATAAAGCAGAAAAAAGCAGAACAACCAACATCTTTTTCATGCCATCACCCTTTCATCGTTTACCTAAATAGTAGCAAACGCTTACAGCAAATGGTATACAAAATATGAGACGTCACAAAAAAGACCTTTTTGCTTATGCGCAAAAAGGTCCTTTCTATTTTAGCCAAATACTTTTAGCAATTCTTCTTTATCCTGTGAAAGCCAGAAACGCATTAAACGTTTAGCGCCTTCCAAATCATGAAGCTTCGCTTGGCCGCACTGCTTTTCATTCGCAGCTGGTATTTCTGTAATCTCTACCGCTTCCTTCATTGTGTCTTCAAGCAGATCAACGATTTCCGCTGATGTCGGCTCTCCGCTCACAACTAGATAATAGCCTGTCTGGCAGCCCATTGGAGAAATATCAATGATATCAAAATGATCGTATTTCTCAGCGTGAGAACGAATCGTAAACGCGAGCAAATGCTCGAGTGTGTGAATGGTGTCAGGCTTCATCGCCTGTTTATTTGGCTGACAAAAACGAATGTCAAATTTATTTACAACGCCGTCTGTTCCTACTTTATGCACGCCGCAATGTCTTACATATGGAGCAACAACCGCATTATGATCAAGCTCAAAACTTTCTACTGAAGGCATAATGGCACTCTCCCTTTTTTAAAAATGTAATTTCATTATAACATACCTTTCCGATAAGAATAATCGAATAGCTTTTCAATCTGCGTTTTTTTTCTTATACTTGCATCAGAAAGGTTGCTGAATACATATGAAAACCCTATTTATCGCTCTGATCAGAGGATATCAAAAATTCATCTCGCCGCTGACGCCGCCAACATGCCGCTTTTATCCGACTTGCTCTCAATATGGAATCGAAGCGATTAAAACACATGGGGCTTTAAAAGGCGGCTGGCTGACAATCAAACGGATTTTGAAATGCCACCCGTTCCATCCGGGAGGGGTCGATCCCGTTCCTGAAAAGAAACACAAACATTAAGCGTTATAGCCATTTACGACAAGATCCAGTTTTCCTGTGTCAGGATCAATAACCAAGCCGTGGACTGGAACGTTTTCCGGGAACAGCGGATGATGTTTAATGACTTCTACGCTGTCTTTCACGCTTGCTTCTACTGAATCAAAGCTTTTAAACCATTGATCAAAATCAACACCGGAGTACTTTAATGTTTCGATGCGTTCTTCCGGAATTCCTCTTTCTTTGATTCTATCAAGCATGCTTTCGCTGCTGATTTTGCTCATGCCGCAATCGTGATGTCCGATCACACATACCTCATCGGCGTTCAGCTCGTACACTGCGACGAGTAAACTTCTCATGATGCTTCCGAATGGGTGTGTCACAAGCGCACCGGCACTTTTAATGATTTTCACATCGCCGTTTCGCATATTCATTGAATGCGGCAGCAGTTCAACCAGACGAGTGTCCATGCAAGAAAGAATCGCCATTTTTTTATCGGGGAATTTTGACGTTTTATACTTTTCATACTCTCTTTGTTCAGTAAATGTCTTGTTAAATTCGAGAATATCATTTAGAAGACTCATGTTCGTTGTCCCTTTCTATTCTTTTTACTCTTCAATATATCACAACACTTGTTTATTCGTCATAATAAAAAAAGACAAACCCTCAGGTCTGCCTTATTTCCCCATGTTATAGCGTTTTTTGAACTGCTCAACTCGTCCGCCTTTTTCATTGAATTTCTGGCGGCCTGTATAAAACGGATGCGTGTCAGAGCTTACTTCTACTTTAATGACGGGATATGTGTTACCGTCTTCCCACTCTGCTGTTTCATTAGATGTTTTCGTAGAGGTGCTTAGAAAACGGTAGCCGCTGTTGACATCCTGAAATATCACTTTGTGGTTCTTTGGATGAATTCCTTCTTTCATGCGTATCTCCCTTCTTCAAATCGTAATAATTACGTTTTATTTTATAACGTCACAAACGTTTTGTCAATCTTCTTACATCCTTCCCTCTGTTCTTTCATCGTAAACTCATGGCATTTAAGAATAGGAAGAATAATCTAACCGAGGAAGCAAATAATAAACCCAAAATACATAAAGAACGTCATTTGAGAAAGGTGGTTTACGATTGTGGATGATTTAGTTTTGGCCAGAAGCCTTTTTGGCACGACAATGGGCTTTCATATCATTTTCGCAACGCTTGGAGTCGGTCTGCCGCTCATGATTTTAGTGGCGGAATTGATCTATCAAAAAACGAAAGATGACCATTATGCGATCATGGCGAAAAGGTGGACGAAAGCACAAGCCGTTTTACTGGGAGTCGCCATACCGACCGGAACGATCGCGGGCACTCAGCTCGCGCTTTTATGGCCGGGATTTATGGAAGTCATCGGCCGGGTCATGTCCCTGCCGTTTCAAATTGAAATCTATGCTTTTTTTGTTGAAGCCCTATTCATGTCGATTTATGTATACGCTGCAGACCGTTTGTCACCTGCAATGAGGATTGTTGCTGTTTTCTTTGTGTTAGTCGGGGCAGCAGCATCCGCTGTTCTGATCACGAATGTTCACGCTTTTGAAGGAACGCCCGCCGGTTTTAAAATTTCAAACGGAAAAATTACAGATGTTGACCCGTGGGCTGCGTTTTTTAATCCAAGCTTTTTTATCACTGCCGGCCATGTCGTGCTGTCCGCGTTTATGACCGGTGCGTTTATCGTGGCTTCTGTTGCGGCGTATAAAATGATCCGGACGAGGAAAAAGGAAAAGGTCTATCGCTTTCACCGGAAAGCCCTTTTGCTCGCACTGACGATCGGCGGTATTTTTTCATTGCTGACCGCTTTGAACGGACACGAATCTGCACAGATGCTGTACGAATACCAGCCCGAAAAATTAGCCGGTGCGGAAGGCCTGTTTGAAACAAGATCCCATGCCCCGCTCGCTATCGGCGGTTTTACCGACCCGAATGAAGAAAAAGTAAAATGGGCAATCGAGATTCCATGGGCTTTAAGCTTTTTGGCAGCGAACCGTTTTGACACTGTTGTAAAAGGATTAAATGCATTTCCGAAAGACGAATGGCCGCCGCTTTTCATTCACACGCTGTTTAATGCGATGGTCGGTGTAGGCATGCTGCTTATTCTTTATTCCATTATCGGTGTGGTCTGGAGAAAGGTGCTCAAGAAAGACCGTTTCCCAACGTGGCTTTTGGTCATTTTCATGACAGCAGGCCCTTTTAGTCTCATCGGCATTGAATTCGGCTGGATTTTCGCATGTACGGGGAGGCAGCCTTGGGTCATCTATCATCTGCTGAAAACGTCAGATGTCGTAACAACGACTGGCTCGATCGGGGTGCTGTTCTTATTTTTCACATTTGTTTATGCCGTGTTAGGCGCAGCTGTCGTCTACGTGCTGCTGTATTATTTCCGCAAGCACCCGGTTGACGAAGATTTAAATACAGCGGAGTCGTAATGGCTCCGCAAACAGGAAACCAAATGGAAGGAAGATCGTACAAATGGAGATTTCAACTGACGCTCTGATCGCCATCTCAATTATCTGGGGCTTTGTGTTTATTTACGCCGTCATGGCGACAATGGATTTTGGAGCGGGATTTTGGTCTATGATCTATTTAAACAAGGAGCATATGAAGGCCACCGATATTGCGAATCGCTTTTTGTCCCCAACTTGGGAGGTCACAAACGTCTTTATTGTGGCCATCGTCGTGGCGCTTTTCAGTTTTTTCCCCGGCGCTACATTTGTGCTCGGCACCGTTTTATTAATTCCCGGAAGCATGATTTTGCTGCTTTTAGCGATTCGAAGCGGATTTCTCGTTTTTTCAAATACAGCAAAGGAGCGGAAAACGCTAAGATATATTTCCGGCATCTCCGGCTTTATCATTCCTGCTATTTTAATTTTGGTGCTTCCTGTGACACACGGAGGGTTTATAGAAAAAACGGATGGAATCTATAACTTAAATATGTCTAAAATCTTTTCAAGCCCCAACGCCTATTCATTTATCGGGTTTGCGATTTTAAGCACCTTATTTTTGTCCTCCCTGCTGCTTGCAGATGTTTCAAATGTGGCAGAGGAACAGGATGCGTACCGAGCCTACAGAAAAAGCGCCCTGATTACCGGCCCGATTTCACTGTTGTTTGCTGTATGCATCATGGTGACGATGCGGAATGAAGCAAACTGGCTGTACAGCGGAATGCTGAATGATTTTACTTGGATTATTGCATCGTTCATTACATTTGTCATTGCTGGAATCGCCCTTTTCCTGCCTAATAAGAGCTTTGGGCAAAACATCGGAAAACCGCGGCTTGCACTTGTCGCGATTGGGATACAGTATTTTCTCGCAAGCTACGCGTACGGGCGGGCGCATCTTCCGTATATGATTTATCCCGATGTGACAGTCATGTCAGGCTTCACAGAGCCAGCAACGTTCAGAGCGCTGTTTGCAACGTATATCGTTGCATTTATCATTCTATTTCCGGGCTTCTTTTTCTTCTGGAAAATGTTTATGCGAGATAAACGCTATATCCGCCAGGAGGAATAGAGGGCAAACCAGCCGGCAATACTAATCCAGAACCTTTATAAGGAGGGGATGGCATGGAGCAGAAAATTCTATGTGAGGTCAACAACTGTTCTTATTGGGGCAAAGGAAACAAATGCACCGCTGATGCCATTTATGTTGTCAGCCATACTGGTGAAACGGCTGAAAACAGCCGGGAAACAGACTGCAAAACGTTTAAGCCGCATGAATTGTAATTAAAAGAAAGAGCTGCATCAGCCAGCTCTTTCTTTTTGCATGTTGAGTGTTCTTAACTTTTTAGTCATGACCCCGTTTGCAGGTGAAAACAAAAAGGCGCTTGCATAACATACACCTGTCATGGCTGCCATCGCTCCTGAAATCGAAACATTAAGCCATGTTGCGAAGAAATAGCCCATGACCGCCGACAGCCCGCCAATCAACGCGCTGAGAATCAGCATATAAAGAAGCCGGTCTGTCAGCAAATGTGCCGCAGCAGGCGGAACAATCAGCATGGCCACAACCAATACGGCACCAACCGAATCAAAGGAAGCAACAGTCGTCAGGGACAGCATGCCCATTTGCACGTAATGAATGAGCAAAACCGGTATTGCCAAGGCTAAAGCCATTTGAGGATCAAACGAAGCGATTTTAAACTCCTTATAGCACACACTGATCAACACTACGTTTAAAACCAGAACAGATGTCAGCATCCAAAACGCTTTCGGCCCAATATCAACCCCGAATACCGTCACCGTATTCCACGGCACAAAAGCGATTTCTCCCATTAACGAGTGCTCAATATCGAGATGGACATTCGCTCCATACACAGAAAGCAAAATAACCCCAATTGCAAATAAGGATGTAAACACAACTCCTATGGCAGCATCTGATTGAACCCCCTTGCTATGAAGAAGCTGAACCAAGAAAGCCGTTAACAGACCGGTTGCGGCTGCGCCGATAAACATAGAAATCCCTTCGAGACTTCCCGTCACTAGAAAAGCGCCGACAATGCCAAGCAACACTGTATGACTGATTGCGTCGGCCAGCATCGCCATGCTTCTCAGCACAAGAAATGTGCCGATCAATCCGCAGCTTACACCGACTAATACACCGGTAGCTATAATCCATGCTTCAAAACTCATTTGCGATCTGTCCCTTCTCGGCATCACGAGACGCTTTTCGACGCTCAGGCATCCGTCCATACAGCTTTAAGAGTGAATAAAGCCGCTCTCTCGTTTCTCTCGGTAAACGGTCTGGGTCAAAGTAGTCCTGATCGGATTCTATATTGGCAAGTTCCATTTCATGCATGAGATACACTTCATACATCCGCTGCTTCAAAGCTGTGTGATAGCCTTTTTCTATCCCTTTGCTTGTGATTTGCCAAATCCCATTTTCGATACGCTCAATGCATCTCTCTTGTTCCAAGTCATTTAATGCCTTAAGGCATAATGAAGGGGATAGGCGTCTTTTCTTTCTTACACTTTCAACAGTTACACAAAGATTATTCTTTTCATACTGTTCATAAATCTCCAAAAGCACTTGCTCCCTGCTTGTTCTGCGCCGCAGCCTCATCAGCCTTATGGCTTTAGCAGCCAATCCCCGCTTAGGCGCGCAAATCATTGAAAAAAGAAAGAGCAGCGTTGCAGATAAGATCATTAATGGCCCTGTCGCCATTCCCTTCATCGTGGTGCTAAGCAGGGTTCCGGCCACGCCGCTGACCCCGCCTGTAATCCCGGCAATGACGATCATCCCGGTTAATCGTTCGGTCCAATATCTCGCAGCTATGGCAGGTGTAATCAGCATAGCCGCCATTAATATCACACCAACAGTCTGAAGCCCAACGACGACAGCACAGACAATCAGACAAGCCAAAAGCCCGTTTAAAAAACGCACCGGGATTCCTAATCCCTTTGCAAACGCGAGATCAAAAGTAATCAATGTAAATTCCTTAAAGAAAACAATACATAGGAGCAGCAGAGCAGCGGATATTCCTGCAATAAGGATGATATCCTGCCTGACCAATGAAGCAGCCTGGCCGAATAAAAAAGAATCAAGCCCGCTTTGGCTTCCCGCCCCCTGTTGCTGAATATATGTCAGCAGAATGATCCCGACGCCAAAAAACACAGAAAGAACAATCCCGATCGCCGAGTCCTCCTTTGTTTTTGAAAGCCGCGGAATCAGCTGAATACAAAACGTTCCGAGCAGCCCGGCGAGCGCCGCACCCAGCAAAAAGAAAGGCAGTGATTTTTGCCCAGTGAACAGAAAAGCGAGACACACTCCCGGCAGAGCTGAATGGGCCATCGCATCGCCGATTAAACTTTGCTTTCTCAGCAGCACAAAGCTGCCCAAAACACCGCTTGCCATCCCGAGCAAAAGCGTACCGGCCAGCACCCACTGTGTATTCGGATGCTCGAGCTGCAGCCACAAACTTTCAAACATCGCGCTCACTCCTTATGTCCTTCTGCCAGCACTTTATCTTTTAAAAACGTAAGCCTTCCTCCATATGTTTTTTGCAGGTTTTCGATCGTAAAAACGTTTTCCGCCGGTCCGAAAGCGATTTTTCTTAAATGAAGCAGTAAGATCCAATCGAAATAATCCTCGGCGGTCTGCAGGTCATGATGGACGACAAGCACGGTTTTTCCTTTTTCTTTGAGTTCTGCCAACAGCGTCATAATCGCGCGCTCCGTCGCTGCATCGACACCTGCAAACGGTTCATCCATAAAATAAATGTCAGCGTTCTGGCAGAGTGCCCGGGCAAGAAACACTCGCTGCTGCTGGCCGCCTGACAGCTGGCTGATCTGCCTCTTCGCATAATCAAGCATCCCGACTTTTGCTAATGCGGCCTTCGCCATCTCCACATCCGCTTTCTTTGGCCTCTTTAATAAACCGATTCTCCCGTATCTTCCCATTAGGACGACATCGAGCGCGCTTGTGGGGAAATCCCAGTCAACCGAGCCGCGCTGCGGAACATATCCGATTCTGGTCCGCTGCTCCTTATAGTCTTTGCCGTAAATAGAGATGTCTCCGGAAGCCCGGGGCACAAGACCGAGAATCGTTTTGATCAAGGTTGATTTTCCCGCGCCGTTTGGGCCGATAATGCCAATAAGTTTTCCTTCAGGCACCTGCAGCGAAATGTCCTGCAGTACAGGCTTTTTATGATAAGCAACCGTCACATTATCAAGCTCAACAGGGAACATATCCTCCACCTCTTTTCTTTATTTAAGCGCTTTAGTAATCGTGTTGATATTGTGGCGGAACATTCCTTCGTATGTGCCTTCTTTTGTGCCCTTTTCACCCATGGCATCCGAATAAAGCTGACCGCCGATTGTGACTGTATGGCCTTTTTCTTTAGCGCCTTCCACCACTGCATTGATTGATTTTTCAGATACACTGCTTTCTACGAACACAGCTTTTATTTGTTTGTCTGTCAGAAGATCAACCAGCTCCTGGACATCCCTTAATCCATAGTCCGAATCTGTGCTGAGTCCCTGCAGGCCTTTTACCTTAAATCCATACTCATTCCCAAAGTACGCAAACGCATCATGAGCAGTCACAAGCACACGGCTTTTCTCCGGAATATGTGCGATCTCCTTACGCGACCACTTATCTAAATATTGCAAATCTTCTTTGTACTCTTTGGCATTTTTTCGAAAGGCATCTGCGTGCTGAGGCATTGCTTTGCTGAATTGCGCTTCAATTTCATCCACCGCATAGATCCATAACGGAATGCTGAACCAGACGTGGGGATCAAACGTCTTGCCTTCCCCCGCGGGAATAAGCTTATTTTTCGGAATGGCCTCAGCTACTGCCGCCGCTTGTTTTTGTTCGCCGATTTTTTGGAGGACATCCTCCATTTTCCCTTCCAAATGCAACCCGCTGTACAGAACAACATCGGCAGACATTAATTTTTTCGTGTCACCTTGGGAAGCTTTGTAAAGGTGCGGATCAACCCCCGGTCCCATTAAAGAGATGACTTTTACGTGCTTACCTCCGATGTTTTCTGCTGCATCGGCAATTTGAGATGTTGTCGCTGTCACTTGTAATTGATGATCAGCGCTTTTTCCGGCTGAATCCGTTCCGCATCCTGTTAAAGCAAAGGTCGCAAAAAGTACTGCTGCCATCAGCCCTCGTCTCATATTTCTCCTCCTCTTTGCCATCAATGTCCGATTGTTTTATCTTATGTTGTCAGTTCTTAGACATGTGACATTAAATTAGCCAAAAGCATGTTTTATTTACACAGGACAAAAAGTTTCCTATGTGCAAAATTATCGCGTTTGACCATTTTTGTCAAGCTGATTTACATAAAAAAACCGGCTGGGTCAGCAGCCGGTCCAAACGAGAAGGGATGTATTCAACGAACACTTTTACTGTAACAGCACAGTGTCATTTATTCAAAATAGCAAAATTCTTTTTTCTTACCCATGCTGTGTGAAAACATCCATTTTGGTCACATATTTTCGCATAATGTCTTGATTCACCTCAACCCCTAAACCAGGCTGTTTTGACACAGAAATAAATCCATTATCAATACGAATATCAGGGGTTACAATATCTTCATCCCAATATCGTGAGGATGAAGATATATCGCCAGGTATTGTGAATTGAGGCAGTGAAGCAAGCGCCACGTTCTGCGCTCTTGATATGCCTGTTTCCAGCATTCCGCCGCACCAAACCTGCATATGATGCTCTTTGCATAAATCATGAATTTTTAAGGCTTCTGTTAAGCCGCCGACACGAGAAGGTTTTATATTAATAATTTTGCAGCTTCCTAGCTCAATCGCCCGTCTCGCATCATCAACTGAACAAATGCTCTCATCAAGGCAAATGGCCGTTTTCAAATGTTTCTGCAGGTGGCGGTGGTCAACGATATCGTCGGATTGAAGGGGCTGCTCAATCATCATTAAATGGTAGTCATCAAGCTCCTTTAAGCGGCTGATATCCTTCAATTCGTAGGAGGAATTGGCATCGGCCATAAGCGGAATATTTGGGAATCGGCTGCGGATGGCCTTGACCAATTCCACATCCTGCCCAGGCTGAATTTTAATTTTTATTCTTTGATAACCTTCTTTTTGATAGCTCTCAATTTCCTTCAGCATATCGTCAAGAGGCGCCAGGCCGACTACCACCCCGGCAGGGATTTTATCTCTTGTTCCGCCCAATGCCTCAGCAAGGGATACGCCCTTCTTTTTGGCATAGATATCCCATACAGCAGATTCAAGTCCCGCTTTTGCCATCCGGTTTCCTTTATAACGCGCCAGGCTGTCCGGCACTTCTGAAGGATGATTGAATTCACAGCCGACGACATTTGGGATAAAAAAATCTTTTAGCATATGCAAACATGTTCCAATGGTTTCCTCGGTGTACCAAGGCGAAGAGAAAGCGGAAACTTCTCCCCACCCTGTGACACCTGATGTATCAATGGCTTCCACGATCAGAAATTTACGCTCTTGAAGCGTTTCGATACTGTTTTTAAACGGTTTCTTTAAGTTCATGCTCAAATGGTAAAGCGTGATTTTTTCTATTTCGATCATAGCAGTTCTCCTTTACGCGCATCCTTCAGCTGATTTCGCAAGAGCTTATTAGACGCATTGCGCGGCAGGCGGTCAAGCACAAAGAATTTTGCCGGAATTTTATACTTCGCCAAGCGTTCTTTGCAGTAGGCAGTCAATTCTTCTGCGCTCACAGGCTTGTGAAGGACAAGATAGGCGTGAGGCACTTTTCCCCATTTTTTGTCCTCAGCCCCTGAAACCCCGGCTTCGGCCACAGCGGGGTGTGAAAGCAGCACTGACTCCACTTCGGCCGGATAAATGTTTTCTCCGCCGGATATGATCAGATCTGAACGTCTGTCTAATACATATAAAAAGCCTTCGCTGTCCAAATAACCAAGATCACCTGTTTTCAGCCAGCCATTTTGAAAAGAGGCTTCGTTTGCGCTCTCCCGGTTAAAATAGCTTTTCATAACATTCGGGCCTTTGACCATGATTTCACCGTGTTCAAACGGTTCACATACCTGTCCGTCCCGCTCTATTTTGATTTCACACGAAAACAGCGGTTTCCCCGCAGATCCGAGCTTTTCCATACTGAATTCCGGCGACAGGGTAACAATTTGCGAGCATGTTTCTGTCATTCCATATGACTGAAAGACAGGGAATCCTTTCTCACGGCATTCCTCAAGCAATGGCAGCGGTGCAGGACCGCCGCCGAGAAGAATGCATCTGATGGATTCAGGGCAGCGGTTTGTTTCTTCCAAAAGACTGGCCAGCATAGTCTGCACCGCAGATATCATTGTCACTTCATGCCTGTTGATAGAATCCAGCACATCGCTTACGGAAAAACGCTGGTGAAGCACCACAGTCATTCCATAGATCACAGATTTAAATAAGGCGGACAATCCGCTGATATGAAAGAGCGGCAATGCGATAAGCCAGCGGTCTTGTTCTGTTATACCCAAATTAAGAGCGGACGACACCGCACTGAAATAATGGTTTCCGAACGTTTGCTGAACTCCCTTGGGCTTTCCTGTCGTACCCGACGTATACATCAGCGTTGCCGTTGCATCCATTTGCATATAAGCCTGGATTTCAATTTCCTCTGCTGCTTCTTTCATCAGTTCATCCACATCAATCGTTTGAACGATGTGTTCATATTCTTTCTTCTCAAAGCTTGAATCTGTCAATAAAAAGCCGGATCCCGAATCCTTCAGCTGAAACAGCCTTTCATGTGTTGACAGCTTCGTATTCAAAAACACCGCCTTAACACCAAGCAAAAAACAAGCGTGAACAGCGTATACCATTTCTGCACGGTTTTGGAGCAAAATAGCCGCAGTATCCCCTTTCCGAACCGAATGAGCGGCAAGCTGTTCCGACATTCGTTTAGACGCGGCAAATAATTCTGCAAATGTCACGGTTTGGTCTTCATAGATGAGAGCGATTCTCTCAGGTGTCAGCTGTGCCCGCTGCATGAGCCAGTTGGGCTGTTCTGTCAGCATGTCATCATCTCCGAGGTAAAATGTCTATATTGAAAAGAAAACAGCTTGGACCGCAAAGTCTCAAGCTGTTGGTTTACTAGGTATTGCTGATCACGGAAAACGAGGGAACTGTCCGAAATCAGGTTTGCGTTTTTCCTTAAAGGAATCACGGCCTTCTTTTGCTTCATCTGTTGTGTAGTAAAGAAGGGTAGCATCCCCTGCAAACTGCTGAATTCCAGCAAGTCCGTCTGTGTCCGCGTTAAACGCAGCTTTAAGAAAGCGCAGTGCGGTCGGGCTTTTTTCAAGCATTTCTTCACACCATTTAATCGTTTCTTCTTCAAGCTGTTCCAAAGGAACGACTGTGTTGACAAGACCCATGTCCAGTGCTTCCTGTGCGTTGTACTGACGGCATAGGTACCAGATTTCACGTGCTTTTTTATGTCCTACAATTCGAGCCAGGTAGCCAGAACCGTAACCTGCATCGAAGCTTCCCACTTTAGGTCCTGTTTGTCCGAAAATTGCGTTGTCCGCAGCAATTGTCAAGTCACATACGATGTGAAGCACATGGCCTCCGCCGATCGCATATCCGGACACCATCGCAACAACCGGTTTCGGGATGACGCGGATTAAACGCTGAAGATCCAATACGTTAAGACGAGGGATCTGGTCGTCTCCTACATATCCACCGTGGCCACGCACTTTTTGGTCTCCGCCAGAACAAAATGCCTTGTCCCCTGCACCGGCAAGCACGATAACCCCAACGTTTTGGTCGTCTCTTGCGTCAGCAAACGCATCAATCATTTCAGCAACCGTTTTAGGGGTAAACGCATTATGTACCTCAGGTCGGTTGATTGTTATTTTTGCAATGCCATTATACGTTTCATACAATATCTCATCGTATGTCCGTTTTGTTTTCCATTCAGCCATATGATGACCTCCTTTTATTCTCTATGTGAATGAGTCAGATGCTTGTCAAAAACTCACTCACTATTTTACCAAACAATCGCGGCTGTTCCACATGGACCGTATGTCCTGCTTTTGGAACAATCTCTATTCTACTAGAAGGAAGCATCTTATGCACCTCTTGATTGATGGCGCAAAATTTTTCGTCCCACTCCCCGCAGATCAGAAGCACTGGGACATCTATTTCCTCTACACGGCTCCACAAAGAAGGCTGTGATCCGGTGCCCATGCCGGTTAAACTGTTCGCAAGCCCAATCTTATTGTTCCGCAGACGGCCCGATCGTATCCTGTGCCGAATATCTTCAGCCAGCCTCTGCTGAGATGAAAACAAAGGGATATTCTCCCAATACGCAACAAACGCTTTGAGCCCGTCTCTTAAAATAAAATCAGCAAGCTTCCGGTCCCGCATGATTCGTTCCCGCCGTTCCCCAAGTGTTTTGAGCCCCGGCGTCGTGCTTTCAAGCACAAGTGCCGATACCCGCTCGGGATATGTCATCGCAAAAGAGTAAGCAAGCCTTCCTCCCATAGAATACCCAATCAATTTCACTTTGTGAAGTTTTAATTGATCAAAAATCTCGGCAAGGTCAGAAACTTGCCGGCTTGTGCTGTATCTTTTCCCATTCAGCGGGGCATCGGTTTCCCCATGCCCTAAACAATCAATTTTGATCAAGCGGGAATCAGGCAGCATCTCATCAAGAAAAGTCCATGATTGTTTGCTGCCGGTAAACCCGTGCAGACAGACGACGGCTTCGGAAGCATTCGGTCCCTCGTCTGCCACTGCATATCGGACACCATCTGATACCGTTATGTTTACAGTTCCCATTGTTTTTTCACTTCCCGCACAGCCTCATTCAGCATATCGCGATGAAGCTGGACTCTTGATTGGCGATCCGTTTTGATTTCAATCAAATGGAGTCCGGGCTTGTCTGCCTGCGGCGCGTAAGCTGTTTTGAATTCATCCCAAGAAGCCGGGCATGAATACGTTCCGCCGTAAAGTGCAGCCGCATGCTTGAAATCGAGCCCTGTCGGTGTGCCGAACAAATCTTCAAAGTGTGTCTTCTCAGAAGCCTGCGGCAAAAAGGAGAAAATCCCTCCTCCGTCATTATTGACAAGAATCACAGTAAGAGGAATACCCAGCTTTTTGGTCGCCAGCAGGCCGTTTAAATCGTGATAAAAAGATAAATCTCCAATCACAAGGGTAACAGGCGCTTTTGTTCCTTCACATACCCCCATGGCAGAGGAGACGACACCGTCTATCCCGTTTGCTCCACGGTTTGAATAAATCCGGAAAGGGCGATCCTGCTTTTCAAAAAACGTATCAACATCCCTGATCGGCATGCTGTTTCCCACAAACAGCGAGCTGTTTTCAGGCACAAGATGCTGAAGGATTCGATAGAGATTGCCTTCAAACGAAACATCTTCACTGCTGATTGTTTGCAGATGCTCGCGGAACCGCCTATTGACAAACTGCCACTTTTCCAGCCACTCTGAGGATCTGGCAGCAGCAGTAAGGCCTGCCATGATCTCCTCAGCAAAAACAGACGCATTACAATGAATCATATGCGCGCTTGCCTGTGTCGGGTCTCTCCAGCCTCCATCCTCGTCAATCACGATTTGCTGAATGGCCGGATCATCTTTAAGCCATAAGAAAACCGGTTTTGAAACAGGCATCGGTCCAAACCGAATGACAACATCAGGACGAAGTTTCCGCTTCAGCTCATCATCTTTTAAAAACGAATCATACGCATCAATAACAGTGCTTTTATCATGAACACCATTCCGCAGATTAGACAGCGGATCCGCTAAAATTGGATACTGAAGCGCTTTTGAAAGCGCGATAATGTTTTCCTTGTCCGCATCACTATGGAGCTCTCCGCAGACGATCATTCCTTTTTCAGCCTCTGCGAGCATCTCAGCCACATCAGACAGGGACTCGCGGTCAACAGACTGCGTACCCGTTTTCACAGACACATGACGGCCTGTTCTCATTCTTCCAAACGGCTCATCTGAAAGATCCGGCATCAGCGGTTCGCGCAGCGGCACATTCACATGGACAGGCCCCATTGGGCGCTTTTGTGCTTCTCCGGCAGCGCGGCTTGCCAGCGTTCGAATGTATCTCAGCATTTGCGGAGACTCTTCAGGAAGAGCAGAGTCTGTGAAAAACTTAACAAAGTTACCGAATAAGAAGTGCTGATTAATAGCCTGCGGTGCGCCTACCTCGCGCAGCTCATGAGGCCGATCAGCAGTTAACACAATAATAGGCACCCTTGAATAATGGGCTTCAACCACAGCCGGATAAAAGTTGGCCGCGGCTGTTCCAGATGTACAGATCAATAGTACGGGGCGCTGCTTCGCTTTTGCCAAACCTAAGGCAAAAAATCCGGCAGACCTTTCATCAATTTGGACATGGACGCTGATATCGGGATGCGCAGCACAAAGAACAGCCAGCGGTGTAGATCTTGAGCCCGGACAAACGACGGCGTCCGTAATTCCGGAAAGGGCGAATTCATCAATAAAACTTCCGATGTAATGAGTAATCGGGTTGACTGTCAACGCCTCTCACCTCCTAATGCAGAGATCATCGGCTTCAATTTAATCTGTGTTTCTTCATATTCCGAGATTGGTTCCGAGTCTTCCACAATACCGCACCCGGCAAACAGCCTTGCTGTGCTTCCTTCGATGAGCCCTGAACGAATGGCTACCGCGAATTCCCCGTTATCCTGGCTGTCAATCCAGCCGATAGGGGCCGCATACCAGCCGCGGGACATCGGTTCAATCTCCCTGATCACGTCAACAGCTTTTTCCTGAGGTGCTCCCCCAAGCGCCGGAGTGGGATGCAGCTTCTCAATTAAGTCAAAAATCGATGCAGACTCGCGCAGCTGTCCGACAATCGGCGTAAACAGGTGCTGAACGCTTTTTGTTTTGTACAAAACAGGTCCATCAGGCTTTTCAACCTCTGAACAGCTTGATACAAAAGCATTATGAATCATACCTACCACAATATCATGCTCAAGCAGGTTTTTCTCATCGTTTAATAATTCAAGGCCTATCCGGCGGTCGTCTTCTTCATTCACGCCTCGTTTAATGGAGCCTGCCAGACAGGAAGACATAACAGTGCCGCCGTCTCTTTTGATCAGTCTTTCCGGAGACGCGCCGACAAAGGTTTTGCCTTCTTGTTCAATTGCAAAAACATAGCTTGTCTGCTGATCGTCCAGAAGCGTTTTAAGCACCGGTTCAATTTGGATTTGACCGTCAAACGTGAGCAGCAGCTCTCGGGCAAGAACAACCTTATCATATTGTTTCTCTTTAATTTGGCTTGTGGCCGTTTCGATTGCTTTCAGCCAATCATCCTTATCCAGCTCTTCGGCTGCTGCAATCACAGCCTGATCTTCTTGCTTGAAATCGGGAACCATAAATTCCGCCGCAAAAGCTTTTAAGCCTTCTAAAACAGCTTCTGCGTCTTCTCCTCCGCTTACCCATCTGTTAACTGTTAAGAACGGGCCTTCAGCAGTCATCGTCAGCATAAGCGCAGGCACAAAGAAATCCCCTTCCGAGAAATGGTCCCATTGTGAACCTCTTTCTTCGCAAGGGTCAAAAGAAAATCCTCCGAATAACACAGGTCCCACTGCAGAATGCTGCAGCTTTTCTTCTTCATAAATATGAAAAGCCGTCTTTTTAAAGCGCTCCCATTGTTCAAAAACCTCACGATACCGCTCGCTGTTTTTTTGATTTGTCTGGAAAACCGCTTCTTTGCCAAGACCGACTATTGTCAATTCACTTTCAGGATCTGACCAAAAAAATCGATTGCCTGTATATTTTTTTGCTCCGTAATTGAAAAATGATAGAGGGTCAAGAGACTCGATTTGTCTCGAATAGCTTATTAAGACAGCATGGTTGACTTCTTTGGCTTTATGTAATGCATGTAGAACTTCCTTTCGGAACGTACGCTGCACCGTTGTCACCATGAGACATTCCTCCATAATCCTTAAAATGCTTTTAATACCATACACCTGTGTCTCCTTTGTGTCAAACACAGATCATGCAGTCCAAATGGCCTGCCTTACCTATTATAAACCTAATTTCAGAAATGAAAAAGAAACAAAGCTTAAATTTCTTTCTCCACTGATAGCAAAGGTTGTATCCGCTTACCATAAAAGGAAAACCTCCTATATTCCTCCACCCGCCATTTATGAAAGTTCTCAGGCGATCTGTTCATACTAAAGGTATGCATCACAAAGAAACGAGGCGATCACATTGCTTACGAAAGAACAGCTTCAGCATTTAAAAAATGAACTGGAACAAACGAAAAAAGATATCTTAAACCGTTTCAAAGACAATGATCATTTTCAGCTTAACTCAGCATTTCCTTATGATTCGTGGGGTGAGCTTTCTGCATACGACAACCATCCCGGCGATCAGGCGACAGAACTTTACGAGCGTGAGAAAGACATCGCTCTAGACTTGCATGAGCGAGAGCACCTTCGGGACATTGAGCATTCATTGAAGGCGATAGAAAACGGTACGTATGGCATTTGTGAAGTCAGCGGAAAGGAAATCCCTTTCGAACGACTTGAAGCGCTTCCGACTGCCACAACCCTCGCGGAGTATTCGTCACAGGACGTGGTTTCCAAAGACCGTCCGATTGAAGAAGAAACACCATTCGGGCAATTTGAATTTGATGATGATGAAGAAATCAGAGCGCCATATGACAGTGAGGATTCCTATCAGGATGTCGAAAAATATGGTAACTCACAAACGCCGCAGGATATGGAAAACCCTCCGCTCAGCTATGATGATATGACGATGAATGCCGAAGAGAATATCGGCAATACGGAGTCTTACGAAAATTTCATCGCTACAGATATCACTGGAAAAGAAATTACCGTTTATCAAAGCAGAGCCCATGAGCGCTATGAAGAAGAACTTGACGAAGAGGGAATCATGACCACATTCGGCGATCTCCACGCTGATTGAACCCCCGATTATTGGGGGTTCTTTTCCGTTTTCAGCATATCGTAAATCAGCTTCAGATAATCCTTTTGCAGACCGATGTCATACCGCTCGCCCTCTAGCAATTTCCCGTATACGGTACATGCCCCGAGCGAAGCTTTTATCGCATCCGTTACCTGCACTTCTCCTCCGCTATCAGCTTCTAATGCCTCCAGCTCATTAAAAATATCCGGTGTGAAAATATAACGCCCTGCTGCGGCAAAATGAGACGGAGGGTTTTGTTTAGGCTTTTCCACAATATCCTGTATGCGATAAAGCCCTTTTTCAACAGGCTCCCCTTTTATCACCCCGTAATGATGTAAATCCTCCGTTTTTGTTTCTTTTAAGCCGATCACACTGGACTGATATTTCGTATACGCTTCAATCAGCTGCCCCAAAGCCGGCTGATTGGCGGAAAAAATCAGATCATCTGGCAAAACGACGGCAAAAGGCTCTCCGCCTGCAAATGGCCTTCCGTAAGAAATGGCGTCGCCAAGACCCTTTGCATAAGGCTGCCGCACATAGTGAATCCGTATATCCGGAATGGGATGCTCACTAAGCAAATGCAGTTTATTCTTAGAGGCCAAAAAAGCCTCAAGTGCCAAAGAGGAATCAAAATAGTCGACAATCAGATTTTTATGGCTCGATACAACCATCAAAATGTCCTCAATGCCTGACTCCTTTAATTCTTCAACAAGATAATGAATCACAGGCTTAGATCCTACTGGAAACATTTCTTTCGGAATCACCTTCGTCACCGGCAGATTTCTCGTGCCGAATCCGCCTGCAGGAATGATCGCTTTTTTTATCATGTTATTTTCCCCTCAGCTCATGTTTATTACATGATATTCCAAGAGCGCATCCCGATGTTTGTACATCTGAAATTAGGCGGAAGCAACTGGGCAGAAAGCGGAATCACGAACCAGCCCTTTTTTAATAGGATATTGATATATGACCAGTAATCTTGTAAAGGAGCTCAGGTGATGAAAATTTGTGTGGTTGGCGCCGGGTATGTCGGTTTAACCCTATCAGCGGCACTGGCATCCATCGGACATGACATGATATGCACAGACAAAGACGTCAAAAAAATCGAGCAGCTGAAAAAAGGAGTCATTCCCTTTTACGAGCCTGGGCTTTCAGATGCAATACTTCGTTGCGGCAATCTCTCGTTTTCTTCTGAAGTGAAATCGAGCATGGAGGAATGTCCCGTTATTTTTATCGCAGTCGGAACCCCGCCGCGTTCGGACGGATCAGCTGATACGAAAGCCCTGCAGTCCGTCATCGGTGATTTAAGAGAGGCAATCCGATCGTATAAAACCATCATTACGAAAAGCACTGTTCCGCCCGGGACAAATGAAAACATAGCAAAACAGCTGATTACCTCCGGAGTGTCTAAAAACCTCTTTAATATCGTATCCAATCCGGAGTTTCTGCGGGAAGGCAATGCCTTATATGACATGCTGCATCCTGACAAAACAGTCATCGGTGTTCAGGAAGAAGATTACGTATCGGCAGCCATCGTCAAATCCATTTACAAACATATTGATACCCCTTTTATCGTTACAAGCTTAGCGGGAGCAGAGCTGATCAAATATGCCAATAATTTCTTTTTAGCAGCCAAAATTTCGTTTATTAACGAAATGGCCCGCATATGTGAAGCCTATCAATCAGATATCTCAGATATTTCCCGCGCTATCGGTCTAGACCCAAGGATCGGGGAGCACTTTTTGCAGGCAGGCATCGGATACGGAGGCTCTTGTTTTCCAAAGGATCTGCAGGCGCTGCAATTTGCTGCCCAGAAAAAAAACACGGAGACCTTCATGCTCCAAGCCGTGCAGCACATTAATGACACCCAGCTCGGCCTGTATATCAAAAAAATACAGTCATTCTTCGAAACACTTCAAGGCAAGAAAGCGGCTGTACTCGGCATTTCCTTCAAACCGAATACCGATGACATCAGGAATTCTCAGGCTGTCAGACTGATGGAAAGGCTGGCGGAGCTGGGATGTGATGTTCATGCATATGATCCTGAAGCTGTACTTCCAGAACATTTGCGGCAGCATGTAACTCAGCATTCTCAAGCTTTTGATGCGATCGAAGAAAGCGACTTTTTATTTTTGGCGACAGAATGGCCCGAGTTTTTAGCGTTTGATTGGAAAAAGGCTGCAGGCATCATGAAAGGGCGTCTTGTGATTGACGGACGCAACGTACTAAAAAAAGAACTGATCGAGGCTTGCGGCCTGATCTGTACGGGAGTTGGCCGTCCATGAAAATACTCGTCACAGGAGCAGCGGGCTTTATCGGCTCCCACCTCTGCGAAGAATTACTAAAAGATAAGAAACACAACGTTATCGGAATTGATGACTTTATCGGTCCTACTCCATTTTCCTTGAAATTAAAAAACCTTAAAAACCTGCTGCCGGAAAAGCGATTTACGTTCATAAAGGAAAATCTGCTGACAGCGGATCTTGCTCCCTTACTGGAAGGAGTGGACGTCATCTTTCATTTGGCGGCCATACCGGGTGTCCGCTCAAGCTGGGGCAATCATTTTCACCCATATGCTGCACATAATATCCAAGCGCTCCAAAGGCTCCTCGAGGCGTGCCGGGAACATTCTATCCAAACGTTCGTCTTTGCATCCACCTCTTCCGTCTATGGCGAAAAACAAGGAAAAGTCAGCGAAAACACGTCGCTTTCTCCTTTATCTCCGTACGGGGTAACAAAGCTTACGGGAGAAAAGCTTTGCCATGTGTATCAACAGAGCTTTGGCATTCCAATTGTGATTCTCCGTTTTTTTACCGTATACGGGCCAAGACAGCGGCCGGATATGGCTTTTCACCGGCTCATTAAGCAGCATCTTCAGCAAAAGCCGCTTACCATCTTCGGTGATGGGCAGCAGTCAAGAGATTTCACTTATATCGGCGACTGTGTCAAAGGCATCACCGCTGTTCTAGGGAAACCCCGCCTTATTGGTGAAACAGTAAATATCGGCGGCGCAGAGCGTGCCTCAGTCTTAAAGGTTGTCTCCCTCATTGAGGATATTTCCGGCAGAAAAGCAACACTGCACTTTTCGGACAAAATAGCAGGGGAACCGAGCAACACGTGGGCGGATATTTCAAAAGCAAAACAGCTCTTGCATTATGATCCCGCCACATCCTTAAAGGATGGCTTGACCAACGAAATTGCCTATTTATCGTCGCTGTATCAGGGGGAATAAAAATGAAGCTTGCCTTTATCTGTACAGAAAAGCTGCCGGCGCCCGCAGTACGCGGCGGCGCTATTCAAATGATGATTGACGGTGTCACGCCCTATTTCAGCAGCAGGTACGACCTGACCATTTTTTCAATAGAAGATCCATCGCTCCCAAAAAGAGAAACAAAAGACGGCGTACATTATATCCATCTGCCAAAAGAACATTACCGCGAGGCGGTAGCCGAAGAGCTGCGAGCCTCTTCCTTTGACCTCATTCATGTGTTCAACAGGCCTTTAAATGTCTCTTTATATAAAAAAGCCTCACCAAACAGCAAGATCGTTCTGAGCCTGCATAACGAAATGTTTTCTGAAAAAAAGATGACCTTCGCGCAAGGAAAAGAAGTACTCGACAATGTCTCCATGATCACAACTGTGAGCGAATTTATTAAACAAACCGTCATTGAACGTTTTCCTGAAGCTGAGGACATCACAAAAGTTGTGTACTCCGGCGTTGATTTAAACTCTTATCCGCCTGTCTGGACAATGAAAGGCTCGGCTGTCAGAAAAACATACCGGAAAAAATACGGTATTGAAGATAAAAAAGTTATTTTATTCGCCGGCCGCTTAAGCCCGACAAAAGGACCTCACCTTCTCATTCACAGCATGAGACGGATTTTGCAGCAGCACCCTGATGCTGTACTGGTCATAGCAGGCGGGAAGTGGTTCAGCGATGACAGCGAAAACCAATATGTAACCTATCTGCGTACGCTGGCGCTGCCATACAGAGACCACATAATTTTTACAAAATTCATTCCCGCTGACGACATCCCAAACCTTTTTCTGATGGCAGATGTATTTGTGTGCAGCTCTCAGTGGAACGAACCCCTCGCCCGTGTGAATTATGAAGCAATGGCGGCCGGCACGCCCTTAATTACCACAAACCGGGGCGGAAACGGAGAAGTCGTAAAAGACGAAGTCACCGGCCTTGTCATCGACAGATACAACAAACCTTCTTCATTTGCAAAAGCAATTGACAGAGCCTTTACAGATCAAGAATTAATGATCAAAATGACAAAAAACGCCCGACAGCATGTAGAAGCTTTATTTACCTTTACCCATGCGGCCAAAAGGCTCAATACTGTTTACCAATCCGTTCTGACCCCGAAAAACAAACAATTTCCGCCGCCTTTTCTGACGCAAAATTTTGATTTATCATCTATCAATCAGCTTTTTGTGAAAGCAAAAACATAAAACCTACAGCTCGTGTTGCAAAACGGGCTGTTTTTTTGCTGCAGAGAACATGAAAAAAGGCATAAATATGACTTTATGCCTTGCGCTTTACGGTTTGAGAAAACCATGGAGCTGGTTTAGATTCACTTGGAAGAATGATGATTTCCACTTTAGCTTCTTCCGCTAAGTCTGGTTCTTCATCTTCCTCCTCTTCTTCTACATATGGGGGCGCTGAGCGTTTCGAATCACGTTCCTCCTCAGGCTCTAGAATGGTTTCGAATTTCGTTTCTTCTTCATCATCGACGATTTTGTGATCTGTTTCCTTTTCCTTCGTTTCTTCTTGATATTCTTTCGGTGCATTGATGTGAGGGAGCTCTCGAATGCTGCCCACATCTAAATGCTTCTCCTCTTCTTCCTTCTCAGCTGAGATTGAGTCATGAGCCTGCCATCCCATCGGTCCAGGCGGTGTAAATACGAATTGGTCGAGATCCAGTTTAGAAATAGAGGCTTTTTGTCTCGATGACCTCATGTCAATTCGCCTCCCGATACGCTTTTATCTTTTTATACAGTTCCGGCAGTTTATCCAAAAACGAATCTTTAGATTCTTCAACAGAAATCATATTTTGCAGCGCCCAGTTATATTTCTCATCTGACCACGTTTTCTTTTGCTTCAAATAATATTTGTGCCCGATTGCACAGAACAAATGCGGAAACGCGAGATCAATCCAAAGTACCTCGTACTGTTTTTCTGTGAGCGGATACACTGCGTCGTAGGCCGCAAGCAGTGCAACCATGAAATCAGTATCCCATACAGAAAGCTTAACCATCACTTTATTCAGCAGAATACGAAGGTCTCTTGACGGCAAATCGTAGGTAATCGAGTGAAGCTCCTTTAAAAAAGGTTCCCCTTCGATCTCTGTCAAACGTGCCAATGTAAAATCCTGAAAACAGAATCCGCCATGCTCGAGCGTTTCTTTTGTCCAGGTTTCGTATTCTGAGTCATCAAGCGCCTGAAGAGCTTCTTTTCCTCTTGCCAGCATTTTATCAGCATGTTTTAAGAAAGTTTGCGAAAATACGTCATCAGGATAGGATGCCGCGATCTGCATATTCCCTTCAAGTTCCTGCAGCTTCCATCGGTACAATTTGTGCCATTTTCCCAGCCTGCTTCTCTTCTTGCTTTCATCTGTGCAAACATATCCTTTTGAGGCATGATGAAAATGGCCGGCAAATGACATGACTTTTTTCATTTGCTCTGCATCATAGTAAATCATTTCTTTTCCTGTCACTTTGTCATATAAGCTGTAAGAAACCTGATCCGTGCCCAAGCAGCTCCCGCCATTTTTTGTTTGATGAATCGGCGCTATCGGCAGCCCTTTCTCTTGTAAATGGGCGTGTGCCTGAGTGATAAAAAGCATCCGCTCCGGTTTCATTTGCGCTTCTTTTAGCAGCTTTGGGCCATGATCAGTTTCGACTTCCCAGATTTTGCGTCCGCTTTTGTTCGATTTCAGCGCCACATTGTCAATATGAAAAGGATAATAGCTGAGAATTTCGGACACAATCTGTTCTTCATGCTCTTTTTGGTACACTCTGTTCACCCCTTCTATCTGTTCTTTTCATAGACGCTGAGCAGATTTTCAGCCACCCTCTGCCAGCCAAAATTGCTTTCTGCCTCACGGCGGCTGTATTTCCCAAGCCGTTCCCGCTTTTCCGAGCTGCTCAGCAAATCATTGATATGTTCGGCATATTGTTTAGGATTTTCAAAGTCATGAATGATGTAGCCGTTTTTCCCTTCCTCTATGACCTCTGGATTGCCTCCCCGATTGCTTGTAATAATAGGAAGTCCCGCAGCCATCGCTTCATAATGCACCCTTGCTAAAGGCTCCTGCCATTGCGAAGAGCATACAAATACATCTGACATGGTATAAAGGCGCGGAATGTCCTTTGGCTTCACAAATTGAATAAATGTGACATGATCCTTTTGCATCGCACCGAGGGTATGAAGATGTTTGACATAGTTATTTAATTCATTATCTCCGAACCATTTTGACCCGATAAACACCATCATGACATTGGGGTGCTCCTCAATGATGTCCGGCAAAGCCTGCAATAATATGTGCGGGCCTTTGACTTTGCTAAGCCGGCCGACAAACAAGACGATTTTTTTGCCGTGAAGCCCCAGCTCGCTTCGCATCTCTTCGCGAGCCCGCTGCCCTTCATTCGTCCAGCGAGGGTGGTACGTTTTTAAATCCACACCGGAATACACCGTTTTTGTTTTTGATCGTGCTGACGGAAAACGGCTTGTGATCGTCTGTCCGATATAATCGCTGACCGTAACAATCTGCGCTACGGAGTCGATGCAAATCTCGCCTTCCGTCTGGCTGATTTTATCGTAAGCGAACATTTCATTGTGAACGCTTAAAATAAAAACAGCATCCGGCGCCTGTTTCTTCAATTTCGGAACCCAGCTTGGGCGATTACAAACATGCACAAGATCAAAACGGCTCTTTTTCAGCTCTGCTCCAACGGCTTCTTCATAACGGTCTTCATCCAAATGCACATAATGGACACCGTCTACCTTCTCTCTATCAGCGAGATTCGGATCTTTAATAGAAAACACAGTCACCTCATGTTTTTTGGCAATTAAAGGGGCAACCGCTTCGAGGTAGATTTGAATGGCGCCTCCTCGAACCGATGGGACAGGAAGCTTCTCTGTGGCGATCAGTGCTATTTTCATACATAGCCTCCATTCCTGCATGATTTTTAACTAGTTAGAATCATGATACGGCTGAACAACCAACTTGTGCGGAATGGGACTGCCCTAAAAACAAAACGGGTAAACAACCAGATTCATCTATTAAATATAGTCAAATAACTCAATCATTTTTTCCTTTTGATTCATAAGGTAGGAGTAAAACAGGTAAGGATGTGTCCTTTAATGGCAGAAAACCATGAAGTCATTGAGGAGGGGAATTCATCAGAGCTTCCTTTATCAGCAGAAGATGCAAAAAAATTAACGGAGCTGGCTGAAAATGTGCTTCAAGGATGGGATGTGCAGGCTGAAAAAATAGACGTCATTCAGGGAAACCAGATGGCGCTTGTCTGGAAGGTCCACACAGACTCCGGCGCGGTTTGTCTAAAACGAATACACAGGCCAGAAAAGAAAGCGTTGTTTTCCATTTTCGCGCAGGACTATTTAGCAAAAAAAGGCATGAATGTTCCTGGCATACTCCCAAACAAAAAAGGCAGCCTATATTCCAAGCACGGCTCATTTCTATTTGTCGTATATGACTGGATCGAAGGAAGACCGTTTGAGCTGACTGTAAAGCAGGACTTGGAGTTTATCATGAAAGGCCTTGCTGATTTTCATACAGCGTCCGTCGGATATCAGCCGCCAAATGGCGTTCCCGTATTTACCAAATTAGGTCGCTGGCCGAATCACTACACGAAACGGTGCAAACAGATGGAAACGTGGAAGCTGATGGCGGAGGCGGAAAAAGAAGATCCTTTCTCACAGCTTTATCTTCAGGAGATAGATGGCTTTATTGAAGACGGGCTGCGCATCAAAGACCGGCTTTTGCAGTCGACCTATGTTCCATGGACTGAACAGATGAAAAAAAGCCCTAACCTTTGCCACCAGGATTACGGAACCGGAAATACACTCTTAGGGGAAAATGAACAGATTTGGGTCATTGACTTAGATACCGTTTCATTTGATCTGCCTATTCGCGATTTGCGCAAAATGATTATTCCGCTTTTGGATACGACGGGCATTTGGGATGAAGAAACATTTCATGTCATGCTGAACGCATACGAATCCAGAGCCCCATTAACTGAAGAACAAAAACAAGTCATGTTTATTGATATGCTGTTTCCTTATGAGCTTTACGATGTCATTCGCGAAAAATACGTCCGCAAGTCTGCTTTACCGAAGGAAGAATTAGAATCAGCTTTTGAATATGAACGCATTAAAGCAAACGCATTGCAGCAGCTTATTTAAGACCATCATTTCCCCCGCATATCGGGGGTTTGATCTTTATAAGATAAAGGGTAAATAAATACATGCGGAGGTTGCAAATATGAAAAAGATTGTCGGCGCTTTAGCCATTTTTGTGATTACATATGCGCTGTTTTCAGCCGCAGGCTACCTGTTTCCTGTGGACCAAGAATGGTACAATTCATTGAAAAAACCGGACTGGACGCCAAGCGGAACTGCGATCGGCATCATTTGGGCCATCCTGTTTGCCCTGATCTCCCTTTCAGCAGCCATTGTATATGCTGCGTTTTCATTTAAAGGTGCGAAAAGCTTTTGGTTTACACTTTTGATAAATTACGTGCTCAATCAAGCCTTCAGCTATTTCCAGTTTACGCAAAAAAATCTGCTGGCTGCATCGCTTGACTGCCTGCTTGTCGCCATCACAGCAATCGTATTACTGATCATTGCCAAAAAATACAGCAGAGCCGCAAGCTATCTTCTTTTGCCTTATTTTTTATGGAGTGCATTTGCGACGTTCTTATCCTTTACAATCAATTCAATGAATCTGTGAACAAAAAAAGCCGCTTATACAGCGGCTTTTTCACATCATCGGCTTGATGCCCCAAATGTCCTTCGCATATTCCCGGATCGTGCGGTCACTGGAGAAATATCCAGAATGAGCAATGTTTACAATCGAACGCTCAGACCATTTCCTTCGCTCTCGATAATCAGCTTGAATTCGCTCCTGCGCATCTGCATATGAGCTGAAATCCTTCAGCACAAAATACTCATCATTATGCGGAAGCAGCGAGTCAAAGATCGATTCAAATTCATCTGCTTCTCCTTCAAAAAAACCATTGATCAGCTGATCCGCTACCTGCCTGATTCTTCTGTCATGCTGATAATATTCCCTCGATCTATAGCCGCCGTTTTCCTGATACGATAGAACCTCATCCGCCTTTAAGCCGAACGTGTAAATACAGTCAGGGCCCACCCGCTCAAGGATCTCGATATTTGCGCCGTCATGCGTGCCGATCGTCAAAGCCCCGTTCATCATAAACTTCATATTCCCCGTACCAGACGCTTCCTTGCTTGCGGTTGAAATTTGCTCACTTACGTCTGATGCCGGAAAAATTCGCTCAGCCATAGAAACTCTATAATTTTCTAAAAAAACAACTTTGATCAGCTGTTTGACCGCCGGATCATAATTGACTTTTTCTGCGACAGAATGGATCAGCTTAATGATTTTCTTAGCATAATAATAGCTTGGTGAAGCCTTTGCCCCGAAAATAAAGGTTTGCGGGTAGATTGAAAACCCCGAATCCTCCTTGAGGCGGTTATACAAATACATAATGTGAAGAACATTCAACAGCTGCCGTTTATATGCATGAAGCCGTTTCACCTGTACGTCGAATATGCTCTCAGGGTTCACAACCACCCCGGCCGTGCAAAAAATCAAATCGGCAAGCTCTTGTTTTTTCTTGCTTTTGTTGTTTTGAAACTGTTCAATAAATGCAGGATCAGAGGCGTACGGTTCTAAACGGATCAGCGATTCCGGTTGCTTGACCCATTCATCACCGATCGCCTCTGTAATGATGGCAGACAAGCCTGGATTCGCTTTTAACAGCCAGCGCCTGTGGGCAATTCCATTCGTCTTATTGTTAAAACGATTCGGAAACAGCAGGTGAAAGTCGCGCATCTCTCTTTCCTTTAATATATCGGAATGTATTTTTGCAACGCCATTTACACTGTAGCTGCCTACTATGGCCAGATGAGCCATTTTGACAACACCATGCGCTGTAATCGCCATGTTCTCTATCCTTTTCCAGTCTCCCGGATACTTTTCCCAAACTGCGCGGCAAAACCTCTCATTGATCTCTTCAATAATCATGTACATTCGCGGGAGCAGCGGCTTAAACAAATGAATCGGCCATTTCTCGAGCGCTTCTGACAATGTTGTATGATTTGTATAAGAAATCGTATGTACAGTGATATGCCAAGCTTCTTCCCAGCTCATGTTCTCTTCATCGAGCAAAATCCGCATCAGTTCAGGCACCGCAAGCGCAGGGTGAGTGTCATTAATATGAATGCTCACTTTTTTATGCAGGCCGGATAAAGATTTATGTGTTTTTCGGTAATTGTTCACAATGCTTTTTAAGCTTGCGCATACTAAAAAATACTGCTGCTTCAGCCGTAAAATTTTCCCCTCATCATGGGTGTCATCGGGATATAAGAATTCAGAAACCGCTTCTGTTTCTCGCTTATAAGACAAAATATTACCGCCGTGATAATGGGCATAGGGCTCGGCGTTCCAAAGCCTTAACGTGTTGACAGTGCCCGTTTCATAGCCGATGATCGGTATATCATAAGGAACAGCGGTAACAATTGTCGCTTGTTCGTGGCGAAAATGCAGGCGCCCGCTTTTTTCTGTCATATGGACTTCGCCCCAAAACGGCACGTCCACTGCTTGATCCGCATTCCTTACTTCCCATACGTTCCCGTTTTTCAGCCATTGCTCAGGCAGCTCCACCTGATGCCCGTCTACAATTTTTTGCTCAAACAAACCATGCTTATAACGTATGCCCATGCCGTGCCCAGGCAGGTTCAACGAAGCAAGCGAATCTAAAAAGCAAGCGGCCAAGCGCCCAAGTCCGCCATTGCCGAGACCTGCATCGTTCTCTATCTGAAGGATCTCCTCTAAATTGATGCCGATTTCCTTTAAACCAGCTTCTACAACATCACGAACACCAAGATTCATTAAGTTTTGCTCAAGGAGCTGACCGAGCAGAAATTCGATTGATAAATAATATGTCTGCTTCCCGGAATTTGATCTGCTTTTTTCATTCGTTTCGATCCAATCAGCGCTGATATACTCTCTGACCATATTGCCCAACGTTTTATATTGATCCAGCTTGGCAGAATCTTTAAAACTTTTTCCGCACGTCATTTCCAGACGCTTTAAAAATAAGTCTGCAAAGCGTTCTTTACTCGAGAACATCCCGTCCACTCCTTGTCACCTGCTCGAAAATACGCTGATACTCTTTAGCCGACTTCCCCCAGCTGTAATCTGCATTCATTGCGGTCTTCATGATGCTCTGCCATACATCCTGTTGGCGATAAAACGACAGCGCCCTTTCAATCGTAAATTTCAGATCATGCGCATTAAAGGCAGAAAACGTAAAGCCATTGCCCGTTCCCTCTTTCTCCTGATAGGCACGGACAGTGTCGTAAAGACCGCCCGTTTCCCTGACAATCGGAATGGCGCCATATTGAAGAGCAATGAGCTGCCCCAAACCGCACGGCTCAAATTTCGACGGCATCAAAAACATATCAGAGCCCGCATAAATTTGATGGGCTAGCGGCTCATCAAACCCGATATAAGCCCGGCACTTCTCATGAAAAGCAAATTCTGCATACCGGAAATAATCTTCAAATTCACGTTCTCCTGTACCTAGCACAACCAGCTGTATGTCTCGCTCCTCAAGAAGTTCGTGCATAATTCTGCGGACAAGATCAAGCCCCTTTTGTTTAGTGAGCCTTGTCACCATACTGATCAGCGGAATATCGTTTTTCTCTGGAAGCCCCATCCGCTGCTGAAGCTTCGTTTTGTTTTCCAGCTTGCATGCAAGATCCCCTGAATCGTATTGCGCCACTATATAAGGGTCGCTTTTCGGCTGATAGAACGTATCATCAATGCCATTTAATATGCCGGTTACATCATCTTCCCTATATTGCAAAACCTGTTCCAACTGCTCACCATAATACGGCGTCATGATTTCATTTCTGTAAGTGGGGCTCACAGTTGTCACATGATCAGCCGCAATGATGCCCGCCTTCATAAAATTAACAAATCCGTTGCATTCTAACCTTTCATAATGAAAATGATCCATCTCAAGACCCAGCAAGTCATGTGTGACATCAGGAGGGAATATGCCTTGAAACTGCAGGTTGTGGATCGTGAGCACGCTTTTCATCCGTTCATAAAAAGGATGTTTTCTGTACTCCTCTTTCAGCAAATAATTGACCATCGCTGTATGCCAATCGTGAGTATGAACAATATCGGCTTGAACATTCACAACTTTGGCAGCCTCCAGCACAGCTCTTGAAAAAAAGGCAAACCGCTCACCGTCATCATAATGCCCGTACAACGAATCCCTGTTGAAATAGTACTCATTGTCGATGAAATAATAATTCACATCATCTTCGGCCATATGTTCAATTCCGCAATATTGCTGACGCCAGCCGACAGCTACCGTACACTCTGCCTTTTTTTTCATACGCTTTTTCCACGGTTCAGGTATTTGTCTGTACTTCGGCAGCATCACAGCTACTTCATTGCCTAATCGTGCAAGTGCCTTTGGCAGAGCACCTGCTACATCGGCAAGACCTCCTGATTTAACAAATGGGGTGCATTCTGACACAGCAAATAATATCTTCAAGAATTCATCAGCTCTCCTTGCACCAAACCTTTTCTTAATACAAGCGGCTGGTCAGCTGTTCCAGCAGCTTCCGTCGCCTTGCCGATTTTAACGTCCTTATCAGAAATGACCTGCTCAAGAAGGCAATCCTCGCCAATCTGCGTTTTTTGCATAATAATACAGTTTTTCAGCTTCGTCCCCTTTCCGACATGGACCGCCCTGAACAAAATGCAGTTTTCAACCTCTCCTTCAAGCACACAGCCGTTTGCCACCAAAGAATTTTTGACAGTGCTGTGTTTTCCGTATTTCGTAGGCGGCTCATCCTTCACTTTTGTGTAGATAGGCTGCTGCGGCAAAAACACCTGCTGCCAAAAACGGGGCTGAATGAGTTCCATACTGTGGGTATAATATTTTTCCACCGAATCAATAACTGCGGCATAACCTGAATATTCATAAGGGCAAATGGTCAGAGCGGAAGCTTCCTTTTCAACAGCCTCCTGAATGGTTTTATAGCCTTTTTCACTATGTCCGTAGATCAAATCTTTTAAAAGTGTTGTAGACATGATATAAATTTGCAGCGACTGGCCGTCCTGAAATACCTCGGTGACATCGCAGCCAACCTCCTGATGGCGTTTCAGCACATATTGAAATTGAATGTTGCATACGGTATGGCTGTTGGAGATTACAGCATATTGCTGAGTGCTTCTGTGGAAGTAATCTAGATGGTCCGAAAACTGGCGAAAGGAACCGAATTCATCGTATTCGTGATGAAGATGGGGAGACGGGAAAAAAAAGAGGCCGTCCTTTTTCCGGTGCAAATCCCATTCCTTACCCGCGCCAAGGTGATCCATGAGCGAACGATAACGATACTTCGGAAAAATTGCAACACTCCTAATATCCGCATTCACCATGTTGGAAAGCATAAAATCAATCAGTCGGTACCTGCCGGCAAAAGGGATCGCCCCGAGCGACCGCTGTGCTGTTAAATCCTGAAGAGAATGCTTATATGTGGTTTCATCTATAACACCTAACATTTGATTATTGAACACTGACTCTGCCCCCTCTTCAGTAATTAAATCAATTCTTTTTCTACAAATTCCTCTGAAACGAGTAGCACCTCTTCAATGTCTTTTTCGGAGCGAATCACTGCGCCATCCGGCAGCACCATCCCATTAGGAACGATGGCATTTTCAATGACTACATGCTCCCCAATCGTCACATCCGGCATTATGACGGATGATGTAACAGTCGTATGCTTACCAACAGTCACACCTTGAAAAAGAACGGAGTGAGACACATTTCCATATACAACACAACCTTCGTTCACAAGCGAATCTTGAACCTGCGCATCAGATGAAATAAATTGCGGAGGCTGATTTGGATTGACGGAATAAATTTTCCATTTGCGTTCAAACAGCTTCAGCTCCGAGTCCTCTTTTAACAAATCCATATTGGCTTCCCACAAGCTCTGCACCGTTCCGACATCCTTCCAATATCCCTTGAACGGATAAGCAGAAAGCTTCTTTTTCTCCTCCAAAAGCAGAGGAATAATATCTTTGCCGAAGTCGTGGCTAGAATAAGGGTTTTGATCGTCCATCTCAAGATACTGTTTCAAAAGCGGCCAATTGAATATATAAATTCCCATTGAGGCAAGATTGCTCTTAGGGAATTTAGGCTTTTCATCAAAATGTGTGATCGTCCCATCTGGATTGGTCTTCATGATGCCGAACCGGCTTGCTTCCTCCCAGCCCACTTCGATGACAGAGATGGTCACATCTGCTTTCTTTTCAATGTGATAATCAAGCATTTTGCCGTAGTCCATCTTGTATATGTGATCTCCTGATAAAATCAGCACATACTCAGGATCATACTGATTCAAATAATTGAGATTTTCATAAATGGCGCTTGCCGTCCCTTTATACCATTTGACTTCTGATGACTCGGCATAAGGGGGTAAAACCGTCACGCCGCCATTATATCTATCCAGGTCCCATGCACTGCCGATCCCAATATAGGAATTCAGCTCAAGCGGCTGATATTGCGTTAAAATCCCGACTGTGTCTATGCCTGAATTAGAACAGTTGCTTAGGGTAAAATCAATAATCCTGTATTTTCCCCCGAAAGATACAGCCGGTTTGGCCATATTTTTTGTTAATCCGCTGAGACGGCTGCCCTTCCCGCCGGCAAGGAGCATGGCTACACATTGTTTTTTCATCTTTTTATCTCTCCTCTTTTTTTAACCGCCCGTAAAATCGAGATGCCGTAAGGGGGGATGGTCATCGTGATATAACACGGTTTATGATGAAGTGCTCCCTTTTTAGCCGATAATGGCTTTTTGTTGATTTGCCCTGAGCCTCCATATGTTTCACTGTCACTGTTAAGCACTTCAATGTATTGAGTAAAAAAAGGAACTCCAACATCATATTGATGATAGACCACGGGTGTAAAATTACAAATGATGACAAGCGCCTCACCGTGCTTTTTGCCATAACGAATAAAAGAAAAGATTGATTGTTCGTCATTATGGACATCAATCCATTCAAACGATTGTGCACGATGGTCATGCTCATAAAGGATTTTGCTTTTTTGATAAAAGCGGAGAAGATCTTGCGTAAAAACGCTGGCTTTCTGATGCATGGGGAAGGAGTCCAAAAACCAATCAAGCTGTTCTGTATCTTTCCATTCATCAAATTGGGCAAACTCTGATCCCATAAAGATCAATTTCTTTCCGGGATGCACTGTCATATAGCCCAGCAAAAGCCGATACTGGGCAAATTTCTGCCAGTAGTCGCCAGGCATTTTATTAAGAAGTGATTTTTTTCCGTATACGACTTCATCATGAGAAAACGGCAATACAAAATGTTCACTAAACGCATATAGTAATGAAAAAGAGATAAGCTGATGACAATGCCGCCTTTCTTCGGGCGGCGTCTCCATGTATTTCAGTACGTCATTCATCCATCCCATATTCCATTTATAATGAAAACCAAGCCCCCCTTCCTCAACGGCACCTGTCACTTGAGGCCATTCTGTAGAATCTTCCGCAATCATCATCACATGTGGATATGCCTCTCTCATGGTTTGATTGAGTTTTTTTAAAAAATCAACAGCATATGGATTCGTGTGGCGTTCATCCTGATTTGGCCAATACAAGATATTAGCCACTGCATCAACCCTAAATCCATCTATATGATAGAATTCCGCCCAGTACAACGCATTCGAAATTAAAAAACTATGAACTTCCGGTTTTCCCAGGTCAAAGTTTGCCGTGCCCCATAACCAGTTCTCCCGATCACGTTCTTCTTTGTATTCATAAAGCGGTTCTCCATCAAACATATAGAGTCCATGTGCATCTTTACAAAAATGTCCGGGGACCCAATCCAAAATGACTCCGATATTTTGTTGATGACATTCATCAACAAACTTCATCAGATCATGCGGCGTGCCAAACCTGCTTGTCGGGCTGTAATACCCCGTTCCTTGGTACCCCCATGAACGATCATATGGATGCTCATACACCGGAAGCAGTTCAATATGGGTAAACCCATGCTCCTTGATATAAGGGATAAGCGTCTGACTTAATTCTTTATAGGAATAATGCCTGCCATCAGAATGCTTCTTCCAAGACCCAAGATGCAGTTCATAAATGAAAACAGGTTTTTCATACAGGGTCTTAGCCTTCTGTTTCTTTTGCCATTTTTGATCTTGCCAGCTGTACCCTTCCAAATCGTAAGTAAGTGACGCTGTGTTTGGTCTGACTTCTGAATAAATAGCGTATGGATCTGCCTTCAGCCTGATCTCACCGTTATTCGTCACAATTTCGTATTTATATCGTTCCTTTTCTCCTATACCTGGAATAAATAACGTCCAAATGCCATTATCATTCACTCTGTGCATCACATGCTCTTCTCCAGACCAGCTGTTAAAATCTCCAGCCACTCGTACTTCCGACGCATGAGGCGCCCACACACAGAATTCATATCCGCTTTTGCCATTCAGCTCGCGGTAATGCGAGCCAAACAGCTGATAGCTTTTAAACAGACTGCCTTCGTGAAAAAGATAAACATCATGTGCTGTCGGGCTGGCAGTGGCCATGTAATCATCCTTTCTGACATCATAGTTTTCATTTATAGTATTTATTCGAAGAAATAAAAAAAAGCCCTTTCCTGAAAGCGCTTATACTTATAGACAATTAACTTCATTTTCTGAAGAAAAACGAAATATATGGAGATTTTTGTAGCCTGTTTTTAAAATAAAGAACAAAATCTAAGACATATCATGATTTAGAAAACAAAAAAACCTTGCAGGATATGCAAGGCTTCTGGATGACCCGTACGGGATTCGAACCCGTGTTACCGCCGTGAAAGGGCGGTGTCTTAACCGCTTGACCAACGGGCCGATAATTATTATATCTGTAATCATATGGCGGAGAAGGAGGGATTTGAACCCTCGCGCCGCTTACACGACCTACACCCTTAGCAGGGGCGCCTCTTCAGCCACTTGAGTACTTCTCCATTTGGCTCCACAGGCAGGATTCGAACCTGCGACCGATCGGTTAACAGCCGATAGCTCTACCACTGAGCTACTGTGGAATACAAAAGTCATGGTGGGCCTGAATGGACTCGAACCATCGACCTCACGCTTATCAGGCGTGCGCTCTAACCAGCTGAGCTACAGGCCCATGACGATATAGAAATGGAGCGGGTGATGGGAATCGAACCCACGACATCAGCTTGGAAGGCTGAGGTTTTACCACTAAACTACACCCGCAATTTTTATTTGGGGCGATTGATGGGAATCGAACCCACGAATGCCAGAGCCACAATCTGGTGCGTTAACCACTTCGCCACAACCGCCAAAATATAATGATAAATGGTGGCTCGGGACGGAATCGAACCGCCGACACACGGATTTTCAGTCCGTTGCTCTACCAACTGAGCTACCGAGCCTAAGTATTTAAATGGCGGTCCGGACGGGACTCGAACCCGCGACCTCCTGCGTGACAGGCAGGCATTCTAACCAACTGAACTACCGGACCATTTTAAAATTTGGTTGCGGGGGCAGGATTTGAACCTGCGACCTTCGGGTTATGAGCCCGACGAGCTACCGAACTGCTCCACCCCGCGATGATTAGGAATATGTATGGCGGAGGAAGAGGGATTCGAACCCCCGCGGGCTTTGACACCCCTGTCGGTTTTCAAGACCGATCCCTTCAGCCAGACTTGGGTATTCCTCCGTATAGT